>NZ_POXG01000016.1 GCF_003044565.1 Neisseria sicca | reverse complement strand
TGCCTTACAAGCAGAATGTCGGCGGTTCGACTCCGTCATCACCCACCAAGTTTCCTTTCATTGTTGCAAAACAATGATGCGCGGTGGTAGCTCAGTTGGTTAGAGTACCGGCCTGTCACGCCGGGGGTCGCGGGTTCGAGCCCCGTCCGCCGCGCCAAATTTCAAAATACTGACATTGTCGGTATTTTTTATTTTCGGGTGATTAGCTCAGTTGGTAGAGCGTCTGCCTTACAAGCAGAATGTCGGCGGTTCGACTCCGTCATCACCCACCAAGTTTCCTTTCATTGTTGCAAAACAATGATGCGCGGTGGTAGCTCAGTTGG
>NZ_POXG01000015.1 GCF_003044565.1 Neisseria sicca | reverse complement strand
TTCACCGCCTCCGAAGCCGCCAACACCGCCTACCGCGTCGAAATCACCGCCACCTCCACCGATTCCTCCCTGCCGCTGTCTTCCTACCTCAACCAGCGAGCAGCGTTTGAAATTCGTCCGCAGGAGGCCGTATTGTCCGAAGTCGCCGCCGCCTTCGCAGCCGGTTCAGACGAGCCTCCGGCGAAACAATGGCAGGGCATCGTGACTTCGTGTGAGAAGTTGTCGGTATCTAAGGATGAAACCGTTTACCGCTTTGTTTTAGAGCCGCGTTTCGCGGCTTTAAAACATTTCCAATCCTCCCGACTGTTTCAAAACCAAACCGTCCCCGATATCGTTGCCGCCGTCTTCAAACACCACGGCTTCTCCGGTGTGGACTACCGTTTCCAAAAAAGCCGCAGCTACACCGTCCGCGAGTATGTGACCCAGTATCTCGAAAGCGACTTCGCCTTTATCAACCGTCTGTGTGAGGAAGAAGGCATTTGGTATGCCTTCGAACAAAATGAACAACATGGTGATGTGGTCGTCTTCGGCGACAGTCCCGAACACTACTTCCGCGATCAAAGCTTACCCGTTTCCTACCGTCCCCATGCCGGACTGGAAAGCGTCGGTACCGAAGCACTGTTCAACTTAAGCATCCGCCACAACCCCATCGTCGAAGGCATACGCAGTGCCGACTACAACTACCGCACCGCCGATACCGACCTCTTTGCCGAAACCGACAACAAACAGTCCGAAGAATCGGCCGACAACACCGTCTTATTGGGCAAACGGCAAAACTGGGGCCTTCATCCCAAAACCCCCGACGAAGCCAAAGTTCAGACGACCCTGCTGAACGAAGCCGTCCTCTGCCGCCAAACCGTCGCCAACGGCAGCGGCAACGTCGTCTCCATGGCACCGATGAAAGTGTTCCAAACCGATACCGCCTTCCCCGAAGCACCCGACGGCTGGCTGGTACTCAGTATGGAACACAGCGGCAGCCGCGATACCGCCTACAGCCATACCTTTACCGCCGTTCCCGCCCAACTCGCCTTCCGTCCCGAACGCACCACACCGCGCCCCCATATCGCCGGCACACTGCCCGCACGGGTGACCGCGGCAGAGAACTGCACCTACGCCTACATCGACGACATGGGGCGCTACCGCGTCAAACTGCCGTTTGACCTAGACGAATGGAGTCCCGGCGGAGAAAGCCGCCCCGTCCGACTCGCCAAACCCTATGCCGGTCCCGAATACGGTATCCACTTCCCCCTGCACGAAGGCACCGAAGTCATGCTGTCTTTCGTACAAGGCAATCCCGACCGTCCGTATATCTCCGGCGTGATGCACGACAGCGCCCATCCCGACCACATCCCTGCCGATTGGAACACAAGGAATGTCATCCGTACCTGGGCGAACAACAAACTCAGGATGGAAGACCAAAAAGGCCAGGAACACATCAAACTCGCCACCGACTACCAAAAATCCCAACTCAACCTCGGACATATCGTCGACAGCGGTAGGGCAAAACGCGGAGAGAACGGCGAAGGCTTCGAACTCAGAACCGACGGCTGGGGTGCCGTACGGGCGGGTAAAGGCATACTCGTCAGCGCACAAAACCAAGACGCCAACGGCAAAGTGCTGGATATGGACGATGCCATCGCGCAGATTGAACAAGCACTTTCCCTCGCCAAAAGCCTGAACAAAGCCGCCCAAACCGCCAACAACCACAACACCGATGAAGAAACCCAAAGGGGTCGTCTGAAAGACGCCCTCAAAGACCTGAAAGAGGCAGGTTTGATCCAAACCGCCCCCGCCGGTATTGCCACCGCAACCCAGCAAAGCCAACTGCACACCGCCAATGAAAACATCCACCTGGTCAGCGGCAACCATACCGACATCACCGCCGGACAAAGCCTGACCGCCCATGCGGCAGAGAGCCTCAACCTGTTTGCGCAAAGCAGCGGCATCAAGGTACAGGCCAATCAGGGCAAAGTGGAAGTACAGGCACAGAATGACGAGCTGCAGCTGAATGCGCTGAAGGACGCGGTGCTGACCAGTAGTTCAGGCAGAGTAAATATTGCAGCGCAAGAGGAAGTTTTAATTACCTGTAAAGGCGCATACATCAAATTCTCGAATGGAGAAATTGAGAT
>NZ_POXG01000014.1 GCF_003044565.1 Neisseria sicca | reverse complement strand
AGCCACCGACGCCGTCAACGTTGCCCAGTTGAACGAACAACTCGCCGCAACTGAAAAAACCACCACCGTCGTCGCCGGTAAGAACGTGACCGTCAGCGAAAAAGTGGACGGCAACAACACCGAGTACACCGTCAATGCCGACAAGACCACCCTCAGCCAAGCGGCGGGCGGTGCGGTTAAAGTCAGCGAAGGTGCGAAAGACGCCGACGGTGTTACCGATTACGCCCTCGACCTGACCGACGAAGCCAAAGCCGACATCGCCAAAGGCGTAGCAGCGAAAGACGCGGTAGACAACAAAGGTCTGACCTTTGCCGCCGACAACGGCACGACCGGTGCGAAGAAACTGGGTGACAGCCTGAGCGTCAAAGGCGACGGCAACATCCTGACCCGCGCCGACGAAAACGGCATCGGCTTCTCTCTTGCTGACAAGATTACCGTCGGCAAAGCAGGCAAAGGCAACAAACCGCTCGTGATCGACGGTACCGCCGGTCTGATTTCCGGTCTGAGCAACACCACTCTGGGCGGTGCGGACTTTGCCACTAAAGGTCAAGCCGCCAGCGAAGAGCAGTTGAACGCAGCCCAAGCCAACCTGGCGAACCTGCTCGGCGGTAACGCAGCCAACTACAAAGGCAACGTGACCACCACCGACATCGGCGGTACCGGCAAAGACAACGTCCACGACGCCATTGCCGCAGTCAAAGAAACTGCTGACAAAGGTTGGAACCTGAACGCCAACGACGAAACCTCGTCTGAAAAAATCGGCGCAGGCGACACCGTAACCTTCAAAGAAGGCAAAAACGTCAAAGTCAGCCGCAACGGTAAGAACATCACCGTAGCGACTTCAGACGACGTCTCCTTCGATAAGGTTACCGTAGGCGGCAGCGTACTGACCGACAACGGACTGACTGTGGGCAACGGCAAAGCAGGCAAACCTGTCAGCCTGACCAAAGACGGTCTGAACAACGGCGGCAACAAAGTGTCCGACATCGCCGCAGGCGAAGCCGACACCGACGCAGTAAACGTTGCACAGCTCAAAGCAGCCGCGGCGAAGGCCACATCCAAAGTGGAAAGCGGCAACGACAACATCGTCGTCACGCCTAAACAAAATGCCGACGGCAGTACCACTTACAAAGTGGCGACCGCACCTAACCTGAAAGCCGACAGCTTCACCGCAGGCGATACCGTTGTGAACAACGACGGCGTTAAAGTTGGTGACAAAGTGGCACTGGGCAAAGACGGTCTGAAAGCAGGCGATGTGAACATCACTGCCGACGGCATCAATGCAGGCAACAAAGCCATCAGTAATGTTGCCGCCGGTGTGAAAGACACCGATGCCGCCAACGTCGGACAGCTGAACCGTCTGACTGCCGCCGCCAAGACCGAAGTCGAAGCCGGCACCAACATCGCCAGCGTGACCAGCAAAGAAGGTGCGAACGGTCAAACCGTTTACACCGTTAACGCAGACGGTGCGAGCGTTTCCGCAGGTTCTGACAACATCGTCGTGACCAAAGGCAGCAAAGACGCCAACAACGTAACCGACTACGCGGTTGACCTGTCTAAAGCCGTCAAAGCCGACATCGCCAAAGGTGTCGCGGCGAAAGACGCGGTAGACAACAAAGGCATCAGCTTCGCAGGCGACAGCGGTACGACCGTTGCCAACAAACTGGGCGATACCGTAGCGGTTAAAGGCGATGCCAACATCACCACCACCGCAGGCGCGAACGGCATTCAGGTCGGCCTCAACAAAGACCTGAAAGTCGACAGCGTCAAAGCAGGCGATACGGTTGTGAACAACAACGGCGTCAACGTCGGCGACAAAGTGGCGCTGGGTAAAGACGGTCTGAAAGCAGGCGATGTCAACATCACTGCTGAGGGCATCAACGCAGGCGGTAAGAAAGTGACCAACGTCGCCGCAGGCACCGTCGCCGCAGGCAGCACCGATGCCGTCAACGGCGGACAACTGCACCAAGTTTACGAACTGATCGGCAGCAACGGCGGCAACGTCAACACCGCACCGCCGGCAGTCGAAGCAGACGGCAAAGCAGGCTTGGGTAATATCAAAAACATTACCCTGGTGGACAACAGCAACAACCCGAACGTGACCAACGTTACGAACGAGACCAAGATTGCCCAGTCCAACGGTTACAGCCTCGTGACCTACAACGTCGAAGACCAAGGCATGTACGTGACCAACAACGTCATCGAAGCCGTAGGCCGTATGAACGAACAAGGCATCAAGTTCTTCCATACCAACGACGGCGAAGTGAACCCTGACGTACAGGCACGCAACAGCGAAGACTCCAGCGCGAGCGGCGCATACGCCACGGCAGTCGGCTTCCAAGCCGCCTCCAAAGGCACCAACGCCATCGCCATCGGTAAAGGCGCCAAAGCCAACGCCGAGAACACCATCGCCATCGGTACCGGCAACATCGTCAGCGGCAAAAACTCCGGCGCCATCGGTGACCCGACCGTAGTAAGCGGCAACAGCTCTTACTCCATCGGTAACAACAACAACGTATCCGCCGACAACGCCTACGCACTGGGCAGCAACATCAAAGCCACGGTTAAAGACTCCGTCTACCTCGGCGACCGCGCCCAAACCCAAGGCATCCGCACGGCTGATGCAGCCAAAGGCGAAGCCTACACCTACGGCGGTCTGAACGACAAAGCCGTGGCAGGCAAAGCAGGTTCGACTGCCGCAGCGAACAAAGTCGCCGGTGTCGTTACCGTCGGCAACGGCACGGACGAGACCCGTCAGGTACAAGGTGTGGCGGCAGGTGTGGTATCGGCGGATTCTACCGATGCGATCAACGGCAGCCAGTTGTATTACACCAACCAGGCGATT
>NZ_POXG01000013.1 GCF_003044565.1 Neisseria sicca | reverse complement strand
TTCTTCGGGGTCGCCGCGTAATAATTTGGCTTCTTCTCGGTCGCGGTCTTTGCCTAGAAGATAGTCTATCGGACCACTCCCGCCGCCTTTCCCCCTATTGAAAAACTGCACAATCATTGGGACTGTCCTCCGTTTTTTTCTTTGGCTAAAAAATCCCGTAGGGAATTTAGGGAACGTTCCAACGCTGCCAGCTCGGTCGTCGCCTTGAGTGCTTCCACATTGCCCAACGTGCCGACCTTTGCGGCGGTGTTCAGGGTCTTGGCTATTTGGTTCAGGTTGTTACCCATTCCTGCAAGTACCCGCACGACTTCGGGCGGGAATTGGAATTTGACGGTTTTTTTGTCGGATGCTTTGCCATCTTCCAAAACCCGCTCCCGAATGTAGCGGGCTAAATTCGGATGGGTCTTCTGTCGGGTCAAAGTCTCAAACTCGGTCGGACTGACTCGGATGATGAGTTGCTTTGTTCGCTTTTCTGACATTTTTTTTCCTGTCGTTTGGGGGCTTTTTTTGCCTGTGTAAGCAGGCAAAAAAAGTCCTACGGGGGTCAAGGGGAACTCCCCTTGCAAGGCATTAAGCGATAGCGCAATGTAGCCTTGCTTTATGTTTCTGTTGTGAAAACGTTGCCATGATAAGCCAACAGTTTCAGAACCGCAACCAACACAAAGGGCGACGGTTTCAGGTTGCCCCGAAAACGCCGCCCTGCTGGTCGGCTTAGGTTGCGCTGCTGCGCTCCAAGCTCTACCGCTTCGCCTGCTGGCTCCGCTAGATTGCGGATTGGAAAATTTTGAAAAGAGAACCCTGCGTCAGGCTGTTATCTGATTATGGTTGCATTTCAGACATGTCTCAAATATAATTTTTCAGACTTGTATCACCCCGCTACGCGGGCTGTTATCTGATATAGTTGTTTTTGTCTCACTTGTCTCAATCTCAAAAACTCGCCCCTAGTGCGCTTGTTGTCTTGCCGGACACGCAGCTAGGGGCTATGGAGTAAACCAATTGTACCATCAATCTGACCTGTTCTTGCAAGAACGTCTACCCCGACACCCATACTGCACCGATGACTTGGCAGCAGGTATCCGCCCGCGTTCCTACATCCACGCCATCAAACGCCGCTACATTCAAGCCAACCCGCCGCATTTGCGCGTGTTCATGCTCTTTGACTTGGACTATGCTGGCGCGGCTCTTGCTTGGGAAGATAGCGGGCTGCCTATGCCCGCTTGGGCGGCGGTAAACCGTGAAAATGCCCACGCCCATCTTGCCTATGCACTCTCCGCTCCCGTGCTGACGGCGGATTTCGGCGGGCGACAGGCTGCCTTGCGTTATCTCGCCGCCGTAGAAGCCGCCTATCGCTCAAAATTGGACGGGGACGACGGTTTTAGCGGGTTAATTACAAAAAACCCCATACACCCCCATTGGGAGCTTCTGCGCGGCGTTCCTGATGCTGTACGCGGCTATGACTTGGAATACCTCGCCGACTTCGTGGATTTGGCTAAATTCAAGCCGTATGTGGGCAGAACGAACTCGGAAGCGGTCGGACTGGGTAGAAACTGCACCGTGTTCAATGTCGTGAGCCGCTGGGCTTACCGCAATATCAGGGGCTTCAAGTGCGAACAGGGAATAACCGCTTGGAAGCGGGAAGTGCTGCATCAGTGTTTGAATGTAAACGGCGATTTCCCTTGCCCCATGATGCTGAAAGAAGTCCAATGTATCGCTAAATCTATCAGTAATTGGGTCTGGAACAGGTTTGATATTGCTGCCAGCGACAGGCGGTTTTCAGAACTACAAAAGCATAGGAACAATTTACGAAAAATAAAGAAAAATCAATTCTCAGATAAATTTATTGAAATGAAAGATTGGGTAGAAAATGGCTAAAATTCGCACAGATAAACGCCCGATGACTGCTTACGAAATTGCTAAACGTTTCGGCTGTACACCTCGAACAGTTTATAACTTTTGGTCGCAATCCCGCGCCGACTACCTAGCCGAAAACTCTATCAGCCGTGATAAACCGTGGGAGAAGCTCGGCATTTCCCGCGCCACTTGGTATCGTCGCGGCAAGCCCATGCCGCCTGAAACCATACAACAGGAGAAAAAATAATGAGCCGTTACCTGATTACCTTTGACATGGATACCAACTGCCTGAAAGATAATTATCATGGAAATAGCTATAACAATGCCTATGCGGATATTAAAAACATCTTGGCTAAACATGGATTTGAAAACATTCAGGGCAGTGTTTATCTAGGCCGTGAAGGCATCAGTGAAGCACACGGAACAATAGCCATTCAGGAACTGACCGCTCGGTTTGATTGGTTTTACTCCTGTATTTCAAACATTAAGTTTTACCGCCTTGAAAGCGATTTGAACGCACAATTTATCGCTGATGGTGTGTATCAAGCCAAACAGGCTTTCCTTCAACGTGTTGAACAACTTCGTATATCCCTAACAGAAGCTGGATTATCTGATGAGCAAATCAATCAGGTTCTGGAAAAACAGAAATTTGAATTGGAAAGTCCTAACCTGAAATTAAATTAACCGCCTTTGCTCTCCAACATCCGCCGCATTGATGCCAGTTTTTGGCGCGCTGCGGCGTTTTCTGTGCGTTTTAGGGCTTCGGGTAGGGTAGCCCCTAACACTTTGGCGATATTGCTCGGATAGGGCTTTCTCGCGCCCGCAATGCGGGTTTCTGCTTCCGCTACGGCTTCAGCCCCGTAGGTCTCTATCAGCCATGCGGCTGTTCGTCTGTCGCGTTCGTTCTCGGTAATCATAGGCTCATACCCCATCCCCTGCTTTGTTTTCGTTCGTGTCGTTGGCTTATCGTTTGGCGAGTTGATTCAAGATTTCGCTCTGCCGATTTTGTAAGACTGCCTGAGCGGTCTGTATTTCGCTCTGCCTTTCTAACTCGGCTGCCAAGCTCGCTAAATGCTTCGCCAAACTCGTGTTTTCCTGCTCTAGCTCTGCCAACCTTTCGCCCAAGTGCGTTAAGGCTTTCGTCACTCGCTGCTCGATTGCTGCGTGATTGCTCTCTAATTCCGCTAACGCGTCCAGCATTCGCTTCTCGGTCGCTTTGCGATTGCGCTCCAAGTTCTCCAATGCGTCTAACAATGCGGTTTCTATCTCGGTCATCTGTTACCCCTATCTGCTGTTTTTCTGTGCTATGTACCGCCAAGCTCTGGTTTTGTCGTTGTTCGCGTAATACGGCGGCGAACTCGGGTCGGTCGCTACGCATACCCGCGTTGCTTTGCTGTTCTCGACCGGGCAATTTTCCAGTGTTAAACCTTTGGTCTTGGTGTTCAACAGGTCTAGTGTGCGCTCTGCTTCGGCTCTCTGCTGTTTCAGGTCGTCCAATTCGCTGTTTAAGCTCAATATCACTATGAGCAATATCGCGGCGACTATCAAACCTGTTGCCGATATGCCTAGCAAGCTCCACAGATAGGGCTTGAATACTGCCTTGCTCATGCGTAACTGTTGGGCGTGTATATCGGCGGTTATTTTCTGCTCGCTTTGCTTCAATGCCTCGTTGATATTTTGCCGTAGCGTGTCTAAGTCTGCTTTCGTTTGCTGCTCTATGCTGGTGGCTTCGGTGCGTGATGTCTGCTCGAAGGTCTTCGCCAAATCGGAAATCTTGCTCATACAGTGCGCCTTTCAGTCGGATGTTGCGCCCTTTGGGGTCTGGGTTCTTGATGCTGATGCTGCTGGGGGTCGCTCGTGATATTTCAAAACCTGCCTTTTCCAGCGTTTCCAGCACGTCTGCGCGGCTTTTTACCTTGCCTGCTAGGGCTAGGGCTTCTAAGCCGTCTGTGATGCTCTGTGCGGCTTCCTGCGTGTTTCTCGGCAGGTCTTTGGCTTGGGTCATGCTCTGCCGTTTGGCAGGGTCGTCTGGGTCGCTGTATCCGTGCGTCAGGTTCTGCATGGTGCGCCATGCGTCCACTCTGCCCCTGTCGGCGGCGTAGTAGTAGGGCTGTAACCGCTTTCCGCTCAAAAGCTCGATGTTTGGTATCACGAAGTTGAGTTCCAACCGCCCTTTGTCTCGGTGTTCTACCCATAGGCAGTTGTATTGGTCTTTGTCCAAGCCTGCAAAAATACACTCTTCGAAGCTGTCCATCAGGGCGCGTTTCTGTTCGGCGGGAATGTTGCTTTCTTCAAAGCTCAGGCAGCCGGCGGTGTATTTCTTGGCGTAATCGCTGCTGTCTATCAGGGCGGCGGTTTCTTCGGGGTCGCCGCGTAATAATTTGGCTTCTTCTCGGTCGCGGTCTTTGCCTAGAAGATAGTCTATCGGACCACTCCCGCCGCCTTTCCCCCTATTGAAAAACTGCACAATCATTGGGACTGTC
>NZ_POXG01000012.1 GCF_003044565.1 Neisseria sicca | reverse complement strand
GACGTCATACCCGCCCGACACAAAGGCCGCCCGAATCCCCGAGGGTATCGGACGGCCTTTTATCACGCGGTCTGTTGCGCACATTCCCCTTTGGGAATGCGGCATTAAACTTATTTCTTAGCGGCAGGCACGGCGGTTTTAGCCTGTGCGGCAGGGGCGACGGTTGCTTCTGCCTTCAGTTTGGAGAAGATACCCTCACCGATACCTTTGACGTTTTTCAACTCCTCCACCGATTTGAAGGCACCATGTTGCTGACGGTAGTCCACGATGGCTTTGGCTTTGGCAGGGCCGATACCGGGCAGGGCTTCCAACTCGGATGGTGAAGCGGTATTGATGTTCACGGCGGCCAGCGACAGCGAAGCGGTCAGCAGGGACAGCGCGGCAAAGAGGAATTTTTTCATAAGAAGATACTCCATAGTTTGTGAATGCGAATGGCGCCTGTGTGTGCGGCACCGTAAAATAGTTGGCTATCATATCCGTCTTACCGTTTCCGTTCAAACGATACTTAACGATTTCCTGATTTACTATCTCTTTGTGTATTGATTCTGCAACATTCCTATTTTACCCGCCCTCTTCCCGTCCGTCACATCCCTATACCCGCTGACCCTACCCTCACCGTAACCACCCTATCGTCACTCGTCAACAAGTCGCTCCATCATCAGAAGGAACGACAAACACGGCTTCAAGTAAAAGTAAAAGGTAAAACACAAGATAAAAGTAAAAGCCCCCGACATCTGTCAGGGGCTTAGAATAGGTGTTTGGCAGTGACCTACTTTCGCATGGAAGAACCACACTATCATCGGCGCTGAGTCGTTTCACGGTCCTGTTCGGGATGGGAAGGCGTGGGACCAACTCGCTATGGCCGCCAAACTTAAACTGTACAAATCGGTAAAGCCTTAATCAATATATTTGGTGATGACTGAATCAGTCAGTAAGCATTTATCATTTGAAGTTCTTCAAATGATAGAGTCAAGCCTCACGAGCAATTAGTATGGGTTAGCTTCACACGTTACCGCGCTTCCACACCCCACCTATCAACGTCCTGGTCTCGAACGACTCTTTAGTGCGGTTAAACCGCAAGGGAAGTCTCATCTTCAGGCGAGTTTCGCGCTTAGATGCTTTCAGCGCTTATCTCTTCCGAACTTAGCTACCCGGCTATGCAACTGGCGTTACAACCGGTACACCAGAGGTTCGTCCACTCCGGTCCTCTCGTACTAGGAGCAGCCCCCGTCAAACTTCCAACGCCCACTGCAGATAGGGACCAAACTGTCTCACGACGTTTTAAACCCAGCTCACGTACCACTTTAAATGGCGAACAGCCATACCCTTGGGACCGACTACAGCCCCAGGATGTGATGAGCCGACATCGAGGTGCCAAACTCCGCCGTCGATATGAACTCTTGGGCGGAATCAGCCTGTTATCCCCGGAGTACCTTTTATCCGTTGAGCGATGGCCCTTCCATACAGAACCACCGGATCACTATGTCCTGCTTTCGCACCTGCTCGACTTGTCGGTCTCGCAGTTAAGCTACCTTTTGCCATTGCACTATCAGTCCGATTTCCGACCGGACCTAGGTAACCTTCGAACTCCTCCGTTACTCTTTGGGAGGAGACCGCCCCAGTCAAACTGCCTACCATGCACGGTCCCCGACCCGGATTACGGGTCTGGGTTAGAACCTCAAAGACACCAGGGTGGTATTTCAAGGACGGCTCCACAGAGACTGGCGTCTCTGCTTCAAAGCCTCCCACCTATCCTACACAAGTGACTTCAAAGTCCAATGCAAAGCTACAGTAAAGGTTCACGGGGTCTTTCCGTCTAGCAGCGGGTAGATTGCATCTTCACAACCACTTCAACTTCGCTGAGTCTCGGGAGGAGACAGTGTGGCCATCGTTACGCCATTCGTGCGGGTCGGAACTTACCCGACAAGGAATTTCGCTACCTTAGGACCGTTATAGTTACGGCCGCCGTTTACTGGGGCTTCGATCCGATGCTCTCACATCTTCAATTAACCTTCCAGCACCGGGCAGGCGTCACACCCTATACGTCCACTTTCGTGTTAGCAGAGTGCTGTGTTTTTAATAAACAGTCGCAGCCACCTATTCTCTGCGACCCTCCAGGGCTTACGGAGCAAGTCCTTAACCTTAGAGGGCATACCTTCTCCCGAAGTTACGGTATCAATTTGCCGAGTTCCTTCTCCCGAGTTCTCTCAAGCGCCTTAGAATTCTCATCCTGCCCACCTGTGTCGGTTTGCGGTACGGTTCGATTCAAACTGAAGCTTAGTGGCTTTTCCTGGAAGCGTGGTATCGGTTACTTCATGTCCGTAGACACTCGTCGTCACTTCTCGGTGTTAAGAAGACCCGGATTTGCCTAAGTCTTCCACCTACCGGCTTAAACAAGCTATTCCAACAGCTTGCTAACCTAACCTTCTCCGTCCCCACATCGCATTTGAATCAAGTACAGGAATATTAACCTGTTTCCCATCGACTACGCATTTCTGCCTCGCCTTAGGGGCCGACTCACCCTACGCCGATGAACGTTGCGTAGGAAACCTTGGGCTTTCGGCGAGCGGGCTTTTCACCCGCTTTATCGCTACTCATGTCAACATTCGCACTTCTGATACCTCCAGCACACTTTACAATGCACCTTCATCGGCCTACAGAACGCTCCCCTACCATGCTAGTAAACTAGCATCCGCAGCTTCGGTTATAGATTTGAGCCCCGTTACATCTTCCGCGCAGGACGACTCGACCAGTGAGCTATTACGCTTTCTTTAAATGATGGCTGCTTCTAAGCCAACATCCTGGCTGTCTGGGCCTTCCCACTTCGTTTACCACTTAATCTATCATTTGGGACCTTAGCTGGCGGTCTGGGTTGTTTCCCTCTTGACAACGGACGTTAGCACCCGCTGTCTGTCTCCCGAGGAACCACTTGATGGTATTCTTAGTTTGCCATGGGTTGGTAAGTTGCAATAACCCCCTAGCCATAACAGTGCTTTACCCCCATCAGTGTCTTGCTCGAGGCACTACCTAAATAGTTTTCGGGGAGAACCAGCTATCTCCGAGTTTGTTTAGCCTTTCACCCCTATCCACAGCTCATCCCCGCATTTTGCAACATGCGTGGGTTCGGTCCTCCAGTACCTGTTACGGCACCTTCAACCTGGCCATGGATAGATCACTCGGTTTCGGGTCTACACCCAGCAACTGTTCGCCCTATTAAGACTCGGTTTCCCTACGCCTCCCCTATTCGGTTAAGCTCGCTACTGAATGTAAGTCGTTGACCCATTATACAAAAGGTACGCAGTCACACCACAAGGGCGCTCCCACTGTTTGTATGCATCAGGTTTCAGGTTCTATTTCACTCCCCTCCCGGGGTTCTTTTCGCCTTTCCCTCACGGTACTGGTTCACTATCGGTCGATGATGAGTATTTAGCCTTGGAGGATGGTCCCCCCATATTCAGACAGGATTTCACGTGTCCCGCCCTACTTTTCGTACGCTTAGTACCACCGTTGAGATTTCGAATACGGGACTATCACCCACTATGGTCAAGCTTCCCAGCTTGTTCTTCTATCTCAACAGTTATTACGTACAGGCTCCTCCGCGTTCGCTCGCCACTACTTGCGGAATCTCGGTTGATTTCTTTTCCTCCGGGTACTTAGATGGTTCAGTTCTCCGGGTTCGCTTCTCTAAGTCTATGTATTCAACTTAGGATACTGCACAGAATGCAGTGGGTTTCCCCATTCGGACATCGCGGGATCATAGCTTTATTGCCAGCTCCCCCACGCTTTTCGCAGGCTTACACGTCCTTCATCGCCTATCATCGCCAAGGCATCCACCTGATGCACTTATTCACTTGACTCTATCATTTCAAGAACTTCTCTGACTTTGCCTGATATTCCGTTGACTAGAACATCAAACTTGAATTTCCTACTTTGATAAAGCTTACTGCTTGTTGTGTCTTAATCCCGCCTTTTGTCTTTCGGGATTAAGTCGATACAATCATCACCCAAATACTGTACCTGTTTTTCTTTTCCTATTTAGGAGATAACTGACCATTTGCAATTAGTCAATCATCAAAAACAGACACATTGTCTTTGTTTGTTGATTTCGGCTTTCCAATTTGTTAAAGATCGATGCGTTCAATATTGCTATTTACTTCGCAAATCAAAATGAGCTGATTATTATAGCAGCCTTTCTTTTTCCGTCAAACTGATTCGTCAGCAGACTTCTCTTTAGAAAAAAAGAAAGCAGTTACACTGCCTTTTTAACTCGCTTTGATTTGGAAAGTATTGGTGGAGGCAAACGGGATCGAACCGATGACCCCCTGCTTGCAAAGCAGGTGCTCTACCAACTGAGCTATGCCCCCGTTCTTGGTGGGTCTGGGAGGACTTGAACCTCCGACCCCACGCTTATCAAGCGTGTGCTCTAACCAGCTGAGCTACAAACCCGGATTCTCTTCTTAAGCGAATCTTGTCTTCACTCAAGCATTTTTCCGCATCTTCTACAGTTTACCGATAAGTGTGAATGCGACAGCCTCTTCTTTCTCTAGAAAGGAGGTGATCCAGCCGCAGGTTCCCCTACGGCTACCTTGTTACGACTTCACCCCAGTCATGAAGCATACCGTGGTAAGCGGGCTCCTTGCGGTTACCCTACCTACTTCTGGTATCCCCCACTCCCATGGTGTGACGGGCGGTGTGTACAAGACCCGGGAACGTATTCACCGCAGTATGCTGACCTGCGATTACTAGCGATTCCGACTTCATGCACTCGAGTTGCAGAGTGCAATCCGGACTACGATCGGTTTTGTGAGATTGGCTCCACCTCGCGGCTTGGCTACCCTCTGTACCGACCATTGTATGACGTGTGAAGCCCTGGTCATAAGGGCCATGAGGACTTGACGTCATCCCCACCTTCCTCCGGCTTGTCACCGGCAGTCTCATTAGAGTGCCCAACTTAATGATGGCAACTAATGACAAGGGTTGCGCTCGTTGCGGGACTTAACCCAACATCTCACGACACGAGCTGACGACAGCCATGCAGCACCTGTGTTACGGCTCCCGAAGGCACCCCTCCGTCTCTGGAGGGTTCCGTACATGTCAAGACCAGGTAAGGTTCTTCGCGTTGCATCGAATTAATCCACATCATCCACCGCTTGTGCGGGTCCCCGTCAATTCCTTTGAGTTTTAATCTTGCGACCGTACTCCCCAGGCGGTCGATTTCACGCGTTAGCTTCGCTACTAAGCAGTCATGCTGCCCAACAGCTAATCGACATCGTTTAGGGCGTGGACTACCAGGGTATCTAATCCTGTTTGCTACCCACGCTTTCGGGCATGAACGTCAGTGTTATCCCAGGAGGCTGCCTTCGCCATCGGTATTCCTCCACATCTCTACGCATTTCACTGCTACACGTGGAATTCTACCTCCCTCTGACACACTCTAGTCACCCAGTTCAGAACGCAGTTCCCAGGTTGAGCCCGGGGATTTCACATCCTGCTTAAGTAACCGTCTGCGCCCGCTTTACGCCCAGTAATTCCGATTAACGCTCGCACCCTACGTATTACCGCGGCTGCTGGCACGTAGTTAGCCGGTGCTTATTCTTCAGGTACCGTCATCAGACAGAGGTATTAACCCTATCCTTTTCTTCCCTGACAAAAGTCCTTTACAACCCGAAGGCCTTCTTCAGACACGCGGCATGGCTGGATCAGGCTTGCGCCCATTGTCCAAAATTCCCCACTGCTGCCTCCCGTAGGAGTCTGGGCCGTGTCTCAGTCCCAGTGTGGCGGATCATCCTCTCAGACCCGCTACTGATCGTCGCCTTGGTAGGCCTTTACCCCACCAACTAGCTAATCAGATATCGGCCGCTCAAACAGCGCAAGGCCAAATGGTCCCCTGCTTTCTTCCTCAGAAAATATGCGGTATTAGCTAATCTTTCGATTAGTTATCCCCCACTGCTCGGTACGTTCCGATATGTTACTCACCCGTTCGCCACTCGCCACCCAAGAAGCAAGCTTCTCTGTGCTGCCGTCCGACTTGCATGTGTAAAGCATGCCGCCAGCGTTCAATCTGAGCCAGGATCAAACTCTTATGTTCAATCTCTAACTTTTTAACTTCTGGTCTGCTTCAAAGAAACCAACAGGACAATGTCTAAAACATCATCTTGTCTGTCTTTCAAACAGTGTGAGGCTGTCGCACTCACACTTATCGGTAATCTGTTTTGTTAAAGAGCGAAAACGAATTATAAAGCATTTCATTTCATTGTCAATCACAACTTTTCTCAAAACCTCGAAAAATCAGACCAACTGTGATATACTTATTTGTTCGTTTAACCGCCGCCGAAGCAGCGAAGAACCGAACTATACCCCCCTCCAAAAAAACCGTCAACTCCCAAACAATAAAAAATTCTACAAAACACACCAACAAT
>NZ_POXG01000011.1 GCF_003044565.1 Neisseria sicca | reverse complement strand
TCGACCAATGGCACAGCCTCTCCGATCCCGAACTCGAACACAGCCTCATCACCCGCATCGATTTCAACCTGTTTTGCCGCTTTGACGAACTGAGCATCCCCGATTACAGCACCTTATGCCGCTACCGAAACTGGCTGGCGCAAGACGACACCCTGTCCGAATTGCTGGAACTGATTAACTGCCAACTGACCGAAAAAAACCTAAAAATAGAGAAAGCATCCGCTGCCGTCATTGACGCCACCATTATTCAGACCGCCGGCAGCAAACAGCGTTAGGCTATAGAAGTCGATGACGAAGGACAAGTCAGCGGCCAAACCACACCGAGTAAGGACAGCGATGCCCGTTGGACAAAGAAAAACGGCCTCTACAAACTCGGTTACAAACAACATACCCGTACCGATGAGGAAGGCTATATCGAGAAACTGCACATCACCCCCGCCAATACCCATGAGTGCAACCATCTGTTGCCTTTGCTGGAAGGTATAGCCAAAGATACGACCGTCTATGCCGATAAAGGCTATGACAGTAAGGAAAACCGGCAACATCTGAAAGAACATCAGTTACTGGACGGTATTATGTGCAAAGCCCACCGCAACCGTCCGCTGACGGAAGCGCAAACCAAACGTAACCGCTATTTGTCGAAGACCCGTTATGTGGTCGAACAAAGCTTTGGTACGCTGCACCGTAAATTCCGCTATGCCCGGGCAGCCTATTTCGGATTGATTAAAGTGAGTGCGCAAAGCCATCTGAAGGCGATGTGTTTGAACCTGTTGAAAGCGGCTAACAGGCTAAGTGTGCCTGCTGCTACCTAAAAGGCGACCCGGATGCCTGATTATCGGGTATCAGGGGAAGATTAAGGGGGTATTTGGGTAGAATTAGGAGTGATTTGGGGCGAAAACAGCCGAAAACCTGTGTTTGGGTTCCGGCTGTCGGGGGAAGGGCTTTTTTGCAAAGGTCTCAAGCAGTTTATTTAGCTTGGGCGGCTTTCTGTTTTTGGAAATCCATTGTTTTTGGCAGAGTGCCGTAATCTGTTCTCTGAACTATATTATAATGGGCAATTGTTTTTATTAGATTAATTTGACATGACCGCTTATACGCAACAGCTCGACCAAAAAATCCAATACTTGCAACAGCTTTTCCAAGGTTTGGATTTTCCTGAAATTCAAGTTTTCGAATCTCCCGAACAGCATTACCGGATGCGCGCTGAATTTCGTATTTGGCACGAAGGCGGCGAAGTGTTTTACGCCATGTTCGAACGCGGGCAGAAGGCGAGCGGCGCAAGTCTGATACGTTGCGACCAATTTCCTGCTGCTTCGGAGTCCATCAATGCTTTGATGCCCAAGCTCATCGAAGCCACCACGCAAAATCCCGAACTCAAAAACCGCTGGTACGCCGTTGAATTTTTGTCTGCGTTGAGCGGCGAGATGCTCGTTACCATGATTTACCACAAAAAGCTGGGCGAAGCGTGGCATCGTGCGGCTGAAGCTTTGGCGCGTGAATTGGGCATTCATATCATCGGTCGGAGTAGAGGGCAGAAAATTGTTTTGACTCAAGACTATATAACGGAAGAGTTGAACGTAAACGGCAAAACCTTCCGCTACCGTCAAGTCGAAGGCAGCTTTACCCAGCCCAACGCCCGCGTGTGCGAAAAAATGCTCGGCTGGGCGTGTGATGTTGCGCAAAATCTTAGCGGCGATTTGCTTGAACTTTATTGCGGCAACGGCAATTTCACCCTGCCGCTTTCGCAGCATTTCAGTCAGGTGTTAGCGACTGAAGTGTCCAAAATTTCCGTTTACGCTGCGCAATGGAACATCGAGGCGAACCAAAGGGACAACATCAAAATCGCCCGCCTCTCTGCGGAAGAATTTACCGAAGCCTATACACAAAGCCGTGAATTTCGCCGCCTGCAAGAACAGGGCGTGTCGCTGAAAGAGTATGATTTTTCCACTATTTTTGTCGATCCGCCCCGCGCCGGCGTTGACGATGAAACGCTGAAACTGGTTTCCCAGTTTGACAACATTATCTATATTTCCTGCAATCCCGAAACCTTGCGCGCGAACCTCGATACCCTTTGCCAAACGCACACTGTCGAACGCGCCGCGATGTTTGACCAGTTCCCGTTTACGCACCATATCGAAAGCGGCGTTTATTTGAAGAAGAAATAAAGAAGTGGATTTAAAAAAAGGTCGTCTGAAAATTTTCAGACGACCTTTTTTGTTTTACAGAAGCTTCAGCAAATCCAAAGGCGATGCGATGCGGTAGTCGGGTTGCCAAGTTTCGGTAAGGTCTTCGGGGGCGATGTAGCCCCATTCGGCGAGGACGGTTTTCATGCCGGCGTTGCGGCCTGCTTGGATGTCGCGTTCGGCATCGCCGACGTAGAGCGCGTGTTGCGGATCTGTTTGGATTTGTTCGCACGCATACAGCATGGGCTTGACGCTGGGTTTGGATTCGCCGCAGGTGTCGCCGCTGACGACGACGGCGGGCGGGATGACGAAGCCGAGTTTGGGGACGAGTTTGTCGGTGAAGCGCATGGGTTTGTTGGTGATGATGCCCCATTTGATGCCGCGTCTGTCGAGTTCGGCGATGAGTTCGTTCACGCCGTCAAAGAGGGCGGTGTCTTGGGCGTAGCGGCTGTCGTATTCGTCAAGATATTCGGTGCGCCATTGGGCGTAGTCGGGGTGGTCGGGGGTGATGGCTACGCCGAGTTTGAGCAGTCCTGCCGCGCCGTGGCTGGCTTGGGTGCGGATTTCGTCCATGCTTTTTTCGGGCAGTCCGTGGCGGTTGAGCAGGGTGTTGAGTGCGCCGCCGAGGTCTAGGGCAGTGTCGGCGAGTGTGCCGTCGAGGTCGAACAATACGGCTTGTATCATGTGTTTTCCTTTGGTTTTTCGATGGGGTCGTCTGAAAAGGGTTTCAGACGACCTTTAGGTTTAGTGGTGGTGATGGTGTGCGCCGTCGGTCTCGTTTGAACACAAGACGCTGTCGGGATGCGGGTGGTGTTCGCTTTCGATTTGGATGGTGCAGTGTCCGATGTTTTTGTGGGACAGCTTGTGTTCGATGCGGTAGGCGATTTGCTCGGATTCGGCAACGGTCATGCTGCCGTCCACGACGATGTGGCAGGATAATACGTTGATATTGCTGGTAATCGTCCAAACGTGTAAGTCGTGGACGGATTTGACGCCTTCGGTGTTGCGGATGATGGCGAGCAGGTCGTCGGTGTGGAT
The DNA here is from genome assembly GCF_003044565.1 of Neisseria sicca. Classification (GTDB taxonomy): domain Bacteria; phylum Pseudomonadota; class Gammaproteobacteria; order Burkholderiales; family Neisseriaceae; genus Neisseria; species Neisseria sicca_A. The sequence continues at coordinate 9,655 of NZ_POXG01000011.1, read as the reverse complement.
GTTTTCGGGCGCACCTTCCATGAGGATGTGCAGCGTTTGTTTGAGCAGGCTCCAGCCGCTGCGTCCGACCAATGCGGCAACGAACACGCTGGCGAGCGGATCCGCCCATTGCCAACCGAACGCCATCATGAGTACGGCGGCGGCAATCGCGCCGACCGAGCCGACAAGGTCGCTTAAAACGTGCAGATACGCGCCGCGCATGTTGACGTTGGCTTCGGTGTCGCTGTTTTTCAGCATATAAACCGCCACGCCGATGTTGACCAGCAGGCCGACGACGCTGATAACGAGCATTCCCAGCGTGGCGATTTCGGGCGGATAAAGCAGGCGTTTGACGGCTTCGTAGAAAATCAGTACGGCGATGACCACCAGCGACAAGCCGTTGAACATGGCGGTGAGGATTTCAAAACGTTTGTAGCCGAAGGTTTTTTGCAGCGTGGTTTCTTTTTCGCCGAGCTTGAACGCCCACAACGCCACGCCCAAGGAAAATGCGTCGCTGAACATATGCCCTGCGTCGGAAAGCAGCGCGAGCGAGTGGGTCAGCCAGCCGCCGAACGCCTCCAGCAGCATAAAGGCGGCGATGATGACGAACGACACGCGCAATACTTTTTTGTTGGCGGTATGCGTGTGGGCGTGTGCGTGATGATGGTGTTTGTGATGGTGAGTCGACATAACGTTCCTCAACAGAGGTCGTCTGAAAATCTGGATTCGGGGTTTTCAGACGACCTTTTTGCCTTGTTTCAAATCTTGCTCGAAATCTTCCAACATATCCAATTCAAAGCGGCTGAAGCCGGCTTTTTCCCGCGCTTCGATATTCACATAGCCGCGGAAGATAAACATATCGTAACGGGCAATCAGACTGCGGAACAGGGCGACAGGTTCCAAGCCGCGTTCGCGGCAGAGGTGTTGATACCAATGGTTGCCGATAGCGACATGGCCTACTTCGTCGCGGTAGATGATGTCCAACACGCCGCAGGTTTCCGAATCGCCGCGCTGTTCCACCTTCGCGCGTATCCCCGGCGTAACGTCCAGCCCGCGCGCTTCCAATACGCGCGGCACCAACGCCATGCGCAACAGCGGGTCGTAGGCGGTTTTATACGCCATGTCCCACAAATGGTTGTGCGCCTCGAAATCGCCGTAATCGAAGCCGAAAGCGCGCAGCCGTTCGCGCATCAGGCGGAAGTGGTACACCTCTTCCTTCGCCACCCGCACCCAGTCGCGCACAAACTGAAACGGCAGCGTGCGGAAACGGTATGCCGCGTCCAAAGCCAGATTGATGGCGTTGAACTCGATATGCGCAATCGCGTGCAGCATCGCCGCATAGCCTTCGATCGTGTTCATCTTGCGCGGCGTCAGTTGCGACGGTGCGACCAAAACAGGCTTCGGCGGGCGTCCTGCGTGGCGGAAGTCCAGCGGCGCGGCGTTTGCCTCAGCCCCGTCCATGTTCTGAACGGCGGCAAACGCCTCATCCGTCAGCCGTCCTTTTTCATCGGGGTCGTCTGAAAGCAGGGCAAGTTCGAGCAAAGCATAAATATTAGATTTCATACCAAGTCCGCCGTTTTTCGGAAAACAAACATTATAGCGTTTAAAAAAAACAATATAAGGAATATAATCTTTACAATTTGGCGTTGCGCGTCAAAAACCATTAAATACCACAGTTTGCACAATCGGCATACATTAAAGAATTGTGAAACCCGATTGTCTTTTCCGCAGGAAAAAATCCCGCAGCTTCAAAAAATTAGCCCTCGGAAAACACTGTTTGCAAAATGTAAACCGCCCATAAGCGGCTTGCATTGTTATTTTGTAACATCGATACTGGGCGCCACACCCCTTCCAACAAGGAAAAATAATGATGAAACAACACAACCTGTTCAAACTTCTCGCTGCTTCTGCCCTGACCGCAACCATCGGTTTCGCGCAGGCAGGCGCAGTAGATGCACTCAAGAAATTCAACAACGACGCCGACGGTATCAGCGGCAGCTTCACCCAAACCGTCCAAGGCAAAAAGAAAACCCAAACCGCACACGGCACTTTCAAAATCCTGCGTCCGGGTCTCTTCAAATGGGAATACACCAAGCCCTACAAACAAACCATCGTAGGCGACGGTCAAACCATTTGGCTCTATGACGTTGATTTGGCGCAAGTGACCAAGTCCGCCCAAGACCAAACCATCGGCGATAGCCCCGCCGCCATCCTCTCCAACAAAACCGCCCTTGACAGCAGCTACTCGCTCAAAGAAGACGGCTCGTCCAACGGCATCGACTACGTCTTGGCAACGCCTAAGAAAAACAACGCCGGCTACCAATACATCCGCATCGGCTTCAAAGGCGACAACCTCGCCGCCATGCAGCTGAAAGACAGCTTCGGCAACCAAACCTCCATCACCTTCGGCAGCTTGAACACCAAGCCTAACCTCTCGCGCGGCGCATTCAAATTCACTCCGCCCAAAGGTGTGGACGTGTTGAGCAACTGATTGTTTGATCATAAAAAGGTCGTCTGAAACCCAATTTTCGGTTTCAGACGACCTTTTTGTTTTTTGGAGTTGTCGATAATGCGTGTTTGAGTGGAAACTGCTTCTAGCCGACAAAATCAGGATTTGATGTTGCCAGTCGGATGGTAGGTAGGAAAAGTTCAAAGCGCCGTAACAAAGCGGATACCAAAAGGTCGTCTGAAAACATTTCAGACGACCTCGTTCGTTTACGCTTCGGGCTTTTTCGCCAACATAGTCACAAACTTAAACTGTATCGGATTGCCCGCGGCGTCTTTCGCGTGCATCGCGCCGAGTTCTTCCTTGTATTCGACAATCTCCCAGCCGCGGTAGTATTCGCGCAACTCGCCTTCTTTAAATTTAAACGGGAAAGGCATAGGGCAGGGGAAGTCTTCGGTGTCCATCGCCGAAACAATCAGGTTGTAGCCGCCGGGGTTGGTGTGCGCCTGCATATCGGCAATCACTTGCGGCACAAAGCGCGGTTGCAGGAACATAAACACAACCGTCGCGACAATATAGTCGAAATGGTCTTGAAGGTTGGCGGCATTCAAATCATATTCCAACGCCCGCACGTCCAAGCCTTCGATACGCGCCAACTCGTTGACGTTTTGCACCGCCTGCGGATTGTTGTCCACGGCGGTGACGTCAAATCCCTTCAAGCCTAAAAACAGCGCATTGCGTCCCTGACCGCAGCCCATATCCAAAGCCTTGCCTGCGGGAACGGTATTTTCAGCCGCTACTACCGCTGAATGGGTCGCGCTCATGCCGTATTTTTTATGGAAATAATCTTTTGCCGCGCAATAAAGCGAGAGCTTGATTTCCGCGTCGTCCGTCAAAGGCTCGACTGTAAACTGTTGCTGCGGCGCGATCATGTGATCGCCGTCTTCGGCAGACAGCTCGGTGTTTGTTGCACTGTCTGCTTCCGAATATTTCAGACGACCTTGCAATACATTCAGGCAAGCCCATTCTCCCTCGTCAAACGCATGACCCGTCCGCAGCGCGTCGGGAATCTCGTCTCCCTGCCAAACCGGCAGTTCCTGATAGCAAAAAAGTTCCATTTGTCCGTCCATCGTCGTTCCTTTTAATCTGTTTTCGATAAGGTGCATATTATATGCCTGTTTGCGCATCTGAAGAATTGGGCGGTTGTAAATCGGTTATGTTCAGTTTGCGGACTGCCCGTCCATGCTGATTTTCAGGTGCGGACAACAAGCCGTCGGATTTGTTTTCAAGAATTTGGTTTTTCGCAGGAAGACTAGTATAAAATCCCACTTTATTTTTTTCTCCCCGTCCTTGTCCCATGCGCCTGACCCACATCAAACTCTCCGGCTTCAAATCTTTTACCGACCCGACCACGATTCATGTGCCGGGGCAGCTTGTTGCGGTCATCGGGCCGAACGGCTGCGGCAAGTCGAATGTGATTGACGCGGTGCGCTGGGTGTTGGGCGAGGCTTCGGCGAAGCAGCTTCGCGGCGAGAGTATGCAGGACGTGATTTTTAACGGTGCGGCGACGCGCCGTCCTGCGCCGAGGGCTTCGGTGGAGCTGGTGTTTGACAACAGCGACCACAGTTTGCAGGGGGCGTGGGGGCAGTATGCCGAGGTGAGCATCAAGCGGCAGCTGACGCGTCAGGGCGAATCGACGTATTTCATCAATAATCAGACCGTGCGCCGCCGCGACATTACCGATTTGTTTCTGGGTACGGGCGTGGGTGCGCGCGGTTATGCCGTTATCGAGCAGGGGATGATTTCGCGCATCATCGAAGCGCGGCCGGAGGAGTTGCGCGCTTATATCGAGGAGGCGGCGGGCGTGTCCAAATATAAGGAACGCCGCAAGGAGACGGAAGGTCGTCTGAAAGACACGCGCGAGCATTTACAGCGTTTGGGTGATTTGCAGAACGAGTTGGCGCGTCAGGTGGAAAAGCTGGAGAAACAGGCGGAAACCGCCGAACGCTACAAATCCCTGACTGCGCAGCTGAACCAGCAACAGGATTTGCTCGATTACGCCCAATGGCAGCAATCGCTTGCCGCCGCCGACAAGGCGACCGCGCAGCATCAGTCTTTGCAGGCGCAGCAGGACGAAACTGCCGCGCAGGTTCAGGCGTTAAATGACGAAGTACACGCCTTGCAGACCGCCGAACAATCGCAGCAGCAGGCGGTACACGAATTGAGCAACAAACGCGGCGTGTTGCGCGAGCAGATTGCCCGTTTGGAAGAACAAATCCGCCATCAGCAAAACCTGCACCAACGCATCGAACGCGACAAGCAGGCGGCGCAGGCGCAGATGCAGCGCATCCATCAGGAGCAGCAGCAAATCCGCGTGCAGCTTGAAGAAAACGAGTTGCAGGCCGAAGAAAAGCAAACCGAATTGGCGGAATGGGCGATGCAGGTTGCCGAACACGAAGAGCGTCTGCCCGAATTGGAAGAAGCTCAAGCCACGCTCAATGCCGCCTTCCAAACCCAGCAGGACGAGGCAAACCGCATCCGCCGCGAACTGGCGTTGAAGCAGCAGCAGCTTGCCCATGCCGAACAAACCGTTGCCAAGCACGAAGAGCGCAAAGGTCGTCTGAAACAGGAAAACCAAGCCCTGAACCTGCCCGACGAGGCCGAAACCGCCGCCGCGCAGGAAGCAGCCGCCTTGTTGCAAAGCCAGCAAGAGCATTACGAAGAACAAATCATTGCCACCGAAGAAGCCTTACACGCGGCCCGCGAGGCGTTTCAGACGGCCTCAGATCGCTTCCAAAGCCTGAAGCAGCAACACATCACCTTGCAGGCGCAGCAGCAGGCGTTGTCTCAAATCCTGTCGCAACAGCAGGAAGCCGCCGACTTCTGGCAGGCAACCGACCACGCCGCCGCGCCGCAACTGTGGCAACACATCACCGCGCCCGCCGAGTGGCAGCACGCCTTGTCCGTCATCCTTGCCGAACGCCTGCACGCCCGCGCCGTACCGAACGGCTTCGTTCCGCCCGCGCCTTTGCCGCAAGGGCAGGCGGCATGGCTTTCAGACGACCTCTCCGGCGGCATCAAAAAATCCCTGCCTGTACAGGCATTGTTGAACCAAATCCAAGCGCAGCCGCCGTTTCAGACGGCATTGCACCACTGGCTCGACGGCGTATTGTGCGCGCCCGATTTGAGCTACGCCCTCGCGCATCAAAGCGATTTGGGCGCGCATCAAATCTGGCTCACGCCCGAAGGCCATCAGGTCGATAAAGTCAGCGTCCTGCTCTATGCCAAACCCGCGCAGGAAAGCCTGATTGCCCAAAAAGCGCGCCTCGACGGCATCGCGTCCGAACTGGAAAACCTCGCCCCCGAACTCTCCGCCGCCGAAGCCGCGTTCAAACAGGCGGAGGCAGCCGTGCGCTCGTCTGAAACGCAGCACAAAAACCTGATGCAGCAGCAACAGCAGCACACGCGCCAATACAGCCAAGCGCAGCAACGCGCCGCCGAACTCTTGGCGCGCACCAACCAAGGGCAAATCCGCCGTGAACACATCGCCCGCGAACTGGCGCAGTTGGTGGAAGAACAGACCGTATTGCAACACACGTCTGACGGGCTTTCAGACGACATTGTTACTTTGCAGGAAGCTACCGCCGAACTCGAACACCAGCAGCAAACCACCGCACACAGCCGCCAAGAGCAGCAAGGTCGTCTGAAACAGGCGCAGCTTGCCCTGTTGGAAGCCAACCGCCAATACGGACTTGCCGAAGTCGCCGTCCACAAGCTCAACCAGCAAAAACAAAACTACCAGCAGCAAATCGCCCGGCTCGAACAGCAAACCCTAGACTGGCAGGAACGCCAGCAAGAGCTTGCCCTCGCCTATGAAACCGAGTTCCAAAACGACGAGCAGCACATCAAGCTCGACGAGCTGACCGAAGCCGTGCACACGCTGGACGAAGAATACATCGCCGTGCAGGAAAAACTCGCGCAGATTCAGGAGCAGGGCAGGGAACAATACGCCCGCGTACAAACCCTGCAAACCAAGCTGCCGCAGCTTCAGGCAGCCACCCAAACCGCCCTGTTGCAGCAGCAGGAAGCCCTGATCAACGCCAAACGCTACCATCAAAACCTGACCGAACGCGCCGCCGATTTGGACGCGCTCGAAGCGTTGGCGAAAGAATCGCCGAAAGTATTGAACAGCAGCATCGGCAGCCTCACCCAGCAAATCGAAACCCTCGGCGCCGTCAACCTCGCCGCCCTGCAAGAGCTCGAAGAAGCGCGCGAACGCGACGGCTACTACCGCAGCCAAAGCGAAGACGTGCAGGCCGCCATCACCCTTTTGGAAGAAGCCATCGCCCAAATCGACGACAAAACCAAAGCGCGTTTCAAAGAAACCTTCGACGCCGTCAACGGCAAAGTCCAAACCTTCTTCCCGACCCTGTTTGGCGGCGGCGAAGCCACCCTCAAAATGATAGGCGACGACCTCCTGACCGCCGGCGTGTCCATCATGGCGCGCCCGCCCGGCAAGAAAAACAGCACCATCCACCTCCTCTCCGGCGGCGAAAAAGCCCTCACCGCCATGAGCCTCGTGTTCGCCCTGTTCAGCCTCAACCCCGCCCCCTTCTGCCTTTTGGACGAAGTCGACGCCCCGCTGGACGACGCCAACACCTCGCGTTTCTGCAACCTGGTCAAAGAAATGTCGGCGCAAACCCAGTTCCTCTACATCTCCCACAACCGCCTGACCATGGAAATGGCAGAGCAGCTCGTCGGCGTAACCATGCAGGAAAAAGGCGTGTCGCGCGTCGTTGCCGTGGACATCAAGCAGGCGTTGGAAATGGCGGAGCCGTGATGAAGTGAGAGATTGTTTATTAAGCTTGATACGGAAAGGTCGTCTGAAAAACCAAATTAGGTTTCAGACGACCTTTCCGTCAATCGAAATAGGGTGTTGGATTCAGATACCAAGCCGCTATTGTTTGGGTCTTTAAATGTAGTCGAATATAAAGATTCAGATAGATACCGACCAAATTTTATGAGAGTAAACATGAAAGAAACCGAGCAAGTTTATTTTAATGAAAAGCGCAGGCAGCATTTTTTGACGGAGGAAAGATGGAAATTCATTGTTGAGAAAACACCGGAAACAATGAAAATTTTTAAATATAATTCCAATTCAAATAATTTAGAACTGAGAAATTCCTACGGTTTGGCAGCATTCACAAAAATGGATTATGTAAAGTCTAGTTATACCGCTGGAGAATCTATCGGCAAACTTCCTAGTATGCTTGATGAAATTATTGAAATATTAGAAGTTTCCACCAAATTCTGGCATCAAAACAAAGCCAAATTAAACGAAATCGGCTACTACAGCAGCCCGATGCCGTGGTTTTATACTGAATACTATCTTAAAACGCTACACCTCATCGCGCTGTGCTACCTCCTGCAACGCGAAGACCTGCTTCCTCGCCTGCTCGAAGTCATTCTTGCCAATGCTGAAGATGATTTAGAACCTGATACTACTATTGAAGACTTTTTGGACTACCATTTTAAAAATCGTCCCGATCCGGATTACGTCCAAATGGGTAAACACGCCATTTTATTCGGTGAAGCTATGCGCGGCGAAACCAAAGAAGAACAGTTAGAAGAACTCAATGCCTACCTCAAAGACTGGTATCGCGAAATGGTCGGCATGAGCGACCTTGAATACCAGACCCATCTTGACCCCGAGCAGAACGGTTATTGCAGCTACTGGGCTTTTGAAGTCGCCGCCATTGTTTATCTTGATGATTTGGACGATACCGAATTGCGTAAATCCCCTTATTATCCAAAAGATATAGTTGACTGGGCGAGGGAGCAGAAGCGCAAGCGTGAAGCCAAAGGTAAAGCTGATTAATTTGGAAGAGTTTGAAGATTAGAAGGTCGTCTGAAACCGAGCAGCAGAATTAAGAGAGTACCGACCAAGCTAAATTTTACGGGAGTAAACATGAACGAAACCGAGAAAATTCCTTTTCATGAAAAGCGCAGGCAGCATTTTTTGACGGAGGAAAAATATCAGAAAGAGAAAAACGGATATTTATCCAATTTAAAATTTTGGGATAATAATTGGCAGAAAAGTATTTTAGAGTCAAAACATCTATTTCGCTATAAATTTTCCGAAATATTTGATTATTTGAGAATATGTTATACAGCAGGCGAGTCGATTTCCCTTTTGTCTCCTATGCTGGACAGGATTGTCTCTACATTAGAAATTTCCACTAAATTCTGGCAGCAAAACAAAGCCGAATTAAACGAAATCGGCTACTACACCAGCCCGATGCCGTGGTTTTATACTGAATACTATTTTAAAACGCTACACCTCATCGCGCTGTGCTATCTCCTCCAACGCGAAGACCTGCTTCCGCGCCTGCTCGACGTCATCCTTGCTAATGCAGAAGATGGGCTTGAGCCTGATTCAACCATTGAGGATTTCTTCTACTACCGCTTCAAAGACCGTCCCGACCCCGATTATGTCCAAATGAACGACCATGCAGTTTTGATTTCGGACGCCATCCGCGAAAAAGATAAGGCTGAAAAACTCGACATTCTCAGTGCCTACCTCAAAGACTGGTATCGCGAAATGGTCGGCATGAGCGACCTTGAATACCAATCCCATCGTGATCCCGAGCAAAACGGTTATTGCGGTTACTGGGCATTCGAAGTCGCCGCCATCGCTTATCTTGACGATTTGAACGATACCGAATTGCGTAAATCACCTTACTACCCTAAAGATATGGTTGACTGGGCAAGGGAACAGAAGCGCAAGCGCGAATGCAAAGGTAAAGCTGATTAGTTTGGAAGAGTTTGAAGATTAGAAGGTCGTCTGAAACCGTATTGGGGTTTTCAGACGACTTTTTTAAGCTGTAAAGACTATATATGGTAGATTTGCTTAAATTGAATAAAGTGCCTATTAAATACCATTTGTATAATTTTTCTTCCATTTATCCCATTTGCTTTACCGTTGATGCCATTCAAGTTACCATACAAACCTCATCGTCATCTTTAAATTCAACGTCATGACTGCCCGCCAATCCTACCACCTCACCTTCGCCCGTTTCTCCCCGTCTCTCTCCGTTCGTTCTTTCACCGCCTCCGAAGCCGCCAACACCGCCTACCGCGTCGAAATCACCGCCACCTCCACCGATTCCTCCCTGCCGCTGTCTTCCTACCTCAACCAGCGAGCAGCGTTTGAAATTCGTCCGCAGGAGG
>NZ_POXG01000010.1 GCF_003044565.1 Neisseria sicca | reverse complement strand
CCAACTGAGCTACCACCGCGCATCATTGTTTTGCAACAATGAAAGGAAACTTGGTGGGTGATGACGGAGTCGAACCGCCGACATTCTGCTTGTAAGGCAGACGCTCTACCAACTGAGCTAATCACCCTTGTCGCTGCGTTTGCGAAGACGCTATTAAATCAAAAAAGCATCCGCTGTGCAAGCTTTATTTTTCAGTGTATCAGGCATTTCCTTGCAAACTCCAGTTTTCAAAAGAAATAATTTCCTCCTGTCTGCCTGCGACGACCAAAATATCATTCGGTTGCAGCTGCAAATCCAAGTCTGGGTTTTCTATTCTGCTCGTATTGCGGCGGATGAATAGCAGTTTAATACCTGCGTGATCCAAAGGTAAATCACGGACGGTCTTGCCGATGGCGTGGGCTTCTCCGGTCAGAGGGAAGGCGTGGCGGCATACCGATTTGCCTCCGTCGTCAAATCCATTTTCATCATCGCTACCGACAAACAAGCCTTCCAAAGAGGCGTAGCGGCTGTGTCGGATGTTGGCAATGGTTTGATAAACATGGTTGAAGGTCGCGCCATTGCCCAGCATGGCGTAGCTTGCCAGTACTAAGCTGGTTTCTTTGGTGTCGGATACGGCTTCTTCCGCGCCCATGTCGGTGAAGGTTTTGACATAATCGTCATTGGTCGCGCGAACATACACGGGCATACTCGGATGCAAGGACATGATATTGTCGAGAACATGCTGGGTTTCGTGCATATTGTTCAGGGTAATGACCACCATTTTGGCGCGTTCCAAACCTGCAGCCTCCAAGACTTCGCGCCGTTTGGCGTCGCCGAATGAGACCGGTTCGCCGGCATTGCGTGCCACCTGAACCCTGCCGATATCAAGGTCGAGGGCGAAGAAGGGGATGTTTTCCTGAGCCAAGACGCGTCCGACGGTCTGACCGCCGCGTCCGAAACCGATGATCAGGACGTGGTCGGATTTGCTCATGGTTTCCACCAACATACTGTGCAAATCCAATGCCTTCATGTCCCAGCTTGATTTGACGAAACGGCTGACGATGGCATCGCTGCTGCCCAAGATAAATGGGGCAATAATCATAGACAACAGAATCGCTGCCGTAGCTGCCTGCTCCAGCTCGGGCGACACCATATTGATTTTGCTGGAGATGTTTAACATCACAAAACCAAATTCGCCGCCTTGTGCCAAATAGAGGGCTGTTTTTAAGCTATCCGCAATCGGATGCTTCATATGCAAAGCGATGAAAAAGACGACCAATGCTTTCAATACCAGCAAAATTGCCAGCAAAATCAGAATCTGCTGCCAGCCGCCGATTAAAGCTTGGATATCCAGTTTCATGCCGACCGTGATAAAGAAGAAACCGAGCAGAATATCGCGGAACGGACGGATGTCGTCTTCCACCTGAAAGCGGTATTCCGTTTCCGAAAGCAGCATACCGGCGACGAATGCACCCAATGCCATCGACAAGCCTTCCAGTTCAGTCAGATAAGCTACGCCCAAGGTTACCAGCAGGACGTTGATCATAAACAATTCAGACGACTTGCGTTTGGCGACCATTCTGAACCAGCGCGACATCACCTTGCTGCCGACGACGAATAACACGCCCAACGTGACCAGCATTTTCAATCCGGCAAGACCGAGCGCCGCCCACAGGCTGACCTCTTCGCCATTTCCCCCCAACGCAGGAATCAGGATCATCAGCGGCACGACGGCAATATCCTGCATCAACAAGACACCCATCGCCATTTGACCGTGCGGCTGTCCCAATTCGGTTTTTTCCGACAGGATGCGGCTGACGATTGCCGTGGACGACATGGTCATCGCCCCTGCTGCGGCAAACGCCCAATTAAAGCTGACGCCCATCAGCATCAAAATGCCGATAATCGACAGCATGGTTACAATAACCTGCAAACCGCCCAGTCCGAACACCAAACGGCGCATGGCTTTGAGCTTGGGCAGGGAGAATTCGAGACCGATACTGAACATCAGGAATACGATACCGATTTCACCCAAATAATCAGTGGCATGACCTTGCGGAATCAGCTTCAGCATACCCGGACCGGCGATAAAGCCGACTAAAAGATAACCGAGCATAGAAGGGATATTGAATTTACGGCAATAAATCACCGTAATGACAGAAACGAGGAGAACGATAACGATGGGGGCGAGGGAGAAAGTTTCGTGCATAGAGCGGGCGGCCTTTTATTTGGAAAACGAATTGTATTTTTGATAGGCCGTCTGAAAACACGCGGAGAAAGTATCGACGGTTTATCTAAACGGATGGGCAAAATTATATCAAAAAATCTGTAAAGTAATGCTTTATATAGCCAAAAAAATGCTGTTCGAAATATCAGCGGCGGGTTTGGGTATTCGGTGGAGGGGTGATTGCTTCAGAGTGAATAAGTTTTAAATCAGGGGGGGTATGGGCAATGTGCGATAATTAGATAAGTTATTGTAAAGTTTTACTGGTTAAAAGGGTCGTCTGAAAACTGGATTTCAGACGACCCTTTTCAAGGTTTTATATGGTCTAAAAATAAGAAAGATATGTTGCTTTACGAGTACATGCCAAACGCTATGCTTTCTCCAGCGCATATATTACCGCCCTATGCGTCTCGCCCGTCGGCTTGGAAAAGAAGTGCTCTTCAGTGTGATGAGGATAAAATCCGCATTTCTCCAGTACGCGTTGCGAAGGGGTGTTTTCCTGATAAGCCCCAGCCCAAAGCCGCGCTAGAGACAATTCCTCAAAAGCATAAGCGACAATTGATTGCACCGCTTCGGTTGCATAGCCCTTTCCCCAAAAATCCTCGCCCAGCCAATAACCTATTTCCGTTTCACGGTCGCTCATCGGCAGATTGCTGTCGTTTTGAAAAAGCAGACCGATGCTGCCTATCACTTGATTATCTTCCAAGCAAATGGCAAAACTATGCGGCTTGCGGAGGACGTGTTCAATAATCTCACGGCTTTCCGACACGCTGGTATGAGGATGCCAGCCGCACATCGCCCCGATTTTAGGGTTGCGCGCCTGTTCATAAACCGCTTCGGCATCGGTCAGCGCCCAAGGGCGGAGGATTAGGCGGACTGTTTTTCGTGTTTCCATGCTCAAAATGCCTAATATTGTTTGGAAATTTTGTTGAAACGCTGCTTTCAGACGGCCTTTGAAATGTGCAGGCTGCTTTTTGGTGTTTGGAAAGCGCAAAAAGCAGCCTGCACTTGAATTTACAACCCCAGTTCCCCCCAAATCTCATCAATCTTAGCCGTAACCGCAAGGTCTTTTTTGATCACCCGTCCCCATTCGCGGTCGGTTTCGCCCGACCATTTGTTGGTCGCGTCCAAACCCATTTTGCCGCCGAGTCCGCTGACGGGGCTGGCGAAGTCGAGATAGTCGATGGGCGTGTTTTCCATCAAAACAGTGTCGCGCACGGGGTCCATGCGCGTGGTGACCGCCCAGATGACTTCTTTCCAGTCGCGCACGTTCACATCGTCATCGACCACGATGATGAATTTGGTGTACATAAACTGGCGCAGGAACGACCAGCAGCCCATCATCACGCGCTTGGCGTGTCCGGCGTACTGTTTTTTCATGCTGACCACCGCCATGCGGTAGGAGCAGCCTTCGGGCGGCAGGTAGAAATCGGTGATTTCGGGGAACTGCTTTTGCAAAAGCGGCACGAACACTTCGTTCAACGCCACGCCCAAAACGGCGGGTTCATCGGGCGGTTTGCCCGTGTAGGTAGAGTGGTAAATCGGGTTTTCGCGCATGGTGATGCGTTCGACCGTAAACACGGGGAAATGGTCCTGCTCGTTGTAATAGCCCGTGTGGTCGCCGTACGGGCCTTCCAGCGCGGTTTCGTTCGGATGAATCACGCCTTCCAACACAATTTCGGCGCGTGCAGGAACTTGCAAATCGTTGCCGATACATTTCACCAGCTCCGTCCGCGAACCGCGCAGCAGTCCGGCAAACTGGTATTCGCTCAAGGTATCGGGAACGGGCGTTACCGCGCCCAAAATGGTGGCGGGGTCGCAGCCGAGTACGACGGCGACGGGATACGGCGTATCAGGATTGAGTTTGCGGAATTCCTGATAATCCAACGCGCCGCCGCGATGCGACAGCCAGCGCATAATCAGCTTGTTTTTGCCGATTAATTGTTGGCGGTAAATACCTAAGTTTTGGCGTTTTTTGTGCGGCCCTCGCGTGACGGTCAAACCCCATGTTACCAGCGGCGCAACGTCTTCCGGCCAGCAATGTTGAATCGGAAGTTTATACAAATCAACGTCTTCACCTTCCCACACGATTTCCTGACACGGCGCATTTCTCACCACGTTCGGCGCCATGCTCCAAATGTCTTTCAACAGCGGCAGTTTGGAAAATGCGTCTTTGATGCCTTTGGGCGGTTCGGGTTCTTTCAAATACGCCAGCGTCTGCCCGATTTCGCGCAGCTTGGACACGCTGTCCGCACCCATGCCCATCGCCACACGTTCGGGCGTGCCGAACAGGTTTGCCAACACGGGATAATCGTAGCGCGTGCCGTCGGGCTTGATCGGGTGTTCAAACAGCAACGCCGGCCCTTCGGCGCGCAGCACGCGGTCGGCGATTTCGGTCATTTCCAAATGCGGGGAAACGGGGTGCGCGACGCGCTTGAGTTTGCCCTGCTGCTCGAGCATGGCGATGAAGTCGCGTAGGTCTTTGTATTTCATGTTGATCCTTATTTGAGGTCGTCTGAAAACCGGATTTTGGATTTCAGACGACCTCAATCATAGATTGCAATATAGCTTCGGGGCATTCGCTGTTTTCGACAAAAAACCAATATTCACCATATGGGTTGTGAATACTGAACTTCCAGCCTTTGTAGCAAAAATCTATCCACGTCTCGCCCGTAACCCAATCCGATACGAAGTCGGTAGGCATTCCGCCGAAACAGACAATTTTCCGCAGCAGGCTCGACGGCGGGTAGGTTTGCGGCAGTTGCAGGAACAGGCGGGAGCCGTCGGACATGGTTTCGTTCAATAGAAGGCGGTTTGCCATTTTGCCCTTAATAGTCTGCACCGAATGCTGCTTCTATCCTTGCCTGTGCTTCGGCATATTCTATGCCGTGATAAAAGTCGCGTACCAGCGGATGTTCGCTGCCTTGATGCAGTTGCAGCAGGGGACGTCGGTTGTCGGACTGGGTAACGACATTACAGTGCAGACCGAAGGTGTCGGTTTCATAAGGGGGCAGCCAGTTGCAGATCATGCCGAAATAAACGACGTTTTCCGGATTGTCGTGAAAGTGGCTTTGATAGTCGTTAAAACTCTTTTCGCTGACGGATACCCACACGCCGTATTCCAGCGTTTCCTCATGCCCGATAATCGGAATAAGCAGCACCGCGCGGATAAAGCGGTCGGTTTGGTCGGGATAACGGATGATACAGAAATCAGAATCGCATTCCGCTTGATAAGCAATGCGTTCTTCTTCACTGAGTTGGTCATAGGGAGCGGGAGTGGCAAAGCAGAGCGCCGGCATGTCTTCATGTTTTTCGCCGCAGGAAGTGCAAGTGTACATGATGGATTCCTTTTGAGTTTTAGGCGGGGCTGTTTTTCAGACGACCTGAATCATAGACAGGTTATATGCAGCTGCCCAAGGCTTTCAGTTCTTTTTTAACCACTTGCTTTTGCTCGTTGGTTTGGATAGTCAAAGATAAGAAAAAAGCATCGCAAGGGCTGAATTTGGACCAATGTTTTTTTACGGGGAAATGGCCTTTGGGCAGGTTGGAACTGTAATAATGGTCAGGTTCTTGAAACGCCAGTTTTAATCCGTATTTGTTTTGCCAGTCGCGCAGTTGCGCTTCAGTTGCGCCGATTGGAAGGCTGTCCAGCCGCTGCTGCCACATTTGTTGGCTGCGTTCCAATCCTTGGCGGTCGTAATCAATACTAGAGCCGCAGGCAGTAAGTGAAAGACCGGTGATGAGCAATAATAGGGATGAGGTAAGGCGTGCCATTTATGAATGTCCTTAGATGATGGTTTGAAACGATTGGCTTTCAGACGACCTTTTATGCTTTCGATTCATTCTGAGTCAGGGTCAATATTATTATCAAGAAAACGGTCTTTGTCAGCCATAAATATATTTTTTCATTTAGAATATGCATATTGACCAATTGTTAAGGAAATAATATGGAAATGCCTTCTATTCGGCTTCCGGAAAAGCCTTTAAAAATAAAAGGAATGTTTGATAATTCTATAAAAATGATGACTTTTTTAGTCATTTTGATGCCTTTTCTGGCACTCGGAATGTTTTGGTTCTCATATAAACTAAGCGAGAATATTTATTCGGATTATCAAATCGGTCAAGATTACCGCGTTCTGTCCGAAGCCTCTATCTCCGGTCAATGCAAGGCGAGAAAAGGGTTTATTTCTGATTGCGATGTCACCATACATAATGGCGGACAGACGTGGGAGCGTTCTTTTGCGTTTTTTGATGTCAGCGGTGACGATTATGTCGTTCAAGCCATAGCGTCCAATCAAAATCCGAATCAAGTAACTTTGGATTTGGCAGTGGAAAAAATAGGCAATCGCAGCATTCTAGCTGCAATTATATTCTTGCTGGCGTTGGGGTTGGCATGGGCGGCGTTTTATCTGCCGCTGGTTGCGTTGCCAAATTATCGGAAAATGTTCCGAGGGCTTAATGAAGACGGTGCTTATCCTTGGCGTTTGGAAATTATCGAAGCGGATGCGAAGAAGGGGAAGCCGCTCTGTTTTTATCCTGTGCTGGACGGCAAGGCTAGGAAGATTGCATTTGTCTGTAATAAAACCGTTCCCTGGGTTATTTCCAGTGATAAAAAAACAGCCAAAATTTTTGCCTTTGCGCCTAAAAACGGCGGACAGGCTGTGCCGTTTGATAAGGAGCTGAAACACATTGTCGGATTGAGTAAGGAGGAAAAACAGGCATTGCTGGATAGTCTGTATGAAGCACTAAAATACAGTCAGCAAACATCCGGCGATGAAAAGCCGCAAGTTTAGTGGATTATATTAAGCCGTCAGAGATGCCGTACTTCGTTTGAAGATTGCTGCATGACTTTTTAACTATGTTTGGCGGCACAACATAAAAAGGTCGTCTGAAAACCTAAATCCGTTTTCAGACGACCTTTTTTCTCTTTAAATCAACGGCATTAAATATCCAATTCCGCCGTATCGCCTTCCCGTTCCATCCATGCGCGGCGGGCGGCGGCTTCGCCTTTACCCATCAGTTTGACGAAGATGTCGCGTGTTTCGTCATCTGCGCCTTCGGGGATTTGCACCTGCAACAGGCGGCGGGTGTCGGGGTGCATGGTGGTGTCTTTGAGCTGGTCGGGATTCATCTCGCCTAAGCCTTTGAAACGGCTGATGGAATAGGCGGTTTCTTTGACACCTTCTTTTTGCAGCCGCTCCAAAATGCTGTCGAGTTCGTTTTGGTCGAGGGCGTAGAATTTGCGGGCGGGTTTGCTTTTGCCTTGTGCGTTGACATCGACGCGGAACAGCGGCGGCTGGGCGACGTAGATGTGTCCGTCGGCAACCAGTTTCGGGAAGTGGCGGTAGAACAGGGTCAGCAGCAAAACTTGAATATGAGAGCCGTCCACGTCGGCATCGGACAGGATGGCGATTTTGCCGTAGCGCAGACCGCTTAAATCGGGATTGTCGTTGATGCCGTGCGGATCGACGCCGATGGCGACAGAAATGTCGTGGATTTCGGCGTTACCGAAGAGTTGGTCGGGGTGGACTTCAAAACTGTTGAGCACTTTGCCGCGCAGGGGCAGGATGGCTTGTGTGGCTTTGTCGCGGGCGAGTTTGGCGGAGCCGCCGGCGGAATCGCCTTCAACGAGGAAGAGTTCGTTTTCGCGGATGTCTTCGCTTTCGCAGTCGGTCAGTTTGCCGGGCAGGACGGCGACGCCGCTGCCTTTTTTCTTTTCGATTTTTTTAACCGAACGCATCCGCGCTTGTGCCTGACGGATGGCGAGTTCGGCGATTTTTTTGCCGAAGTCCACGTTTTGGTTCAGCCACAATTCCAAAGGGTCGCCCGATACGGCGGCGACGAGTTTCAACGCGTCGCGGTTAGTCAGCTTGTCTTTGGTCTGACCTTGGAACTGCGGGTCGAGGACGCGGGCGGAGAGGACGAAGGCGGTTTTGCTGAACACGTCGTCGCTTTGCACTTTCACGCCGCGCGGTAAAAGGTTGTGCAGATTGATGAAGTTGTTGACGGCGTTGAACACGGCTTGTTTCAAGCCTGCTTCGTGCGTGCCGCCCAGCGGGGTGGGGATGAGGTTGACGTAGCTTTCGTTGGCGCACGAGCCTTCTTCCAGCCAAGTCAGGGCAAACGCAGCACCTTCGCCGATGCTGAAATCGCCGTTGTGGTCGTCTGAAATGTAGTTTTCGCAAGAGAACAGCGGCACGGCTTCCTGCGCGTCGGCAATCAGGTCGGTCAGATAGCTTTTCAGACCGTCGGGGTAATGCCAGGTTTGGGTGTGCGCTTCGTCTTCGCCTTTGACCGGACGGGTCAGGGAAACGCGCACGCCCGGCAGCAGCACGGCTTTGGCGCGCAGCAGGCGTTCGAGTTCGGGAATGCTGTAATTCGGGCTTTCAAAATATTTGCCGTCCGGCCAAACGCGCACTTCGGTGCCGCTGTCTTTGACGGCGCATTTGCCCACTTGTGCCAACGGTTCGACCACGTCGCCGCCGGCAAATACGATGCGGTGGATTTTGCCTTCGCGTTTGACGGTGACCTCAAGGCGGGTGGAGAGGGCGTTGGTGACGGATACGCCCACACCGTGCAGACCGCCTGAAAAGGCATACGCGCTGCCGCCGTCTTTTTTGTTGAACTTGCCGCCCGCATGCAGACGGGTAAACACGAGTTCGACCACGGGCACGCCTTCGACAGGGTGCGGCCCGACGGGAATGCCGCGTCCGTTGTCGCACACGGAAAGCGAACCGTCGTCGTGGATGCGCACATCGATTTCAGTGGCGAAACCGCCCAACGCCTCGTCCGCCGCGTTGTCGATAACTTCTTGGCAGATGTGGGTCGGGCTGTCGGTGCGGGTGTACATGCCGGGACGTTCTTTGACCGGCTCCAAGCCTTTGAGGACGGTAATGCTGGATTCGCTGTATTGGTTGTTTTTAGTCATAGGGGAAGAGGTCGTCTGAAAGGAAGAACAACGCTTTCAGACGACCTGAAAGCGTTGCGTTTCGTTGTTTTATCGGTTGTCAAAAGGCAGGCGCGCGGTAAAGTCTTCGTAGCTTTCCATGCCGCGCAGGAAGCGGGAGGAGAGTTCTTTCAATGCCCCCAAGTAAACGTCGCGTTTGAAATCAATCACTTCGTCAACGGGAGCCCAATATTGGTGCCAACGCCAGCCGTCAAATTCGGGATGGTGGCAGGCGCGCAGATTGATGTCGCTGTCGCGCCCGACCAGCCGCAAAAGATACCAAATCTGCTTCTGTCCGCGATACGAACCGCGCCATTCGCGGCGTACCCAATGGCTCGGCACGTCGTAACGCAGCCAGTCGCGTGTGCGGCCGACGATTTTGATGTGTTGCGGTAGCAGCCCGACTTCTTCGTACAGCTCGCGGTACATGGCGGTTTCGGGGCTTTCGCCCGGCTTGATGCCGCCTTGCGGAAACTGCCACGAATGTTCGCGCACACGTTTGCCCCAAAAGACTTCGTTGCGGTTGTTGATTAAGATGATACCGACATTGGGGCGATAGCCTTCTCTGTCTAACACGGTGTCGCCCTTCGTTAAATTCAATCGTGCGATTTTCCCATAAATCGGGCGGGTTTGACAAATCTGAGGTCGTCTGAAAACCTATCATGCCTGTTTTCAGACGACCTTTTAGGGTTTTGAGGCGATGACAGGTAAACAGGGGGTGTGGTTTGACGATATGTTTGTGCAGGCTCGGCTCTGCGGGTGAGATTTAATCTTTTGATTTTTATTGTGGATGGTCTTTGATTTCAGATGAATTCGTACTTGTACAGGAAGGCGGGAGGGGGGATTTTCTGAACTCGTTTGCGATGGTTTTGCCGGTTACCGTTTTGAACAATGCCTGCCGTAAACGCAAAGGTCGTCTGAAAACCTGTTTCTCGGTTTTCAGACGACCTTTTTTAAAGCGGATTATTCTTCGCTTTGCGCTTCTTCTTTTTCAGCGGCAACTTCAACGGCAACGGATTCGTCGCTCAAAGTGCCTTTGGTGGACGGGGTTTGTCCTGCCATACGCGGGTCGTATTCTGCCGCCATGCGCAGGGCGCGGCCGAAGGCTTTGAATACGGTTTCGGCTTGGTGGTGGGCGTTGCTGCCACTGAGGTTGTCGATGTGCAGGGTCATCATGCTGTGGTTGACGACGCCGTGGAAGAATTCTTCAAACAGGTCAACGTCAAAACGTCCGATGAGGGCGCGTGTGAAGTCGATGTTGTACACGAGTCCGGGACGGCCGGAGAGGTCGATGACAACGCGGCTCAAAGCTTCGTCGAGCGGAACGTAGGCATGACCGTAACGGCAGATGCCGGCTTTGCTGCCCAAGGCTTGTTTCAGGGCTTGACCGAGTACGATACCGATGTCTTCTACGGTGTGGTGGTCGTCGATGTGCAAGTCGCCTTTGCAGGTGATGTCGAGGTCAATCATGCCGTGGCGGGCGACTTGGGCAAGCATATGCTCAAGGAAGGGGACACCGGTGTCGAGGCGGTATTGTCCGGTGCCGTCGAGGTTGAGGCTGAGGGTGATTTGGGTTTCGCTGGTGTTGCGGGTGATGCTGACTGCGCGGCCTTCTGCGGGCATATGGAATGCCGGTGTGGCGGCGGCAGCTTGGGCGGCACGCTCTTGGCGGGCGGCTTCGGCGGCTGCGGATTTTTCTTTGTCTTTGCTGTGGTCGCGGTTTAACCAGCCTTTGCGTTTGTGCATGCCGGCTTCGAGTTTGGCGGCAAGGCTGGGGCGGATGCCGCGCGCTTTTTCGTCTTCTGCCTGCTCTTCAAGGCGGCGTTTCAGCTGGGATAGGGATGCCGCGTTGTCGTAACCGCATTTGCGGGCAAGTTTGGTCAGCGAGCCTGCTTCTTCGACAAGCTGCAGGAAATTGGCAAGGTGGAGTTGAGTGATGGTCATAGGTTTACTCTCTGTGAGGTTTTAAAAAATCAGGCATAAAGCTTGCGGATAATGTCCAGTACGGCATCGTTTTGCTCGGGACTGCCGATGGTAATGCGGACGCATTGCGCCAAAAGCGGATGCGTGCCGTGGAGTTTCTTAATCAGGATGCGGTTTTCTTTAAGCGTGTTAAACAGTGCGTCTGCATCGGGAACGCGCACGGTAATGAAATTCGCTTCGCTGGGGAAGGCTTTCAGACGACCTATGGCGGACAATTCGCTGAAAACGCGTTCGCGTTCGGCTTTCAAAATATCGATGGTCGTCTGAATCGCGTCGTGGTGTTGCAGGGCGAATTTGGCGGTCGCCAAGCTTAATTGGTTCATATTGTAGGGTGGCAGGATTTTCGCCAGCTCGCCCATTACGGCGGGGCTTCCTGCCGCATAGCCGATGCGCAGTCCGGCAAAACCGATTTTGCTGATGGTGCGCATCACGACCAGATTTTCGATGCTGCCCGCCTGCGGCAGAAAACTGTCGCGGCTGAATGCGCCGTATGCTTCATCGACAACTACGATACCCTGCGCCGCGCGGATGATGGTTTCGACTTCTTCGCGGCGGAAACATACGCCTGTCGGATTGTTCGGATAGGCAATGAAAATCAACGCGGGCTGATGTTTTTCAATGGCGGATAAAACGGCGGGCAAATCAAGCGTGAAATCTTCATTGAGCGGCACGCCGACATAATTCATACCGTACAGCTCGGCATTGTGCCGATACATCACGAAACTCGGCTCAACCGCCAGCATGGTCGCGCCTGATTGGGCAACGAGCAGGGTCAAGAATTGGATTAACTCGTCCGAGCCGTTTCCTAAAGCGATGGCGGCGGCTTCAGGAATATCGAAGGCTTTTCTTAAAGTTTCCTGCAGCCCGCTGGCGGCAGGATTGGGATAAAGCTGAATCGGCGCTTGGGCAATCAGCCGCAGCCATTCGTTTGACAGCTCGGGAAAACGGGCAAACGGATGATACGGACTTTCCATCGCATCCAGCTTGATGAGGCCTTCAGGCAAATCGGCAATTCGGTAGGCGGACATGGCTTTGATGTCGTCGCGGATGAAATTGGAGGCGGTTTTCATAAGTTTTCTTCTCCATTTCTGAATAATGGTTATTTCGTCACAATATAGCACAAAATCAGAGTGTTGACAGTAATATAATTAATAAATGGGATATTTATATTATTTTTATAATGAAGATTTGATGTAAATATTGAATTTCAAGATATTTTTTGAATATTTTCAGGATGCTTTGCTTGCTTTTTTATTGATAAGCAAATTTAAATAGGGGAATTTATAGGGGCTAGGTTGCGATGTAGATGGTTTGTTAATATTTTCATTTGTTTTTAAGAGGCTAGGGTATGGTCGGATAATGTGCTGCGTCTTTTTCTTTTATGTTTGTCGGTGCGGGGGATGGATTTGGGATAAAGAATGAAGGGAGATGGATTGGAAACGGCTTGATAGCGGAATCTAAATATATTGAATATCGAATTGATATGTTGATTTTAATAGGATTTTTAGCTTATCGGCTTAATCGGGAATTATAGTGGATTAAATTTAAATCAGGACAAGGCGACGAAGCCGCAGACAGTACAGATAGTACGGAACCGATTCACTTGGTGCTTCAGCACCTTAGAGAATCGTTCTCTTTGAGCTAAGGCGAGGCAACGCCGTACTGGTTTAAAGTTAATCCACTATATAAACCGGCATGGTTTTATGTTGTACAAACCTGAAGAAAGCGATTGTTTAGTGTGAAAACATCTAAACAATCGCTTTCATGTTATAGGCACTCTTTTCAGGTTTCTGATTGAAATTGAATCCATGATGAGCCATTCGACGAAAAGTTTTCTTGTTTGAATACGCGTAGCACACTTACTGGGCGGTAAAGGTCGTCTGAAAAGTCTGTCCGCCTATGGTGATGTCGGCAATGTAGTCACGTCTGCCTTCGACGCAGACGGGCAGGTGGATTTGGTGCGCTTGCCAAGTGCGCGGGGATTGCTGTTTGAGCAAGTAGCGGTTGAAGCCCATGTCCATGTCTTTCATGCTGAAGCTGATGCTGACTTGTTGTGTTTCGGCCGGGGTGTTTTCGACGGTGATGTCGAAGGCGGAACGGGTGCTGATGGGGGTGGAGCGGACGTGGGAACCGTCGGGCAGGGTGCAGCCTTTGATGAGGTCGCACTCGGCGGTGCGGGCTTGGGGCTGTTGTTTCTGCCACCAGTCCAGCAGCAGGAGTTTGGCGGCGGCGAAGAGAATGAGGAGGACGCCTGCGAGGAGAAGTTTGCGGTTTTTGTCCATTTCAGACGACCTCGGTGTCGTTGTCGGTCAGGACGGCGTGTGCGCCTGTTGAGAGCCAGTGGTCGCGATAGCTTGAAACCAGTGTTTCGGGCGCGGCGACAACCAGTGGAACGGATACGCCTTGTTCCAATATTTCAAGCACTTGTCGTGCGCTTGCGTCGTCGTTGACTTGCCAAACGACGACGTCGGCATCTTGTACGCGTTGCCATTGTTCGCGGGTGTGTATCGATACCCAAACGCTTTGGGCTTGGGGCAGCTTGCCGAGCTTGCGCAGTTCGGTTTCTGAGATGAAGATGTTGGCGTGGTGCGGTTCGGCTAGGGAGTAGGGCGCGACGCGGTATTCGCCGGTGCTGTTTTGTCCGTGCAAACCGGTTTTCAGACGACCTTGCAGCTGGCGTGGGACGGAGAGGGCGCGCAGCAGCGGACCGTTGGCGGGCAGCATGGGGGCGACGTTGAAATCGCCTGCTTTCTGCCACGACCATGCCTGTCCTTCGCGGGATTGGGGTTCGCCCGTCCATTGGTCGGGGTTTACCCATAGGAATTTCAGGCAGACGCGGGCGTGTTCGTAGGAATGGATTTTGGTCAGCCAAGGCGTGGCGGCAAGGATGCGAATGCCGAGTTCTTCTTCAAACTCGCGTTGCAAGGCTTGGAAGTCGGTTTCGCCCGCTTCGACTTTGCCGCCGGCAAACTCCCAATATCCGGCATAGGGTTTGCCTTCGGGGCGGGAACTGAGCAGGTAGTCGCCGTCTTGGTTGAGCAGGATGCCGGCAACGACGCGGATAAGGGGGCGGGTGTCTTGGGTCATGGGAATGGGGAGAAAGGTCGTCTGAAAATTCGGAAAGGTCGGATTCGGGAGTCCGACCTGCCGATGGGTATTGTCTTATTTTTCGGCAATGACGAATGCCAACACGGTGTCTTCTTCGTCGCTCATGCTGAGGCTGACGTGGCTGATGCCTTGTTCCTCCAGCCATTTGGACAGGGCGGGGGCGTAGAAAAATTCGGGTTTGCCCAATGCGTCATGCCCGATGCCGATGTTGCGGAAGGAAACCGCGCCGCGTATGCCTGTGCCGACGGCTTTGGCGAAAGCTTCTTTGGCGGCGAAGCGTTTGGCAAGGTAGTTGACGGGTTTGCCTGCCTGCGGGAATTCGAGCAGTTCTTCGGGGGTGAGGATGCGCTCGGCAAATGCCTGTCCGAACTTTTTGCTCAGGCGGATGATGCGTTTGAGGGAAACGATGTCTGTGCCTATGCCGTAAATCATGCGGTGGTCTCCTTGTTGAGAGAAGGTCGTCTGAAAAGGTGGATGTCGCCTATCAAGGCAGCAGTCTTGCCCTGAACATGGTTTCCTTCATCTGGCGCACGGCTTCGGGCAGGCCGAGGAAGAGGGCTTGGGCGATCAGCGAATGCCCGATGTTCAACTCGCGGATAGCGAGGATTTGGGCGATGGGGGTAACGTTGTGTATGGTCAGGCCGTGTCCGGCGTTGACGACCAAGCCCAAATCGCTGGCAAAATGCGCGCCGTTTTGCAGACGCTCGAATTGCTTGATTTGTTCGGCGTGGCTGTGTGCGTCGGCGTATGCGCCGGTGTGCAGCTCGATAACGGGCGCGCCGACATCATAGGCGGCTTGGATTTGCTCGTTGTCGGCATCAATGAAGAGCGAGACGCGGATGCCTGCGTCGGTCAGGATTTTGGTGAACCCGGCGATTTTTTCTTGTTGCGCCAATACGTCCAAACCGCCTTCGGTCGTGATTTCCTGACGTTTTTCAGGCACGATGCACACGTCTTGCGGCATGACTTTGAGCGCGTTTTCCAGCATTTCTTCCGTCAACGCCATTTCAAGGTTCAGGCGCGTGCGGATGGCGTTTTTGACGGCGAACACGTCCGCGTCTTTGATGTGGCGGCGGTCTTCGCGTAGGTGCATGGTAATCAAATCCGCACCGTGCGTTTCCGCGACCAACGCCGCTTCCACAGGGCTGGGATAGGTCGTGCCGCGGGCGTTGCGGACGGTGGCGATGTGGTCGATGTTTACACCTAAGAGCATGATGTGTCCTTTCTTTGTGTTTTCAGACGACCTGTCGATAGAAAAGGTCGTCTGAAAAAGTTAAACGCCGAAACTGAATTGCTGGAGCTGTTGCAAAACCTGTCTGGATTTAATGCCTTCGGGTAGGAGGTTGTCAATCAGCAGGCGCGTGATTTTTAGCGACTGTCCGAGGCTTTCGGGATGGGTAAAATCGCCTTCGCGCAGCTGGATTAAGATGTCGCCGCCAACTGCCACGCCATGATTGCGCGGATTGAAGCGTTCAGCTTCTTCGATGGGGACGACCGCATTTTCAGGCGTCAGCCAGTAGGTTTCTTCGGCGCGGATTGCTTCGTCGTTGCCATCGTGGAATAAATCGGGTGCGAATCCCAAGCGGTTGAGTAAAGTCCATTCAAAGCGTCGCAGCGCGGCGGTATGGCTGTTTTCGCCGCATACCGCCCGCATCACCGCTTCCAGCGCGTCGTAAAGCTCGGGTATCGGGTCTTCGCGAGCCGTCAGTTTGAGCATCAATTCGTTAATATACAGACCGCTGAACAAAGCCCTGCCTTGCGGCTGCGGCCAGCCGCCTATCCACTCCGCGCGGTGCAGCGTTTTCAATTCTTGCGAACCGTACCAAGATGCGCTGATCGGTACAAACGGAACCAACACGCCGCGCAGCTCGCTCTGCCGCTTGCGCGCACCTCTCGCCAATAAAGCCACGCGCCCGTAACGGCGGCTGAACACTTCTACCCACAAACTGCTCTCGCGCCAAGGGGCGGAAGCAAGCAGGAAGACGGGTTCGTGGTTGATGCGCTGGTTGGTCATGGGCAGTTGGTCAGGCATGGCGGAAGAGGGTAGGTATAGTGGATTAAATTTAAATCAGGACAAGGCGACGAAGCCGCAGACAGTACAGATAGTACGGCAAGGCGAGGCAACGCCGTACTGGTTTAAAGTTAATCCACTATAATTGCGTGGTGCATTTTACCAAAGCGCTTAGGAGGTCGTCTGAAAATATTTCTGTTGCTCAGAAGGCTTTGGATATTAAGAGGGAGATTGTAAGGCAAAATCAATCGATGGGTCTGGTTGATTTGTATTTGATTTGTATTCGTTAGGAGGTAATGAAGAATGGCAACAAAAAAACGCACCTTGTTTAAAGGTGCGTTTTTATTGGGGTATCTATGGCGTTTTCTGAATGAATCAGAATTTAGCGCCTGATTGGTTAGCCATGTAGTTGACCGCTGCTTTGACTTCGTCGTCGCTCAGACCGGCGTTACCGCCTTTGGCAGGCATGGCGTTGAAGCCTTCGAGAGCGTGTTTGTACAGGGTTTCTTTACCTTGTTTGATACGTGGAGCCCACTCGTCATTTTTGCCTACGCCGGGAGCGCCGGGGATGGCGCCGCCGTGACACGCTTTACAATTGGCTTCGTAAACTTTTTGACCGTCTGCACCGCCGGCTGCAGGAGCGGCTGCGCCTTTGTCTTCGGCTTTAGGTGCGTCGGCTGCGGGAGCAGAGCCGGCAGCGGCTGGTGCGGATGCGGCTGCATCGCCTGAAGCTGCTTGATCGGCGGGTGCTGCGGCATCGGGATCAGGGAAGTTGCCGCCGCTCTTATTGGCCATGTAAGTAATGGCGCGTTTGAGTTCTTGGTCGGTCAAATCGGCTGCACCGCCTTTGGCAGGCATGGCATTAAAACCGTTCAGAGCATGTTGGAACAGCGTGTCGAAACCTTGTCCGATACGGGGAGCCCAATCTCCGTTGTTTTCGATTTTAGGCGCATTGGGAACGGAGCTGTCCGCAGCGTGACATTGGATACAGATTTTGTTGAAAATCTGATCGCCTTTGCGTTCGCCTACCGGAATGCCGTCACCTAAGGCGAGCTGCCCTGCGGGTTGGATACGGGTTTGGGTGGCGGCTTCGGACGATTGGTTAACGTCTGCGAACGAGCCGCTGCCCGCCAATTTGATGAGGAAGTAAATGACTGCAATAGCAATGATGATACCGCTCACAAGGGTAAACAATGCAGAGCCTTGGGCTTTTGAGTCGCGGAGTTGTTTCATTTGGTAGGCCTCGCCGTTAGGTTAGGTTGTGCTTTGAGTTATAGTTTGGTGTGTTAAACGCAGTTAACAATATTTTGCTGGATTATACTGAATTCACAGGGGCTTTCCAATCGCTCTTGTGGAAAATATACGCAAAGGCGGCAGTTTTTTGCCGTTTGTTAAGGGGTGGGTTAGTTATGTCATTGATTATTTACGGGGAATTTTCTGCAAATTTGTCTTGTTTGCGCCATCCTGCATAATAGGCTTTGCCAACAGGCGGGATTTGCGTTAATCTTACGCCTTCCCCGCACCCATAGCTCAGTTGGAAGAGTGTCAGTTTCCGAAGCTGGAGGTCACAGGTTCGATCCCTGTTGGGTGCGCCAATTATAGAGAGGCCGTCTGAAAGATGAAAATTTTTCGGGCGGCCTTTTGATTTACTTCAAATAAAACTACATCGGGTTTCAGACGACCTTTTGCTTTTTGTGCTTTATTTCAACACGTTGGCAAACGCATCGGCAACATAGGCGATGTTCGACGCATTCAGCCCAGCGACACACATCCTGCCCGAATCCAGCAGGTAAACGGCAAATTCGTCGCGCAACCTGCGGACTTGTTCCACGTTCAATCCTGTGTAGCTGAACATGCCGCGCTGTTTGATGAAATAAGTGAAATCGCGTTTGGGGATTTGCGCGGTCAAAACGTCGTAAAGTTTCTGCCGCATGGCGCGGATGCGGTCGCGCATGACATAGACTTCGTTTTGCCACAAAGCGTAAAGTTCGGGACTGTTCATCACATCGGCGGCGATATAGGCGCCATGTGCGGGCGGGCTGGAGTAGATGCGGCGGACGGTGAATTTGAGCTGTCCGAACACCAATTCTGCTTCTTCTTTATTCGGGCAAACCACGCTCAAACCGCCGACGCGCTCGCCGTAGAGCGACAGGTTTTTTGAGAATGAATTGCTGACGAACAGAGGCAAATCCATTTCCACCGCTTTGCGGATGGCGTAGGCATCGCTGTCCAAATCGCCGCCGAAGCCTTGGTAGGCGATGTCCATAAACGGAATCAGTTTGCGCGTTTTGATGATTTGCAACACTTCGTCCCATTGCTGTTCCGACATATCCACGCCGGTCGGGTTGTGGCAGCAGGGGTGCAGGATTAGGATACTGTGTTCGGGCAGGGTGTTGAAAAACGCGGTCATTTCGTCGAATTTCACGTCGACGGTGGCGGAGTCGTAATAAGGATAAGTGCCGACCTCGAAACCTGCGCCTTCAAAAATGCCGCGGTGATTGTCCCAAGTCGGGTCGCTGACGTAGGCGCGCGCTGCGGGGAACCAGCGGTGCAGGAAATCCGCCCCGACTTTGAGTGCGCCCGAGCCGCCCAAGGTTTGTACGGTAACGATGCGTCCTTGCGCGAACGCGGGATTATCTTTGCCGAACAATAAATGCTGCACCGCGCTGCGGTAAGTGTTCAAACCTTCCATCGGCAGATAGGGCGACGGCGCAGGCGTAGCGGCGCGGGCGGTTTCGGCACGGCTCACGGATTCCAATACGGGCATTTTGCCTTCGTCGTCGAAATAAATGCCTATGCTCAAATTGACTTTTTCAGGACGCGGGTCGTTTTTGAAGGTTTCGACTAGGCTCAAAATCGGGTCGCCGGGGTAGTATTCGACGTGTCGGTACATGGCTGTTTCCTTTGTCAGACGGATTAGGACGGTAAACCTGATTTTGGCATTAAACGGCAGGATTTGTAAAACGGGGTCGTCTGAAAGCTGCATGATGTTTTCAGACGACCTATAATTTCACCCTCATTATTTTACGGAACACACCATCATGACCACGCGCATCTGGCAGGCAGGCAGGTTTGAAATCGGTTTGGACAAGCCGAAAATCATGGGTATCGTCAACCTGACGCCCGATTCTTTTTCCGACGGCGGCGTATATTCGCAAAATGCCCAAACAGCCTTGGCACACGCCGAACGGCTTTTGAAAGAGGGCGCGGACATTCTAGACATCGGCGGCGAATCGACGCGGCCGGGTGCGGATTATGTTTCGCCTGAAGAAGAATGGGCGCGGGTTAAGCCTGTATTGGCGGAAGTGGCGGGGTGGGGCGTTCCCGTCAGTTTGGACACGCGTCGCACGGTGATTATGGAAAAAGCGTTGGCGCTCGGTGGTGTTGATATTATTAATGATGTGGCGGCGTTGACCGACGAGGGCGCGGTCGAATTGCTGGCGCGTCAGGCGGACACGGGCATTTGCCTGATGCACATGCAGGGTTTGCCCGAAACCATGCAGATTAATCCGAAATATCAGGATGTTGTCGGTGAAGTAGCGCGGTATTTGAAAGCGCGCTCGGTGGAATGTATCGCGGCAGGTATCGCCCCGCAACGCATCGCGCTTGATCCCGGTTTCGGCTTCGGCAAAACCCTGCAACACAATATCGCGCTGATGCGGCATTTGCCCGAATTGATGGCGGAAACGGGTTTTCCGCTGCTCATCGGCGTGTCGCGCAAACGCATGATAGGCGAGCTGACCGGCGAGGCAGACGCGGCGGAACGCGTACACGGCAGCGTGGCGGCGGCGCTGGCTTCTGTGGCGCGCGGCGCGCAAATCGTACGCGTGCATGATGTGAAGGCGACGGCGGATACGTTGAAGGTGTGGGACGCTTTAGGGATTGCCGGCATTTAATAGCTTCTGTTTTGGAAGCAAAAAAACACTTTGAAAATGAAATGTCGACAGCCCCTAAAATATAGTGGATTAACAAAAATCAGGACAAGGCGACGAAGCCGCAGACAGTACAGATAGTACGGAACCGATTCACTTGGTGCTTCAGCACCTTAGAGAATCGTTCTCTTTGAGCTAAGGCGAGGCAACGCCGTACTGGTTTAAATTTAATCCACTATAGTGATAAAGAGGTCGTCTGAAAACAAGTTTGGCGGTTTCAGACGACCTGTTTGTTTAATCCGGTTAACTTGTTCCGTATTTTGATAAAATAAGAAACTATACCGCTCAGGCTTAATCTAATGACGCTAAACATAAATCCCAACAGTTTTGCATAAAACCCCCTATACTGCCCGTTATGACATTTACGGGTAACCCCATTCTAAAAAACATCCTCACGGAGCAAACTCATGGCAAAAAAATATTTCGGCACGGACGGCGTGCGCGGCGAAGTCGGTCAGTTCCCGATTACCCCCGATTTCGTATTGAAACTCGGTTATGCGGCGGGGCAGGTGTTGGTACAGCATGACGGAGGGCAGAAGCCGACTGTCCTTATCGGCAAAGACACGCGCATTTCCGGCTACATGCTTGAAGCCGCGCTGGTGGCGGGTTTTACCGCCGCGGGTGTCAACGTCATCCAAACCGGTCCGCTGCCTACGCCGGGCGTGGCTTATCTGACCCGTGCGCTGCGTTTGTCCGCCGGCGTGATGATTTCCGCGTCGCACAACGTCTATTCCGACAACGGCATCAAATTCTTCGCCGAAGGCGGAGTGAAACTGAGTGATGAAATCGAGTTGGAAATCGAAGCCAAAATCGACGAGGAAATGAAAACCCAGCCGTCCGCCCGCCTCGGACGCGCCCGCCGTATCAACGGCGCAGACGACCGTTACATCGAATTCTGCAAATCCACTTTCCCCAGCCATTTGGATTTGCGCGGCCTGAAATTGGTGGTCGATACCGCGCATGGCGCAGGCTATGACGTTGCGCCCAAAGTGTTCCACGAACTCGGCGCGCAAGTCGTCAGCATCGGCGACGAACCCAACGGCTACAATATCAACGAAAAATGCGGCGCAACCCATCCCAAAGCCTTGCAGGCCGCCGTATTGCAAAACGAAGCCGACTACGGCATCGCGTTGGACGGCGACGGCGACCGCCTGATGATGGTCGACCGCAACGGCAAAGTGTACGACGGCGACAGCCTGATTTACGTCATCGCCAAAGCACGTGCCTGCGAAGGCATCAACATCGGCGGCGTGGTCGGTACGGTCATGACCAATATGGCGATGGAAATTGCCCTGAAAGAGCAGGGCGTCGATTTCTGCCGCGCCAAAGTCGGCGACCGCTATGTGTTGGAACAGCTGAACCAACGCGGCTGGCTCATCGGCGGTGAAGCCAGCGGCCATATTTTGTGCATGGACAAACACAACACCGGCGACGGCATCATCTCCGCGCTGCAAGTTTTGGCGGCACTGCAAATCCTGAACCAAGACCTCGCTACCGTTTGCGCCGACTGGCAGCCGTATCCGCAAACCATGATCAACGTGCGCATCCAAAAAGGTCAGAAATGGCAGGAAGCCTCGAAAGACGTGTTGGCAGAAGTGGAAAAAGAACTCGAAGGCAAAGGCCGAGTCGTGTTGCGCGCATCGGGTACCGAACCGGTCGTGCGCGTTATGGTCGAAGCGCGTCAGGCGGACTGGGCGAAAAAAGGCGCGGAACGCATCGCAGCAGCCATCACCGGCAAGCAGTAATGCCGTCGAAAAATCAATAGGTTTTTAGCAAACCTTAAAACTGCCGTCGTTTCCACGCAAGCGGGAACGGCGGTGCAGTGGATTAATTTTGAATCAGGGCAAGGCGGGGGAACGCCATGCCGGTTTAAGGTTAATCCACTGTGTTTTTTAGGATTCGAGGTCGTCTGAAAAGCATCAAACAATATTGCTGACGCCTATTTTCATAACCTGCCTTGTTATTTCTTTCAGACGACCCTATCTTTGGTAAAATACAACATTCAGTTCAAATGAATTTCCCCTCCACATTACAACCGACGGATACGCCATGTTTGCCTTTTTAGAAGCCCTTTTTTCCCATTACGGCTATGCGGCCGTGTTTTTCGTTTTGGTCATTTGCGGCTTTGGCGTACCGATTCCCGAAGATTTGACGCTGGTGACAGGCGGTGTGATTTCCGGCTTGGGGTACACCAATTCGCATTGGATGGTTGTCGTCGGTATGCTCGGCGTGTTGGCGGGCGACGGATTTATGTTTGTCGCCGGACGCTTGTGGGGGCAGAAAATCCTTAAGTTCAAACCGATTGCCCGCGTGATGACACCCAAGCGTTACGCGCAGGTGCAGGAAAAATTCGACAAATACGGCAACTGGGTATTGTTCGTCGCCCGCTTCCTGCCCGGTTTGCGTACCGCCGTTTTCGTGACTGCGGGCATCAGCCGCAAAGTTTCCTATACCCGTTTCATTCTGATGGACGGGCTTGCCGCATTGATTTCCGTGCCGGTTTGGATTTATTTGGGCGAATACGGTGCGAACAACATCGATTGGCTGATGGCAAAAATGCACAGCCTGCAATCCGGCATCTTCGTTGTTTTGGGCGTATTGGCAGTAGTTTTGGCATGGTTCTGGTGGAAAAAACGCCAACGCCTGCTGTTTTACCGTACCAAATTGAGCGAAAAGCGGGCGGAGCGTAAAGCCGCCAAGGCAGCCAAAAAAGCCGCGCAAAGCGAACAATAAAATCAAGCACCCTGAAAAGTCTGCCGATATTCAATAGTTTCCGTGTTTTTTATCCAAAGCGGTATCTTCTGCGTTGGAAATTCTCGCAAGATCTCTGACCTTGTTGCGGCTTCTGTCCTGAGTCTCACGCTTCGTGAATAAAAATCTACTTGGAAAATTAAATATCGACAGCCCTTGGGTGCTTTTTCATTTTAAGGGCGTCTGAAAACCGTCCGCGCCGCCAAATTGCCAGCCTGTCCGAAATATAGTTAAATAAGCCGCATCATTATTTTCAGACGACCCGATGATGTCCATGAAACAAAAAATCTTCGTCCTCTACACAGGCGGCACCATAGGCATGACCCAAAGCAGCGAAGGCCTGCGCCCCGATACCGCGCTTGTCAGCCAAGCCCTTTCCCCTTTTTCAGACGACCTCGACTTCGAGTGGCACGTCTGCAATCCGTTGATTGACTCCTCATCCGTCACGCTGCAACACTGGCGCGACTGGCTGGACATCATCGCCGCCAAACTGCCTTCCTGCGACGGCATCCTGATACTGCACGGCACGGACAGCATGGCGTACACCGCCAACCTCCTTGCGCTCGCACTGCGAGGCTTGGGCAAACCGATTGTCCTGACCGGCTCCCAATGGCCTTACGCCGCCGAAAACAGCGATGCCCCGCGCAACCTCTCCACCGCCGTCGCCGCCTTCAGCCTCAAGCTCAAACAAACCGTCATCGCTTTTGACGGCAAACTTTATCCTGCCGTCGGCAGCAGCAAAGTCAGCACCGAAACCGCCGCAGGCTTCGACAATCCGCATTTCGGCGCCATCGCCGAATGGGACGAAACTCAAGGCTGGCACAATCTTCGCATCCCGTCCCAAGACGCGACGGATGTTTCAGACGACCTCAAAATCCGCTATCCCGACCCGCAGGCAAAAATCGCCGTCCGCACCCTTATCCCCGGCTTTGCCGTCCAAGAACTTGCGGACGGGCTCGGGAAGTTTCCCGCCCAAGCCCTTATCCTGCAAAGCTACGGACACGGCAACACACCCGCAGACGAAGGCTTCATCCGCGCCGTCCGAGACTTCACGCAGCAAGGCAAACTGCTGCTCAACATCAGCCAAGTCCAACAAGGCAGAACCGCCGCCGTTTACGCGCAAGGCAACGCGTTCCGCAACTCGGGCATCATCAACGGCGGCAAATGCAACCTCGAAACCGCCACCGCGCTCATGACCCTCGCCGTATCGCAAGGCTGGGGCGCGGAAGATGTAGAAAAAGAGTTGGTAAGACTGCAATTATTGTGAAATCGAAATGAACCTCACCGACACCCATTGCCACCTCGCCGATCCCGCCTTACGCGAAAACCTGACGCACGTTTTGACCGCAGCGCGGGAGGCGGGAGTAGGGCGGTTTATCGTTCCCGCGACCCGACCGCAGGATTGGCAGGACGTGGCGGATTTGGCGCAAAGGTCGTCTGAAAACCCGATTTTAGGCAATATCCATATCGCGCTCGGCATCCATCCTTGGTTTTCAGACGACGTTTCCGAACCGGATTTTCAGCGTTTGGAACAAGTATTACAAGCGCGTCCGACGGCATGGGTCGGCGAAATCGGCTTGGATTTTTACGACAAAACCCAAACGCCGCAGCGTGAACGGCAAATCCAAGTTTTCAGCCGCCAGCTTGCCATCGCGCAAACCCTGCGCCGCCGCGTGATTATCCATAATCTCAAAGCCACCGCCGACATCGCCGCCGCCGTCAAACAGACAGGTTTTACCTACGGCGGCATCGTTCACGCCTTCTCCGGCAGCGCGGAAGAAGCGCGCGTGTTGACCAAGCTCGGTTTCAAAATCGGCATCGGTTCGCTGCTGCTCAATCCGAACGCACGAAAAATACGCGAAACCCTCAAAACCTTGAATGACAACGATTTCGTCTTGGAAACCGACAGCCCGTTTATGTTGAAAAACGAAATCAACACGCCCGCCAACATCCGCCAAATCGCCGCCATCGCCGCTGAAATTCGCGGCGTTGCCGTCGAAGAGATAGCCGAAGTGACCGAGCGGAATGTGGAAATGTTGCTGGCAGCAGAAAAGGTCGTCTGAAAATGTCCCGTCTTATCGGAAGCATGTTTTCAGACGACCTTTGGCTGTATCGGAAGCCATAGCGGTTTTGCGCGCCGCTGTGGCTTTTTATAGTGGATTAAAATTGCAATGATACGGCGTTGCCAACGCCCTTATGTACTACCCGTATACGGCGGGCGTTGCTGCCTTGTCTCATTTTTATTTTAATCCACTATATTTTGCCTTGCTTTCCAAATATTCCGCCAGCCCGCGCTCGCGCAACACGCAGCTCGGGCATTCATGGCAGCCGCCGACGATGCCGTTGTAGCAGGTGTGGGTCTGCTCGCGGATGTAGTCCAGCGCGCCCATTTCGTCCGCCAACGCCCAAGTTTGCGCTTTGGTTAGGTACATCAGCGGGGTATGGATTTGGAAGGCGTAGTCCATCGCCAGATTGAGGGTAACGTTCATGGATTTGACAAACACGTCGCGGCAGTCGGGATAGCCGGAGAAGTCGGTTTCGCACACGCCCGCGATGATGTGCCTGATGCCTTGTCCTTTGGCGTAGATGGCGGCATAGAGCAGGAACAGGGCGTTGCGTCCGTCCACGAAGGTATTGGGCAGTCCGTCTGAAGCGGTTTTGATGGCGGCGGTGTCGTCCATCAGGGCGTTGTGCGTAATCTGCTGCATCAGGCTCAAGTCGAGTACGGTTTGTTTGACGCCCAAATCCTGCGCGATCCAGCGGGCACGTTCCAGCTCGACGGCGTGGCGTTGTCCGTATTGGAAGGTGATGGCTTGGACGTTTTCGCGCCCGTAGGTTTGAATCGCTTGAATCAGGCAGGTGGTGGAATCTTGACCGCCGGAGAAGATGACCAAGGCTTGTTGGTTTTGCATGGTGAATCCTAGTTTTGGTAACGCGGGAGGTTTGCGAACCGCGTGGTGGGAAAGTTGACGGATTATAACGGATTTCGTCTATAATCGCGGCACTTCGTTTTTTTTCATACAGCATAATAATGAGCATCTACGCCCTTAAACCCAAATTTCAAAACATGCTACGCCCGCTGGTGCGCCGGCTTTATCAGAAGGGGGTAACCGCCAATCAGGTTACGTTGGCGGCTTGCGCAGTGTCGGTCGCGGTCGGCATACTGTTGTCGCTTGGCGCGCAGATTCCTGCCTTGTTTTGGCTGTTGCCCGTGTGGCTGTTTGTCCGCATGGCGTTGAACGCGGTGGACGGAATGCTGGCGCGCGAGTTCGGTCAGCAGTCGGCATTGGGCGGCTATCTGAACGAAATCACCGATGTCGCCGCAGATGCCGCGCTGTATCTGCCTTTCGCCTTTATCGCCCCGTTTGACGGCGCACAAATCGGACTGTTTGTCTGGCTGGCGGCAATGACCGAATTTTGCGGCGTGTTGGGTCAGGTACACGGCAACGGTCGGCGTTATGATGGTCCGTTCGGCAAGAGCGACCGTGCGTTCTTCATCGGCGTACTGGCGGTGTGGTACGCGGTGGCAGGCAGCTTCCATATGGTTTTCTACGTCGTCATGTGGTTGGCTTGCGCGGCATTGGTTTACACCTGCTATAAGCGCGTCGTCAACGGCTTAAAGGTCGTCTGAAACCCATTTCCCATCTTATACTCACTTAATAAAAAGAAAATATCATGCAAAAAACTTCGCACATCATCCCTTTGCTGCTCGCGCTTTTCATTTCCACACTCATCGTCTGGTCGGGCATTAATCCGTCCGACCGTGCCGTTTGGTACGCCGAAATCCTGCCCGTTTCCATCGTATTTGTCGCACTTGTTGCCACTTACCGCCTCTTCCGTTTCAGCAATTTGGCTTATGTTTTCATGAGCTTTTGGCTGATTATGCACACCATCGGCTCGCACTACACCTTCGCCGATGTCCCTTTCGATTGGGCAAACCGCCTGCTTGCGCCGTTCTTAGGCGAAAACCGCAACCATTTCGACCGCGTCGGACACTACATCATCGGCTTCTACGCCTATCCGATGGCGGAATGGCTGTTGCGCCGCAAACTCTGTCGTCCTGCGCTCGCCTTGTTTTTCTCCTTGTTCTTCATCATGAGCGTGGCAGCAGCTTATGAAGTCATCGAATGGCAGTATGCCGTGATTGACGGCGGCGAAGCAGGACTGGAAGTGCTCGGTTCGCAAGGCGATATTTGGGACGCGCAAAAAGACATGCTCGCCGATACGCTGGGCGCGCTGACTTCGCTGGTGGTGTTTGTTTTTACACGACCGGACAAGCGGTTGAACGCAAGCTGACAGCGGTTAGACAATAGTGAAAAGGTCGTCTGAAACTATGAGATTCGGTTTCAGACGACCTTTCTTTTGTAGCTGAATCATAATCGGCAGGCTTTCCATCCGCCCTTTCGCGGAAGGATATATATAGTGGATTAACTTTAAATCAGGACAAGGCGACGAAGCCGCAGACAGTACAAATAGTACGGAACCGATTCACTTGGTGCTTTAGCACCTTAGAGAATCGTTCTCTTTGAGCTAAGGCGAGGCAACGCCGTACTGGTTTAAAGTTAATCCACTATAAATCAGAACGAGGCAATGCCGTATCGGTTTAGATGGGGAAGGTTATTCGCCGGCAAAAAAAGGTCGTCTGAAACCTTAAACCTCAGTTTCAGACGACCTTTTAATCAGCTTTAAAACTACTGTTTGCCGAACTGGCTGTAATCCACCACCATGTACTTGGCGGTAATTTTCTGCGAAGCGTTGCCTTCGTCACCCATCACAATCATCTGCGGCTTGCCGTTGACCGTAATCGAATCAACGGCTTCGACGTTGGTGATGTGTTGCAGGTTGGGCAGCGAGATTTTTTGCGGTTCGTCAGTCGGGTTGCCGCTCCAAGTCCACAATTGCGAGAATTTCTGACCGTTTTCATCCTTCACTTCGTTGGCGATGACGTAGTTTTTCAACACCGGGTCGTAGTTGATAGAACGGATACCGCCGCCGTCGATGTCAAGGATGGCAACTTCGTCAAATTCAGGCTTGGCGTTGCGCTCGAACACGTCTTTCGAGTTGCTGATGAATGCCACCAAAGCCATATTGTTGAACTCAGGATCGCGGAAGCCTAAGACGAGACGTTTCTTCACGGGGTCAAACGCCATACCTTCGATATTGATTTCTTCAAAGGAAACTTCGGCTTTGGTGCGTTCGCGGATGAGGTCGTGTAATTTGTGGTCGGTTTCCAAAACCTGCGTCAGATTGTCGTAGCTGGTCAGTCCCAACACATTGCCATCTTGGATTTTAAAGCGCATCAGGTGTTCGCGGTCGGGCGAGCGGTTGCCTTTGCGGGTGCGCGAGTGCGAAGTGAGCGCGTAGATAAAGCCTTCATCGTCGCGTGCCAATGCTTCCAAGTCGCTCAGACGGCGTTTGAAGCCGGTAATCACGCGCGTATCCAAGGCTTCGTCTTCGATAAATCTGCCTGACGGATCGATGCTGACAATACTGAACGCATGGTTCGGTTCGTCTTCGGCAATCAGCAGTTTACCGTCTGGAAGCTGTTGTACGGCGGAAGGCTCGTACACACCGTTGAACATATTAATGCCCAAAGCGCGCAGCTCTGCCGCATTGTTGGCAGGCTTAGTCAAAAGAGAAGGTAGTGTTTTCACGCCGATAAACGCCGCCAGCGAAGCCAAAAGCCCCCAGCGGAATACGGCATAAGACAAGTTGATGTATTTGAACTGTTTGTCCGCCAGCAAGCCCAGCCAGTAAAGATGATCGCTCATCTTTTGATAGACTTGTTTGCGGTCGCTCATAATCTCCTGCATCATTTCCCAATATTGCTCTTTTTGCACCTTCACACGGTCTTCATAAATCAGAATATTGGGCTGGCTGCCGCTGAAAAAGCGCGTTTGTGTGCTGCTGAGGCGGGTTTTCAAATCACGCAGTTTGGCGCGACCGCGGAATAAATCCTTAACCCAAGTACGCGCAGCCTGCATTTTGCCGATACGTTCGGGCGAAGCGGATAGAAGCGCGAACACGATGGACGCGGCGGCAGTAATCATAAACGTACTCGCCGGAATCAGAAATTCGGGCGACGATGAGAAAATAAACGCACCCGAAATCATCAGTGCAGACACGATAAAACCATTCAGCGAAATCATAATGTTCGCCTTGGTCGCCGCCAGCGCGAGCAGCTCCATCTCCGAGCGCACAGCGTTACGGAACATGGTTTCCACGCCTTTGTTCGTACCCAAAAGATCGGAAGGCGGCACATCGGCGGCTTGATTTTTCTTCTTCGCCTTGTCTTTTTTGTCTTTCTTTTTCTTTTTGGGCTTTTCAGACGACGTCCCAATGCCTTCGATGATGATGTTTTTCGACGTAAGCTCTTCGGGATTGTGGTCTGTTAGATTCTCTGCCGTTTCAGCGTTCACAACTTCTTCGGTTTTCGCCAAATTTTCGGTTGTCACGGCTTCTTCAGCTTTCACAGTTTCTTCAGTTTTTAAGGTTTCTTTAGCTTTTAAAGCTTCTTCACCCTTATCAAACGCTTCTTCTGCATCTTCCCAAACTTCAGAAACAGGCTGGGGCGCATCGGGGTCGGGTCGCTCGAAAGGTTTCTCCCAGTCGGAAACCGTATTTTGCGGCTCTTGTCCCTTTTTATTTTTATCGTGGAAATCCATGTTTATACTCCGTTTGAGTGAATCAATTTGAATGGAAAGGAAAAGCGTTTTTTAGTTCCTTAGGTTTGGAGAATTTACACAACGTCATGCATTATTGATAAAAACATTACATTCTTTGGGATAATCATGTATGTAATGATTAAGTCGGCAATCCAATTTCCATTCCTTCAACAAAAACTGCCGCCAAACGGGCAGTTTGCGGCAGTCTTGAACGCATCGTTTCTTAGTAGTCGATACGCTCTTTGATGATTCTCAAGTCGGGGTAAGACAATTTGATGTCGTATTCGCGTCCGCCTTTGTAGGCTTCTACGTCCAATACAGGTCTGCCACGATAGTCGTCGGCATCGATGTCGTGAACGCGATAGCCGCGTTGCTCAAGCATTCTGATGGCTTTGGCACGGTTTTGTTCAAAATTTCTGTCGCTGTAAATTTGGTGTTCGATGTAATCGTTGGCACCTGCGACAGTAGCGGACAAAGCGACGATAGCGGTCAATAATAATTTTTTCATGTTCGACTTCCTTTCGAAATGTGTCGTTGGGGTTTTGATGAGTGTATTAAAACACGGCAAAATTAGCAGTCATTTAGCACTTCGTTAAACGTAGTAAAGGTCGTCTGAAACATTTCAGACGACCTTTTTGCTTTTAATCATTTCATTTGTCCGTTTGTCAGATAACGATTGCATAAATTTAATATGTCATGATACCGTTCGAAAATATGACTATCAGGAGTTTTTCATGTCCGAGCAACAAAATTATTTTTCCACCCAAGACGGCACTTCGCTTTTCTACCGCTACCGCCCAGCTGCCGACGGTTCGACCGATAAGGCCATCGTGCTGTTCCACCGCGGTCATGAACATTCCGGCCGGATGATGTTTGTTGCCAACGAACTTGGTTTTGACGATTTTGCCTATTTCGCATGGGACGCGCGCGGTCATGGCCACAGCCCCGGCGAACGCGGCGACAGCCCCAGTATCGGTACCTCCGTTGCCGATGTGGACGACTTTATCCGCCACATCCAAAGCGAATACGGCATCAAGCCCGAAAACATCTGCGTGATCGCGCAAAGCGTCGGCGCAGTATTGGTGTCCACTTGGCTGCACGACTACGCGCCGAAAATCCGCTGCGCCGTATTGGCATCGCCCGCATTCAAAGTCAAACTCTACGTCCCTTTTGCCCGCACCGGTCTGAAAATCATGCAGAAATGGCGCGGCAATTTCTTTGTCAACAGCTACGTCAAAGCCCATTACCTGACTCATAACAAAGAGCGTCAAACCAGCTATGACAACGATCCGCGGATCGCCCGCGCCATTTCCGTGCGCATTCTGCTCGGTTTGTATGAGGCTGCCGAACGCGTCGTCGCCGATGCGCAGGCAATTACCACGCCCGTGCAGCTTTTGATTTCCGGCAGCGACTGGGTTGTTCACCACAAACCGCAACACGATTTCTACAACCGCTTGGGCAGCCGCATCAAAGAACGCCATATCCTGCCCGGCTTCTATCACGACACTTTGGGCGAACAAAACCGCGAAATCGCCTTCGTCGAAATGCGCCGCTTTATCCGTGAACGTTTCAAT
The DNA here is from genome assembly GCF_003044565.1 of Neisseria sicca. Taxonomy (GTDB): domain Bacteria; phylum Pseudomonadota; class Gammaproteobacteria; order Burkholderiales; family Neisseriaceae; genus Neisseria; species Neisseria sicca_A. The sequence continues at coordinate 58,997 of NZ_POXG01000010.1, read as the reverse complement.
CAGCCTTTATATCAAGTCGATTTGACCCAAGCCCATCTGCACGGCGAAAGCCGTCGCGAAGCCGACGAATTGGCAACACCTTTGTCTATTTATTCGCCGCGCGGCGCATTTTGGGCAGTTTACCGCGCTTCCCTCGATCTTGGAGCGCGTTGGAGCGAAGGTTTGAAAATCGGCAAGGAAACCGGCTATGACTCCGGCAGCACGCTCGATTATGTGTACCGCAACCAGCCACAGGGCAGCAACGCCTTTGGTGTGGCGGTGGATAAACACTATCTAAACGCCATCGGCTGGCGCGGCATCCGCCAACGCAAAATCAATATCGGTAAAGCGATTCAGACGGCCTCTGCCAAGCTGCGCGAAGCGGGCAAACCGGTACACGTTCTCGATATTGCCTCGGGGCACGGCCGCTATGTGCTCGACGCGCTGACTGCCGACACGCTGCCTGATTCCGTGCGCCTGCGCGATTACAGCCCGATTAACGTCGAAGCCGGACGCAGGCTGATTGCCGAACGCGGTCTGCAAGACACGGTTACCTTCAACGAAGTCAATGCCTACGACCGTGCCAATTATCAGGATTTGCAACCGCGCCCCACGCTGGGCATCGTTTCCGGTCTGCACGAATTGTTTGCCGACAACGATTTGATTTTGAACTCGCTCTACGGCTTTGGCGATGCGATTGAAACAGGCGGCTACCTGATTTACACCGGACAGCCGTGGCATCCGCAGCTCGAAATGATTGCCCGCGCACTGACCAGCCACAAAGCAGGCAGTCCGAACTGGGTGATGCGCCGCCGCAGCCAGCAGGAAATGGATCAGTTGGTCGAGAAAGCCGGTTTTGAAAAAATCCATCAGTGGATAGACGAAGATGGCATCTTTACCGTCAGCTTGGCTGTGAAGAAATAAAAAGAGAAGTTTACAAATGACCGCCGTTTCGCGCGCAGAGGACAAGTTTTAGATTGTCGCGTGTGTGAAATGGCAGTTGCAGATATGCAACAATTTTTGATTTTGACCGGCAACAGATAAAACGAAAGGTCGTCTGAAAACTCGTTTCGGTTTTCAGACGACCTCAAAGAAGCTTAAATCGTTCGTTTAAAATTAACGGTCGATGTTAACAGGTTCGCAGTTTTTCACGATGAAGCGGTTTTGTGCATCGCTAACGCCTACCACTTCAGAAGTGGTGTGGGTGTTGCGGTCGATGTAACCGGCAGACATAGAGAAGCCGCGTTTGTTGGTGAAGGTAGTGCCAGTGCTGTCAGAGCGACGTTTGTCGGTGCGCAGGCTGATTTGTTTGCCGGCCGCATTTGCAGAAGCGCCTACTGCATTGCCGCGACGGTCAAATTCATAAACGACATTCAGTTTTTTACCGTTGTCACATTTGTAAGTAACGTAGCCTGCAGGAGCGGCAGCGGCAGTCATGGAAACACCGGCGGTCAGAACAGCTACGATAGCGGCAGATAAGAATTTCATCTGGTATTACTCCATAAAGTAAAAAAGAGTGATGTGTGGCGTGGACGATCCGGCGCCATCCTTGCTTTGCTTTGAAAGCTGAACATATTTTATCCGTTCCGAAAAAACATGCAACATGTCGATATGCAAAGCTATACAAAGAAATTTTCGGGAAAAGTTATTACGCTTGTACAAATTTTAATAAGGTGAAGTTTTATAATGAAAAAGTCACTCATATTACTAATTCTTTCCGCATTTTCATCCGCCTGCTATGCCGATGCGGCTGACTGGACGCCGTTGTTGCAATCTCTGAAGAAGGGCTGTGCGTTTGATTCTGAAGCCTTGCCTTATGGGAAGTCCGATATCGGCAGACTGCCTGCCCAATACCGCGCCTCCGTTGCCCGCAGCCACAGCAGACAGACAGCATCAGATGGTGAAGCATTAACCATAGAATTGAAAAATTCTGTTGCTTTGGGACAGCCGTTGTCAGCCTTGGTTATTGAATCTAATGAAGAATACGGCTATGTCAAAATGAAGTTTGCCCGAAATGCCGATATGTCTAAGCTTATTCCCTTATTTACAACACCAACCGATAAACGACACGGTATGTTGGCAGCGGGTAGGGCGCAGAATTTTTGTATCAAAGGCGCAAACGGGACGTTGAAGCAATACCAATCTTCACGGCATCACTGGCGTACCGTTTCGTCTGATGGTCCGTGGCAGGAATTCCGCTATCATCCAAAAGAACACGCTTTATCCTGCCTGAGTTCCGACCATTATGGCGATGAAGTGGAATGCACTAGATAAAACATGAAACCTACGCTGAAAACTTCTCTACTCAAACTCGCTTTGGTCGGCATACTTTTTTATGCCAGCTACACTTTGTCCAACTATTACGCGGCATCGCTGGCTTATGTGCCGGAAATCGCTTTTGCGTGGGAGCGCGGCATTCCGTTTTGGGAATGGACGATTTTGCCTTATTGGTCGCTGAACCTGATGTACGCTGCGGCGTTTTTCCTTTGCCGAAATTCGCGTGAACAAAACCGCTACGTCGCACGGCTGGTATCGGCGCAAATCGTTGCCACTACTTGCTTTATGTTGTTTCCGCTGCATTTCGGCTGGCCGAAGCCGCACACCGACGGCTTGTGGGGCGTCATGTTTGATTCATTGGTCGCGTTTGATTTGCCGTACAACCAATCGCCGTCGCTGCATATCGCGCTGTCGATCATTGTCGGCGCATTTTATTGGACGCGGTTTCCCAAAATCCGCTTGCCGATTTTGTTGTGGCAAAGCCTGATTGCCTTATCGGTGCTGACGACTTACCAACACCACTTTATCGATGTACCGACCGGCGCGCTACTGGGCTGGCTGGTGTTGTGGGCAATACCGCAACACGGCGTATCGCCTTTCAGGAGACGAAGTTTGTCCGTAGCAGAGCCGGACAGCCAAACAGGTCGTCTGAAAACGAGCGAAGCGAGTTTCTGCGAAGCTAAAATGAGCGAAGCAAATTTCGCCAAAACGAGCGAAGTGAGTTTCTGCGAAGATAAAACGAACAACACTGATTTCCGCGAAGCCAAAACTTTCCCCGAGACACGTTCCCGCGAAATCAAAATCGCCATGCTGTATCTGGCGGGCGCGGTATTGTCGGCTCTGCCGTCCTTGTTCGGCGGTGTATGGTTGTGGATGTTGTGGGTCAGCGTGTCCTTATTGATGGTCGCTTTCGCCTATCTGACCGGCAACGCGGCGGTGTTCCAAAAACAGGCAGACGGTAGGCTGTCGGCTGCGGCAACAGTTTTGCTGCTGCCTTATCTGGTGGGCGTGCGGCTGAACATGGCTTATTGGCTGCGTGGCAAGGCGAAGACGGCGCGGGTTCGTGATGATGTGTGGATTGGCAGTATCTCAGGGGTTGCGGAGATTCAGCATTGTGGCGGAGTTTTTGGGAAAAAAACGGCATCTGCTGCGTTAAGAATGCTCGCAAGGTGTTCAACCTTGCTGCGCTTTTTGCCTTGCATCTACCGTTTTTTGCCACAAAAATCCGCTTCACAAGCTAAATCTCCGCAACCCCTGGCAATTTCAGACGACCTTCCCGCCGTATTGGACGTATGCGCCGAATATCCCCGCCCCCGCTATCGCGGCGCATACCGCGTTCTGCCGTTATTGGACATGGTTGCGCCGTCTGAAAACGATTTGATGCAGGCGGCTTCATTGCTGGAAACATTGCGCCGGCAACACGGTAAGGTCCTGACCTGTTGTGCGCTGGGCTACGGACGCAGTGCGGCAGTGGTGCTGACTTGGCTGCTGGTTTACGGCGGCTGTCGGGATTTGGCACAGGCAACGGCGGAACTGAAACAGACCCGCCCGCAGATGGTGCTGCCGCCGGAAACGGCAAAAGCAGTAGAAGCGGCGGCAGGCCGTCTGAAAAATTTCTGAACAGTTCAAAAGGGAAACCCATGAATACAACACCAGCAACCGACAGCCTGATTACCTCCCGCCTGCTTGCCACCGCCCGCTATACCGCCGTGTTCAACGTCTTGCTATTCGCTTTGTCCGCGCAACGCGGCGGCGCGTGGTCGGCGGTGCAGCTTGTCTTGGCGGCAGTGCTGTTGTACTACCACATCCGCATCGAATTCGACCGCCGCGTGTTCCAAGATTTTGCCGACGGCCGCTATACGCCCGAAGCCTTCGACCAAACCCTGCGGCAAACCGGCTTGCGCCGTGTTTCAGACGACCCCTCCCTGCCGGAACGTGTGGCAGGCGCGATTGTCTTGTGGCGCAAAAGCCTTTACCTGACCGCTGCACAATCGGCAGTTTTCTTTATCCAAATCCTCTGATGTCATGAAAAATTTTCTTAAAAAACAACTTGCATGGCTGACCGACCAAGCATTGTGCCTGTCGGTATCCTTCCTTACAGGCATCCGCCCCAAAAGCCCGCGCGAGCTGGCGTTCAATCCGCAGCAGAAAGTGTATTACGCCAATCACGGCAGCCACGGCGATTTTTTGCTGGTGTGGATTTCCCTGCCGCGCCGCTGGCGGCTTTCGACGCGTCCCGTTGCCGGTTCGGATTACTGGCTGACCAACAAACTCAAGCGTTTCATCATCCAAAACGTCTTCAACGCGCTCTTGATTCCGCGCCACAGCGACAATCCGCAGTCGATTACCGAACAGATGAACCACGCGCTCCAAGCGGGCGATTCGCTGATTATCTTTCCCGAAGGCACACGCAATACGGACGAAAACGAAATCCTGCTCCCTTTCAAATCAGGCATTTACCATCTGGCGAAGAGTAAGCCCGACACCGAGTTTGTGCCGATATGGATAGACAACATCAACCGCGTCCTGCCCAAAGGCAAAGTGTTGCCCGTGCCGCTGTTGTGCGAAGTCCACATCGGCGAACCGCTGATCCTGCGCGAAAACGAAGACAAAGAAACCTTCTTGACACGCACCCGCGAAGCCTTGCTGGCGTTGAGGTCGTCTGAAAACGAACGAAGTGAGTTTCGCCAAAACGAGTGCAACGAGTCTCAACAAAACAAAGGAGCTGCATCGTGAGCTTTGTTAACACGTCCAGCCAAATCATTACCGAACAAACCGCCGCACATCTGACCCCGCAGGCAGGCTATATCTTTACCGGAGTATTTGCCATATTGATTTTCGCCAGCGTCATCGGGCAATGGCTGAAACGCAAAAACGGCGCAGACAATGCCACCATCTCCAACCTCAACGCCCGCATCTACGCTTGGTGGTTGATGACGCTGGTGCTGCTGGTCGCATTTTGGTTCGGCAAAACGGGGACAGTGGCGCTGTTTTTCCTGATTTCGTTTGCCGCCTTGCGCGAATTTATGACCCTCGTCTATCGCCGCCGCAGCGATTATTACAGCATGGTGGTGTGTTTCTACCTGCTGCTGCCGGTCCAATATTATTTCGTCTATGACGGCTGGTACGGCATGTTCAGCATTTTCATCCCCGTGTACGGGTTTCTGGTGTTGCCGATTATTGCCAGCCTGAGCGGTCAAACCGCCTATTTCCTCGAACGCGCCGCCAAAACGCAGTGGATGTCGATGATTTGTATCTTCTGCCTTTCACACGTTCCCGCACTGATGTTCCTGAACTTGGACGATTTCGACAGCAGCGGCAATATCCTGCTGCTGATGTTCCTGATTTTCGTGGTGCAGGCTTCGGACGTGCTTCAATATGTTTGGGGCAAGCTGGTCGGCGGTGCCAAAATCATGCCGTCGCTTTCTCCGTCTAAAACCATATCCGGCACGGTCGGCGGCATTTTGTCCGCTACCGTACTTGCCGCGCTGCTGTCGCCGATGACGCCGTTTAGCCACGGACAAGCCGCCGCTATCGGTTTTGTCATCTGCCTGATGGGTTTCTTCGGCGGGCTGGTGATGTCCGCCATCAAACGCGACTACGGCGTCAAAGACTGGGGCAACATGATACGCGGCCACGGCGGTATGCTCGACCGCGTGGATTCCATCTGCTTCGCCGCGCCCGTGTTCTTCCACATTGTCCGGTATTATTGGAACGGTTGATCCTGTCGCTATCTATAGTGGATTAAATTTAAACCAGTACGGCGTTGCCTCGCCTTGCCGTACTATTTGTACTGTCTGCGGCTTCGTCGCCTTGTCCTGATTTAAATTTAATCCACTATATCATCCTGCTCGCAACCAAGCGAAAAGGTCGTCTGAAATCCCATTTTGGTTTTCAGACGACCTTTTTCTTTGCTTAAACACTACTTCACAATATCCGACAGCGGCCAGCGCGGTTTGACGTTGAACGCACCCGCGGGTTGCCGCTCCTGCAGCCTCATTGCGCCGGCGAAGGCAATCATCGCGCCGTTGTCGGTGCAGTATTCCATGGGCGGGAAGCAGACTTTGATTTTTTCTTCCTTAGATTTGGGTTTGCCTTTTTCAGACGGCTTTTTGACGCTCAGGCGGGAAAATTCGTCGCGCAGCTTCCAGTTTGCACCGACGCCGCCCGCGACGACCAAAGTTCTGAAACCGGTATCCAACAAGGCTTTTTTAGCTTTGGCGGCGAGAACGTCAATCACCGCGTCTTGAAACGCGCGGCAGATGTCGTTGCGCGTTTGCTCGGGGATTTCGCCGTCGTTTTCGGCGCGGACTTTTTCGACGGCGGTCAGCACGGCGGTTTTCAAACCGGAGAAGCTCATCTGCAAATCGTGCGAATGGAGCATGGGGCGCGGGAACGAGAAGGCATCGGGGTTGCCCAGCTTCGCCAGTTCGGACAACTTCGCGCCGCCGGGATACGGCAAACCTAAGAGTTTGGCGGTTTTGTCGAACGCCTCGCCTGCCGCGTCATCGACGCTTTCGCCCATCAGCGTGTAATCGCCGATGCCGCGCACCGCCATAAACTGTGTATGTCCGCCCGAAACCAGCAGGGCGACGAACGGAAATTCGGGTTTGTCGTCCGCCAAAAGCGGGGAGAGCAAATGGCCTTCGAGATGGTGGACGGGAATGACGGGTTTGTTCAAGGCAAACGCCAAGGCATTGGCGTAGCCCGCACCCGCCAGAAGCGCGCCGCCCAAACCCGGCCCTTGGGTGTAGGCAACGGCATCGATGTCGTCGTATGAAACGCCCGCTTCCTGCAAACAGCCCTGCGTCAGCGGCACGACGCGGCGGATGTGGTCGCGGCTGGCAAGTTCGGGGACAACGCCGCCGTATTCGGCGTGCATCGCCATTTGGGTGTGAAGATGGTGCGCCAACAGGCCGCGTTCGGTGTCGTAAAGCGCAACGCCCGTTTCATCGCAGGATGATTCGATTCCGAGTACCAACATGGTTTGAGGTCGTCTGAAAATAAGGATGCGGTATTTTAACGGATTTCGGGCAGTGTTCGCAGTCCATTGCTTGTTCTCCATAACGAAAAGGTCGTCTGAAACCCAAAAATCAGGTTTCAGACGACCTTTTGTCAACGTTTCTATCAGAAGCGGTAATTCACGCCCAAGGCGAACTCGCGACCGCGCTCGTAGAAGGGAGTACGACCGTTGCCGTCGGGGAAGCGTTGGCTGTGCGAACGGTATTGCTTGTTGCCGATGTTGTTGACGGCGAAGTTGACGTTCAGGTTGTCTTTTTTCAGCGGCTGCCAGTTGGCGTAGATGTCGTGTACGCCGTAGCCTGATTTCTTGCCGTGTATCGTGCCTTGTCCGCGGGCGACGTCGGTGTATTTCACGCTTTGGGCGTAGCGGCCGCGCCAGCCGATTTCGAGTTTGGGGTTTTCAAACTGATAAGACAGGCCGGTCAGCCATTGGCGGCCGGTGTTCCAGAAGGTGAACGAGCTTTCGTGGTCTTCCGCTTGAATCGGGCTTTCGCCGTAGTACATTTCGCCGTTCAGGCGGGGTTTGACGTAGGATACGCCGGCGCGCGCGGTCAGGCCGCCCCAGCGGTAGGATGCGTCAAGTTCGTAGCCGTAGGTTTTGAGCGTGCCGCCGTTGTAAATCTTGCCGCGTTCGGTGATGGAGGCGGTGTTGTTGTTGATTTTTGCCCAACGGTAGACGATGAGGTCTTTGATGCGTTGGTGGAACACGCTGCCGCTGACGTTGAAGTTGTCGTTGCGCCATTTGAAGCCGAGTTCGGCACGGCGGGCGGTTTCGGCTTTGAGGTTGCTGTCCAAATCGGCGGCGGCACCTGCGCGTTCGTTAGCCAACAGGGCTTCGTTCAGGCGGGGCGCACGGCTTGCCTGATTGAGGTTTGCCAAGAGGGAGAAGTTGTCGTTGATGTCCCAAATCGCGCCGATGCTGGGGTTGAGCTGGCCGTGCGACGCGCTTTGTTTGCTGGCGGCGTTGTATTTGAAATGGTCGTAACGCAGGCCGGTGGTCAGGGTAACGGGGTGCAGGTTCCAGATGCCTTCCGCGTACACGCCGTATTCGGCTTTTTTCTCTTTGTCGCGGTCATACAGGCCGAGAATCTTCAGCCATGCGCCTTTGTCGGACGGCTCGGAAGTTTCGTGGCGGTAGTTGACGCCGTATTTCACCATGTGTCCGTCGCCGAAGGAGCTGGCGAGGTTCAGGTTGGCGCCGGTCGCTTTGATTTTGCTCAACTCAAGCTGACCGATGGGAACGCCGCCTTGAGCCGTGCCGGAAGCTTGGGCTTTCGGGGAAGGCGCGCCTTTAGGCGGCTTGGTGTCGTCGGTGTTGATTTGGAAGACGTTGGCGTCGATTTTGTCGAGGAAGCCGACGTTGCGGCCGCGGTATTCCAGATTGTAGGATTGTTCTTTTTGATAAGTGCCGTCCACGCCGACGTAGCTGTCAACGTTTTGGAACTCGGCTTTGTCGGTGCGGTTGCCTTTTTGGTATTCCTGACGGTAGGTCAGGCGGATGCCGTGGTCGTCGTTGAAGTCGTAGCCGAGTTTGGCGAGGTGGCTGTGCTGTTTCAGACGACTGCCGCGGTTGACATTGCCGTTGCCGTCTTTGTAGTCGCGGTTGTTGAGGAAGTTGCCTGCAAACAGGGCATCGAAGCCGTTTTGATAGCCGTAAACCGCCGCGCTGCCGGTTGAGCCTTTATTGCTGCTCAAGCCCGCGCCGAGTTTGAAACCGAAAGGTTTGCCGTCCGTCAGCAGGTCTTTCGCGTCAACTGTTGTTACGCGGATGGTGCCGCCGACCGCGCCCAAACCCGCGCTCGCCGCGCCCGTGCCTTTTTCGACGTTGATGCTTTTCACCAAAGCGGGATCAAGCTGGAAGCGGCTTTGGTGGTGGAAGATTTTGGTGGATTGGCTGGTGCCGTCCACTTCCAGATTAATCTTATCTTCGCCGACGCCGCGGATGCTGTAAAACTGCGCCACACCGTTGCCACCGCCGACATCCATGCCGATTTGGTCTTTCATGACTTGTTTCAAATCGGTCGAAGTTTCGCGGTCAAGCTGGTTGCGGGTAACGCGGGTCGGTACGGCAGTACCGGTAACGACGACTTCTTTCAGTTCGGCTGTTGCTTCGGGCTTGATATTTTCAGCATGGGCAAAGCCTGAAGACAGCGCCAGCACCATGATGCTGAAACGGAAGGCGGGGGAATGGGGGGATTTCATATTCTTCCTCTCGATGGGTTTTGACGGGTTACGTTAATTTGAGAGTGCGTATTCTAATATTAATTGATAATGATTTGCAAGGAATATCATTTATTAAAAGAATGTTAATCATATTTTGACGGGTGGTATGGGTTGAAGCTCTATGACCGAACCGGATGGAAATCGGATTTTTGAAGGGGGGCGATATTTTTGATGTTTGGTGCGGTGTGCGTGTTTGATGAGGGCGGCTGGTTTGTGGATGTTGGAAACGCGTTTTAGGAAATGTGATGCGGATGATGTGATGAAGGGGAGGAGGCATGAGAAAAGGTCGTCTGAAAACCTTGAAACTCGGTTTTCAGACGACCTTCTTTGTTTTGCTTAGTCTGCCCGGAGAAGCTGTTTGTTGAGTTCCGCCTGTATCAGCAGGCCGTGGGCGAAGTTGCGGCTGTCGGTGAGGATGAGTTTGCCGCCGTAGCGTTTGGCGATGGCGTCGGCGATGGAGAGTCCGAGTCCGGTGCCTTGTTGTTCCGTGCCGAGTATGCGGTAGAAGGCGTCGGTTACGCGGCTGCGTTCGGCGGCGGGGATGCCGGGGCCGTCGTCTTCCACCCAGATGGTGAGGGTGGTCGGGGTCTCGCTGAAACCTATATCGATGCGGCCGCCTGCAGGGGTGTAGCGGATGGCGTTGTCGGTGAAGGTTTTGATGAGGGTGTAGATTTCGGTGTCGTCGGCTCGGATGCGCAGGTCGTTTTCGACGGCGACGCCGATGTCTTGCTGTTTGTTAAGGGCAAGGGGCATGAGTTCTTGCAGCACGCGGCGGAACTGGGCTTGCAGGCTGATGTCGGTCAGGTTGCGTTGGGTCTCGGAGCCTTGGGCGCGGGCGTGGGTCAGGAGCTGCTCGAGCAGGTGGCGGTTGCGCTGTATGCTTTGAAGGATGAGTCCGGTCTGTTCGCGGGCTTCGTCCGATTGGGGCAGCTTGGTGAGCCGTTCTGCCTGAAGGGAGAGGGCGGTTAGTGGGCTGCGCAGTTCGTGGGCGGCATCGGCGATGAAGCGTTGCTGGCGGCGGATGTTTTCGCCTGTTCGTTGCAGCAGTTGGTTGATGGCGGTAACGAAGCCTTGTATTTCGCTGGGCACGCCTTCTCCGTCCAGCGGCGAGAGGTCGTCTGAACGGCGTTGTCCGAGGGAGGCGGAAAGGGTCTTAACGGGACGCATGGCGCGGTAGGTGATCCATACGGTCAGCAGGATCATGAGGGGCAGGGCGATGAGCAGCGGGAGGACGCTTTGGTAGGCAGCGGTGGCTGCGAGGTCGTCGCGGTATTCGGTTTCTTGGAGTACGGCGATTTTGCCTTGCGGAGTTTGGTGGATGTAGGCGCGGTATTCGTCGTCATCATCGTCATCGTCGTCGTCAACGCCGCCTTTGATGGTGTGGAATCCTTCGCCGAGTGTGTTGGACAGGGGAACGGTGTCTTCTTGTCCGAATGTTTGGATGAGGATGTGGTTTTCACTGCCTATTTGTGTGTAGTCGGTGGTTTTAGGGTTGATGTAGGCGGCGGTTTGGCGCAACAGGTCGTCCTGAAGCTCTTCGGCTTCATGGTAGGTTTGGTAATAGGAGAACGCGCCTGCGATGATGGACAAAGGTAGGAACATCAGTATCAGGGCGATGCTGATACGGACTTGCAGGGATTGTTTGAGGGTCTGGATAAAGTGATGCATAGTGTGTTTGGCGAGGCTGTTTTAGGTTTTGTTATTAATTATGGCATGGGCGGGCGGATACGTGGTTTGAGGTTTCAGACGACCTCTTTTGCGACCAGCCAGCCTACGCCGCGTACGTTTTGGATGTGTTCTTTGCCGAGCTTTTTACGCAGGGCGTGGATGAGGAAATCGACGGCATTGCTTTCGACCTCTTCGCCCCAGCCGTAGATTTTGTCTTCAAGGTCGCTGCGGGAAAGGATGATGCCGGGGCGCATCATCAGGGCTTGGAGGACGGCAAATTCTTTGTTGCTCAGGAGGACGGGTTTGTCTTCTCCTTTGACTTCGACTTGGTAGGTGGCGGGGTTGAGGGTAAGTGCGCCGTTGGTCAGCAGGGTTTGGCTGTGCCCGCTGTGGCGGCGCAGGACGGCGCGCATACGGGCTTGCAGCTCCGCCATGTCGAAGGGTTTGACGATGTAGTCGTCGGCGCCGCCGTCCAGTCCGTTGAGGCGGCTGTGGAGGTCGTCGCGGGCGGTTACGATGAGGACGGGGGTTTTGCTGCCTTCGTGTCGGATTTGGGTGAGAACATCCAACCCGTCTTTGCCGGGCAGTCCGAGGTCGAGCAGCAGCAAGTCGTAGTTCTGCGCCTGAAGGGCGGTAGAAACTTGGCTGCCGTTTTTGACCCAATCGACGGCATAGCCACTGTCTTTGAGGTTTGCGGCTACGGCTTGGGCAATCATGTTGTCGTCTTCTGCAAGCAATACGCGCATGGTGTTCTCCTTAATTAATGGGAGGATAGCAGGGGAAAATTAGGAAGGGTTTAGCGGGAGGTCGTCTGAAAGGGGCAGCTGGTTTTCAGACGACCTTTTTGTTGTTTTTCCGTACTTTATTGGGTTCCTTGGGCGTGGGTTCTGCTTGGTATGTTGGAAATTGTTTATCTAAAGGAATACTGCGCTTGAATCGTCTGCCAATCTTGCCAAAAGGTCGTCTGAAAACCCGATTCTGTTTTCAGACGACCTTTTGTCTTTACAGCAACACAATATCGTACTGTTCCTGCGTGTAAGCGGTTTCGACTGCCAGCGAAATCGGTTTGCCGATAAAGTCTATCAGCATCGCCAGCGATTGCGATTCTTCGTCGAGAAAGAGGTCGATGACGTTGGGCGCGGCGAGGATGCGGAAGGACTGCACGTCGTAACGGCGGGCTTCGCGGACGATTTCGCGCTGGATTTCGTAGCAGATGGTTTGCGGCGTTTTCAGACGACCCCTGCCTTGGCAGGACGGGCAGGGTTCGCAGAGGATTTGGCTGAGATTTTCGCGCGAACGTTTGCGCGTCAGCTCGACCAAACCTAAGCTGGTGAAGCCGTTGAGGGTAACGCGGGTGCGGTCGAAGGCAAGGGCTTTGGCAAGCTCTTGCAACACGGCTTCGCGGTGCGCTTCCTGCGCCATGTCGATAAAGTCGATGATGATGATGCCGCCGAGGTTGCGCAGCCTTAATTCGCGGGCAATGGTGTGGCAGGCTTCAAGGTTGGTGCGGAAGATGGTTTCGTCGAAGTTGCGCGCGCCGACGAAGCCGCCAGTGTTTACGTCTATCGTGGTCATGGCTTCGGTGGACTCGATAATCAGGTAGCTGCCGAAGTTGAGGTTGACGCGCGGTTGCAGGGCGCGGCTGATTTCCTGTTCGACGTTGTGGGTTTCAAACAGCGGGCGTTCGCCTTTGAACAACTCTATCCTGCCCAATGCGCCGTGGACGTATTGCTCGGCAAAACGGGTCATGCGGCGGTGGTTTTCGGTTGAATCGACCAGGATTTTTTGCGTGTCGAGGCTGAACATATCGCGCAACACGCGCAGGCTTAGCGGCAAATCCTGATAAAGCAGGGTTTCCGGCGGCTGGATTTTCGCTTGTTCTTGAATGTGTTCCCACACTTTGGTCAGGTAGTGGATGTCGGATTGAAGCTGCTCGTCGGTGGCGTTTTCGGCGTTGGTGCGGATAATGTAGCCGTGGCACGCGTCTTCGGGCAATAGATTAGTCAGGCGCTCGCGCAGGCTGTGGCGTTCGGCATCGTCTTCGATGCGCTGGGAAATACCGATGTGGTCTTCCTGCGGAAGGTGGACGAGGAAACGCCCGGCCAGCGAAATTTGAGTGGAAAGGCGCGCGCCTTTGGTGTTGATCGGGTCTTTGATAACCTGCACCAAAACCGACTGTCCTTCAAACAGCATGTGTTCGATGCGTTGGGTTTCTTCGGGGTTGCGGCGTTGTTCGAGGACATCGACGATATGTAGAAACGCGGCGCGTTCCAAACCGATGTCGATGAACGCGCTCTGCATTCCCGGCAATACGCGGCGCACCACGCCCAGATAAATATTGCCGACCAGACTATGGCCGCTGTTGCGCTCTATATGCAGCTCGCAGATATTGTTTTCTTCCAACACCGCCACGCGCGTTTCCTGCGGCGTAATGTTGACGAGCACGGTTTCGGGCGGACGGATAGCGTCCTTCGGGATAGGGATTCCTGAAAGCATGGTTTTAGTTCCTGATTTTTAATAAGAAATATAGTAGATTAAATTTGAACCAGCCCGGTTTTGCTTTGCCCAAACCTGAAAAATGATCGGCTGATTGTGTTGCTGTTCTGACTCAAATTTAATCTACCATCCGCTTGCCGTCGGTTTTGTGGAAAATATAGTGGATTAACTTTAAACCAGTACGGCGTTGCCTCGCCTTAGCTCAAAGAGAACGATTCTCTAAGGTGCTGAAGCACCAAGTGAATCGGTTCCGTACTATCTGTACTGTCTGCGGCTTCGTCGCCTTGTCCTGATTTTTGTTAATCCACTATAAATGGCAAAAGCGGTTCGGATTGCCGTTTATCATACTTTAAAAACGGCGTTTTGGCACATGTGCGGCAGGCAGCCCTCACGCCCTAAAAACAAAGATTCAGGCAAAATAGCCGATTTCAAGTATTGTAAAATAAACCATATGCCCATATAGTGAACCCCGTTAGAACTCTGAAAACAATCATGCAAACCGTTACGATGTACACAGGCGCGTTCTGCCCCTACTGCACGATGGCTAAAAAGCTGCTGCATTCGCTGGGCGTCGCCGAAATCAACGAAATCCGCGTCGACCGCAGCCCCGAAGCCTTTGCCGAAATGCAGCAGCTTTCAGGGCAACGCAGCATACCCCAAATTTTCATCGGCGATACCCACGTCGGCGGTTTCACCGATTTGTACGGCCTGCACCGCGAAGGCAGGCTGGATTCTTTATTAAACCCGTAACTTTAAACCCAACTAGGAAAACAAAATGAGCGAAGAATTGCAACCCGTATTCAGCATTGAGCGTCTGTTCGTCAAAGACCTGTCTTTGGAAGTGCCCAACGCCCCCCAAATCTTCTTGGAACAAGGCGAGCCTGAAGTCGATATGCGCGTTTCCACCAACAGCGAGAAGCTGGAAGACGGCTACTACAACGTTGACGTAACCGTTACCGTAACCGCCAAACTCAACGCCGAACGCACTATGTTCCTCAACGAAGTGACCCAAAGCGGCATCTTCCGTCTGGAAAACATCCCTGAAGAAGACGTTCAACTGCTCTTAGGTGTAGCCTGCCCGAACATCCTCTTCCCGTACGCACGCGAAGCCATTTCCACCAGCGTAACCCGCGCCGGCTTCCCGCCCGTACTGCTCGCTCCGATCAACTTCGAAGCCATGTACCAGCAACAACAAGAAGGCAACGCATAATCCGCGTTCCCTGTTTGTCAAAAGGTCGTCTGAAAAATGTTTCAGACGACCTTTTTTATATGGCGAATGCTAATAACACGATGCTTTGTTTGCACGATATAGTGGATTAACTTTAAACCAGTATGGCGTTGCCTCGCCTTAGCTCAAAGAGAACGATTCTCTAAGGTGCTGAAGCACCAAGTGAATCGGTTCCGTACTATCTGTACTGTCTGCGGCTTCGTCGCCTTGTCCTGATTTAAAGTTAATCCACTATATTTGCGTTTGAGGCGGAGCGGGGTAGTTGACGGTTATTTTCTGTTTTGTTTACCGTAAGCCCTTGCTGGTGTAATGAAGCGGATGAACAAAAAAAGGAGGCAATCCCCCACAGGATTGCCCCAATACCTCAAATCAGAGATTTACGCTTCACAAACAATACAGGCTTTCGCCTGCGGCTTTACCTGCACGGCTCAACTCCGTGCAGGTAAACTTTTGTTCCGAGGGAGTGAGTCTCGAAACATCCACTTGCAAGCTGGAAGCTTGCAGTAGGAAACCGGAGTATCAAATCTTGCCGGTACGGCTGTAATTTGATGTAACGAAATTTACGCGAAAATTTTGGGTTTGCCAAGAGGTTTATATTATTTTTTTATGTAAAATATATATTTATAATATTTCAATATTTATTTAAATTTTAAAATATAATTCTGATTGGTTAAATTTTTAATGAATATAAAATAAATATTTTCGCAAATTTAAAATTATATTCTTTATGGATTGGTCTGTATAATTAATTCTTTTAAAATGTTATTTTATAACACTTTGATTTTAAATAAAATTAAATTTAATATGTTAATCAAAATTTTGCATCATATTTATGTTTTACGGGAAATGGCGCGGTTTTTTCCTATGTTGAACGTCTGATAAACCTGAATATCCAGTTTAACCAAAGAGTTAATGTGAAAAATTCTCAATTAAAAATTTGTTACTATCGTTGCTAATTTTCGATTTAATAGAAATAATAAAAGCCCGTATATGACGGGCTTTGTTTTTTGATGTAACTGTATGTAATTCAATAAAATCCCTGTTCGCCTTCGGGACGGGTTTTGAAGCGTTTGTGCAGCCAGAAATACTGTTCGAGATTTTCCCTTGCCCGTGCTTCGATAAAGTCGTTCATGCGCTGGGTGTCGGCTACAATGTCGTCTGAAGGGAAGTTTTCCCATGCAGGATAAAAGCGCAGCGTAACGGTGTTGTCGGCATTGCGCGTGGGAATGGCGGGGATGACTTTGGCTTTCGTCATGCCGGCGATGCGGCTTAGGCCTGTAATCGTGGCGGTGGGGATGCCGAAGAAGTTGACGAAGATGGAGTCGTTGCGGCCGAAATCCTGGTCGGGCAGGTAAAGGAAGGGGGCGTCGCTTTTGCGCAGTTGCTTGATAATCGCGCGCAGGCCTTCGGTGCGGCCGATGAGGAAAACGTTGTTGTAGCGGTGGCGGCCTTTGAGGATTTGTTCGTCCAACGCTTTGTTTTTTTGGTGCGAATACATGCTGGTCAGCGGCACGTCCTGATTGAGGGTGTAAACCGCCATTTCAAATGCGGTGAAGTGCGGATAAAGCAGGATGACTTTTTCGCCCGCCGCGAGCGCGTTATCGAGATGGTGTTTGTCTTGATAATGCACGAGTTTGCGCAGCCTGTCGGCAGGCGCGTACCAATACAGGCCGTATTCGAGCATCAGCTTCGCCATGTGCTGAAAATGGCGTTTGAGCACGGCTTTTCGTTGGTCTTCGCTCCATTCGGGAAAGCATTTTTTGAGGTTGGTCTCGCCGACTTTGCGGCGCGGTTTGACGGCGTAATAGGCGAGGATGCCCACTGCGTCGGCGATTTTGTGTATAACTTTGAAGGGCAGAAGCTGGATGAGGTAGAGGAGGAAAAAGGCGGCTTTCATGTCGTCTGTCGCGGGATGGTGCGGGAAAAAGGGAATTATAACGGAAAGGTCTGTTTTTCAGGCGGATTGAGACGGTGAAAGAGAAAAGGTTTGGCGGCGTTTTAGAAACTGGTGTGTTCAGGAGACACGGCCTGTCCGCAAGCATGGTTTTAAATTTGCCTGCGGATGGTTGGTTTGTTATTTGAAGAAACGGCCGCAGCAGGCTTTGAATTTTTTGTGCGAACCGCAGATGCAGTCGTGTTTCATGCCGGGCAAGAGCGTGGTCGGGTCGATGAAATACCAGCGGTTGTCGATTTTGACAAAGGCGGATAGTTCGTGATGGCACGCGGTTTCCTGACCGTCTTGAAAATAGGCTTTGAATTCGACTTGGGCATGTTGTTTGCCGACAGTGGCGTGTTGCATGACTTCCAAACCCTGCCAATGGGTCGTCTGACTCCATGCCAGCATATCGGCTTGATCGAGCTGGTGTTGCTGGGAAGGGACAGTCGTTTCAACAATATAGGTGATATTGTGCAAAACATAAGCGCTGTATCTGGAACGCATCAGCTGTTCGGCGGTTTGCGGCAGGCTTTCGTGGCGGTGGAACGGTGCGCAACAGTCGTTGTAGGCTTGCCCTGAAGAGCAGGGGCAGGTTTGGGGAGCGGTCATTTTGGTTTGGGTTGAGTAGTATTGGGGAAAAGTTGCGGTTTGGCTGTCGGGGATTCAATCGACCAATTTTTTGCCTAAGATGACAACATCGGCTTGTTGTTCTCCTAAGTCGCATACGGCGGGCAATCGCCCCCATTCCGTAAAGCCGAACTGGTGAAACAGGTGCAGGCTGGGGTAGTTGTGTCCGAAGATGACTGCCAATATGTTTTTAATGCCCAAGGACGGTGCGCGCTCGAGCACATTTTGCAGCAGGATTTTGCCCACGCCGATACCGCGCGCGTCATGGCGGACATAGAGGCTGATTTCTGCGCTGATGTGAAAGGCATGGCGCGGGTAGTAGTCGCTGAGGCTGCACCACGCCAAAACCGTGCCTTCGTGATTTTTCAATACATACAGAGGCCGCTTGCCGCCGTGTGCGTTGAACCAAGATTCGCGTTCGGCAACGCTGACGGGCGTCAGGTCGGCGGTGGATTGGCGGGCGGCTATGGTACTGTTGTAAATCTCGATAATGTCGGGCAAGTCGGTTTTGGCTGCTTCGGTGATGGTGTATTGCATTCAGACGACCTTAACAGGCTATTGAATCAGTTTGGAAACGGTTTTGAAGGCAGGGTGGCGGGCATCGCCCAACAATTGGAACAAAATGCTTTCCACATTGGAAACGGTAGCGCGGGCTTCGCGCATTTGCGCCAGTCCGTTTTCTTTGTTGGCAGGGGAACGGGATGTCGTGCATTCAAAGGGGACGTAAACATTGAAACCTTCCAAGCGCAAATCCAATACGGTTTGCAGCATGCAGATATGGGTTTCTGCGCCGATTAAGATGATGTTTTGGACGGCTGCCTGCGTCAAAATCGCGTGTGTTTCGGGGGAGAGGGCGGAGAAACGGGTTTTTTCGATGAAGGGCGTGGTTTCGGGCAGCAGCAGCGAGACGGCGGGAACCGTTTTGCCCAAGCCTTTCGGATATTGCTCGGTCACGGCAAACGGGACGCCTAAGGCGTGAAGCCCCTGTATCAGGATACGGCTGTGGTGCAGCATATTGTCTTTGTCGTGCAGGGCGGGGAGGAGGCGTTCTTGGATGTCGATAATCAGACACAGGGTGTTTTCGGGATTCATAAATATTCCTTTCGCGCCAAGTGGAGGGTGTGTTCCATTATAGCGAAAGCCGGTGTGTCTGTAATGGCTGCGGTTTTGATGGGCGCGTTTTCATTTGGCGCAGGATGGTAAAGCCGCAGATGGCGAGGTGCGGCTTCGGTTTGAAGCGCATCTGCCGTTAAAAACGTATACGGTCAGCATGGGAAGTTTGAATCTGATTTGACATTTTTCAGACGACCCTTTGCATGAATTTTCTTTCTTCGTTCAAACCCAAACGCTTAGGACGGTAGAATTCGCCTTGCACTAACCCTTCCCGCCTGCTTGTGCAGAAGGGATGTCACATAAGGAGCATTTCATAATGAAGAAAATTCTGATTTTGTCTTTACTCGCACTGCCTGCGTTGGCAACGGCGGAAGTTCATTTTTACGGCGATTTGAAAGCCGGAGTGGAAGCTTCCAGCACCAAATACGGCAGCCACAGAATTTCCAATAACGGCGTCGCCGATATGGGCAGCTATGTCGGTATGCGCGGTTCGCATCCTATCGGCGGCAGCAATAATGTATTGTGGCAGGTCGAGCAAGATACGCCTTTGGGTAAAACCGATGCCAAAGACACTTGGCGCAGCCGCAGCCAAGGCAGCGGAGAGACTTATATCGGCTTCGGTCGTTAAAAGAAATATAGTGGATTAACTTTAAACCAGTACGGCGTTGCCTCGCCTTAGCTCAAAGAGAACGATTCTCTAAGGTGCTGAAGCACCAAGTGAATCGGTTCCGTACTATTTGTACTGTCTGCGGCTTCGTCGCCTTGTCCTGATTTAAAGTTAATCCACTATAAGCTTCTATCCCGGTTAAGATAAACAACAGGTCGTCTGAAAACGTTTCGCATGGGTGCGGATGTTTTCAGACGACCTTTTTTACGGATATGCGGATGAAAGTTTGTTGACGCTAAAGTAGGGATTAATCGGTTTTTGCGTGGTCGATGGTGTCGAGTTTGGCGGAAACGCGGTTCCACACTTCTTCCAGAGGAATGGCTTTTAGGAGGCGTTCGGGATTGTCGGTATTGATGCTGTCGGGGTGGGGCAGCTCGGTATAGTCGCCCGCCCATATCACTTCGGCATTGAGCGAGTAAGGATGCCATATGCCCAGCCAAGTCGCGCCGAATAGGGCGATTTGCGGTTTGTCGAGCGCGGCGGCGATGTGCATGGGGACGGAATCGACGCCGATAAACAGTTTGGCGCGGTCTATCGCCGCGGCAAGTTCGCGCAAGGTCAGACAGCCGGACAATACCCACACTTTGCTGCCTTCCGGTATTTTCAGACGACCTAAGATGGCTTCGATCATGTCGTGTTCGACGGGACTGGGGGAGGCAGTCAGGACGACGTTGTGTCCGTGGTTCAACAGAAGCTGGACGAGAGCGGCGTTTTTGCCGTCTTCCCAGCATTTGAACAGCCAACGCGCACCCGGATGCAGTAAGACGTAGTCTTCGCCTTGCCAACCTTGTTCGCGCAATTTTTGTTCCATACTGTTGCGGACATCAGGGGCGATGCTCATGCGGACTTTGGCGTGTGAAAGATCTTCCGGACGGATAAGCGGGGGCAGTATGCCCAAATGGGTTTCGACGATATGTTTGGTCGTGCCCATATCGGGATTGAGAAAGTCATGACACCAGCGCCAGGCGGCATTGTCGCGTTTGATGCAGTCGAAGCCGACGCTGCATTTGGCGCAGAATTTGGCAATGACGGCGGCACGCCATTGGTCGGAGAGGTTGAACGCCCAATCGTATTGACGCGCTTTCAACTGACGGAACAGGTCTTTTTCGTGTTTGAACTGCATCCGCACGCCTTGTTTCTTCCATTGCCGGTCAATGGTGAAAATTTGGGCGATTTGGGGATTATCGCGGATGATGTCGGCGGTTTCCTGATAAACCAGCATATCGACTTCGCACTCAGGAAAATGTTGTTTGATCGCATCGACGACCGGTGTACTGAGCAATACGTCACCATGATGGCGCAGTTTGATGACGAGGATACGTTTGGGTTGTGCAAGTGACATACAGTACTTTCAGACGACCTGGTTCAAGAATGGCTCTCAATTGTAAAACGGAACGCAAGGTTTGGAAAACTGTTTCTGTACAAACGGTTTCGAGGGTGAATGAGCGCAACCGGTTTGCTTTGATTTTCTTACGGAATATGGTTTTGGGATGGGCGGTGTATGCAAAATATTTTGATATTGCAGAAGATTGTTCCATTCTGAAAACGGCTGCGGGCTGATTGTCTGGTCGATACGGTTGTGGCTGGAACGAGACCGATTCACTATAATAGCCCAAGCCGCAGGCAGGATTGGTGTTCCAATAAGGTTTTACAGGTTTGGAAGCAAATCATAGTCTTCGGCACGTTTTCAGACGACCTTTCCTTTATCTACCGCCTTACACATTCGCCATGACACCAAACGCCCCGCTCCAACACATCACCCTTATCGGCGTCGGACTGATAGGCGGCTCTTTCGTTCTGGACCTCAAACGATTGGGACGGGTGCAAACCGTGACCGGCATTGATCTCGACCGCGACAATCTCGACCGTGCGCTTGAGCGTCGGGTGATTGATAAAGCGTTTACGGAAATCAACGCCGAAAGCATCAGCCATGCCGATTTGGTGTTGATTGCCACGCCGGTTTCCACGCTGCCGACCATCTGCCAAGCCATTGCGCCGCTGCTTGCGCCCAGGGCTTATGTGTCCGATGTGGGCAGCACCAAGCGGACTGCCATCGCCGCTTTCTGCCAATATCTGCCCGAGCGGATTTCACACTGTATCGCCGCGCACCCCATTGCAGGCTCCGACCGCAGCGGCGCGTTGGCGGCGCAATTCGGGCTGTATCAAGATAAAAAACTGATTATCACCACACACGGACAAGAGCGCCCCGAAGGCATCGCTTTGATAAAAAGCCTGTGGCAGGCGGTTGGTGCGCAGACGTTTGAAATGAGCGCGGAAGAACACGATGCTGTGTTCGCTGCTGTTTCCCATATGCCGCATTTGACGGCTTTCGCCTATGTCCACCAAATCGCCGACCATCCGGACGGGCAGGAATATTTGAAATTTGCCGCCAGCGGTTTCCGAGACTTTACCCGCATCGCCTCCAGCCATCCCGCCATTTGGACAGATATCTGCCTGGACAATAAAAACAGCCTGATTAAGCTGATTGCCGGACTGCACGACCAGCTTTCCGAGCTGGAACGTATCCTTGAACAAGAAAACCGCGACGCGCTATACCGTTATTTTGAAGAAGCCAAACAAACGCGCGATGAATGGTTGAGCAGTCAATAGCGGGGGATCTCCGACTTTACTGTGCAATCGCTATTCCAAAAAACAAAAAGGTCGTCTGAAAACCTATTTTCAGACGACCTTTTGTTGATTTCAGGCAGGGTTTACCAGTAGCCCAGCACTTTCCACCAGATAATGCCGATGGTGCCGAAAATCAGGATTTCAAGCACGCTCATGATGAAGCCGGCTTTCCACCATTCGGTCATGGTCACATAGTTGGAGCCGTAAATTACAGGAGCGGAACCGGTGGCGTAGTGGGTCAGCGACATCATGATGCCGGTAGCGGATGCCATAACCAGGGCAAACAGCATCGGCGGTGCGCCCAAGGCGAGGCCTGCGCCGTAGAACGCGCCGAACATGGCGGTAACGTGTGCCGTGCCGCTGGCGAAAACATAGTGGGCGTAGAGGTAGGCAAGCATCAACAGGGCACAACCGGCTTCCCAACCCAAGCCCATGTGGGCGATACCGCTTTGCATGGAGTCGGACAACCAACTGATGAGGCCCAGTTTGTTGAGGAAGTTTGCCATCATAACCAAGGCCGCAAACCAAACGATGGTGTCCCACGCGCTTTTTTCTTTCAGCGCATCTTCCCAAGTTAGGACGCCGGTCAAAAGACACAGGCTCAAGCCGAGGAAGGTGGTGGCGGTAGCATCAACTTTCACGCCGAACAGCATCTCGGGAACGCCCGCCCACAAAAGCAGCAGAATCACGAAAATGCCGAGCATGATTTTTTCGTCGCGCTTCATCGCGCCCATGGTAGCCAAATGCTCTTTTGCCAATGCAGTGGCGTTAGGGGTTTGTTTGATTTCGGGCGGATACAGGAAATACAGCACCAGCGGCATCAGCAGCATAGCAAGCAGGCCGGGTACGACCATTGCCAAGAACCAAGTACCCCAAGAGAGTTGGATTTCCGAATTGGTGGCTTTGGCAACCAATTCGACGACCAGCGGATTGGGTGCGGTGGCAGTGATAAAAATCAGACAGGTAATCACGTTGGCGTGGAAGTTGACCAGTGAAAGGTATTTGCCGATTTTGCCTTCCGTACCTTTTTCAGGGTCGGAGTCGAAGCTTAAGGCAATGGATTTCATAATCGGATGCACAATCGCACCGCCGCGCGCAGTGTTGCTCGGTGTAACCGGACCGATGACCAAGTCCGCCAAAGCCAAGCTGTAACCTACGCCCAGCGTGCGTTTGCCGAAGAGGGAAATTAGAAGGTAGCCGATACGCATCCCCAAGCCGGTTTTCAACAAACCGCGCGAGATGATGATGGCGATACCGATCATCCAGATTAACGAGTTGTTGAGGCTGCTTAGAGCGTCTTTGGTTGCGTCGGCGGCTTTTTCGTTGGTCACGCCGGTCAGCGCGACCAAGGTAATGCCCAAAATCGCCATTGCACCGATGGGCATGGCTTTGCCGATGATGCCGGCGATGATGCCGACGAACAGCGCCAAGAGATGCCATGCGTCGGGCGATACGCCCTGCGGCACGGGTATGACGAACCAGATAATCAGCGTCAGCGCGAGCGCAACCGCCGCAGGAATTGGCTTGAAGCCCATGTTGAGTCTCCTAGTTTGAGGTATCGGGGAAATCGGATTTCAGACGACGTGTGCCTGATTTTGGTGGGAACAGGTCGTCTGAAACGTATTTGACAGCAGTTGTTTTTTATGTTTTTCTTTTGGTGGTTTGGGTAATGCGTGTTTGTGTTGCCATCTTTTCAGACGACGTTTTTTAAGGTTATTGCGTTTTGCCCTCTCCCTAGCCCTCTCCCACGGGGAGAGGGGATAGATTGCAGGAAGTCCGATAATGGTCGATTTCAGCACCATTATTCCCTCTCCCGCGGGTAGAGGGGACAGATTGCAAAAAATCTGATAAAGGTTGATTTTCAGCGCCATTATTCCCTCTCCCCGTGGGAGAGGGCTAGGGAGAGGGCAAAACCTCGGATTTATTAGCAACTGTATTTTTGCCTGACGGGGGAAAATAGAGTTGCTGGTATTTTTCAGACGACCCCCCATAATACAAAAGGTCGTCTGAAACCCCGTATCAGATTAATCCTGCTCCGCCGGCAGTCCGTACTCTTCGGGGAAGGTGCGCAGTGAGCTTTGCAGCACGGTAACTGCGCCGTCAATCAGGCCGCAGCGACCGCTTCGGGGCAGCAGTTGGCACAGGCTTTGCAGGGCGCGGAGGTCGTCTGAAGTGCCGATGCCGGTATCTACGCGGTTGAGCAGGCGTGAGAGTTGGAACGTACCGCCTTTGCACGGCGGGCATTGTCCGCATGAGTTGGACGCAAAGAATTCCACATACTCAGCCACTTTGCGCACGACGCTGGTGCCTTCGGAAATCACAATCATCGCGCCCGTGCCGAGGCTGGATTTGCGTTCGCGCACGGACATGAAGTCCAAAGGCACGTCCAAATCTTTTACGGTCAGGAGCGTGTTTGACGGACCGCCGGTGAAGACGGCTTTAAACGTGCGCCCTTCGAGCATACCGCCGCCGTGGTCGAAAATCAGCGATTGCAGGGTCGTACCCATCGGCAGTTCGTACAGACCCGGATTCAATACGTCGCCGGAGAGCGAGTAGAGTTTCGTGCCTGCAGCATCGCCCAGACCCAGCGATTTGTACCATTCCGCGCCTTTGGCAAGGATTTGCGGGATGTTGGCGAAGGTTTCGGTGTTGTTGATTAAGGTCGGCTCGCCTGCTACGCCGCTTTCGGCAGGGAAAGGCGGCTTGCGGCGTGGGAACGGGAAACCGCCTTCCAACCATGAAATCACGGCGGTTTCTTCGCCGCCGATGTAGCGGCCTGAAGTTTCGACCAATTTCAGGTCTAAAGGTTTGCCCAGATAGTTTTCGATGCGGATGAACAAATCGCTTTTTTTCCACTGCTCGATGGCGGGCACGATGGAGGCGACGGATTCGGTCTGGTGCGGGTTGACATACATAATCGCTTTGTTGGCGCGGCAGGCGACGGCGGCAATCAGTACGCCTTCGATAACTTGGTGCGGCGTTTTCGCCAGCAACACGCGGTCTTTGAACGTACCCGGTTCGTCTTCGTTGGCATTACAGACGACGTATTTGTCGCCGTGTTTGCTTTGGGCTGCGACGGCCGCCTCCCATTTGCGCCAGGTCGGGAAACCTGCGCCGCCCATGCCGCAGAGGTTGGCGTCTTGCAGCTTGGAAACGATGCTTTGAGGATCGGCAAGCGCCGCCAGCAGGCCTTCGCCGCCGCCGACTTTGCGCCACGCGGCCAAATCCGCGCCGACTTGGCGGGACGGGTGCAGTAAGTTTTGATTGGCTTGGTTCATGATTGTTGCTCCTGCAAACCGGCGTGTTCGCGCAAATCGAATTTGCCGTAGTCGGGATATAAAACGGGGGCTTTGATGTCGCTGGTCAGTCCGGCGCGGGTCATTTCGCGTTGCAGATCGTGGACGTGTCCGACACCGCCGCGCACTTTTTTCAGCGGCAGGCCGCAACTGGCGGCGGCTTTACCCGCGCGGCGGCCGAAGCTGATGATGTCCAGAAGCGCGTTGCCCATCAGGCGGTTTCGGCCATGGATGCCGCCGGTTACTTCACCGGCGCAATAGAGACCTTCGACGCAGGTCGCGCCGTCGCCGTTGATTTCGACGCCGCCGTTTTGGTAGTGCAGGGTCGGATGGATCATCACGGGTTCGACGGCGGGGTCGATGCCGCATTTGTGGGCGACGTGGCCGAGCGTAACCAGACGGTTCAACACATCAGGATCGTTTTCAATCAGGCGCGGGGTGTCGAGGAACACACCGACCTGTCCGTCGCGCACTACGCCGCGACCTTCGCGGCACTCGCGCAAAATGGCGGCGGCAACGACGTCGCGCGGCTGCAATTCGTCAACGAAACGTTCGCCCAAGCCGTTGACCAGTTTGGTGCCTGCGGAACGCACGGCTTCGGAAATCAGCGCGCCCGCCAAGTGCGGCGGATGGGCGACGCCGGTCGGATGGTATTGGAAGGAATCGATGTCGCGCAGTTTCGCGCCGATGCGGTATGCCATCACCAAACCGTCGGCTGTTGCGCCGTAGTGGTTGGAAGTGGCGAAACCCTGCAAATGCAGCCGTCCGCTGCCGCCGGTTGCCAATACCACGGCTTTGGCGTGAACCAATACCAAAGAGCGTTTTTCCAAATCGTACAAAATCGCGCCGACGCAGCGGCCGTGTTCGTCCGACAATAATTCGATGGCGGGATGGCGGTTGAGTTGGGTGATGTTTTCGTCAAGTTCGACCGCCTCGCGCAGTACGCGCATCATTTCGAGGCCGGTAAAGTCGCGGTAACTTAGGATGCGCGGCACGGTCGTACCGCCTGCACGTTTGCGGCTCAACATGCCGTTGCTATCCGCGCCTTTGGCAAGGTCGAAAGTCATGCCCAAGCCGATCAGCCAGCGGATGGCGGACGGCGCGTCGGTAACCATTTGCGCCACCAATTCTTTTTTGCCTGCGTTGTGGCCGCCTTTAATGGTGTCGTCAAAGTGCTGCTGTAAGCTGTCTTCTGCGCCGACAGCAGCCTGAATGCCGCCTTCGGCCATCACGGTATTGCTGTCGCCGATACGCAGCTTGTTCGCCATAATCACGCGCGCGCCTGCTTCGGTCGCAGACAACGCCGCCGCCGCGCCCGCACCGCCGCCGCCGATAACCAGTACGTCGGTGTTTAAGTGTTCCGCGCCCGACAAATCATAGTCGTCAATCAGCGGATGACTGATCAGCAGTTTCGCCAAATCAGGATGGCAGTAATCGCCCGTGTTCGGACCGATGGGCAGTTTGACGCGCGCATTTGCCTGATAGTCAGGGTGAAACTGGCTCAACAATTCGTTTTTTTCCGGCAGGTCGCCGCGCAGTTCCAATGAGGAAGCGCGCAGGTTGGCAAGGGCGGTTTCATAGTCTATGCCTTGGATTTCGTTCGCCATCACATTGCCTCCTCTTCAAATTCGACTTTCATTTTGCCGCTGTCGATTTCGCGCAGGCGGCGCATCAAATCCACCGGACGCAGCGTGCGCGCCGCTTTCATACGGCGGGCGAACAAGCCTAAGTGGTTCGGACGGATGTGTTCCGGGCAGGAAAGGGTGCAGAGGTTGCACATCACGCATTGGTCAAACGTCAACGCAGCCGCGCCGAAATCGCCCGATACCACTTGCGCTACGCCGTTTTCCACTTCCAAGCCTTTGGGGCAGGCACGGTTGCAGCCGCCGCAATGACGGCAGTGTTGCGCTTCGGGGAAAGCTTTGGCGGTGTCGTCCAGCCAGTTCCAGCCGTCGCCGACCTCGCTCACGTCGTAATATTGGATATGCTCGGGAATGAAGTAGTCCAAGAAGCTGACCTGCATCCCTTCTTCGACTTTGGTTTCACACGCCAACGCAGTCGTTACCTCGCGCTCGCCTTCCTTGCGTATCATGCAGCGGCAGGAACCGCACACGCCTTGCCCCATGCAGCCGACGTTGGCGGTAATCGCGCTGCCGGAACGGGCATAGGCCTGAATGATTGACGAGTCGGCGGAGGCTTTGACCTCGTGGCCGTCTATGGTCAGGGTTAACAAGTTTTCACTCATGGTAGTGTCCTGTGGAATGAGATAGGGGAAATCGGATGTGTGTATTTTTATTACAAATTTTTTAGAGTTGCGTATATTTTTCAGGAAACATCTTATAAATCAATGTCTGACTGTCTTTTGTTAGTGTATCAGAATTTAGATTTTTTGATGATGGCGGAGTCTTAAAGGCAGGGTAGGAGCGGATTGTGAACAAAAAACAGCGGTTTTCAGACGACCTTTGTGTCATCTTGTTATTTTGTAAGATAAAATAAACTTACGATAAAGGAATAACTGCTAAAAACCGTTTTGAAATACGAGTAAATATCATTATTAAGTGTTTGATATAAAAGTATATATCTATGTATTTATTGAATAAATTTGTTAAGTGTAAGTAAATGCAAATGGTGTTATAAAATTTCAGAAAAGTAGCTAAGTTTGACTTCCATCAAAAATCATCATAGGTAGAATGACACGGCTTTTACATTTGTGTATGGTTGAAAAAAGAAAGACAGGTCGTCTGAAAAGTAATTTTTTCTTCTTAAATTCATGTTATTAGTAAGGTTCATTGCGGCGGTGAATCCAGTCTTTTCAGACGATCCTTTGGAATTTGAGTAGACAGATTAATTGTAGTTTTATTTCTTCCGGTAAATATTGCCGACAATATCCGTTATCATCATCCGAGTGGAATGATAGGTTATTAAGTTTTATGAAAATCAATGGATTATAAAAATCATATTGTCGCCTCATATCGATTGACAGCACTATTACACCGATTAAGGTCGTCTGAAAAACGACATCTATAAAAAGTGAACAAACCCTCCCTACCATGAGAAAAGGAACACAATCATGACCGTCATCAAGCAAGAAGACTTTATCCAAAGTATCTGCGATGCCTTCCAATTCATCAGCTATTACCATCCGAAAGACTACATCGACGCACTCTATAAGGCGTGGCAGAAGGAAGAAAATCCCGCCGCCAAAGACGCGATGACGCAGATTTTGGTCAACAGCCGCATGTGTGCGGAAAACAACCGACCCATCTGTCAAGATACCGGTATCGCAACCGTTTTCCTCAAAGTCGGCATGAACGTCCAATGGGATGCGGACATGAGCGTGGAAGAGATGGTTAACGAAGGCGTACGCCGCGCCTACACTTGGGAAGGCAACACCCTGCGCGCTTCCGTCCTCGCCGACCCTGCCGGCAAACGCCAAAACACCAAAGACAACACCCCCGCCGTCATCCACATGAGCATCGTGCCGGGTGATAAAGTCGAAGTAACCTGCGCGGCAAAAGGCGGCGGCTCGGAAAACAAATCCAAACTCGCCATGCTCAATCCGTCCGACAACATCGTCGATTGGGTATTGAAAACCATCCCGACCATGGGCGCGGGCTGGTGTCCTCCCGGCATCTTGGGCATCGGTATCGGCGGTACGCCTGAAAAAGCCGTACTGATGGCAAAAGAATCCCTGATGAGCCACATCGATATTCAAGAATTGCAGGAAAAAGCCGCGTCCGGCGCAGAATTGTCCACCACCGAAGCCCTGCGCCTCGAACTCTTTGAAAAAGTCAACGCGTTGGGCATCGGTGCACAAGGTTTGGGCGGACTGACCACCGTATTGGACGTCAAAATCCTCGATTACCCGACCCATGCCGCTTCCAAACCGATTGCCATGATTCCGAACTGCGCCGCCACCCGCCACGTCGAATTCGAATTGGACGGCTCAGGCCCGGTCGAACTGACCCCGCCGCGCGTTGAAGACTGGCCCGATTTGACTTACAGCCCCGACAACGGCAAACGCATCGATGTCGATAAACTGACCAAAGAAGAAGTTGCCAGCTGGAAAACCGGCGACGTATTGCTGCTGAACGGCAAAATCCTTACCGGCCGCGATGCCGCGCACAAACGCCTCGTTGATATGCTCGACAAAGGCGAAGAGTTGCCCGTCGATTTCACAAACCGCCTGATTTACTATGTCGGCCCCGTCGATCCTGTCGGCGACGAAGTCGTCGGTCCCGCAGGTCCGACCACTGCCACCCGTATGGACAAATTCACCCGCCAAATGCTCGAACAAACCGGCCTCTTGGGCATGATCGGCAAATCCGAGCGCGGCGCAGCCACCTGCGAAGCCATCGCAGACAACAAAGCCGTGTACCTCATGGCAGTCGGCGGCGCGGCATACCTCGTGGCAAAAGCCATCAAATCCTCCAAAGTCTTGGCGTTCCCCGAATTGGGCATGGAGGCAGTTTACGAGTTTGAAGTCAAAGACATGCCCGTAACCGTTGCCGTGGACAGCAAAGGCGAGTCCATCCACGCCACCGCCCCGCGCAAATGGCAGGCAAAAATCGGCATCATCCCCGTCGAGTCCTAATGCCTTGATGCCAGGTTGAAAAAGGTCGTCTGAAAACTTGAAACAGGATTTTCAGACGACCTTTAATTTGTTTGGAAACATTACGATTGCAAAGGTAGGGGAATGAACGGCAAAGTAATATGGCGGACAAGTCTTGATGAAGAACAAGCATTGCCCCGCCCCGACTGCAGAAGCAGCCGAAATGTGTTATAAATAGCCCCTTCTACCGACCTCAAATTGGAGCATACGACATGGAATTGGTATTTATCCGCCACGGACAAAGCGAATGGAACGCGAAAAACCTGTTTACAGGCTGGCGCGACGTGAAACTGAGCGAGCAGGGGCTTGCCGAAGCCGCCGCCGCCGGTAAAAAACTGAAGGAAAAAGGCTACGAGTTCGACATCGCCTTCACTTCCGTCCTGACCCGTGCGATTAAAACCTGCAACATCGTTTTGGAAGAATCCGACCAACTGTTCGTGCCGCAAATCAAAAGCTGGAGGCTGAACGAACGCCACTACGGCCAACTGCAAGGTTTGGATAAAAAACAAACCGCCGAAAAATACGGCGACGAGCAAGTCCACATCTGGCGCCGCAGCTACGACACCCTGCCGCCGCTGCTCGATCCGAAAGACCCGTTCTCCGCGCACAACGACCGTCGCTATGCCAACCTGCCCGCCGATGTTATCCCCGATGGCGAAAACCTGAAAGTTACTTTGGAGCGCGTATTGCCGTTCTGGGAAGACCAAATCGCCCCCGCGCTTCTGAGCGGCAAACGCGTCTTGGTCGCCGCCCACGGCAACTCCCTGCGCGCATTGGCCAAACACATCGAAGGCATTTCCGACGAAGACATCATGGGCTTGGAAATCCCGACCGGTCAGCCGCTGGTGTACAAATTGGACGACAATTTGAAAGTGGTTGAAAAATTCTATCTGTAAGCTTTTACGGATAAGGCAAAAGGTCGTCTGAAAACCTTGATTTGAGGTTTTCAGACGACCTTTTGATTGAAACGCTTGAGATATAAGATTTGAGACAGTCAAAGGCAAAAAAAACAGCCCGGTCAAAAATGACCGGGCTGTTGAATTTTTGGTCGGAGTGAAAGGATTCGAACCTTCGACCCCTTGCACCCCATGCAAGTGCGCTACCAGACTGCGCCACACTCCGACTCGAGAAGTTTGGGATTATAGTTTTCTTGCACGGCTTTGGCAAGGGTAAAGCCGGACGGTTTCGGCTATCTGCTTGAAGCGGCTTTGAATTTGTTTGGTGTCAGGGAGGGTAGGGCTGCGGAATGGTTCATACTTGATTGGAAGCCGCGATGTTTTTCAGACGACCTCGGGGGTAAATGGATGTGGCGGAATTTAATGGCTACTATATAATCTCAGCTTTGATTTTTAATAAAAAACAGGGCGGATGGACAGTATTTTGCATGATTTGTTTGCGCGTCAGGCGTTTACATCGAGCTTGGTGGAGCGCAACTTCGGACAGGTTTCGGGCTGGATAGAGCTGGTCGGTGTCTTGATGCTGATGGTGGCGGCGTTTTGGCTGTCAAACCGCCTCAACGACCGTTATTTCTTCTCAGAACACGGCAGCTTCGCGCTTTTGCGGCATATCGGCAGAAGGATTTTGTGGCCGGTGCTGATGATGATTTTCGGCGCGGCGGCTTTGTTTGTCTGTAATCTGACGGAATTTCGCGCGGTATGGCTGCATCTGCTGATTTTGGCGGCGCGCTGGATGATTTTGATTCGGGTCAGCGTGGCGGTCGTTCATGCCGCTTTGCCGCAAAACAAACTGACCGACTGGCTGGAGCGGGCGGTGTCTATGGTTTTGTGGATAGGGTTCGTGCTTTGGCTGTCGGGTTTGGACGATAAGATTTTGGAGGTACTGGACGGCATCAGTTTCTCGGTTGGTTCGGGCAGGCTCAGCCTGCTGACGATTCTGAACGGGATTTTGTGGGTCGGCCTCCTGATGATAGGCGCGTCATGGCTGGCTCGAGTTATCGGCGGACATTTGGAGAAGAGTAGCTTGGATACCAATCTGAGCATGATTTTGTCCAAAGTCGTCAAAACGGTGATGATGGTGTTGGCGGTATTGATTGCGTTGCCGCTGGTGGGGATTGATTTGACGGTATTGTCGGTGTTCGGCGGTGCGTTGGGTGTCGGTATCGGTTTCGGCCTGCAAAAAGTGGCGAGCAACTATATTTCCGGTTTTATCATTTTAGGCGACCGCTCCATCCGCATGAATGACCGCCTGACGGTCAACAACTTTACCGGTTATGTCACCAAAATCACCTCGCGTTTCGTCGTGCTGCGCAATGCCAACGGTACGGAGGCGCTGATTCCGAACGAGACGTTCGTTACCTCGATGGTGGTCAACGAATCCTACACCAGCCGCGAATTGCAGCAGGCGTTCAATATACAGGTTGCCTATCATTCCGATTTGATTAAGGCGCTGGACATCATCAAAAGCGCAGCCGCCGCGCAGCCGCGTGTTTCCAACAATCCCGCACCTTTGGCGGTAGTCACCAACTTCGGCGACAACGGTATCGATTTGCGCGCGACTTATTGGGTGAAAGACCCGGAAAACGGTTTTGCCGCGCTGCAATCGGCGATTTTTCTGGATATTTGGCGGCAGTTTAACGAACACGGCATCGAGTTCCCTTATCCGCAGCGCGAAGTCCGCATCTTGAACGAAAGTCAGGCACCGAGCAGCATCGCCATGATTAAGGCGGGAATGCAGGCGCGCAGCGATACCAAATCCGATCCTGCGATGGATTCCGGCGGAGACGATTGATGGCAAAGCCCTTGAAGTATCCCGTGTCCGCGTTGATTGTCCTGCATGATGCCGACGGCCATATCCTTTTAATCGAACGCACTTCGCCGCCAGGTTTTTGGCAGTCGGTAACCGGCAGCATTGAGCCGGACGAAACCATAGAGGAAACCGCCAAACGCGAAGTTTGGGAGGAAACCGGCATCCGCCTTGCGGACGGGCAGCTCTGCAACTGGCACGACAGCACGGTTTACGAAATCTACCACCACTGGCGGCACCGCTATCCCAAAGGCGTGTTCGAAAACCGCGAACACATCTTTTCCGCCGAAGTTCCACGTGATGCGGTGATTGTTTTGCAGCCTGACGAACACGTCGCTTACGGATGGTTCGGCATTGAAGAAGCGGCGGAAAAAGTGTTTTCTCCGTCAAACAAAAGGGCGATTTTGGCATTGGGGAAAAGGTTGGGATTGGTGGTTTGATGAATGATGGCGGAGAGATGACCGACAACCGCATTTAAAGACCGATGGACAGCCTCTTTTATATCTAATAAAATAAACGATAATTGTTATTGGTTAATTTGGTAACATCAAACCGTAAAGGTCGTCTGAACGTTCGGCTTTCTGATTGGAAGCCTTTAAATTTTCTTGTTCAAACGGCCTTTTCCATATTTTTGTTTTATATCTGCTTGGAGAATCCATGTTACGTCTGACTGCTTTAGCCGTATGCTGCGCCCTTGCTTTGGGTGCGTGTTCGCCGAAAGATTCCGCTTCAAACCAAAACGCCCAAACCGCTTCCGCAGCCCAAACCGAAGGCGCGGGTTTGACCGTCAAAACGACGCGCGGCGACGCGAAAGTGCCGCAAAATCCCGAACGTATCGCCGTTTACGATTTGGGTATGCTCGACACTTTAAACAAATTGGGCGTGAAAACCGGTCTGTCCATCGACAAAAACCTGCTGCCTTATTTGGACGAATATTTCAAAACGACAAAACCTGCCGGTACGCTGTTCGAGCCGGATTACGAGGCGCTCAACGCCTACAAGCCGCAGCTCATCATTATCGGCAGCCGCGCAGCCAAAGCGTTTGACAAGTTGAACGCCATTGCGCCAACCATCGAAATGACCGCCGATACCGCCAACCTCAAAGACAGTGCCAAAGAGCGTATCGACGCGCTGGCGCAAATCTTCGGCAAACAGGCGGAAGCCGACAAGCTGAAGGCGGAAATCGACGCATCTTTTGAAGCCGCGAAAACTGCAGCGCAAGGTAAAGGCAAAGGTTTGGTGATTCTGGTCAACGGCGGGAAACTGTCCGCCTTCGGTCCGTCTTCACGACTGGGCGGCTGGCTGCACAAAGACATTGGCGTTCCGGCCGTTGACGAAGCCATCAAAGAAGGCAGCCACGGTCAGCCCGTCAGCTTCGAATACTTGAAAGAGAAAAATCCCGACTGGCTGTTTGTCCTTGATAGGGGCGCTGCCATCGGCGAAGAAGGACAGGCGGCGAAAGACGTGTTGAACAATCCGCTGGTCGCCGAAACGACCGCATGGAAAAAAGGACAGGTGGTTTACCTCGTTCCCGAAACCTACTTGGCGGCGGGCGGCGCGCAAGAATTGCTGAACGCGTCCAAACAGGTTACCGACGCGTTTAAGGCTGCGAAATAAGTTAACAAGTTGGTTTAAACAATCAAAAGGTCGTCTGAAAACAAGCATTGCGGGTTTTCAGACGACCTTTTGATTTCCAACTTTGTTTCTTATAGTGGATTAACTAAATCAGGACAAGGCGACGAAGCCGCAGACAGTACAGATAGTACGGAACCGATTCACTTGGTGCTTCAGCACCTTAGAGAATCGTTCTCTTTGAGCTAAGGCGAGGCAACGCCGTACTGGTTTAAAGTTAATCCACTATAATCTGCCAACAGGTTTTCAAGCCCAAAAATCGCGCGGCGGGTCGAGGACGGGTTTGACGATGCCGGTACGGACGGCAAAATCGCCGAAGCCTTCGTCGTCGAGGCGGTTTTGCGCCCAGTTACCGACCCAGCCGTCGACGATTTCGAGGATTTCGGGTTCGGTAATGTTTTCTTTAAAGAGGCGCGGGATGCGGGTGCCTTCGCGGTTGCCGCCTGCGTAGAGGTTGTAGCGGCCGACGGCTTTGCCGACTAAGCCGATTTCGGCGAGCATGGCGCGGCCGCAGCCATTGGGGCAGCCGGTGACGCGCAGGACGATGTATTCGTCTTCCAAGCCGTATTTGGCGAACATTTCGTCGATTTTGTCGGAGAACGATGGCAGGAAGCGTTCGGCCTCCGCCATCGCCAGCGGACAGGTCGGCAGGGCGACGCACGCCATCGAGTTTTCGCGCTGGATGGTGATGGATTTGCTGATTAAGCCGTGTTCTTTGGCGATTTTGTCTATGGTGTCTTTCAGCTCGGGCGGGACGTTGGCGACGACGAGGTTTTGATTGGCGGTCAGGCGGAAGTCGCCGGGGTGGATTTTGGCGATTTCGCGCACGCCGGTTTTCAACGGCCTGCCGGGGTAGTCGAGCAGGCGGCCGTTTTCGATGAACAGGGTCAGGTGCCAGTTACCTTCGAGGCCTTTAACCCAGCCGATGTGGTCGCCGCGATGGGTGAAGGCGTAGGGGCGGATGGGTTCGAACTTGATGCCCATGCGCTTTTCGACTTCTTCTTTGAATACTTCAACGCCGACGCGCTGGAGGGTATAGCGGGTGCGCGCGGCTTTGCGGTCGCTGCGGTTACCCCAGTCGCGTTGGGTGCTGACGACGGCTTCGGCGGCGTTGAGTGTGTATTCGAGGGGGACGAAGCCGAATTCGTAGGAGGTGTTGGGGTAGGTTTTGGTGTTGCCGTGTTCGCTGGACAGTCCGCCACCGACAAGGACGTTAAAGCCGACAAGTTTGCCGTTTTCTTCGATGGCAACGAAGCCTAAATCATTGGAATGGATGTCCACATCGTTGTCGGGTGGGATGACGACGGCGGTTTTGAATTTGCGCGGCAGATAGGTTTTGCCCAAAATCGGTTCGACATCGTCGGCGATTTCTTTGTTGCGCGGCTCGGTCGGTTCGGTGGTAAACACTTTTTCACCGTCCAGCCAGACATCAGCGTAAGCCATGGTGCGCGGCAGAAGGTGCATGCTGATGCGTTTTGCCCATTCGTAGGCTTCCTGGTGCAGCGGGCTTTGGACGGGGTTGCTGGTGCAAAGTACGTTGCGGTTGACGTCGCTGGCGGTGGCGATGGAATCGAGGCCGAGTTTGTGCAGGGACTGGTGCGCCAATTTCAAATCGGTTTTTAAAATGCCGTGGTATTGGAAGGTTTGGCGGTTGGTCAGACGGATGGAACCGTAAATGGTGTGGTCGCCGGCAAATTCATCTATGCCCAGCCACTGCGCCGGCGTGATGATGCCGCCGGGTAAACGGCAGCGCAACATCATGTTTTTTAAGGGTTCGAGTTTTTGATCGGTACGCTCGGCGCGGATGTCACGGTTGTCCTGCTCGTACATGCCGTGGAAACGGATGAGCTGGAAATTGTCAGCGGTAAAGCCACCGGTAAAGTCGTCGGTCAAATCGTCTTTGATGGTACCGTGCAGATAGTCGCTGCGGTCTTTCAGGGCTTCATTGCCGGAAAGCGGGGTGTCGGGCAGCTTGGCGCGCGGATCGGCGGTAGTCGTCATAGGGTGCTCCTTATTCTCAGTTTGGAGCTACTTTAATCAGGTCGTCTGAAAATGGGAAAGAATGGTTTGTTCGATTTAAAGATGATTTCGTTATATGAATCTGATGTTTTCAGACGACCCCCGGTAATCTAAATTTTGCCAATCGCACTGTTTGTTTGGAAGCCAACACATTCATTTCAAAGTCAAGTTAAGCTATAATACCCGCCGACACATACCATCTCTCCCCCTTATCCCATGCAACTTACCGCCGTCGGACTCAACCACCAAACTGCGCCTTTGAGTATACGCGAGAAGCTGGCATTCACCGCAGCAAGCCTGCCCGAAGCCGTCCGCAACCTTGCTCGAAGCAAAGCAGCGAAG
Organism: Neisseria sicca; assembly: GCF_003044565.1. Classification (GTDB taxonomy): domain Bacteria; phylum Pseudomonadota; class Gammaproteobacteria; order Burkholderiales; family Neisseriaceae; genus Neisseria; species Neisseria sicca_A. The sequence goes on along the minus strand of NZ_POXG01000010.1, from coordinate 22,469 downwards.
GAGGCAGTAATTCTATCGACCTGCAACCGCACTGAGCTTTACTGCGTTGGCGAAACCGAGCAAATCATCGAATGGCTGGCGCAATATCACAACCTGCCCGCCGAAGAAATCCGCCCCTATCTTTATACCTTGGACAACAACGAAACCATCCGCCACGCTTTCCGCGTCGCCTGCGGATTGGATTCCATGGTATTGGGCGAGCCGCAGATTTTGGGACAGATTAAAGATGCCGTGCGTGTCGCACAAGAGCAAGAAAGCATCAATACCAACCTCAACGCATTGTTTCAAAAAACGTTTGCCGTTGCCAAAGAAGTGCGTACCGACACCGCTGTCGGCGAGAATTCCGTTTCGATGGCTTCCGCATCCGTCAAGCTTGCCGAGCAGATTTTTCCCGATATCGGCGACCTGAACGTTCTATTTATCGGCGCGGGCGAAATGATTGAATTGGTTGCCACCTATTTCGCCGCCAAAAATCCCAAACTCATTACCGTTGCCAACCGTACCCTGCCGCGCGCCCAAGAGTTGTGCGACAAACTCGGACTGAATGCCGAGCCTTGCCTGCTGACAGAGTTGCCCGATATCCTGCACGAATACGATGTCGTCGTTTCCTCTACCGCCAGCCAGCTGCCGTTGGTCGGCAAAGGCATGGTGGAACGCGCCTTGCGCCTGCGTCTCAATATGCCCATGTTCCTGCTCGATCTTGCCGTTCCGCGCGATATCGAAGCCGAAGTAGGGGAGTTGAATGACGCTTATCTCTACACCGTCGACGACATGATGGGCATCGTTCAAAACGGCAAGGAAGCCCGCCAAAAAGCAGCTGCCGCAGCCGAAGCCATGGTGGAAGAGAAGGTTGGCGAGTTTGTCCGCCTGCAACAAAGCCGCCAAAGCGTCCCCCTTATCCGCGCCTTGCGTGATGAAGGCGAACGCGCCCGCAGGCAGGTTTTGGAAAACGCGATGAAACAGCTTGCCAAAGGCGCATCGGCGGAAGAAGTGTTGGAACGGCTCTCTATCCAACTGACCAACAAACTCCTCCATTCTCCTACTCAAACCCTCAATAAAGCCGGCTCGGAAAACAGCAATTTGGTTGATGCCGTTGCTCAAATTTATCAATTGGATCAACACGATTAACAATTAGAAAGGTCGTCTGAAAATTTCAGACGACCTTTCCGTATGCCTATCCGTCTTATCGGTTAAATCCCAAAATTCCTTGGAAAGCCATCGCTACTATGCAGACACTCTATCTCGCCTCCGGCAGCCCGCGCCGTCGCGAAATCCTTGAAAACTTAGGCTACCAAATTCAACGCATTCCCGCCGATATCGATGAAACGCCATTTCCTGACGAAAATGCCGCTGATTATGTTCAACGTATGGCAAACGAAAAGAATGCTGCCGCCATCGCCCAATGGTTTGCGCAACATGATACGCCGCCCGAGTTTCCCATTCTGACCGCCGATACTACCGTTGCCTATCAAAACCATATCCTCGGCAAACCCGAAACCCAAGAGCATGCCGCCGCAATGCTTGAGCAGTTGTCAGGACAAACGCATCAAGTGCTGACCGCCGTATGCGTTTATTGGCAAGGCAAAGCGCGCAGCGTCTTACAAACCAGCGATGTGCGTTTCAAAACCTTATCCCCTGACGAAATCTCCGCCTACATCCAAAGCGGCGAACCGATGGATAAAGCAGGAGCCTACGGAATCCAAGGCTTGGGCGGCGTGTTTGTCGAACATTTGCAGGGCAGCTTTACCGGCGTGATGGGACTGCCCGTTTACGAAACCGTCGGTTTGCTGAAGCAGCTTGATCTGTCTGTTCCGCCTTTTTCTTGAGCTTCGGGGTTGTTCAGTTGCAGCAAAAATCATCAATCTTCTTTGTTTGTCTTTATTGCTGTATTTTATGGATTTAGAAAGAGTAAAAAGAAAATGAAAAAAATCGGTTTGTATTTATTAATAATGCTATTTCCTGTGTCAGTAAGCGCCAATAATTACGAACAAATTGGAGATAAAAGGCAATCGATTGAAATAAATAATTTTTTTAGTGATGTAAAGAAAGAAAATATTACGTCTTATGAGGAGGGTGATTTTATTGTCGTTAGGGTTGATGATTTTGGCGGAAAGTTTTATGAAGAATATTACATAAAAAGGAGTGGGAAGTTATTAATTTTAGATAAATTAAAAACTATTAGTCTGTATAAGGAAGACTTTGACGTTAAATCTTTAGAGTGCAGAAAAAATATCCATAAACCTATCAAAGATTATAATAGGCAGGCTGTTTTAAAGATGCATGGTGAGAAATGTAGAACTTTTTATGCGGTTGAAAATACATTGGACGATTTAGAAAAGTATGTCAAAGACCACTCGGATTTTGATATAGATAAAAGTAGAATGGATTGGTATCTTGGCAGATACCCGATTAATCAAAAAAATATTGCAACATATAATAATATTGCATTTTATCTTAATAATCAGGAATATCATCAGTCTGCAATATATCTCTTACATAAAATTATTAAGGCATTTCCAGATAGAACTGTTGCATACCTAAATCTTGCAGATGCGTATTGGAGTTCAAAAGATAAACGGAATGCGAAAATATTTTATAAAAAATACCTCTCCCAAATAAATAAAACAGGGGAGAAAGTCTCTATTCCTTCTCGAGTATCCAAAAGGATAGCTCAATAAATCTTATGACGTATTGAGGTTTTGTATTTGAAAAACTTTGATAAACCATAGACTTGAATAATTCTCAGTAATGACAAAAGGTCGTCTGAAAACGCTAACTTGGTTTTCAGACGACCTCTTTGTTTGTCCACTTACGTCAATTACTCAAGCGATAACGCGGATGTTTTGTCTGTCTCGTTTGAATTTAATTTTCAATATAGACGGCAGCAGGTTGTCGAAATACCAGTGTCCGTTCGGCAGCTCCAAAGCGCCTCCGGCGCAGCGCATGATGACGCTGCGGCCTGATAATTCGTCTGTTTCTGTGATTTCCACTTCGTGCACTTTTCCCCAGTCGGCGACGGGCAGCTTGGATGCCATGGCATGAATTCGGATATTTTGTTCTGCAATTTCGTTATCTTTATGGCATGTTCCATTGCATTTGCCGACAGCCTGTACGGGGCATAACGCTCCTTTTGCATGACTGACCGGCAAAATGTTTAAGGCATCAGGACAGAAATTGTGTTCTTGCGCCCAGATGCTCAATGCCCGTTTTGCCGCTTTTTTGTGGATAAACAAACCGTAAGGGCGGACGTTGCTGCTGCCGTTGTCTAGCGGCACAATTCGTGCTTTCAGTACGCCATGTTTGTCAGGTACGAACTTAACGGTCATAAATGTTTTGGGATTCAATTGCTTGAGGGGAAATGGTGCAGATAATTCTCCTTGGTATTCCTGCATAACCTGAGCTTTTAACCACAAGGCATGCAGGCTCCCGACAGCAGGGATGAATTTCACATCTGCGGCATTTTGAATATAAGGCAAGCCTTCTTTGCTGTGGAGTAGGGCGGCGATTTCGCTGTATGTTTTTTCATACGCTTCAACGGACTGCACTTTCCCTGAATGGTCAAACCACACCAGCACGCCTACCGTATCGGGTAATGAATAGAGTTTTGCAGCTAAAGAATCGGATAGCTGCGTCGGCAGCATTTTCGGATTCATCAGAGCGCGGCAATGATTGTCCCATTCTTCTGAGGTCTTCTCTTTCAGGCTGTGTTCCAAATAATCGGCAAGTGCCAAAACATCGGCTAACGCACGATGCCGCTCGTCCGTTTGGATGCCCATTCTGCTGATAATGCTGTCAAGATTGTGTTTATAAAATTGAGGGTACAGGCGGCGGGACAGTTGGACGGTACACAACGCCGGAGCGGCAAAATCAATGCCTGCCCGACAAAATTCATGACGCAGGAAGGTGTAGTCGAAACGGCTGTTGTGTGCCACGATCAATGCCCCGCGAAGCAAAGGCAGTATGTCGGAGGCGATTTGTTCAAAAGCGGGAGCATGCGCGACTATTTCGTTGGTAATGCCGGTCAGTCGGACGACAAATTCAGGAATCGGCTTTCCCGGGTTGATCAATTGTTCGTAATGTTCTACCCGACCGTTCTCAAAGCGAAGAAAAGCAATTTCTGTCACCCTGTCTTGATACAGATTGCCGCCGGTAGATTCTAAATCAATGACCACAACAGGGCGGTTCAATCGAGTAAAAGCTTCCGATAATCTCAACCAGCGAGAAAGATGAAACATCCTAAATTCCTGAAAATTCACACAACAGGGCAGTATTCTACACTTTGCCTGTCGTTTATCCAAGAAAACCCTTGACAAGACCTGTATGGGAACATATAATCCGAATCTTTCTTTCAGTGCACCCGTAGCTCAGTTGGATAGAGTATCTGGCTACGAACCAGAGGGTCGGGCGTTCGAATCGCTCCGGGTGCGCCAATAGAAAATTTTTGCGCCCATCGTCTAGCGGTTAGGACATCGCCCTTTCACGGCGGTAACCGGGGTTCGATTCCCCGTGGGCGTGCCAGATTTTGACAAGCCCCTGAATTTTCAGGGGCTTGTCTTTTTTGTATGTCTGAAACAGGCAAAACTTTGGTTGCTTGTTGTGATGAATATTTAAATATATCAATCAGATATTCTTTTGATTAAGTTGTCGGTACAATAGACCAACCTTGAAATATCAAACTCTTTATTGCCTGCTTATGAAAAATCCGAAAATTATCTTCTTCGATATTGATGACACCCTTTACCGAAAATATACCGATACGCTAAGACCTTCAGTTCATCAAGCTATGAAGGCATTGAAAGAGAAGGGGATATTGACTGCGATTGCAACAGGTCGTCCTCCTGCGGCTATTCCGAAAAAGGTGCGGGAGCTTATCCTTGAAAGCGGAATCGATATGCTGGTGACCATTAATGGGCAATATACGTCGTTTCATGGGGAAGTGTTGCAGGAATATCCGATGGATGCTGCGAATATGATGGAAATATGCGCGCTGTTGGACAATAAAAATATTGATTACGCTTTTGTGAATAACAATGAAATCGCAGTTTCCCGCCCTTCACCACTTATCAAAGATACATTGGCGCATATTTTCCCCAATTATTTGGTGGATAAAGATTATTTCCATCGGGCAAAAGTGTATCAAATGCTGATATTTGCAGATCCAAATCAAGAGCGCGCCATTGAAGATGAAATTCAACAAAACGGATATAAATTGGTTCGGTGGCATGAATCTGCTTTGGATATGCTTCGTTCCGAAGGTTCTAAGGCAAGGGGCATTGCTCATGCGGTAGGTAAGCTGGGGATTGAAATGAAGGATGTCATGGCATTTGGTGACAGCTTCAACGACTTGGAAATGTTGTCTGCTGTCGGTTTTGGCGTGGCAATGGGCAATGGTGAGGCTGAGGCAAAGGCTGTGGCAAAATTTGTATGTCCGAGCGTGGATGAGGATGGGGTGTTGCGGGGATTACAGGAATTGGGTGTTATCGACTGAATAGGTCGTCTGAATTTTCAGACGATCTTACGAGAAAGAGTTGATAGTAGCGACATGATATTTCGTTTGATTGCCGGTATATCTTGAGTAAAACAAAAGACCGCTTCGTTTGTTGCGGTCTTTTGTTTTATACGGTAGATGGTGCTGATTAGTGATCCAGCTTGCCGATGATTTCATTTAAAGCTTTTTGCCAATCGGATGCCTTGATGCCGCATTCGTTTTCAATTTTTTGGCAGTCCATAATGCTGTAAGCGGGGCGCGGAGCAGGTAGGGGGTATTGGTCGGTCGTGATGGCGTTCAGTTGCGGAATTTTGAACTGTGGGTCGTGTTGTTGAGCCGTTTGAAAAATGGCTTGGGCAAATTCATACCATGTTACCGATTTGTTGCCGCCATAATGGTAAATACCCCTTGGGGCGACGGGTCGTTGCAGCAATGTAATGATGGCTTGGGCGAGATCGCCGGCATAGGTAGGGCAGCCTGTTTGGTCATGGACGATAGAGAGGCTGTCCTTCTCTCCTGCCAGTCGGAGCATGGTTTTGACAAAGTTGTTGCCGTATTCGCTGAATAACCATGAGGTACGGATGATGGTGCTGTCCGGATTGGCTGCCAAGGCGAGCAGTTCGCCTGCGACTTTGGTGCGACCATACACGCTTTGCGGGTTGGTATAGTTTTGCTCTTTGTATGGAGTCTTGTTTGTGCCGTCGAACACATAGTCCGTAGATATATGGATAAAGCGGGCTTGGCAAGCGCGGGCGGCGGAGGCGAGGTTGTGGACGGCGGTGGCGTTGACGGCAAATGCGATACTGGCATCGGTTTCTGCTTTATCAACTGCGGTAAAGGCGGCCGCATTGACTATGGCGTCGGGCTGGAAGCTTTGAACCATATTGCGAACGGCTTCGGTATCGGTAATATCCAAGGATGCCGAATCAGTGGCAATCAGTTCCCAATTATCTGGCAGACGGTCGCGGAAGCAACGCGCCAATTGTCCTTTTGAACCGGTTAATAGGGTTCGCATAGGGTGTCTCCTCGTTTGAAAGTTTTAAAAACGGTATTGCCGAATCAAAAGGACGGCAATTGGAATGATTTGGGTGCGTGTCCGAATAAATATTGGGGAACGCAGAACATTACATTCAAGACAAAGCAGATTGGAAGGCGGTTTTAGCAGATATTTAAAACGCCCATAAGACCATTTTGTGACACAGCCCTTTTCCAAATTAAGGACGGGATATTTGCCCTGTTTTATTTTCAGACGACCTTCGCTTGTTCTTGAAAGAGATGGAAAGTCGGCTTGGGCCTGAATTCATGTTGATTTTTGCAGGAGGGCCAATAAAAGTCTGATGCAGTACGGAATCTGTCAATGCCTGATATATTATAGTGCAAACTTCATGGGGATACCGATTATCTGAAAATAATTTTGTTTGTTTGATTTTTATCCGGATAGAGGCTGCTTGGAGATATACTGCTTGGTGGTTTTCAGACGACCTCTTATGAAGATTGGGGTCGTCTGAAAAATGAATAGCGTAAGAGGTGTTGAGTATATTCACGGAGTATGTGGTTGATGTGGAAAAAATGGTGGCCGATAGTATTGGTAGTGATGGTGATAGGTATTGTCGGACGTAGCTATTATGTGATGTATGCTCAAGCACAGGTTATCAAACATGCTTGGACGGAAGTGATGAAGCAGTACGGTCAGCGTTCGGTATTGGTATCCGATTTGTCGAATATCGTTAAGGTGCATGCCTCTTCTGAAGAGGATATTTTGTTCAGGTTGTCTGACGTTCAAAGTCGGGCGGCCCGTATGAATCTGAATTTGGAAGAAGCTGCCAATCCGGCGAAGTTGAAGCGTTTTCAGGAGATGCATGGGGAGTTGAGCGGCATTCTGGCGCAAATGACGCTGATGTCAGACCAGTATCCGCTTTTGGCGGAAAACTTGGACTATCAGCGCCTGAGTACCCGCCTTGAAGAGACGGAAAACCGGATTAACCAAGCAAGGAATAACTATATTCAGGCGGTCCGTACTTACAATGCCACGTTGAGACGTTTCCCGCAAAGTATGACTGCGAAACTTTTCGGGCAGTATGTGCGGGCAAATTTCAGTATTGAGAACGAACGTGAAATTTCCAATGCGCAGCGGGTGCAATTTTGATGCTGATTTGTAGTCAATGGAGATGAGTTGTACCCCAAAGGGTCGTCTGAAAATATGCAGTTTCAGACGACCCTTTTGTCATTTTGCAACGAATTATTGTTTATTAATCAAGATTGGTATAGTTTTATGATTTATCTGTTTGATTTGTAAAGATAAAATTTAAGTGTAAAAATATTTAAATTATATTCGGATGTCAAAATGGGTGATAAAACGATAAAGTATTGATAGGTAAGGAAGGAAGGAAGATTTCCAATTGAATTAAAAGCAAGCAGAATTGAGTAAAAACTAGCAATTTTTAAAAAACCATTGAAATATATGAATAATATTTCAATTGCGTATTGTTTTTTCATTTGATTAAAATAATCATAATATTGCAATTTTGAGGAAATAATAAAGGTAGTTTCCAATGTAATATTGTTCATTCTCATGGAAAAATTAGTTTCCACTTATCCCAAATTTATACCGTTGGTGATGAGAATGTAAGTTTTCTGCGAAATATCACTAAAATAACAATGTAGGCAGTTTGGCTGGTCTGTATTTTTGTCAAAAGGCCTATGCTTCTTAATTATATTCTGGGAGTGATTTATTATGACTTATCATTATGGCGGCTACTCTTCCAAAGGCCACTTCAACGCATACTGCCCTCCGGTGAAACCGTACAATCCTTACTGCCCTCCGAGCCATGGCGGCTTCGGTTACAAAGGTAGTTTCCATAACTACGGCTCTTCCCACGGCATCAAAGTACATCATGGCAAAATCGGTCATGGTGCATACTGCCCACCTCCAAAAGTTGCTTACAAATGCGTGGTAATCAAGTTTGATTGCAACCCAGGTAAACCTTATTACCCTAAACCAGCTCCAAAACCGGTTCCTCCGAAGAATGTTGATCCGTACTGCCCACCGGTAGAGCCTCAAAAACCGCAACCTCAACCACAACCTAAGCCGCAGCCACAACCTCAGCCGCAGCCTAAACCACAACCAAAACCGCAGCCTAAACCTAACGACAAAGACTGCAAAGATTGCGTTGATGACCAAAATCAACAAAATACTTACGGCCATGATGACAAAAATCCGGGTAACATCATCCATGTCGATGGTTCAACCAAAGATAAAGATGGTCTGACCAAAACCGTAGGTACTGATAAAAAAGATACCATTTACGGTACAGGCGGTGATGACGTTATCTACGGTGGCGACGGTGCTGACGTGATTTACGGTGGTGACGGTAACGACACTCTGCAAGGTGACAACAACGGTGACTCCCTGTACGGTCAAGGCGGTAAAGACTACCTGCAAGGCGGTGACGGTAATGACTACCTGAACGGCGGTTCTGACGCTGACATCATGCGCGGTGGTGATGGTAATGACGTTTACTTTGTTGACCACAAAGGCGACCAAGTTATCGAATACGGTAATGCTAACGGCGGTATCGATACCGTTCGCAGCGTAATCGACTACACCCTGACTGACAACGTTGAACACCTGTTCTTGCAAGGTTCCGGCAACATCAACGGTACCGGTAACGCTTTGAACAACGACATCAACGGTAACTCAGGCGACAACCACTTGTACGGCTTGGCAGGCGACGACTGTCTGGTTGGTAAAGACGGTAACGACTACCTCGACGGCGGCATCGGCAACGATGTTCTGATCGGCGGTACCGGCAACGACACTTACTTCTTCGACAAAGGTTACGGTCGCGATACCATCCAAGACGAAAGCGGTAACGATACCCTGCAATTCGGCAAAGGTGTTTCTGCTTCCGACGTATTGTTGAGCAAATCAGGCAACAACCTGACCGTATCTGTTGGCAATAACGATTCTGTTACAATTGACGACTGGTTCTCCGGTAACAACCACAAAATCGAAAACTTCAAGTTTGCTGATGGCAGCACTTACGAAGTAACCGGTCATGGTGATTACTACTCTCTGTCAGCTGTAAACAGCATCCAACAACAAACCCAAGTTCCTAACATCTAATCTCTGATTAGTGGTTATACTTAGGCTTGATAAGGTCGTCTGAAAGCGTCTGCATTCATGCAAAACGTTTTCAGACGACCTATTTTGTAAACAATCTAACCCCAAAATCCAAATTCGGATAAAATAACGGAATCCTGTTTAAACCAAGTCAGCGAAGGGAGAAACCTGAAATGTCCGAAATCAGCTTGAAAAAAATTTACTCTGGAAAAGTGCGCGATTTATACGAAATCGACAGCAAACGCATGTTGATGGTTGCGTCAGACCGACTGTCTGCATTTGACGTGATTTTAGACAATCCGATTCCAGGTAAAGGAGAAATTCTGACGCAGATTTCCAATTTCTGGTTTAAAAAACTGGCGCATATCATGCCTAATCATTTTACCGGTGACACGACTTATGACGTATTGCCCGAACATGAAGCCCAAGCCATTGAGAAACGTGCGGTTGTCGCCAAGAAACTGACTCCTGTCAAAGTAGAGGCGATTGTGCGCGGTTATTTGGCGGGCAGCGGGTGGAAAGATTACCAAAAAAACGGTTCTGTCTGCGGCATCAAACTTCCCGAAGGGATGAAAGAAGCGCAGCAGCTTCCAGAAGTGATTTTTACTCCGTCCACCAAGGCTGCCGTTGGCGATCATGATGAAAATATCAGTTTTGAAGAATGTGAACGCATTATCGGTAAAGAGCTGGCGGCTGAGGTACGCGCTAAAGCCATTCAGCTTTATACGGAAGCCGCAGAATATGCAAAATCACGCGGTATCATCATATGCGATACCAAATTCGAATTCGGGCTGGATGAAAACGGTACGTTAACCCTGATGGATGAAGTGCTGACGCCTGACTCAAGCCGCTTTTGGCCGGCGGATCAATATCAAGTCGGCACCAATCCGCCATCTTTTGACAAGCAATTTGTTAGAGACTGGTTGGAGCAAAGCGGTTGGAACAAAAAAGCTCCAGCACCGGAAGTCCCTAGCGATGTTATTCAGAAAACAGTTGATAAATATCGGGAAGCATTAAATTTATTGACGGAATAATATAGTGGATTAAATTTAAATCAGGACAAGGCGACGAAGCCACAGACAGTACAGGTAGTACGGCAAGGCGAGGCAACGCCGTACTGGTTTAAAGTTAATCCACTATATAAAAACGGACTGGCTCTACCCAATCAAGTCAGTCCGTCTTTATTTTCCGATTAAAGAATAAAATCATAAATTTACAAAAATCCTCTATTCATCAACGGCTAAAGCATCTATGATGTCTCTCATAGCATCTCACAATAACTGTACTGTGTTTTATTTGAAAAAATAAATGGTATAGATAGGGCATCCGGTTTGTAGAACTGGGAATAATCCAAATAATAGAAAAAGAAAGGAAATAATGATGCAACATCGTAGACGATTGGCTATCTTTCAAGCCGCAAAACGTGCTTCGTTCACTGGAAAACCAGTTGCACCGACTACACCGAAAGCACGCTAAGGAATAATGCTGAGATTCCTACCAATATCTAAGACCGCCCGATTTTTCGGACGGTCTTTAGTTTTTGTACTGTTTAAAAACGCCACAATATTGTATGAGGCTTATAGATAAACGAAATTCGAATCAAGGTTGCCGTCTCAGTTTCAAAAAGAATTTCTGAGAGGGTAAAGCATGAAGTCAATCATCATCTCATCTCTACGGCTCATAGCTTTGTTCATTCACTAAGGACAAGTTGGTACTTTAGAAAGATTAAAAAGGTCGTCTGAAAACCTTTGCATACAGGTTTTCAGACGACCTTTCATGTTTACAGCGTTACTGTAACACTTTTACAGCTTTGCCAATGCTTGATTGAACGTTTCGCTCGGACGCATGGCTTGGGCGGCTTTTGCAGCATCGGGGGCGTAGTAGCCGCCGATGTCGGCTGCTTTGCCATGTGCGGCGGAAAGTTCGGCAACGATTTTCGCTTCGTCGGCGGTCAGGGTTTCTGCCAACGGCGCAAACGCTGCTTTCAATTCCGCGTCTTTATCCTGCGCTGCCAATTCTTGCGCCCAGTAGAGGGTGAGGTAGAAATGACTGCCGCGGTTGTCGAGTTCGCCTGCTTTGCGTTTGGGCGATTTGTCGTTCAACAGCAGTTTCTCGGTAGCGGCATCCAGCGTGTCGGCGAGGACTTGGGCCTTGGTGTTGCCGGTTTTTTGCGCCAGATGTTCAAACGATACGGCGAGCGCGAGAAATTCGCCCAGCGAGTCCCAGCGCAGGTGGTTTTCTTCGAGGAACTGTTGGACGTGTTTCGGTGCGGAGCCGCCCGCGCCGGTTTCAAACATGCCGCCGCCGTTCATCAATGGAACGATGGACAGCATTTTCGCGCTGGTGCCGAGTTCCAAAATCGGGAACAGGTCGGTCAGATAATCGCGCAGGACGTTCCCGGTTACGGAAATGGTGTCTTCGCCGTTTTTCAGACGACCCAAGCTGAACTTGGCGGCTTCTTCAGGCGCGAGGACGCGGATGTCGAGACCGTCGGTATCCAGTTCGGCAAGGTAGGCTTTGACTTTGGCGAGCAGGCTTTTATCGTGCGGACGGTTTTCGTCGAGCCAGAACACGGCGGGCGTGTTGCTCAGGCGGGCGCGGTTGACGGCGAGTTGTACCCAGTCTTTGACGGGCGCGTCTTTGGTTTGGCACATACGCCAGATGTCGCCTGCTTCAACGTCGTGCTGCATCAGGACATTGCCCGCCGTATCAATGACTTGAACTTGACCGTCGGCTTCGATTTCGAAGGTTTTATTGTGCGAACCGTATTCTTCGGCTGCCTGCGCCATCAGGCCGACGTTGGGCACGGTACCCATGGTCGTCGGATCGAACGCGCCGTGTTCGCGGCAAAAGTCGATGGTCGCTTGGTAAACGCCTGCGTAGCTGCTGTCGGGAATCACGGCTTTGGTGTCTTGCGCTTTGCCGTCTTTGTCCCACATACGACCGGAGTTGCGGATCATCGCGGGCATGGAAGCATCGACGATGACATCGCTGGGAACGTGCAGGTTGGTGATGCCTTTGTCGGAATCGACCATAGCCAAATCGGGGTTGGCGGCGTAAACGGCAGCGATTTCGGCTTCGACGGCAGCGCGGGTGTCCGCATCCAGTTTGTCCAGATTGGCAAGCAGGTTGCCGAAGCCGTTGTTGACGTTGACGCCGGCGGCAGCCAGTTTGTCGCCGAATTTTTCAAAGACGGGTGCGAAGAATACTTTGACGGCGTGTCCGAAGATAATCGGGTCGGACACTTTCATCATGGTGGCTTTCATGTGCAGCGAGAACAAAACGCCTTTTGCCTTCGCGTCTTTGACTTGTTCGGCAAGGAAGGCGAGCAGGGCTTTTTTGCTCATCACGGTCGCATCGATGATTTCGCCGGCTTTCAGGGCGACGGGCTCGCGCAGCTCTTTTTTGTTGCCTTGTTTGTCGGTGAACACGATGGATACGGAAGTCGCATCGGGTACGGTAACGGATTGTTCGTTATGGAAAAAGTCGCCGCTTTGCATGGTGGCAACGTGGGTTTTGGAGTCTTTCGTCCATGCGCCCATGCTGTGCGGATTTTTTTTCGCAAAGTTTTTCACTGCTTTAGGCGCGCGGCGGTCGGAGTTGCCTTCGCGTAAAACGGGATTGACCGCGCTGCCTTTGATGCGGTCGTAACGTTCGCGCACGGCTTTTTCTTCATCGGTTTGCGGGTCGGCGGGGTAATCGGGGACGGCAAAGCCTTTTGCCTGCAATTCTTTAATTGCGGCGGTCAGTTGCGGTACGGACGCGCTGATGTTCGGCAGTTTGATCACGTTGGCATCGGGCTGTTTCACCAGTTCGCCCAACTCGGCAAGCGCGTCGGGTACGCGCTGCGCTTCGGTCAAATATTCGGGGAACGCCGCCAAAATGCGGCCGGACAGGGAAATATCGCTGGTTTTGACTTCGATACCGGCATGGCGGGTAAACGCCTGCACAATCGGCAGCAGGGATTGGGTCGCCAGCGCGGGGGCTTCGTCGGTATGGGTGTAGATAATGGTGGCTTTGCTAGTCATGGGATATTCTCTTGTAGGTTAGGTTTTTCTTTTCGAATGCGGCACAAAAGCGCGCTGCGTGGCTATTATGGCATATTTCGGCAGGCTTGGGATATGGTTTTAATATGTTATCAATCAGTTTGCAAAAAGGTCGTCTGAAACGGCTGCGATAGTGTTTTCAGACGACCTTTTGGGGGGATTATAGGGAATATTTTTTCTTTAATGCACGGACGGCTTTCAACATTTCTGCATTGCTTCTCTTAATTTCTTCCTGAGCTTTATTTTGTTTTTCTCGAAAAGCCATTACACCCAATCGGTTTATTTCAGGGTCTTTTTCTCCTTCACCCATCAAGGTTTTTTGATGTTTTATCAAATATTCCAAAACCTTACTTGTCAATATGTTGATTTTGACCCTCCGGTTGACCAGTGCTTTAATTTCAGAATCGCGGAAATCAGCATCCAAAAATCTTCCGGTAACTTTTTTCCACTCATCATCCAGCTTTTTTGCAGCTTCAAAAAATTCTGGGGAGTGCGTCGAATTTTCTCCAGCTCGGTTAAATTCATCTTGTGCCACCATCAATTTCGAATGAGACTGTAAAACGATTTCGAAAAATTTAACCAAATCCGCCCGCCCGTGTGGCGATTTTACATTTGAAATAGGAATCGGCTCCAGCAGTTTAGGATCAGGTTCGGGAAAGTCGTTGATCATTTTGGCATACCCGGCAGGCAGCATGACCTTGCCTTTGGAAGTTTGCACCGCGACGCGTTTTTCGGCAACGGGTTTGGCAGCGGTGCTTACGCTGACAGTCAATGCGGATGCGGTCAGCAACACTGAAACGAAACGGATGAAGGCAGTCATAGAGCTCCTGAAATATTGCGTTGATAATCTGTTAGTCCAGCGGTGGTAAAAAAGGTTTCTTATTTTCAGACGACCTTGGAGAAGGAATCCGATTGTTGGATATTGATATGGCAAACTTAAAGATATTTTTATGAATAAAGCCCCAAATCTGCTTAAACTCTCTTCAGATATCACAGATTGACCTACAGACTGCTGAAAAATTATTTATTAGAAAAGACCACAAATTTTCCATTAGGATAGAAACCTTCATATCCACATGGAAAACCATTATTGAGATAAATTAGCCTCATTTTTTCAATAAATGGAGATGTTTTATTATGGGAAACGCATAATAAAAGTTTTAGCATATCTCCTTCCATATTATTAAAAAGGAGGGAGATTCCCGTATCAGCATCATAACCAACTTTTTTGGTTGCGCCACAGAAGTCTTTTGAGTAATTTAATTCTTCTTCTAGAAAATGATTAATTTTTGATAATATATTGCTATTTTCATAAATATTTAAATTAACTAATTGCTCTTCCCATAATGATTGCCAATCTTGAAAAAATTCTTCTGAATCATCAGTTGCAAAATAAGTAGCTAAATCACCATCATGGATTATCTTAATTTGATCATCTTTTATGTTAAAAGGTGAAGCATAGAATTTTTCATTTTTTAAGAATTGAATTAATTCATCATATTCAATATCTTTAATATTCCACATATATCCTATACCTTGTCAGAATTCTAAAATCAATTACTGCTTTTTTAGGTTTTATTTCCTGAGGAGATGTCCTATAAACAGCTAAGAAGATGTTATCGGATACGGATCTCAACCTACAGGTTTTCTCTCATAAAAAAGGTCGTCTGAAACGGCTGCAATAGCGTTTTCAGACGACCTCTAATGGCGTTTAACTCAGATTATTGAGCATATTTTTTACCCAAGGCTTGAGCAGCTTTTTGTACTTCCTGATTGGCTTGGCGTAAAACCGTTTCCATATTGTGGGTTTTGTCTTGGTATGCTTTCATGAATTGGACAGCTTCTTTGTCTTTCATGTCAATCTTTAGGGCGGTAGCATTTTCGCTGGACAGGATGATCATTTCGTTGGCTGTTTTGCTTGTTTGCAGCATACGGTCAAGAACGGCTTTAACTTCAGCATCTTGAATATTGAGTTTCTCGGCATCTTGAAGGTATTTATCAAGAGCGGGTGTCAACTCTTTGACAGCTGCAAGCGCGGCTGCTTCATCACCTTTTAATGCCGTTTGTTGCAGCTTGGAAGACATTTGCGCGATTTTTTGTGCTTCCGCTCCTGAGATATATTCCATGAATTTCTTCAGGTCTTCCAAACCGGTTGGGGATTTTTTGTCGGAAATGGTGATCGGCTCTGCCAATTTGGGATCGGGAACGGGGAATTTATTGATGATTTCAGCGTATTTGCCGGAGAGGGTAACTTCGCCCTCGGCTGTTTGTACGGTAGTGGGTTTGCTGTCAGCCGATTTGCCTGAGTCGCCACAGGCTGCCAATGCCGCAGCGGTGAATAATGCTAAGCCGAATTTTGTTAAGGTGTTCATAAGAGTCCTTTGAAGAAATAGGCAGATAATCGATGCTTATCGAAATGATAGACGCTTTATTCTAGCACGGACTCGATTGATATGCTTGAGAATTATTTGAACGGAATGGTAGAGCTGTCGTTTTGAGATATGTTGAATATCAAAATAAGGTCGTCTGAAAACCGTGTACCGGCTTTCAGACGACCTTGGATTTTGTTGCGGGCGGATTATTAAGCTGAAGCGGAACTCGGCAATTCGAGCTGAGATGTTTCATTGCTCAAGTGTCGGATGCCGCTAAAACTTCATTAACCCAAATTGAATGCTTTGTGCAGGACGCGGGTAGCGAGTTCCATGTATTTCTCGTCAATCAGGACGGAAACTTTGATTTCTGAGGTAGAAATCATTTGGATGTTGATGCCTTCTTCGGCGAGGGTGCGGAAGATTTTGGCGGCAACGCCGACGTGCGAACGCATACCCAAGCCGACTGCGGAGACTTTGCACACGGTGTCGTCGCCGTCGATGGCGGCTGCGCCGATGCTGTCTTGCAGTTTGGACAGGATTTCGATGGTTTGTCTGTAATCGCCGCGCGGTACGGTGAAGGAGAAATCAGTGGTGCCTTCGCTGCCGACATTTTGGATGATCATATCGACTTCGATGTTGGCATCGGCAACCGCGCCTAAAATTTGGTAGGCGACGCCGGGTTTGTCGGGTACGCCGCGCACGTTGATGCGGGCTTGGTTTTTATCGAATGCGATACCGGTTACGGCAGCTCTTTCCATGTTTTCGTCCTCTTCAAAGGTAATTAAGGTGCCGTTGCCGCCGTCTTGCAGGCTGCTCAGTACGCGCAGGCGCACTTTGTATTTTCCGGCGAATTCTACTGAACGGATTTGCAAAACTTTCGAACCGAGGCTTGCCAGTTCGATCATTTCTTCAAATGTAACCGTATCCATGCGGCGCGCTTCGGGTACGACGCGGGGGTCGGTGGTGTAAACGCCGTCTACGTCGGTATAGATTTGGCATTCGTCCGCTTTGAGGGCTGCGGCGAGCGCAACGGCGGAAGTGTCGGAACCGCCGCGTCCGAGCGTGGAAATGTTGCCTTCGCTGCTGATGCCTTGGAAGCCGGCAACGATGACGACTTTGCCTGCGTCGAGGTCGGCGCGCATTCTTTGGTCATCAATGCTTTCAATGCGGGCTTTGGTGTGGGCGGTATCGGTTTTGAGGGCGACCTGCCAGCCGGTGTAGCTTTTGGCATCCACGCCGATGTCTTTCAATGCCATCGCTAAAAGACCGATGGTCACTTGTTCGCCGGTAGCTAAGACGACGTCCAGCTCGCGCGGATCGGGATGCTCCTGCATTTCGTGCGCCAGCGCAACCAAGCGGTTGGTTTCGCCGCTCATGGCGGATACGACGACAACGATGTCGTGTCCTTCGGCGCGGGCTTTGGCGACACGTTTGGCTACGTTTTTAATGCGTTCGGGCGAGCCTACTGATGTGCCGCCGTATTTATGTACGATTAACGCCATGTTTCGTGCTTTCTTGGGGGTAGTTGGTCGGGCAGCATGGTTTGCTGTAAAAGGGCTTATTATTACTATTTTTTACATGAAATTCAAGGCTGGAACGGGAATAATCGAATTTTGTACTGTAATGGGAAAATAAGGGCGGTGGAGTGTGATTCATGACAAAAGGTCGTCTGAAAACCAAAGGGATGGTTTTCAGACGACCTTTTGTTTCAGTTGGGTAATGAAACTGAATCAGGAACAATGAATTTATGGTTTGATTGGTTTTTATAGTTGATTAAATTTAAACCAGTACAGCGTTGCCTCGCCTTAGCTCAAAGAGAACGATTCTCTAAGGTGCTGAAGCACCAAGTGAATCGGTTCCGTACTATTTGTACTGTCTGCGGCTTCGTCGCCTTGTCCTGATTTAAATTTAATCCACTATAGATTATGGCTTGTCGTCAGGCGGTGCGGTGTTTTTTGCCGCGTATCCATTTGGTCAATATGCCGCCTTCGCTGCCGAAGATGACGGACAGGGTGTACAAGACGCCGCAACACAAAATAATGGCAGGACCGGACGGTATTTCGACGTGATACGAAAACAGTAAGCCCGCAAAGCCGCAGAAGAGTGCCAGCAAGACAGACAATAAAATCAACATGCCCATATTTTTTGCCCACAGGCGGGCGGTAATGGCGGGCAACATCATCAGTCCGACCGACATCAGCGTGCCGAGTGCTTGAAAGCCGGCAACCAGATTCATGACTACCAACACGAGAAACGCGACATGCCAAAAGCCGCCTTTCCCGCCAACGGCTTTTAGAAACAGGGGATCGATGCTCTCCAAGACTAAGGGGCGGTAGATGATTGCCAAGACGGCAATCGTTACGCTGGCGGCGATGGCAATCAGTTGCAAGGCGGGGATGTCCACCGCCAAGACGGAACCAAACAACAAATGCAGCAAATCTACGCTGCCGTCTTTTTGTTTGCTGACCAAGATGACGCCGATTGCCAGACTGCTCAAATAAAATGCGGCAAAGTTGGCATCCTCTTTCAAAGTAGTAAAACGGCTGACCAATCCTGCCAAAAGAGCCATCAGCATACCGGCGACAAAGCCGCCGATACTCATTGCCGGCAGGCTCAAACCGGCAAAAATATAACCTATCGCGGCTCCGGGCAACACGGCATGGCTTAATGCGTCTCCGACCAAACTCATGCGGCGCATCACGAGGAAAACGCCGACAGGTGCGGCACTGAGTGCCAAACAGAATATCGATGCCAGCGCATAACGCATGAAATCGAATTCTGCGAACGGAGAAATCAGTAAATCGTAAAAATTCATTGTGTTTGCCGTTTGGGTTTGAAAATAATCGATGCAGGCGCATTATCCTGATTCTGCCGCATAAGGGCAAATGGGATAACCGCCTGCAATCGTTTTCAGACGACCTTAAAAGGTTGCGGCTTCTGCCAAGATTTTACCTGCCAAGTCTTTGGGCGACAGGTTGGGTTCGCCTTGCAGCGGCCATTCGATGCCGACGGTCGGGTCGTTCCAAATCAGCGAATGTTCGGCTTTCGGGTTGTAATAGTCCGTGCATTTGTAAACGAATTCGGCTTCATCGCTCAAAACGTAAAAGCCGTGTGCGAAACCTTCGGGTACCCAAAGCTGGCGTTTGTTTTCAGCCGACAGGATTTCGCCTGCCCATTTGCCGAAAGTCGGCGAACCTTTGCGCATATCGACGGCAACGTCGAACACTTCGCCGACAACGACACGGACGAGTTTGCCTTGCGTGTTTTCGGTTTGGTAATGCAGGCCGCGCAATACGCCTTTGCCTGATTTGGAATGGTTTTCCTGCACGAAGGTGCGGTCGCAGATGTTGGCCTTAAACCATTCGTCGCGGAAGGTTTCCATAAAGAAGCCGCGCGCGTCGCCGAAGACTTGCGGTTCTAAAAGTTTGACTTCGGGAATGGTGGTATCAATGATTTTCATATTTTTAATTTCACTTGAACGAATTAAGAAAAACTACGCTTGATTCGGTGAATATAGTGGATTAACTTTAAACCAGTACGGCGTTACCTCGCCTTGCCGTACTATCTGTACTGTCTGCGGCTTCGTCGCCTTGTCCTGATTTAAATTTAATCCACTATACAATCTGTTTGACCTTACCGGTTTATACCCGCCAGCAGGCGTAACAGATATTGACCGTATTGGTTTTTTGCCATCGGACGGGCGAGTTCTTCCAAGCGCTCGTCTGAAAGCCAGCCGTTGCGCCAAGCGATTTCTTCGAGGCAGGCGACTTGCAGGTCTTGGATGTTTTGCACGGTTTGGACGAATGAGGCGGCTTCGTGCAGGCTTTCGTGCGTACCGGTGTCCAACCATGCAAAGCCGCGTCCCAAAAGCTGGACGGACAATGAACCGTCGTCAAGATACATTTGGTTGAGCGTGCTGATTTCGAGTTCGCCGCGTGCGGAGGGTTTGACTTGTTTGGCAAATTCTACGACGCGGTTGTCGTAGAAATATAAGCCTGTTACCGCCCAGTCGGATTTGGGCTGCTTCGGTTTTTCTTCGATGGATAAGGCGTTGAAGTTTTCGTCAAATTCAACGACGCCGAAACGTTCAGGGTCTTTGACTTGGTAGCCGAACACGGTGGCACCGTGTTGTTTGGAGGCAGCTTGTTTCAGGGTTTGGGTGAACGATTGGCCGTAGAAAATATTGTCGCCCAAAACCAAACAGACGTTGTCGTTGCCGATAAATTCTTCGCCGATGATGAATGCTTGTGCCAAGCCGTCAGGGCTGGGCTGCTCGGCATAGCTGATGGAGATGCCGAAATCGCTGCCGTCACCCAGCAGTCGTCTGAAAGAGGGATTGTCTTCGGGGGTGGTGATGACCAAGATTTCACGTATTCCTGCCAGCATCAATACGGACAGGGGATAGTAAATCATGGGTTTGTCGTACACGGGCAGAAGCTGCTTGGACACACCGCGCGTGATGGGGTAGAGGCGTGTGCCGCTGCCGCCGGCAAGGATGATGCCTTTCATGGGTTTTCTCCTGAGTAGTGTGTGTTTGCGTGATTTTCAGACGGCCTTCGGTCTTAAAGAGGCTTGCCGTTTCTCATGCCGAAGAAGCTTTTGATATCGAAGTAAATGGAACGGATGTCACCAGCTTCATTTTGAACGTCAATACGGTCATAGACGCTGTCATTTTTCTTTAACAGAGCTTGTCCGACTACACGATATTCAGGCATGTGTTCTTCAATCCAGGAGTATTCGGCGGCAATGCCACGCATAGTATCATTTTCAATGATGACAATTGCCCTTTCGATAGAGCTACCATCGGCTTTTATTGTCTTCTGAACTGTCGTTTGTGCAACATGATGTCGTGTTTCTTTGGCTGAAATTGGCGTAGAAACAAACAAGACGGAGGTCAAAGTTGCTAATAAGAAAATGCGGAATGGAGAGTACATGGATATTCCTTTGTATGATGAAGTCTGATGTTTTCAATAGAAGGATTGCATAGTTTACAACTTACCTAAACGTTCCAAACGGTAGTTGCCGTTCAATACGTTTTGCCACCAGGTTTTGTTGTCCAAATACCATTGCACTGTTTTGCGGATACCGGATTCAAACGTTTCCTGCGGTTTCCAGCCCAGTTCCCTGCCGATTTTGGCGGCGTCGATGGCATAGCGTACGTCATGACCAGGGCGGTCTTGCACGAAGGTAATCAAATCTTCGTACCGTGCTACGCCGGCAGGTTTTTCAGGAACGAGTTCTTCCAGCAGGGCGCAGATGGTTTTGACCACTTCGATATTGGCTTTTTCATTGTGTCCGCCAATGTTGTAGGTTTCGCCGACGACGCCTTCGGTAACAACCTGATACAGCGCGCGGGCGTGGTCTTCGACAAACAGCCAGTCGCGGATTTGCATCCCGTCGCCGTACACAGGCAGCGGTTTGCCGTCGAGCGCGTTCAGAATCATTAACGGGATGAGTTTTTCGGGGAAATGGTACGGACCGTAGTTGTTCGAGCAGTTGGTTACGATGGTCGGCAGACCGTAGGTGCGCAGCCATGCACGCACAAGATGGTCGCTGGACGCTTTGGAGGCAGAGTAGGGGCTGGACGGGGCGTAGGGCGTGGTTTCGGTAAACAAATCGTCCGTGCCATGTAAGTCGCCGTAGACTTCGTCAGTGGAAATATGGTGGAAACGGAACGCCGCCTGTTTTTCAGACGACATTTGCTGCCAATAGGCACGCGCAGCTTCCAGCAGGTTGAACGTGCCGACGATGTTGGTTTGGATGAATTCGCCAGCAGAATCAATCGAGCGGTCAACATGACTTTCCGCCGCCAAGTGCATCACAGCATCGGGCTGGTGTTGTGCAAACACGCGGTCAAGTTCGACACGATCGCAAATGTCCACTTGCTCAAAAGCGTAACGAGGGCTGTCGGCAACGTCGGTCAGTGATTCGAGATTGCCCGCGTAAGTTAACTTGTCGAGATTGATGACAGAATTTTGGGTATTTTGGATGATGTGGCGGACAACTGCCGAGCCGATAAAGCCCGCGCCGCCGGTAACGAGGATTTTTTTCATGAGATGGGTCTAAGATACAGTACAGCCTTGAATTATAACTGTATACGTGTATGCGTGTATACATGGAGGGAATTTAACGACATAGTATTTTTCTTGCCGCTTAGGTGAAATTTATGCCATTTGTCTTAGTTAATATATTCGTCATTTCTGTTGTGATATATTACAAATACTTATCATAACTTTCTCTTGAAATCATGACTGCCTGCCAATCCTACCACCTCACCTTCGCCCGTTTCTCCCCCGCCCTCTCCGTCAAATCCTTCACCGCCTCCGAAGCCGCCAACACCGCCTACCGCGTCGAAATCACCGCCACCTCCACCGATTCCTCCCTGCCGCTGTCTTCCTACCTCAACCAGCGAGCAGCGTTTGAAATTCGTCCGCAGGAGG
>NZ_POXG01000009.1 GCF_003044565.1 Neisseria sicca | reverse complement strand
ACACCAACAATATGAAATTCAACGGTTTTTATTTCGAAACTTTCAAAACCATTCTCAAACAAAACTCAACAACCCACCCCTCCAACACCAAAGGTCGTCTGAAATCTCTTTCAGACGACCTTTATCATAAATATCCGAAACAATTCCAAATATACCAAGCTTCGATTTACAACTTAAGATACCCACCCATCAGTTCCTGTTACTTTTTTGAACAGTATCCATGTTAGTATTATGACTTATTTGATTCAAATTGGATTGAGTTACTGTAATGAGTAAACACATTCTTTTAGGGATAAGTGGTGGTATTGCTGCTTATAAATCATGTGAGTTGGTCAGATTACTAAAAAAACAAGGACATTCTGTAACGGTAGCAATGAGCCGTGCAGCTACTGAATTTGTTACCCCCCTTACGTTTCAAGCATTAAGCGGAAATCCTGTTCTAGTCGATACGCACGATGGTCACTCGACTAGAGGAATGAGTCATATTGATTTAACCCGAGAAGCGGATGTTTTTTTAATTGCTCCCGCTACTGCCAATACGGTTGCCAAGATCGCCAACGGTATTGCTGATAATCTACTGACCAATTTGGCAGCAGCACGAAAATGCCCCATGGCAGTCGCTCCGTCGATGAATGTGGAGATGTGGAACAATCCTGCCAATCAAAGGAATATCCAACAACTGATTTCAGAGGACATCACGGTTTTCCAGCCATCCTATGGCGAACAGGCTTGCGGTGAAATCGGGATAGGGAGAATGCCTGAAGCAATTGAACTTGCCGATTTGATTCATGATTTATGGACGCCGAAAATACTTGTCGGCAAAAAAATCTTAATCACTGCCGGTGCGACCTTGGAAATGATTGATCCGGTACGCGGAATTACGAATATTTCCAGCGGTCAAATGGGCATTGCCCTAGCCCGTGCATGCAGAATGGCCGGCGCACAAGTTACGTTAATTTATGGACAGTTACAAACTCCCCTGCCAACCGGTCTCTATCATGTAGAACAGGCTATTAGCGCCCAAGAAATGTACGATGCTGTTCATAAATATATTGAAGATCAGAATGTTTTTATTTCCGTAGCCGCTGTGGCTGACTATAAGGTAAAAAACAGCAGCCCGCACAAATTGAAAAAAGAAAATTCAAAAGATACCCCGACCCTTGAATTGGAAGCCAATCCTGATATTTTGGCATCTGTAGCCACCCTACCCAAATCGCCTTTTTGCATTGGATTTGCCGCAGAAAGTGAAAAAGTTTTGGAATATGCTCGAGCAAAACGTTTACGCAAAGGCATTCCGATGCTGATTGCCAATGATGTTTCTCAAGCAATGGGAAAATCCACCAATCAGATTACTATTATTACGGATGACGAGGAACTATCTTTCCCTGAGAAAGAGAAATTACAGGTAGCAGAAGAAATTGTTCAATCTCTTGCTCGCCATCTGGACAAACCAGACCTGTAAGTAATCAGGTTAACCTGAAATATTTTCTACAACGGCAAAGGTCGTCTGAAAATTTTCAGACGACCTGAGACCTTTGCAAAAAAGCCCTTCCCCCGACAACCGGAACCCAAACACAGGTTTTCGTCTATTTCCGCCCCAATCACTCCTGATTTTACCCAAATACCCCTTAATCCTCCCCGGACGCCCCATAATCAGGCATCCGGGCCGCCTTTTAGGCGGCAACAGGCACACTTAGCCTGTTAGCCGCTTTCAACAGGTTTAAACACATCGCCTTCAGATGGCTTTGCGCACTCACTTTAATCAGCCCGAAATAGGCTGCCCGGGCATAGCGGAATTTACGGTGCAGCGTACCAAAGCTCTGTTCGACCACATAACGGGTCTTCGACAAATATCGGTTGCGTTTGGTTTGCACTTCCGTCAGCGGACGGTTGCGGTGGGCTTTGCGCATAATACCGTCCAGTAACTGATGTTCTTTCAGATGTTGCCGGTTTTCCGCACTGTCGTAGCCCTTATCTGCATAGACGGTTGTGTCTTCGGCAATGCCTTCCAGCAAAGGCAACAGGTGGTTGCACTCATGGGTATTGGCGGGGGTGATGTGCAGTTTCTCGATATAGCCTTCCTCATCGGTGCGGGTATGTTGTTTGTAACCGAGTTTGTATAAACCGTTTTTCTTTGTCCAACGGGCATCTTTGTCTTTGCTCGGTGTGGTTTGTCCGCTGACTTGTCCTTCTTCATCGACTTCTATGGCCTGACGCTGTTTGCTGCCGGCGGTCTGAATAATGGTGGCATCAATGACGGCGGCGGATGCTTTCTCTACTTTTAGGTTTTTTTCGGTCAGTTGGCAGTTAATCAGTTCCAGTAATTCGGACAGGGTGTTGTCTTGCGCCAGCCAGTTGCGGTAGCGGCATAAGGTGCTGTAATCGGGGATGCTCAGTTCGTCAAAACGGCAAAACAGGTTGAAATCGATGCGGGTGATGAGGCTGTGTTCAAGTTCGGGATCGGAGAGGCTGTGCCATTGTCCGAGCAGGACGGCTTTGAACATGGACAACAGGGGATAGGTGGGACGACCGCGATGGTCTCGGAGGTAACGGGTTCTTTGACGATTCAGGTATTGTTCGATCGGTTGCCAATCAATCACTTGATCCAACTTCAATAGTGGGAAGCGGTCGATGTGTTTGGCAATCATGGCTTGTGCGGTTTGCCGGAAGAAGGTGCTCATGAGAAATCCCCTAAATGTCTTGGTGGGAATTTAGGGGATTTTGCAAAGGTCTCGACCTTTTTGATATTCAATGCCCTGCTGATGAGCCTCCATTGAATGGCGGCTTGGCAAACCAAATTATGGAAATCATGGCGATGAACAAGATACTGCCAGCCAGGAAAATCTCATTTGACCCCATGATGAAGCCTTGCTGCGTAATGACATCGGAAATATTTTTCAAAACCTGCTGTTCACTCAGCCCCCGATTCGTCATTTCATGAACTGTTTGAACAGTCAAACTCGAATATGGATTAATCTGTTCACTCAGCTGCGTATGATGCAAAGCTTCTCTCCGTTCCCACATGGTACTGACTATGGATACGCCCACCCCACCCATGAAGACGCGCAAGAAATTAGACAGGCTACTTGCTGATGCAATTTGATCAGATTTAATATGGGACAATGTAATGCTGGTCAACGGAAGGAAAAACATGGACACACCCAAGCCTTGCCAGAATTGGGGCCAAACAACATTGCTCATATTCATTCCGGCATAAAAATCAGTGCGCCAATAGAAAGTAAAAGCAAACATCAAGAAACTTGCGGTAACAAGAAGACGCATGTCAATACGGTTGCCGAATCTACCTATGATCGGGGACAACAAGATAGGAAGAAAGCCCACAGGTGCAGCCGCCAAGCCCGCCCATGTTGCCGTATAACCAAGATTAGACTGCAACACTAGCGGCAACAGCGTGAGCGTACCCATATAAACCATAAAGCCCAATGAGGTCGCCAGTACGCCTATCGTAAAATTTCTGTTGCTAAACAAAGAAAAATCGACAATGGGGTATTTCTCGCCCAGTTCCCAAACCACAAAATATGTCAGACATACCAATGCCACTATACCTAAAACGATAATCTCTCCAGAGGCAAACCAGTCCAACTCTTTGCCTCTGTCCAGCATCATTTGCAGCGCACCAACACCAACCACCATCAATACTAAACCAATGTAATCTATCGGCGTCTTCACCACTTCCGTTTCCCTATCCCTCAATTGCTGCCACACAATAAGTGCAGAAATAATACCGATAGGGATGTTGATGAAGAAAATCCAACCCCAATGCCAATTATCCGAAATCCAA
Organism: Neisseria sicca; assembly: GCF_003044565.1. GTDB lineage: Bacteria > Pseudomonadota > Gammaproteobacteria > Burkholderiales > Neisseriaceae > Neisseria > Neisseria sicca_A. The sequence continues at coordinate 109,061 of NZ_POXG01000009.1, read as the reverse complement.
CCGCCGAAAATAGGACCTAAAACGGGCGCGACGACAACGGTCATTGCCCACAATGCCAAAGCCAATGTCCGTTTTTCAGGAGGATACGATGCCATTAACAAACTTTGCGACAGCGGAATCAACGGTCCGGCTACAAAGCCTTGTAACACCCTGAAGATCACCAAAGCCTGAAGATTGGGTGCAATGCCGCACAACCACGACAGCAAAACAAATCCCACTACGGAGGCGATAAACAGTTTTACTTCGCCAAACCGTTTTGCCATAAATCCGGTTAGCGGCACTGAAATCGCATTCGCCACGGCAAATGACGTAATAACCCAAGTACCCTGAGTAGTCGCCGCCCCCAAGTCCCCGGCAATTACCGGTACTGCAACGTTGGCAATCGTGGTATCCAAGACTTCCATAAAAACGGCAAGGCTGAGTGCCAACGTAACCAGCACCAGCCTAACACCCTGCAATGGCGGATAATTCATATTTCTTCGCTATTATTCATTCAATATATTGCACAGTGATTGCGCTTAGATACACATCCCTTTTCAGACGACCTCTTTGATGAACATTCATATCATCATAACCAAAGTGCTGCCTTGTATAATCCGTCACAAATTTGCTTCCTCATGTACTTTGATATCTATTCGCCATCAAAGAACCACATTCAGCAATTCAACACATGAAAGGTCGTCTGAAAACATTTTTTACTTAGCGTATTTCTCAAAAATCTTATCGATCAACGCATCGGCAGCAGCCCAATCCACACTTTCGGTTTCCGGTGATTCTACATTTTTATCAGCAACCGCCGTCATATTTTTTCCTGAACCGGCACCTGAAATATCAACCTTTACTTTCATAGATAAACCGACACGCAGCGGATTTACCTGCAACTCTTTCGCATCCAAACTGATGCGGACCGGAACACGTTGTACAACCTTAATCCAGTTCCCCGTCGCATTTTGAGGTGGTAAAAGGGAGAATGCACTGCCCGTACCCGCAGACAAACCCATCACCCTGCCATGATAGACCACTTTATTTCCATATAAATCAGCAGTCATTTCAACAGGTTGACCAATTTTCATTTGACGCAGTTGCGATTCTTTAAAGTTAGCATCAACCCAAAGATTACTCAAAGGAACCACAGCCATCATTGGTGAACCTTGAGCGATACGCTGCCCTACTTGAACATTCCGTTTGGCAATCTGTCCATTCATCGGGGCGCGAATTTGGGTGCGTTGCAGATTCAACCATGCATCTTTAATATGGCTGATGGCTGTTTGCACCGCAGGTTGTTGACGCAGAGGGATATTATTACCTAAAATTGCTTGTGCAGAAGTCTCTTCCGCTTCCACTGCCTTCAAAGCCGCTTGAGCTTGAACCACAGCAGCGCGGGCATGACTCAACTCCTCACCTGAAATCGCGTCTGTTCCCGATAAAGCTTCACGTCGACGCAAATCTGCCTGAGCCTTTGCCAATTCGGCTTTTCGCAACAGAACTTGCGCTTTTGCTTTCGAGTTAACCGCAGTTTGTTGTTTATTCTGACGAATTGCCTGAATCAATTCATTTTGAGCACGCTCGTAAGCCAGCTGAAAATCGCTGTCATCTAACGCAACTAAGACATCCCCTTTTTTGACCACATCAGTATCGTCATACATCACCTTTCTTACCGTACCGGTGACTTGAGGGGTAATTTGCACCAGATGGCCCGCAACATAAGCATCTTCAGTCTCTTCCTCGTATTGCCAAAATAAGAAATACGCAAGAGCCACACCGACTGCAATCAAAATAAAAAGCAGTGTGATAACTGCCAAATTACGTCCGCGCTTACGCCCCACCCTTGAACTTTTTGTCCCTAAATTGCGTAATTGTTCATTATTTTCGAGATTCGCATCCATGATTTCATTTTAACCCGAGTAATTACAGACTATTTTCCTTATTTACCCCACCCCATTAATATCTCTTTGATTTTAATAGAATAGACAATACTGAAAAATACATGCAGAGGTGCATTTTATAGCCGCATCGTTACTCAATCAAGTAACAATCATATTTAAAAACCATTTGGATATCCCCTTTTACCATTAGGCGCAAGCAATCATTTCAAAGCCATCCAAGCAATACCGATTCCTGACAATCAAAAAGCAATTGGCGATATTCTGAACACATACATTTAAACATTAAATGCATATTCAAAATATCGCCAACTGACTTAATTAAAAGGAAAGAGGTCGTCTGAAAAGCCTCCTATTGCGTTTTAAACCCACCGCCCAACTGGGCATTCAGATTACTCCACGCAATCAACCATTCAGATTGATACTGCACCAATTGCATTTTTACCTGCAACATATCATCTTGTTTTTGCAATGCGTTAAGACCGTTATCCAATCCTGCCCTCACTCTACCCTGAGCATTTTTAACCGACTTCTCGGATATTTTCAGCATTTTATCCCAAGTAGACTGTTTACTTTGTAGGCTTTGGTAATCTACAACAGCATCCGCAGCAGAACGCATCGCATTTAAAACCGTTTGATCGTACACGGCCACCTGCTCATTATATTCTGCGCGTTTACCTGCCAATTTTGACTGCAATGCACCAGAAGTGAAAATAGGAAGATTGATAGCCGGAACAATACCCAGCATACCTGATGTTTTACCTCTGACCACATTGAACGCATCAATATGTCCAAGACCTGCCAAGGCTTTTAACTCAATATTGGGATAAAACTCTGCCTCAGTAGATTTAATCGTATGCAGCTTAGATTCCAATAATGATTTTTGTGCCGCTATATCCGGTCGAGCTGCTAACAAATCAGCATGGATTTTATTCACAGGTACAACAGGAACCACACCCATTCGACTGGGTTCTTGTCCGGAAAGCGCTCCCGGCACGTTACCGCTTAATACCGCCAAAGCATGTCGGACTTTGGCAATCTGTTGTTCCAATGACGTTTTTTCCAACTGAAGTTGCTGATGCGCCAACTCAATGGGATACAATGATTGCGCAGGCATCAGGTTTGCATGGATTCTGCGTGAGACCAATTGCTGCATTTTCTCTGACAGATTGATACGCTCTTGTACGAGAGCTTGCCGCTCACTCAAAGCCTGCCAAATAAAATATTGCTTGGCCACCGCATTCGCCAACTCAATCCGTGCCTGATGTGCTTCATACAAAATTGCCTGACGACGCCCCAAAACCGCTGCAATCTGCTCACGGTTTTTTCCCCAAAAATCGAATGTCCAGCTTCCCTGCACTGCAGCGTTTGCCAATAATAATGTATGGTCGGTATCAATACGGGAGGATGCGGGCTTGGGTGCAACATACATCCCAAACCCGCTTGCAGACATACCGATTTGCGTTTTGCCGGCGGCTTCGGTTATTCCCAGCTGCGCTTGTGCTTGCTCGAAACGCGCCTTGGCAATACGCAAATCTGTTGATGTTTGGATAGCTTGTGCAATCAATTGATTCAGTTTGTTATCTTTTAATTGCAACCACCATCCGTCTTGAATGAGGGATGCCGATTTACCATCGGGCAAAGAATACACCGTCGGTTCTTCCAACGGTGCTTGTTTACCAAACTGCGCACAAGCTGCAAGTACAGATACTGCAATAATGCAGATGCCCCGTTTGGCAATATTTGATTTCATGGCAGACTCCGTTTTTTACTTTTATCCCTGCCACAATTCTTACTGCATCAGATCAGCTGTCCAAACGGTTCAACAGCTTGCCTAACAGATTTTGCAACTGGGTATAATCCTCATTGGTAAAATCTTCCCAAGCTTCCCCGCTCTTACTGGAAATCTGCGGCCATACTTGTTGGATAAAAGACTCACCTTCCTGTGTCAATTTTAACACAATCTGGCGGCGGTCTTGCTGATTGATATGACGACCTACCCATCCCCGTTCTACCATCTCATCGGAAAGACGGGTTGCGCTGGTACGCGTCAAATCCATCAAGTCGCTCAAACGCGAAGGAAGGATTTCGCTTTTAGGGCTGACATAAACTGCCATCAAAGCAAACCACAAATTTTCATTGATACCGAAAGTTTTCAAATTCTCATTGAGATGACTGCTTAAACGCTCGGTTGTTACCCGTAACAGACGTCCTGTTCTTACCTGTTGTTCTGAAAATTCAGGCAAACGGTCGGAAAGTTGGCGCAGCGCGTTGACCAAGTCGGTTTGTGAAAAACTCATTATAAATATCCTCTTCTTAAATTTATTGGCTGTTTATGCTGCAAATCAGAATAAAATGACAATCTCATTTGCTTCAAAATACCAAATACTTATTCAATGCCGCTATACTAATTCAACTGATTATTTTCCGAATGAAAATCTGACAATCGGTTCAAGAAGATAACAAGTGGCGTTTTTTATGCATAAGTCATCTAATTTGTATGTAATTCCGAATTCTTACTCTACAAAATCAGCATTCTGAAAGGATAGATTTGTGGTTACCGACAACTTAATTTATTGTTTATATTGAAAACACCATAATTTATTAGAGAGATGGCGCTTCTCCTTAGTTCTACAACTCAAAACATGACTTTTGAGATACTACTGAAAACACTTCAAAAAAATTTTGACTTTTACGATTAACGCAAAAAAATTAACTATAAAAATCATAAATTTAAAAATTAATTTAAATTCTCTCCGCATAGCCTTGCAAAGGCATTACGCCGCGTCAAAGATATCCTCTCCAATCCCTTCCGTTTCTTTCTGCATTTCCAACCCAGCTTTCACACACAAAATAATCATCAAAAAAATCACACACATAGTTCCCCTTATATTACAATCCGCGCTTCGTGGTTCGAAAACCTCCCACATTAAAAAACTAAGGAAACCCTCATGTCCCGCAATACCGAAGAGCTACAAGGCATCTCTCTTTTGGGCAATCAAAAAACCCAATATCCGACCGGCTACGCTCCCGAAATTCTCGAAGCATTCGACAACAAACACCCTGACAACGACTATTTCGTCAAATTCGTCTGCCCCGAATTCACCAGCCTCTGCCCCATGACCGGGCAGCCTGACTTCGCTACCATCTACATCCGCTACATCCCGCATATCAAAATGGTGGAAAGCAAGTCCCTGAAACTCTACCTCTTTAGCTTCCGCAACCACGGCGATTTTCATGAAGACTGTGTCAACATCATCATGAAAGACCTGATCGCACTGATGGATCCGAAATACATCGAAGTTTTCGGCGAATTCACACCGCGCGGCGGCATCGCCATTCATCCCTTTGCCAATTACGGCAAAGCAGGTACCGAGTTCGAAGCATTGGCACGCAAACGCCTGTTTGAACACGACAGCCAATAATCCATCCCCTTTTACGCATTTTCAGACGACCTCTTTCACAAGAAGGTCGTCTGAAAGCCTTTCCGAAAGATTTACATGTACGAATTTACAACAGCGCAACAACAGAAGGCACTCTTCTGGCTGGTGCTTTTCCACATCCTCATCATCGCCGCCAGCAACTATCTGGTGCAGTTCCCCTTCCAAATTTTCGGCATCCACACCACTTGGGGCGCGTTTTCCTTTCCCTTCATCTTTCTTGCCACCGACCTGACCGTCCGCATTTTCGGTTCGCACTTGGCACGGCGGATTATCTTTTGGGTCATGTTCCCCGCCCTTTTGCTTTCCTACATCTTTTCCGTTTTGTTCCACAACGGCAGTTGGACAGGCTTGCGCGCACTATCCGAATTCAACACCTTTGTCGGACGTATCGCTTTGGCCAGCTTTGCCGCTTACGCACTCGGACAAATTCTTGATATTTTTGTGTTCAACAAATTACGTCGTCTGAAAGCGTGGTGGATTGCCCCGACCGCATCAACCGTCATCGGCAACGCTTTGGATACGCTGGTATTTTTCGCCATTGCCTTCTACGCAAGCAGCGATGAATTTATGGCGGCAAACTGGCAGAGCATCGCTTTTGTCGATTATCTGTTCAAACTCACCATCTGCACCCTCTTCTTCCTGCCAGCCTACGGCGTGATTTTGAATATCTTGACGAAGAAGCTGACGACACTGCACTCCCAACATCCTCAAAAACAGATGCTGCCGGTACAAGAATCTTGATGCAGTCCGACAGAACGATTTACGATTCCCGTTCATAGAAAATACAAAGAGGTCGTCTGAAAATTTCAGACGACCTCTTTGTATTTTCTGGCCTCGCCAACAGGAATCGAACCTGTATTTTACGCTTAGGAGGCATACGTTCTATCCGTTGAACTATGGCGAGCGTGTTAAACTTTTCCTGCTATAAATGATAATAATCCTGCGGCAATCAGCGGGCCGACCGGAATGCCGCCTATAAACGCCACACCGATAACCGTACCGATCAAAAGACCTGTTACCAAAACAGGCTGTTCGCTCATCAGCGGTACGCCGCGTCCTGCCAGCCAGGCGACAAGGATGCCGATTAATACGGCGGCAATCATTTTAAAATTGACAAACTCCGAAAGCGGCGGAATTTGAACCTTGCCTGAAACCAGCGGGCTTAAGACCCCGATTGTCAGCAAAATAATCCCAAAATGCAAGCCGTGTTTTTCCATGAAAGGAATATATTGCGACAAAGCAGTCTGCTGCATTAACAGCAAAATTGCTGCTGAAATCGTAATCGAGTTGTTGTTACTGACGACACCGAGAAAAATCAGCGTCACCAGAAACATCGGGACGAAGTTGAAATTCATCGGATTTAAGAAACCCGTGCCAATGATTCCTCAGCCAACTGAACCATCGCCTGCTTGACTTCGCTGTCAGGTAGCACAGCCAAAGAAGCCACTGCTTGCTCAACTGCTTTACGTGCTTCGGAAATCGAATAAGTCAGCGCATCGGAATGGACGACATAATCATGGATTTTTTGGAAACTGCTGCGGTCCGCATTTTCCAAAGCGTGGCGCACATCGTCCGCCACTTGTTTCGCCCCGTTGCGCATCAGATAAATCAGCGGCAAAGTCGGTTTGCCTTCCGCCAAATCATCGCCGACGTTTTTACCGATTTCTTCAGTTTCACCCGAATAATCCAAAACATCATCAATAATTTGGAACGCCGTACCGACATACATGCCGTAATCTTTCAGCGCCTGCTCATGCTCAGGAGAGGCATTACCCAAAATCGCGCCGACCTGTGCTGCCGCTTCAAACAATTTGGCTGTTTTATATTGAATCACTTGAACATATTGCGCTTCGGTAATATCGGTATTGCCGATGTTCATCAGCTGCATGACCTCGCCTTCGGCAATAATATTGGTTGCATCCGCCATGACTTCCAAAATGCGCATACTGCCGGAATCAACCATCAACTGGAAAGCGCGCGTATATAAAAAGTCGCCGACCAACACCGCCGCCGCGTTGCCGAACAGATTATTCGCCGTTTCGCGTCCGCGGCGCAAATCGCTTTCATCAACCACATCGTCGTGCAACAGGGTCGAAGTGTGGATAAATTCCACCATCGCCGCCAAAGCATACAGCTTATCTCCGTCATAGCCGACCGATTTACCTGCCAAAATCGTCATAATCGGACGCAGACGCTTACCGCCGGCACTGATAATATAAGTACCGATTTGCGAAATCAGCGCGACATCAGACTGAACCGCTTGGTTGATCACCTCATTGACCCGTGAAAGGTCTTCAGGCAGATGGCGTTGGAAATAAGGCAGGTTTTCGAGCATAACACATTCTCAGTCAGCAAAATGAAGCAGGCTTGCCGTATAAATATAATGGGTTGGGTATAAGGTGGAAATAATATTGCCGCATAAAAATATCGGCAATCCAGCGCGCGATTATAGCAGCAAAGCCCGTTTGGCACATCTTTCAGACGACCTTACCCCTACAAACGAAATAAACTTTGACAAAACAGGCAAATAGCAATAGAATCTCGTGTTTCGCACAATGGTGTGCGGGATATTAACCATAATTCTCATGGAGTTGAGTATGTACGCGGTCGTAAAAACTGGCGGCAAACAATATAAAGTTGCCGTTGGCGAAAAATTGAAAGTAGAACAGATACCAGCCGAACTCGACAGCCAAATCGAACTGACCGAAGTTTTGATGATTGCTGACGGCGAATCTGTAAAAGTTGGCGCTCCTTTTATCGAAGGCGCAAAAGTAACAGCTAAAGTAGTAGCCCATGGTCGCGGCGAGAAAGTACGCATTTTCAAAATGCGCCGCCGTAAACACTACCAAAAACGCCAAGGCCATCGCCAAAATTTCACTCAAATCGAAATCGTGGCAATCGCCTAATTTTTGAAACTTAGGAGTATTACAAATGGCAAGTAAAAAAGCAGGCGGTAGCACCCGCAACGGTCGCGATTCAGAAGCCAAACGCCTGGGCGTAAAAGCCTACGGCAGCGAGCTGATTCCGGCAGGTTCCATCATCGTCCGCCAACGCGGTACCAAATTCCACGCCGGCGACAACGTAGGCATGGGCAAAGACCACACTTTGTTCGCCAAAGTTGACGGTTATGTTGAATTCAAAACCAAAGGTGCGCTGAACCGTAAAACTGTCAGCATCCGTCCTTACACCGGTTCTGAAGAATAATCCGAGTTTGTCGCGATATTGAAAAAGCTGTATTTCTTAGGGAATACAGCTTTTTTGTTTGTATTCGGTTGCGAATATTGATCGTAAATAATTTTGCCACTACCAATTCAAATTCAAGCAGTACACGACAACAAAACTGCAAACCATACAATCAACTCAACAAAACAAGAACACCGCATTGATGCAAAAACCACTCTACCACAAAATTTCAGACGACCCCTTTGCCATCACGCCCCTTCCCACACCCCAGAGTATAGTGGATTAAATTTAAATCAGGACAAGGTGAGACAACGCCGTGCTGGTTTAAAGTTAATCCACTATAAAAGAAAAGCAAATCCATATAGCCGCTACTTACTGATTTTTAAACACTTCATAATACGCAACACATTACCGCCATTGACTTACATTAAGCGCAGCGTAAAAAATCATTCACAATATAAATCTTTGAATTACTCAATCGATACTTTTGCTATAATCAATTACTCAATGCAGATTACCCTTATCTCATTCAAACACAGTAAACTTAAGGTCGTCTGAAATTATCCGTACCCCTTTAACAAAAAGGATGCCTCATGAGCTTACACAGCGATATTCTTGTCGTCGGCGCAGGACCTGCCGGGTTGAGTTTTGCCGCAGAACTGGCCGGTAGCGGTTTAAAAATCACATTGATTGAAAAAAGCCCTTTAGAAATTTTACAAAATCCACCTTATGACGGGCGTGAAATCGCGTTGACCCACCTGTCCCGCGAAATTATGCAACGCTTGGGCATGTGGGATTTGATTCCGAAAGACGAAATTTACCCCTTGCGTGACGCAAAAGTCTTGAACGGGCAGTCCGATTACCAACTCCACTTCCCGCAACCGACCCAAGCACGCGGCGAACCTGCCGACTGCTTAGGTTATCTGATTTCAAACCACAATATCCGCAAAGCCGCTTATGAAGTCGTATCCAAACTGGACAACGTCACTATTCTGACCGGCACGGGCGTCAAAGAAGTCAAAACTTCCGAAGACGAAGCCCAAGTCATCTTGGAAAACGGCGAAGTTTTGAGCGGTCGCCTACTCTTAGCAGCAGACAGCCGCTTCTCCCAAACCCGCCGACAACTGGGTATTTCCTCCGATATGCACGATTACAGCCGCACCATGTTCGTCTGCCGCATGAAGCATACCCTGTCCAACCAGCATACCGCTTACGAATGCTTCCACTACGGCCGCACCATCGCCCTGCTGCCTTTGGAAGAACACCTGACCAACACCGTCATTACCGTCGATAGCGACAAGGCGGACACCATCAAAAAAATGTCTCCTGAAGAATTGGCAGCCAGTGTCAAAGAGCAGCTCAAAGGCCGTTTGGGCGATATGGAATTGGTCAGCACCATTCACAACTACCCCTTGGTCGGCATGATTGCCCAACGTTTCTATGGAAAACGCAGCGCCTTAATCGGCGACGCCGCCGTCGGTATGCACCCCGTTACCGCACATGGTTTCAACTTGGGCTTATCCAGCGCAGACATCTTGGCAAAACTGATTCTCGAAGCGGAACAACGCGGTCAAGACATCGGCGCCGCCAGCCTGCTGGAAAAATACAGCACCAAGCATATGCTCCATGCCCAACCGATTTACCTCGGCACCAATATGCTGCTCAAACTCTTTACCAACGAAACCGCGCCCGCCAAAATCCTGCGCGGCTTGGTATTGCGTGCCAGCAACAACTTCCCGCCATTGAAAAAACTGATTACCAAACAACTCACCGGCTAATCTGTTTAAACACATCAAAAGGTCGTCTGAAACGCTTTTCAGACGACCTTTTGACTATACTTTTTGACTATCAGGAACAAATCACAAACTTCCCATATCAGCAAACAAACCCGCTCATACGCCTTGTGTTTTGCTGTTTCAGACGACCTCCAAGATTGCTATGATATAGTGGCTTGACTTTAAACCGGTACCGCATTGCCTCGCCTTGTCCTGATTTAAAGTTAATCCACCATACCATTCCCCTCATCCTTCAAAACGGAATCCGAAATGTCCGACAACCGCCTCGACACCGCCCGCCACCATTCCCTGTTCCTCACCCGCCAGCTCGACAACGGCAAACTCAAGCCCGAAATTTTCCTGCCCATGCTAGACAAAGTGTTAACCGAAGCGGATTTCCAAGCCTTTGCCGACTGGGACAAAATCCGCACGGAAGAAAACGAGGAAGAATTGGCACGGCAGTTGCGCGAGTTGCGCCGTTATGTGGTGTCGCAGATTATCGTGCGCGATATAAACCGCATCAGCGATTTGAACGAAGTAACCCGCACGATTACGCTGTTTGCCGATTTTGCCGTCAATACCGCGCTGGATTTTGCCTACGCCTATTATCGGGATATGTACGGCACGCCAATCGGGCGTTATACCAAATCGCCGCAGCATTTGAGCGTGGTGGCGATGGGTAAGGCGGGCGGCTATGAGTTGAACGTGTCTTCCGACATCGATTTGATTTTCGTCTATCCCGAATCAGGCGACACCGACGGCAGGCGCGAACGGGGCAATCAGGAGTTTTTCACCAAAGTCGGGCAGAAACTGATTGCGTTGCTGAATGACATTACCGCCGACGGGCAGGTGTTCCGCGTCGATATGCGGCTGCGGCCGGACGGCGATTCCGGCGCGCTGGTATTGAGCGAAACCGCGCTGGAGCAATACCTGATCACGCAGGGGCGCGAATGGGAACGCTATGCGTGGTGTAAAGGCCGCGTGGTTACGCCGTATCCAAACGACATCAAATCGCTGGTGCGTCCCTTCGTATTCCGCAAATATCTGGATTACAGCGCGTATGAGGCAATGCGCAACCTACACCGCCAAATCCGCAGCGAAGTCAGCAAAAAAGGCATGGCGGACAACATCAAACTCGGCGCGGGCGGCATCCGCGAAGTCGAATTTATCGCCCAGATTTTCCAGATGATACGCGGCGGGCAAATGCGCGCGCTGCAACTGAAAGGCACGCAGGAAACGCTGAAGAAACTTGCCGAATTGGGCATCATGCCGTCTGAAAACGTCGAAACCCTGCTCGCTGCCTACCGCTTCCTGCGCGACGTCGAACACCGCCTGCAATACTGGGACGACCAGCAAACCCAAACCCTGCCCGCCTCGCCCGAACAGCAGCAACTGCTCGCCGAAAGCATGGGCTTCGACAGCTACGCCGCCTTTTCAGACGACCTCAACGTTCATCGGAACAAGGTCAATCAGTTGTTCAACGAAATTTTGAGCGAACCCGAAGAGCAAACCCTAGCCAACAGCGAATGGCAATGGGCATGGCAGGACAAACCCGACGAAGAAGAGCGGCAAGGTCGTCTGAAAGAACACGGGTTCGATGCCGAAACCATCGCCGCAAGGCTCGACCAAATCCGAAACGGTCATAAATACCGCCATCTTTCCGCACACGCCCAGCCGCGTTTTGACGCCATTGTGCCGCTGTTCGTACAGGCGGCGGCAGAGCAAACCAACCCGACCGATACGCTGATGCGGCTGTTTGACTTCCTCGAAAACATCAGCCGCCGCTCCGCCTATCTCGCCTTCCTCAACGAACATCCGCAAACCTTGGCGCAACTCGCGCAGATTATGAGCCAAAGCTCATGGGTGGCGGCGTATCTGAGCAAATATCCGATTCTGCTGGACGAACTCATCAGCGCGCAGCTTTTGGATACCACGTTTGACTGGCAAACCCTCGCCACCGCCCTTTCAGACGACCTCAAAGCCTGCGGCGGCGACACCGAAGCGCAAATGGACACCCTGCGCCGCTTCCAACACGCCCAAGTCTTCCGCCTCGCCGTCCAAGACCTCGCCGGACTGTGGACGGTAGAATCCCTCTCCGACCAACTCTCCGCCCTAGCCGACACCATCCTTGCCGCCGCCCTGCTGTGCGCGTGGGCGGACATGCCCAAAAAACACCGCGACACCCCGCAATTCGCCGTCGTCGGCTACGGCAAACTCGGCGGCAAAGAACTCGGCTACGCCTCCGACCTCGATCTCATCTATCTCTACGACGATCCCCATCCCGACGCAGGCGACGTGTACAGCCGCCTCGCGCGCCGCCTGACCAACTGCCTTTCCGCCGCTACCGGCGCAGGCAGCCTCTACGAAACCGACCTGCGCCTGCGCCCCAACGGCGACGCCGGCTTCCTCGCCCACAGCATCGCCGCCTTCGAAAAATACCAGCGCGAAAACGCATGGACGTGGGAACACCAGTCCCTCACCCGCGCCCGCTTCATCTGCGGCACACCCGAAATTCAGACGGCCTTCGACCGCATCCGCACCGAAATCCTCACCGCCGAACGCGACCAAACCACCTTGGCAGGCGAAATCATCGAAATGCGCGAAAAAATGTTCCCCACCCATCCGCCAGTTGACAGCAACGTCAAATACGCGCGCGGCGGCGTGGTCGACGTCGAATTTATCGTCCAATACCTCATCCTTGCCTATGCCCGAAAATATCCGCAACTCCTCGACAACTACGGCAACATCGCCCTCTTGAACATCGCCGCCGACTGCGGCCTCATCGGCAAAACCCTCGCCGAACAAAGCCGCACCGCCTACCGCTTCTACCGCCAGCAGCAACACAACACCAAACTGCGCGATGCGGAAAAAACCGAAGTAACTGACGAATTGCTGGCACATTACGGCAATGTCAGGAAATTGTGGAAGGAAGTGTTCGGAGAGGAGGGGAAGCTTGGATAAAGCGGATGTTACAGGGGGGGGAGGGATTAAACCATCCACCGCGTAGCGCGTATCCACCCGCGAATCACACCAAACCCGTAGCGTGGGTTCTGCCCGCGAATCAAACCCAAAATTTCAGACGACCTCTTTTACCCGCCATCTTCGTAGGCAAAGCTCACGCTACAATCCACACGTATAAGACAAAAGGTCGTCTGAAAACGCTTTTCAGACGACCTTATGGTAGGTTGGGTTTCAAAACCCAACATTTCAAATTATCTAAAGTTCGTTGGGTCTCGACCCAACCTACACCCTGCTGAAAACGCTTTTCAAACGACCTCAGGGTAGGTTGGGTTGCAAAACCCAACATTCCAAATTACCCAAATTTCATTGGGTCTCGACCCAACCTACACACTACCCAAGCAATGCGCTTAGCGACATTCGGATGGTGCAAATCGAGCAGGCAGCGTTCCTGGAGTGACGGGAGTCAGGCCATAATGGTCTGCAGTTGTATGGGTATCGGATGAACATGCCCATTGCACCACGCCCATATTGGCGGATGTAAAGGCTTGCTGCAGGGTATCGTATCCACCTGTTGCTCTAGGGACAAAAGGTGTCAAGGTCAAGGTATTGGCATTGGCATCCAAACCTACGGCTGCGGCATTATAAGTAATGGTAATCACGCCGCTTGTCGGATCGCCTTGTATAGAATCTACATACTTACTGTTCGCTCCCGTATTGTTGTTGCGAGTATTCATTTCAGTGATAGCACTACGCAAGTACACAGATGATGTCCGTCCATCAACAACAATTTCGTTCTTTAGGGGTGCAACCAACAATAGCCCTTCTGAAATACGGGCGCGTATCGCGTAATTCTGATAAGCTGGCAATGCAATTGCCGCCAAAATGCCGATAATGGCGATGACCACCATCAGCTCAATCAAGGTAAAGCCTCTATTTTTTGTATGCATTGCTTGTAAAGACACAATATCCCCCCTTTTTAAATCTTGAAAAAAAATGACTCCGAAAGATAAATCCGATTGAAAATTATTTTATCTGATAGAAAAACACCCGCCGCAGCGGGTGTTTCTGATTGATTAAATTAGCGGCATTGTGCAGGAGCGTATTTAGCTTGCAAAGCATTCGTAACAGGTGTAACTGTGATATTTGAAGCATCAGCAGAACCATGAGTAGAGGAAGCACAGCCCCAGTCCAAAGAACCGGTACGACCACCACCAATGGCAGCAGCCAAACTTTCACCGCCACCAGCAGCACCACTACGTACCCATGGAGTCAGAGTCAGGGTGTTTTCAGTAGCAGCAACACCCACTCGACCTGGATTGTAGACAACAGTAATAACGCCGCTATTCTCATCCATTTGAATGCTGTTAACATATTTAGAGTTGGCACCAGTGCCGTTGTTTTGAGCGTTCCAAGTCGCAGCAACACGAGCCAGGTCAGCAGCAGCTGCAGAGCCTTCAGTAGCAATGGCTTGTTTGGCAGATTCAGCCAGACCCAAACCTTCAGTTACGCGGGAGCGTACGGTGTAGTCTTGGTAAGCCGGCAGGGCGATAGCGGCCAGAATACCGATAATTGCGATTACGATCATCAATTCGATCAGAGTGAAACCTTTTTGGATTGCTTTCATTTAATAAACTCCAGTTTAAAAAGTGTTGTGAATAAAAATGTTTGTTGTTAAAAAACCGTAATGTGTTTGGCTCTCTTGTTTTATGAGTAAAACCATCAAGTAGAAGGAATATACAGCTTCCCGGTTCGGATTTCGTTGCTTCATTTCCTTGCCGGACGTAATGTATCAAGCAGGGGATGTGCCAAGTCTGGATTTTTTTGGATTTTTTGTGCAAATATTTTGTAATTTTATGTTTTTAATAAGTTTAAATTTGTTTTGAAGGATTTTTCGGGCAGATTTTGGCTTTTTTATGACGAGGGATTGTTTCTGCGATATGACGCGTTTTGTCATTTTTTGATTTTTTTGGGGGAAGTGAAGAAGACGTTTTGTGTCATGTGCCGTGTTTCGTCACTTTTGAAAGCCGTTTTTAATAATATTTGAATATTTTGACAAACGGTATGATTATTTAGATAAGCGGTATTCTTGAAATTTAGATATTTTTAATAAATTGATTTATATAATATTTTTAATATGATTTTTTGATATTCGGTATTTATTTAGGATAAGAGGTAATTCGCAATAGAAATTTATGGAAATTAATTTAATTTTGAATGGTTATTCTTAGCGCTCGAAGCCTCTTCTAAAAAGGGGATAATCGATAGGGATACCCGCCCTGCCCTTTTTCGATTTTGCACATTATTTTTGGCAGATTCTGCCAGTATTGAAATAATCACTGTGATGATGCTTGGCATTTATTTGAATCTATATATAGATGATGGAAACGGCAAAAGGTCGTCTGAAAATCTCGAATTGAGGTTTTCAGACGACCTTTTGAGTTCGTTTATAGATAAAGCACAGGAATCGGGTTGCTAAGGCTTGCTTGGGTTTTGACAATCAAGCCAGCGGGGCGAGCAGTTTGTCGAAGGCTTCTTCAAACTGTTTCAAACCGTCTTCCTGCAAGCGGTTGGCGAGGGTTTCTACGTCTATGCCGAGCGCGGCGGTTTCGGTAAGCTGCGCTTTCGCTTCTTCCACGCCTTCGGTCAGCGTGGCTTTGGCTGTGCCGTGGTCGATGAAGGCTTTGAGGGTGGCATCGGGGACGGTGTTGACGGTGTGCGCGCCGATCAGGCTGTCAACGTAGAGCGTGTCGGGATAGGCGGGATTTTTGACGCCTGTGGATGCCCACAAGAGTTGCACGCGGTTTGCGCCTTTGGCTTCCAGCGCGGCAAATTCGGTGCTGCCGAAGTATTGCGCCCAGTCTTGGTAGGCGGCTTTGGCAAGGGCGATGGCGATTTTGCCTTTGAGGTGGTCAGGCAGCGTTGCATCCAGCGCGCCGTCCACGCGGGAGATGAAGAAGCTGGCGACGGCTTGGATATGGGCAACGCTTTGTCCGGTTGCCAAACGTTTGGCGATGCCGCGCGCGTAGGCTGCGTAGGCTTTGAGGGTTTGGGCGCGTGAGAACAGCAGGGTCAGGTTGACGCTGATGCCGTCGGCGATGAGGGTTTCGAGTGCTTCGATGCCTGCATCGGTGGAGGGAACTTTAATCATGGCGTTTTTACGCCCGATGGCGGCATGAAGGCGGCGGGCTTCTTCTACCGTGCCTTGCGCATCTTTGGCAAGCTCGGGGGAAACTTCGAGGCTGACGAAACCGGTTTTGCCGCCGGTGGATTCATGTTCGGTGAGGCAAACGTCGCATGCTGCCTGTACGTCGGCTATCGCCATGGTTTCGTAGCGTTGTTTGGGGCTGAGGTCTTGCTGCTTGAGGGCGGCGACTTCATCGGCGTAAAGCGCGTCGCCTGCAAAGGCTTTTTGAAAGATGGCGGGATTGGAAGTGACGCCGCACACGCCTTGTTTCAACATTTGCGCCAATTCGCCACTTTGCACGAGCGAGCGGGAAAGGTTGTCCAGCCAGATTTGTTGTCCTAATGCTTTAACGTCCGATAAAATAGTCATCTCTGATTCCTTTTAAATATAGGTTATTTGCGAAGCTGGCGGTAATGCTACCCCTATTCGGAAAATTTGGATAGTTTATTAGGGCATTTAACAATGTCCAAAACGATATATAGTGGATTAACAAAAATCAGGACAAGGCGACGAAGCCGCAGACAGTACAAATAGTACGACAAGGCGAGGCAACGCCGTACTGGTTTAAAGTTAATCCACTATAAAACGAACACAAAAAGGCATGAATTTATGGCAGGAAACGGTCAATATCTCGATTGGGCGCGCGAAGTGTTGCACACCGAAGCGGAAGGCTTGCGCGAAATTGCGACGGAGTTGGACGAAAACTTCGCCCTTGCGGCAGACGCGCTGTTGCACTGCACAGGCAGAGTCGTCATCACGGGCATGGGCAAGTCGGGACATATCGGGCGCAAAATAGCGGCGACCATGGCTTCGACGGGCACACCCGCGTTTTTCGTTCATCCTGCGGAAGCGGCACACGGCGATTTGGGCATGATTGTGGATAACGACGTCGTCGTCGCGATTTCCAATTCCGGCGAAAGCGACGAAATCGCCGCCATTATTCCCGCGCTCAAACGCAAAAACATCACCCTAATCTGCATCACCGCCCGCCCCGACTCGACCATGGCGCGTCATGCCGACATCCACATCACGGCGTCGGTTTCCAAAGAAGCCTGCCCGCTGGGACTTGCCCCGACCACCAGCACCACCGCCGTTATGGCTTTGGGAGATGCGTTGGCGGTCGTCCTTTTGCGCGCACGCGCGTTCACGCCCGACGATTTCGCCCTGAGCCACCCCGCCGGCAGCCTCGGCAAACGCCTGCTTTTACGCGTGGCAGACATCATGCACAAAGACGACGCACTGCCTGCCGTCCGACTCGGTACGCCCTTAAAAGAAGCCATCGTCAGCATGAGCGAAAAAGGCTTGGGTATGCTCGCGGTAACGGACAATCAAGGTCGTCTGAAAGGCGTGTTCACCGACGGCGATTTGCGCCGCCTGTTCCAACAGCGCGACCGCTTTGACGGGCTGACCGTCGATGAAATCATGCACCCCTCCCCCAAAACCATCCCCGCCGAACGCCTCGCCACCGAAGCCCTCAAAGTCATGCAGGCAAACCATGTGAACGGGCTTTTGGTAACCGACGCCGACGGCGTGCTGACCGGCGCGCTGAATATGCACGATTTACTGATGGCGCGGATTGTGTAAAGGCGGGCTAACCGTTTTCAGACGACCTTTATGTTAGAATAGGTCGTCTGAAACCTGGCAATCCGCAAGGAAACACTATGCAAACCTTAGACCCCGAGCTGCAACAGCGCGCGGCGCATATCAAGCTGCTGGTATTGGATGTGGACGGCGTTTTGACCGACGGCCGCATCTTTATCCGCGACAACGGCGAAGAAATCAAATCGTTCCACACCCTGGACGGACACGGCTTGAAGATGCTTCAGGCAAGCGGCGTGCAGACTGCGATTATCACAGGTCGGGACGCGCCCTCCGTCGGCATCCGCGTCAAACAGTTGGGCATAAATTACTACTTCAAAGGCATTTCGGACAAACGCGCCGCCTATGAAGAATTGCGCGCGCAGGCAGGCGTAGAAGAAGCCGAGTGCGCCTTTGTCGGCGACGACGTGGTCGATTTGCCGGTGATGGTGCGCTGCGGATTGCCGGTTGCCGTCCCCGACGCGCATTGGTTTACGCTGCAACACGCCGCCTATATTACGAAACAGGCGGGCGGCGCAGGCGCGGTGCGCGAAGTGTGCGACCTGATTATGCGCGCAAAAGGTACGCTGGGCGCGGCTTTGAACGAGTACATCAAATGAAAGTAAGATGGCGGTACGGAATCGCATTCCCTTTGGTGCTGGCGGTCGCGCTCGGCGGATTGTCGGCATGGCTGGGGCGCATCAGCGAAATCGACATTGAAGAAGTCAAACTCAACCCTAACCAGCCGCAATATACGATGGACGGCATAGACGGGCGGCGATTTGACGAACAAGGTCGTCTGAAAGAGCATCTGAGCGCAAGAGGGGCAAAACAGTTTCCCGAAAGCACCGACGTCCATTTCGAGCTGCCACACCTCGTCTTCTTCCAAGAAGGCAGCCGGCTTTACGACGTCGGCAGCGACGAAGCCGTGTACAACACCCAAACCAAACAACTCCTGTTCAAACACAACGTCGTCCTGACCAAAGCCGCCGATGCCAAACGGCAGGCGGGCGTCGTCAAAACCGAGCTTCTACACGTCGACACCGAATCGCAATACGCCAAAACCGACACGCCCGTTACCTTCCAATACGGCGAATCGAGCGGCAGCGCCGAAGGTCTGACGTATGACCACAAAAAAGGTTTGTTGAACTTCCCATCCAGAGTGAAAGCCACGATTTATGATACAAAAAATATGTAAGGCATGTGTTTTAACCGCATTTTTCGCCACCGCCCCAGCCTACGCCCTGCAAAGCGACAGCAAGCAGCCGATACAGATTGAAGCCGACCAAGGCTCGCTCGACCAAAACAACCAAAGCACCACCTTCACCGGCAACGTCATCATCAAACAAGGCACGCTCAACATCCGCGCCGGCAGCGTCAACGTCTCCCGCAACGACAAAGGCGAACAGTTTATGAAAGCCAGCGGCTCGCCAGTCCGCTTCAGCCAAACGCTCGACGACAACAAAGGCACGGTTAACGGACAAGCCAACAACGTAACCTACTCCTCCGCCATCAACCTCGTTACCCTGACCGGCAACGCCAAAGTCCAACGCGGCGGCGATGTAGCCGAAGGCGCAGTCATCACCTACAACACCAAAACCGAAGTCTATACCATCAACGGCAGCTCCAAAACAGGTGCCAAATCCGCCGCCAAATCCGGCAGGGTAAGCGTCGTCATCCAGCCGTCCAGCACCCAAAAAACCAAATAACCAATATCTGACAACACCAAAGGTCGTCTGAAAACCAGCATAGCAAGTTCCCCAAGCCACATTTTCAGACGACCTCCGAACCAAGAGTCATTTATGAGCGAAAACACTAGCCGCCTCGTCGTTCAAAACCTGCAAAAAAGTTTCAAAAAACGCCAAGTCGTCAAAAGCTTCTCCCTCGAAATCGAAAGCGGCGAAGTCATCGGCCTGCTCGGCCCCAACGGCGCAGGCAAAACCACCAGCTTCTACATGATCGTCGGACTCATCGCCGCCGACGCAGGCAGCGTTACCCTCGACGGACAAGAACTGCGCCACCTGCCCATACACGAACGCGCCCGCCTCGGCGTCGGCTACCTGCCCCAAGAAGCCTCGATTTTCCGCAAAATGACCGTCGAACAAAACATCCGCGCCATTTTAGAAATCAGCACCAAAGACAAAAGCCGCATCGACGGCGAAGTCGAAAAACTGCTCGCCGACCTCAACATCGGCCACCTGCGCCACAACCCCGCCCCCTCCCTATCCGGCGGCGAACGCCGACGCGTCGAAATCGCCCGCGTACTCGCCATGAAGCCGCGCTTCATCCTCTTGGACGAACCCTTCGCCGGCGTCGACCCCATTGCCGTCATCGACATCCAAAAAATCATCGACTTCCTCAAATCGCGCGGCATCGGCGTACTCATTACCGACCACAACGTACGCGAAACCCTCAGCATCTGCGACAGAGCCTACATCATCAGCGACGGTACTGTCCTCGCCTCCGGCAAGCCCGACGACTTGGTCAACAACGAACAAGTCCGCTCCGTCTATCTCGGCGAAAACTTCAAATACTGACAATGACAAACCGCACAATAAATTGTGCGGTTTTAACATAACAAAGCCCCGAAAAGTCGTCTGAAAACGTTTTCAGACGACTTTTCACGTAGGTTGGGTTGAAAACCCAACATTGCGAACACTCAACAGACTTTATTGGGTCTCGACCCAACCTACACTGACCACGTTGATAGGACCATCCCGTAGCGTGGGCTTTGCCCACGAAATCCGTTTGAAAAACTAATTTAGGATTTCAGACGACCTTCATTTTATTTCTTCAATTCTTTCAGCAAAGACGTTAATCCTTCCACACCGTCGAATGTACCCGGCACTTTATCAGGATTGGACAAAATACTGCTAAAAATCAAGTTTTCGAATTTTTCCAGCGCGTCTTTATCATCAGTTTTGATTTTTTTCGCGTACTCGGCATAGTTTTGGATAAATTGGCACAACGACTGTCGCAGTTCCAACTGCATGATTTGGGTCTGTATCGAATGGTAATGAGTTAAAACCACTCTGAAGAAATAGATTAAAACAAATTCCAAGCCGATAATGGGTAGCATGGATTGCCATGAAAAAACTGCACCTGTAGTTTGTACAGAGAAACTGATAGCCAAAGTCAAAGCTACGGTTATTGCCAACAAAACCAACAGCCCAAAAGTTTTCTTTTTAGCTTCGTTCTTTTGTTCCAACAGACTTTCAAAACCTTTAGACAAACCGACAAAATTAAATGCCGTTTTGTATTCGTCCAATTTATCTTTGAGTACATTTACTTCATCTATTTTTTGTTGAATTTCATCCCAATATTTTGTAATTGATGTTTCTAAGGCATTTTTCCTTTCATCAAATTCAAAGAATGTCTTAAAGCCTTGGTTACCCATATAGAAACATAATATGTCTATCGGCATCTTATAAAAAGCATAATTAAGACTATCAGGATGTCTTTCTCCTGAGTAAAACATTTGTTCCTTTAATCTTTTGATTATTGGGAATAATGAACTTCCAGGATTGAAACTATATTCTTTTTGCTGAAAGCTTAAATTTAATTCAGCTAAAAACCTTACAACATCGTCATAAAGATATGACAAATTTTTATCTGAAAAATCAAAAAGAAAATTTTGGATCAGACTTTTAAAATTTTCACCTATATAATGAATATTGAATAAACATTGTTCTTCCCATAACTCAGGATTATCAATCATCGATGACGCCACCGCCGTAATCAATTCATACTGTTCGCGCTCCTGTTCTGACAACATCGACTCATCCGCTTGGGCAATTTTCTTTTTAACCTGCACCAAATCATCATGTAACTCGCTAAAAAATCCCATTTTTTCCCTTTCCTATTTTTGCTGATTAATCTTTTCGGATTCTAAAGATAAGAATCGAATCACTTAATTTGAACAACCTATTTGCAAACTGCCGATTCTTTAATGCCGTCATTCCCGCGCAGGCGGGAATCCAGACCTTGGTATTTCAGGAACATTTCAAGACTGCTGCAACCTCAAACTTCTGGATTCCCGCCTGCGCGGGAATGACGGCAGAGGTTTCAGCAAAGCTCGTTGCTCTCGTTTTCAGACGACTATTTGCTTTATCGGTGTGCATTGTAGCGTGGGCTTCGCCCACGATAATGACGACTAAAAGAGGTCGTCTGAAATTTTAGTTTGATTCGTGGGCAAAGCCCACGCTACGGGTTTCAGACGGCCTCTGCCATCTCCCTTCTACATCTCTTCCAATTTCGCAAACTTGGTATCCAGCTCTTTTACGCCCTGTTTGCCGAAGTTGATGGTCAGTCGGGCGGATTCGCCTTTGTCCACGGCATCGATGATGACGCCGGTGCCGAATTTGGCGTGGCGGACGTTTTGTCCGATGCGGAAGCCTGCGTAGGTTTGCGGCTGTTTGTAGTCGTCGATGATTTTGTCTTTGGACGCGGCGGTTTGGCGCGGGCTGCCGTAGCTGTCGTAGGCGGTTTGTTTGACGGACAGGTAGTGCAATACTTCGGGCGGGATTTCTTCGACGAAGCGGGAGACGATGCCGAATTGGGTTTGCCCGTGCAGCATGCGTTGCTGCGCCATGGTGATGTAGAGGCGTTTGCGGGCGCGTGTGATGGCGACGTACATGAGGCGGCGTTCTTCTTCGAGGCCGCCGCGTTCGGCAAGGCTCATTTCACTAGGGAAGCGGCCTTCTTCCATGCCGGTGAGGAAGACGGCGTTGAATTCCAAGCCTTTGGCGGCGTGGACGGTCATGAGTTGGACGGCTTTTTCGCCCGCGCCTGCTTGGTTTTCGCCGGATTCGAGGGCGGCGTTGCTGAGGAAGGCGAGGATGGGGAAGGCGAGGATGGGGAAGGCGGGGTCGTCTGAAATGTTGTCGGGCAGGATTTCGAAGTTGCTGTCTTCGGGTTTGAACTCGATGGCGGCGTTGACGAGTTCGTCGAGGTTGTCGAGACGGTCTTGGTTGTCGCCTTTTTGGGTTTTGTAGTGTTCGGTCAGGCCGCTGTCTTTGAGGATGCCGACGATGATTTCGGGCAGGGGCAGTTGTCCGACTTGGTTGCGCAGGGCTTCAATCAGGCGGACGAAGGCGGCGACTTTGGCGGCTTTTGCGCCGGCATTGCAGGCTGCCTGCCAGAGGGTGATGCCTTGTTCGGTTGAGGCCGTCTGAAGGTTTTCGACAGTGCGTGCGCCGATGCCGCGCGGCGGGAAGTTGATGACGCGCAAGAGGGCGTTGTCGTCGTCGGGATTAACGGCGAGGCGCAGGTAGGCGAGCGCGTGTTTGATTTCTTGGCGTTCGTAAAAGCGCAGTCCGCCGTAGATTTTGTAGGGGATGCCGCTGCGGAACAGGCTTTGTTCGATAACGCGGGATTGGGCGTTGCTGCGGTAGAGGACGGCGATTTCGTCCAAATCCCAGCCTTCGCGTTCGAGGGCTTTGGTTTCGTCCACGATGAATTGGGCTTCTTCGAGGTCGGTAAAGGCGGAGTAGTAGCGGATTTTGTCGCCTGCTTCGGCGTCGGTGCGCAGGTTTTTGCCGAGGCGTTCGTCGTTGTTTTCGATAACGGCGTTGGCGGCGGCGAGGATGTTGCCGACGGAGCGGTAGTTTTGTTCGAGTTTGACGGGCGCGTCGATGTGGAATTCTTCCATCAGCGCGGTCATGTTGCCGACGTTCGCGCCGCGGAAACGGTAGATGCTTTGGTCGTCATCGCCGACGGCAAAGACTGCCGCGTTGCCGCCCGCCATGAGTTTGAGCCAGGCGTATTGCAGTTTGTTGGTGTCTTGGAATTCGTCAACGAGAATGTGGTTGAAGCGGTTTTGGTAATGTTGGCGCAGGATTTCGTTGCTTTGCAGCATTTCGTAACTGCGGAGCATAAGCTCAGCGAAATCGACCACGCCTTCGCGTTGGCAGATTTTGTCGTATTCGGCGTAGCATTCAATCATGCGGCTTGTGTGCGGGTCGGGCGCGCTCAACACGGAAGCGCGCAAACCGGATTCTTTTTGCGCGTTGATAAAGCCTTGCAGCGAACGCGGCGCGATGATTTCTTCGGCGATGTTGAGGCTTTTGAGCAGGCGTTTGATGAGGGAAAGCTGGTCGCCGCTGTCGAGGATTTGAAAGGAAGACGGCAGGCTGGCATCGCGGTGGTGCAGGCGCAAAAAGCGGTGGCAGAGACCGTGGAACGTGCCGAGCCACATGGCGCGGACGTTGATGGGAACCATCGCGCCGAGTCGGGTTTGCATTTCTTTGGCAGCTTTGTTGGTAAACGTTACCGCCATAATGCTGTGTACGCTTGCCTGACCGGTTTGCAAAAGCCATGCGATGCGCGTGGTCAGCACGCGCGTTTTGCCGCTGCCCGCGCCCGCCAGCACAAGGGCGGATTGCGGCGGCCAGGTTACGGCGGAAAGTTGTTCGGGGTTCAAGCCTTGCAGAAGATTGGGGGCGGATTGGTCGGTAAACATGGGAAAAGGCCGTCTGAAAAATGGGAATACGGTATTTTAATGGAAACGGCAAAGGTCGTCTGAAAAGATGTTTCAGACGACCTTTCGATATCGAATGCTGTCTATCAGGCAAAAGTTTGACAAGCCGAGGCAGCCTGCTGACGACATTGATTTAGAAATTGAAACTTTAGGACGGAAAGCGGGAAATGCGATTTTGACGGAGCAAGGTCGTCTGAAATTTATAGTGGATTAAATTTAAATCAGGACAAGGCAACGAAGCCGCAGACAGTACAGATAGTACGGAACCGATTCACTTGGTGCTTCAGCACCTTAGAGAATCGTTCTCTTTGAGCTAAGGCGAGGCAACGCCGTACTGGTTTAAAGTTAAGCCACTATATAAAACAGCGGTTTCAGACGACCCTTCTCTTCATTGCCAGCCATCCGTTTACCATCATCAGACTCAACCCCAACCAGATAAATCCATAGCTGATTAATGCCCTATTCTCCAAAGGTTCGCCCAGCCACGCAATCGAAATGATAAACAGCAAGACCGGTTCCAAATAGCTCAACATACCGAATACGGCAATGGGTAATAATTGGCTTGCTTTTAAATTCAAATGCATGGCGACCGCGCTATTGATACCCAGCAGAACGATAAAGCCGATAAGTTTTGGGGTGGACGCAATCAAATTAATGGTATCGGTTTGCGTCAGAATATAAAACAAGGCACAAGGCGCAATCACGAGCAAATCAAACGTCAGCCCTATCAATGCCGGCACGCCCAGTCTGCGGCGCACCAAATAATAGATGGGATATGTTCCGAATACCCATACCGTCGCCCATGAAAATGCACCGGATCGTACCAACTCCCATGCCACGCCCAAACATGCCGATACGACCGCTACTATTTGCAGACGGTTAAGCGTTTCCTTAAACCAAATCCTCCCGCACGCCAGCATCGCCAATGGGAACAGGAAATAGCCCATTGCCACATTCACACCTTCACCATTGATCGGCGACCATACAAACAGCCAAAGCTGACTTGCGAAAACAGGCGTGGGCAACATAATCAAAAACCAACGTTTCCAATCCCTGCCCGTTTCACGAACAAACTGCCCTGCCCCCTTCCAGCCATCGCTCATGCCCATCAATACGCATATGGCCGCCAACATTGCAACCATGCGCCAAGCAAAAACTTCCGTCCCGGTCATCGGATGCATCCAAGTTCCGTACAGAAACAGCATGGAAAACAATAAATTGGAAGCTACTGCTGCCACAAGCCCCTTTGAGAAATCCGTCATGTTCAGACGACCCTGCAAAAAACCTCATTGTATCAATGGGGAATGCGAAAAGAAATTTCACATTTTCGATATTTGAAGAAATAGAAAAACTTAACGCGAATCCTGCCGTCTCAACTTACTATCGCTCAGCCGTCCGCCCTCTCTCAACCAGTCTCAAAAATGTATAGGCAATCCGATAGCTGCAACAAATAAAAAAAGCCCTGCATTGCAGGGCTTTTTTAGATTCCAAAAACGAATTAACGTTTGGAGAATTGTTTTGCGCGACGTGCTTTGCGCAGACCTGGTTTTTTACGTTCAACTTCACGGGCATCGCGAGTCACGAAACCGGCTTGAGACAAGGCAGGTTTCAACGCAGCATCGAAGTCGATCAGGGCACGGGTAATGCCGTGACGGATTGCGCCGGATTGACCGGTTTCACCACCGCCGATAACGTTGACTTTGATGTCGAACGCTTCAGCGTTTTCAGTCAGAACCAAAGGTTGGCGAACAACCATGCGGCTGGTTTCGCGCGCGAAGAATTCGTCAACGGGGCGACCGTTTACGATGATTTGGCCGGTACCTTTAGTCAGGAATACACGAGCCACTGAACTTTTGCGGCGGCCTGTGCCGTAGTAGTATTTACCGTTCATGTCGTGTCCTTATTTCAATTCCAAAACTTTGGGTTGTTGTGCGGCATGGGCGTGTTCTGCACCAGCGTACACTTTCAGTTTTTTGATCATTGCGTAACCCAATGGGCCTTTAGGCAACATGCCTTTTACAGCTTGTTCCAAAGCGCGACCCGGGAATTGCTCTTGCATTTCGCGGAAAGTACGCTCGTAGATACCGCCGGGGAAACCGGAGTGACGGAAGTATTTTTTGTCTTCGAATTTGGCGCCGGTTACACGCAGTTTGTCCGCGTTGATGACGATGATGTAGTCACCGGTGTCAACGTGGGGGGTGTATTCAGGTTTGTGCTTGCCACGCAGACGGTGTGCGACTTCGGCTGCAACGCGACCCAGAACTTTGTCTTGGGCGTCGATAACGAACCATTCGCGCTTCACCTCGTGGGGTTTCGCTGAAAAGGTTTTCATAGTGGAAATCCAGATAGATATAGAAAGTTGTGAATTTTAAAGATGGGATTGGCTTTTGTCAATCGGATTGGGGTCGTCTGAAAGTGTTTTTTCTATGATGGCGGTTTTATGCGTAGGGAGATGTTGTTTTTAAGCTGGAAAACATTCCTGATGATTCAAAATATCGGGATATGTTTTTTAATTTTACGCTTGGTTTTCAGACGACGTCGAAGCCGATGATAAATGAAAGCCATGCCGCACGGGCATGGCTTGATATAGGGAATCCCCGCGAGAGCCGTTTTGGCTGAATCCGCTTGAACCTTGTTGACAAGGCGGTCACCTCGGGCAGCTTCGGGTGCATCTAAGAATAGACACTCGCGCCCACTGCAACTCCCGGCAACCTTAAGCGAACTTATTGGTTCAAAGGAATATATGCCTTCGCGGACACCGCAGGGAAAAAGAAAAATCAGTTTTGTTCCAACCGCGCCAAAGCTTTTTGGCAGGCGTTGTTCATGTCAGTTATTTTACGCTCAAATTCGCCTATTGCCAAATCGTCTTTGAGTGTAATTTTAAGGAGGTCGTGGACAACGTTGAGCGCGGTCATAATGGCGATTTTATCGCTGCCGACAATGCGTCCGCTCTCTTTGATGGCGGCACTTTTTTTGTTGAGCATATCAACGGCTTGGAGCAGGGTATCTTTTTCTTCGCTCGGGGTGTTGATGGTGAAATTGACATTCATGATGTCGAGGCTGACTTGTTCGATACTCATGGCGTGTCCTTATGATTGTGTTTCTTGCGGCAGGCGGGAAATGAGCTGGCGGATTTTTTCTGCAGTCTGTTCCAATGCGCTGCGGTATTGTTCTTTTTCGGCATTAAGATTGTCGATTTTGCCTTGTAGGTCTTCTTTGAGTTTGCCGACTTGTACAAGCAACGCTTCACTCAATTCGTCAACGGCGGCTTCATGTTCGCGCTTTTGTTGTTCATGCTCGAGCTTGAGGCGGTCGATTTCTTCATTAAGGCGGCGGTTTTCACCAACAAGGGTTTCAAATTTTTGGGCCAGCTGGTAAACGCTGACTTCCAAGGTGTCGAGTGATTGATTCATGTATAGGCTTCCATATTGCCGCATGGTGGCAGGCGGTCAGGATATTAGGATGATGATGCAGGGATGTCAATCGCTGCCGAATCTTGAGGTCGTCTGAAACTTTTTGGTTTGATGTTTTCAGACGACCTTTACCGTTCGGTCTTACTCAAAGCGTGCGCTGCGCTCCATGAGTCTTTCTGCAACTTGTTGCGGGGTCATTTCCTTGCGGATGAGTTGCAGCAGGGTTTGGGTGATGGGCATGTCGATTTGGTATTTCACAGCGGTGTTAAACACTTCTTCGATGGTGCTGACACCTTCGGAAACATGACCGATTTCCACCAACACTTGATGCAGTTCTTTTCCTTCTGCCAAACCCAAACCGACACGGCGGTTGCGCGAAAGCGCGCCGGTACAGGTCAGGATAAGGTCGCCGATGCCGGCAAGCCCCATCATGGTCTTAGGCTGCGCGCCCATAGCCATGGCAAGACGGGTAATCTCGGCGAGACCGCGCGTCACCAGCGCCGCACGCGCATTGAGTCCGTATTCGAGACCGTCGGAAAGGCCGGTAGCGATTGCCATCACATTTTTGACAGCACCGCCGACAGCCACGCCGATCACGTCCGTACTGCCGTAAAGGCGCATTACGTTGGTGTTGAGTTGTGGAACCAATTCCTCAATCCACTCCTGATTTTCTGAGGCGATAACTACGGCGCAAGGCAGTTGTTTGGCGAGTTCTTGGGCAAAGCTCGGACCAGACAGCACGCCGATTTTTTTGTTCTCAGGCAATACTTCTTTCAATACTTGGAAGGTCAACAGCCCTGTATCTTGTTCAAAGCCTTTGCAGGCAGCAAGGACGGGAACGTGGTCGGCATTGTGTTGTTTGAGGAGTTCTGCGCTGCTTCTCAAACCCGCGACAGAAGTTACGACAAGGACGAGTTCGCTGTCTTTGAGTGCATCACCCAAATCGGCGTAAACGGTTAAGGATTCAGGGAAAGGGAAACCGGGCAGACCGTGTTTGTTTTCACGTTCTGCCTGCAATGTACGGACTTGTTCGGGATTGCGTGTCCAAAGGGCGACTTCGTTGCCGTGGCGGGCAAAGTGCAGGGCAAGGGCTGTACCCCAAGAACCTGCGCCGATGACGGTGATTTTCATTGTGTGTCTTCCAACGGTAAATTGTCGTTTAATTTAAACCAATCGGCTTGGCAGTGCAAGCGATAGAGGCCTATTCAACATGAAAACCGCATGAAAATGCAGAAGCTATCACATATATTGCTTATTTCTATTGAAAATCCAATATTGATTTACCGCAAAGGGCAAACCACGCCCGCTGTTTATACTTCGCGGACAAAAAAGCCGGACATATCAAACGGACGTAAACAAAGCGGAATGCCATTCCCCATTTTCGCCCGCCATTCATCACGGCAATCAACGGAAACGGTGCTTACTCATAATAATATCCACTACAAAAAGGAACACGCCATGAACCACCGCAACACCCGACTGCTCCTGTCGCTTGCTGTTTTGTCCGCATTGGCCGCCTGTGGCGGATAGGAAAGCAAGGAACAAAAACCTGCTTCCGCACCGACCGAAGCCTCTGCCGTTCAGACAACCCCTGAAGCTGCTTCAACCGCCTCAGCAGCGTCCCAAGTCGCCGTTGACAGCAATGCTTCACCTGAAGACCAAGAATTGCTCAAACGCGCGCAAGGCATCTTCAAACCACTGCCAAGCGCTGAAGAAATGCAGAAACTGCGCCCGTTTACCGAAGAACAGGTCAAACTCGGCCATCAATTATGGTATGAGCCACGCCTCTCCAAAGGCAACACCGTAAGCTGCAACTCCTGCCACAACCTCGCCACCGCAGGCGTGGACAACTTGCCGACCAGCCAAGGCCATAAAGGACAGTTCGGCGGACGCAACTCCCCGACCGCGTTAAACGCCGCCTTGCTCGGCATGCAGTTCTGGGACGGCCGTGCAGCCGACGTTGAAGAACAAGCCGGCGGACCGTTGGTCAACCCTGTGGAAATGGCAAACGACTCGCAAAAAGCAGCCGCTGCCAAAATTGCCAAAATCCCCGAATATCAAGAACTGTTTAAAACCGCCTTCCCTGAAGACGGCGCAGTTTCCTTCAAAAACATCACCACCGCACTGGGCGCATTCGAACGTACCCTACTAACACCGACCAAATGGGATGACTACCTCAAAGGTAACGTCAACGCTCTGAACGAGCAAGAGCGCAAAGGCGTGCGCGCCTTTATGGACAGCGGCTGTATCGCCTGCCACAGCGGCGTCAACCTCGGCGGCACAACCTTCCAAAAATTCGGTTTGGTTCAAGGTCCGTACTGGAAATTCATTGAAGATCCGAAACAAGACAAAGGTCGTGCCGACGTAACCAAAAAAGCTGAAGACGAATTCTTCTTCCGCGTACCAGGCTTGCGCAACGTCGCCAAAACTTATCCGTATTTCCACAACGGCAGCGTTTGGGAATTAGACAAAGCCGTTACCATCATGGGTAAAGCGCAGCTGGGTAAAGACCTGACTCCGGAAGAAACCGAAAACATCGTTGCCTTCCTGAAAACCCTGTCCGGCAGCGTTTCGGAATCTGCCCGCACTGTACCCGAACTGCCTTTGTCCGCACCGATGGAATCCCATCCGAACAATAAATAAATAAGCGGTAAATAAAGAAAGGTCGTCTGAAATTCAGGTTCAACCAAGCCCAAAGCTTTAGAGAACAGGATTTCAGACGACCTTTATGCCATTTCATGACCCTATATTATTTGATCCCACATTCTTTTTTTCCCTCAAATGACACGTTAGACAAAAATCAGCCTCATATGCAATGAAATACACGTTGTTCAAACAATTACATCTTGAATATAATCAAACATATGATTTATTTAAGTTTTTATAAAAACCATCAACAAACGAATCTTCAACTCACATCATTGATATCCGAATGCCTATCTTCAAACACGCCTCGTCAGTTGACGGCGGCAAGGCAAAATGTTGAAATACATATCTAGGATAAAAAATAAAAAGCGTTGACCAAACGCCTATAAACACACCACAAAATCCGTTCAGACGGCCTTTCCCCACCCAATAACCAAACCCAAGGTCGTCTGAAATCATATAGTGGATGAACAAGAAGCAATTGACAGCGTAATGTAAACCAAGCTGCACCGTTTCAAGTCCAATCCACCATAAAACTAATTAACATACATTGCACCATGACCTTACTCGGCCTCAAACTCAGGCAGACCCAACAACTCAACCAACGTCTGCAACAATCCCTGCGCATCCTGCAAATGTCCGGTATCGAACTCGAACGCGAGGTCGAAGACTGGTTGCAGGACAATCCCCTGCTCGAACGTCCCGAAGCCGACGAATTTGCCGACGCAGAGTTCAATCACGGTACCACCATGCCGCGCAGCAACCACCTCGGCGGCGACGATGCCGAAGACGCGTGGCTCAACATCGCCAAAGAAGAAGATTTCAACCAATACCTGCACGCCCAAGTGTGCGAACACCCCCTTTCCGACAAAGAAGCCGCCTACGTCCACATCCTTATCGACTTCCTTGACGACCAAGGCTATTTCACCGACAGCATTCAAGACGTTATCGACAACACACCCTTGGAATGGATGCTGGACGAAGACGAGCTGCAAAACGCCCTCGACCTTTTGCAGACCTTCGACCCGCCGGGCGTTGCCGCCGCCGACCTGACCGAATCCCTGATGCTCCAACTCATGCGCCTGCCCGCCAGCCCCGCGCGTCAGGCGGCCGCCCACCTCATCCAAAGTTCGCTGCACGATTTGGGCAAAAACCGCAAACAAAACATCATCCGCTTCC
Source organism: Neisseria sicca (assembly GCF_003044565.1). GTDB lineage: Bacteria > Pseudomonadota > Gammaproteobacteria > Burkholderiales > Neisseriaceae > Neisseria > Neisseria sicca_A. The sequence goes on along the minus strand of NZ_POXG01000009.1, from coordinate 77,338 downwards.
GCAAACTCTTTCCCGAAATCGACAGCGAAACCATAGAAGTCGCGCTCGACATCATCGCCACGCTCAACCCCTACCCCGCCTACGGTTTCGCCTCCTCCGAACCAACCGCCTACATCCAGCCCGACGTTTGGGTCAAAGAAGGCAAAGACGGCTGGAAAGTCATCGGCAACGAAGCCGCCTGGCCCAAACTGCAACTCAACCGCGAATACTGCGACCTCATGAAATCCGCAGAAGACGGCGCACCCGAATGGAAAGAAAAAATCAACGAAGCCAAGCAGCGCATCGACTCTCTCGAACTGCGCAAAAGCACCGTCATCCGCCTTGCCGAATACATCGTCAAAAATCAGGAAGACTTCTTCATATTCGGCGAAATCGGACTCGCGCCCATGCTTATGAAAGACGCCGCCGCCGAATTGGGGCTTGCCGAAAGTACCATTTCGCGCGCCGCCAACCAGAAATATTTGTCTTGCCCGCGCGGACTATTTGCGTTACGCTATTTCTTCACACAAGCAGTCAATTCCGAAGGCGACAAAGAAGGCCTGAGCCAAGGCGCAATCAAAGCCGTTTTGGGGCAGATTATCGAAAACGAAGACAGCAGCAAGCCCCATTCCGACGAAACCCTCGTCCGCCTCCTCAAACAACAGGGCATAGACATCGCCCGCCGCACCGTCGCCAAATACAGGGAGTCGCTCGACATCCCGCCGGCACACAAACGCAAACTTACCGAATGACAGTTTTAAACCGCAGTTTTCCCGTTCCGTTTCTGACGGACTGAACCCCACCGAAGGAGCTGTATTATGAATCTGAAAATCACCGGTCTGAATTTCGACGTTACCGAAGCCATCAAAAACTACGTTTCCGAAAAATTGGAACGCATCAACCGCCACGCAGCCAACGCCATTTCGATTACCATCACCCTTTCTGTGGAAAAACTCAATCAACAGGCTGAAGCAGACATCCATTTGGCGGGCAAAGACCTCCACGTCGAGGCCGTTGAACAAGATATGTACGCCGCCATCGATGTTCTGATGGACAAACTCGACCGCGCGGTGCTGAAACACAAAGAAAAAAGCGGCGATGTCCGCAGTACGGTAAAACCTGCCGCAGAATAAATCAAAATCCCAAAGGTCGTCTGAAAACCCATTTTCAGACGACCTTTACATTAAATTTCCTTTTGCGGCACCAACCCGCATCTTACCCAATCTCATCAACTTGTTCCTGAGTTTCTCCCCCATAGTGGATTGAATTTCATAGGACACGGCAACGCAACGCTATCACGTCAAGATCCATTCACATATTACCCAAAATCCAACACACCTCACCCCTATCCACTTGCATGAAAACGGAATGAAAGATAACATTCTCATCCTTGCAGCTGGGATAAAATATAGTGGATTAAATTTAAATCAGGACAAGGCGACGAAGCCGCAGACAGTACAGATAGTACGGCAAGGCGAGGCAACGCCGTACTGGTTTAAAGTTAATCCACTATATATGTTGCAATCGCCAGGCAGTCGGATAAATGTGCAAAATGATTCTACACAGCATCACCGCTTTAACATTCAGCACATTTTAATACATTAGAAATTAAAACCGCCCGCTGCCGACCTATTCATTCACTTTCATTTAGGTAGTTTATTCATGGATCAAAATAACACTCCACACCCTAATGTACCCAACGACACTGCAGTCATGACCGTCAAGGATTGGATTATCACATTCCTGATACTCGCCATTCCTATCGTAGGCCTTGTCATGATATTTGTCTGGGCATTTGGGGATGGCAACAAAAACCGCAAACATTTCATGCAAGCTTATTTGTGGCTTATGCTGATTTGTTTCATTATTATGATTCCACTAGTATTTTTTATAACGAAAAATCTTCCTGCCGCAGCCATGCAGCAACACAATTTTGGACAGCCTGCATATGAAGCACCAATGAACAACATGCCTTCTGAAAAATTTGATGCCAACAGCCTCCCTGAGCAAGACTCATCTGCTGATAATATGTTGGAACAAGAAAGCGAAGCTGCCTCAGAAGTTCCTGAAGAAATTCCTGAAAACGCTGAAGCTGCCCAATAATCAGAATTTGACCCAGTAAATCCAAAGGTCGTCTGAAACAGATTTCAGACGACCTTTTAATATTATCCAATACTGACTCACAATACCGCTACTCGCCCTACCCATATGAAGCAGTGCTATAAAATGTAAAGACGACACAGCGGGATAAAACAACACTGTATACTGCATTTTCACACACACATTCACCACAACACACATAAGGAGATAAGCAATATGGGTTGGCTTACTACCATCATCATTGGCTTTGTAATCGGCGTATTGGCAAAATTCCTGCACCCGGGTAGAGACAACTTAGGCTTCATCATGACTACCCTGTTAGGCATCGGCGGTTCCGCACTGGCCGGCTTTGTCGGACAAAAAGCAGGTTGGTATAACGTCGGCGAACCAGCGGGCTGGATTGCTTCCACCGTATTTGCCGTCATTATCTTGGCAATTTATACACGCAAGTTTAAAAAACGCTAAAACCTATAACCATAACACGTTGTGAACTTTGATATCGTTCTTCAACGATTCAAATACAAACAGGCTGTTTATAAAGGAACACCCAATATACCGATGCAAGGCGGGCAAGCCGCAGATGATTACCGCAAGCCAACCTTGTAGCAGTACATACAGATTCCCTTATATTCAGCCTGCTTTATGCAGACACCACATGAAACGACTCTTACCTTATCTAAAATCCCTTACCCAAGCCCTCCTTCTCTTTATTCTGATTTCCGTAGCCATTGACTGGTGGCGCAAACCCAATCAGCCGATGCAAGCCTCATCGGAACCCCTCCATGTTATCAATGGAAACAGCACTTCCCTTGAAACACTCAGCAAAGAGCGCATTGCTGTCGTCTATTTCTGGGGAACATGGTGCCATATCTGCTCATACACATCCCCGACAATCGACCGCCTACATCAAAACGGCATTCCCACACTTGGCGTCGCCGTACATTCCGGCTCCGATACAGAGATTCAGTCCTACATGAAGGAACACCAACTGCAATTCCCGACAGCCAACGATTCAGACGACCAATTAGCAACCAACTGGAAGATCGCCGTTACCCCGACCATCATCTTGATTAAAAACGGCAAAATGATACATCACACCTCAGGATTGAGCAGTTACTGGGGCTTACGCAGCCGAATCTGGCTGATGGACCTCTTCTACTGACCAAGCCCCTATTAAAATCCTTAAAATATAAAGAACCCAAATACCATACGGCATATCCATCGCTTCAAAATATATTCGTTTTTTAAAGAAACGAATTACTCAAAAAATCCGTACTTGATGATTTTGTTGAGATTGCACAGAAAATAGACTAAGATAGGTTTATAAGAAAACTTGGGAACATTATTATCAAAACAAACTGTTTAGCGTATTCCCAAGATACCCAAACAATGATGCTTTTGTTCCTATATATCCTTGCCGCCCCAATGACGGCTTATAATCAAAAAACGCCTTTTACATACCTGCCTCGCGCTTCAACGGTTTGATTTTTGATAACAATGGAGACTTATAATGCCTAACCAATCTAAACATGCATCTATCAATATTGGACTGATTCAAGCCCGAGAAGCGTTGATGACCCAATTCCGCCCTATTCTGAACCAAGCCAATATTACCGACCAACAATGGCGTATCATCCGTCTTCTGGCAGAAAACGGCACATTAGACTTTCAAGACCTCGCCAACCAAGCCTGTATCCTGCGCCCCAGCCTGACCGGCATCCTGACCCGACTCGAAAAAGCAGGTTTGGCGGTACGACTGAAACCTTCCAACGACCAACGCCGCGTTTACCTGAAACTGACTCAAGAAGGCGAAAAACTGTACGAAACCATAGGCGCGCAAGTAGACGAACGCTACGACGCCATCGAAAAAATCTTATCCAAAGAAAAAATGCTCGAACTGAAAGAGCTGCTGCTCCAACTCGCGCAAATTGAGCAGGCACTAAAATAAAAGAAACTGAATGACAGATTCCGCACACACACTCAAGAGTCCATTTCGAGATGCTATGGCATCCTGCGCCGCAGGCGTCCACGTCATCACCACAGACGGGCAGTCCGGACGTTACGGCATTACCATGACAGCTGTAGCGCCAATTACCGACGAGCCGCCTACCGTCATGTTATGCATCAACCGGCAGGCAGGCATCATTCCCATATTGCAGGCAAACCGGAACCTCTGTATCAACACCCTGTCAGAAAATCAACAAGACGTCGCCGAACACTTCGCAGGGCTTACCAACCTTTCCCCCGAAGAACGCTTCGAATACCACATTTGGCATAGAGGGCAAACCGGTCAACTCGAAGTTGAAGGCGCACTGGCTCATTTACACGGTCACATTATCGAGCAACACGAAATCGGCACACATTTCATCTTTTATGTCCGCATCGATGAAATCACCACTACCCACACCGACAACCCGGCGCTGCTGTATTTCCGCCGACAATTCAAATCATTAGCCTAAACACAAGGTCGTCTGAAAACCCATCTTTGTTTTCAGACGACCTCTTGATTTCGTATTCCCTCATCAACGACCAATCAATACACCAATAACCAAAGCATCATTCTCTTTGAACCCTGACGGCACAACACTGTATACTTTCACATCAAATGACTACAATCCCATCCCAAACAAGGACAGCCATGAAAGCAATGATACTGGCAGCAGGACGCGGAGAAAGGATGCGCCCCCTGACCGACCATACACCCAAACCACTTCTAAAAGTCGGCAGCGAACCACTCATCGGCTGGCATATACGTCGTCTGAAAAACGCAGGTTTTACCGAAATCGTCATCAATCACGCATGGCTAGGCGAACAAATCGAAGCCACACTTGGTACTGGCGCGCAATACGGAGTCAACATAGCCTACTCCCCCGAATCAACAGGCGGACTGGAGACCGCCGGCGGAATCGCCACCGCCCTACCCTTACTGGGCGACGCTCCTTTCCTTGTCATTAACGGAGATGTTCTGACCGATATTGACTTTAACTCCGCCCGACAAGCCGCCTCATCTCTACAAACCTCCAACCTACTGGCCCATATTTGGTTGGTTCCCAACCCACCACACAACCCGGAGGGTGATTTTTCCATTTCCCCCGATGGACAGGTGCACTCTAATAAAACCGAGGGAGTTGCACTAACCTTCAGCGGCGTAGGCATATATCACCCCGACCTCTTCAAAAACACACCCGCCAATCAAATCGCCAAACTCGCACCTCTATTGAGGGAAGCCATGAACCAACACCGCGTTACCGGCGAACAACACAATGGATTATGGCTGGATGTCGGCACAACGGAACGACTGAAAACAGCAAATGAACTTGCCGCAAACTGGGATTAACATTCACCATTCTGCTCGCTTGCATCCATTGAGACATAATATAAAGTCTGGAAATATAATTACACAAAGTACTATATTCCTATCGACAATTTATTACATAAAAACTCTATATTTCAAATAATATTTTGATATCGATTATGATGACTTTAGATACAGTTTCTTTTGGAAGAAAATTTATTACAGCATCCGCGCATTCATCCTGAAATATGGATCGTATTTTTTATTCCACACCTATTGTATTTCTTGCATCCACACACCAAATATGAATCATCCTTGATTCAATTATCGTTACCTATCAACCAGAGATACGCCATGAATATCGCAACCATTCAAACTGCACTGGAAGCAGTACAAATTCCCAACACCACACGCACACTTGGTAGCGAAAAAGCCGTCAAACTGTTGGAAGAACGCACCGACGGTCTCCATATCGGACTGAAATTCGGCTTCCCTGTCGGGCATATTGCCGCCGACATCGCCAACAGCCTGCAAGAAGCCGTCATCGGCATCACAGGCGACGCGCATATCCATCTCCGCATTGACACTGAAATCACAACACACAAAGTACAGCCCGGAGTCGCCACCATCAAAGGCGTAAAAAACATCATTGCCGTTGCATCTGGCAAGGGCGGTGTTGGCAAATCCACCACCACAGCCAACCTCGCCACCGCCATGGCACGCATGGGCGCGCGCGTGGGTGTATTAGATGCTGACCTCTACGGCCCCAGTCAACCGACCATGCTGGGCGTGCAAGACCGTAAACCCGACCAACAAAACCAGAAACTGATTCCCGTCGAAGCCGACAGCGGTATCCAAGTGATGTCCATCGGCTTTCTGGTTGATACCGATCAAGCCGTCGTTTGGCGCGGTCCGATGGTAAGCCAAGCCTTGCAGCAGTTGATGTTCCAAAGCGAGTGGGACGAAGTGGACTACCTTTTCATCGACCTGCCGCCAGGTACAGGCGATATCCAACTCACCCTGTCGCAGAAAATCCCTGTAACCGGCTCGGTCGTCGTTACCACGCCGCAAGACATCGCCCTGATTGACGCGCGCAAGGCGGTCGATATGTTCCACAAAGTCAATATCCCGATTTTCGGCGTACTGGAAAACATGTCGGTACATATCTGCTCCAACTGCGGTCATGCCGAAGCTATTTTCGGTTCTGAAGGCGGCAAAAACTTGGCAGGTCGTCTGAATGTCCCGCTGCTCGGACAGCTCCCGTTAAGCCTGCCCGTACGCGAAGCAATGGATGACGGCGCGGCGAAACAGTTGTTTGACGACCATCCCGCCATTGCCAAAATCTACACCGACGCAGCCTTCCAAATCGCACTGACCATTGCAGACAAAGGCAAAGATTTCAGCAGCCGTTTCCCCAAAATCGTAATTGAATGATGCAACGATAAACAAATAAAGCCCGATCGCAATAATCGGGCTTTATTTGTGACTAAAAGGTCGTCTGAAAACTCGGAATTGTCTTTACAAATCTCAGCTTATTCCAATATATACCATCCAAACAAAAACACCTCTTATCTACATCATGGCACAAGTATCGAAAATACAACACAAATCTATGGAATAATTAACAGAGATATAAAAAAGAAAAATATCGTTTCCAGTAGAAAAAATTTATCTTCATATAAAATTTTCTACCGTATTAAATATATTAAATGCCACACTTGATTTTACCAATGACTCATCCGAAAAATTAAGACATTTTAAATTACTTAAAAATAAAAAAACGCAATTTAAAATCAAAACAACCCAAAAAACATAAATATATAATACATGTTATTATTTTTTTTGTTATATATTACATATAGATAATAAGGGGAACGATTGTTTTTTTATAATGAAGTTAATATTTGATAAAAAAAAATAATAAATACAAAATAAGGAACTTCATATAATGGTCATCATGTACGGAGTAGTAAATCGTGCTTCGAACCATTTGTTTTCTGAATCAATTTTATTTTTTAGAAATAAAATTTTATGTATTTCACTACTGCTCAACAACCAGTGGTATGCATATTAGATAAGCGGCATATATTTGTCAATCAGAATATGCAAAATATATAGATTCATCCATATTATTATTTATGTGTTTTTATCAGGGAGATAATTATGAAACACAAAACACACATGAATCGTTTTACCGCGCTCAACAAAACAGTGGCTTTGTCATTGGCAGCCGCAGGTCTTGTTTCTGCTTCGCCTGCGTTTGCAGCAGCGCTGACAAATGCTTCTTATGTAAGCATTAACGATAACAACGAACCTGTCCGTGGCAACTACGACAGTAAGGGCGCAACTGGTCGTTACGGTGTAGCTGTCGGCGTTAACGCCAGCGCACAAAGCCTCAGCACCGTTGCAATTGGTTCTGAAACTACTGCTAAAGATGAATCTGCCACTGCAGTTGGTACACTCTCCAAGGCTGAAGGCACTGCCGCCGCAGCTTTCGGTCAAGGCGCCAACGCAACTGCTAATGCCGCTACTGCAATCGGTCGTCAAGCAGCTGCCAAAGGCAACAGCAGCACTGCTGTAGGCTCTGCTTCTGTAGCCGAAGGCCTGTCTTCTACTGCATTTGGCTCTGGCTCTAACGCTGCGGCTCCCGCCTCTACTGCGATCGGACAAGGCACTCAAGCAACCGGCGCTTACACTGTTGCAGTAGGTCAAAAAGCTCAAGCCAAGGGTATTTCTTCAGCTGCTGTAGGTTCTGCTTCTGTTGCCGAAGGTAACTATTCTATTGCTACAGGTGCTGCCTCCCAAGCTACCGGAAACGCCAGCGTAGCTTCTGGCCTCCAGGCTCAAGCTAAAGGCGGTTCTTCTGTCGCTATCGGTCGCGGAGCGATTGCAAGTGATGAATACTCTGTTGCTTTAGGCGCAGGTTCTACTACTTCTGCTGCAGTAGGTACAAATACCGCTACTGTAAACGGTGTAACTTACAGCGGCTTTGCCGGCACCACTCCTACATCCACAGTGAGTGTAGGTTCAACAGGCAACGAACGTACTATCACTAATGTTGCAGCTGGTCGCATCACACCTACCAGCACAGATGCTATCAACGGCAGCCAACTGTACCAAGTAGCCGCACAAACAAACGGTAACAGCATTGTTATCAATAATCTTCAAGATCGTATCAACGATATGAACAAAGACCTGCGTGCAGGTATCGCCGGTGCCACAGCAATCGGTTTCCTGCAACGTCCTAACGAAGCAGGTAAAAGCATCGTTTCTGCAGCTGTAGGTGGCTACCGTGGTCAACAAGCAGTCGCTGTTGGTTATGCACACAATTCCGATAACAACAAATGGTCCATCAAAACCGGCGTAAGCGTGAACACCCGCAAAGATGTTAACTGGGGCGGAAGCGTCGGCTACCAATGGTAAGACCTAGAGGGGATGACTTAAAAGCATCTCTATCTATCAAAGATTTGATATAAAAGGAAAAAACATGAAATTATCGAAATTTGTATTGCCTGCAATTGCAGCACTCGCCCTAGCAGCCTGTGGTAATCTGAGCAAAGTCAGCAAAGAAGGTACTACTGACAATCCAGTATGGCCTGATGCAGCAAAAACTACCTTCCGCCACGATGGCACCCAACATGGTTCTTGGCCAAACTGGGACAATGTCCGTCAAATTGAAGCCGGCATGAACAAGGATCAAATCTATGAATTGATCGGCCGCCCTCACTTCCAAGAAGGTCTCTATGGTGTACGTGAGTGGGACTACTTGTTCAACTACCGTGAAAATGGCGAACACAAAACCTGCCAATTCAAAATTCTGTTTGATAAAAACAAGGATGCACAATCATTCTATTGGATGCCTGAAGGCTGCGGTCCGAAAAAAGCAGAACCTCAAGTTGTTCGCGAAGTCATCATCCGCGAAGTTGCACCTGCTCCTGTACAAACTCGCATTCGCCAATAAGTTTATCAACTAATGAACTGAGTTCCTATTTTAATTTATTGAAATAGGAACTCAAATCTAATTAAAGCCGAATCATGTATTCAAACATGATCCGGCTTTTAGCATTTTTAGTTTCAGACGACCTATATGTGCATATTCCGATCATACTGTCTCTTAAATACCACCAAATTATCTCGCTAAAAACAGCACCCAAAGCAATCATTCAAGGATAGCCTCATACAAAGTTTCGCCTAGAAGTGTTGCAACTGTATTGTTTACCTTATAATAACGGCTCTTTAGAAGTTTCCAATACTTCCCTCCTTTAATATTCCGAATAAATAAGGGGATTGCACATAATAGCGGAATATCATATTATCTTTTAGTAATAAAATAAAAACACTTAGAATAAAATTTCTTTTTAATACAGCTAAATACAAAAATCTTAAGTAAACAACAGAACCTACTCCTTTGTGAAATAACTTCTCAGCAGACTATCTGAGGATATCTGGCTGTGTAAAAGGTTATACAAGAAACGGACAATTGAATAATGAGTATCGGACTATTACGCGTACTGCTTCAAAGCCAAACCATTACAAATGCACAAGCTGAACATTACGGCAGCGCCTTGAAAACAGGTAAAGAAATCCTACCCATGCTTTTTGCGGACGGCATCATCTCTCCTAGAAGCTTGGGAGAATTAGTTGCGCGTGTATTCAGCTACCCATTATTGGATTTGCATCATTACCCTCGCAGCAACATCATTACTGATGTTTTGAGCGAAGAACAAATGGTTCAAAATCGCTGCATACCGATATTCCGTCGCGGCCGTAAAGTTTATCTGGCCGTCTCCGATCCAACACAAATCCAAAACTTCCAAAAAATCACTTTTTCTTCAGGTGTTACGATTGATTTGGTTGTTGTACCCGACGACCAATTAAGCTCCCTCTTAGAGTGGCTGGGACAACGTTCCACCACCATTTTAAAAGAGATCAGTGAAGAACAAGAAGCTGCTCAACCCTCACAAGCTCTCTACATTGACAATGAAGAGGCTGAAGATGGTCCTATCCCTCGTTTTATTCACAAAACTTTATCGGATGCACTAAACGCAGGTGCATCTGATATACATTTCGAATTTTACGAACAAATGGCTCGTGTCCGTTTTCGCGTAGACGGACAGCTAAGAGAAGTGGTTCAACCGCCTGTTGCAGTACGCGGACAACTGGCTTCACGTATTAAAGTGATGGCGCGTTTGGATATTTCTGAAAAACGTGTACCACAAGATGGTCGCATTCAGATTGCTTTCCATAAACATGGTCGCCCCATTGATTTCCGCGTGAGTACGCTACCTACCCTTTTTGGTGAAAAAGTAGTAATGCGTATTCTGAATTCTGATGCGGCAACTTTAAATATTGACCAGCTGGGGTTCGAACCTTTCCAAAAAGAAATGCTGCTTGAGGCCATTCATCGGCCTTATGGCATGGTATTGGTAACAGGTCCGACAGGTTCAGGTAAAACTGTATCGCTGTATACCTGTCTGAATATTTTAAATACAGAAGACGTCAACATTTCCACTGCAGAAGACCCTGCAGAGATTAATTTACCAGGCATCAACCAAGTCAACGTCAATGATAAACAAGGTTTGACTTTTGCTGCAGCATTAAAATCTTTCTTGCGTCAAGACCCTGACATCATCATGGTAGGTGAGATTCGTGATTTGGAAACTGCGGATATTGCCATTAAAGCAGCACAAACAGGACATATGGTATTTTCAACGTTGCACACAAATAATGCACCTGCAACTCTGTCCCGTATGTTAAACATGGGGGTTGCTCCGTTCAATATTGCAAGCTCGGTCAGCTTGATTATGGCACAACGATTATTGCGTCGTCTGTGTTCAAGTTGTAAGCGTGAGGTTGAGCGTCCTCCAGTTCCTGCATTGAAAAAAGCAGGATTTACAGATGAAGATTTAGCAAAAGATTGGAAACTCTACCGTCCTGTTGGTTGCGACAGTTGTCGTGGCAAAGGCTTTAAAGGTCGTGTCGGCGTCTATGAAGTCATGCCGATTACCGAGGAAATGCAACGTGTAATTATGAATAATGGTACAGAAGTTGATATTATGAACATGGCCTACAAAGAAGGTATGGTTGATTTGCGCCGTGCAGGCTTATTAAAAGCAATGCAAGGTTTGACTTCATTAGAAGAAGTTATTGCTCACACTAACGATTAAACCATTGAATCGAAGAAACACGGGGACTTATGTTTTCTTCATTCTCAAACATTAAACCAAGGGGTAACAAAATGGCTCAAGCAGAGCAAAAAAAAGGCTTATTCGCTCAAAAAAACAAAGGCAAACGTTTTACGTTTGAAGGTAAAAATACCAATACAGATCAATTAGTCCGAGGTGAAGTAGTCGCTAAAGACGAAGAAGAAGCGCGTAAAAAGCTCCAACGCCGCGGGATACGTCCTTTACGTATCAGTAAAGTAAAGGCAACTAAAAAGCGTCGTATTACTCAGGAAGACATCACTGTCTTTACCCGTCAACTCGCCACCATGATGAAAGCAGGTCTGCCTTTAATGCAGGCTTTTGAAATTGTCGCACGCGGACACTCCAACCCATCCATGACTGAAATGTTGATGCAAGTCCGTGCAGATGTGGAACAAGGTAGTGCATTAGGTAAATCATTTGCCAAATACCCAAAATATTTCGACCGTTTTTATTGCAATCTGATTGCAGCCGGTGAAGCTGGCGGTGTTTTAGAAAGCCTATTGGATAAACTTGCTGTATATAAAGAAAAAACACAAGCCATTAAGAAAAAAGTAAAAACTGCACTGACGTACCCAATTTCTATTTTGGTCGTTGCAGTGGCATTGATCTTCGTGATGATGCGTTGGGTGCTGCCTGAGTTTGGTAAAGTTTACGAAAGCATGGGGGCGAAACTGCCTGACTTAACCCAAATTGTTATGGATATTTCCAAAATTTTTGTAGAATACGGATGGCTGATGATCGTTATCTTTATTGCCGTTTGTTTTGGTGTTTATAAATTACATGAAAAATCACCAAGTTTCCAAAAACGTATAGATGCAATGATTTTACGTTTACCAATTTTTGGTCAAATTGTCCGTAAAGCAACTATTGCTCGCTGGGCTCGTACCACTTCCACCTTGTTTGCAGCAGGCGTACCTTTGGTAGAGGTTTTAGATTCAGTAGCAGGTGCAGCTGGTAATATCCTTTATGAGGAGGCAACACAGGACATTCGTGCAAAAGTTACTCAGGGGCTTTCTTTAACTTCAAGTATGCAAAGTACGGATATGTTCCCCAATATGGTTATTCAAATGGCTGCTATTGGTGAAGAATCCGGCTCCCTTGATGATATGTTGAATAAGGCTGCTGAATTTTACGAGGATGAAGTTGATAACTCTGTAGCACAATTATCCTCACTGATGGAACCCATTATTATGGTTATTTTAGGCACCATCATCGGCACACTGTTGGTAGCAATGTATCTGCCGCTGTTTAACCTCGGTAACGTAGTAGGTTAATATGTTGGAATCTTTGGATACATTAACGCCATTTGCGATTCCATTATCTGTCGTCGTTGGTTTGTTAATCGGAAGTTTCCTTAATGTCGTCATTTACCGCGTTCCTGTCATGATGGAACGCGGTTGGACTCAGTTTGCGAAAGAGCATTTGCAACTTGAATTAACGGAAGAAGAGCAGCAACCATTCAATTTGATGAAACCGGATTCACGCTGCCCTAAGTGTCATGCTCCGGTAAAGGCTTGGCAAAATATTCCGATTGTCAGTTATCTGATGCTTGGCGGTAAATGTGGTTCGTGTAAAACGCCCATCAGCATCCGTTATCCCTTAATCGAATTATTGACCGGTATATTGTTTGGCGTAGTAGCGTGGCAATATGGCTGGACGATGGCGGCATTCGGTGGGTTGATATTGACTGCAATATTGATTGCATTGACCTTTATCGATGCGGATACTCAATATTTACCAGACAGCCTGACCCTGCCGTTGATATGGTTAGGTTTGCTGTTTAATTTGAACGGCACATTCGTGCCATTGAAATCCGCCGTCTTAGGTGCAGTTTTCGGTTACATGAGCTTATGGTTGTTATGTTTCATCTATAAGCTTTTGACTGGAAAAATCGGTATGGGTAACGGCGATTTTAAATTGCTGGCTGCTCTAGGTGCATGGCTTGGGGTCGGCATTTTACCTGTCTTGGTTTTCATGGCGGCATTAATCGGTCTGATTGGAGCGATTATCGGACGGGTTGCCAAAGGACAATATTTTGCTTTCGGTCCGAGTTTGGCCATTGCCGGCTGGATTATTTTGGTAGCTAATGAGCCGGTACATCGTGCCGTCACTTGGTGGCTGACCAAATCAGGGTTTTAATATGACTTTATGGATAGGTTTGACAGGCGGTATCGGCAGCGGGAAATCTCAAGCAGCAAAAATCTTTTCTGATTTGGATGCCCCGCATATTGATGCCGACGCTCTGAGTCGAAACCTGACGGCGGATAACGGTATAGCATTACCGGCTATCCGCCGTCTTTTTGGCGACAAGGTTTTTCATACTCAAAACAGTCTGAACCGTGCTGCTTTGAGAGATATTGTTTTCAGACGACCTCAAGCCAAAAAAGAATTGGAAGAGGTATTACTGCCTTTGATTTTAAATGAAATCAAATCAGCAAAGACCTGTTATCCCGATGCAGCATACGGCATCATCGATGTACCCTTGCTGATTGAAAATCCAGATTTTTTGGCGGTTGTTGATAGAGTATTGGTGATTGATGTTTCTGAAGCAACACAAATTCTTCGTGTTCAGCAAAGAAGTGGTTTGGACACAGAAGAGATCAAGCGCATTATGCATACTCAGGCTAACCGCAAAACGCGGCTTCTCTATGCAGATGATGTCTTAGAAAATGAAGGGACTTTATCTGAGTTAACCAAGAAAATTCAGGGGCTGCATAGGTTTTATCTGGGATATGCCGGCAACTCGAAATTTGGTACATTATTGCCCTAAAATGAAATATCTCAATCAACAGACAAAGCTTAAATGATTTGTAAGGAACAAATAATGACTGAAGTAACGACTGTGAAATGTCCGACCTGTCAAAAGCCGGTGATATGGAATGAAGAGAGCAAATACCGACCGTTTTGCAGTCAGCGTTGCCGATTGATTGACTTAGGCGAATGGGCGCAAGAGAAATATACGGTTGCATCAGAAGAAGATGATAGTTTGTCGGACTTATTAAAATCATAAACGATAGAGCATAACTATCTAATAGACCTGGTTTAACAAACAAAAGCTAAAGCCATTTACCCCTCCCCTCTCCTTCTTCTCATTAGATAGAAAACACAAAAAGGTCGTCTGAAAACGCCATTCCGTTTTTTTACGGAAGCAGCATTTTCAGACGACCTTTTGTTTTTAACGCTTATTCAGAAGAAACCGCTTCTATTGCACTTACTTCACAATCTCAACCGGACCGTGATCGTCGCAGTGGTCGCCGTGTTGATGGTGCAGGCGGCCGTTGACGATATAGTCGGTGTGATCGCCGTGCGGTACGGCTTCATGACCGCAGCCTTCGCCGTGAACGTGACCTTGGCAGGTATCGACGGGATGGCAGCCGTCGGGGTTGGTTTCATTGACGCTTAAGCTGTGCTCGTCGTAATGACCGTTGTGCTCGTGATGCAGATGACCGTCGTGCAGATAGTCGGTATGGTCGTCGTGTTTGATGGCGGTATGGCCGCAACCGGCGCCGTGGGTATGATCGTGATGATCGTGGATTTTACAAGTCATTTTGATTCCTCGTTATTGGTGGTTAATTCAAACCCTTTAGGTTACGCCCCTATAGTATCCTTTTTTGTCAGCTCAGTAAACAATTTCTTCTTTATTAACATAGTGTTACGGTATATCATTATAGCTTTTAAAGGTCGTCTGAACGCGTAATTTCGATGATATGACTCTTGCAAATGTTTCAGACGACCTCCCCATTCGTTATCATTTATAATGTCATTTCCTAGACGGCTTGGCAGCTTATGCCGATGATTTGCGGGTCGTCTGAAAACAATATCAAGATAAATATAGGATTTTTCACTATGTGGGATACAGTACGGCAATGGCTGCATACTCTGCCGGTGCGCGAGGAAGTGGTGGAATCGGTGCTGATGGTGGTGGCGCTGCTGGTTTTGCGGGGTATTTTGCTGAATCTTTATCTGCGCCGCCACCCGCATTACAGCATCGAGGAAAAACGCCGCTCTTTGGTACTCAGCCGCAATCTGACGCTGATTTTGACCATTTTCGGACTGGCGGTAATTTGGGCGACACAAATTCAGACGCTGGCGCTGTCGATGTTTGCGGTGGCGGCGGCGATTGTGGTGGCGACGAAAGAGCTGATTATGTGTTTGTCGGGCAGCATCCTGCGCTCGGTAACGAAACAATATTCGGTTGGCGATTACATCGAAGTTGACGGCCTGCGCGGGCGCGTGGTCGATATTAATCTTTTGAATACGTTGATGATGCAGATCGGCCCGAACCCGCTGGTCGGTCAGCTTTCGGGCAAAACGCTGTCGTTTCCCAACAGCCTGCTTTTGAACCATTCCGTCCGCCGCGACAATATCTTGGGCGATTATGTGATTCATACGGTAGAGATTCCCGTACCGATTCATTTGGATTCAGATGAGATTGTAGGTCGTCTGAAAGCCGTACTCGAGCCTTTGTGCCGACCTTATGTGCCTGCCATCCAGCAGCATTTGGATAATGTTCAGGCGGAGAAATTATTTATCACACCCGCCGCCCAGCCGCGCGTAACCCGCGTGCCGCATGACGACAAGGTGTACCTTATCATCGTGCGCTATGCCTCGCCCGTGGCGAAGCGTTTAGAAATCCAGCAGGCGGTGTTAGATGAGTTTTTACGCGTACAATACCGTCTGCTAAACCCTCAAGCTTAACCCCATAATCTATTAATAATCTGGAAAATCATTATGTTGCCTGAATCCGCACTTACACAAATGTACCCCGTCATCATGACCCCCAGCCACGACGGGAAATATTTCCACAATTACGTCCTTTCGCTGCTCAACATCGTCAACACCAGCGCGCAAAACGGCTGGCCGCTGCAAGTAATGATGCAGCGCGGCGAGAGCCTGATTACCCGCGCGCGCAATAATTGCGTGGCAACATTCTTGGAAAACAAAGAATGGACGCACCTCTTCTGGATCGATTCCGACATCGGTTTTTCCGCCGAAGCGTTCTACCGCCTGCTTTTGGCAGATAAAGACGTCGTTGCCGGCATTTATCCGCTGAAACGCGAAAACTGGCCGGACGAAGGCGTTCCCGCCGGCACGACCCAAGCGGATTTCGAGCGGATGTACACCGCCTACACCGTCAACACAGGCGATAAAAACGAAAACGGCGAAATCGTCCTGCGCGTCGATGAGGAAGGCTTTATGAAAGTCGATGACGCACCGACCGGATTCATGGTCATCAAACGCAGCGTGTTCGAAAAAATGATGGTAGCCTACCCCGAGCTGAACTATATCTCCGACAGTGACTACAAGCACGAAGACAAAGGGCTGCACTACCGCTTTTTCGACTGCATGGTCGATCCCGAAAGCAAACGCTACCTTTCCGAAGACTACACGTTCTGCCGCCTGTGGCAGCAAATCGGCGGCGAAGTCTATGTCGACGTCCAATCCAACCTGACCCACCAAGGCGCGAAAATCTACCGCGGCTCGTTTGCCGACTCGCTGCAAACCAATATCGCACAAGCCGTGTTCGCCCCCGCCGGCACACCGATGAGCCTCGACCTCGCCGCCCCGCTCAAATCTAACCCGCGCGGCGCAGAATAGCGTAAAAACAGGGAAAGATGCTTTAAGCCCGACAAGATGGCACTATATCTCCCCTATCGTTTGCCCCACCGTTTTCAGACGACCCCGAATCCAAACAGGTCGTCTGAAAACACAATCGGTTCTCCCGAACGGCAAACCTAAAACCAAGACACACATCCTCCCCATTTTCCCATTGACTTAGGCGGCAGCCATTTTTCAGACGACCTCCGTCCGACCCCGCCACCCACACAAAGGAATCCCATCCATGACCGACAACGTACTGCTCCATTTGGGCGAAGAACCCCGTTTCGACGCCATCCAAACCGCCGACATCAAACCCGCCCTGCAAACCGCCATCGCCGAAGCGCGCGCGCAGATTGCCGAAGTCAAAGCCCAAACGCACACCGACTGGGCAAACACCGTCGAGCGTCTGACCGGCATCACCGAACGCGTCGGCAGAATTTGGGGCGTGGTGTCGCATCTCAACTCCGTCGTCGATACGCCCGAACTGCGCGCCGTCTATAACGAACTGATGCCCGAAATCACCATCTTCTTCACCGAAATCGGACAAGACATCGAGCTGTACAACCGCTTCAAAACCATCAAAAACTCCCCTGAATTCGACACCCTGTCCCCCGCACAAAAAACCAAGCTCAACCACGACCTGCGCGATTTCGTCCTCAGCGGCGCAGAATTGCCGCCCGAACAGCAGGCAAAACTAGCACAACTGCAAACCGAAGGCGCGCAACTTTCCGCCAAATTCTCGCAAAACGTCTTAGACGCAACCGACGCCTTCGCCCTCTACTTCGACGACGCCGCACCGCTTGCCGGCATTCCCGAAGACTCGCTCGCCATGTTTGCCGCCGCCGCGCAAAGCGAAGGCAAAACAGGCTACAAAATCGGTTTACAGATTCCGCACTACCTCGCCGTCATCCAATATGCCGACAACCGCGAACTGCGCGAACAAATCTACCGCGCCTACGTTACCCGCGCCAGCGAACTTTCAGACGACGGCAAATTCGACAACACCGCCAACATCGACCGCACCCTCGAAAACGCCCTGCAAACCGCCAAACTGCTCGGCTTCAAAAACTACGCCGAGCTGTCGCTGGCAACCAAAATGGCAGACACTCCCGAACAAGTCCTCACCTTCCTGCACGACCTCGCCCGCCGCGCCAAACCCTACGCCGAAAAAGACCTCGCCGAAGTCAAAGCCTTCGCACGCGAAAGCCTGAACCTCGCCGACCCGCAGCCGTGGGATTTGAGCTACGCCAGCGAAAAACTGCGCGAAGCCAAATACGCATTCAGCGAAACCGAAGTCAAAAAATACTTCCCCGTCAGCAAAGTTCTGGCAGGCCTGTTCGCCCAAATCAAAAAACTCTACGGCATCGGATTCGCCGAAAAAACCGTTCCCGTCTGGCACAAAGACGTGCGCTACTTCGAGCTGGAGCAAAACGGCAAAACCATAGGCGGCGTCTATATGGATCTCTACGCCCGCGAAGGCAAACGCGGCGGCGCGTGGATGAACGACTACAAAGGCCGCCGCCGCTTCGCCGACGGCACGCTGCAACTGCCCACCGCCTACCTCGTCTGCAACTTCACCCCTCCCGTCGGCTGCAAAGAAGCCCGCTTGAGCCACGACGAAATCCTCACCCTCTTCCACGAAACCGGCCACGGCCTGCACCACCTGCTCACCCAAGTGGACGAACTGGGCGTATCCGGCATCAACGGCGTCGAGTGGGACGCAGTCGAGCTGCCCAGCCAGTTTATGGAAAACTTCGTCTGGGAATACGACGTCTTGGCACAAATGTCCGCCCACGAAGAAACCGGCGAGCCCCTGCCGAAAGAACTCTTCGACAAAATGCTCGCCGCCAAAAACTTCCAGCGCGGCATGTTCCTCGTCCGCCAGATGGAGTTCGCCCTCTTCGACATGACCATTTACAGCGAAGACAACGAAGGTCGTCTGAAAAACTGGCAACAGGTTTTAGACAACGTGCGCAAAGAAGTCGCCGTCATCCAACCGCCCGAATACAACCGCTTCGCCAACAGCTTCGGCCACATCTTCGCCGGCGGCTACTCCGCAGGCTATTACAGCTACGCATGGGCCGAAGTCCTCAGCGCCGACGCCTACGCCGCCTTTGAAGAAAGCGACGACGTCGCCGCCACAGGCAAACGCTTCTGGCAGGAAATCCTCGCCGTCGGCGGCTCCCGCAGCGCGGCGGAATCCTTCAAAGCCTTCCGCGGACGCGAACCGAGCATAGACGCGCTGCTGCGCCACAGCGGCTTCAACAACGCGGCTTGAGAGTAAGGTTGAGGTAAAAATATGGCGGATTCAATTAGAAATACCTGAACCGTCATTCCCGCGCAGGCGGGAATCCAGAACGTAAAGTTAAAGAACCCGTTCTACCCGATAAGTTCCTATGCAGACAAGTCTAGATTCCCGCCTGCGCGGGAATGACGGCGAAGATGTTTTTTATTGGAAATTTACTATAAAAGGTCGTCTGAAAAGTTTTCAGACGACCTTTATCGAAACCAATAGATATTGTTTTGTTAACATTGATAGGGAGATGGCAGAAATGACAAAATACACAGCACCTGATTTTAATAAAGACGCTTTTAATTGCCCGCATTGCGGGGCATTTGCGCATATGAAATGGGTAAGTCACGAACCCAATGTTTATTACCAAGCCATTTGCGCTCATTGTAAACAATATAGTTTTTGGCGAGTAACCGAAACGGACTTTACAGGTTTAAAACCCCGAAAAGGTGAAATACTCTATCCAGATTTCGGCTCTGCACCCCTTCCAGCCGAAGATATGCCCGAGGACGTGAAAAAAGATTACGAAGAAGCCGCCCGAATTTTCGCCAAATCACCCCGAGGCGCGGCAGCATTGATGCGTTTAGGCTTGCAAAAATTATGTATCCACTTAGGTGAAGAAGGAAAAAACATCAATGCTGACATTAGGTCACTGGTCAAGCAGAAAAAGTTATCGGGTGACGCGATCAAAGTTGCCGATACTTTGAGGATTACCGGAAATAATGCCGTACATCCCGGTCAAATTTCAGATGAAGATTTTGATAGCCTCGCCGGAAATATGTTTAGCTTACTCAACGCTATTGTGGAGGAAACCATTACAAATCCCAAAAGGTGGAATAATTCTTATCAACAGTTGCCCGAAAATGCAAGAAACGCCGCAGAAGCTCAAGATAAAAGAAACTTGCAAAATCAGGCACAAAATCCTCCCTCCCCACCTACTCAAAAGTAACGGCAGGTAGTTTTTTCATTTCAATTTTCAAAAATATTAGAGGTCGTCTGAAAAGTTTTCAGACGACCTTTTTGCATAATATTTCATGCCCGACACCCGATAAAGAAACTTTCAGACGACCTCTCTGCCTTATTTAATATCTCATCCGACCTGATCTTTCCTACTCTCTATTTTATCTCCCATTCATCATTAAAATTCATCAAAAAATTAATCGCTTACGGCATCAAAAACCCGCCATACCGCCCCGTTGCAAATCGTGCTATGGTCTATTTGATACGTTTGAAAAACCTTAATCACCTTGTATTCTGATTACAAAGAAAGGCTTCAAAATGGACGGTTGGACTCAGACTTTGAGCGCGGGCTGGCTGCTGGGTATTGCGGCGATGGCGATTGTGCTGATTTTGCTGTTGATTGTGAAACTGCGTGTCCATGCGCTGTTGACGTTGGTGTCGGTAAGCCTGCTGACGGCGGTGGCGACGGGGCTGCCGATGGATAAGATTGTGAACGACGTTCTGCTGAAAAACTTCGGCGGTACGCTCGGCAGCGTGGCTTTGCTGGTCGGTTTGGGCGCGATGCTCGGGCGGCTGGTGGAAACTTCGGGCGGGGCGCAGTCGCTGGCGGATGCGCTGATTCGGATGTTTGGCGAAAAGCGCGCGCCGTTTGCTTTGGGCGTGGCGTCGCTGATTTTCGGCTTCCCGATTTTCTTTGATGCGGGGCTGGTGGTGATGCTGCCGATTGTCTTCGCGACGGCGCGGCGCATGAAGCAGGATGTCTTGCCTTATGCTTTGGCGTCTATCGGCGCGTTTTCGGTGATGCACGTTTTCCTGCCGCCCCACCCCGGTCCGATTGCGGCTTCGGAATTTTATTCGGCGAACATCGGTCAGGTGCTGATTTTGGGATTGCCCGTCGCCATGTTCACTTGGTATGTCAGCGGCTATCTGCTGGGGCAGGTTTTGGGACGCACCATCCGCGTTCCCGTCCCTGATTTGCTCAGCGGCGGCACGGTGGACAACGACCAGCCGCAAACGCCTGCCAAGGCTTCAACCGTAGTCGGCATTATGTTGATTCCTATGCTGTTGATTTTTATGAACACGGGGCTGTCCACCTTAATCAGTGAAAAAGTCGTCAGCGCGGACGAGCATTGGGTGCAAGTGGCGCGCATGATCGGCTCGACCCCTGTCGCGCTGTTGATTTCGGTTTTGGTGGCACTTTATGTTTTGGGCAGCAAACGCGGCGTGAAGGCGAGTGCGTTGGAAAAAACGGTGGACGGCGCGCTCGCCCCCGTTTGTTCGGTTATCTTGATTACCGGTGCGGGCGGGATGTTCGGCGGCGTGTTGCGCGCATCGGGCATCGGTCAGGCGTTGGCGGACAGCATGGCAAATTTGGGCATACCCGTATTGCTGGGCTGCTTCTTGGTGGCTTTGGCGCTGTGCATCGCGCAAGGTTCGGCAACCGTCGCGCTGACGACTGCCGCCGCATTGATGGCGCCCGCCGTTGCCGCCGCAGGCTTCAACGACTGGCAACTCGCCTGCGTCGTTTTGGCAACCGCGGCAGGCTCGGTCGGTTGCAGCCACTTCAACGACTCGGGCTTCTGGCTGGTCGGCCGCCTTTTGGATATGGACGTACCGACCACACTGAAAACATGGACGGTCAACCAAACGCTGATTGCCGCCATCGGCTTTTCAGTGTCGGCGCTGCTGTTTGCCGTGGTTTGAGGTCGTCTGAAAACGGTTTTGAGACGTTCTAAACCGTCTGCCCGACCTTATATTTTTCAAATCCAACAAAGGAAGAGAACATGACGACGCATTTTGTGATGATGGGTGTTTGCGGCTGCGGCAAAACCACCGCCGCCCTGTCCCTGCAAAAACACCTCGACCAATGCCCCTACGCCGAAGGTGACGATTTCCACACCCAAGCCAACCGCGACAAAATGGGCGCGGGCATCCCGCTGACCGACGAAGACCGCTATCCGTGGCTCTGCAACCTGCGCGACTGGATGACGGAACAGGCACAAAGCGGCGCGGCGTACACCATCGTTACCTGCTCCGCCTTGAAACGCCAATACCGCGACATCCTACGCGGCGCACAAGGCAAAACCGCCTTCATCCACCTGACACCGCCGCAAGCCATCAACCTCGAACGCATGATGGCGCGCCAAGGGCATTACATGAAAGCGGGCATGCTGGATTCGCAACTGGAAATTCTGGAAGAACTCGGCGCGGACGAATACGGCGTCAAAATCGACAACCCCGGTTCGCCCGAAGCCGTAGAAGCCGATATTCTGGCTTGGGTTAAAGCGGAAGGTTTGTTGTGAAGAAAGTGTGTAAATAGTTATAAGGAAGGTCGTCTGAAAATTTCAGACGACCTTTTTTGCGAGGATTCCCAACGTCTAAAGTTGTCAGATTCGAGAATCCGACTACACACTCAACAACTTACGATAAGCCGTAGCAAGAGAGAATAGAAACCCGTAGCGTGGGCTTTGCCCACGAATGAAACTCAAAATTTCAGACGACCTCTTTTACCCAACATTATCGTGGGCAAAGCTCACGCTACAATGCATACCGACTACTGACGATATTGAATGATTACTTTGCCGAAAACGGTATCCAAACGGCTTGATTTGAGTTTTGGTATTTTTGCCCGACGGGGTGAAAATACAGTTGCTACGCAGGTCAGGAAATGACGTCATGGGTATCTCTTATTTATATTGACGATAAAGGTCGTCTGAACATTTCTTTTTCAGACGACCTTTTTGCGGAGATTCATTTTACAAACCACCCGTGATACAACCGCTTTTCAGACACCCCCTCACAAAGTCTCCGCTTGAAACCACGTTTTGCCGTTGGCGGTGCATTCGAGGATGCGCCAGTCGTAGGTTTGGCTGAGGCGTTCGGCGTGCATGATGTCGGCGGTTGCGCCTGCAGCGGTGATGCTGCCGTTTTTCATCAGCGTGATGTGGCTGGCGTAGTGGGTAGCGAGGTTGAGGTCGTGCAACACCATGACGACGGTCATGCCTTGTTCGGGCAAGGTGGTGAGGTGCTGCATCAGGCTGTGTTGATAGCGGACGTCGAGATGGTTGGTCGGTTCGTCGAGAAAGAGGACTTCGGCATCCTGCAACAGCGCGCGGATGACGGCGGCGCGTTGCTGTTCGCCGCCGGAGAGGGTTTGGATGCGTTTGTGTTGCAGGTCGGCGAGGTCGAAATGCTCGAGCAGGGCTTGGGCGCGTCGGGTGTCTGCCTGTTTGGGTCGCCGATACCAGGCGAGTTTGGGGTATCGCCCGATGAGGACGTATTCGGACAGTGTCATGGGGAGGTTGAAATGTTCGTGTTGACCGACCCAGGCGATTTTATGTTGTTTGAGCGCGTCCTTCATGGGCGTTCCACACCAGCTTGCTTGCGGATGGTAGAGGAACTGTTTGAGCAGGGTAGACTTGCCCGCGCCGTTGGGACCGATGACCGCGCTGACGGCGCATTGGGGAAATTCGGCGCGTTCCAAAGACAGGATGGTGCGTTTTCCGGCTTTGACGGTGCAGTTTTCGATCAGCAATGCCATGTCAGCTCCTTTGGTCTTTGACAATCAGCCACAGGAAAAACGGCCCGCCCAAAATGGCGATGACGATGCCGACGGGCAGGTCGATGGGGTACACCACCCAACGGGCAAACGTATCGGCGAGCAACATAAAAATCGAGCCGACGGCGGCGGACAGGATAATCAGGCGGGTGCGCGAGCCGCCGACTGCCTGCGCTAATACGTTGGGTATCATCATGCCGACGAAACCGATGATGCCGCCGAGCGAGACGGCGGCACCAGTCATCAAAGCCGCACCGATGATGGTTGCCACGCGGGTGGCGGCGACACTGATGCCCATAGTGTGCGCGGTTTCGTCGCCCAAGAGCAGATAGTCGAGACGGCGGCCGACGGCGGTCAACACGACCAGTCCCGCCAGCATCACGCCGCCTGCGTAAGCGGGCGAAACAAAGCCTGCTTCGGAGAAGCTGCCCGAGAGCCAAGTCATGGCGCTGCGCAATGCCATGTCGTCTGAAAGGAAGAGAATCAGGCTGACCAACGCGCCGCACAAAGCGCTGACCACAAAACCCATGACCAACAGCCCCAGCTTGCCGCCGCCGACCAGACGGTGTCCGAGCAGAATCAGGATACAGACGGCAAACGCGCCCGCAAATGCCGCCAGCGGCACGGCGATGCTCCAGCCCATCGCAATCGCCAGCACCACGCCCATTGCCGCCCCGCCCGACGTACCAATCAGGCTCGGATCGGCAAGCGGGTTTTCAAACAACGCCTGCAACGCCGCACCGCTGGCGGAAAGTGCCGCACCGACCAGCAAAGCGACAAAAATACGCGGCAGGCGGATTTCCATCAACACGGGATCGGCGGCAAGCGGATTGCTCCACCCACCCTCGCCCACTCCGGCGCAAAACCAGATCAGAAACAAAGATAAAACCGGCAACGCCGGAAGCCATTTTTTCATGTTGTGATTCTTTGAAGAGTATTCGGCAGCGGCTGCGAAACGCCGACGGATTCGCCGTTGCCCGTTTTCAGACGACCTGTTCACGATAAACGAACGTAGAACATCGTTGCCTTCATGTGCATCCGTTCCGAAACAACGACGGCAAAAGAAGGTCGTCTGAAACCGACAAAAAGCCGGATTGTCCCATCCGACTTCGTGCCATCACGCAACTTTCAGACGACCGCCCCTTATTTCCCTAAATCATGCAGCTTGCGGACGATGTCGGGCGTGTAGAGGCCGTAGCGCATATAGTCGTCCGCCTGCCAGAACAGGATGCGTTTGTTTTTTCCGGCGGGGCTGGAAGCGATTTCGGGGCGCGTCATGATTTTGTCGAGACCGCCGAGGGCTTTTTCATTGTGTTTGGCGATGATGATGACGTCAGGTTTCGCGTTGAGCCAGCCTTCGCGCGAGAACGGTTTGAGTCCGTCCACCGAAGCCGCCGCGTTCGTCCCGCCTGCCAAACGGATCAGCACGTCGCCGACAGTGTTTTTACCCGCAACATAACGACCGTCGTAGCTGAGGATGTAGCGTTTGCCGTTAGCAGGCTGCGCCTTGATGCTGCTTTTAAACTGCTGCGCCAAAGCCTGCGCCTGCTTTTCCTTGCCCAACAATTTGCCGATGCGGGCAAAACTTTGCTGGTATTGCTCCAGCGTTTCGTTTGAATTGACGTTTTCCGCTTTGACACCGGCGCGGCTGAGTTGGGCGTAAATGCCGTCGGGTTTCGCCATCCAGCTTCCGATCACCAAATCGGGCTTTTTGGCGATGATGGGTTCGGCGGAGAAATTGCGGTAGAAGCCGATGGACGGCGTGTTTTTATAGGCGGGGTTGCGGTTGAACTCGTGTATGCCGACAACTTCTTTGTCCGCACCGAGTTTGGCGGCGATGTCGGCAACGTCGGGCGTCAGGATCACGACGCGCTGCGCGGCGGCATGGGCGGCAAGCAGGGTCAGGACGGCGGCGAAGATGTGTTTTTTCATGATGTTTCCGTATGGTTTGCGGGGTTTGGAGGTCGTCTGAAAACCCAAAACGAGATTTCAGACGAGGTGTGGGTTTAAAAAGATTACAGCCCGTATGTTTGGCGCACTTCGGCAATCAGCGCGCGCCACGCTTCGGATTCCGCTTCGGCATCGGCAGGTCTGCCGAACAGTTGCAGCACCAAATTGCGGCGGTCATCGTAGGCTTCGATGCTGTGGACAATGCCATTGCTGCCCGGACGGCGGACGAACCAAAGTTCGGCGAGCTTGGCGTCGTCGAGGAAGAAATTGAATTTTTCTTCGGCAAAATCGCTGACGGTCAGCCAGCCGTCGGCGCGATCGACATGGTGAACCTGTCCGGTTTGGATTTGTACGATGCCGCTGTTGTTGACAAACACGAGCAGGGTCGTGCCTCTTTCGGCGCATTGGCGGAAAATGAACTCGACGGTTTCGCGCTTCAGTTTTTGCGCGTCGCCTTCAGGCGCGTATTCCAAACCTTGCAGGCGGTCTATACCGAATTGGGAGAGGACGATGCGGAAATGGTGGACGTTTTTCAGCCCTTTCCACTCTTCACGATAGGCGGCAAGCGCATCGTCCGTCAGCTCGACGTTTTCGTAGGGCGCGACTTCGGGCGGCGTTTCAAAAACAGGCGCGGCATCCGTGCGGTAGGCGGCGCACAGGCGTTCCCATACGGGTACGGTGGCAGCTTCGGTCAGATGGACTTTCTGAATGGCTTTGCCCGCCGCATCGTAAAAATGAAACGCGCGCGCCTCGCCGTTGCGGACGGCGAAGATGTGTTTCCAATGGCGCATAAAAAGGCGCAAATCCAGTCCGCCCAAATTAATGGCTGTCCCCATCATGGGCGAGAGTTCGAGGTTGCGGTAAATACCTGTTTTTTCGGACAACGCGGCAACATTGCGTACCGCGCTTTTCACTTCGCCCAAGGCTTCGAGTTCGTGCAGGAAGTCGGCGCAGTTGCCGCCCAGATATTGCGTCTCGGGGAAGGCGGCAACGAGTTCGCCTTCACTGACGCCCAGGCGCGCAACGGCATCGCGCTGGTGGACGCCTTGTTTTTTGAGTTCGAGATAACGTTCGTAAAGGGTTGGTTCGGGCATTTTTCCGTCTTTCCTTGTGGTGGGTTGCGTATGGTTTGGGAGGTCGTCTGAAAAACGTAGTCGGATACTTGTATCCGACATTCATGCTTTATGCTTCTAAAACATAAGAAACAGGCTGTCGGATTCGAGAATCCAACCTACGTTTTCAGACGACCTGTATCTTGACTGCACGTCTATTTCACATACCAAATAAAATCGCCATGTTCGTTTTCGGGGCTGTTGGCAGGGTCGGCGAGTATCACGACCTTCACTTTGCCGCCATAGCCCGCATCGCGCAGAAACAAGGGGACGCCGAGCTGCTTGGACGTATGTATCGCGCCCGCCAGCATCCAGGCGGGTTTGGGCGCGGCAATCAGGTTTTGCGCCATTGTGTGGTCTTTAAACTGCTGCATGGACACCAGCCCGTCAGTGCTGCCGTGGTTGCCGCCCATGATTTTGCCCAACGCCTCGCGTACGCGCGCATCGCCGCCCGCTTTCCCTTGCGGCACGAACGAAGCTGCCTGTCGCACGGCGGCGCGATCGGGGTTTGCTGCCAAAACTTTGGCTTTTTGTCCCATCAGAAAATGGACGAGCGTGCTGTAATCCTGCCATTGCCATGCGTTGTTCCAGCCCATTTTTTCATTCAGGCGGCGCGGCGTGGTTTTACCGCCCGACTGCATCCATGCCTGCACTTCGCCAACCTGCCGCTGCTGCGAAGCGTCCAGCATTTCCAAAAGCACCGAGCCTGACTGCCTTGCATCGGCAGTCTGAGCCAACAGCCATGTTTCCGCGTTGTGGTGCGCCGCTTCGTCGTGTTTCTCGCCGATTAAGACGACATCCGCCTGCTTCAACTGCTGCACCAAAGCTTCGGGCGCAATTTCCCGCCCCGCCTGCGTATCGTAAATCCGCCCTTGCGGTGCGGCGGCGTGGACGGTGGCTGCCGCAAACAGCCAAGCGGCAGCGGCGAGCCTGTATAAAATCGGTTTGAACATCATGTTTGTCCTGTCGGTTTGGGGTCGTCTGAAACGACGTTTGCGCTTTTCAGACGACCTTTTAGAATTTCAAGGTCAGACCGCCGTATATCGTCCGCCCGCGTCCCGTGCCTTGGTTGACGTTGTTGCCCTCGCCCAAATTGCCTGTGGCGAGTGTGCCGCCGCTGAGCGGGTAGTTGTAAACGCGGTTGGTCAGGTTGTCGATATTAAAGAAAAAACGCAGGTTTTTACGCGCCTGCCAAGTGGCGTAAAGATCGATAATTTTGGGATTGCCGGCAACTTGGCGGGTCGTCTGAACCTGAGTATCGACATCCACGCCTTCAGCCACGGTGTCTTTGCCCGTATAGCTGATGCGCGTGCCGACTGTCAGGCGGTTGTCCAGCCAGCGCGTTCCCGCATCCACCATCCAAACGCTGGAAGGCATGGCGCGGATATGGGAGAAGCCCAAATCGGCAAGGAAATCATGCGGGAAGGTGGTGCGCGTTTTGCTCCACGCGAGATTGATGTAGCCGCGCCCGAAGTCGTAACCGCCTTCGATTTCCCAACCGCGCATTTTGGTGGTGTCGGGCATATTGCGGAACACGCCTATCGTGTTGCTGTCGCTGCCGACCGCCTCGTCGATGGTGCAACGCTGTACGCCGTTGTCCCGACAGATATAAAACTGGTCTTGGACGATATAGTTTTTCACGCGGTTGTTGAAATAACCGACTTTCAAGTTGAGAGTGTCGTCCGCTTTCCAAATGCCTTGTTTGTGGATATTGAAGCCGATGTCGCGGTTGAACGAAGATTCGCCCTTCAAATACGGATTGACCGAATACGGGCTACCTTGGACGTTGTTGACGTACATGAATTCCTGCACGGTCGGGCTGCGGCTACTTTTGCCGATATTGGCGTAAACCTGCAACCAGTCCCACGGCTTGTAAGCGACGCCAAAACGCGGATTCAGATGGTCTTCTTTGCGGTTGAACCGGATGTCGCCGCCGCGCGGCAGGATAATCGCGCCGTCGTCGTCGGTCGGCGGCAGATAGCCGCGCAAGCCGTAGCGTTCATAGCCCAAACCGGCATGAAGCGTCCATTTTCCGGGTTTCCACTCGGCATCGAAAAATGCGCTGTCGAGGTTTTGTTTGCCTTCGGCAAGCAGCATGGTGTTGTTTTCGTAATTGCTGTTGTAGCGCGTACGCATGAATTTCGCGCCGTAGTTCAACGACAATTCGCTGTTGCCTATGTCGGTGGTCGAGCGGTTTTGCAGGGTCAGCGAAGTGGTCGGGCTGCGCGTGGTGCGTCCGACGTAGTCTTCACGCGCGCTTTCGCCCTGCAAAAACTTCTGCCGCGCATTGCTGAAAGATGCGTCAAGTTGGAGATCCACCCAGTCGGACAAAGGGTTGTAGCGGTATTTCAGCAAACCCGTCTGCGTATTGACCTGCAAAGGGCTGTGGTTGTTGGTGAAGCGCGCACGGTTCATCATATGCCCGAGGATAATGCTGTGGTAACGGTTGGGGCGGATGTGCAACTTGTTGAGCGTACCCCACGAACGGATGCCGCTTTCCGCCGCCGTATCCGCGTCGAACTCATCGCCGGTAATCACTTCGCCCGCACCGTTTTTATAGCCGCTCTTGCGCTTGCCGCTGATCGCACTGAGAAAGCCGATGCTGCCGCCGTTTTCAAATTCGTGGCGGACCGCCGCGCCCATCATGCCGTTTTTGCCGTAGCCGTTCGTACCTTGACGATAGGTCGTCTGAAAACCGAATTTGCGGTCTTTGGCAACCAAATCGTCCACATCCAGCGTCCGCAATTCGGCATTGCCCGCCAAGGCGTTCACACCGCCCACGCCGGCAACCGAACCGCGCGATACATCGATACCCGCAATAAAGTTCTCATCGACGTAAGTCGTGTTGCCGTTCCAACCGTGCGCCGGATTGGCTTGGAAAAAGGTCTGCGTCACGCCGTCCACCGTCGTATTCACGCGCCCGAAGCCTTCCAGTCCGCGGATGTTGACGGCAAAACCGCCCTGCCCCAAATCATGTTGCGTAAACGTACCGGGCATGGTACGGATCAGCGTGTTCGCATCCTGCCCCAATTCGTCCGCATCGCGGTGGCTGACCGCAGAAGGCGTTCGAAACGGCTTGTCCGCACGCTTCCCGCGCACTTCAACCGTCGGCAGTACGCCCACGGCAGCGGCACGGTATTCGTCGGCAGCAATTTGATTATTGGAAGATTCGGCAAAAGCAGAAGCAGGAATAGCGGAAACTGCTAGAAAAAGAAGGGTAAATTTTGATTTGAAAAGCATTGCTTGAGTATGTCGCCTAGTTTGAAGTTTAAGGGACGAGCAGACGCAAAACGCAAGTGAACCGCAGGATGTTTTGCAAAAGTAATGAAATTAAATTCATCTATTTATAATATTAATGATATAGATTATCATTTAATTTTGACATCGGGTCAATCTTCATTAAAAAAGTAACGAAAAATCAAAGCAAATCGAGACTATGCCGCCTCGGTTGAATGTGCATCCGTCAAACCGCAAAATTTACGACAAAACCGACTCATCCACCCTTGCGCCAAGCCCCAAGCTTTCGTCCAAACCCCTTATAAAAACAATACAATTCGGCTACAATAGCCCTTTGCATTTTTTCAGACGACCTTAGCGAAACGCCGTCTGAAACCGAAATACCGAAACCATAGAGAATCACAACATGACCGATTACAGCAAAACCGTAAACCTGCTCGAAAGCCCGTTTCCGATGCGCGGCAACCTTGCCAAGCGCGAGCCTGCGTGGCTGAAAAGCTGGTACGAGCACAAACGCTATCAAAAACTGCGCGAAATCGCCAAAGGCCGTCCGAAATTCATCCTGCACGACGGCCCGCCGTATGCCAACGGCGACATCCACATCGGTCATGCCGTCAACAAAATCCTCAAAGACATCATTATCCGCAGCAAAACCCAAGCCGGTTTCGACGCGCCTTATGTGCCGGGCTGGGACTGCCACGGTCTGCCCATCGAAGTGATGGTGGAAAAGCTGCACGGCAAAGACATGCCCAAAGCGCGTTTCCGCGAATTGTGCCGCGAATATGCCGCCGAACAGGTTGCCCGCCAGAAAAAAGACTTCATCCGTCTGGGCGTATTGGGCGACTGGGACAACCCCTACCTGACCATGGATTTCAAAACCGAGGCGGATACCGTGCGTATGCTCGGCGAAATCTACAAATCGGGCTATCTCTACCGCGGCGCGAAACCGGTTCAGTTCTGCTTGGACTGCGGCTCTTCGCTGGCGGAAGCGGAAGTGGAATACAAAGACAAAGTATCGCCTGCGATTGACGTTGCCTATCCGTTTAAAGACACCGCCGCGCTTGCCGCCGCATTCGGTTTGTCAGGCATCGAAGGCAAAGCGTTTGCCGTCATCTGGACGACCACGCCTTGGACGCTGCCCGCGAGCCAAGCCGTATCTGCGGGTGCGGACGTGGTTTACCAACTGATTGATACGCCCAAAGGCAAATTGGTATTGGCGAAAGATTTGGCGGAAGACACGCTCAAACGCTACGGCTTCGTTTCAGACGACCTCAGCGTCCTCGCGGAAACCACCGGCGACAAGCTGGAAAACCTGCACATGAACCATCCGTTCCTCGAACGCGATATTCCCATGCTCAACGGCGAACACGTTACCACCGACGCCGGTACGGGCTTGGTGCACACCGCCCCCGCGCACGGTTTGGAAGACTACGCCGTCTGCAACAAATACGGCATCGAGCTTTACAACCCCGTCAACGCCGAAGGCAAATACATCAGCGAAACGCCGCGCGTCTCAGGCATGAGCGTTTGGGAGGCGAACCCCGTCATCCTGCAATGGCTGGAAGAAACCGGCAACCTCTTGGCAAGCAGCAAAATCGAACACAGCTACGCCCACTGCTGGCGCCACAAAACCCCGCTAATTTACCGCGCGACGGGTCAGTGGTTTGTCGGCATGGACAAAGCCGGCAGCGACGGCAAAACCCTGCGCGACAAAGCCATTAAAGCCGTGGATGACACCGAATTCTTCCCGTCTTGGGGTCGCGCGCGCCTCGAAGCCATGATCGAAGGCCGCCCCGACTGGGTCGTTTCGCGCCAACGCTACTGGGGCACGCCGATGACCTTCTTCGTCCACAAAGAAACGGGCGAGCTGCATCCGAACTCCGCCGAGCTTCTGGAAAAAGTCGCCCTGAAAATCGAAGAAAAAGGCATCGAAGCATGGTTCTCACTCGATAAAAGCGAATTGTTGAGCGCAGAAGATTGCGAAAACTACGACAAACTTTCCGACACGATGGACGTATGGTTCGACTCCGGCTCGACCCATTATTCCGTCTTGAAACAGCGCGAAGAATTGGACTGGCCTGCCGATCTCTACCTCGAAGGCAGCGACCAACACCGCGGCTGGTTCCAATCCTCCATGTTGACCGGCTGCGCCTCTTCAATGGGCCGTGCCCCGTACAAACAGCTTCTGACCCACGGTTTCGTGGTTGACCAAAACGGCCGCAAAATGTCGAAATCCATCGGCAACGTCGTCGCGCCGCAAGAAGTCTATAACGAATTCGGCGCGGACATCCTGCGCCTGTGGGCGGCATCCACCGATTACAGCGGCGAATTGGCGATTTCCAAAGAAATCCTCAAACGCGTCACCGAAAGCTACCGCCGCATCCGCAACACCTTGAGCTTCCTGTTTGCCAACCTCAGCGATTTCGACCCGTTCGAACACACCGTACCGCAGGCGGACATGGTCGAAATCGACCGCTACGCCTTAGTGTTGGCGCGTCAGCTGCAAGAGCGTCTGGCGGGCGACTTCTATCCGCGTTATGCCTTCCACTTCGCCGTGAAAGACATCGTCGCCTTCTGCTCGGAAGACTTGGGCGCGTTCTACCTCGACATCCTGAAAGACCGCCTCTACACCACCCAAGCCGACAGCCACGCCCGCCGCAGCGCACAAACCGCCCTGTACCACATCACGCGCAGCCTGGTTCTCTTGATTGCACCGATTTTGTGCTTCACCGGCGAAGAAGCGTGGGACATCATCGGCGGCGGCGAAGAAGACAGCGTCCTCTTCCACACCTGGCACGAGTTCCCGCCCATCAACGAAAAAGCCGAAGCCGAACTGGTGAAAAAATGGACGGCAGTCCGCGAAGCGCGCGAAGCCGTAACCGCCGCCATCGAGCCTTTGCGCGCCGACAAAACCGTCGGTTCGTCCTTGCAGGCAGAAGCCGAAATCACCGCACCGGAAGCCACCGCCGACTACCTGAACGCCTTGGGCGAAGAATTGCGCTTTGCCCTCTTGGTGTCCAAAGTCGAAGTCAAAACCGGCAGCGAACTTGCCGTAACCGCCAAAGCCAGCGACGGCGAAAAATGCGAACGCTGCTGGCACTACACCCACGACATCGGCTCCGTCGCAGGTCATGAAACCATCTGCAAACGCTGCGCCGAGAATGTGGACGGCAAAGGCGAAGAACGGCATTACGCTTAAGGTCATCTGAAAAAAAGGTCGTCTGAAAACCGAATCAGGTTTTCAGACGACCTTTTGTTATCGACCTCCTACACAGGGAAATCCGTTCAATATTTCTTATAGTGGATTAAATTTAAACCAGTACGGCGTTGCCTCGCCTTGCCGTACTATTTGTACTGTCTGCGGCTTCGTCGCCTTGTCCTGATTTAAATTTAATCCACTATAACACCCCATCAATCTGCAATCTCTGCAAACTTCTCCCAATTTGCCAATACATACGCCACAGCCGCTGCCATATCGTCGTCCGCGATTTCGTAATATTCGCCGTCCAATTCCTCAAAATCGGGAAACTTAGCACGAATCTCGTCCAAAGATGCCCCGCTATCTGCCATTTCCTCGATTTTTGCGCCATCCAGCTCGTATAAAGCCTTCGCCTTATCCAAAATCTTAGGCGTCGGTTTAATCCGCCAGCGACGCAGGCTGTCGGCAACGGGGTTATGGAACACATATTCGCCGTAACCCGCCGCAATCAGTTGCACGAAGCCGCCCTCCTGCACTTGGCTGTCCAAATAGCAGTAAGCCGTCAGCGTGTGCTGCTCGTCGTTCAAACACCGCATTTCCTCATCGCCTGCCGCATCCGTATAATCCAAATACGCCGCGCTCAATGTGTAGAGAAATTCTGCCGCATCTTGAGGGTTCAAATCATCCTGCCGGAAAAGTGTCGTCATGTTAAAGCCCGTCTGAAATAAAGTGGATTTAAAGCTGATTTATAAAAACTGCATTATAACCAAAGCATTATCAAATCAAAACTTCTTTTCAGACGACCTTTTGCGCTGCACAAGAAGGCGATATATCGTACAATAAGGTCGGACTTACCAAGGAAAAATCATGAACGTAAACACCGAAACCGTCGTTATCCAGCCCAAAGACCTGCCGCTGCACTGCTCCGGCCCCAACCACGAAACTTGGAACGGTCATCCGCGCGTCTTCCTTCCGATTCAGTCCGACAGCGACATCGAATGCCCCTACTGCGGAACGCGTTACCATCTCGAAGGCCACATTCCCCACCACCATTATTGAGACGCTATGAAGAGATCCGCCCTCCTGCTGTTGCTCGGACTGTGTACCGCCTGCGGTTCGTATAAAGCCGTCCGCCCCGATGCCCCGCGCGCCGTCGTCGCCGAAGCGCAAAATAACACCATCCGCTATCAAGCCGCCGACGGCAGCCGCATCTCCGCCATCTACGTCAACAGCAACAGCCCGATGACGGTCGAGCTGCATCAGGGAAGTACGGTTGAAAAACTGACGCAGACCCATTCGATGACCAAAACCACGGAATACCGCAACGCAAGCACAAGATGGCAGCTTCAAGACGGCTTCGCCACGCTGACCCGCGGCGGTAAAACCGTCGTCTTTACTGAAATCATTGAATAATCCTGTCTGAAGTGTTTGTAAAAGGTTGTATGAAAAACCTTAAACGATGGTTTTCAGACGACCTTTACGTTGAAACAATAGTCCTCAACGTTCATTCCCGCGTATGGATTTAGCAGGACAAACTTTCAAAGGAACTACCTGAATCTATTGCGGGATTGTGTGTTCGGATAAATCAAAGGTCGTCTGAAACCTTGTTTTTGAGGTTTCAGACGACCTTTTATCATGTTCAGATTATCCCTGCTTCGACATCATGTAGTCCATTTGACCCAGCCCATCTGCGCAGTCAGCAGAATCAATCCGCCGAAGACGATGCGATAGTAGGCAAACGGAACATAGTTTTTGCTGGACACGAATTTCAGCAGCGATTTAATCGCCAGGAAACCTGCCAAGAAGGCGGCGATAAAACCGACGGCAATCAGACCGATATCCTGCAACGTGAAGAGTTCGTAATGTTTGAATACGTCATAGCCGGTGGCGGCAATCATCATCGGTACGGCGAGGAAGAAAGAAAATTCGGTCGCGGCTTTGCGCTCGATGCCCCACAGCATACCGCCCATAATCGTACTGCCCGAACGCGAAGTCCCCGGCACCAGCGCGCAAACTTGGGCGCAGCCGACCACAAGCGCGTCAATCGGGCGCATTTCGTCCACGCTTTTGACTTTAGGTTTGACTTTGCTTTGGCGTCTTTCGACCCACAGAATAAAGAGTCCGCCCAACACCAGCATGATGGCGACGATTTTTGGGTTAAACAGATATAATTTAATTTGTTTTCTAAACAGAAATCCCATCAAAGCGGCAGGCACGAACGCGATGGCAAGGTTCAGCACGAAGCGATTGGCGGCACGGTCTTTGCCCAGTCCGGACAAAACGGAAGTGAAACGCTGACGATACTCAAAAATTACGGCAAGCACCGCGCCCAGTTGAATGGCGATTTCAAATACTTTGCCGTTGCTGTGAAAATTAAGCAAATCGCCCAATACAATCAAGTGGCCGGTACTTGAAATCGGCAGAAATTCCGTCAAGCCTTCCACAATGCCCATAATCAGGGCTTTTAATAAAGTCAAAATGTCCATATTGCTTTCTTTTTTGGTTTTCAGACGACGTTTGCCCGTCTGGATTTCAGGATAAAGCGGTATCAGAATCAGAAAACTGCTGCGGGATGGCGGTGTTTTGCCCTATCCCTCAGCAGTATCGTTTTTATGGATTTTATAGTGGATTAAATTTAAACCAGTACGGCGTTGCCTCGCCTTAGCTCAAAGAGAACGATTCTCTAAGGTGCTGAAGCACCAAGTGAATCGGTTCCGTACTATCTGTACTGTCTGCGGCTTCGTCGCCTTGTCCTGATTTTTGTTAATCCATTATACGCCGCCCAAAACAAACAGACAGTTCGGAAACCGCCTTATCTTTTGCGGTCATTCCGAAACTGTCTGGATAAATTCCGTCAGCGCGCGGCTTTACTGGAACGCTCTTGGCGGACTTTATTAATCAGCTCGCCTATGATTTTCTGCCCATTCGCCCAATCGCTGCTGAATATGACCCGATATTTGCCTCCGACGATGACGTCCGGCGTGCCGTCGATACGGTAAGTCTCGGTCAGGCTTTGCATTTTTTTAGCGGCTGCGAGGCTCGCGGGCGCGTCGTATGCGGCAATCAGTTTTTTGCTGTCAAAGCTTTTTTGTGCCGCCGCCCAGCTTTTGAAAGTGGCGGTATCCGCCAAATTGATTTTCTGTTCGTGTACGGCTTTGAAAATAGCGGGGTTTGCCTGATACTTCAAACCCGAAGCGTTAACCGCCGCGGCAACCCGCGCCAAGCCCAACATTTCAGGCATCCAGACGACGTGTTCGGTACGCAGGTAAACATCTTTCGGGAAAGTTTTGCTGTACGACAGCAAGACAGGATCAAAGTTTTGGCAATGTACGCAGAAATAGCCGAAAAATTCCAAAACTTCGATTTTGGATGCGTCTTGTTGCGGAATCGGTTTGTTCAAAACCGTGTAATCCACGCCTTCGACCGCAGCCTGCGCGCTTGCGGAAAAGGCAAGCGCGAGGCTGAAGAGTACGGCTGCCGGTTTGGTTGTCCGTTTCATTGCCTCCTCCTTATTGAGCCGAACGCATCAGGCTGTTGATATTGTGTTTTTGCAAGTCTTTCTGAATGTTTTTCGCGGTTTCAGACGACATGCTGTTGCTTTGTACGCGGTAAACGGTTTTGTCGCCGTTGGTGCGCTCGACCACTTTGGACGAAATGCCCAGCATGGCGAGTTTGGCACGTTGCGCGTCGGCGCTGTTGCGGTCGGCGTACGAACCCATTTGCAGGATGACTTTTTTACCGCCTTCCGCAGTTTTGGCTTCGGCTTTGGTGTTGTCGGCTTTGGCGGTTTGTTTGTCCGCTTCGGCTTTCTTCACTTCTTTCGCCGCACCTTTATTCGCTTCCTGACGGGCTTTTTCAATGCTGCCGCTGTTCAGGATTTGTTCGGGAGTCGGTTTGTTGGTTTTTTTAGCTGTTTCGGTTTTCTTGGCTTCGGCGGCTTTCTTCTCTGCCGCTTTTTTCTCGGCAAGTTTGCGCTCGGCGCGCGCTTTTTGTTTGTCGGTCAACTCGGCTGCCTTTTTGGCTTTATCGGCGGCTTCTTTGTCGGCTTTGGCTTTTTCTGCGCGTTTTTTCGCAAGCTCTGCTTTT
This sequence comes from Neisseria sicca, assembly GCF_003044565.1. Lineage (GTDB taxonomy): Bacteria > Pseudomonadota > Gammaproteobacteria > Burkholderiales > Neisseriaceae > Neisseria > Neisseria sicca_A. The sequence goes on along the minus strand of NZ_POXG01000009.1, from coordinate 39,761 downwards.
TTCTCGGCAAGTTTTTGTTTCAACTCGCGTTCGGCAGATTCTTTGTCTTCTTTTTCAGCTTCACGCAGAGCTTTTTCTGCTTCGCGGGCTTCGTCTTCCGCTTCGCGAACGGCACGCTCTTTTTCCGCTTTTTCTTTGTCTGCGCGCTCTTTGTCGACTTTGGCTTTATCTGCCTTTTCTTGCGCTTCTTTCTCAGCGCGTTCTTTTTCTTTGGCTGCCGCATCGTCATCGGCTTCGCTGCGTTTCTCTTCGGACTTGGCTTCTTCTACCGGACGCTCTTTCTCTACGGGAACGACGACAGGCTGCTCTTCAGCCTCAGGCTTAGCCTCAGGTTTGGATTTTTCCTGCGGCTTGAGGATTTCAGGCTCGGTTTGCTGTTTTTGCGGCTCGGTCGCGCCCTTGAAGGCGCTCGGGGTGTCTTGATTCAGAAAATACAGGATACCCCCGATCACGCCGGTGGCGAGGAGGAGGCCGAAGAAAAAGCCGAAAAGGCCTTTGCCGTATTGAGTGTTCTTATTCATGAGATACCTATATTGATGATGCCGTTCAGACGACCTTTTGGCGGCAGAGGAATCTGCTGCTGCCATCGGCAGGGACGGGTCATTTTATCAATATCCTTTATATTGGGCAAAAATGCGCCGTTTGTTTACATGGTTTTTACGAAAACCGCCGTGATGTTAGGACGCGCTGACAATTTATCAAAAACAGAATTTCCTTGATAAAACAGTACATTCCGCGCTTAAAACACCAGCAAGATACCCAACCTGTCTCGGCTTTTTACCTTGAATCTTCCATTTTCAGTATTCAAGGTCGTCTGAAAAATCTTACAACGCGCGGCGGAAGCTGACGGCTTTCAAAACATGGCTTCTGCCGACTTCTTCATCGCCCGCCAAATCTGCCAGCGTACGCGCCACGCGCATGATGCGGTGGAAGCTGCGGGCGGAGAGGGAGAGTTTTTCCAACAGGCTGCCCAAGGCTTCCTGCGCTTCTTTTTGGATGCGTGCGGACGTGTCGAGTTCACTGACGCTCAAGGCAGCATTCACCTTACCTTGCCGCGCGTATTGTTTGTCGCGGGCGGCGATCACGCGCTCTAACACACGGGCGCTGCTTTCCCCTGCTTCCTGCTGCATCAGTTCGGCGGCGGACAGGCTCGGAACTTCGATGGTCAAATCGATGCGGTCGAGCAGCGGGCCGGAAATCTTGCTGCGGTAACGTGCGACACTTTCGGGCGTGCAGCGGCAGGGTTTGACGGGATGCCCGAGATAGCCGCACGGACAAGGGTTCATGGCAGCGACGAGCTGGAATTTCGCCGGATAGACGGCTTGACGCGCCGCACGGGAAATGTGGATTTCGCCGTTTTCCAAAGGTTCGCGCAAAACTTCCAAAACTTTGCGGTCAAACTCGGGCAGCTCGTCCAAAAACAAAACGCCGTGATGCGCCAATGAAATTTCGCCCGGACGCGGGTCGGAACCGCCTCCGACCATGGCTGCCGAGCTGGCGCTATGGTGCGGGCTGCGGAAAGGACGGTGGCTGTCGAGTTGTTGTTGGTGGTTGGGCAGGAGCGAACGCAACGCCCATACTTCGACCAATTCGTCTTCGGTCAAAGGCGGCAGAATGCCGGGCAACCGTTGGGAAAGCATGGACTTACCCGTTCCCGGCGGCCCCATCATCAAGAGGCTGTGCCCACCCGCGGCGGCGATTTCCAAAGCAAGGCGGGCGGTGTGTTGACCTTTGACATCGATGAGGTCGGGCAGTTTGGCGTTTTCAGACGACCTCTGCGGAACTTGGCAGTCGGTTTGCGCCAAGGGTTCGATGCCGTTCAAATGGGCGGCGACTTCACCTAACGAACGCGCGCCGTAAACGGTAATGCCGCGCATCACGGCGGCTTGTTCTGCGTTTTCCTGCGGTAAAACAAAAGAACGTCCCGCCTGCATACCCTGCCACGCCATCGCCAACGCGCCGCGCACAGGGCGCAACATACCGGAAAGTGCCAATTCGCCGGCAAACTCGTATTGCGCGAGCTTTTCGGGTGCGATTTGTCCGGATGCGGCGAGGATGCCCAGCGCAATCGGCAGGTCGAAACGTCCCGATTCTTTGGGCAGGTCGGCGGGGGCGAGGTTGACGGTGATTTTTTTAGCGGGGAAGTCGAAGCCGCTTTGGATGATGGCGGCGCGCACGCGGTCGCGGCTTTCTTTGACTTCGGTGTCGGGCAATCCGACGATGTTGAAATGAGGCAGGCCGTTGGCAAGGTGGGCTTCCACTTCGACCAACGGCGCATTCATGCCGCTCAAGGCGCGGCTGTAAACCAAGGCAAGCGACATGTTTCAGACGACCTTATTCGCCGGCTTCGGTTTGTTGTTTGATCTCGTCGACGGCTTCTTGGGCTGCGGCTTGCGCGGCTTCCAATGCGGTCTGCTCCGGCTCTTGCGCGGCTTCAAGTTTTGCCAGACGCTCTTCCAGCTCGACCAGCTTGGTGCGGGTTTTAATCAAAACCTGCTGCTGGATGTCGAATTCCTCGCGCGTGACCAAGTCCATGCGGTTGAACGCGCTGCCGAGCATGGCTTTGACGTTTTTCTCCATGTCTTTGGCGGGGCTGTTGGCGATGGTTTCGCTGATTTTTGCGCTGACTTCTTCAAAGAGTTGTTTGCCGAACATAATCCGTATCCTTTATATCAGAATATATAAAATTCAAGCGGCTATTGTATAAGGAAAAAGGTCGTCTGAAAACGGGCATTCGATTCCCGCGTCTTTTCCCTTCAAAACATCGCCCATGTGTAGCAAATGCCCGCAAAATGACTCAATCTTGCGGGCATTTTTAAAACGGCTTTTGCCGTATGTCGTCGATATTCAGTGTGTTTTAACGCTCGACACGGGTATCAAAAATCGGCATCACCCACGCACCGCCGGTAAAGCCTTTGCATGAGCCGGTAGTGTGTTCGCCGCTGCGGACGAATGCCTTGCCGTCCCACACTGCCGTATTGCTTGTCCAGCAGTCGCCTATGCCGCGGCCTTTGAAGCTGCCGCTGAGGGTGGCTGTTTTCTCATCGAATCCGCCGTGTCCGCCGTATGTCATCGGCGGCAGCACTTGTTCGATTTTGGTCAATTCTTTATCGGCAATGGCATAGTAGCCGCTGGTTTGATACGCGCCGCCGATACAGATTGCCGAAATCAAAACCTGATGATCGTTGAGCGGATGGACATACAGGCTGCGGTTCCAATGCATTTGCTCTTTATTGTGCAGGGCGTAACAGTAATTATCGTCGCCTTCGGAAACGCGGTTGCTGTCGCTCAAGAGCTTCATGACGGCGCTGTGGCGCGGTGTGTCTTGTTCCAGTATATCGCCCGCTTTTTTCGGCACGACAACGGCGCGGATGACGGGTTTAGGCTGCGGGCTGAGGACTGCCTGACTGCTGTCGCCCTTGCGAATCAGCGCAGAAGGCGTATTCAGACGACCTTGGAATTCGTCCGCTTTCAACATTGCCGCCGCTGCGCCTTTGTCAGACAAATGCCATTCATATTTTCCGGCGCGGATGCTGATTTTGCTTTCTTTTTTCAACGCTTCGAGCAAGGCGTTGGTTTGCGCGCTGCTCAATTTGCCTGTGCCTTTTTTGTTCAACGCCAATTTGCCCAGTGATTTGCCGTTCAGCATCAATTCGCTGCGGGCTGCCACGCGGGCGAGTTGGCGGTCATCGTCGTTAAACGGCAGCAGGGAAACTTCACCGGCAACGGCGGCATTCGCGCCCGCTTGTCGGGTAAACAAGATGGAAACCGGCGTTTCTGTCTCTTCCGCCTGATATCCGGCGAGACGGCAGGTGCCGGTATTGTCGCAAGCAATGTCCCAGTCTTGGTAATTTTGATAAAAGCCTTGAGGCGGAGCGGCCAGTGCGGTGGCGGGCAAAACAGCCAGCAGCCATTTTTTCATGATGTATTCCTTCAGTTTTATTTTATTGGTGGATGGGTAAAAGACGGCGCGGTAAGGAAACACAGCGCCGCGCTGTTTTTTTGTAAAACATATGATACGTCGTTTGCCAAAAAGTTTTTGACTCGGGACGACAAAAGTCGTCTGAAACTCCCTTTCAGACGACCTTCATGCTTCTTTATACGCCTGCGGCTGCTTTCAATGCGGCTGCTTTGTCAGTGCGCTCCCAAGTAAATTCGGGCTCTTCGCGCCCGAAGTGTCCGTATGCGGCGGATTTGCCATAAATCGGGCGCAAGAGGTCGAGCATTTGGACAATGCCTTTGGGGCGCAGGTCGAAATGTTCGCGAACTAAGGCAATCAGTTTGTCTTCGCTGATTTTGCCTGTACCGAAAGTATCGATGGAAATCGAGGTCGGTTCGGCAACGCCGATGGCGTAGGAAACTTGAATCTGACATTGGGTTGCCAAACCGGCGGCAACGATGTTTTTCGCAACATAACGGCAGGCGTAAGCGGCGGAACGGTCCACTTTGGACGGGTCTTTGCCGGAGAATGCGCCGCCGCCGTGCGGAGCTGCGCCGCCATAGGTATCGACGATGATTTTACGTCCGGTCAGACCGCAGTCGCCTTGCGGGCCGCCGATGACGAAGCGGCCGGTCGGGTTGATCAGGTATTTGGTTTCGGCAGTCAGCATTTCGGGCGGCAGAACGGGTTTGATAATCTGCTCGATCACGGCTTTGCTCAGTTCTTCATGGCTGATTGCAGGGTCGTGCTGGGTGGACAGGACGACGGTGTCGATGCGTTTTACTTTGCCGGTTTCGCTGTCGTAAACCACGGTCAGCTGCGCTTTTGCGTCGGGACGCAGCCACGGCAGGCGGCCGTCTTTGCGCAATTCGCTTTGACGCTGCATCAGGCGGTGGCTGTAATAGATGGCAAACGGCATCAGGGTCGGGGTTTCGTCGCAGGCGTAGCCGAACATCAGGCCTTGGTCGCCCGCGCCTTGGTTCAGGTCGATGCCTTCGCCTTCGTTCACGCCTTGGGCAATGTCGGGGGATTGCTGGTCGTAGTACACGCCGACCGCGCAGCCGTTGGCGTCAAAGCCCAGCTCGGACGAGTTGTAGCCGATGCGTTTGATGGTTTCGCGTGCGACCTTGATGTAGTCCACATGGGCGGTGGTGGTGATTTCGCCCGCCAACACGCACAAACCGGTGTTTACCAGAGTTTCCGCCGCGACGCGCGCTTTGGGGTCTTGTGCCAAAACCGCATCCAGAATCGCATCGGACACTTGGTCGGCTACTTTGTCCGGATGGCCTTCGGAAACCGATTCGGAAGTAAACAGATATTCGCTCATTTCAATATTTTCCTTCAAAAACAAGCCGTCTGCTTTCAGACGACCTGTTGTTTCAATATACGTCCCACAACGGAAATCATAACAAAATTTCCACCTGCACTCCATCCAAATGATAAATATTCCCACTTGGATAAAGCGGTTCGGAATCCTGCCCGTACAGAACATACGGGCAAAAAAATTCCCGCATCAAGCGGGGGGATTTGAATTGCCCTCTCGGACCACATCGGCTTTGCAGCCGTCCACCTTACCTTTCCGTCTGAAAAGCAGGTTGGCATGGAATTCCCAACTCTTAATGCAGCGCGGATGTTAGCAGAAAAGCCCCGCCCCCGCAAGCCGCGCGCTCTTGCGTTTTACGTTACAATACGTCGTCTGAAAACACCCGAACACCCTATCATGCACCTGCCCTCCGCCATTCCCGCCCTTGCCACCGCCCTCGCCCTTACCCTGCCCTTGGGCGCGTGCGGCAAAAAAACATCCGAACAAACCGTGCTTCAGGGCGAAACGATGGGTACGACCTATACCGTCAAATACCTTTCAGACGACCTCCCCAACCCGCCCGCGCCCGAAGCCGTGAAAAAGCAGATTGACGACGCACTCGAAGAGGTCAACCGCCAAATGTCCACCTACCGCGAAGACTCCGAAATCAGCCGCTTCAACCAAATGCGCGAGACCCTCAAACCCATGCCCGTTTCCGCCGATTTCGCCGCCGTTACCGTCGAAGCCTTACGCCTCAACCGCCTCACACAAGGCGCGCTCGACGTAACCGTCGGCCCGCTCGTCAACCTTTGGGGCTTCGGACCGAACAAAGAAATCACCCGCGAACCCACCCAGGCCGAAATCGACAAAGCCGCCGCCCAAACCGGTACGGACAAAATCATCCTCACGCAAAACGGCAAACAAGCCACGCTCGCCAAAACCCAACCCGAAGCCTATCTCGACCTCTCCTCCATCGCTAAAGGCTTCGGCGTGGACAAAGTAGCAGGCGAACTTGAAAAACTCGGCATCCAAAACTACCTTGTCGAAATCGGCGGCGAACTGCACGGCAAAGGCCGCAACGCCCAAGGCGAGCCTTGGCGTATCGGCATCGAACAGCCTAACATCGTCCAAGGCGGCAACACCCAAATCGTCGTCCCCCTCGACAACCGCTCCCTCGCCACTTCTGGCGACTACCGCATTTTCCACGTTGACCCGCAAGGCAGGCGGCTGTCCCACATCATCGATCCCAAAACCCGCCGCCCGCTTTCGCACCGCCTCGCCTCCATCAGCGTCGTCGCCGACAACGCCACCACCGCAGACGGCCTGTCCACCGGACTTTTCGTACTCGGCGAAACCGAAGCCCTCAAACTTGCCGAACAGCAAAACCTCGCCGTTTTCCTGATTATCCGCGACCAAAACGGCTACCATACCGAAATGTCCGGCGCGTTTAAAAAACTACTCCATTAATACCCGCACACCCATATCCATCCCACAGGAACACCATCATGAAAACCCTACTCCTCACCTTCGGCCTCTTCCTCCTCGTCATTCTCGGCATGGCGGTCGGCTACATTTTCTCCAAGCGCACCATCAAAGGCAGTTGCGGCGGCATCTCTTCGCTGGGCATGAAAAAAGTCTGCGACTGCGACACCCCGTGCGACACGCTGCAAAAGAAACTGGACGAACAGAAACAGCAGGAAAGCAAAGGTATTACCGTCGATCACTGACCTTACCCGAATCAGGTTCAGCCTGACTTTGAGCTTGGCAACACAAAAGGTCGTCTGAAACCGCATATTGCAGTTTTCAGACGACCTTTGATTTGCAAGTTTGGCTGTTTTTAAAAGGCAGACAGCGATTTAGCAAAGCTGCTCAAATTGCCGTCATTTCCGTACAAGCAGGAAGGACAGGACAGATATAGTGGATTAACTTTAAACCAGTACGGCGTTGCCTCGCCTTAGCTCAAAGAGAACGATTCTCCAAGGTGCTGAAGCACCAAGTGAATCGGTTCCGTACTATCTGTACTGTCTGCGGCTTCGTCGCCTTGTCCTGATTTAAAGTTAATCCACTATACTTCCGATGTCGATTTAAGACACAGACAAAAAGGTCGTCTGAAAAACCGCAAACCCGTTTTTCAGACGACCTTTTGCTCCTCCTTACAAGCGCGTAACGCTCAACACGCCTTTGACGTCGCCGAGACTGGCGAGGACGCGCGGGAGGTCGTTGACTTGTTTGACCTCGAGCGTGAACCTCATGCTGGCTTCCAAGTCGCGGGACTGGGTTTGCACGGCGGTAACGTTGAGTTTGTGGCGGGCGAGTGCGTCGGATACGTCGCGTAAAAGTCCTGAGCGGTCTTGGGCGCGGATTTCGACATCGACGGCGAACACTTGCCCTTCCTGCAACGCCGCCCAGCTTGCGTCCAACACTTTTTCGGGTGCTTGTTCGGCAAGGTGTTGGAAAGAGGGGCAGGTTTTGCGGTGTACCGAAATGCCGCGCTCGCGGGTAACGAAGCCGACAATATCGTCGGGCGGCGCGGGTTTGCAGCATTTGGCAAGCGTGGTCATCAAGCCGTCTTCGCCATCGATGAGCACACCTGTTTTGCCGCCTTTTTTGATTTTAGACTGCTTGACGATGGTGGTTTCGCTGACGGGTACGGGCGGCGGTTCGTTCAGCGTGCCGCAGGCTTTCTGGATGGCGCGGTTGGAAATCTCGCCCTGTCCGACGGCGGTATATAGGTCGTCGAGTTTTTTATAGCCGAGGTTTTCGGCAAGCTCTTGCAGGTTGGGTTTGGGCGTGAGTTTGGCAAGCTGTTTGTCGAGTTGAACGCGGCCTTCTTCGCGCACGGTGTCGGCGTTTTGCTGGCGGATGTAGGCGCGGATTTTGCTGATTGCCTTGCTGGATTTGACCCAGCCTTCATAGAGCCAGTTGACGGAAGGATGCCCTTCTTTGGCGGTAATGATTTCGACGCGCTGTCCGTTTTCAAGCGGGGTGGACAGCGGCACGATTTGCCCTTCGACTTTCGCGCCGCGGCAACGGTCGCCGATGCTGCTATGCAGGGCGTAGGCGAAGTCGATGGGGGTCGCGCCCGTAGGCAGGGAGAGGACTTTGCCGTGCGGGGTCAGGACGTAAATCGTGTCGTTGAAAAGCTCGGTTTTGAAGGCGGCGGCGAGGTCTTCCTTGCCGCTTTCCGCCATGTTCTCGCGCCAGTCCAAGAGTTGGCGCAACCAGGCGATTTTCTGTTCGTAGGCGGAGTCGCCTTTACCGCCCTCTTTATAACGCCAGTGGGCGGCGACACCGAATTCGTTGAATTGGTGCATATCGAAGGTGCGGATTTGCACTTCCACGCCTTTGTCTTCCGGGCCGACGATGACGGTGTGCAAACTTTTATAGCCGTTGCCTTTGGGGTTGGCGATGTAGTCGTCGAACTCGCCGGGGATGGGCTGCCAGAGACTGTGGACGATACCCAGCGTGGTGTAACACTCGGGGACGGTATCGACCAAAATCCGCACGGCGCGAATGTCAAAGAGGCCGTCGAAGCTGAGTTTTTTCTTCACCATTTTTTTGTAAATGGAGTAGATGTGTTTCGGGCGGCCGGCTACTTCGAAGTGAACGTTGTATTTTTTAAGTTCGCCACGCAGGATGTTGAGGAAGTTTTCGATGTATTCGAGGCGTTCGGTGCGTTTTTCGTCCAAAAGCAGCGCGATTTCGCGGTATTTTTCAGGTTCTTGATGGCGGAAGCCGAGGTCTTCGAGCTGCCATTTGAGCTGCCACACGCCCAAACGGTTGGCGAGCGGGGCGAAGATGTCGAGGGTTTCTTTGGCAACGGCGCGTTTTTCGGGGCTGTCGGGGATATTGCTGAGAAACTGCATGGTGCGGGTGCGCATGGCAAGTTTGATTAACACGACGCGGATGTCAGTTACCATCGCCAGCAGCATTTTACGCATGGTTTCGGCTTGCTGCGCGCGTTCTTCGGAAGTGGCGAGGCTGTCCACGCGGGCGAAGTGGGTGAGTTTCTGCACTTCGTCCACACCTTTGACCAGCTCGGCGACGGTGCTGTTGCAGCGTTCCGTGAGCAGCTCGCGCCAGTCGGGCACAAAACGCACGATGTCGGCCAAAAGCGTGGCGGCCACCGCATCGGGCAGCAAATCCAATTCGTTCACCATACGCGCCGCACCCAAAAGGTGCGCCAAAAGCGGCTCGCCCGCAGGCGTGGCCGCATCGGCAGGATAATGCGTCTCGGCCAGCGACAAGGCCGTCTGAAGCAGCTTTTGCGCAGGTTCGGGCAAACCGGCGGTGTGCGCGTCAAACCACGCGCGGGATTCTTGCATCGGTGCGGCGGGGATTTCCGGTGTTTGTCGTGTGTTGCTCATGGCGTGCCGTTTCTCCGTTTGTTTTGTTTCGACATAGCGGCTGTATTGTAGCAGCTTGCCCGTATTTTGCGACAAAGCATGTTTCAGACGGCCTGGGCTACCCAACTTGCAATAACATATAAACATCAAAATAAAACAAACAATTAGCGTGTAAATGTGCTTGCAGTGAAAAAATATTGGGAATAATATCAATGTAAGTAATAATTTTTATCAAGAAGGAGATGGGTGTGAAATTTTTAGCTGCTTTGTTGTGGCCGGCCATGTTGCTGCCCATTTTGTCTCATGCTGATAGCGGCATTCAGACGGTCTCTGTTTCTCAAGCATATGCGGATGACGCAACGGGCTGCGAGCAGCTTTATCCTGTAAATAGCTTCGAGAATTTGTTCAGACAGATGGCAGGCACGCTGCATAGTGCCTGTTTGCTTGATATGCCGCCTGAAGATTTAGCGAAAAAGTGGCAGATTCCCGTGTACCGGCGCTATCTGCGGCTTTCTGGCCGTTTGCGGCCTGACGGAGAAAAACAGGCGGTACTCAGATGGAAAGACAAGGCAGAGCGGCAGAAATGGCTCAAACACAGGCGGCGTAAGCTAAAACGGCCGACCGATGGCTTTACGGTAGTGCATCAGACCGACTACGACGGCAGTACTTTTTTAGAAATCGAAGCAACGCCTGATTATTTAAAGCATTACCGTTCGCTGTTTCCTGACAACCGTTATCCTGATGATTTGCCGAAACCCTATGTTTCATCTCATATCCTAAGCCCGGTCAGCGTATGCTTTAACGACGGAACAAGAAAGAATTTCCCCAGGTATACGGTAGTAAATCAAGTAGCAGTAGATGAAGACAACCGTTTGATCGGGAGTGATAGACATTTGATTATAAGGGAGGGGAAAGGTGCAGGAATATTATTTCAGCATCCAACAGACAAATGCATTAATGATATTTCCAGCATCTTTCTTATCAGATAGTCGATAGTATTTAATTTTAAAGGTATATGGTATGGCTACAACAGCACAAATCCGGCAGCATTTTTTAAAATTAGGGATGCCTGTTTCAGAGGTAAATCAGATTATTCGGGATCCGATTTTAATGGGACAAACTCGTAATTTTATTAGTCAGTGGGGATTAGGGAGCGTTCGAGCGGATCCCGAATATTCCGGTATATTTTTTAAAAGTGAACTAGTTAATAACAAAGAAAATAGAAGCATTGTATTCGGTACGGCAGACAAAAGATATCTGACTGCTTCTGATTGGGCGCATGAAATAGGGCATGGGCTTTCAAAAACAATGTCCAAGCTTGATCTTGATATTGATGGAAATCGTAATACAACAGCGAATGAATATGCACGAAGATTTGTTTATGAGGAAGGAAAAGCCGAATACAACCGTTTTCAGTTTGATCTGCGGAATAATCCCAAAGAAACCAAATACGGATCGGATACGGCAGCAATCAAGGCGATGAACCAACAACAGGCTTATGTCTGACGGCAAGCGCGCAGAAAACGGCGTAGAAGCTTTGAAAGATTTGGACAGCGACAATAATAATATCATTAATCAATATGATGAATTGTGGGGCGAGCTAAGAATCTGGCATGACGAAAACAGTAACGGGAAAACGGAGGAAGGAGAGCTTTCTCTATTGTCCGACTGGGATATCCAGTCGATCTCTTTGGATTTTGCAGAAATCAATCTGAAAGATGAAGCCGATAATAAAATATTATTTGAATCAGAAGTGGTTTTGGAAAACGGGGAAAGGCGCAAGGTTGCCGATATTGATTTCCAAAACGACAAAGGAATTTATAGTGGATTAAATTTAAACCAGTACGGCGTTGCCTCGCCTTGCCGTACTATCTGTACTGTCTGCGGCTTCGTCGCCTTGTCCTGATTTAAATTTAATCCACTATACAATGAGTTGGCAGGTGAAATTTCAGCAGAGACAGCCGCTGATGTCGTATATCCGACGGAAATTTCAACATCGGTTATACTGCCCGGAGAAAATACTGCATATATCCCGGCCGTATAAACACGTTATCAGATATGGCTTCCAAAGATATTTGGTAGGATAATCCTTTTGCGTGAGGCATTCAGACGGCCTTTGCCCAATCAAACCCATTTTCGGAGGATTTTTAATGAAACTGTATTACTACGACCATTGCCCCTATTGCGTGCGGGCGCGGATGGCGGCGGGGCTGTTGGGCGCGGACGTTGAAGAAGTCGTGCTGGCAAATGACGACGAGGCGACGCCCATCGGCATGATCGGCGCAAAACAAGTGCCCATCCTGCAAAAAGAAGACGGTTCGTTTATGGGCGAGAGTTTGGACGTTGTCCGCTATCTTGACCGCGAGGGTCGTCTGAAAAATGAAATCCGCCCGGAAATACAGGCGTGGTTTGACAAGGTAAACGGCTACAACACCAAACTCGTCCATCCGCGTGTGGTGAAAATCGGTTTGCCCGAATTTGAAACGCCGGAAGCGGTGAAATATTTCACGGACAAAAAAGAGAAAACCATCGGCAGCTTTGCCACCAACCTGGACAAAACCGGTCAGTATGTGGAGCGGCTGCACGAGGATTTGGCGGAACTGGAAACGCTGATGACCGAAGGCGGCGTGGGTTTGAACGGAGAAGCCGGTATGGAAGATGTGTTGGTGTTCCCGATATTGCGCAACCTGACTGTCGTGCGCGGTATCGAGTGGCCGCAAAAGATTATGGATTACCTGCTGCGGATGAGCGAAGCATCGGGCGTGCCGCTGTATTTTGACCGCGCCTTGTAATAACCGAATCCGCCAAATAAAACAAACGCAAAGGTCGTCTGAAACCCAAAATCAGGTTTCAGACGACCTTTGCGTTTATCCCCGCCTTACCTTCCGGGAGTGAATGCAATCAGGCGGGGCAAGCATTGCGAGAAATTGTTGATGTATGACCCCGAACAGATCGGGTGATACATCAATAATTCCTAGCTGTGCTTATTGTGCGGCAGGTGCAGAAGCAGCGGCACCACCTTCAGCGGCGCTGCGTTGGTAGCCTTTGTCTTTCATACATGCATCGAACACGGCGCGGTCTTGGTTTGCACCGGAAGCTTGTTGACATTGAGCAATTGCTTCTTCAACGCTAACGCTAGGGGTTTTAGCTTCTTCAGAAGTTTTGCTGCTAGAGCAGGCACCCAGCATCAGGCTTGCAGCGGCAACGGCGATCAATAAAGTTTTCATGTCGTATATTCCTATTGTGATTGATGGTTTACAGCGCAAATTTGCGTCTGTCCCAAAACAGAGTCCCATTAGTACGATTTAGTTTCATTTACATATGAAAGTTTTCGATAAGTTTGAACTATGACAGTAAATGCCGTCAGAAAATGATAAGCGGTTTCAGAAATTTAAGGAACATAAACACCGACGCCACCGCAATGTAAAAAATTCCCTTATCGACTCGACAATACAGCCGAAAAACCATGCCTCGCCCGCCTGCCGTTAGGCGGCGCAGGGGTTTTATGGCATAATCCCGCTTACCTTTCCATACCGCAGAAGCCACATTCATTTTCTGCGGTTTGCCGTAAACCGGTCGCACACTTTGCCGGCGGCATCCTATAAAACACATCATCAAAACATCCTCCCGTTTCAGACGACCCCACGCAGCATGCCGCATCCCGTCTGGACAGAAAGATACCGCCATGAATCCATTCGCCTCACTCGGGCTGGGCAGCGAACTCGTTTCCGCGCTGACCGAACAAGGTTACGAAAACCCGACGCCCATCCAAGCCGCCGCCATTCCCAAAGCACTCGCCGGCCATGACTTGCTCGCCGCCGCCCAAACCGGCACGGGCAAAACCGCCGCCTTTATGCTGCCCAGTCTGGAACGCCTCAAACGCTACGCCACCGCCAGCACCTCGCCCGCGATGCACCCCGTGCGTATGCTCGTGTTGACCCCGACGCGCGAACTTGCCGACCAAATTGACCAAAACGTGCAGGGTTACATCAAAAACCTGCCGTTGCGGCACACCGTCCTCTTCGGCGGCGTCAACATGGACAAACAAACTGCCGACCTGCGCGCCGGCTGCGAAATCGTCGTCGCCACCGTCGGCAGGCTGCTTGACCACGTCAAACAGAAAAACATCAACCTCAACAAAGTCGAAATCGTCGTCCTCGACGAAGCCGACCGCATGTTGGATATGGGTTTCATTGACGACATCCGAAAAATCATGCAGATGCTGCCCAAGCAACGCCAAACCCTGCTCTTTTCCGCAACGTTTGCCCCGCCCATCCGCAAACTCGCCAAAGACTTCATGAACGCGCCCGAAATCGTCGAAGTCGCCGCGCAAAACACCACCAGCGCCAATGTCGAGCAACACATCATCGCCGTTGACGCCCTCAAAAAACGCAACCTCTTAGAGCGGCTGATTGTCGATTTGCAGATGAACCAAGTCATCGTGTTCTGCAAAACCAAACAAAGCGTCGACCAAGTGACCCGCGACCTCGTGCGCCGCAACCTCGCCGCCCAATCCATCCACGGCGACAAATCCCAGCAAAGCCGCCTCGAAACCCTCAACGCCTTCAAAGAAGGCAGCCTGCGCGTCCTCGTCGCCACCGACGTCGCCGCACGCGGACTGGACATCGCCGAGCTGCCCTTCGTCATCAACTACGAGCTGCCGACTCAGCCCGAAGACTACGTCCACCGCATCGGACGCACCGGCAGGGCGGGCGCGGACGGCGTTGCCATTTCCCTGATGGACAAAACCGAACAGAAAATGTTTGAAGCCATCAAAGAATTGACCGGCAACGACTTGGCAGTCGAACGCATCGAAGGCTTCGAGCCGAACTGGTGGGGAAGCGATACCGACGGTGATGCCGCCACTGACACCCAACCCACCCCGACCCGCACCCGCGGCAGCGACAGAAACCGTTCCGAACGGAACAACCGAAGCGAACGCAATGAACGTAACGAGCGTAACGACCGCGGCGACAAATCACCCAAAGCGGACAAAACCGATCCCGGCGCAGCCTGCGGCACCATTGCCGGACGAAGCCGCCGCAGCCGTAGAGAACGTCAACCCTGCGCCCTGCTGCAACCCAATTACGGCACGAAATAAAACCGGTTCTCCATCAAACCCCAAAGGTCGTCTGAAAACGTTTTCAGACGACCTTTTTATATGTTGGACAACACTAGGGGCTGCCGACAGCCCCTAGACAAAGAATCGGTCAGGGAATTTTATAATATAATCATATTTAAATGTCTCTCAGGCGTGAAGGATATATAGTGGATTAACAAAAATCAGGACAAGGCGACGAAGCCGCAGACAGTACAAATAGTAAGGCAAGGCGAGGCAACGCCGTACTGGTTTAAATTTAATCCACTATAAAAATCAAGGCTTGAATAGAGGCAATTTACTTTTCCCGAAAAAATCATGGATAAAAAACATGAAATTCTTACTGCTTTTATTAATCCCGATAGGATTCACCTTATTCATCATCAGCCTGAAACACATGCTCCGGTATGTCAGCACCGAAATAGTCTATGAAATGCCCTGTACCGAGCAAGAGGGAACATTTACGCTGACAAAAAAAGGGAAATATAGCGTATGGCTTATGGACAAACAGTTTATAAGAGTAACACTGGGCGCGCTCAGTTTAAGCATCATCAATCAAAAAACAGGCAAACATATCCCTTAATCAGGATGTCTCTCACTTGAAGTGAACGGCTTTGGAACAACCCGAAACGTATTATTTTGTTTTCAAGCAGAAGAAGGAACATATGTTCTTTCGATAAACAACAAAAGAGAGCCCAAAGGTGTCGTCAATAATTTGATTACAGCCACGCTGGGACCGGTTGATTACAGCAAATTTTCTCTTCAAGTCCGTCCGTATGTTTCCGTAATCGTTTTCGCGCTGTCTATGCTCGGCTTGATGATAGGCGCAGGGTGCATGCTTGTCGGGATTATTATT
This sequence comes from Neisseria sicca, assembly GCF_003044565.1. Taxonomy (GTDB): domain Bacteria; phylum Pseudomonadota; class Gammaproteobacteria; order Burkholderiales; family Neisseriaceae; genus Neisseria; species Neisseria sicca_A. The sequence continues at coordinate 24,218 of NZ_POXG01000009.1, read as the reverse complement.
CCTTTCGCCATATAAGTCTCCTAGGGGCTGTCGATATTTAATAGTCCGGACATATCGGGAACGCTCTAACAGCTTCAAACCCAGCACACCATCACTCTTTTCTTCAAACACAAAACACACGACAAGGGGCACAATCATGCGCCCCTTGTTCATTATAGTGGATTAACAAAAATCAGGACAAGGCGACGAAGCCGCAGACAGTACAGATAGTACGGAACCGATTCACTTGGTGCTTCAGCACCTTAGAGAATCGTTCTCTTTGAGCTAAGGCGAGGCAACGCCGTACTGGTTTAAAGTTAATCCACTATATCCGCAGGCGAAGCCTTTTCAGACGACCTTACACGCCCAAATACCCTTCCCTGCTGGCAAGCCATCTTGCCAGATGCGCCTCGACGATTTCGGGGTTTTGTTCAATCAGCATCGGGGCGATTTCACGTGCTTGTTCCAAGAGATGTAGGTCTTCTTCAAGGTTGGCGAAGCGCAGCATGGGGACGCCGCTTTGGCGCGCACCGAGAAATTCGCCGGGGCCGCGGATGTTGAGGTCTTGGCGGGCGATTTCAAAGCCGTCGGTGTGTTCGTAAATCACTTTCAGCCGCGCTTTGGCGAGTTCGCTCAAGGGTTCGGCAAACAGGAGGACGCACACGCTTTCTGCCGCGCCGCGCCCTACCCGCCCGCGTAATTGGTGCAGCTGCGCCAAGCCCATGCGCTCGGCGTGTTCGATGACCATCAGGGCGGCGTTGGGCACATCTACGCCGACTTCGATGACGGTGGTGGCGACCAAGACGTTCAGACGGCCTGCGGCAAATTCCGCCATGACTTCGGCTTTTTCGGCGGTCTTCATGCGCCCGTGTACCAAGCCGATGTTGAGTTCGGGCAATGCCGCCTGAAGCTGCTCGAGGGTTTCGGTAGCGGTTTGCAGTTGCAGGGTTTCGCTTTCTTCAATCAGCGGGCAGACCCAGTATGCCTGCTGCCCTTTGCGACAGATGTTGAGGACGAAGCCTTCGACTTCGGCGCGGCGGACGTTGTTGACGAGGCGGGTTTTAATCGGGGTGCGCCCGGGCGGCAATTCGTCGATGACGGACACGTCCAAGTCGGCGAAAAAACTCATGGCGAGCGTGCGCGGGATGGGGGTGGCGGACATCATCAGCTGGTGGACATCGCGCCCTTTGTTTTTGAGGGCGAGGCGTTGGGCGACGCCGAAGCGGTGTTGCTCGTCCACAATCACCAAGCCCAGATTTTGAAACTCGACGTCGTCTGAAAACAGGGCGTGTGTGCCGACGGCGATTTTGACGGTGCCGTCGGCGAGTTTGGCTTTGGCTTCGTCTTTGGCTTTTTTGCGCTGGCTGCCGGAGAGCCAGACGACTTCGAGTCCTAAAGGTTCAAGCCATTGTTTGAACTTGATGAAATGCTGTTCGGCAAGGATTTCGGTCGGCGCCATCACAGCCGCCTGCGCGCCGGATTCGATGGCGGTCAGCGCGGACAAGGCGGCGACGATGGTTTTGCCGCTGCCGACATCGCCTTGTAGCAGGCGGTGCATAGGATGGGTTTGCGCCATATCACGGCGGATTTCGGACACGACCCTTTCTTGTGCATCGGTCAGGGCAAACGGCAAGGCGTGGCGCAGGGCTTGGGTCAATGTGCCATCGCCGCCCAATGCCGCCGCCGTGCCGCTGACGCGCTTCTGCCGCGCCAGCCGCATGGAAAGCTGTTGCGCCAAAAGTTCGTCGAATTTAAGCCGCTGCCATGCGGGCAGCGCGCCATCGGAAAGCTGGTGGATGGTGAAGCTCGGCGGCGGCGAATGCAAAAGACGCAGGCTTTCGGCAAGGTGCGGCAGTTTCAGACGACCCAATAAGGCATCGGGCAGCGTGTCGTGCAGCGGCGTAACGTCCAACGCCGTCTGAATGATGCAGCGCAAAGTGGGCTGGTTCAAGCCGTTTACGGTCGGATAAATCGGCGTGAGGCTTTCCGCCAAACCGCTGCTCTTGGCATCGCGGATTTTGGGATGAATCATCTCGTCGCCGTAAAACCCGTGTTTGATTTCGCCCACGGCGCGGATGCGTTTGCCGGCCGCCATCTGTTTCTGATGGCTGGCGTAAAAGTGGATGAAGCGCAGAAAAAGGACGCTGCCGGAATCGTCGGCAATTTGGACAATCAGCTGCTTGCGCGGTTTGAACGTTACTTCCTGATGGATGACCTCGCCCTCAACCTGACACGGCACGCCGATCGGCGCATCCTTAATCGGCATGATGTGCGTCTCATCCTCGTAACGCAGCGGCAGATGCAAAACCAAATCCCATGCGGTATGGAGGTTGAGTTTGTCGAGCTTCTTGGCGGAAACGTCGGTGATTTTGAGCTGTTTCTGGGTTTCGGGCGTCATCATGGCTTTGTCCTTTAATGGCGCGTATTTTATCTGAAAATGTAGGAAGGGGTCGTCTGAAAGGACGTTCAGCACCAAGTTAATCCTTTATAATAGCGTGTTTTTCAGACGACCCCTGCCCCAGATTACCCCATGAATTATCTGCAAAATATCGCCACCCTTTATCACCTCGACCACCTCCCCTGCGGTCTGCCCGAAGCCGAAATCACCGCTGCCGAGCAACGCCTAGGCATCCGCTTCCCCGCCATCTTGCGCGAATATCTGCTTACACTGGGCGGCAGCGAGGCAGTCAATCAGTCGTTTAACCGATTGTTGCTATTGGAAAAGATGGATTTTGACGGCGATTATCTAGTGTTGATAGAGGAATACTAAGGCGTGTTTCTGTGCGGCATTGCCAAAGCCGATTTGGCGCAAGACAACCCGCCCGTCCATATCGGCTTTTACACCGATAAAACCGACAGCTACGAATGGCAGCCGCACCTGCCCGACACCCACGCCCTACTGCTAGAACTGGCTTATACCAACGCCGCTATGGGCGGTCTGCGCTACTGCGCCAACATCATGGACAAAGAATCGACAGATGCCCAAGCCGTGCAGTTTATCCAACAAAACCGCACTGAAATCACAGAACTTCGCCAAAAAAACCAACGCTTTTACACTGACGGCTTTCACGAAATCATCCTGCTTTGCTTCGCTGAAAACGGCAACACAAGCGGCGTATTCATCGGCACCGCCGACCAAGACCGCTTTGACACGCTGCTCGAACTGTTCGGCTGGGATAGTTGGCTCTACACTTCCTATGACGAAGAAGATGACGAAGATGAGGAATGTGATGAAGAATAAACCAGCGATATTTTTCAGACGACCTCCACCTGCAAACGGAGAAAACCCATGTCCGACATCCTGATTTACCAAACCGAAGACGGCCGCACCCAAGTAAACCTGCTGGTGCAGGAACACACCGTTTGGCTCAACCAAAGCCAACTGTCCGAACTTTTTGACACCTCCGTGCCAAACATCGCAACGCATATCAAAAATATATTTGAAGACAAAGAGTTGTATGAGGATTCAGTTATTAAGGATTTCTTAATAACTGCCGCAGACGGCAAGCAATACCAAGTCAAACACTATGCTTTGGAAATGATTCTGGCCATCGGCTTCCGCGTGCGCAGCAAACGCGGCGTGCAGTTCCGCCGTTGGGCCAACGAGGTTTTGACGGGTTATTTGGAAAAAGGCTTCGTGCTGGACGACAAACGCCTGAAAAATCCCAACGGGCGCGTGGATTATTTTGACGAACTGCTGGAAAAAATCCGCGACATCCGCGCCAGCGAAATGCGGTTTTATCAAAAAGTGCGCGAACTGTTCAAACTCTCCGCCGATTACGACCCCACCGACAAAGCCACGCAGATGTTTTTCGCCCAAGCGCAAAACAAGCTGATTTACGCCGTAACGCAGCAAACCGCCGCCGAACTCGTTTGCCACCGCGCCGACGGCAACGCCCCCAATATGGGGCTGACATCATGGAGCGGCGAACGCGTACGCAAAGCCGATATCGTCATTGCCAAAAACTACCTGAACACCGACGAAATCGACACGCTCAACCGCCTGACCGTTATCTTTCTGGAAAGTGCGGAACTGCGCGCCAAAAACCGGCAAGGTCTGACGCTTGCGTTTTGGCAAAGTCGCATAGACAGCATCATCGCCGACAACGGCTTCGCCATATTGGAAGGCAAAGGCACGCGCAGCCACAAGCAAATGGAAGCGTTTGCCGGCGAACAATACGGACTGTTCAGGCAAAACCGTTTGGCACAAATGGCGCGGCAGGCTGAAGCGGAAGATATTACCGAATTGGAAGCGTTGAAACGGTAGTTTCAGGTAGCCTGAAATCAATAAATTAAATGAACAGATAGGTATAAAAATGCAAGATTTATTAATTCAAGCACAAAGTCTACAAAATTTATTAATTTCTCGTGCCACTGGTGGAATTACATCCGCCAACGAAAGAGAATCTAATGCACAATATTTGCAGCTAAGGCAATTATTTATCACAAACAAAGAATTTGAGAAATACATCCCAACTTTTTTACTTACATGCAGGGATTTACATCAATTTTGGAATGAAGTAAAAGCACCACGATTTCATAGATATGAAGAGCGCAGAGAATTTATTTATAAAGCATTTGAACCATTATTGAATTTTATAGAATTTAGTTATCGCAAGACTTGTCCTTCTGATGAATTAATCAATCAAGGCATTAAAAAACTCGATGCTATACATATAGAAAATGTTTGGAAAAAGGCTCTCGAAAGACGGATTAATGACCCAGAAGGAGCAATTACATCTGCACGAACATTGATAGAAAGTGTATGCAAATATATCTTAGATGAAGCAAAAATTACTTACGATGACAGACAGGATTTACAGAAACTGTATAAACAAACAGCCGAATATCTCAACCTTGCGCCATCACAACATACGGAAGATATTTTCAAGCAAATACTAGGTGGCTGCACTGCTACCATTGAAGGATTAGGTGCATTGCGAAACCGTTTGAGCGATGCGCACGGTAAGGGAAAAATAGGAGTTAATCCCAAGCCCCGTCATGCACAATTAGCCGTTAATTTATCAGGAGCTCTGGCAATTTATTTACTTGAAACTTGGGAACACAAACAAAATCCTCAAAAATAACCTTTCAGGCTACCTGAAAATTTCGTTTCAACCTGCACCCCAAAAAGCAGCCTGCACCCCATTCACACAAGGAACTTTATGAACATCACCCAAATCCTCTCTCAAGAACTCTCCGCCACCGCCGCGCAAATCACCGCCGCCGTCGAGCTTTTGGACGACGGCGCGACTGTGCCGTTTATCGCCCGCTACCGCAAGGAAGCCACGGGCGGGCTGGACGATACGCAGTTGCGCCAGCTTGCCGAGCGGCTGCAATACCTGCGCGAGTTGGAAGAGCGCAAAGCCGTTGTTTTAAAAAGCATTGAAGAGCAAGGCAAGCTTTCAGACGACCTCAGGGCGCAAATTGAAGCCGCCGACAACAAAACCGCACTGGAAGACCTGTACCTGCCCTACAAGCCCAAACGCCGCACCAAGGCGCAAATCGCGCGCGAACACGGGTTGCAGCCGCTGGCGGACGTGTTGCTTGCCGAGCAGCCGCAGGACGTGGAAGCCGCCGCGCAGGGCTACCTGAACGAAAACGTTCCCGATGCCAAAGCCGCACTGGACGGCGCGCGCGCGATTCTGATGGAGCAGTTTGCCGAAGACGCGGAACTCATCGGCACGCTGCGCGATAAGTTGTGGAACGAAGCCGAAATCCATGCACAAGTCGTTGAAGGCAAAGAAACCGAAGGCGAAAAATTCAGCGATTATTTCGACCACCGCGAACCCGTCCGCGCCATGCCCAGCCACCGCGCGCTGGCGGTTTTGCGCGGCCGCAACGAAGGCGTGTTGAACATCACGCTCAAATACCAGCCCGACGACACGCCGATTACCCAGCAAAGCGAATACGAGCAAATCATCGCCCGCCGCTTCAAGGTTTCAGACGGCCACAAATGGCTGCGCGACACCGTGCGCCTGACTTGGCGCGCGAAAATCTTTTTGTCGTTGGAACTTGAAGCCTTAGGTCGTCTGAAAGAAGCCGCCGACACCGACGCGATTACCGTGTTCGCCCGCAATCTCAAAGACTTGCTGCTCGCCGCGCCCGCCGGACGGCTGACCACTTTGGGTCTCGACCCCGGCTATCGTAACGGCGTGAAATGCGCCGTGGTGGACGATACGGGCAAGCTGTTGGATACGGTCATTGTCTATTTGCATCAAGAAAACAATATGTTGGCAACGCTGTCGCGCCTGATTAAACAACACGGCGTGAAACTCATCGCCATCGGCAACGGTACCGCCAGCCGCGAAACCGACAAAATCGCGGGCGAACTGGTGCGCGGAATGCCGGAAATGGGGCTGCACAAAATCGTCGTGTCCGAAGCCGGCGCGTCGATTTATTCCGCGTCCGAACTGGCGGCGCGCGAATTCCCCGATTTGGACGTTTCCCTGCGCGGCGCGGTGTCCATTGCCCGCAGGCTGCAAGACCCGCTTGCCGAGTTGGTCAAAATCGACCCCAAATCCATCGGTGTGGGCCAGTATCAGCACGACGTGAACCAAAGCCAGCTCGCCAAATCGCTGGACGCGGTGGTCGAAGACTGCGTGAACGCCGTCGGCGTGGACGTAAACACCGCCTCCGCCCCGCTCTTGGCGCGGATTTCCGGTTTGAATCAAACCCTTGCCCAAAACATCGTCGCCTACCGCGATGAAAACGGCGCGTTCGACAGCCGCAAAAAACTGCTCAAAGTGCCGCGCCTAGGAGAAAAAACCTTTGAGCAGGCGGCCGGATTTTTGCGCATCAACGGCGGCAAAGAGCCGCTGGACGCGAGCGCCGTCCACCCCGAAGCCTATCCTGTCGTCGCCAAAATGCTGGCGCAACAAGGCATTACCGCCGCCGAACTCATCGGCAACCGCGAGCGTGTGAAGCAAATCAAAGCGTCCGACTTCACCGACGAACGCTTCGGCCTGCCGACCATTCTGGACATCCTGTCCGAGCTGGAAAAACCCGGCCGCGACCCGCGCGGCGAGTTTCAGACGGCCTCATTCGCCGAAGGCATCCACGAAATCAGCGACTTGCAAGTCGGCATGATACTCGAAGGCGTGGTTTCCAACGTCGCCAACTTCGGCGCATTCGTGGACATCGGCGTCCATCAGGACGGCTTGGTGCACATCTCCGCCCTGTCCAATAAGTTCGTCCAAGACCCGCGCGAAGTCGTGAAGGCCGGCGACGTGGTGAAAGTGAAAGTGCTGGAAGTCGACGCCGCACGCAAACGCATCGCGCTGACTATGCGCTTGGATGACGAACCGGGCGGCGCAACCAAAGGCAACAGGTCGTCTGAAACCCGACATCAGGAACGCCGCGACCGCAAACCCCAACGCAACGACCGCGCCCCGACCAATTCGGCGATGGCGGATGCGTTTGCGAAATTGAAACGGTAAGGCGGGTATTAAAAAGAGCTGCAAAATGATTTGCGGCTCTTTTTTTTAAATCGAATCCACTATATTTGATGAACATGCCCAAAGTTCAAACCCTTCTGCCAAAGAGAAACACCGATTCAGACGACCTGAAAATGCAAAAACCGCCCCAAACAGGCGGTTAATATCGTTATTTTTTAAACCATCAATAAATATTGAGCGGTAGGCTGCGATCACCCAGAATGATAGGATCGGCAGCCACAATGCCATCATTGACAATGACTGATGTCGTCTTAACGGAGCCGGTGACGGCATTGAGGTGTCCCCATATATAGACCAGCCCTATTGGAGAAGGTTGAATTCTGGTCGGTTTGCCCATCAATGCAATCACTTCTCTTTCACTCATGCCCTGCCTGATTTGCCGGGCGTTTGTCCAACTGAAATTATTACCGAAACAGCCTGCCAATGTGACGGAAACAAGGGCAGCCAAAAACAACTTCTTCATTTATTATTCCTTTTATCATACAACAGTGTCGATTATGACATTATGCTTTAACGGCAATGCAATTGCAAACAGACGTCATAACCGATGGCTTGCCGATATAAACAGGCGTATAGTTTGAGATATTGCAAACCCATCATCACCATTAAAGGAGTCCAAACCATGAAACCTGTTTTGTTTGCCGCGCTGATTTCCTGTTTTTCCGTTGCTGCCTATGCGGCCTGCACCGACAGCCAGCAGCAGTGTGTGATTTATAAAAACGGCAATGTCGCGGCTGAAGGCGGCTGTTCGGTCAACAAGTGTCAGAATGCCGATGCGCAGGTGTTGAAATGGAAGCTGAAAAACGGTAAAGGCGTAACCGTCGAAATCGGGAAAAACGGCAAGGTTTTGGTGAACAAAAAACCGGGAGCGAAGGCGAGCAACAGCAACGCGGCGGGCATGGGCTTGACGTGTTATGCCGCTGATGCGGACAAGCGTGAACAGTTCTGTTCGACCAATTATTAATACAGGATTGGCATGAAAAAGGTCGTCTGAAACCTGAATCGGTTTTCAGACGACCTTTTGTTTAAGCGTATCGCTATCAGCGTTTGACGCCGCTGAGCCTTGCCCAGCCTTCGTCGATTTCGGCGGGTTCGATGTCGAACCATTGGCGGTAAATGCCGCTGAGTTCTTCAACTTGCTCGTCCAGCAAACCGGACAACACGATGCGTCCGCCTTGTTTGGTGCGGGCGGCGAGCATTTCGCCGAGCATGCGCAGGGGGTTGGCGAGGATGTTGGCAACGACGATGTCGAATTGTCCTTGCGGTAAACCGTCGGGCAGGTAGAACTGTGCATCGACGTTGTTTTGTGCGGCGTTGTCCTTGCTGGCGCGGATGGCTTGTTCGTCAATATCGACGCCGACGGCAGAACCTGCGCCGAGCTTGAGGGCGGCGATGGTCAGGATGCCTGAGCCGCAGCCGTAGTCGAGGACGCTTTCGCCGCCTTTGAGTTGTGTGTCCAGCCACTTGAGGCAGAGGCGGGTGGTCGGATGGCTGCCGGTACCGAAGGCAAGGCCGGGGTCGAGCTGGAGGTTGACGGCGTTGCTGTTGGGCGCTTCGTGCCAAGAGGGGGTAATCCACAGGCGTTCGGAAATTTGGATGGGGTCGAACTGCGCTTGGGTCAGGCGCACCCAGTCTTGGTCGGCGAGGATTTCGCTGGTGTATGCCAAGTCTTTCAGTCCGCATGCTTGGCTGGCGGCTTGAATCATGGCTGCGGCATCGTCATTTTCGCCGAACAAGGCGATGACTTTGCTTTGCTGCCAGATTTGTTCGGTCGGCATGCCGGGTTCGCCGAAGATGGCTTGTTCGTTTTCGGTGCCTGCGTAGGCATCTTCGATGGCGGCGGAGAGTGCGCCGTGTTCCATCAGGGCGTCGGCGAGGCGTTCGGCGACGGCGTCGTTGACGTTGATGGTGATTTGTTGATAGGACATGGTGGGCTTTCTCGGTGAGGTCGTCTGAAATTAGGAAATGGCGGTCAAATACGCGATGTTGGTCGTTTGCGGTATGTTTCGGCTATTGGCGTAACAGTGTGATTGAATCGTTTTTCTGCCTGAACACGTTTTTTTCTTGCGTGAAATGGCGGCGGACAGGCTTACTCAGTCATAATTCTAGGCTTGTCGGCAATCGCGACTGTACGCCCGAAATCAGGTTTCAACCTGTCTGAAAAAAGGTCGTCTGAAAGCCATATGGTTTTTCAGACGACCTTCGACTATCCAAGCGGGACGGTTTTATTTGTCCTGTTTGGCTTTGCGTTCTTCCAGCCAGTGTTCCAGATAGTGGATGCTGACGCCGCCTTTTTCAAAACCGGGGTCGCTGAACAAATCGCGGTGCAGCGGGGTATTGGTTTTGATGCCGGTTACGGCAAGCTCGGCGAGGGCGACGCGCATTTTTGCCATTGCCTGCTCGCGGGTTTTACCGATGACGCAGACTTTGCCGATCAGGCTGTCGTAGTAAGGCGGGATGCGGTAGCCTTGGTAAATGTGGCTGTCCACGCGGATGCCGAAGCCGCCGGGCAGGTGGCAGCTTTCAATCAGACCGGGGCTGGGGATGAAGTTGTACGGGTCTTCCGCATTGATGCGGCACTCGAAAGCATGGCCTTCGATGTGGATGTCTTTTTGCTTGTATTGCAAAGGCAGGCCTCCAGCAATGCGGATTTGTTCCTGTACGATGTCCACGCCGGTAATCAGCTCGGTAACGGGGTGTTCGACTTGGACGCGGGTGTTCATTTCGATAAAGAAGAATTCGCCGTTTTCATACAGGAATTCAAACGTACCTGCGCCGCGATAGCCGATGCGCTTGCAGGCGTCGGTACAGGCTTTGCCGATTTTTTCGCGGGCTTTTTCGTCGATGAAGGGAGCAGGTGCTTCTTCGATGACTTTTTGGTGACGGCGCTGCATGGAGCAATCGCGCTCGGCAAGGTAGATGGCGTTGCCGTGTTCGTCGGCGAGCACTTGGATTTCGACGTGGCGCGGGCGTTGCAGGTAGCGTTCCATATAGACCATCGGGTTGCCGAACGCCGCACCTGCTTCGGCTTTGGTCATTTCGACGGATTTGATCAGGTCTTCTTTTTTCTCGACCACGCGCATACCGCGTCCGCCGCCGCCGCCCGATGCTTTGATAATCACGGGATAACCGACTTTATCGGCGGTTTTGAGGATTTCGGCGGGATCGTCGGACAGGGCGCCGTCCGAACCGGGAACGCAAGGGACGCCCGCTTCAATCATCGCGTGTTTGGCGGAAACTTTGTCGCCCATCAGGCGGATGGTTTCGGCTTTGGGGCCGATGAAGATGAAGCCGGATTGTTCGACCTGTTCGGCAAAATTGGCATTTTCGGCAAGGAAGCCGTAGCCCGGGTGGATGGCATCCGCGCCGGTAACTTCTGCGGCGGCGATGATGGCGGGGATATTGAGATAGCTTTGTGCGGAAGCGGCAGGACCGATGCACACGGATTCGTCGGCAAGTTTGACGTGCAGACTGTCTTTGTCGGCTTCGGAATGCACGGCGACGGTGGCGATGCCCATTTCACGGCAGGCTCGCAGGACGCGCAGCGCGATTTCGCCTCGGTTGGCGATTAATACTTTTTTCAGCATGATGACCTTTCCTGTGGTTTCAGACGACCTGCTTGTTACCTTTTGCCCAACGCATTGCGGATTTTTTCATCGGTCTTGTATTGGCTCAACGCGTACACCGCCCACATGGCGGCAGGAATCCAGCCGATTAAGGTGAATTGGAGAATCAGACAGATGATGCCCGCAATCGGACGGCCGATGGTGAAGAATACAGCGAAGGGCAGGAAGATGGCTAACAGCAGGCGCATGGTGGAAATCCTGAGTTGGAAAGCATTTCAGACGACCTGCGCGCAATCCGGAAGGTCGTCTGAAAATGAATTATTCGATAATGAAGAGCGGCTCGCCAAACTCCACAGGCGTACCGTTTTCCACCAAAATCTCTTTAACCGTGCCGGATTTCTCGGCTTCGATTTCGTTCATCAACTTCATCGCTTCGATGATACACAACGTATCGCCGGCTTTGACTTGCTGGCCGACTTCGACGAAGGCGGCGGCATTCGGGCCGGGCGCGCGGTAGAACGTACCGACCATGGGCGATTTTTGCGCGTTGGACAGGTCGCGGGCGGCTGGGGCTGCGGGAGCGGGTGCTGCTGCGGCAGCAGGAGCGGCGGCGGGTGCAGGGGCAGGCACCGCTACTTGGGCGGGTGCTGCATAAACGGGAGCCGGAGCGGCGGTGGCGCGGGTGATGCGGACTTTTTCCTCGCCTTCGGTCACTTCGATTTCGGCGATACCTGATTCTTCTACTAAATCAATCAGTTTTTTTAATTTGCGCAAATCCATTTTCGTTCCTTTACGATACGGCCCAAATGTCGTGAAGCGGCCGTGTTTGTTGCGTGATATTTCAGAAAACAACCGGCCTGCGGCAACGGCGCAAGCCGGACGGTATTGGGTTGCATAAAGGGCATTCGCAGGAGCGGAAACCCCGTAAATGAATTTGACTATTTTCCCGAACTTGCCGACAAATGTCTAGCAAAATCTCGAAAAAAGGCGGTTTTTGAACAAAACGGGCAAATTCGGAGATTTCGCTCGAATGTGTATTTTTTCAATGAGTGTTTATTCTAATTTGTTGGTTTATGAAGGGAAAAGGTCGTCTGAAAAAAGCCAAAGTGCGTATAATGACCGCCTGACAAAATTTGTAAGCATCAAAATAAGATAATGGACATTTCCGATTTCGATTTTACCCTGCCCGACCGATTAATTGCCCAGCATCCGCCCGAAGTGCGCGGCAGCAGCCGTCTTTTGGTCGCGCTGCCCGATATGCCGCTGCAAGACCGGGCGTTCGGCGATTTGCCTGATTATATTGAGGCGGGCGACGTTTTGGTGTTCAACAACACCAAAGTCATGAAAGCGCGGCTGTTCGGGCAAAAAGAGAGCGGCGGCAAAATCGAAGCTTTGATAGAACGCGTTTTGGACAACCACACCGCGCTGGCGCACATCCGCTCATCCAAATCGCCCAAACCCGGCACGAAGCTGATTTTCGAAGGCGATATTCGCGCCGTCATGGTTGAGCGTGCGGACGAACTGTTCTGCCTGCGCTTTGAAGGCGGGCAAACCGTTTACGAGCTGTTGGAGCAAAACGGCCATCTGCCGCTGCCGCCCTATATCGAACGCGCCGCCGGAGCGGATGACGACAAACGCTATCAAACCGTCTACGCCAAACATCAGGGAGCGGTCGCGGCGCCGACGGCGGGTTTACACTTTACGGACGAGCTTTTAGGTCGTCTGAAAACCAAAGGTGTGGAAACGGCGGAAGTGACCCTGCACGTCGGTGCGGGAACGTTCCAGCCTGTGCGCGTGGACAAAATCGAAGAACACAAAATGCACAGCGAATGGTTTGACGTACCGCCCGAAACCGTCGCCGCCATCGAAGCCGCCCATGCACGCGGAAACAAAGTTTGGGCAGTCGGCACCACCTCCATGCGCGCCCTCGAATCCGCCGCGCGCGAGACAGGTTGTCTGAAAGCGGGACAGGGCGACACCGATATTTTCATCACGCCGGGCTACCGCTTCCGCGTCATCGACCGCCTGATTACCAATTTCCACCTGCCCAAATCCACGCTCCTGATGCTCGTCTGCGCGTTTTCGGGCATGGAACACATCCGCGCGGTGTACCGCCATGCGGTCGAACATGAATACCGTTTTTTCAGCTACGGGGACGCGATGGTTTTGGGGCGCTCGGAACCTTAAAAACATCTGAAGAAAAACGTCGTCTGAAAACGATTCAGACGACGTTTTACCCTTTCTAGGTGGAAGGTTGATGAAGTGGGTAATCTGCAATACATAAAAACCGATTATGCCCAATCCAGTCAAACCGCCCCACCCTGTTCATACATGCGATTCAAACCTCTGCCGGTTGAAAACCAAATCAAATTCATAGCCTTCCAGCACTTCCCTGATTTGCTTAACTTCTTCGGGCATCAGCACAACTTCTGTATATTGTGAAATATATTCAGCAAAATCAGAGTCTTCCGTAACATTGTCCGGCATCATGGTTTGAAATTGGCAATTACCCGGAAAAACCACCACCGAAGAAAACGCCCGCGTCGGCAAATGGAGTTTTTCAGACAAAATCCGAATGTATTGCTGATTTTTCAACAAAGGATTGGGAAACAGCGTCTTGCTTTTGTGAAACTTCTGCGTCCACATCCCATTGCCGTCGTCGCCCCAAATCCTGCCCTGATAATTCGGCGTGGCAACCACGAAAATCCCGAAACAGGATACATAAACATAATCGATCTGTTCATGTTGACCATTTCGATAAATATCCAAGCCGCGAAACTCATGATAGACAGATTCGTCCAAGCTGCAATCCGCACGGACATTGACGGCAAAACGGCTGATAAATTGTTTGACAGGCGTATTTTTAGACAGGCAGGTTGCCAGCACAAATGCCGCTGCACAGCCCGTCAGCACAAGACCGCCTGAAGACAGAAAGTCGGTATCCATAAATGATATTTTCCCGCAAATACTGCCGCTCCTGCATGAACAGCACTCCCCATACCCCATACAGACGGCAAAAATGTTATTTTTTATAATGTATTAGCTTATTTATAATGCTAATGTAATTTTTTATGATTATAACGCAATTTATATTATTTACAATAAAAAATACCATTTGTATAAAATTTACACCGCTTATCATTTTTTGAAGCTGCCATTCTTCAGCTTGACCTTGCCTGACCGTTTCCATCCCTTCACTTTCCAAATCCAAAAAATCTCCTGATTATTCAATCTCAAGCATTCATCATAAATTAATCCGAAACCGACGCGCAAACCTTCAAAAACCCAATCCCGCTACAAAAATAATCTGTGACATCAATCCGCCACACCTCTTTAAGTGTCGGCAAAATATCACACTCCCCGACAGCCCTTCCCTGCCTCTGTTTTCAGACGACCCCAATAATATTTCCAACCTCCCGACACAGTTCCCAAATACGACACCGCCGATAACACTTTGTATAGAAATAGTTTCTTTAGTTTTTATAAACACAAAAATAAAATGAGAACCTTTATCTACATTCCAAAAACATATTCACCCGATTCGGTTACTGCCTCAAAAGCCGGCGAAACAACAATTATTTACGATAAATTTTAACGGATATACTCCTTTTTCACGCTGCTTGCTTTATAATTGACCGATATAAACGGTTGAATTTACGGATAAACGCAAAAAGAATCAAACTCATTTTGCTCTTCCTGTTTCAATCCCCAAAAAACCAATCTCACTGATTAAAGAAAGTCACACTATGGAAACCAAACGTCTCTCTTCGTTACTCAAACTTATCGCCAACCCCGACCGTATGACCATTTTGTTCATGCTGATGGACAGCGAACGCAGCATCGCCGAGTTATCCGAAGCACTCGGACAGCCCGCGACCGCCGTTTCCAACCATCTCGCGCGCCTGCGCTCCGAAGGTTTGATCGATTTCACCCGCTACCACCGCATTATCGAATACCGATTGGTATCCGAAGAAGCCGCCGCCATTCTCAATACGCTGCGCCATTTGGAAAACCGTAAAGCAGCCTAAGGGCTGTTGAACCTTATTTTCTCAAACGGATTTTTGTTTCAAAACCGGCAGCCGCCAAAATCCCCTGATGTTACAATAACGTCCCGTTTACCCAACAAAGCGGTTTTGCATGAACCGCTTTTGTTTTGTCCTTATAGTGGATTAAATTTAAATCAGGACAAGGCGACGAAGCCGCAGACAGTACAAATAGTACGGCAAGGCGAGGTAACGCCGTACTGGTTTAAATTTAATCCACTATATTTTGCCCGAAAAGCCCGAAACACTTTTCAGACGACCCTCACACACGGAATCCGCATGAAAATCACCACTTGGAACGTCAATTCCCTCAACGTGCGCCTGCCGCAGGTGCAAAACTGGCTTGCCGACCATCAGCCCGATGTCCTCGTTTTGCAAGAACTCAAGCTCGACCAAGACAAATTTCCCGCCGCCGCCCTGCAAATGATGGGCTGGCACAGCGTTTGGAGCGGACAAAAAACCTACAACGGCGTCGCCATCATCAGCCGCAATCAGCCTCAGGACGTGCATATCGGTCTGCCCACCCTGCCCGACGACCCGCAACGCCGTGTCATCGCCGCAACCGTCAACGGCGTGCGCGTCATCAATGTTTATTGTGTCAACGGCGAAGCCCTCGACAGCCCGAAATTCCAATATAAAGAACAATGGTTTGCCGCTTTAACTGAATTTGTCCGCGACGAAATGACCCGCCACGAAAAACTGGTCTTGCTCGGCGACTTCAATATCGCGCCCGCCGATGCCGACTGCTACGACCCCGAAAAATGGCATGAAAAAATCCACTGCTCATCCATCGAGAGACAGTGGTTCAAAAATCTGTTGGATTTGGGCCTAACCGACAGCCTGCGCCAAATCCACCCCAAAGGCGCGTTTTACACTTGGTTTGACTATCGCGGCGCAATGTTCCAACGCAAACTCGGACTGCGCATCGACCACCAACTCATCAGCCCCGCCCTGTCTGCCGTGTTGAAAGATGTTTATGTCGATTTGGACGCGCGCGCGCAAGAACGCCCCAGCGACCATGCGCCGGTCGTGGCTGAATTTGATTTGTAAGGCGTAATCTTTAAAAAAGTCGTCTGAAAACCAAAAATTGAGTTTTCAGACGACCTTTTTTCTATTCGCTTCTGACTCGAAATCGGCTCTATATCTTGCCACTATGCCAACGTTCCACCCACTACCCGCGTACCCAACGCTTCCTTCAAAGGCAAAGCATTCAAGCGTTGCAAGGCTGTCTGAAATTCGACGAACGGTATCGGTTCCGAACCGAAACGATGCATATGCAGGGTATCTTGCTGACAGTCAATCAACTCGATGCCCAATCCAGCAAGAAACGGGACGGCTCGCGCGAAGGCGATTTTGGAGGCATCCGGCTCAAGGGCGAACATGGATTCTCCGTAAAACACCCGTCCGATTTGTACGCCGTAAAAGCCGCCCGCCAGTTTCAGACGACCTGTTTCATCGGGATAGAAACATTCAAACGAGTGGGCATGACCCAAGCGGTGCAGCTCGGTATAAGCGGCTTGGAATTCGGGAACAATCCATGTGCCGTCCTGACCGGGGCGCGGAAAGGCGGCGCAATGCGCAATGACGGTTTCGAAACATTGGTTGACCGTTACCCGATAGGGTTTGTTGCGCAAGGTTTTCGCCAACGAACGCCCGATATGCAGATTTTCAGGAACGATGACGGCGCGCGGATCTATGGTGTACCAAAAAAACCAACCGTTTTCGCTGAACCACGGAAAAATCCCCTGACGATACGCCGACAGCAGCCGTCCCGTATCCAAATCGCGGCTGATACCGACCACGCCGTCGCATTCTTCCAGCGCGTAAAACGGGTCGGGAAAAGTATAATCATCGGGGTAAAGCAAGGGGATACTCATCGGAAATCCTAAAATATTTTCTGGTTCTCAGCGGCACACTGTTTATGTTCCGCAAAAAATTTCAGACGACCCCAAATTCTCATCCGAGGTCGTCTGAACATCAAGCATCTTAAAACGGGAATCAGCGTTTGCTCTTCGCTTGGCATTCGCCGCACACGCCGTACATATAAAGCGCGTGGTCAACGATGCGGTAGCCGTTTTCTTCCGCAATTTTGTCTTGCAAGGCTTCGATTTCGGGATTGTGGAATTCCGTTACCTCGCCGCATTTTACGCAGACGATATGGTCGTGGTGGTCGCCTTTGTCCAATTCGTAAACCGCCTTGCCGGTTTCAAAATGATGGCGCTGCAAAATGCCTGCCTGCTCGAACTGGGTCAATACGCGGTAAATCGTCGCTACGCCGATTTCTACACCCTCTTCCAGCAAAATACGGTACACATCTTCAGCACTCAAATGCTCTTCAGCATGAGACTCAAACAAATCCAAGATTTTCAAACGCGGACCGGTAACCTTCAAACCACTGTCTTTCAATTGCGCAATATTGCTGAATTTTTCCATAATATTCAATATCCCTGTAAAGTAATAGACGTTATAATACGCAATTTCAGCCCATTACACCATAGCGGTTTGCAATAAAACCACAAGTCCTGTTTGCATACAAACGATAGTTGGCTGAAATTATAATCAAAGAGATGATTATCGTTTGCTTTTTCGAAATATTCAAGCAATGATACCCTTCCACCCGAATTCGAACAGAAAGGCATATCTGTGAACAAAACCCTCTGTCTTGCCCTCGCCGCCCTCATCGGACTTTCCGCATGCAGCGCCGAACGCGTTTCCCTGTTCCCCTCTTACAAACTCAAAGTCATCCAAGGCAACGAACTTGATCCCCGCGCCGTCGTCTCCCTCCAAGCAGGCATGAGCCGCGACCAAGTCCAACTCCTGCTCGGCACCCCGCTGCTGCGTGACGCATTCCACGCCGACCGCTGGGACTACACCTTCAATACCAGCCGCAACGGCATCATCAAAGACCGCAGCAACCTCACCGTTTATTTTGAAAACGACGTCCTTGTCCGCGCAGAAGGCGACGCCATCCAAAAATCCATCGAAACCCTCCAAGCCGAACAAAGAGCAGCCCAAACCGCACAATAATCACAAGGAAAACGCATGAGCGCATTAAAAATCGCCATCGCCGGCGTCAACGGCCGCATGGGGCGCGTACTGGTTGAAGCCGTCAACAACCATCCCGACACCGTCCTCTCCGGCGCACTCGAACACTCCGGCTCCGAAGTCTTAGGCTTGGACGCAGGTTTCGCCTCCGGCATCAAAACCGGCATCGCCATTTCAGACGACGTTGACGCTGTCCTCGCCCAAAGCGACGTACTCATCGACTTTACCCGCCCCGAGCCGACCCTGAAACACCTGCAAAAATGCGTTGAAAAAGGCGTCAACATCATCATCGGCACTACCGGTTTCGACGACGCAGGCAAAGCCGCCATCCAAGCCGCAGGCGAAAAAACAGGCGTCGTCTTCGCCGCCAACTTCAGCGTCGGCGTCAACCTCACCTTCCACATCCTCGACACCGTCGCCCGCGTCCTCAACGAAGGCTACGACATCGAAATCATCGAAGGCCACCACCGCCATAAAGTCGACGCCCCCAGCGGCACCGCCCTGCGCATGGGCGAAGTCATCGCCGACGCGCTCGGTCGCGACCTCAAACAATGCGCCGTTTATGGCCGCGAAGGCCACACCGGCCCGCGCGATCCGTCCACCATCGGCTTCGCCACCATCCGCGCAGGCGACATCGTCGGCGACCACACCGCCCTCTTCGCCACCGACGGCGAACGCGTCGAAATCACCCACAAAGCCAGCAGCCGCATGACCTTCGCCGCCGGCGCCGTCCGCGCCGCAGTTTGGGTCAACGGCAAAACAGGTTTATACGATATGCAGGACGTTTTGGGATTGAAAAACAGCTAAAGCTAAAGCCGTTTTCATCCGCATGACACAAAAGGGTCGTCTGAAAATGTTTTTCAGACGACCCTTTTGATTATTGTGCAAGGTTTGTAACCGAATACCGAAGCTTATTGCTTACGCTTATCCCACCAAGCGAATAAGTTGCCCAAGACGGTTCCCGATACGGAGTGCCAGACGCAGGCGACGGCGGTGGCGACGGCGGATTCGGCGTTACCCGGGAAGAATTTGGCGCTCAGACCGGTGGCGAGACCGGCGTTTTGTACGCCGACTTCGATGGCGAGGGTACGTTTTTTGGCTGTGTTCATACCAACCAGTGCGCCGCTGTAATAGCCAAGGATGTAGCCGCCGATATTGTGGGCGGCAATGGCGAGCACCATAACGAGGGCGGATTCGGCGAAGCGGTGACCGTGAACAGCGGCAACACCGCCGACGATGCAGGCAAATGCGACCACGGCGACGGCAGGCATGATGGCGCGAACATCTTCAAACCAGTGTTTTTTGTGCAGCAGGATATTGGCGACAGAGCCGATAACGACGGGCAACAGGGTAACGAGCAACATAAACTTGAACATGCCCCAGCCGTCCATTTCGACGGTTTGTCCGACAAGGTAAGTCATCCACAGCGGGGTCATAACGGGCGCAAGGACGGTGGAGACGGTAGTCATCCCTACCGAGAAGGCGACATCGCCTTTGGCGAGGAAACTCATGATGTTGGACGAAACCCCGCCCGGGCAAGTACCGACCAAAACCAGACCCAGCGTCAATCCGGGCGAGAGGTTGAAGGCTTTGGCAATACCGATGGCGAGCAGCGGCATGATGGTGTATTGGGCGACTGCGCCGATGAAAATATCGAGCGGACGTTTAGCCAAAATTTGATAATCTTCTTTGCCCAAAGTCATGCCCATACCGAGCATGATGATGCCGAGTACGACGACTTGAGTGTCGCCTTTTACCCATGAAAATGTCGCGGGCTCGATAAAGGCGACGACAGAGGCAAGGACGATAATCAGTGCGGTGAATCGGGTCATTTGCCGACTGACGGCAGTCAGAAAGTTCATAGTTTGCTCCTTTGTAAGTTGTTATGTATGACGGCGGCTGCCTTAATTTAACGGATATTAACTTTTCTATGCAACTCTAGCAACGATAGCGGAAACAATCGGCAATTGAATAAATAAATGAATAGTCGGCACTATAGTGGATTAACTTTAAACCAGTACGGCGTTGCCTCGCCTTAGCTCAAAGAGAACGATTCTCTAAGGTGCTGAAGCACCAAGTGAATCGGTTCCGTACTATCTGTACTGTCTGCGGCTTCGTCGCCTTGTCCTGATTTAAAGTTAATCCACTATATATTGCTGCTCGTCCCTTACTGACGGAATCTAAATTTTCAGACGACCCCATCCAGATACCAAGCAGCTCTTTGACACCTAATTGCGGCAATTCATACCCTCTCATTTGTTTTCTAAACCCTTACAGTAGGCAATCCCGCCCTGCTTCGCAGGATTTGTTACAATGTGCCTTTCTTTTTGTACTGCTCATCTATTATGACTGATTCCCAACCAAGCACGATGCAGCGGATTTTTTCGCGCAATATGCTGATTTGTATTTTTACGGGCTTCACATCGGGGCTGCCGCTTTATTTCCTGATTAACCTGATTCCTGCTTGGCTGCGCACCGAAAATATCGACCTGAAAACCATCGGCCTGATGTCTTTAATTGGTCTGCCTTTTACTTGGAAATTCATTTGGTCTCCCGTAATGGACGCCGTGCGCCCACCCTTTCTCGGCCGTCGCCGCGGTTGGATGCTGGTTACGCAAATCGGTTTACTGCTGACACTTGCCGCCTACGCCTTCCTTAATCCGCACCAACACCTGCCCATCATCATCGGTCTCTCCGTCGTCGTCGCCTTTTTTTCCGCCAGTCAGGATATCGTACTGGACGCTTTCCGCCGAGAAATCCTGTCGGACCAAGAACTGGGCCTAGGCAACTCTATCCACGTCAACGCCTACCGTATCGCCGCCCTCGTCCCCGGCTCGTTGAGCCTGATTTTGGCTGACATAATGCCGTGGAACAGCGTCTTCCTCATTACCTCCCTATTCATGCTGCCCGGCCTATTGATGACGCTGCTTCTCGCCCAAGAGCCCGATATGCCGCCCACTGCACCGCGAACACTGACTCAGACCGTGGTTGAACCATTTCAAGAATTTTTCTCGCGCAAAGGAACACAACAAGCCATCTTGGTGCTGCTATTCATCTTCCTGTACAAACTCGGCGACAGCATGGCCACCGCACTGGCCACTCCGTTTTATCTCGACATGGGTTTCAGCAAAACCGACATTGGTCTGATTGCCAAAAACGCCGGTCTCTGGCCCGCAGTCATCGCCGGCATACTTGGCGGCGTTTGGATGCTGAAACTTGGTGTCAACAAAGCCCTTTGGCTCTTTGGTGTCGTGCAGCTCGTTACCATCTTGGGCTTCGCTTGGCTGGCCAGTTTCGGCAAATTCGACACCATTACCCTGACCGAAAAAACAATGCTCGCAGGCATTATCGGCGCGGAGGCATTCGGCGTCGGCTTGGGTACCGCCTGCTTTGTAGCCTACATGGCACGCGAGACCAATCCAGCCTTTACCGCTACCCAACTTGCCCTGTTTACCAGCCTATCCGCCGTACCGCGCACGTTTATGAACGCGTCAGCAGGTTTTCTGATTGAAAAGATGGGCTACGTCAATTTCTTCTGGCTGTGTTTCATGTTGGGGATTCCGGGTATGTTGCTGCTGTTTAAAGTTGCGCCTTGGAACGGAGATAAAAAAGAACAATCTGCTTAAATACGCTACCAAATTAAAAGGTCGTCTGAAAACTGAACTGCACCCCAAAAGTTGGACACATCCCCTCCAACTCACAAGGTGCAGTTTTTTATGAGCAAATATACATTACACTTCAAATACCAAGCCGTACTCCACTACCTGCACATACGCAGCCAACAGCGTACCGCAGACCACTACGGCATCTCACGAACCCACCTGCGACGATGGATACGCGCCTATCAAGAAGGCGGCATCGGCGCACTCGAACATCCCCAATCCAAAACCATGACCGACCACCGCAAAAACCCCTTCATCGCCGACAAACCCGACCACGAAAAAACACAGGCAGAGCTTATCGAAGAACTATGCTATATGCGCGCAGAGGTCGCCTACCTAAAGGAGTTAAAAGCCCTCAGCCAAAAGCAGACCGAAAAGGACAAAGCCAAACCGTCCAAACACTGAGAGCGCAACATCCGCTCAAATACCTGCTGCACATCGCACACCTGCCCAAAAGCAGCTTTTACTACCACCAACAAGACCGCCCCGACCCCGACGAAGCCCTCCTTGTCGAAACCTACCGGCGGCACAAAGGACGCTACGGGCAAAGGCGCATTGCCACAGCATTGGATTGGAACCGCAAAAAAGCAGCTCGGCTGATGAAACAGATGGGGCTGAAAGCCAAAATACGGGCGAAAAAAGCCTACCGCCATCCCGCCATGGGCGAAATATCGGAACATCTCCTCAAACGCCGGTTCAAAGCCCGAAAGCCCAACGAAAAATGGCTGACCGACGTGACCGAACTCAAAGGAAGCGACGGCAAACTGTACCTCTCGCCGATCTTGGACTTGTTCAACCGCGAGATCGTCGCCTACGCCATGAGCCGCAGAGCCGACAGCGAAATGGTGAAGGAAATGCTCGAAAAAGCCGCACCCCGTCTGACTGATAAGGGAACGATGCTGCATTCCGACCAGGGTGTGCTGTACCGTACGGCGGGGTATAGGGAATTGCTTGCGGAGCATTCCATGGTTCAAAGCATGTCGCGTAAGGCGAACTGCTGGGACAATGCGCCAATGGAGAGTTTCTTTGCGGTGTTGAAGACGGAGTGTTTCTATAACGCAGGAGAATTGACGGTGGACGAATTGATGAAGCAGATAGATGACTATATGGATTACTACAACCGGGAGCGTTGCAGTCTGAAATTGAAAAAGCTGAGTCCTGTCGCATACAGAACCCAGCTTACACAGAGCGCCTGAAAAGGCTTTTATGAGTGTCCAAGATTTGGGGGCCAGTTCAAACCAATGTATTCAGTTTCAGACGACCTTTTTTCATAACGATGTAAGCAAAGAATAGAGAAAACAGTCAAGCGGACACAAGACGGCAAACCGCAGATATGCTGGATCGTCGTGGACTCTAATACAAACAAGCCAAGCCACTTTGCGGCTATTGCTATACAAATAGAAATGACTGTTGTCAGGTATTCCACTTTGCTCCGCCCTCGTCCAACTTTCGCCCTGACGTTACCATCCTGCCGCGATGAGTTTTGTTTGAGACCGCCGTCTTATATCGACAATTATGCGCACCCCTCTATCTTTATAGTGGATTAAATTTAAACCAGTACGGCGTTGCCTCGCCTTGCCGTACTATTTGTACTGTCTGCGGCTTCGTCGCCTTGTCCTGATTTAAATTTAATCCACTATACAATTGATTCCTGCATACTCCCTTCATCCATATAAAAAAGGTCGTCTGAAACCCTGTTTGGATTTCAGACGACCTTTGCTTTGCTTCAGCTAAGAGCCGTTAGCTTACCACTGGTACAACGCACCTGCTCCGACACCGACGTGGCCGTCTGTGTTGGCGGAGAAGTTACCTTTAACAACCCAGTTACCGCCGTCGCTCATAGCAGACACACCGATTGCCATGGCGGATTGACCACCGTAGTAGCCGCTACCCACGCCGATACCGGTCGCACCCGGACGGGTTACTTGCGGAATCGAGCCTTGTGCAATCGCGCCCGCTACACCTGCGTAGGCTTTTTTGCCGACGCGTTCGATGTTGTTTTGCAGAGCGTTACCCATGCCGGCAAGCTGGTTCAGGTTGACAGCATCAGTACCTTCTTTCGCCGGAGCGACGTTGGTGATGCGTTGTCCGCCGTTGTTCAGACCGATCGGGCTGAGACTGACGGTATTCGCCGGATTATGGGCGGTCGGAGCAGCGATGCTGACACCTTGCGCGTTAACGGTTACACCGCCTGCGGTTACGCTGGTTACGTCGAGTTTATCGGCAGTCGCAACGTTGTACACGGTCTGACCGCTGTTGCCGGTCGTTTGGTTAACGACGACGTTCTTACCTGCGGTAACTTCGGTTTTCGCCGCCGTCGCTTGTGTCGCCACATTGGCAATCGCCTGGTTGGTGTAATACAACTGGCTGCCGTTGATCGCATCGGTAGAATCCGCCGATACCACACCTGCCGCCACACCTTGTACCTGACGGGTCTCGTCCGTGCCGTTGCCGACGGTAACGACA
>NZ_POXG01000008.1 GCF_003044565.1 Neisseria sicca | reverse complement strand
AGGTTAGGATGGGGGGGGGTGGCTTTACGGTTTGAGGGAAAATCAAATTCGCGCAGCCCGTAGAGCCACCCTCTCCCCAACCCTCTCCCGCCGGACGGGAGAGGGGGTAGGCTGCAAGTCGCGGTATAAATTTCTGCCCAGCTACCGTCGTTCCCGCGTAGGCGGGAATCTACTTTTAACTCTCGGCAACTGTTTTTTAAACATCTGTTTCTTAGAATTTCCGATGGATTCCCGCCTGCGAGGGAATGACGGCGTAGGGGTGTTTGGCTTGGTTTGTTTATAAGAAAAGGTCGTCTGAAACCAAGTTTTCAGTTTCAGACGACCTCTTGTCGTATCGGCAACCTCGTTCCTTCCCCCGTCTGGCGGGGGAAGGTTAGAATGGGGGTGGCTTGGTAGCTTGAGGGAAAATCAAATTCGTGCAGCCCATAGAGCCACCCTCTCCCCAACCCTCTCCCGCTGGACGGGAGAGGGGGCAGGCTGCATGTCGTGGCATAGATTTCTGCCCAACTACCGTCATTCCCGCGCAGGCGGGAATCTACTTTTAACTCTCGGCAACTGTTTTTTAAACATCTGTTTCTTAGAATTTCCAATGGATTCCCGCCTACGCGGGAATGACGGCGGCGGGATGGTTAGCGTGGTCTGATTATGAAAAAAGGTCGTCTGAAACCAAGCTTTAAATTTCAGACGACCTTTTACCGTATCAGCAATCTTGTTCCTTCCCCCGTCTGGCGGGGGAAGGTTAGGATGGGGGTGGCTTTACGGCTTGGGGAAAAATCAAATTTGTGCAACCCGTAGAGCCACCCTCTCCCCAACCCTCTCCCGCCAGACGTGAGAGGGAGCAGGCTGCAAGTCGCGGCATAAATTTCTGCCCAGCTACCGTCATTCCCGCGCAGGCGGGAATCTACTTTTAAATCTCGGCAACTGTTTTTCAGACATCAGTTTCCTAGAATTTCCAATTGATTCCCGCCTGCGCGGGAATGACGGCGAAGAGGTGTTTGGTATGGTCTGCTCGTAAGAAGAGGTCGCCTGAAAAGAGAATTTCGGTTTCAGACAACCTTTAGGGATAAACCATGATTAGAGTTAGGTTTCATCCTCCTGAATAGGAAATACTATTAGCATCCCTTTTTCATTATAGATCCACATCTTTGTTTCATCACAAAATCGTTGCATTACTTTCTTCTGCTCATCCTTTGTCAGTTCTTCCCACTTAGAATCGTTTTCTTTTTTCCAATCGGGATAAATTTTTTTACTAAAATCATGCACGGTTATTTTAACAAAACTCAAATTAACATTGCTGTAAAATAGTCTCTTCCATTCAAAAAAGGATTGCCTCAAATCAGCATATGCCATATCAGCATTTTGCCAATTCGATGGTGATAAGAAACTATTTTGGAAATTGGCATAATTTAATTGAGCATTTTGTAAATTAACTGAGACTAATTGAGCATTTTGTAAATTTGCACCAAATAATTGAACATTTTGCATGTTAGCTTCAAGGAGTTGGACGTTTTGTAACTTGGCCATAGCTAATTGACTATTTTGGAGATTAGCCAATTGCAAGTCAGCTCCTCGAAAATCCACCCCAGACAAATCTAAACCTGACAAATCCCTAGTACTTTCATTTATTCCATTCAAATTAAATGCTATCCCAGCCAAACAAATATTGGGTAACATTTCGGGGAAATCGCGTAGATTTAGTTTTGTATTTTCCTGATTTAAGCTTAACAACATACGAGTTAAAGCTATTCCCATAGGGCTTCCTGCTTTTTGCCACAATTCAACCCTAATTTCTGATTTTTCTATCTCAGATAGGTTTTCTCTTTCCAATTTCTTCAAACTATCTTGCAGCATTGTCTGCCAAGCGGACTTCAACAGATTAAATGCAGGCAGGCGGAAACTTTCTCCATAATCGCCTCGAAAAAATGGTAACAGGTTATAGATAGCAGAAATCTGCAAAGCGACCGCGCCGTCCCGTTTGCTGAAAGTATCGAAACGGGCGGTATCCGGTTTTTTTGCATATTCTTCAGATTGTTCCGTCGTTTGTTCTGTAATTTCTGCCCCGTCTTTTGAGCTGCTTTTCTGTGTGGTTTTACTGACGGCTTTTATTTCTGGCAAATGCGCGCCACTAACCCATTCGGACAGTTTTTGAAATTCTTTCAGGTTAATGTCTTTGCGCTGGTTCTCGATTTGCTGTCTATTGTTTTCGTCGCGGAAATGCCAGATAACGAAAGCGACAGGGGCGGAAACAATCAGAATGATGAAGTTCCAATAGCCGACAGAATTGCCATTGCTATTGCTATTGCTGTTTTTAATAGCTACAAAATAAGCAAGCACAAAAATGATTACTGACATGGCTCCTGCACACAAAACTTTTACCGCATTGCTCTGCCCATCCAGCCGAGCCTTGCTTTTACTGATTGTTTCTGTGATTTTCTTCCAGATATTCCATTTCACCATTTTTCGTTCCCTTTATCGAATTTCAAGCCGTATCGCGTCCGGCGGCAGCCCGAATTTTATAGTATTGCGTGGAGGCAAAAAAGGAAAAGGTCGTCTGAAACTGAGTTTACGGTTTCAGACGACCTCTTGCCGTATCAGCAACCTTGTTCCTTCACCCGTCCGGCGGGGAAGGTTAGGATGGGGATGGCTTCGTGGCTTTAGGCAAAATCAAATTCGTGCAGCCCACAGAGCCACCCTCTCCCCAACCCTCTCCCGCCAGACGGGAGAGGGGGCAGGCTGCACGTCGTGGCATAGATTTCTGTCCACACGCCAATTTCAGACGACCTCTTGCCATATCAGCAACCTTATTCCTTCCCCCGTCCGGCGGGGGAAGGTTAGGATGGGGGTGGCTTTGTGGCTTGAGGCGAAATCAAATTCGTGCAGCCCGTAGAGCCACCCTCTCCCCAGCCCTCTCCCGCCGGACGGGAGAGGGGGCGGGCTGCACGTCGCGGTATAAATTTCTGCCCAACTACCGTCATTCCCGCGCAGGCGGGAATCTACTTTTAAATCTCGGCAACTGTTTTTTCAAACATCAGTTTCTTAGAATTTCTGATGGATTCCCGCCTGCGCGGGAATGACGGCGGCGGGGTGTTTGGCGTAGTTTATTCAATCAACGCAGGCTTAGAATAACTCAAGTAGCGTGGGCTTTGCCCACGAAATAATAAAAACACAACTATCCTTCGAATTAACATACGGCAAGTTTCGTGGGCAAAGCCCACGCTACTCGTTGCTGCAACTGCAACTTTGTTCCTTCCCTCGTCCGGCGGGGGAAGGTTAGGATGGGGGTGGCTTTGCGGCTTGAGGGAAAATCAAATTCGTGCAGCCCGTAGAGCCACCCTCTCCCCACCCCTCTCCCTCCGGACGGGAGAGGGGGCAGGTTGCACGTCTCGACATAGATTTCTGTCCGGCTACCGTCATTCCCGCGTAGGTGGGAATCTACTTTTAACTCTCGGCAACTGTTTTCAAACATCTGTTTCTTAGGATTTCCGATGGATTCCCGCCTACGCGGGAATGACGGTGATGGGGTGTTTGACGTAGTGTGTTCATAAGAAAAGGTCGTCTGAAACCCTCAAAAATCAGGTTTTCAGACGACCTTTTGTCTTGGCTTCAGATGTTATTTCTTCAATTCCGCCAAAATCTCGTCAACGGTTTTCTTCGCGTCGCCGAAGCACATGACGCTGTTTTCGTTGAAGAACAGCGGGTTTTGTACGCCTGCGTAGCCGGTATTCATCGAGCGTTTGAAGACGACGACTTCTTTTGCCTTCCACACTTCCAATACGGGCATGCCGGCGATCGGGCTGTTCGGGTCGGTTTGGGCTGCGGGGTTGACGGTATCGTTCGCGCCGATAACCAGCACTACATCGGTTTCAGGGAAATCGTCGTTGATTTCGTCCATTTCCAAAACGATGTCGTAGGGGACTTTGGCTTCGGCGAGCAGTACGTTCATATGACCGGGCAGGCGGCCGGCGACGGGGTGGATGCCGAAGCGTACTTCGGTGCCGTTTTTACGCAAAAGCTCGGTGATTTCGGCAACGGGGTATTGTGCTTGTGCCACTGCCATGCCGTAGCCCGGGGTGATGATGACGCTGCCGGCGTTGCGGAGCATTTCGGCGACTTCGGCGGGTTTGGCTTCGCGGTATTCGCCGATTTCTTCGCTGCCTGAGGCTGCGGCGGAACCGTCGGTACCGAAGCCGCCTGCGATGACGGAGATGAAGGAGCGGTTCATGGCTTTACACATGATGTAGGACAGAATCGCGCCGCTGGAGCCGACCAGCGCGCCGGTGACGATAAGCAGGTCGTTGGAGAGCATGAAGCCTGCTGCTGCTGCTGCCCAGCCGGAGTAGGAGTTCAGCATGGACACGACCACGGGCATATCTGCGCCGCCGATGGAGGCGACCAAGTGCCAGCCGAATGCGAGGGCGATCAGGGTCATCAGGATCAGGATGAAGCCGCTGCCGTCAACGGATACGAACACCAGCATCAGGATAAAGGATAAAACCAATGCGGCGAGGTTGAGCTTGTGTTTGGCGGGTAGTTGCAGCGGCGCGCTGCTGATTTTGCCGTTGAGCTTGCCGAACGCGACCAGCGAGCCGGTAAAGGTTACTGCGCCGATGAAGATGCCCAAATAGACTTCGACCAGATGGATGGTGTGCATATCGTGCGAAATGTTGCCCGGCTCGATATAGCTGTTGAAGCCGACCAAAACGGCTGCCAAGCCGACGAAGCTGTGCAGAAGTGCAATCAGCTCGGGCATTTCGGTCATTTCTACTTTTTTGGCTTTGTAGATGCCGATGGCGGCGCCGATGAGCATGGCGATGATAATCCAGCCGAGTCCGTGGGTGTTTTCGGAAAACACGGTAACGAACAAGGCGACCGCCATCCCCGCTACGCCGGAATAACAGCCTTGCTTGGCGGTTTCCTGCTTGGACAGCCCCGCCAGCGAGAAGATGAACAGTATCGCGGCTACGATGTACGCCGCTGTAACGAGTCCTGAAGACATGGTGATTCTCCAATTATTTGTGAAAGTAACTGTGTTTTTTAATCGGGTCGTCTGAAAACTGAATTTCGGGTTTTCAGACGACCCTAATACTTAGTGTTTTTCAAAGACGACTATGACAAATTCCCTCCGCACCAGATTGCCGCTTTTGCTGACCGCCCAATCGCGGCTTCGCTGTTCCCGAATACAGCGCAACGACAGGTTTTCCGACAGGGCGCGGATGTCGGCGGCATCGTAGAGCGCGAAGCTGTACGCGGCAAAAGGCAGTCTTGCCATAAAGTCTTTTTCGCAGAAATTCAGGCATAGCCGCCCGCCGGATTTGAGCACGCGGCTCAGTTCTGAAAGCACGCTTGGTGCGTCGTCCCAAAAATAGACGGTATTGACGGAAACGATTTTGTCGAAGCTTTCATCGGCAAAAGGTAGTGCGCCGCCGTCGTACAGCCGGTAATCCGCCAGCCCTGCTTCGAGAAACGGAGCATTGAATGCCTGCGCCTGTGCGTGCATCAACGAGGAAATTTCCAAGCCTGTGTAATGCAGGTTTTCTGCCTGCGACAAAATGTAGCCGAGCAGCCCGCCGTTGCCGCAACCCGTTTCTAGGATGCGGTCTCCGTTTTGCAGTTGCACCGCTTCAAACGAACCGAGAATCTGTGTCAGGTTGCGCAGGTTCATCATCTGCCCGAACGCTTTTCCTGCTTCGTCATGCGGGCAGCGCAGTTGGGCGGCGGTTTGTTCGGTGGACAGGTTCATAGGGTTCTCCGACTATCGGGGCGGTTGATTCAACGTCGTCTGAAAATCCGGAATGAGGGTTTTCAGACGACCTCTGTATCGGGTTGCCTATTCGCCGCCGAATTGTGCCAAAAATTCTTCTTCGGTCAGCTTGGGCGTGTCGTTTGCCAGTTCGTAATACGGGGCTTTGGCGTCGATGTAAATCTGCTCTTCCAATTTGAAATCGGCGTTGTCGGCAAACAGTCCGGCGAAGACGAAATAGCTGTCGTTTGGCAGGAAATGGTAGAACAGGTGTGTACCGCAGTTTTTGCAGAACGTGCGTTCCGCCCATTCGGACGAATGATAGCGGGCGATGTTCGCTTCACCGTCGATTTTCGGCGGCTTGGCGGCAATCAGCGAAAACGTCGCGCCGCTGCCCCAAGTGCGGCACATGCCGCAATGGCAGGCGTGGACGTGTTTGTCGTGTTCCACTTCTAAAGATACGTCGCCGCACAGGCATTTTGCTTTCATGGTCGAACTCCTTATATTTGAAAGCTGACTTCTAGGTCGTCTGAAACGGTGTTGCCAAAACTTACGTCGCTCGTTTTAGCGAAACTCGCTGAGCTCGTTTTCAGACGACCCCGCTGTCAGACAGCGGCTACAAACAGCCCGATGGTGCAGACAAATCCGCCCGTCCACATTGCCGAACGCAGGCTCGGTTTATCTTTCAGATAGCTGAAAATATAAGCGATGCGGAAGGCGATGAACGATACTGCCAAAAGGTTGATGGTCGCTTGTGCGGCGTTGCCTGTGGCGTGTGCCACCAAAACAGCGGCGGCAAACGGGGCGAATACTTCAAAACCGTTTTGCTGTGCGGCATTGGCGCGCGCCGACAAGCCTTGCGTACGGGCGAGGAAATCGCGCGGATTTCGGTTGTCCGACGGCTGAAAACCGCCCTGCGCTTTGGCGATGAAGGAACAAAACAGTGGCAGCAGCGATGCGATCAGGATGCACCAATAGGCTAAAGTCATGCTTTATCCTTTCCTAAACATATTCAACATCCGGCGCGTTACGAAGAAGCCGCCGAAGATGTTGATGCTGGCAATCAGGATGGCAATGAAGGCAAGCAGGGTAACGAAGCCGTTGCCTTGGCTGATTTGCAGCAGCGCGCCGACGACGATGATGCCGGAAATGGCGTTGGTCACGGACATCAGCGGGGTATGCAGCGAGTGGCTGACGTTCCACACAACGTAGTAGCCGATGACGCACGCGAGGACGAACACGATAAAGTGGTTCAAGAATGCGGCAGGTGCAACCGCGCCAACCCACAGTACCAACACGGCGGCGATGACGGCGGGCGTGAGTTTTTTCCACAGGGGAACGGGTTTCGGTTCGGGCTTGGCGGCAGGCGCGGCTTTTTCAGACGACGTTTGCTGCGGCTGGGCGGAAACTTGAATCGGCGGAGGCGGGAAGGTGATTTCGCCGTCGCGGGTAACGGTCATGTTGCGGATAATCACGTCTTCGAAGTCCAACGTGATTTCGCCGTCTTTGTTCGGGCTTAACAGCTTGGTCAGATTCACCAAGTTGGTGGCGTAAAGCTGGGAAGACTGTCCGGCAAGGCGGTTTGCCATGTCGGTGTAGCCGATGATTTTCACGCCGTTGTCGGTTACGAACAATTCGCCCGGTTTGGTGAGTTCGCAGTTGCCGCCCGTCGCCGCCGCCAAATCGACGATGACGGAGCCAGGTTTCATGCTTTCGACCATTTCTTTGGTAATCAGTTTGGGCGCGGGTTTGCCCGGAATGGCGGCGGTGGTGATGATGATGTCCACTTCTTTCGCCTGCTCGGCAAAAAGTTTCATCTCGGCGGCGATAAATTCGTCGCTCATTACTTTGGCGTAGCCGTCGCCGCTGCCGCCCGATTCTTGCGGGAAGTCGAGTTTCAGGAACTTACCGCCCATCGATTCGATTTGTTCCGCCACTTCCAAGCGGGTATCGAATGCGCGCACTACTGCGCCGAGCGAGTTTGCCGTACCGATTGCCGCCAGACCCGCCACACCTGCACCAATCACCAAAACCTGCGCGGGCGGCACTTTGCCGGCGGCAGTGATTTGACCGGTGAAGAAACGGTCGAAAGCATTGGCAGCTTCAATCACGGCGCGGTAGCCGCTGATGTTTGCCATTGAAGACAAAGCGTCTAAAGCCTGCGCGCGGGAAATGCGGGGCACCATGTCCATCGCCAGCGCGTTCACTTTCTTGGCGCGCAAGGCTTCGACCAGAGCCTCGTTTTGGCGCGGCCACAGGAAGCTGACGATGGTCTGCCCTTCTTTGAGCAGCGGCAGCTCGCCTTCGGACGGCGCGTTGACTTTGTAAAGCAAAGGGCATGCCCAAACCGTTGCTTTGTCGGCAACGGTCGCGCCTGCCGCTTGGTAAGCGGCATCATCCAAACTTGCCGCCAAACCTGCGCCGCTTTCTACAACGGTTTCAAAGCCCAGTTTGCTCAACAGGGCAACGGTGGCAGGCGTACAGGCGACGCGGGTTTCGCCGGATAATGACTCGCGTGGGATACCGATTTTCATCTCTGAATCCTTTTTTGGGTTGTCTGTATATAAATGTTAATATATTTCGGATAATCCCCTTATAGCGAATTTTCAATGGACTGGCAATAGTTAAGCCGACAATTCGACATTTCATCCTTGTATTCCCTTACAAATACTGCCGTCTGCGTTTAAAATCATTTTCCGATTACAGGCTCTGACCGCCGTAACACTCTTCGCTGTTTCACTATATAATCCGCATTTTTTGAGCCACCGCCATGCCGCACGCCCTCGTCCTTCAATTTCCTTCCGCCGAAGCCCTGCCTTCCGCCCTCCTCTCCCGCCTGCCCAAGCCTGATTACGCCGATGAAAAGCGTATGCGTTTTATTGTTGAGGAAGGGTTTTCTTTAAGCGAGGCGGACACGGCGTTACTGAGCAGCCGTCAAATCGACCACGCCGTGTTGCCCGATATGGCGTTCGGCGAACTCGGGCTGATTGTCAGCGATATGGATTCGACGCTGATTACCATTGAATGCGTCGATGAAATTGCGGCGGGCGTCGGTTTGAAAGACCGCGTGGCGGAAATTACCGAACGCTCGATGCGCGGCGAATTGGATTTCGAGCAGTCTTTGCGCAGCCGCGTCGCCCTGTTGGCGGGATTGGACGAGCGGGTTTTGGCGGAGGTTTATGAAAACGTTTTGCGGCTCTCGCCCGGTGCGGAATTTTTGTTGGACGAATGTAAGGCGCACGGCGTGAAATTCATGCTGGTGTCGGGCGGATTCACGTTTTTCACCGAAAGGCTGCAACAACGCCTCGGCTTCGAATACCAACACGCCAATGTTTTGGAAATTGAAAACGGCAAGCTGACGGGTCGTCTGAAAGGCAGAATCATCGACGCGCAGGCAAAGGCGGATTTATTGAGCGAATACCGCGACCGCCTCGGATTGCAGCCGCATCAGGTTTTGGCGATGGGCGACGGTGCGAACGATATTCCGATGCTCAAAGAAGCCGGCGTAGGCGTGGCTTACCGCGCCAAACCGAAAGCGCAGGCAGTCGCCGATGCCTGCATCAATTTCGGCGGATTGGAACGCGTCAGGGGTTGGTTTAAATAAACCGCCCGTATCGTTTGTCAGGAGTTTCCCTGTAAAGCAAAGGTCGTCTGAAAATTTTTCAGACGACCTTTTTGCTGTTTGAAATATCGTAATTACTGCGAACGGAACACCAAAGAGAACGCAGTAACAATACGCCAAAACGAAGCATCCACCCCTCTCCTAAACACGATCTTCTTCATCCCCCGTAACAACCTTATCCTTTCTTCCTAACAGACTGGAAACAGGCAATTAATCAATACAGTTATTACCGTTCTTAAAATAATTTGGCTATGCACTGAAAATATTGACTTAAATTAAACAAAATCGTTTTCTTATTCACAAACTATCTGACATTCTTTATACTACCAAAGTAGTAATTAACTACGCACAATGAACTAAACCAATAAAAGGAGCTCTAAGAATGAAACACCAGCTACTCCTTCTGCCGATTGCCTTAGCCGTATCCCAGGCTTGGGCGGACACAGACCCCGTTCCCGAAGAAACTGTTACCCTTTCCCCTGTCACCGTCACCGGCACACAACAACAAAAAGCCAATAGCGTTACTTTCAACCCCAAAGCTGCTTTGCAACCCCTCCCTGCCGGAGACGGGGCAGACCTTTTACAGTCTGTCCCCAACATGAGCATCATCCGCAAAGGCGGTAGCTCGGGCGATCCGTTGTTCCGCGGTTTGGGCGGTTCGCGCCTGTCGATTAACGCCGACGACCAGTTTATTTACGGCGGTTGCGGTATGCGTATGGACCCGCCGACTGCCTACATCCACCCGAACTCTTTCGACAAAGTCGTCGTGACCAAAGGCCCTCAAACCGTAACCCAAGGCATGGGTTTGGTCAGCGGCTCGGTGCAATTCATCCGCAAAGACCCTGATTTCAGCGAAAAACCTTACAACATCAACGCCTCCCTGACCGCTGGCAGCAACGACCGCCGCGACGGTTCGCTTGAAGCCGAGTTCGGCGGCAAATACGCCTACGTCCGCAGCAATATTTCCCATAACGAAGCCGACGACTACAAAGACGGCTCAGGCAAAAGCGTCCACTCCCATTTCAAACGCGACAGCCAAATGCTGCAACTGGGTATCACCCCGACCGAAAACACCACCATCGCCGGCACATACGAACGCAGCAGAGCCAAGGTCGCCTACGCCGACCGCATGATGGACGGCAGCAAATTCGACCGCGACGCATGGAATGTCCGCTTTACCCAACGCAACCTCACCCCTTGGTTCAGCGAACTCGAATTGCGCTACGGTGAAAGCGAAATCGACCACGTCATGGACACATACAGCCTGCGCACCATCCGCAATCCGGCAGGCAAACAGATTAAAAACGCCAACAACCCCAAACGCAACACCGACACAGGTCGTCTGAAAGCCACCTTCGATTGGGATAACCTCAACCTGCAAACCGGCGTAGATTATATGGACGACGTACACGTCGCCCGTATGGAGCGCGGCGGCGACGGTTACAGCCACAAGCCTTTTATGCCCAACCAAAGTTTCAAACAATGGGGCGTTTTCACCGAAGCCGCTTGGCAGCAAACCGACAAACAACGTTGGGTAGCAGGCTTGCGCCACGACCGTGTCAAAGCGGATTATGATTCCGCAGACGTAACCGATCCCGCCTTGAAACATCAGAAATTCAACTTGAATTCCGGTTTCTTACGTTGGGAACGTGATACGGATAACGGCTTGAAATACTACGCCGGCTTCGGTATCGCCGAACGCTCGCCCGACTACTGGGAACGTCTGCGCGCCAAAAAGAAAATCATCCATCCCGAACAAAACCGCCAAATCGATGCGGGCATCATCTGGAAACGTCCTAACCTCCATGCCTCCGTGTCCGTATTCGGCAGCGATGTCAAAAATTTCATCATACTCGAACGCCAAGGCACGGATTTAGGTGTACGCAACGTTAAAGCCTCGCGTTTCGGCGGCGAAGCCGAAGTCAAATGGACGTTTGCGCCCAACTGGGAAATCGGCAGCAGCCTCGCCTACACCCACGGCAAAAACCGTACCGACGGCAAACCTTTGGCGCAAACCCCGCCGCTCGAGTGGAACAACACCCTCGCCTTTGACAACGGCAAATACAGCGCAGGCGCGTTATGGCGTGTCGTAGCGAAACAAAACCGTTACAGCAAAGGTCAAGGTAACATCGTTGGTCAGGACATCGGCGCCTCTTCCGGCTTCGGCGTACTCTCGCTCAATGCCGGCTGGAAATTCAGCAAATACGCCACCTTGCAGGCCGGCATAGACAACGTGTTCAACAAAACCTATGCCGAATTCGTCAGCAAAGGCGGCGACCCTTCAGCAGGCACGCAAACCCTGCGCGTCAACGAACCCGGTCGTACCGCTTGGTTGAGGCTGCAAGCGAAATTCTGATGTTGAATTGAGAAAGTGAAAGGTCGTCTGAAAACCCGATTGTGGGTTTTCAGACGACCTTTTTGATGATGACTTTAAAGTCAAGCTGTTTTACAAGAGACGATGTTTTAGTGATTCAAATCATATTCAAACCATACGGAACAGTTGAAATATCGTACCAAGATGAAAGGTTGAACCCAAGCCCCTGTATTTTTACCCGCCACCACCCAGCAAATTTATAAAGGAACGAATCGGAAACCCTGTTCGTCAACCTCCAGTATGGAAGCGTAATCAGGCTTCCAATCCCCCAACACAATACGGGTGAAGCCGTCTTCCTGATGGATATGCTCACGATGGGTGTGTCCGTGAATCAACAATTGGGCATGATGCCGACGCACAATATCTGCGGTAAATTGCGGCTGAACGTCCATGATTTCCGCCGCTTTATATTGTTTGCCCTGCTTGCTGGTTCGGCGTATTTTACGGGCGATTTTCAGACGCAGGGCAAGCGGCAGGCTTAGGAACAAGTGTTGCAGCCATTTTTGGTGGACAATCTTTCTGAACTTCTGATAACGCGTATCATCGATACACAAAGTATCTCCGTGGCAAATCAAGGCGGAACTGCCGTATAAATCGACCACCGCATATTCGGGCAGCAACTTCATACTGGATTGCGCTGCAAATTGCTTCCCAATCAAAAAATCCCGATTGCCGTGTACGAAGAAACATTCAACCCCGCGCTGCACGACGGATTGAATCGCTTGAGCGACGGTTTGGGTCAATTCGGATTGCTCGTCGTCGCCTATCCAAAAATCAAACAAATCCCCCAAAATATAAACCGAACGCGCCTGCGGTGCTTTTTCGCGAATAAAGCGCAAAAACAATTCGGTCAATTCGGGATGGGATTCGCTCAGGTGCAAATCGGAAATAAAGTAAATCGGCATGGCGGGCAACAGGTGTGAAATCCTTGCCATTATAGGTTTTCAGACGACCTTTGTATATCGGCCGCCAAGGTATGCGGCATTGTCCCGCCCATTGCCGAATCCGCGTTAAATTTCTATTTTTATCCGACATTCCGACCAGCAATGATTTGAAAAACGCCAATCAGCCACATTGAACGATTTTTTGATAACTGTCTTCCTGATGCACATCGCTGACGGGAACGACGTAAAACAACTCGTTGCTGCGGACAAAACGGTTGACCAAATCCCTATCGATATCAAATACATGATGGCGCAAGCCATTCAAGCCGCGGAATATCATGGTTTTCCAATCCGCATACCCGTTGGCGTTGGGGCGGATATCGTTCATCGCGTCCAGCGCCAGCAGCTTGCGGTTTTGCTCTTCCTTGTTCAAAGGCAGGGAATAAACGGAGTGGAAATGAAAAGGCTGACCGAACATCGGCGGCAGGCTCAACATCGAGCCGGACTTGCCGATCGGAAAATCGTCGCTCAAGAAATGCAGCGTATGCAAAAACAGCGAACCTTTCCGATAATCCAGTTGTTTCAACGCCTCAACCGCAGCAATTGTCGTATATTGATGGTCTTTGTGTGCATCAATATTGGGCGACGGGCTGACAATGATGTCGGGCTGGAAGGTTTCGATAATATACGCCAGATTATTGACCAGACCGCGCCAATTCGAGCCGCCGTTCAAGCCTTTGGACAAAGGCGAAGTATTGGCACGGCGGAACAGATTGACATCCGCCGTATCCAGTTTGGTCGATTTCACATCGGCATCGGGATTCTGCTTCATGACTTGCAATGTACTGTCAAAATAGCCGAGCTGCAAAATATTTTCAGACGACACGCCCGCCAAAAGCGGCACGGTCAGGCTGTTCCATACGCGCATCCTGCCTTTTTGCAGATACTGCGCCTGCATTTGCTCGGGATTGCGCGCATACAGATTGTTGTAATGGAAGCTGCCGCCCTCCCCCGCGGTAATCGTAACCACCAACGTATCGGCAGCATGTTTTTCATATAATCCGTAAGCCGCCAATTCCGCATCATCGGCATGGGGCGCCAAGACCAGAATTTTTTTACCGCTCAAACACTCGCGCGGATAAACCGACAATTCAACTTCCTGATCAAGCAGGGACACGCGGTTGCCGCTTAATGTAATTATTCTGCTGCCATCGTCGAAGGTGTCGGTCAAATTGAGGTAGCGCGCACCGTTGCCACCATGTTCGACATACGCCCGCCATTCCCCGCGGTTGGTTTTGACGCCAATCCAAGGCATCACCAATCTGCCCAGCAACCCTGATTTCACGTTGATTCTGGCGATTACCGTATCATTCGCGCCGATGGTATCAGGCAAGATCAGCTCGCCGTCACGCAAACTGACTTTCGCCGACTTGGGCAATTGACCGTATTCGTAATCGCGGCTGACATCGTAAGCAAACTGTTTTCTGCGAATTGATGCCACAATAAAGGCAGCAATTACAAGTAGGCAAAGTATCATGCAAAATAATACTAACAATAACATTTTTTTCCCTTGTGATAATTTCCCTTATCTTATTATTTAAAAATGCGCCCGTCTTAACTTTCTAACAAACGGTCATTTTCAAAACCAAACGTCATCTTAAATAGTAATTTACAATTTGAAATCATACAGTTTTCAATTGTACGCCCCCTTCCGTTCGTAAGCAAACGCCCCTATCCAAGTTTCTAATTCCGCACCGTCCTTCCCGAATAAAATAGAAAGATGACACAACAAGCTGTCGCCACAATGCAAAGGTCGTCTGAAACCATCTATGCCATCACGTCCATCCTGTTTCTCGCCATATTTGAAACAAAAAAGCACGCACCAACCTTTCAGACGACCTTCTCTATTCTTGGATTTTAATAGAGTGCAAAAAAACAAACCGACCGCTTTATCTCGCGGTCGGTTTGTTTTTTCATTATAAAACGTCGTCTGAAACTGTTTTCAGACGACGTTTTGTCTTACCACATCAATATTGAAGGCTCCGGCGTCACCTGATAACCATCCTTGCGCAATTTCTCAATCAAGCCTTGTTCAGACATCAGGTGCATGATACCCACAGCAAACACCGTTTTCTTTTTAGCAGATATCTCTTTGATTTTCGGCAGCCAAATTTGATTGCGCTTAATCAGCAAATCGCTACGCTCCCAAGACAAAACGGGAATAGCATCAGGATATTTTTGAGCAAATTCCTGCTCAAATTCAGCTTCTGCCAAAGGTAATTCTGCAAAATTTCCCTTCTCGTAAAGGTCAAAGAGGTGTTTGATTTCCTGATCATTATACTCGTTCACTGTCATCAACATTTTGATCATCAACTTTTCCGGCTGGCTGGCAAACATTTGAGAGATATCCGTCACATCCTCTAAAGCGAGGCGTTTTTTGCCGGACTCTTGTGCCGCTTTCGACAACAAAATATCCACACCGGTATGGTTGCTGTATCCAGGCGGATGCAGACTTAAAGAAAATATGGACACCGCCCAAGGATGCATGTAGTCGATGTACAGTGCTATCTCAGCCAACTCCGGATTTTTCATAAAATCTTGTTGCAACCGTTCAAAATTCTTATCACCCAACTTGGATCTCAAAGAATCCTGACTATAACTATTCCGAATAAGCTCTTGATGTTTCTGTACCTCTGCATCATTGAGTTCCGGCAGCGTATCGACTTCGGTGACCAACTGTTCGGCTGATGCCAGCAGATTCTTTGCATCTTTAGACAAGGTGGCATTAGGCTTGCCGATATGAATAGTACCGACCAAATAAGAATCCGGCTGCCCCGATTTACTAATTTTCCAAACATTACTGGTTAATTTAGGAGTATCCAAATTCAATTCAGGACGGATAACAATAGTAGCCGCCTTTTTTGAGTCTGAGACAGGTACATCCGCAACTTTACATGCAGACAACGGCACAATCGCCAAACAAACAGCCAACAGAGACAATAATTTATTCATCTTTTCCTCTTCATCATTATGAAATGTGGTAACAGTATAGTGTATAGAGGGTTAAGTTTAAAATAGACCGGTATGTTAAATAAAATACCCGATTTTATTACCAGATTTGAAAACTATTTTGCCCCTTACCTATCAAACTGCCCTAATGAACAAAATGGCTTCTTTGCACACCCCGAACAACACCGGCTATTGATCCGTCAATAAGGAAAAGGTCGTCTGAAACCACCCGACTGATGATACAATTTCGCCTGAATATCCACTTCGGAACACGGTCATGAGTCTCTACGCCATCGCCCACATCATCCACCTCTTTTGCGCCATTGCCTTTGTCGGCGGCGTATTTTTCGAAATGCTGGTCTTGTCCGTCATGCACACCGGTCGCGTATCGCGCGAATCGCGCCGCGAAGTCGAACGCGCCATGTCCTACCGCGCCGTCCGCGTTATGCCGCCCGTCGTCATTACGCTTTTCATCAGCGGCATCGTCATGGCATTCAACCGCTACCTGCCCTTTTTGAGCGAACCCTTCGCCACCTCACTCGGCACGCTCCTCGCCCTCAAAATCCTGTTGGCAGTCAGCGTCCTCGTCCATTTCGCCATCGCCGTCGTCAAAATGGCGCGGCACACCCTAACCGTCGGCTGGTCCAAATACATCCACGCCGTCGTGTTTACCCATATGCTGTTGATCGTATTTTTCGCCAAAGCCATGTTCTACCTGTCTTGGTAAGCGGTTTTCAGACGACCTATTTACCATCAGAGGTCGTCTGAAAACAAAGAACAAATACAAAATAACCCGCAAAACCAGTATGACCAAGTCAGCCGCCCTACCCCCTCTTCCTCATCAGCTGGGGCTGATTATTCAAAATTAAAAGGCAACAAGGTTCATATATAGTGGATTAAATTTAAATCAGGACAAGGCGGCGAAGCCGCAGACAGTACAAATAGTACGGCAAGGCGAGGCAACGCCGTACTGGTTTAAATTTAATCCACTATAAAACCGATATATTTCTTGCTTCCCAAGCCTGAGGAAATTTGTCTCTTTGAGCAAGAGTGAGCAAAAATGTTGTATCGCTAAAATCCATTCATAAGAAAAGGTCGTCTGAATTTTGAACTGCCCCCCAAATCTTGGACACTCATAAAAGCCTATTCAGGCGCTCTGTGTAAGCTGGGTTCTGTATGCGACAGGACTCAGCTTTTTCAATTTCAAACTGCAACGCTCGCGGTTGTAGTAATCCATATAGTCATCTATCTGCTTCATCAATTCATCTACCGTCAATTCACCTGCGTTATAGAAACACTCCGTCTTCAACACCGCAAAGAAGCTTTCCATCGGCGCATTGTCCCAACAGTTCGCCTTACGCGACATGCTTTGAACCATGGAATGTTGGGCAAGCAATTTCCTATATCCCGCCGTACGGTACAGCACACCTTGGTCGGAATGCAGCATCGTTCCCTTATCAGTCAGACGGGGTGCGGCTTTTTCGAGCATTTCCTTCACCATTTCGCTGTTAGCATTGCGGCTCATGGCGTAGGCGACGATCTCGCGGTTGAACAGGTCCAATATCGGCGAGAGGTACAGTTTGCCGTCCTTTCCTTTGAGTTCGGTCACGTCGGTCAGCCATTTTTCGTTGGGCTTTTGGGCTTTGAACCGACGTTTGAGGAGGTGTTCCGATATTTCGCCCATGGCGGGATGGCGGTAGGCTTTTTTCGCCCGTATGAGGGCTTTCAGTTCCAACTGCTTCATCAACCGCGCCACTTTTTTGCGGTTCCAATCCAATGCTGCGGCAATGCGCCTTTGCCCGTAGCGTCCTTTATGCCGTTTGTAGGTTTCGACAAGAAGGGCTTTGTCGGCTGCGTCAGGGTCGGGTCGGTCTTGGTGGTGGTAGTAAAAGCTGCTTTTGGGCAGGTTTGCGATGTGCAGCAGGTATTTGAGCGGGTGTTGCGCCCTCAGTGCTTGGACGGTTTGGCTTTGTCCTTTGCGGTCTGTTTTTGGCTGAGGGCTTTTAACTCCTTTAGGTAGGCAACCTTTGCGCGCATATAGCACAACTCTTCGATAAGCTCTGCCTGTGTTTTTTCGTGGTCGGGTTTGTCGGCGATGAAGGGGTTTTTGCGGTGGTCGGTCATGGTTTTGGATTGGGGATGTTCGAGTGCGCCGATGCCGCCTTCCTGATAGGCGCGTATCCATCGTCGCAGGTGGGTTCTGGAAATGCCGTAATGATCCGCGGTACACTGTTGGCTGCGTATGTGCAGGTAGTGGAGTACGGCTTGGTATTTGAAGTGTAATGTATATTTGGTCATAAAAAAACTGCACCTTTTGAGTTGGAGGAGATGTGTCCAACTTTTGGGGTGCAGTTCATTTTTTCAGACGATCTTTTCTATGGATAAGCGGCAAACCGACTCTGCTATTTTGTTGGGCTTACCTGCCTTTTATTAAAAGGCGTCATCATCATGCACGATGACCTTATTGACATAAACCGGCTGCACCGGCGTTTCTTCATGCAAGGTAGGCGACTCTGTCTGTGGCACAGATGTTTCGGTAGTCATTGGGTTTGCTGACAACGTGTTGTGCACAGAATGAGTTTCTTCGCGTTGGATATCTACTTGCGGCGCCAAAGGCTCATGCTCTACCGATGGAGACTCCTGCTTACCGGTTTCAGGCTTCACTTCGGATACGGTAGTGGCCTCTACCGGCTGATTTTCCGATGGCAAAACCACTGGAGCCACGGGCTCAGATACGGACGAATGTTCCTCTACATCAACCACTTTTGTCGACACTTCTTCCACTATCGGAGCTTGCGTAGTTTCTGTTGTTACCCGTGTTTCTACTGTTACAGGCGCTTCCGTTTGGGCTGGTGTTTCTACGGTTTCAGAAATTTCAGTCTTAGTTGGCAGCGTTTCTACCTTTTCAAGTGGTTCAAATTGGGTTGGTGCTTCTACCGTTTCATGCGTTTCCGCTTTGACCGACACTTCTACCGTTTCAGATACCTCTGCTTTAGCCGACGTATCAATTTCCTTGTTTTCTACGGTTTTTTTCTCAATTGGCGCAGTTGTATTTGATACTTCCGGTGTCGCCGAGCCAGCATTTGTGCGATCAGATTTCTCGGTATCTGTCTGTTTGGCATCCTCAGTTTTCACACTTTCTTTAACAAGGTCGTCTGAATTTGTATTGTCTTCAGACTTTTTACTGTCTTCCAATTGATTAGTCTGTGTAACTTCAGGATAAGGAATCGGCTCTTCTGACTTGCCTGCCGTTTCTTCCGGTTTGTCCTGTTCTGCCTTAGCTTGTTGGGATTCCGTAGCCTTTAATTTCGAATTGTCTTGTTTAGACTCAGGCTTCTCTCCTGTCGAACCTGATTTCTGCTGAGTAAGCGGATACTCTCGAATAACGACTTCGGCAGGCGGGGTTTCGGTATGCGGTACATGGCAGCTCTCGCCCATTTTGATGAAATCAATCCCGGAAATCAAAAAATTGGTATTTTCCAGATTTCCTCTCAGCCCGACATAGATTGGTGTGTTTTCAGGCGTATTTTTTCTGACGCTGATGATTTCCGCTGCGGCTTCATAGCCGTTTCCGCTACCGGGGAGCAAAGTGTAATTGTTTTTCAAATCACAACTTCGAATCCGGACATAATTGTTTTGAGTGACCAACATGCCTTCCAGCTCTTTGGCAAAGGCGGTTTGAGCGGTTGCTGAAAGCAACACGCCGCAAGTAAGGAAAATGTGTTTAACCATATTTTATTTCTTAATTTTCAAAGTAATCTATTCACACCAAAGAAAGCTTATGTCCGGCTGCGTTTAACGGAAACCGTCCCCTCAGGCATAAAATAAGTGTCTATAACTACCGCACCCGCGTTTTCTATTTCGCATTCCAGCTGATAACATAAAACCATGATATTGTCTTTGGATTCAGTGAGGTGGATATCCAAGTTCCTTAATCTCGGCTCGTATTTCAACAAGGTTTTCCTCATAAAATACCGCAAGTCATGCGCGCTGGACGGCAGGTTTTTATAAACCATGCTGAGATCGGGAATCCCATAATCCGGCAGATGTTTCAAGGAACCGCTCCTGCTGTTAAGAATGCGTTGGATATTGTCCAAAACACTGCGAACCAACTGGAAGCTGCCCGGCAGGTCATCTATCGGCAAACCGTCGGAATAAAATCCGGTCAGTTTCTCATAGAGTGCGGCATCCATTATTTGACTTTCTTGACCGTCTCTTGAAGCAGGACTTTGTTATCCACCAATTCGATAACGACCGGTTTTTTATTGGTCAGCTGCTTTTTGGTAATCAACATTTTCCAAGTCTGCTCTTCCCCTACTTTGTTGTAGAAAGCGACAACACCGACATATTTGGTGTCTTTATTCAGCGTTTCATCAAAGCT
The DNA here is from genome assembly GCF_003044565.1 of Neisseria sicca. GTDB lineage: Bacteria > Pseudomonadota > Gammaproteobacteria > Burkholderiales > Neisseriaceae > Neisseria > Neisseria sicca_A. The sequence goes on along the minus strand of NZ_POXG01000008.1, from coordinate 124,335 downwards.
GATGGTCTCCCCCGGCCGGATGGTATATTGCTTGTAACCTTCCGCCAGATCGTTGCTTAAGATGGTTTTGTCTTGATTGAGCAAATCACGATATGAGGCAACTTCATAATTTTGCTTGTCTTTCAATTGATAAACTCGGACGACTGTCGACAGCGACTGCCCGCGCTCGTTTTGATTCAAACCGTTTCGTGCGATCAGGTCGATTTTCAAAATCTTGAGTTTGGTATAAAAAACGCTTTTCGTTGCTTCAACCGTTCCATCTTTCATGCCTTGCCAAATCCCGCATCCTGAAAGCATGGCGCATAAAAGGGCTAATGAGCAGACTGACGTAATTCTGGTTTTTTTATTCATGATTTTCCGTTTTCTTGAAGTTAGTTTGAGTAAGTATAGTTCGCTATTTTTATTTGTTTGTCTTGGTACATCGCACCTAAACCGGTATTAATCCCCAATATTTGTTTTTTTTCCAAACGGCTTTTGGGTATCCATTGTTTTTTAATATTTAGGTAAACACTCGCATCAAAACGACGACCCAAATAGAGTTTTAATAATTCGAGCAATTTTTGGTGTAATTGCTGCTTTGGCAACAGAAGCTGCGCGTTGTCAAATGTATCAGGCGTAATTTCAATGCGCACCAAATGACTGTAATCTTTTATCCGCCCGCCCAAAGATGCACTCCCTCCGTCTAATCGCAAACCGGCTTTCCCCAGTTTGCGGTCCTTTTCCAAAATGACCCATTGCGGCTGAAACTCTTTTACGTTCACATCGGCAAAGGGAAGCAGATATCTGACGATGCTGACAATCCCTTCTTTGGTTCGGGTTCGCTGGTAAAAAATACTGAACAATCCCAAAATCCTGCTATCCAGCAGAGGATGCATGAATTTGCCGTTGACCATGCCTTGCCCGATAAGGTGCAGAAGTGAACGCGATAGGTCATCTTGCCCCTCCCGTTGAAACAGAAACGGATAACGGTATTTTTTCCATGCTTGGAAAAACAGGGTCGTGATTCGGTGGTTAAAGATATCTAAAAATGCCGCCAGGCTTTCACTGCCGTCTTTATGCGTCGCAATATCGTTCAGGAAGTAATCCGGCAAAACTGCATCGACGCCGTATAAACCTAAAAATGTCGTCCTGACGGTCGGCAAATCGGCTTCTGCGTCATATTCAACCGATGCGATTTCCCCCGAAGGGAAAGATAAAGATTTTACCCTTCTAAATCTTACGGTTGACTCGACAGCCTTTTCTTCATTTCCTTCGGCAAGAGTTTCTAAAACCCGGCAAAATTGGAAGAAATTCATCGTTGCCGCATTGCGTACAATAAACTCCCCCAATTTCTCTTGGAAGATTTCAGACGACCCGCTTTCGCGCTGCGCTTTATTTCTAGGAATCTCCCATAAAGGAAGCGTCTGCCTGCCGTTATTTTCTTTAGCGCTTTTGTGCGCCGTTTCTAAAACCGTGTGATAGTTGTTTTGCTGTCTTTCCATGTATATGTTTTCCCGGATGGCAGAGAAACAATGCTGAACCGGGTAAACAGGTTCAAATCAGCATACATTGCAAAAAATTCGTTCAATAATTCTCCGAACAAATAAATTTCCGCCTCACCGCTAAATGCGGTCGAATCAAATGTTACGGTAATATGAATTCCGCGGTGGACTGCGCCACGCTCGATTCTCTGTACTGTTTCATGTTTGACATCAACAATACCATTCAGTCTGCGCTTGTTCAGCTCGTCTTCAGTCCAGTCGTAAATGGACAATGCCCCTTTCAAACTGTCGACATTCAATAGTGATAAATAGTTGGGTGACAAATGGGACAATATACGCCATTGGAATCGATCCTCTGTCGGCGGATAGCAAGACAATGTCGGCGTGGTAAGGTTTCTGACCATTTTGACATTTGGTTCGGCGATATCGTCGTCTTGAATCTGGGTCTCCCTCAGACTTTTACGCGGCAAAGCGCCATTTGTCCCGACCACCTTCAATGAAAGCGTCTCGGTAGGCAATATGTCTTTTCTATCCCACAACAATCCGCCAAGCATGATAAATGTTTCATGTCTTCCTGATACGCCTTGCTTGACTTTGGTATGGAAATACCTTTCTGGCGCATCATATTTCATCAATCCGCCACGATGCTGGAATGAGGAAAAAGGAATATAGGGATAACGCTTACCTGTTTCATGATTAACCGCCTCTACCTCTTCGACGGAATAAACTTCAACAGCCATACCTTCATGTAGTAACGGCTTAACAGGATATTCGAACGCCTTATGATCTACTCGGATAGGCTCTGCTTCCATATCAAACAGATTGATGGCAGACACGCAGTTCAATTTCAAGCAGTCAGGAGGGAATCGAAGCTCTGAAGGGTATTGCTTGGAAAGAACCACATTCACGCTAAACTCATTAATCCGTTCCGACCACGCTCCGGCATCGATGCCTACTAAATCAATAAAGAAAAACTTTTGTTTGAAACAAAAATATTCCAGCAATAGTTGGTAGCCGCTGAAGCTGTTATTGACTTTCTCCCACAATCTTTCATCTTCAGCAAATCCGACTGCCTTAAACTGTATATTGTCGGCAGATGGCAATTCGGCATGATGAAGGCTGATTCGCGCTGTCTGATTCAACAAAGCATGACGCAATGCGAAGGCAATCGGTTCATCGGCGGAAATATAAATTCTGATTTTGGAAAAATCTAAATTTTCTTTCTGTATTTGTCGGTGGATACCAAAAGTTAATTTGATGACGCTTTGACCATTCGCATCATAATCCAACAATGTATGCAATATGCTCAAAGGCTGGAGCGCAACATCAGCAGTGGTCCGATACAAGCATCTGGTCAATCTATCGTTGATATTGATAGGTTCGGACTGAACGGACAATCCTTTTTTGACGACCTGTCCTCCTTGCAACTTTTTATTGTCCGGAATTAATTCCAAAACAGTCAGAGAAGGAATCATCCTCAGATAATGCGGCCACAGCATATGGACCAATCCCTCCGTCAATTCCGGAAAGTCATCATCTAATTTTTGTCTGATTCTCCCTGTCAAAAAAGCAAAGCCTTCAAACAGCCTTTCTACATAAGGATCACGTGTACCTACCCTGTCTAAATTCAGCATTGCGGCACGATCAGGATGGGCTTTTGAAAACTCTAATCCCGCCTCTTTGAGATACCGCATCTCTTCTTCATAATAGCGTAATGTGGGATCTGACATAATATATGCTTAATAAATTAATTCCAATGCACGGACAACATCCGCCTGCATCAATTCTGTCCGTAAAAATTCGAGCTGTTTGACAGCCTCAATATCTTTATTATCAAGGTTTTCACTTAATAGTTGATACCAAAGGGAATACACTTCAAACGTAAAATGTTTGTCCCACTCTTTAACTGTCAACACTTGCATCTGCTTCGAAGCTTGCTCCAACAGTTTCACAGCCCATTCCGCTTTTTGGGCGTTTACAGCCAACCGAGCCATCATCAACCATTTCTTAACCTGCCCCGAACCCGCCTGCCACTCTGGTAATGTTTCCAACCAAGCAAATGCAGCGTCTAAACCGTATTCTTGCGTTTTCAACAGCGCCTGTTGCCAGTAACTTTCTTGGTTTTCCTCCTGAGATGACGGTTCTAACACTGCCTTTTGAATGGCTTGGCTATTCGTCTGCTTGCGCGTAGACGACATGACTTTTTGTTCCAGCCACTTAAGCGTATCGGCCGATACAAACGGGAATCCGTTATCAAAACTTAAACCGGTCAGGCCTTCGCATCGGGTCAATAAGGATTTCAACTCAAATAGCGAAGAATCAACTTGGGAAAGATATAAACCACCTAATGCCTGCTGACCTTGCCATGCGTAATATTGCAAATCCAGCCAATAGTGATTAGCACCTTCCAAAAAAGCCGCTTCCACTTTATCGAGCAAATCGCGCCATTGCTGCTCCTGAACCAAACGATTCAAGTTTGCCAATAAATCTGCCCTCGGAGCCTTCAACCGCGTCTGACCGTTTTGATGCGGAGGAATGCCGTTTAATCCACCCCAACGGACGGCCCGAATCATCTTATTTGCAGACCAATAACCATCATCCTGCTCCCTCAAGTAGGCAGCGTTAATCCTGACTTGGTCAAGCAAGGCTTTAGAAGAGTTAACCTTTGTGACAGTCAGACTTTCAGACGACCCTCGACTCTCTTGATGAATTTGTGGCGTTGCCACTTGCTCAACAGGCGCACTGGTCTCCTGATTTTGACTTGAACTTGTTGGAGAAGATGAAAAACGAACAGATGACTCTTCAAAATATTGCAACAATGGAAATAAGCTGGGGCGTACTGCCTCTTCCCATCCCTCAAAGTAATTTTGCAACAACATCAAAGCCGATAATGTCCGCTTAAGCTCCGTAGAATCGGATAATCCTACTTCTTTAAGCGTATCCAACACCCTTTCACCGGACAACCAATTTAATGCATTACGTTTTTGTACCGGTTTTTTCGGCCACAGCGACTGATCGAATTTTTGCAGCAACCCGCACAAAATCTCCAAGCCGTCTGAAAAACCTGCCAAACCTCTGTCTCTCAGCGAGGCAAAAATGTAATAGGTTGCCACCCTCAGGTCTTTAGATTCACGCTTCAGCAGGCGTTCTGAAGCATCCAAAATCAATCGGTAATCCATACCCGAAAGTTTGGCCAACTCAATTTTGATGGCTTCAAAATCATCTGCATAGGCGACATCCTCGCCACAAGGATGGTTGTCTGAAACAGGCTCCAACCATTCTTGCCAGCGATGGATATTGTTATCGGTGATAGATGTACCTTCATCACCGAGTATCGGCTTTACCCATTGGGGTAATGTCATCATTATTTAACCTCAAAAATCTTATTCGGCAGATGGATATTTTTCAGATCCAACAGTCCCAACGGTCCCTTACCGGAATTGGTTCGCATATAGAAGCGCATCAATTTGTCTTTTTCCAATGGGAACTCGACCAGATAGGTACTTCCATCAATCGGTGTAACCCTAGATTTTTCAAGCATACGGATGAAACCGAAACGTCCGCTGATTTCCTGAGTTTTACGCATACCTTCTGCCTCGGTTTCCCAAGAAATACGCAAACCGGCATTGCTGACATCGCCCGGCCATTTAAATGGCTTCCATTCTGTCTGTTGGTTGAAATAATTCAATGATTGACCATCAACAACCAAGTCGAACTGAACAATTCCCTGAGTAGATGTCGGCTTAAGCTCAAAGCTGTAACCACCTTCTCCGTTAACGAAGAAATCCTCAGAAATCGCACTCAATTTATTCAACTGTTGCAACAGTCCAGAATTGACTTTCAATTCGCTTCCCGGCGCGACGATCCATTGATTGCCTTGTTTGGTCAAAACGCCTGCCAATTGAGTCGTTACAAACTGATTCAATGCACCTTTGTTGATATCCAAGTATTTTGCCAATACGGGAATCGAAACTTCTGTTTCTGATTTGGCAAACGGATATCTACCACCCAATTCGGACTGCATAGGATTAACAAAATTGCTTGCCCACAGATTATTGATATCTTTTTGGGCTACGCCTGCAATCGAATCCCATACGGAATTAAATGGCAAGACAAAAACGTTGCGCGCAAACGGCAGCAATCTGTCGCCCACACCAGCCTCAATCAAACGTGCATACTGCATACCTTCAAGAAATTCATTGTCTCCGCCATTCAAAACACCTTGTACGGCCGATCTGGCTACGCCACCGGTATCGGAAGAAGACGCCATTTGAATCAAGCGTTGTTTAATGGTCGTCACTCGCTCAAGGTAGCGCTGCAGGCTCAAATCGCTCTTCGGATTGATTTGTGCGTCAATCAATTGCAGCAGGTTTTCAAATTCTGCTTCCAACGGTCCTGCCAGATAATCATTGACTTTACCTTCCAGGGCGTTGATGTTTTCAGCCTGTGAATTTAATACCGTATCGGCAACTCTACGCGAGCGGGAAGACAGCTGTCTTGCCGCCGCACGTTTTGCAGCATCGGCAACCGCCGGATTTACGTCAATTTTTTTGCTGTCCAATTGGCTGCTTTCTTTTACAGCATGGAATAATGCCACCAATGGGGAACGCTGAGGATCTGCATAAACGTGGAACTGATTGACCGCATCCAAATTGGTCGTTCTTGGCTGCCATGTAATACTGTTCATCATGTCATACCAAGCCGCAGCATATTCTTTGAAATAACGCTCTTTCAGACTGTTGATGGCAGCTTCCGTTACCGGTGCCTGATGCAGGTTTCCACCCAACACCCAGTCAGTATTCTTGCTGTCTTTAACAGCTTGATCCAAAGCAGGCTTGACGTGTTTTTCCCAGCCTTCGACCGTATACACGCGAGGCAAAGGTTTGCCGACAGTCCAAATGCCTTTCAAATCCTTATTCAACAGCTCTGCCAATGTAATGGTTTTCAGCTTGGCATCCGTACCTTGTACGATGCGTTTGTATAACTGTTCACTGCCTTGGTCGCGGTTGATCCAATCCACCAGAATCTGACGGCTTCGTGATACCAATTCAGGTTGCTCGGTTTCAAGCCAACCGGAATGAGTAGCCATGCGAGGTACAAAGAATTGAGCCAAAATTTGTGCATCTTTGGTAGAAACATTCTGTGCTGACAACATTTCCACCAGTTTTTTCGTCAGGAATTCAGCATCTTTTTTGTCTTTGGTTTTCTCTACATGAGACGTCAGCATCAAATATGCTTTCAAGTCCTGATAAGAACTGTCTTGCAGCGCGAAGTCGTCCGGAATCTGCCCTTCTAGCATAGTCAAACCATCTAACTTATTCGCGAAGAATACGGTAGCTGGGCGGCTGACGACATCTTTAACCAAAATACCGTATTTACGATACGCGGCAGCCAACAACTCTTTTCTATGTTCATAGCCCAAGAACTTGGCTGTATATTGCAAGAAATCCCTGCCGGATTCCATTTCAGTAATACTCTGTTGCAGTTTGACTAATGCAGCAACTTTTTCCGAGCGTGATTTTGCCTTCTGAATGCTTTCCAAATCAGCATTCAGACGACCTATATCTTGATAACTGCTGTGCGCCCCCACAGCGAACACACTACCGATCAGCAAAGCTACGGCACTCATTGCCAAATAGGTTTTTTCCGTTTTGGACAAATGCAGTTTCTTACCTGAACCCAAAACAGACAGGTCGTTAAACGCACGGTAAATCAAATCTCCTGATTGTTCAGGATTATTGGTTTGAATAAACGAAACGCCGGCAACTGTATCCAGTTTTCCCAAACTCCGTTTTTCAGCAGCAATATGATCCGCCAAAGTTTGACTGTGGGCAGGCAACGTAGCAGACAGTTTCGCAATAGGTGTTTGGCGCAAATCTTCCTCAATCAGCTGCGTACCCAATGCTGCCAACTGGTTGGCAAACTGATCCAATTCTTTCGCCAACTCCGTTGCCGATACAGTCGAACCATATTTCAAAGCATGGCTGATGGCTGATGGCATTTCATCGGTTTCATTGGTCAGATACACCTGATTAATCGGCAGCTTCCATCCGAGTTTCTTCATTAACTCGGTCAATTGCGCAGCATTTTCGTGAATTGAGGATTTTGCTTGAAGAGAGACAATGCCTTCGGCTGGACGTTTACCCACACCCCTCAGATATTGCCAACCGCCTGCAGGCTCCATGGCTTGTGCATCAATCCAAATAGCCGATGCGGTTTCCACCCACAACTGACGGCGGATATCCGGCAAAGAGGCTTCCAGCAAGGCAGTATCTTGGGTGACCACAAAAATCCAAGGCTTACGGTGTTTTTTATATTGCTTGGTCAGCAAGTGGATATGTCTCAACTGCTCCCAGCGTTCCGTCACACCGATTAAATGGGTAGATTCCGCACTGTCACCGCTTAAATCTTCGGGATTCAGATGCTTCAAATTAGAATGTCTATCGGACACGCCTGACCAAAGCATTCGTGTCAACAGAGGGATAAAGAATATCAACGAGGTCACTACTGTGATACATGCCCAAACAACCGCTTTGGCTGCAGATGTATCGATTCCGAATTTATGACCTAAAAAGTAGAGTAAGACTGCACTGACGATGCTTAGAATAATAACCACTATGCCAGTAAAAATTGGCTTCATAATAACTTCCGAAAAATAAACTTAAAATCTAAAAACTTAATCTGTATTCTGAATACCAGAACTTTTGAATTATTGAGATGAAAGGCTGTTTACCAAACCTGCCCCGAATCAGGTATGCGCCCCTAAAAACCTGCGACACTAAAAGGATTATTCAATTTTGTATCTTATTTCCGACAATCTGGCACTTTAGCTCCTTGCAGATTCCCTTCCCCTAGTCGCTTCCGACAGTCGGCATACTGCTGATCAAAGCGCAGCCGCATGCAGTTTTACAACCGTCCACAGCAACATCACGCCCCTTAAACGACATATATTGACTGCCTTCGATAATCGGATTGGTTCCATGCCCGGGTATGGGGCAAGAAACCAAATCGCCTACCAGAGCGGCAGGCTTTCCTTCAATGACCATATCCGAAGACGCTTGAACCACAACGCCTCCATGAGTAGTTGAATCTCCCAGCCTGATAATACCTTTCATAGTTTTTACCTTTTTAAAAAATTTACTCATCATATCAAAAAATAAATAAATTAGTAACTACCGTTAAATATCAAATTCATACCGCTTATCAAAAGGGCTATAAAACAGGCAAATTTACGATAGTTTGAGTGCTAATCGATTTTTTAAAATAATGAATAAAGCCATTTCCATTCAAATATTTATGACAAATTAACTTCATACCGAATCAAGACAGGACAACACCCGACCGGTTTTAAAATTAACCCGCTCTAGAAAAAATATAGTGGATTAAAATAAAAATGAGACAAGGCGACAACGCCCGCCGTGTACGGGTAGTACATAAGGGCGTTGGCAACGCCGTATCATTGCAATTTTAATCCACTATAAACAAAACAATTTTCAGACGACCTCTTAAGGCAACCTGACTTGCTCATTTCAAAAATTAATTAACCGTCCACAATGGGACGGTTTTAAGTTTGAGGATAGGAGATTTAAGGAGAAAAGCGCTTCAAGGGCAGACTTCTTCAAGCTATTTTTACGCTTAAAGATGTTGTGTGATGAGAAACCCGCAGCCGTATCAGATGCTTGGTTTACGTTATGGCGCAACAATGGGTGGTGGATAGCCGTGTGCGTCAATTTCAGACGAGGCGAGCCACGGGGTATGAACGAGGTTGGCGGGCAGATGCGCCAACTCGGGGATATAGCGGCGGACGAATGTGCCGTCGGGGTCGAGCCGGCGGGCGGTTTGGATAATGTCGATAGAACGCCTGCGGGCGTTGCGGGCGGCGGTTTGCCAGTTGCCCTCGTTCAACGCGGGGTCAAAATCGGTTTGCTGCGCGGCAAACCAAACGATGCCGTGTTCGGACGGTTGATGCAGGATGCCGCACAAAAATTCCGCTGTTAGGGAGCGCAAGGCGGGATGCAGCCAGCCGCTCGATTTCAGGCTGCGCATGGCGGCATCGATAAGCGGGAAGCCTGTTTTCCCCTGCCGCCAACATTCCGTCAGGTCGTCTGAAAACGGTGCAGATTCGGCATCGGATTCAGGCTCGATGCGGGCGCGGTGATAAGCAAGCTGCTGATAGAAATCGCGCCGTATCAAGTTATCCAACCACGCATCTGCGCCCTGCCCTGCTGCCTCGACCGCTAACACGCGCGGCGAAATGCAGCCCGCGCTCAGATACGCGCTCAAGCGGCCGGTGCCTTTTCTGGCGGGGAAATCCTTCATAATCGGATAAAACTCGATATTTTCTTCAAACTTCTGCCATTGTTTATCCGCTTCATCTTCGCCGCCGCGCTGCGCGGAAACCATATCCTGTTGCCCGTTCCACGCTGGAAGCGGCGGCATTTCGGCTGAGGTCGTCTGAAAAATTTCGGTTTGACGGCAAACTGCATCCTGCCCGCCGAACCGCTGACGAAACAAAGCCAGCCACGCTTCTTTATAATGTGGGAAATCGGTGTAAGGTGCGCCGTGGCTGCCCATGATGTCTGCCTTGGCAAATACGGCACGGTCGTTAACGCGCTCGAACGCAACGCTTTGTCCATCCAAAATCCGCCAAATGCGGTTATCTTGCTCGATTTCAGACGACGTATAGGCTTCGTCGGCAATTACGGTCTGAACATTCAACTGCGTCGCCAAAGCCTGCAATTCTTCCACACGGTTCACCGCATACAAAGCCACGCCGCGCGCCGCCAGAGAGCCATGTAAAGCCGCAGCCGCCTGATAATGAAACCAATCCTGATGCGGATTGGGGATTTCAGACGACCCCTGCGCCACCCACACGCCTGCCACAGGCAATCCCCGTTTCACGGCGGCGGACAACGCGGCGTTGTCGCGTATGCGCAGGTTGCGGCGGAACCAGACCAATGTATGTGCTTGCATGGCGATGTCGTCTGAAAGGGATAAGGCGTTTGATTTTAGCAGAAATTTTAGAGTCCTAAGAAGGTGGCGGAAGGCGGGGAGGTCGTCTGAAAACGCTAGGACGCGCCATTCGCAAAAGCTGTTTGCTGTTTCAAACTGTGCGATACTCCCTATTCCGAACCTGCCCTAAAACTCAGCCCCCTCCCTCACTCAAATATAGTGGATTAACTTTAAATCAGGACAAGGCGACGAAGCCGTAGACAGTACAAATAGTACGGCAAGGCGAGGCAACGCCGTACTGGTTTAAATTTAATCCACTATAATCGGCAAACCGCAGGCTCATTGTTCTACCCCATCCTATCGCTCAAAAAATGCCAAACATCGCACACGCTTTCAGACGACCCCTCATCGCCCTATCTCACGACATTGCCGTTCGTCATACCATATCCCATCCCTTTCCCATTTCCGTTATATTCCGTCACTTTGTAAACCCGAAGGTCGTCTGAAAATATGTTGGGCAAACTGGATACTTGGCTGATGGAACACCCGAAACGGCATGATTTGCTCGGTTGGCGGCGTTTTGCGGTCGAATTTTGGTTTTTCGGACTGAAAGAAGCACGCGCCTGTTTATTTGCAGGTCTGTTTTTCATTGCCATGTTCCTGATTCCGAAAACAGGCTGGCTGGGGATTTCACGCTATGACCTGCTGCTGGTTTTTGCAGTCTCCGTACAGGCTGCGATGTTGTATTTCAAGCTGGAAACGTGGGATGAAGTAAAATCGATTACGCTGTTTCACTTAGTGGGCTTTGCTTTGGAGTGGTTCAAGACATCGGGCGACATCCAATCTTGGAGCTATCCGGACGAGGCGTATACCAAAATCGGCGGTGTGCCGCTGTTTGCGGGCTTTATGTATGCGGCGGTCGGCAGCTACATCATTCAGGCTTGGCGGCTCTTTAATATCAAAATCAAAAGCCATCCGCCGTATTGGTTGAGCACATTGTGCGCGCTGGCAATTTACGTCAATTTTTTCACCCATCACTATCTCGGCGACTACCGCTGGTATCTCGCCGCCTTTGCACTCGGGCTTTATGCGCGGACAACTGTTTTATACACGCCCTATGACACCACCCGGAAAATGCCGCTGCTGCTGTCTTTCGTCCTGATCGGTTTTTTCATTTGGCTGGCGGAAAATTTGGGGACTTTGTTCGGCGTTTGGCGTTATCCCAACCAAATCGGCGCATGGGCATCGGTGCATATCAGCAAATGGAGTTCGTGGGCTTTGCTGGTGATGATGACGTTTACCATCGTGGCGAATTTAAAACACGTCAAACACACCATCAGCGTTTCTAAAGATTAAGAAATGCCGCCATAAAAACTTTAGAACCAATCCGCACGACGCTACCGTTGGTGACAGCTTGAGGTCGTCTAAAAACGCATTGCAACCATTATCGATATTCCGATGACGCGGTTTGCTTTCAGAAGCAACGCTAAAACCAAAAGGTCGTCTGAAAACAGAAGTCCATACCGGATTCCGCTTTTCAGACGACCTTTATAGTGGACAGGAACGATAGACTTTCCAAGTCTGAAGCTCAACGCCACGCGGCGACAAACTCGTTCCAATGCTGCTTGTCCTGGGCCTGTCCGGTCAGGTAATGCTTCAGCCGTTTGACTTCCACTTCATACTCGTCCGCATCCAAAGCGCCGCTCATCAGGCGAAAGCGCAGGAACATCAAATAAGTGTTTGCCGCATCGGTTTCGCAATAATCGCGGATGTCTTTCAGACGACCTACGTGGAACGCCTCCCAAACTTTGCTGCCGTCCATGCCCAATTTGCCGGGGAAACCGCAAAGTTTCGCCATATCGTCCAGCGGCACATTGGCACGCGGCTGGTACAGAGCGAGCAAGTCCATCAGGTCGCAATGGCGGTTGTGATAGCGGCTGATGTAGTTGTTCCACTTGAAATCGCGGCTGTCGCCAAAATCGCCCTCGCCCATATCCCAATAACGCGCCGCCGCAATACCGTGTATCAGCGCGCGGTAATGCAGGACGGGCAGGTCGAAGCCGCCGCCGTTCCAGCTCACCAATTGCGGCGTATGGCTTTCGATAAGGTCGAAAAACTTGGCGATCATTTCCTCTTCGCTGTCGTGCATTTCGCCTATGGTGCCGACGTGTATTTTGTCCTGCCCCCAGCGCATACAGCAGGAAATGGCGACCACTTGGTGCAGGTGGTGCTGCATAAAGTCAGAGCCGTTTTGGGCACGGCGTTTCTGCTGGGCGAACAAGACCACCTCGTCGTCCGGCAAAGAAGCAGGCAGATCGTACAACAGGCGGATGCCGTTCACATCAGGCACGGTTTCAATATCGAAAGCCAAAATCGGGGTCATGGGCGACTCCTCAAATTCAATCAAAACAGATTAAAACAGACAACAGGATAACGGCATTGTGGCATGTTTCCGCATTTATTGACAGTCAAATCACACCGCCGACCCGCCATTCCATCTGCCTGTACACCTACCCAAAACACTGTCAAAACAGTAAAATCCCCCTTTTATCCCAATCCGAAACATAAGCCATGCTCACCTTCCAACAAATCATCTTCAAACTGCAAACATTCTGGGCAGACAAAGGCTGCACCGTCATCCAACCTTTCGACATGGAAGTCGGCGCCGGTACTTCCCACCCTGCCACCTGCCTGCGCGCGCTCGGCCCCGAGCCTTGGTTTGCCGCCTACGTCCAACCCAGCCGCCGCCCCAAAGACGGCCGCTATGGCGACAACCCCAACCGCCTGCAACACTATTACCAATTCCAAGTCGCCCTCAAACCCGCGCCCGCCAATATCCAAGACCTCTATCTCGATTCCCTGCGCGAATTGGGCATCGACCCCAAAGTCCACGACATCCGCTTCGTCGAAGACGACTGGGAAAACCCCACCCTCGGCGCATGGGGCTTGGGCTGGGAAGTCTGGCTCAACGGCATGGAAGTAACTCAGTTCACCTACTTCCAACAAGTTGGCGGCATTGACTGCACCCCCGTACTCGGCGAAATCACCTACGGCATCGAACGCTTGGCGATGTACCTGCAAGGCGTAGAAAACGTCTATGACCTCGTTTGGGCAAAAACGCTGGACGGCAACACCGTCACCTACGGCGACGTGTACCACCAAAACGAAGTCGAACAATCCACCTACAACTTCGAATACAGTGATGCCGACTGGCTGCTGCGCCAGTTCAACGACTACGAAGCGCAAGCCAAACGCCTGCTCGCCGAAGAAAACGCCAGCCTTGCCCTGCCCGCCTACGAGCTGGTCCTCAAAGCCGGACACACCTTCAACCTCTTAGACGCATGCGGCGCCATTTCCGTGACCGAACGCGCCACCTACATCGGCCGCATCCGCGCCCTCAGCCGTATCGTGGCGCAAAAATACGTCGAAAGCCGAGAAGCATTGGGCTTCCCGCTGATTAAATCCAAATCCTAATAGGTGTTGATATGTTCCGCAAAACGCTTGCTGCCGCAGCACTGTCCCTCGTTTTCTCTGCAAATGTTCAGGCTGCCCCTTTATCGTTTCAATCCAAAACCTTGGAAGCCAAATCCTGTGACGGTAAAGACAGAGATGGCAAACCCCTTTGCCATCAACTTACCGTCGGCTATCCGATTACGGGCGACAAGCATTTGGATAACTGGGTCAGAAAACAAATGGGGGGCAAACTGCCTACGCAGAAATCGGTTCAGACGACCTTAATACGCGACAAAGACGTAAAGGAGACCAATAAGGAAAACCAAAAACTCCACAAAGCCGGTGAGTATCCTTGTGCTTTGGACTATATAGATACGTTGGAACTGGAAGGCTATACGCCCAATTATGCCGTTTTCGGAAAAGAAGACTGGGAATACAATTGTGGCCCGCACGGATACGGCGTGCACACGCTGACAGTATTGAAGCGCGGCATTGCTAATCCAAAGCCTCTTCAATTGAACGACATCTTATTACCCAATCAAGAAGGAAAACTGACACACCTGCTTGAAGAAGCCTATGTCAAATACCTGAAGGAAAATAGTGGTGACACCGAAGAAGAAGCACGTAATTACATTAGTGGATACAATAGTGACAAATTTTCCGCTACGGAAAACTGGCGTTTCGATAAAAACGGTTTGACTTTCCTGTATCAAAGTTACGAAATCGGTGCATATGTTTTAGGCAGACCTGAGTTTACTATCCCCACTAAGGATTTGCAGGGAATCGTGAAACCTGAAATCTTGAAGGAAGCGGAGCATTTCATACAACCCAAAAAATAATTAAGGAACCGGTGTAGATTATCTCCCCTCAGCTTCTGACCGATTCAAGTATTTGCAGTTAATCGTCAAAAAAGGTCGTCTGAAAACCTAATTTGGTTTTCAGACGACCTTTTAGCTTTGGCAAATCAAGCCTGACGGTTTATCGTTTGCCACGCGCCATAAGCGTTTATAGTGGATTAACTTTAAACCAGTACGGCGTTGCCTCGCCTTGCCGTACTATCTGTACTGTCTGCGGCTTCGTCGCCTTGTCCTGATTTAAAGTTAATCCACTATAGTTTATTTGAACCACCGCGACAGCGCCGGAATCCGCGACAGCAAAGCCGTATCTAAAATCCAAATCACAGCGATGGCGGCGATGGCGGTCGGGAACAATACCGCCACAATCAACAGCGGCACAGCCATTGCCCACCATACCGGCAGCTCGATTTTCTGCGCCGGAGGAACCAGTCCGCCCGCTTTGGCAGGGCGGCGTTTCCACCACATCACGCAGCCGCTGACGCAGATGAAGATGACCGCCAAGCAGAACAAAACGTTCGCCAACACGCTCCACCAGCCCAGCGTCCCCATGTGCAGCGCGATGCTGGCCGCCATGAATTTGCCGAAGAAGTTGTAATCGTCGAAACGGATGTCGGCCAGGATTTTGCCGCTGTATTGGTCGATGTGCACCGTGCGGTCGGCGGTCGGGCTGATCATGTCGTAGCTCATCGAATCCTGCGACAGCGTCCACACGCCCGTTTCTCCTTTGGGCAGGTTGAGCTGGTAGCGGCCTTTGAAACCGATTTCGCGGGCGAAGCGGTCAACCGTTTCCAAAGTCATCGGTTCGCTCAGATTGATGCCGTTTTCGCCCTTCGTCGTACCGGAAACAGGCATGGGCGTGAGTTCCAGAATCCACGGTACTTCTTTGGTTTTGCCGTCGTTCAACACATCGCCGTGGGTCGGCACGACGGATACGGGGTTCGGTTCGACCCCCCATTTGCCGGCGGGGAATTGGCTCCACGACTGAACGAACTTACCGCCCCAAATGCCCGCCCAAGCAACACCCGACAGGCAGAACAACAATAAAATCAAAGAAACCCAAGTGCCGAATGCGCCGTGCATGCTACGCCACCACGAGCGTCCTTTGCCCGTTTGCGGCACAAGCATGGATTTCAGGCTGCGCTGTTTCGCCCACCACAAATAAATCCCCGTAATCATCATCAGGATGGTCAGCGACGCGGCGGTTTCTATCAGATAATCGCCCACCGTGCCGAGCATCATATCGCCGTGGATTCCGTCCATCGTGTGATACCAGCCCTCATTGCGCGGCATGGAACTGACGACTTTCGCCGTGTAAGGATCGACGGCGACCATGGTCGCTTTGTCGTCGTTGTTCACGCGGAACACGGCAACCATATCGTCGGCGCGCGGCGCGATATATTGCACCACCGAAGCGGTTTCAGGGTTCACAGACTGCCGCGCCGCTTCCGCCTGCGCCGACAAAGGCTGCACCTGCGCCTGCGGGGTAACGTGTATACGCTCACCCTCTTTGCCGGTAATGTTGGCGAATAGCAGCATTCCCAACCCTGTGATGGCAAGCAGTGTCAGAAAGGGGGCGACCAGAAGTCCGAAATAAAAATGCCACCGCCACACGGTCAGATAGCGGCGGTTCGCTTGTTGTTCGGAACGAGGAGTAGGTTTGGTTGTGTCCATAAATTCTCTCTGTTGTTTTGAGCGGATTGAAATAAAACGCCAAGCTCCTGCCTTGCCTGTTTATTTAAATCCACCGAGAAAAACAGCAATCGAAATACGCATCGCTGCCATTTTTTACATAACGGTCTTCAATCGGGCATTGGCAGATTCAGACTAAAAAGTGAATCTACAACAATAGATTATAAACCAAAAGCACTAATACTTTATGAGTATAATTAAATTTTCGGATATTAACAATTTTTGCAAATAAAGCCGTAACAAAAGACGATACCTTGGGAAAGACAATAAAGAAGAAAAAATAGTTCGACATAAACACAGACTTGTCTCAAACCATCAGGCAGCAAAAGCCATCCCAAACCTCAAGCACGCCCAAACACACCTCAGATTTCCACCCATATTCAATAAATACCGCCAAGTCCGTTTTATGACAAAGGTCGTCTGAATCAAACTATACTTTCAGACGACCCCTATTCAATCACGGAGCTTATCCATGACCATCCGTCTGACTACATTATCCCTGATCCTTGCCGTCGCAGCCTGCACGCCTACCGCGTCCCCATCGGCAGAAACTTCGCCAACCGTTACCAAAACCGCCATCGACACCGCCTACTGGACAGAACAGCCCTATTGCAGCGGCCGCTATCAATTGCGCCTGCCATCCAAACGCCGTCATGGCAGTACGCATCTTGGTTACAACGGCTGGAGCGTGATGGTCATGTTTAATGATTGGAATAGAAACGTTAGGACTATCAAGAGGTTCAAACATAGTGGGTATGATGGAACCGATATTGTCGTCGATACCCGCACTCTGATTCCGGATCGGGCGATGATGCAGGTAACGCGCGGGGGATTCCATTGGGAAAATATTATCGGGAAGGACGGTATGCCCTACGAAGCCGACTTATATTTCAAGCTGGATAATGATGACGCTTATATCGTACGCAGTTTTTTCTATATCCCCGCCGAAAACGGCAAAGCTCCTGCCAACTGGAAAGCCCAAGAAAAAGAAGCGATCAACACCATAGAGAAAAAATTCCGCCAAGAAATTCTCAGCGGTTTGAAAACAAGACAGGAATTTGAAGTGCCAAATAAACACGGCATCTGCTTGATAGGCGGTTTTATCGCCGATGACGGTAAAAAACCGTTTGAAGTTCATAGCACCGTCGAATTTGCCAAGCAACATGATATGAGTCTGGAAATCATGCATGGTGACGTGTTGAAAGCAGGTGAGCCGACGCTGTTGAAACGCAAGGTTAATTTAGATAAGGGTGTAATGGTTAAAGCCCTAACGCACACCATCCGCCAAGGAAAACGCACCATCAACGGCATGTCCGGCGAGGAAAAATTGGTGAAATGGGGCGGCAACACATATATGTTCTTTTGGGAGCGTGACGGCGGTGATCCGCGTATCATGATACAGTTCGGCGCGGAGAAGAAAGACGGGACGAAGCGCAGCGAAGCCGAAGTGCTGGCGATTTGGGATACGGTTTTGCCGACTTTGAAACCTGTGAAGCAATAGCGATGAAAAGGTCGTCTGAAAACGCAGCCTCCATGGCATCAAACCTTGAGCATGGTTTTCAGACGACCTGCTTCTATCTTTCCCTTGATCATCTATACGCTCAGCCAATCCCAAAAATAAAAAAGCACGGTAATCAACCGTGCTTTTTGTAAAACAAAACTGCTTATTTGTTTTTGTGCGAACGAAGATAATCCAAGGTTTTGAGCTGGGCAATCGCTGCGGCTAAGGCTTTGTGCGCTTCAGCCAGCGATTTATCGTCTTTGGCTTGAGAAATGCCTGTTTCCGCCGCCTTCTTGGCAGCTTCCGCGCGCTCCCGATCCATCTCGGAACTGCGTACGGCAACATCCGCCAACACAGTAAGTTGGTTGGGCTGCACTTCCAGCACTCCACCGGAAACGGCAACAAGAACTTCTTCGGCTTCGCCCGGCACGGTCAAACGCAATGCACCGGGACGTACCAAACTCATAATCGGCTCGTGTCGCGGATAAATACCGAGCTCACCTTGAACAGTCGGAACCACTACAAAACTGGCTTCGCCTGAATAGATGTTCTGCTCGCTACTTACCACTTCAACTCGCATGATGCTCATGCCGACCTCCTTAGTTTAAGGTTTTCGCTTTCTCGACCGCTTCTTCGATACCGCCTACCATGTAGAAAGCTTGTTCAGGCAGATGGTCGTATTCACCGTTCAAGATAGCTTTAAAGCCGGCAATGGTGTCACGCAGCGATACATATTTGCCGGGAGAGCCGGTAAATACTTCGGCAACGTGGAACGGTTGCGACAGGAAGCGTTGGATCTTACGCGCGCGCATCACGGTCAGTTTATCTTCGTCTGACAATTCGTCCATACCCAGAATGGCGATAATATCGCGCAATTCTTTGTATTTTTGCAGAGTAGATTGTACGCCGCGGGCTACGTCATAGTGCTCTTGACCCAATACCATCGGATCCAGTTGGCGTGAAGTAGAGTCAAGCGGGTCAACTGCAGGGTAAATACCCAAAGATGCAATATCACGGCTCAATACGACGGTAGCGTCCAAGTGGGCAAATGTCGTTGCAGGAGACGGGTCAGTCAAGTCATCCGCAGGTACATATACGGCTTGGATGGAAGTAATGGAACCTGTTTGGGTAGAGGTAATACGCTCTTGCAGACGACCCATTTCTTCAGCCAATGTCGGTTGGTAACCCACCGCTGAAGGCATACGACCGAGCAATGCGGATACTTCTGTACCGGCCAGAGTGTAACGGTAAATGTTGTCCACGAAGAACAATACGTCGCGACCTTTGCCGCTTTCGTCTTTTTCATCACGGAAGTATTCGGCCATAGTCAAACCGGTCAAGGCTACACGCAGACGGTTACCCGGAGGTTCGTTCATCTGACCGTAAACCATCGCCACTTTGTCCAATACGTTGGAATCTTTCATCTCATGGTAGAAGTCGTTACCTTCACGGGTACGTTCCCCCACACCGGCGAACACGGACAAACCGCTATGGGCTTTGGCGATGTTGTTAATCAATTCCATCATGTTTACGGTTTTACCTACGCCGGCACCACCGAACAGACCTACTTTACCGCCTTTGGCAAACGGACACAGCAAGTCAATCACTTTAATGCCGGTTTCCAGCAGCTCGGTAGTAGCGGACAACTCATCAAATTTCGGAGCTGTCTGATGGATGGCACGGTGTTTGTCGGTATCAATCGGACCTGCTTCATCAACAGGTGTACCCAACACATCGACAATACGTCCCAAAGTACCTTTACCTACTGGCACAGTAATCGGCGCACCTGTATTGCTTACAGTCATGCCGCGTTTCAGACCGTCCGAACTACCCATTGCAATAGTACGAACCACGCCGTCGCCCAGAAGCTGTTGTACTTCCAAAGTCAGGCCGTTCGCATCCAATTTCAGGGCGTCGTAAACATGCGGAATGGCATCGCGCGGAAACTCCACGTCAACTACCGCACCAATAATTTGTACGATTTTGCCTTGGCTCATTATCGTATCCTAATTTCCTGTTCAGGTTTCAGACGACATTAAACTGCCGCTGCACCTGCTACAATTTCTGACAATTCCGTGGTAATCGCAGCTTGACGCGATTTGTTATATACCAAACGCAACTCTTTAATGGCATTGCCTGCATTGTCGGTGGCCGCTTTCATCGCCACCATACGCGCAGCTTGCTCTGATGCCATATTGTCACTCAATGCTTGATAAACCACAGACTCTAAATAGCGGCGAACCAGATATTCCAACACAGCGATAGGACTTGGTTCATAACGATATTCCCAACTGAATGAAGAATAGTTATTCTCGTCTTCTATCACATTTTCGCCGATCGGCAGCAGAACCTCCAACCGTGGTTCTTGACGCATGGTATTAACAAAACGCGAATATACCAAATGTATTTTATCTAACTCATGCTTCTCGTAACGTTGGAAGATTTCAGTCAATGGACCAAGCAGCAATTCCATTTTTGGGGTATCCCCCAAATTAATCGCACTGGCAATAACGTTCAAACCGATGCTTTGACAAGCGGCTAAGCCTTTACTACCTAAACAGACAACATCAACTTCAATGCCCTGCTCTTGGTATTCTTGGACTTGCGCTAAAAATTTCTTCAAAACATTCGCGTTCAAACCACCGCAAAGACCTTTATCAGAGGTGATTAAAATGAAACCCACCCGACGTGTTTCACGATGAGGTGCCAATAATTTAATACCATGATCTTCATTGGTTTGCGCCAAATGACTCATAACTGTCCGCACTTTTTCGGCATACGGACGCGCTAAGCGCATCCGTTCCTGAGTCTTCCGCATTTTAGAGGTTGACACCATTTGCATCGCTTTAGTGATCTTTTGGGTATTTTGAACACTACGGATTTTGGTGAGAATCTCTTTTCCGACTGCCATTTCAGACTCCTTTCATTTCAGCTCTTAGGCTTGGTAAGCATAAGAAGATTTGAAAGAATTCATGGCTTCAGTCAATGTTTTTTCACTTTCATCGGACATCGCACCTGATGCGTTGATTGCTTCTAAAACACCAGGATGCTGAGTGCGTACAAAGCTCAAAAATTCCGCTTCGAAAGCCAATGCCTTGGGTACTGGTACATCTTCGTAAGAACCATTATTAATGGCCCACAAAGTCAAAGCCATTTCGGCTGTATCCAAAGTGCTGAATTGTTTTTGTTTCATCAATTCAGTAACCACTTCACCGTGTTGCAGCTGTTTGCGTGTAGCTTCATCCAAATCGGAAGCAAATTGCGAGAAGGCTGCCAACTCACGATATTGAGCGAGTGCCAAACGGATACCGCCACCCAATTTTTTAATTACTTTAGTTTGCGCTGCACCACCTACGCGCGATACCGAAATACCGGCATTAATCGCAGGACGGATACCAGCGTTAAACAAGTCAGTTTCCAAGAAAATTTGACCGTCGGTAATCGAAATCACGTTTGTCGGTACGAATGCAGATACGTCACCGGCTTGGGTTTCAATAATCGGCAATGCAGTCAAAGAGCCTGTTTTACCTATCACTTCGCCATTAGTCAGTTTTTCAACTTCGTGTTCATTTACACGAGCCGCACGTTCCAACAAGCGGGAGTGCAGATAGAAAACGTCGCCAGGATATGCTTCGCGTCCGGGTGGGCGGCGCAGCAACAGGGAAATTTGACGGTAAGCAACAGCTTGTTTGGACAAGTCATCATATACGATCAATGCGTCTTCACCGCGGTCGCGGAAGAACTCGCCCATAGTACAACCTGCATAAGGTGCGATATATTGCAGAGCGGCAGCCTCAGAAGCAGTCGCAGCAACCACAATCGTGTGTTCCATTGCACCATGCTCTTCCAATTTGCGTACTACGTTAGCAATAGAAGATGCTTTTTGACCGATTGCGACATAAATACAAATAACGCCTGTACCTTTTTGGTTAACAATAGCATCCAATGCTACGGCTGTTTTACCTGTTTGACGGTCACCAATGATCAGCTCACGTTGACCGCGACCAATCGGAACCATTGAGTCAATGGCCTTCAGACCAGTTTGCATAGGCTGGTCAACCGATTTACGGGCAATCACACCTGGTGCAATTTTTTCAATGGGTGCAGTAGAAAATGTGTTGATCGGACCTTTGCCATCAATCGGACGACCCAGTGCATCTACAACGCGACCAACCAATTCACGACCGACAGGTACTTCCAAAATACGACCGGTACAAGTAACTGTGTCGCCTTCTTTAATATGTTCGTATTCACCCAACACTACGGCGCCGACGGAGTCACGCTCCAAGTTCATCGCCAAACCGAAAGTGTTACCCGGGAATTCGAGCATCTCACCTTGCATTGCGTCTGACAAGCCATGAATACGAACAATACCGTCTGTTACAGAAATAACCGTACCACGGGTACGTACTTCTGTATTTCCAGACAGATTTTCAATTTTAGCTTTAATCAAATCGCTAATTTCAGCAGGATTAAGCTGCATGAAAACTCTCCTAATTTGTCATAGTCGCATACAGGGCATTCAATTTACCCTGCACCGACAAATCCAAGACCTGGTCACCCACTTCAACTTTGACACCGCCGATTAACTCAGGCGCAACTTCAGTTGTAATTTGCAACTCACTGTCAAAGCGTTTTTTCAATATTTCAGCCAACTCAGCCAGTTGATCTTCAGTCAATGGATAAGCGCTGTAAATTACAGCAGACTTAGTATGATTGAATGACAAGGTTAAAGCTTGATATTGAGCATAGACTTCAGGCAATACGGGCAAACGTTTTTGCTCTGCCAAAACAGTAATGAAATTTTTCAATTCATCACTTTTTAACTCAACGAGTTCGGCAAGCACATTTACCTTTTCAGAAGTATTTGTTTCAGGTCGCTCAATCAAAGAAATGACTTTCTCATTTTGAACAACCGCGGCTAATTCTTCCAGTCCGCCCAACCAAGACTCAATTTGGTTTTTTTCCTGCGCCAGATTGAATAATGCTTTCGCATAAGGTCTGGCAATCGTTGCGAACTCAGCCATAAGATTACAGCTCCTGTTTTAAGGCACTGAGCAACTGCGCATGTTTGGAAGTATCAACTTCACTGCGCAAAATAGACTCGGCACCTTTAACTGCCAACGCAGCAACTTGTTCACGCAAAACTTCGCGTGCACGATTCATTTCTTGCTGCGCATCGGCTTTAGCTTGTGCTGTAATCCGCACCGCCTCGACAGAAGCTTGTTCTTTCGCTTCTTCTACGATTTTGGCGGCACGTTTTTCGGCGTTAGCTACCATTTCGGAAACTTGGTTACGCCCTTCAGCCAAGAGTTCTGCAACTTTCTTCTCTGCCTGTTCAAAATCGCTCTTACCGCGCTCGGCAGCAGCCAAGCCTTCGGCAATTTTTGCGGCACGCTCATCTAATGCTTTTGCGATCGGCGGCCACACAAATTTCATGGTAAACCAAACCAAACCGAAAAAGACGATGATTTGAGCGAATAAGGTTGCATTAATATTCACGTTAGTTAACCTTCGTACTAGTGTTAATCAAACAGACCAAAGTCTAAACAGACCAAAGTCTGTACCTAGACGGAACACGCCGTTTGATTATGCACCAAATGGTTTAACGAAGGCGAACAACAGCGCAATAGCCACACCAATCAGGAATGCAGCATCAATTAGACCAGCGATCAGGAACAATTTAGTTTGCAGCGGACCAATCAATTCAGGTTGACGCGCAGAAGACTCCAAATATTTGGAACCAACCATTGCGATACCGATAGAGGCACCCAATGCACCCAATGCTACGATCAAACCACATGCAATTGCTACCAAACCCATTTTTTACTCCTTGAGAAAACAAAGAAAGTTAATGAAAAACTACCTAATAATTAATGTGCATCATGAGCTTGTCCGATATAGACAAACGCCAAGGCCATAAAGATAAATGCCTGCAGGGTAATCACCAAAATATGGAAAATTGCCCATGCCAATCCGGCAAGGATGTGGAAACCAAACAGAATCGGATCCAACACTTCAACGCTTCCAGATGATGCCCAAGCACCACCCAGCAAAGCAATCAGGAGGAACACCAGCTCACCGGCATACATATTACCGAACAACCGCATACCGTGAGAAACTGTTTTAGAAAGGAATTCAACAAGATTCAAAAGAAAGTTGGCGGGAGCAAGTTTGGCGCCAAACGGAGCGCTGAACAACTCATGAATCCAACCACGAACACCTTTGATTTTAATATTGTAATAAATACAAATTACCAAGACACCGATAGCCAACGCCAAAGTAGTATTCAAATCTGCAGTCGGCACAATGCGCAGCAATGCATGATGGTTACCTGTAATAATGTTTTGCCACAGCCACGGGAACAAATCCACCGGCAGCATATCCATGGCATTCATCAGGAAAATCCATACGAACAGGGTCAAGCCCAACGGAGCAATGGCTTTTCGGGATTGTTCGTTGTGAATAATGCTTTTACACATATCATCCACAAATTCAAACAAAATCTCGACAGCAGCCTGAAAACGACCGGGTACACCTGCTGTCGCCTTCTTGGCTCCACGCAAAAGTAGGAAACTGCCGATTACGCCCAACAATACAGAGAAAAATATTGCATCGATATTAATAAAAGAAAAATCAGCAATATTGTCCAAGCCCTGTCCTTTAGCTACATCGGAAAGGCTGGTTAAACTTTGCAAGTGGTGCGTGATGTAATCAGTAGCAGTAATTTTGTCACCTGCCATAATGCTTCACTCTCAACGATACTAAAAAAACCAAATGGCTGACACCGAGCAATCCGAACAAGAACGGAAAGAATATCAAAGACTGATGCCAAACCATAAATACGGCAAGCATCATCACCAGCGACAGCACTACTTTTAAAACTTCCCCAATAATGAAAGCCTTACCATGATACAAAGGATTACGTTTGGAAAGTTTTAAAAGTAAAACTGCGAAAGCGGAAGGGACAAGGTAGGAAAACCCACCTGCAACAGCAGACCAAAATCCTGCCAAACCTGAAAATGCGGCGCTAATCAGCGCAACCGCTGTCAAAACCAGAATTTGTAAGATGAGAATCTGCTTCATAAAAACGGGAAATCCCGACAGTAATGCGAGGCTAAATATAATCAAGAAGCCTATGTACGTCAAGCAATATGTTAATCTTTGTGAGTCTATATCTGACTTCACCTTAACGTAAGGCAAAGAATTCGCATTATATCACGCATTACATACAATTACAGACATTGGTCGGCTGAATTGTCGATATTTCCATCTTAATTTTAAAAGAAGGTTATCTGAATGTTTCAGACGACCTTCACCATCAAGCTTTATGAAAGTTTCTTATTTATTTTGCTTAAAATAAAACAAGGCAAGTTAGCAAACATCCGGGCAATGAAATTAAGAAATCTAAATCTTCTTTGCTCAAAAGTCCGTGACTCAGCGCATGACCGATGTCAATATGAATCATGGCTCAACAACTGCCCTTCCCTCTTGTTTCAGACGACCTCCTACTCTCAAACGTCGTCTGAAACCCGTTTCCACTCCAACGCCGAGTCGTACAAGGCTTTTTTGCCTTCTCCGGTAATTTTGGCGGCAAGTTCGGCGGCCTGTTTGGTGGGCAGTTCGGCGGCGAGGATTTTCATAACGTTTTGCGCGGCTTCGGGCAAGGTATCGTGTTTTTCACGAAGCGCAGGATGGAGGATGAGCACCATTTCCCCGCGCGCTTGATTGCCGTCATTTTTTAGGGTCGCCTGAATTTCAGTAACCGAGCCGCTAAGAAAGGTTTCGAAGGTTTTGGTGATTTCTCGGGCGAGAGTCAGGCTGCGTCCGGGGAAGAGAGCCGCCATGTCGGCAAGGGTGGCTTCGATACGGTGCGGGGTTTCAAACATCACAACGGGAAAATCAGCCTGCGCCCATTTGGCGAGCAACTTCTGCCGTTCGCCGGATTTCGGCGGCAGGAAACCGTTGAAATAGAAATTAGGTTCGGTAACGCCTGCGACGCTCAATGCGCCCATGATCGCGCTCGCGCCGACAACGGGGACAACTTTAAACCCTGCCTCGCGCACGCGGCGGGCGAGTTTCGCACCGGGATCGCAAACCGCAGGCGTACCCGCGTCAGAAACTTGTGCGACGGTGAGGTCGTCTGAAAGATGGTTGATGATTTTGTCCGCCATCTGCTGTTCGTTATGCTCGCGCACGCTGACGAGCTTGCCCTGTATGCCGTATGCACTCAGAAGCTGTGCGGTAACGCGCGTATCTTCGGCACAGATGATGTCGGCTTTTTGCAGGACGGCGAGCGCGCGCAGGGTGATGTCCGCCAAATTGCCGATGGGCGTGGCGACAACGTATAATGTCCGTTTTTCAATACTGTCGGCGGCTTTTTGAAGGTGTTTTTGAAACATGGCTTTATCAGGTCGTCTGAAAACAATATAACGATATTATACGGGGTAAACTTCCATGCGTCTGAACCACAAACAAGGGGCGGCGGGCGAAGATAGCGCGCTGGCGTTTCTTCTTTCGCAAGGCTGCAAACTCGTGGCGCGTAACTGGCACTGCGCTTACGGCGAAATCGATTTGATTGTCAAAAACGGTAACATGATTCTGTTTGTTGAAGTAAAATACCGCAAAAATCAGGGTTTCGGCGGTGCCGCATACAGTATTTCGCCGTCTAAGTTATTGAAACTGCAACGGTCTGCGGAGTATTATCTGCAACAAAACGGCATGACGGATACCGCGTGCCGCATCGATGCGGTACTGATAGAAGGAAACCGCCCACCCGAATGGATAAAGAATATTACAGGTTGACGATATGACGACTTTACAAGAGCGCGTTGCCGCCCATTTCGCCGAAAGCATTCTTGCCAAGCAGGAAGCCGAAAAAGTGCTGGTCGAGCCGACTGCTCAAGCAGCCGAATTGATGCTGCAATGCCTGATGAACGACGGCAAAATTTTAGCCTGCGGCAACGGCGGTTCGGCTGCCGACGCGCAGCACTTCGCCGCCGAAATGACCGGACGCTTTGAAAAAGAGCGGATGGAACTTGCCGCAGTCGCGCTGACGACGGACACTTCCGCGCTGACCGCCATCGGCAACGACTACGGTTTTGACCATGTGTTCAGCAAGCAAGTGCGCGCGCTCGGACGCGACGGCGACGTTTTGGTCGGCATCTCTACCTCCGGCAACTCCGCCAACGTTATCGAAGCCATCAAAGCGGCACATGAACGCGATATGCACGTCATCGCCATGACCGGCCGCGACGGCGGTAAAATCGCCGCTATGCTCAAAGACACCGACGTACTGCTCAACGTCCCCTACCCGCGTACCGCCCGCATTCAGGAAAACCATATCCTGCTGATACACGCCATGTGCGACTGCATCGACTCCATGTTGCTTGAAGGAATGTAAGCCTTTTTCAGACGACCTTTTTTTAAAGGTCGTCTGAAACATATCCGCCGAACCCATCATCAAGGAAAAAATATGAACATCAAACGCCATACCGCACCCGTTCTGACCGCCCTCCTCCTCAGCCTGACACTCAGCGGCTGTGTCGGCGTACTCCTCGGCGGCGCGGCAGTCGGCACCAAATCCGCCGTCGACCGCCGCACCACAGGCGCGCAAACCGACGACAACGTAATGGCAGTGCGCGTCGAAACCACTGCCCGCTCCTACCTGCGCCAAAACAACCAAGTGCAGGGTTATACCCCCAAACTCAACGTCGTCGGCTACAACCGCCACCTGCTGCTGCTCGGACAAGTCCCCACTGAAGGCGAAAAACAATTCGTCGAACAAATCGCCCGCGCCGAACAAGCCGCCGAAGGCGTGTACAACTACATCACCGTCGCCCCCCAAGGACGCACCTTCGGCGACGTAACCAACGACACATGGGGCACATCCAAAGTCCGCACCGCCCTTTTGGGCCTCAAACCCACCACGCAGGCGCGCGTCAAAATCGTGACCTACGGCAACGTGACTTATGTGATGGGCATCCTGACGCCTGAAGAACAAGAAAAAGTTACCCAACGCGTCAGCACCACCGTGGGCGTACAAAAAGTCGTTACCCTGTATCAAAACTACACCCAGCAGCCATAGGATTGTTCCTTGACTGAGAGGTCGTCTGAAACCCAATTTTGTTTCAGACGACCTATTACGATACAATCCGCCCGATTGATTTCATTTTTACCGATTTATCATGTCCAAAACCCCTAAATCCTCATTTCAACTCAAACCCAAACATTTAATCAGAGCCTTTTTCGGCGTCTGCATCATTGCCGTTGCCGCCTTGGTCATCGGCGTCATCAGCACCATCAAAAGCCACGACTCCCAAGAACGCGAAGCCATTAAAAACAAACCCGTTCCCAAAGACACCCCTGTCGAAGTCTGGCGTCCCATCGGCGCTCCCGAAGAGGACAGAACCAAGCCTGCCGCCAAAGCCGAGCTTGACGACGACGAAAAAACCGATTCCCGCAATCCCGTCATCCCGCCTAAAAACAAATCAAACGGCAAAAACAGCAACACCACCCCGACTGAGGACGAAGCCTCAGAAGATAAACCCGCCAATAACAAAGCAAACGCCAAACCCGCTGTAACCGAAACGCCCGATACCGAAGAAAAAACGCCGCGCAGCACACCCGCCGCAACAGGCAACAGACGTACTCCGTCGGAACAACCGACTGAATCCAAACCTGCGGCAAAACCCGAACAACGCCAACCCGAAGCAGCCAAGCCGGCACCTAAGCCGACTCCGAAGCCTAAGGCTCCTTCCAAATCCAAAGAAGTCATCGACAATCTATTCTAGTGCGGACTGGCGTTCGGCTTTAATCTGAACTTCCGGCATCAGTCGCGAATCCAAAAAAGCCGAAACGTCCGCACGCCTCGTTGCAGTGTGCCAAAAGCAAGCTGCCGACTCATCCCCTTCCCTTTCAGACGACCTTTGTGCCGCACTAAGGTCGTCTGAAACCATCAAGGAAACAACATGAACGAAATCATCATCAAAACCCCCGAAGAAATCGAGAAAATGCGCGAACTGGGCAAACTCGTCGCCGAAGCCCTCGACTACATCGGACAATTCGTCAAACCCGGCGTAACCACCAACGAAATCGACAAACTCGTTTACGACTACCACGTCAACGTACAAGGCGGCTATCCCGCCCCCCTGCACTACGGCAACCCGCCCTACCCCAAATCCTGCTGCACCTCCGTCAATCACGTCATCTGCCACGGCATCCCCGACGACAAGCCGCTCAAAGAAGGCGACATCATCAACATCGACCTGACCATCAAAAAAGACGGCTTCCACGGCGACTCCAGCCGTATGTTTACCGTCGGCAAAGTCTCCCCCATCGCCCAACGCCTGATTGACATCACCCACGAATCCATGATGGCGGGCATCGCTGCCGTCAAACCCGGCGCAACCTTGGGCGACATCGGCTACGCCTGCCAACAAGTTGCCGAAAACGCAGGCTATTCCGTTGTACAAGAATTTTGCGGACACGGTATCGGACGCGGTTTTCACGAAGCCCCGCAAGTCCTGCACTACGGCCGCAAAGGACAAGGCGTCGTCCTGAAGCCCGGCATGATTTTCACCATCGAGCCGATGATCAACCAAGGCAAACGCCACCTGCGCATCCTAAACGACGGCTGGACGGTCGTGACCAAAGACCGCTCCCTCTCCGCCCAATGGGAACATGAAGTTTTAGTGACAGAAACCGGCTACGAAATCCTGACCATCAGCCCTGCCACCGGCAAACCCTAATCGGGCAAACCATCATCCTGTTTTCAAAGCAAAAAAGGTCGTCTGAAACGCAAACAAGGTTTTCAGACGACCTTTTTAAATTGTCCCTACCAGAACTCAACAGCAGAATAATGCTTCTGCACCATCCTCAGCCAAATCAATCATTATCAAAACCCATTCTCGACTATCCAATTCAAGGCTAAACATCGGACTGAAATATAAACATATCCGCTCATTTCCACTGCACTCTCTCTACAATTTCATGCAAAACAATTATGTATTATAAATAATGTCAAACGCAACATTCCCGATACGACTGTTTATTTATGTAAAATATTATTCTTGCTAAATTACTATCCTGTTGTTTTAAATGTTTTTTCTTCTATAAAATATTTAACTTGGAAATATTTAGCCAATTTATGAAGAATTCTACAAAACTTCTTTCGAATATACTGTCTAACAATTCAGTATAGATAGTTTTTTATGTCGCAATTAATGATTTCCTCTGTAAGGAACCTTGCTACTGAAAACTAATTTGCGCCCCTTCCCAATGTGAAGAAGCAGATTCTTGCTTATCAACAAACAATACAGAAGAAAAAGGAATTTTCATGAAGTCGTTTGAGAAAATTGACAACATCCGCGATATCCGCAAAAAACTCGGTTTGAACCAAATGGACTTTTGGAGCCGTATCGGCGTAACCCAATCCGGTGGTTCACGTTACGAATCCGGTCGCAATATGCCCAAACCTGTACGCGAGCTGCTGCGCTTGGTACACATCGAACGCGTTGACTTGGCAAAAGTAAACCGCGACGATTTGGCGATTGCCTCCCTGCTGAAAAACCGCGACCCTGAGTTGTACGCTTCCTTGAAAAAAGAAGCCAAATCCGACAAAGGCAAATAAGCCCGTTTCGATTTGTTTCAAAAAGGTCGTCTGAAACGATATTCCGTTTCAGACGACCTTTTTGCGCTATAATCCGCAATTATTTTTTAAACAGACGTTTGCCCGCAAACCCTTTTACAGACAGCATTTTTTACCATGTTAGACAAATACAATCCCGCCGAAATCGAATCCAAACACTATCAAAACTGGGAAACCCAAGGTTATTTCCAGCCCGATATGGATTTGACCAAACCGTCTTTTTCCATCCAACTGCCGCCGCCCAACGTAACCGGCACGCTGCACATGGGCCATGCCTTCAACCAAACCATTATGGACAGCCTGACCCGCTACTACCGCATGAAAGGCTGCAACACCGCCTGGATTCCCGGCACCGACCACGCGGGTATCGCCACGCAAATCGTGGTTGAGCGTCAGCTTGCCGCGCAAAACGTGTCCCGTCATGATTGGGGTCGTGAAAAATTCTTGGAAAAAGTGTGGGAATGGAAAGAAGTTTCTGGCGGCACAATTACCCAACAAATGCGACGCGTGGGCTGTTCTGCCGACTGGACGCGCGAGTATTTCACGATGGACGATGTGCGTGCTGAAACCGTGACCGAAGTGTTTGTGCGCCTGTATGAGCAAGGCTTGATTTACCGCGGCAAACGCTTGGTGAACTGGGATCCCGTGCTTGGTACAGCAGTATCGGATTTGGAAGTGGAAAGTGTGGAAGAACAAGGCTCTATGTGGCACATCCGCTATCCGCTGGCGGACAATCCCGCCGAAGCCGTTATCGTGGCGACCACCCGTCCCGAAACGCTGCTGGGCGACGTGGCCGTAGCCGTCAATCCTGAAGACGAACGTTATACCCATTTGATCGGCAAAGAACTAATCCTGCCGCTGACCGGCCGCACCATCCCCGTGATTGCCGACGAATACGTTGAAAAAGACTTCGGTACCGGCTGCGTGAAAATCACGCCTGCGCACGACTTCAATGACTACGAAGTCGGCAAACGCCACGACACGCGCCTGATTAACGTGTTCGATTTGGAAGCCAAAGTGCTGGCAAACGCCGAAGTGTTCAACTTCAAAGGCGAAGCGCAACCAGGCTTTGCCCTGCCTGAAAAATACGCTGGCTTAGACCGCTTTGCCGCACGCAAACAAATGGTTGCCGATTTGCAGGAACAAGGCTTGTTGGTCGAAATCAAAGCGCACACACTGATGACGCCGAAAGGCGACCGTACAGGTTCGGTCATTGAGCCGATGCTGACTAGCCAATGGTTTGTCGCCATGTCCGCTACGCCAAACGGCGGCGAGCCTGACAGCGAATTCAAAGGCCTGAGCCTCGCCGACAAAGCCAAAAAAGCCGTCGACAGCGGCGCGGTACGCTTTATCCCTGAAAACTGGGTCAACACCTACAACCAATGGATGAACAACATCCAAGACTGGTGTATCTCGCGCCAACTGTGGTGGGGTCATCAAATCCCTGCATGGTACGACAACGAAGGCAATGTGTACGTCGCCCACAATCAGGCGGAAGCCGAAAAACAAGCCGGCAAAACAGGATTGACCCGCGAAGAAGACGTATTGGACACATGGTTCTCCTCCGCGCTCGTGCCGTTTTCCACGCTCGGCTGGCCGTCTGAAACCGATGAACTCAAAGCCTTCCTGCCGTCCAACGTCTTGGTAACCGGCTACGAAATCATCTTCTTCTGGGTGGCGCGCATGATTATGATGACCACCCACTTCACCGGCAAAGTACCGTTTAAAGACGTGTACATCCACGGTATCGTGCGCGACCACGAAGGCAAAAAAATGTCCAAATCAGAAGGCAACGTCATCGACCCCGTCGATTTGATTGACGGCATCGACTTGGACAAGCTGCTGGTGAAACGCACGACCGGTCTGCGCAAACCCGAAACCGCGCCGAAAGTGGAAGAAGCCACGAAAAAACTCTTCCCAGAAGGCATCCCCAGCATGGGCGCGGACGCATTGCGCTTTACCATGGCAAGCTACGCCAGCTTGGGGCGTTCGGTCAACTTCGACTTCAAACGCGCCGAAGGCTATCGCAACTTCTGCAACAAAATCTGGAACGCCACCAACTTCGTCTTGATGAACACCGAAAACCAAGACTGCGGCTACGGCGTAACCGCCACCGAACCGCGCGGCTACTCCTTCCCCGATATGTGGATCATAGGTCGTCTGAATCAGACCATCGAGCAAGTAACGCAAGCCTACGAAACCTACCGCTTTGATTTGGCGGCGGAAACCCTGTACAGCTTCGTATGGAACGACTATTGCGACTGGTATTTGGAACTTGCCAAAGTGCAGCTTCAAACCGGCTGCGCCAGCCGCCAGCGCGCCACACGCCATACCTTATTGCGCGTACTCGAAGCCGCCCTGCGCCTACTGCATCCGATTATCCCCTTCATCACCGAAGAACTGTGGCAAACCGTTGCCCCCATGTGCGACGCCAAAACCGCCGACAGCATCATGCTCGCCCGCTTCCCTGAAGCCGACCGCGAACAAATCGTTCAGACGACCTTCGAGCAAATGACCGTGTTGCAGGATTTAATCGGCGCAGTCCGTAACCTGCGCGGCGAAATGGGCATCCAGCCCAACGTGAAAGCCCCACTGTTTGTCGAAAGCGCGGACGACTTGGCAGACTACCTCAAGTACCTGCCGATGATGACCCGCCTGACCGAAGCACAGCAAGTCGCCGCCCTGCCCGAAAGCGAAGACGCCCCCGTCGCCGTCTGCAACGGCGCGCGCCTGATGCTGAAAGTCGAAATCGACAAAGCCGCCGAAACCGCCCGCTTGAGCAAAGAGGCCGAGAAGCTGCAAAAAGCCTTGGACAAACTCAACGCCAAACTCTCCAAACCCGGCTACACCGAAAAAGCCCCCGCGCATCTGGTGGAAAAAGACAAAGCCGATTTGGCGGAGTTGGAAGACAAAATGGCGAAAGTTCAAACTCAGTTGGCTAAGTTGAAGGACTAAATCAGCCCTGCATTTGAAGAACAAAGGCTACCTGAAAACCAAAAATGGTCTTTCAGGTAGCCTTTGTTTCGTTTGGTTTTACCTACTCTGCTGCAGCCTTCAACTCCATCGCCCGGGTATAAAACGCGTGGGCATCCATTCCCGCCTCTGCAAAGGCGGCCATCGGAATAAAATAGACGATGTTACGGTCAATATAAAACAGCAGGAATGCTTGGTCTTCGATGATACGTTCCACGCCTGCCCAATGATGGAAATGCCTGCTGCGCCCTGCCTCCTCCTGAGTAAGGCCTTCGGCTGAAAGGATGACGGAGAAACGTCGCCCATCCAGAGGATGGCTGACTATGCGGGTAAAGCTGCGATATATCCAACGCTGCTCGAAATACGTTACCATGGTGGTGGCGTAGATGAGACCCGCCATTATCCATAGGGAGCTGCCGTCGTCCCCAGCTTTATACAGACAGTACTCCAAACTGTCAGTTTGCGAATCGGCAAACAGATAGCAGTTTTGAATATAAGTATTTAAGTATTGTTGATGCCGTTAAGCAACCAACAAGCAAAGACGAATAGACTACCCCACACCAGCAGGAACGCAGCCGAACCAAACCAATATTTGCGCCGCCAAGCAGGCTCTATATAACGCAAAAGCCGCTTTCCCGCATAGCGTCTGTCTTGATCGGTAGGAGAGAAGGATATTTGCAGGTGTTCAGTTTGCTGGAGGTCTGTGTCCATAGCGTATCCCAAGATTGCTGGTTATTCAGGCAACCCCATTTTATGTGAAATAAGCCGCGTAGGACAGTTTTATCGATGCAAAACCGACCTTTCCTACGGCTTAAACCTTCTTGAAAAGGTCGTCTGAAACTTGGTTTCCGTATCTTTTATCACTTTTAGCGGGCCTTCCCACTACGGTCAGCGCGGTTTACCGCATACGCTGCAATCGGGATTTTTATGGACGCGGAATGTCTGCCATTTGGCAGTGAGTGCGTTGTAAACCGTCAGTTTGCCGTGTGCCGGTTCGCCTGCGCCGGTGAGGATTTTGAGGGCTTCGGCAGCTTGGGTGGCGCCGATGATGCCGACCAGCGGGGAAAACACGCCGAACAAGGCGCAGGCGCCGTCGTCGGCGGTATCTCCGTCAAACAGGCAGGCGTAGCAAGGGCTGTCAGGAAAATCGGGACGGTACACGGCAATTTGTCCTTCAAAACGCACGGCAGCGCCGGAAACCAGCGGGGTGCGTGTGGCGACGGCGGCGCGGTTGATGGCTTGGCGGGTGGGATAGTTGTCGGTGCAGTCGAGGACGATGTCGGCGGTGCGCATGAGTTCGATCAGGCGGGCTTTATCCAGTTTCTCGGTCAATGCGGTAATGTCGCACGCGCTGTTGACGGCTTTCAGACGACCTGCCATCACTTGCGCTTTGGCTTGTCCGATATCGGCTTCGGTGAAAGTGGTTTGGCGTTGGAGGTTGGTGTCGTCTATGGTGTCGTGGTCGGCGATGATGAGTTTGCCGACGCCCGAAGCGGCAAGATACGGGAGGGCTGCCGCACCCAGCCCGCCGCAGCCGACGACGAGGACGCAGGCAGCAAGCATTTTTTCCTGCCCTTCGATACCGATTTCGTCGAGAAGGATGTGGCGGCTGTAACGGAGCAATTGTTGGTCGTTCATAATGGGTCGTCTGAATGTTGTATCACGGATGGAATCGGCAAAACGGGCAACGCCGTCCCGATGTTGGCCTCCTGTTGTATCCATCCGTATGCCTCATGCCAAAGGTCGTCTGAAACCTCAAACCGGTTTTCAGACGACCTTTTTGTTTGTTCAATCAGAAATCGATGTTTTCGTAGGCATCGTCGAATACGAACGGACCGCGTTCGCCGCCGCTTTCGGATTCGAGGTGGATGCGGGTCATCATCATGGACTGGTCGACTTCTTTCATCATGTCGTAGATGGAGATGAGGGCGATGTTGACGCCGGTAATGGCTTCGGTCGTGATGCTTTTGCCGACTTCCGAGGAAACGGTTACGGTGGCTTTGACGTAGGCGAGTTCGATATCGACATCGAAATCGACGCGGACGTGTTGCAGGGGGAGGGGCTGGTAAAGCGGGACAAGCAGCCCGACCTGCTTGATGCCTTGGACGGCGGCGATACGGGCAACGTTGAGGATGCCTGCGTTTTGGGTGGCGTTTTCCGCCAAAACTTTGATGGCGGAAGTACTCATGTTGATGGAGCCGCCTGCTACGGCGGTGCGGACGGTGGGTTGGCGTTTGTCGTTTTCGCGTACGGAATTGAAGTTGAACATACTGTGCCTGCGTGAAAATAGGATTTTATGTCGTAGTATTTTACGGGATTTCTGCGCTTCGGACTATGCTGCGGATACGAACGGCAGAATAATCGGACTGAAATGCACGGACGGTTTTGTTAAGGAATTAACGGCTCGGCTTGTGCGGACGCGGGTTACATCAAGTTTCAGCGTTTTGCAACACCTTTTCCGATGGCGGTTTCAGACGACCTGCTATACAATGTTTTACGTTTGTTTTTGAGATAAATAAATAAAGAGAGAAAATCATGCAACTGCATATCCTGAACAATCCCAAGGACGCCGCTCTGGCAGCAGACGCGGAATTTTTAAAACAGTCTTTGTACAAACTTCTGCACGAAGAAGCTTCGCCTTTGGTGGTGGAAACGGTCAAGCTGTTGTCCACTTCGGACGACAGCGCGGCTTTGATTGAGAAGGTTTTGCCGCAACTGGACGAACAGCAAACCCACGACCTGACACTTGCCTGCGGTCTGTTTGCGCAGATTCTGAACATCGCCGAAGACGTCCACCACGAACGCCGCCGCCAAATCCACGAAGAGGCGGGACACGGCGGCGCGGAAGGCAGCTTGGCGGAAACGGTACGCAAACTCAAAGCGGCGAAAATCGGCGGCAAGGCGGTTCAAAAACAATTAAATACGACCAATGTTACCGCCGTTCTGACCGCGCACCCGACCGAAGTGCAACGCCAAACCGTGTTGAACTTCAACCGCCGCATCCGCGCCCTCCTGCCCCGCCGCGAACGCTGCACCCATGCCGACGCGCTGGCGGAATTGCGTCGCGAAATCGACACTATTTTGCTGGGCTTGTGGCAAACCAGCGAAACGCGCCACCACAAACTCAGCGTCAACGATGAAATCAACAACGGCGTATCCATCTTCCCGATGAGTTTCTTCGAGGCGCTGCCCAAACTCTATCGCAGCATGGAACGCGAATTTCAGACGACCTATCCTGATGTTGACGTGCCCGACATCTTAAAAATCGGCGGCTGGATAGGCGGCGACCGCGACGGCAATCCGTTCGTATCTGCCGAAACCTTGCGTTTCGCTTTCCGCCGCCATGCCGACGCGGTGTTCCGTTTTTACCGAGGCGAACTCGACAAACTCTACCGCGAGCTGCCGCTTTCCGTCCGCCGCGTCAAAGTCAACGACGACGTGATGGCGTTGTCCGACGAATCGCCCGACGAAGAAATCGCCCGCACCGAAGAGCCGTACCGCCGCGCCATCGCCTACATTATGGCGCGCGTCATGGGCAAAGCCCGTTCGCTCGGTTTGGGCATGGGCTGCAAATTCGGCTTCATGATGCCTTATGCCTCCGCGCAAGAGTTTTCAGACGACCTCCACAAGCTGCAACGCTCCCTACGCGACAACGGCAGCGCACTTTTGGGCGAAGGCAGGCTCGCCGACCTGATCCGCTCCGTGTCCGTGTTCGGCTTCCACATGATGCCGCTCGACTTGCGCCAACACGCGGAAAAACACGCCGATGTCGTTGCCGAACTCTTCAAACACGCCGGTTTGGAAGACTACGCCAGCCTTTCCGAAACGGAAAAACAAACCGTCCTGCTGCGCGAGCTGAAACACCAGCGGCCGCTGTCCAGCCCGTTCATCACTTACAGCGAACACACCCGCCGCGAAATGGCGATTTTCAACGAAGCGCGCAACATCAAAGACGAATTCGGTGAAAACGCCGTTACCCAAAGCATCATCTCCAACTGCGAACAGCCCAGCGACCTGCTCGCCCTCGCGCTGCTGCTTAAAGAAAGCGGTCTGTTGACAGTTGAAAACGGCAAACCGCAAAGCCGCATCAACATCGTCCCCCTCTTCGAAACCATCGAAGCCCTCGAAAACGCCTGCCCCGTCATGGAAACCATGTTCAGCAGCAAATGGTACCGCGACCTGCTGCAAAGCCGCGACAACATTCAGGAAATCATGCTCGGCTATTCCGATTCCAACAAAGACGGCGGCTACGTGACCAGCTCTTGGTGCCTCTATCAGGCGGAATTGGGCTTGGTCGAACTCTTC
This sequence comes from Neisseria sicca, assembly GCF_003044565.1. Classification (GTDB taxonomy): domain Bacteria; phylum Pseudomonadota; class Gammaproteobacteria; order Burkholderiales; family Neisseriaceae; genus Neisseria; species Neisseria sicca_A. Next base: position 86,475 of record NZ_POXG01000008.1, on the reverse strand, counting down.
AAAAAATACGATGTCCGTATGCGCCTCTTCCACGGCCGCGGCGGCAGCGTCGGACGCGGCGGCGGCCCGTCTTACCAAGCCATCCTCGCCCAACCCGCAGGCAGCGTAGCCGGACAAATCCGCATCACCGAGCAAGGCGAAGTCATCACCGCCAAATACGCCGACCCCGGCAACGCCGTGCGCAACCTCGAAACCCTCGTCGCCGCGACGCTCGAAGCCAGCCTGCTGCCCGATCAAAAAGACCCCGAACCCGCACTCATGCAGGCATTGTCGGACGTATCGTTCAAATACTACCGCGAGCTGATTACCCACCCCGACTTCATCGACTATTTCCTGCAAACCAGCCCCATACAGGAAATCGCTACCCTCAACCTCGGCAGCCGTCCCGCCAGCCGCAAGACCTTGGCGCGGATACAGGATTTGCGCGCGATACCGTGGGTGTTCTCATGGATGCAAAACCGCCTCATGCTGCCCGCGTGGTACGGCTTCGGCAGCGCAGTGGAAAGCCTGTGCGAAGGCAAACCCGAAACCCTCGCCGCCCTGCAGGAACACGCGCAGCACAACCCATTCTTCCAAGCCATGCTCTCCAATATGGAACAAGTCATGGCGAAAACCGACATCACCCTCGCCGAAAACTACGCCGGCTTGAGCGAATCGCCCGAAAAAGCCGCCGTCATCTTCGGCATGATTAAGGAAGAATACCAACGCAGCCGCAAAGCCCTGCTCGACCTTTTGCAAACCGACGAACTCTTGCGCGACAACCGCAGCCTCGCCCGTTCGCTCGCCCTGCGGATTCCGTACCTGAATGCGCTCAACGGCCTACAAGTCGCCATGCTCAAACGCCTGCGCAAAGACCCGCACGACCCGCACACCCTCCTGATGGTGCACCTGACCATCAACGGCGTGGCACAAGGTTTGCGCAATACAGGTTAAGGCAGCACGAAAAAAGGTCGTTTGAAAACCGTTTCAGACGACCTTTAGACCAAGCGCAAACCGTAACGCGGGCTTTATTTGAGAAAGCCCATACTGTTCTGCTGCATCACTGTGTTTACCGGGGTATGGCAGCCGCTTCGGCGTTGCGGATGATCAACGTACTGACACGCCTTAGCGCGGTATAGTGGATTAAATTTAAATCAGGACAAGGCGACGAAGCCGCAGACAGTACAAGATAGTACGGAACCGATTCACTTGGTGCTTCAGCACCTTAGAGAATCGTTCTCTTTGAGCTAAGGCGAGGTAACGCCGTACTGGTTTAAAGTTAATTCACTATACTGCCCCATATCGCCGCACCATAACATTTCAGACGACCCCGAGGTCGTCTGAAACACAAAAACAGCTTACGTCAAGGGAGCCATCATTATGTCTGACATTGTCTTTATATTGTTATTCGGCAGGCTTCAACCCCACAGGACAACCGACTCATCCGACTCGCCCGTCCCCTTTTGGCATTCGGCGGCAGGCTCGGCTTTGATTTATTTATGCATACGCATAGTGACAATCATCGTTCATGATTCGATTTCCAAAGCCATTGACAGCCTCCCCCTCATCCTGTTTCAAACCATCTGCATGTTCGGCTGCTTGCTTTTGTATTTCAAAATGTTGCGTACCACGACCAACCCGAAACGCCGCCGGTTTATCTATTGGGGACTGGGCATTCTTTCAGGTATAGCCTTAACCCTACTGACCGAAAAATTGTTTTCTTTGGCAAACTTATTTATTATGCATTGACTGGAGGGGCAATAGGATGAATGCCGCTCCTCTTTTTCAGACGACCTCGAGGTCGTCTGAAAACAAAAACATCTTACTCCAAGGCAATAATCATGTTAGACATTATATTCATATTAACATTCGGCAGACTTCAAGCCTCAGGAACACTAGACTTTCCCGACAAGCTCTATCCCATCTGGAAATGGGCGGTAGGCGCGGGTGTACTTTATGCCGTGATAATGACACTGATAAGCTACGTTTTTTACTCATTCTTCTCTCCCTTCAGCTTGTTACTGACTGCCGCCGTGTCATCTGCCTGGTTCGCACTCTATTTCAAACTGCTGCGCACCACCACTGACAAACCTACACAGCACCGATCTATTTACTGGGGTGTCGGCATCGCTTCGGCATTTTTACTACCCTTCGCTCTAGGCTTTCTTAACGCATTGGTGCCCCTTCCGCAATAACCCTTTTCAGACGACCTTTTCCACACTTCCGCATACCATGCCGACCAAACCGCCCGCCTACCACATCACGCACAAAATCCGCCAAACCCGCCGCATCTCGCGTAAAAGCATTGCTTTTCTGTTCCTGCTGGCAGGTTCGGCACTGGTTGCGCTGACCGCCCTCCTGTTTGCTTGGATGGCGGATTTCGCGTTGGAAACGAACGCGGAGCTGGTGCAAAAATATCCTTGGTTTGCCTGGGTCGCCCTGCCCTTCGGGCTGCCGCTCATCGTCTGGATCACCCGCCGTTTCGCCCCCTACACCTCCGGCAGCGGCATCCCGCAAGTGCTCGCCAGCCTCGCCCTGCCCTACGGCGCTAACAAAACCCGCCTGATCCGCCTCCGCGAAACCCTCCTCAAAATCCCGCTGACCTTCCTCGCCATGTGCGCAGGCGCGTCCGTCGGGCGTGAAGGGCCGTCCGTCCAAGTCGGCGCAGCAGTCATGAGCGCGTGGGGCGCATGGTGCAAAAAACACGGTTTCGCCTTTCGCGGCATGCAGGAAAACGATCTTATCGCCGCAGGCGCGGCAGGCGGTCTGGCCGCCGCGTTCAACGCCCCGCTGGCAGGCGTGATTTTCGCCATCGAAGAACTCGGGCGCGAAGTCATGCTGCGTTGGGAGCGGCAAATCCTGCTCGGCGTCCTCGCCGCCGGTTTCATCCAAGTCGCCATCCAAGGCAACAATCCCTATTTTTCAGGCTTCAGCGGCGGCGCGCTCGACAATATGCTCGGCTGGGTATTGGGCTGCGGACTCGCGTGCGGCATCGCAGGCGGACTGTTCGGGCGCACCCTGTATCTCGGCGCCACCGCCTTCGCCCCCGCCAAATGGCGCGAACACATCCGCCGCCATCCCCTGATTACCGCCGCCCTCATCGGCATCCTGCTCGCCGCCATCGGCACGCTTTACCAAGGCAAAACCTACGGCACAGGCTACCACGAAGCCGCCCAAGCCCTGCGCGGCATCCACGAAGCCCCCGCCGGACTCGCCGCCGCCAAATGGTTCTCCACCGTCCTGACCTACTGGACAGGTACGCCCGGCGGCATCTTCACCCCCTCCCTGACCATAGGCGCAGTCTTGGGCGAACGCATCGCCACCCTCACCGGACTCGCCCAAGGCACCCACGTCCTCGTCCTCATCTGCATGGCAGCCTTCCTCGCCGGTGCCACCCAATCGCCGCTCACCTCCGCCGTCGTCGTGATGGAAATGACCGGCGGACAAAACCTCCTCTTCTGGCTGCTCATCGCCTGCATCTTTGCCTCACAAGTCTCCCGCCAATTCTCCCCTCGCCCCTTCTACCACGCCGCAGGCACACGCTTCAAACGGCAGGTGGAACAAAGCGGACAGAAGTGAAGCACGATATCAACGATGCAGGAATGCGTAGGAAAGGTCGTCTGAAATGTTTAGCGATTCGTGGGCATAGCCCACGCTACGAAGGCTATTGGCAACACAAAAAACGTAGCGTGAACTCCGTCCTCGAAAATGATTGACACAAAAAGGTCGTCTGAAAACCCGATATAGGTTTCAGACGACCTTTATGTTTGAACCGGCTATTGTTTTTAGGGACGGTAGCATCCGTAACGTTGGCTTTATCCATGAAGATAATTAGAGAATAGACCGTCTAAAATTTTGGATCGCGAGCAAAGCCCACGTTACAAAGTTTGTTGGCAACACGTGGGTTCTACCCACGATAATGATGAATATAGTGGATTAAATTTAAATCAGGACAAGGCGAGGCAACGCCGTACTGGTTTAAATTTAATCCACTATACAAAGACGAAGGTCGTCTGAAAAACTCAATATCAAGTTTTCAGACGACCTTTCCTACTGATGAGGCTTTACTTACCCAACCATAAAGCCAAGAAAAAACCCTCGGCAGAACCGAGGGTTTGAAAATTTGGTTGCGGGAGCAGGATTCGAACCTACGACCTTCGGGTTATGAGCCCGACGAGCTACCATGCTGCTCCATCCCGCGTCAGAAAGTAGAACTATACAGATACTTGAAAACGCTGTCAAGTATTTGTCGCCCAATTTGAGCAATTCATTAACCATTCAAATTCGCAACGGCAAAACCAATTCCAACAATCTCATGATTTTAAAAAGCTTAAACCAAAATTCGACCCATCAGCGTTAATCAAAACCCCATCGTAAACTATCCAATCTCAAAGAGCCTTTAAAGATGGTTACAACCGGTTTTGGCTTTTCACTGTTGATACAAAGCTTATATTGGAAGACCTAACGGATTGTAAAACACACTGAAATATAGATTCTCAAAGATATCCTGATCGTTTGAGTTTTGCTGATACTGCCCAAGCCCTATTAAGCCGACAGCCCATATCAGACAAATCATGATTGCCAACCTGACAATCAGGCGCTGTTTGTGCGGCATAAGGCTACACAGCCAATCTGCACATACAAGCATACCCGACATCACCCAAACTACATATCCCCAGCCAAATACACCAGATAACCCAAATATCGACCCCGGTATCATCAGGGTTAACATTAAACAGGGTAACAAAGGCAAGATCTCTTTCTCATCATTCAATCTGATATATAAAACAATAAAAATTACATTGGCAAATGTAGGCCAACCTAACGGAAGCCAAAGGAAAAATAAGCCTGCCGACCAAACTAGCAAACCCATAGCTCCATTCACGGCAGGCAAGCACAAGGATAAGATGAACAGTATCTGCGCCATCCTTCTCAAGAATTTGCTCAAACTCAGGTCATAGTCGAGTGGCAGTAGATTCCCCTGCATATTATTTCCTTATACGATAAATGGCAGCTAATCAAAGGTCGTCTGAAACCTTGTTTTAGAATTTCAGACGACCTTTTGCCTTTGCTTCAATCCAATGTTTTTATTTCTTGGCTCTAAAGCCCAACAGATGTTGCGTGGTGGCAAGCCATGCGCCGAAGACGCCCAAGGCGATGACGAAGCCGAACACCAGCGAAACTTCGCTGAAATGGAAGAAACGCCAGCCGATATTGAGTCCGTAGGGTTTGAAGATGGCATCGACCAACGGGCGCACGGCGGAAAGCAGCCAGCCGCACAGTCCCAAGCTGACGGCGGCGGAGAAGATACTCTGCCACATGGCTTGATAAAGGAAGGGGCGGCGGATGAACGATGCGGGCGCGCCGAGCAGCTTGGTGATTTCGATTTCTTCTTTGCGGCTTAGGATTTGCAGACGGATGGTGTTGTGCGCGACCAGGACGAACGCCATACCCAGCGTCAGTGAAAGAAACCATAAAATTTTGCGGATGAACTCGTTGATTTGATACAGCGTTTGCACCCATTCGGTGTCCATGGTGGCGGATTCGACCATGGGCAGCTTGACCATATCCTGATAAATCGCCTGCATTTGTGCGGGCGGCGTAGCGGGGTCGGGCGTTACGATAAAGGCGTCGGGCAAGGGATTGCCGTCGAGCATGGAAACGAGGTTTTGGTCGAGGTTGGATTGCAGCTCTTCCAAGCCTTCCTGCTTGCTGATGAAACGGATTTTGTTGAGGCGGGCATCGCGTTCCAACAGGTTGCGGACGGTATCGCTGTCGGCTTTGGAAGCATCGGTTTCCATATAGAGCGTGATTTGCGGTGACTCGTTGAGCTTGCCTAAAACGCTTTGTCCGCTTTGGATGGCCAAATACATGAAAAGCGGCAGGGTCATGGCGACGGCGAGCATCAGGAGAGTGAGCAGCGTGCCGACGGGTTGGCGCAGGAGTTGTTTGAGCGCAGTACGCGCGGATTCGACGTGCAGCGAGACGTAGTGGATGATGCTCATGCGAGTCGTCCTTTCGAGAGGCGCAGGATGCGGTGGCCGTAGTCTGCCATGAGGGTTTCGTCATGGGCGGCGACGATGACGGTGGTTCCTGCTTCGTGGAAGGTTTTGAACAATTCCATGATGTCGAGCGCGTAGGCGCGGTCGAGGTTGGCGGAGGGTTCGTCGGCAATCAGGAGGCTCGGTTGGTGGACGACGGCACGGGCGATACACAATCGTTGCTGTTCGCCGCCCGACAGGGTTACGGGATCGTCCAATTCGCGTCCTTTCAAGCCGACTTTTTCAATAGCGATGCGGGCGCGCTCTTCGGCTTTGCGCGGCTGATAACCGATAATCCGCAGCGGCAGGATGACGTTTTGCAGGACGTTGCGGTCATAGAGGATTTTGTGGTCCTGGAACACGATGCCGATATGTTGGCGCATGAAGCCGATTTGGTTGTCGCTCAATTCGCCCAAGTCTTGGTTGTTGAACCACACTTTGCCTTTGCTGGGCTTGGTAATACCGGAAATCAGCTTGAGGATGGTGGACTTGCCGGAGCCGGAATGGCCGGCGATAAATATCATTTCGCCTTTTTTGATTTGGAAGCTGACGTTTTTCAGGGCTTCAAAACCGCCGGGATAGGTTTTGGAAACTTGTTCGAAACGGATCATAAGGTATTCCTGGAAAGGGGTCAGGACAAACTTATCCACAGTTAATCCACAAAAGGATACGCTATCGGAGATAGGTCGTCTGAAAAATAGGATATGTGCCGAATTATAAAGATTTCGGCGTTTTTTTGATAGTTTGCTCGGATATGGACGGCGGTAGGCAAAGCGTCGGACTGACGGCTTTACAACACAATATTACAAGTGTGATTGTCGCCACCATTTTATAGTGAATTAACTTTAAACCAGTACGGCGTTGCCTCGCCTTAGCTCAAAGAGAACGATTCTCTAAGGTGCTGAAGCACCAAGTGAATCGGTTCCGTACTATCTGTACTGTCTGCGGCTTCGCCGCCTTGTCCTGATTTAAAGTTAATCCACTATATTCAACCGTATTTATCCACAAATCTCCTAAAACAGAGAGGTCGTCTGAAAATTTTCAGACGACCTCTCGAACGCCAAAAACCGCGTATCCGACTGAATGGCAGATACGCGGTTTGAGATTTGAAGCACATATTCGGGGCTTGCTTCCTAACCGTGCAGACAATATAAAGTGCAAGCTTAATTGATGTCCAAACGTTCCATACGGTAGCGCATGGAGCGGAAGCTGATGCCCAAAAGCTTGGCTGCCTGAGTGCGGTTGTAACGGGTTTGCTGCAACGCTTGTTCGATAATGCCGCGCTCGATTTGGTCAAGGTAATCTTGAATCTGCATGGTGCGCGGGTCAAACGGCGGAAGCGGCTGGTGATCCAAAGTTTCGCCTTTTCGTGTTTCGGAATCGGCGATGTCGTCGAGATCAAGGTTTGGATGGTCGTTTTTCGGTGTCGGCGTATTTTGGATTTGCAAATCATCCAGTTGGATAACTTGTCCGACAGTCAGAGCGACGGCGCGTTCGAGGATGTTTTCGAGTTCGCGGAAGTTGCCGGGATAGCTGTAATGCAGCAGGGCTTCTTGCGCTTTGGGGCTGAGTTTGTAGGTTTGCGTACCGTGGCGGTGTTTGTAGAGTAGGTACAGAATCAGCGCGCCCAAGTCCTCACGCATTTCGCGCAGGGGCGGCATGTGCAGGGTAACGACGTTGAGGCGGTAATATAAGTCTTGACGGAATGCGCCGCTGTCAACAAGGGCTTCGAGGTTTTTGTGGGTAGCGCAGATGATGCGGACATCGACGAAAGTTTCGCGGGCATCACCGATGCGGCGTACAGCTTTTTCTTGGATGGCGCGCAGGAGTTTGACTTGCATGGCTAGCGGCAAGTCGGCAACTTCGTCGAGGAACAGCGTACCGCCGTCGGCGTGTTGGAAAAAGCCGAGACGGTCTTGGTCGGCGCCGGTAAAGCTGCCTTTTTTGTAGCCGAAGAATTCGCTTTCCATCAGATTTTCAGGAATCGCGCCGCAGTTGACGGCGATAAAGGGCTTGTCAGCACGATCGGACAATTCGTGGATGGTACGCGCAGCCTGTTCTTTACCGGTACCCGATTCGCCGGAAATATAAACGGGCACGCCGCTGCGGGCGAGGCGGCGGATCAGGTGGCGGACTTCGACCATTTGGGGCGAACTGCCGAGTAGCCGCGGCATATCTTCTTCGCCGCCCAATTCCGGCACGTCTTCGTTCGAACGCATGGCGATTTCGCCGGTGGCAAAGCGTTCTTTCATCGAACGCAGGCCTTCAGGAACGGTAACGGAGCCGCTCAAATCGCGCTTGGGCGGTTTGGGCGGAGTTTTCGGTTTGTTGAATGCGGCGGCGACGGGTGCAGACGGTTTTTCTATCGGCGGCTGGGCAATCTCGTCCGTACTGTTGGAAACGGAAACGGCGGATTTAACCAGCGAGCGCAGTTGGGAAAGGGTAATCGGTTTTTGCAGGTAGTCGAACGCGCCCGCATTCAGCGCTTCGACCGCCTGGTCGGCATTACCGAAGGCGGTAATGACCGCGACAGGGGTGTCGAGCATGAGTTCGTCTATGTATTGGACGACTTCGAGACCGGAGCCGTCGGGCATCCGCATATCGGTCAAGACGAGGGAGTAATCGTTGTTGTCGAGCTTGTCTTTGGCATCTTCTACGCCGACGGCGGTCTGCACGCGCAGCCCCATCTTCATCAGCGTCATTTCCATCAAGTCACGGATGTCGGCCTCGTCGTCGACGACCAATACTGGGTCTTGCAGCTTACTCATTGTGTTCTCTCGGTAAAATCAGTTCAAATCCGTTCATTTCGGGGTGGTAATGGAGTTGACCCATATTGGCGTGCGCCAGTTCGCGGGCAACGTACAATCCCAATCCCGTACCCTGTTTTTCAGTGGTGTAGAACGGCTCAAAGAGATGGTTGCGGACTTCGGGCGAAATGCCTTTGCCGTTATCGGCAACGACGATGGAAATGTGCATTCTGCCGCTGGGACGGATCAGGACGGTAATCGCATTCTCGTCCTGACGGCTGTGTCGCCAAGCGTTATTGCAGAGGTTCCACATGATTTGTTGGATGTGCATCACATCAGCGAGGACGGTAAGGTTGTTGCCGTCCATGTTCATGCGCAGGCAGCCGATGGCTTCGGAATTGTTGAGCGTGAACTCTTGTTTGAAGTCGAGCCAGAATTTCATCAGGTTAATCGGCTCGCGGCTGATGTTATCGCGTTTGTTGAGCAGTGAGATGTCTTCCAACATTTTATCGATGCGCTGGATGTTGCTGTCGATGATGCCGCAAAGCTTGGCTTTAACGGGATCGGGTTCGGCATCGTCATCACTTTCTTGCAGCAAATCGCTGGCGTGGCGGATGGCGGACATCGGATTGCGGATTTCGTGGGCGAGGTTCGCGGTAAGCTGTCCGAGCGAGGTGAGCTTGGTGGACATGGCCTCTGCCGCGACTTCACGCAGCGAACGGACATACAGCATGAGCAGTTCCGTCTGTTCCTGAATCAGCGGGACGGCGCGGACGTGCATGGCGTGTTGGAAGATGTGGATATCGGTTTCAAACGGTTTGTCGGGGTGATATTGCCAACGTGTAACCAATTCGCCGAACACGACTTCCTGCTGGTCAACCACCAAACCGGGGAAATAGGTTTTTGCCTGTTTGTTGAAAAGCCAGACGCGCTGGGTGCTGTCGATGACGATAACGGCTTCCTGCACGCGGTTGAGAACGAGGCGGTTCAACCCGCTGATGCGGCGGTAGGCAAGCTGATGGCGGCTGGCGGATTCGGTCGCCTGCTCCAAATAGCGGGCGGCAAACGAAGTCAGCATGGCAACAAGATAACACGCGCCACAGAGCAGGACCGTAGTAATCAGGGGCTGCGTATCCCAATCAAACGGATGCAGGCGGATGCTGCCGTCGAGCAGTAGATTGAAGAAAAACAGCATGGACGCATAACCTGCGTACAGCATGGGGTAATGCCCGTAGCTGAGGAGGCAGGACGTCGCGACGAAAGGAAGGACAAGGATGCCGAAGCCCGAATCGACTCCGCCGGCGATATACACCAGTATCATCATCATCGAAATATCGACGACTGCGCTGGCATTGGGCAAATCCAAAGTCTGCCATTGCCAGTCCGGACGGGCGACGGATAACAAGATGAGGAAGGAATACAGCGCTGCCCAACTGTAAAATTCGACGGGCGGGAATGACATGCCGACATGGGCACCACTGCTGTAAACGCCGAAAGCATGCATGACCAACAGCGGCAGCACGATGGCAATACGGGCGATATTGATTAAACCGGGTATCCGCTCGCTCAGGTTTCCCAGTTCCTGAAAGCCGGATTTACTCATATCCGCAACCCTTTTTGTTTATTTTTATCATTATTAGTACCTGTTTTGAAATCGTTCTGCGATATTTCCGCAGACGGTCGTAAATATTTTTTTAATTTTGTCAGCATAACATAAAACGACCGTGTTTTCTAGGTTTTCAATGTGTTACCGCGCCTTTTGTTGTTTATGCGGAGGCAGCGGACAAAGTTTTCAGACGACCTGAGATGTCCAAAACCTTCCCTTTTTTGCCGCGTTTGCCGTCGATGTCGCAAATACGCAATTTTTCCTGATGCACCGCACCGCGCTTGCCGACGGTTTCGACGATGAATTCCGCAGACGTGGTAACAAGGACGTGTTCCAAAGACGCGCCGTCGGTCAGCGACATCAACTGCAAACCGCGCCCTTTGGGCATGACTTTAAGTTCGCCGATGGAAAACGCCAAAAGGCGGTGGTCGCTGCTGGCCAGTACGATTTTGCAGTCGGGATTGATGAGAGAAGAGGCATAAACCGCAATCGGCGGCAGGACGGTTTCGCCGCTGTCCACGGTCATCACCACTTTGCCCGCTTTCACGCGTCCGACCATGTCGCCCAGCTTGGTGATGAAGCCGTAGCCGCCGCTGCCTGAGAGTAGGTAATGCTGTTCGGGCTGTCCGGTGAGCATAGCGACGGGTTTCGCGCCGTTTTGCAGCTCGATTAACGATGAAACCGGCACGCCATCGCCGCGTCCGCCGGGGATTTCGGCGGCATCAAGCGTGTAGGTTCTGCCCAATGAATCGAGGATGACAACGGGTAAAACGGTGCGGCCTTCAAGGGTTTGTTTGAGGCGGTCGCCTTCTTTGAATGCGGTTTGGCTCAAATCAAGGTTGTGCCCGGCACGGCTGCGTATCCAGCCTTTTTCCGACAGAATCAGCGTAATGGGTTCATTGGTGGTGGTTTGTGTCAGCACTGCGCGTCCGGCTTCTTCCACCAGCGTGCGGCGCGCGTCGCCGAACTGCTTCATGTCCGCCTGCATCTCTTTGATAATCAGCTTGCGTTTTTCGTTTTCGTCGCCCAAAAGAATATTCAGACGACCTTGTTCTTCGCGCAATTCGTTCAATTCTTTTTCGAGTTTGAACCCTTCCAAACGCGCCAACTGGCGCAGGCGGATTTCCAAAATGTCTTCGGCTTGAATTTCGGTCAGCCCGAACGCCGCCCTCAAATCAGTTTTCGGATCGTCTGACTCGCGGATAACTTTAATCACTTCGTCGATATGCAGAAAGACTTTCAGACGACCTTCGAGGATGTGCAGCCGTTTTTCCACTTGGTTCAAACGGAATTTCAGACGACGTGTTACGGTCACGACGCGGAAATCCAACCATTCCTGCAAAATCGTTTTCAGGTTTTTCTGCGCGGGGCGGTTGTCCAGCCCCATCATCACCAAGTTCATGGACACATTGCCTTCCAGCGAAGTCTGTGCCATCAGCGTGTTGATGAAGGTATCAGTATCGATGCGGCTGGATTTCGGTTCAAACACAAGGCGCACGGGATGTTCGCCATCGGACTCGTCGCGCACGCGGTCGATTAAATCCAGCATCAGCTTTTTGGTGTTGAGCTGGTCTTGGTTGAGCTGCTTTTTACCCGCTTTCGGTTTCGGGTTGGTCTGCTCTTCGATTTCGGCAAGGATTTTGGCAGAATTGGCGTTCGGCGGCAGCTCGGTCACAATCACGCGCCATTGCCCGCGCGCCAGCTTCTCGATTTCGTAACGCGCACGCACGCGCACGCTGCCCTTGCCGGTTTCGTAAATCCGGCGCAATTCGTCCGCCGGCGTGATGATTTGACCGCCGCCGGCAAAGTCGGGAGCGGGAATATATTGCATCAGGTCAGCGGTTTCCAGCGTCGGCTTCTTCAACAGCGCAATCGCCGCCTGCGTGACTTCGTTCAAATTGTGCGACGGAATTTCAGTCGCCATGCCTACCGCGATGCCTGACGCACCGTTGAGCAACACCATAGGCAGGCGGGCGGGCAGGTGCAGCGGTTCGTCAAACGCGCCGTCGTAGTTCGGCACGAAATCCACCGTCCCCTGATTGATTTCGGACAACAGCAATTCCGCAATCGGCGTCAGCCGCGCTTCGGTGTAACGCATCGCCGCCGCCCCGTCGCCGTCGCGCGAACCGAAGTTGCCGATGCCGTCGATTAAGGGATAGCGCAAGGTAAAATCCTGCGCCATCCGCACCATCGCTTCATAGGCGGAACTGTCGCCGTGCGGGTGGTATTTACCCAAAATCTCGCCGACCACGCGTGCCGATTTCACCGGCTTCGCCCCCGCCGTCAAACCCATATCGCGCATGGCAAACAAAATGCGCCGTTGCACGGGCTTCTGGCCGTCTGAAACTTCAGGCAGCGCGCGGCCTTTGACCACGCTCATGGCGTATTCGAGATAGGCGCGTTCGGCGTACTGACCTAACAGCAGGTAGTCTTCGCCGACGGGGGATGGGACGGAAACGTGTTCGTTCATAAGGAAGCTGGAATGAAAGATAAAGGAAGGTATTGTAAAGGATAGCGAATGAAAATAAAAATGTCGGGGCATGGTTTCGCCACGTATCTTTTTATAGTGGATTAAATTTAAATTAGGACAAGGCGACGAAGCCGCAGACAGTACAGATAGTACGGAACCGATTCACTTGGTGCTTCAGCACCTTAGAGAATCGTTCTCTTTGAGCTAAGGCGAGGCAACGCCGTACTGGTTTAAAGTTAATCCACTATATTTTTGAATGGAATTGCTGACAATCTAAATGGATTTGAGGTCGTCTGAAATGTTTTCAGACGACCTCTATAAACATCATGCTACATTTCAAAAGCGGACATCAAGTTTTTTCACGTTCGTCCAACAGTAAAAACACCATCAGCGACAGCAGCATCAAAACCGTCGTCAACACCATTGCCCGCGCATAATTGTCTGCCCCTGCCCTACCCAGATACGAATAAATCAAAGTGGTCAGCGTCTGCCACTCAGGGCGCGACAAAAACAGCGTGGCGGCAAACTCTCCGATACAGGTTGCCGCAGCCAAAGTCAAACCGCGTCGCAAGGCGGGTCTCAATAATGGAGCGGTCACATACAAGGTCGTCTGAAAAGCATTTGCCCCCATACCGCGCGCAGCCGACACATAATCTTCAGGCAAATCGTCCCAAGCCGCCAGCACATCTTTTGCCACAAACGGATACGCCAGCAGCGCATAAGTAGCGACCAACAAAGGCAGCGATGCCGTCCATTGCGGATAAAGCAGCAATATACCGGCGGCAATGCAGACAGGCGAAACCATAAACGGCAAAAACACCAAACCGCGTACCCACGCCACCCGTCGCGCAACCGCCGCATACATCACCCCCAACACAACCGCCGTCAAAACCGCCATCCCCGAAAACCGCAGCGTATTCCATCCCGCCGCCAAGGTTTCCCGTTCCAACAACACGCCCCAAGACCCGCCTGCCGACGCCGCCAGAAAAACCACCGCCGCCAAAGGCAGCAGGCAACACAGCAGCAACACCATTAAAGAAAAAACCAGCAAAACACGTTCGCCGAAAGATTGCGGACGATGCGGCAGCAAAGCACGAACCGCCTTATCAGAAGCCGTTTGCCGGCTCAAATACGCATACAGCAGCCCCGCCAGCGCCGTCACACCCAACACCATCCACACCAAAACCGACGCCTGAGCCATATCCAGCTCATACATCACCAACTGATAAATTTCCACCTCAACCGTCGTATAACGGCTGCCACCAAGCAACAAAGCCAGTCCGAAACCCGAAAAACAATACAAAAATACCAAACAAGCCCCGCCCGCCAACCAAGGGCGCAACACCGGCCATTCCACAAAGCAAAACCGCTGCCAAGCCCCCGCACCTAGTGTCTGCGCCGACTGCAGCCTAGCCTGCGGCACCTGCAAAAATCCCTGATACGCCGCGCGCACCAACACAGGCAAGTTGAAAAATACATTACCGTAAAGCAACAAATACGGCGTATCCTGCCAGCCCGCCCACAACACACCGTTTGCCCCGAACAAAGCCAACACGCCGACCCCGACCACCAAAGTCGGCATCACAAACGGCAGCATCAAAAGCCGCAAAATCATCTCACGCCCGCGAAACGACAACCTCGCCAACGACCACCCCACCGGAATCCCAAGCAGCAAAACCAGCACACAAGTGACCGCCGCCTGAACCACCGTCCAAACCAAACGATGCTGCATATAATCATCAGCCAATACCAATGACCAAGCCGACCCGTCATAAGCCGCCATTGCCACCAATGGCGCAACCACCATCACCGCCAAGAAGCCCAAAGGCAGCAGCGCAAGCAAAACAGTGGTAGGAAACAAACGAAACGGAGTTTTCATGGAACAGGTACGCAGGGACTAAAACAGCTATTGTAACGAATACGAAGCAAAGGTCGTCTGAAAACTTTCAGACGACCTTTGTGAAAGTTGGGTTTCCAATTCAATCTACACCTGTTATGTAAACAATGCGGTGTTTTCTTACATCTTTTTTCTTTAGTATTTTATCCTGATTTAAACCGAAACCAATATATCCGCTAGTCGTAGTCGAAAGGTTCGAATTCTTCGTCCAGCCGTTCGCATGAGATGAACCGTTGTTCGGCGGCACTGGTTTCTTCGTCACTCAACATGAACAATCCGCCCCATCGGTCTTTTTGATAGGTTTTTTGATAGGTTTGTCGGAGGAATTCATATTGTTCGGCGGAGAGGTAGGGGCGGTGGCTTTCCAATTGGGCAAACAGTTGTCTGCGGTAGTCTTCGGGAGAGGTATCTTCTTCGGGGAAATAGTCCGCTTGGGCTTGGAGCAGCCTGCGGAAGATGAAGTCTGCTAAGTTTGCGGCTTCTACTACACTGAAGTCGTCGTCGTGATACAGGCGTGTGATACATGGTTCGCCTTTTTGGCGGTAGTCGAATGCGTAGTAATCGCCGTTACCCGCTTCGGCAAAGGCGATGAGTTTGCCACGGTATTCGGGTTTTAAACTCCTCCATTCACTGTCGTCGCATAGCTGTTCGTTGATTCCCTGCAATTCGTCGGTGTGAGGCAGTTCAAATGCTGAGCCGACCAACAGTAGGGGCGGATGCTTGAGTAACTTGGGAAAGGTGTCGCTATACCAGTTTCTGCCAGCCTCTCCCCAGTCCAACATACCGTCGGCTGCGAGGCGTTTGTATAGGTTGGGCAGGGAGATGCCGTATTGTGCTTCGGTTTGGCTGATGAAATCCTGATAACTCATGATGTTTCCTTTGTTAAGCTGATTTTGGTTTTGAACTTCATTGAAGCCGCGTTTTCAGACGACCTCTTTCCTTTCCCATTTTATAGTGGATTAAATTTAAATCAGGACAAGGCGACGAAGCCGCAGACAGTACAGATAGTACGGAACCGATTCACTTGGTGCTTCAGCACCTTAGAGAATCGTTCTCTTTGAGCTAAGGCGAGGCAACGCCGTACTGGTTTAAAGTTAATCCACTTTACCGTCCGCCGTTTAAATAAGGCCTTGCCTGAAGGATGACGAGTTTTCCGCCTGCGAAAGCCCATTCTATGTCTTGTTCGCCGTTGCCGAAAAGCTCTTTGATTTGCTGGCCGGCTTGGTCGAGGCGGCGGATTTGGCCGTGGTTCATGACGTTGCCGCCGGTGATCGGTACTTCCCTGACGCCGCCGTTTTCATCCAGTTGCAGGGCGGTGGTTTCGTTGGAGGAGCTGAGGCGTTGTACTGAGTCGTTGCGGCGGTTGTAAACGGCTTGTTCCGCCACCCGTTTTCCTTCGACCACGCGAATGCCCAGCCCTCGTTTGGCGGCGATGTAGGAAGTGTTTTTCTGCGCGGTATCGTAGGGATTGACGGTAACGAGTACGCCGGAGAGGTCGGCATTGATGCTTTGCTGGACGAAGACGCTCATTTTCACGCTGTCGTGCGGCAGTCCGGCGATGCGTCGGGCTTCGTACGCGCTGTAATTGAAAACGGAAGCCCAAGATTGTTTCACTGCTTCCGCCAATGCGTTTTCGCCGGTTACGTTCGGCACGGTGGTGTACAGCCCTGCGCCGCTGAAATTCGGCAGGTCTTCGGAATTGGACGAGCTGCGGACGAACACGCCTTTGCTGTTTAACTGGCTGCGCCATTGTTCCGCCCAGGTGCGTTTCCATTCGGACGGGATTTCGGCATCGGTGATTTTTTTCTGCAATGCGAGCAAGGCGGTGCGGCGTTTGCGGTTGTCACCGCCGCTTTGCGATTCGATTTGCGCCAGTGTTGCCGCGTTGATGCCGAGTTTGTCCATCATGGCGCGGTAATAGGCGAAGGGGATGCAGAATCCGTCGGGGACGTTGCTGCCTGCGATATGGGCGCGGATATGGCCGAGGTTGGCGGCTTTGCTGCCGCAGTAACGGCTGTCTTCACGGCGCAAGTTGGCAAGCGGCCGCAGGCTGTAATCGGAAGTGTCGGGCTGCGGCAGGGAGAGGTCGTCTGAAAATGTTTTGGCGGCAGTGTTTCGGCTGATTTGGGCGACCCGGTATTGTTTCGCGTCGGCTGCCAATTCGATACGGCGGCCGATATAGGGCGCGAGGATTTTTTCCGCGTCTTTGAGGTAGATGTTGGGAATGCCCCAGCCGCGCGCCAAGACGTTCACATGCGAAAGCGCGGTGGACGGTTTTTCGCTGATGATGCCTGCTACGGGCGGCAATACCAGCGGCACTTCTTTCAAGATGATGATGTCGTCCGCGCCGACATCGTAAAGGTCGTCTTCCTGAGTGATGACGCGCAATGTGCCTACCGCTTTCCCTCTGTGCAACGGCAGATAAGGGAAATTCTGTATCAGGCTTTCTTGGGTTACGAAGGGGACTTTGCTTTGCGCGGCAACGGTTTCCTGCCACAGGGAATTGGTTTTGTAGCGCAGCGGGGCAAAGAAACTGTCTTTCAGACGGCCTTCTGCCAATTTCAGTAATTCGGGTGTGATTTTGTCGCCTTCCCAAAATTCGTAAACGTATTCTTGAGTGCTGTTCTGCCAGCTGATGGTGCCGAACAGGAAGCGGCAGTTCGGGCTGCGGTATTGTTCCAACAATTCTTTGCGCGTCGGCATCGGCTTCAAAATCTCGGCGAGATAGGTTTCGTGCAGGCGGTATTTCGGCGTGTTGATGTAGTCGGTGCGGTTGTTGTCTTCGCAGTCGATAAGGAAGAGGACGTGCGGGATTTCGTATTCGCTGTCTTGTTCGTAAACGCGCGAAAGCAGGTCGAAATCGGCGCGGTTGCGGATGGCGGACAGCGCGGGCGTTTGCGTTTTAACCGGCGTGGCGGCTTGGCGTTTGTCAGACTCAAAATAAGAAGGCTTGCGCGCGATCGGCGCGGCGGTATCTACGGCTGCGGAGTCGGGTTGGCAGGCGGCGAGCAGGAACAATAGTGAGAGGCAGACGCTGGCTTTCATGACAATGGCAATAATAAAAAAACGGATTGTAGCAACAAAAGGTCGTCTGAAAACTCAAATCTGGGTTTTCAGACGACCTTTTTCTTAACCCAACCCTTTTAAACCATCGCTTGATACAACGCAATCATCAGCGGCATGGTGATGACGCACAGCAGCGTGGTGATACCGTAAATTGCACTGGCTTTACGGGCGTTTTGACCATAAACCATCGCCATTTGGGTAACGGTGGACGCGGCGGGGCTGACGGTAGCGAGGAAGCTGATGAGGACGACGGTATCGCTGTGTCCGCCAATGTGGGCTATGCCTGAAACTTTGACAAACACCAGCAGAATCAGCGGGATAAGTATCAGACGCAGGAGGGCGACGAGGTAAATCCGTTTGGAGAGGACGATTTCTTTGAGCGGCAGCGAGGCAATCAGCATTCCGGCAACGAGCATGGCGACCGGGCCTATCATGCTGCCGACGGTGGCGAGCGTGTTGTCGATGATGTGCGGCAGTTTGATTTGGAAGGCAAACATGAACACGCCGGCAAAGATGGACAGGATGTTGATGTTGGTGAATACGGTTTTCCACGCAAGATTGCCGCGCCCACAAAGCAGCAGGCGCAGGTGCGTCCAGAAAAGGAACATTTGGACGATGATGAAGCCGCTGGTGTAAATCACCCATTGCGGTCCGAAAATGGACATCACCAGCGGGATGATGAGGTTGCCGGAATTGGTGTAAACCGTGGCGGCGTGTTCGAGCGTATCGAGCTTGAACACGGTTTTGAAAAGCCTGCCCAGCGCGATCAGTAGGATGTGGAACACGACTGCTAGGGCAACCGAGAGCTTCAGTCCGTCAATGATATCGGGCGTGTTCTCGATTTGGAAGGCGTGGATCATCACCGACGGACTGATGAGGTAGAGCGCGATGACGGAGAGCGTGCGGCTGTGTTCGGAATTCAGGAGCTTAAACTTCACCAACGCCATGCCCATCAGGACAATCAGGGTCAGCTCGGTGATTTTGCCGGCAAGGAGCAAGGCGGTTTCCATGAGTGTGGCACATTGTGGGAAAACGGAAATTTTACGCTTGCGCGCCAGTGCGGACAATGTATTCGGAACATGGTTTCGGACGACCTTTCCGTGTTTACCACTGTATTCAAAGGGCAAAGGTCGTCTGAAAACCCAACGCTCCGATTTTCAGACGACCTCCCGCCCTGCTCCGTCTTATTCACGCGCAGAAACGGCAGAAATAACTGCGTGTTGCCTTCGGCAAAATGTTGACAATTTTTCACCCGACAGCAAGGCGTTTTCAGTATAATACCGCCCGCAAATTTCCTTTTTTTTTGAAAAGCATAAATCATGACTACTTCAAATCAAAATGTGCTGGAGCGTATATTCAATTTACGCGCAAATGGCACAAATGTGCGCACGGAGCTGATGGCAGGTCTGACCACCTTCCTCGCCATGTGTTACATCATCATCGTCAATCCGCTGATTCTCGGCGAAACGGGCATGGACATGGGCGCGGTATTCGTCGCCACCTGTATCGCTTCCGCCATCGGCTGCTTCGTGATGGGCTTCGTCGGCAACTATCCGATTGCACTCGCACCGGGCATGGGTTTGAACGCCTACTTTACTTTCGCCGTCGTCAAAGGCATGGGCGTACCCTGGCAGGTGGCTTTGGGCGCGGTTTTCGTTTCCGGCATTATTTTTATTTTATTCAGCTTTTTCAAAGTGCGCGAAATGCTGGTGAACGCGCTGCCTATGGGTTTGAAAATGTCGATTGCCGCCGGTATCGGGCTGTTTCTGTCGCTGATTGCACTCAAAGGTTCTGGCATTATCGTTGCCAGCGACGCGACTTTGGTGAAACTGGGCGACATCCACCAACCCGTCGCGCTCTTGGTGCTGGCAGGCTTCGCTATGGTGGTGGCTTTGGGGCATTTCCGTGTCAAAGGTGCGATTATCTTGACTATTCTGACACTCACAGCCATTTCCACCCTGCTGGGCTTGAGCGATTTTAAAGGCGTGGTCGGCGAAATTCCGAGCATGGCGCCGACTTTCATGCAGATGGATTTCAATGGTCTGTTTACCCTCAACATGGTCAGCGTGATTTTCGTCTTCTTTCTGGTCGATTTGTTTGACTCCACCGGCACGCTGGTCGGCGTTTCCCACCGCGCAGGCCTGCTGGAAGACGGCAAACTGCCTCGTCTGAAACGCGCCCTGTTCGCCGACTCGACCGCCATCGTCGCCGGTGCCGCACTGGGTACGTCTTCAACCACGCCGTATGTCGAAAGCGCGGCGGGCGTGTCCGCAGGCGGCCGCACGGGACTGACCGCCGTAACCGTCGGCGTATTGATGCTGGCGTGTCTGATTTTTTCGCCGCTGATTCAAAGTATCCCCGGTTTCGCCACCGCGCCCGCACTGCTCTACGTCGGTGCGCAAATGCTGCGCAGCGCGCGTGAAATCGACTGGGACGATATGACCGAAGCCGCTCCCGCTTTCCTGACCATCGTGTTCATGCCGTTCACCTACTCGATTGCCGACGGCATCGCTTTCGGCTTCATCAGCTATGCCGTGATTAAACTTTTATGCAACCGCGTCAAAGACGTGCCGCCTATGGTGTGGATAGTTGCCGTATTGTGGGCGTTGAAATTCTGGTATCTGGGCGGCTGATGCCGTTTTCAGGTTAGCTGTTTCATTCCCCGCAATAGCAAAAGGTCGTCTGAAAATTTTCAGACGACCTTTTTTGGTTTTTAAGATGCAATGAATATTTAAAACTTCGCACTATCGTTCCGCTCAATATTCAAAGGCATCAATCAGCCAATGCTTAAAACCATTCTTTCTTACCGACAACATAAACTTGTTCAAATTCTTCCGGCGTAGATGTCAGGTATTTAAAGATGTCGAAGAGAGATAAACCGACAACAGCTATCAAAGCAGGATAGACAAAAAACATACCCACCACGCCAATCGCCAAATAGATGATACCGGCTTTGTTTAAGCCCAAATAGAATTTATGCGCTCCGAAGCAACCTAAAAAGAACGCCAAAGCCGCGGCGATGATGCGTTTGTTGGTAGTAGGAAGGGATTGCAGAGGTGTATTTTCGGACATTTTTTCTCCAAACGGATAGTCAAAATTAAGAAAGTGTTTTTAAGTATAGCAGAATAATGATATTAATTTCACATAGATTCTATTTTTATCGAATAACAAACCTATAAAATTTCGTAAATTTATGTTACAAAAACCCTAATTCACAGCTGAAATATGCGATTTTATATACATTTTTAGCATATTATACTTACTACCTTTATTTATCTTTTCGATTTATCCGCATTCCTTAGCCAACCCGCCCTGCTTAAAGTTTCAGACGACCTCGACACTGCTTTTGACTCTGCCGCGCCTGTCTAGTTCAGATTTAAAAATGAAACAACACCAAACTCAGCGCAATCACCGCCATGCCGGACGTCAACCCGTAAACGGTTTCGTGTCCGTCGGAATAACGCTTGGCGGCGGGCAGCAATTCGTCCAACGCAAGAAACACCATCACGCCCGCAATCACGCCGAACACTGCGCCGAACACGAAAGGCGATAAAAACGGCTTGAGCATGGTGTAGCCCAAAACCGCGCCCAAAGGTTCGGCAAGCCCTGAAGCGAGGCAGGCGAGGACGGTTTTTTTGCGGTTGCGGGTGGCGAAATAAACGGGCGCGGCAATGGAAATGCCTTCGGGAATATTGTGTATCGCAATCGCGAGCGCCAGCGGCATTCCGACGGCGGGATTTTCCAGCGTGGCGAAAAAAGTTGCCAAACCTTCGGGGAAGTTGTGCGCGGTAATCGCAAACGCCGCCATCATGCCGACGCGGGCGATGTGGCGGCGTTTGTTTTCCTGAAAGGCGGGGTCGTGCGGGTCGAGCGTTTCATGCGGGTTCGGCACAAGGCGGTCAATCAGCGCAATCGCCCCCATGCCTGCCAGAAAAGCCAGCGTCGCGGCGGCGAAGGCTTTGTCTTTGTCGTAAACCTGCCCGAAGGCTTCGCTGGATTTGTTGAAAATCTCCGTCAGCGACACATACACCATCGCCCCGCCCGCAAACGCCAACCCGAACGACAATACGCGCGGGTTGGGCGTTTTGGAAAACATCACCAACCCGCTGCCCAATACGGTAAACAATCCGGCGGCAAGGGCGATGCCGAAGGCGGTGATGAGGTTGGTTGAGCTGATATCAGGCATCGTCTTAAGTCATTAACACAATAAAGAAATCAGCCTAACATATTTTCCCAAATTAGAGAATAATTATTATTTTTATTTATATTGCCAAGAGCAATGTCGGATTAGAAACGTCGGCAAATACACAACCCATCTTACGATAAAAACCATTCCAACCATTTTCCTTCCCCAAACGGCAACAAAGCGCGCCATCCGCCAGTCCGAAACGCCGCCGGATTTTCCATACAAATGGAAGAAATGTTATGATTTTGCAATCTTCCCTCTTTCAGACGACCCCATGCGGATGATGTGAAAGGTCGTCTGAAACACATTCAAACCCCTCCGAAACGAGACATTCATGACCCTGCAAATCGGTATCGACTTAGGCACGACCAACAGCCTGATTGCCCAGTTCCACAACGGCGAAACCCGCCTGATTCCCAACCAACACGGCCATTTTCTGACACCGTCGGTCATCAGCGTCGCCGAAGACGGCAGCATCCTGACCGGCATCGCCGCACGCGAACGCCTCTCCACCGCCCCGACGCTGACCGCCTCGGCGTTCAAGCGATTTATGGGAACGGATAAAACTTTCCATTTGGGCAAGCGCACGTTCCGCGCCGAAGAATTGTCCGCGCTGATTTTAAAAAGCCTGAAAGAAGATGCGGAAGCCTTTTTGGGAGAACCGGTATGCGATGTCGTTCTGACCGTTCCCGCCTATTTCAACGCCATCCAGCGTCAGGCAACGAAAAACGCGGCGCAGATGGCAGGTTTAAACGTCTTACGTTTGCTCAACGAGCCGACTGCCGCCGGTCTTGCCTACGGTTTGCAGGAAAAACCCGACGACACGCGCTTTTTGATTTACGACTTGGGTGGCGGGACATTTGACGTATCCGTACTCGATTATTTCGACGGCGTCGTCCAAGTATCCGCCAGCGCGGGCGACAACCATTTGGGCGGCGAAGATTTCGTCAACGTCTTGCGCCAGTGCTTCCTGAAAAAATGTACGACACTGACGTCGTCTGAAAGCGACAAACTGGCGCAAAACAGCGAATTGTGGCAGGTATTGGAAACTGCCAAGCGCAAACTCGGCGAAGACATGCAGACCGAAATCCGTTTCCATGACGGCGACACGGTTCACTCTGCCGTCATCAGCCGCGAGGAATTCCAAGAAGCCGCCACGCCATTAATGGGTCGCCTGCGTCAACCGCTGGAACGCGCATTGCGCGATGCCAAGCTGCACCCTTCGCAAATCGACGGCATCATCTTGGTCGGCGGTGCGACGCGGATGCCGATGATCCGTCATTCCATTGCCCAATTGTTCCGCCGCATCCCGCTTGTTTCGGTCAATCCCGACGAAGCCATTGCACGTGGCGCGGCGGTGCAGGCGGCGCTGATTGCGCGTAACGAAAGCGTGGAAGAAGTCGTCCTTACCGACGTTATGCCCTTCTCGCTCGGCACGGAAGCCGGCATGGACATCGGCCAATACGTTACCGGACGTTTTTTCCCGATTATTGAACGCAATATGCCCGTTCCCGTTTCGCGCGTCGAAACTTTCATCACTTCCCACGACGGGCAGAAAGTGATTTTGGTCGATGTTTTGCAGGGCGAATCCATGTTGGCCAAAGAAAACCTGAAACTGGGCGAACTGTCGGTCAACGTCCCGCCCAAGCCGAAAGGTCAGGTATCGATAGACGTCCGCTTCAGCTACGACGTCAACGGGCTTTTGGAAGTCGACATCAGCAACCGCGACCTGAATCTGCACATGAATCAGGTTTTCCGTCAAAACAGCCAAAACCTGACGCCTGAAGAAATCGAAGCCTCCCTGCGCAAACTTGCCGCCTTGAAAATTCATCCGCGCGACCAGCAGCACAATATCTATTTGTTGGAAAAAGCCAAACGCCTGTACGAAGAATTTCTCGGCGACAACCGACACATCATCGCCGCAGAAATGGCGCGTTTTGAAGCCGTATTGGAAACGCAGGACGCAATCATCATCCAGAGGGCGCAACAGCAATTTAGCGAATTTTTAAACCGTTTCGACGGCGGCTGGCTGCTGTAAGCGCATTGCTTTTTTCAGCGAGCACGCTGGACAATGAAACATAAAAACCATTGGAAACAAAAATTTATACAATACCGGTAAAAATAAGTTGACACCTTCCAACGGCATCCATATAATGCACCGCTTATCGGGTCGTTAGCTCAGTCGGTAGAGCAGCGGACTTTTAATCCGTTGGTCGAGCGTTCGAATCGCTCACGACCCACCAAATTTAAAAAGCTGAGTTGAAAAACTCAGCTTTTTTATTATCTTTCGGATACACGCACGCCAAACCATACGGAAACGCCGTACCGGTTTAAACCGAATCCACCAGACAATCACGGTCGTCTGAAACGCCGCCATCGTACAAAACCGCGTTTTCAGACGACCCCGCCAACGCCACTCGGAATTCACATGATCAGCAGACTGACCGGCAAGCTCATCGAGAAAAACCCGCCGCAAATCGTCATCGACGTCAACGGCGTCGGCTACGAAGCCGACGTATCCATGCAGACCTTCTACAACCTACCCGCTTTGGGCGAAACCGTGCAGCTTTACACCCAGCTTGTTGTCCGTGAAGACGCGCATTTATTGTTCGGCTTTGCGACTGCCGACGAGCGGGCGACGTTCCGCCAGTTGGTCAAAGTCAGCGGCATCGGCGCGAAAACCGCGCTGGGCATACTCTCCGCCATGTCCGCCGACGAGCTTGCCCGCGCGGTTGCCGACGAAGACATCAAACGCCTCTCCTCCGCGCCCGGCATCGGCAAAAAAACCGCCGAACGCATGGTTTTGGAACTGCGCGGCAAACTGGTTTCCCATGCCGCTGCCGACGGGCTTTTTGCCGCCGCACCTGCTGCCGACGAAACGGACGACATCGTCAACACCCTGATTGCGCTGGGTTACAACGAACGCGAGGCAAAAGCCGCCATCAAGGGCATTCCCAAAGGCACGGAAGTCGGCGAAGGCGTGCGCTTGGCGTTAAAAAATCTGTTGAAATAAAACATACCCAGCCTTGCCGTCAAAACGCGGCAACCATAGAAAGAGGTCGTCTGAAAACCCGATTCAGGTTTTCAGACGACCTCTTCTTTACGTCAAACCGCTTACGCGCCGCGTTTTTCCAAAGCGGCTACGGCGGGCAGCTCTTTGCCTTCCAAGAATTCGAGGAACGCGCCGCCGCCGGTGGAGATGTAGCCGATTTGGTCGGTAACGCCGAATTTGGCAATCGCCGCCAGCGTGTCGCCGCCGCCAGCAATCGAGAAGGCTTTGCTTTGGGCGATGGCGTTTGCCAATTCTTTCGTGCCGCCTGCGAACTGGTCAAACTCAAACACGCCGACCGGACCGTTCCACACCACCGTGCCGGCGGCTTTGAGCAACTCGGCAAGCGCGGCGGCGGATTTCGGACCGATGTCCAAAATCATATCGTCTTCGGCAACGTCGGCAATGTCTTTGACGACCGCTTCGGCATCGGCGGCAAAGGTTTTGGCAACGACGACATCGGTCGGCAGCGGTACGGAGCCGCCTTTTGCCGCCATTTTCGCCATGATTTTTTTGGATTCTTCCACCAAATCATGTTCCGCCAGCGATTTGCCGATGGCTTTGCCTTCCGCCAACAGGAAGGTGTTGGCGATGCCGCCGCCGACGATGAGTTGGTCGACTTTGTCCGCCAGCGATTCGAGGATGGTCAGTTTGGTGGACACTTTACTGCCGGCGACAATCGCCACCATCGGGCGCGCGGGCTGTTTCAGGGCTTTGCCCAAAGCGTCGAGTTCGCCCGCCATCAATACGCCGGCGCAGGCAACGGGCGCGGCTTGGGCGACAGCTTCGGTCGAGGCTTGGGCGCGGTGGGCAGTGCCGAACGCGTCGTTGACGAATACGTCGCACAAGGCGGCATAGGCTTTGCCCAGTTCCAAATCGTTTTTCTTCTCGCCCTTGTTGATGCGCACGTTTTGCAGCATGACGACATCGCCCGCGTTCAGGGCGGGTTTGTTTTCACGCCAGTCGTTCAATACTTTCACGTCTTTGCCCAACAGGCCGCCCAAGTGCGCGGCAACGGGCGCGACATCGTCTTCAGGATGGAACTCGCCTTCGGTCGGGCGGCCCAAGTGGGTCATCACGATAACGGACGCGCCGTTGTCCAAGCAGTATTTGATGGACGCGAGCGAGGCGCGGATACGGGTGTCGTCGCTGATTTTGCCGTCTTTGAACGGCACGTTCATATCGGCGCGGATGAGGACGGTTTTGCCCTGCACGTTTTGTTCGGTCAGTTTCAGAAATGCCATGATGTATCCTTTGTGAAAATTGGAAACGGAAATGGGAATGTTCTCAATTATCCGCGAACGGGGCGTATCGGTAAAGGCGGGATTTGCCTGCGCTTGATTTGCGTCAGCGGCAGCGTCGATATAAGGTCGTCTGAAAACGTGGTTTGTATGCAGTATAGTGGATTAACTTTAAACCAGTACGGCGTTGCCTCGCCTTAGCTCAAAGAGAACGATTCTCTAAGGTGCTGAAGCACCAAGTGAATCGGTTCCGTACTATCTGTACTGTCTGCGGCTTCGTCGCCTTGTCCTGATTTAAAGTTAATCCACTATAAAAAACCAAATCCTTCCTTTCAGACGACCTCTCGCCGAATCTTTGCTAAACTACACGAAAATACGTTCACATCCTCAAAACTATGCTCACTTACACCCCGCCAGACCCACGCCAACCTGCCAAAACCCATGAAAAACCCTGGCTCTTACTGCTGATGGCATTTGCCTGGCTGTGGTCGGGCGTGTTTTCGCACGACTTGTGGAACCCCGCCGAACCCGCTGTCTTTACCGCCGTCGAAGCCTTAGACGCAGGTGCGACGCCGTTGGTTGCCCATGTGT
The DNA here is from genome assembly GCF_003044565.1 of Neisseria sicca. GTDB lineage: Bacteria > Pseudomonadota > Gammaproteobacteria > Burkholderiales > Neisseriaceae > Neisseria > Neisseria sicca_A. The sequence goes on along the minus strand of NZ_POXG01000008.1, from coordinate 59,602 downwards.
TAGGGCAGCCGGATTTTCAGATTCCGCCCGTCTATTTGTGGGTGGCGGCGGCGTTCAAACACCTATTGTCGCCTTGGGCGGCGGATTCTTATGATGCCGCGCGTTTTGCGGGCGTTTTCTTCACGATTATCGGACTGACCGCCTGCGGTTTTGCCGGATTCAACTTTTTGGGCAGACACCACGGACGCAGCGTCGTCCTCATCTTGATCGGCAGCATCGGACTGCTCTCGGTCGCACACTTCCTCAACCCCGCTTCCGCCGCTTTTGCCGCATCGGGCATGATATTGTGCGGCTTTTCATTGGCGCAACGCCGCGTCATTACCGCCTCGCTGCTGCTGGGCGGCGGCTGGGCGTTGCTGTCGCTTTCATCGGGCTATCTGATGACCGCCGCGCTGATGTTTTTAGCACCCGCCCTGTTGCTCGATGCGCAATGGCGCGTCAAACGTTATTACCTGACGCTGGTCGGCGCGTTTGCCATCGGACTGCCGCTGTTGACGGTTTACCCGCTCATCTTCTCCAGAATACAGCCCGAACTCTTTTCCTTCTGGCTGCAACATCATTCGCTCGGCGCATTCGGTGGTTTGGGTGGTTTTCAGACGACCTTCAGCCTGTTCTATTACCTGAAAAACCTGCTCTGGTTCACGCTGCCCGCGTGGCCGCTCGCCGCATGGACGTTAAGCCGCCCCCGCATACGCGAAAAAAACTGGAGCGTATTGTGCATTTCGTGGTTCCTCATCGTCCTCAGCATTCTTGCCGTCAGCCCGCAACGCCTGCAAGACAACCTCGTTTGGCTGCTGCCCCCGCTTGCCCTGCTCGGCGCGGCGCAACTGGACGGACTGCGGCGCGGCGCGGCGGCGTTTATCAACTGGTTCGGCGTCATGGCGTTCGGACTTTTCGCCATCTTCCTGTGGACGGGCTTCTTCGCCATGAACTACGGCTGGCCTGCCAAACTCGCCGAACGCGCCGCCTATTTCAGCCCGTATTACACGCCCGACATCGACCCGATACCGATGGCGGTCGCCCTGTTGTTTACCCCGCTGTGGCTGTGGGCGATTACCCGCAAAAACATCCGCGGCAGACAGGCAGTGACCAACTGGGCGGCAGGCGTTACGCTGGCATGGGCATTGCTGATGACCCTGTTCCTGCCGTGGCTCGACGCCGCCAAAAGCCACGCGCCCGTCGTCCTCCAAATGGAAGCCGCCCTCTCTCCCGAACTGAAACAACGGCTTTCAGACGACCTAGAATGTATCAGCATCGCCAACGAAGACCACCGCGCCCGTATCGCTTGGGCGCAATACAGCAACTTGAAACCCCATATCGACGACGCTGCCTGCCGCTACCGTCTGGTGCAGCAGCCTAAAAACACCGACGCACCGCCGGGCTGGACGAAAATCTGGCAGGGCGCGCGCCCGAGAAACAAAGCGGAAGGCTTCGCCTTACTGGAGAAAGCGGAATAACTCTGCCATACACATGAATGACAAACGTCGTCTGAAAATCAGTTTCAGACGACGTTTTTTCATGAGGGTTTGAATATCGGAAGCATCGTTTGCAAGAATGCGTCTGACAGGTATTTGATAAACACAAAGGTCGTCTGAAAAACCCATATTCAGGTTTTCAGACGACCTTTTATGCTTCAAATCCCGCGTTATTGCAGACTGTGTTCCAATGACACGCCTGCCGCCCAGCCGGTTTTGGGGTCTTTGCTTTCTTTGACTACGCCTGAGTTGAACGAGAGAGTCGTGCGTTTGGAGAATTTGTATTCGGTGTTGAACGCGAGCTGTTTGTAGTTCTTGCCGGTATCGGAGCGGCCGTAGGCGACGCCGAGTTTCGGGGTGATGTTGCCCATGGTGTAGCCGGCGGTCACTTGGAAATCGCGGGTGTTGGTATTGGTTTTGGTTTCGTCTTCCCAGTGGAATTTGTCGGCGACATTGCGGGCGTACATCATGCCGGCGGCGAGGTAGAGGTTGTCTTTGTCGTAGCCGACTTTCATGGAATGAACCTGTCTGTCTTTCGTATCGTCAGGCGAACCGTTGCGGGCGTATTCGAGGGCGTAGTGGGCGTTGAAGCCGTTGGTCGGGTGTTTGTAGTGCAAGCCTACGCCCGCCATCCAGTCGCCGTTGCGTTTCCTGTCTTTGTATTTGTTGGCACCGGGCGCGATTTGGACGCGGTAGTTGAAGCCGTTGTCGAAGGTTTTGGATTCGTAGTTCAGGGCGATTTCACGGCCGCCGAAACGGGTCATACGCCCCATGGTTTGGGTGTGGTTGTTGCCGTTGAACGCGTCTTGTTCGCCGGTCAGGTAGTGCATGGGGGTACTGAGCCAGCCGGCGCGGACGGTACCGAAATCGCCGCGCAAACCGATATAGGAGTCGTCCGTACTCCAGCCGTTGTAGTCGAAGGCGACGAATGAATTGACGCCGTAGATGAGCTTGAGGTCTTTGTCGAGTTTTTCACTGCCCATAATCCAGATGCGGCTGTTGTTGTCGGATATATCGGTAGCGGATTGGCCTTTGCCGTTGCGTTCGTGCTCGATGGAGGTAAATATCCGTCCGCCGATTTTGGCTTCATTGTCGGATGCCAAAGCGGGAACGGCAAGCGGGACGGCAACCGCAATCATCAGCAACTTCTTCATTTTATTCTCCTTTTGTTTGATTTTTCTGAACTTTTGTTTCGACAGGGTTTTATACTATTTTAGGCGTGCAAAAAAATCAATATTTTTGTAATCGCTTGTAACTTTTATTTTCAAAAATGTTTTTTATGGCGTTTTTTTGTGTTATCTTGCAAACCAATTCCAAGAACAGGCGGATTATTTCAGATATTTATAGAGAATAAATCTTTTTATCCGCCTAAATTCAGAATATTTCCCTATTTTGTAGTCGTATGTAATTTTTTTATTTCTGCAAGACTCAAACCTGAGGGGAGATAAGGAAAAGAGGAGAAACAACGTGCTGCCGACCAAACTTTATTCCGTATCGGCTTTATCGCTTGCCGTGGTGCTTGCGCTGTCGGCGTGTCATCGCGAAGTCAAGCCCGCGCCCGAATTCAAACGCAGCGAATACAATAAAATCGTCATCAGCAACGCAGTCGAACCGAGTACGCTCGACCCGCAAAAAAGCTCGGATATGGCGGCGGGCGCGATTATCCGTCAGATGATGGACGGCTTGGTCAGTACGGATGCCGAAGGCAAAACCATTCCCGCGTTGGCGTTGAAATGGGAGCCGTCGGACGAAGGGCGCGTTTGGACGTTCCACCTGCGCGATGCGAAATGGAGCAACGGCGACCCGATTACCGCCGAAGATTTCGTTTACAGCTTCCGCCGCCTCGCCGATCCCGAAGTCGCCGCGCCTAGCAGCAGCTATTTGGAAGATGCGAAAATACAGGGGGCGGCGGAAATCCTGCAAGGCAAGGCGAAGCCGGATACTTTGGGCGTCAAGGCTTTGGACGAGAAAACGCTGCAATTCACGCTCACCGCGCCTGTGCCGTATTTCCCCGACATGCTGATTCAGCAATTCACCTATCCCGTCCACCGCGCCACGGTCGAGAAATTCGGTGAAAAATGGACGCAGCCGGGCAATTATGTCTCCAGCGGCGCATACATCCTCAAAGAATGGCACGTCAACAGCCACATCACCATGGATAAAAACCCCGCTTATTACGACAGCAAAAAAGTATCCATCCCGCGGGCGGTGTTCCTCGCCAGCGGCAAAGAATACGACCGCTACCGCGCCGACGAAGTGGACGTTACCTACGGCATCCCTTCCGACCAGATTAAGATTGCCGAGAAAGAATTTCCCGGTCAGGTTCGGCGCGCGACTTTGCTGTGTTCTTGGTTTTTAGAGCCGAACTTGGAATCCGCCGAATTTAAAAATCCCAAAGTCCGCCGCGCGCTCAACCTGCTGACCGACCGCGCCATCATTACCAAGGTTGCCGCACGCGGCGACAAGGAAGCGTTCCAGCTTACCCCGCCGAATATGCAGGGCGGCGGCGAGTCTGCGCCTGCGTGGAAGCCGCTGAAACGCGAAGCGCGTATTGCCGAAGCAGAAAAACTCTTGCGCGAAGCGGGTTATAGCGAAGAGAAACCGTTCGAGTTCCAAATCGTCTATACCACCAGCGAGGCCGCCAAAAAACAAATCACCGCGCTGCAATCCATTTGGAAGGCGACCGTGCCGTTCGTTCGCCCCACGTTGATGAACGAAGAATGGAAAACCTTCTTGGACAAGCGCATGCAGGGCAATTTCAGCATGGCGTTCGCGGGTTGGTGTTCCGACTACAACGACCCTGCGGGCATGCTCAATATTTTCAAATCCAACAATCCGAACAACGCCTTCCATTACAAGAATCCCGAGTTTGACAAGCTGATGAACAGCACGCTCGAAGCGGGCATTTCCGCCGAAGAACGCGCTCGCCGCTACGTCAGCGCCGAGGCGATGCTGCAACGCGACGACGCCTTTATCCCGCTGTATCACCAAGTCAGCATCAATCTGGTGAAACCCGACATCCAAGGCTACTCCGACCGCGACCCGCTGAAAAACTATACTGTTAAGAATTGGTCGTTTGCACCCAAGAAGTGATTTGATAACATAGACACGTTTTTCAGACGACTTCCCTGTACATCAAGTTATAGTGGATTAACAAAAATCAGGACAAGGCGACGAAGCCGCAGACAGTACAGACAGTACGGAACCGATTCACTTGGTGCTTCAGCACCTTAGAGAATCGTTCTCTTTGAGCTAAGGCAAGGCAACGCCGTACTGGTTTAAAGTTAATCCACTATAAAAAGGTCGTCTGAAACCGCGAAACCCTATTGGAGAATCCCGTTCATGAATACCGTATCGAATTACCTGTCCGCATTGCGCGAAGCCATGAAGGCGCAAGGCTTGGACGCACTCGTCATCCCCTCCGCCGACCCCCATCTTTCCGAATACCTGCCCGCACACTGGCAGGCGCGCCGCGAATTGTCGGGCTTTACCGGCTCGGTCGGCACTTTCGTCATTACCGCCGATGAAGCGGGCGTGTGGGTGGACAGCCGCTATTGGGAGCAGGCGACCAAACAGCTTGCGGGCAGCGGCATCGAGCTGCAAAAAAGCGGGCAAGTTCCGCCGTATAACGAATGGCTCGCGGCAAACCTGCCCGAAAACGCCGCCGTCGGCATCCCTTCCGATATGGTGTCGCTCACCGGCAAACGCACTTTGGCGCAATCCCTGACCGCCAAAAACATCCGCATCGAACACCCCGACGACCTGCTAGACCGCGTATGGAGCAGCCGCCCAGCCATCCCCGCCGAAACCGTGTTCATCCACGACCCCGCCTACGTCTCCGAAACCGCCGCCGAGAAACTCGCCCGCGTGCGCGCCGTCATGGCGGAAAAAGGCGCGGATTACCACTTGGTTTCCTCGCTTGACGACATCGCTTGGCTGACCAACCTGCGCGGCAGCGACGTACCATTCAACCCTGTGTTCGTGTCCTTCCTGCTGATCGGCAAAGACAACGCCGTCCTGTTTACCGACCAAGGTCGTCTGAACGCCGAAGCCGCCGCCGCGCTGCAAACCGCCGGCATCACGGTCGAACCTTATGCCCAAGTTGCCGACAAACTCGCGCAAATCGGCGGCGCGCTGCTCATCGAACCGAACAAAACCGCCGTCAGTACGCTCGTGCGCCTGCCCGAAAGCGTGCGCCTGATCGAAGGCATCAACCCGTCCACCTTCTTCAAATCCGTCAAATCCGAAGCCGACATCGCCCACATCCGCGAAGCGATGGAACACGACGGCGCGGCGTTGTGCGGCTTCTTCGCCGAGTTTGAAGACATCATCGACAACGGCGGCAGCCTGACCGAAATCGACGTGGACACCATGCTCCACCGCCACCGCAGCGCACGTCCGGGCTTCATCTCATTGAGTTTCGACACCATCGCGGGCTTCAACGCCAATGCCGCCCTGCCGCATTACAGCGCAACGCCCGAAAGCCACAGCACCATCAGCGGCAACGGTCTGCTGCTCATCGACTCCGGCGCGCAATACAAAGGTGGCACGACCGACATCACCCGCGTCGTCCCCGTCGGCACACCGACCGCCGAACAAAAACGCGACAACACCCTCGTTCTCAAAGCCCATATCGCGCTTGCCGAAGCCGTGTTCCCTGAAAACATCCTCTCGCCGATGATAGACGCCATCTGCCGCAAACCCTTGTGGCAGGCGCAATGCGACTACGGTCATGGCACCGGACACGGTGTAGGCTATTTCCTCAACGTCCACGAAGGTCCGCAAGTCATCGCCTGCGCCGCCGTTCCCGGCCCGCAGCACGCCATGAAAAAAGGCATGGTTACCTCCATCGAACCCGGACTCTACCGTCCCGGCAAATGGGGCATCCGCATTGAGAACCTCGCCGCCAACCAAGCTGTTGCCAACCCGCAGGAAACCGAGTTCGGCAGCTTCCTCTACTTCGAAACCCTGACCCTCTGCCCCATCGACACCCGCCTGATGGACACCGCCATGATGACCGACGGCGAAATCGACTGGGTCAACCGCTACCACGCCGAAGTCCGCTACCGCCTCGAGCCGCTGACCGAAGGCGCGGCAAAAGCATGGCTGATCAAACGCACCGAACCGCTGGCGCGTTAACCGCAAAGGTCGTCTGAAAACGGCCGTAGCGTGGGCTCTGCCCACGAAAAACACCAGCAAAAGGTCGTCTGAAACCCCAAATCCCGTTTCAGACGACCTCCGAAACAAACATAAAACGCAGGCTGCCACCCGCAACCGCCACAATAAAAAAACCGTCCGAAACCCCATCCAAAGTGTTCAGACAACCATAAAAGCCGTAGCGTGGGCTTTGCCCACGAAAAGCATCAGCAAAAAGGTCGTCTGAAACCCAAAATCCCGTTTCAGACGACCATACATAAAAGCAAAAGCCCGCACACCCAAAAACCAAGGGCCTGACTACAAAGAAGAGAAACCATCCCAAGCGTCCGAACACCCGTTCAGACCGCCTTCCCGTATTCAGGCATATTCCGACCCACCAAGCCCCGAGCAGATACGATATGCTGAAATTCATCATCCGCCGCATACTTTCCGCCATCCCCACCATGCTGGTCCTGATTACCGTCTCATTCTTCCTGATGCGGCTCGCACCCGGCAGCCCCTTCACCGGCGACAAAAACGTACCGCCCGCCGTACTGGCCAACATCGAGGCCAAATACCACCTGAACGACCCGATGTACCTGCAATACTTCAACTATCTCAAACAACTCGCCCACGGCGACCTCGGCCCCTCGTTCAAATACAAAGACTACAACGTCAACGAATTGCTCTCCCAAGCCCTGCCGGTCTCCGTCGAACTGGGCGTGTACGCCTTCATCGTTTCCACCGTTTTGGGCGTACTCATGGGCACCATCGCCGCACTCAGGCGCAACACATGGGCGGACTACACCATCATGACCGCCGCCATGACCGGCATCGTCGTCCCCAGCTTCGTCAAAGCCCCCATCATGATTTTCATCTTCGCCATCACCCTCAAATGGCTGCCCGCCGGCGGCTGGAATGACGGCTCGTTGACCAGCCTCATCATGCCCGTCGCCGCCCTCTCCATCGGCTATGTCGCAGGCCTCGCCCGCATCACGCGCGGCGCGATGATAGAAGTGTTGAACAGCCCCTACATCCGCACCGCCCGCGCCAAAGGATTATCAATGAACAGCATCGTCCTGCGCCACGCCCTGCGTCCCGCCATGCTGCCCATCCTCTCCTATCTCGTTCCCGCCTTCGTCGGCATCATCACCGGCGCCATCGTCATCGAAAGCGTCTTCGGTCTGCCCGGCATCGGACAACTCTTCGTCAACGGCGCGCTCAACCGCGACTACGGCATGATCTTGGGGCTGACCATCCTCGTCGGCGTACTGACCATCGTCTTCAACGCCATACTCGACATCCTCTACGCCCTGATCGACCCCAAAATCCGCTATTAAAAGCAAAAAAGGTCGTCTGAAAACCGGTTTTGCCGTTTTCAGACGACCCCCGAACAAAAAACGGAGAACACCATGCTATTCAACAAGAAAAATTCCCGCGCCATAGCAGAAGCCGCCGAACAGGCACAAGTACACGGACGCAGCCTGTGGCAGGACGCATGGCGGCGTTTCAGCAACAACAAAGCCGCCCTGTGCAGCGTCTTCATCCTTGCCGCCATTATCCTCTTCGTTATCGCCGTCCCCTGGGTCAGCGCCTACACCTACGACCACACCGACTGGGACAACATGCAAATCCCGCCTTCCTTCGCCACCCGCCACTACTTCGGCACCGACCTGCTCGGACGCGACCTCTTTACCCGAGCCGCCGCCGGCGGACGCATTTCCCTGCTCATCGGCATCGCAGGCGCACTCGTCGCCGTCGTCATCGGCACGCTCTACGGCGCACTCGCAGGCTTTTTCGGCGGCAAACTCGACTCCGTCATGATGCGCCTGCTCGAAATCCTCAACGCCTTTCCGTTTATGTTTTTCGTCATCCTGTTGACCACCTTCTTCGGACGCAACCTCTTACTCATCTTCGTCGCCATCGGACTCGTCTCATGGCTGGACGTCGCCCGCATCGTCCGCGGACAAACCCTCAGCCTCAAACACAAAGAATTCGTCGAAGCCGCCCGCATCACAGGCGTATCCCGCCGCCGCATCGTTACCCGCCACATCATCCCCAACGTACTCGGCGTCGTCATGGTTTACGCCTCCCTGCTCGTCCCCGGCATGATCATGTTCGAATCCTTCCTCAGCTTCCTCGGATTGGGCGTACAAGAACCCAAAACCAGTTGGGGTTCCATGCTCCAAGAGGGCGCAGCCTCCATGGAAGCCGCCCCATGGCAGCTCCTCGTCCCCTGCTTCTTCCTCGTCGCCACCCTCTTCTGCTTCAACTTCATCGGCGACGGCCTGCGCGACGCACTCGACCCCAAAGACCGCTGACACACACAACGAGGACACACCCATGACCACCCCATTACTCACCGCCGAAAACCTCGACATCCGCTTCCAACTCCACGAAAAAACCGTCCACGCCGTGCGCAACATCAGCTTTCAAGTCGCCAAAGGCGAAACCCTCGCCCTCGTCGGCGAATCCGGTTCCGGCAAATCCGTTACCGCCATGTCCCTCATGCGCCTCCTGCCCGAAAATAGTACCCGTTACGGACAAGACTCGCGCATCACCTTCGACGGCACATCCATCCTCGATGCAGACGAAAAAACCCTCCGCAGCCTGCGCGGCGGACGCATCAGCTTCATCTTCCAAGAGCCCATGACCTCGCTGAATCCCTTCATGAAAATCGGTACCCAGCTCACAGAAGCCCTGCGCGTCCACAACAAAACCATCACCCGCAAAACCGCCCGCGAACGCATTCTCGACCTCCTCAACCGCGTCGGCATCCGCGAAGCAGAACGTCGTCTGAAACAATACCCCCACGAATTCTCAGGTGGCCAGCTCCAGCGCATCATGATCGCCATGGCGCTGCTCAACGACCCCGCCCTGCTCATCGCCGACGAACCCACCACCGCCCTTGACGTAACCATTCAAGCAGAAATCCTCGACCTCCTGCACGACCTCCAAAAACAAATGGGCATGGCGATTATCTTCATCACCCACGACCTCGGACTCGCAGAACACTACGCCGAAACCGTCTGCGTCATGAAAGACGGAGAAATCGTCGAGCGCGGCAAAATCAAACAAGTTTTCGCCAACCCGACCCACCCCTACACCGCCCAACTCATCCACTCCGTCCCCAAAGGCATGAAAGACCCCGTAGAAGGCAACCCGCCCGAGCTCATCCGTGCCGACGACATCAACGTCCACTTCACCCTCAAACACAACTTCTTCGGCAAACCCCTCAAAACCTTCCACGCCGTCAAAAACATCAGCCTCGCCATCCGCCAAGGCGAAACCCTCGGCATCGTCGGCGAGTCCGGTTCCGGCAAATCCACGCTCGGCAAAGCCATCATGCAAATGCTCCCCTACCAAGGCAGCATACACTTCGACAACAGCGACCTCGCCGCCCTCACCCCCGAACGCGCGCGCCAGCTCAAAGCCGAACGCCAAATGGTCTTCCAAGACCCCTACGGCTCACTCTCCCCCCGCCTCACCGTCGGCGAAATCATAGGCGAAGGCCTCACCGTCCACCGCCCCGAAATGACCAAAGCCCAGCGCACCGAACTCGTCCTCAAAGTCCTGGACGAAGTCTCCCTGCCCGCCGACGCGCTCAACCGCTACCCGCACGAATTCTCAGGCGGACAACGCCAACGCATCGCCATCGCCCGCGCCCTCATCCTGCGGCCCAAGTTCATCCTCCTCGACGAACCCACCTCCGCCCTCGACCGCTCCGTCCAAATCAAAGTCGTCGAACTGCTGCGCGGACTCCAAACCAAATACGGACTGACCTACATCTTCATCAGCCACGACCTCTCCGTTGTCCGCGCCGTCAGCGACAACGTCGCCGTCATGCAGCACGGAGAACTCGTCGAATACGGCAGCGCAGACCAAATCTTCCACCACCCGCAGAAAGACTACACCAAACGCCTCATCAACGCCGCCTTCGACCTCTAACCCAAGGTCGTCTGAAATCCAACGTAGCGTGGGCTCCGCCCACGAATCCCACAGATACCAAAAGGTCGTCTGAAAACCCACTTTCAGACGACCTTCTTTCATCCCCGCCCCATTCATCTCCCTCCCTTACAAAACCACCCATACAACATCTTTACCTCTTATCATCCGTTGTTTATCCTACTTGTCATTTTGACTTATATTCAGACTTTCATCATAAACCCATCCAAACCGTCATGGCTGACCGCTAATCCTACCCCGTTCTTTCGCCGCCATCGAAACCGCCAACCCCCAAGAACATTACCCAGCCAATAGCCGCAACCATGATAAACATGATGTTTATGCAAAAACTATTCGAAAACAGACAAACCTGCTTTTGCTATCTTATCCAGAGGAGTTAAAGAGTGTCGAAAGGTAAATATTTAATTTTTATCACAGTTCTATTTCTAACCTCATGTATCGTTTCTTTTAATGGTTATGAACTGCAACCTAAAAATTATGTGATCAACAAAGAATTTGATGAAGTTGTATTTGATATGGATTTTATCAATACAAAACAGGAAATGATAAATAATTTAAAAAAAACAAATCTACACCACGCCAATTGCGAAAGCAGCGAAAGAGTATATCTTGTAAAGTTATTGGGTTTTGTTGATTCGGAATCTAGTGATATAAAAAATATCCGGAGTGATAGTTTGACTGGAAGTGTACGATTATGCAGTAACGGAAAATCTCATAATTGCGTACAGGAAAAATTTAAACAAAAAAGATATACATTTAAATGTATAGCTGTGTTCTATGAAGGAATGGATCGTGGTTATCGATCCAAGCCTTTTGTCATCGACTTTGATACACGAACGCTTAAAAAAGAACTGTAATCCTAGATTGGGCTGAACCCAATATTTTTAGCGATTTGAAGGTGTCATTGCTCTACGTCCAACCTACTTACCAATCTACTTACCCTCTTTTTTAAAGGTTACATCATGAGATCTTTTATCATATCTATAATCCTGTTTTGTTCATCCGGCTTTTGCATCGCCCAGGAAATTCATCCCATTAAAAGTGATGGATCATGTGATGATCAGAATTACAAATTAAGCCTTTTCAAAACGAATGATGCTTTATTTTCGGCATCACACTGTATCACCATTCATAATGAAGAAATAGACGAAATCAACGGAATAGATGGAATAGAAGAAATAATCCATAACAGTATATTGGTTAATGGGAAAAAATATGAATTAAAAAGTTTTAGAAAAGAGGATAGTCCAAGTAGGAAAATCAACTTGGAAGCAGTGAGTGTGTATAAGGATAATCTCCATCCTCCATTGCTTATTATTCTATTTTCAGAGGAGTTTTGTTGTTACCCTCAACCTGAGGGTAAAGATTATACGATTCATTTATATAAAATTTATAAAGATGAAGAAAATAGTGAACTACAGATTATATCTGTAGACCATATTTTAGGTAAAAATGTTTCAGGATATGATGGTGGCTCTGATGTAAAAACGAAATTTAAATTAAAAAATATCAGGGAAATAAAAAAATATTTAAATAAGAAGAAAGCTCTTCTTAATTAACGTATTGAGTAAGTACAGATTGAGTTGAAATCCAAAATTGATAAAGGTCATCTGAGCCTTTTCAGACGACCTTCTTTTGAAGTGGAATCATGTTTAAAAAATTTGCTTTAATAACCATTTTGTTAACTATAATTTTTTCTTATTTTTATTTTAGATATAGCGCATATTGCCATTATAAAGAAAAGACTTTACCTAGCTATCAAGTTCCTAGCAATGGAGACCAATGTGAAAGGTTTAGCGTAAGTGAAAATAAAAAAATTGTTGTTTGTTTGGACAGTATAGGAAATTTTTTAAGCATAGACGGTCTCAACTCCGGTATCTATTTATATGATGACCAAGGTAAATTACTGTCTTTTTATTATCTCTATAATGAGGCTTGGCTAGGAATGCCATTAGACTTAAACTTAGATGAAGAAGGTATATTCGATTTAGGTCTATATGTTCAAGCAGAGTCCTTTTCTATAAACCCATCTATTTTCCATAAGATAGAAGCAAAATTTATTGATAATTTATGCCATAAATAAAATTTTAATCTATATTATTTTATATAATTCAATTACTTAAAAGGCAGGTGGAAATCTGCCGGTATTTTTATCCTTAAATAATATTGTTTCAATCCCCAATTGAAGTAGTTTTAAAATAATAGGCAAAGTTTATGAAAAAGAAAAAAATAGTGAAATGGTTTGGTTTCTTTATATTGATATTTGGGTTGGTTGAGTATTGGCGAATAACGGGGATGGGAGAAGAGATAAAAAATCTCTCTGTGAATTGCCAGATGCAAGAAAAAGGCATACTTGTTTAGAAAGTAAAAATAAGTTATAGATTATGAATAAAAAAATTTTAATGGTTTTATGTATCTTTTTATTATGTTTTTTTTATAAAAATCTCCACCCTAAGGTAACATATTTTTACTATAATGAAGGTAAGCGCACTAGTATTACCTTAATTAGGAGTGATGGTAGTAAGGAATACTTGCGTCCTTTTTTTACTAATAATGTAACTTTTTATTTTCCATTCGATTGGTCATCTGAGCCAGATGGTATTATTTTAATATCAAAACATGACACAGCTATCTTTTTAAAAGAAGATATAACCTTTTGTACCATGGAAATTTACCTGGATGAAAATCAGAAAATTTCCGATGTTAAACAATATGATGGACTTTGTATTAAACCGTAGATATTCAATATTTGTAAAGTGTATTGAAAGACGAATTTTTCGCCACTGTCGCAGGCTGTACTTTGGCAGCTGCCATCGGAAAATACCGCATGCCTGGAAATAAATTAATTGTAGAAAGCGTTTATCTCTATATCCGAGATACATTTGATTTTCTTAACGATAATGGCGGATATCAATACCTAGGGCATTGGAATCATACAGGATTTGATGTGTTTTATAGCCATCAGCTTTCAGATAAGAAAAATGAGATTATAGCAGCCTCAGCCTATATAGCAGCCCCCCTTCTCTTTTCGATTCCAAGCCGGAAGACCGTTTCTACCCAGTTAGGAACAGCCATTTCAACAAATGGCGAGATTTAAACAAACTAGGCGGGGATCTGCTGATATTTTCATCTTTGAAAAAATATCGTTGTAACCCTCCAATTGAAGTGGTTTTGAAATAATAGGCAAAATTTATGAAAAAGAAAAAAATAGTGAAATGGTTTGGTTTCTTTATATTGATATTTGGATTAGTTGAGTATTGGCGAATAACGGGGATGGGAGAAGAGATAAAAAATCTTTCCGTGAGCAGTGATTGTTACCAAAATAAATATTTAGTGAACTATCAAGAAGGTTCTTGTGGACTATATTTTATGCAAAATCCTGAAGCAATTTACCGAGAATTACGCTACAAAGATAACCCCGAATGTGAGTATTTATATCAACATAAAGTAGAACGTTTAGAACAAATAGAATTGGAAAAAAAGATTTTGGCAGATAATCGCAGAATTTTAAAGAATAGAAAAACTTTTGCCTGTACAGGATGGAACGGTTTTAGGACAGCAATCTTTATTGCCGATGAAAAGGATAATTTGCTCTACTATTATCGAGATACATTCCCATTTGGTACGGAATGGGTTCCTGAAAATTTTGCAAGACAATCTGTCAATGATGAATATATCGGCTGGAGTGGCGGACCTGACGGCGGTCCTGTTGCGCCACTTCATCCCAACCTCCTTCAACGCATAGATGCAAAAATTATCCAGTGGCTGGTTGAATTGTTTTATTGAGCAGAAAGAGCTCCTCCCCCTTTGAACCTTTGGTTTCCTAACCTATCATGAAAAAAATAATTTTCCTAATATTGCTTTGTGTGTTTCCCTTTGTGATACATGACTTCATTACTGAACAAAAGCGACAAATCGTCATCCATAATTCATCTCCTTATTGGCTGCAAATTAACGTTTCTAGAACGTATGAAAATCAAACTGAGGATGAAGCAATGAAAAATTACTGGGGTTTCAATTTAGAGAAGAATGAATCTTCCCCGATCTACTTCTCATATAATAAAAAAAATATTAATGAAACCCTCTATCTTGGTTTTTCTTTTTCCATGCCAGATAATGATGATGTATTCTATACAAATGAATCTGTACCAACTCCAAAGCAGAAGTTCATGGAAATTCATCGCGACTCAAGCGATTTCTGTGAGAGGCATATTTATATTGGAAGCAGTGGAGAGATAATCAAAGATGAAGTAATTAAGGGATTTTGCTTGGGGCGATTATTAAGTTAAATCCTTCATTATTTGAATCCTTGACTAAGTTTCAAGCAAGTACAGATTGAATTTATAAAGGTCGTCTGAAAAACTTCCATTCAGACGACCTTTCTACCGTTTATCCCATTTGCTTTACCGTTGATGCCATTCAAGTTACCATGCAAACCTCATTATCATCTTTAAATTCAACGCCATGACTGCCCGTCAATCCTACCATCTCACCTTCGCCCGTTTCTCCCCGTCCCTCTCCGTTCGTTCTTTCATCGCCTCTGAAGCCGCCAACACCGCCTACTGCGTCGAAATCACCGCCACCTCCACCGATTCCTCCCTGCCGCTGTCCTCCTACCTCAACCAACGCGCAGCGTTTGAAATTCGTCCGCAGGAAGCCGTATTGTCCGAATCCGAAAAGTAGGAATATATCGAAAGACACCTGCAAACCATAGCAGGCTGGATAGGCAACACCAAAAAAGGAGAAAACCATGAATCTTGGAACGACCCACAAGGCAATCAGTGAGCGGGTTGTAGCAGCTTTGCTCGCTACTCTTTTGCTCGCTCTGATCTCATTAACAGTTCATGCTTCAGACGACAAGGAGAAAATCATGCCGCAGGAAGTAACTTTACAATTGGGCAAAAAAGGGCCGGAAAGCTTCAAACAGGCAGGGGCGGTTGCAGATCACCATACCGCAGGAGAACTGGTCGGCTTTTTAGATTTACAATGGCCGTCGAAACAATTGGGAGCCGTCACCATCCGCCACAGTGGCCATGACCTGACTATCCCGCATACTTTTACCGCCATGGGATCGGTAGGTTCCGAACCTGAGGGAGAGGGAGTAACTGATATTGTTTTAAACAGCGGCATCAGTGCCGGCGAACTTATCCGCCATCGTGAAGCCTATGATTTATGGGTTAAGCTGATGAAGCGGATACAGGACAGTGGTTGGCAACGTTATATTTATTTATCCAGTCCTCGGCTGACAGGTAAAGATGCAATCAGATATTTCCAAGATAAAGAAAATTTTGGCTTGGGTAATATTACCGATCCCGGTGTAGTTCCGGATTTTAATACATGGTATAGCGTTATGATGAAGCGAGGCATGATTGCAACCTTTTATTTGGACGGTGTTGAAATGAGTCTTTCATTTGACTCGACCGTCAACGACCAAGAAGATTTAGACGACATCAATAAAACATTAAGTTTTAACGAATGGGGGCAGTATATGATGAGGATCTCATTTACGACCGCGCGCTACAGCACCCGAAATGACATATACAACACATTTATCCCTGACGGTTATGATATCGATAAACTTCAAAAAGAAATGGATAAAATCAGCTCCAGCCTGCCGGAATACTGGCAACGCTACCGTGACATCGAATTGGCGAATCGCAAAAAAAAGGAAGCCATGCTGGTTAACAAGGGGTATAAAATCGATGAGGGCTATCAGGATCCTGATTTACTACCTTATTTACAGAAAGAACCCAAGTTTTAAAGGGTTAAGACCTTTGCAAAATTCCCCAAAATCCCCAAAATTCCCACCAAGACATTTAGGGGATTTTGGGGAATTTTGCAAAGGTCTCAATAAAATTAGTGTTATGCTGGGGCTAGGTGTGAAAGTGGACGTAGTTAGAGAGTAATAGGCAAAGTAGTGGTTGTCAGCATACCCAAACATAGTAGTAGCAAGATTTATACAAGTGTGGCAAAACCGCTTAAGATAAAGTTTTTTAGAATTTTTTGAATTTGGAACCAATAAATTTCATGACAAAAAAAATTAAACTATACTTCCTTGCACTATTTATTTTTATTATTTATATATGCTTATTAAGTGCATTTAAAATTAAAAAGGTAAAAATAACATCAATTACTGATCCCCAATTCATTTACGTAATAATTGATCATGATAATCGAGATATGATATTTGATCTTAGTATAGGTTTTTATGATAATGGAGCAGTATTGGAAGATATAAATATTTACTGTGCAGGTAGTGAGGAAGAAAAAAAATGTTATTCAGAAATAGAAAATGTAATCAATAAAAAATCAGGTATGCAATTTATTGGAAATAATACTTTAATTTTTGATAGAAATAAATATAGGAATGGTACAGTTTCTATTGCTATAAGGACTACTAGTACTAGAAGGGAAAGTAAGTTTTATTCTTTTTGCTTTGATAGTAATGATAAATTTATTTATGACGATGAGACTAAGCATGAAAATATCGAATTTTTAGGGGTTTGCAATAGAAATTATCCCTTTTAAAATCTGGAAAACTTTATAAAAATCCATTTTAGGGAGTTTAGCAAACGTAAGTTAGGTTAAAAACCCAACTTTAAAAAAGGTCGTCTGAAAACTTTCAGACGACCTTTTCGTTTATTTAGGATCGCAGCGGAAATGGTAGGCGCAGATTTCGAAGCCGTTTTTGAAATACAGGCGGTGCGCATCGACGCGGTCGTGATTGACGTGGACGTTGAGGTGGATTTTGGTGACACCTGTTTCCGCGCCGATTTTGCTGACTTCTGCCAAGAGGCGGGAGGCGTAGCCTTTGCGGCGGCTTTGCGGCAGGGTAACGATGTCGTCGATGTGGATATGGCGGCCGCTGGCGAGGTTGCAGGCTTCGCGGAAGCCGCAGACGGCGACGGCGTTGTGTTTGCCTTCTTCAAAAATGCCTAAGAGGCGATAGCCGGCGGGGCGTTGGATGGTGTTGATTTGCTCGGTGAATTTGCTGATGTCGGTCAATGCGGAACGTAGGACGCTGAGGGCGGCGAAGGCGGTGGATGTGTCTTCGGGCGGGATTTCGCGCAAAATGTATTCTGTGGCGACAGTTTCGGCTTGTGCTTTTTCGGCGGCGTGTTTTTCTTCGATGGCTTGTGCCAGCAGGACGCGTTCGGCCGGCTCGCCTTGTGCTTTGTCTTCCTGTTCTTTCAAAAGTTCTTTGCAGTCGATGATGCGCAAGTCGTTGTCGGCGGCAAAGTCCATCAGGAAACGGAACATCTGCGGATTGTCTTCTTCGAGTTTTTTATCGACGGCGACGCAGCGGACGTTGTCCACCAACATGGGGCGCACCCAGTTGGAGTAGGACAGCCGGTTGTCTTTGGTGAATGAGGACAATATGCCGCACAAGCGTTCTGCCCAGTCGCTGGGACGGAAAATCTTGCCTTTGTTGGTTGTGCCGTGGATCACGACTTCGTAGGGATTGCAGACTAACATGGCGGTTTCCTGTGTAGAGTTTGAAATTAGGGTGAAACCTTTCAAAAACTGCTTTTCGTCTTTGTTTTTTATTGATTTCACAAAAGAATATATTTCGCAATTATACCCTACTGTCCATGCTTCGTGGCGCTTGGGGCCGGAGTCGGATTTTTTGTTTTTTGAAAAACGACAAGGGGTCGTCTGAAAATGGAGCGTCAAATTTCAGACGACCTTTGAGCCGTAGCGGCAATATAATGTGTGATGGGTTTGGGACGAAACGGCGGATTACCTGTATTACAAGCATCGGCACCAAGGCGGATGATTGCCGTCCGGCAAAGGCGGCATCGTTTTATTTCAGCCCGGCTGCATCCCCATTCCCCGCCTGCGGACACACGCCGCCGCACAAACAAAAAACACCAACTGCGCCAGATTAAACGTTGCCCCGCCAAGCGCGGCGGCAACAGGTGATTGCGGAAACAGGCTGCACGAAACCGCAATAACCGTTCCTACCGGCAACGGATTGCACCACGCGGCGGCGCGCGGAAGCAGCGTCCTGCGGCGCAGCGTCTGTACCAGCAACAGCAGCCATCCCGCCGCAATCAAACCGACCGAAGCCATCCAGTGCACCTCCAGCATCCGGTAAAAATGGCGGAACAGCGCAAGCAACGCCGGATAATCGTCCGGCACGGCATTCAGCAGCACCTTGGCAACCATGCCCGTAAAATAAAAACCGGCATGTCCCAAAGGCGACAGCGCATATCCGAAAAACAGCACTGCAAAACCGACCTTGGCCGTGCGCCCGGGCCGCATCAGCCGGTAAACGCCGAATGCCGCCGCCAGATACAGCGCCGCAGAAAACGTCGCCGGCAACACGCCCCACAGCAGCCGCTCGGGCGAGCCGGCCTGCATCAGCACGGCAAAATCCGCCGCCTCGCCCAACTGCGGCGCCAGCGTCTGCGAAAGCAAAGGATAACGTTCCGGCGTCTGCACAAATCCGACCAGCAGCATATCGGCAACAGTCCAGCACACCGCCGCTGCAATTCCCGCCCAAAGCAGCAGAGAAAGTCGGGAAACAGCGATTTCAGACGACCCGCACCTAACGGATGCTTCATTTTGATTTTGCATATCATAGAATCCTGTCGGGGTATTCTCGACAATAAAATAGACTATTAAACAGGAAGATAAGTTCTCAAATTATCGGTACGTCCTATGATGTTTTCACAAAATTTCCGGCAACTGCTTAAATTCATGGGGAATAACATAAGACTGTCTGAAACTATTTCAAATAGCCTTAAATCATTCCGGTAAGTAAAATTCAGACGACCTGCGTCTGATGTTCGTCGCCGTTTCGCCCGCGGATAATGCCCAAACGGTAAACGGTTTCGCCTTCCTGCTTTTTCACGCCTGAAATCCTGCCGTCTTCGTGTTGTTGCCACCACAGAATACTTCATGTAAATTCCCGCCTGCTCCAACAACCTCTATTCCAAAGAAACCACCATGAACAGACAAAAATATACCGCAGCCCTCCTGCTCGCCGCCGCATTCTCTGCTGTACACGCCGAACCGCAAGAAGCATCCTTCCAAGACCAATGCGCCCTGGTCGGACTGATGGCTCAAACCGCCATGGGCGAACGCTTGTCGGGCACGGGCATCGGACAAACCGTCGAAAAAATGAACGAACGCTTTATGGTTGTTGCCAAAAACGATTACAGCCGCTCCTTCATTCAAGGGCTAACCGAGCGCGTGGCGCAAGAAATCTACCACTTTCCGCAATCGGCTTTGAACGCCGTCCCCAAATCCGACTACGCCATCTTCGCCCGAGATACGGGTAAGGCGGAATATCAGCTTTGTATGAAAGCCCTGACGGGCAAAACCGAATAAAGCAGGTCGTCTGAAAAGGATGAAACCCCATTTTTCAGACGACCCCTTTTCACGAAAATCCGAAACCCCACCCCGTCAAATATGCGATAATACCGCCACCTCAAACCGATTTCAGACGACCCATGCGCCTCAACCCCCGCCCCGCCCGTTTTGCCCGTACCGCACGCCGCGGCGCGTTCGTCGTTGTTTCGTAAAACCCCGCCTTAGCGGGGTTTTTGCCGAATTGAAGAAAGGAAGCCGAATGCCCAACCCGCTTTACCGACAACACGTCATCTCCATTTCCGACCTGACGACCGAACAGCTCGAGCTGCTCCTGCAAACCGCCCTCAAGCTCAAAGCCGACCCGCGCGACGACCTGCTCGAAGGCAAACTCATCGGCTCATGCTTTTTCGAACCCTCCACCCGCACGCGCCTGTCGTTTGAAACCGCTGTGCAACGCTTGGGCGGCAAAGTCATCGGCTTTTCCGACGGCGCGAACACCAGCGCGAAAAAAGGCGAAACCCTCGCCGACACCGCCCGCATCATCTCCAGCTACACCGACGCCATCATCCAACGCCACCCCAAAGACGGCGCCGCGCGCGTGTCCGCCGAGTTTTCCAAAGTCCCCGTCATCAACGCCGGCGACGGCACCAACCAACACCCCAGCCAAACCCTGCTCGACCTCGTGACCATCTACGAAACCCAAGGCCGTCTGAACAAGCTCAAAATCGCCATGGCGGGCGACCTCAAATACGGCCGCACTGTCCACTCCCTCTGCCAAGCCCTCAAACGCTGGGACTGCGAATTCGCCTTCGTCTCCCCGCCCAGCCTCGCTATGCCCGAATACATCACCGAAGAACTCGAAGCCGCAGGCTGCCGCTACCAAATCCTGCCCGACCTCGAAGCCGCCGTCGAATGGGCGGACATCCTGTACATGACCCGCGTCCAACGCGAACGCTTCGACGAACAAGAGTTCGCCAAAATCCAAGGCAAATTCAACCTCAACGCCGCCATGCTCGCCAACGCCCGCCCCAACCTGCGCGTGTTGCACCCCCTGCCGCGCGTTGACGAAATCCACCCCGACGTCGATGCCACGCCGCACGCCTACTATTTCGAGCAGGCGACCAACGGCGTTTACGCCCGCATGGCGATTTTATCGCTGGTGTTGAACGAAGAAGTATAAGGAGCAAATATGGAAACCCCCAAACTCAGCGTCGAAGCCATCGAAAAAGGCACCGTCATCGACCACATCCCTGCCGGCAAAGGCCTGATTATCCTGCGCCAATTCAAACTGCTGCACTACGGCAGCGCCGTAACCGTCGGCTTCAACCTGCCCAGCAAAACCCAAGGCAGCAAAGACATCATCAAAATCACCGGCGTATGGCTGGACGACAACGCTGCCAACCGCCTCGCCCTCTTCGCCCCCGAAGCCGTCGTCAACACCATCGACCACTTCAAAGTCATCAACAAACGCCGGCTCACCCTGCCCGACGAAATCGCCGAAGTGTTCCGCTGCCCGAACACCAACTGCGCCAGCCACGGCGAACCGGTGAAAAGCCGCTTCTACGTCCGCAAACAAAGCGGGCAGACCAAGCTCAAATGCCACTACTGCGAAAAAACCTTCAGCCGTGATTCTGTGGCGGAGGCTTAGTTCGGGATAATCAGAACAGATTCGGCTACCGCCCCATCGCCCCTGCCGATACCGTTCTGATAAGGAAACAATCATGAAACACCAGCAAATCTTGGACAAACTGGCCGCCCGTTTCCTCGTACAGGCCTTGGACGAAAGTTTTGCCCGCGCCATGACTTGGGGCATCACAGCGAAAGAGTTTTCGCTTGATCTGCAAAACCAGATATGGCAAAAAATCCTCAGTCGGTGGGATTGCGTGTTACAGGAAGAAGATAAAAAAGAAGTCAGTGCGGCATACAAACAGAAAACCATCCTCGCCATGGCCATTATCGCCCATAAATACGGCTTGAATATCGATGCCATCCTTCCTCAAGCCTTGGCCGCAATAGATGCTTTAAATGCCGCAGTCGAGCTTTCCGACGATTTCGAACGCCGGTCGCCGCAAATCAAAGCATTTTTGCAAACGCCTCCGCAGCCGCTTAAACGCCGTCCAGCCATGCCTGACAATATTACTTTTTTCCGCCCGCAAGACGTCGTCTCTATTCAGTATCAGAAACGGTTTTACGCTGCCTATGTCCACTGCGACACCGGCATCAACGAATGCCCCGTCATAGAGTTTTACGACGGCGTGTTCGACCATGTGCCAAGCTTGGAAGAAGTACAGAAACTGCCTGCCCGCGGCGCACATTATCAAGACGGCAGAGTTCGGATTTCCCGCTATGCCGTGGCGCAAATGAAATACCTGCCCGACCCTGCAAATCAAGTCAAACTGATTGCAGCGGCCGTTGTCCAACCGCCCTCGAGCAAGCATCTGGAAGCATCGATAGGTTTATATCAACTGACAGATATTTTTGCTTTGCAAAAAGCCTTGGAATATTTATTTCGGACAACCTGAACCTGAACTGGGTTTTGGATTGAGTAAACCGTACAAGGCATATACTGAAAAGGTCGTCTGAAAACTTGAAAATCAGGTTTTCAGACGACCTTTTTATAGTGAATAAGGAATTAGCTACGCGAACTCTTATGCCATGTATCCGAAATCCTATCCACAACATCCTCAACAGACAAAGAAAAGACTTAAAGAGGTCGTCTGAAAACCCATTTCAGGATTTTCAGACGACCTCTTTCGTTATCAAGAGTGGCACAAAGCCATCTGTCTTTTAAAACGTAAACCCGGTTTCCAATTCATCGTCGCCGACCAGTTCGACCAACAGCGCGTACAACGGTGCAAGTTCGGTGTAGCGGCGGGAGGTGCGGCGCAGGTAGTTCAAAAAGCGCGGGATTTCGGGGCGGTATTTGTCTTTGCCGTCGCGGTAGTACAGGCGGGCGAAGATGCCGGCGACTTTCAGATGGCGTTGTACGCCCATCCATTCAAACCAGCGGTAAAACTCGTCAAACGCTGCGGGTACGGGCAATTCGGCGGCGCGGGCTTTTTCCCAGTAACGGATGACCAAATCCAAGACGAATTCTTCTTCCCATTCGATAAAGGCGTCGCGCAGGAGGGAAACCAAGTCATAGGAAATCGGGCCGTAGAGTGCGTCTTGGAAGTCGAGTACGCCTGGGCGGTCGGTTGTGAGCATGAGGTTGCGGACGATGAAGTCTCGGTGGACGTACACCTGCGGCTGGGCAAGCAGCGGCGGCAACAGGGTGTCTACGGTTTGCTGCCAAAGCTGGCGTTGTTTGAAGTTGAGTTCGCGTCCGAGTTCTTTGGCGACGAACCATTCGGGGAACAGGTTGATTTCGCGCAGCATGATGTCGCGGTCGTATTCGGGCAATTCGCCTGCGCGGCTGGCTTTTTGCAGCTCGACCAGTTCGTCTATGGCTTCAAGCAACAGGACTTTGTGTGCATCCTCGCTTTGCTCTTGCTGCATGGCGGTCAGGAAAGTGGTGCTTCCCAAGTCGTTGAGCACCATAAATCCTTGTGCTTCGTCCACATGCAATACTTGGGGAACGTTAAGCATATTGAAAAGTTTTTGCACTTTTAGGTAAGGAGCGACGCTCATTTTATCGGGCGGCGCGTCCATGCAGATGACGGTCTTGCCGTCGGCAAACGTAGCGCGGAAGTAGCGTCGGAAGTCGGCATCGGCGGCGGCGAAGCTCAATTCGAAGTTTTTTTCGGGATAGACGGCGTGCAGCCAATTTTGTAATTCGGTTTGTCGTTGCATAGCGGTGTCGCGGATTTTCAGGTTAAAATAACCGCTATTCTAACTGGCAAACCGATTTAAGGGGCGATTTTGGCTCGTTTATTTTCACTCAAACCATTGGTTTTGGCGTTAAGCGTCGGCTTCGGCGCGGGAGGGGCATATGCGCAAAATGCATCTTTGCCGCAACCTGCCGATTACGAGCCGGTAAAGACCACCCCGCCTGCGGTTCAAAGCGTGGAGAACCATCGTCCGACCGATCAGGATAAATTGTCCTTGGGCGATACCTGCCTGTTTTGCCAGCATCAGGCTTCCGAAGCAAACAAGCAGCCTGAAATCAAACGCAGCGGTGAAGAACCCCTACCGCAGGATTACACCCGCGTGATTGCGGACAAGGTTGCCGGACAGTCGAAAGTCGCCGTCCGTGCCGAAGGCGATGTCATCATCGAGCGCAATCAGGAAGTGTTGAACGCCGATTGGGCAGATTACGACCAAATCAGCGATACCGTCAGGGCGGGCGACCGCTTTAAGCTGCATCAAGACGGCTCGACCGTCAGCGGCGATACTTTGGTGTACAACCTGAAAGACAATACCGGCTCGAGCGAATATGTCCGCGTCGATGCCGAAAAAGACGGCCGCCACCTCCAAAGCGTCAGCGAAAAGGCGGAAATGAAAGGCAAAGGGCTGTACAAGCTCATCAATACCAAATTCAATACCTGCTCGCCCGGCGATGCGAGTTGGTTCATCAAAGCGAAAAGCATCGAAACCGATCAAGAAACGGGCATAGGCGTGGCAAAAGACGCATCGCTGGTGTTCGGCGGCGTTCCCGTACTTTATACGCCTTGGGCGGATTTCCCGCTCAACGGCCATCGCAAGAGCGGTCTGTTGGTGCCGACCTTGTCAACCGGTTCGGACGGTTTGGAACTCGCCCTTCCCTATTATTTCAACCTCGCCCCCAACTTGGACGCCACCTTCCGCCCCGGCATCATCAGCTCGCGCGGCGTGCAGCTTGGCGGACAGGTCCGCTATCTCGAGCCGAAATTTAACGGCATCATTGACGGCGATTGGATGCCGCACGATAAAAAACGCCATGAAAACAACCGCTATCAAATCAAGTTTGACCACAACCACCAACTGACCGACAAACTCAGCGGCGGCATCAACTTCAATCAGGTTTCAGACGACAATTACTACCGCGATTTCTACGGACGCGAGGACATTGCCAGCAACGTCAACCTCAACCGCCAACTGTGGCTGAACTACGGCGACAATATCTGGGGCGGCTCTTTTGACGGTGCGCTGAACGTACAGAAATACCAAACCCTTGCCAACCAAAACGGTTACAAAGACGAACCCTACGCCATCATGCCGCGCCTGACCGGACGTTGGCAGAAAACCATAGGCAAGGCGAATATCAACGTATTCAGTCAGTTCACCCGTTTCGTCCACGACAGCAAACAAGACGGCAGCCGTACCGTGCTGTATCCCAGCGTCCGTTGGGACTTCAACAACCAATGGGGCTATATCCGTCCGAAAATCGGCGTACACGCGACTTATTACGACTTAGGCTCGTTCGGCAACCAATCCGGCCGCCGCGTCAGCCGCGTATTGCCGATATTCAACGTCGATACCGGCATGACCTTCGAGCGCAACGCCAATGTGTTCGGCAACGCCTATCTGCAAACCCTCGAACCGCGCCTGTTCTACAACTACATTCCGACCAAGTCCCAAAACGACTTACCCAATTTCGACACCTCGGAAAACAGCTTCTCTTATAACCAGCTTTTCCGTGAAAACTTATACGTCGGCAACGACCGCATCAATTCCGCCAACAGCCTGACCGCCGCCGTGCAAACCCGCTTCCTCGACCCGAACAACGGTGCCGAGCTGTTCCGCGCCGGTATCGGACAGAAGTTTTATTTCAAAAACGACAAGGTGTTGTTGGATGGCAGCGTCGGCCGTTATGAACGCAGCCAATCCGACTGGGTCGGCTTTGCGCACGGCAAACTGAGCAACAACATCCACGCTGGATTCGATGTCCACTACAACCAAAACGAAAGCCGTGCCGAAAGCTACGCCGCGACCATCCGCTACAATCCCGAGCCGGGCAAAGTATTGAGCGCGCGTTACAAATACGGACGCAACGAACGCATTTACCTGCAATCCGACGGCAACTATTTCTACGACAAAATCCGCCAAGTCGATTTGGCGGCGCAATGGCCCATCCGTAAAAACCTTTACGCCGTTGCACGTTACAACTACGAAATCCAAGCCAAGAAACCGCTCGAAATCTTGGTTGGCGCAGAATACAAAAGCGATTGCGGCTGCTGGAGCGCAAGCCTCGTCGGACAACGCTACGTGACCGGCGAAAACAGCCGCAAAAACGCCGTATTCTTCAATCTCCAACTTAAAGACCTGAGCAATCTCGGCAACAATCCATTTGAAAAACTGCGCTTGGCCATTCCCGGCTACAGCAAAACCAACGAGGTAGTTACCCCATGAACGTCAAACCCCTGATTCTTGCCGCCGCACTCGGTCTGGCATTGAACGCACACGCCGCGCCCAAAGCCCCATCCAAAGGCAAGCCGGTCAAAACGCAGAAAGCAGCAAAACAGGCAGCGGCAGCCATGCCCGCCGATTCGGGCGCAGTACGCCTGTCCGACGGCATTGCCGCCATTGCCGACAACGAAGTCATTACACAACGCCAACTTGCACATGCCATTGCCGAAGCGCGCCAACACCTTCCTAAAGGCACGCAAATCAGCGAAGACGAACTCCGCCAGCAAGTCTTGGCGCAATTGGTCAACCAATCCCTGATTGTTCAAGCGGGCAAACGCCGCAACATTCAAGCGACCGATGCCGAAATCGATGCCGTCATCGCCCAAACGCCGTCCTTGAAAAATCCGTCCGCACACACCCGCCGCGAAATCGCCGACACCATCATTATGGAAAAAGTGCGCCAGCAGGCGGTCATGCAAAACAGCCGTGTCAGCGATGCCGAAGTCAACAGCTTCATCGAACGCGCGCGCCAACAAGGCGTTGCCCTGCCCGAAGGCGAGCCGATGCGCCAATACAATGCGCAACATATCCTGATTAAAGCCGACAACGAAAACGCTGCGGCAGGCGCGGAAAGCACCATCCGCAAAATCTACGCACAAGCCCGCAGCGGCGCTGACTTTGCCGGTTTGGCGCGCCAATATTCGCAAGACGGCAGCGCGAGCAGCGGCGGTGATTTGGGTTGGTTCGCCGACGGCATGATGGTTGCGCCGTTTGAAGAAGCTGTCCACAAGCTCAAACCCGGTCAAGTCAGCCAACCTGTCCGCACACAATTCGGCTGGCACATCATCAAGCTGAACGACGTCCGTGATGCCGGTACGCCCGAAGAGCGTCAACGCAACGCCGTACGCCAATACATGTCCGAGCAAAAAGCCCAACAAGCGACAACCAACCTGCTGCGCGACCTGCACTCAGGCGCGTATGTCAACATCCGCTAATAATGTTGCCGAAAAAGGTCGTCTGAAAAGTTTCAGACGACCTTTTTTTTTTTATATCAACCTTTTCTCTCATACACCACCGCGCTCGCAAATTAAATACCCTTAACGGCAAAACAACCGAATCACGGGAAATTCAACGGGACAACACCAGACGCCGCACCAATTCCAAATACATCTTAACCAAAAATAAATATTCTTATCTCATTAAGACACTCCCTAAGACATCCGCTAATTCTCCTCTAACATTCCCCCTCTAGAATGATGTTCAAGAAAAAAGAAAAACAAGTCTCCTCACATAACGAACGATAGTCTGCTCACACTGACACCGACGGAACATTATTTTCCCAACCATCGTTTTCCCCTAAGGAGCGTATCATGAAACTGAATCTGCAAAAAACCACCGCTGCTGTTTTGGCTGTTTTGTTCAGCGCAGGCGTATTTGCCGCCAACGATTACCACAACCCGTTTGATTATGGTTACAAAAACCACAAATACGGCAAAAAATGGGGCAAACCCGCATCTGAAGCCGAAGGCGAAAAAGTGATGAAACACGCTGCCTACCGTTCAGGCGTGTACTACACCAACGTCAACCGCATGCCCGGCAATGTAGACCGCAACGGCGTGAAAACCGTACAGGTTAACGACGCATACACCCGTCAAAACCTCGGTCGCTATGCGTTCAACACCATCAAGAGCGGCGGCTCTGAAGTGTACTACGGCGAGTGGGTCGGCAAAGAATACGCTAAAGGCACCAACCGCGGCGTTTTCTACTCTGGCGACAAACGCGCTACCTCTATGCCGGTATCAGGCGTAGCCAACTACGCAGTTAAAGGTATCAACAACTACACCGGCAACAACCCGATGGTCGGTACTTTGCGCGCAGACTTCGGTCAACGCGTCTTGGCAGGTTCTATGAAAAACAACGCTGTACAGATGGACATCCATTCCCGCATCAAACCGTCCAGCGCATCGTTTGAAGGCTACGCCCGCGCCAACGGCCACTTCGGTAAAACCGAAGGCCACTTCTTCGGTCACAACGCAAGCGCGCTGGCCGGTGTTGCCAAATTTAAAACCGACCGCAACTTGGATACGGCATACGGCGGTGTGAAACGCTAAAATCCGTAGTTAAGTAACATAAAGCCTGCTTCACGCAGGCTTTTTTAAACACCAGCCCGCCAACCTTCTCAAGGTCGTCTGAAACCGCCGACCGGAAAGCCGACACCATGTACAAACCGTCTGCCTGCCTTATCCTGTTTCTCGCCGCCCCCGTCCTTGCCGCGCCCCGTCCTGACTTTTCAGACGACCGTACCGCGCAACGCCTGTGGCAGGACACCCGCCAAACCATGCAGGAGCAGGAACAAAAAGTGCGCGAATACCGCCTCGACATTCCCGCCGAACACATCGGGCAGACAGCCGAAACCGATCCCGAAGCCGACCAAGGAGAAGCCCTGTTCAACGCCGTCAACCGCAGCGACTGGCAAACCGTACGCCCGCTGCTCGAGCGTTATACCCAGCAAACCGAATACGACCCCGACATCGCCCTCTTTGCCCGCGCCTCGCTCGCCCGCGGCGAAGGCAGGTGGAAAGATGCCAAACAAGACTACGAAACCCTGCTGCAACGCCACCCCGACTTCACGCGCGGACGGCTCGATTACGCCCGCCTGCTCTTTGAAGGTCGTCTGAACCGCGAAGCCACTTCCGAATTTATGCGCCTGCAAAACGAAGACCTGCCCGAAGCCGTCAAAGAAAACATCGGCCATTTCCGCGACTCTCTAAACCAACGCCAAAGCTGGCAGGGCAGCCTTTCCGTCGGCGCCGTCCACAACAGCAACATCAACGAAGCCAGCGGCGAAGTATGGTGTAAAACCGAAATCGACGGCGAATGCTGGGAAGAATTTTCAGGCGACCAGCCCATTTCCGCCAACGGCATCAAATACGAAGCCGCCGCCGTCCGCCGCTGGCAGATTAAAGGGCATCACGGCATCGCCGCCCGCGCGCTCGGCTACGGCCGCTTCTACCGCGACCATAAAGACTTCAACGAACACACGCTCAACCTCAGCGCAGGCTACCAGTTTGAAAACCACCGCCACACCTTCGCCCTCGCCCCGCTCGTCGAATGGAACGGCAGCGGCGGCAAAACCCTCAACCGCGCCTACGGCGTGCGCAGCGAGTGGAACCTCGACAAAGGCAACTGGACGTGGAACACCGAAGCCGAGTGGAAACACCTCTCCTATTCCGACAAAACCCGCCTGCTTGACGGCAACCTCATCTCCGTTTACAACACCCTGTCCTATTTCCCGCGCAACGACCTCATGCTCTACGGCGGCATAGACTGGCAGCAGCGCAAAGCCAAAGAACCGGTGGACAGCTACCGCCTCATCTCCGCACGGCTGGGCGCGGCAAAAATGTTTGAAGCCGGCTTCGATGCCTCCGCCTCCGCCACCTTCGGCATCCGCAGCCACCGCGAAGAAAACGCCGTACTCGAACAACGCCGCCGCGACAAAGAACAAACCTACCGCCTCAGCATAGGTGCAGACCGCTGGAAATTCGCCGGCATGAAGCCCGTCCTCAGCTACAAACACCGCCGCGTCCACGGCAACACCGACTGGCTGTACAGCTACAAGCAAAACGAAGTCGGTCTGTCGCTGGTGAAATCGTTCTAACGCAGGACGCAGAAACGCAAAGGTCGTCTGAAATTCAGTTTTCAGACGACCTTTTTTCTTTTGGCTCTATTCGAGCATTGGATTGAAGATTGGTTTATTGCAAACAACCTTACCCAAACACGGCTTTCATTTTCACAATCAAGGATAAGGGTGTGCCACCAATTTCCCGTCGATGTATTCGCCGATATAGACTTTCGAGGCATCAAGATGGAGGCGGTCAAGTTCCTGCTTCAGCCACTCGTCGTCGCGTTTGATGATTTCTAAGATGTCATGGTCGATTTGCCCGTCGGTAATCAGGGGGTAACGCAAGCTTTCGTCGCCGTATTGGATAACGGTAAGCTGCCCGTTTTGCTCCATGACGGCGCGCTTGACGGCGGCAATTTCGTAGATGCCGGCGGCGCGGAGTTTGAACATGAGGTCGTGCGCGCTGATGCCGTTTTTCATACATTCTTCTGCTTGGACTTCGCCGTTGACGATGATCCAAACGGATTTACCGTCAATCACGGATTTGACCCAGCGGTTGTGGTTTTTGATGAATTTCAGGCTTAAGACCAACAACGTCCACAAAATCAGCACGAGGAAAAATTGCAATAGGCCGACGCTGTCGCTGTAAATCACGCCACCGATGATGCCGCCGAGTACATAGTTTTGCACTTGGTCCATGGCGGAGGTCGGCGCGAGGTTGCCTTTACCTAAGAGGTTGATTTGCAGAACCAAACCTAAAATGCCCATAAGGAGTTTGAGAGCAAGGAGAGAGTATGCTTCCATGAGTGTGTCCTGTTATTCTTTATCGATGAGTTCGATATTGTTGTTGACCAGATTGATGGGCGTGAGCGTGTAGGCAGAAAAGTCTTGATTGAAATGGACTTCGTAGTATTGTTTTTTGATGCCGACGATCATACCGTTGTATAGGTGCGTGCTGTTGACGCTGATGTCGGGTTTTTCCACTTTTTGGTTTTCAATCAAAGCATTGAGAAACCCGACCATGCGCGAGGTGTCGGCAGCGAAGTTTTGGCGTTCGCTGTATGAGAGATATTGAATGCCGCTGATGAGGATGAGCAGAAGCAGGGCAATGATGCTCAGGTCGCGGTATTTGGTGTCCATGCGGTGGCGCAGGTATTGCGATACGGCGAGCAGTAGGACGACGAGCGCGGCGAAAATCAGGACGTATTTCAAGTAGTCGTTGAAATACATATGGTTTTCAAGATAGAAATGGGTAAAGAATTTCATGATTTTCAAGTCAGTTGGAAGGAATAAAGGTCGTCTGAAAACCAGTTTTCAGACGACCTTTTCGTATTTTGAACTACGCCTCATCTTTAACAGGATGGTCGGGCAAGTATACATCAAAGCGGGTGCTTTTGCCCGTGTATTGGTAGGCGGGTTTTTCGGCGTTGAGAAACTCGCCGAGGCGCGGGCGTTTGACGACGACGCGTTTTTTAGCGACGGCGCGGGCGGCGGCAAGCAGCTCGGCTTCTTCTTGGGAGGCACCGACGACGCTGTGGAAATACGCCATTTCTTTTTTGACGGCGGCGGATTTTTGGCGTTCGGGGTACATGGGGTCGAGGTACACGATATCGGGGCGCGATTGGGCGGCGAGTTCCCGCATCAACTCGATGGCGTCGCCGTGACGGAAGGTAATGCGGCGGGCAATGTCTTGAATTTCAGGCTCTTGCAGCGCGCGTTCGAGACCGTCGGCGAGCAGGCAGGCGACGGCGGGATGCTGCTCGAAAGTGTGGACGTTCAAACCGAGCGAGGCGAGGACGAAGCTGTCGCGCCCGAGTCCGCCGGTGCCATCCCAAACGGTCGGTTTGGTTGTGTGGTTGACCGCCTTGGCAATCAGCTCGCCGCCGCCTTTGGTGCGACGGTATTGGACTGCACCGCCGCCGAAATCGACGCGGACGCGCCCCTTCTCCCCCGCGCGGCACAAGCTGACACCCTCCGCATCGGCAAGCAGGTATTCGCCGCTGTCGGGCAGGTCGGACAAAATCGGAAGCTGGAATTGCCGCGCCAAAAGGCGGGCGTGTTCGGTGGCGGTGTCGGCGAGATAAATGGGCGTCATGGCGATTGCGGGTCGGGGTCGTCTGAAAAGGGCGGATTATATAGTGAATGCACTTTAAGCCGATACGGCTTCATCAATACGGATTTTATCCGTTCTTGGAACAAAGGTCGTCTGAAAATCGGATTTCGGGTTTTCAGACGACCTTTGTCGTTCTTTACGCACTGAATTTCCGTCCACATTCCACGTCCTGCCTTGCGGATAAAGGGGAACGGTCAATGCGGCGCGGATAGAGGTTTTGGCTATATCCAAAGCATCAGGAGTTATTTAGCCGATATCAACCTAATTTGCTAGAATCCGTCGTTTTGTCGGTTGATTGAACGGCATTTTCCAATAGAAACAAACCATAACCATGACTCACACACAGCAAAAATCCCCCAACCTTTGGCTGGTGACCGCCGCTGCCGCCGCCATCCTGCTGATTACCATCGGCATGCGCATGACTTTGGGACTGTTTGTCCGTCCCGTCGTCGACTCTACTGAGCTGAGTATCCAAGAGTTCAGCCTGATTATTGCCGTTTTCCAATTGATGTGGGGCGTGTCCCAGCCGCTTTCCGGCGCGCTTGCCGACCGCTTCGGCGCGTTTAAGGTTTTGGGCGGCGGCGCGTTGCTGTTGGTTTGTGCCTGCCTGATGGTGCCGCAGATGCCGACTTATTGGGGGCTGATGCTGGCAATCGGGCTGCTTTTTGCATTCGGAACGGGCGCGGGCGGTTTCTCCATCATCATGGGGCAGGTCGCGGCGAAAGTGCCGCCGCACAAACGCGGTTTGGCTTCGGGTCTGGTCAACGCAGGCGGTTCGGCGGGGCAGTTTCTGTTTGCGCCGCTGGTGCAGGGTTTGCTGGTGTTGCCCGCCGTCGGCTGGACGGGGACGTTTTATGTTTGGGGTGGGATTGCGCTTTTAATCCTGCCGATTTCGTGGTGGCTGGCGGGCAGCAAAAACGCTGTCGCCACGCACCACACGTCGTCTGAAAACGGGCAATCGCTGGGGCAGGCAGTCAAAGCGGCGTTTAAAGACCGCAGCTACATCCTGCTGCACTTAGGCTTTTTTACCTGCGGTTTCCACATTGCGTTTTTGGTGACCCACCTGCCCAACGAAATCGCGCTCTGCGGCCTGCCCGCTTCGGTCGCTTCGACTTCGATTGCGATTATCGGCTTGGCGAACATCGCGGGCTGCATTTTTTCGGGCTGGTGTACGGGGCGGTCTTTGGGCAAATACGTTTTGTTCGGACTCTACGCCTCGCGCGTAGCGATGGTGCTGATATACCTTACCGCCCCGAGAACCGACGTCAATTTCTACATTTTCGCCGCCGCGCTGGGCTTCACTTGGCTCGCCACCGTCGCCCCGACTGCCGCGATTACGGGCAAACTGTTCGGCACGCGCTATTTGGCGACGCTGTTCGGGCTGACGATGTTGAGCCACCAAATCGGCGGCTTTTTAGGTTCGTATATCGGCGGCATCGTGATTTACCGGTTCAACGATTACGGCTGGATGTGGTATGCCGACGCGGTGTTGGCGGGGACGGCGGCTTTGCTGAACTTGCCGATACGCGAGAAAAAACTGGTGCAAACCGCTTAAACACCAAGCCAAGACAGGTCGTCTGAAAACGGAAAAACGGTTTTCAGACGACCTTTTCCCATCATTACATCAAGTCAGGTTCAAAAGAGGCATGGGCGAAGCGGTAAAATCGGCTAGAATAGGTCTGGGAAACAGGAGATTCGACAACGGAACGTTTTCGCCCTCAACCGTTGAATCAGCCCCGCCGCGCACCGTCCGCCACCCCGTCCCTACCGTTTTCGAGTGGAATACATGAATCGTTGGTTTTACACGCAATTATGGCGCATCGCGCCGCCGCTTATCCGCCGCTATCTCAAAAAGCGCGCCGTCAAATCGCCCGCCTACCTCTACCATTGGGGCGAGCGTTTCGGCGAGCCGTTTGACCGGCCTGTGCAGCATCCGATTTGGGTGCATGCCGTATCGGTCGGCGAAACCCGCGCCGCGCAGCCTTTGGTGGAAGCGCTGCGCCGCCATTTCCCCGACGCGCCGCTGCTCATGACCCAAATGACGCCGACCGGACGCGCCGCCGCAAAAGAACTGTTCCCCGACGCGCAATGCCGTTACCTGCCTTACGACAAACCCGAATGGGTCGCCCAATTCCTGAAGGAACACCGCCCCCTGTTCGGCGTGCTGATGGAAACGGAAATCTGGCCCAACCTCATGCACGCCTGCGCCGACGCACACGTCCCCCTGTTTCTCGCCAACGCCCGCCTGTCTGAAAAATCGCAGCGCGGCTATTTGAAAATCCGCAACCTGTTCGAGCCTGCGCTGCAAACCTTAAGCGGCTGTTTCGCGCAAACCGCCGAAGACGCGGAGCGGCTGCACTTGATCGGCGCGTCCAACGTCCATGTCTGCGGCAACACCAAATACGATATTTCCCCGCCCGAACGGATGCGCGCGCTGGCGGCGGCCTTCCGCGAACGCATAGGCACGCGCCCCGTCGCCGTCTGCGCCAGCACCCGCTTTTACAAAGACCAAGACGAAGCGGCGCTCTTGCTCGAAGCATGGAAAAAATATACCGGCGATGCCTTGCTGGTCGTCGTTCCGCGCCATCCGGAGCGTTTTCAGACGACCTTTGAAACGGCGCAGGCATTGGGTTATACCGTTCAAAAACGCAGCGACAACCTGCCGGTTTCCCGGCAAACCCAAGTCTGGGTGGGCGACAGCATGGGCGAACTCTTTGCCTACTACCTCAGTTCGGATGTCGCCTTTGTCGGCGGCAGCCTCGTGGACAGCGGCTGTCAAAACATCATCGAGCCGATAGCCTGCGGCATTCCGACCGTGTTCGGCTTTTCCACCTACAACTTTGCCGCCGCCTGCCGCAGCGCGTTGGAAGCCCAAGCGGCGGTGCAGGTGCAGAATGCGGACGAATGGCGCACCTTCGTCTCAGCCTGTTTGGAAAACCCGAGCGAACGCAGCCATTTCGCCCAACAGGCGGCACGCTTTGTCGCCGGCCATCAAGGTGCCAGCCGTCGGATGGCGGACGAAATCGCCGCGTCTGTGCGCCATCTGACGTGCAAAGAGGCGTAAGGACAAACCTGCCTTCCCCCAAACGAAAGGTCGTCTGAAAACCCGAATTTAGGTTTTCAGACGACCTTTTTGTCTTGTGGACGGATTGCCGCGAATCAGGCGGCGTTGCCCGCACTGCCCTGACGCCAAGCCATTCCGCCTTATAGTGGATTAAATTTGCAATGATACGGCGTTGCCAACGTCCTTATGTACTAACCGTACACGGCGGGCGTTGCCGCCTTGTCTCATTTTTATTTTAATCCACTATATTTCGCCATTTCCGCGAACACTTGATGCGCGGTGGCGATGGTTTCGTCAATCAGCTCGGGCGTGTGCGCGGCGGAGACGAAGCCTGCTTCGTAGGCGGACGGGCCGAAGGCAGTGTTGCGGTCGAGCATGCCGTGGAAGAAGCGTTTGAAGGCGTCGATATTGGAACGCGCCATGTCGCCGTAATTTTGCGGGGTGTGGGCGGCGAAATACAGGCCGAACATACCGCCCACGCTGTCGGCGGTGAACTCGATGTCGTGCGCTTTGGCGGCGGCGGCAAGCCCGTCGGCGAGGCGGCGGGTCAAGGCGGTCAGGTTTTCGTAGAAGCCTTCGCGCTGGATGATTTCAAGCGTTTTCAAGCCGGCGGCGACGGCAATCGGGTTGCCTGATAATGTGCCTGCCTGATACACGCCGCCCAGCGGGGAAATGCATTCCATGATGTCTTTGCGTCCCCCAAACGCGGCAAGCGGCATGCCGCCGCCGATGACTTTGCCCATCGTGGTCAGGTCGGGCGTGATGCCGTGCAGCGACTGCGCGCCGCCGAGCGCGACGCGGAAGCCGGTCATCACTTCGTCGTAAATCAACACGGCGCCGTGTTTTTCGGTCAATTCGCGCAGGGCTTTGACGAAAGCTTCGGTCGGGCGGACCAGGTTCATATTGCCGACGAAGGGTTCGAGGATGACGCAGGCGATTTCGTCGCCGTTGCGGGCGAACGCTTCTTCGAGCTGGTCGGTGTTGTTGTATTCGAGGACTAAGGTGTGTTTCGTAAAGTCGGCGGGAACGCCTGCGGAAGACGGGTTGCCGAAGGTGAGCAGGCCGCTGCCGGCTTTGACGAGCAGGCTGTCGGAATGGCCGTGGTAGCAGCCTTCGAACTTGATGATTTTGTCACGTCCGGTAAAGCCGCGTGCGAGGCGGATGGCGGTCATGGTCGCTTCGGTGCCGGAGCTGACGAGGCGCAGCCGTTCGACGGACGGCATGATTTTGGCGATTTCTTCGGCGATGACGATTTCGCCTTCGGTGGGCGCGCCGAACGACAGACCGCCCAACGCCGCTTCGCGCACGGCTTCGATGACTTCGGGGTGCGCGTGTCCGACAATCGCAGGCCCCCACGAACCGACGTAATCGGTGTAGCGCGTGCCGTTTTCGTCCCAAACATACGCGCCTTCGGCTTTTTTGATGAAGCGCGGCACGCCGCCGACGCTGCCGAATGCGCGGACGGGGGAATTCACGCCGCCGGGGATGATGGCTTTGGCGCGGTCAAACAGGATTTCGTTACGGTTCATAGCGGATTCTTTCTGAGGTCGTCTGAAAAATAAGCGGTATTTTATCATCAGATTGCCCGCGCCAGCCGTTTCAGACGACCCTTCAAGCCCAAACTGCGAGACTTGAACCCCGTATCTGAAAATGAAAATTGTTCTGTAAAAACAATCACTCTGTTCATATTTGAAGCGTTTGTGCTATAATCCGCACCCATTTATACCATAAAGAAAACATCATGTTACGCGGATTCATTTTAATGCTTACCCTTTTGGTTTCCACCGTCTCCTACGCCGCCCAGCGCAAGCTGCCGAGCGATATGGACGCGGCGGTTTTGAAACAGGTCGAACTGCCTTATCTGAAAGTGAGCCGTGGCGGCTTCTCATGGACGCGCCTCTTGACGCTGGGCCTTGCCGACGGCAATTCCGCCAAGCTGCAAATCACCCGTTTCACCAAAATCCACGACGAAAACGACCGCTTCATCCCGATGGGGCGGCTGGCAAGCAAAACCGGCAAAACCATCGCGTTCAAACACAACGACACCAACGCCCTCGTGCGCGAAGTGTGGGTTTTGACCGACGACGAAGCCTCCCGTTTTACCGCGCAAAAAGAAGTCCGCGACGAGGTTAAAAAAGACGCGCAATAAGCCGTCGTTTGCCCGTTTCAGACGACCCAAACACACACCGCGTGGTTGGCTGTTGCAGCCGCAGCAGCGCAACCGCGCATTTTTGCGCCCTGACGAATCTGCGTTTCAGACGACCTGTCCACGTTCCAAAGGTCGTCTGAAATAAAGATTTCTATAACAATCAGCCCCGCAATTACGGGCTACCTGAGAAAGACACAAACCATGAAAAAAGTATTTATCCGCACCTTCGGCTGCCAAATGAACGAATACGACAGCGAAAAAATGCTCGCCGTACTCGCCGAAGAAAACGGCGGCATCGAACAAGTGACCGAAGCCGACGAAGCCGACATCATCCTCTTCAACACCTGCTCCGTGCGTGAAAAAGCGCAGGAAAAAGTGTTCTCCGACTTAGGCCGCGTGCGCCCGCTCAAAGAAAAAAATCCCGACCTCATCATCGGCGTTGCCGGCTGCGTCGCCTCCCAAGAAGGCGAAAACATCATCAAACGCGCGCCTTATGTGGACGTCGTCTTCGGCCCGCAAACGCTGCACCGCCTGCCCAAAATGATTGTGGATAAAGAAACCAGCGGCCTGTCGCAAGTCGATATTTCCTTCCCCGAAATCGAAAAATTCGACCACCTGCCGCCCGCCCGCGTCGAAGGCGGCGCAGCATTCGTGTCCATCATGGAAGGCTGTTCCAAATACTGCTCGTTCTGCGTCGTCCCCTACACTCGCGGCGAAGAGTTCTCCCGCCCGTTGAACGACGTTTTGACCGAAATCGCCAACCTCGCCCAACAAGGCGTTAAAGAAATCAACCTCTTGGGGCAAAACGTCAACGCCTATCGCGGCGAAATGGAAGACGGCGAAATCTGCGACTTCGCCACCCTGCTGCGCATCGTCCACGAAATCCCCGGCATCGAGCGTATGCGCTTCACCACCAGCCACCCGCGCGAGTTTACCGACTCGATTATCGAGTGCTACCGCGACCTGCCCAAGCTGGTGTCGCACCTGCACCTGCCGATTCAAAGCGGTTCCGACCGCGTATTGAGCGCGATGAAACGCGGCTACACCGCCTTGGAATACAAGTCCATCATCCGCAAACTGCGCGCCATCCGCCCCGACTTGTGCCTAAGCAGCGACTTCATCGTCGGCTTCCCCGGCGAAACCGAACGCGAGTTCGAGCAAACCCTGAAGCTGGTGAAAGACATTGCCTTCGATTTGAGCTTCGTCTTCATTTACAGCCCGCGCCCCGGCACACCCGCCGCCAACCTGCCGGACGACACCCCGCACGCCGAAAAAGTGCGCCGCCTCGAAGCCCTGAACGAAGTCATCGAAGCCGAAACCGCCCGCATCAACCAAACCATGATAGGTACCGTACAACGCTGTCTGGTCGAAGGCATCTCCAAAAAAGACCCCGACCAGCTCCAAGCCCGTACCGCCAACAACCGCGTGGTCAACTTCACCGGCACGCCCGACATGATCAATCAAATGATCGATTTGGAAATCACCGAAGCCTACACCTTCTCCCTGCGCGGCAAACCGGTCGAAGCGTAAAGCCGTTCCGCCATAGCAAAGGTCGTCTGAAAACCTGTATCTTGGTTTTCAGACGACCTTTTTGTATCGTGTCAGCATTGTCATTCTGCTCACCGAATCCCGCCTGTCTTTTAGCAATTTCACGATACCGCGTATTGACAGCCCCATAGGGGTCGTCTGAAAATCAGTTTTCGCGCTTTCAGACGACCTTTTTACGTTTAACAACCCGTCCGAAGCCGCCCCATATCCCCAGCGAGAAAAACCATGTCCCTGCAAAATCTCTCCAATATCCGCACCCTTGTCGTCAAAGTCGGCTCCAGCCTCGTTACCGCGGGCGGCAAAGGCATAGACCAAGCCGCACTCGACCGCTGGGCGGCGCAAATCGCCGAACTGGGCAAACAAGGCGTGCAAACCGTCCTCGTTTCCAGCGGCGCCATCGCCGAAGGCATCAAACGGCTGGGCTGGAGCAAACGCCCCACCGCCATCAATGAGCTGCAAGCCGCCGCAGCCGTCGGGCAAACCGGCATCGCCCAAGCCTACGAAACCGCGTTTGCACCGCACGGCATCCGCACCGCCCAAGTCCTGCTCACCCACGACGACCTGAGCAACCGCACCCGCTACCTCAACGCCCGCAGCACCCTGCAAACCCTGTTGTCCAAAGGCATCGTTCCCGTCATCAACGAAAACGACACCGTGACCACCGACGAAATCAAGCTCGGCGACAACGACACCCTCGGCGCGCTCGTGACCAACCTCATCGAAGCCGACGCACTCGTCCTTCTGACCGACCAAAAAGGCCTGTACGACAGCGACCCGCGCAAAAATCCGCAAGCCAAACTGATTCCGACCATAGCAGCCGACCATCCCGACCTCGAAAGCATGGCGGGCGGCGCGGGCAGCAGCGTCGGCACAGGCGGCATGTACACCAAAGTAACCGCCGCCAAACGCGCCGCACTCAGCGGAGCCGCCACCGTCGTCGCATGGGGCGGCGAACCCGACGTCCTCGTCCGCCTCAAACAAGGCGAAAGCATAGGCACGCTCTTTACCAGCGCGCACAGCCGCGTCGCCGCCCGCAAACAATGGCTGCTCGGACACGTCCAAACTGCCGGCAGCCTGACCGTCGATAGCGGCGCGGCAAAAGCCCTGACCGAACAGCACGCCAGCCTGCTGCCCGTCGGCTGCATCCGCGCGGACGGACATTTCCACCGCGGCGAACTCGTCGCCATCCTCGATACCGACGGCAAAGAAATCGCCCGCGGCCTTACCAATTACAGCAGCGGCGAAACCGCCAAAATCCTGCAAACCCCGTCCGAGCGCATCGCCGAAAAATTAGGCTACGCTAACGAAGACGAACTCATCCACCGCGACAATATGGCGTCGCATTGGTAAAAAAGGTCGTCTGAAACCTTATAGTGGATTAACAAAAATCAGGACAAGGCGACGAAGCCGCTGACAGTACAGATAGTACGGAACCGATTCACTTGGTGCTTCAGCACCTTAGAGAATCGTTCTCTTTGAGCTAAGGCGAGGCAACGCCGTACTGGTTTAAAGTTAATCCACTGAGACCTTTGCAATAACATAGGTTACTAAAATTTTATGCTCAATCTCATTTTCAAAATTCAAAACCTTTCTGATTTTTCCTACTTTTTGCTCAATATTAGGAAGGTTTTAGTCAATTGAAAATTTTTTTGGCGCATTTTTATGCGTAAAATTTCGTTAATAGACTATTTTTGCAAAGGTCTCCCACTATATTATTGGGTTTCAGACGACCTCCCCTCCCATCC
The DNA here is from genome assembly GCF_003044565.1 of Neisseria sicca. Classification (GTDB taxonomy): domain Bacteria; phylum Pseudomonadota; class Gammaproteobacteria; order Burkholderiales; family Neisseriaceae; genus Neisseria; species Neisseria sicca_A. Next base: position 19,199 of record NZ_POXG01000008.1, on the reverse strand, counting down.
AACCAAAGGAAACCCACATGAAAAAATTCTTCTTCCTCACCACCGCCCTCCTGCTCCTCAACGCCTGCGCCGCCCAATCCGGACAAGGCAGCTCTGCACAAGTCCATGGTGAAATCAAAGGCGGCGTAGAAAGCAGCCACGTTCACTAAAACCAGTGAAACGGCAGGCATTTGGTTCATTCAAAAGATGCCGCGCCCAAAATCATCTGTTCCTAAAATACGCATGATCAACATCGTGCCAACAAATCAAAAGGTCGTCTGAAACTTGGTTTCCCAGTTTTCAGACGACCTTTTCGATTAGATGAAAGACAGAATTTGGCAACACCGCCCTTCCCACGCCAAACGTGGAAAGGACAAGGCAAATGTTACGAAAACAACGTCGTCTGAAACGGCAAACCTGCAAACTTTTCAGACGACCTTCAGGCAGATTCCGTCTTCAGCGGATAATCCCGCGCGTGGATTGGGCGAAGAAGTCTTTAAACACTGCCAGCTCTGCCTGCGTTTCGGCGCGGCGGAGGATGTCGGCTTTGGCTTCTTCAAACGGGATGCCGCGGTGGTAGATGGTTTTATACACATCTTTGACGGCGGAGATTTGCTCGGCGGTGAAGCCGTTGCGGCGCATGCCTTCGCTGTTGATGCCTGCGGGTTCGGCGCGGTAGCCTGCCGCCATGAAGTACGGCGGTACGTCTTTGTGTACGCCTGCGGCGAAGGCGGTCATGGCGTAGTCGCCGATTTGGCAGAACTGGAACACCAGCGTGTAGCCGCCCAAGACGACGTAGTCGCCGATGGTAACGTGTCCGGCGAGCGAGGCGTTGTTGGCGAAGATGGTGTGGTTGCCGATGACGCAGTCGTGTGCGAGGTGGCAGTACGCCATAATCCAGTTGTCGTCGCCGATGCGGGTTTCGCCGATGCCGGTTACCGTACCGAGGTTGAAGGTGGTGAATTCGCGGATGGTGTTGCCGTTGCCGATAATCAGCTTGGTCGGCTCGTCGCGGTATTTTTTGTCCTGCGGGATTTCGCCCAGGCTGGCAAATTGGAAAATGCGGTTGTTTTCGCCGATGGTGGTGTGACCGTTGATGACGGTATGCGGGCCGATTTCGGTGTTCGCGCCGATTTGGACGTTGGGACCGATAACGGTGTACGCGCCGACTTTGACGCTGGAGTCGAGTTCGGCTTTGGGGTCAATGACGGCGGTCGGGTGGATGAGGGTCATGTTTTTCCTTTCCTGTCGTGTTGCCGCGAAGATGCGCGACGGCAACAGGTCGTCTGAAACTTTCAGACGACCTTTTTCTGAACACTCAAACCACGCGTTTGGCACACATGATGATGGCTTCGACGGCGACTTGCCCGTCCACTTTGGCGACGGCACTGAATTTGCCGATGCCGCGTTTGTTGGTCAGCAGCTCGACTTCAAAAACGAGTTGGTCGCCGGGGATGACTTGGCGTTTGAAGCGGGCTTCGTCTATGCCGGCGAAGAAGAAGAATTCGTTTTCTTTGCGGCCGCCTTCGCTGAGGATGGCGAGTGTGCCGCAGGCTTGCGCCATGGCTTCAATGATGAGTACGCCGGGCATGACGGGCAGGTCGGGGAAATGGCCTTGGAACTGCGGCTCGTTCATGGTGACGTTTTTAATCGCGGTCAGGGTTTTCATGGACTCGAATGCGGTGATGCGGTCGAGTTGCAAAAACGGGTAGCGGTGGGGAATGAGTTTTTGGATGTCTTTGGCTTCGATGGGGAGTTGTACGTCCATGTTCGTCGTATTCCTTGGTATTTCGGGGTTGGCTGGGCGGTTTCATCGCGGGCGGGCTTTAAAACGTTGGGCTTTCTCGCTTTGTTTGATCCTAAAGCGCATCCGCCATGCAAACCGATTGTGGGATTATTCGTCTTTTTCGCTGTCGCTCAGACGGTTTTCCAATGTTTTGAGGCGTTTGTTCATTTCGCTCAGGCGATGGATGTAAACGGCGTTGCGCGCCCATTCTTTATGGGTGGACATCGGGAAGATGCCGGCGAGGTGTTTGCCGCTTTCGGTAATGCTGTGGGTGACGGACGTGCCGCCGCCGATGGTGGTTTTGTCGGCGATTTCGATGTGTCCGACCGTACCGACGCCGCCGCCGATGATGCAGTAGCTGCCGATGGTAACGCTGCCGGAAATGCCGGTTTTGGCGGCAATGACGGTGTGCGAACCGATTTTGCAGTTGTGTCCGATTTGGACTTGGTTGTCGATTTTGGTGCCGTTGCCGACGGTGGTGTCGCTCATCGCGCCGCGGTCGATGTTGGTGTTCGAGCCGATTTCCACGTCGTCGGCCAGCGTTACCGCGCCGGTTTGCGGGATTTTAAACCATGAATCGCCGGCGAAGGCGAGTCCGAAACCGTCCGCGCCGATGACTGCGCCGCTGTGGATTTCGACGCGGTTGCCCAGTGTGCAGCCGTAATAAACGACGGCGTTGGGATGCAGGACGACTTCGTCGCCCAGTTTGCAATCGTGTTGGACAACGGCATTTGCCAAGATGCGGCAGCCTTCGCCGAGTACGGTATTCGCGCCGATATAGGCGTTTGCACCGATTTCGCAGCTGGCGGGAACGGTCGCGCCCTCTTCGATGACGGCGGTCGGATGGATGCCGCCGCTCGCTTTGACGATGGGTGAAAACAGGCGGGCGACTTTGGCGAAATAGAGATAAGGGTCGTCGGCGACAATCAGGTTGCGCCCTTCAAATTCGTCCACTGCTTTGGCAGAAACGATGACCGCACCCGCGCTGCTGTCGTGGACTTCGGCTTTGTATTTCGGATTGGCGAGGAAGCTGATGTGTTCCGCCTGCGCGTCTGCGAGCGGGCGCACGGCGGCGACGGAAATGTCCTCGCCGCGCCATTCGCCGCCAAGCTGCGCTGTGATTTGGGACAGGGTGTAGGTTTTTGAAGTCATGATGTTTCGTCAGCTTTGAGATGAGGTCGTCTGAAAGGGACGGCGGGAGCAGTCGGACAGAACGGTTTGCCTAAAACGTATGCCGGCAGGAGTGATAAGACAGGTAATTATATCGTTTATTGGATTTTCAGACGACCCTTCGCTTGAAAGAGGTCGTCTGAAAACAGGTTTGTGTATCTCGTTCAGCCTTCCGATTAACGTGTATTCAGGGCTTTAATCACGCTGTCGGTAATGTCGTAACGCGCATTGACGTAAATCACGTCTTGCAAAATCACATCGTAGCCTTCGCGTTTGGCAAGATCGACGATGATGCGGTTGGCGTTTTGCTGGAGGGCGGCAAATTCTTCGTTGCGGCGCAGGTTGTAGTCTTCTGCCAGCTCCGCCTGTTTCTTGCGGAACTGCTGAACCAGCTCGCCCCAGCGTTTTGCCGCAGCTTCACGCTCTTTGCCCTGCAATTTGCCTTCGGACAGGGATTTTTCGAGCTTTTCACCTTCTTGCTGCAATTTCTGCAAAGCGTCCTGACGGCTGCGGAATTCTTTTTCCAAGGTCGTCTGAATGCGTTGCGCCTGCTTGGACTCAAGATAAACGCGCTCGGTATTGATAAAGCCGATTTTCTGCACGGCTTCCGCCGCCACAGCTTGGTTCATCAACCCGAAGCCCAATAAAGCCGCGCCGCCGAGGCGGAAGGCGTTGGCAATGATGTTCATCTGGATTTCCTTGATTTTGTATCCCGCCCATCAGCGGGATGACGGTTTGTTTTTTAAAAAGAGGCAGAACGCCCTGCCCCTTTTCCTTCAGGTCGTCTGAAAACGTTTTACCCATCGGTATTTCAGTTTTCAGACGACCTTTTTCTGTCTACGTCAGAATGTTGTACCCAATTGGAACTGGAAGCGTTGGATTTCGTCGCTGTCTTTTTTCTTCAGCGGGTAGGCGTAGCTGAACTTCATCGGACCCAGCGGCGAGAGCCAGGTTACTGCCGCACCGGCGGAGTAGCGCAACTCTTCCTTGAAGGTCGATTTGTGGGTCGTGCCTAAGCCGTATGGGTTTTGAGGCTTCTTGCCAATCTCAGTAGGATTGCTACTGTCGTTGTTATACGTTTTGCCATCCCATACGCTGCCCGCGTCGGCGAACAGGCTCAGACGGACAGAGCGGGAATCTTTGATGCCCGGCATCGGGAACAGCAACTCGGCAGAAACGTTGGCTTTTTTGTTGCCGCCGTAGCTGATTTTCTCGCCGTATTCGTCATAAACTTTCGGACCCAGCGTGCCAGTCTCATAACCGCGTACAGAACCTAAGCCGCCGCCGTAGAAGTTTTCAAAGAACGGCATGGTTTTGGTTTTGCCGTAGCCGTTGCCGACACCGACTTCGCCGCCGAGCATAAGCGTGAAGTCTTTGGTCAGCGGGAAGAACCAAGTTTGGTTGTGGGTCAGTGTGTAGTATTGCAGGTCACTGCCCGGCAGGGCGATTTCGCCGTTGATGCCGGTCATGTAACCGCGGGTCGGCCACAAGGCGCTGTCGGTTTTATTGCGTCCCCAACCGATCGTACCTTTGTACAGCCAGCCTTTGAAGCTGCCCAGCCCCTCAGCACATTCTGTTCCCTTCGGATTGAGACCATTGGCACACTTACCATGTTCCGCTACAAATTCAGCATAGCGCTTAGGCGCGCCATTGTAGGTATTCACGGTCAGGTGTTCCGCCGCCAGACCTAAATTGACGCGGTCGTATTCGGTAACGGGGATGCCCATGCGCACGCCGCCGCCTGCGGTGGTGGTTTTATATTGTTTCGCGCTGGAAGAGGCTTTACGCGGGTCGTAAGACTTGCCGTAAATATCGTAACCGAGGCTCACGCCGTCGGGTGTGAAATACGGATCGGTAAACGACAGCGAGCCGTTCAGCGTGGTTTTGCTTCGTGAAGCACGCAGGGAAACGGATTTACCCGTACCGAACAGGTTGTCTTGGGAAACGCCCACAGACATAACCAAGCCGGTATCCTGAACCCAGCCCGCGCTCATATCCAGCGAACCGGTAGAACGCTCGTTCACGCTCATGTTCAAATCGACTTGGTCGGGCGTATTGGCAACCGGTACGGCATCGAATTGTACGTTGTCAAAGTAGCCCAGCAACTCGACGCGCTCTTTGGAACGTTGCAGCTTGGAAGTGTCGTAAGGCGCGGATTCCATTTGACGCAATTCGCGGCGCACGACTTCGTCACGGGTTTTGTTGTTGCCGGTGATGTTGATTTCGTTCACATAGATTTTGCGGCCGGGTTCGACGTTCAGGACGAAATCGACAGTTTGGGTCTCAGCATTGGGAACAGGCTGGACGTTGACTTCGCTGAACGCGTAGCCTGCCGTACCCATGCGGTTTTGGATGGATTCAAGCGATTTGACCATTTGGGCGCGTTCGTACCATTTGCCCTTTTTCATGGTCAGCAGTTTTTGCAGCTCTTCTTTCGGCACTTCGCGGGTGTCGCCTTCTATGCGCACATCGCCCCAGCGGAAGCGTTCGCCCTCGTCAACCGTAACTTTGATGGTTTGCTTGGTTTTGTCTTCGTTGGTCTGGATGTCGGTATCCAGAATGCGGAAATTGAAGTAGCCGTTGTTTTGGTAGAACTCGCTGATGCGCTCCATGTCTTGCGAGAATTTTTGCTCGTTAAACTGGTTGCTTTTGGTCAGCCAAGTCCACATACCGCCTTCGCTCAAAGACATTTGCTTCATGAGCTTGCGGTCGGAATAGACTTTGTTGCCTTCAAATTCGATTTCGGTAATCTTGGTGGTTTTACCCTCATCGATGGCGATGTCGATAGAAACACGGTTACGTGCGAGTTTGGTTACGGTCGGCGTGATTTGAACCGATTGTTTGCCGCGGCTTTTGTATTCTTCCTTCAGGCTGGCGACAGACTGGCTCAGCGTGGCAGGATTGAAGTATTGGGATTGCGCCAAACCGAAGGATTCAAGGTTTTTCTTGATCACATCGTTTTGCAGCATTTTCGCGCCGGTGATGTTCAGCGTGCTGATGGTCGGGCGTTCGATAACGGTCAGCAAGACTTGATTGCCCATGGTCTCTACGCGGACATCGTCAAAAAAACCGGTCGCATACAGAGTTTTGATGATTTCTTCGCTGCGTGCGTCGCTGAATTGGTCGCCGACTTTGACGGGCAGGTAGTTGAAGACCGTACTCGGTTCGGTGCGCTGCAAACCTTCGACGCGGATGTCTTGAATGGTGAAGTCGGCAAATGCCAAAGGCGACATGCCCAATACCATCAAAGCAGAAGCAATCTGTTTCAATTTCATAAAATTATCCAAACAAACGGTTGATGTCATTAAAGAAAGCCAGTGCCATCATTAACAGCATGGCAGCCAGTCCGAGGCGTAGGCCGATTGCCTGTATGCGCTCGCTCAAGGGCTTTCCGCGTATCCATTCGGCAGTGTAGAACACCAAATGCCCGCCGTCCAACACGGGGATGGGCAACAAGTTCAACACGCCTAAACTAATGCTGACCAATGCGAGAAATTCCAAATAGCTTTGAAATCCCAGCTGTGCCGTTTTTCCGGCGACGTCGGCAATGGTCAGCGGGCCTGAAATATGGTTCAGGGAGGCATTGCCTGTAATCAGTTTTCCGAAGAATTTTACCGTCATCCAAGCGTTGTTGACGGTTTTGTCCCAGCCCATCGCAAATGCTTCTGCGACAGACGGCTTATATTCGCGCTTGATTTCTTTTGCCCACGCTTCGTCGCCCTGAGGACCGAAGCCTACCCTGCCGACCAGCGTTCTGTCGGGTTGTTGGATGCTGTCGGGACGGATGGTCGTCTGAAAAGTTTTACCGTCGCGCTCGTAGCTCAATGCGATTTTCTTACCCGGGCTTTGGCGTACGATTTCTTCCCATTGCTGCCAAGACTCGATGTCTTGTCCGTCGGCACTGATCAGCTTGTCGCCTTTTTTCAAACCGGCTTTTTCAGCCGGGCTGTTTTCTTCCATTTTGCCGACACGGGTGGTGATTTTAAAAGGCGACAACCCGATATAGCCTTGGTTTTTCGCAATTTTACCTGCTTCAGGCGTGCCTGCGGCATCGATAATCCGCATGGTTTCTTGTCCCGAGGTCGTCTGAACGGCAACATTTACCTTGCCTGACTCGATGTTCAACACGATTTCTTGCTGGGCTTTTTCCCACTCGCCGACGTTAACGCCGTTAACCGAAATAATTTTGTCTCCGGGCTGAAAACCTGCTTTTGAGGCAATGGTATTTTGCTTGACCATGCCGATATACGGGCGGATTTCGGTAACGCCGAAGGAAAAACTCAAGCCGTAAAGTAGAACCGCCAGCGCGAGATTGGTCAGCGGACCTGCGGCGACGATGGCGATGCGTTTGGCGGGATGCTGTTTGTCGAAGGCGTAAGGCAGGTCTGCCTGCGCCACTTCCCCCTCGCGCGTATCGACCATTTTGACATAGCCGCCCAAGGGGATGGGTGCCAAACACCATTCGGTATCGCCGCGCTTTCTGCTGAAAAACGGTTTGCCGAAGCCGACGGAAAAGCGTACGACTTTGACGCCGCACAATCTGGCGACGATGTAGTGTCCGAACTCGTGCAGACTGACCAAAATCAGGATAGCGAAAATAAAAGCTAGAAGGGTTTGCAAAAGAATCTCTCTGGTTGGGTATGGGTTGACGTTGTCGATGTTTCAGACGACGTATCAAGACAGGGGTCGTCTGAAAAGCATTCGCAATGTGTAGAAAATATTATTGGCGTTATTTTGCCGATTATAAAGTCAGTCTGCCGTTTTGTCCGCCACACATGACGGGTGGGCGGGTTTTCAGACGACCTGTCATTTTTTATAGTGGATTAACTTTAAACCAGTACGGCGTTGCCTCGCCTTAGCTCAAAGAGAACGATTCTCTAAGGTGCTGAAGCACCAAGTGAATCGGTTCCGTACTATCTGTACTGTCTGCGGCTTCGTCGCCTTGTCCTGATTTTTGTTAATCCACTATATCGTTGCGGCACGGTTTATCCCAATGCGGCGATAAACTCCTGCGCCTGTCTGCGGGTAACAGCGTCTTGCGCCAGCAGGTTTTCGATATTGCCGAGGTCGTCTGAAAAGTCTTGTGCAAGACAATGGGCGACGGTTTTGGCAATGTCGGTAAACTTAATCTGTCCATCTAAAAAGGCGGCGACGGCGGCTTCGTTGGCGGCGTTCAATACGCAGGGCGCGGCTCCGCCCGCATTCATGGCTTCATAGGCGAGCTTCAGGCAGGGGAAGCGGTCAAAGTCAGGCTTTTGGAAAGTCAGCGCAGACAATGAGTCGAAATCAAGGTCGCCGACACCCGAATCGATGCGCTCGGGCAAGCCCAAACAATAAGCGATGGGCGTACGCATATCGGGATTGCCCAGTTGCGCCAACACAGAGCCGTCGCGGTAGCGCACCATGCTGTGTATCACGGACTGCGGATGGATGACGACTTCGAGTTTATCAGGCGGGCAGTCGAACAGCCAATGCGCTTCAATCAGCTCCAAACCTTTGTTCATCATGGTAGCGGAATCGACGGAGATTTTGCGCCCCATGCTCCAATTGGGGTGTTTGACCGCTTGCGCGGGCGTAATGCTGTCGAACGTGCCTAAATCGGTCGTCAAAAACGGGCCGCCGGAAGCAGTCAGGATAATCGAGCGGATGCCGTGTTCGTTCAGACGACCTGTGTAATCGCGCGGCAAAACTTGGAAAATGGCGTTGTGTTCGCTGTCGATGGGCAACACTGCCGCGCCGTTTGCGCGCGCGGTTTCCATAAACAACGCACCGGAAACCACCAGCGTCTCTTTGTTTGCCAGATAAATGGTTTTGCCTTTTTGCGCCGCCGCCAGCGCGGAAGGCAGACCCGCCGCACCAACGATGGCGCACATGACACCGCAGACTTCGTCGGCAGAGGCAACGTCAACCAATGCCTGCGCGCCGTATAAAACCTGCGTTGCCGTGCCGTCGCGTTTCAACATGGCTTCAAGCCGGACGGCGTGTTCCGCATCGGCAACGACGGCATATTCGGGACGGAACGTCCGACATTGCGCCGCCAGTTTCTCAACCTGCTTATGCCCCGCCAACGCGAATACGCGGAATTTTTCGGGGTGGCGTGAGACAACGTCCAGCGTGCTTTCGCCTATGCTGCCGGTACTGCCTAATATGGTCAGGACTTGTTGTGTCATGGTGTGTTCTTTATGTACTGCTTCCGGATTTCAGACGACCTTTGGGTTTGAGGTCGGAAAGGTCGTCTGAAAACGCTTATTCGATATTGTGTTTGATGTGTTCCAACGATTTTTATAGTGGATTAACTTTAAACCAGTACGGCGTTGCCTCGCCTTGCCGTACTATCTGTACTGTCTGCGGCTTCGTTGCCTTGTCCTGATTTAAATTTAATCCACTATAACCGCTTCAGAACAAGCTTTCAAAGGCGGCATAGACGCTGACAACGGCAATCAGGCTGTCCACGCGGTCAAACACGCCGCCGTGTCCGGGCAGCAGATTGCTGCTGTCTTTGATGCCCGCCGCGCGTTTGAGCCAGCTTTCCAACAGGTCGCCGCATACGCTGACAACGGTCAACACCAAACCGATTAACACGGTATTGAACCAGCCTGCGTCAAACGTGAGCCAACCAGCCCACCACACCACAGTCATATACACTGCCACGCAAATCGCGCCGCCGATTGCGCCTTCCCAGCTCTTGCCGGGGCTGACGGTCGGTGCGATTTTGTGTTTGCCGAACGCTTTGCCGCTGAAATACGCGCAAACATCGGCAACCCACACCAAACCCATCACGGCGAGCAGCGACAAGGCGTAATCGGGATGCGGACGCAGGGACATGAGTGCGAACCAAAACGGCATGACCAAAAGCCAGCCGACGGTATAAGCCTGCCAGCCGCCGTTCAATTTCCATTTGAATTTCAGCCACAAAGGCATGACGACCAGCCAAAACGCCAAAACGGCGTACCAGACGATATCCGGCAGCATCCAACCGCCTGCATAAGCGATAACACCGAACACCAGCGTCGCGGCGAGATAATGATTGGTTTTCAGTTTTTCCAGTCCGCTCATGCGAGAGTATTCCCACAGCGTAACCAGAGAAATCAATCCGCAAAATGCCGCCCACAGCCATTGCGGCGCGTAAAACAGCATGCCGAGCATCAACGGCAGCATCCACAGTGCCGTGATAATCCGTTGTTTCAACATTTTTAACCCCTTTGCTGCTCTACCGGCAGCTGTTCCGAAGTGCGGCCGAAGCGTCGTTCGCGTTTTTGGAACGAGGCGACAGCATCGTCCAAGGCTTTGCTGTCAAAATCGGGCCACAGGGTATCGGTAAAATAAAGTTCGGCATATGCCATCTGCCAAAGCAGGAAATTGCTGATGCGCGTTTCGCCGCCGGTGCGGATGAACAAATCCGGCTCAGGCGCATCGCCCAGCATCAAGTGTTTCGCCAGCGCGTCTTCCGTAATCTCGGATACGCCTTCGGCAATCAGTTTGTTTGCCGCCTGCAAAATATCCCAGCGGCCGCCGTAATCCGCAGCGATGCTCAGGGTCAGGCCGGTATTGTTTGCCGTCAAAGCTTCCGCATCTTCGATACCTTGCCGAATCTGCCGGTTGAAACGTTCGCGGCTGCCCAACACCTTCAGGCGCATATTGTTTTCGTGCAGACGGCGCACCTGCTTTTGCAAAGCCTGCAAAAACAGCCCCATCAGGAACGACACTTCGTCTTCGGGGCGGCGCCAGTTTTCAGTCGAAAAGGCAAACACGGTCAGATATTGCACGCCCAGTTTGGCGCAATGCTTCACCATATTTTCCAACGCGTCCAAGCCGCGTTTATGCCCCATCACGCGGGGAAGGAAACGCTTTTTCGCCCAACGACCGTTGCCGTCCATAATCACGGCGATATGCTTCGGAACCGAAGTATGTTCCAAAATGGTCTGCGTGCTGCTCTTCATATCTGCCTTTCGCAGCGCGGCGGTTCAAAGGTCGTCTGAAACGCCGCGGACAAGGGTTTAAATCGCCATCAAATCTTCTTCTTTGGCAGCCAGCGTTTTATCGGCTTCGGCGATGTATTTGTCGGTCAGTTTTTGAACCGCCTCTTCGCCGCGACGTGCTTCGTCTTCGGAAATTTCTTTGTCTTTCAAGAGTTTTTTGATGTGATCGTTTGCATCGCGGCGCACGTTGCGGATGGACACGCGTCCTTCTTCCGCTTCGCTGCGTACGACTTTAATCAAATCTTTACGGCGCTCTTCGGTCAACATAGGCATAGGCACGCGGATCAAATCGCCGACGGCTGCCGGGTTCAGACCCAAGTTTGAATCGCGGATGGCTTTCTCGACTTTGGCTGCCATATTGCTTTCAAAAGGTTTTACGCCGATGGTGCGCGCGTCCAGAAGTGTCACGTTGGCAACTTGGCTGACTGGAACCATGCTGCCCCAGTATTCGACTTCCACTTGGTCCAACAGACCGGTATGCGCACGTCCAGTACGCACTTTCGCCAAATTCTCTTTCAGCACTTCTACCGAGCGCTGCATTTTGCTTTCCGCTGTTTTTTGAATATCGTTAATCATTTTCTGCTTTCAAATAAGATACTGAATTTAAAACCGCGTCCGGACGCATGACCATCCGAACGGCAATCAAGCTGTTAACTGCGCATAGTACCGTCATTCGGCGATTCCGACAAGGCAGGGGCGGTTTTGGGCTTTATTTCTTAACTGATATTTAAATGTTGTTGTACATGAGTTTGGGGCGGGAAAGCATGGGCTGCCTCGAGATAGCCGAATTTATGTGCGCATAGATAAAAAGGTCGTCTGAAAACCTTATCAACCGGTTTTCAGACGACCTTTATCCTACCTCCCAACCTCTCTATGGCTAAAGGCAGGGTGCAAAACAGGAAAATACGCTCCTGTTACGATGCAATCACGAACCAAAGACCTCGAAGAAGCAGGTATATCAATAATGTGATGGTAATGTTGTTGTATCGCCATTTCATTTGGTTGATGGAAAAAACCAGCAGCATGAGGAGAAAGAATTGTGCTATGTATGACCATACCATTTCTGCTGACACCAATGCGGCACAAATCAATCCCAAAGGCAAAAGAATCATCCAAGCAGGCAACGAAGCAATCGCCCACTTCGGTTTTCTATTGCGCGCACGGACAAATTCTCCAATAGAAGAAAAGGTCGTCTGCTTCTGCGTAATCAAAGACAAAATACTCATGCCGCCATAAGCCACGGCGCAAATATACAGCGCTTGTTGATAGTTGCTTACTAAACTGATTGAAGCTAAAGGCGTAAGAAGTCCAAGTACGATAAAAGTCAATCGGGAAGAGCGCAGGTGCAGACGTTCTGCCATAGCAGCGCGGGCGGCAACGCTGCATAAGACAACAGAAATAATGGAAGCAATAATTGGGGATACTGTATTGGATACACCTTCACTCAAGTATGAAAGATCTTCCGCGGCGGACAACATACCGGTGACGAACATGACCATGACAACAAATAGCAATAGGAGTTGCAACAGAGATCCTTCCCATTGATTGTTGCCGCGTTTGAACTGCAAAGCATTGACCAATATCAGACAGGCAAGCACCCATGAATTAAGCGGCATGGTCACCCACATGATGAAAAACTCATTGCTTTTATGATCGGGATGAAGCATGGTCAACCCCATCAGTATCCAGCCGATAAGGAAAATAACCCAACCGGTCAAAGGTGCGACAACAATCCTCGCCCAAGCCATCTGCCACGGAGACAAAGAAGACATACGCAACTGGTCAAACGCATTGCTGGATACATCTTGGCGCAGACTGCGCTCAATCTGCAGATAAAGGGCAATACTTGAAATGAATGCGCCGAATGCACCGACTCCGGCAATATATTCCACCAAGTCCTCAGAATTTGCTTTAGCAAAGATAAACAGGCTGTAGAGTATGATGATGCCTGCAATCATGCCCCAGCTCATGTTGAGCCACATCAGCCTTTGAAATTCGGCGTTAACCCGGATTTTGGGGATATTCAATTTATTGTCCATCGGCTTGCTCCTGTTTGTGGGGATTGAGGCTGTTTTGATAACTGTGCAGCAGCGACGCTTTAATGACGGCAGCTTCGCTCAAAGGCAAGTTTTGCTCAAACAGCTTGCGCAACAAGGCTGCACGCGCTTCTTCTCCCGCATCCAATACGACGGTAACGGCATGATTGCTCCATTCTGCCTGCTTCACACCTTCCGTATTGCGGACCCGCTCGAATATGGATTCATCCAAACCAACAAATTGCAGCGAAACAGTCTGATCTTCGTTAACATCATCATTAACAGATTGAAATGCCTGAACACGTCCGCCTTTGATCACCAGCATATGCGAACAATATTCATCCAGCTCGGAAAGAATATGGCTCGATACCAAAATACTCATGCCTTCATCTTTGAGCTTCAGCAGCAACAAAGACAATTCATGTCGTGCTTCAGGATCAAGACCGCTGGCAGGTTCATCCAAAAGCAGGAACTTAGGACGATGGATGATGACTTGCCCGATACCGACACGCTGCTTCTGACCACGGGAGAGATCGCTGACTTTGGCATACAGTTTATGTTCCAAATTCAGCAGGCGAACGGTTTCCAGCAGCAAATCAGGAAGTCGCGCATCAGGAATACCGCGGGATTTGGCGGCATAAGTTAAGCACTGGATTACGCTCAAACCATCCGGCAAACCAAAAAAATCAGGCAGGTAGCCGAGTTTGGAAAAGCTGTCGCGCGGATTATCAAGAATAGGCAGACCGTCAAGCAAGACATCGCCGGATGTCGGGATTTCCAATCCTGCCATACAGCGCATCAAAGTGGATTTGCCGGCACCATTAGGTCCGATTAATCCGGTAATACTGCCTTGCGGAAGCTCGACCGAGACATCGTACAAGGCCTGCGTATTGCCGTAGTAAAAATCTAGATGTTGGACATTAATCATAATATTTATAAGATATGAAGGGGTTGGATGCAAAAATCGGGGGCGCTAACGCCGGCTGATAAACCTTTATCATGTAGATGAAATGACAAAATGGCTTTTCAGACGACCTCAAACATTCCTTGGCATTTCATGATAAACATTCAGCCTCAGCCGTTCCGAGCTTGAAGCCTTCGTATTATCAACAAAAAACTGTTTGACATACAAAAAACTACTTCTGCGGTCGCTTTAATCGAAGGACGGATAACTTTACCCCATATCAGCAAACTTAAAAAAGCGGCAAGGACATCTTCCAAGCCGCTCTTTTGTTATCGGTTCGTTACCATCCCAGTTTAGAAACGGCGTTTGAAACATCATCAAACATCTCAAAATATACGTTTTCAGACGACCTCTCAGTATATGGGCAATCTTTTACTCAAAACAAAAATCAATCAAAAACCAACTCGGTCTCCGGCGAATTCACTATATCCGCCATACACGCAAAAGCCGTATCAACCGACCAGCAAATCCGCCCAAGTTTCCGGCTGTGACCATACGATGCGGGGCACATCTAAATGGCGGTTGTGTGGTGCATCATAAAGACGATGCTGCCACAGAGGCGGCAATGTGCCTTCGATATTCGGTTTGTCATCGATGAGGATATCGCCACGCACCCAGGTTTTGTCTTTGGCAATGATGACGCGCCGTGTCCACTCCTCGCCCAGATGCTGCTCCACCCAAGCAATTTTTTCACCGGCACAGTAGCGGTATTGGTTCACTGGCGCAGTACAGATGCGTACGTCGTGCCCGGCAGCCAAAAGTGCGCGGGCGGCTTCGACTGCGCCAGAAACAGGTGGCAGGCTCTCAAAAAAACCAACCGATCCGTAAAGCTCTGCCGCGCGTGCTTGCAGGTGTTCGGGCAGGCGGTCGCGAATATAGAAGAGATGTTCTTTGCCCTCTATCGGCGCATCTTCGCCAAAGCGGTTGTGCCAATGCCGGCGGAACCCGCTTTCAAAATCGGCAAGTACATTGTCTTGATCAAGCAGGATGAGCATAGTATGACCTCAAGATATTGTCGAATAACGGCAGAACGTATGAAATAGCTATACCTAGAAATCAGGCATTATAAATCAGTCGTCCGTAATTTTCCTATGGATGACTGCGGGGCGAATGCAGGCTTTTCGTCCTAATCTACATCTGCCTGTCCTCTGCAGAATCGGACAGAAAGGCGGAGATTTTTCTGTATTCATTGGCAGAACAGGTAATTTTGAACAATATCTTTCCATTTGAACGGTAACTTGCGACAAGCTGCTGCCCGGTATGTTTCAATATGATCTTATGATGAGGTATCAGGGCTTTGCCTGCATATCGGCCGCAAGTGATGATGTAATCTAATCTGGCCGGCGTCATGTTAATGCTGCCACATGACCGATTATGATTTGTAGCAATCCTGATTTGTAGCAATCCACCATACTCCACCGTGTGCCGGATTTCGGCAATTTTAGGTTCCGACATGGAAAACAGTGCAAAAATAAAGGTTGTCAGTATATTCATACGGTCTCTTTAATTTGATAGAAGACAGTTAACTTTACCCTATACCAGCGCATTTAAAAAAGCGGCAAGGACATCTTCCCAGCCGCTTTTTTGTTATCGGTTCGTTACCATCCCAGTTTTAGAAACGGCATTTGAAACATCATCAAACATCTCGAGAGATACGTTTTCAGACGACCTCACACACGCCTACTTATGACAACAACGGATGAATAATGGACCAATCCTGTTACCATATTTTCGACAGTTTTTCTTTAACTTTAGTCTCCATTTCAGCACTCAAATGGCGACCCAGCATTTTGCCGAAATCTTCTTCAGGCGTATAGTTCACCAGCTCAGGGGCTTTAACGACATCTCGGGCAACACTATATACGCTGCCGAAATCATCAATCAATCCCACTTCTTTAGCCTCTGAACCCGTATAGATACGTCCGCTGAAAACATCAGAATACTGCTGATCTTTCAAACGCTTTCCGCGTCCGAGTTTAACCGATTTAATAAATTCCTTATGGATATCCGTCAGCATTTTTTCCCAAATCTGAGTTTGTGCGGGCGTTTCAGGAGAAAACGGATCGCCCATGCCTTTATTGCTACCCGCGATTTTCAGACGACGTTTGATACCGATTTTATCCATCAGCCCCGTCGCATCAAACCCTCCCCCAATTACACCGATACTGCCGACCACGCTGGAAGGATCCGCATAAATCTTGTCAGCCGCCGCCGCAATGTAATAACAGCCCGATGCACACATATCTTCCGCCACTACATATACAGGAATGTCTTTATGCTCCGACTTCATGCGGCGGATTTCGTTAAACGCAATATTTGAAACCACAGGCGACCCGCCCGGACTATTGGCGCGGATGATAATCGCTTTAGCATTGGGATTATTGTAAACCGCCTCCATACCGGTACGCAGCATCTCAACCTGATCATCAAGTTCATTGCCGATTTCACCTTTCAAATCGATAACTGCCGTATGTTCCCCGCTGCTTTGCACTGCATCGGTATCGTCTCCAAACAGTGACGCAATAAACATAAGAAATAAAATCACACCGATAACACGCCAAATATTTCGCCAAATACGGGCATTACGTTGCTCTTTATAAGAAGCCAGCAAGACTTCGCGCAATACTTCACGCTCCCAAAACGAGCCGGAATGAGATGAGGGATTATTCCCCTCGCGAGAATAAGGTTCCTGCATGATCGGTACTTTCATTGTTCAAATTTTGACACTCGGAACCACAAATCAGGTAGTCCCAACATTTAGAGGATGTCTCCTATCCAATAACCCCGCATTCTACCGTCCTAAAAGATAAAATTTCAATCATCAGCAAAAATTTGAACAAAGTTTTCATTTTATAACGAAATTTTTGGTTTCCACATTAGGGAGAAATCCAAAGAAAACTGCGTCGGGAAATGATATGGGATATTATGCGTAATGATAAAAGCTTGAAGATGATTTATGATGACTATTTTAAGTACGCAGTTTATACCTATCATAATGCTGTTTTGTTCGGCAAAAAATACCGATACCGTCGATATAAACATAAAAAGCGCAGACAAATCGAACATCAAATGCCATCCTTCCGAGTATCGATTCAATATGCTGCCTCCGTCATCGCCTATTCCGGAAAATGCTTTTCAAAACATCCGTAAGAGTGTAATAAGCGTAGATTGGGTTGGAAATCCAACATCTATCAAGGTCGTCTGAAATTTTCAGACGACCTCTCTACCAATAGTAGTCGTCCTGTTCAATTGTTCATATGGTTTTGATACACCATCATCACAAACCTGCCGACCTCGATACTTATGCATATAGATGGAGGCATGGTAGAGGATTTGGAAGAAAACTCCTCGCATTATCATGAAACTAATAATATTCTGATTTTAAATCATAAAAGTGGATGTTTAGTTATGGCACCTCCTAAATACTATGTTAATTGGAAGAAGGGAAATACCTTAAGTGACGGAGATGTAGATATTGATTTAGATAAATATTTTAGAGAAATACCTATATTTTATAGAAATAATAAATTGGATGCGGAAGATTATTATGGCGTGGATAATGTAAATAGTTGCCGTAAATTTCAATTGTAAAAATTACCTTCTTATCGGTGCTATCCAGCAAGCGTAGATTGAATTGAAAGTCTGTTATCAAGGTCGTCTGAAAGTTTTCAGACAACCTTTGCTTTGTATCCGTTGCAATAACTGTTTTACACTCTGGATTTTCTATGTATATAAAACTATTTTCTGCGTTGTCAATTTTGTTATTTACATTTAATTGTAATGCTTTTTCTAAATCCCCTTATGCAGATGGAAGAGTTAACTTCAGGATGGTTAATAATACTCCATGTCTTTATATCAACAAACCTGAATTAATTGGCGCATATTTCATAAATATATCTCAAATTTATTCAGAAAATATGGATAGCATGCTCTATGCGACAACATTTGAAGAAAATTATCCAACTAAAGAAAAATGTATTATGATGGATTCTTCAAATTTTCCAGGTATAAAATTAGAAGACAAACAAATTTATGCAATTCATCTACATCCTGATCGAAATAAAAATGAACAATTAAGAATAGAGCCAAATTACACAGGTTTTGGTGATACGATTTGCCTTAAAAAAGATCACGATGATCATTTTAGGATTCAAGATTATATTAGAGATCAATGTGTAGATAGAGTTTCTATCCAATCTGAACAGGAATCTTTAAATAAAAATAAAGGAAGTTGGTTTGATTGGTTTATTGAGTGGTTAAAAAGCTTACTGTCATGATTCGGTTTATCTTAAATTATACAAGTGTAGATTAGGTTAGAAACCAAACATCTATCAAGGTCGTCTGAAAGCTTTCAGACGACCTCTTTACTAATGGCGCTCACCTTGTTTGAATGCTTCTACGGCTTTTGGTATATTTGAGAATGTTTCATCACACATCAAGAGACCTTTGTAAAATAGTCCTTTTCCCACAAAACAGCCGAAATCTAAATGCAGAATTGCAGCTTTTCCCGTTCCAAACCCCTCTTTTTTCCCCGAATACCCGATAATCGGGTATTCGGGTCGCCTTTTAGGCAACAACAAGCGCACTTAGCCTGTTAGCCGCTTTCAACAGGTTAAAACACACCGCCTTCAGATGGCTTTGCGCACTCACATTTCAGACCCAAATAAGCTGCCAGCGCATAGTGGAACTTACAGTGCAGCGTACCGAATTCTTGTTCGACTACATAACGGGTTTTCAATATATCGGTTACGTTTGGTTTGGGCTGCTGTCAGCGGTTGGTTGCGGTAG
Source organism: Neisseria sicca (assembly GCF_003044565.1). Taxonomy (GTDB): domain Bacteria; phylum Pseudomonadota; class Gammaproteobacteria; order Burkholderiales; family Neisseriaceae; genus Neisseria; species Neisseria sicca_A. The sequence goes on along the minus strand of NZ_POXG01000008.1, from coordinate 497 downwards.
CGGCATAAGGTGCTGTAATCGGGGATGCTCAGTTCGTCAAAGCGGCAAAACAGGTTGAAATCGATGCGGGTGATGAGGCTGTGTTCGAGTTCGGGATCGGAGAGGCTGTGCCATTGGTCGAGCAAGACAGCTTTAAACATAGACAACAGATGATAGACAGGACGATCAGGTGGTCGAGGTCTTTGACGATCCTGGTACTGTTCGATCGGTTGCCAATCAATCACTTGATCCAACTTCAATAGTGGGAAGCGGTCGATGTGTTTGGCAATCATGGCTTGTGCGGTTTGCTGGAAGAAGGTGCTTATGAGAAATCCCCTAAATGTCTTGGTGGGAATTTAGGGGATTTTGGGGAATTTTGCAAAGGTCTCATGACGTCATACCCGCCCGACACAAAGGCCGCCCGAATCCCCGAGGGTATCGGACGGCCTTTTATCACGCGGTCTGTTGCGCACATTCCCCTTTGGGAATGCGGCATTAAACTTATTTCTTAGCGGCAG
>NZ_POXG01000007.1 GCF_003044565.1 Neisseria sicca | reverse complement strand
ATGGAGAGGACTATGTGGAAAGGTCGTCTGAAAAGGTAGCGGGCTGCAATACTGTCTTAGTATGCGCTGTGAGAACGCTCGTTATTGGAAACGGCCGCCTTGCTGGCGCACTATGCCGACTACGTCTCCACCAAATAGCGCGTTCACATCCGTTTCGTCAAATACGTATTTGGTGTGGCAAAAGTCGCAATCGATTTGGATGCTGCCTTGTTCGGCAACTATGCCGCCAATTTCTTCTTCGCCTAACATAAGCAGCATATCGCTGACTTTGCCGTGCGAGCAGGTGCAGGCAAATTCGATACTTTCGGGATCGAAAACCCGCGGTGGGGTTTCGTGATAGAGACGATAGAGAACGTGTTGTGCGTCTAGGGTGGTTAGTTCTTCCGGTGTCAACGTTTGGGTCAGTGTGCTGATAAGCTCCCATGATGCTGCGTCGAGTTCTTCTTCGGGTAGACGTTGTACCAGCAGTCCTCCGCTGACATGATCGGAGGCAGCGAGGGTTATATAGGTATCAAGTTGCTCGGAACGTTTTATATAGTTCATGAGCATTTGGGCGATGTTGTAGCCTTCAAGCGGGACAACGCCTTGCCATGGTTCGGCATCTTTGGGTTGATGCGTCAGTACGAAAACGCTGTTGCTGCCCAAAAGGTCGGTCAGGCTTTCGTCATCACGGATGTCGGCAGTTTCATCCCAGCGGGCGGTAGCGCGAACGGTGTTGTCGGACGTGGCTTCGACCACAAGCATTTTCAGACGACCTTGTCCCTGTACTTGGACAATGAGCGTGCCTTCGTTTTTAAGGTTGCTGGACAGAAGCGCGCCCGCAGCGAGGAGTTCGCCTAAAGCTCGGCGGATGGCGGCAGGGTAGTGTTTTTGTCCGACGATGTGTTCCCACACATTTTCAAGACGGACGTGCAGACCGCGTACAGGCATATCGTCAAAGATGAAACGTGTGCGGATATCGGCGTGGTTGATGTCGGTTTGCGGCATAAATTCCTCTGTTTTTCTGAATGATGGGTTGACGGCTATATGGTTGCGCTTGCAGAGAAATCAAGGGACTTTATAATCTGTCTTGCGTTCTTAACCTTTTGCTTTTAATCGCCATGTTCTACCTCTACCAATCCAACCGCCTCGAATCGCTAGCCGCCCTGTTTGCCGGAATCCAAAGGGTCAGACCGCTTGAGTCTGCTTTGGCGGCGGAACAGATTGTGGTGCAGAGTCAGGGGATGCGGCGTTATTTGAGCGTGTATCTGGCGCGCGAACTGGGGGTGGCGGCGAATTTGCAATTCAGCCTGCCGGCGGGTTTGACGTGGCAGTTGATGCAGAAGCTGATTCCCGATATTCCCGCGCTCAGTCCGTTTTCGCCGGAGGTGATGCGCTGGCGGCTTTTGGATTTGTTCCGCAGCGAGCGTTTTCAGACGACCTCTGAATTTGAAAACGTCCGCTCTGTCTTGCAAAGCTATTTGGGCAGCGGCGAGTCGGCAGATTATCAGTTGGCGGGGCAGTTGGCGGATATTTTCGACCAGTATCTGGTGTACCGGCCGCAGTGGATTGATGCCTGGCAGGAAGGCAAACTTCTGGGACTGGGCGAGGACGAGGTCTGGCAGGCACAGCTTTGGCGGTATTTGGACGACGGCAACCAATCCGCGCCGCACCGTGTGGCGTTGTGGGAAAAGCTGCTGTCGTCTTTGGATAAGGCGCACCTGCCCGAGCGGTTTTTCGTGTTCGGCATTTCGACGATGGCACCGATGTATTTGCAGCTTTTGCAGAAAATTTCGGAACATTGCGATGTGTTTGTGTTCGCACTCAATCCGAGCGGTCAGTATTGGGGCAATGTGATTGAGGCAGCGCAGCTTTTGAAGGGTGGCGACGATGCGGATTTGTCGCAGACGGGGCATCCGCTCTTGGCATCGCTGGGCAAGCAGGGGCGTGATTTTTTTGATTTTCTGACGGAAATCGGCTTGGAGGAGCAGAATGTGTTTGAAGAGGCTTCAGACGACACGCTGCTACACTGCCTGCAAAACGACATTCAAAACCTGCGGATGCCGTCTGAACACAGCCGCGCGGATTTGCTGGACGACGGCTCCGTCCGTATCGTGTCGGCACACAGCCCCTTGCGCGAATTGCAGATTTTGAAAGACAAGCTGTTGCGGATTCTGCACGAACATCCCGACTGGCAGCCGCACGATATTGCTGTTTTGACGCCGAACATAGAGCCGTACAGCCCGTTTATCGAGGCGGTGTTCGGGCAGGCGCAAGGCGGGGCGCAGGCTTTGCCGTATTCGGTGTCGGACGTGAAACTCAGCCGCCGCCAGCCGCTGCTTTACGCGCTGGAGCAGACGCTGGATTTGCTGGAAAGCCGGTTTGAAGTCGATAAAGTGCTGCCGCTGTTGGAAAGCGGTTTGGTGCTCCGCCGTTTCGGGCTGACGGCGGACGATTTGCCGCTGCTGTACGACACCATTGCCGAATTGAACGTGCATTGGGGGTTGGACGGAACAATGCGCGGCGCGGCGGACAATCTGTTCACCTGGCAGCAGGCGTTGGAACGCATCGTGTTGGGCTGGATGCTGCCCGACGACGGCAGCCCGCTCTGGCAAAACGTCAGCGCGTGGCACGGCGATGTCAACCGCCTCGATGTGTTCGGCCGCTTTGCCGCCTTTATCCGCACGCTGTCCCGCCTCGCCGCCGAGTGGCGTAAACCCGCAGCGACGGAGGAATGGACGGAACGCTGCCGCGATTTGGTGCAGTCATTGTTTCTGCCTGATGCCGACGACCAATACGCCTTGCAGCAGTTTGAGCAGGCGTTGGCAAAATGGCAGGAAGAAACCGCGTTGGCAGGCTTTCGCGGCACTTTGCCGCAACACACCGTCATCCGCCACATCCGCCGCTTCTTAGGCAGCGAGAGTCAGGCGGGATTCCTGCGTGGCGGCATCACCTTTTGCAGCATGGTGCCGATGAGGAGCCTGCCGTTTAAAGTCATCTGCCTCTTGGGGCTGAACGACGGCGATTTCCCGCGCAACACCAAAGCCGCCGTGTTCGACCTGATTGCCAAACACCCGCAAAAAGGTGACCGTGCCCGCCGCGACGACGACCGCTACCTTTTCCTCGAAGCCATCATCAGTGCGCGCGACATCCTTTATATCTCCTACGTCGGCCGCAGCATCCGCAACGACGACGAACTCGCCCCGTCCGCCCTCGTCAGCGAACTCATTGACACCGTCGCCGCCATGACCGGACGGCGCAGCAAAGAGCTGGCGGAACACTGGGTCGAGCAACATCCCCTGCAACCGTTCTCCCACCGCTATTTCATCGCAGACAACATTTCAGACGACCTCTTTAGCACGCGGCAGGACTACGCCGAAGCCCTTAACCGTCCGCGAGAACAGGCGCGTCCGTTTTTCAGCGAAGCCCTCGAAGAAAACAGCCCCGCACCGACCGTCTGGCAGGACGACTTCATCCGCTTCTGGAAAAATCCCGTCAAAGCATGGCTGCAACAAACCCTAGGCTGGCGCGAACCCTACCGCGACGAAGCATGGGAATCCGCCGAACCCTTTGAGCCGCAACGCGCCGACAAAATTGCCGCCGCCTATCTCGACGCCCGCCGCCAAAACCAAGACTTTCAAGAAACCGCCGTCCGCCTCGACGCCGAAAGCCTGTTGCCCACCGGTGAACTGGGTAAATTGTGGCAGCAGAATTTCCAAGCCGCCGCCAAACGCATAGACGGCGCATTGCTGCAAAGCCCCAAACTGCCGCCGTTTGCTTACGAAATCCCGTTCGACGGGCAAACCCTGCAAGGCAGCCTCGGCAACCTGTACCAATGCGGCCAAGTGTTCTACCTCGACCGCAAACCCAACGCTCCGCAGCGCATCGCCCTCCTGCTCGAACATTTAATCTTTTGCGCGGTAGGGTCGGCGGTAGGGTCGTCTGAAACCGAAACCCGCCAAACCCATATCGTTCAGCCCGAAGAAACGACGCTTTATCCCGAAATATGCAGCAGCCAAGCGCAAGGAATACTGCAAAAATGGCTGACGTTCTTCAACCTCGGACAAACGCGCCCGCTGCCTTTCTTTGCCAAAACCAGCCTTGCCGCCGCCGAAGCCTACGGCAAAAAACAGAGCTGGGAAGATGCCCTGAACAAAGCCAAGGAAAGCTATCACGGCAACAAAGTCAGCAAAGGGCAAAAAGACTATACCGAAGTCGCTTTAGTGTTCGGCAACGAAGATACCGAGCCGGTGGAAGGAGCGTTGTTCCAGAGATTGGTGGAAGAGCTGTTGATACCGCTGTTGGAAGCGGTCAAGGAGGAATCGTCCGATGCGGCATAGAAGCCGCAAATCGGAAGAGATCGTACCACAGGCAGGCTACGCACTCTGAAAACGCAAACGGAGCAAATCATGTTGAAACATTGCATTGCGATTGCTGTCGCCGTTTTATTGAGTCAAACGGCGTACAGCCAAACCAAACCGAGAACAGCCATGTACACTGACTACACTGCCATTGTTGAAGACAAATGCGCCATCGCGGCGGACGGCGGCAGCATGATGCTTACCGTGCGCAACGCGGCTGGTAAGGAAACGGTTTTCTTTATCAACCGTGGTTTTGATGTCAAAAATACGCCGAAATACAACCAAGTCCGTGATGATAAAGGACGTAAACTGAGCGACAGCGAGAAACAGCAGTTGTTTGCACATCTGAAGACTCTAAAAACAAGGTGTCGCAACAAAGATTGCGCCGAGTTTGTGGATTTGTTCGTCAGGTAAGCCGCATATCGTTTCGGATGGTATTTCTTGTTTTCAGACGACCTTTGGCTTCAAGAACTTATGTGATAAACGAAATCCGGTTTCAGGAACGCGAGTCGATATGGCGCGCCATTTCCAACGCAGTGGCAACGGCGGTCATGAGGCTGCCTGAGTCTGCTTTGCCCGTTCCGGCAAGGTCGAGGGCGGTACCGTGATCGACCGAGGTGCGGATAAAGGGCAGCCCGAGCGTGACGTTGACGCCTTGCCCGAAGCTCGCGTATTTGAGCGTGGGCAGCCCTTGGTCGTGATACATCGCTAAAACGGCATCGGCGTCTTTGAGTAAAAAGGGTTGGAACACCGTATCGGCGGGATACGGGCCGCGTGCGTCTATGCCTTCACTTTGCAGCTGCTTGAGCGCGGGGATGATGATGTCGATTTCTTCATGGCCGAGATGGCCGTTTTCGCCTGCGTGCGGATTCAGTCCGGTCACTAGGATGCGGGGGCGGGCGATGCCGAATTTGTCGCGCAGGTCGGCATGAAGGATGCGGGTTACGGATTCGACCAGCGGGCGGGTAATGGCGGCGGCGATGTCTTTGAGTGGAAGGTGGGTAGTGACGAGTGCCACCCGCAATCCGCCGCCCGCGAGCATCATGACGACTTGTTCGGTTTGGCTTTTTTCGGCGAGGTATTCGGTGTGGCCGCTGAAGAAATGGTCGCTGGCGTGTCCGTCGTTGATGACGCCTTTGTGTAGCGGCGCAGTAACCATGCCGTCGAAGAGGTCGTCTGAAATGCCTTGATAGGCAGCGTCCAGCAGTTTGAGGACGTAGGCGGCATTGGCGGGATTGAGTTTGCCCGCTTGGCAGGGCGCGTCTAAGGGGATGTGCAACACTTCCAATATGCCGCGTTCGGGCTTGCCGCCCTGCGGGTCGAAATCTTGCAGGGTGATGGTTTTGCCTAATTGTTCGGCACGGCTTTGCAGCAGATTTTTGTCGCCCAACACGATGCAGCGGCACGGCAAATCGGCAAACGCCAAATCCAAGCAGATATCGGGGCCGATGCCGGCAGGTTCGCCCGAAGTCACGGCTAAAACAGGTAAAGTCATGCGGATTCCTTATGGAATGAATCTGTTGCAGGAAAATGAAAACAGCGTTGTACGGTATGTTTGAGGTCGTCTGAAAATTTTTCAGACGACCTTTAGCTTATGCCCGCATCAGGCTGCGGTAGGCATTTTGTTTCAAAACAAGCACCAGCCAGCCGAGTGCGAATGCGGTCGGGTAAAACCACAGCATCCGATTGCCGCCAAGCGGCAGGATAAGCGTCAGCATACATGCCAGTACGCCGAAACCCAAAGGCGTCCAAATATCATCCCGTTCGGTATAGTCGGCACACCGCTGCGGCAGCGTCAGCATCCAAACCAGTGCGGAGGCGAATGAAGCGGCCGCCCTGGCAGGAAAGGATGCGTTGGGTGAACAAGGTGCCAGCAGGAATTGCGCCTGTTTTTTTGACAGATGGGGATGGAACGACCGCAGATACAGATTGGCGTTGAACCACAACAATATCATCAAAGCCGTCAGGATAAGCAATACCGAGTTGCCCGCCGTTTGCTCCAAGTGTTTGTTTATCACATTGATTATCGGAAACATGGCAATCAATGACAGATTGACCGTCAGGCCGCCGACAATACTCCGTTCGCTTTTGATGTAGGAGAAAAAGGTACACCATGAATATATCCATGCGAGTACGGTCAGCAGGAAAAACATTACCGAACCGGTCGGGGTCAGGCACACGGCGGTCATCACGACAGGCAATACGAAAGCGCGTACAATCGCCGCTTTTTTAAACACAAAAGTCGCCGTGAAGAGTTTGTAGAGAGACGGCAGCCATGTGAAAAATATACTTCGGCAGACATTGACCAAGAAACACAAGAGCGCCAGCGTGAGGGTGGAGACGAGGGCCAACGAATAATACGCCTCGATATAGGCGGATAAAGCGTCATCGGCTGCCGCTGTAAACATGGCGACGAATATCGCCACAATCGGCAGCACAATCCGCATCTGCCGCCATGATTGCGCTTTCTGTAAAACAGACGTCAGTTTTGTCTTTCGCCTCATCAGCGCCGTGCGTACGGATGGCGATATTTCTTCCTGTAAAGCCGTATTCAGGAAAAACGCATTCACCGTTGCCCGCATATCGCGCCCTTGCTCGGTCAGGCGGTTCAAGCTGTGCAAGAGCGGGAATTTGCCATTGGCGTTGTCAGACAAAACTTCCGCCGCATTGATGCAGTCATAAACCCACTCCAGCTCGTCCGTGCTCATACGGTGGAGAACTTCGCGACTCTCGTGCCAGCGGAAATAAGACGCCCATTGCGCCCATACGATGATATTCGAAATATACCGATCGCGCAGAAAATCCAAAAATTCCCAAGCAATATATTCCGATTCGCCCAAAGGCAGCCGGTCCAATAAAGCGCGGATGTCGGGCCAGGAGCGTTCCAACGCTTCACTTTTCCCTTCATCGTGAATGCGTCCGATTTCCGCCAAAATATAGTCTGAATCTACGCCATCGTATCCATGGTATGAATACGCCTCGGCAGTTGCGCCGCTATATCCGTAGGGGTCGTCTGAAACATCAGTTTCTTCAATATGGTCTGTTTCTGCGTCTTTCCATGTATCGTGCGGATAGGCTTGGGTCGATTCATATTCTGCCGCCGCCCCGTCAACATATTCAGTCTGTGCTTCATCAAGGTCGTCTGAAACATCCGCCTCATCGTTATCGGCATGATCCCAAGACCAATCGTCTGCGTCCTCTTCCTCATCGATGTAGGGCGCACGCGACAAAGCCTCATCAAACGCCTCGCGCAGCCGCTGATATCCCTCCGCGTCATCGTCCGGACGTGTCGATTTCAACAGCTTCGCATAAGCGCGCCTGATGGCCCGTTCGTCACCGGTAGGCGCAATGTGCAGAATTTCCCAGCAATCCATAGATTTCCTTGTTGTGGTATGAGCAGCGGCAAGTCATCAAGTATACAGCCTGGCTTGGTTCAAATTCAAAGGAAACGATACCGATATCGGCAGAACACAACGCCACTTGCCTTCAAAATATAGTGGATTAACTTTAAACCGGTACGGCGTTGCCTCGCCTTAGCTCAAAGAGAACGATTCTCTAAGGTGCTGAAGCACCAAGTGAATCGGTTCCGTACTATCTGTACTGTCTGCGGCTTCGTCGCCTTGTCCTGATTTAGTTAATCCACTATGCCGTTAAAAAGGTCGTCTGAAACCCGATTCCGTTTCAGACGACCTTTGTGTTCAAACCCCGTTATTCGTATTTTTCGCAACGGATGGCAGAGTCTTCGCAGAACATCGCCGAAGTTTCCGCATTGCAGACAGTGCGGACGGCGCGGCGCGCTTCCCATTCGTTTTTCCCCGAAGCCTCAAACAACTTCTGGAACGGCTTGACGCTGCACACATAAACCCGATTCGGGTTGTACTATTTTGACTTGGCAAGGCGTTTTTCCAATTTACTGATACGGGCTTCCAAAGCCTCGATCTTCCGATTCTGTTCGTCAATTAAATGCATCTGCCCCGCCTCTAACCGTGCCAGATTCACTTCTACCCAAGCATGTTCTACTGTTTGTTCTGCTGTTAAATCCGCAATCTGTGCTTCCAATTCGGTAACTGAAGCCGCATTAGCAGCAGGCAAAACAGCGGCAAGCATCAGGGCAAAGAAAGATTTTTTCATGGTATATCTCTACGACAGTTATAAAAACGGCATATTATATAGAAAACCCATATTGAATCAGCAGGCATTACCTTGCTTTGTCTGAATTTAATTTAAAGAGAATTTACCGAAACGCAGACAGAAATGTGACAAAGATACCTTTTGCCTGTCGCAGCCCCTTTTCAGACGACCTTATACCCATTTCAAGCAAAAAACGTTAAAATTCCGCCATTCACCTATCCGACAGCAGCAAAAACATGAGCGCACAAATCCTCGCCGTCGCCAACCAAAAAGGTGGCGTCGGCAAAACCACCACCACCGTCAACCTCGCGGCATCGCTCGCCTCCAAAGGCAAACGCGTCCTCGTCATCGACCTCGACCCGCAAGGCAACGCTACCACAGGCAGCGGCATAGACAAAGCACGCCTCGAAGAAGGCGTGTACCAAGTCGTATTGGGCGATACCGACATCAAAACCGCCGTCGTCCGCAGCGGGGACGGCAGCTACGACGTACTCGGCGCAAACCGTGCGCTTGCCGGAGCCGAAATCGAGCTGGTGCAAGAAATCGCCCGTGAAATCCGCCTCAAAAACGCCCTGCAAACCGTCGAAAACGACTACGACTTCGTCCTCATCGACTGTCCCCCTTCACTGACCCTGCTCACGCTCAACGGACTCGTCGCCGCCAACGGCGTCATCGTCCCCATGTTGTGCGAATACTATGCCCTCGAAGGCATCTCCGACCTCATCGCCACCGTGCGCAAAATCCGTCAGGCAATCAACCCGCGCCTCGACATCACCGGCATCGTCCGCACCCTCTACGACAGCCGCAGCCGCCTCGTCGTCGAAGTCAGCGAACAGCTTTTCCAACATTTCGGCAACCTGATGTTCCAAACCGTCATCCCCCGCAACGTCCGCCTCGCCGAAGCCCCCAGCCACGGCATGCCCGCACTCGCCTACGACGCCAACGCCAAAGGCACCAAAGCCTACCTCGCCTTGGCGGAAGAACTGTTGGAGCGTACTAAAGGTTGATTGAGCCTGAAAGATAAAGTCTGAAAGATATAGTGGATTAAATTTAAACCAGTACGGCGTTGCCTCGCCTTGCCGTACTATCTGTACTGTCTGCGGCTTCGTCGCCTTGTCCTGATTTAAATTTAATCCACCATAAAAAGGTCGTCTGAAAACTTGATTTCCAAGTTTTCAGACGACCTTTTCAGTTATCAAGCTCATATTCTGATGAAAAGAATTGTCAACAATAATATCATTCAGATTAAAAATATTTAATTAATAAACAAAAAGTAGTCTTATGTAATAGCATGATGATTATAAATATTTTGATGATTTTAAAAATGCCATATGTAAAAAAATCGAAAACAAAAGGCTATTCTTTGACAATTTTTAACTCGTGCCCTAATATCCATTCGTTTGAATCTTATCGGGCAAATACTCGAAAAGAACAATAGAAAAACATTTTTTGAGAGGTAAAACAATTATGGAATGGGAATTTAACAGCTACTACACGTTGATTGCCGCCACATTGGTTTTGTTGATTGGTAAGTTTTTGGTCCAAAAGGTCAAATTCCTGCGCGATTTCAACATTCCCGAGCCTGTGGCAGGCGGCTTGATTGCTGCGATTATCTTGTTTGCGCTGCATCAGGCTTACGACGTGAGCTTCAAATTTGAAAAACCGCTGCAAGACGCATTCATGCTGATTTTCTTTACATCCATCGGTTTGAGTGCGGACTTCTCCCGTTTGAAAGCGGGCGGTCTGCCATTGGTGATTTTCACTGCCGTCGTAGGGGCGTTTATCGTCGTGCAAAACTTTGTCGGCGTCGGCTTGGCAACGTTATTGGGACTGGATCCTCTAATCGGTTTGATTACCGGCTCGATTACGCTGACCGGCGGACACGGTACGGCAGGTGCATGGGGGCCTGACTTTGAAAGCAAATTCGGCTTGGTCGGTGCTACCGGATTGGGTATGGCTTCGGCTACCTTCGGGCTGGTGTTCGGCGGCTTGATTGGCGGTCCGGTCGCACGTCTTCTGATTAATAGAATGGGTCGCAAGCCTATTGAACAAAGCTCAAGCGTAGAAAATACCGATGAGCAGACTGATGATGTATTCGAGCAAGCAAAGCGCACACGTCTGATTACTGCCGAATCCGCCGTCGAAACGCTTGCTATGTTTGCAGCGTGTTTGGCATTTGCCGAAATTGTGGACGGCTACGATAAAGAATATCTGTATGACTTGCCGAAATTTGTATGGAGTTTGTTTGCCGGTGTCGTCATCCGCAACATTTTGACTTCTGCATTTAAAGTTAATATGTTCGACCGCGCCATCGACGTATTCGGCAATGCCTCCCTGTCGCTTTTCCTTGCTATGGCTCTGTTGAACCTGAAACTGTGGGAATTGACCGGTCTGGCAGGTCCTGTAACCGTCATCCTTGCCGTACAAACCGTTGTCATGATTCTGTATGCGACATTTGTAACCTACGTCTTTATGGGACGCGATTACGATGCGGCAGTTTTGTCAGCGGGGCATTGCGGTTTCGGCTTGGGTGCAACGCCGACCGCCGTTGCCAATATGCAGTCCATCACGCAAACCTTCGGTCCTTCGCATAAAGCGTTCTTGATTGTGCCTATGGTCGGCGCGTTCTTTGTGGACTTGATTAACGCGTTGATTCTCTCTGGTTTCGTAAACTATATCCACAGATAAGTAAGCGTTATCACCGTTCGTTGAAAAAGCACTTGCAACATTATTTACTTGTTGCAAGTGCTTTTGTTATGATGGTCGTCTGAACGACAAAACGGTTCGGTTTCCGAGCCGTATCAAGGAGTATTATTTATGCACAAGAAACTGCTGGCTTTGCCGCTTATCGCCCTGATGTTGGCGGCGTGCGGCAAAGAAGAACCCAAGCAGGCTTTGGAGTGTGGCAATCCCGCCGCTATTCAAAGTATCCGCAACCAAATCCAAGAAACCATCAAGCGCGAGGCGCGTGCCTTTGTCCGTGCCGACAGTCGCCAATTTGTCGATGCCGATAAAATCATTGCCGCCGGCTCCGAGTTGAATATCGTCTTGGACAATCCGCAAGAAATCACAGAAGACAACAAATCCCTGTGTAGCGCCGATTTGAAAATCCAAATCCCTGCCGAAGTATTGCGCTCCGCCGATGCCAACAGTCCGCTGATTTACAGCAACACCGGCTTGACCGAAATGCTTCAGCAGAAAATCATGGGCAGCAACCTGAGTTTTGAGAACAACACTTTCTCAGCCCGCGTCCGCTATACGCCCGATCCGAAAGTCGGTACGGTTTCTTTGGAAGACAATACCGTCAACATGACCGCGCAAACCCTGTCTTCCTTGCTGCTGCCTTACGGCGTGAAAAGCATCGTGATGATAGACGGCAAGGCAGTCAGCAAAGAAGAAGCGATTAAAATCCTGCAAAGCAAAGCCGTTGAAGAGCCACCTGTTGCCAAAGCGGAGGATATTTTGGAAAACAATGCGGCGAGCCAAGCTTCGGGCGTACCGCCTGCCGCCGGTCTTGAAACCGAAATCCTGCGTCCTGACAACGAAGAGAAGCCGGAACAGCCGTCGTTCTCTCAAAGCGATTTGGACAATGCCCGTTCGCAAAACCATCAGGCTGAGTCAGAAATCAAAGGCGTATGGGACGGTATGGAGCGCACTGTCCAACAAGAAATGCTGGCAGAACAACGCGCTTGGATTCAAACCAAAAACCAAAACTGCCAACAGGCAGCGGCTAGGGCGGACAGTCCCGCGCAAAACGAATACCTCAAGCTCCAATGCGATACCCGCATGACGCGCGAGCGTACTCAATATCTGCGCGGCTATTCGATTAACTAAGCTGCAAAGCCGACGGACGGCTGGTGTTGGAGCCGTCGTCATCCGTTATTAAAAAGGTCGTCTGAAATGCTGTTTGGCGTTTCAGACGACCTTTTTATTGCGGTACAATCCACATTGCTCGTTGCATAATATAGTGGATTAAATTTAAACCAGTACGGTGTTGCCTCGCCTTAGCTCAAAGAGAACGATTCTCTAAGGTGCTGAAGCACCAAGTGAATCGGTTCCGTACTATCTGTACTGTCTGCGGCTTCGTCGCCTTGTCCTGATTTAAAGTTAATCCACTATAAAAGCATCAGATGAAGCACCGAGCCAATCGCATTCTCCTTCATTTTCTCCGTAAATTATAAGAAAGCACATTGATGAAAACCCTCGCATTTCTCCTGCTGACAAGCTTTTCCCTGCACGCTGCCGCACAAGATTATGTTCTGGCGGAAGACCGTCTCAGTAGCGGCTCATTGACACTCAACGGCAAGCAGTTTTCTGTCGAAACCATCAGTCGAAACGGCAATGTATGCGAGTATGAAGGCACGATTAAAAACCGCGTCAGCAAAGACCGTGATGGCTGCATCGTACATTTCTTCTTTGCCGACAACAGCGTGAAGCTGACTATTCCGGATTCTGCCCGCGAAGCCTGCCAAGAATACTGCGGACATAATGCAACTTTCGATGCGACGTATTACAAAATGCCTGCCGCCTGTTCCGCAAAAGGCACGGCAGCAATGGAAAAACGTTTTCAGACGACCTATCAGGGCAAACGCTATCGCGAAGCTGCCGCTATCAAACAACGTTATCTCAACGAATGCGACAAGTTCCTCTATCTGACCGACTGGATGCGGACGCTGAACGATTTGTCCGTCAGCTATAAAAATGCCGGAGACAAAGCAGCATGTCGCAAGGCGCTTGCCCCGATGGATGAATGGCTGAAGGATTACCGTCCGAGCTACCTCAATGAAGAAGCATACAAGCGCGAAGCTGCCGCCGCACAATTTAATTTGAAGCAATGCAGCGACGAATAATCGCAGTCCGCCATCGAATCCCACACTAGCGGGGAAGGCGGCAAAGTCGCCGTGACGGCAAAAAAAGGTCGTCTGAAAACAAACGCAGCAGGTTTTATTGAACCTGAAGCCGTTTTCAGACGACCTTTTATAGTGGATTAACTTTAAACCAGTACGGCGTTGCCTCGCCTTAGCTCAAAGAGAACGATTCTCTAAGGTGCTGAAGCACCAAGTGAATCGGTTCCGTACTATCTGTACTGTCTGCGGCTTCGTCGCCTTGTCCTGATTTAGTTAATCCACTATAAATCAGGACGGGCAGAGTAACGCCGTATGGATTTGAACTTGCTCTCCATACCCCCTTCAAAACAAAACGGGCGGCTTGGATGGCCGCCCGTTTGGTTGCCCGTTGTTTATTTGATGATTTGGTTCAGTTCGCCTTTGGCGTAGCGGGTTGCCATTTTCTCAAGTGAAACAGGTTTGATTTTGCCTGCCTGACCTTCGCAGCCGAATGCGAGGTAGCGGTCGAGACAGATTTGTTTCATGGCTTCGACGGTTTTGCTCAGGTATTTGCGCGGGTCAAACTCGGACGGGTTTTCTGCCATGAAGCGGCGGATGGCGCCGGTGGAGGCGAGGCGCAGGTCGGTGTCGATGTTGACTTTGCGCACGCCGTGTTTGATGCCTTCGACGATTTCTTCTACGGGTACGCCGTAGGTTTCACCGATTTTGCCGCCGTATTCGTTGATGACTTTCAGCCATTCTTGAGGAACGGAGCTGGAGCCGTGCATGACGATGTGGGTGTTGGGCAGGGCTTGGTGGATTTCTTTGATGCGGTCGATACGCAATACGTCGCCGGTGGGCGGACGGGTGAATTTGTATGCGCCGTGGCTGGTGCCGACGGCGATGGCGAGCGCGTCGACGCCAGTGTCTTTGACGAAGCGTACGGCATCTTCAACGCTGGTGAGCATTTGGTCATGAGAGAGTTTGCCGACTGCGCCTACGCCGTCTTCTTCGCCTGCTTCGCCGGTTTCGAGGTTGCCCAATACGCCGATTTCGCCTTCGACGGATACGCCGCAGGCGTGGGAGAAGTTAACGACGGTACGGGTGGCGTTGACGTTGTATTCGTAGGTGGACGGGGTTTTGCCGTCTTCCATCAGCGAGCCGTCCATCATGACGGAGGAGAAGCCCAGTTGGATGGAGCGTTGGCACACGTCGGGCGATGCGCCGTGGTCTTGGTGCATGACGACGGGGATGTGCGGGAATTCTTCGACTGCCGCCAGAATCAGGTGGCGTAAAAACGGCGCGCCTGCATATTTGCGCGCGCCGGCGGATGCTTGAACGATAACGGGAGCGTTGACTTGGTCTGCGGCTTCCATGATGGCGCGCATTTGTTCGAGGTTGTTGACGTTGAATGCGGGCAGGCCGTAGCTGTTTTCGGCGGCATGGTCGAGCAGTTGGCGCATGGATACGAGTGCCATTTAAATCTCCTTGGTGAGGTAGTGGGATGGTGATGTGGGAAATTATAATGTTTTTCTTATTAAAAGACTACACGGGGCTACATCGGTTTTATATGTTAATGAGATTTTTTGCGGCTGCGGCGGGCAAGCGGTGCGGTCGGTATTTGTCTGACATGGTTTATAATAACGGTTTGTTGTTGCGGTCGTCTGAAACGGCGGCGGGAGGTGTGTGATGGGTAAGTTGGCAGTGTCGGATGTGGATGCGGTGTTGTTTCAGACGACCTTATGCGTGCAGGTGGGCGACGTGAATTACGGCGGTCATCTGGCGAACGATGCCGTTTTGCGTTTGTGCCATGAGGTGCGGATGCGCTGGCTGGCGGGTTTGGGCTGGAGCGAAACGGACGCGGGCGGCGCGGGGCTGATTATGGCGGACGCGGCGGTGCAATATCTGGCACAAGGCTTTTACGGCGATGAATTGTCGGCGGAAATGGGCGTTGAGGACATCGGCAAGGGCGGGTTTGCATTGTTGTTCCGCCTGACGCGCATTACGGACGGCAAGGTGCTGGCACGGGCGCGCACGGGCATGGTGTGTTTCGATTATGCGCGCCAAAAGGTTTGCCGATTGCCGGAGGCTTTGAAAACCGTGTTGGAGGTCGTCTGAAAATGTTGGCGCGCGATTTCGGACTGTCTTTGGACGGCTATTTGAAAATGTTGGGACAACAAGGCAAGTCGGCGTACACGCTGTCTGCATACGGTCGCGATTTGACCGAACTCGTGCGGCTTTTGACGGAAGGGTCGTCTGAAACGACGCAGGATTTGACGCGGCGCGATTTTGTGGCGGCGTTGAAACGGCTGTCGCAACAAGGTTTGAGCGAACGGACGCTGGCGCGCAAATTATCGGCGTGGCGGCAATATTGCGGCTGGCTCGTGCAGTCGGGCATGATGGACAACGACCCGACCTTCAACCTGAAAGCCCCGCGCCTGCCTGAACGCCTGCCCAAAGCCTTGCCGCAGGAAGAGTTGAACCATATGCTCGACAGCACGCCCGCCAACGACAGTTTGGCAGTGCGCGACCATGCCTTGTTTGAACTGATGTACGGAAGCGGCCTGCGCCTGAGCGAGATACACGGATTGGATTTGGGTGATGTGTTGCTGGACGAAGGCTGGGTGAGCGTAACCGGTAAAGGCAGGAAAGAGCGGCAAGTCCCGCTGTCGGGCAAAAGCGTCGAAGCCTTGCGCGCCTATCTGTTCGAACGCGTCGCGGCAGACAGCGAAACCGCGCTTTTTACCGGCAAAAACGGCACGCGGCTCGGACAGCGGCAAATCCAAAAACGCCTTCAGACATGGGCGGTGCAGCAGGGCAGCGGACAACACATTTCCCCGCACATGATGCGCCACAGCTACGCCAGCCACCTTTTGCAATCCTCGCGCGACATCCGCGCCGTGCAAGAGCTGCTGGGGCATAGCAACCTCTCGACCACGCAGATTTACACCAAGCTGGATTTCGACCATCTGGCAAAGGTTTACGACGAGGGGCATCCGCGGGCGAAACGCAAGAAGTGAAGAGGGCGGCTTGAGCGGTTTCAACTCTAAGACTCGGTATAAACAAAGGTCGTCTGAAACCGTTTCAGACGACCTTTAAGCATCGATTAAACGTTATAGTGGATTAAATTTAAATCAGGACAAGGCGACAAAGCCGCAGACAGTACAGATAGTACGGAACCGATTCACTTGGTGCTTCAGCACCTTAGAGAATCGTTCTCTTTGAGCTAAGGCGAGGCAACGCCGTACTGGTTTAAAGTTAATCCACTATAATTAAACATCAATCCTCCCGCTTGCGCACCTCCGCAGGCGTGCAGTCGAAATATTGCTTGAATGCCTGCGTGAAGCTGGATGTGTGTCCGTAGCCGCAGCGGTAAGCGATTTCGCTGATGCTCTCTTTGCCCGTCGTCAACGCATACAGCGCATATTGCATATGTTTGTGCCGCAGCCAGTCGCTGACGGTAATTCCGAAATAATCCCGCAGGCGGCGTTGCAGCGTCCGTTCGCTGACATGCAGCGCGGCGGCGAGTTCCGCCACTTGGTGCGCGCCTTGGTCAAATGCCTGATTCAAACCATGCACAAACCCGTCCCCATCCGACGGGCGAACCGTCCCGCCCGATTTTTCAGACGACGGCGACAATGGATAACGGCTGCAAAAATCGCGCCACAATCCCGCGAGCAACTGCAAAGCATCGGCTTCGCGCTGCAAAACATCGCCCAGCCCGTCGCCCTGCGCCGACAGCATCAAACTGTTTTCCGCCAAAGCGCGCAATTCATCGCTCAAATGCCAATGCCGCACCGTCTCGCGGTAAACCGCCGGCAGCATCGCCGCGTATTGCGGTTGCGACAGCCATTGCTCTATGCCTTTCAACGTGATTTTCGCCGTTTTCTCCCCTTGATAGAGATAACGGCTGAACAAAATCTCCTCCTCCGCAGCAATCAGCACCACCCGTCCGCCGTCAGCCTCAATCTGATAGCGGTTTTGATTGATGGCAAAATCCAAACGCCCTTCCAGCAGCAGAATAAACGAAATATACGGCTCGGCAAGCTGCGTACTTTGGAAATCCTTTTGCGCGATCACGCAGCCGCCATGCACGGAAATGCCGCTGTGCAGCGTATCGAAACGGTAATTGCCGCTCAGATAATCGCTGCCGCCGCCTTGTTGCACCAGCCGGACGAAATGCTGGCTGTTTAAAGAGTCTCTTTCCATAAATCATTTTATTTTCAACAGACTGCCAAACACAATAACACCGATTTCCCTTCAGGTAAACCGACACGAGGGTCGTCTGAAACCCTAATCTGCGTCTTTTTTCAAAACGCTTCTGATAAAAAGAGGGAGGCTGGTGTCAGATGAATAATGGGCTGCGAATAGAAAAAGGTCGTCTGAAAACCTGATTTTTAAGGTTTTCAGACGACCTTTGCGCATTTTGTCTGGATCGTTTCCAGATGTTTTAGAACATAGAATGCCCGCTGGCGGTTTTTTCCGGTATGGATTGAATCACGTCCCAATGTTCGACGATTTTACCGTTGCGGTCGAAGCGGAAAATATCGACGACCGCTTCGCCCCTGTCTTGGGCAGAGGTCTGGTTGAAGACGTGCATGAACACCAAATCACCTTCGGCTGCGATGCGTTTCACTTCGGCACGCGAGCCGGGATGTTCTTTTAAAAACGGAGCGAAAGCGTCGATGAAGGCTTGTCCGCCGTCGGCAACGGTCGGATTGTGCTGGATATAGGTTTTGCCGACATATTTGCTGACGGCTTCTTGCAGTTTGTGTTGATTGAACGCGAGGTCGTAGAAGGCGAGGGCGTTGGCTTTGTTGCGCGCTTCTTCGGTTTGCGCGGCTTTGATGCGGGCGGGTTTGGCTTTGGGGGCAGCGTATGCGGCGGTTGATGAGAGGGCTGCTGCGGTCAGTAAGACGGCGATGATTTTTTTCATTTTTCGATTTCATTTTGGTTTTGGGGGATGGATAGGTCGTCTGAAAACCTGATTCTTAAGGTTTTCAGACGACCTTTGACTTAGACGGCGGTTAAGCGGCGGCAACGGTAAAGCGTTCAAACAAATGCGCTTTGTTTTCCGCGTCGTCGGCGATGGCGACTGCCAAATCCGCCACGCTGATGCCTGCCGGAATTTCACCGTCCATCAGCAAATCGTCTTTGCCCAAACGGTATTTGCCGGTTTTGCCTTCGCTGAAACCGCCGTCCGCGCCCAGTCGTGCCGGAGGGGAAACGAAAGACCAGTTCACATCGCGGCGCGGCAGGAGTGCGGTCAAGAGATGGCGTGCGGCATTGGCGCCGTCGTAAATGGCTTTGGGGAAGTCGGGTGTATCGACAACTTGCAAATCAGGCGCGGCATACAGACTGCCTGCGCCGCCGACGATTAAGAGATACGGCACTTGCGCCGCTTTTGCCGCTTCGACGAT
Source organism: Neisseria sicca (assembly GCF_003044565.1). Taxonomy (GTDB): domain Bacteria; phylum Pseudomonadota; class Gammaproteobacteria; order Burkholderiales; family Neisseriaceae; genus Neisseria; species Neisseria sicca_A. The sequence continues at coordinate 130,236 of NZ_POXG01000007.1, read as the reverse complement.
GTTGTTTGCGCCGCGTGTAAAATCCGCGCCGATATTGGGATTGCTCCAGCCGGGATTGAACGCGCTGACCACGGCGTCAAAGCCTGCCAGCTTGTCGGCGAAGTCCGCCGCGTTCACGTCTGCGGAGACGGCGGCGACATTTTGCGCTTGGAACACTTTATCCGTGTTACGGGCAAAAGCGGTCACTTTATGCCCACGACCTGCCAATTCTTGAACGACTGCGTTGCCGACATAACCTGTTGCGCCGATGACTGCGATTTTCATGTTTGACTCCTTGTTGAAGTGTGATTGATTAGATGAACACATTGTAAGGTCGTCTGAAACGCTTGATAATCCCTATTTTGCTGTTATGATTGTGAAGTTAAACTAAACAATCGAAATAGAAGGCCGCCTGAAAGCGTTTGGACTTCGTTAAAACCAAACTTTCAGACGGCCTCATCATAGAAGAATGCAAGACATCAAACCCCTGCTCGTTTTCTCCGCCGTCCTCGAACACGGCAGCATGAACGCCGCCGCTGCCGCGCTGGGCATGACCCCGTCTGCCGTCAGCCAGCACATCAACCGCCTGGAAACCCTGCACGGCATCAAGCTGTTAAACCGCAGCACGCGCAGCCTTTCGCCCACCGATGCCGGCCGCGCTTTGGGCGAATACTGCCGCCGCCTCGCCGCCACCCTTACCGATACGCGTACTATTATCGACAACCTCAAAACCGAACCTGTCGGCGAATTGCGTATTTCCCTGACTTCCAGCGTCATCGGTTCCCGCGCTTTTCAGACGGCGTTTGCGAGATTGCAAACCGAGTTTCCCAAAATCCGCCCCGTTCTCAATTTCAGCGATACCTTGGACGACCTGCAACACAATCAGACCGACATCGCCATACGCGGCGGCGACCGTGCTTTGGACGATCCTAATCTGGTTGCGCGCCATCTCGTTACCTGGCCGTACACCGTTTGCGCCGCGCCTGATTATCTCGACCGCCATCCGCCCATTACCCATCCCTCGCAGCTTCACGCCCACCGCTGGCTGCACTTCCTGCCCGTCCGCACGACCTTGCAATACGGCGGCGAAAGCTATTTCCTCGACGTCGCCGACAGCATTGCCTGCACGCATCTTGCCGCCGTGTGCAGCCTGACCGAAAGCGGTTTCGGTTTGTCTTTGCAAGTGGGCGGCGAAGTTCGGGAAAAAATCTCCCAAGGTCGTCTGAAAACCGTTTTGACCGAATGGACGCTGCCGCCGGTCAGCCTCTATTTGGTTACGCCTTACCGCGTCCAGTCCGCCAAAACCGAAGCCGCCGTCCGTATCTTCACGGAAAGTTTCGCCAAGGAAGCAGACGCATGAGCGCGGAAAATTGGAGCGTTTACCTGATTTTGTGCGAAAACGGCGCGCTTTACTGCGGCATCAGCAACCGCCCGCAAGAGCGGTTCGCCGCCCATCTCTCAGGCAAAGGCGCGAAATACACGCGGCTGAACAAACCAACGGCGATGCGTATCGTTTCAGACGACCTCTCCAAAAGCGAGGCATTGAAACAGGAAATCGCCATCAAAAAACTGACGGTAGGGAAGAAGCGGGAGTTGTGGGACGAGGCGGTGGGAAATGCGGTTGCTTTAGAATAGCGGGTTCTCAGAGGAATAGGTGTGTACAGAGCTTGAGCTGTTGTCTGGATTGGAATGATTGAACCACCCTGAAAAGTCGTCTGAAAACGGGTATCCAACGGATTGTAAATAGGAATTTCCGTTGAAGTCGATTTTCAGACGACCTTTTTGTAATGGTCATTCTGATTTTATAGTGGATTAAATTTAAACCAGTACGGCGTTGCCTCGCCTTGCCGTACTATCTGTACTGTCTGCGGCTTCGTCGCCTTGTCCTGATTTTTGTTAATCCACTATATTTTCAAAACGCCATACAAAAACAAAAGGTCGTCTGAAATCCTGCAATGAGGTTTCAGACGACCTTTTATATGGAAACCGGATTAATCGTTTACCGCATCATCGGCAGGCGCGCCGGTTTGGATGGGGGTGTATAAATGAAGGTCGGAAGTGTCGCCGGCAGAGGTATTGGGGATATCTACTCCGGCTTCGACAGGCAGATCGCTGTCCACCAATTCATCGATGTCGATATTGTCATCTTCGCCTTGCGGTAATGTCCCGCCGGTTTGGCGACTGCGCACTTTCATGTAGAGGTCGCGGGTGTAGCTGTATTTGTCGATGGCGGCGTCTTCCAAACCGTCGGTCAGGTCGAGCAGTTCTTTACGGGTGTTGATGGCCTGCAGGCCGATTGTGCCCCAGCGTCCTGCTCTGGTGTGGAAGACGGCGTTTTTAACTGGGTAGACGGTGGTAACGGCGTTGCCAATGGTATCGCGTACGGTAGATGGGCCGAACAGGGGGACAACGAAGTAGTTGCTGTTTTTCCAGCCCCATGAGGCGAAGGTGTCGCCGAGGGTGTTTTTATTGCTGGGTACGCCGCCTGCACCGGCTACGTCGATTAAACCGCCAAGGCCGAAGGTGGTGTTGATGCCGACGCGGACGAGGTCTTCGCTGGCGCGTTTGACGTCAAGGCGCAGAACATTGCTGCCGAAGCTGACGACATCGCGCAGGTTGTTGAAGAAGTTGCTCACGCCGGTGCGGACGGGCTTGGGCGTTATTTTGCGGTAGCCGCGTGCGACGGGGGCGAGGACGTATTGGTCGGCCTTGTCGTTGAATTTGAATACGGCGCGGTTGTAGCCTTCGTAGGGGTCGGCGGGATTGGTTTCGGCAAATGCGGGGGTTGAGGCCATGCCGATGAGGAGTAGGAGTGAAGCGGTGGTTTTTTTCATGGGTTTAACCAGTCTTTGATTTCGTAAAGCTCGGACAGGGTACGCACGGATTCGGGTATGCCTTGCAGGGTGATTTTTCCGTCCGGACGGCGCAGTGCGTCAAGCAGCAGGGACACGCAGGCGGAATCAGCGCGTCCGACGCCGCTCAAATCGACCGCGCGGGTGTCTTTCAGACGACATTGCTGCCTGAAGCGGGTAAAGGCGTCGGCGGTCAAGGTTTTGACGGTAATGTCGCCGCTGATGTGCAACGTGCCGTCGCGAAGTTCGGTTTGCATGGCTGTCTTGTCAACTTAATCTTGGATGATAAAACCTGAAGGTTATTGTGTGCGAAAGCCATGTCGTCTGAAAACGGACGGCATGACTTATCTTTGCATTATTTGCTGCCGTTTTTGGCTTTCAGTTCGGCAATCAGTCCGTCCACGCCTTTGGCTTTGATGGTTTCGCCGAATTGGTTGCGGTACACGGTTACCAAGCTTGCGCCTTCGATGGCGACGTTGTAGGCGCGGTATTTATTGCCGCTTTGGTAGGTGGTAAAGTCCATGTTGACGGGTTTTTGACCGGGTACGCTGACTTCGGCGCGGACGATGATTTCTTTGCCGCCTTTATTGACAACGGGGTTGTCTTTGACGTTGACGCTGGCGTTTTTGAATTTCATCATGGTGCCGGAGTAGGTGCGGATCAGCAGGGTTTGAAATTCTTTGGTCAACGCTTGTTTTTGCGTGTCAGACGCGGTACGCCAAGGGTTGCCGACTGCCAGCGCGGTCATGCGTTGGAAATCGAAATAGGGAATCGCATAGGCTTCGGCTTTTTGGCGGGCGGTATTGGCATCGCCGTTTTTTAAGATGCTCAATACTTGAGTGGCGTTTTGACGGATTTGGTTCACTGCGTCGGCAGGGGCGGCAACCGCCATGCTGATGCTCAAGATGCCGATGCTCAGTGCGCTGATAAAAGAGGTTTTTTTCATGATTAAGTGTCCTAAAGTATGAATATGATGGTGTACGTTTATTCGGTGGCTTTTGCCGCATCGTCGCCGCCCGCCGCGTTTTTCTCGGCGAAGCTGGTCATGAATTTGCCGATCAGGTTTTCCAGAACCATGGCGGAGCTGGTAACGGAAATGGTATCGCCTGCAGCAAGATTATCGGTGTCGCCGCCTTGTTGCAGTCCGATATATTGTTCGCCCAACAGACCGGAGGTCAGGATTTGCGCGGAAACGTCGCTGCTGAACTGATATTTGCTGTCCAAATCGAGACGGACTTTCGCCTGATAGGATTTTGGGTCAAGCTCGATGGAGCCGACGCGTCCGACCAATACGCCCGCAGATTTGATCGGCGCGTTTGCCTTCAGGCCGCCAATGTCGCTGAAATCGGCATATACGGTATAAGTCTTGCCGGAATTGCCGAACGCCGCGCCGCCCGCCACGCGGAAAGCGAGAAAACCGACCGCTGCCACGCCGAGCAGGACAAACAGTCCGACCCAAAATTCCAATACATTCTTTTTCATTAAAGTTCCTTGAATATCCAATGTTCTTTGTTTCGTTTTCAGACGACCTGTCATTCCGTAAACATCCATGCGGTCAACACAAAGTCAATCGCCAAAATCGTCAGGGCGGACGAAACCACCGTACGCGTGCTGGCGCGCAAAATGCCTTCCGAGGTCGGGACGCAGTGGAAGCCCTGATGCACGGCAATCAGCGTTACCGCCACGCCGAACGCGGCGGATTTGATCAGACCGTTGATTACATCGTAGTGTATCGTGATGTTGTTCTGCATTTGCGACCAGAAAATGCCGCTGTCCAAGCCCAGCCAGGTTACGCCGACCAAATACGCGCCGTAAATGCCCGCGACGTTGAAAATCGAAGCCAACAGCGGCATGGAAAACACGCCCGCCCAAAAGCGCGGCGCAACCACGCGGGCGACAGGGTTTACCGCCATCACGTTCATCGCTTCGAGCTGTTCGGTCGTTTTCATCAAACCGATTTCGCTGGTCATCGCACCGCCAGCGCTGCTGGCAAACAGAATCGCCGCCAACACCGGACCCAGTTCGCGCAACAGCGAAGCCGCAACCATATAGCCCAAAATATCGGCGGATTTGAATTTCGATAATTGCGTATAGCCCTGCAAACCCAAAACCATGCCGACAAACAGCCCTGAAACGGCAACAATCAACACCGACAGCACGCCGGCAAAATACACTTGGCGCACGCTCAGGCGCGGACGGACGAAAGCCGTACCGGATTTCGCCAGAATGTTCAGCAGAAACAGCGTAATACTGCCGAGAGATTGAATAAAGCCGAGGGTTTTCGCCCCGACGGAACGGATAAAATTCATAGGTTTCCATTACGGATTAACGGGTTTCAGACGACCTTTTAGGATGATGATGGGTCGTCTGAAAAATGATTTCGGCTTCAAGCAACAACGGTTCAAACGTCTCAGACGACGTCTGCAAACCGAGGTCGTCTGAAAACTACCCAAGCAAATCTTGCTGCAACGACGTTTGCGCCGGATAGCGGTATGCTACGGGACCGTCTGCCAGCCCGCCGACAAACTGGCGCACCCAAGGCGAATCCAGTTCGCGCATTTCCTGTGGCGAGCCGGAGAACATGATTTCGCCGTGCGCCAAGAAAATCACTTGATCGACGATTTCCAAAGATTTTTCAATATCGTGCGTCACCATAATGCTGGTCGAGCGCAAAGCCTTGTTGACGCGGCTGATCAAGTGGGCAATCACGCCCAAGGAAATCGGATCGAGGCCGGTAAACGGCTCGTCGTACAACATAATTTCAGGGTCGAGCGCAATCGTGCGGGCAAGCGCGACGCGGCGCGACATCCCGCCGGAGAGTTCGGACGGCATCAGGTTTTCCACGCCGCGCAGACCGACCGCGTTCAATTTCAACAAAACCAAATCGCGGATCACCGCTTCAGGCAGGCGCGTCAGTTCGCGCATCGGAAAAGCGATATTGTCGAACACCGACAAATCGGTAAACAGCGCGCCATGCTGGAACAACACGCCCATACGGCGGCGGTGTTCATACAGTTCGTCAGCCGAAAAGCCCGCCAAATCACGTCCTTCAATCAAAACCTTACCTGACTGCGGATGAATCTGACCCGTAATCAGCCGCATCAGCGTGGTTTTACCGCTGCCCGAGCCGCCCATTACGGCGGCGAAGTTTCCTTGGGGAATGCTGAAATTGATATTGTTCAGAATCGGACGGTCGCCATACGCGAAGGCAACGTCTTTCATTTCGATGAAGGGTACGGAACTCATGAAGGGGAAGATAAGGCGGGATGTATTTTAATTACTTGCATTGTAAAGCTTATCAAGGTGTCGGGCAATTTTCAGACGACCTTATCAAGAAAACGTCTGTAAAGAAGCGTGAAAATCATGTGTTTGGCAGGAATTTTAAGACCATTGGAATGGTTAAGGCGTGAATCTTGCAACCTGCTGTCTTCATTTTAGAACGGGGCAAGTTACAGAACTTAATAATCCTAAACATACCGATTTTTGCCGGCGGGTGAAATTTTAAATTTATGGCAAGATTTTGTAGGCAAAGACACAACATTCTACAAACAAAACTTACATATCGAATAAATTTGTGAAAGCCATCCCATCCAAAACAAACCGGCCTGCCTACAAAACAAAGCTTGTTTTACAGACAGGCCGGTTATTTGCCGCGTCAATTAAGCAGCGATTTTTTCGCACTCTTTGATGCAGGCAAGGCAAGACTCATAGCATTGTTTGCATTCTGCATGATGACCTGCGTGTTGTTTGCACGCTGCGGCACATTGTTTGCATGCTTCGACGCAGACTTTTGCCAAAGAAGGGGTCAGCGGAGAGTTTTGGGCGGCAAGGTTTTGCAGCGCACCGCACAATGCCAGCATTTGGTTGACGCCTGTTGCGCAGTCTTTCATTGAAGTATCGCCTTGGCTCAGCAGTCGGATGCAGTGAGCCAGACAGATTTGACCTGCTTCAACACAGTGGGCAGCCGCTTTTCTGGCGGCTTCATAGGTTTTGGACGCAGCAGTAGGAGCAGCGTGGGAATGGCCTTTATGGCTATGATTTCCGTGAGCGCGGGCGAATGAGGCGGCGGCTGCCAAAGAAACGGCTGTACCACCCAAGAATTGACGACGGTTCATACTGTATTTCCTTATATAATCATTGATATGCAGTTAAACATAACGAATCGCTAAAATCGAAGACAGCGACTTTCTGCGCATCATTGATGTCGTCTGAAATTAGCGGCTTATTCAGATTTTGAGCGATTACACTACACTTGCTGGCGCAATCCTATCATTCAGCCGTTCGGCAGACAATAGGTCGAAAGTTGATAAATAATCAATGAAGTTATTTTATTTCTTATGTTGTTTACGCAGCTTGAGAACGGCTCTATTCAAATTTGCTCCGGCAAATCATTAAACTTCATTATTTTTCGAAAGTCTGGTTTATCAGGTTTTGAATTGGTGGAAATCAAGCAGTAAAAGGGGGAAACAAAGATTTATAGTGGATTAAAATTGCAATGATACGGCGTTGCCAACGCCCTTATGTACTACCCGTACACGGCGGGCGTTGCCGCCTTGTCTCATTTTTATTTTAATCCACTATAATATTGGCTCCAGAGGCAGCTTTTTATATAAATTTATGATTTCGACACTTTAAAATGCTTTGAACGCTACCACTTATCCCTAAACGGCGACGTAGGCATATTTTTATGCCCAAGCCAATAATTTGCTGATAGAATCAGGACTCTTTTTGTTTTCACACACTTTTTTCAGGAGCAAACGCCATGCGAAACGACGTTTACGACTATCCTCTTGCAGGACAAGTTTCCCAAAACATTGTCTTGCAAAAAACTTACCGCCTGCTGGGTTTATCTTTCATTCCCGCTATTGCCGGCGCATTTGCCAGCAGCGCTTTGAACCTAAACCTGTACGCTATGTTCGGCGCACGCTGGATGGGTTTTGTAGCTGTATTGGCATTCTTCTACGGTATGATTTTCCTTATTGAGAAAAACCGTTACAGCAACACAGGCGTTGTCTTGTTGATGATTTTCACCTTCGGCATGGGCGTGTTGATCAGCCCGCTGCTGCAATATGCGCTTGCCATCCGTAATGGTACTCAAATCGTAGGTGTCGCCGCAGCCATGACCGCCGGCGTATTCTTTACGATGGCAGCGATGGCGCGCCGCACAACGATGAACATGAACTCGCTCGGACGCTTCTTGGCAATCGGCGGTGTGGTTCTGATGATTGCAGTGGTTGCTAACTTCATGCTGCAAATTCCGGCTCTGAGCCTTGCCATTTCCGGCGCGTTCGTTGTATTCAGTTCGCTGGTTATTATGTGGCAGGTGCGTACCGTGATTGATGGTGGCGAAGACAGCCACATCAGCGCGGCTCTGACCATTTTCATCTCGATTTACAATATTTTCAGCAGCCTGTTGCGCATCTTGTTGGCATTCACCAGCGACGATTAATGGCTTGGGTTCTGATATCGAGGTCGTCTGAAATCTGAAAAGGTTTCAGACGACCTTTTTTATATGCTCAGGTTTTTGTGTGGATTCGTTTTGAATCAGATGGGCAATCATGCGGCGGTTCGTCAGGAGGTAGAAAGCTGATTGGCTTGGTGCTTGGTGGGGTATTAAACATTGCTGAGAAGCAAACTTGATGGGCTGTATTTGAGAAAGTCAAAGGTTGTGCTGGAGCCTTGGTGTTTTAGAAAAGAGTATCCATCAAACTTGTGCGACGTAATTTGTATTGGTTGAAGTTAGCTTGTTGAAGGTGCATCATTGGATTTTGCTCTTTTGAAAACGAAACGCGGTTTCCGTCGATGAGCAGTGTTTCATCATAAACGGCATCGTTTTCAGACGACCTTTATGACTTATATAAAAAACGTCGTCTGAAATTTTCAGACGACGTTTTGCTGTCAACAATCGATCAATATTTATTGATGTTGCTGTGGATATTGTATTGGTTATGTTCCGTATCGTGGGAATCTTGCGGCTCATTGCGGACGTGCGGTTTGTCGTCAGACATGTTGTCCAAGTCGCGGCCGGGTTCGGATACGGTGTCGCCAATGTTGATACTGGTCAGGTTTTCCAAAATGATGGCGGACGAGAGATGTTCGCCGGTGCGGTACACCATAGCCAATGCGGTTTCTTCGGCAGGGATGGAAACATATTTAACGATGTTCTTACGGCCTTTTTTGCCTTCTTCCAAATCAACTTTCACTTGGCGGTCACGTTTGTAAATGCTCAAGACCGTACCTTTGTCCAAGCCGTCGGCAGAACCTTTGTTCAGGGTAACGGTTTGGAATTGTCCGGCTTCGTGTACGCCGTCGAGGATGGAGATGACTTTACCGTCGATATGTTGCGTCGGCGCGTGCGGCATGATTTGGAAAGGCTCGGTTTCGCCGTCCATTTTCAGCAGGAAATCGCCTTTGCGGATTTCGGAAACGGCTTCTTCCACGATCATAGGTTGCGCGGTTTGGGTCGGCACTTTCGCCAGCGGGTGCAGGCGGGTGTAGTATTCGCCGTCTTTCAGATATTTGCGGTCTTCGTCGGAGGCGGAGTCCAGCGCGCTGTTGGTATAGGGCAGGGTGCTGACGATGCCGCTGAAGACGACTTCTTGTCCGAGGTATTTGCGGGTGTCGGGATCAGTCAGGTCTTTGACGGCGCGGTAAACCAGATAGCGGCCGGGTTCGGTCACGCCGTAGGCGTACACGCGTTCGCCTTTGCTGTACATGATGCGGTTGTCAGGGCCGTCGATCAGGCGCGGTGCGTCTTGGGTCTTCATTTGGTCGATGAACTGCGGATGTTGCATGAACATGCGGTAGAAGTTCACGTTGACGGTTTGGATGCCGTAGCCTGAAGAGGTTTCGCGAACACGCGGGCTGAGTTTGATGACCGGAATGCCGTCATTGCCTGCGGAGCTGTTTTCGAAGCCCAGTTGCGGGCGGCCGTTGACGTAGCGCAAAACCAACACTTGACCCGGATAAATCAGATGCGGATTGCGGATTTCGCCGCGGTTTGCGCCCCAAAGGCGGTTCCACTGCCACGGGCTGTACAGATATTTGCCGGAGATGCTCCAGAGAGTGTCGCCGTTTTTGACGACGTAGCGTTGCGGCGCATCGGGGCGCACTTTTAATGAAGCTGCTTGAGCGTGGGCGGAAATTGCCATGCCCGCGACACAAAGCAGGGTTATAATACGTTGTTGCATAACCGTTCCCCTTGAAATTGATTCGGTTTGTCTTTAAATGATAAACGGAGAAAATGAAATGGTCGGGAGTTTGCAAAAACCGCCGTCCCCCTTTAAAAAACGTCAATGGGCGTTTTGTGCGCATTGAACGGAAATTCATTGGTACATATTTTATCATTGAATGTTAGTGTCATCACGGGAATTGTGAAGACAGACGCAAAATTTGTATGAAAACACACACAATCTGCTGCCGGACGCGTTTGGATACGCGTCCCAAGTATTGAAAAACGAAGAGAAAATTATGGCTTTACTGAATATCCTGCAATACCCCGACGAGCGACTGCACACTGTGGCAAAGCCTGTCGAAAAAGTCGATGAGCGCATCCAAAAGCTGGTTGCCGATATGTTTGAAACCATGTACGAAGCACGCGGCATCGGGCTGGCGGCGACGCAGGTCGATGTGCATGAGCGCGTCGTCGTGATGGATTTGACCGAAGACCGCAGCGAGCCTCGCGTGTTTATCAACCCCGTCATTGTTGAAAAAGACGGCGAAACCACTTACGAAGAAGGCTGCCTGTCTGTGCCGGGCATTTACGACACCGTTACCCGCGCCGAACGCGTCAAGGTCGAGGCTTTGAACGAAAAAGGTGAGAAATTCACGCTGGAGGCGGACGGGCTGTTGGCGATTTGTGTGCAGCACGAGTTGGACCACCTGATGGGCATCGTTTTTGTCGAACGCCTGTCTCAGCTCAAGCAGGGTCGGATTAAGACCAAACTGAAAAAACGTCAGAAACACACCATCTAAAAGCCGAATGATACGGTCGAACAGGTCGTCTGAAAGAGGAAAGCGGCAGCAAGCCGTTGTTTTTCAAACTTTCAGACGACCTGTCGCAATGTTTGCCATATTCTTTAAATATAGTGGTTAGAAGCAGTAACAGCCGTATCCCGTAATCTGTTCCTTTCCGTCAGACGGAAACAAGCTTGCCGTTGCGGTACAGGGATCGTCTGAAACCCATTTCCAAGGAGTTTCCCCATGAAAGTCATCTTCGCCGGTACGCCCGATTTTGCCGCTGCCGCCTTAAAAGCCATTGCCGCCGCCGGTTTTGAAATCCCGCTGGTGTTGACCCAGCCCGACCGCCCCAAAGGGCGCGGGATGCAGCTTGCCCCGTCTCCCGTGAAGCAGGTCGCATTGGAATTGGGTTTACGCGTGGCGCAGCCTGAAAAACTGCGCAACAACGCCGAAGCCCTGCAAATGCTCGAAGAGGTCGAGGCCGACGTGATGGTCGTTGCCGCCTACGGGCTGATTTTGCCGCAAGACGTGTTGGATACGCCAAAACACGGCTGCCTCAACATCCACGCTTCGCTGCTGCCCCGTTGGCGCGGGGCGGCACCGATTCAGCGCGCGATTGAAGCGGGTGATGCCGAGACGGGCGTGTGCATCATGCAGATGGACATCGGTTTGGACACCGGCGATGTGGTCAGCGAACATCGTTACGCCATTCAGCCGACCGATACCGCCAATGAAGTACACGACGCGCTGATGAACCTCGGTGCGGCGGCGATTGTTGCTGATTTGCAACAATTAAAGGCAGAGGGTCGTCTGAAAAGCGTCAAACAGCCCGAAGAAGGTGTGACTTACGCTCAAAAATTAAGCAAAGAAGAAGCGCGTATCGATTGGAACGAAAGCGCGGCAGTGATTGAACGCAAAATCCGTGCCTTCAACCCCGTTCCCGCTGCATGGATCGAATATCAGGGCAAGCCGATGAAAATCTGGCGGGCGGAAGCGGTCGCGCAACAGGGCAGGGCGGGTGAAGTGTTGTCTTGTTCGGCTGACGGCTTGGTCGTTGCCTGCGGTGAGAATGCGTTGAAGATTACCGAATTGCAGCCTTCCGGCAGCAAACGGATGCTGATTGCGGCATTTGCGGCAGGACATAAGATTGAGGTTGGGACGGTTTTATAGAAGCCGTTTTGTAACTAAATTTAGAGCCAGCCCATCCCCCCATTTCTTAGCTGCCATGCCTTCCCCGCTTACGCGAGGGTAAGCTACTGCGGGAATCCATTGGAAAATCCAAGAAACGGGTGTTTGAAAAACGTTGTTGAATTCAAAGATGAATTCCCATCCGCGCGGGAATGGCGGTTGGCGGTAGGTGCTGTATCAAAAACAGTGGGCCGGTAATCAATTTTCAGACGACCTTTCTTCGGATGACTTAGAGGTCGTCTGAAAATATCGGCAGGGAAGCGTCTGATTTTTATAGTGGATTAACAAAAATCAGGACAAGGCGATGAAGCCGCAGACAGTACAGATAGTACGGAACCGATTCACTTGGTGCTTGAGCACCTTAGAGAATCGTTCTCTTTGAGCTAAGGCGAGGCAACGCCGTACTGGTTTAAATTTAATCCACTATATTAAACTGACGGCAAGAATGACCCAAGTTTAGGAGCAGATCATGGCAGTGTTTGAAGTAGTCGAAGGCGATATTACGAAACTTGAAGTCGATGCCATCGTGAACGCCGCCAATTCCTCGTTATTGGGCGGCGGTGGTGTGGACGGCGCGATTCACCGCGCGGCGGGACGGGAGTTGTTGGAAGCGTGCAGAAAGTTGAACGGCTGCCGCACGGGCGAAGCGAAAATCACCCAAGGCTATCGGCTGCCGGCGAAATTTGTGATTCATACCGTCGGGCCGGTTTGGTTCGGCGGACATCGCAGCGAAGCGGTCAAGCTGGCGGAGGCGTATCAAAATTCCCTGCTGTTGGCGCAAGAACACGGCATCCGCAGCATCGCCTTCCCCTGTGTCAGCACGGGTGTGTACCGTTTCCCCGCTGATTTGGCTGCCGAAACCGCTTTGGCGATTTTGAAAAAAACTTTGCCGCAGTGTCCGACTGTCGAAAAAATCGTCTTCTGTTGCTTTTCGCCGCAGGATGCCGAACGCTATCGGGCATTGTTGGAACGGGACGGAGTGGTCGTCTGAAAGTCGCGAATCAGGCAAAACGGCATATAAAAGGTTTAGATAAAAGGTTTTCAGACGACCTCAGTAAGATTGAGGTCGTCTGAAAACGAAAAAGCCGGACAGGCAGTCCGGCTTCCTTAAGAATCCATTAATCAAGAATCGATTAATCGTCGCAGTGGTTGTCGGTATCTACTCTGATGACGCGGCCGCTTTGTGAAGAAACGTCCACATCGTATTCGGTACAGCCCCTGCGGATTTCGATTTCCCAGCGTCCTCTGCTGTAATCCACGTCGGTAACGCGGCCGCCGCCGACGCGTTTCTTGGCGATTTTGACGGCTTGCGCTTGGGAGATGGAGCGGGAATGTTTATGCGGTGCCGCAGCGGCGGTCAGGCTGCCGGAAATGAGTGCGGCGGAAACGGCAAGCAGGGAAAGGGCGCGTAATTTCATGATGGGTCCTTTATGTGGCATAAAAAACAAACTATATGGACATTGCCGCAAACAGGCAATCGGATTAACAGAAATTGAATTTTGCCCCGAACACCGCCCGAACCGCTTGTGCGGCGTTTACATTTTTATAGTGGATTAAATTTAAATCAGGACAAGGCGACGAAGCCGCAGACAGTACAGATAGTACGGCAAGGCGAGGTAACGCCGTACTGGTTTAAAGTTAATCCACTATAACGAACAAATCGAACCACAGCAGTCATTTAAGGAATTGAATTTATGAGTATGTCTCTCGCCCAAAAACTCGCCGCCGACAGCATTGCGGCAGTCGCCGAAGGGCGCAACCTTCAGGATGTGTTGGCGCAAATCCGCGCGGCGCATCCCGAGCTGACGGCGCAGGAAAACGGCGCGTTGCAGGATATTGCCTACGGCTGCCAGCGTTATTTGGGCAGTTTGAAACATATGCTCGCGCAGATGCTGAAAAAGCCGATTGACAATCCGCAGCTCGAAAGCCTGCTTTTGGCGGCGATGTACCAACTGCATTACACGCGCAACGCGCCTCATGCGGTGGTCAACGAGGCGGTCGAGAGCATCGCGAAAATCGGGCGCGGGCAGTTCCGCTCGTTTGCCAACGCGATTTTGCGGCGGTTTTTGCGCGAGCGGGAGAAGCTGGAGGCTTCGTGCAAAAAAGACGATGTGGCGAAACACAACCTGCCGCTGTGGTGGGTAGCATACCTGAAAAACCATTATCCGAAACACTGGCACAACATCACCACCGCGCTGCAATCGCATCCGCCGATGACGCTGCGGGTCAATCGCCGCCACGGCAATGCCGAATCGTATTTGGAAAAGCTGGCGGCAGAAGGTATTGCGGCTAAGGCGTTGGACGAATATGCGGTAACGCTGGACGAGGCGGTTCCCGTCAGCCGGCTGCCCGGTTTTGCCGAAGGGCTGGTGTCGGTGCAGGATTTCGGCGCGCAGCAGGCGGCGTATCTGTTAAACCCTAAAGACGGCGAACGGATTTTGGATGCGTGCGCCGCGCCGGGCGGGAAAACAGGGCATATGTTGGAATTGGCGGATTGTCATGTAACCGCTTTGGACATAGACGAAGGTCGTCTGAAAAGGGTGAAGGACAATATTGACCGTTTGGGGTTTCAGACGACCGCTCTGACTTGCGCCGATGCGCAGGACTTGGCGGCGTGGTATGATGGAAAGCCTTTCGACGCCATCCTTGCCGACGTGCCGTGTACCGCTTCGGGTGTGGCGCGGCGCAATCCCGACGTGAAATGGCTGCGCCGTCCGACCGATGCCGCCAAAACCGCCCGTCAGCAGGAGGCATTGCTGGACGCGCTTTGGCAAACCCTGACGAAAAACGGCAGAATGCTGCTTGCCACCTGCTCGGTGTTCGTCGAAGAAAACGACGTTCAGTTGCAAAAATTCCTCAACCGCCACGCCGATGCCGAGCTGATCGAATCGCGTGTGCTTTTACCGAACAAACATCAAGATGGCTTTTATTACGCGCTTATCAAAAAGCAGTAAACGGCTGTTTGGAACGCTGTTGCTCACCCTGTCGCTGAATGCGGCGGCGGAGGGCATCAGTGTGACCCGCTCCGAGGCGAAGCTGACCGATACCGGACAGCTTTCCGTCAGCAGCCGTTTCCGCACCGATTTGCCCGACCAGCTCAAACAGGCGCTCCGGCAGGGTGTGCCGTTGAATTTCACTTTGAGCTGGCAGCTTTCTGCGCCTTCCATGCCGTCTTACCGCTTCAAGTTTGACCAGCTGCTCAACAGCGACAACACCATCCACTACAAACTTTCCTTCCATCCGCTGACCAACCGCTACCGCATAACCGTCGGCACGTTTTCCACCGAATACGACACGCTCGATACCGCCTTGCGCGGCGTAGGGGCGGTCGCCAACTGGAAAGTGCTGTCCAAAGGCGCGTTAAGCGGCGTCTCAGCGAAAGACACACAAGCCGAAATCCGCCTGCTGCTCTCGACGGCGAAGCTGCCCAAACCCTTCCAAATCAACGCATTGACTTCTAAAAACTGGCACTTGGATTCCGGCTGGAAGTCGCTGACCATCTCTCAGGAGTAAACCATGCGCCGCTTTCTCCTGATTGCCGTGTTGGCGGCGGTAGGACTGCTTTACGGACTGACCGTCGCAACGGGCAGCACCAGCCCGCTAGCGGAATATTTCTGGTGGATTATCGCCCTATGTGCGCTGCTGATGCTGGTGTTGGTATCGGTTTTGACGCGCTACGTCCTGCTCCTCATGCGCGACAAAAGCAAGGGTGTGTTCGGTTCGCAGATTGCGCGGCGGCTGTCGGGGATGTTTACGCTGGTGGCGGTATTGCCGGGTGTGTTCCTGTTCGGCATTTCTGCGCAGTTCATCAACGGCACGATTAATTCATGGTTCGGCAACGATACCCACGAAGCCCTCGAACGCAGTCTGAACTTGAGCAAATCCGCGCTGAATCTGGCAGTGGACAACGCCGTCAGCAACGCTACGCCGGTGCAAATCGACCTGATCAGCACCGCGTCTGTGGACGGCGACTTGGGCAAAGCCCTGACAAATGCGGCTAAATCGGGCGGCTTTACCCAACTTTCGCTCTATGATGTCAAAACCCATAAAACCGAGAAAAGTGTCAATCCGCTGAAACTAAACCAGCCCGAACTCGACAAAGAAGGATGGGATACGCTGGAGCAGACCGGCTCGATACGCAGTTTGGAAAACATAGAAAATGTCTTGTACGCGCAAGGCTGGATGCTCATCGGCGCGCACAACGGACGCGATTACGCCTTGTTTTTCCGCCAGCCCATCCCGCAGGATGTGGCGCAAGACGCGACGCTGATTGAAGCGGCGCGGGCGAAATACGCCGAATTGAGCTACACCAAACAAGGCCTGCAAACCTTCTTCTTGGCGACTTTGCTGGTTGCCGCGCTGTTGGCTATTTTCCTTGCCTTGGTGATGGCGCTGTATTTCGCCCGCCGCTTCGTCGAGCCGGTGTTGTCGTTGGCAGAAGGCGCAAGGGCGGTGGCGCAGGGCGATTTCAGCCAGAAACGCCCCGTGTTCCGCAACGACGAATTCGGTAGGTTGACCCAGTTGTTCAATCACATGACCGAACAGCTTGCCATTGCCAAAGAAGCCGACGAGAACAACCGCCTGCGCGAAGAAGCGGCGCGCCACTATCTCGAATGCGTGTTGGAAAGCTTGACCACGGGCGTGATTACTTTGGATGCCGAAGGTCGTCTGAAAACCTTCAACAAAGCCGCCGAACGGATTTTGGGCATTGAATTGGTGCCGCTGTGGGGCAGCAACTGGCACGACTGGCGCGGACAATCGCCGCAACAAACCCTGCTTGCCGAAGTGTTTGCCGCCATTGAAGAAACCGCTAATGCCGCCAAACCCGTCCAAGTCGAATACGCCGCCCCCGACGATGCGCGGATTCTTTTGGGTAAAGCCACCATCCTGCCCGACGACAACGACAACGGCGTGGTGATGGTGATTGACGACATCACCGTCCTCATCCGCGCCCAAAAAGAAGCCGCATGGGGCGAAGTAGCGAAACGGTTGGCGCATGAAATCCGCAATCCGCTCACGCCTATCCAACTTTCCGCCGAGAGATTGGCATGGAAATTGCATGATAAATTGGACGAACAACACGCCCAAATCCTCAGCCGTTCGACCGACACCATCGTCAAACAGGTGGCGGCATTGAAAGAAATGGTCGAAGCCTTCCGCAATTACGCCCGCGCGCCGTCGCTGAATTTTGAAAAACACGATTTGAACCGCTTGGTTGAAGAAGTGCTGCTGCTATACGAAGGCGGGGCGTGCCGCTTTGTTCCGAACTTGTCCGACAAGCCGCAGCCGATTTCCGCCGATACCACCGCCATGCGGCAGGTATTGCACAATATCTTTAAAAACGCGGCGGAAGCGGCGGAAGAGGCAGAAGTTCCCCAAGTGAATGTCAGCGTCGGCGAAGATAACGACGGACAGGTTTTATTGACCGTGTGTAACAACGGCAAAGGTTTCAGCAAAGAAATGCTACATAATGCCTTCGAGCCGTATGTAACCGACAAACCGACAGGTACGGGACTGGGATTGCCCGTTGTGAAGAAAATCATCGAAGAGCACGGCGGCCGCATCAGCCTGAGCAATCAGAACGAAGGCGGCGCGTGTGTGAAAATAGCCTTACCCCGATTGGTAGAAACTTATGCGTAGCAGTGATATTTTAATTGTAGATGACGAAGTAGGTATCCGTGATTTGCTCTCGGAAATCCTCCAAGACGAAGGTTATTCCGTGGCTTTGGCGGAAAACGCCGAAGAGGCGCGCCAACTGCGCCACCAGACCCGTCCCGCCATGGTGTTGTTGGACATATGGATGCCCGACTGCGACGGGATTACCCTGCTCAAAGAGTGGGCGAAAAACGGACAGCTCAACATGCCCGTGGTGATGATGAGCGGACACGCCAGCATCGACACCGCCGTTGAAGCCACCAAAATCGGCGCGCTCGATTTTCTGGAAAAACCGATTGCCCTGCAAAAGCTGCTCTCTACCGTCGACCGCGCCCTCAAACACGGCGAAATGCAGATGGCGGCGGGCTTGTCCTTCGATAAGCTCGGCAACAGCCCCGCCATTCAGGAATTCAAACAGCAGCTCGAGTCTGCCGTGAAAAAAAGCGGCCCCGTGCTGCTCAGCGGCGAAACCGGTTCGCCGTTTGAAATCGTTGCCCGTTATTTCCACAAAAGCGGCACGCCTTGGGTCGGACTCAGCCGCGTTGAACTCATCGCCGATGCGCCTTTAGAGCTGCTGCAAAAAGCATCGGGCGGCACGCTTTATCTCGGTGATGCCGCGCAGTACAGTAAAAACATCCAAAACGGCATCAGCTTCATCCTCGGCAAGGCAGACCGTTACAACGTGCGCGTTATTGTCGCGGGCAGCCACGCCGCCGATGAAAGCCCGGCTGATGCCATTGCCGATGCCAAGTTGTCCGAACTGCTTTCCGGCAATGTTATCAGCATTCCGCCGTTGCGCAGCCAATCCGAAGACATCGCCTTCTTGGTTAACCAAGTCATGACCGAATTGGCAGACAGCGAAAAAATCCAGCCCGTCAAATTCAGCAACGGCTCGCTGACCGTCCTGTGCCAATACAACTGGCCGGGTAATTTTGACCAGCTCCGCAGCGTCGTGAAAAACCTGATGCTGGAGGCGGACGGACAAGAAGTCCACGAGCAGGCGGTCGTTGCCGCATTGGGGCAAAAACGGGCGACAGTCGCCACCGAAATCGTCGGCGGTTTCAATTTCAACATGCCTTTGCGCGAACTGCGTGAAGAGTTGGAACGCCGCTATTTCGAGTACCACATCGCCCAAGAAGGGCAAAACATGAGCCGTGTCGCCCAAAAAGTCGGTCTGGAGCGCACGCACCTCTACCGCAAACTCAAACAATTAGGCATCAGCGTTTCCCGCCGCAGCGCAGCGGAAAAAGCAGAAGAGTAGGGCGGTAGTAGGACAAAAGGTCGTCTGAAAGCATACGGCACGCCGCGGTATGTTTTCAGACGACCTTGTTTGCCATTAATCTGTTCGCTTTTGCCGTATCCAACCCACTGATGCGAATCCGGTTCATTTATAGTGGATTAAATTTAAATCAGGACAAGGAGACGAAGCCGCAGACAGTACAAATAGTACGGCAAGGCGAGGCAACGCCGTACTGGTTTAAATTTAATCCACTATATTGAGTGCGCCATTTCCGTGCAGGGTGAGAAGGAATCACGGCTGCGTGCGACAATCATCTGAATAACGGATATTTCTACCGTATCGTGTAGAATATAAAAATATTACAAAAGTTACTAACGGGCTGCCGACTGTTTGGCAGCATTCGCATGACGGTGAACAGACACGAAACCGGAAGCTGGCGCGGGAACGCCGTATCGGTTTAAAGTTTGCCGCTCAATCTTTGAATACTGACATTTATCTGTTTTCAGACGACCTCCCGAACAAAGGTCGTCTGAAAACAACAAGGGGACATAATTGATGACGGAAAACGACCGCCTTGACTGGCTGCAACTGGCGTTTACGCCTTATGTCGGCGCGGAGGGCTTCTTGCTCCTGCTGCAACGTTTCGGCAGCGCGAAAGCCGCGCTGGACGCTCCTGCGGAGCAAATCGCCACGATAGTGCGCCACAAGCAGGCAGCCGAATCTTGGCGAAACGGCGAAAAACGGGCGTTGGCGCAAAAGGCTGCGGAAGCCGCGTTGCAATGGGAAACGCAGGACGGCTGCCGTTTGTTGCTGCTGCAAGATGAGGATTTTCCTGAAATGCTGACGCAGGGCATCACCGCGCCGCCGGTTTTGTTTTTGCGCGGCAACGTGCAACTGCTGCACAAACCTTCCGCCGCCATTGTCGGCAGCCGCCATGCCACGCCGCAGGCGATGCGGATTGCCAAAGATTTCGGCAAGGCGTTGAGCGAAAAGGATATTCCCGTCGTGTCGGGTATGGCTTCGGGTATCGACACCGCCGCCCATCAAGGTGCATTGCAGGCAGATGGCGGCACCATCGCCGTATGGGGGACGGGCATAGACCGCATTTACCCGCCGTCCAATAAAAACCTTGCCTATGAAATCGCCGAAAAAGGACTGATTGTCAGCGAGTTCCCTTTGGATACGCGCCCGTTTGCGGGCAACTTCCCGCGCCGCAACCGCCTGATTGCCGCGTTGTCGCAGGTTACGCTGGTGGTCGAGGCCGCTTTGGAATCCGGTTCGTTGATTACCGCCAAGCTGGCGGCGGAGATGGGGCGGGAGGTGATGGCGGTGCCCGGTTCGATAGACAATCCGCACAGTAAAGGCTGCCACAAGCTGATTAAAGACGGCGCGAAATTGGTGGAATGTTTGGACGACATCCTTCACGAATGTCCGGGGCTATTGCAAAATGCGGCAGTTCCATCATATTCTATAAATAAGAAAAACAAAAAAACGGAAAAACGCACTGCCGTCAGAGAGACGTCGTCTGAACCTGTTTTGCCGTTTTCAGACGACCTTGATGTCCGAAAACAGCCGGCGCAAGCCCATACGGTTGCCGCGCCGACAGCGGAAGACGAACTGCTGAACGCCATGGGTTACGACCCCGTGCATCCCGATATGTTGGCGCAGCAAACTGCATGGGCGGCGGCAGACGTTTACGCCCGACTGCTGGAATACGAACTCGACGGCATCGTCGCCGCCTTGCCGGGCGGACGCTATCAGCGCATAAAAGCATAATTGATTCATTCATTAAGGAACCAGCATGACAGAAGTCATCGCCTATCTCATCGAACACTTCCAAGATTTCGACAACTGCCCGCCGCCGGAGGATTTGGGGCGCCTGTTGGAAGATGCGGGTTTTGACGTCACGGAAATCGGCAATACGCTGATGATGATGGAAGTGTTGTTCAACACGTCCGAATTCTCCGCCGCGCCGTTCGACAGCCATGCCCTGCGCGTGTATTGCAACGAAGAAATCGAAAACCTGCCGCAGGAAGTCATCGGGCTGATGCAGTATCTGGTTGCCGAACGCGCCATCACTTACGAGCAGCGCGAAATCGTCATCCACGCCCTGATGCACATCCCGCCCGAAGAAATCACGCTCGATACGGCGAAAGTGCTGGTGTTGCTCTTATTGTGGGCGCACAAAAGCGAATTACCCGTCTTAATCGGCGACGACCTGATGGGCGCGCTCAACGGCAAAGCGACCATGCATTAAACCTTTTCAGACGACCTTTTGACGCAGCTTGTTCAGAAAGGTCGTCTGAAACGCATCATCCAATACATTAAAAGAGAACAAACAATGGCGAAAAACCTCTTAATCGTCGAATCACCGTCCAAAGCCAAAACCCTGAAAAAATACCTTGGCGGCGATTTCGAAATCCTGGCCTCCTACGGCCACGTCCGCGACCTCGTCCCCAAAAACGGAGCCGTCGATCCCGAACACGACTTCGCCATGAAATACGAGCTGATCAAACGCAACGCCAAACACGTCGATGCGATTGTCGCCGGAGCCAAAGAAGCCGAAAACATCTACCTCGCAACCGACCCGGATAGGGAAGGCGAAGCCATCTCATGGCATCTTTATGAAATCCTCAAATCCAAACGCGGTCTGAAAAACATCAAGCCGCAGCGTGTCGTGTTCCACGAAATCACCAAAAACGCTGTGCTCGACGCCGTCGCCAACCCGCGCGAAATCGAAATGGACTTGGTCGATGCGCAACAAGCCCGCCGCGCGCTGGACTATCTGGTCGGTTTCAACCTCTCGCCATTGTTGTGGAAAAAAATCCGCCGCGGTTTGAGTGCGGGTCGTGTGCAAAGTCCCGCCTTGCGTCTGATTTGCGAACGCGAAAACGAAATCCGCGCGTTTGAAGCGCAGGAATATTGGACGGTGCATCTCGACAGCCACAAAGGCCGCAGCAAGTTTACCGCCAAACTCGTCCAATACAACGGCGCGAAACTCGAACAATTCGACCTGCCGAACGAAGCCGCGCAAGCCGATGTGTTGAAAGAACTCGAAGGCAAAGAGGCCGTCGTTACCGCCATCGAAAAGAAAAAGCGCAGCCGCAATCCCGCCGCGCCGTTTACGACATCAACCATGCAGCAGGATGCCGTGCGCAAACTCGGCTTCACTACCGACCGCACCATGCGTACCGCCCAACAGCTGTATGAAGGTATTGACGTAGGGCAGGGCGCCATCGGTCTGATTACCTATATGCGTACCGACAGCGTGAACTTGGCTGACGAAGCGTTAACCGAAATCCGCCATTACATCGAAAACAAAATCGGCAAAGAATATCTGCCGAGTGCCGCCAAGCAATACAAAACCAAATCCAAAAACGCCCAAGAAGCGCACGAAGCCATCCGTCCGACTTCCGTGTACCGCACGCCCGAAAGCGTCAAACCCTTCCTGAGCGCAGACCAGTTCAAACTCTATCAAATGATTTGGCAGCGCACCGTCGCCTGTCAGATGACGCCCGCCAAATTCGACCAAACCACCGTCGATATTACCGTCGGTAAAGGCGTATTCCGCGTAACCGGACAAGTGCAAACCTTCGCAGGCTTCCTCAGCGTTTACGAAGAAAGCAGCGACGATGAAGAAGGCGAAGACAGCAAAAAACTGCCTGAAATGAGCGAAGGCGACAAACTGCCCGTGGACAAACTCTACGGCGAGCAACACTTCACCACCCCGCCGCCGCGCTACAACGAAGCCACACTGGTTAAAGCCCTCGAAGAATACGGCATCGGCCGTCCTTCGACCTACGCCAGCATTATTTCCACGCTCAAAGACCGCGAATACGTTACCCTTGAGCAAAAACGCTTCATGCCCACCGACACAGGCGACATCGTCAACAAATTCCTGACCGAACACTTCGCCCAATACGTCGATTACCACTTCACCGCCAAACTCGAAGACCAGCTCGACGAAATCGCCGACGGCAAACGCCGCTGGATTCCTGTGATGGACAAATTCTGGAAACCGTTCATCAAACAAGTGGAGGAAAAAGAAGGCATCGAACGCGCCAAATTCACCACGCAGGAACTCGACGAAACCTGTCCTAAATGCGGTGAACACAAACTGCAAATCAAGTTCGGCAAAATGGGCCGCTTCGTTGCCTGCGCCGGCTATCCCGAGTGCAGCTACACCCGCAACGTCAACGAAACCGCCGAAGAAGCCGCCGAGCGCATCGCCAAAGCCGAAGCAGAACAAGCCGAACTCGACGGACGCGAATGTCCCAAATGCGGCGGACGGCTGTTGTACAAATACAGCCGCACCGGCAGCAAATTCATTGGCTGCGTGAACTACCCCAAATGCAAACACGTCGAGCCGTTGGAAAAACCTAAAGACACCGGCGTCCAATGCCCGCAATGCAAAAAAGGCAACCTCGTCGAGCGCAAATCCCGCTACGGCAAACTGTTTTACAGTTGCAGCACCTATCCCGACTGCAACTACGCCACCTGGAACCCGCCCGTCGCCGAAGAATGCCCGAACTGCCATTGGCCGGTTTTAACCATCAAAACCACCAAACGCTGGGGTGTGGAAAAAGTCTGCCCGCAAAAAGAATGCGGCTGGAAAGAACAGATTGAACCGCCTGCACCGAAAGAGTGAGATTAGGTTGGTTTGAAAGAGAAAAGGTCGTCTGAAAAATTTTCAGACGACCTTTTCAGTCTTATTAAGAAAGGACTCAACGTCTCGCGAAAACCAATGTGGCAAGAAAGAACAAACTGACTATCAAAGCGACAGTTTTGCCAATCAAGGGCAGACAAAAGACGAACCAAAGCAGACCGCGTTCCAAGTTCGGTATCAATCCCAAGTGGCGGTAATATTCGTCAAAGAAATGGGCATGGGCGGTGAATGCAATCACACCGCTGATATAAACACCCAAAATAATTTTCCAAAGTGGCATTGTCAGCCATCCATATTTTCATTACGTATTATGACCAATAGACTGAAAAAGCGGTGGGAAAGTTCTAATGGCGGACGTAAGCGACCTTTTTATTTGAGAAAATATTTTATGATTTATAAAATTTTGTAAGTTTAGCATCATAAAAAATAAAATTTCACGATGCGCCGATTTGTTTTCATGCGACCTTAAATGAAAAAACGCTGCGGTATAATGGCTGCTTTGTCATTCTTTAGAGGTCGTCTGAAACTGTCGGACGATTTGTTTTAATCATGAGCAAACACAGCAAACATTCAAATCAAGTCCGCATCATCGGCGGGCAATGCAGGGGGCGGAAACTGGTTTTTGCAGATGCAGACGGTCTGCGCCCGACGCCTGATAGTGTCCGCGAAAAACTTTTCAATTGGCTCGGTCAGGATTTGACCGGTATGAATGTGTTGGACCTGTTTGCAGGTAGCGGCGCGTTGGGATTTGAAGCCGCGTCCCGTAACGCGAAAAGGGCAGTGTTGGCAGATAATAACCGTAAAACTGCCGATATGCTGCGGCAAAACGCCAGAGTATTGGGTTTGGATAAACTGGAAATCCTCAATACCGATGGTCTTGCGTATTTGCAGAGGTCGCCTGAAAAGTTTGATGTGGTCTTTTTGGATCCGCCGTTTGCGTGGCAGGGCTGGGAAAATTTGTTTGCTTCTTTGAAAAATAGCTTGAAAAACGGGGCAATGGTCTATATTGAAGCAGGGGAGCTGCCCGATTTTCCCGAGTGGTTGGAGCCTTATCGCGAAGGGCGGGCGGGTAAGAGTAGTTTTGTGCTCTTGCAGTTTGTCCAAGTGGCTGAATAGTAAGAGATTTGAGAATCATTACCAGGGTGTAAACATTCGCCTAAACAGATTGTTTTTGACGCGTTTGTGCTATAATCCGCGCCCAATCGGTTTTGATAATTTAAATGAAAAAGGAAAAGAAATGTCGCTCTTTATTACAGATGAGTGCATTAACTGTGACGTTTGCGAGCCGGAGTGCCCCAATGACGCTATCTCGCAAGGTGAAGAAATCTACGAAATCAACCCTAATTTGTGTACGCAGTGCGTAGGTCACTATGATGAGCCGCAATGCCAGCAGGTATGTCCTGTAGACTGTATCCTGATTGATGAAGAGCATCCGGAAACGCACGAAGAGCTGATGGCAAAATACGAAAAAATCATTCAGTTCAAATAAATTCTTTTTTAAAGCAATAAATTGAGTGATTTTTAAAAAACAAAATTAAAAAAGAGCTTGACGAAAATCTGAGTCGCGAATAAACTTGCGTTCTCTTTTGGTGGGATTCCCGAGCGGTCAAAGGGGGCAGACTGTAAATCTGTTGCGAGAGCTTCGAAGGTTCGAATCCTTCTCCCACCACCAAATCCCAATGTGTTGGAGCATTGATGCAGTAAGTCTGCGGGTGTAGCTCAATGGTAGAGCAGAAGCCTTCCAAGCTTACGGTGAGGGTTCGATTCCCTTCACCCGCTCCAATAGTCTATTGGCCCATGTAGCTCAGGGGTAGAGCACTCCCTTGGTAAGGGAGAGGCCGGCAGTTCAAATCTGCCCATGGGCACCAAATACCATTTTCTCAGTATTTTAAAGATAGGAAATTTGCCATGGCAAAGGAAAAATTTGAACGTAGCAAACCGCACGTAAACGTTGGCACCATCGGTCACGTTGACCATGGTAAAACCACTCTGACTGCTGCTTTGACTACTATTTTAGCTAAAAAATTCGGCGGTGCTGCAAAAGCTTACGACCAAATCGACAACGCTCCCGAAGAAAAAGCCCGCGGTATTACCATTAATACCTCACACGTAGAATACGAAACCGAAACCCGCCACTACGCACACGTAGACTGCCCGGGTCACGCCGACTACGTTAAAAACATGATTACCGGTGCCGCACAAATGGACGGCGCAATCTTGGTATGTTCCGCTGCCGACGGTCCTATGCCGCAAACCCGCGAACACATCCTGTTGGCCCGCCAAGTAGGCGTACCTTACATCATCGTGTTCATGAACAAATGCGACATGGTTGACGATGCCGAGCTGTTGGAACTGGTTGAAATGGAAATCCGTGACTTGCTGTCAAGCTACGACTTCCCAGGCGACGACTGCCCGATCGTACAAGGTTCTGCACTGAAAGCCTTGGAAGGCGACGCCGCTTACGAAGAAAAAATCTTCGAACTGGCTGCCGCATTGGACAGCTACATCCCGACTCCAGAGCGTGCCGTGGACAAACCTTTCCTGTTGCCTATCGAAGACGTATTCTCCATCTCCGGTCGCGGTACAGTAGTAACCGGCCGTGTAGAGCGCGGTGTCATCCACGTTGGTGACGAGATCGAAATCGTAGGTCTGAAAGAAACCCAAAAAACCACTTGTACCGGTGTTGAGATGTTCCGCAAACTGCTGGACGAAGGTCAAGCCGGTGACAACGTAGGCGTATTGCTGCGCGGTACCAAACGCGAAGAAGTGGAACGCGGTCAAGTATTGGCTAAACCGGGTACCATCACTCCGCACACCAAATTCAAAGCGGAAGTGTACGTATTGAGCAAAGAAGAGGGTGGCCGTCATACTCCGTTCTTCGCTAACTACCGTCCACAATTCTACTTCCGTACTACCGACGTAACCGGCGCGGTTACTTTGGAAGAAGGTGTAGAAATGGTTATGCCTGGTGAGAACGTAGCCATCACTGTAGAACTGATTGCACCTATCGCTATGGAAGAAGGTCTGCGCTTTGCGATTCGCGAAGGTGGTCGTACCGTAGGTGCAGGTGTGGTTTCTTCTATCATCGCTTAAGTTTAGAGGCCAATAGCTCAATTGGTAGAGTATCGGTCTCCAAAACCGAGGGTTGGGGGTTCGAGACCCTCTTGGCCTGCCAAATAAAAAATTAACCGGCCCTGTGCCGGTTAATTTTTTTGCATTTCTTTTTTAGTAATTAATTTAAACCATTGCATGAGTGAGATAGTGCGACTTTGATGCTGTGGTGAGTGAGTAAAGATGACTGAACATACATCTGAACATAAAGCAGAAAAGTCGGGTCAGCTTGTAACATCCGGCAATCATTCTACGCCACCTAAGCGAGAAGGGCTGCTTTCCTATTTTAAAAACTCATGGTCTGAGTTTAAAAAAGTTGTTTGGCCTGCGCGAGATGATGCAGTTAAGATGACGATCTTCGTTGTTATATTTGTTTCAATCTTGGCAGTATTTATTTATGCAGCGGACAGTGCTATTTCATGGCTGTTTTTTGATGTGTTGTTGAAGAGGGGGTAAAAATGTCAAAACGTTGGTATGTTGTGCAGGCTTATTCCGGCTTTGAGAAAAATGTCCAAAAGACATTAAAAGAGCGCATTGCTCGCGAAGGTATGGAAGGTTATTTCGGTCAGATCCTTGTTCCTGTTGAAGAAGTGGTCGATATCAAAAATGGTCGAAAAACCATTAGTGAGCGTAAGTTTTATCCAGGCTATGTCTTGGTCGAAATGGAAATGACTGATGACTCATGGCATTTGGTGAAAAGCACCCCCCGTGTTTCAGGCTTTATTGGTGGTACGGCAAATAAGCCTACTCCGATTTCTCAAAGAGAAGCTGATGCAATCTTGCAACAGGTTCGTTCTGGAGTTGAGAAGCCTAAACCTAAGGTTGAATTTGAAGTTGGACAACAAGTTCGTGTAAACGAAGGACCTTTTGCTGACTTCAATGGTATTGTAGATGAAGTGAATTATGAGCGTAATAAATTGAGGGTTTCTGTTCAGATTTTTGGTCGTGAAACCCCAGTTGAGCTAGAGTTTGGTCAAGTGGAAAAGATTTAAGTTTTTAAATCTCTTGAAAAAAAATCTCTAAGCAAATATAATGCTAAATTCTTTTTGGGAAGCGGAAATGGTTCCGCGCTATACCCGTTTTTAGGAGTCCTATAAGTGGCAAAGAAAATTATCGGCTACATCAAACTGCAAATTCCTGCAGGTAAAGCCAATCCATCTCCCCCAGTTGGTCCTGCTTTGGGTCAACGTGGTCTGAATATTATGGAATTCTGTAAAGCATTTAATGCTGCAACTCAAGGCATGGAGCCTGGTTTGCCGATTCCAGTTGTCATTACTGCATTTGCGGATAAATCATTCACTTTTGTGATGAAAACTCCTCCGGCTTCTATTCTGTTGAAAAAAGCTGCTGGTCTGCAAAAAGGTAGTTCTAATCCTCTGACAAATAAAGTGGGTAAATTGACCCGTGCTCAGTTGGAAGAAATTGCTAAAACTAAAGAACCTGATTTGACTGCAGCTGATTTGGATGCTGCTGTTCGCACTATTGCTGGTTCTGCTCGCTCAATGGGCTTGGATGTGGAGGGTGTTGTATAATGGCTAAAGTATCTAAACGCTTGAAAGCTTTGCGCTCTTCTGTTGAAGCCAATAAATTATATGCAATTGATGAAGCAATTGCTTTGGTCAAAAAAGCAGCGACTGCTAAATTTGACGAGTCTGTTGACGTATCTTTCAACTTAGGTGTTGATCCGCGTAAATCTGACCAAGTTATCCGTGGTTCAGTCGTTCTGCCTAAAGGTACTGGTAAAACAACCCGCGTAGCAGTATTTACTCAAGGTGCAAATGCTGATGCAGCTAAAGAAGCTGGTGCTGATGTTGTCGGCTTTGAGGATTTGGCTGCTGAAATCAAAGCAGGTAATCTGAACTTTGATGTCGTTATTGCTTCTCCTGATGCAATGCGCATCGTTGGTCAATTGGGTACTATCTTGGGTCCGCGTGGTTTGATGCCAAATCCTAAAGTGGGCACTGTTACTCCTAATGTGGCTGAGGCAGTTAAAAATGCAAAAGCAGGTCAAGTGCAATACCGTACAGACAAAGCTGGTATCGTTCATGCAACTATCGGTCGTGCTTCATTCGCTGAGGCTGATTTGAAAGAGAACTTTGATGCATTGCTGGACGCTATCGTTAAAGCTAAACCCGCTGCTGCTAAAGGTCAGTACCTGAAAAAAGTTGCTGTGTCCAGCACTATGGGTTTAGGTGTTCGCGTTGATACATCAAGTGTGAATAACTAATCTAAGAAATTTTCAAGCAACTCTATTTTGAGTTGCTTGAATTTGGGCTACTTAGAATTAAGTAGATGTCCAAGACCGTAGGGATCGCAAGATTTAATCGTAACTACCCTACGCAGACGGTAGTCCTGAAACACATTGCAAGATTGCTTGTAAGATGTCTTTTTAGGTTACCGCGCTGGTGGGATATCATTCAGATATCCTGTTTATAAACAGTGGGAGGTAGACCTTGAGTCTCAATATTGAAACCAAGAAAGTAGCCGTAGAGGAAATCAGCGCAGCAATTGCTAACGCTCAGACTCTCGTGGTTGCTGAATATCGCGGTATCAGTGTTTCCAGCATGACTGAGCTTCGCGCTAATGCGCGTAAAGAAGGCGTTTACTTGCGCGTTCTGAAAAATACATTGGCTCGTCGTGCAGTAGAGGGTACTTCATTCGCAGCTTTGGCTGATCAAATGGTTGGTCCATTGGTTTATGCTGCTTCTGAAGATGCTGTTGCTGCTGCTAAAGTGCTGCACCAATTCGCGAAAAAAGATGACAAAATTGTAGTTAAAGCCGGTTCTTACAATGGTGAAGTAATGAATGCTGCTCAGGTTGCTGAGTTGGCTTCTATTCCGAGCCGCGAAGAGCTGTTGTCCAAACTGTTGTTCGTTATGCAAGCTCCTGTATCAGGCTTTGCGCGCGGTTTGGCTGCTTTGGCAGAGAAAAAAGCAGGCGAAGAAGCCGCTTAATCAATTTTGTTTCTGTTAATCAATTATTTTTTAATACAATATTTGGAGTATAAATAGCATGGCTATTACTAAAGAAGACATTTTGGAAGCAGTTGGTTCTTTGACCGTAATGGAATTGAACGACTTGGTTAAAGCTTTTGAAGAAAAATTCGGTGTTTCTGCTGCTGCAGTTGCAGTTGCAGGTCCTGCAGGTGCTGGTGCAGCTGCTGCTGAAGAAAAAACTGAATTTGACGTAGTACTGGCTTCTGCCGGTGACCAAAAAGTTGGCGTGATTAAAGTAGTTCGCGCAATTACTGGTCTGGGTCTGAAAGAAGCTAAAGACATCGTTGATGGCGCACCTAAAACTCTTAAAGAAGGTGTTTCTAAAGCTGAAGCTGAAGACATCCAAAAACAATTGGAAGAAGCCGGCGCTAAAGTCGAAATCAAATAATTTGATGCTTCCTGTGAAGGCTGGCAGTTTTCTGCCAGCCTTATTTTGCTTGTTGTTATTAGGTTAATTTGATATTTACATTTATTTGCAATTTATTCGTAAGTTAAGTTTAAATAAATGTAAATATCACAAACAATAGGCGTTATTTCAGACGACCTCTTTCTTTAAAAATTGCTTTTCGGAGTGTATATGAACTATTCGTTTACCGAGAAAAAACGTATCCGTAAGAGTTTTGCAAAACGAGAGAACGTATTGGACGTTCCCTTTTTGTTGGCAACACAAATTGATTCTTATGCGAAATTTCTGCAATTAGAAAATGCTTTTGATCAGCGTACTGACGATGGTCTGCAGGCTGCATTTAATTCTATTTTCCCTATCGTAAGCCACAACGGTTATGCGCGTTTGGAGTTTGTGCATTACACGTTGGGTGAGCCTTTGTTTGATATTCCTGAATGTCAATTGCGCGGAATCACTTATGCCGCTCCCTTGCGTGCGCGTATCCGATTGGTTATTTTAGACAAGGAAGCGTCTAAACCGACAGTCAAAGAAGTTCGTGAAAATGAAGTGTACATGGGCGAAATCCCATTGATGACTCCAAGTGGTTCGTTTGTCATTAACGGTACCGAACGTGTAATTGTTTCTCAGTTGCACCGTTCTCCTGGTGTGTTCTTTGAGCATGACCGCGGCAAGACCCATTCCTCCGGTAAATTGTTGTTCTCTGCTCGAATCATTCCTTACCGTGGTTCGTGGTTGGATTTCGAATTTGACCCGAAAGATTTGCTGTATTTCCGTATCGACCGTCGCCGTAAAATGCCGGTTACGATTTTGTTGAAGGCTTTGGGCTACAACAATGAACAGATCTTGGATATTTTTTACGATAAAGAAACGTTCTATCTGTCTGAAAATGGTGTTCAAACCGATTTGGTTGTAGGTCGTCTGAAAGGTGAAACTGCCAAAGTTGATATCTTAGATAAAGAAGGCAACGTATTGGTTGCTAAAGGTAAACGCATTACCGCAAAAAATATCCGTGATATCAGCAATGCGGGATTGACTCGTTTGGATGTGGAGCCGGAAAGTTTGATTGGCAAAGCTTTGGCCGCGGATTTGATTGATCCTGAAACGGGTGAAGTATTGGCTGTGGCCAACGATGAAATCACTGAAGAGTTGTTGGCAAAATTTGATATCCATGGTGTAAAACAGCTTACTACGCTTTACATTAATGAATTGGATCAGGGTGGCTATATTTCCAATACTCTGCGTACTGATGAGACTGCTGATCAGCAAGCAGCACGTGTTGCGATTTACCGCATGATGCGCCCGGGCGAGCCGCCTACCGAAGAGGCAGTCGAGCAATTGTTTAACCGCTTGTTCTTCAGTGAGGACAGCTACGATTTGTCTCGCGTAGGCCGTATGAAATTCAATACGCGTACTTATGAGCAAAAATTGTCTGAAGCACAACAACATTCTTGGTATGACCGTTTGTTGAACGAAACCTTCGCAGGTGCTGCCGAAAAAGGCGGTTATGTTCTGAGCGTCGAAGATATTGTTGCTTCTATTGCTACTTTGGTTGAATTACGTAACGGTCATGGCGAAGTAGACGATATTGACCACTTGGGCAACCGTCGTGTGCGTTCGGTAGGTGAGTTGACTGAAAACCAATTCCGCAGTGGTTTGGCTCGTGTGGAACGTGCCGTAAAAGAACGCTTGAATCAGGCAGAATCAGAAAACTTAATGCCGCATGATTTAATTAATGCGAAACCTGTTTCTGCTGCCATCAAAGAATTCTTCGGCTCAAGCCAATTGAGTCAGTTTATGGATCAGACCAACCCCTTGTCTGAAGTAACCCATAAACGTCGCGTATCTGCGTTGGGCCCGGGTGGTTTGACCCGTGAACGTGCCGGTTTCGAGGTGCGAGACGTGCATCCGACCCACTATGGCCGCGTATGTCCGATTGAAACGCCTGAAGGTCCGAACATCGGCTTGATTAACTCATTGTCCGTTTATGCGCGTACCAATGATTATGGTTTCTTGGAAACTCCTTACCGCCGCGTTATCGACGGCAAAGTAACCGAGGAAATCGATTACTTGTCTGCTATCGAAGAAGGCCGCTATGTGATTGCACAGGCGAATGCTGATTTGGACAAAGACGGTAATTTGATTGGTGACTTGGTAACTTGTCGTGAAAAAGGTGAAACCATTATGGCAACGCCTGACCGTGTCCAATATATGGACGTGGCAACTGGTCAAGTGGTATCTGTAGCGGCATCTCTGATTCCGTTCTTGGAGCACGATGATGCGAACCGTGCATTGATGGGTGCCAACATGCAACGTCAGGCCGTACCGTGCCTGCGTCCTGAAAAACCGATGGTTGGTACCGGTATTGAGCGTTCCGTTGCCGTTGACTCTGCTACTGCAATCGTTGCCCGCCGCGGCGGTGTGGTTGAGTATGTCGATGCCAACCGTGTTGTGATTCGTGTTCATGACGATGAAGCGACTGCCGGTGAAGTGGGTGTCGATATTTACAACTTGGTTAAATTCACCCGTTCCAACCAGTCTACCAATATCAATCAGCGTCCAGCCGTCAAAGCAGGCGACGTTTTGCAACGCGGCGATTTGATTGCTGACGGTGCATCCACCGATTTGGGCGAATTGGCTTTGGGTCAAAACATGACCATCGCCTTCATGCCGTGGAACGGTTATAACTATGAAGACTCGATTCTGATTTCCGAAAAAGTGGCTGCGGACGACCGCTATACTTCGATTCACATTGAGGAATTGAATGTTGTTGCCCGCGATACCAAGCTGGGTGCGGAAGATATTACCCGCGATATTCCGAACTTGTCCGAGCGTATGCAAAACCGTTTGGACGAATCAGGTATCGTTTATATCGGTGCAGAAGTGGAAGCAGGCGATGTGTTGGTAGGTAAAGTAACGCCTAAAGGCGAAACCCAACTGACTCCGGAAGAAAAACTGTTGCGCGCCATCTTCGGTGAAAAAGCATCCGACGTAAAAGACACCTCTTTGCGTATGCCTACCGGCATGAGCGGTACGGTTATCGACGTTCAAGTCTTTACCCGCGAAGGTATCCAACGTGACAAACGTGCTCAATCTATTATCGATTCCGAGCTGAAACGTTACCGTCAAGACTTGGGCGACCAGTTGCGTATTTTTGATAACGACGCATTTGACCGTATTGAGCGTATGATCGTCGGCCAAAAAGCCAACGGAGGTCCTATGAAGCTGGCTAAAGGCAGCGAAATCTCGACGGAATATCTGGCGGGGCTGCCTAGCAAACACGATTGGTTCGATATCCGTTTGGCTGATGAAGATTTGGCCAAACAATTAGAACTGATTAAATTGAGTCTGCAACAAAAACGCGAAGAAGCGGACGAGTTGTACGAAATCAAGAAGAAAAAACTGACCCAAGGCGACGAATTGCAGCCTGGCGTACAAAAAATGGTGAAAGTCTTTATCGCCATCAAACGCCGTTTGCAAGCCGGTGACAAAATGGCGGGCCGCCACGGTAACAAAGGTGTGGTATCGCGCATTCTGCCTGTAGAAGACATGCCTTACATGGCGGACGGTCGTCCTGTGGACATCGTACTGAACCCGTTGGGCGTACCTTCCCGTATGAACATCGGTCAGATTTTGGAAGTTCACTTAGGTTGGGCAGCAAAAGGTATCGGCGAGCGTATCGACCGTATGCTGAAAGAACAACGCAAAGCCAGCGAGCTGCGCGAGTTCTTGAACAAACTCTACAACGGCAGCGGTAAGAAAGAAGATTTGGATGCCCTGACTGATGAAGAAATCATCGAACTGGCTTCCAACCTGCGTAAAGGCGCATCTTTCGCATCGCCGGTATTTGATGGTGCGAAAGAATCCGAAATCCGCGAAATGCTGAACTTGGCTTATCCGAGTGATGATCCTGAAGTCGAAAAACTGGGCTTTAACGACAGCAAAACCCAAATCACGCTGTATGACGGACGCTCAGGCGAACCGTTTGACCGCAAGGTAACAGTAGGTGTGATGCACTATCTGAAACTGCACCACTTGGTTGACGAAAAAATGCACGCGCGCTCTACCGGTCCGTACAGTCTGGTTACTCAACAGCCTCTGGGCGGTAAAGCTCAGTTCGGTGGCCAACGTTTCGGTGAGATGGAGGTTTGGGCGCTGGAAGCATACGGCGCAGCCTACACACTGCAAGAGATGTTGACCGTGAAGTCCGACGACGTAACAGGTCGTACCAAAATGTACGAGAACATCGTCAAAGGCGAACACAAAATCGATGCCGGTATGCCTGAGTCCTTCAACGTATTGGTTAAAGAGATTCGCTCACTGGGCTTGGATATCGATTTGGAACGTTACTAAACAGAAGTTTTCAGACGACCTCTCTAGGTCGTCTGAAAAAGCGGTTGCAGAATAAGAATGAATTAATCGAAATCTGAAAATATCAGTTCGTCTGAAACCGCAACGTACCGTTTCCAATATCGAAAATCCGCTACGCAGTAAAAATACTTCCTTCAAGGAGCAAAAATGAATTTGTTGAACTTATTTAATCCGTTGCAAACTGCCGGCATGGAAGAAGAGTTTGATGCCATCAAAATCGGCATTGCTTCTCCCGAAACCATCCGCTCATGGTCTTACGGCGAAGTTAAAAAGCCCGAAACCATCAACTATCGTACGTTCAAACCTGAGCGTGACGGTCTGTTCTGCGCCAAAATCTTTGGTCCGGTCAAAGACTACGAATGCTTGTGCGGAAAATATAAACGCTTGAAATTTAAAGGCGTAACCTGTGAAAAATGTGGCGTTGAAGTGACTTTGTCCAAAGTACGCCGCGAACGCATGGGTCATATCGAATTGGCCGCACCTGTGGCACACATTTGGTTCTTGAAATCCCTGCCTTCTCGTTTGGGTATGGTGTTGGACATGACTTTGCGCGACATCGAGCGCGTATTGTACTTTGAAGCATTTGTTGTGACCGACCCCGGCATGACTCCGCTGCAACGCCGTCAATTGCTGACTGAAGATGACTACTACAACAAACTGGACGAATACGGCGACGATTTCGATGCCAAAATGGGTGCGGAAGGTATCCGCGAATTGTTGCGCACCTTGGATGTAGCAGGCGAAATCGAAATTCTGCGCCAAGAGCTTGAGTCGACCGGTTCAGATACCAAAATCAAAAAAATCGCAAAACGTTTGAAAGTATTGGAAGCCTTCCATCGTTCCGGTATGAAACTGGAGTGGATGATTATGGACGTGTTGCCGGTATTGCCGCCTGATTTGCGTCCTCTGGTTCCGTTGGACGGTGGTCGTTTTGCCACTTCCGATTTGAACGATTTGTACCGTCGCGTCATCAACCGTAACAACCGTCTGAAACGCCTGCTGGAACTGCACGCTCCTGACATCATTGTTCGCAACGAAAAACGTATGTTGCAAGAAGCGGTTGACTCGCTGTTGGATAACGGCCGTCGCGGTAAAGCCATGACCGGTGCCAACAAACGTCCGCTGAAATCATTGGCCGACATGATTAAAGGTAAGGGCGGTCGTTTCCGTCAAAACCTGCTGGGTAAACGTGTGGACTACTCCGGTCGTTCCGTGATTACCGTAGGTCCATACCTGCGTCTGCACCAATGTGGTTTGCCGAAAAAAATGGCTTTGGAACTGTTCAAGCCGTTCATTTTCCATAAACTGGAAAAACAAGGTTTAGCTTCTACCGTTAAAGCAGCGAAAAAATTGGTAGAGCAAGAAGTACCTGAAGTATGGGACATCTTGGAAGAAGTCATTCGCGAACATCCTATTATGCTGAATCGTGCGCCGACCCTGCACCGTTTGGGTATTCAAGCGTTTGAACCCATCCTGATTGAAGGTAAAGCCATTCAGCTGCATCCGTTGGTATGTGCCGCGTTTAACGCCGACTTTGACGGTGACCAAATGGCGGTACACGTTCCATTGAGCTTGGAAGCGCAAATGGAAGCGCGCACCCTGATGCTGGCTTCAAACAACGTATTGTCTCCTGCCAACGGCGAACCGATTATCGTACCTTCCCAAGACATTGTATTGGGTCTGTACTACATGACCCGCGACCGCATCAATGCCAAAGGTGAGGGCAGTCTGTTTGCTGATGTGAAAGAAGTGCATCGTGCATACCATACCAAACAGGTTGAGCTGGGTACGAAAATCACCGTACGTCTGCGCGAATGGGTGAAAAACGAAGCTGGTGAATTTGAGCCTGTCGTTACCCGCTACGAAACGACTGTCGGTCGTGCATTGTTGAGCGAAATCCTGCCTAAAGGCCTGCCGTTCGAATACATCAACAAAGCGCTGAAGAAAAAAGAAATTTCTAAGCTGATTAACGCATCGTTCCGCCTATGCGGTTTGCGCGATACGGTTATCTTCGCCGACCACTTGATGTACACCGGTTTCGGATTCGCAGCCAAAGGCGGTATTTCCATTGCTGTTGACGACATGGAAATTCCGAAAGAAAAAGCGGCCTTGTTGGCTGAAGCTAATGCCGAGGTTAAAGAAATCGAAGACCAATACCGTCAAGGTTTGGTCACCAACGGCGAACGCTACAACAAAGTGGTGGATATTTGGGGTCGTGCCGGCGATAAAATTGCTAAAGCGATGATGGATAACTTGTCTAAACAGAAAGTTATCGACCGTGACGGCAACGAAGTCGATCAAGAGTCATTCAACTCCATCTATATGATGGCAGACTCTGGTGCCCGTGGTTCTGCGGCTCAGATTAAACAGTTGTCCGGTATGCGTGGTCTGATGGCTAAACCTGACGGCTCGATTATTGAAACGCCGATTACCTCAAACTTCCGCGAAGGTCTGACCGTATTGCAATACTTTATTGCGACCCACGGTGCGCGTAAGGGTTTGGCGGATACCGCATTGAAAACTGCGAACTCCGGTTACCTGACCCGTCGTCTGGTAGACGTAACTCAAGACTTGGTCGTTGTTGAAGACGATTGTGGCACTACAGACGGCTTTGTCATGAAGGCAGTTGTGCAAGGCGGTGATGTGATTGAAGCATTGCGCGATCGTATTTTGGGTCGTGTTACCGCGTCTGACGTTGTCGATCCGTCAAGTGGCGAAACCTTGGTTGAAGCCGGTACGTTGTTGACTGAAAAACTGGTGGATATGATTGACCAATCCGGTGTCGATGAAGTCAAGGTCCGTACCCCGATTACTTGTAAAACCCGCCATGGCTTGTGCGCGCACTGTTACGGTCGCGACTTGGCACGCGGTAAACTGGTTAATGCCGGTGAAGCAGTCGGCGTCATTGCGGCTCAGTCTATCGGTGAACCGGGTACCCAGTTGACCATGCGTACGTTCCACATCGGTGGTGCGGCATCCCGTGCGGCAGCAGCCAGTCAAGTTGAAGCCAAATCCAACGGTACGGCACGATTCAGCAGCCAAATGCGTTATGTTGCCAATAACAAAGGCGAATTGGTTGTCATCGGCCGCTCTTGCGAAGTCGTTATTCATGATGACATCGGTCGTGAGCGCGAACGCCACAAAGTGCCTTACGGTGCGATTTTGATGGTTCAAGACGGTGAAGCCATTAAAGCCGGTCAAACATTGGCAACCTGGGATCCGCATACCCGTCCGATGATTACCGAACATGCAGGTTGGGTGAAATTCGAGAATGTGGAAGAGGGTGTAACCGTTGCCAAACAAACTGACGATGTAACTGGTTTGTCCACTTTGGTAGTTATTGACGGCAAACGCCGCTCCGGAAGCGCATCCAAACTGCTGCGTCCGACTGTGAAACTCTTGGATGAAAACGGTTTGGAAATCTGCATCCCGGGTACTTCCACTCCGGTATCTATGGCGTTCCCAGTGGGCGCAGTGATTACCGT
Source organism: Neisseria sicca (assembly GCF_003044565.1). GTDB lineage: Bacteria > Pseudomonadota > Gammaproteobacteria > Burkholderiales > Neisseriaceae > Neisseria > Neisseria sicca_A. Next base: position 92,331 of record NZ_POXG01000007.1, on the reverse strand, counting down.
ACGCGAAGGTCAGGAAATCGGTAAAGGTGACGTATTGGCGCGTATCCCGCAAGCCTCTTCCAAAACCCGCGACATTACCGGTGGTCTGCCGCGCGTTGCCGAGCTGTTTGAAGCACGCGTGCCGAAAGATGCAGGTATGCTGGCAGAAATTACTGGTACCGTTTCTTTTGGTAAGGAGACCAAAGGCAAGCAACGTCTGATTATCACTGACGTGGATGGTGTGGCATACGAGACTTTGATTTCCAAAGAGAAACAAATTTTGGTACACGACGGTCAAGTGGTAAACCGCGGCGAAACCATCGTTGACGGAGCTGTCGATCCGCATGATATCCTGCGTTTGCAAGGCATCGAAGCATTGGCACGCTACATTGTCCAAGAGGTGCAGGAGGTTTACCGTCTGCAAGGTGTGAAGATTTCTGATAAACATATCGAAGTCATCATCCGTCAAATGCTGCGCCGTGTGAATATTGTCGATTCAGGTGAAACCGAATTCATTACCGGTGAGCAAGTCGAACGCGGCGATGTGATGACAGCCAATGAAAAAGCGTTGGAGGAAGGTAAAGAGCCGGCACGTTACGAAAACGTATTGTTGGGCATTACCAAAGCCTCTCTGTCTACTGACAGCTTCATTTCTGCCGCATCGTTCCAAGAAACGACCCGCGTTCTGACCGAAGCCGCCATCATGGGCAAGCAAGACGAGTTGCGCGGTCTGAAAGAGAACGTAATCGTAGGTCGTCTGATTCCTGCCGGTACCGGTTTGACTTACCACCGCAGCCGCCGCCAGCAATGGCAAGAAGCGGAGCAAGAAACTTCCGAAATCGAAGCGACAGATGAATAATCCATGGGATATTTGTTTGAAAGAAAACCGCAAGCCAACACAGCTTGCGGTTTTCTTTTTCAGACGACCGGTGTGGCTTGTCAAGGTTGTCGTGAAAAGTACGGGAGGAAGGGCAGTCCTTAAGAGTTGCGAACCGACTTATTTTTGATAAAGGTCGTCTGAAATAGGGAGCGCAGAGTTTGAAAACTCTTTATCCATTTCAGACGACCTCAGTTGCTAAATAGTTCTTAGTAAATACAAAATACCAACTTTTATCTGCTGTTTGCTTGACTAAACTCTTGCAATAAAAATATAATTCCAATCTTGCCGACATGGTGTCGGCAAGTATTTAACTCAACAGGACGAGAAAATATGCCAACTATCAACCAATTGGTACGCAAAGGCCGTCAAAAGCCTGTGTACGTGAACAAAGTGCCTGCACTGGAAGCTTGCCCGCAAAAACGCGGCGTATGCACCCGTGTATACACAACTACCCCTAAAAAACCTAACTCTGCATTGCGTAAAGTATGTAAAGTTCGCCTGACCAACGGTTTTGAAGTCATTTCATACATCGGCGGTGAAGGCCACAACCTGCAAGAGCACAGCGTCGTACTGATTCGCGGTGGTCGTGTAAAAGACTTGCCGGGTGTACGTTACCACACTGTACGCGGTTCCTTGGATACTGCAGGTGTCAAAGACCGTAAACAAGCCCGTTCTAAATACGGTGCTAAGCGTCCTAAATAATTGCAGGGACTTAAATAGGCACGTCGGCCGCCTAAGCTGAACAACGGCCGAGTAAGTGAATGCTCTTTTGGGTATTCATGGGAATTGACCCAACTGAATAGATTAAAGGAAATTAAAATGCCAAGACGTAGAGAAGTCCCCAAGCGCGATGTATTGCCTGATCCTAAATTCGGCAGCGTCGAGCTGACTAAATTCATGAACGTATTGATGATTGACGGTAAAAAATCTGTTGCCGAACGTATCGTTTACGGTGCGTTGGAGCAAATCGAGAAAAAAACCGGCAAAGCAGCAATCGAAGTATTCAACGAAGCCATTGCAAACGCCAAACCTATCGTGGAAGTGAAAAGCCGCCGTGTAGGTGGTGCAAACTACCAAGTTCCTGTTGAGGTTCGTCCTTCACGCCGTCTGGCTCTTGCAATGCGCTGGGTTCGCGATGCGGCCCGCAAACGTGGTGAGAAATCCATGGACCTGCGTTTGGCAGGCGAGTTGATTGATGCGTCCGAAGGTCGCGGCGGTGCGTTGAAAAAACGTGAAGAAGTACACCGCATGGCTGAAGCCAACAAAGCATTCTCTCACTTCCGTTTCTAATTTTGAAAGGCTAATAAAATGGCTCGTAAGACCCCGATCAGCCTGTACCGCAACATCGGTATTTCCGCTCATATCGACGCGGGTAAAACCACTACTACAGAACGTATTTTGTTCTATACTGGTTTGACCCACAAATTGGGCGAGGTACATGACGGTGCGGCTACTACCGACTACATGGAACAAGAGCAAGAGCGTGGTATTACCATTACTTCTGCTGCCGTAACTTCCTACTGGTCCGGTATGGCGAAACAATTCCCCGAACACCGCTTCAACATCATCGACACACCGGGACACGTTGACTTTACCGTAGAGGTGGAGCGCTCTATGCGTGTATTGGACGGTGCGGTAATGGTTTACTGCGCAGTGGGCGGTGTTCAGCCACAATCTGAAACCGTATGGCGTCAAGCTAACAAATACCAAGTACCGCGCTTGGCGTTTGTAAACAAAATGGACCGTCAGGGTGCCAACTTCTTCCGCGTTGTCGAGCAAATGAAAACCCGTTTGCGCGCAAACCCTGTACCTATCGTAATCCCGGTTGGTGCAGAAGATAGCTTCAGCGGCGTTGTTGACCTGCTGAAAATGAAATCTATCATCTGGAACGAAGCTGACAAAGGTACGACCTTTACCTATGGCGATATTCCTGCCGAGTTGGTTGAAACTGCTGAAGAATGGCGTCAAAACATGATTGAAGCTGCGGCAGAAGCCAGCGAAGAATTGATGGACAAATACTTGGGCGGCGACGAGCTGACTGAGGAAGAAATCGTAGGCGGTTTGCGTCAACGTACTCTGGCAGGCGAAATCCAACCTATGTTGTGTGGTTCTGCATTTAAAAACAAAGGTGTTCAACGTATGTTGGACGCAGTTGTAGAATTGCTGCCTGCTCCTACCGATATTCCTCCTGTTCAAGGTGTTAACCCTAACACTGAAGAGGCCGACAGCCGTCAAGCCAGCGATGAAGAGAAATTCTCTGCATTGGCGTTCAAAATGTTGAACGACAAATACGTTGGTCAACTGACTTTCATTCGCGTTTACTCCGGTGTCGTGAAGTCCGGTGATACCGTATTGAACTCTGTGAAAGGCACTCGTGAACGTATCGGCCGTTTGGTACAAATGACTGCTGCAGACCGTACTGAAATTGAAGAAGTACGCGCTGGCGACATCGCAGCTGCTATCGGTCTGAAAGACGTTACTACCGGTGAAACCTTGTGTGCAGAAAGCGCGCCAATTATCTTGGAACGCATGGAATTCCCTGAGCCGGTAATCCATATTGCCGTTGAGCCGAAAACCAAAGCCGACCAAGAGAAAATGGGTATTGCCCTGAACCGTCTGGCTAAAGAAGACCCTTCTTTCCGCGTTCGTACAGACGAGGAATCCGGTCAAACCATTATTTCGGGTATGGGTGAGCTGCACTTGGAAATTATTGTTGACCGTATGAAACGCGAATTTGGCGTGGAAGCAAATATCGGTGCGCCTCAAGTGGCTTACCGCGAAACCATCCGCAAAGAAGTCGAAGCCGAATATAAACACGCTAAACAATCCGGTGGTAAAGGTCAATACGGTCACGTTGTGATTAAAATGGAACCTATGGAACCGGGTGGTGCAGGTTACGAATTTATCGACGAAATTAAAGGTGGTGTGATTCCTCGCGAATTCATTCCGTCTGTGGATAAAGGTATCCGCGATACCCTGCCTAACGGTATCGTTGCAGGCTACCCTGTAGTTGATGTACGCGTACGTTTGATCTTCGGTTCTTCACACGACGTTGACTCCTCTCAGCTGGCCTTCGAATTGGCTGCTTCTCAAGCCTTCAAAGAAGGTATGCGTAAAGCCAATCCTGCTCTGCTTGAGCCGATCATGGCAGTTGAAGTGGAAACTCCTGAAGAATACATGGGTGACGTAATGGGCGACTTGAACCGTCGTCGTGGCGTTGTATTGGGTATGGATGATGACGGTATTGGCGGTAAAAAAGTCCGTGCCGAAGTACCTCTGGCAGAAATGTTTGGTTATTCTACCGACCTGCGTTCTGCAACCCAAGGCCGCGCAACTTACTCTATGGAGTTCAAGAAATATTCTGAAGCTCCTGCCCACGTAGCTGCTGCTGTAACTGAAGCCCGTAAAGGCTAATCAGGCAAATAGGTCGTCTGAAAGGCTGAAATGATTTTTCAGACGACCTCTGTTCTTTAATCGATCTTTAATGTAAAGGAATTAGCTCATGGCTAAGGAAAAATTTGAACGTAGCAAACCGCACGTAAACGTTGGCACCATCGGTCACGTTGACCATGGTAAAACCACTCTGACTGCTGCTTTGACTACTATTTTAGCTAAAAAATTCGGCGGTGCTGCAAAAGCTTACGACCAAATCGACAACGCTCCCGAAGAAAAAGCCCGCGGTATTACCATTAATACCTCACACGTAGAATACGAAACCGAAACCCGCCACTACGCACACGTAGACTGCCCGGGTCACGCCGACTACGTTAAAAACATGATTACCGGTGCCGCACAAATGGACGGCGCAATCTTGGTATGTTCCGCTGCCGACGGTCCTATGCCGCAAACCCGCGAACACATCCTGTTGGCCCGCCAAGTAGGCGTACCTTACATCATCGTGTTCATGAACAAATGCGACATGGTTGACGATGCCGAGCTGTTGGAACTGGTTGAAATGGAAATCCGTGACTTGCTGTCAAGCTACGACTTCCCAGGCGACGACTGCCCGATCGTACAAGGTTCTGCACTGAAAGCCTTGGAAGGCGACGCCGCTTACGAAGAAAAAATCTTCGAACTGGCTGCCGCATTGGACAGCTACATCCCGACTCCAGAGCGTGCCGTGGACAAACCTTTCCTGTTGCCTATCGAAGACGTATTCTCCATCTCCGGTCGCGGTACAGTAGTAACCGGCCGTGTAGAGCGCGGTGTCATCCACGTTGGTGACGAGATCGAAATCGTAGGTCTGAAAGAAACCCAAAAAACCACTTGTACCGGTGTTGAGATGTTCCGCAAACTGCTGGACGAAGGTCAAGCCGGTGACAACGTAGGCGTATTGCTGCGCGGTACCAAACGCGAAGAAGTGGAACGCGGTCAAGTATTGGCTAAACCGGGTACCATCACTCCGCACACCAAATTCAAAGCGGAAGTGTACGTATTGAGCAAAGAAGAGGGTGGCCGTCATACTCCGTTCTTCGCTAACTACCGTCCACAATTCTACTTCCGTACTACCGACGTAACCGGCGCGGTTACTTTGGAAGAAGGTGTAGAAATGGTTATGCCTGGTGAGAACGTAGCCATCACTGTAGAACTGATTGCACCTATCGCTATGGAAGAAGGTCTGCGCTTTGCGATTCGCGAAGGTGGTCGTACCGTAGGTGCAGGTGTGGTTTCTTCTATCATCGCTTAATTGAAGGATATCGATAAATGGCAAACCAAAAAATCCGTATCCGCCTGAAAGCTTATGATTACAGCCTGATCGACCGTTCTGCTCAAGAAATCGTTGAAACTGCAAAACGTACCGGTGCCGTTGTAAAAGGTCCGATTCCGTTGCCGACTAAAATCGAGCGTTTCAACATTCTGCGTTCTCCACACGTGAACAAAACTTCTCGTGAACAATTGGAAATCCGCACCCACTTGCGCCTGATGGACATCGTGGACTGGACTGACAAAACTACCGACGCACTGATGAAACTGGACTTGCCGGCCGGTGTTGATGTAGAAATTAAAGTTCAATAATCGTTGCTTTTGATAGAAAGCCGAATGGTTTATCCGTTCGGCTTTTTATTTTTTAACCCATTGAAGCATTTATGGTGGATTCAAATAGAAATAGGGCATTCTGTTGATTGGTATTTTGCACAATCGAGACTTCATGGATGGAATTGAGTTTTTGAATTTTATTAGGTCTTGCTTACTGTTAAAGATCGATATGTGCATCATTGGAAATCGGTTTATATTTGTATGGGGAGCCGGTGTTAGATAAATAATTCTTTGAACACTTTCCGTGGGTAAGGCCTACGCGACGTTTTCTCCCTTTATTCAGGACAAAGGTCGGGTGCAGCAGGTCAAAGAAACCATGTTGAGGTCGTCTGAAAACAGATGGTTGGAGAAATTCATTTGAGCTTTTGCGAAACCTATATTGAAGTACGGCAAATTTTGATGGGTTATTGCGATTCGGTCAACTCTTGTCCAAAGGATGCAATAAGCTGGTGGTAAATTTGATAAGCTGATAAACGGTTGCGATTTTGGTATTTTTCATCCTCTTTTGCGGGGGAGAGGAATAGGGAAAATACGGAAATAGCGGAAATATAGTGGATTAACTTTAAACCAGTACGGCGTTGCCTCGCCTTGCCGTACTATCTGTACTGTCTGCGGCTTCGTCGCCTTGTCCTGATTTAAAGTTAATCCACTATAAAATGAAATGGCTTTGCAGCAAGTCTATTGATACAAAAGGTCGTCTGAAATCCGATTTTCGTTTTCAGACGACCTTTTGAGCAAATGATGGCGTTATTTTGGCTCTTGCGGTACATAACCTTGAACGGCATCTGCGCCGTCGCCGAAGAAATACTGCTCCATTTGTTGTGCCAGATATTCGCGCGCACGCGGGTCGGCGAGGCTCAAACGGTTTTCGTTAATCAGCATGGTTTGATGGCGTGTCCACGCATTCCAAGCTTCTTGGGATACATTTTCAAAAATGCGCTTGCCTAATTCGTTGGGCAGCGGTGGGAATTTCATACCTTCGGCTTCTTTGCCGAGTTTGACGCAGTGAACCATACGGGTCATGGCGGTTTTCCTTAAAAACGGGGTTTCAGACGAGGCATATTTTAACGTATCGGCTGACGTTCGGAAAGGCAGGGCGCTTGCCTACCACATTGCCTTTCTGCGCAAAGGCTCGTTGTGGTCGCCTTTGACCAGCTCCCAAATGGTCAGCCCCATTTGGGGTCCGAGAAGTACATCTTGCGTCCGAACTCCTTCTCCTTCGGGGAAGATCTCGCCTTTATTGAAATGGCGGGTTTCACCGTCAAAGCTGGTGATTTTCCACATACCTGAAATCGGAACAGGCTCTTCCTCGACGCCGATGATTTCTTGCGGCGCTTGGGTGTAGATCCGCTTGCCGTCTTTTTCTTCCACTTCCCAGCCGTCCCATCTTCTCGACCAATAATACATCTGTTCGCGGGTGATGCCGCCCATATTCTCGCGCGGATATTTTTCGCGTATCGGTTCTAAAGCTCGGTTTAGCGCAATGTAGTCCAAGGGTAAATCTTCGCGGATATCCCCTGTTTCGGGCAGGCTACCGATTTTGAAAATCTTGATGCCTGCGATGTCGCGCAGAGTAATATTGGGATGATTTGCCAAAACAGGCTCTATCCTACCTGCCGGGAGCTGTCCGTAAAGTTCCCTGCCGACCAGTGTGTACCAACTGATACTGCGGATATTGTAGTCATAAAAGTCTGCCAAATAATCGGTCGTGACCGGAATCAGCCCTAAATTCTCGCGGCAAACCCCGTATTCATACGGCGCACCGTCGTGATAATTATGCGGTGGAATCGCTGCCAGTCCGATATAGCCGTGGAAAACATCCAGCTTCTCTGAAATTTTGCCGACAAATTCATCCAGCTTTGCCAAATCTTGGGGAGAAGACAAAATTTCCAGTGGCAAATTAAAAAGCAGGGTGCCTCTTGATATATCTGGATCGTTTGCAAAGTAGGCGGCAAAAGAAGTGATATTGAAATAATAGGATGCACTGGTATTTGCATGCTCGCTTTGCATTCCCCAATCAACCTCGGAAGCATTTTCGGTTCTTTCATCCAGCCAACGGTACACTTTATCCCGTTCTTTAAGGTACGACTTTTCACTCAACTTGATCTCGCGCATCCGACCGCTTCTGTTCCGTGTACCTGTTCCTATCTCATGGCTGGCTATTGTTAGCTTGTTTTTTCCCCATTCGTAATAGAAATCCATCAAACCGGTTAAGGCATCGGCGACATTATCACGGGTATTGAAATAGACCACGCCGCGTATGCCCAGTTGCAACAGGGTAAAGCCATGTTCGTTGTAGCGTTTGGTGCGGTCGGCGGTGTAGCGGATGGCGGCGAGTTGTTTTTCGATGTCGCTCATGGAATGTCCTTATGGTGATATGACAGACGTCGTCTGAAAGAGTGTAGCGTTTTCAGACGACCTTTACCGTCAAACAGGATTATTCGGCATGAATGTGGGTTGAACGGAATGAGATGGCAGGAATGGGGTCGTCTGAAACCCGCGTCCGGCTTTGCAACATAACCAGCCCACTTGTTTGCACGACCTTCCGCTTATGCCTCAAACGTATCCAGCCAAATCCGCCAGCCCTCGTCGGTATCGGTGCAGCAAACCGTAGCGCGGGTTCTACCCGCAAGCAGATGTCAGCACAAATACCCGATTCAGACTGGCGGACGGCAAATCTCGCGGGCAAAGCCCACGCTACGGGGGTCGGTTATCTCAAGTATGTTTTGATTCATAAAGGTCGTCTGAAAACCATGTCCAGCTTCGCAGCATCACCAGCCTGCCTGTCTCGCGACCTTTCGCTTAGGCTTCAAACTTATCCAGCCAAATCCGCCAGCTCTCGTCGGTATCGGCGCAGACGGTCAGGGTTTCGCCGTTTTCGATGCTTTGGAACGACAGGCTGCGGGCGTGGAGCATGAGGCGGGTGGGACCGAGGTGGGCGGCGGTGGTGTGGTTTTGGCGCAGGTCGCCGTAGTTGGTGTCGCCGACGATGGGGTGGAAGATGTGTTTCATGTGGCGGCGGAGTTGGTGTTTGCGACCTGTGTGCGGGATGAGTTCCGCCCACGAGTAGCGCGAGGTTGGGTAGCGGGCGGCGGATTGGAAGGGCAATTCGGTGCACGCAAGGCAGCGGTATTGGGTTTGGGCTTCTTGGAGGGTGGCTTCGGTTTGGGATTCGGCGATTTTGTCGGGCTGATATTTGAGCGGGTAGTCGATGAGTCCGTCGTCAGGCAAATATCCGCGCACGATTGCCCAGTAGGTTTTGCGTGTGGTTTTTTGTTCGAACTGCTGCGTCAGCAGGCGGGCGGCTTCGGGGTCGAGGGCAAACAGGAGGACGCCGGATGTGGGGCGGTCGAGGCGGTGGGCGGGATAGACGTGTTGTCCGATTTGGTCGCGCAGGGTCTGCATGACGAACTGTGTTTCGTGGCGGTCGAGCCAGCTTCGGTGGACGAGCATTCCGGCGGGTTTGTTGACGGCGATGGTGCGGCTGTCGCGGTAGAGGATTTCGAGCATGGTCTGATGTGGGCGGAAATGGGGGATTGTAACGCAAGCGGTCGCGGCTGCGACGGCAATCTTGTCTCTTTTGCGCGGGATGGCGGGCTGAAACGCATGATTCGGTTCAAATAAGGAACATTTGCCGTCATTCCTGCCTGCGTTTTCAGACGACCTCGGGTTCTGTCGGTTACAATGTGGGGATTCAACAAGATGAAGGAAAAACTGTGAGCCTGCTCAAAAAACTGCCGAAGCCTATGCTGCCCGATGAGGCGCGCCGCGAGATTCAGGCGCGGGAGTCGTATCATGTTTTGAAGATTATTTCGGAATTTGTCGAGGCGGGCGAGGAGCTGCGGGCGATTCAGCCTGCGGTCAGCATTTACGGCAGCGCGCGTACGCCGGAGAACCATCCCGACTATGAATTTACGCTGCGTCTGGCGCGCAAACTCTCGGATGCGGGTTTTTCCGTCATTTCCGGCGGCGGGCCGGGGATTATGGAAGCGGCGAACAAGGGCGCGTTTGCGGGCGCAAGCCCAGCGGTGGGGTTGAATATCGTGTTGCCGCACGAACAAAAAGCCAATCCGTATCAAGATTTGTCCATCAAATTCCAACATTTCTTCCCGCGCAAGGTGATGTTTGTGAAACATGCGGTCGCGTATGTCGTCATGCCCGGCGGCTTCGGCACGCTGGACGAACTGTTTGAAAGCCTGACGCTGGTGCAGACGGGCAAAACACCCGACCGCCCGATTATCTTGGTGGGCAAGGATTTTTGGTCGGGCTTGTTGGACTGGATACGCAAAGAGCTGCTCGGGCGTGGGCTGATTTCGGAAGCCGATATGGATTTAATCCGACTGATCGACGGCGAAGACGAAATCATCGAAGAAATCTTCGCGCACTACGAAAACCGTTTGGAAGATTTTTCCGAAGGCGTCAACGCGTGGTCGCTCGGCTTGTGATGGGCTGGGAGGTCGTCTGAAAACCGTTTGAATCTTGCGGATGAGTTGGAATTAAGACAAAGCGGCAACGCCGTATCGGTTTACAGTTAACCCGATATAGAATCGTTTCAGACGACTCAGACGACCCCTGCCTATTTCGGTACAATACCTTTTCGCCGCAAGGCAACAACGCCGCCGCGAACATTCCCTTTATCCAATCCACCCGACCCAACCCGACCCAACCATTTATGACCGATACCGCCCAAATCATTACCAGCTACGGCCGCCGCTATATCGTGCGCACGCCCGACGGCAAAACCTACGAAGCCAGCACGCGCAAAAAGCGGGTGGATTTCGCCTGCGGCGACCGCGTGCATATCCAAAACATCAACGCCGAACAAGCCGTCATCGAAGACTACCTGCCGCGCGAAAGCCTGCTCTACCGCCAAGACGCTTGGAAAACCAAGCTTATCGCCGCGAATGTTACCCAGCTCCTTATCGTTACCGCCGCCGTTCCCTCGCCCAGCGAAGCCCTGTTGCAACGCGCCCTCCTTGCCGCCGAAGCCGCCGGCATCCAAGCCGTCATCATCCTAAACAAAGCCGACCTGCCCGAAACCGCCCTCTGGCGCGACAAACTCAAATTCTACGAAACGCTCGGTTATCCCGTGATCGAAACCCGCGCGCTGGAAAACGCCGACATCCTGCGCCCCGTCCTGCAAGGGCATACCAACATCCTGCTCGGACAAAGCGGTATGGGCAAATCCACCCTGACCAACGCCCTCTTGGGCAACCAAACCGCCCGCACCGGCGACATCTCCACCGCGCTCGATTCCGGCAAACACACCACCACCCACGCCCAGCTCTACGATTTAAACGAAGAAACCCAATTAATCGACTCCCCCGGTTTGCAAGAATTCGGGCTGCACCACCTCCAAGCTGCCGACCTGCTGCAATACTTCCCCGACCTGAACCACCTCGTCGGACAATGCCGCTTCCACAACTGCACCCACCGCGCCGAACCCGGCTGCGCCGTCAAAGCCGCCGCCGAAGCAGGCGGAGCCAAGCCCGAACGCATCGAATTTTTGCAACGGATAACGGATGAGTTGTTGAGGTAGGGATAGGCGGTTGGTCTCGGTGAACTAAAAAAGGTCGTCTGAAAACTTGGAAATAGGTTTTCAGATGACGTTTTTGTTGGCGATTGAATCATTCATTTTGGCATGGTCGAGCAGGCAGGAAGGACGGTATCAGGAGGCAGCAAGCTGTAATGCTTGCAGCGAGTTGTAGCGTGGGCTTTGCCCACGAAAAAAAAAACGGTTGGGTCATAGTTTGGTTTGGGGTTTGATTGATAGATTCCGTGGGCGAAGCCCACGCTACGGATTGGTGGTGGGTCTAGGGTTTAATTCAAATCGCTACGGTTTGGCTGCCTGCAGCTTTAAAGGGCTTGTGCCTTGAGTCAAACCTTGCTTGTCCAATCAAACGTTTCCAAGAAATCAGGCAGCTCGGAGAGGCTGTCGAGTATGGCGAGATGCGGGGCGGTGTTCAACATGGCGGCGGAGTGTGCGCCTGTGGTGAGGGCGACGGCGGGAGCTTTGGCGTTGGCTGCCATTTCCAAGTCGTGGGTCGTGTCGCCGACCACCAAAGTTTCCTGCGGCGTCAGTCCCAGTTCGTCGCAGAGTTTGAAAACCATGTCGGGCGCGGGTTTGGAGGCTTGTTCGCTGGCGCAGGTGGTCGCCATCCAAAAATCGGCTGTACCGGTTTGCGCGATAGAGCGGTCGAGTCCTATCCTGCCTTTGCCCGTGGCGACGGCGAGCCAGTAGCCTTGGCTTTGCAGGGTGTGCAGGCAGGGCAGTGCTTCGGGGAAGAACGTCATGTTGTGGTTGTTGGGATTGAGATAGTGTGCGGCGTAGGTTTCCGCCAATTCTTCGCGCATGTGTTCGCCGGCATGCGGGGCGAGGCGGCGGATGATTTCGGGCAGGCTGTAACCGATAAGGACGCGAACGGCATCGTCATCGGGAACGGGCATGCCGCAGTCGGCAAAACTTTGTTGGAAGGTGCGGATAATCGGGCGCGTCGTGTCTGCCAGCGTTCCGTCCCAGTCGAAGATAATCAGTTTAGGTTTCATCGTGCGCTTTCTTTCAGACGACCTTGGGGCAAGATAGAAAAATCATAGCAGAAAATCCGATGCCTGCCTGCTTACAGATTGATGCAAACTTTAAAAATCCTAACTGAATTCAAACGCTAAGGTCGAATGAGTTGGGCAAAGGGGTCGTCTGAAAAGTTTCAGACGACCCCTTTTTTATGGTTTTTTGCCGGAGAACATGAAGAAAGACGTTGCTCTGATTTCCTGCTGTCGGGCTTATCTTTTCATTTTGTGAAAAATGATGGGCTGCTCCGGCGCGCGGGTCAGTTGGCGCGGCAGCGTCAGCATCGCCAATATCCAAACGCTCAATGCGTAAAGAAATATCCCGCCTTGCCGCATGCCGCCCAATGCCGCGCTGCCCAGTAAAGATTCTAAGATAATCACGACCAAAGCCGCCGCACACGCCGCCGCCCCGCTTAAAAACAGGGCGTAGCGGAAATGGCAGCGCATCATTTTTTTGTAGGCGAGCTTGGTCAGACCGCCCGCAATCATCAGGTTGAAAAAGCCGAATACGCCGCAGATAAACCAAACGATGGAGTCATCCCAGCCCGCAACTTGCCGCAACTGCCCGTCTTGTAAGGTCAGCAGCAGTCCGGAATGGCGGAACAACCCGACTGTGATGATTTCGTGCAGCAGCAATGCCAGAGGCAGATTCAGGAAAATCAGGGCAATCAGCAGCGGGCGGTAGGGTTTTTCTTGGGTGAGGTACATGATGGATAGGGAAGGGGTCGGATGTGGTGCGGGGTATGTTTGGAACGCTGTCGGCGTGCCTTAATTCAGTATCTGCCGCACTTGTTTCAAAACCTGCCAGGCTTTTGCTTTGAGCTGCGGCTGGCGCAGCAGGCGGGCAGGGTGGGGAAGGATGAAGCGGGGCGTGTTGCCGCAGAGGGTGTCTATTAATGGGGCAAGCTCGGGTTTTTCAAAGATTTGACCCACCAATAACACGGCCTTCGCCTGCGTATCGGCCAGCTCTCGGGCAAGCTGGGGCAGCTCGGCTTGGATTTGTTCGTCAGTAGGGTGCGGGCTGAAAACAGGCGCTGCTTTGACCCAGCTGGTTTTGTAGGCTTGTTGGGGCGTCAGGTGGATGGCGGCAAGCATATTGTCGAGCAGGACGCCGACCGCGCCGTGAAAGAGTTGTCCGTGCAGACTGTCTTCGGTTGCGGGGCAGATGCTGATGATGATGACTTCGGACGGACGCGCTTCGGTTTGCAGGCGCGGGAGGTCGTCTGAAACGGTTGTAGTGGCGGCTTTGGCGGTGTCTTCAGGCGCGGAGTTCGTCCGTGCAGACGGAGCAGGCGCGTCAACCGGCGCAGCAGTCGGCGGTACGGGAGGCGTTGCCGCTGCGGGGGCAGTTTTTTCGTGTTGAACCGCCGCCATCGCCGCCATACGGGCATGATGTGCCGATGCGGAAATCGTGCGGACGGCTTCGGCAACTTGGGCGGCGGCAGGTTTTTGCGGCTGCGTAACGGAGGCATCACCTGCGGGCGGGATGACTTTGGCGTTACGGTTCAGCCACATCGGGCCTAAGCCTAATGCCTGATGCAAGTGGAGATAGCGGCTGCTTAACATGGTTTTTCCATTAAAACGGCGTCTTCATGCCCGCCTTCGGGCAGGGAATAGTAATGTTTGCGAATGCCGGCCTCGGTAAAGCCGTATTTGAGATACAGCGATTGGGCGGCGGCATTGTCTGCGCGGACTTCCAGCAGCAGGCGCGTGATGCCGGCGGTTTGGGCGTGGCGGAACCAATGCTCCAATAGTGCGGCGGCAATGCCTTGGCGGCGGTATTCGGGTGCGGTGGCAATCAAATGCAGCTCAGATTCGTCCAATATATCCTGCCAAACGATAAAGCCGCTGATGACGCCGTCGGTCTCGCAGACCCATAGTTTATCCGTAGGCTGCGCCAGCGCGGAGGCGAATTGTTTCACAGACCAGGGCGACGGATTGCTGACTGCATCAATCGCGGCAAGGGCAGGGCAGTCGTCTGAAAAAGCGGGGCGGATATTCATGCCTGCGCTTTCCGTTCTGCCTGCTCTTTGGCGGTCAGGGCGACTTTGTTGCGGACATAAAGCAATTCGGCGTGTGCCGCATCGGACGCGGGATAACGCCCGCTCAGTGCCAGCTTGAGATAGTCGGACGCGGCAGGCATTTGCGGCGTACCGGCAAAGGGCGGTGCATCGGTCAGGGCAAACGCATTGCCTATGCCGCCGGTAAACGCACGACCTTCGGGTTCGACAATTTCAGCCGCTTTGCCGACCTGATAATCGCCAAGCCGCTGGTGCGCGTCCGTGTCGAACCATGCGTAAAACACCTCGCCCATACGCGCGTCGGTCGCTGCCAGTACGCAGCTTTGTTCGGGCAGCAGATACGCCGCCGCATTCAGACAGGGGATACCGATGAGGGGCGTGCCAAACGGCGTCGCCAAACCTTGCGCCACGCCTGTCCCGATACGCAAACCGGTAAACGCCCCGGGACCTTGTGCATAGACAATCACGCCCAAATCCGCCGCCGTAATACCCGCTTGTTCAAACAAAACACGAATCTGCGGCAGAATCAAATCGGATTGCTTCGTGCCGACGTCTTCATGAAACGAAACAATCTGCCCGTCGGTTTGCAACGCGAGGGACAGGTAGGAAGTGCTGGTGTCGATGGCAAGGACAGGTCGTCTGAAATCGGCTTGCATGGCGTGTTCTTCAAGATAAAAATTTTAGGATGGATTATAGCATTGTCGTCTTGATTCATGCCCGATAGGGTTTTCAGACGACCTCGATGATTGCTGAGCCGATACTGTCCCAGCAATTTAGGAAATGACCGTCTCGAAACCTGAGCAGGGGAGAGGTAGGCAAACCGCCATCACACCGATTCCTCAGTTCAGATTCACTTTGCGCAGAATGAATGGTCAATTTGCACTCAATAGGATTGACGACAATCGGCTGACAGTTTTAAAATGAATTTAAGAATCGTTATTATTTTCACACAATCAGGAGAAAATTCATGGCAAAAAAAGTCAGCATTTTAGTAGGCAGCCTGCGTAAAGGCTCGTTCGCCCGCAAAGTGGCGCAAAACGTCATCCCCATGTTCCCCGAAGGCTACGAAGCCCAAATCGTCGAAATCGGCGGCTTGCCGCTCTACAATTTCGACTACGACGACCCCGCCGAAACCGACTTCCCCACGCCCGAAAGCTACACCGCCTTCCGCGAAACCATCAAAGCCTCCGACGGCGTATTGTTCGTTACCTCCGAAAACAACCGCACCGTCCCCGCCTGCCTGAAAAACGCGGTAGACATCGGCTCCAAACCCAACGCCGACGTCGCATGGAAAAACACGCCCGCAGGCATCATCAGCCATTCCGTCGGCAAAATGGGCGGTTACAGCTCGCAAAAAAACCTGCGCCTTGCCTTGTCCTACTTCAATATGCCGCTGACCGGACAGCCCGAAGTCTTCCTCGGCAACTCCCCCACCTTATTTGACGACAACGGCAAACTCATCGAATCAGCGAGAAGCTTCGTTCAAGGCTATATCGACCAACTTGTCGCCCTCATCGAGAAAAACCCCAAATAAAACCAACAGAAAAACTGTTGACTGTTAGAAAATAGCTGACTTTCTAAACATCGAAGGTTTAATGCAGAAAAAGGTCGTCTGAAATCTAAGATTTCAGACGACCTTTATTTTAAATCAATAACGTCAGGAGAGACGCACATCAAAGCTCGTCTGAAAGAAACAACGCCAACAAAACACCATTCAGACGACCCATTAGCCAGTTATCCCATTCGCTTTACCCATTACATCGTTCAAGCTACTATACGAACCACGTTGTCATTTAAAATGCGCTGCCATAAGCCTTATGGCAGACAAAAAGGAAAAAAAATGAAAAAAATATTTAGGGTTTTGGGCTTGGTCGTTTTAGTCGCCGCTCTTCCGGTTCTATCAATCTATGCTTCTTCAATAAAAGAAATCTTCAATCAAAAGGATGATTTTTTTGTGGATACCGATCAGGAACGCTCGTTTTCATTTATGCTCAACAACTATTCCGACCGAGGTGTAACGATTTTTTATCAACAGGTCGGGCAAACATGGCATTTAGGTGGAATCAGTCCTTATGCAGAGGAAGGAGGTGGACAATGTTGCGTTTCCATCCCGCGCTGGCATGAGGGGATGACGCTGCCTCTGACTTTGATGATAAGCACGGATAAAAATGAATTTGAAGAGCGTAACGTTAATGCTAAGGTAGATAAATTTACCGATGAAGACAACGGATTATTGCAGTTTCACATTTTGCCGGATTATTCAGTGCGTGTATTAATTTCAAGTTACGGTAGGCAGAGACCGGAAAATCCGATGCATCAGTTTCATGAAACTTTGAAAAAAGATAACGAAGCATACCGTAAGGAAAATCCGGATTTTTAAATTAAGATGGGGCGAAATGATGAGCAAAGCTGAATAATGATTTTCACAAAAAATGTTTTATATAAATAGCGTGCCCTATCAGCTATTTCTTACGGGTTATTGGGTGGTCGGAATGACTTATGTCGCCAGTCCGAATATTTGTTGTCGAGAGGAAATATGAATTTAGAAATCAGACGTGACAGTATAAATTGGCATGTAAAAATAAATGATTTAAAGGAAATAATGTCTTCATTACAAAGAGAAGGGAATTATTGGGAGGGGCAAGTTTTTTTAACAAAGCGCAAGAAAGAATATAACCTTTCCTTTAGAATTTTTCTGAATTCAAATGATGAAGATGAGTTTGATGTAACTGACGGTCAGCTTATTCTTTCAATATCCGATGATACCTTTTCCTTGTTAGAGGAATATACTGTTATGGTCAGTGAATATGGCACTCCCTTTGCACATGAATTGAATAATTTGTATTTCATATCATTAAAAAAATGGTTGGGTTGCCATATTTATGTAGAAAATGATTAGTGTGTCTTTATCTATGTCCGCAGCGAGTATGAGATATGTATAAACAGGTTGAGATTAGATTTTTATCCCCAAAGTAGGTCGTCTGAAAACCTCCATTCAGACGACCTTTCTACCGTTTATCCCATCTGCTTTACTGTTGATGCCATTCGAGTTACCATACGAACCTCATTGTCATCTTTAAATTCAACGCCATGACTGCCCGCCAATCCTACCACCTCACCTTCGCCCGTTTCTCCCCGTCCCTCTCCGTCAAATCCTTCACCGCCTCCGAAGCCGCCAACACCGCCTACCGCGTCGAAATCACCGCCACCTCCACCGATTCCTCCCTGCCGTTGTCTTCCTACCTCAACCAACGCGCAGCGTTTGAAATCCGTCCGCAGGAAGCCGTATTGTCCGAAGTCGCCGCCGCCTTCGCAGCCGGTTCAGACGAGCCTCCGGCGAAACAATGGCAGGGCATCGTGACTTCGTGTGAGAAGCTGTCGGTATCCAAGGATGAAACCGTTTACCGCTTTGTTTTAGAGCCGCGTTTCGCGGCTTTAAAACATTTCCAATCTTCCCGACTGTTTCAAAACCAAACCGTCCCCGATATCGTTGCCGCCGTCTTCAAACACCACGGCTTCTCCGGTGTGGATTACCGTTTCCAAAAAAGCCGCAGTTACACCGTACGCGAGTATGTGACCCAGTATCTCGAAAGCGACTTCGCCTTTATCAACCGTCTGTGTGAGGAAGAAGGCATTTGGTATGCCTTCGAGCAGAATGAACAACATGGCGATGTGGTCGTCTTCGGCGACAGTCCCGAACACTACTTCCGCGACCAAAGCCTACCCGTTTCCTACCGTCCCCATGCCGGATTGGAAAGCGTCGGTACCGAAGCACTGTTCAACTTAAGCATCCGCCACAACCCCATCGTCGAAGGCATACGCAGTGCCGACTACAACTACCGCACCGCCGATACCGACCTCTTCGCAGAAACCGACAACAAACAATCCGAAGAATCTGCCGACAATACCGTCTTATTGGGCAAACAGCAAAACTGGGGGCTTCACCCTAAAACAACCGATGAAGCCAAAGTTCAGACGACCCTGTTGAACGAAGCCGTCCTCTGCCGCCAAACCGTCGCCAACGGCAGCGGCAACGTCGTTTCGATGGCACCGATGAAAGTGTTCCAAACCGATACCGCCTTCCCCGAAGCCCCCGACGGCTGGCTGGTACTCAGTATGGAACACAGCGGCAGCCGCGATAGCGCCTACAGCCACACCTTTACCGCCATACCCGCCCAACTCGCCTTCCGTCCCGAACGCACCACCCCACGTCCCCATATCGCCGGCACACTGCCCGCACGGGTGACCGCGGCGGAGAACTGCACCTACGCCTACATCGACGACATGGGACGCTACCGCGTCAAACTGCCGTTTGATTTGGACGAATGGAGCCCCGGCGGAGAAAGCCGTCCCGTCCGACTCGCCAAACCCTATGCCGGTCCCGAATACGGCATCCACTTCCCCCTGCACGAAGGCACCGAAGTCATGCTGTCCTTCGTCCAAGGTAACCCCGATCGCCCGTATATCTCCGGCGTCATGCACGACAGCGCCCATCCCGACCACATCCCTGCCGATTGGAACACAAGGAACGTCATCCGTACCTGGGCGAACAACAAACTCAGGATGGAAGACCAAAAAGGTCAGGAACACATCAAACTCGCCACCGACTACCAAAAATCCCAACTCAACCTCGGCCACATCGTCGACAGCGGTAGGACAAAACGCGGAGAGAACGGCGAAGGCTTTGAACTCAGAACCGACGGCTGGGGTGCGGTAAGGGCTGGCAATGGTATATTAATCAGTGCAGACGGTAAGAGTCCATCTGATAAAGTATTAAATATGCATGAGGCTATAAGTGTTCTAGAGGAAATGTTAGGATTAGCTCAAAGCTTGGATAAAGCTGCGCAAAGTGCACAAAATGAATTGGCAGAAATTAAGATACAGAGGGAGCAACTGGAAAATAGCCTTAAAGAATTAAAACAAGCAGGGATTATCCAATCCGCTCCAAATGGTATTGCTAGTGCAACTTCGAAAAGCCAAATTCATACAGCAAAAGAGTTTATTAATTTAGTTAGTGGACAAAATACAGGCATAACTTCAGGAAAAAATTTTACTGTTCATGCTGCAGATAGTCTTAATCTGTTTGCCCAAAATAGTGGAATGAAAATACAAGCGAATAAAGGTAAAGTGGCTATTCAGGCACAAAATGGTGAATTGCAGATTAATGCACGAAAAAATTCGGCCTTAACCAGTACAGAAGGTGAAATTACGATTGCATCAGATAAAGGAATTTTGTTAGTTAGTCAGGGAGCTTACATTCGAATTAAAAATGGAGAGGTTGAAATTGGTGGTCCAAAAATGTTGCGTTTTAGAGCTCCATTTCATGTGACAGCCAATCATTCCGAGGACTATCCTTTGGCGATCCCTAATCCAGGAAATGACGAAATGTTTGTATTAAAAGATGAACGTACAGGTATGCCTATCCCTAATTTTGCTTATAAAATTACTATGGCAAACGGTGAAATTTATCGAGGTGTAACCAATGAAAAAGGGGAGGCATTCAGGGTATATTCAGGAAGTAAACTGGAGGGGATGGTTTTTGAATCTGATGATGAAGAATCTAAAGAAATTTAAATGATATAGGGATATTGGATATGGGATATTTGGTATTAACGTTTCAGATATTGTGGGAGGAGATTGGCAGATACATTTTTTTTCTGGTTGTTAATGCCTACTGTATCATTAGAATGTATCAAAACCGTCATTGGAAATATTGTGCAGTTGTTTTCATTCTGCTCAATGGCTGGGTAACTTACGGATACTGGATTGATATCATTAATTCGTATCTTTATTGGAATCAATAAGATAGTAAAAAGGCCGTCTGAATGAAACACAGGAAAACAAATTTACTGTTAGGCATGGTAGCAGCGGGCTATCTGAGTATTGTATTGGCAAACATAGGATTAAATAGAATGATTGAAGGCAATGGCAATCCCGAACAGGGAAAAGGCATGGTTTGGGGAATTACGATGGCAGATGCAATATTGGTTAACGCCACACCGGAAAATTCTTCATATTTAACATTGGATGCAGAAGCAATAGATGTATCAAATAAGTACAGTTCTGATTTTTATTTGCAGAACGGAACAGTATTGCGAAATTTCTTTGGTACGGGTTCTATATGGGGAAGAGGAGGGTATTTGGGAAGAACGGCAGAGTTTGATTTACTTCCCGAAAGGCTGACTTTTACCTATTCCTCTCAGTTTGAAAATAAATTTTATCAGTTGGATGAAGCCCTTCCAACCGAAAAGATACGTCCTATGATGGCAAAAAGTTACAGGGTATTCAATAATGCAGTAGAGGACACAGAAACTCCGCAATATGAATCTCCCAATGATTTTGAATTGGCTGTTGCTCCTGACGGCTGGGTGACGCTGAACCTTACCAATGTATTTATTCGCAAGGAATTGATGTCCTGGCAGGCAAAAGAAATCATGCCTTCTGTGGAAGAGGCTGCCAAACATCACTTTAATGAAATATGGTATTACAAAGTCGCAGGTTTTCACAATCAGGAAGAACGGAAAGAATATTTAGACAGAGTCCGTAAAGAACACCCCAATTTCTATCACACTTATATAGATGGACCCAAAAAGGTGAGTGCGGAGTGGTACAAACAGATGCAAACGAAATATCCATGGAACTTGGAGGTTGAAGTCGATGGAGGGGAATGGAACGGCGAATACTATATGGAATTCGCTAACACGGAGCGCTGGACGGCTATCGGTAAGGAGAGGGTAGAAGAAGAGAAGAAGGCAATGAAGGCGATGCCAACTTACATCAAGATATGGTTAATAGACAAAGAAACGGGTAATCGGTGGGGCATCAGATTGCATCCATTTAAGACTGAAGAACGAGAACAGAATGATTATAAAATAATATATGATGATATCCGATTAAATAGGTTGTACAGGACATTTCAGCAGGCGTTTCCTGAGAGGACTCGAGCGCATAATATCAGTACACCTCCGATAAATCAGTTTGCTACATTGAAATTGAAACTTGACGATCATTTCGAGTTGATAGAGGCGTATCTTGAAAACAATGGGCAAAAATTTGTATTGCCAGATGCTGAAATCCATCAACGTTACGAAATTAGCAAGATCGCTTATTATTAAGGAAATATCATGAGTAGAAGTAGATTAATTAATAGGATAGTCACAAAGAAGGGAAATGCCACTCAACGTGGAAGTAACGTGCATGGTAAAGCGACAACCAATGGGACAACTGGGTCTCAAAAGGAGGTCTATGTTGATACTTTTACGATAAACGTATTTTTTGACGGTACAAAAAATAATTTATACAACATTGAGAATAGGAAGAAAAATCCTCAAATGTATAAGGGCAAAGAAACAGCCAGTGAATATGAAAGCTATTTCAATGATCATTCCAATGTGTCGTATCTGTATCAAGCAAGAGGACAAAAAGCTAATATAGGCTGGGCTTATATCGAAGGGATCGGTACCGGTGCAGATCAAATTAATCATTGGGATAGGGAGAACAAAGATCGTGCACGTAAAGGTTTTCCGCTGAAGGACAGAGAATATCATACAGATTCGCAACAGGGATTTGCTTTCGGTAGTGGTCCTACCGGTATAGAAGCCCGTGTTTTTCAATCCTTTGAGAAGATTCAGACTATGGTCAAGCAAAGTTTAGGTGATCGGATCCCGACGATCCTTATACTGAACATATTCGGTTTCAGCAGAGGAGCGGCAGCTGCCAGGCATTTTTTACATAGAGTAAAAACGGAACCTCAACTGTTTAAAGGTTGGAATCTTAAAAGAGAAAGAATTATCGTCAATTTTGTTGGCTTATTTGATACTGTATCGTCATTTTCGGCAGTTTATACTATACCAGAACCGACAAGTGCATTTGATGATGATGTAAAGGAATTACATCTCAATTTTGGACGTAATTATGCAAGTAAAGTTTTTCATTTGACAGCTGCAGATGAATACCGACAATATTTCTCTCTAACAAATATAGACAGTGCCATTAGTAATGGTTTTGGAATGGAAGTTATTATTAGTGGTGCACATGCAGATGTTGGTGGAAGCTATCAATCCGAAGCGCAAAAAAAACCGTTTCCGGTTAAGAAAAATTTTCTAGGTATGAAAAAATGGTTTCAAGAGCAAGGTTTCTTTAAAGAAGATGATATTCATTGGGTAAAAAGTAAGACTTATGAAGGTGATTTTGGGGGGACGCAAAAAACTCCAGAAACGATGGAAGCAATACGTAAGAATATAATACCTAATGATTATGCCCGCGTTGCATTCAAGATTATGCGCTTGATTGTGGAAACGCACTGCAGTGATAAGGTTATTGTATTTAACAGGAATCGGATAAAACATAGAGAGGCTTCCCACTTTCCGGAAATTATCGAACTGCTTAACAAATTGCCTTATGATATACAGAAGGCATCCCAAGATTCCTGGGCAAAAAGGTACAATTTTGAACTGAGTAAGTATTACTCACCGCAACAGGTACGGAAGATCCGTTACAAGTATATCCATTGGTCTGCAAAAGATGAAACCGGATATGAGCTGAGAACAAAAAATGGATTGCCATATAGAATAATACACAAAGGTTAAAATCTTCGTGTAGTGTCAAACTATCCAAAATCATTTTCAGACAGTATTGATAGATAGAGAAAGGATATATCATGAAATGGAATATTCCCGATATTCCTGAAGCAGAAGAGGTTTTCAGACCTATATATAAATGGTATTGTTTGGTAGCTTTAACAATGTTATATATTCTAGTAGCCATATTGTTATGGTTTACAGAAGATTCTACATTGATACAGAAAGCCTTATATTTGTGCCTACCTTTGCTAATTGTTGGTATTTTCTTTCTTTCTATAAGAATACATAAACAATATCAAAAAGAAGCATGGGCAGAAGAAAAAAAGCATATTGAATCTAGATGGAAACAATGGGCAAATAAAAAAATTGCATTATTGAGGAATGGAATTTATTTACCACAAGAAATTTCAATAGATGGAATACTGAATGGTACTGGGGGAACATTTCATAATGAGGTGTTTTACTTACCTGAAGATACTTTTAAGCGGGCAATATGGGAATGTTTAGAGTCATTGGATGAACTATTGCAGGGAACTTTGCTAACCAATATTCGGTTTTATATTGATAGTGATAATTATCAATATAAGAAAGATTGTTTCGATTATTTAAAAAAAACAGCTAACTTATTTCAAAACATCATCAAAAATAATCTTTTGTGGGTTCAAGAAAATAATGGCAATATTATTGATGTCTGGATGGAAGATATGGCAGATGGCTTGCATGTGCTTATTTCACCTGCCATTAATAATTCTTCGAATGCAGAAGGTCATTTTACTGAGAATATTATATGGTTTATCTTTTCAAATGAAAAATCGGTTGAGGACAAAAAAATCCATATCAAAAATTATATTAGTAGAGGGCTTAACATTGATTCTACCAATAAAGCAGAAGTATCTTCAAATCTAGAAAAATTTCTTCGTTATAGCGATGTTGAAAATCGTACTATACAATATTGGATTGATAGCTATAGTTTTTTGACTTTAGAAAAATACGAACTATTACCTTATTTGTTTTCGTTGAAAACAAATAATATAAAAAAATCGGTAGAGAAGTATTTGGGGAGTTCGCCCCTAAATATGAATTGGCTTTTAATTGCCTTGACGACTAAAAACTTACATTCCAAAAATGATATAGTTATTGTTATCTATTCAAGTGACTCTGAATATGAAATGAATTTAAATATAATTTCTACATAAATTTATCAGTCAACATATCAACTTTACTTTAATTATGCTGAATGGTTATATTTTGTGTTTAGTTCAGTAAGCATAGGTTGAGTTAAAAACCAATATGTACCAAGGTCGTCTGAAATTTATAAATTTCAGACGACCTTTTCAGTTAAAAATAGTAAACCGCTCCGAAACGCGGTAAAATACGCTCCGTTTCCAACACGACGCCTGAATCAGCAGGCTTTTATTATGGATCTTCCCAGTTCGTTTTTACTGAACTTCCCTTCCGGTTTATCCCGAAATACACGATAACCATCCCGCCGAAATGCCCTCCCGCATCCGGCGGGCGGAGCATTTATGAGCATCGAACAAACCCCTCCGAACCTTGAAAACGACGTTATCGAAAGCGACGTAGAGCGCGTTTCCGCCGATTTCGACCGTATCCACGCGTTGTGCGAAATTCTTTCGCCCGCCTTCCCGCAGATTGAAGAAGGCGTGCCGATTGAGGACGAGGCGTTGCGTGACAAATTTAGCGAGCTGACCGTCCTTTTGAACGAGCTGCACCCTGCCGACGTGGCGGCGGTGTTGGAATCGTTGCCGCCGCGCGAGCGTAATATCGTCTGGCTGTTGGTCACGCCTGAAGACGACGGCGAAGTGTTGCTGGAAGTCTCCGACGCGGTGCGTGAAACGCTGATCGAGTCGATGGACAAAGACGAGCTGTTGGCGGCGGTCGATGACTTGGACGCGGACGAGCTGGCGGAGCTGGCGGGCGATTTACCGCACCAAGTGGTCTATGAAGCCTTGCAGACGCGCGACGAGGAAGAGCGCGCCCAAGTCAAGGCGGCGATGTCGTATGAAGACAACCAAGTCGGTGCGATTATGGACTTCGAACTGGTCAGCATTCGCGCCGACGTCGCCTGCGAAGTGGTGCTGCGTTACCTGCGCCGCTTCGAGAGCCTGCCCGACCATACCGACAAGATTTTTGTGGTCGATGAAAACGACATCCTGCAAGGCGTGCTGCCCATCCGCAAACTTTTGGTTGCCGATCCCGAAGACTTGGTGGCAGACGTGATGGCGACCGAAGTCGTGCGCTTCCGCCCCGAAGACGACGTGGAAGAGGCGGCGCAGGCGTTCGAACGTTATGACTTGGTCACCGCGCCCGTGGTCGATGAAAACAAAAAGCTCATCGGCAGGATTACCATCGACGAGATGGTGGACGTTATCCGCGAAGAATCGGAAGCGGATATGTTGAACATGGCGGGTTTGCAGGAAGAGGAAGATTTGTTTGCGCCTGTGTGGGATTCGGTGAAAAACCGCTGGATGTGGCTTGCCGTCAACCTCTGCACCGCCTTTCTTGCCAGCCGCGTTATCGGCGCTTTTGAAGGCAGTATCGAGAAAATCGTCGCACTCGCCGCGCTGATGCCCATCGTCGCCGGCATCGGCGGCAATTCCGGCAACCAAACCATCACCATGATTGTCCGCGCGATGGCGATGGGGCAGTTGACAGGGATGCAGGCGGGACGGTTGTTGAAAAAAGAAGTCGGCGTCGCTTTGGTCAACGGCATCATCTGGGGAACGGTCATGGGCGTGGTGTCATGGCTGCTGTACGGCAGCATCGGCATCGGTTTGGTGATGATCGCCGCGATGACGCTGAACCTTTTGCTCGCCGCCTCGGTCGGCGTCCTCATCCCCGTCATCATGGAAAAATACGGTCGCGACCCTGCGTTGGGCAGCTCGGTGCTGATTACGGCGGTAACGGATTCCGGCGGTTTTCTGATCTTCTTGGGACTGGCAACGATATTCTTACTGTAAGGTCGTCTGAAAAGCGGATGGAAAAGAGAAAAGGTCGTCTGAAATCATGTGGTTATGGGTTTCAGACGACCTTTTTTAACTTTTATGGTGGATGAACGTGAATCTGAGATAAGCAAAAAACTTTCCCATTAAATACAAAACTTTCCTTGATGGGCAAATTCAACGCGGCGGCGGGTAGGGCGGTTCGATGCCTACTACGGATCGTAGCGTGGGCTTTGCCCACGCAGTCGAATGGTTGGTTTTCGAGTCGGGCGATAATCATGGTATTGTTTTTTCGTGGGCGAAGCCCATGCTACGGCTGGGTGTGAAGGTCGTCTGAAATCATAGGGTTACGATTTCAGACGACCTTTTTATATCTAAAACTACACGCGACTACATTTTAAAATTAGATTATTTTTATTGTTAAATCATGATGTTATTTAAATTTTGGTCGTCTGAAAAGGGCGTGGGTGCAAAATCGGGTGGTTTGGGCGGTTTGGATGCTGTTTTTTGCGGTTAAACAAAAATTCCTGAAAAATGAATTAATTATATTTAATTTTGAGAAGTATTGTTTAAAATCGTTCTGATTGATTGGAAGTGGTTAAGGCTTTGTCGGGTAAGGATTTGAGGTGTTTCAAGGTGAGGGTTTTGGGTTTTGTTTCTGAAGTATTGTTCATTAATGATTGAAATTTTTAAAAATATTTGAGAAAAAGTGTTTGACAGCCTGAAAATTATTTTTTAAATTTGCCCTTACCAATAAAAACTACATCGCACTACAAAGGAACCCTATCATGAATCTGTACCAAACTTCTCCGTCTTGTTATAGATTGTCTTCTATCCCTGCCGCATTCGTCGTCGTCTGCTTTTGGGCAGTCGCGGCGGTCTGACGGCTCTTCGCCCGAATTTGGTTTCCCGTATTTCTGCGGTCGGTTCGGGTTTTAAATTTTCTGTATCTCCCACTGTATTTCCTTCCGAATATTAAAATAATAAAAAAATACTTAGACCTCCGCTTCAGCCGAATTGTATGTATTGAATTTATTAACCAATTGTTTTTATTGATTTTGATTTTCAGGCGACGTGATGGGTTAGTGGCTTGAAAGGTCGTCTGAAAATGGTTTTGAAACCATTGTTTCTTTTTGAACGGTTCGTTTCGGGTTTCGTGGAAACCGAGCCGCTGAGCCGATACTGAAAAAAATCTAATCTACAAAGGAGAATTAACATGAGCCAACTTTCTGCCGGTGCCCGTTTCCGCCAAGCTGTGAAGGAGTCGAATCCCCTTGCCGTGGTCGGCTGTGTGAACGCTTATTTTGCGCGGCTGGCGACGCAGAGCGGGTTTAAGGCGGTGTATCTGTCGGGCGGCGGCGTGGCGGCCTGTTCGTGCGGGATTCCGGATTTGGGCATCACCACAATGGAAGATGTGCTGATTGATGCGCGGCGGATTACGGACAATGTGGATACGCCTTTGCTGGTGGACATTGATGTCGGTTGGGGAGGGGCGTTCAATATCGCGCGCACGATTCGCAACTTCGAGCGTGCGGGCGTGGCGGCGGTGCATATCGAAGATCAGGTGGCGCAGAAGCGTTGCGGCCATCGTCCGAACAAAGCCATTGTTTCTAAAGATGAAATGGTTGACCGCATTAAAGCCGCCGTGGATGCGCGTGTGGATGAGAATTTTGTGATTATGGCGCGGACGGACGCGCTGGCGGTGGAAGGTTTGGATGCCGCCATTGAGCGTGCGCAGGCTTGCGTGGAAGCGGGCGCGGACATGATTTTCCCCGAAGCAATGACGGATTTGGCGATGTACCGGCAATTTGCGGATGCGGTGAAAGTGCCCGTGTTGGCGAACATTACCGAATTCGGCGCGACGCCGCTTTATACGCAGCAAGAGCTGGCGGACAACGGCGTGTCGCTGGTGCTGTATCCGCTCTCGTCGTTCCGCGCCGCGAGCAAGGCCGCGCTGAATGTTTATGAGGCGATTATGCGCGACGGCACGCAGGCGGCGGTGGTCGATACCATGCAGACCCGCGCCGAGCTTTACGAGCATTTGAATTATCACGACTTCGAGCAGAAGCTGGATAAATTGTTTCAGAAGTAAAAAAACCGTTTTCAGACGACCCTCAACCTTGAATAGGTCGTCTGAAAAACCAAAATCCCATAAAAACACAAAGGAGAAATACCATGACTGCAACCACCGAAACCCCGACCTTCAAACCGAAAAAATCCGTCGCCCTTTCCGGCGTGGCGGCGGGCAATACCGCGCTGTGTACGGTCGGCCGCACGGGCAACGATTTGAGCTACCGCGGTTACGACATTCTCGATCTGGCGCAGAAATGCGAGTTTGAAGAAGTCGCCCACCTGCTGATTCACGGCCACCTGCCCAACAAATCCGAACTCGCCGCCTACAAAACCAAGCTCAAATCCATGCGCGGCCTGCCTATCCGCGTGATTAAGGTGTTGGAAAGCCTGCCTGCGCACACGCATCCGATGGACGTCATGCGTACCGGCGTGTCCATGCTCGGCTGCGTTCATCCCGAACGCGAAAGCCACCCCGACAGCGAAGCGCGCGACATCGCGGACAAACTCATCGCCAGCCTTGGCAGCATCCTGCTCTACTGGTATCAATATTCGCACAACGGCAAACGCATCGACGTCGAAAGCAAGGAAGACACCATCGGCGGCCACTTCCTGCACCTGTTGCACGGCAAACGCCCGACCGAATCGCAGGTTAAGGCCATGCACGTTTCGCTGATTCTGTATGCGGAACACGAGTTCAACGCCTCCACCTTCACCGCCCGCGTGATTGCCGGTACGGGTTCGGATATGTATTCCTGCATCACCGGCGCCATCGGCGCGCTCAAAGGTCCGAAACACGGCGGCGCGAACGAAGTCGCCTACGACATCCAAAAACGCTACCGCAACGCCGACGAAGCCGAAGCCGACATCCGCGAACGCATCGCCCGCAAGGAAATCGTTATCGGGTTCGGCCATCCGGTTTACACCATTTCCGACCCGCGCAACGTCGTGATTAAAGAAGTGGCGCGCGGTTTGAGCCGGGAAGCGGGCGACATGCGCCTCTTCGACATCGCCGAACGCTTGGAGAGCGTGATGTGGGAAGAGAAAAAAATGTTCCCGAACTTAGACTGGTTCTCCGCCGTGTCCTACCAAAAACTCGGCGTACCGACCGCCATGTTCACGCCGCTCTTCGTGATTTCGCGCTCCACCGGCTGGGCGGCACACGTCCTCGAACAGCGCAAAGACGGCAAAATCATCCGTCCGAGCGCGAACTACACCGGCCCTGAAGATTTGGCGTTTGTGGAGATTGAGGAACGCTGAGACGGACAACAGCCGTAGGAGACGCCAATCGGATTTCAGACGACGTGTAGCGTGGGCTTTGCCCGCGGAAAACCGAAACCCGCCTACGGTTACGCTTTTCAGACGGCCTGTTGGAATATGTGAGAGAGAGAAGGTCGTCTGAAAAACCAGCCGCAACGTCTGCCGTCATTCCCGCCCCCGCCTAAGCGAGGACAGGTCGCGGCGGGAATGGCGGAGGCAGCGCGGCAACTTTTTTCACGGTTTCGCCAAAATGCGGGAAGAGCCCGCGAGCCGACCGGATTTCAGACGACGTGCAATATCGTTGTTACCCATTAAAACCGAATATTTAAGTTTCAGACGACCCCTTCAAAAACGTCGTCTGAAACCTCAAACCACAAGAAAAATAGATCCACAGGAGAACTGAACATGGCTGCCAACCAACGTTACCGCAAACCGCTGCCCGGTACGGATTTGGAATACTACGACGCGCGTGCGGCGTGTGAGGACATTCAAGCCGGCTCTTACGACAAGCTGCCTTACACGAGCCGCATTTTGGCGGAGAACTTGGTCAACCGCGCGGACAAAGTCGATTTGCCGACGCTGCAAAGCTGGCTGGGTCAGCTGATAGAAGGCAAGCAGGAAATCGATTTCCCGTGGTATCCCGCGCGGGTGGTGTGCCATGATATTTTGGGGCAGACCGCGTTGGTGGATTTGGCGGGCTTGCGCGATGCGATTGCAGAGAAGGGCGGCGATCCTGCCAAAGTAAATCCGGTGGTGCAGACGCAGCTTATCGTCGACCACTCGCTGGCGGTGGAATGCGGCGGCTACGACCCCGATGCGTTCCGCAAAAACCGCGAAATCGAAGACCGCCGCAACGAAGACCGTTTCCACTTTATCAACTGGACGAAAACCGCTTTTGAAAATGTGGACGTGATTCCGGCGGGCAACGGCATCATGCACCAAATCAATCTGGAAAAAATGTCGCCCGTCGTCCAAGTCAAAAACGGCGTGGCGTTTCCCGACACCTGCGTCGGCACGGATTCGCACACGCCGCACGTTGATGCGCTGGGCGTGATTTCCGTAGGCGTGGGCGGTTTGGAGGCGGAAACCGTGATGCTGGGGCGCGCGTCCATGATGCGCCTGCCCGATATTGTCGGCGTGGAGTTGACGGGCAAACGGCAGGCGGGCATTACGGCGACGGATATTGTGTTGGCGCTGACCGAGTTTCTGCGCAAAGAGCGCGTGGTTGGGGCGTTTGTCGAATTTTTCGGCGAGGGCGCGAGAAGCCTGTCCATCGGCGACCGCGCGACCATTTCCAACATGACGCCGGAGTTCGGCGCGACTGCCGCCATGTTCGCCATCGACGCGCAAACCATTGATTATTTGAAACTGACCGGACGCGACGACGCGCAGGTGAAATTGGTGGAAACCTACGCCAAAACCGCAGGGCTGTGGGCAGATGCCTTAGAAACCGCCGTTTATCCGCGCGTGTTGAAGTTTGATTTGAGCAGCGTAACGCGCAACATGGCAGGCCCGAGCAACCCGCACGCGCGTTTTGCCACCGTCGATTTGGCGGCGAAAGGGCTGGCGAAGCCTTACGAAGAGCCTTCAGACGGCCTCATGCCCGACGGCGCGGTCATCATCGCCGCGATTACCAGTTGCACCAACACTTCCAACCCGCGCAACGTCGTTGCCGCCGCGCTCTTGGCGCGCAACGCCAACCGCTTCGGGCTGAAACGCAAACCGTGGGTCAAAACCTCGTTTGCCCCCGGTTCGAAAGTGGCGGAAATTTATTTGAAAGAAGCAGGCCTGCTGCCCGAAATGGAAAAACTCGGCTTCGGCATTGTCGCCTTCGCCTGCACCACCTGCAACGGCATGAGCGGCGCGCTCGACCCGAAAATCCAGCAGGAAATCATAGACCGCGATTTGTACGCCACCGCCGTACTGTCGGGCAACCGCAACTTCGACGGCCGCATCCACCCGTATGCGAAACAGGCTTTCCTCGCTTCGCCCCCGCTGGTGGTGGCATACGCCGTCGCGGGCAGCATCCGTTTCGATATTGAAAACGACGTACTCGGCGTTTCAGACGACGGCAAAGAAATCCGTCTGAAAGACATCTGGCCGACCGACGAAGAAATCGATGCCGTCGTTGCCGAATATGTGAAACCGCAGCAGTTCCGCGACGTGTATGTACCGATGTTCGACACCGGCAAAGCGCAAAAAGCCCCCAGTCCGCTGTACGACTGGCGTCCGATGTCCACCTACATCCGCCGTCCGCCCTATTGGGAAGGTGCGTTGGCAGGCGAACGCAGCCTGACGGGAATGCGGCCCTTGGCGATTCTGCCCGACAACATCACCACCGACCACATTTCGCCTTCGAACGCGATTCTGGCGGCGAGTGCGGCAGGTGAATATCTGGCGAAAATGGGTTTGCCCGAAGAAGACTTCAATTCCTACGCCACCCACCGCGGCGACCACCTCACCGCCCAACGCGCGACTTTCGCCAATCCCAAATTGTTTAACGAAATGGTGAAAAACGAAGACGGCAGCGTGCGCCAAGGCTCGCTCGCCCGCGTCGAACCCGAAGGCGAAACCATGCGCATGTGGGAAGCCATCGAAACCTATATGAACCGCAAACAGCCGCTCATCATCATCGCCGGCGCGGACTACGGCCAAGGTTCCAGCCGCGACTGGGCGGCGAAGGGCGTGCGGCTCGCGGGCGTAGAAGCCATCGCCGCCGAAGGCTTCGAGCGCATCCATCGCACCAACCTCATCGGCATGGGTGTCTTGCCGCTGCAATTCAAAGCCGGCACCAACCGCCACACCCTGCAACTGGACGGCACGGAAACCTACGACGTGGTCGGCGAACGCAAACCACGCGGCGACCTGACCCTCGTCATTCACCGCAAAAACGGCGAGACCGTCGAAGTCCCCGTTACCTGTCGCCTCGATACCGCAGAGGAAGTGCTGGTGTACGAAGCCGGCGGCGTGCTGCAACGGTTTGCACAGGATTTTTTGGAAGGGAACGCGGCGTAGAGGTCGTCTGAAAACCCAAATCAAAAACAAGGAGAAACAGAATGCCGCAAATCAAAATCCCCGCCGTTTACTACCGAGGCGGCACATCAAAAGGCGTGTTTTTCAAACGCTCCGACCTGCCCGAGGCGGCGCGGGAAGCGGGCAGCGCGCGCGACAAAATCCTGTTGCGCGTACTCGGCAGCCCCGACCCTTACGGCAAGCAGATAGACGGTTTGGGCAACGCCAGCTCGTCCACCAGCAAGGCGGTGATTTTGGACAAGTCCGAACGCGCCGACCACGACGTCGACTACCTTTTCGGGCAAGTTTCCATCGACAAGCCTTTCGTCGATTGGAGCGGCAACTGCGGCAACCTCACCGCCGCCGTGGGCGCGTTCGCCATTGAGCAGGGCTTGGTCGATAAAGGCAAGATTCCTTCAGACGGCATCTGCACGGTGAAAATCTGGCAGAAAAACATCGGCAAAACCATCATTGCCCATGTTCCGATGCAAAACGGCGAAGTTTTGGAAACGGGTGATTTCGAGCTGGACGGCGTTACCTTTCCCGCCGCCGAAGTGCAAATCGAATTCCTCGACCCCGCCGACGGCGAAGGCAGTATGTTCCCGACCGGCAACTTGGTGGACGAGCTGGACGTTCCGGACATAGGTCGTCTGAAAGCCACGCTTATCAACGCGGGTATTCCGACCGTTTTCCTGAACGCCGCTGATTTGGGCTACACGGGCAAAGAGTTGCAGGACGACATCAACAACGATGCTGCAGCGCTGGAAAAATTTGAAAAAATCCGCGCTTACGGTGCGCTGAAAATGGGCTTGATTAACGACGTTTCCGAAGCCGCCGCCCGCGCGCACACGCCGAAAGTCGCCTTTGTCGCGCCCGCCGCCGATTACACTGCCTCCGGCGGCAAAACCGTGAACGCCGCCGACATCGATTTGCTGGTACGCGCCCTGAGCATGGGCAAACTGCACCACGCGATGATGGGCACTGCCTCGGTCGCCATCGCCGCCGCCGCCGCCGTCCCCGGCACGCTGGTCAACCTCGCCGCAGGCGGCGGAACGCGCAACGAAGTGCGCTTCGGCCATCCTTCCGGCACATTGCGCGTCGGTGCGGCGGCAGAGTGTTCGGACGGTATTTGGGCAGTGAAAAAAGCCGTCATGAGCCGCAGCGCGCGCGTGATTATGGAAGGGCGGGTCAGGGTGCCTGAGGATTGTTTTTAAATCGACACAGCGTGGGTTTGCCCGCGAGCCATAAAAAGGTCGTCTGAAAAACAAGGAGGCATCAAATCACTGACCATTCCCTTACCCTGTGGTAGAGGGCGGCAAACCACAAGGAAAAATACGGAAACTTCGATAAAAGACAGCTTCCCGTATCGCCGTCATTCCCGCCACAGCCTGTCCTCGCGTAGGCGGGGACGGAATGACGATAGAAAATGCGGCATACACTTTGCCCAAAGAGGTCGTCTGAAACGCACCCCGCCCGACGCCCATCCTTTTTCAGACGACCCCACACCAAAAAAACAACCACAAACTACAAGGAGAATCATCATGTCCGACCAACTCATCCTCGTCCTGAACTGCGGCAGTTCCTCGCTCAAAGGCGCCGTTATCGACCGCAAAAGCGGCAGCGTCGTCCTAAGCTGCCTCGGCGAACGCCTGACCACGCCCGAAGCCGTCATCACCTTCAGCAAAGACGGCAACAAACGCCAAGTTCCCCTGACCGGCCGCAACTGCCACGCCGGCGCGGTGGGTATGCTGTTGAACGAACTGGAAAAACACGGCCTGCACGACCGCATCAAAGCCATCGGCCACCGCATCGCCCACGGCGGCGAAAAATATCACGAGTCCGTCCTCATCGACCAAGACGTCCTTGACGAACTGAAAGCCTGCATCCCGCTCGCCCCGCTGCACAACCCCGCCAACATCAGCGGCATCCTCGCCGCGCAGGAACACTTCCCCGGCCTGCCCAACGTCGGCGTGATGGACACCTCGTTCCACCAAACCATGCCCGAACGCGCCTACACCTACGCCGTGCCGCGCGAATTGCGCAAAAAATACGCCTTCCGCCGCTACGGCTTCCACGGCACCAGTATGCGCTACGTCGCCCCCGAAGCCGCGCGGATTTTAGGCAAACCGCTGGAAGACCTGCGAATGATCGTCGCCCACCTCGGCAACGGCGCGTCCATCACCGCCATCCGAAACGGCAAATCCGTCGATACCAGCATGGGCTTCACACCCATCGAAGGCCTCGTCATGGGTACACGCTGCGGCGACATCGACCCCGGCGTGTACAGCTACCTGACCGCCCACGCCGGCATGAACATCGAGCAAGTCGATGAAATGCTGAACAAAAAATCAGGATTGCTCGGCATCTCCGAACTCTCCAACGACTGCCGTACCCTCGAAATCGCCGCCGACGAAGGTCACGAAGGCGCACGCCTCGCCCTCGAAGTCATGACCTACCGCCTCGCCAAATACATCGCCTCAATGTCGGTTGCCTGCGGCGGCATAGACGCCCTTGTCTTCACCGGCGGCATCGGCGAAAACTCCCGCAACATTCGCGCCAAAACCGTCGCCTACCTCGACTATTTGGGTCTGCACATCGACACCAAAGCCAATATGGAAAAACGCTACGGCAACTCAGGCATCATCAGCCCGACAGGTTCCAATCCCGCCGTTTTGGTCGTACCGACTAACGAAGAACTGATGATCGCACTCGACACCGCCGAACTGGCAGGCTTTTTGCAAGAAGCAGGCTAGAGGTTAGGGCAGAGCGTTTTTGAAAGAGAAAAGAGGTCGTCTGAAAGATGGGTTTCAGACGACTTCTTATTTTGTGGGAATGACGACGACGGCGTTTGGCGTGGTCTGATGATGAATGATGAGGTCGTCTGAAATCTAAAACTTTTATTTTCAGACGACCTCTCGCCACAACAGCAACCTTGTCCTTTCCCCCGTCCGGCGGTGGAAGGTTAGGATAGGGGTGGCTTTGTGTTTCTGAGGAAAAATCAAAGTAGTGTGGTTCGTAGAGCCACCCTCTCCCCAGCCCTCTCCCGCCAGACGGGAGAGGGGGCAGGTTGCAGGGCGCGGCATAAATTCTTGTCTGACTGCCGACATTCCTGTCTCCGCGAGGACAGCTACGGTGGGAATCTAATTTTCAATAACAGAAATCTAGCAACAAAAATCTTAAGAACTATTCAAACAAACCTAATCCTAAAAATGGATTCCCGCCTGCGCGGGAATGAAGGCTGTGGTGGCGTTTGGTGTGATCTGATGACGAATGATGAGGTCGTCTGAAATTCATAAATCCCAATTTTCAGACGACCTCCCGCTGCAACAGCAATCTTGTCCCTTCCCCCGTCTGGCGGGGGAAGGCTAGGATGGGGGTGGCTTTGTGTTTCTGAGGAAAAATCAAAGTCGAGCTGCCCGTAGAGCCACCCTCTCCCCAACCCTCTCCCGCCGACGGGAGAGGGGGGGAGGTTGCAGCAGATGGTAAGGTAATATTGGGGAGAATGGCGGTAGGTAAGGTATTTACTGTTTAGAACCGATTAAAAAGGTCGTCTGAAAACAAAATCTTGTTTTCAGACGACCTTTCGCCACATCAGTAACACTGTTCATTCCCCCATCCGGCGGGGGAAGGTTAGGATGGGGGTGGCTTTGTGACTTGGAGAAATCAAATTCGTGCAGACCATAGAGCCGCCCTCTCCCCAACCCTCGCCCGCCAACGGGAGAGGGGGCAGGTTGCAGCAGTAGGTAAGGTGTTTACTGGTTAGAGCCGGTTAAAAAGGTCGTCTGAAAACAAGATTTTGGTTTCAGACGACTTTTCGCCGCAACAGCAACCTTGTTCCTTCCCCCGTCCGGCGGGGGAAGGCTAGGATGGGGGTGGCTTTTTTGTTTGGGAAAAATCAAATTCGTGCAGCCCATAGAGTCACCCTCTCCCCAACCCTCTCCCTCCGATGGGAGAGGGGGTAGGTCGCAGGGGAGGAGAAAGGAGTGGATGGAGATTGCGGCGGGTAGGGTGTTGGCTGCCATTTGAACCTATTAAACGAGGTCGTCTGAAATCTAAAACTTTTATTTTCAGACGACCTTGTTCATGTGTTTGTCCATTCGGCAAAAGCGTTTTAAAACTGTTTCTTCACGCCCAGCATGATTTCGTTTTGGCGGTAGCGGTAGAAAACGGAATTGCTTTTGACGGTGGTGTGTTTGAAGCGCAGTTCGGGGTAGAAGCCGCCGATGTGCCATTGTCTGAAGCCTGCGGCGGCGAGCCAGACGGTTTGGCGGTCGCTGCGTCTTTGTCCGTCTGCGGCGATGCCTGCGTGGTCGTAGAGGTTGCGCCGTTTCATGACGAGGGCGTTGAGGTAGGTGCCGTTGTCAAACAGGGTGTATAAGCCTGTGCGGAGGGTGTATTCGCGGTGGTCGGATGTGCCGCCGTTGTATGTGCGGCGGGTGTAGTCCGAGCCTGCGAACAAGCCGGTTTTGGTGGTTAGGGCGTATTCTGCGCCCAAGCCTGTGCGGTATTCGGTGTAGTCGGCGGCGTAGGTTTTGGCGGTGCCGCTGTGGCGGTAGCGTTTGCCCGACCAGTCGGCGTTGATCTGCCATTTGGGGTTGATGGCATGCGTCCACGATGCTTCGGCGCCGTAGGCGTTGTAGTAGGTGTGGCGGTTGCGCCGTTCGTGTTCGTAAACGGGCATCAGTGAGAGGCGGCTTTGTGCGTCGGCGTATTCGTAGCCGGCAGACAGTGTGCCTGTTTGGCTGCCGTAGTCGGACAGGGCGGCGT
Organism: Neisseria sicca; assembly: GCF_003044565.1. Lineage (GTDB taxonomy): Bacteria > Pseudomonadota > Gammaproteobacteria > Burkholderiales > Neisseriaceae > Neisseria > Neisseria sicca_A. The sequence goes on along the minus strand of NZ_POXG01000007.1, from coordinate 55,193 downwards.
CTGTGTCTTTGCGGCGGTAGTGTGTGCCGTAGGCGAGGAGGTTGGTTTTGAGGCTGTGGTGTCCTTTGACGGGGGTGATTTTACCTGCGCTTATGCTGTAATTCCATGCGGGGGAGCTGATGGGGGCGGGCAGGTTTTGGTAGGCGAGGCATTGGCCGTCAAGCGGCAGGATGCAGCGGACGGAGCCGTCGGATTGGTTGATGTTGCTGTTGTAGCCGTAAGCAATGCCGATTTGTCCGTGCCAGCGGCTGCGTTTGTCGATTTCGCTGAGATATTGTCCGATAAGGGCGCGGGTTTCTTCGGGAATGTCGGTGGATTGGGCGCGGACGAATGCGCTTTGGGCTTCGCGGTTTTGGTTGTCTTCGGTATAAAGGCGCGCGGTTTCGAGCAGGATGCGCGGGTTGTCGGGGTCGAGCGATTCTGCCGATTGCAGGTTTCGCAAGGCTTCGGCGAGGCGTCCTTCGGCGCGTTGTTTCAAGCCGAGCACCAATTTGGGCAGGGCGGGATTATGGTCGGGCAGGGCGGCGTAACGTGTGGCGAAGCGTTCTGCCTTTTTCCATTGATGTTCGTTAATGGCATGGTAAATCGCGCTTTCCAGCTCTTCGGTATTGTTGCCAACGGTGTAAATTTGACCGCCGATGCGGATGTATGCGTCGTCGTTTTCGATGTCGCCTGCGGGTGTGCCGCCGTCCAGCCAGCCGCTTTCCCGATATTGCTGCTGCACGCGTCCGTTTTCTTCGGACAGGCGGCGCAGGTCGTCGCTGTCTGCGTGGGCGGACAGGGGCAGCAGGGTGAGCAGGAGGGCGCAGAATTTGTTCATTCGTATTCTTTCGGGCTGGGTGTGTGGTAAGCAATTTTCAGACGAGGTGGGTTTGTAGCGAGGCGGAATAGGTCGTCTGAAAAGATGCAATGTTCAATATTGCTTTGTTTTTAATCTGTTTCTGTTTTCAGACGACCCTTTTAGATAGAGACGAGCACAAAAGGTCGTCTGAAAACGGAAACTGCGGAAATTCGTCCGCAACTTGCCATAAAACGGGGAAAGCACGGCAATCCGCGCCTTCCCCGTTATGGTCCCATCGTCGGTTTATTGTTTTATACCGCCGAAGGAGATGTCATCGGCGCGGCTTTCCGTACCACGGGTCGCAGTACCCACCAATGCGGCGGCATTTTGACCGTAGAACTGACCTTTGATGCCTTCGTGGTTGCGGGCGGCGTCAGAGGCGAAAGTACCGTTGCGGTTGTCGATTTTCACGCCGGCAAAGTCCAGAGTGTCGGTATGGCGCGCCAGTTTGCCGGTCATGCTGCCGCTGTCGCCTGAACCGAAATAGGCTTTGACGGTACCGGTATAGATATCGCGTTCGCCGGCTTTATGACCGTTGACACCGACTACGTTGTAAGTCGCAGTTGCCAAGCCTTTGGTGCTGCCAGTCGGGTTTTTGCCATAGAACCAAGCAGGATGCGCGTTGCCTTTGACATGCGCAGTAGCGGCGGCTTCTGAAGCAGGCGCCCATTCGCCGAAGAACACATTGCCCGAAGCAGTCGGAATTTTGCCGATGGTCAGCAAGCCTTTTCCTTTGCCGTCTTCAGTGTTCAGGCTGAACAGCTCGATCTGATTAATGCGGCGTTCGCGGATGACACGCTCGCCCTTGCCTTCGATTCTGTCGATAACAAACAGGATTTCTTTGTTTTTCAGGTTGTCGGCATCAGCAACGCGGACGGAGTTTTTGACTGTATATTGAGGTTTTGCCACTGCGTTATTTGGATTGTAGGCAGGAGGTACGTCGGCTGTGGTCATGACGCTGTAAGGTGTTGTCGAAGTACGTTTGCCATAAATTGGCTCAGAGTAAGGGAAGTTACCATTGTTGACGACGGGTTTAGACGGAGGAGGCGCAATCGGTTTGCCGATAGGGCGGGCAGGAGGTTGGGAAGCTGTGCTCATCACACCACTGTCCGGTATCGAAACATTGCCGCCGATTGGCATGGAGTAAGGAAAGTCGCCATTGTTGCCGACAGGTTTGGATGGAGGAGGCGCAGTCGGTTTGACTGGACGTGCAGGAGGCAGGGTCGCACCCGCCAGCGTCATCACGTCGTCGTGTGCTTTCAAATAAGGTTTGCCGTCATTGGCTGCGTTGGGGTTGATTGGCATGGAGTAAGGGAAATCTTGGTTAGCCAATGGCGCACGTTGTGGAGGAGGCGCAGTCGGTTTGGCCGGACGTGCAGGAGGTAGGGTGGCGCCCGCCAGTGTCATCACGTTGCTGTGTGCAGTCAGATAAGGTTTGCCGTCACGCGCTGCGTTAGGATTAATCGGCATGGAATAGGGGAAATTGTGGTTGTCCAAAGTGCTGCGTGTAGGTGCGGAGGTAGGGCGGGAAGCGTCATATGCAAACGCGGAATGCGCCGCGATAACCGCCGTCGCTGCAAAACAGGTTTTTAGAATGGAGGAAGTTATTTTTTTCATAGCTATACTCTTATCAATAATTAATTAAGATATTATCTGTATGCCTGCAACAATAAACTTCTTGATTAAACAAGCTGATACATACAGGGGAGGCGAGAATAGCATGACAAAAAGGAAATGTAAAAAAATTACCGTGGGATTATGAAGATAAGCTGATATTACTCAAATAGGCTAAAGTTAATAGACGGATTTACCCATTATGTGATGAATGCCGAAGGATTAAAATAGAAAATGCCCGCCTCCTGACATTTGTCACATCTGTTATAGTGGATTAAATTTAAACCAGTACTGCGTTGCCTCGCCTTGCCGTACTATTTGTACTGTCTGCGGCTTCGTCGCCTTGTTCTGATTTAAATTTAATCCACTATATAAAAAAGGTCGTCTGAAACCCCTGTAATAGGTTTCAGACGACCTTTTGACTGTCAGGTGTTGCCCACCTGCTTTTAAAAATTACGCTTCTTTATTTTCAGTCGCTTTTTGACGCAGGCGCAAGCTCAATTCGCGCAGTTGTTTGTCGTCCACCGCATTTGGCGCGTTGGTCAGCAGACATTGGGCGCGTTGGGTTTTCGGGAAGGCAATCACGTCGCGGATGGATTCGGCGCCGGTCATCAGCGTCACCAGACGGTCGAGACCGAATGCCAAACCGCCGTGCGGAGGCGCGCCGAATTTCAGGTTGTCCAAGAGGAAGCCGAATTTTTCTTGTTGCTCTTCGGGGCTGATTTTCAGAGCGGCGAACACTTTTTCCTGTACGTCGGCACGGTGGATACGGATGGAACCGCCGCCGATTTCCCAACCGTTCAACACCATATCGTAGGCGCGTGCCAGGCAGTTTTCAGGATCGGACGCCATCAGGTCTTCATGACCGGGCTTGGGCGAGGTAAACGGATGGTGCATGGCTGCCCAGCGGTCGCCGTCTTCGTCGTATTCGAACATCGGGAAATCGACGACCCACAAAGGTTTCCATTCGTCCACGAAGTAGCCGTTTTCCGCGCCGTGTTCCAAACCGACTTTGATACGCAGCGCGCCGATGGCTTCGTTCACGACTTTGGCTTTGTCTGCGCCGAAGAAGATGATGTCGCCGTTTTGCGCGCCGGTACGCTCGATGATTTCTTTCAGGGCGTTTTCAGACAGGAATTTCACGATTGGAGATTGCAGGCCGCTATCTTCGCCGTTGGAAAGGTTGCTGACATCGTTCACTTTGATGTACGCCAAACCTTTCGCGCCGTAGATGCCGACAAATTTGGTGTATTCGTCGATTTCTTTGCGGCTGAATTTCGCGCCGTTCGGTACGCGCAAGGCAACCACGCGGCCGCCCTTCATGTCGGCTGCGCCACGGAAGACTTTGAATTCTTCCGTTTTCATCAGGTCGGTCAGCTCGGTGAATTTCAGGTTGATACGCATATCGGGTTTGTCGGAGCCGTAGTAGAACATGGCTTCGGAGTAAGGCATACGCGGGAAATCGCCCAAGTCCACGCCCAGCGCGTCTTGGAAGACTTGTTTTGCCATGCCTTCGGTGATGTCCATAATTTCATCCTCGTTCAAGAACGAGGTTTCCAAGTCGATTTGGGTGAATTCGGGCTGGCGGTCGGCGCGTAAGTCTTCGTCGCGGAAGCACTTGGTGATTTGGTAGTAACGGTCGAAACCCGCCACCATCAACAGTTGTTTGAACAATTGCGGCGATTGCGGCAGTGCGAAAAACTCGCCCGGATGAACACGGCTCGGCACGAGGTAGTCGCGCGCGCCTTCAGGCGTGGAGCGGGTCAGCATCGGCGTTTCGATGTCGATGAAACCTTGCGCATCCAGATAACGGCGAACGCCCATAGCGACTTGATAACGCAGGCGCAGGTTGCGCTGCATTACCGGACGGCGCAGGTCGATAACGCGGTTGGTCAGGCGCACGTTTTCGCTGATGTTTTCGTCGTCAATTTGGAACGGCGGCGTCGCAGCGGCGTTCAAGACTTCGATTTCTTTGGCAAGGATTTCGATTTTTCCGGAAATCATTTTGTCGTTGGTCGTGCCTTCCGGACGGTTGCGCACGCGGCCGGTAATGCTCAAAACGTATTCGTTGCGGGCGGAATCGGCAGTGGCAAACGCTTCGGGCGTGTCGGGGTCAATCACGACTTGGACGATGCCTTCGCGGTCGCGCAGGTCGATAAAAATCACACCGCCGTGGTCGCGCCGGCGGTGTACCCAGCCTTTGACGGTTACGGTTTGGTCTAAGTATTGCTCGCTGATCAGGCCGCAATAGTTGGTACGCATAAAATCACCTTTTTATATTGTTCAATTTGAAAAGAAGGAAAAGGTCGTCTGAAAAAAAGACACCTTAATTGTTTTGTTCTGTATCGCCGTTTTCAGACGACCTGTGTTCTGCCAAAGCCTTGACCCGAACTTCATCCGGCATCACCATGCCCAACGAAATCACATATTTCAATGCTTCGTCCACGCTCATATCGAGTTCGCGCACGTCGCTTTTTTTCACCATGATGTAATAGCCGCCGGTCGGGTTGGGCGTGGTCGGCACATAGACGGAAAGATAGTCGTCATCGTGCGGCAGGCTGCCTTTAAGTTTGTCGGGAATATGCCCTGAAACAAAGGCAATCGTCCAAATATTGGGCTGCGGGAACGGAACCAGCACGGGCGTTCTGAACGAGCGGCTGCTGTCGGAAAGCAGGGACTCGGATACCTTTTTGACGCTGGAATAGATGGACTTGACGACGGGAATCCGTCCCAGCAGGCTGTCCCATGCGGCGAGGATTTGGCGTCCTAAAACGTTGGCGGCGAACACGCCGGTCAGAAACAAGACGACAATGGCGGCAATAATACCCAAGCCGGGAATATTGAATCCCCAGAAATATTGAGGCTGCCATTGCTCGGGCAGCAGACTGATCAGCCGGTCGGCGGCAGATATGATATAGCTGACCGCCCAAATGGTTACGGCTATCGGCAGCCACACCAACATGCCTGTAATCAGATATTTTTTTAATGCCTTGGCAACTTTTCCGCCTTCGGCCGTTTGTTCTGTCATCTTCTGTGTTATTCCGACAAATATCGCCCAAACGTTGCATTATACGCGTTTGGGCGATAGGAAACGAGTGTTTTTAATATGGGAAGGGTGTTTGTTTTGCTTTCAGATGACCTGCGTACAACATGGTATAAAAGGTCGTCTGAAAACAAGATTCGGCATTAAATTCCGTCCCAGTCGTTGAACATCAGGCCGATGCCGATGCCGTTTTGTTTGTGGTTGTAATCAATCAGGCTTTCGCCGTAGCCGTGAAAGCCGCGCACGACACCTTTAAGTTTGCCTTTAATCGGGAAAGTGTAGGCGGCTTCAACCGCGCCGTGTCCGGTTTTGGGATTGTAGCGCAGCAGGGACGAAATATTTTGTTTGTCGTTCAGACGGTATTGCAGCCTCAAATCGCCATGACCCATGTAGTCGGTAATGTCGGGATTGTCGTTGTTTTCACCGGTCTGATCGAATGCGCGCATCCACACGCGCGGGATGACGGTCAGTTTGCCCCATTCCATCCCCGCCAATGCGTAAACGCGGTTCCATGAGCGGGATTCGGGACGGCTTTGTCCGTTGGATTGGTGGACGAAACCTGCACCGACCATGCGCAGTTTGCCGCCGAACGGCAAATCAGCCTTCACAGGCTGGGTCAGGAAAATTTCGGGTTCGTAATCGGTGTTGCGGAATGGCGCGGATTTTCTGCCTTGGTTGTAAATCTGCCAATCGGATTTTTGGGTGTAGCCGAACCACAAATCCGCGCGGGTTTTAAACAAATCTTCGGCAATTTTGCTTTTGAACGAAACTTGCAGTTTGGTTTCTATGTGTTTCTGTTCGCTGAATTTTTCCTGATTGGTCGTGCCGCGCGAAGGGGAATGGGGATGCAGGTTGGGCGAGCTGTTGTACCATGCGGGCATCAGGTACATGGGATTGTGCTCGCGCACACTCAATAAGCCGCGCGAGTCGTTTTTGTCCAAATCGTACATCAGACTCAGTGGCGTGTAGGCATCGGCTGTAGTGCGGAGATTGTCTTCCGAAAGGGTGGATTGTTCTTTATTTTCGTCAAATACAATCGTTGCCGTTTTTTTCTCGCGGCTGGTGCTGATGGTTTTGGGTAAATCGACCGGTGCTTTGGCGGTTTCTTCGCGAATGACGGGCAGCGGAGCTTGCGGCGGCAGTTGAGCCGAGTAAATGCTGTCGTAACACGCCAAACGGGTGGCATTGTCTTGAATGGAAGTACATTGTAAAGCTGTGTCGGCGTAGGCGGCAGGAGCGGCTGTTCCGCCGATAAGGATAAGCATCAAGGCGCGCCGACATTTGGATAATGACGGTTTTTTGTTCTTTAGGGCATCGCTTTGCACCAAATTGTGTTTCAACATCTTGTTCATCATTTCATTCATGGGATTGCCGATTGGGTGTTTTCAGACGACCTTTTGCCTGAATATCGGGATTAATCGTTTGAAAAGCAGATCAAGCCGCATTTTACCGCCTTGCGCCGGTGTTACAGCAGGTCGTCTGAAAAGTTTACATCAACTTGCACCACATACGGCAATGCCCCTGAAAGGTTAAGACCTCAGGGGCATCGTTATCTGCTTGCCTGTCCCGATGCGATCAAGCGCCAAGACGATAGGCGAAAAAGATTAAGCCAATGCTTTTACTTTGGCAGACAGACGGCTCTTATGGCGGGCTGCTTTGTTTTTGTGGAATACGCCTTTGTCAGCGATACGGTCGATGACTTTGACGGACTCTTGGTAAACTGCTTGAGCAGCAGCTTTGTCGCCGGCTTCAACTGCTTTCAACACTTTTTTCACTGCGGTACGGAATGCAGTACGCAGGCTGGCGTTGTGGGCGCGTTGTTTAACCGATTGGCGGGCACGTTTGCGGGCTTGTGCGCTGTTTGCCATATTGAATATCTCCTGAAAAATAAATTCTGTAAACGCGCAATTTTAAAGACAGATTTCTCTATATGCAAGTATTTTCTCTGTTTGCGCGCGCAAATCGCCCGTATTTTGCCCAAAAACGACATCTTGTGCAACGCCGTTTTCCCGAGTCTGAGAAATCGTGCCTTATTTCAATAAAAATCAGTCAGATATTGCTTTGAGTTCTTACCTACTTCCATTACAATAGCCCCGCTTTGTGCCGGGGTATTGATGGGGTGCAGAGTGTTCATTTTCTGTTAACAATCTTTCATCAGGAATCTGCCCGTATGAAAAAATCCGTATTAGCCGTATTGGCGGCATTATCGCTGGTCGCTTGCGGCGGTGGCGAGAAAAAAACCGAGCAACCTCAAGCAGGCAGCGCGCCTGCTGCCAATGCTGAAGCAGCCTCCACCGATACTTTGAACATCTACAACTGGTCGAACTACGTTGACGAGAGCACTGTCGAAGACTTCAAAAAAGCCAATAATCTGAAGCTGACCTACGACCTTTACGAAAACAACGAAACCCTCGAAGCCAAAATGCTGACCGGCAAATCCGGTTATGACTTGGTCGTTCCCGGTATCGCTTTCCTGCCTCGCCAAATCGAAGCGGGTGCTTATCAGAAAGTCAATAAAGACCTGATTCCCAATTACAAAAACATCGATCCTGAATTGTTGAAAATGCTGGAAACTGCCGATCCGGGCAACCAGTATGCCGTGCCTTATTTCTCCGGTGTCAATACTTTGGCGATTACGGCGAAGGGTAAAGAACTTTTGGGCGGCAAGCTGCCTGAAAACGGTTGGGATTTGCTGTTCAAGCCTGAATACACCAACAAGCTGAAATCCTGCGGTATCGCCTTGTGGGATACGCCGAGCGAGATGTTCCCGATTTTGTTGAACTACTTGGGCAAAGATCCTAAAGGTACAAATCCTGATGATTTGAAAGCAGCGGCGGAAGTGCTGAAAACCATCCGTCCCGATGTAAAACGTTTCAGTCCGTCTATCATTGACGAGCTGGCGCGCGGCGACATCTGTCTCGCAGCAGGTAACGGCGGCGACTTGAACTTGGCGAAAGCCCGTTCTGAAGAAGTGAAAAACAACGTCGGCATTGAAGTCTTGACGCCGAAGGGTATGGGCTTCTGGATTGAATCTTGGCTGATTCCTGCTGATGCGAAAAACATCGCCAATGCCCACAAATACATCAACTACACGCTTGATCCCGAAGTGGCTGCGAAAAACGGCATTGCCGTTACCTTTGCGCCTGCAAGCAAACCGGCGCGCGAGAAAATGCCTGCCGAATTGGTTAACACCCGCTCCATCTTCCCGAATGCTCAGGATATGAAAGACGGTTTTGTGATGCCGCAAATGAGTTCGGATGCGAAGAAACTGTCGGTTAATCTGTGGCAGAAGATTAAAGTCGGTTCAAACTAATCGTTTGATGTTTTGAAAGGTCGTCTGAAAACCTTGGATTGGGTTTTCAGACGACCTTTTCTTATTTTGGTTTCGGAGTGGTGTGTATGGATTGAGCTTAGGTAAGGTGTTGTTTTGATATTGGATTTGGCTGTGGTTTGTTTGTGTTGATTTAGTTTAAAGTAAGTCGGCTGTGTTTGTGATGAATTTTTAAAAGCAAAGAAAAAAGCACAGTTTGTTTAAACTGTGCTTTAAGAATTTGGCACGCCCACGGGGAATCGAACCCCGGTTACCGCCGTGAAAGGGCGATGTCCTAACCGCTAGACGATGGGCGCGGATAATTTTGTTGGCGCACCCGGAGCGATTCGAACGCCCGACCCTCTGGTTCGTAGCCAGATACTCTATCCAACTGAGCTACGGGTGCATTTTCATCACTTCGCGACTGCGTCGTGAATCAAGAAGACCGAATAATATACAAGCTGTCGGTTGCTGTCCAGTGTTTTCTGGATAAAAATGCTTATAATAAAATAACAATATGAAAATAAAGGGTATTAATTATCTTAAAATGCCTACGCCTGATAAATCTTGTGCCATTTTTGCGGCGGCGTTGTCTGTCATGCCGCCGACAAAATCTAAAATTTTCATGTATGCACGATACAGGCTGTCAGTTTCTTGGATGGGGTCGTGGTTTTTTAGCAATTCAAGCGCGAGGGATTGGCGCACATCAACCTGTTTTTGCGCAATCATGGCGTATGCGGCGGGAACCAATAAATCCAAAATGGAACCGAGACACGGGAAAGTGGCGATTTCGGTCATGAGTTTGGTGCGGTGGCGGAAAATGCGTGTGCGGGCAAGTTCTTTCGCTTTTTCCAAGGTGTTTTGAACTTGCGGGCTGCACAACGCCAATAGGTCTTTGCCTTTGAAGTTGCCGTTTAGCAGGTCGGATTGGTGCATCATGAAAGTCTGGGCGGCGTCTTCTATCGCTTTGCCGATGGCGATGCCGCGCAACATGGCGCAGCGTTGGCGGCTGGATTGCGCGTGCCAAGTGCTTTCTTCAAAGGTAAGTTCGGATAATACGCTTTCGATTTCAGCGTCGCTCAGTAAATCCAGTTCGACCGCGTCCTCCAAGTCTAAGAGGGCGTAGCAGATGTCGTCGGCTGCTTCCATCAAGTAGGACAGGGGATGGCGTACCCAACAGTCTGTTCCTGATTCAATCAGTCCCAATTCGTCTGCAACGCGGCGGATGAAGGGTAATTCGGTTTGGTAAATATTGAATTTTTTTCTTCCGTTCGGATGTTGCGTCGTCCAAGGGTATTTCAGCAGTGCGCCTATGGCGGCGGACGTTAGGCGCATGCCGCCTGCGTCGGGATACATTTCCAAACTTGCCGTGATGCGCAGGCTGTGGGCATTGCCTTCATAGGTTTGGATGTCGTTGCGCTCTGCTTCGTTTAATGTCTGTAAAAACGGCTGGTTTTTGGGATTGCGGAACCAGTCGCGCAATGCGTCTTCTCCAGTGTGTCCGAACGGGGGATTGCCTAGGTCGTGCGCGAGGCAGGCGACTTGGACGACGGCGCCGATGTCGCTTGGCGTATTGTTTTCCGGTAAAAAACCGCCTGCCTGAAGCATAACGCCTACGCGGTTGCCGATGCTGCGTCCGACGCTGGCGACTTCGACGCTGTGTGTGAGGCGGTTGTGGGTCAGGTCGTGTTCGGCAAGAGGGTGGACTTGGGTTTTGCGTCCCAGTCTGCGGAATGCGCCGGAGAACACGACGCGGTCGTAGTCGATATGGAAGTCGGTGCGCAAAGCGTCTGCGCCTTCTTGGGTGGAAGGCGTGACGGTAGGGATGATTTCGCCGTTTTTCGTGCGGAAACGTTGAGTGGAGAGAAGGTTTTTCCAATTCATCTGCATGAAATTGCTCCTTGCTGGTTTTCAGACGACCTTTGTGGGATGAACGGGATATTACTGCATTGCGGGACGGTTTGAAATCCCGATTGGCGTAGGGCGGCTGCTTGGGCAGTTGGTCTGAACAGGACTTTGTTTTTCAGTTACAATACGCGCTTACTATAATGATCGACAGTTTGAAGAGACGCGATGAAAGAACATAAGGCCCGGAAACGCTTCGGGCAGAATTTTTTGCAGGACACGCGGATTATTACCGATATTGTCAACGCCGTGCGTCCGCAGGCGGATGATGTGGTGATTGAAATCGGGCCGGGCTTGGCGGCGATTACCGAGCCTTTGGCGAAAAAGCTGAACCGCCTGCACGTTATCGAAATCGACCGCGACATCGTACGTCGTCTGAAAACGCTGCCGTTTGCGGATAAGCTCGTGATTCATGAAGGCGACGTATTGCAGTTTGATTTCAACAGCATCGCGGGCAAAAAGAAAATCGTCGGCAACCTGCCGTACAACATTTCCACGCCGCTTTTGTTCAAGCTGGCGGAAGTGGCGGACGATGTCGTCGATATGCACTTTATGCTGCAAAAAGAAGTGGTCGAGCGCATGGTTGCCGCGCCGAAAAGCAACGACTACGGCCGCTTGGGCGTGATGCTGCAATATTTTTTCGATATGGAGCTGCTGATTGACGTGCCGCCCGAATCGTTCGACCCTGCGCCGAAAGTGGATTCGGCGGTGGTGCGCATGATTCCGGTGAAACACCGTATCGGCAAGGCGGACGATTTCGAGCATTTCGCCAAACTGGTGAAACTCGCCTTTCACCAACGCCGCAAAACCATACGCAACAATCTGAAAGAATTTGCCGGCGACGAGGATTTGCAGGCAGTCGGTATCAGTCCGCAGGACCGCGCCGAACATATCGCGCCGGAGAAATATGTGGAACTGAGCAATTATCTTGTCCGTAAGGTCGTCTGAAAACATCTGGAAACAACATGATTAAATTCAAAAACGTACATAAACATTTCAAAGACCTGCACGTCATCAACGGCGTCAATCTGGAAGTGAAGCAGGGTGAAGTGGTGGTGGTTTGCGGACCTTCGGGCAGCGGCAAATCGACGCTCATCCGTACCGTCAACCAGCTTGAAAGCATTGAGAGCGGCGAGATTTGGGTGGACGGTATAAATGTTGCCGATCCGCAAACGGATTTGAACAAGGTGCGCGAAGAAGTGGGTTTTGTGTTTCAAGGCTTCAATCTGTATCCGCATCTGACCGTATTGGAAAACATCATCCTGTCGCCGATGAAGGTGAAAAAACAAAGCCGAGAACAGGCTGAGGAAAAGGCGATGGAGCTGTTGGAACGCGTGGGTTTGGCGCATAAAAAAGACGCTTTCCCCAGCCAGCTTTCCGGCGGTCAGCAGCAGCGCGTGGCGATTGCGCGCGGGCTGGCGATGGAGCCGCGCGTGATGCTGTTTGACGAACCGACTTCCGCACTCGACCCGGAAATGGTCGGCGAGGTGTTGAAAGTGATGCAGGACTTGGCGGAAAGCGGCATGACCATGATGTGTGTCACGCATGAAATGGGCTTTGCGCGCGAAGTGGCCGACCGCATTATTTTCGTGGATAAAGGGCAGATTTTGGAAAACGAAACGCCTGAAGAGTTCTTTACCAATCCGAAACACGAACGCGCCAAACAGTTCTTGCAGCAAGTGATGACGCATTAACAGCTCGTCAAAAGGTCGTCTGAAAGACAGATTGAGGCTTTCAGACGACCTTTGGCGAATGCAACCGATAGATATAGATGGCAAAGGGGTCATTTCCGATTTTGCCGTTTCAAAGGAAAACCATGTATTTTGTTGACCGTACCGCCGTCGTGCTTAAGCCGACCGCCCGTTTTTTGGAATGGCTGAAATCCGCCGATGAAAATATGCCCGACCTGACCATCGAGCAAATCCGTGCCAACTGCTCCGTGTTTCTCGTGCCGCAGTTTGACGAGCCGGAAGCCGTGATTGCCTATTTTGACGAACGCTACCAACAGATTTTCGAGGCGGAACTGGCAGGCTGGGACATCGATAAAAACAAGTGGCCGCAAGACATGAGCCTGAAGGCGTTTTGGGAATTTTTCGATACAGAAATCCACGATATGGTTTTGGACATGGAAGAAGCGGAATTGAGCATTACGCCCGTGTTCGACAATATGATGTAGGGCGATGCGCGCTTTTCAGACGACCTTGAAGCCGTCCCGTTCTTTAAAAGCCTTGTCCGTCTTGTTGCATTTGTCCGCAGTTGCCGTGTGCCTGATATGGTTTTACGGCTGGATGATGTGGTTCGGGCTGGCGGCGTTGGCGGGCAGTTTTGTCCACGCGTGGCGCGTAGTGAATTTGCGGACGGCGGGTGCGGTAAAGAAAATCGCCATCGACCGCCATGCGCGCGCTTCTCTATTTTGCGGAGACGGAGAAGGGCAGGGCGCGGTGTTGGACGGCGCGACCATGCTGACACCTTACGCGTTGTTTTTGCAGTGGAACGCCGACGGCAAAACGATACGGCAATGCGTTACGCCCGATATGGCGGATAAAGAATCTTACCGTCGTCTGAAAGTTTGGGCACGCTGGTGTCAGGCTCAGGATGCCGGGCATCCGCTTTAATTCAACAAGGCGGTTTCCCGTCTTGTTCTCATCAAATTAAACCCAATATAAAAATAGTCCACACAAGTAGCAGTAACCATCCCCATTATTCCAAAACGACGGTTTCAGACGACCTTTTGAAAAACGAAACACACATGAAAACATTACAAGACTGGCTCTCGCATTTGGAAACCGCCCACAGCGGCGGCTTAATCGACATGGGCTTGGAACGCACGAGCGAAGTGAAAAAACGCATGAAGCTCGAGCCGGAATGCCCCGTCGTCGTTGTCGCGGGAACAAACGGTAAAGGTTCGGTCTGTGCCTACCTGACGCAGATTTACAAACAGGCAGGCTTCAAAGTCGGTACGCTGACCAGCCCGCATTTATTGCGTTACAACGAACGCATCGCCGTCAACGCCGAGCCGGTTTCAGACGACCTCATCACCGCTTCTTTCGAGCGTATCGAAGCGGCGCGCGGCGAAATATCGCTAACCTATTTTGAATTCAATGCCTTGGCAGCGGTCGATATCTTCATACACGAACAAGTCGATGTAATGATATTGGAAGTCGGCTTGGGCGGACGTTTGGACGCGGTCAATGTGTTCGACTGCGATTGCGCGGTGGTCACCAGCGTGGATTTGGACCATCAGGCGTTTTTGGGCGATACGGTCGAGCAGGTCGGCTTTGAAAAAGCAGGCGTGTTCCGCAGCGGCAAACCCGCAATCTGCGGGCAAAACCCTGCGCCCGAATCGTTGGTCGCACACGCCGAAGCCATAGGCGCGAAACTGCTGATGGTGCAGCGCGATTTCGATTTTTCCTCATTGGAAAACATCCAATGGAACTACCGCTTCCATCCGCAGCATTCAGACGACCCCGCGCGCAACCGCAATTCCCTGCCGTTTCCCGCATTGCGCGGCGCATATCAGCTTTCCAACGCCGCCTGCGCGCTGACCGTGTTGGAATGTTTGAACGAAAAATTGCCGGTGGACATCGGCGCCATCAAGCGCGGTTTGCTGCTGGTTGAAAATCCCGGACGCTTCCAAGTCCTGCCCGGCCGTCCGCTGACCGTTTTGGATGTCGGGCACAATCCCCACGCCGCCCGCGCCCTGCGCCGCAGCCTGATTAATTTGGCGTTTGCACAAAAGCGCACCGCCGTGTTCAGCATGCTGTCCGACAAAGACATAGACGGCGTGTTGGAAATCGTTAAAGACCAGTTTGACGAATGGTATATCGCGCCTTTGGACGTGCCGCGCGGTATGACGACGGACGCCTTGCAGGCGAAACTGGAAGCACAAAATATCGAAAATATACAAACTTTTACCTCCGTTCGAGAGGCGTACCGCGCCGCTTTGGCTAAGGCGGGCGAAAATGATAGAATCGTTGTTTTCGGCTCATTTCATACCGTTGCCGACGTGATGGCGGCGTTGTAAAAGGAAATCTCCATGTCTGACAATAAGCAAAATGAAGTTCTGACCGGTTACGAACAGCTCAAACGCCGCAACCGCCGCCGCTTGGTTATGGCATCGGGGTTGGTGGCGGCATCGACCGTTTTATTGGGCGTCGCCCTGTCAACCGGACCGGAAAACAAACAAGAAGAAAACGCCCAAACCACAACCATCCAACAGAATAATGCCAACGCAGAACCTGCCAACTTGGCGGATGCGACCGTGTTGGAACCTTCTACCAAAGAAGATTTGGAAGCAGCGGCAGAAGCGGCTAAAAATGCAGATGCCGAAGTGGCGGAAGCAGCAGACAAGCCTCAGGAAATCAGCACGCCGGAGCGAAATGCACAAGCGCAGCCCGAACCGCAACCTGAAGCGCCGCCTGCCGCACCCGAAGATTTAGGTCCGCCTTTGGTGTTGATTAACGATACGCTGTCAGACAGCGACATCAAAGGTTTGGAAGAATCCGAGAAAATCCAAAAAGCCGAAGCCGCCAAACGCGAAGCAGCCGCACGCCGCGCGGAAGAGCGCCGCCGTAATCGCGAAGAGCAGCGTAAAGCGCAGCAGCTTCAAGCACAAGAAGCAGCAGAGCGCGAAGCCAATGCCGCAGCACGCAAACGTGCGCTTCAAGCTGCCAAAGCCGAGAAAGCCGAACGCGCTGCCGCAGCCGAACGCAACAAGCTGGCGCAGTTGGAAAAAGCTGAAAAAGCCGTTGACGAACGTAAGGCGTTAAAAGCCAAAGAAGAAGCGGCGGCGAAACACAGAGCGGCAGCGGAAAAAGCCAAAGAAGCCGTCACAGCATCCGCATCCGAACCTAAAGAAAGAATTCGGGTAGATGCTTCCAAATACGAAAAAATCGAAACAGCCAACAAAAAAGCTGCTGCGGTAAGAGAAGCCGAAGCGAAAGTTGCCAAAGCCAAAACCGAGCCGACAGCCAAAGCAGAGAAAACCGCTGCTGCCGAAAGGTCGTCTGAAAAGGCAAAAACCAAAACCGCCGATGCTAAATCAGGTAAAAAAGCCGCGATTCAGGCAGGTTATGCTGAAAAAGAACGCGCCTTGAGCCTGCAACGCAAAATGAAAGCGGCAGGTATCGACTCAACCATTACCGAAGTGATGACGGATAAAGGTAAGGTTTACCGTGTCAAATCGAGCGCATACAAAAACGCCTACGACGCCGAACGCGACTTGAACAAATTGCGCGTACACGGCATTGCCGGACAGGTAACCAATGAATGATATTCCGTTAGCCGACATACTCGCCTTCGGCGTAATCGCGGCGTGTATCGTGATGTCGATGATACGCGGCGTCATTGCCGAAGCGGGTTCGCTGTTTGCGTGGGTGATTTCCTTCTTGTTGGCTAAAACGTTTGCCGTACCGTTTTCAGAAGTGGCGTTTAAATCGATTCAACCGCATGCCTTGGGCGTTGCCATTTCGTTTGTCGTGATTTTCTTTTTGGCACGTTTTTTACAGCAGTTTTTGCGCACCATACTGACCAACGCAGCGTCATCGATGGGCTTGGGTAGTGTCAACAGAGTCTTGGGCGGCGTGTTCGGCGCAGCCAAAGGCGTGTTGCTGGTAACTTTGGCAGTCATGGTCTGCGCCCACACCGATTTGCCGGAAACGGAAGATTGGCAAAGTTCGTACAGCATTCCTTATTTCCAATCATTGTCTGAAGTCATCATGCCTTATCTGCCCGGTCAGAAGGATAAGACGGAAGATAAGGCGGAATTGTAAACCGACCGGTTTCAGACGACCTCGATTACATCAAAGGTCGTCTGAAACCGGTTTTTCATGAGGGTTAAAAGTTAGGTAGCTATATTTGCCGATCGCGCTGCTTATAGTCTAAATATCCGGTAGAAGTATGGGCAGGGTGTTGATAAGGCGATGAAATAAAAGCGGTTAGGGTGAGGTTGGGTTTTATTTTCGATGCCTCGTTTTGTCGTATTAATTCATCAATAAGTCATAGTCCGTATCTGCCTTCAAGCTAAACGGACGAATGATTGTCAACAATTTGGGCAACTTTGTCCGATTTATTCTATAATTCTAGTTTCCAAGTTAACCTCGAATTCGGAGAAGACGATATGTGCGGTGTATTAGGTTTGGTCAGCCATGAGCCGGTAAACCAGCTTCTGTACGACGGTTTGCAAATGTTGCAACACAGGGGGCAGGATGCGGCGGGCATTGTAACGGCCGAGGGCGGCACGTTTCACATGCACAAAGGCAAAGGCATGGTGCGCGAAGTGTTCCGCACACGCAATATGCGCGATTTGATCGGCAACGCGGGCATCGCCCATGTCCGTTATCCTACGGCGGGCAACGCGGGCAGCAGCGCGGAGGCGCAACCTTTCTACGTCAGCTCGCCTTTCGGCATCGTTTTGGCGCACAACGGCAACCTCACCAATACCGCCGAACTCTACGAAAACGTGTGCAACAAACACCTGCGCCACATCAACACCAGCTCCGATTCCGAAGTCTTGCTCAACGTCTTCGCACACGAATTGCGCCGCGAAGTCTCTAAAAACGCCAATCCCCACCGACTCAATATCGACAATATTTTCAACGCCGTTGCCGAAGTCCATCGCCTTGTGCGCGGCGCATACGGCGTGGTTGCCATGATTGCGGGCTACGGCATGGTCGCATTCCGCGATCCTTACGGCATCCGTCCGCTGGTGTTGGGTTCGCAAACCGACGAAGCGGGCAGAAAATCCTATGCCGTCGCCTCCGAATCCGTTGCCTTCAATGCGCTTGCCTACGATTTGGAACGCGATATCCAGCCGGGCGAAGCGGTATTCGTCGGCTTTGACGGCACACTGATTGCCCGTCAATGCAGCGACCGAGCCAAACTCAGCCCGTGCCTGTTTGAATACGTCTATTTTGCCCGCCCCGACTCCGTGATCGACGGCGTATCGGTTTACCAATCGCGTTTGGACATGGGCGTGTCCTTGGCGGAAAAAATCAAACGCGAGCTGCCTGTGGACGACATCGACGTCGTGATGCCCATTCCCGACACCAGCCGCCCCAGTTCGATGGAACTTGCCGTCCACCTCAAAAAGCCTTATCGCGAAGGTTTGATTAAAAACCGCTATATCGGCCGCACCTTTATCATGCCCGGTCAGGCGACGCGCAAAAAATCCGTACGCCAAAAACTCAGCCCGATGGAAACCGAGTTTGAAGGCAAAAGCGTGTTGCTGGTGGACGACTCCATCGTGCGCGGGACGACCAGCCGCGAAATCGTCGAAATGGTACGCGCAGCGGGCGCACGCAAAGTTTATATCGCCTCCGCCGCGCCCGAAGTGCGCTATCCCAATGTGTACGGCATCGATATGCCCACGCGCGAAGAATTGATTGCCAACGGGCGCAGTGCGGCGGAAATTGCCGCCGAAATCGGCGCGGACGGCATCGTTTTCCAAAACTTGAGCGATTTGGAAGCCGTCGTCAAAGCACTCAATCCGAAAATCGAGTCCTTCGATTCGTCCTGTTTCAACGGCATCTATCAAACCGGCGACATCGACCAAGCCTACCTCGACCGCCTGTCCGCCGAGAAATCCGGCTGCGGCGGCTTGAAAGTCCATCCGAGCCGGATGGAACACAGCATCAGTATCAGCGATACGGGTGACGAAGAATAAAACCGGATTGAACGATTAAGACAAAAGGTCGTCTGAAACGGGGTCATGTTTTCAGACGACCTTTGTATTATTTTTTAACGGCAAGATTATGAGTACCGAAATCAAAAACTACATCACGCCCGTCGGTTGGCAGGCGTTGAAAGACGAGCTGTATCAACTGGTCAATAAAGAACGCCCCGAAATCGTCCAAATCGTCAACTGGGCGGCAAGCAACGGCGACCGCAGCGAAAACGGCGACTATCTTTACGGCAAACGCCGTATGCGCGAAATCGACCGCCGCATCCGATTCCTGACCAAGCGTTTGGAAGCCGCCGTTGTCGTCGATCCCGAATTGCGCGAAGCGACCGACCAAGTGTTTTTCGGCGCAACTGTCGGATTGTTGCGCAGCGACGGGCGCGAGCAAACCGTCAAAATCGTCGGCGTCGATGAAATCGATACCGCGCAAAACAAAATTTCTTGGATTTCCCCGTTGGCGCGTTGTTTGATTAAAGCGAGGGAAGGGGACGAGGTCGTTTTGAACACGCCGGAAGGGCGCGAGGACATCGAGATTTTATCGGTGGAATACATACGGATTGATTGAGGGGTAACCCGACTATGCCGTATTTGTCATTTGTTGTGATGAAAAGGTCGTCTGAAAACATCAAGGTTTTCAGACGACCTTTGGTTTGAAGCCGCCGCTTCGCAAACTATAGTGGCTTAACTTTAAACCAGTACGGCGTTGCCTCGCCTTAGCTCAAAGAGAACGATTCTCTAAGGTGCTGAAGCACTAAGTGAATCGGTTCCGTACTATCTGTACTGTCTTCGGCTTCGTCGCCTTGTCCTGATTTTTGTTAATCCACTGTAACCTGTCTGCTGGATGTAATAATCTTTCTTTTGAGCCAAAGCAAGGCGGCGCGACCGCATTTTAGGTTTAATACACTATTGTCTTTTATCCGATAAGACCGTACACCGGCATCCCTCAACACTGCCCTACCGCGACAGTTTTGCCGTCTTCAGAAACGGCGTTCCCACCTCAATCCACTTTAAGGAAAATCATGGCTTCGCGCGATTTATACCCACAGGAAATTTTACAGGTCGTCCTCGATAAAAGCTGTGCCAAGGCACAATCCAGCGTTTCCACGCTGGCGGTTTTGAGCGTTTTGGCGGGCGGATATATCGGCTTCGGTTATCTTGCCTATTTGAAAGTGGTCAGCGGCATCCCGCACGAATGGGGCGGCTTGGCGACTTTGCTCGGCGCGGCAATGTTCCCCATCGCCTTGATCTGCATCCTGCTCGGCGGCGGCGAGCTGGTAACAAGTAATATGATGATTATGTCTTTGGGGCGTTTGGCAGGGCGGATTTCCACAAAAATGCTGCTGCGCAACTGGGTCGTCGTGTGTCTGGGCAATTTGGCGGGAACGCTGGCGATGGCGTTTTTCCTCGGACACTATGTCGGCATGACCGAAGGCAGCGTGGCAGAAAAAACGATTGCGGTGGCGGAAGCCAAAGTCCATATGGATTTCGGCAGGGCCTTCGTCTCAGCGGTCGCGTGTAACTGGATGGTGTGTATGGGCGCGTGGCTGCACTTTGCCGCCAAACATACGGCAGGGCGGATGTTGGCGATTTGGTTTCCCGTAATGATTTTCGTGTTAAACGGTTTCCAACACCTTGTCGCCAATATGTTCGTCATTCCTGCCGGTATTTTGGCGGGCGCAGACATTACATGGGGGCAATTTTTCTTCAACATGATTCCCGTATTTTTAGGCAATGTCTTAGGCGGCGCATCGTTTGTCGGCGCGTCGTACCTTTATATATATAAAGATACGCTGAAAGATTGCGCCGAATAAGTGTCTTTGAACATACAAAACCTGCTTCAAAAAGCAGGTTTTGCCGTTTCAGACGACCCCTGTGCCGATTGCCGACGCAGTCCGTCTGATATAATGCCGCCTGAAAATAATCAGATACATGAAACACATGACTCAAGCCTCCCTCCCTCCCCGCCGCCTTTCCGTTGCCCCTATGCTCGACTGGACAGACCGCCACTACCGCTACCTCGCCCGCCAGATTACCCGCAACACATGGCTTTACAGCGAAATGGTCAATTCCGGCGCCATCGTCTATGGCGACAAAGACCGCTTTTTGATGTTTAACGAAGGCGAGCAGCCCGTCGCCCTGCAACTGGGCGGCAGCGATCCGTCCGATTTGGCGAAAGCAGCCAAAGCCGCCGAAGAATACGGCTACAACGAAGTTAACCTCAACTGCGGCTGCCCCAGTCCGCGGGTGCAGAAAGGCTCGTTCGGCGCGTGTCTGATGAACGAAGTCATGCTGGTTGCCGACTGCCTCAACGCCATGCAGGACGCGGTCGGCATCCCCGTTACCGTCAAACACCGCATCGGCGTCGACAGGCAGACCGAATATCAAACCGTCGCCGATTTCGTCGGCACGCTGCGCGACAAAACCGCCTGCAAAACCTTCATCGTCCACGCCCGCAACGCATGGCTGGATGGATTATCTCCCAAAGAAAACCGCGACGTTCCGCCGTTGAAATACGATTACGTTTACCGCCTCAAGCAAGAGTTTCCCGAGCTGGAAATCATCATCAACGGTGGTATCACCACAAACGAAGCAATCGCCGGACACCTGCAACACGTTGACGGCGTAATGGTCGGACGCGAGGCGTATCACAACCCTATGGTCATGCACGAATGGGACAGGCTGTTTTACGGCGACACCCGCAGCCGGATTGAATACGCCGATTTGGTGCAGCGCCTCTACACATACAGCCAAACCCAAATCCAAGCCGGACGCGGCACAATCTTGCGCCACATCGTCCGCCACAGCCTCGGGCTGATGTACGGCCTGAAAAACGCCCGAACTTGGCGGCGTATGCTTTCCGACGCGACGCTCTTGAAAGACAACGACGGCAGCCTGATTCTCGAAGCGTGGAAAGAGGTCGAGCGGGCGAACGTGTGGGAACATCGCGGCTAAGTTGATTTTCGATTGCCGTTGTCCTGCATCAGAAAATCGGTTCTCTGCCCAAAAATTTAAGGTCGTCTGAAAACGGAACAGGTTTTCAGACGACCTCTCTTTATCCTGTATGACACAATCGGCGCAGTCTATTAAAATCCCCGTTTCAGACGACCTTTAAAGAAAGAATGACATGTATCACGCATTCGGCGGCGCAACAGGCGTACGCAACCTGACCGACCGCTTTTACGACTTGATGGAACTCGAACCGCAATACCGCGCCCTGCGCCAGATGCACGGCGAAGACATGACGCTGATTCGCGAAAAACTCTACGAATTTTTCAGCGGCTGGCTCGGCGGCCCTCCCCTCTTCGAGCAGAAATACGGCCATCCCATGCTGCGGGCGCGCCATATGCCCTTTGCCGTGAATATGCAGGTGCGCGACGAATGGGTCGCCTGCTTCGCCCAAGCCATGAACGAACTGGAAATCAGCAAAGACCTCGCCGAGCCCGTCCTTATCCGCATTTTTGCGATGGCGGACTGGATGCGCAACCAAAACGAAGAAGGCGTAGAACCGCCCATGCCGCCGATGGCAGTCGATCCCACAATCCGAATTCCCGAGCTGAAAAACGTCTTGAAGCAATACGGCGTAGACGGTTATTTCCCAACCTTCCCGGCTTGAGGTCGTCTGAAAAAGGCGAACCATTACCCATTTTCCCTGCCTGATAAAAAAAACGCTGCTGTAAGGTTGCAGCCGTTTGCGCTTCAATCAATGGCGGAGAATCCTAATCACGATATTTCTGACAGTAACAGTCAGCCAAAGTAGCAAAATAGCATTTTAAATGCAGTCAGGATAGAATCACGACATTTTCAGACGACCTCGACCGTCGTCTGAAAATGTCGTGATTTTTTATGAAACATACATCAGGGAAGTTTGAAATGAACACATGGTTGAAAAAAATGATGGTTGCTTTGCTGGCTTTGGGTATAGGGCAAGCAGCTTGGGCGGATGATGTACCGAATTTAAAGAAAATAGTGCAAAGGGCGGAAGCGGGAGAGGCAGATATTCAAGTTATTTTGGGTTCGATGTATTTGAGAGGGATAGGCGTTCGTCAGAGTGATCAAGAGGCGGTGCGATGGTATCGCAAAGCGGCAGAACAGGGACAGGCAGAAGCCCAATATAATTTGTGTATGATGTATTACGTAGGACAAGGTGTTAATCAAGACCATGAACAGGCGATGGAATGGTGCCGCTCTTCGGCAGATAAAGGGTATCTCTCAGCCCAAAATAATCTAGGCATGATGTATAGAGTTCTTGAAAACCATGTAGAGGCAACGAAGTGGTTTCAGAAGGCGGCAGAGAAGGGGAGTGTAAATGCCCAAAAAAATTTAGGGTCGATGTATGAGCAAGGGCAAGGTGTCCGTCAAAACTATGAAGAGGCGGCGCGCTGGTATCGCAAGGCAGCAGAGCAGGGAGATGCAGCTGCCCAATTTATTTTAGGTGTGATGTATGCCAATGGGCGGGGAGTTCGTCAGAGTTATCAAGAGGCTGAACGATGGTATCGTAAGGCAGCAGAACAGGGACTTGCGACAGCCCAATATCATTTGGGTGTGATGTATGCCAATGGACGGGGCGTCCGTCAAAACTATGAAGAGGCGGCGCAATGGTATCGCAAGGCAGCGGAACAGGGCGATGTAGACGCTCAAAATAATTTGGGCGCGCTGTATGACGAAGGACAGGGCGTTCGCCAAGACTCTGCAGAGGCAGTGCGGTGGTATCGCAAGGCAGCAGAACGGGGGTATGTAGTTGCCCAAAATAATTTGGGTGTGGCATATAGTGAAGGGCAAGGTGTTCGCCAAGATTATCCAGAAGCGTTGCGGTGGTATCGTAAGGCAGCAGAACAGGGGTTTGTAGCAGCCCAACATAATTTGGGTGAGATGTATTATGAAGGAAAAGGCGTACACCAAAACTATCCAGAGGCGTTGCGATGGTATCTCAAGGCAGCAGAAGGCGGGTTCTCACCGGCTCAAAATAGGTTGGGTGAGATGTATGAAGAAGGGCAAGGCGTCCCCAAAAATCGAAAAGTTGCCAAAGAATGGCACAAGAAGGCTTGTGATAATGGATTCCAAGATGGTTGCAATGACTACCGAAAGTTGAATAACGAAGGACATTAAACCTCTCCCAAAGGTCGTCTGAAACACATAGACAAACCCAAAAACCTTCTGAATAAAAACAGGATTTGAGATGAACACCTTATTGAAAAACATGATGCTTACCTTACTGGCTTTAGGCATAGGGCAGGCAGCTTGGGCGGATGATACGCTGAATGTAGGAGAGGTGGCGCAAAAGGAAATGCTGCAACTGGCGGAAGCTGGCGATGCAGATGCTCAATTTTCTTTAGGGGTGATGTACGAACAAGGAAAAGGCATTCGCCAAGATTATACAGAGGCAGTGCGATGGTATCGCAAGGCAGCGGAACAGGGATATGCAGAAGCCCAATATAATTTGGGTGTGATGTATGTCGAAGGGCAAGGCGTGCGCCAAGATGAGGCAGAGGCGGTGAAATGGTATCGCAAGGCCGCGGAGTTGGGGCTTGCAGCAGCTCAATATAATTTGGCTGTAATGTATACCGAAGGACGAGGCGTCCGCCAAGACTATGTAGAGGCGGTACGATGGTATCGGAAGGCCGCCGATCAAGGGTATGCGGAAGCCCAAAATAATTTAGGTGCGATGTACAAGGACGGGAAAGGTATACGTCAAGATGACAATCAGGCTGTACAGTGGTATCGCAAAGCGGTAGAACAAGGGGTTGCTGCAGCCCAATATAATTTGGGCTTGATGTATTACGAAGGACGAGGTGTACGTCAAGACTATAAACAGGCATTGCAGTGGTATCGCAAAGCAGCGGAGCAGGGATATAAGGATGCGCAAAATAATTTAGGCGTAATGTACAAGGATGGGAAAGGTGTACGTAAAGATTATGTTCAGGCGGTGAAGTGGTATCGTAAAGCAGCAGAGCAGGGGAATGCAGAAGCCCAATATAATTTGGGTGGGATGTATGTCGAAGGGCAAGGTGTTCGGCAAGATGATGCTCAGGCGGTACAGTGGTATCGCAGAGCGGTAGAACAAGGTGATGCAAATGCTCAATATAATTTGGGCGTGATGTATGCCAAAGGACGAGGCGTCCGCCAAGATTATGTTCAAACATTGCAGTTATGGCATAAAGCTGCACAGCAGGGAGTTGCCGAGGCACAAAGTGGTCTAGGTTGGATGTATTACACGGGCAGAGGCGTTCGCCAAAATTCGGTAATAGCCAAAGAGTGGTACAAAAAGGCTTGTGCTAATGGATTTCAAGATGGTTGCGATGCTTACCGAAAGTTGAATAACGAAGGACATTAAACCATTTTCAAAGGTCGTCTGAAACACATAAACAAACCCAAAAACATTCTGAGTAAAAAAGGATTTTGAGATGAACACCTTACTGAAAAAAATGATGGTTGCCTTGCTGGCTTTAGGCATAGGGCAAGCAGTTTGGGCGGATGATGTGTCGTATTTTAAGGAAACGCTTCAAGCTGCGGAGCAAGGAGATGCCGTTGCCCAATTTAATTTGGGTCTGATGTACGCCAATGGGCAAGGAATCCGTCAAGACTATGCACAGGCAGTACAGTGGTATCGCAAGGCGGCAGAGCAAGGGGATGTCGATGCTCAAGTGAATTTGGGTTGGTTGTATGGTAATGGTCAAGGAGTCCATCAAGATTATGCACAGGCTGCGAAATGGTTTCTCAAAGCAGCAGAACAAGGGGATGCAGTTGCCCAATTTAATTTGGGTCTGATGTACGCCAATGGGCAAGGAGTCCGTCAAGACTATGCACAGGCAGTGCAGTGGTATCGCAAGGCGGCAGAACAAGGACTTGCAGAAGCTCAATCTAATTTGGGTTGGATGTATGATGAAGGGCGAGGAGTCCGTCAAGACTATGCAAAGGCAGTGCAATGGTATCGCAAGGCAGCAGAGCAAGGGAATCCAAGTGCCCAACATAATTTGGGAGGAATGTATTATAGAGGGAAAGGCATGCGCCAAGACTATGTGGAGGCGCTGCGGTGGTATCGTAAGGCAACAGACCAAGGGTATATCCAAGCTCAAAATGATTTGGGTGGAATGTATTATGAAGGAAAAGGTGTTCATCAAGACTATGCGGAGGCGCTGCGGTGGTTTCGCAAAGCAGCAGTGCAAGGGGATGCAGCTGCCCAATATAATTTGGGTTTGATGTATGAACAAGGGCAAGGTGTTCGTCAAAACGGTGTAGATGCGGTGCAGTGGTATTACAAGGCGGCGGAACAGGGATATGCGGATGCTCAATATAATTTGGGCGTGATGTATGCCAAAGGACGAGGCGTCCGCCAAGACTATGTACAAGCAGTGCAGTGGTATCGCAAGGCTGCAGAACAAGGAAATGTAGAGGCTCAGCATAATCTGGGAGCAGTGTATGTCAACGGACAAGGTGTTCATCAGGATCATAAGATTGCCAAAGAGTGGTACAAGAAGGCCTGTGATAATGGACTACAACAAAGTTGTGACGCTTACCGTACATTGGATTAAGTAGGATAATGAAACCTTTCCCAAAGGTCGTCTGAAACACATAGACAAACCAAAAAACATTCTGAATAAAATAGGGATTTTAAGATGAAAACGTTATTGAAAAAAATGATGGTTGCTTTGCTGGCTGTGGGCATAGGGCAAGCAGCTTGGGCGGAAGACGTGTCTGATTTGGACGAACTAATACAAAAGGCAAAACAAGGCAGTGTGCCAGCACAATCTAGTTTGGGAGTAATCTATCTTGTTCGTGAAGATTACGCATCGGCTACGTATTGGCTTCGGAAGGCAGCAGAGCAAGGTCAGCAAACTGCTCAAAAAAATTTAGGTTTGCTGTATTACGATGGAGTAGGAGTCAATCAGGATTACGAAGAAGCGCTAAAATGGTTTCGTAAATCAGCAGAGCAAGGGTATGCTGTTGCTCAATATATGTTGGGTGTGATGTATGCTCAAGGGCAAGGAGTCCGTCAAGATGATACGCAGGCAGTGCAGTGGTATCGCAAGGCGGCTGAACAAGGGCATGCCGATGCCCAATATGTGTTGGGTTGGATGTATGCTCAAGGGCAAGGTGTCCGTCAAGACTATGAACAGGCAGTGCATTGGTATCGCAAGGCGGCTGAACAAGGAGAGGCAGAAGCCCAATTAAATTTGGGTATGATGTATGATCAAGGGCAAGGCGTCCGTCAAGACTATGCACAGGCAGTGCATTGGTATCGCAAAGCGGCAGAGCAAGGGCATGCCGATGCCCAAAATAGTTTGGGTGTGATGTATGGAGAAGGGAAAGGCGTCCGTCAAGACTATGCACAGGCAGTGCATTGGTATCGCAAAGCGGCAGAGCAAGGGCATGCCGATGCCCAAAATAGTTTGGGTGTGATGTATGGAGAAGGGAAAGGCGTCCGTCAAGACTATGCACAGGCAGTGCATTGGTATCGCAAAGCGGCAGAGCAAGGGCATGCCGATGCCCAAAATAGTTTGGGTGTGATGTATGGAGAAGGGAAAGGCGTCCGTCAAGACTATGCACAGGCAGTGCAGTGGTACCGCAAGGCGGCAGAACAAGGGGTTGCAGAAGCCCAATATAATTTGGGTGTGAGGTATGCTCAGGGGCAAGGCGTCCGTCAAGATCATGCACAGGCAGCTCAGTGGTATCGTAAGGCGGCAGAACAAGGGGTTGCCGATGCACAAAATAATTTGGGTGTGATGTATGGAGAAGGGAAAGGCGTTCGTCAAGATGATACACAGGCAGTGCATTGGTATCGCAAGGCGGCTGAACAAGGGCATGCTCAAGCTCAACATAATTTGGGTGTGATGTATGAGGGAGGGCAAGGCGTCCGTCAAGACTATGCACAGGCAGTGCAGTGGTACCGCAAGGCGGCAGAACAAGGGGTTGCCGATGCCCAATATAATTTGGGTGTGATGTATGAAAATGGGCAAGGCGTTCGTCAAGACTATGCACAGGCAATGCAGTGGTATCGCCAGGCGGCAGAACAAGGAGATGTTCACGCCCAATTAGCTTTGGGCTTGAGGTATGCCACTGGGCAAGGGGTTCGGCAAGATATAGTGATTGCCAAAGAGTGGTTTGGTAAGGCTTGTGATAACGGAAAACAGTTAGGTTGCGATGCTTACCGAGAATTGAATCAGCAAGGATATTGAATTCTTATTCAAAGGTCGTCTGAATATTTAGGACAAAACCAAAATGACTTTCCAAAACAAAAAAATCCTCGTCGCCGGACTCGGCGGTACGGGTATTTCCATGATTGCCTATCTGCGCAAAAACGGCGCGGAGGTTGCCGCTTATGATGCGGAGCTGAAAGCCGAACGCGTGTCGCAAATCGGTAAGATGTTTGACGGGCTGGTGTTTTACACGGGTCGTCTGAAAGATGCGCTGGACAACGGTTTCGATATTCTGGCGCTCAGTCCCGGCATCAGCGAGCGTCAGCCGGATATTGAGGCGTTCAAGCAAAACGGCGGGCGAGTGTTGGGCGACATCGAATTGCTGGCGGACATTGTGAACCGCCGCGGCGACAAGGTGATTGCGATTACCGGCAGCAACGGTAAAACCACGGTAACGAGCCTGGTCGGCTATCTCTGTATCAAGTGCGGGCTGGATACCGTTATCGCGGGCAATATTGGCACGCCGGTTTTGGAGGCGGAATTGCAGCGCGAAGGCAAAAAGGCGGACGTGTGGGTGTTGGAGCTTTCCAGCTTCCAACTGGAAAACACCGAAAGCCTGCGCCCGACTGCGGCGACGGTGCTGAATATTTCCGAAGACCATCTCGATCGCTACGACGACCTGCTCGACTACGCGCATACCAAAGCCAAGATTTTCCGTGGCGATGGCGTGCAGGTTTTGAATTCAGACGACGTGTTCTGCCGCTCGATGAAACGGGCAGGGCGCGAGGTGAAATGGTTTTCTTTGGAACACGAAGCCGATTTTTGGTTGGAGAGCGAAACGGGTCGTCTGAAACAAGGCAATGAGGATTTGATTGCCACGCAAGACATCCCGCTGCAAGGTTTGCACAACGCCGCCAACGTCATGGCTGCCGTCGCTTTGTGCGAAGCCGTCGGTTTACCGCGCGAAGCATTGCTCGAACACGTTAAAACCTTCCAAGGCCTGCCGCACCGCGTGGAAAAAATCGGCGAGAAAAACGGCGTGGTGTTCATCGACGACAGCAAAGGCACGAACGTCGGCGCGACTGCCGCCGCGATTGCCGGTTTGCAAAACCCGCTCTTCGTGATTTTGGGCGGCATGGGCAAAGGGCAGGACTTCACGCCCCTACGCGACGCGCTTGCCGGCAAGGCAAAAGGCGTGTTCCTGATCGGCGTCGATGCGCCGCAAATCCGCCACGATTTGGATGGCTGCGGTTTGAATATGACCGACTGCGCCACTTTGGAAGAAGCGGTTCAGACGGCATACGCCCAAGCCGAAGCGGGCGATATCGTGTTGCTCAGCCCTGCTTGTGCGAGCTTCGATATGTTTAAAGGCTATGCACACCGTTCGGAAGTGTTTATCGAAGCGTTTAAGGCTTTGTGAGGTCGTCTGAAACATGAAAAGAGGGTTGAAAATCAGTTTGGCGGCGGTTTTGCTTTTGGCAGTCGCTGCCGGAGTGGTTTGGTATTCCATGCCCATCCGCTCCGAGCAGACCGTTGCAACATCAGGAGAACCCGCAGGAGAGCCCGCCGTTTCAGCGCCGATCGAAACGCCGCTTCCCGAAGATGCCGTTATCGACAGATTGGTCGTGCATAAAAGCAAGCGCACCATGTCGGCGTATTCAAAAGGCAAGTTGCTGAAAACTTATCCCATCGCGCTGGGCAAGCAGCCCGTCGGGCATAAACACTTTGAAGGCGACGGCAAAACGCCCGAAGGGAAATACCGCATCAACGATCGCAATCCCAACAGCGCGTACCACAAAAACCTCGGCGTCTCCTATCCCAACGAAGCCGACAAAGCCTACGCGGCGGCACAAGGCAAAAGCCCGGGCGGGCTGATTAAAATCCACGGCATCAAAAACGGCTGGGGTTCTATCGGCAAAAGGCATCTGCAAAGGGACTGGACCGACGGCTGCATCGCGGTAACGGACGAGGAAATCGACGAACTCTACCGCAGCGTGAAGCACAACGCGGAAATTGAGATTCTGTCGTAAGCCTTGTGCGCCATTGCCTCAAGGTCGTCTGAAAACGTCAAGGCGGTTTCAGACGACCTTTTTGCTGCAACGGCAAACTTGTTCTTTTCCTTTATACGGTGTTACTGTTTCTTAAAATTTACCTATCACAACATACTTGATTTTAAATCCGGTATGTCATCAAATTCCGTCATTCCGGCGCAGGCGGGAATCCATCGTAAAACTTGAGAAACCTTAATTTGAAAAACAGTTTCTAAATTTCAAAAATGGATTCCCGCCTGCGCGGGAATGACGGCAACCGGTAAGTTACGTATCGAAAATAAAGTCATTTAGTTATCTGCGGGCAAACGGCGAGGCGGCGGGCAGCCATGCCTGACCGAAAAAACGTGTGTTCATCAATCCAAAAGGAAAACCCATGAATTTTCAAGACTACATCCGTTACGATGCCGTCGGTTTGGCAGAGCTGATCCGCAAAAAAGAAGTGTCCGCCGATGAAGTGTTGCAAGCTGCTTTAAGCCGCTTGGACGAAGTCAATCCCAAGCTTAATCTGTTGGCGCACGATTTGCGCGAACGTGCGGCGGCGTGGCAGGGGTCGTCTGAAAATGCCGATACGCCGCTGGCGGGCGTGCCGTTTTTGCTCAAAGACCTGCTGGCGGATTGGGAAGGCGCGCCGACATGGTCGGGGTCGCGCATGATGCAGCATTACATTGCCAAGCAAAACAGCGATTTGACCCAGGCCTATCTCGATGCGGGGCTGCGCGTGTTCGGCAAAACCACCACGCCCGAATGGGGCGCATATGCCGTTACCGAAACCGAAATCTACGGTATCACGCGCAATCCGTGGAATTTAGACTATACCGCAGGCGGCAGCAGCGGAGGTGCTGCGGCGGCAGTGGCTTCAGGCGTCGTGCCCGCAGCGCACGGCAGCGACGGCGGCGGCTCCATCCGCTTACCCGCGCACAACTGCGGCGTGTTCGGGTTGAAACCCACGCGCGGCCGCAGCAGTTACGCGCCGAACGCATCGGAGGCATGGCAAGGTTTGGTATGCGACCATGTCTTGACCCGCAGCGTGCGCGACAGCGCGGTTTTGCTGGACATCGCCGCCCAAACCCAAGCCCGCGCCCTGTATGCCTGCCCGCCGCCGCCCGAAAACGGTTTTGCAGACAGCCTGAAACTAGAAACAGGTCGCCTGAAAATTGCTTTTTGGAAACAGGCATGGTTTGGCGGCGGCAACGACGAAGGTACGGAAGCCGCGTTTGCCCATAGTTTGAAACTGATGCAAAACGCGGGACACGAATTGGAAGAAGCCACGCCCGATTTTGCACCGCCTGAACAACTCAACCGAGCCGCCCGCATCATCGTCATGGGCGAAACGGCAAAACTGTTCTACCAATATCAATACGAAACCGGGCAAAAACTGCCGCACCGCCTGCTTGAGCCGACAACGTGGGCAATGATTGTGCAGGGGCGGCAAATCAGCGCGGGCGAAATGGCTTGGGCACGCGACATGATGCTGGCGCAGGAACGTGCCGCCAAAGCATTTTTCACACGCTACGACGTGTTAATGACGCCCGTCTGCCCGCGCACCACGCCGAAAATCGGCGAGATGATGCCTCCGCCCGCCGCACAAAAAGCCATGCGCCTGCTGTTCGGCACGCTGCGTTTGGGTTTTCTGTTGAAACACAACCCGTTTTTAGAAAAAGAAGCCGCCGCCGCGCTGCAATACGTCGGCTATACATCGCCGCTGAACATGAGCGGCAACCCCGCCATGAGCGTACCGCTTTACCGGCATCACGGGCTGCCCGTCGGTACCCAGTTCGCCGCCGCACACGGACGCGAAGACACGCTGCTTAGCCTCGCCGCGCAGTTGGAACAGATACAGCCGTGGGCGGAAATACCGCAGGTGGCTTAGGGTTTGCATTGGATAAAAAGCAGCCTATTTCCTGAAGAAAAGATTTATACAAGGTCGTCTGAAAACAAAAAAACGTTTTCAGACGACCTTTTGTCGGTATCAAAGGGTAGGGGAGGGCGCAAAGAACGCCGGAATCCGACTGTCTTTAAAGAATCTGAATTGTTGCTTTGCCAAGAAACCTTTAGAATGACGTTTTTCTGATTTTCGATATTTTTTCAGACGACCTTCGATGTCCCGATTAGGCGGAGGGTCGTCTGAAACGCTTTGTTCTAGTTGTTTCGGGGCGGATTTTTCCGTCTGCCCGTATACGGATGTTTTTCATGATTAGTCTTTCCAAACTTCTCGACCGCCCGATTTCTTTGGACGGTCGGAAATTCGATGTGTCACTGTTGTGGATGGTCATTTTGATGACCGCCTTCAGCTTGGTAATGATTTATTCTGCGTCGATTGCCTATGCCGCGTCGGAAGGCGGCAATCAGTTTTCTTTCGTCAGCAAGCAGGCGATGTTTGTCGGCGCGAGTGTGTTGGGCTGCCTCGGGCTGTCGCTGTTGAGTATGAGTTTTTGGCGGAAAATCATTCCGTTTTATTTTGCTTTTTCCGCGATTTTGCTGGTGGTCGTGTTGTTTGTCGGGCGTGAAATCAACGGGGCGACGCGTTGGATTCATATCGGGCCGGTCAATCTTCAGCCGACCGAGTTGTTTAAGCTGGCGACGGTTTTGTATTTGTCCAGCCTGTTTACGCGCCGCGAGGAAGTTTTGCGCAGTATGGACTCTTTGGGTTTGAAACCGCTGTTTGTCGGTTTGTTCAATGCTTTTCTGTGTCCGTTCAGCAAGGAAGCGCGTCAGAAAACTTGGCAGAAGCTGAAGAAATTCAAAAACATCCTGTTGCCGATTGTGATGATTGCATTGGGTTTGGTTCTTGTGATGGCGCAGCCTGACTTCGGCTCGTTTGTCGTGATTGTGTCGATTACGATGGGTATGCTGTTTTTGGCGGGTTTCCCGTGGAAATATTTTGCCGTCTTGGTACTGAGCGTACTGGGGGGGATGGGCGTGATGATTTTGGCGGCACCCTACCGTATGGCGCGCGTGTCGGCATTCTTGGACCCTTGGGGCGACCCTTTGGGCAAAGGTTATCAGTTGACGCATTCGTTGATGGCGATTGCGCGCGGCGAATGGTTCGGTCAGGGCTTGGGCGCGAGTTTGGAA
Source organism: Neisseria sicca (assembly GCF_003044565.1). Taxonomy (GTDB): domain Bacteria; phylum Pseudomonadota; class Gammaproteobacteria; order Burkholderiales; family Neisseriaceae; genus Neisseria; species Neisseria sicca_A. The sequence goes on along the minus strand of NZ_POXG01000007.1, from coordinate 22,542 downwards.
AAACGCTTCTACCTGCCTGAGGCGCATACCGACTTTATCTTTGCCGTTATCGGCGAAGAATTCGGGTTTGTCGGGATGTGTATTTTGGTGTTCTGCTACGGCTGGTTGGTGATGCGTGCGTTCTCCATCGGCAAACAGGCGCGTGATTCCGGATTGATGTTCAGCGCGTATGTCGCCAACGGCATCGGTATTTGGATAGGTATTCAAAGTTTCTTCAATATCGGTGTCAACATCGGTATCCTGCCCACCAAAGGTCTGACTTTGCCGTTGATGTCTTACGGCGGTTCGGCGGTTGCCGTTATGCTGGTGTGCGTTACCTTATTGTTGCGTATCGATTATGAAAACCGCAAAAAAATGCGCGGTTACCAAGTGGAGTAAATCATGGGCGGTAAAACTTTCATGTTGATGGCGGGCGGTACCGGCGGCCATATTTTCCCTGCGCTGGCGGTAGCGGATTCATTGCGCGCGCGCGGCCATCATGTGATTTGGCTGGGCAGCGAAGGCTCGATGGAAGAGCGCATCGTGCCGCAATACGACATCATGCTCGAAACGCTGGCGATTAAAGGCGTGCGCGGCAATGGTATCAAACGTAAGCTGATGTTGCCGTTTACTTTGTATAAAACCGTCCGCGAAGCGCAGCGGATTATCCGCAAACACCGCGTCGAGTGCGTCATCGGTTTCGGCGGCTTCGTTACCTTCCCCGGCGGCTTGGCGGCGAAGCTGTGTGGCGTGCCGATTGTGATTCACGAGCAAAACGCCGTGGCAGGTTTGTCCAACCGCCAACTGTCGCGCTGGGCGAAACGGGTGTTATACGCTTTCCCGAAAGCGTTCAGTCATGAAGGCGGTTTGGTCGGCAATCCCGTCCGCGCCGATATTGCCAACCTGCCTGTGCCTGCCGAGCGTTTCCAAGGGCGTGAAGGTCGTCTGAAAATCTTGGTGGTCGGCGGCAGTTTGGGCGCAGACGTTTTGAACAAAACCGTACCGCAGGCATTGGCTTTGCTGCCCGACGATGCGCGCCCGCAGATGTATCATCAATCAGGTCGGGGCAAGCTGGGCAGCTTGCGGGCGGATTACGATGCGCTGCGCGTGAAAGCCGAATGCGTGGAATTTATTACCGACATGGTGTCCGCCTACCGCGATGCCGATTTGGTGATTTGCCGTGCCGGCGCGCTGACGATTGCCGAGTTGACGGCAGCGGGGCTGGGCGCGCTGCTGGTGCCGTATCCTTACGCCGTCGATGACCACCAAACCGCCAATGCGCGTTTTATGGTGCAGGCAGAGGCAGGATTGTTGTTGCCGCAAGCCCAGTTGACGGCGGAAAAACTTGCCGAAATTCTCGGCGGCTTAAACCGCGAAAAATGCCTGAAATGGGCGGAAAACGCCCGCACATTGGCACTGCCGCACAGCGCGGACGATGTAGCGGAAGCCGCCATCGCATGTACGGCATGATGACATGATGTGATGAATGAAACAGAGGTCGTCTGAAAACCAAGAAACGGGTTTCAGACGACCTTTTTGCAACTTGGCAGCCGTATTGTGCGGGAGTATGATGTAAATAGGAATTTCTCTCATTAGGGGCTGCCATGTCTGCAAAAATCTCTCCCGAAACCGTTTCCGCACTGTCCAGTACCATGCTGATTCCCCTGTGGGCAAAGGCCGTAGAGCAGGGTGGGGCGCAGCCGCTTTTGCGCGATGACGAAGCCGTGCGGATGTTGAGCAAGATTGACTACGACTTCAGCAAGTTTGCCAAAGTCAAAGCATCGCAGGTCGGCTGTTGCGGGCGGGCGAAGCTGTTGGATGATATGACCCGGCACTTCATCGCCGAACATCCCGATGCCGTCGTCGTGCAAATCGGCGCGGGGCTGGATGCGCGTTACGAACGCTTGGGCAAGCCGCGCATTACCGCTTGGTATGATTTGGATTTGCCTGAAGTGATTGAAGTGCGGCGTATGCTGCTGCTCGAATCGGGTAATCATTATCTGGGCGCGTCCATGTTTGACGAAGCGTGGATGAACACCGTCGCCGCGCACGGCAAACCCGTCTTGCTCGTGATCGAAGGCGTGTTGATGTATTTCGAAGAAGCGCAGGTGCAGGACTTTTTCAAACAGGTTGCCCGCCACCTACCGAACGCCCAACTCGCTTTCGACACTATCCCCAAGGCCTACATTGGACAAAGCAAACGCCACGACGCACTCGGTAAAATGGACAAACCGCCCGAGTTCCGCTGGGCGATAAGCGGAACGGACGACATCCGACGGCTGATGCCGGGTGTGGAAATCATCGAAGAAGCGGGCTTGAGCAGCGTCTGCAAACCGCGTTATCCGTGGCTCTTGCGCCTTGTGTATGCGACCGCGTGGGGGAGGCGCAAATTGGATATGCGCTTGATGAGGATACAGATGCCGTCAAGTTGAGAAGCGCGAGGTCGTCTGAAAACCAGTTTCAGACGACCTTATGTTTTGTTTTTGCTGGTGTTTTGGTGGCTGAAGTCGAGTTTAAAAATAGGCAAAAAAGCAAAGATTCGCCGCTGAACGAAACCTCTTTTTCACCCATATTGCCACCAATGTGAAATCCTGTATGCCGAAACATCTTTAATTTACAAGAAAACTATGGCGCAGAAGCGGATAGCCCTTTAAAATAACGCCTTTACGCATCGAAAATCCACCGGAACGCAACATCATGATGAAAAATCGAGTCACCAACATCCATTTTGTCGGTATCGGCGGCGTCGGCATGAGCGGTATCGCCGAAGTCTTGCACAATTTGGGCTTTAAAGTTTCCGGTTCGGATCAGGCGAGAAATGCCGTTACCGAGCATTTGAGCAGCTTGGGTATTCAAGTTTATCCCGGTCATACCGCCGAACACGTCAACGGCGCGGATGTCGTCGTTACTTCTACCGCCGTCAAAAAAGACAATCCCGAAGTCGTCGCTGCGCTGGAGCAGCAAATTCCCGTCATTCCGCGCGCCCTGATGCTGGCGGAACTGATGCGCTTCCGTGACGGCATCGCCATTGCCGGTACGCACGGCAAAACCACGACCACCAGTCTGACTGCCTCCATCCTCGGCGCGGCAGGTCTCGACCCCACTTTCGTTATCGGCGGCAAACTCAATGCTGCAGGTACCAACGCCCGTTTGGGCAAAGGCGAATACATCGTCGCCGAAGCCGATGAGTCCGATGCGTCCTTCCTGCATTTGACCCCGATTATGTCCGTCGTCACCAATATCGACGAAGATCATATGGATACCTACGGACACAGCGTCGAAAAACTGCATCAGGCGTTTGTCGATTTTATCCACCGTATGCCGTTCTACGGCAAAGCGTTTTTGTGTATCGACAGCGAACACGTCCGCGCGATTTTGCCCAAAGTGAGCAAACCTTACGCTACTTACGGCTTAGACGATACCGCCGATATTTACGCGACCGACATCGAAAGCGTCGGTGCGCAAATGAAGTTTACCGTTCATGTCCAAATGAAAGGAAGTGAACAAGCGCCGTTTGAAGTCGTGTTGAACATGCCCGGCAGGCACAACGTCCTCAATGCCTTGGCAGCCATCGGCGTGGCACTGGAAGTCGGTGCATCCGTCGAAGCGATTCAGCGCGGCTTGCTCGGTTTCGAAGGCGTCGGCCGCCGCTTCCAAAAATACGGCGACATCAAGCTGCCCAACGGCGGAACCGCGCTGTTGGTGGACGACTATGGGCACCATCCCGTCGAAATGGCGGCGACCCTCTCCGCCGCACGCGGCGCGTATCCAGAAAAACGTTTGGTGCTCGCCTTCCAGCCGCACCGCTATACCCGCACACGCGATTTGTTCGAAGACTTCACCAAAGTCCTCAATACTGTTGACGCGCTGGTGTTGACTGAAGTTTATGCCGCCGGCGAAGAGCCGATTGCCGCCGCCGACTCCCGCGCCCTTGCCCGCGCCATCCGCGTATTGGGCAAACTCGAGCCGATTTACTGCGAAAACGTCGCCGACTTGCCTGAAATGCTGTTGAACGTTTTACAGGATGGCGACATCGTGTTGAATATGGGTGCGGGCAGCATCAACCGCGTTCCTGCCGCGATGCTGGAGTTGTCAAAAAAAGCCTGAGGCGGAAATTTTATCGTGATGCCGCGATAGCTGCCCGATGAAGCGATGTCCCATCGTGTGGGCAAGCAAGATTAAGGTCGTCTGAAAACCCGATTCGTTTTCAGACGACCTGTATCAAAAAATGAAGTAATTAAGAAAGAACAAAAACAATGCAAAATTTTGGCAAAGTAGCCGTATTGATGGGCGGCTTTTCCAGCGAACGCGAAATTTCGCTGGATAGCGGTGCCGCCATTTTGAATGCCTTAAAAAGCAAAGGCATAGACGCACACGCCTTCGATCCTAAAGAAACACCCTTGGCGGAATTGAAAACCCAAGGTTTCCAAACTGCTTTTAATATCCTCCACGGCACTTACGGCGAAGACGGTGCCGTTCAAGGCGCGTTAGAATTGTTGGGCATTCCTTATACCGGCAGCGGTGTAGCCGCTTCAGCCATCGGCATGGACAAATACCGCTGCAAGCTGATTTGGCAAGCCTTGGGGCTGCCTGTTCCCGAGTTTGTCGTTTTACACGAAGACTCGGATTTCGATGCCGTCGAACAGCAACTCGGCTTGCCCATGTTCGTTAAACCGGCAGCCGAAGGCAGCAGCGTCGGCGTTGTGAAAGTCAAAGAAAAAGGTCGTCTGAAAAGCGTTTACGAAGAATTGAAACACCTTCAAGGCGAAATCATTGCCGAGAGATTCATCGGCGGCGGCGAATACTCCTGCCCCGTGTTGAACGGAAAAGGCCTGCCCAGCATACACATCATCCCCGCTACCGAGTTTTACGACTACGAAGCTAAATACAACCGCGACGACACTGTTTATCAATGTCCGTCCGAAGACTTGAGCGAGGCTGAAGAAAACCTGATGCGCTCTCTGGCAGTCCGCGGGGCGCAGGCAATCGGGGCAGATGGGTGCGTGCGCGTCGATTTCCTCAAAGATACCGACGGTAAGCTGTACCTCTTGGAAATCAACACATTGCCCGGTATGACGAGCCACAGTTTAGTACCGAAATCCGCTGCCCATACCGGCGTGGATTTTGCCGATTTATGCATTGAAATTTTGAAAACCGCACATGTGGGATGACGCAAGCGCACTGGGTCGGCTGACCCGCTGGCTATTGCTGCTGATGGCATTGCTGCTCATCGGCACCTGCATAGCCTGGCTATACAACTCCAATCATTTTCCCGTCAAACAAGTGTCCATACAGGGCAAGCTGACTTATTCGGATGGGAAAGAACTTCAGCGCGCTGCTCAACAGCACACGCGCAGCAATATTTTCCGTGCCGATTTGGACGGTATTCAGGCGGCCTTTCAAAAGCTGCCGTGGGTGGATTCCGCTATGGTGCGCCGCCGCTTCCCAGATACCGTCGAAATCCACTTGACCGAGCGCGTACCTGTCGCCCATTGGCGCAGCGGCGGTTTGGTCGATTCCAAAGGCAATGTGTTTGATGCCCAGCTCAAAGCCAAGCTGCCCGTTTTTGAAGGACAGCCGGGTACAGGCAAGGACATGGTCAAACACTACGAAGAATTTTCCGGCATCCTCCGCCGGCAAAATTTGGCGATTAAAGAACTGATTTATACGCCGCGATCCGCCTGGTTGGTGGTCTTGGACAATGGGATTACCGTCAGACTGGGAAGGGAAAACGAAATCAAACGCTTACAGCTTTTCGCCGAAATTTGGCCGACGTTGTTGCGTAAAAATCAAAATCGGTTATCCTACGTTGATATGCGTTATAAAGACGGATTTTCCGTGCGTTACACATCAGAGACGTCGTCTGAAAATGTTTCAGACGATTAAAGCCAAGCAAACAACGTGAAGCAAACTATTGCCAATACAGACAAATAGTTATAACTCCAGCGAAATAACGAGCAAATATAATGGAACAACAAGGTAAATATATCAGTGCCCTCGATATCGGCACATCCAAAGTCATCGCCCTGATTGGCGAAGTCCAAGACGACAACGAAATCCACATCGTCGGACTCGGACAGGCACCGTCCCGTGGCCTTAAAGCAGGCATGGTAACCAACATTGACGCGACGGCTCAAGCCATTCAGCAGGCAGTCAATGAAGCAGAATTGATGGCGGACACCAAAATCAGCCATGTTACAACCGGTATCGCGGGTAACCATATCCGCAGCTTGAATTCGCAAGGGGTTGTCAAAATCAAAGACGGCGAAGTTTCGCAAGCCGACATCGATCGCGCCATCGAAACCGCCAAAGCCATCAATATCCCGCCGGATCACAATATCCTGCATACCGTGGTGCAAGAATACATCATCGACAACCAGCCCGGTGTCAAAGAGCCTATCGGCATGAGCGGTGTCCGTCTCGATACCCGCGTACATATTATTACCGGTGCCAATACCGCCCTGCAAAACATCCAAAAATGTATCCATCGTTGCGGTTTGCAGATGGATCAAATCATGCTTCAGCCCTTGGCGAGTGGTCAGGCTGTTTTGACTGAAGACGAAAAAGATTTGGGCGTGTGCGTCATCGACATCGGTGGCGGTACGACCGATATTGCCGTTTATACCAACGGCGCCATCCGCCATACTGCCGTGATTCCCGTGGCGGGCGATTTGATTACCAAAGACTTGGCGCAAGCGCTGCGCACCCCGCACAGTGCCGCCGAGTACATCAAAATCCACTACGGCGTAGCGATTCCGGATATGGAAGGCTTGGACGAAATGGTCGAAGTTCCCAGCGTCGGCGACCGCCAGCCCCGTCAGATTTCACGCCGTGTTTTGGCAAGCGTCATCGGTCCGCGAGTTGAAGAAATTTTGGAGCTGACCCTTAACGAATTGCGCCGTTCCGGCTTCCCTGAAGAAGTCCTCACATCAGGTATCGTCCTGACTGGTGGCGCATCCATGCTGACCGGTATCGTTGAACTTGCCGAAGAAGTGTTCGCCCTGCCTGCACGCATCGGCGTACCCCAAGAAATGGGCGGCGTATCCGAGCGCATCCGCAATCCGCGTTACTCAACCGCCATCGGTCTTTTGCAGGCAGCAAGGGGAGAGGAAGATGGTGTGCCGGTGACTGGTGCGATTGTGGTCCAAGAGCAGGGTGAAAAAATCAGCCTGTGGGCAAGACTGATGAAATTCGTTAAAGACAATTTCTGATTAATGCCGTTATTTTGCTTACAGGGAAACGAGTTGCTGTCGGAATAGTTCCAATTGTGATAATTAAAAACTTGTGTTCTTTCGTTAAAAAATGTAGTAAAAAAATAACGGTAATGGTGAATGAATAAGAAGTATTTTGCCAGTGTCTGAATACTTCTTATATAATACGCGATAATATCTAATTTTTGGACCGTCCTCGATGCAGGGCGCGCAGGAGTATTTTAATGGAATTTGTTTACGACGTAGCTGAATCAGCCGCAAGCCCTGCGGTCATCAAAGTAATCGGCTTGGGTGGCGGCGGTTGCAACGCTATTAACAACATGATTGCCAACACCATCCAAGGTGTTGAATTTATTAGTGCCAATACTGATGCCCAATCTTTGGGTAAAAATAATGCGGCAAAACGCATCCAGTTGGGTACCAACCTGACCCGTGGTTTAGGTGCGGGTGCCAATCCTGAAATCGGCCGTGCTGCGGCACAAGAAGATCGCGAAGCTATCGAAGATGCTATTCGCGGCGCGAATATGTTGTTCATCACCACCGGTATGGGTGGCGGTACCGGTACCGGTGCGGCTCCTGTGGTTGCCGAGATTGCCAAAGAAATGGGTATCCTGACCGTTGCAGTCGTTACCCGTCCGTTCGGCTACGAAGGCAAACGCGTACACATCGCCCAAGAAGGTTTGGAACAGCTCAAAGGTCAGGTCGATTCATTGATTATCATCCCGAACGACAAATTGATGACCGCATTGGGCGAAGACGTGACCATGCGTGAAGCGTTCCGTGCTGCTGACAACGTCCTGCGCGATGCGGTGGCCGGTATTTCCGAAGTGGTTACCCGTCCCGGTTTCATCAACCTTGACTTTGCCGACGTTAAAAACGTAATGGGCATCAAAGGTATCGCTATGATGGGTTCAGGTTTTGCACAAGGTATCGACCGCGCCCGTTTGGCAACTGAACAAGCGATTTCCAGCCCGCTGTTGGATAATGTGACTTTGGATGGTGCGCGCGGCGTATTGGTGAACATCACTACCGCTCCGGATTGCCTGAAAATGTCCGAATATCGTGAAATCATGAAAGTGGTTAACGAAAATGCGCATCCTGAAGCAGAATGCAAATACGGTACTGCCGAAGACGACAATATGGGCGAAGACGCTATCCGCGTAACCATTATTGCGACCGGTTTGAAAGAAAACGGCAGCGAAAATCAAATGCGTGCGGCTGTCCGCGCACAAAAACTGGTTAGCGGAGTTGATGACTCCCATGTTCAACAACCGGGTAGTGTGGAAAGTTTGGTGAGAACCAATCGCGGTATTCGCTCTATGAATCTGACTGCAGCAGATTTCGGCAATCAGTCTGTTTTGGACGATTTTGAAATTCCTGCGATTTTGCGCCGTCAGCACAATCCTGATAAATAATCGATAAAAAGCCTGCTTTAAGCAGGCTTTTTTGTATCTGTATCTGTGCATTGTAGAGCATAATTTTTGAAGGATTCAAAAAGGGCAGTGCGTTGATATCCTTTGATATTTCTTGTGAGTAAAAATCTATTGATGAGATTCGGGTTTTGGGCTTTGTTGGGGAGTTTCCGCCGAAAAGATGGATTTCCGTTTGAGCGGAAATAGTGGTTTTATTTGTGGGAGAACTGTCCCAAGCAATTAAATTGAAGAAGCGAGCAAGCTGTATCATTGAGCAGTTGAAAAGAGGTCGTCTGAAACGTACTTAAACGTAATTTTCAGACGACCCTTCTCATGCTTGGAATAGGCAACCTTAAGCAGGGCGGCAGGCAATCATATAATTTACTTCCGTCGAGTCACATAAAGAATAGCGGCGGGTCAAAAGATTGTAGGTCATGCCTTTAGTATCGATAACGTCCAACCCTGACTGTCTGCACATTCGCGCTAGTTCGGCGGGGGTAATGAATTTTTGCCAATCGTGCGTCCCTTTGGGAACAACGTTCAACACATATTCCGCGCCGACAATCAGATGAAGATAAGATTTAGGGTTGCGGTTGATGGTGGAGAAAAACACCATACCGTCAGGCTTCACCAGCTCCGAACAGGCTTTGACGATGGCGGCGGGGTCGGGAACGTGTTCCATCATTTCCATACAGGTTACAACATCGAAGCTGTGCGGCTGTTCGGCGGCGAGGTCTTCGACGCGGATGCAGCGGTAATCGATATTGTCCACACCTTCGGCAGCGGCATGGGCTTGGGCGGTTTGGAGCGATTTTTCCGCCATATCGATGCCGGTAACGTGTGCCGCGCCGCGTTTTGCCATGCTTTCCGACAAAATCCCGCCGCCGCAGCCGACATCCAAAACACGCTTGCCTGCCAACTGTGCGAACAAGTCGATATAGCCCAAGCGCAGCGGATTGATGTCGTGCAAAGGTTTGAACTCGCCGTTTTTATCCCACCATTTATCCGCAATTTGGCTGAATTTAGCAATTTCGTCCGCATCGACGTTGTGTTGTCCGGCTGCTTCCATCATGATTTTCCTGATTTGGATTTCGGGTTGAAGAGGGGTTTGATTTTATAGCAAAGCGGCAGGATGGAACAGAGACAAACTGCCGCCAGCCGCCAAAAGGTCGTCTGAAAACGCCGCTTACCCTTTTCAGACGACCTTTGACTTGTTTTTACCCCTTCCGCCTTGTTTGCCGCAACCTTTCCCATTAATTTATATAAACTTGCCCACGCATTGCCGAAGCAGCAAACACCCCATTCCCCATTCAAAAGAAAATCCAATGAAACCATTCATCCGCGCCGCATCCCTGCTCTTCCTTGCCGCCGCCTCCGCGCTTGCCTCCGGCAAAGACTTTATCATTTACGACCGCATGGACTACGTCGGCAAACCCGACCTGACCGCCGACAAGCTGTCTAAAGTATTCCTGATTTACGAATCTGAGCTGGTCATGCCCGATCCTGCCGGCAAGCGCAAACACGGCGTGTTGAACGAAAAACGCATCCGCGAATTGGCGCGCCAATCCTATCGCGAAGGCTACCGCACCATCTCCACCGACATCGAAACCTGGTTTGCCGAAAAAGACGGACAAATCCTCACGCCTCAAGAACTTAAAACCGACTTTGCCCGCATGTACCAGATTTTCAGAGAAGAAAATCCCCGCGCCTACATCAGCAACTACGGCTTGCCCGACGAACACCTGCACGCCATCCGCTACTACCAAACTCAGGCGGACAACGAAGCAGTATTGGCAAAATGGCGGCAATTCAGCAAACGTCGTCAAATGAGCGCAGCCATCAGCGACTACGCCAATCCCGTGTTCTACATTACCACGCCCGATTTGGCGCAATGGGAAAAAGACGTCCAAACCACTGTCGCCGAGATTAGGAAGCGTTATCCCGACAAAAAAATCATCGGCTACCTCTGGCCGCAATATTATTCCGCAAGCAACAGCCCGTATTTCAAACAATTTATCGATGCCGGACGCTGGCAGAAAATGCTCGAAATCTGCAGCAAATATATGGACGGCGTGATTATCTGGTCGGACAAGCGCGACGAAAACCATCAAATCGTCCGCTGGAACGACCCGCGCATACAGGCAATCATGCGTGCGACCAAATCCTTTATCGCGGCGCACCCTAAAGATATCGCCGTTGAAGCATTGCAGCCGTCGACATCCTCCAAGTCATTGAAAAACAGCAAATTGAAATAAACAGCGCATTTTCCGCCGCCAATTCAACAGCGGAAAAAATGACGGTGATTGGATAAATCCGCCAAGCAAAAAGGTCGTCTGAAACCCAAAATTTAGGTTTCAGACGACCTTTTGCCGTCATGGCAGCTTTGTTTCTTATCAAATCTGATCGGAAGCAGTTGCCAGTTGCGATACGGCAAGAATATAGTGGATTAACAAAAATCAGGACAAGGCGACGAAGCCGCAGACAGTACAGATAGTACGGAACCGATTCACTTGGTGCTTCAGCACCTTAGAGAATCGTTCTCTTTGAGCTAAGGCGAGGCAACGCCGTACTGGTTTAAAGTTAATCCACTATAAAGACAGCAGAGCCAATCTTTCCACAAGCTCCAAGCAGGCGGGCATCCGTTTTTCATCAAACCTGTTCAACAGAATCCACAAGCCAAACCTTACTTGAAGATTTCAGCTCGCGCAGGAATGGCAATTGTTAGCAAGTCTTGTTTATTTAAATCCACAATATTCCGACATGCAGACGGACGGAAGCAGAAAGAGCGTATCGAGTACGCTCTTTTTTATATGGGTAACAAAGAGGGCGATGTCCATGATCTTGTTGCAGTTTATTTTCAGACGACCTGTTTCAAAATTTTCTTACGGCATTTTTTCATTTTAGTATAAATGCTTTATGAAAGCCCAAAGACATAAATTTTGAAGTCATCTTTGGCATAGTAATTGCAGGATAAAGGTCATAGTTCTATATTATTTGGTAAATAAGTGTTAAGTTTAGAAGTAAGATTATGGATTATCGGAGCTTTTTTGAAATAGGCGGTAAGTTTAGTTAGTCTTAAACACTATTTCCAAAGATATAGATATGTTCTAAAAATTGTACCTAAGTGACAATTAACGTCAGCCCGATTGATTTTCAATAATATATAAACAAAATAAACGAATGCCTGCCTCATAAAATCCGCTTGTGCCTGAAGAAGAAGATCCGGCGGCGGGGCAGTGCGGGGAGTACGTCTTGTTTTGACTGTATGTATTTGAATTCAATCTGATATTTTTTAATAAATTCAACCAAGAGAGATTGTTATGAATAAGATTTTCAAAGTTGTATGGAACCGTACCATCGGCTCTTTCGTCGTTACTTCCGAATTGGCGAAGGGACGTGTCAAATCAAGCAGCGAAGGTGCTGAAGGGGATGTGCGCGCCTCAGAGGAAGGTCGTCTGAAAACCTTATTCAGACTGACGGCCTTGAGCGCGGCATTATTGGGATTTTCCGAAGGAGCTTGGGCAGTGGTTGCGCCTACCGGTCAAGTTGCAAATGGCTCCGGTGGTGAAACTGCTGTCAATGGCGGTGATGCCAGGGGTACAGGTGCTGTTGCAGTTGGTCAGTTTGCGCGTGCGGGAACAAGGGGTAACCCGCCTCATGGAATGAATTCGGGTACTGTAGCGATTGGTGGTAGTAATGCAACTACGGCTGCGCTGGCAGATGGCAATAATGCGATTGCGATTGGTACCAATTCAAATTCAAATGGGGTTAAGGCGACGACCATCGGTTCAGATACGATAGCCTCAGATCAATTTGCTACTGCTTTGGGTGGCCGCGCCGAGGCGAAGGCGCGGGGTGCAACAGCCATTGGTGGTTGGACACAGGCTACAGGCCAGTTTGCGGTTGCTATCGGCGGTAGTGACCGCTTTGGGCGAGATACCAATACAGAGTTGAATGACGGTAGTGGTGCGACTTTGGCTTCAGGGGATCGCAGTACCGCCATTGGTCGACGCGCGATGGCATCTGGTAATGATACGCTTGCTTTCGGTACGAATGCGAAGGCTACGGGTGTAGATGCGGTTGCTTTTGGGACGAACGCGAATGCATCAATTCTTAAATCGATTGCTATCGGTAAAAATACACAGGCAACGGGAGAGGCCTCTATCGCTATTGGTAGTGATGATCCTATTTATAAAGAGATTAAAGCAACTTCTAGACAAGGTATTGCCATCGGTACGGGAGCTAAGGCGACAGGCGATACTCAAGCAGTTGCCATCGGTCCGGATGCTCGAGCGATAGGGAATCAGTCTACCTCTATCGGTAACAATACCCGTGCAGAAGGCGATTCGTCTGTTGCTATCGGAGGAGATGATTGGGATGGAGTGCGTACAAAAACAGTCGCAGCGGCAGGAGGTAAACAAGTCTATCAAGTTTTTAAGGATTTGACAGGCGCAGAAATGATGGCCGATCAGCCCCGTAATACGTGGAAAGGTACGACTGCCGGGCATGCTTCGGTTGCAGTAGGTGTGAAAGCTCTTGCTGAGGGTGTATTATCCACGGCCTTCGGTGCAGCTGCATCTGCGCAAGGAGTGGGCGCGTCAGCATTTGGTGTTGGAGCAACAGCTACTCATAATAAATCAGTCGCCATCGGTACGGGATCGCGTACCGAGACCAATGCAACAGCTGTAACGAATGCAACAATCAATGGTATTTCTTATAGCGGTTTTGCAGGTACGCAAAACATTACTGCCGGTTCTCAAGTTTCTTTCGGTTCGATAGGCTATGAGCGCCAGTTGAAACACGTTGCTCCGGGTGAGATTACTGCCACTTCTACCGACGCAATTAACGGCAGCCAGCTTTACGCGATTGCCAAAGATATGCAAGCCGCTCAAACCCATTATTACAGCGTCAACCGCCCAGGCACCCCCGTAGCCAACTACAACAATGACGGCGCGACAGGTGAAAACGCGATTGCCGCTGGTCCTGAAGCCAAAGCGGCTGCAAGCAATGCAGTCGTGATAGGTAGCAAGGCTACCGTTGAGGCGGCAGCAGGCTCTACCCCCTCTATTCACGGTAATACGACGGGTTCAGGTTCGGTTGCTGTTGGTTCGTTAAGTAAAGCCAATGGTGAGAATGCAGTTGCCATCGGTCAGCGATCCAATGCTTACGGTCAAAACTCGTTTGCAGGTGGTCAGGTTTCCAATGCAAAAGGTAAATCCAGCGTGGCGGTAGGTGATGGTGCAAATGCACTTCATGATTCTGCTGTGGCTTTGGGTGCTTATACCACTGCGAATAATGCAGGGGCAACCGCTGTCGGTTTCAACTCTAATGCTTTGGGCTGGGCATCATTTGCAGGTGGTCATTCCGCTAAAGCCGAAGCAAGCAGCGCAGTTGCTCTCGGTCATGAGGCGCGGGCAGTAAGCGGCAAGGCAGTCGCTATTGGTAAGTCTAGCCATGCTGCCAAAGATAGTGGCATTGCGTTGGGTGACGAGGCGCGGGCAGCAGGCAGCAAGGCAGTCGCCATTGGTAAGACTAGTTACTCTGCCAAGGATAGTGGCATTGCGTTGGGTGATGGTGCGAAGGCTGATGAAGTGAATGCTATCGCTATTGGTTCAACCAACAATGCTTGGAAAGAAGATTCTATCGCGTTAGGGCGTTTAGCCAATGCAGACGGCGCGGCTTCTTTGGCGCTTGGTTTGAACAGCCATACACGTTTGGAAAACGCTATCGCTTTAGGTAATGGTGCAAACGCTGATCATAGCAATAGTATCGCCATCGGTAAATCCAGTCATGCAGCTGCATCTGCGGGAGTTGCTATCGGTAATGACGCACGGGCTTTGAAATTTAGCTCCGTTGTTATCGGTGATCAGGCTCAATCCAAGAACTCCCGCTCTGTTGTGATTGGTTTCAATGCTTCTGCAAACAATACCGAAATACCAAAGTCTGGGCAACCTGATTACAATCAAACCGTTGCTATCGGTGCATTTTCTAATGCATGGGGCGATCAATCTACTGCCATCGGTAACAATGTAACAGCACAAGGCAATTCTTCTATCGCCATCGGTGCGGACGACTGGGATACCGTTGCAGCGAAAACTGTAGACGGTACGGGTAAAACGGTTAAAGACGTTTATCACGACTATACCGGCGATGTGATGGTAACCGGTAACTATGTTCGTACGACCTCAAGTGAAGCTGCGGTAGCGATTGGTACTCAATCACAGGCAGAAGGCGAATTGTCTACTGCGTTCGGTACGGGTACACGCGCCCAAGGCGTTGCCTCTGCCGCATTCGGTATGGGCGCGAAAGCCACCAAAGGCAACTCTGTGGCAATCGGTGCGGGCAGTACGACTGCAACCGATGCAACCGAAGTCAACGAAGCTACTGTCAACAATCTGAAATACTCAGGTTTTGCAGGCGGCAACAATGTTAATCCGGGCGACCAAGTGTCTTTCGGTACGGCAGGCTACGAACGTCAATTGAAAAACGTTGCTCCGGGCGAAATTTCTAACACTTCTACGGATGCCATCAACGGCAGCCAGCTGTACGCGGTACAAAACGTTTTGGGCAATACTGCCAAAACCGTTAAAGACGTATTGGGTAGTAATGCAAAGTTGGCTGAAGACGGCAGTATTACCATGAATAATATTGGTGGTACGGGTGAAAATACCGTTGACAGGGCAATTGCGTCTTTGAAAACGTCAGCCTTTAAATCGTTTCAATTAGAAACGGCTGCTGCTGCTGGAACCAATGGTCGTGCTGAAAACCATTCTTTACAGGAAATCACGAGTGGCTCCACTCTTCGACTTGAAGCAGGTAAAAATATCCATTTGAATCAGTCAGGAAGTACTGTAAGTATCAATACGGTTGATAATCCTGAGTTTACAGGCGTAGTTACTGCCAAAGGCGGACTAAATATGTCTGAAAACCGTATCACTAATTTGGGTAAAGGTACTGATACTAATGATGCGGTTAATGTTGGGCAGCTCCAAGATGCAATGAATAATCTGCGCGTCAACACTTTAACTACGGTCAGCAATGACGCTCCTTTCTCTTATATTGATAAAGACGGAAAGCTTTTAACCCGCAACGTTAAAGAAGTAGGCGGACAAAAAGTAGTATCGTTTACTTATGTAGATGGTGGTGCAGAATATACCGGTGATGTCACTATTGCCGCTTTGAACGCCAAAGACCCACAAACTTCCGTACCAACTATTGTTGGTAATGTGAAATCGGGTATCAAAGATAATGATGCAGTCAATGTGTCCCAATTGAAGAAAATAGCTGAAGCATTAGGTACACAGGTAGGAACTGACGGCAGTGTTTCTATGCCAACATATGCGGTTGTTTCAGGAGCACCATCTAATTCAAGCGTAGTTAACTACAATACTGTTGGCGATGCACTGTCCGCTTTGAATAGAGCTGTTAATAGCCCTCTGAATTTTACAGGCGATGTTGGCAATAAGTTTGACCGTCAACTTGGCAGCACCGTTGCCGTTAAAGGCGGACAAACTGATCGGGCTAAATTGTCTGATAATAATATCGGTGTGGTTTCAGACGACCAAAATCACATGCTGAACGTCAAATTGGCAAAAGAATTGACCGGACTGACATCCGCAGCCTTCAGCGGCGATGTAACTACTGCCGGCACGACTGTTAACGGCTCCGGCGTAACCATTGGCTCCGGCAGTAACCCAGTGAGCCTGACTGCTGGCGGACTCTCAAACGGCGGCAATAAAGTTACTAAGATTGCCGACGGTGAAGCTGATACCGACGCAGCAAGTTACAAACAAGTTAAAGCCGCGAAAACTGAGGTTCAAGGGGGTACGAATGTTGCCAGCGTAACCAAAACCGATAACCCAACTGACGGACATGCGGTTTACACCGTCAACGCCAAAGGTGCAGCCGTTGCGCTCGACAGTAGTGTAGATGGTTTGAAACTGACGTCGTCTGAAAATACAACCACCAATGTCACTACCTACAATTTGGATTTGTCAGACAAAACCAAAGCCTCTTTGACAAAAGCCGACAGCGCATTGCAAAACATCGGCGTACAAGTCAACGGCGAAGATGCTAAAACGTTGAATCAAGCTGATTCCAAGCTGAACTTCGTTAACGGCACAGGTACGACCGCCGAAAACAAAGGGGGCACCGTTGCGTTCAATGTAAACAAATCTACGTTGAAAGCTGGTGTGGGTGGTACGGTTAATGCTGGACAAACCGGCGATGCATTTGCCACGGCTGCCGATGTCGCGCAAGCCATCAATGAAGCTGTTGCCAACAGCGAAAAAACCAGCGTGGTTGAAAAAGGTGACAATACTCATGTTGCTGCTGTGGAAGCAGGTAATAAAACGACCTACACCGTCCATGCAGATAAAACTACTGTAAGCGTAAAAGCTGACGGAAAATTGAAGTTGGAGTCGTCTGAAACAACAAACAGCAACGAAACCAAAACCACCAACTACGAACTTGACCTTTCAGACGACGCCAAAGCTGAGATTAAAAAAGGTGTGGAGGCGAAAACTGCTGTCGACAGTAAGGGTGTTGCATTTGCGGGTAACAACGGAACAACCGATGTCGCCAAACTGGGTGAAACCGTCAATCTCAAAGGCGACGACCAAAACGTCGTTACTGAAGCTGGAGCAGACGGCATTAAAGTCAAATTGAAAGACGAAATCACCGTTCAAACCGTCAATGCCGACAAACTCAAAGCGGGTAATAGTGTTCTGACTACAGCCGGACTGACCACGCCGCAAGTTACCGCAGGCGCCAATGTATTAAACGGTGATGGATTGAAAATTGCCAATGGTGACAATCCTGTATCCCTGACCAAGTCCGGCTTGAACAACGGCGGCAACAAAATCACCAAAGTTGCCAAAGGTGAAAATGCAGATGATGCTGTGAATTATGGACAGCTTAAAGAGTTGGCGGACAAAGGTCTGACTTTCGAAGCGGACGGCAGCACTTCGACTTCAAGCAAAAAACTGGGAGAGCGCGTCGGCATCAAAGGCGGTAGCAACATCACCACTTCCGCCGATGGCAACAACGTTACCGTCAAACTGAATGACGATATTACGTTGACCAGCGTAACCGCGACTACCTTGAAAGCAGGCGACAGCGTACTGACGACTGACGGTCTGAAGATTGGTGCGGACGGTTCGCCAAGCCAAGTGTCTCTGACTAATGCCGGTCTGAACAACGGCGGTAACAAGATTGCCAAAGTAGCCAAAGGTACGGAAGACACCGACGGAGTGAACGTCAGCCAAATCAAACCGCTTGCAGAAGCATTGAACACGACCGTCAGCTCTGATGGTACGGTCGGAAAACCAAGCTTTACCGTCAATCATGCCGACGGTACGGCAGGTACCACCGTACATACCGTTCAAGACGCATTGACCGAGGTTGGTAAAGAGTTGAACAAAGGTCTGAACATTGCCGCAGACAACGGCAATAACCAGAAAATCAATCTGGGTGATACCGTCAAGTACACGAGCAAAGACAAAAATATCGTTACGACTAGTGGCACGAACAAGGATATCGACTTCAGTCTTGCCGAAAAAATCACCATTGGTAAAACCGACGGTAAGAAAGTTGTTATCGATGGCACGAACGGCACAGTAAGCGGACTGACCAACAAAACCTTGGGCGGTACGGATTTTGCAGCCAAAGGTCAAGCTGCAACAGAAGAGCAGATCAATGCCGCACAAACCAATCTGGCAAATGTTTTGGGTACAGGTTCAACCAACCAAAACGGTACGGTAACGGTTACCGACATCGGTGAAACAGGTAAGACTACCGTCAGCGATGCGATTAAATCCGTCAAAGAAACCGCTGAAAAAGGCTGGAACCTACAAGCCAACAGCGATGCTGCCGAAAAAGTGGCGGCAGGCGAAACGGTAATATTCAAGGATGGCAAAAACATCAAAGTAACCCGCGACGGCAAAAACATCACCGTAGCGACTTCGGATGAAGTGGTCTTTGACAAAGTAACCGTCGGCAGCAACGTATTAGATGGTAATGGACTGACCATCTCCAATGGTGCTGCAAACGCTCCTGTATCTCTGACTAAAAACGGTCTGGATAACGGCGGCAATAAGATTGCCAAAGTAGCCAAAGGCACTGCGGATACCGACGCGGTAAATGTCGAGCAACTTAAACCGATTGCAGCCGCATTGAACACAACAGTCAACCCGACAACGGGTGAAGTGGCTGCGCCTGCGTTCACCGTAACTAAAGCGGACGGCACGAAAAATACCGCTGTCGGTACGGTTCAAGAAGCCTTGGATAAGGTGGGCGAAGAGTTGAAGAAAGGTTTGGTCATTGCCGCTGATGAAGGGTCGTCTGAAAAAGTCAACTTAGGTGACACCGTTACTTACACCGGTACCGATGGCAACATTAAGACCAAAACCCTGTCGGGGGGTAAAGTTGATTTTGGTTTGAACGACAAAGTTACATTGGGCAAAACCGGCAGCACCCCGATTGTGCTTGACGGTACGAACGGCACGGTAAGCGGACTGACCAACAAAACCTTGGGCGGTGCGGATTTTGCAGCCAAAGGTCAAGCTGCAACTGAAGAACAGATAAATGCTGCACAAACCAATCTGGCAAATGTTTTGGGTACAGGTTCAACCAACCAAAACGGTACGGTAACGGTTACCGACATCGGCGAAACAGGTAAGACTACTGTCAGCGATGCAATTAAATCCGTCAAAGAAACCGCTGAAAAAGGCTGGAATCTGCAAGCCAATAGCGATACTACCGAAAAAGTGGAGGCAGGCGAAACGGTAACGTTCAAAGACGGCAAAAACATCAAAGTAACCCGCGACGGTAAAAACATCACCGTAGCGACTTCGGATGAAGTGGTCTTTGACAAAGTAACCGTCGGCAGCAACGTATTAGATGGTAATGGACTGACCATCTCCAATGGTGCTGCAAACGCTCCTGTATCTCTGACTAAAAACGGTCTGGATAACGGCGGCAATAAGATTGCCAAAGTAGCCAAAGGCACTGCGGATACCGACGCGGTAAATGTCGAGCAACTTAAACCGATTGCAGCCGCATTGAACACAACAGTCAACCCGACAACGGGTGAAGTGGCTGCGCCTGCGTTCACCGTAACTAAAGCGGACGGCACGAAAAATACCGCTGTCGGTACGGTTCAAGAAGCCTTGGATAAGGTGGGCGAAGAGTTGAAGAAAGGTTTGGTCATTGCCGCTGATGAAGGGTCGTCTGAAAAAGTCAACTTAGGTGACACCGTTACTTACACCGGTACCGATGGCAACATTAAGACCAAAACCCTGTCGGGGGGTAAAGTTGATTTTGGTTTGAACGACAAAGTTACATTGGGCAAAACCGGCAGCACCCCGATTGTACTTGACGGTACGAACGGCACGGTAAGCGGACTGACCAACAAAACCTTGGGCGGTGCGGACTTTGCCACCAAAGGCCAAGCTGCAACCGAAGAACAGCTGAATGCTAGCCAAGTGAATCTAAAAACCATTTTGGGCGGTAACGCAGAAAACACCAACGGCAATATTGCCATGAGTAATATCGGTGGTACTAACCAAAATACGGTTCACGACGCAATCAAGTCTGTGAAAGAGACGGTGGAAAAAGGTTGGAAGCTGCAAGCGAACGACGATACCGAAGAGAAAGTTGCTGCCGGCGAAACGGTTAACTTCAAAGACGGCAAAAACATCAAAGTAACCCGCGACGGCAAAAACATCACCGTAGCCACTTCAGACGACGTCGAGTTTGCTCATGTCAAAGCTAATTCAGTAGAAGCTGCCAGCGTGGTTGCCGACAGCGTCATCACAGGCAACAGCGTCTTGACTACTAATGGTCTGAAGATTGGTGATGACAGTTCTCCGAACCAAGTATCCCTGACTACTGCCGGACTGAACAACGGCGGCAACAAGATTGCCAAAGTAGCCAAAGGTACGGAAGACACCGACGGAGTGAACGTCAGCCAAATCAAACCGTTGGCAACAGCGTTGAATACGACCGTTGGTGCGGATGGTTCTATCGCTGCTCCTAACTTTACCGTCAAACAAGCGGACGGTACGGTAAGTGCACCGGTGCATACCGTTCAAGAAGCATTGGACAAAGTCGGTGACGAGTTGAACAAAGGTCTGAAGATTGCCGCCGACGAAGGGTCGACTGAAAAAGTCAACTTAGGTGATACCGTTACTTACACCGGTACCGATGGCAACATTAAGACCAAAACCCTGTCGGGAGGCAAAGTTGATTTCGGTTTGAACGACAAAGTTACGTTGGGCAAAACCGGCAGCACCCCGATTGTACTTGACGGTACGAACGGCACGGTAAGCGGACTGACCAACAAAATGTTGGGCGGTGCGGACTTTGCGACTTCGAACAAAGCAGCGACTGAAGCGCAGCTGGATGCTACCCAAGTGAACCTGAAAACCATCTTGGGCGGAGAAGCCAAGAACGAGAACGGCAATGTATCCACTGCCAACATCGGTGACACAGGTAAAGGCAACATTCACGAGGCGATCAAGTCCGTGAAAGAGACTGCCGAGAAAGGCTGGAACCTGAAAGCGAACGACGAGACCGACAGCGAGAAAATCGCTGCAGGCGACACCGTGACTGTGAAACAAGGTAAGAACATCCGAGTGAAACGCAGCGGTAAAGATCTGACGGTTGAGACTGAAGACAATGTTGAGTTTGCTCATGTCAAAGCTGATTCAGTAGAAGCTACCAGCGTGGTTGCTGAAAGTGTTATCGCAGGCAACAGCGTATTGAATACTGATGGACTGAAGATTGGTGCAGACGGTTCTCCGAACCAAGTGTCTCTGACCACTGCCGGTCTGAACAACGGCGGCAACAAGATTGCCAACGTAGCCAAAGGTGTGGCAGATACTGATGTGGTTAACGTCAGCCAGCTGAACCCGATTGCCAAAGCGTTGAATAGCAGCATCAACCCGATTACTGGTGCGATTGAAGCTCCTGTCTTTACTGTAACTAAAGCAGACGGTACGAAACATGATGCTGTTGGTACAGTTCAAGAAGCATTGGACAAAGTGGGCGAAGAAGTCAGCAAAGGTCTGAACATCGTTGCAGACAACGGGTCGTCTGAAAAAGTGAACTTGGGCGATACCGTCAAGTACACAAGTAAAGATAAGAACATCGTTACCACAAGCGGCACAGGCAAAGAAATCGACTTCAGCCTGGCTGAGAAAGTAACCATCGGCAAAGACGCAGCGAACGGCGGCAAACCGGTCGTGATTGACGGTAAAGAAGGTATTGTCAGCGGTCTGAGCAACAAAGCCTTGGGCGGTGCGGACTTCGCTACCAAAGGTCAAGCCGCGACTGAAGAACAGTTGAACGAAACTCAAGCCAACCTGGCGAAACTCCTTGGTGGTAAAGCGGCCAACGACAAAGGCAACGTTACGACCAGCGATATTGGTGGTACAGGCAAAGACAACGTTCACGACGCGATTGCCGCAGTTAAAGAGACCGTAGGTAAAGGCTGGAACCTGAAAGCCAACGATGAAGCCGACAGCGACAGTGAAAACATTGCCTCAGGCGATACCGTGACCGTGAAACAAGGTAAGAACATCCGAGTGAAACGCAGCGGTAAAGAGCTGACGATTGAGGCTTCAGACGACGTCGAATTTGGTACTGTTTCCGCTACTACCGTACTCGCCGACAGCTTCATCTCCGGCAACAGCGTACTGAGCGGAGAAGGTCTGAAGATCGGTGCGGACGGTTCGCCAAGCCAAGTGTCTCTGACCAAAGACGGTCTGAACAACGGCGGCAACAAGATTGCCAACGTAGCCAAAGGTACGGCAGCCACCGACGCCGTCAACGTTGCCCAGTTGAACGAACAACTCGCCGCAACTGAAAAAACCACCACCGTCGTCGCCGGTAAGAACGTGACCGTCAGCGAAAAAGTGGACGGCAACAACACCGAGTAC
>NZ_POXG01000006.1 GCF_003044565.1 Neisseria sicca | reverse complement strand
ACCAACTGTGATATACTTATTTGTTCGTTTAACCGCCGCCGAAGCAGCGAAGAACCGAACTATACCCCCCTCCAAAAAAACCGTCAACTCCCAAACAATAAAAAATTCTACAAAACACACCAACAATATGAAATTCAACGGTTTTTATTTCGAAACTTTCAAAACCATTCTCAAACAAAACTCAACAACCCACCCCTCCAACACCAAAGGTCGTCTGAAATCTCTTTCAGACGACCTTTATCACTATTTACCACGCATCAATTCAAAAAACTCATCATTATTTTTGGAATCTTTGAGTTTGCCCACCAAAAATTCGGTCGCTTCGATTTCGTCCATTGGATGCAGGAATTTGCGCAAGAGCCACATGCGCTGCAACTGGTCGTTCGGTACCAGCAATTCTTCACGGCGCGTGCCGGATTTATTGATGCTGATAGCAGGAAACAGGCGTTTTTCTGCCATACGGCGGTCGAGGTGCAGCTCCATATTGCCTGTACCTTTAAATTCTTCATAAATCACGTCATCCATGCGGCTGCCGGTTTCTACCAACGCAGTAGCAATAATAGTGAGCGAGCCGCCTTCTTCAACGTTGCGTGCTGCGCCGAAGAAGCGTTTAGGACGATGAAGGGCATTAGCATCTACGCCGCCGGTCAGGATTTTGCCGGAAGTGGGTACAACGGTGTTGTAGGCGCGGGCAAGACGGGTAATCGAGTCGAGCAGGATGACCACATCTTTTTTGTGTTCTACCATGCGCTTGGCTTTTTCAATCACCATTTCAGCCACTTGGACGTGGCGTTGCGCTGGCTCGTCGAATGTAGAGGAGACGACTTCGCCGCGCACGGAGCGGCTCATTTCGGTAACTTCTTCAGGGCGTTCGTCAATCAACAAGACGATGAGTTCGACATCGGGATAATTGGCGGTAATCGCGTGGGCGATGTTTTGCAACATCACGGTCTTACCGGTTTTGGGTGGCGCAACCAAAAGGGCGCGCTGTCCGCGTCCGATGGGGGAAACTAAATCAATAGCTCGGCCGGTAAGGTTTTCTTCGGCTTTGATGTCGCGCTCGAGTTTGAACTGTTTGGTGGGAAAAAGCGGGGTGAGGTTTTCGAAGAGGATTTTGTGTTTGCAAACTTCGGGATGATCGCCGTTGATACTGTCGAGGCGGACGAGTGCGAAATAGCGTTCGTTGTCTTTGGGTACACGCACGCTGCCTTCGATGGTGTCGCCCGTATGCAGGTTGAAGCGGCGGATTTGTGTGGGGGAGACGTAGATGTCGTCGGGCCCCGCGAGGTAGGAAGTGTCTGCGCTGCGCAAAAAGCCGAATCCGTCGGGCAGGATTTCAAGCGTGCCTGAGCAGGTAAAGCTTTCACCCTGCTTCATCATTTGGCGGACGATGGCGAATACGAGGTCTTGTTTGCGGAAACGGTTGGCGTTTTCAATGCCGTGTTCTTCTGCCATTTCCAAAAGTTTGGAAATGTGTAGCGTTTGTAGTTCTGAAACGTGCATGATTTTTGACAGTTGTATTGGAAAAGAATGGGATTCGGAAGACAGAGGTCGTCTGAAAAGAATGGTGTACGGAATGTACAGTGATATTTGAGAAACCTGAATTGTAGGCAGTCGGAGGGCGGGTGTCAAATTTAGGCGGGGTAAGGTTTATAAGATTTGTTGTATGGCGAACAACACAAAACGAAAACAGGTCGTCTGAAAAATGAGTTTCAGACGGCCCATTAAAGGAAATAGCAATCTTCTACTATTTAGTGTTTATTCAGATAACCTTCGGGGAAGATGCTGTGATATGTGGTGTATCGCCAAATCGTCATCATAAATAGCAGCAACAGGTCTACCCCAGCATGACTAAAGCAGGAATCAGCCAGAACGTCATAGAATAAATGCTAAAATCTTTTCAGACGACCCCCGTTTATAACCACACAACCATTTCCTCTTTGGAAATTTGATAAATGACCACACCCGCAACCAAAGACCCTCTCGGTTCTGCATGGATGATTGTTGCCGCACTCGGCTTTACCGTCATGAACGTGTGCATCAAAGCAGCGGCGGCGAAATTCGGCTTCAACAGTGGCGAACTGGTATTTTGGCGTATGAGTTTTGCCGCCATCGTCTTAGGCATAATGGCAAAAGCACGGGGTGACACCTTTGCTACGCCACACTGGAAAACCCACCTCAACCGCAGCGTTGTCGGCACAGCCGCTATGTTTTGTCTGTTTTATGCCGTCATGCACCTACCGCTGGCAACGGGAGTAACCTTAAGCTATACCTCTTCGATTTTTCTGGCGGTGTTTTCATTTTTTATCTTGAAAGAACGGATTGCACTTTATACGCAGGCGATTTTGTTATTGGGCTTTCTCGGTGTCGTCCTGCTGCTGAACCCTTCTTTCAAAGGCGGACAGGAAATTGCCGCACTGGCAGGCTTGGCGGGAGGAGCTATGTCAGGCTGGGCGTATTTGCAAGTGCGCGAACTGTCGTTGCTCGGCGAGCCGGGTTGGCGGGTGGTGTTTTATTTTTCAATAACCGGTGTCGTCATGGCGTCGGTTTGGGCTACTTTAACCGGCTGGCACAGCATCCCTCTTTCCGCCCTGCCCTATCTTTGCTGCATCGGGCTTGCAGCCATGCTTGCCCAACTTTCAATGACCCGCGCCTATAAAGTCGGCAACAAATTCACCGTCGCCTCTCTTTCTTATCTGACCGTCGTCTTTTCCGCCCTATCGGGCATGATATTTTTGGGCGATACCGTCACTTGGCAGGAAACCTTTGGTATGATTATTATTGTCACAAGCGGCATATTGAGCAGCATCCGGCCGGTTTCGATTAAAAAGTGGTTTACCAAAACAAGCTGACCATTAACCTTTAAAAAGGAGAGCATGATGATTTCCATCCGCGAACAGTCTTACGGTTTGAATGTGGCGCTGTACAACGAATTTACACTGGACGATTTCCGCCAGCTTGAAGCCGCCTTATTGGAAAGCAAGCAAAAAATCCACCTGCCCGACATCCTTTTGGATTTGTCCATGTTGAAAGATTTCACGATCGATATGGCGATGGAGCAGATCAAATTCCTCAATCAACACGAAAACGACTTCGGCCGCGTCGCCGTCATTACAGACGACATTTGGATCAAACTCGGCGCACGCCTCTCCAGCCTGTTGACCAACCAGCATCCGAAATATTTTGACGATGCCACCAAGGCTCAAGAATGGCTGTTGGCAAGCAATTTCAAGCAATAGAAATGAAACACTGAATCAGATGAAACATCTTTCTACCCTTTTCACCCTCTGAAACACTTTAGGAAAGGGTCGTCTGAAACATGCAAAATACACACAAAATAACCTCGTTTTAGTGTTATCAATGACGTTTTTTCATTTAAATATGCTAAAACTCGATAATTTGTGTAAAATACACTCCGCATAAGGATAGGACTCCCATGCTGCTGATTCCCGCAATCGATTTAAAAGAAGGCCGCTGCGTGCGCCTGAAACAAGGTTTGATGGAGCAGGCGACGGTGTTTTCCGACTCGCCCGCTGAAACTGCGCTGCATTGGTTCAAACAAGGCGCGCGCCGTTTGCATTTGGTGGATTTGAACGGCGCATTTGCCGGCGTTCCGCAAAATTTTCCCGCCATCAAGGATATCCTCGCTGCTGTTGCCAAAAACATTCCCGTGCAACTGGGCGGCGGGATACGCGACTTGGAAACCATTGAAAAATATTTGGATTTGGGACTGAACGACGTCATTATCGGCACGGCGGCGGTGAAAAATCCCGACTTCGTACGCGAGGCGTGCAAATCGTTTCCTGGGCAGATTATCGTCGGACTGGATGCCAAAGACAGCATGGTGGCGATAGACGGCTGGGCGACGGTAACTGAGCATCATGTGATTGATTTAGCGAAACGTTTTGAGGACGATGGCGTCAACAGCATCATCTATACCGACATCGGCCGCGACGGCATGATGAGCGGCGTAAACATCGACGCAACCGTCAAATTGGCGCAAGCCGTCGCCATTCCGGTTATCGCGTCGGGCGGGTTGACCAATTTGGATGACATCCGCGCCTTGTGTGCCGTTGAGAAACACGGCGTGGCGGGTGCGATTACCGGTCGCGCGATTTACGAAGGCAGCATTGATTTTGCCCAAGCGCAGCAGTTGGCGGATTCGCTGGCATAAGTTGGTGTAGCGAAACTCGCTGCGTTCGTTTTGGCGAAACTCGCTGCGCTCTTTTTCAGACGACCTTATTTAAAAACAACCATCAAGGTCGTCTGAAATGACCAAACGTTTACTTACTCACTTGTCCCGCCGTTTTAAAACAATATAGCGGGGCGAATATACACAATAATCGGCTGAACCCGTTTGCCTTCATTGTTGCCCTGTCTTCATAGACAGGACAAAAGACGGGCTCGTCCATTTTCTTCACAATAAAAGGCGGCTGACCGCCGAATATTGCTTGGGATTCACCATTCCACATTTAATTGTTTTATTTACTTTTTTAAGGGGTATTTCATGTTTGAAGCATTTATTTTGGGCTTTTGGATTATCTGGTCGTCCGGTCGCAACGTGCGCGCCGTCAGCGAGGGCTTGGGATTTACCATCATCGCCATCCTCGTCCGCCAGCTTTCTGCATTCGATATGCCGATGATCGACACCTATTGGATGGTGTTTAACGGCGCGTTGTGGGCATTTGCCAGCGCAGTGTTTTATATCGTCGGACGCTTCAGCGGCAACTTTATGACTTCCTGCGTATTCGCCGCTATTGCGGGCGTCGGCTATTTCCAACTACTCCAACACCTGCCCAAATGGGTTCACAACTGGCTGGCGTAACACCTGCCTTGCCGGTATCAATGATTTGAAAGGTCGTCTGAAACGGATTATCCGTTTGGGTGGAATCCGTTGTATGGGTTTTAGCGTAACCCGCTTCGTTCACTTTCAGACGACCTCATTCCTAGGTTTGGAAAGGCATTCGAAATGGCACTGGCAAAACGCATCATCCCCTGTCTCGACGTCAAAGACGGCCGCGTCGTCAAAGGCGTGAACTTTCTCGGTTTGCGCGATGCGGGCAATCCCGTCGATGTCGCCAAACGCTATAACGACGAAGGCGCAGACGAGCTGACCTTCCTCGATATCACCGCCTCCTCCGACAACCGAGACACCATTTTGCACGTCATCGAAGACGTTGCCTCACAAGTTTTCATTCCTCTAACCGTCGGCGGCGGTGTGCGCACCGTAGCCGACATCCGCCGCCTGCTCAATGCCGGTGCGGACAAAGCCAGCATCAATACTGCCGCCGTCACCAACCCCGATTTAGTCAACGAAGCCGCCGGATTTTTCGGCTCGCAAGCCATCGTCGTCGCCGTCGATGCCAAAGCCGTCAATCCCGAAAACACCCGCTGGGAAATCTTCACCCACGGCGGGCGCACGCCGACCGGCTTGGACGCAGTCGAATGGGCGGTTGAAATGCAGCGGCGCGGCGCAGGCGAAATCCTGCTCACCAGCATGGACAGGGACGGCACGAAACAAGGCTTCAACCTGCCGCTGACCCGCGCCGTCAGCGAAGCGGTCGATATTCCCGTCATCGCCTCCGGCGGCGTCGGCAATGTTCAGCATCTGATTGACGGCATCAAAGAAGGCAAAGCCGATGCCGTGCTTGCCGCCAGTATTTTCCACTTCGGCGAAGTCAGTATCCGCGATGCGAAGCTCGCCATGCGTGAAGCCGGAATCGAAGTGCGGCTGTAAGTTGAACTTGATTGACTCGAGGTCGTCTGAAAACGAGCGCAGCGAGTTTCGCCAAAACGAGTGTAACGAGTTTCGCTAAAATGAACGAAGCGAGTTCGTCAAAATAAATAAGGATGCCGAATATGGATAACAGCCTGCTTGAAGCCGTCAAATTCGACGAAAAAGGCTTGGTCTGCGCCATCGCCCAAGATAGGCAGACCCGCCGCGTATTGATGGTCGCATGGATGAACGCCGAAGCCCTGCAAAAAACCGTAGAAACCGGTTTCACCCACTATTACAGCCGCTCGCGCCAAAAACAATGGATGAAGGGCGAAGAATCGGGACATACGCAAAAGGTTTACGAATTACGCCTAGACTGCGACGGCGACGCCATCGTGATGCTGATAGACCAAAACGGCGGCATCGCCTGTCATACGGGGCGAGAAAGCTGTTTCTACAAAGTTTGGAAAGACGGCGCATGGCAGACGGTTGATGCCGTGTTGAAAGACGAAGAAGCCATTTATGGGCATACGCATCCTTAGAGGTCGTCTGAAAACGAGTGTAACGAGTTTCGCCAAAACGAGCGCAGTGAGTTTCGCTAAAAATCGGGTTGATGATTGACTGTTGTCAGAACACTCGCCCAAAACCCGGCAAACCGATGCCTTATCCGAATAATCCTTATCCTTCAAAGCCGAAAATCCCATGACCGACACCATCCTCTCCCAAATCCAAAACACCGTCGACTCCCGCAAAAGCGGCGATCCCGAAGCTTCCTACGTTGCCCAGCTTCTGCACAAAGGCGAAGACAAAATCCTCAAAAAAGTCATCGAAGAAGCGGGCGAAGTGCTGATGGCGTCGAAAGACGGCGGCGGCGAACATCTCGTTTACGAAGTTGCCGACTTATGGTTTCACACTATGGTTCTCTTGGCGCACCACGGTTTGCGTGCCGAAGATGTCGTCAACGAGCTTGCGCGCCGTCAAGGTTTATCAGGCTTGGCGGAAAAAGCCTCTCGCAAAGAGCCTTGAATTTATATTACAATCCGACCTTATTCGTTTTTCTGCCGTCTGTTTGACGAAACGCGCTTCGCTCATTTTAGCGAAACTCGCTGCGCTCGTTTTCAGACGACCTCGGAGCCATTATGGACAACTGTATTTTCTGTAAAATCGCCGCCAAAGACATTCCGGCGCAAACCGTGTACGAAGACGACGAGATGTTGTGCTTCAAAGACATCCGCCCCGCTGCGCCGGTTCATCTGTTGCTGATTCCGAAAGTCCATTTCGACTCGCTGGCACACGCCGCGCCCGAACATCAAACCCTCTTGGGCAAAATGATGCTGAAAGTCCCTCAAATCGCCGAAGCGGCAGGTTTGACCGACGGCTTCAAAACCCTTATCAACACAGGTAAAGGCGGCGGACAGGAAGTGTTCCACCTGCATATCCACATCATGGGTACGCCTGCATAAACCAACATTCCCACCATCCATTTTCAACTATATCAAGGATTTATTATGGGTAGCTTCTCTCTGTGGCACTGGATTATCGTATTAATCATCGTTGTTTTGGTTTTTGGTACCAAAAAACTGCGCAACGTCGGCAAAGACCTCGGCGGTGCCGTGCATGACTTCAAACAAGGCCTGAACGAAGGTACCGACGGCAAAGATGCCAAAAAAGACGAAGTCATCGAACACAAAAAAGACGAAGACAAAGCATAATCTATGTTTGATTTCGGTTTGGGCGAGCTGCTTTTAGTCGGCATCGTCGCCCTGATTGTACTTGGCCCCGAGCGTTTGCCCGAAGCTGCCCGCGTCGCCGGACGGCTCATCGGTAAGCTGCAACGCCTCGTCAGCAGCGTCAAGCAGGAATTCAACACCCAAGTCGAATTGGAAGAGCTGCGCAAAGCCAAACAGGAATTTGAAGCCGCCGCCGCACAAGTGCGCGACAGCCTCAAAGAAACCGGTACGGATATGCAGGACAACCTGCACGACATTTCCGACGGACTCAAACCTTGGGAACGCCTGCCGGCGCAACGCACGCCTGCCGATTTCGGTTTGGATGAACACGGCAACCCGCTTCCTTCGTTAAGCACGGAAGTTTCAGACGACCTGTCCGTTTCCACGTCGTCTGAAAACGCTATGGCGCAAGCAGGCAATCCGACGGATGCCGTCGAAACCGACACGCCTGCAGAATCCGAGCAAGACCGCGCATGGCGCGAATACCTGACCGGCAGCGCCGCTCCGGCGTCCAATGTCGTAGAAGTCAGCTATATCGACACTTCCGCAGACGCGCCCGTGCTGCATATCACTTCCCTCAAAAAACAAGCGATGAACCGCAAGCGCGACCTGCGCCCGAAATTTCATGCCAAACCCAAACTTCGCGTCCGTAAAAAGTGAGTAAACCGGTGTCCGAACCTCAAAACGAACAACCCGTCCAACCTCTTATCGAACACCTTATCGAGCTGCGCCGCCGCCTGATGTGGATCGTCATCGGCATCGTCGTCTGCTTTCTCGGCATGATGCCGTTTGCCCAGCAGCTTTATACCTTCGTTGCCGAACCATTGATGGTGAATCTTCCCAAAGACACCAGCATGATTGCCACCGACGTCATCGCGCCGTTTTTTGTACCGGTGAAAGTGACGCTGATGGCGGCATTCCTCGTTTCCCTGCCGCACACGCTCTACCAAATCTGGGCATTCGTCGCGCCCGCCCTCTACCAAAACGAAAAACGCCTGATTACCCCGCTCGTCCTCTCCAGCGTCAGCCTGTTTTTTGTCGGTATGGCGTTTGCCTACTACCTCGTTTTCCCAGTTATCTTTAAATTCCTCGCGGGCATTACCCCCGTCGGCGTCAACATGGCGACCGACATCGACAAATACCTGTCCTTTATTTTGGGCATGTTCGTCGCATTCGGCACGACTTTCGAAGTCCCCGTCGTCGTCGTCCTGCTCGCCAAAATCGGCGTTGTGACCACCGAACAACTCAAAAACGCACGACCCTACGTCATTGTCGGCGCATTCGTCATTGCCGCCATCATTACCCCGCCGGACGTGATTTCCCAAACCCTGCTTGCCGTCCCGCTTATCCTGCTTTACGAAGCAGGCATCTGGTGCAGCCGCTTTGTCAAACCCAAATCGGACGAAACCGACGAACACCCACCCCTTCCGCCCGCAGAAACTTAAATACAGCCTGCGGATATAGCTTGCAAAGGAAAAAAGGTTGTCTGAAACGTAACTTCCATTTCAGACGACCTTTTTCATACGCCAACGTTTGCGTTTTACCGACCTTATACCGAAATCCTCACCAATTTCCTGCATTGCCCCTTTCAGACGACCCCTCTATAATCCCCGTTTCCATCCTAAAAACAGGAAACATTTCATGAACATCACAGAAATCGTCCGCCAACGATACAGCACCAAATCTTTCGACCCGTCCAAAAAAATCGCTGCCGAAGACTTCGCCCATATCGAAGCCGCCCTGCGCAACAGCCCCTCCAGCGTCAATATGCAGCCGTGGCACTTCATCATCGCCGATGACGAAGCGGGCAAAGCGCGCATTGCCAAATCCACCGAAAAACTCCCTTACAACACCCCGAAAATCACTCATGCGTCCCATGTCGTCGTTTTCGCCGCCCGCGTTTGCGCCGACGATGATTATGTCGCCGCCGTATTGGCGCAAGAAGACAAAGACGGACGTTTCGCCACTGAAGAAGCCAAGCAGGCAGGCGACTCTACCCGCAGCCTGTTCTTGGGCATCCACCGCAACCAATTCCAAGATGAAGAGCAATGGCTTGCCAAACAAGTCTATATCAACATGGGCTTCACCCTGCTCGCCGCTGCCGCAGCAGGCATCGACGCCGTCCCGATGGAAGGCGTGGATTTGCAGGTTTTGAATGAGGAATTCGGCTTGACTGAAAAAGGCTACAAAGCCGTCGCCGTTGTCTCCTTCGGCTACCGTGCCGCAGACGATTTCAACGCCGCCCTGCCCAAATCGCGTTTTGAAAACGAAGTCATCTTCACCAAAATCTGAACCCGATAGAAACAAAAACAAGGTCGTCTGAAACCCGACAATGCAGGATTTCAGACGACCTTATTTGTATAGTGGATTAACTTTAAACCAGTACGGCGTTGCCTCGCCTTAGCTCAAAGAGAACGATTCTCTAAGGTGCTGAAGCACCAAGTGAATCGGTTCCGTACTATCTGTACTGTCTGCGGCTTCGTCGCCTTGTCCTGATTTTTGTTAATCCACTATATCAGCCAATCGCGGCAACGATAGGATTAAATCGCCGCTTCCGCGCGTTCACCCGTCCGTATCCGAATCACTTCTTCAACCGGCAACACAAAAATCTTGCCATCGCCAATTTTGCCCGACCGCGCAGTCTCGACAATGATATCGATGGCGCGTTCCACATCTTCATCAGCCAACACCAGCTCGACTTTGACTTTGGGCAGAAAATCAACCGCATACTCCGCACCGCGGTAAATTTCGGTATGCCCTTTCTGACGGCCGAAACCTTTAACCTCGCTGACCGTCATGCCGCTTATCCCGATTTCTGTCAGAGCTTCACGGACATCGTCCAATTTAAACGGCTTAATCACAGCTTCGATTTTTTTCATGATATTTTTCCTTAAATTTCAGGATGGCGCGGCATTCAACCCTCAACCGATTTTGTTTGGGCAAAAGCGCCGAATCAAATCAAACACACAGCCTCGCGTTCATTTTTTACACAAGATACTACGGTCGAATTGCCCGCCCACCCTAGCGTAGAACAGATTAAATATTATAGTGAAACCCTGACAAAACCGCTATGGCGCGCGTTCCATCGGTTTTCACCCATTTTCCAACACACTCCATTTATAGTGGACTAACAAAAATCAGGACAAGGCGACGAAGCCGCAGACAGTACAGATAGTACGGAACCGATTCACTTGGTGCTTCAGCACCTTAGAGAATCGTTCTCTTTGAGCTAAGGCGAGGCAACGCCGTACTGGTTTAAAGTTAATCCACCATAACACGGACAAACAGGAATAAAAAGCGATACAAGGTCGTCTGAAAAAGATTTTTAGGCATAAAATTTCCTGAATATTCTATTTTTTTATTTGATTAGTATTTTTTATCCAAAATTCAGCATAATGTTTTCCAATATTCACCATTCAGGATTTTGATTTACGTTAAAATATGCCTTTTTTTGTGAAGGTCGTCTGAAAAAGACGGAGAGAATGATGTCTGAACAACACACACACGCTTCGACTTGGAAAAGCAAAATTAATGCACTGGGTCCCGGAATCATGATGGCTTCGGCGGCGGTCGGCGGTTCGCACCTGATTGCCTCCACGCAGGCGGGCGCGCTTTACGGCTGGCAGCTCGCGTTGATTATTATTTTGACCAACCTCTTCAAATACCCGTTTTTCCGCTTCAGCGCGCATTACACGCTGGATATGGGCAAAAGCCTGATTGAAGGCTATGCCGAGAAAAGCCGCGTTTACTTGTGGGTATTCCTGATTTTATGCGTCGTATCGGCAACGATTAACGCGGGCGCAGTCGCCATCGTGACCGCCGCCATCGTCAAAATGGCGATTCCTTCGCTGACGCTGAATGTCGGCGCAATCTCCGCGCTGATTATGGTTTCCTGCCTGATTATCTTGGCGAGCGGACGCTACAAAGCCTTGGACAACGTTTCCAAAATCATCATCGTCAGCCTGACGATTGCCACAGTCGCCGCGGCCGCCATCGCTATGTCGCGCGGCATGCAGATGAAACCCGACTTTATCGAGCCTACCCCATGGACACTGGCAGGCTTGGGCTTCCTCATCGCGCTGATGGGCTGGATGCCGGCGCCGATTGAAATTTCCGCCATCAACTCGCTGTGGGTTACTGAAAAACAACGCATCAATCCTTCCAGCTACCGCGACGGTATTTTCGATTTCAACGTCGGCTACATCACTAGCGCAGTGTTGGCGGTCGTCTTCCTCGCCTTGGGCGCGTATGTACAGTACGGCAACGGCGAAGCAGTGCAAATGGCGGGCGGCAAATACGTCGGACAACTGATTAATATGTACGCCGTCACCATCGGCGACTGGTCGCGTCCGATGGTGGCATTCATCGCCTTCGCCTGCATGTACGGCACGACGATTACCGTAGTGGACGGCTACGCGCGTGCGATTGCCGAGCCGGTGCGCCTGCTGCGCGGCAAAGACAAAACGGGCAACGTCGAACTGTTCGCCTGGAACGTTTGGGTCGCAGGTACGGGCTTGGCAGTGATTTTCTGGTTCAACAGCGCGATGGCAGAGCTGCTCAAATTCGCCATGATTACCGCCTTCGTTGCCGCCCCCGTGTTCGCTTGGCTGAACTACCGCCTCGTTAAAGGAGACGAACGCCACAAGCTGACGGCAGGCATGAACTTCCTCGCCATCCTCGGCTTGATTTACCTGACCGGGTTTACGGTTTTGTTCCTGCTGAACCTGACAGGCATCTTGGCTGCACCTAAGTAAGCCCAATCAAAACAAAGGTCGTCTGAAAACCGGATTTCGGTTTTCAGACGACCTTTTGCCATGTATAGCAAAACGGGTAATCGAAGGGATGAACTTCAAACCGATGCCGCAAAGCAAACCGACATCGTCGCTCACCATTAGAAACTCCGCCATATCTTTTTGAATTTCCAACCAAACCCATTATAATAACTCCTCCTCACGCCGTCGCGGACGACTCCCGACGGCATTTGTTATGGAAGAATTATGAAGCCGTCTATCTTAGAAAAACTACAACAACTCAGCGACCGACTGGAAGAAGTCACCCACCTTCTCGGACAGCCCGAAGCCACGTCCGATATGGACAACTACCGCAAGCTCACGCGCGAACACGCCGAATTGACGCCCGTGGTCGAAGTATTCCAAAACTATCAGTTGGCTCAAAGCGACTTGGCGGATGCCGAAGAAATGCTGTCCGACCCCGAAATGAAAGACTTTGCCGCCGAAGAAATCGAAGTGGCAAAAGCTAAAATCGACACGCTCGATACCGAACTGCAAAAACTGCTGCTACCCAAAGATGCCGACGACGACAAAAACATCTTCATCGAAGTGCGCGCTGGAACGGGCGGCGACGAAGCCGCGCTGTTTGCCGGCGATTTGCTGCGTATGTACAGCCGTTACGCCGAGCGCAACCGCTGGCAGGTTGAAATCGTCTCCGCCAACGAAAGCGAGTTGGGCGGTTATAAAGAAGTCATCGCCCGCATCGTCGGCTTGGGCGCGTACAGTCGTCTGAAATTTGAATCGGGCGGCCACCGCGTACAGCGCGTCCCTGCCACCGAAAGCCAAGGCCGTATCCATACTTCCGCCTGCACCGTCGCCGTCATGCCCGAAGCGGATGAACTGGAAGACATCGAGTTGAACCCCGCCGACCTGCGCATCGACACCTTCCGCGCATCCGGCGCGGGCGGTCAGCACATCAACAAAACCGACTCCGCCGTCCGCATCACCCACCTGCCCACCGGCATGGTGGTCGAATGCCAAGACGGCCGCAGTCAACACGCCAACAAGGCGCAGGCGATGAAAGTCCTCGCCGCCCGCCTGAACGATGCGCAAAAACGCGAAGCCCAAGCCAAAGAAGCCGCCGAACGCAAATCTCTTATCGGCAGCGGCGACCGCAGCGAACGCATCCGCACCTACAACTACCCCCAAGGCCGCGTGACCGACCACCGCATCAACCTCACCCTGCACAAGCTGGATTTTGTGATGGACGGCGACTTGGAAGAAATCACCAACGCCCTGATTGCCGAGCATCAGGCAGAGCTTCTGGCGGCAATGGGCGATTGATGGGGCGGTTGTCGCTTGCTTTCAAAGCGTGAAGGCAGGCTTGATGGCAAGAAAACAAGTTCTGCCGCAACGTAAATCAAGCCCCAGCCGTCGCCCGCCGTCCTTTCCGTAACCATAAAAATCCTGTGCGGAAATGGCGGCGCTTCTAAAACACTTTCCCAACGCCTTCAAACGCAAACCCAGATAAGCCGACTTCCGCCCGTTCCTCCAACACTGCCGCTTTTTCAGACGACCCATCCCAAGCCATGAACACCCCGCTCACCCGCCGCCGCTTTTTCGCCATCGTCGCCCTGACTGCCGCCGGAGCGACCGCACCCTTTCTCCTAAACCGCAACCGCCCTACCCCGTTACCAACCACCGGCGAGCCCGTTATCTGGAAAGGCATTGCGCTGGGTTCCGGCGCCGAGCTCCGCCTCTTCGGCGTTGACCGCAAAGAAGCTGAAATCCTTGTCAACAAAGTTCTCGCCGAAGTCGCCCGCCTCGAAAAAATCTTCAGCCTCTACCGCGAAGACAGCCTGATCAACCGACTGAACAAAGAAGGTCGTCTGAACAACCCGCCACCCGACTTCCTCGCCCTTTTAAGCATCTGCCGCGACATCCACGCCCTGACAGACGGCGCGTTCGACCCCACCGTCCAAGTGCTGTGGAATCTTTACGCAGACCATTTCCGCCGCAACCCGCGTGCTGAAACCCCGCCGTCCGAACCAGACATCCGGCGCACCCTCAAACTCGTCGGCTTCAAACACGTCGTCTTCGACCAAAAAGCCATCCTCTTCGAACAAAAAGGCATGGGCTTGTCCCTCAACGGCATCGCCCAAGGCTACATCACCGACAAAATCACCGCCCTGCTGCAACAACACGGGATCCGCCAAGCCCTCGTCGATATGGGCGAAATCCGCGGTTTCGACACCGACAACCAACGCACATGGAACGTCGGCATCCGCAATCCCCAAAACGAAGAAGCCACCCTCCTGACCCTCCCCATGCAAAACCAAGCCTTCGCCACCTCAGGCGGCTACGGTACCGTGATGGACGAAGCCGGCAAGTTCACCCACCTCTTCGACCCGCGCACCGGCACTGCCGAACCGCGCTACCGCAGCGTCAGCGTCATGGCGCCGACCGCCGCCGTTGCCGATGCCTTCTCCACCGCGTTTTCCATCATGGACGAAGCCGCCATCCGTACCGCCGCCCGCGCCAAACAAGCAAAAGTCTGGCTCGTCATGCCCGATAACCGCATCGAAACCCTAGCCTGAACGACTTATTCTCCAAAATGGTGTAGGCTCTGCCTACAAAGAAACGCAGCTACAAGGTCGTC
This sequence comes from Neisseria sicca, assembly GCF_003044565.1. Classification (GTDB taxonomy): domain Bacteria; phylum Pseudomonadota; class Gammaproteobacteria; order Burkholderiales; family Neisseriaceae; genus Neisseria; species Neisseria sicca_A. Next base: position 140,718 of record NZ_POXG01000006.1, on the reverse strand, counting down.
TGAATGCCCAAACTCCATCAAATCATCGAACGCCATTGGCAACGCCCCAATCCGTTTTTATCTTTCCTGCTCAAACCCTTATCCAAGCTGTTTGCCAAAATTGCGGCGAAACGGCGCGATGATTTCGTTTCAGGTCGTCTGAAAAGCGAAAAGCTGTCCGTGCCCGTGGTCGTGGTCGGCAATATCCACGCGGGCGGGACGGGGAAAACGCCGATTGTCGCCGCGCTGGTGTCTAGCTTGCAGGAAAAAGGCATCAAGGTCGGCATCATCAGCCGAGGCTACGGGCGCAAGAGCAAGGCGGTTCATGTATTGAATGTCGCGAGCCGAGCGGAAGATGCGGGCGACGAGCCTTTGCTGCTGTTCCGTAAAACCGACGCGCCGACGGCGGTGGGCAGCAGCCGTGCGGAGGCAGGCAGGGCGTTGCTGGCAGCGCATCCCGACATCGGGCTGATTGTGGCGGACGACGGTTTGCAGCATTACGCCTTGCGGCGGGATGTGGAAATCGCGGTGTTTCCGGCAGTGGATACGGGGCGAACAGATTTGGATCTGCTGCCCAACGGCAGTTTGCGCGAACCTTTGTCGCGGCTGGACTCGGTGGATGCGGTCGTGGTCAGCGGCGGCAAGGCGGATGCGTCGTTTGCGCCGTCTGAAAATATGTTCCACAGCCGTATCGAAACGGGACAAATTTACCGTTTGAACCAGCCGTCCGAAACACTGGACACAGGTCGTCTGAAAAAACAAACCGTCGCCGCTGTGGCAGGTATCGCCAAGCCAGAGCGTTTTTTCGATTCACTGCGGAACATGGGCATCCCCTTGAACCAAACCGTCGCGCTGCCTGACCATGCCGACATCGCAGCGGCAGATTTGCCCAATGCGGATGCAGTCATTATTACGGAAAAGGATGCGGTCAAGTTTTCAGACGACCTCAATCTGAATCATGTATGGGTTTTGCCCGTTTGTGCGATAATCGAACCTGATTTGGCGGCATTCGTGTTGGGACGCTTGGAAGGCTCTCGACAGGTCGTCTGAAATCAATTGAATCTTTGTTGCTGTTTGTCTTTAATAATAAGGAAATTTATGAACCTGAAAAAACTGCTGCTCACTTTCATTGCCATTGCCGCCTGTTCCGCCGCAACTGCCGCACCTCCAAGCGATAAGTCTTTAAATAGATGGATGGAAGTCCAGCATATCGAACGCGACTTTCTCAAAAATTTGACCAACATGACGGAAGCACAAAACCGACAGCTCATGCAACCGGTCATCGCCTCATATCCACCGGAACTTCAGCCGCAATTACAAGCTGCGTCAGACCGTTATATAAACAAAATGATTACAGCCTATTTCACACCGCAACGTAGAAACAAGCTAATAAAAGAAATAAAAAAAATTGCTAGAGACGAATTCACTCAACAAGAGATTGATGCCATGATTGCGTTTTATGAGACTCCCGTAGGACAATCAATCGCGGAGAAAAATTCGTCATTCTTAAAAAAACTCGCCAATATAGAGCCAAGCGAAGCGGATATGAAAGAAATAGAAACAATTAGCGAACGCTACCTAATTGAATTTGAAAAAGAAGTCGAAAAAATCATGCCTGAAGAATGTACCCCTTAACCCTTAAACTTAAAAAGGAGAAAAAGATGAAACTGAAAACCTTATTATTGCCCTTCGCCGCGCTGGCATTGTGTACCAACGCATTTGCCGCTACACCCAGCGATGCGTCGCTGGAGCGTTGGTTGGATACGCAGAATTTCGACCGGGATATGGAAAAAAATATGATTGACGGTTTCAATATTGAATTTAAACCATATGCAGATAAAGCCCTTGCCAACGTACCTGAAGCGAAAAAAGAACAAATGGCAAAAGCTATTGACCGTTATCGCGAGAATGTTTTGAGAGATTTGATGACACCCGAAATGAAGCAGGCTGTTCGCAATACTTTATTAAAGAATGCCAAATCAACATACACTCAAGAAGAAGTTGACAGCATGATTGCCTTTTATAGTTCGCCTATCGGGCAGGCTATTGTTGCCAAGACACCTCTTATGTTCAATCAAGCGATGAGTGAAATAACGACGTTTGGATTTACATTAACAGAGAAAGCTGTACAGCGTCATATGCCTGAATTTGCGAAAGAGATACAAGGTATCATGTGCGGCGGCAAAAACCCTGATGCAAGCTGCAAACAAGCCAAACAGGTTGAAAAAAAGCATAAGAAATAAATTATAGTCGTCTGAAAATATTTCAGACGACCTCCAATTTATCAAACCCGAAAGAAACCCCATCGAAAAAAATTCTTAGACATCCTCGTCTGCCCCGTTACCAAAGGCAAACTGGAATATCATCAGGACAAAAATGCACCTCTTAAATCTTAAAAAGGAGAAAAAGATGAAACTGAAAACCTTATTATTGCCCTTCGCCGCGCTGGCATTGTGTGCCAACGCATTTGCCGCCCCGCCCAGTGATGCGTCGCTGAAACGTCTGTTTGAAGTACAAAGGATGGACGCTCTGTTGGATCAGTCTTTCCAAAGGGTTGGAGGCATTATGCTCTCCAATCCTAATATACAGAATTTTTTGAAAGATGCGCCGGCGGACAAGCGTCCTCAGTTGGAGGCAGCCTTGAAAAATCATGCAAACCAAATAGCCGCCGAAATCAATACCCCGAAAGTGCGTGCCCAATTGCGTAAAGCAACTATGGAGGGCATAAAAACAGTTCTTACTCAGGAAGAAGTCGATGCGTTGATTGGCTTTTACGGCACGGAGGTAGGTCAATCAATACTCGATAAAATGCCGCGCTATCTTGAGGCAACGATGAATCCGACAATGAACATCATTGCCGAAAAATACGAAAAATCAAATCAAAACGAAAAATTAGTCCGAGAAATCCAGCAGATTATGTGCAGCGGCAAAAATCCTGCCCCAGCCTGCTCAACGCAACCCCAAAAACCGGCACGGACAAAATAATGCCGCTTGAGGTCGTCTGAAAACGAGCGAAGCGAGTTTCGCTAAAACCATCAAACCCGAAAGAAACCCCATGGAAAAAAAATTCTTAGACATCCTCGTCTGCCCCGTTACCAAAGGCAGGCTGGAATATCATCAGGACAAACAGGAATTGTGGAGCCGTCAGGCGAAGCTGGCGTATCCGATTAAAGACGGCATTCCCTATATGCTGGAAAACGAAGCACGAGCGTTGAGCGAAGAGGAACTCAAAGCATGACCGAATTCGTCGTATTGATTCCGGCGCGGCTGGATTCATCGCGCCTGCCCGGAAAAGCCTTGGCGGATATTCACGGCAAACCGATGGTCGTGCGCGTTGCCGAACAGGCGGCAAAAAGCAAGGCGGCGCGCGTCGTCGTTGCCACCGACCATCCCGATATTCATGCAGCCTGTCAGGCGCACGGCGTCGAAGTCGTTATGACTTCAAACCGACACGAAAGCGGCACGACCCGCCTTGCCGAAGCCGCCGCCGCGCTGAAGCTGCCGCAACATCTGGTGGTCGTCAACGTACAGGGCGACGAGCCGCTGATTGCCCCCGAACTCATCGACCGCACCGCCGAAGTCTTGGTAGAAAACAACGTACAAATGGCGACCGCGGCGCACGAATTGCACGATTTCGACGAATTTATGAATCCCAACGTCGTCAAAGTCGTCCTCGACAAAAACCGCAACGCCATCTACTTCAGCCGCGCCCCGATTCCCTATCCGCGCGATGCCATGCGCGCCGAAAAACGCGAATTGCCCGCCGAAACCGCCGTCCTGCGCCATATCGGCATCTACGCCTACCGCGCCGGCTTCCTGCAACGCTACGCCGAAATGAGCGTCTCGCCGCTGGAAACCATAGAATCGCTGGAACAACTGCGCGTCCTGTGGCACGGCTACCCGATTGCCGTCGAAACCGCCAAAGAAGCCCCTGCTGCCGGTGTGGATACGCAAGAGGATTTGGACAGGGTCAGGGCTGCGTTCGAGGTCGTCTGAAAACGAGCGAAGCGAGTTTCGCTAAAACAAGCGAAGCAGATTTCGCCAAAATCCGAAATCAGTCGGTTTCGGCATTAGGTTTCGCAAGTGAAGCCCGTGCTACGGGCTGCTTGAATTTTCTACCATCAGGAATTGCTATGAAACGCAGCATATTGATATTTTTATCCTGCATCGCCCTACCTGTTTACGCCGCCGATTTTTCCGCGTACGTTCCCAAAGGCTGGAAAATCATCAAAAGCGTGGAGGGGGATTTAAACGGCGACAATCAAGCCGATGCCGTTTTGGTGCTGCAAAAGCAAGACAAGGCAAACATCATCCCAAACGACTCTATGGGACTACCTGATTTGGATACCAACCCGAGGATGTTGAAAGTATTGTTCAAGCAGGCAGACGGTTACAAGACGGCTGTCGAAAACACAACGCTGATTCCGCCTGAAAGCGATAAAGATAAAGGATGTCTGAATGACCCACTTTCTGATGTATCCATCGATAAAGGTCGTCTGAAAGTCCATTTTGAAGGTTTTTTCAGTTGCGGAAACTGGTGGAAAGACCGCAGTGACTACCTATTCCGTTACCAAAACGACCGCTTTCTACTGATTGGATATTCATATCACGAATATCACAGAGCTTCGGGCAAAATTGAGGAGTACAGCGACAATTATCTGACTGGAAAGCGGAAGAGAACGACTGGCGGCAATGTGTTCGGTTCGTCGAAAGACCGTCCGAAAGTCAAATGGGAAAGATTGAAAGCGAAACCTTATTATTTGGACGAGCCTTATCACGATCCAATGGAGTGAGATAGGTCGTCTGAAAATGATGAGCCGTAAAAAGCTGTTTTTCAGTACACACCAAACCCGATAATCCGTTCTACCCAAACACCAACAGAAAGCCCTTTATGACCGATTTACGCCATTTGAGCCGCGAGGAGCAAAAACTGCTTGCCGATGTTGCCCTGCTGGTTCAAAACGATGACCAAGAGTTTAACTATGAGATGTTGAAAGCCGCCGCGCCGGATGAAGCCAGCGGCGAGTTTTGGTTCCGTATGGCGGAAACGCTCAGCACGCTGCCGCCCAACCGTTCGCTGGATTTGCGTTTGAACGGCGGCAGGCTGACGGTTGCCGTGTCGATTTTGTCGGTATTGCTGCAAGACAGCCCCAAGATTCCGCAGCTTTGGGCACAAAAGGTGATTGCGCTCAACTACTTGGCACACGGGCATCAGACGCGCGCGCGCGGTTTGGCGCAGCAGGCGGACAAGGCGGCGGAAGCCAACGAGGAAGAGTATTTGGCTAAGACTTTATCGCAAAACCTGCTTTCCACTTTGAAAGACGCGTTGGCACGGTTTCCCGAAGACACATGGTTTGCCGAAATGCGCGATGACGCATGGAAACATTTCGGCGCGGGACAGGCCGTCTGAAGTTTTGAACGATAAACGCAAGCCGTGTAAAATCATTTGAATCACGTTTCAAATCCATATCACTTAACAAGAAGGAACAACCATGAAAGTATTATTGTTAGGCGCGCCGGGCGCGGGCAAAGGCACTCAGGCTCAATTCATTACCGCTGCGTTCGGCATTCCGCAAATTTCCACCGGCGACATGCTCCGCGCTGCGATTAAAGCAGGCACGCCGCTGGGTTTGGAAGCGAAAAAAATCATTGACGAAGGCGGCTTGGTACGCGACGACATCATCATCGGCATGGTGAAAGAACGCATCGCGCAAGACGACTGCAAAAACGGTTTCCTGTTTGACGGTTTCCCGCGCACGCTGGCACAAGCCGAAGCGATGGTTGAAGCGGGCGTGGATTTGGACGCCGTGGTTGAAATCGACGTACCCGACAGCGTGATTGTCGACCGCATGAGCGGCCGCCGCGTTCACTTGTCTTCCGGCCGCACCTACCACGTTACCTACAATCCGCCCAAAGTCGAAGGCAAAGACGACGTAACCGGCGAAGATTTGATTCAGCGCGACGACGACAAAGAAGAAACCGTCAAAAAACGCCTTGCCGTTTACCACGAGCAAACCGAAGTGCTGGTCGATTTTTACAGCAAGCTGGAGGGCGAACACGCGCCGAAATACATCAAGGTTGACGGCACTCAACCGGTAGAAGCCGTGAAAGCCGAAGTATTGGGCGCATTGGGCAAATAAATCGAAAAGGTCGTCTGAAAACAAGCAATCAGGTTTTCAGACGACCTCTTTTTGATAAACTGCGTGATAGACAATAACGGCCGTGCCTACGGGCAAAACCCGAAACGAAAACACCATGAATCCTTTAATCACCGACTTCCAAACTCCGCAACAACGCACCCCCGTCATCGTTGCCCTTGATTTTGCCAACGAAAAAGACACGCTCGGATTTGTCCGCAACCTTGATCCGACGTTGTGCCAAATCAAAATCGGCAAAGAGTTGTTTACCGCGACGGGACGCAGTTTGGCGGAAAGCCTGATTCATCAGGGTTTCAAACTCTTTCTCGATTTGAAATACCACGACATTCCCCACACCGTCGCGCAGGCGTGCAAAGTCGCCGCCGACATGGGTGTGTGGATGGTCGATATGCACGCATCGGGCGGCCGCCGCATGATGGAGGCCGCCGCCGAAGCCGTTGCCGGATACGGCACGAAACCGCTCCTAATCGGCGTAACCGTATTGACCAGCATGGAACAAAGCGATTTAGCAGAAATCGGTTTGAACATTGCCCCTGAAGAGCAAGTCATCCGCTTGGCGAAACTGGCGCAAAGTTCGGGCTTGGACGGCGTGGTCTGCTCCGCCCAAGAAGCCGCGCCGCTGCGCCGCGAATTGGGGCAGGATTTTGTCTTGGTAACGCCCGGCATCCGTTTGGACGTTGCCGGCAACAACGACGACCAACGCCGCATCATGACGCCTGCTGAAGCATTGGCGGCAGGTTCGACTTATCTGGTGATGGGCCGACCTGTTACCCAAGCGGCCGATTCGGTAGCCGTATTGCGCGAAGTGAACCGCGTGGCAAACGCTTGAACATCAACAATTTTGATACCGTTCAAAGGAAACTACCTTACTTTGATACGATAGATAAATAACCAAAAAATTTCAGCTTAGAAAGGAAATTATTCGATGTCTCAATGTGGTTCAGATGCGAGCAATATTTTTGATCATGATGCATTTCCAGAAGATGATTTACTTGTAAAGGATACCCCTGTTGGATGGTATGCGATTGTGTCACATAAAATTGTTGAAGAGGGGCTTCCTATTAGATTTATGTATCGGGAACATCAAGGGGATTTACCATTTGATAGCGGATGGCGAGTACTTTCCGGAACAGAAGATGATGAATACATGAATAACTCTGAAAACTTCTCCTTTCAAAGCTTGACGCGACTTACTCATTATCAAGCAGATGTTGGGGAGCTGTTTTGGGCGGATATAGGTAGCGTTTTTGAAAAAAAAGAGGGAGAGGATTATTTTTCTCCTGTTACCGATTGGTCTCCTTTCGATTTTGAAGAATAATAAAAAGTCAGATTTTATTTTTAATCAGTAAATCTGCAGGTGAGTGCGCTGAGAATACATTGAAGTTTTCACACACAAAAAATAACTAATTTTGGAGTGCAGAAAATGCCCACCAAGTTCCAACAAGAAACCCTCAAATCCCGTTTCGCACAAGCCAAAGTCCTGGTTGTCGGCGACGTGATGCTCGACCGCTATTGGTTTGGCGACGTGTCCCGTATTTCGCCCGAAGCCCCCGTTCCGGTGGCGAAAATCGGACGAATCGACCAACGCGCGGGCGGAGCGGCGAATGTTGCGCGCAACATCGCTTCGTTGGGCGGCAAAGCAGGGCTGTTGTCGGTAACCGGCGACGACGAAGCCGCCAACGCGCTCGACGCGCTGATGGCGCAAGATGGCGTTGCCTCCTATCTGATGCGCGACAAACAAATCGCCACCACCGTCAAACTGCGTGTCGTCGCCCGCAACCAGCAGCTTATCCGCCTTGATTTTGAAGAACATCCCAACCGCGAAGTGTTGGAGCAAATCAAGCAGAAATACCGTGAAATATTGCCCGAATACGATGCAATCATTTTTTCGGACTACGGCAAAGGCGGCCTGTCGCATATCTCCGATATGATAGATTGGGCAAAACACGCAGGTAAAACCGTATTAATCGACCCCAAAGGCGACGATTACGAAAAATACGCCGGCGCCACGCTGATTACGCCCAACCGCGCCGAATTGAAAGAAGTGGTCGGCAGTTGGAAAAACGAAAGCGAGCTGACCGAAAAAGCGCAAAACCTGCGCCGCCACCTCGACCTGACCGCCGTTTTATTGACCCGAAGCGAAGAGGGCATGACCCTGTTCAGCGAAGGCGAACCCATTTACCAGCCCACCCGCGCCCAAGAAGTTTACGACGTATCCGGCGCAGGCGACACCGTCATTGCCGGAGTGGGTTTGGGGCTGGCGGCAGGCTACACCATGCCCGAAGCCATGCACCTTGCCAATACCGCCGCCGGCGTCGTCGTCGCCAAACTCGGCACAGCGGTTTGCTCGTTTGCAGAGTTGAACAAAGCATTAGAAGAGCAGTAATTTCTTTTCAGACGACCTTATGTCAATATTAAAAAAATATAGAGCATTTAAAAAATAAAATTAATTTAGGATGGTTTTAATGAAGATTAATAGGGAACTTCAAGAAAAAATACTTAAACATATAACTGAAAAATTTCCAGAACGCCCAGAGGAGGAGTTTTATTCTAGTTTATTACGACAGTATGGTGAGAAAGAAGTTGTTGGAACAATATTATATTTAAAAATGCATGAAATGCTTTTATGCAATGAATCTGCTTATTTGGATTATTTAGAGAGTGAAATACCAAATATAGTCTGGTCGCTGATAACACCAACGGAAAAAGCTTTTGATTTTCTAGAGGATGATGGTGGATTGTCAGCTATTTTGGGTGTCGTTACTGTTAAGTTACATCAGGATACAATTTATAAGATATTTGAACAAAAAATAGGAGAATCAGATATCAAGAAGGAGGATAAGAACTTTTTCCTTAGAGAATTAAGCAAGATGAAAGATGTAGCTTTAAGTAAATTGATTGAGAAGGGGATAGATTCCATTCCAGCTTCCACTCTGATCGCCCTATTGAAGACAGTTGTGGGAAATTAAATTATTCTTCAAAAGATTTGAATTTTTTAATTACTCTACAAAAAACAAAGGAAACCCAATATGACCATCATCGTAACAGGCGCGGCCGGCTTTATCGGCAGCAACATCGTCAAAGCTCTCAACCAACGAGGCATCACCGACATCGTCGCCGTCGACAACCTGACCCGTGGCGAAAAATTCAAAAACCTTGCTGAGTGCGAAATCGCCCACTACCTCGACAAACACGAATTCATCCGCCAAGTGCGCGGCCATCTTCTGCCTTACGAAGACATTGAAGCCGTCTTCCACCAAGGCGCGTGTTCCGACACCATGAACCACGACGGCCTCTACATGATGGACAACAACTACCAGTACACGCTCGACCTCTTGGACTGGTGTCAGGACGAACGCATCCCCTTCCTCTACGCCTCCAGCGCCGCCGTGTACGGCAAAGGCGAAATCTTCCGCGAAGAGCGCGAACTTGAAAAACCGCTCAACGTGTACGGCTACTCCAAATTCCTGTTTGACCAAGTATTGCGCCGCCGCATGAAAGAAGGCCTGACCGCCCAAGTCGTCGGCTTCCGCTACTTCAACGTTTACGGACAACACGAACAACACAAAGGCCGCATGGCATCCGTCGCCTTCCACCATTTCAACCAATACCGCGAACACGGTTACGTCAACCTGTTCGGTGCCAACGACGGCTACGGCAACGGCGAACAGACCCGCGACTTCGTCAGCGTCGAAGACGTCGCCAAAGTCAACCTCTACTTCTACGACCACCCCAACCTCTCCGGCATCTACAACCTTGGCACCGGCCGCAGCCAACAGTTCAACGAACTCGCCGCCGCCACCGTCAACGCCTGCCGTGCCGCCGAAGGCAAACCTGAATTGAGCTTAAAAGAACTTATAGAAGAAGAACTTATTCGCTACATCCCCTTCCCCGACGCGCTCAAAGGCAAATACCAAAGCTTCACCCAAGCCGACATCACCAAACTGCGCGAAGCCGGATATAAGGAAGAATTTTTGGATGTCAAAGCAGGCGTCGAGCGCTACGTCAAATGGATGCTGGAAAATCTGGCTTAATTTGGATGCCCATAAAAGAGGTCGTCTGAAAACTCGGATTTGAGGTTTTCAGACGACCTTTCCCATACAAACCTCGTCTGAAACCCCTTATAATCCAACCTTTCCCCATTTATCCCCGCCCCAATGTCCGAACTCTTCGCGCCCTCCTCCATTTCCGTCTCCGAACTCAACGCCCTCGCCAAAGCCTTGCTGGAAGACCATCTTGCCGGTTTGTGGATTGCGGGCGAAGTGTCCAATCTGACCCGTGCCGCCAGCGGGCATTATTATTTCTCGCTCAAAGACAGCCGCGCGCAGGTGCGTTGCGCCATGTTCAAGGGTGCGGCGGCGCGTTTGGCGAAACCTTTGAAAGAAGGCGACCATATCGAAGTGGCGGGCAAAATCAGTATTTACGAGGCGCGGGGCGAATTTCAGATTACGGTGAACGAGGTGCGGCTCAAGGGTTTGGGGCAGCTTTACGAAGCCTACGAGCGTCTGAAGGCACAGTTGCAGGCGGAAGGCGCGTTTGCGGCGGAACGCAAGAAACTTTTGCCCGCCCGAGCGCAATGTATCGGCATCGTAACCAGTCTGGCTGCGGCGGCATTGCGCGACGTCGTGACCACCTTGAAACGCCGTGCACCCGAAATTCCCGTCATCATTTATCCGACCGCCGTTCAAGGCGCAGGCAGCGAGTTTCAGATTGCCCAGGCGATTAAAACCGCATCGCAACGCGCCGAATGCGATGTGTTGATTGTCTGTCGCGGCGGCGGCAGCATTGAAGACTTGTGGACGTTTAACGAAGAACCGGTCGTGCGCGCCATCGAAGCCTGCGCGATTCCCGTCGTCAGCGGTGTGGGACACGAAACCGATTTCACGCTTGCCGATTTCGTCGCCGACGTACGCGCGCCCACACCGACCGGCGCGGCGGAACTGGTCAGCCCCAACCGCCAAGAATCGTTACACCGCCTCACCCAAGCCAAAGGTCGTCTGAAAACCGTTTTGGAACAACGCTATTTCGATGCCAGCCAAAAGCTCGACTGGCTCGCGCGGCAAATCCGCCACCCGCGCCAAAAACTCGACGAACAGCGTACCTACATCCACAAACTGGCGCAAACCCTATCCTACTCGATGACGCAAAACGTCCGCGCCCACACCGCCCGTTTCGAACGCCAAACCCAAGCCCTGCAACATTTCCGCCCCGATATTTCCGTTTACCGGCAAGACATCGACCGCTTTCAGACGACCTTGTCGCACACCTTCCGCCAACTGCTCGCCCAGCGCCGCCAAAGCCTGACCGCCCAAACCGCCCTGCTCGAAGCCGTCTCGCCGCAGCAGATTCTGGAGCGCGGCTTCTCCGTCGTCAAAAACACACGCGGACAAGTCATCCGCAACGCCGACGCGCTGAAACAAGGGCAGAAACTGCACATCACTTTTGCCGACGGCGAAACCGACGTGCGCGTGACCAAAGAGCAGGCGCAGCGGGAATTGTTTGATTAATCGTCGGCTTGACTGAAAAAAGTCGTCTGAAAACAAGCGCGGCAAGTTTTCAGACGACCTTTTGACTTTAATGGCAAGCGTTTTCCTTCTGTTGCCTAATATAGTGGATTAACTTTAAACCAGTACGGCGTTGCTTCGCCTTAGCTCAAAGAGAACGATTCTCTAAGGTGCTGAAGCACCAAGTGAATCGGTTCCGTACTATCTGTACTGTCTGCGGCTTCGTCGCCTTGTCCTGATTTAAATTTAATCCACTATATTGCATCAACTCGAAACTGAGCCAAACAAAAAGGTCGTCTGAAAATGTTCAGACGACCTTTTGAGTTCAAACTATGAACGATTAGTGTTGATGCGCGCCACCGTGACCATGGCCGTGACCGTGATCCATGCCGGATTGCGGTGCGGTTTTCACTTCCAGTTGTACGGTTTGAGGTTTGGCGTTTTTGAATTTCAGGGTAACAGGTACTTTTTCGCCTTCTTTCAGCGGTTTTTTCAGACCCATGAACATAACGTGGTAGCTGCCTGGTTTCAGCTCGGTTACGCCTTTTGCTTCCAGCGGGATGCCGCCTTTAACTTCGCGCATGCGCATTACGCCGTTGTCGTTGACATGGGTATGCACTTCAACGCGGTCAGCTACCGGGCTGCTGCCGCCGACCAAGAAGTCTTGTTTGGCTTCATCGTTGTGGATCTTCATGAACGCGCCGCCCATTTTCATGCCTTCGACAGTAGAACGCGCCCAACCGTCTTCAACGTGAACACCGGCTGCGGAAGCGGTGGATACCAAACCTGCTGCGATCAGGGTTGCCAATAATTTTTTCATGTATTGCTCCTTTATGATGAAATGGGTGGGTTTGTTGCGGCGAAAATCCTTCCGCGCGACTTTGCATGTTGATAATACTGCTTTTTATCTTACAGGCAAAGGTCGTCTGAATGCTTTGACTCAGATTAAACAAAATGATTCAAATTAATTCATGAGAATTAATACTTAGTAAGTATAAATCATCTTAAAGTAAATTCAAACATACCCGCGCCACAATGCAATCGCCCACACGATACCCAACATCGTCAAAGCGAGCAATTGCGCGGCGGAGCCGGCATCTTTGGCGCGTTTTGCCAACTCGTGTTTTTCTGTGGACGTGTGATCGACGGCAGCTTCGACGGCGGTGTTGAACAATTCGGTAATCAGTGAAACAAACGACGCAATAATCAGCAGCATTTTGGTCGTGGAGTCAAAATTGAGGATGAAGGTCAAGACAATCAAAATCAGGTTCAACCACAATACTTGGCGGAACGCGCTTTCATAGCGGTAGGCGGCGGCAAGCCCGTCTTTGGAATAGCCGAATGCGTTGACGATGCGTTTGATGCCGCTTTTGCCTTTTTTATCGGCAGCGTAAGAAGATGGTTTCATAAGTAATGTTTGTATCAATATTTATATTTGTAAAAAGGGGTCGTCTGAAAACGAGCAAAGCGGGTTTTACTAAAACGGATTCGGGTTTCAGACGACCTTTCGGGATTATTGTTTAGACCAAGCTTCGACAGCGTCGGCAAACATCGCGGCGACGTCGAAGTTTTTTTGTTTCATGATTTCTTGGAAACCGGTTGGGCTGGTCACGTTGACTTCGGTCAGATTGCTGCCGATGACGTCCAAACCTGCCAGCAAGATGCCGCGGCGTTTGAGTTCGGGGGCGAGGGTTTCGGCGATTTCTCGGTCGCGTTCGCTCAATTCCTGCGCCACGCCGCGCCCGCCTGCTGCAAGGTTGCCGCGTGTTTCGCCGTTTTGCGGAATACGCGCCAAAGCGTAGGGGACGACTTCGCCGCCGATAATCAGGATGCGTTTGTCGCCGTGGACGATTTCGGGGATGTAGCGTTGCGCCATGATGGTGCGGGAATCAAGCTGCATCAGGGTTTCGAGGATGCTGCCAATATTGGGGTCTTTTTCGGTCAAGCGGAAAATGCCCATGCCGCCCATGCCGTCGAGCGGTTTGATGATGATGTCACCGTGTTCTTTCAAAAATGCGCGGACATCGGCGGAACGGGTCGTAACCAGCGTAGGCGCGGTGAACTGGCTGAAATTCAAAATCGCCAGTTTTTCATTGAAATCGCGCATCGCCTGTCCGCTGTTAAAGACTTTCGCACCCTGCTGCTCCGCCAGCGTCAGAAATTGGGTGGCGTAGAGATACTGCATATCGAATGGTGGGTCGGTGCGCATGATGACGGCATCGAAGTCCTTCAAGGTCGTCTGAACTTTGTCTGCCACTTTAAACCATTCATGGTCATCATCGTTTTTCGCACCGAGAAACTCAAACGGCGCAGTCTGAGCTGTCACCAATCCCTGCTGCACGGACAATTCGCCGCTCAAGGTATGGAAAAGCTGCCAGCCGCGTTTTGCCATCTCACGCATCATCGCGTAGGTGGTGTCTTTATAGGTTTTGAAACTTGCCATCGGATCGGCAATAAACAGGACTTTCATGGGAACTTCCTTATAAACAAACGACGTAATCATACCTTGTATTGAGGTCGTCTGAAAGGGCGCGGGCAGTTTGGCAAAGAGGTCGTCTGAAAAACAGTTTGTGAATTGGATTAGACACAAACTCCCTTTTCAGACGACCTCTCTCTATTTTGCGTTTAAGCGGCGGCAAGACTGATTAATTCTGCCGCGTGGCTGCGGGTCGTATCGGTAATGATTTCTCCACCAAGCATACGGGCGATTTCTTCGATGCGCTGCTGGTGATCCAACACGCTGATTTCGCTAACGGTTTGTTCGCCTTCGCTGTGTTTGCGTACCTGCCAATGGTTTTCACCGCAGGAAGCGACTTGCGGCAGGTGGGTCACGGCGAGCACCTGATGTTTTTTACCCAAAGCACGCAGGGCTTTGCCGACCATTTCCGCCACGCCGCCGCCGATACCGGTATCGACTTCGTCAAAAATCAGCGTGGGAACTTGCGTGTATTGGCTGGTGACCACCTGCAAGGCAAGGCTGATGCGGGCAAGTTCGCCGCCGGACGCGACTTTGTTCAGCGGACGGGACGGATTGCCTTTGTTGGCGGCAACTTGGAACTGTACCTGCTCCAAGCCGTGCGCCGTCGGGGAGGACGGCAGCAGGACGATGTCGAAACGCGCGCCTTTCATGGCGAGATGCTGCATATGTCCGGTCGTTTCCTCGCCCAATCTGCCCGCCGCCTGATGGCGCATGGCGGAAAGAACGTGGGCTGCCTCCTGATATTCGGCAAGGTTGCGGGCAACGGTTTGCGTCAACGCTTCCAAATCGGCAGCGGCTTGCAGGCTTTGCAGGCGCTCGTCGATTTCAGCCAGCTTTTGCGGCAGGGCTTCAGGCTCAATGCGGTATTTCCGCGCCATCCCCATCAGCTCGCCCATGCGCTGCTCCTGCGCCGCCAACTCGTTGGGATCGATGTCGCTTCGGCCTGCGACGTCGCGCATATTGGCACTGATTTCGCCCAATTCGGCTTCAATGCTCGCCAGCATATTCAGGCTTTCGGCAAAGCGCGGCTCGATGTTTTGCAGATTGGTCAATAATTTTTGGCATTGATAAATTTGACGTTGGATGCCGTTGTCGCCATCGATGTAGTCGCCGACTTCTTCGGCAGCCTGCAACAGCTCGGCAGAATGGGCAAGGCTGTCGTGGCTTTGGCTGAGGGCTTCCCATTCGCCTTGTTTGACGTCCAACTGGTTCAATTCGTTGAACTGCCATTCTAAACGCTCACGCTCGATAATGATGGTCTCAGCGTGTTCTTGCGCCTCTTGGAGGGCTTTTTTCGCATTGACCCAGTTTTGATAAAGCTGTCCGACGGTTTCCGCCTGCGCTTTGCTGCCTGCAAATGCGTCCAGCAATTCGCGCTGGGCGGATTCTTGATTGAGGGAATGGTGGGCGTTTTGCCCGTGAATGTCGATAAGCTGCCCGCCGACGGCTTTGAGCTGCGCCAGCGTGGCTGCCTGATTGTTGATAAAGCTGCGGCTTTTCCCTTTGGCATCGATGATGCGGCGGATGCTGAGTTCTTCCGCGTCTTCGTCTAGAAAACCCTGCTCCTGCAATTGGGCTTTGAGATCGGGCAAAAGGCTGATGTCAAACAATGCCGACAACTGCGCTTCCTTTGCGCCGCTGCGGACTTGGCTGTAATCAGCCTTATCGCCCAACAAAAGCCCGATTGCATCCAACGTAATCGATTTGCCCGCGCCTGTCTCGCCGGTCAAGACGGTAAAACCGCTTTGGAAATCCAGATTGAGGTTTTCAACAATGACAAAATCGCGCAGGGAAAGTGCCAACAGCATGGTAGTATTCCTTAGTAAATCGACCGCACATCGGCGGCTAACTTTAGATATGCTGATTATAACTAAGATTTTTTATAGTTTGAATAAGGTTTTTCTTATTTTATATCTAACAAGCTGAATACAATGATATTATTTTTTGAAAAAAGGTCGTCTGAAAACCCGTTTCAAATTTTCAGACGACCTTTTCACATCTCCAGCCTTGTTTTAATTAATCAGCCGCTCCGGTGCTTCTTCCTGATCCTCTTCCTCGCCCGTCGGTGGCATTTCGACCAAATCAGGCAAGACCAATTCGCCCAATTCCGTCAGCGGCGGCAAATCTTCCAAACTGTCCAGGCGCAAATCGCTCAAAAACGTCGGCGTCGTCGCCCACAACGCAGGCCGACCGACAGAATCTCGATGCCCGATCACTTCAATCCAGCCCCTGTCCTGCAAGGTCTGCATCACGTTCTGCGACACCGCCACGCCGCGTATGCCCTCAATGTCGCCGCGCGTCACCGGCTGCTGATAGGCGATAATCGCCAGCGTTTCCATCACAGCGCGGGAATAGCGCGGCGCACGCTGTTCCTGAAGGCTGCCCAGCCGCTCGAATGCCGCCTGCGCAATCTGAAACCGCCAGCCTTCGTGCGTATGCACCAGTTGCAACGCCCTACCTTGCCAGCGCGTTTTTAACTGCGCCAACACGTCAATCAATTTGTCCTGCGACAGCGGCGGCACACACAATTCGCGCATGGATTTTTCGTTTAAGGGTTCGGTTTGGGTCAAAAGCGCGGCTTCAATCAGCGCGTCGGGAGGGAGTTTTTCGTTCATAGCGTTAAGATTTAATTGTTTTGATGTTTTCAGACGACCTTAGATAAGGATTCTTTTCAGTTTTATATGTTGGTTTTATAGTGGATTAACTTTAAATCAGGACAAGGCGACGAAGCCGCAGACAGTACAGATAGTACGGAACCGATTCACTTGGTGCTTCAGCACCTTAGAGAATCGTTCTCTTTGAGCTAAGGCGAGGCAGCGCCGTACTGGTTTAAAGTTAATCCACTATAAATTTTACAAACAGGTCGTCTGAACAATCTGTCTAAGGTTTCAGACGACCTTTTTGAGGGCAGTGAAACATCTTTTGGCATTTCACTATACCGCCCTACTCGTCCGCAGGCTTCTGCCCTTTGCGTTCTGCCTTTCTGGCTTCGCGTATGGCTTTGAGTTCGGCTTCTTTTTGGCGGGCTTTTTTGAGCCATGTTTCCCATTGGTTCGGCGTTTCGAGGGTGATTCTGCCGATTTTGCCTTCGCGGAAGTCGGTGAGGATGTTTTCGGCGGCTTTTTGGTAGTTGACCCGTCCGCCGCTCAAGACTGCGCCGCGTTTTTTGGCTATCCACTCGAGCCATGAGTTGTCATCCCAGTGGCTGCTGGGGTCTTTGTCGGCTTGGTAGCGTTCTTGCAGCATGGGGAGGTAGTGGCGGCGGAGGTAGTCTAGAAGCTCGAGGGCGACTTCTTCTTCGTCTAACGCATTGCGTCCGACTGCGCCGCCGGCGGCGAGGTTGTAGCCGCCTTCTTCGACGATGATTTTCGGCCACAGCATTCCGGGGGTGTCGTAGAGCCAGAAATCGTCGGCGAGGAAAAGGCGTTGTTCGGCTTTGGTGATGCCGGGTTCGTTGCCGGTTTTGGCGGATTTTTTGCCTATCATGCCGTTGATGAGGGTGGACTTGCCGACGTTGGGGATGCCGCAGATGAGGACGCGCAGGGGTTTGTCTATGCCTTGGCGGTGGGGAATCATGGCGCGGCAGGCTTGGGTGATTTTGCCGTGTGCGCCGGTTTCCGAGGAATCGAGGGCGATGGCGCGGGTGTCGGGGCGGCTGTTGTAGTGTTCGAGCCAGATTTTGGTGCGCTCGGGGTCGGCAAGGTCTTGTTTGTTGAGGATTTTGAGTTTGGGTTTGCCTTTGGAAAGCTGGGCAAGCAGGGGATTTTCGCTGGAGGCAGGCATACGCGCGTCCAGCATTTCAATCACCATATCGACGCTTTTGGTGCGTTCGGCGATGGCTTTTTTTGCTTTGTTCATGTGGCCGGGAAACCATTGGATTGCCATGTTTTGTTCTTTCTGTCTGATTTGCGGTGGGGTCGTCTGAAAAGTGGTTCGGCGGTGTTTTCAGACGACCTTGAGGTTTGTCCGTTTTCTGTGCAAAGGTCGTCTGAAAGCCTTCGCGGTTTTTCAGACGACCTTTTGGTTTGGGGCGCTCAAGGTTTAGAGGTTGCCGTGTTCGTAGCGGTAGTAGCCGGCTTCGTCCATACATTGCTCAAGGGATTTGGATTCGCGTCCGTGTTTGGCGTCGTGTTGCGCTTGTGATTTGCAGATGTTGATTTGACGGGAAACTTCGGCTTCGCTTGCGCCGGTGCGGTGCCAACGGTAGGCGGGGATTTCTGCGGCGCAGGCGGCAAGTGTGCAGGCGAGTGCGAGGGTGATGATGTGTTTCATGGTTTTCTCCTTTTATATCGAAAAGGTCGTCTGAAAAGGGGAATCAGCGTCCGGACAGGTTGTGTGCCTGTCTGTGGCGGACCAGCAATTCGTAATGCCCTTGCAGGCGTTGGGCGAGTTTTTCGACAACATAGACGGAACGGTGCTGCCCGCCGGTACAGCCGATGGCGATGGTCACGTAGCTGCGGCTTTCTTTTTGCAGGCGCGGGAGCCAGTGGTTCATAAAGTGGTCGATGTCGTCGACCATTTCCTGCACCAAGGGCTGCTGGTCGAGATACGCTTGAATGGGAGCGTCCATGCCGGTGTAGGGGCGCAGCTCGGGATCGTAATAGGGATTGGGCAGGCTGCGCATATCGAACATAAAATCAGCGTTATTCGGTACGCCGTATTTGAAGCCGAAAGACTCAAGAATCACCAAAAGCCCTCTGCGCTCGATGTTGAGCCATTGTTGAACGGCATAACGCAGTTGCTGCGCGTTCATTTTGGATGTGTCGATACAGTAGGCGATGTCTTTGAGCGGAAACAGCCATTCGCGCTCTTTTTGCAGGCTTTCCAACAGTGTAAGGCTCAATCCGGACAACGGATGGCCGCGCCGCGTTTCGGAAAAACGGCGCACCAGCACGCTTTCCTCTGCCTCAACAAACAATACTTCGACCTGATGGCCTTCATCGCGCAGGTATTGGATTTGCTCTTGCGCTTCCTGAATGTTGATGCCGGAACGGACATCGACGCTCACGCCGAGTTTGGTTTCATCGGCACGTTCGATGTGGTGCAGCACCAGCGAAGGCAGCATTTCCAGCGGCAGGTTGTCCACGCAGAAATAGCCGAGGTCTTCGAGCTGCTTGAGGGCAACGGACTTACCCGAGCCGGACAATCCGCTAATCAGGACGATTTTCATGGTTTTGTTCGTTTTCTTTGAGTTGTGTTTGATGGCGTTCGAGGAATTCTTTGGTGCTGTCTTTGCCGCGCAACTGGAGGATGTAGTTGCGCACCGCCGCTTCAACCAATACCGCAAGGTTGCGGCCCACGGCGACAGGCAGGGTGACGGAACGGACGTTGACGTTGAGGATGGACTCGGTTTCCGTGCGTATGCTCAAGCGGTCGAGCTGCTTCATGTAATCGTCATCGGCAGCGACTAGGTTAATAATCAGCTGGAGAATTTTTTTCGGACGGATAGAAGTTTCGCCAAAAATGTGGCGGATATTGAGTATGCCCAACCCGCGCACTTCAAGAAAATCACGCAGCATCGGCGGGCAGCGGCCTTCGAGCGTTTCGGGTCCGGTGCGGAAAAGCTCGACCGCATCATCGGCAATCAGGCTGTGTCCGCGCGAAATCAATTCCAACGCCAGCTCGCTTTTACCCAAGCCGGAATGACCGGTAATCAACACACCGACTTCAAATACATCGAGGAATACGCCGTGTTTGACGATGGAAGTCGCCAACGTGCGTTGCAGATAAATCCGCAACACGTCCATCAAATACGGGCTTTCGAGCTTGGAAGTCAGCAGCGGGATGTCGTTTTTATGGCAGTAGTCGCGCAATTTGGGTGAAACCGCCAGACCGTTGGCAACGATGACCAGCGACATGGGAATATCGAAGAGTTCGCCGAAGTCGTAATTCAATTCGCCCGATTCGAGGCGTTTGAGATATTCGGCTTCGGCAACACCGACGACTTGGATTTGATTGGGATGGATAAAATTCAAATGGCCGACCAACGCCAAAACGGGTTTGTCGGCCTCTACTCCGATGCGGTTGTCCGCACCCGAATTGCCTGCCGCCCAAGCAAGTTGGAGCTTGTGCTGATTATCGGAAAACAGGCGGCGGACGGATATACTGGGCATTCTTTACTCTTCTGCCAGAAGTTTACGCACCTCCTCGGCAGAGGTCGCGGACATCAAGGCTTCACGGACGGCTTTTTGCGAGAACCTGCCCGCCAGTTTGGACAAGACTTCCAAATGCTCGCCGGTCGCATTTTCCGGCACCAACAAAGTGAAAATCAGGGATACGGGTTTGCCATCGGGCGCATCGAAAGCGACCGGTTCTTTCGTGCGGATAAACGCGCCGGTCGCTTTTTTCACGCAGGCATGACGGCCGTGCGGAATGGCGACGCCCTGCCCCAAACCGGTCGAACCCAGCTTTTCGCGGGCAAACAGGCAGTCGAAGACATCGCCGTGAGGTAATTCTGCTTCATGTTCAAGCAGCAGGCCCGCTTCTTCAAACAAGCGTTTTTTGCTGCCGACTTCCAAGTCCAAAACGATATGGGACAAAGGCAAAATTTCGCCGATAAGGCTCATAGAAATCTCTTTTGATGTGGCAAAATGAAATGGAATTGTACCGACTGTCTGTACAAACCTCAATCCTGAACACGCAATTTACACTCAGATTGCTAACAAGAAACGCTGCTTCTTTGATATTTCTTAACCCATACACAAGGTCGTCTGAAAACGGCGACAAATGGCTTGCAGTAGGTTCGGATACCGGGTAAAACCCAGCGCCATCATCAATCCGCCCTTCCCCAAAAACACAAAACGTCGTCTGAAAACCTTTTCAGACGACGTGTTATCCATTCTATAGTGGATTAAATTTAAATCAGGACAAGGCGACGAAGCCGCAGACAGTACAGATAGTACGGCAAGGCGAGGCAACGCCGTACTGGTTTAAAGTTAATCCACTATATTGCCTTACAACCGCGTAGCAGCCACAGTCCACAAATAATGCCCCGCCAAACCCAAAAACCACAGCAGACCGATATGATTGTTATCCAAAAACACTTTAAAACAAGTCTGGCGGTCGCGGGTTTTGATGGCATGGTATTGACCGATTTGCAGCCACACCACCGCAGGCAGCATGATCCAATACGGCCATGTCGCGCCGATTTTCACGCCCAACACCGCCATCAGCGCGGTAAACCAAAAATGGCAGAGCATGGAAGCGGAAATATCGTGATCGCCGAATGTGATTGCCGAAGTTTTAATCCCGATTTTCAGATCGTCTTCCTTGTCAGCCATCGCATAAATCGTGTCGTAGGCAAGCGTCCACAAAGCATTGGCGGTAAACATCAGCCACGCCGTAGAAGGCACGCCGCTGCGGACGGCGGCAAACGCCATCGGAATCCCGAAAGAAAATGCCAGTCCCAAATAAAACTGCGGCAGCGGGAAAAACCGTTTGGTAAAGGGGTAAGTCATCGCCAGAAACAGCGCGGGAACACTCATCACCCAAGTCAACAGGTTCAGCGGCGTCATGCAGAGGGCGGCAAGCAGGCAGAGGATGACGGTCAGCAGAATCGCTTCCGTTTTAGAAACCAACCCGCGGGCAAAGGGGCGGTTTTTCGTGCGCTCGACCGAACCGTCAAAATTGCGGTCGGCAAAGTCGTTAATCACGCAGCCTGCGCTGCGCATAAAGAACGTACCGGCGGTAAACGCCCAAAAAATATCCGCTTCCGGAATGCCTTCCGAAGCGACCCATAACGCCCAATAGGTCGGCCAAAGCAGCAGCAACGTGCCGATAGGCTTGTCGATGCGCATCAATTTACCGTATATGACCATCCGTCCGACGGCATAGCGCGGGAAAAAATGTAGGAGAACACGTCTTATCTTCATGCGAATGTGAAAAATATGTTATTGGTATAATAAATCAATTTGTAATTATTGCTTAGCGTATTATGTTCATTATAAATCAATTTTTAGATTTTACTATTTTATTTAGACCCTTATCCCCAACTTTTACAGAAAGATACAAAAACGGCATATCCGCGCCCTACACAAACTGCGCCAACCCCGCCAAAAAATATTCCGTCAGTTCCAACACCTCGCCATCCCAATCGAAATAAGACCTGCGGGCGGCGACAGGTCGTCTGAAATCATCCTGACCGCCTGCGTTTTCCATCAGACAAAACTCGAACGCCGAACGCTTCAAGGGTAGCGTGCCGTCAAACAGCCGCTCGCCCAAAGGCTGCGTGCCGCAATCCAACACGCCACGCCAGGCTTGCGATTGCAGGCTGCACGCGCTGCGCGCCTGTACGACGGGCACGCCGTCCAGATGCAGTAAAACATCGCGGACGAATTGCGGTGTGGCGG
Source organism: Neisseria sicca (assembly GCF_003044565.1). GTDB lineage: Bacteria > Pseudomonadota > Gammaproteobacteria > Burkholderiales > Neisseriaceae > Neisseria > Neisseria sicca_A. The sequence continues at coordinate 118,250 of NZ_POXG01000006.1, read as the reverse complement.
TTTCGGTATGGTTTTCGCCAAACGAATTGCCCTGCACATCCAGTTCGCCCATATACAGCACTTTTACCGTAAAACTGCCACCCAAGGCGCGTAAAGCGGCGGTCAGCGATTGCGCTTGGCACAAGGCAGCGGCGCGTTCGCCCCAGCCCTGCGGCAGATCGAGGGGAAGTTTGCCTTGCCAATTCAAAGGGGGATTCATGGGATTTAGATTAATGGGTTTCATGGCACAATAAATAACTTTCAGACGACCTCTAATCTTAAAAAGGTCGTCTGAAAAATTAAATCATTTAATAACGAAGATAATCAGGATGACGGGAACATGCGGAATAGCGTATTTCACAAGAATCAGAATATTTACTACATGCTTTCAATGCTTCCTGTTCAGCTCTTTCCAAGCGCCTATTACTCCTGATTGCATAACCTTCCACTTTACCCATTGCAATGGCACTACAAGAATTTTGATTTTTGGTTCCTAACCTGCATCCTTTTCCATCTGAAGCTATAGGGTTCTTATTTCCCCCTGCTTTAATACACCCTGCCAATGCTTCTTCTTCAGCAGATTCATAACTTTTCGTATTATTATCTGAGTAGCCAAAAGCCCTATTTGCGGGATTGTAATAAATAGCACCCCAATGGTTAGGAATATTAATCACCCGACGCTGGGAGGATCCACCATTCCCTCCCCAACCACAAGCACTACCATCAACAGTTTGACAATAACCGTCTGTCGGGTTGCCTCCCAACGGATTGGCAGAAGCAAAACCACTTAATATCATAAATATGAAAAGATTTTTTTTCATTATGAATCCTTTACTTTATTACAGTACCACTATCATCTTTTTGGCTTATATCTCGCCATTTCACAAGCCGCCCTGCATGATCGTAATCTGAGCAATACCCAGTCACGATGGAATATTGCTTGGTTACCGTATCAAATTTTTCAGACGACCTCAAATCTTAAAGAGGTCGTCTGAAAATTAAATCAATAACGGAGATAATCAGGATGACGGGAACAGCCTGAATAACGGATTGTACATTCATTAGAATGCTTACTGCATTCTAATAAAGCACCTTTTTCCGCTTTACGAACATCCATATCGGTTGAAGTTCCATATCCTCCATTGCCAACGACTCCACCTATCGCTATCGCACCACATGTATTACGGTATTGTGTTATCAATTGGCATCCTTTCCCACTCTTTCCTATAGGGTTCTCCCCACCACCTGCTTTAATACAATTTGCTAGTGCTTCTTTATTTGCTGAACGATAGCCTTCTGTATTGTTCTCAGCATAACCTATAGCCACATTAGCAGGGTTCAGATATATCGCTCCCCAACGATCAGGTATATTAATAACGCGGTTGCTTTGTCCGATGGCACGGTTATTTCCAGCACACCCTGGTAAATTAGGATGATAAACACACGGATTATTCATTTCGTTAGCATAAGATAAAGAATTAGATAAAAACAATGCAACCATTAAAAATATTTTTTTCATTTCATGTCCTTAGCGTGACCATCATTAATCCAAACCACTCTATATGATCGTAATCTGAGCAATACCCAGTCGCGATGGGATATTGCTTAGTTACCGTATAAAAATTTTCAGACGACCTAGAATCTTAAAAAGACCGTCTGAAAAATCAAATCAATCAATAACGGTAATCGGGATGACGAGAGCAGCCAGAATAAAAGATTTTACAATCATTGGAATATTGGCTACACCCGTCAAGAGCTTTCCGTTCTGCTTTCTCCAAATAATCATCACTTTTTGCACTATAGCTTTTACTGCCACCAGCAATCGCACTGCAAGCATTGCGAACTTCCGTCATCTTACGACAACCTTTACCATCTCTATGCAATGGATTTTGACCGCCTCCTGCGTTAATGCAGTTTGCCAATGCCTCTTTATTGGCGGAACGATAACCTTCGGTATTGTTTTCAGAATATCCCACCGCATCATTGGCAGGATTGTAGTAAATAGCGCCCCAACGGTTCGGTACTTTATAAACCCTCTGTGTCGCAACAGAACCATTTGCCCCGCACCCTGCCAAATCAGGACGTTGAATACAAGGATTCATCACCGGATCATTGATGGCATTCAGCCCTTCGGCAGAGATAAATCCACTTAATGCCATAGAAAATACTAAAAATATTCTTTTTACCATTTCATCCTCCATTTCTTACTACCAAAGACATTGTGTTACTCCCTTTATCCTTAATCCCAAGGCACATTAACAACGAACCCAAAAAACTTCAGTCCCTTGGAAATACTGCTTGGACGAATCATACAGCAAGCACAAGCTGAACCCCAGTTCCGTCAGTATCGCCAGCGACAGCGCAATTTCGTTCAGCAGCAATGCTCCGCCACTCTTAATCGTTTTCAGACGACCTTTCGTCCGTCTCCACCTTATCCAACTCCATCCACTCCGCATCGGGGAACTCTGTTTTCAGACGACCCTTCAGATACGCCAAGCTGTCTTGGGCGATGTGTTCGTCGCGGCTGTCGTGGATGTGGTTGAAAATCAGGCTGTGCAGGCTGATGCCGTATTGCTTGAGTGCGGCGAAGCTGAGCAGGGTGTGGTTGATGCTGCCGAGCCGTCCGCTGGTGACGAGAATGACGGGATAAGCCTGTTGCTGAATATAATCAATGGTTAACAGGTTTTCCGTCAGCGGAACCATCAATCCGCCCGCGCCTTCGACCAATACGATTTCGTATTGCGCCGCCAGTTGCTCCGTGGCAGCGCGGATTTTGTTCAAGTCCAAAACCCTGCCGTCCAGACGTGCGGCGAGGTGGGGCGAGGCGGGATAGCTGAAGATTTCTGGCATGGTCAGCCGCTGTTTGTCGGCTTCTTGCATGGGTATGCCCATGATTTTGCGGTGGACGGCGATGTCGTCGGCAATGTTTTGGCAACCGGTTTGCACGGGCTTTTGCGTGATCACGCTTTTGCCCTGCTGCAACAATTGTTTTGCCAACACGCCGGTGGCGACGGTTTTGCCGATGTCCGTGTCTATGCCGCTGACGAAGTAAACGCCTTTCATTTGCTGTGTTCCTTCAAGATTTGTACGGTTTTGTCGGCAAGTTCGGTCAAGAGGTCGTCTGAAATGATGTAAGGCGGCATGAGGTACACCAGCCTGCCGAATGGGCGCACCCAAATTCCCTGCGCCACGCAATCCGCTTGAAAACGCGCCATATCCACGCCTTTTTCCAACTCGATCACCCCGATGGCACCCAAAACGCGCACGTCTTTCACGCCGCGAATGTCCCATGCGGTTTTCAGACGACCTTTCAGGATACTTTCGATGCGGCGGATATTCGCCTGCCAATCTTGGGACAAAAGCAGCTTGACCGAAGCGCAGGCAACGGCACACGCCAGCGGGTTCGCCATAAATGTCGGGCCGTGCATAAACACGCCCGCCTCGCCGCGCGAAATCGTTTCGGTGACTTTTTGCGAAGTGATTGCCGCCGCCAGCGTCATATAGCCGCCGCTCAAGCCCTTGCCGATACACATAATATCCGGCACGACCTCCGCGTGTTCGCAGGCAAACATCTTGCCCGTGCGCCCGAATCCGGTGGCGATTTCGTCAAAAATCAACACGATATCAAATTCGTCGCACAAATCGCGCAATCCGCGAAGATACTGCGGATGATAAAAATACATACCGCCCGCGCCTTGCACAACCGGCTCTAAAATAAAGGCGGCGATATCCGCATGATGCGCTTCAAACAAGGCGCGGACAGACTGCAAATCCGCCCCGTCCCATTCATCATCGAAACGGCTTTTCAGATTATCGACAAAATAACGCTGCGGCAGAGCGCTGCCGAAAATATGGTGCATCCCCGTTTCCGGGTCGCAGACGGACATCGCGTTCCAAGTATCGCCGTGATACCCGCGCCGCACCGTCGCGATATTCTGCTTCGCCGTCATACCCCGCGCCTGCTGGTATTGCACCGCCATTTTCAACGCGACTTCCACCGAAACCGAACCCGAGTCCGCATAAAAAATACGGTCCAGCCCCTGCGGCAAAATCCCGACCAACAACTTGCCCAGCTCCACCGCCGGCTCGTGCGTCAAACCGCCGAACATCATATGCGACATTTGTTTAATCTGCGCCTCAACTGCCTGATTCAAAACGGGATGATTGTAGCCGTGTATCGCACACCACCAAGACGACATCCCGTCAATCAACCGCGTACCGTCCGCCAATTCAATATGCACGCCCTCCGCACGGCGCACCGGATAAACAGGCAACGGGTCGGTCATGGACGTATAGGGATGGAGCAGATGGGCGCGGTCGAAATCGAGCAGGGAGGAAGTGTGTTCGGGCAACATATTTTCTGAGAAGGGTTTATATCAAATTCCGCTATTTTAACCCACTCTGATTAGATGAAAACCTGAAAAGTCTTTATTGAATAAGGAAAAGGTCGTCTGAAAACCGGTTTTCGGTGATGTGGCTCATATCCGGCATAGTATGCAGAAAAATATCAGGTAGCCTAAAAATAACGCCGTTTGAAAGGCGGACTTTCAAACGGCTTGTTTTGAGAATTTCAAGTGAGATAGCTAATCACGGCGTGAACACGAATACGCCCTATATCCTGTCGATATCCCAAAACCAAAGACATTAAAAGACAAATTCAGTTCAATGAAGGCAGATTAATGCAGCGTACCGTTTTGTCCTTCATCAGAGTCGCAGAAATTGCAGTAATGATAGACGTCGACGTCTATTTCCGTACCCGTCAGATAACAAAATTCTATGATTTCCCGACTAAATCCTATATAGGGATTTTGTTCTGCATCCACAACATATTCAGGGACAACTTCCAACCAAAATTTTGCTTGGTATTGCCGACGGAATCGGGCAAGTGCATCAATGTTCCCGTGTAATTGGCGGACAATCCGCAGGCACTGCCCTTCTACGTCATTGACCGGCTGATCTTGGCGGCAGCCATTCCATGCGCTCCAATCAGCCGGCTGTGGGCGTGGCATTCCATTAGCTAAATGCGTCTCTCCACATCGGGTAACAGAAAACGGCCGGATACCGAGCAATTGCGTCAATTCATCGGCGCAATTGTGGTCGGATACCATGCGGAAATAGCTGTAACAATTGGGGAGAATCATCATATTTTTGTTTTCAGACGACCTTCACATCATCCCTACAACTCAATCCCTTTCAGCTTCGCCACGGTGTTGATGTCTTTATCGCCGCGGCCGGACAGGTTGACCAAAATCACTTGGTCTTTGCCCATTTTCGGCGCGTTGGCGACTGCCCATGCGAGGGCGTGGCTGGATTCGAGCGCGGGGATGATGCCTTCGAAGCGGCACAATAAATCAAAGGCTTCGAGTGCTTCGTCGTCTTTGGCGACGGTGTATTCGACGCGTTTGATGTCGTTCAGGTGGCTGTGTTCCGGGCCGATGCCGGGGTAATCCAAGCCTGCGGAAACGGAGTGCGTTCCCAAAACTTGGCCGTTTTCGTCCTGCATCAGGTAGCTGCGGAAGCCGTGCAATACGCCGATGGGGGCTTTGCTGGTAATCGGTGCGGCGTGGTCGGGGGTGTCCACGCCCAAACCGCCGGCTTCCACGCCGACGAGGCGCACGTTTTCTTCGCCGATATACGGGTGGAACAGGCCGATGGCGTTCGAGCCGCCGCCGACGCAGGCAACGGCGACGTCGGGTTGTCTGCCGATGGCTTCCTGCATCTGCGCTTTGGCTTCGTTGCCGATGACGCATTGGAAATCGCGCACCATTTCGGGATACGGCGCGGGGCCGGCGGCGGTGCCGATGATGTAGAACGTGTCGTCCACGCGGGCGACCCATTCGCGCATGGCTTCGTTCATTGCGTCTTTCAGCGTGCGGCTGCCGCTGTCGACGCTGACCACGTTTGCGCCCAATAATTTCATGCGGAACACGTTGGGCATTTGACGCTGGATGTCGTCCGCGCCCATATACACGTCGCAAGTCATGCCGAAGCGGGCGGCGACGGTGGCGGAGGCCACGCCGTGCTGACCCGCGCCGGTTTCGGCGATGACGCGTTTTTTACCCATACGACGGGCAAGCAGCGCCTGACCGATGGTGTTGTTTACCTTGTGCGCGCCGGTGTGGTTCAAGTCTTCGCGCTTCAACCAGATTTGCGCGCCGCCCAAATGCTCGGACAATCGCGCGGCATGGTAAACGGGGCTGGGCCGGCCGACGTAGTGTTTCAAATCGCGGTGGAACTCTTCCCAAAACGACGGGTCGTTTTTCGCTGCTTTATAGGCATCCGCCAGCTCTTGCAAGGCGGGAATCAGGGTTTCGGCAACATAAAGTCCGCCGTGTTCGCCGAAAAAGCCCTTCTCGTCGGGCGCGTGGTAGTTTTTCATCGGATTTCTTCCTTGTCTGTTTTTTCAGACGACCTCGGTTTAAGAAGGTCGTCTGAAAGGGAAAATTGTCGGCAATTATAACTGTTTTTCACACAAACCCGCCATTTCGAAAAACGCCCGATACGCCGCCGCCTTTTTCGCCAAACTCAAAGGATAAGCGCGCGAAGTGGACGGCAGGCGGGTCAGGGTCAAATCCCGTCCGGCAAACGGAAACGGCACGGTTTCGCCCGTTTTCGGCATTTTGATGCCGCCGCCCTGAATATCGAGCAGGATTTCCGTCGCCTTACCGCCGGTGGTGCAGATATGGCGGCAGTCGGGCATCTGCGCCAACACCGCCGCCAAATCGACAGTTTCGACCACTTGCAAAAACTTGTCGGACGCATTGCCGTGTTCCCGCACCGCCTTCAACACAGTCGGACAGGACGCAATCCCCCGTTCGCGCAAAAACGCCTTGATTTTCTCCGCATCAAACGCTTTTTCAGACGGCATCTGGAAATGCGCCGCATCATTAAAAAACACCAGCCCGTAGACGCGCCACATATCGTTTTGAAAATTCGGATAATGAAACTGCATCGCGCGTTTGTCTTCCTTGGGCGGAAACGTCCCCATCATCATTACCGTCGCCTGCGGCGGCAATAATGCGGGGAAAGGGTGGGTTTCGATTTCAAGCGGGGCGGACATCATGATTTCCTTGATAAAAAATATTGAACACAAAGCAGCCGGTTGCCGCCTTTTCAGACGACCTGCCGATTAATACTGATAGACAAGTTTTCTCCCCCAACAAGTTTCCGGCTGTTTCACATTATGCTCTTCCACCAACTCATTTTCCGCTTTTGGGCGGGCCGACACCGTCCAGATATCCGGCCGGTCACGATTCCAAGTCAGCAAGGAAACATTGTCAAATACGCAACCCAAAATATCGGTTTGTTTGGGTTCAATCTCTATTTCCACAATATTCTTTTTACCGTCCAGCGTGATCAAGCCTGTAAAAGGCATATTTTCAGGAGCCAACCATGCCAGCCAAACTTTGCCGGATTCAATGTATCTCACTTCATGCAAACCGAGCTTCACATTTTCGCCCAATTGCGGCACCGGCAGCGCGAAAGACTCATCCAACTGGCACCCCGTCAGCCGGTAATCGTCAGGCGAAGGCGTTCGCTTATCCTTCGTACCGACATACTTCCACCCAAAATCTTCAGCGTCCACACGGCACAACCAACCTTCCGACCAAACCGGTTTCCGATCGGCTACTTCCGTCGGCTTCAGAAAGACGCCTTCGCCCATATTTTGGTCATAAAACTTCCGTTCCACCGCCTTAATCATCACGCCTTTCCATTCGACGGGCTTGGGGAATACGGCATACTCGTAAGATTCAATATCCTTTTTCCACCGAAAATGCAACTTTGTTCCGGCGGGCAATGGAAAACCATCTACCACCGTATCCTCACGAAGCACATACCCCTCCGGCTTTTGCTGCCCCATCCACACGCTCCACGCCTGAACGCCCAAACAGCACAGCAAAAACACATTGAACCTGACAGCCATTGCTTTAAACAACGGTCTTTCAGCCTTCAACGTCATATCGACAAGCATCAAGCACAGTATGGCGACCACTGTCAGCCAAATAAAGTTATAAAGCGGCAGCATTTATGCTTTCTTTGTTCGTTATATTGAAATTTAACCCACTATAAATCCACGTCACTTCTGTTTACCTATTATAAATAAAAGGTCGTCTGAAACCCAATTTCAATAAAGTAAAAATACCCGAACAAAAATTTCAGACGACCTTCTGCCCGTACCGCATCAGCGTCATGCCGCCGACTGCCGCCGCGCAACCCGCAACCAACGAAATATGCAAAGGTTCGCCCAAAACCCACGCCGAGCTGAGCATGCCGAAAATCGGTACGAGCGTAATATACGCCGCCGCGCTGCCTGCACCCAAAGTCTTCACGCCTTCGAAATACCACGCGTAGGCCAATACCGTCGCGCCGATGACCAACCACGCCAATGCCGTCCAACCGCGTACATCCATCGCCGCCATTGCCTCAAAAGGCAATCCGTCCGTCCACAACGCCACCACCGACAACATCAGCGCGCCGATGAACGAAGTTGCCGCCGTTACCGTCAACGCGTCTATCCCGCGCAAGACCGCACGTCCGATTAAGGTATAAGCCGCCCAACAGACCACGCAGCCGAAAATCAGCCACTCCCCCGCCTTGATGCCGCCCGACAACACCGTCAACGGCTGCCCTTGCGTGACCGCCGTTATCGCGCCACAGACCGCCAGCAGCATACCTGCCAAAATCTTCGCGTTTAAACGTTCGCCAAAAAGCCAAGCCGCCAGCAGCAGCGTCAACACGGGATTCACCGCCACGACCACCGCCGCCTTGCCCGCCGGCATCACCTGCAAACCCAGCATGAAAAACACCGCATAGCCGCATACCCCGACGGAAGCAGCTACCGCCAAGCCCAGCCATTGCCGCGCCGACAAAGCCGCTAAGGTTGCAAACCTGCTGCGCGCAAACAACCAGCCCAACAACAAAACAGAAGCCAGTACAAACCGAACCGCCCCGCCCGTCAGCGGCGGCAGCGACTGACCCAGCATCCGCCCCATCGGCCAAGACGCACCCCACAATACTGCCATCCCCAGCAGTTTCAAATGTACAGAATAACGTTCCATCTCATTCCTTTATCAACAAAGGTCGTCTGAAAACCCGATTTCAAGTTTTCAGACGACCTTCCAATATCGCTATTGCAAACAGATTACTTGGGCTGCCAAGAATCTTTCAGCGTGACCGTGCGGTTGAACACGGGCTGCTCGGGACTGTGGTCTTTGCGGTCGGTCACGAAATAGCCCAGTCGCTCAAACTGCCAACGGCTCTCAGCAGGCAGGTTTTTGGCTGCAGGTTCGGCGTAGGCGGTGATTTCTTTGACGGACTCGGGGTTGAGGAAATCGGTGAACGGCAGATAGTTGCCGTCTTCGCCGCGCACGGCATCGGGACGCTCAACGGTAAAGAGTCGGTCGTACAGGCGGACTTTGATTTCGGCGGCGTGTTCGGCGGAAACCCAGTGAATCACGCCTTTGACTTTTCTGCCTTCTGGATTTTTGCCCAAGGTGTCGTAGTCGATGCTGCATTTGAGTTCAATCACATTGCCTGCCGCGTCTTTCACGACTTCGTCGCACTTGATCACATAGCCGTGACGCAGGCGCACTTCGCCGCCGAGTGTCAGGCGTTTGAATCCTTTGGGCGGATTTTCGGCAAAGTCGTCCGCTTCGATGTAGATGATTTGGGACACGGGGATTTCGCGCTCGCCCATTTCTTCGTGATTGGGGTGGAACGCGGCGCGGCGGCTTTGGGTTTTGCCGGCTGCAAAGTTGGTCAGGGTTACTTTGAGCGGGTTCAAGACCGCCATCAGGCGCGGGGCGGAGTTTTCCAGCTCTTCACGAATCGCACCTTCCAATACGCTCATGTCGACGATGTTTTCAGATTTGGAAATACCGGCGCGTTTGGCAAACAGGCGTAGGCCTTCGGGCGTGTAGCCGCGGCGGCGCATACCGGAAATGGTCGGCATACGCGGATCGTCCCAGCCGGAAACATGACCCTCTGAAACCAGTTGGTTCAGTTTGCGTTTGGAAGTGATCGAATACAAAAGCTCCAAACGGGAAAACTCGTATTGGCGCGGACGGGTGGCGTGTGGCGCGGGGATGTTGTCCAACACCCAGTCGTATAGCGGGCGGTGGGCTTCAAATTCGAGCGTACACAAGGAATGCGTGATGCCTTCGATGGCATCGGAAATGCAATGCGTGTAGTCGTACATCGGGTAGATGCACCATTTGTCGCCGGTGTTGTGGTGATGGGCGCGGCGGATGCGGTAGATGACGGGGTCGCGCATATTGATGTTGCCTGATGCCATGTCGATTTTCAGGCGCAGGGTTTTGCTGCCATCGGCGAATTCGCCGTTTTTCATGCGTGTGAACAGGTCGAGGTTTTCTTCGATACTGCGGTCGCGGTAAGGGCTGTTTTTACCCGCTTCAGTCAGCGTACCGCGATATTCGCGCATTTCTTCGGGCGTCAAATCATCGACATACGCTTTGCCGTCTTTGATTAAACCGACGGCGTAGTCGTAAAGCTGGTCGAAATAATTGGAAGCGAAACGCGGCTCACCCGCCCAATGAAAACCGAGCCACTCGACGTCTTCTTTGATGGAGTTGACGTATTCGTCGTTTTCTTTTTCGGGGTTGGTATCGTCGAAACGCAGGTTGCACAAGCCGTCGTAAATATACGCCAAACCGAAGTTCAAGCAGATGGATTTGGCGTGACCGATGTGCAGGTAGCCGTTGGGTTCGGGCGGGAAGCGGGTTTGGATGGCTTCGTGTTTGCCGCTTTTGAGGTCTTCTTCGATGATGGTGCGGATGAAATGGTTGTCCGCGAATTGGTCTTTATTGAGCATGGTCGGGAGCTATCTGAAAATATGATGTCGTGCCGATTTTACCTGAAAATAGGATGGCTTTACAGTCAATACAAGGTACAGAGGTCGTCTGAAAACCGTTTCAGACGACCTCTGTATGGACAATTACGAATCGGATGAAAGATTGGAATGGTCGGAAGTATTGTCTTCCGGACGTTTGAATGCGGTTGATGAATCGATAAAATCAACCAGCCGGTTAATCAACAGAACGATACCCAAAATAACCAAAATTGCGATTGGATAGAAAATCCAAAGCAAACCGGTAGTGCCGATAAAAGACCAGCGCATGGACGCCCAAAATGCTTGAAGCGAGGATTTTTCCAAAGAGAGCAGTTTGGGGCGGGCTGCGGTAGCGATAATGGAAGCAATCAGCGAGATGCCATAGAATAAAGGCAACACAAACCACAAAGTACCTGAACCGTGCCGAATGTAAGCGAGCTCATCGACCACTTCCCTCATATACCAAACCCAAACGATGGCTGTCGCCCACAAGCTGCCCGCCAACGTAGCAGGACGCAAACGCCGGTAAAACAGGGCATAAACCAGATTCGCCGAGCCAAGCATCAACATACCGGCAATCAATGTGCTGTCAAAATCTTCAGGACCTACCTGATAGAACCATATCGAAGTCGTGATGATAATAACGATACTGCCAGCCAATGAAAGACCAGCAAATGTTCTTTCGCTAATACGGGGGAAATTCATCTTTACGACTTTTCAAAACAGTTCTTCTGAATCAAAGAACATTCATATACGGATGATTGGTTTTCAGACGACCTATCCGTCAAATAGCAGACCTCTGTATAGACAATTACGAATCGGATGAAAGATTGGAATGGTCGGAAGTATTGCCTTCCGGGCGTTTTGATGCCGTTGATGAATCGATAAAATCAACCAGCCGGTTAATCAACAGAACGATACCCAAAATAACCAAAAGTGCGATTGGGGAAAAAATCCAAAGCAAACCGGTAGTGCCGATAAAAGACCAGCGCATGGACGCCCAAAATGCTTGCAGCGAGGATTTTTCCAAAGAGAGCAGCTTGGGGCGGGCTGCGGTAGCGATAATGGAGGCAATCAGCGAACCAACATAAAATACAGGCAACCCTAGCCACAAAAAACCTGATCCGTGATGATCGTAATTAGGGGAGTAAGGGTCATTATGACTGTCAGCACTGTCTACCGCCATCATAAACAACAACCAAAGTATGGTTGTTATCCACACGCTGCCCGCCACAGTAGCGGGTCGCAAACGATGGGAAAGCAGGACATAAACCAGATTCGCCGAGCCAAGCATCAACATACCGGCAATCAATGTAATCCCGAAGCGTTCGGGGTCTGCCTGACTGAACCATATCGAAGTCGTGATGATAATAATGATACTGCCAGCCAATGAAAGGCCGGAAAATGTTCTTTCGCTGATACGGGGGAAATTCATCTTTACGTCTTTTCAAAACTGTTCTTCTGAATATAGTGGATTAACAAAAATCAGGACAAGGCGACGAAGCCTCAGACAGTACAGATAGTACGGAACCGATTCACTTGGTGCTTCAGCACCTTAGAGAATCGTTTTCTTTGAGCTAAGGCGAGGCAACGCCGTACTGGTTTAAATTTAATCCACTATAAAAGAACATTCATGTACGGATGCTTAGTTTTCAGACGACCTACCCATCCAATAGCAGCCATCCGAAAACGCTTCCCCATTGTACCCGAATTTCATTAACCTTTTGTAACCCCTGAAATCAAAGCGACACGGGTTCGGCAACCAGCCATTCTACGCCCGCATCGCCCAAAACTTTCTGCATGGCGGCTTCAGGTGTGCGGTCGGTAAATACTTTGTCAAACGAGCCGATGTCGCCCAGTCTGACCAAGGCGTTGCTGTTGAATTTGCTGTGGTCCACGCCCAAATACCTGACCCGCGCGTTGTTCATCATCGCCTGCATGACGCTGACTTCTTTATAGTCGTAGTCCAACAGCGAGCCGTCGCTTTCCACGCCGTGCGTACTCATGACGGCATAATCGACTTTAAACTGATTGATAAAATCAACCGTCGCCACGCCCGTAATCCCGCCGTCCAAGGGGCGCACAACGCCGGAGGTGATGATGACGGTGTAGTCGGTGCGCGCGGACGTGATGGAGGCAACGTAAATATTGTTGGTGATAATCCGCAGGTTTTTGCGCTGCTTGACCAACTCGGCGGCCACAGCTTCCATCGTCATGCCTATACTGATAAACAGCGACGAATTGTCGGGAATGTGGGCGGCAATCAAGCGGGCGATGGCGTTTTTTTCATTTTGGCAATGATTGCGCTTGCCTTGTGCCGCGCTGCCGGAAATATCGCCGACCGACGCGCCGCCGTGGTAACGCTTCAACTGACCGCTTTCGCTCAATTCCTGTATGTCGCGGCGTATGGTCTGCGGGGTAACGTCCAAGGCTTCCGCAAGCTGCTCGACCGTCATGAAATGCTGCTCGCGCACGAGCGTGAGGATATGTTCGTGTCTCTGTATTTTCGGTTTCATCTGGATTCGTTTCCATTCGTTCCGGTTCGTTTGAATTCGGATTGTACACCTTTTGTCCAAAGCGGGAAAAGGCAGCCGTCGATTCGGCTTTTGCCAAAACCAAAGGTCGTCTGAAAACCTGAATCTTGGTTTTCAGACGACCTTTTGGCGTGATTGGGATTATTCCGCTTCGTATTTGCGTTCCAAACGCTCCACGCACGCGCTTAAGTGTTTGCGCATGACTTTGACGACGCGGTTGCGTTTGCCGTTGACCAACAGGTCGAGGATTTCGCGGTGTTCGGAATGGGTATGGGGATTGATGGCACGTTTTTCATTACGCTGCGCATCGAAGACGGCGACGATGAGCGAAGAACGGGCGCACAGGGTGTTCATGATGTCGAACAAGACATTATTGTCAATCAGGCGAGCGAGTTCGACGTGGAAGGCGTTGGATAAGCGGTTCCAACCCACGCGGTCGCCGCTGTCGGACGCCTGTTCTTCACGCTCGATCATGGCGTAAAGCGGCTGGAGGCGGGTTTCCAAATCGGGCATATCGGACAGAAGGTTCAGAATCATGCTTTCCATTTCGATACGCGCGTTGAACACGTCCTGCATTTCCTTCAAATCGGGAACATGGACGAACGCGCCGCGATTGGGCTGCAAATCGACGATTTTGTCGTGCGCCAACAGGGACAGCGCGCCGCGCACGGTATTGCGCGAGCAAACCATCTGGCGGCAAAGCTCGGATTCGGTCAATTTTTTGCCGGGCAGCAAAACATGATCGGTGATGCCGTCCAAAATCAGGGCGTAAACGCGGAACAGCTCCGAATCGTGCCTGCCTGCGGGCATCATGGAAGAAGGGGTGGGCGCATGAAGGGTTTCGTTATCGGTATTCATTATTTAAGCTCTCCTCATAGTCTGGCGTGTCATATCGTTTGAAATAACAGAAATTTTGCAACGGCAGCAACCCGCCCCTTATCGCTTTTTGCTTGATTCCATTTCGATATAGCACAAAATCTGATTAAGATATAATTAAAAATTGTTGACAATTTCTAGTGAAGCTTGCACAATATCCTCACAAGGCCAAGTTATGAAGGCTGATAGAGAGAGAATCCACAATAAGCAAGCAGATATATTCATGGTGTAGCGTGAATATATCTGCTTTTTTGTCGGGCGGCCTTTATTCACGCTTTAACAGTATTCCGCCTCTAAACGCTTTTCAGACGACCCCTGAAAGATACGGGAGGTCGTCTGAAAATTTACTCTGCTTCGACGGTTTCAAAACTGTGGGTGATTTTCGCCGCCTTGCCCAGCATAATCGAGGCGGAACAATATTTCTCGGCAGACATCTGCACGGCGCGCTCGATGGCGGATTCGGTCAAATTGTGTCCGATGACTTTAAAATGGATGTGGATTTCGGTGAACACGCGCGGGGCATCGTCAGCGCGCTTCGCGGTAACCGTCGCTTGGCAGTCCACTACCTTTTGACGCTGTTTCTCGGCAATCATCACGACATCGATGCTGGAACAGCCCGCCACACCCAAAAGCAGCATTTCCATCGGACTAGGGCCGCGTTTCGCCTGCCCTTCCGCCGCCGCGCCTTCCATGACGACGCTGTGTCCGTTTTCGGTCGTGCCGACAAAGCACATTCCGTCTATCCATTTTGATGTAACTTGCATGATGTCTCTTCCGCGAAGTTGAAGTTGGTTTGCCCAATATTGTAAACAAATTTGACTGATAAATATAGCAAGAGGTCGTCTGAAATTTCCGTTTCAGACGACCTTGTTCAATCCCGATACGCCCAATGATTGACCGGACCGTGTCCCGCGCCGATGTTTAACGGGTTGCGAATCGCCTCGGTAATGTATTTTTTGGCGGTTTGCACGGCTTCTAGCGTCTCAAAACCTTTTGCCAGCTCGGCGGTGATACAGGCGGAGAACGTGCAGCCCGTGCCGTGCGTATGCGCCGTCGGGAAGCGGTGGTCGGTAAATTCAAACACTTCATCCGGCGTAAACAGCCAGTCGGTACAGTATTCGCTGCGGCTGTCGCTCAAATGCCCGCCTTTAATCACCACGTTTTTCACCCCGCAATCTTGCAGGATTTTGGCGGCGCGTTCCGCGTCTTGGCGGTTTTCAATGCGCACGCCCGTCAAGGCTTCCGCTTCGGGCAGGTTGGGCGTCAGAATGTCGGTATCTGGCAACAGCAGGCGTTTCATCGCTTCGACGGCGGAATCCTGCAACAGCGGCGCACCGCCTTTGGCAATCATCACAGGATCGAGTACGCGCTTGCCGAAACGGCATTTTTTCAAATTTTCGGCAACGCATTCAATCACTTCTGCCGTACCCAGCATCCCGATTTTATAGGCGCGGATTTCAAAATCGGCGCGGATGGCTTCGATTTGCGCAGTGATGATGTCGGTCGGAATCAGATGCACAGCCGATACGCCGAGCGTATTTTGCGCGGTCACGGCGGTCAGCACGCTGGTGCCGAATACGCCGCGCATCTGAAACGTCTTCAAATCCGCCTGTATCCCCGCTCCGCCGCCGGAATCCGAGCCGGCGATGGTCAGCGTTTGAACGAATGTTTCTTCCATTTGGTTTCTCCTGTTTTTTGTTTGATGCGCCGAATCCGACAGCGGCTTGAGGTCGTCTGAAAACAAAAAAGCACAACCCGACGGATTGCGCTTGACGATTGATACGTTGAGACACCCGTTTCCTCCGCCCGTTTTGGCTGACTTTTGCAAACCGACTGTGTTTCGACGGCGTCCATCTTACCACAGCTTGCCGCCTTGCCCGCAGCAAACTTAAGCCATGTGCAACCGACAAAAATCGCCTGAAAACCGCTTTTTTCAGTTTTCAGACGACCTCTTGAGCTGAGCCGACCGCCCTATTTCGGCGTATAACGTCCCGCCATCGCTTTATACACCATGTTTTCGTATTTCAGCGTTTCGTACCGCTGGTTCAATATGTTTTGGGCAGAGCCGTATTCCGTACTCAACGCCTCCAGCCAATATTTCAGCTCGTTTTTGCCGTGTTGGTAGCGCACTTGGTAGTAGCGGCTGTTTTTCTTGTCCAAGGCGTAACGCTGTTCTTGGTTGTTGAGCGCGGCTTGGGCGTTTTGGTAGGTGAGGTAGTTGGTATTGACTTCGTTCAGCGCGGTGGTCAGGGCTTTTTCAAAGTCGAGTTTGGCGCTGTCGAAATTGGCTTGTGCGGTTTTGTCTTTCCATTTCATGGTCTGCCAGTTGAGGAACGGCAGGTTGATGGTGGCGGAGCCGCCCAAGAGCGGGATATTGAACGCGCTTTTGGCTTTTTCAGACGACGTGCTCAAGCTCGCGCCCAATGTAATCGAGGGATACCAACTGCGTTTTTGCGCTTCGACGGATTGGAGCGAAGATTGCAGGCGGTATTCGGCGGCACGCAGGTCGGGGCGGTTCGCCAATACGGTAATCGGTACGTCGAGGTTCACGCCTTCGACGGACGGTAGGCGGAATTGTGCGGGGTCGGCGGCGATGGCTTCGTTCGGCTTGAGGTTGAGCAGGTTGCGTAAAACCTGTTTTTGCGTGTCGAGACTGTTTTTCAGGGAAATCAGGCTGTTTTGCGCACTCAAGAGCGATTGTTTCGCCTGCGTCGGCTGGCTGGAATCGGCTCTGCCGTAGCGGAACTTGGCTTCGGCAATGCGGTTGATTTCCTGATATTGCTTGAGGGATTTCTGCGCCAATTCGATGGCTTCGTTGAGATAGGCGATATTGAAATAGGCATCGGCGACATTGTTGATCAAAGTCAGGCGCGTGTTCGCCATATCCTGCCGCGTGGCTTGGTATTCCCACACTTGCGCGTCGGCGGTGGCACTGAGTTTGCGCCACAAATCCAATTCGTAGCTCAAGCCGAGCTGGCTGCTGAAGGTGTTGCCGTGGCTGCCGGTTTTCAGGTTTTTGGATGTGGACGCGCCCACCGAGCCGCTGAACGACGGCACCAAATCCGCGCCCAAAATATTCGCCTGATACAGGGCTTTATTGACATTGATGGCTGCCTGTTTCAAATCGATATTGTTTTCCAAAGCCTGCGCCATCAAGGCGTTGAGCTGCGGGCTTTGGTAGATTTCCCACCAGTTGCCGTTCACGTCGTAACGTTCGGCGGTTTCCGCCGCGCTCATCACCTGCCCTGTCGATTCGAGCGTGAGGTTTTTGTCGGTGCTGTGGACGGCGCACGCGCTTAAGGCAAAGGCGAGCGACAGGGATAATGCCGTCTGAAAAAAAGGTTTTTTCTGCATGTTGTGTCTTTCGGTTTAAGGTTTCAGACGACCTGAAAGGTAGCGAGGTCGTCTGAACAATCTCATCGGCTGCGTTTATTTATCGGCTAAAAACGCTTTTCGCTGTTCCGTAAAATGCCACCACGGCTTCGGTTCGTTCCCCTGCATAAAATCAACCAGCGACAGAAAAATATCGATCATGCAGGGATCGTGCCGGGTTGCGGTCAGGCTGCACAGGCGGTCGTACATTTCGTAAGCGTCCTGCCCCGCCAAATCCTGCGGCTGCGTGATGCTGAGCAAAGCCAAATCCTCCGCCACGGCTTTGCCGACATTGGGCAGGTCGGTCAGCGTGTTCAGCTTGCTTCGTCGTACTTTGTCGGGACTCATGTTTTAGCCTTTGGTTTTGGGTTCGTCTGAAAACCTGAAAGCGGATGTATCAACTTGTTTTCGCGGGCGAAGCCCACGCTACTTCACGCTCTTCCGCCTTAAATGTGCCATTGCCGTCGAACGTATTTCATACAAAGCCGAAGTGGTCTTTTCAAATTCATCAGACAAGCCGTGTTCGTGGGCGGAGAACGGAGGGGAGTCATTCCAAGAACCCATGCCGCCGAAAACGTGGCTTTGTTCGCAGGCAAGCCGCAACCGTTCTTCAAAAGGCATGGATTCATTTTCGAGCGTCCGTGCCGCCTTGTCGAAAAAAGCCCTTTTCCAATGCAGTTCGCCAATGGCTTCCGCAAGGGCGGAAATATCGGTTAAAGCCTGATGGAAACGGCACACCAGTTCTTGCTCGGTCATTTGACTTGTTCTAAATTCTTCAAACAATTTTTCAGAAGACGTTTTAACTGTTTGGCAGTTTGCGGATGCATCGGCTCTTGCAGTTTACGCTCCAACCGATCGGCTTCGTGTTCGAGTTCATGCTTATACCTGACTCTGGAGCGTTGCTGTATCTCCAATATTTGTAACTGTTGCCGCCACAAATCCTGCTGCAACTTCTGCCATTCTTTGGTTTTATGTTTCGACGGAAGCGGAATTCTATCCGACAGCTCCACACATGGTTTGGAACACTGCGAACAACGGGGCGAACTGCTGTCTTGGGGACGGAAATAACGTTTCGGACGGCGCACGGCGGTGCGGCAGGAAAAACAAACGTAATTCGTATTACTCATTTCAATAAAATTCAGTTAAATCAATTATTCATGTGCCTTTCGCCGTTGAATCCGTTTTTCAGACGACCTCTTCCCATTCAAAAAGGTCGTCTGAAATCATGAAATCCTGACCACTACGCCGCAATGCTGTTCGGCGGCGGCTTGGTAGAACGCGGCGAGTTCTTGAAACCGCTGCGCCAATTCTGCGCGGGTTTCGGCAAAGGCTTTTTCATCGCCCCAAATATCGGGGTAGATTTGGTTGTTTTGAAAATCTGCTGCGATTTTGCCGTCGAGCAGCGCGGCGAAGTCGGTTTGCTTCAGGGCTTGGGCTATTTCGGCGGTTTCGGTATCGCCAATCCAGCCGATGTGTTCGCCCGCTTCTTCGTCCTGCCGCAGGATGTTGCCAATCATGGCTTTGCTCAACGGGTTTGCCGCGTCGGCATCGTCCGAGCCTTTGCCGGTCAGGACGAAATGCAGCGCGTCCCAGAGTTTGCCTGCGCTGCATTCAGCTACGGCGGCAGGCGTGCCGGCGGAGGCTTTGATTTGTTCGATGCCGCTTTGCGGATGGGCTGTGTATGTTGCGTAAACGTCCATAGGTTTCCTTGTATTGAAGGCTTGAAATGCCTGTTTCGGGAGGGGTCGTCTGAAAAATGTTGCGGGTTCGGACGACCTTCGGGCTGTTTTCGCAATGTATTGTGTGAACTGTGTGTTCGGTATCTCGTCGGGCAGCCAAACCCGACTTTTGCTTTTCAGACGACCTTATTTATCCAAACGCAGCAGCGGGCCGCCTGCTTTCTGTACCGCCGTTTGATAGGCGGGGTCGTTTTCGATGCGCTGCAAATAGGCGCGGATGTTGGGATAGTCCGCCAATCCGAAGCGGTCGGCGGCGGCTTGCAGCGGGTAACTCATCATGATGTCCGCGCCGCTGAGCCGGTTATTGACCAGCCAGTCTTTGCCGTTTAATTCGTTTTCAACATAGGCTAGATGCAGGGCAGCTTGCGGTTCAATAAAGCCGTTTTTGACGTTGCCGCTGATTTTGCGTGCGACGGGTTTGATGAAAAACGGCATGGGGGCGTTTTCTATTTTGCGGAACACTAATCCGAGCAAAAGCAAGGGCATCAGCGAACCTTCGGCATAGTGCAGCCAGCGTTGGTAATGCCAGTAATCTTGGCTGCCGCGTTCGGGCATGAAGTGTCCGCCGTAGGTTTGAATCAGGTAGTCGGTAATCGCGCCGCTTTCGTTGAGTACGAATCCGTCGTCGTCGATAACGGGGGACTTGCCCAGCGGGTGTACGGCTTTGAGTTCGTCGGGCGCGAGCAGGGTTTCGGGATGGCGCGCGTAGGTTTTGATTTGATACGGTGCGCCGATGAGTTCGAGCAGCCAGACGATGCGCAGTGCGCGGGATTGTGCCAATACATGTAGGGTAATCATTCGGTTTTCCTCGATGTGTGTATAGTGGATTAATTTTAAACCAGTACGGCGTTGCCTCGCCTTAGCTCAAAGAGAACGATTCTCTAAGGTGCTCAAGCACCAAGTGAATCGGTTCCTTACTATCTGTACTGTCTGCGGCTTCGTCGCCTTGTCCTGATTTAAAGTTAATCCACTATATATTCATTGTGATGACAATAGCCAAACGGGATTTTCAGACGACCTTTTGGGTTTGGAGGTCGTCTGAAACTTTAATCCTTAGACAAGGCATCAATCGGATTGAGCTTGGAGGCTTTGTTGGCGGGCATAAAACCGAACGCTACGCCGATAGCGGTGGAACAGACAACCGCGCCGATGACGGAGCCAATGGAAATTTCCATCGGAAATTCGGTGACGAAATGGTTGAACACAAGGCTAATGAGCGTGGACAGCCCTACTCCGACCAAGCCGCCGATGATACAGATTAAGACCGCTTCAATCAGGAATTGTTGCAGGATGTTGTTGCGCCGCGCGCCGATCGCCATGCGCACGCCGATTTCTTTGGTGCGCTCGGTTACGGACACCAGCATGATGTTCATCACGCCGATACCGCCGACCACCAATGAAATCAAGGCGATGGAGGAAATCAGCAGTTTCATCGTGCCGGTGGTGGTTTCAACCATTTGCTTGATGCTGTCGCTGTTGTTCATGAAAAAGTCTTCCGTACCGTGCCGCGTTTTCAGCAGCTCGGTCAGCCCTTTTTCGGCGACTTGGGTATTGGCATCGTCTTTGATTTTGACGGTAATCGAGTTGGTGTGGCTCTCGCCGGTGATTTGGTGCATCACGGTCGTATAGGGCGACCAGAGCATCAATACGTCGGAATTGCCGAAAGAGTTTTCTTCTTTTTCCATCACGCCGATGACGGTCAGCGGGCGTTTGTTGAAGAGGACGGTTTTACCCAACGGATTGACGTCCGCGCCGAAGAGTTTTTCTTTGGTGTTTTGGTCGATCACCACGACTTGCGCGTCTTCTTTCACATCGGTCTCGTCAAACAGGCGGCCTGATTCTAACTTCAGCCCGAGCACGTCGAAATATTGTTCGCCTACGCCGTAAAGCGAGGCGGACAGGTCGGTATTGCGGTAGGTCAGCGTGCCGCCGGAGGTGGTCTGCGGCGTGGCGGAAGCGACGTAGCTTTGCTTGGCGATGACTTTGGCGTCGTCAATGGTCAGGGTTTTAATCCTGCCGCTGCGCCTGTCGCCGAAACCGCGTCCGGGGAAAATACTGATGGTGTTCGTCCCCATCGCGCTGATGTCTGCGAGGATTTTTTTCTCGGAGCCGTTGCCCAAAGCGACGACGGACACGACCGAGGCAATGCCGATGATGATGCCGAGCATAGTCAGGAGCGAACGCATTTTGTGCGCCATAATCGCCTGCACCGACATTTTGAAGGCTTCGACAAATTGGTCGTAATAAAACAGCCACGAAGATTTTTCTTTGATGCGTTCTATTTTGCTTTCGGGGATTTCGGGATTTTTTGAACTGTCGGAGATGATTTCGCCGTCGCGAATTTCGATGATGCGGTTAGCGATGGCGGCAATACCGGGATCGTGTGTCACCATAATCACGGTATGCCCTTCTTTATGCAGCTTTTGGATGATTTCAATCACATTTTTGCCGCTGGCGGTATCGAGCGCGCCGGTTGGCTCGTCGGCGAAGATGATTTCGCCGCCGTTCATCAGGGCACGGGCGATGGAGACGCGCTGTTGCTGACCGCCGGAAAGTTCGCTGGGTCTGTTGCCTTCTTTACCTTCCAAACCTAAATCCTGC
This sequence comes from Neisseria sicca, assembly GCF_003044565.1. Taxonomy (GTDB): domain Bacteria; phylum Pseudomonadota; class Gammaproteobacteria; order Burkholderiales; family Neisseriaceae; genus Neisseria; species Neisseria sicca_A. Next base: position 96,300 of record NZ_POXG01000006.1, on the reverse strand, counting down.
AACAATTTTTCCGCACGATTAGAACGCTCTTTGCCGCCCATGCCCATATACACGGCAGGCAGGGCGACGTTGTCCCGCGCCGTCAGCGAGCCTAACAAGTTGTAGCGTTGGAAAATAAAGCCGAAGCGTTCGCGCCGCAATGCCGCCAGTTCGTCCGGCTCCATTTTGGCGGTTTCGATGCCGTCGATTTGGTACGAACCCGAAGTCGCACTATCCAAGCAGCCGAGGATGTTCATCAGCGTAGATTTGCCCGAACCGGACTGCCCGATGATGGCGACGAAATCGCCCTTCTCTATCGACAGGCTGACATCTTTCAAAACATGAACGCGGTTCGCGCCGCTGCCGAAGTAGCGGTTGATGTTTTTACATTCGATTAAGCTCATAAGTGTTTCCGACCGATAATGATGTATGGAGTGGAAAGGTCGTCTGAAAGGGGAGTTTTGCTCAAAAACAAAACTTTCAGACGACCTATTGCCTATTTATCTCGGCGGACCGCCCTGCATGGCGCGTTGCGCCGCTTCAGCCTGCTCCGCCGCGCTCATTTCCGACATCACCACCTTGTCGCCTTCTTTCAAACCGCTTTTCACTTCGGTATTCATACTGTCTTTCAGACCGACCGTAATCTCGCGTTCCGAAGCTTTACCGTCCGCGCCCAAAACGCTAACAAACGATTTGCCGTCGTGTTTTTTAATCGTCAGGGTCGGCACGAGCAAAACGTTTTTCACGCCGTTGATTTCAATCGTGTTCTGCGTCGTCATACCGATAGAGAGTTTGCCGTCTGGATTAGGCACCAAAGCGCGGGCGTAGTAATAAATCGCATTGGAAGTCGTGTCCGTGCTGGTGGTGTAGCTGCCCAGCGACATCGTGGTCAAGCCCGGATCGACGCTGTCGAGCTTCGCCTTAATCGGCGTATCCGGTTCGGACAAAATCGTAAACGAAATATCCTGCCCCGCTTTCACCTTCGTAATATCGCCTTCGGCAATCTGCATTTTGTTCAACATCGTATCCAGATTCGCCAACTGGATAATCGTCGGCGTGGACTGCACCGCGTTCACGGTTTGCCCTTCTTCCACCGGAATCGCCACCACCGTACCGTCCATCGTCGCGGTAATGCGGGTATAACCCAATTCCGATTCGGCAGTATTGATGGAAATTTTGGTTTGCCTGATGGAAGCCTTCAGCTCGGCAACGTTTGCCTTAGCCGCTGCCAACGCATCCTGCGCGCTTTCCAAATCTTCTTTGGACGTCGCGTTTTCCTTCCATAAAGCCGCTTCGCGCTTATATTTCTTCTCCGCGCTGTTCAGCGCAATTCCGGCAGAAACCAATTTCGCCTGATACGTTTCCAGCTTGGATTTTTCCGTATTCAGCGTGTTCACCTGAGTGGTCGAATTAATTTCCGCAATCAAATCGCCTTTTTTAACCTGCTGTCCGAGCTTGACGTACAGCTTCTTAATCTGCCCCGAAGCCTGCGCGCCCACCGACACCAAGTTCGACGGCGAAATCTCGCCCGTAGCGGATACCGTCTGGCTGATGTCGCCGCGTTTGACCGTTTCCGTGATGTAAGAAGTTTGAGGTTCGGGCTGAAAATAAGACCACGCGGCAAACCCAAGCACCGCAGCAACCGTTATTCCAACCGTCCATTTATTAATAATTTTTGCCATAACTGACTTTCTGATTCATCCATTTCATCTGTTCAATCCGGCATTCGACTCATGTCGCATAATCCCAACACTTATCCGCCGAAAACGCTGAAAACGGACAAATTTTACTGTAAACATCCACACCAGCCAAGACAATAACCACCCAAACTAAAATTTAACTTATTGTTTTAAATAAAAATAATCAAAACCCTTTTCCAGAATATTTCAACGTATTTACATATTTTCCCAATCTCAATATTTATCCAAACATTCAAAACAAGAGAAAAGAACTATAATTCAACATCTATCGAATACCACAACAGCCGCTTCCTCAAACCTTTCAGACGACCCGGCATGATAAATATAACAACACAATGACACTTACTATGAAAAACAAATCACAAGGTTTTACTCTCCCCGAGCTACTCGTTGTCGTCCTGATCATCGCGATTTTAGCGACGATCGGCTATCCCTCTTACCAACGCTACGTCCGCAAAACACGCTTGGAAAGCGTCCGTTCCGAGCTGCTGATCAACGCCCAAAACCTCGAGCGTTACTACGCCCAGCATGCGACCGTAAAAGCCGAAGCAGGCAATCCCTCGTTGCCCCCCTTGGTTCAAAACCAATATTTCAATATTTCCATCTTCAACTTCGAAGGTCCGGACGATAGCGCTAATCAAATCGTAAACTCCGCCTCCTCAAGATACATCCTCGAAGCCAAACCCACAGACGAATACAAGTCCACCGAGACCTGCTCCGTTTACCTCAACAGCGACGGCATCTTCTGGGCAAGCAATTCCAAAAATAATGAAGACTGCCCGGGCTTCGAACCCATCAGCCAAGAATAATTTGAACCTGTCGCCGCGATTCATCATAAAGGTCGTCTGAAAATTTTCAGACGACCTTTATTTATCCCTTTATCCATACAAAACCAACCCACACCGTTCAAAGTAATCATGAACTGATACCAACCGCACCACTCTTATCAATATCCCCATTTTTACCCACAACGGTCGATATCATGCTGACTTATACCCGCAGCGTCTGGCTGGATGCGCCGCTCGAACCGATATTCCGCTACTGCACTTCCCGACATGGATTTGCCCGTCAGTTCCCGTTTGACGTGCAATGGCTGTCGGAAAAGGAATACTGGGCACGTGGAGATATTTTGGATTTCAGATACAGAGTTTGCGGGATTTGGTTGCGGCATCGTGCCGAAATCATTTCGCTTGAGCCGAACCAATCGTTTACCGACTTGATGTTGCAAGGGATTTACCGCTCCTTCCGCCATACGCATGAATTCAATTTTTCCAGAGGGCGTACCTGTGTGACGGATACGGTGGAATTTACTTTCGGTTTGGGGAAAACGATTGATCGGCTAATCGGACTACCGACTTTGCGTCGGACATTTGAAAAACGCCACCGTTTATTGGAAGAATGGGCTGGTTACACTGAGAATGCAGCATATTAAAGATGTAGAAAAGGTCGTCTGAAACCGGTATCTCCGTTTTCAGACGACCTTCCTCATTCTCATTACATTACAAAACGGCTGCCGGATAAGAGCCGATGACTTTGACAAACGATGCGCGTTTACTCAAGAGCCGCAGTGCGTTTTGGACTTTTTCGTCGTTTTGATGTCCTTCGATATCAATGAAGAACAGGTATTCCCACAGCGCGGATTTGCTCGGGCGGCTTTCGAACTTGGTCATGGAAATGCCTGATTCGGTAAACGGCTGCAACAACGAAGCGACAGCACCGGCGCGGTTGGGCGCGGAGACTGCCAGCGAGGTTTTGTCGTTGCCGCTGCTGCCTGTATCTTGATGCCCCATGACCAAGAAGCGCGTGGTGTTGTTCGGCTCGTCTTCGATACATTCGGCGACATAGTTCAAATGATAAATATCGGCAGCGGTACGTCCTGCGATGGCGGCGATACTGGGGTCGTCTGATTCTGCCACCAGCCTTGCTGCTTCTCCATTACTGGAAACGGCGATGCGCTCGGCGTTGGGTAGGTTGCGCCCGAGCCAGTCGTTGCATTGCGCCAGCGCTTGGGCATGTGCGAAGACTTTTGTGATGCCGCCCAATTCGTGCGTACCTTTACGCAAGAGGTTGTGATGGATGCGGACAATGACTTCGCCGCAGGCTTTCAATGCGGTTACTGCCAGCAAATCCAAAGTGCGTCCGACCGAGCCTTCGGTCGAGTTTTCAACCGGCGCAACCAAATAATCCGCCTGCCGCGTTTCAACTTGTCGGAAACACTGGTCTATGGTTTGAAATGCGGCGGTATGGGCGGCATGGCCGAAATGTTTGATGGCTGCCTGCTGGGTAAACGTTCCCTGTGGACCGAGGTAGGCAATCGTCAGCGGACGCTCCAACGCCAAGCATTCGCTCATCACTTCGCGAAACAGTCTTGCGATGGACTCGTCAGGCAGCGGGCCTTGGTTCAAACTCTGAATCCGCCTCAATACTGCCACTTCGCGCTCGGGACGGTACACCGCACCCGTTCCTTTCAATTCGCCGATGGCGTGCGCATGGCCTGCGCGCTCGTTCAACAGGCGCAAAATCTCGGCATCGATTTCATCGATGGCATTGCGGTGCGGCAAAAGCTGTTCGTCAATGGATAAGGACATATCGACAAGCCCCTTTGTGATTCATTCATAGATATAAACAATCATTCTAACACCAAACAGGTCGCCTGAAAGCCTGAATACGTTTTCAGACGACCTGTTTTAGAATCTCTCTGTCCTTTCTCGAACACAGCCTTTACCGGCATCATTTTGCCGTCCGTTTGGCGCGTATCCGGCGTATATTTTGGGGATTTGGTACAGGGGTCGTCTGAAAATGTAAAGACAGCGTCCCTGCAATGCAAAAAAGCGCAAAAACATAGGAAAACAAGCTATCAAAAAACTCAAAATGCGTGTTAAGATTAGCCATCACTATCCGCCGCACCCGTTTATTTCGGGTTTGCGCAGCGCATACAATCACGAAAAGGAAATCCCATGAGTCGCGTATTACTCGTAGATGACGACGCTTTGCTGACTGAATTGCTCACCGAATACCTTACCGCCGAAGGATTGAACGTCCACAGCGTTCCGGACGGCGAAGCCGGTGTACACGAAATCCTGACCGGTCAGTACGATGTCGTCGTATTAGACTCCATGATGCCGAAAATGAACGGCTTGGACGTATTGAAAAACGTCCGCTCCCAAAGCACTGTTCCCATCATCATGCTGACCGCCAAAGGCGACGACATCGACCGCATCATCGGATTGGAAATGGGTGCGGACGACTATGTTCCGAAACCTTGCACCCCGCGCGAACTGTTGGCACGCATCAACGCCATCCTGCGCCGTGCGCAACAAAGCGGCGAGCCGAACAACGCGCCAAACAGCATTTCCGTGAGCGATGTTGTACTCTACCCTGCCAAACGTCAGGCGACCATCAAAGACACTCCGCTTGAGCTGACCAGCACCGAGTTCAACCTGCTCGAAGTCCTGATGCGCCACGCCGGACAAGTTGTCAGCAAAGAAACTTTGTCCATCGAAGCGCTTGACCGCAAACTGGCAAAATTCGACCGCAGCATCGACGTCCATATCTCCAGCATCCGCCACAAACTGGGCGATGCCTCGCTGATTCAGACCGTACGGGGCTTGGGCTACCTGTTTGTTAAAAACTAAAGATTAAACAGATCAATGAAACTGTTTCAACGCATCTTCGCCACATTTTGCGCAGTCATCGTCTGCGCAATCTTTGTGGCGAGTTTTTCTTTTTGGCTGGTGCAAAACACCCTTGCCGAAAACCAATTCAACCAACGCCGCACCATCGAAACCACTTTGATGAACAGCATCCTCTCCGCCTTTAGGGCGCGCGGGGACAGCGGTGCGCGCGAAATTTTGGCGGAATGGGAAGACAGCCCCGTCTCCAATTCCGTTTACGTCATTTTGGGCGACGAGAAAAAAGACATCCTCGACCGCAACATCGACGGACACACCATCGAACGCGCCCGCGTGTTTGCCATCAATAATCCCAATTCCGATTTGGCGCACATCGAATACGACCGTTTCGGCGAGGAATACCTCTTCTTTATCAAAGGTTGGGACAGCCATCAGGCGCAACGCCTGCCCAGCCCGCTCTTTATCCCGGGCCTGCCGCTCGCCCCGATTTGGCACGAATTCATCATCCTATCCTTCATCATCGTCGTCGGTCTGCTGATGGCGTACATCCTCGCCAGCAACATTACTAAGCCCATCAAAATCTTGGGCGGCGGTATGGACAGAGTGGCAAACGGCGAACTTGAAACCCGTATTTCACAACAAGTGGATGACCGCGACGACGAATTGTCCCACCTTGCCATCCAGTTCGACAAAATGGCGGAAAAACTGGAAAAACTCGTTGCCAAAGAACGCCACCTGCTGCACCACGTCTCCCACGAAATGCGCTCCCCCTTGGCGCGGATGCAGGCGATTGTCGGACTGATTCAGGCGCAGCCGCAAAAGCAGGAACAATATCTGAAAAGGCTGGAAGGCGAATTGACCCGCATGGATACCTTGGTTGGCGAATTGCTGACGCTTTCCCGTTTGGAAACATCCAACATCCCGTTGGAAAAAGAAAGCCTGAAGCTCGTCCCCTTCCTGAAAAACATCGTGGAAGACAACCAAAGCATCGCCCAGCAGAACAAACAAACCGTTACCCTTTCGGTCGAACCCAGAATCCCCGAAAATGCCACGGTCTGCGCCAACGAAGGCTATTTGTACCGCGCGTTTGACAACGTTATCCGCAACGCCATCAATTACAGCCCCGAAGGCAGTACCATCCGCGTCAATATCGGACAAGACGGCAAGCATTGGATTGTGGACGTTACCGACAACGGTCCCGGCGTGGACGAAATGCAACTGCCGCACATTTTCACCGCCTTTTACCGTGCCGATTCCAGCGCCAGCAAACCAGGCACGGGCTTAGGTCTTGCCCTGACCCAGCACATCATGGAGCAGCACAACGGCAAAATCATGGCTGAAAACATCAAGCCGAATGGTTTGAAAATGCACTTTATCCTGCCCAAAAAGAAAGCGAACGGCAAAGCGGAAAAGCCGCATCCTAAAACCACTTGACCATGAATGTTGCCAATCGGGGTTTGTAAACAAATTGCCACACCCCAAACCTATAAAAGGTCGTCTGAAAAGAACAAACCCTTACGTTCCCGCCTTTCAGACGACCTTTTATGCCATTTGTCATATATAATTCATATAAATAATTAAATCATTTATAGTTTGCATGTTCGCCATTCCAAGCAACAAACAAACTTTTCATTTACAACAAAAACAAATAATAAACACCGAATCCGGTTCATTTACACACGGCAACCCTTCCAACCCAAACCGCCCGAAAGGTCGTCTGAAACGCACCATCTACACACTGAAAAGGAGGCACCATGTCCGCCCAATCCATGTCCGGCTACTTCTTCATGCCCAACCACATCATCCTCGTGGGCGCGAGCGAACGCCCATACAGCTTGGGCGAACGCATCCTGAGCAACCTCCTGAGCGCACCGTTTCAAGGTCAAATCACACCCGTCAACCTCCGCCACCGCACGGTTGCCGGACTCACCTCCTACACCAATCTCAACAAAATCCCCGGCAGCGCCGACCTCGTCATCGCCGTAACGCCGCCTGACAGCTACGACGCCCTGTTTAAATCCTGCCGCAAAAAACAGTTCGGCCACATCATCCTCATCCAAGACTGGGAAAGCCTGTCCGACGACGAATGGCAGACCGCTGAAGCCGCCATCAAAAAACACCACGGCGACGAGCTCAACATCAGCGTGTGCAGTCCCGCCGGCGTACAGCTTCCATCGCAAAGCCTCAACATCAGCTCACAACCCGACCATCCGGCAGGCTACACCGCCCTTCTGACCGGACACGCCTCCGTCAGCAGCGAAATTAACCTCATGCTGCAAAAAATGGGACAGGGCATTTCGCGCCATATCAGCCTCAACTATCCACTCAGCCCCACCACTTCCGCCGACTGGCTCAACCGTTTCGGCCACAACCGCCACACCAAAGTCGCCGTCATCGAGCATAACCCAGCCGAAAACCAACGCAACCTGTTCAGCGCCATCCGCCATTTCGCCCGTCACACCCCGCTCATCCTCCACGTTACTCACTGTTCAGACGACACTGAAAAAGCCGTGTTGCGCTGTCTTGCACGTCATTGCAACTTCCTCGCCACATTCAGCAGCAGCGAACTCGAAGCCGCCCTGCATGCACGTTTATCCGACCTCCCTCCTCTGAACAGCATCGACATCCTGTCCAACACCCCTGCCGAGTGGCTGGAAACCTGCGCGCCTCAAAACCTAAAACTCCAATTCCCCACCGAGCAGCCAAACATCCGCCAAGGTTACATCGGCAGCACACCCACGCCCGCCCATTACCACAGCATCGCCAGCCAACAACTTCAAAACACCCATACCGAAGCCCTGCTCGCCATCGTCTCCCCGACCGACAGCCCTGACGAAAAAAATCTGACCCGCACCCTGAGCATGCTGGCGAAACACACTGCCAAACCCCTACTTGTCAGCAGCCGCTTTTCAGACGACCTCCTGCATTTCGACCGTCCTGAACAAGCCCTGCAAGCCTTATCGTTCCGAAACATTGCCGACCAACTCCAAAAAGAGCAGTTACGCATCGCCACGCCTAAAAAAGGTCGTCTGAAAACCCCGCAAGCAAGAAACATTACCAAAGCCCTCGCTTCAAAAGACCTACCCTTGCTTGCCGAAGCCCTGTGCCTGCCCGCTTATCAGCACACCACGCATAACGCGGTGCAATTCCGTTTTCAACGCCATACCGTCTATGGCGAAATCCTGACCGTATGCCATCAAGGTAGAACCACCGCCGCGCTCCCGCCGTTTTCTACGCTGGACATTGAACACATCGCCCATTTCGCCCAACTTGAAAACACGCATATCCTCAACCAACTCTTGCACACCTTAAACACACTCGGCCAACGGCAACAATACATCGGCGAAATCCTGCTCAACCTCAACGGCGACCAATACAGCAGCGACTTTATCTTGCAGGCTGACGAACGCCCCTCCCCGAAAAACAAATCAACCAATATAGCCACCCTCAAGCTCGAACAAGCCGCCGCCAAAGTACAGACCGCAGCGGAATACCTGCGCAGCAAAAATCCTGCTGCCGCCGAGTTCCTCCGCAATACCGGCGAAGCTGCCGCCGAACTTTTGGGCGCAAAAACCGAAAGCGACGCCCCCATCCAAAACGTACTCGCCCCCTACCCGACCGAGCATCCTGCCACGTTTACCCTGAAAAACGGCGAAACCGTAACCATCCGCCCCTTCACCCCCGAAGACGCAGAAGCCAAGCAACAATTCGTCCGCAGCCTTTCTCCGCAAGCGCGCTACACCCGTTTCATGACCCACACCAACGAATTGCCCATCCCCACCCTCGCGCGCTTCAGCAAACTCGACTACCACAGCGAAGCCGCATGGACGGCACGCAATTCAGACGACCTCATCGTCGCCGTCAGCCGCTTCAGCCGCATCAACCGCAACGAATGCGAATTCGGCATCACGCTTGCCGAAAACGTGCGCGGCAAAGGGTTAGCAGCAGAAATGATGAAGCTGATTATCCAATCGGCAACACAACAAGGCTACCGCGTCATGAGTGCCCAAATACTCAAATCCAACACCCCTATGCTTAAACTTGCTGAAAAATCAGGCTTTACCATCACCCCCTCCGAAGAAGACAACACTTTGTGCCAAGCGCACCTCAGCCTGACCACTCCGCAAAACAGCAACAAAAACAAATAAAAACTTGCATGAACAACGCAAAATATCCTAAAATTAGCGGTTTCTTATCTATCCGATTTTCTCAAAAGGACTCAAAATGGTAGTTATCCGTTTGGCTCGCGGTGGTTCTAAACACCGTCCCTTCTTCCACGTAGTCGTTGCCGACTCCCACAACCGTCGCGACGGTCGCTTCATTGAACGCGTTGGCTTCTACAACCCTGTTGCCAATGAAAAACAAGAGCGCGTACGCCTCCAAGCCGACCGCCTGAACCACTGGATTGCCCAAGGCGCACAAGTCAGCGACGCAGTTGCAAAACTGATTAAAGAACAAAAAGCTGCTGCTTAATCACCGGCTAATCTTGCTATGACCGACACTCGACAACGGGTAGCCATGGGCTACATCAAAGGCGTATTCGGCATCAAAGGCTGGCTCAAAATAGCCGCCAATACAGAATACGCCGACAGCCTCCTGGACTACCCTGAGTGGCAGTTAAGCAAAGACGGTAAAACCCTGAATGTTACACTCGAAGCCGGCAAAATTGTCAGCGGAGAGCTTCAGGTCAAATTCGAAGGGATAGACGATCGCGATCAAGCTTTTGCCCTGCGCGGCTATACCATCGAAATCCCCCGAGAAGAATTCGCCCCTACCGAGGAAGACGAATACTATTGGGCAGATTTAGTCGGCATGACCGTTGTCAACAAAAACGATATCGTGCTCGGCAAAGTAACAAACCTGATGGAAACTGGTGCCAACGATGTTTTGATGATTAATGGGGAACATGGTCAAATTCTGATCCCGTTCGTATCCAACTACATCGAAACCGTCGATACCGAAAGCAAAACCATTACCGCCGACTGGGGCTTAGACTACTGATGTTGATTCAAGCCATCACCATCTTCCCCGAAATGTTCGACAGCATTACCGAATACGGCGTAACCGGTCGCGCAAAAAAACAAAACTTTTGGCAATTCCAAGCCATCAATCCCCGTAAATTCGCCGACAACAAACTCGGTTATATTGACGATCGCCCCTTTGGCGGAGGTCCGGGAATGATTATGATGGCGCCGCCGCTGCAAGCAGCGATAGAAGAAGCCAAACAAACATCTTCAGCTCCTGCAAAAGTCATCTATCTTAGTCCGCAAGGTCAGCCGCTAACCCATAAAAAAGCCGTAGAACTTGCAAAATCTCCGCATCTCATACTGCTTTGCGGACGATACGAAGGAATTGACGAACGCCTGTTGCAAAGCAGCGTAGATGAAGAAATCAGCATAGGCGATTTTGTCGTTTCCGGCGGAGAGCTGCCCGCCATGATGCTGATGGATGCCGTACTCAGACTGATACCCGGCGTATTGGGCGATATACAGTCAGCCGAGCAGGACTCATTTTCAGACGACCTGCTAGACTGCCCCCATTACACCAAACCTTTAGAATTCCAAGGCATGACTGTTCCCGACGTATTGCGTTCAGGCAATCATGGCTTGATAGCCGAATGGCGGTTGAAACAATCGCTGCGGCGCACTCTGGAGCGCAGACCAGACCTACTGGAAAAGCGCAGTTTAATCCCAAAGGAATCCCGCCTCTTAAAAGAAATCTTGCAAGAGCAACAGGAAATCCAATCATAATTTAGGAAAAACAATGAACCTGATTCAACAATTAGAGCAAGAAGAAATTGCTCGCCTGAACAAAGATATCCCCGAATTCGCACCGGGCGACACCGTAGTCGTTTCCGTACGCGTAGTAGAGGGTTCACGCAGCCGTCTGCAAGCTTACGAAGGCGTTGTTATCGCCCGTCGTAACCGCGGCTTGAACAGCAACTTCATCGTCCGCAAAATTTCCAGCGGCGAAGGCGTTGAGCGTACCTTCCAACTCTACTCCCCTACCGTAGAAAAAATCGAAGTAAAACGCCGCGGTGACGTCCGTCGCGCCAAACTGTACTACCTGCGCGGCCTGACCGGTAAAGCGGCCCGCATTAAAGAAAAATTACCTGCCCGTAAAGGTTAAGCAAAAGAATTGCAAAACAAAATCCCTACTTTTCAGTGGGGATTTTTTTTACATTATCTTTCTATCATTCTGCAACAAATTCAATCACAGATAAGATTTCGGTTACCACCCTACAACCAAAACCTTAGAATAACTTCTGTAAACCGTCAGCCTCTTAAAGTACATAAAAATAGATGCAGATAAATTGAGCCAAGCTTCCACCAAGAACAAACAAATGCCAAATACCATGACCATGTTTAATCTTTTTATCATTCACAAACCAATAGATACCGACGCTATACAATATACCGCCCAACGCAAGCCAAAACAGCCCTGCAGATGAAAGCGATTGAACCAATGGAAATAAAGCAACCAAAATCAACCATCCCATCACCACATAAATAATCATGGACAAGAGCCGTTTTTCACTCTTTCTCCCTATCGTAAGCTCTTGAATAATCCCTAAAAACGCCAACCCCCACGACACACCGAAGAGCGACCAACCCCATTCCCCCTTAAGAGGAATCAAAGTAAACGGGGTATAGCTGCCTGCAATCAACAGATAAATCATGCAATGATCTACTTTTTGCAAAACAGCCTTGATTTTAGGTTGGGGAATACTGTGGTACAACGTTGAGCCCAGATAAAGCAAAGACAGGCAAACGCCATAAGTGATCGCACTAGCAAGTTGATATGAATCATCCGCCTTGATAATCATCAGCACCAATGCCGCAACGGCCAGTATGGCGCCGATTAAATGAGTATACGCATTAAAGCGTTCACCGTGATACATAAGAATCGTTCTTAGCTTAAAGAGAACGGCAAAGTGTACGCCAAACACAATGTCACAAGCGCAAGAAAATGATAAAGATAAGTTAAAACCAACACCGTTATCATTCCAAGACGCCTAATCCAGGCCTTACCTTACATTCAACATCATCCCTCTTTTCGCAAACGTTCCAAATGTTCGCGCACTTCCTGTACCTTTTCTTCGGTAAACAAATTCTCAATATTTTTCCAGATACTATGGTAACCATAAGGACCGTGTTGCATTTCCAACCTAGCCTCTTCCACTGACCAACCCTGATAAATAATACGGTACATTCCGGAAATCAAACCCGTACGGTCAGCACCATGGTAGCAATGAACCAATACAGGACCGTATTTCTGCTGCTTTTCAATTAAGAAAAGAGTTTGCGCGATATCTTTAGGCTTAATTTTCCACGTCAACAAAGGACGGTTCAGCAGCATCAAATTGCGGCCTTTTAAATGTGTTTCATTGTCGTTCCGATCAAAAAAACGCAGATTAATTACGCTACGGATACCGAGTTGCTCAATCAGCTCCCCATCTTCCGCAACCGGCTGCTCACTGCGGTAAAGCTTATCGTCAATACGGTACAAATTAGCATCTTGCTTTACCAAAGTCGCCCAACGGGCGGAAGCGGTAGAAATATCTTGAGGAGTCATAGGAGTGGAGCACGCAGCGAGGAAACATGAACACAAAATTACAGACACAAAATGACGCATAAATTCTTCTCTAAAATAAAACGTGATTGTAATGGCAGGTCGTCTGAAAACGAAGCCCGATTAAAGCAGACAACCGCAACCGGCAGCTTCAAGCATTTTCAGACGACCTTTATGTCGTACAAATCAAACACAAACTGTATATCGATGGACAATTATCCCAACAAATGTAAAAAACAGTTTATTTTTGTCATAATTATATCTATGATAATACTTTATGCCATTTGATAAAAAGCACCATTCCAATCAACAAAAAAGGGGACAATATGTCTGCAATCAACACTAAAATCAAAACCATCATTTTAACCGCCATCAGCGCGGCAATCCTGTCTGCCTGTGGAGGCGGCGGTGGCAGCGGTGGCGCATCCACTCTTTCCACTGGATCAACCAGCACAAGTGGCAACGGCAGCCCTGCTAAAAACAGCAGCCCAAGCAATGCCGCCCCCAGCGCTACCAACAACAATAATGGCAATACCGTAGCAGCAGCTACCCCTAGTCATAACCGCGCTGACAATCTCGCGGACTTGATTGATGAAGCACCGCTTGAAGCAGTAAATGGCGCTACACCACTGCACACCAGCTTTATCTCCTCCGCCACTGCACAACAAGGCAATCCAAATGCCCAGTTACGTCTTACCAGAACAGCAGACGGAAAAGAATATACAGGTGATTTCTACCTTACCGACAGCAAAGAAAACAATCAAAACGGTTTAATTAGCTCATTGGATTTCAAAAACAATGACGAAGTAAAATTGGACGGCGTAGTAATTGCCAACCAAAATGCCACTCAAGTCAATTGGACTACACCATATTCCCTGATTATGAAAGTATTTTCAGGCGGAAATACGAAAAGTGATGGTGGTCCACAAAACGGTAAGATAGGTGGTGACAGCAAAAACTTTATTAATGGTCGCGCCTCAATCGACGAGAAGATTACCGAACTGTACACTCAAATCGAAACAGCCAAAGAGACTTTAAAACAAGCTAAAGAGAAAGGCGATGCTGATGCTATCGCAAAAGCTCAGGCAAAACTTGACGAATTGAACGATTTATATGGTCGTCTTCGTGATGCGCGTCCTGCTATAGCTACCGAAGCCAAAAGCTTGGCAGATAAATTGGCATACTTTAGAAAAGGCAACTTGGTTACCGGGGATGGTAAGCATCTCGTTTTTGACAAACGCTTCGACGGTGTATACATCATTCAATTTACTGATGGCACACAAATCGTTATGCACGACCCCGCTGCAGCCGGTTGGGCTTATCAAACCTTTGCATACTATTTTGATCCCAAAAACGATGTCGCATTCGGCTATCAAAGCCTGGGCGATGAAACCAAGTTCACCGACCTGCCTGAAAAAGGTACGGCAACTTACAACGGCTTGACTACTGCCTATGTTGTGAAAGGTAACCAAAGCCGTCAGCTGACAGCGGATGTTAAAGCCATTGCTGATTTCGGCTTGAAAGGCGTACGCTTTGAGACTTCCAATTCCCAATTCCACTCCCTCGACGCCAACGGCCGCCGTGTAAGCGAAGCTGATGCGAAGTACGACATGAAAGGTACGGCAAAATGGGAAAACGGCAACCTCTTCCTGGGTTCGGTTGAAGCAGCCGCAGCAGGTCTGAAAGGTAATTTGAGCGGTAAATTCTACGGTGCAAAAGCTGCTGAAATCGGCGGTACTTACGGTCTGAAAAACCAAGACGGCAGCGAACACCTCATCGGTGGTTACGGCGCGAAACGTCAATAATCCTAATTACCGTTTCCTTTAAATAAAAAAGGTCGTCTGAAAGACTGTTTGCAGTTTCAGACGACCTTTTTCTTTTACCTACCAAACATACCCGCACCAATATGAAAGCGCATAACACGATTACCCAATGCAGCGACAAATTGATTTGAAATCAGCGAAAAACAAGGAAGTTATCCTTATCCGGCAGCTTTGCCTCTTATCTTCATCACCCTCTACCCGCTTCTATTACCAACTTCTCTAATAATCACGCCGCAGAGAAGGCGCAATTGTGGCATAATCTGCACCAAATCAAACAGACATCGGCAATGCACACCATACCGGCGCGCCGATCCGATGGCTTTATCACCAAACTTTCAGACAAATCAAATCAAGACGGGGTTTCCAGCCAGAGATCGTCTGAAAGTATCCGCTTCAACGAAATTAAAACCGACAAATGTAAAGAGCAGAAAGTCTCCCATGACAACCCAAACCCTTTTAATCGAACTCCTTACCGAAGAACTCCCCCCCAAAGCCCTGAATAATTTAGGCAATCACTTCGCCGCTTCTGTTGCCGAAGGCTTGGAAAAAGCGCAACTGATTGACGGCGAAGCCGAATTTACCGCCTACGCCTCGCCGCGCCGTTTGGCCGTTCAAATCAAAAACGTCAAAGCCGTTCAAGCCGATCAGAAAATCGTGAAAAAAGGTCCTGCCGTGGCGAATGCCATGAAAGACGGCGCGCCGACCAAGGCTTTGGAAGGCTTCGCGCGCGGTGCGGGGGCGAAAATCGAAGACTTGACCATCGTCCACGACGGCAAGCAGGATGTGTACGCCTACGAATATGTCCAAACCGGCAAACCGCTGGGCGAACTTTTGGAAGACATTATCAATCAAGCCGTTAAGAAACTGCCGATTCCGAAAGTGATGCGTTGGGGCAGCAGCACGTTTACCTTTGTGCGCCCCGTTCACGGGCTGATTGTGCTGCATGGCGACGACATTGTGAACGTCAGCGTCTTGGGCCTGCAAAGCGGCAATCAAACCTTGGGACACCGCTTCCTTTCCAGCGGCGAAATCACCATTGAAAACGCCGACAGCTACGCTGCACAAATGCGTGAGCAAGGCAAAGTCGTCGCTTCGTTTGCCGAGCGCAAAGCCGCGATTCAGACGGCCTTGAACGAGCAGGCAGGTCGTCTGAAAGCGACCGTTGCCGCAGATGAAGCCCTGTTGGACGAAGTTACCGCGCTGGTCGAATACCCCGTTGTTTTGGAAGCTGGTTTTGAAGAACATTTCCTCGCCGTGCCGCAGGAATGCCTGATTCTGACCATGCAGCAAAACCAAAAATACTTCCCGCTGCTCGACCAAAACGGCAAGCTGATGAACCGCTTCCTGCTGGTCTCCAACCTGCAAACCGAAGACCCGTCGCACATCATCCAAGGCAACGAACGCGTTTTGCGGGCGCGCCTGTCTGATGCCGAGTTCTTCTACAAACAAGACCAGAAAGCGACTTTGGAAAGCCGCCTGCCCAAGTTGGCAAACGTGGTGTACCACAACAAAATCGGCTCGCAAGCCGAACGCATCGAACGCCTGCAAAGCATCGCCGCCCACATCGCTAAAGCTTTAGGCGCGGACGCTGCCGCAGCCGAACGCGCCGCGCGTTTGGCGAAAGCCGACTTGGTGACCGAAATGGTCGGCGAATTCCCCGAACTGCAAGGCACGATGGGCAAATACTATGCCCGTTTGGACGGCGAAACCGAAGAAATCGCCGAAGCCGTCGAGCAGCACTACCAACCGCGTTTCGCCGGCGACAATCTGCCGAACGGCAAAGTCGCTACTGCCGTTGCACTTGCCGACAAATTGGAAACCTTGGTCGGCATTTGGGGCATCGGTCTGATTCCGACCGGCGACAAAGACCCCTACGCCCTGCGCCGCGCTGCCTTGGGTATCCTGCGGATGCTGATGCAGTATGGTTTGGACGTGAACGAGCTGATTCAGACGACCTTCGACAGCTTCCCCAAAGGTTTGCTCAACGAGAAAACGTCGTCTGAAACCGCCGACTTCATGCAGGCGCGCCTTGCCGTATTGCTGCAAAACGACTATCCGCAAGACATCGTCGCCGCTGTACTCGCCAAACAGCCGCGCCGTTTGGACGATTTGACCGCCAAACTGCAAGCCGTTGCCGCGTTCAAACAACTGCCCGAAGCCGCCGCGCTCGCCGCCGCCAACAAGCGCGTGCAAAACCTGCTGAAAAAAGCCGATGCCGAGTTGGGCGAAGTCAATGAAAGCCTGCTGCAACAGGATGAAGAAAAAGCCCTGTACGCCGCCGCACAAGGCTTGCAGCCGAAAATCGCCGCCGCCGTTGCCGATGGCAATTTCCAAACTGCCTTGTCCGAACTGGCTTCCGTCAAGCCGCAAGTCGACGCTTTCTTCGACGGCGTGATGGTAATGGCTGAAGATTCCGCCGTAAAACAAAACCGCCTGAACCTGCTGAACCGCTTGGCAGAGCAAATGAACGCGGTAGCGGATATTGCGCTCTTGGGCGAATAATATAAAGCCGTAAACAAAAGGTCGTCTGAAAACGGGCAAGCAGCTTTGCCCAACGTTTTCAGACGACCTTTTTGATTCTATGAATCTAACGCCATCCGCCCACGCACAAAGCCAATTCCTGCCCACATCCTTGTCCTAGCCCCATACCATTCCGTGTGGGCAAGGCCTATTTACTATATAATTTCGACTTTCAGCATTTTCCGCGCTTAATCATGAAACGGCTCAAACGCATCAAAACCATCCTCCGCACGCTTTACCTCTACCACCTCGCCGAGCTGTTTGCCGCGCTTGTCCGTCCGGGCTGGGCGCGGACGCTGTTGAAAATGTTGCCGCAGTCGTCTGAATTTGAAAACGAAGCGCCTGCCGTCCGCCTGCGCCTTGCCCTAGAAAGCCTAGGGCCGATTTTCATCAAATTCGGACAAGTTCTGTCCACGCGCCCCGATTTGATTCCGCATGATTACGCGGTCGAATTGGCAAAGCTGCAAGACAAAGTCCCGCCGTTTGACGCGCAGCTTTCACGGAAGCAAATCGAAAAATCGCTGGGGCAATCCATCGAAACGCTGTATGCTGAATTTGAAACCGAACCCGTCGCCAGCGCATCCATCGCCCAAGTACACAAAGCCCGCCTGCATTCGGGCGAACAAGTGGCGGTCAAAGTCTTGCGCCCCAACCTTTTGCCCGTGATTGAACAGGATTTGTCGCTGATGCGCTTCGGCGCGGCTTGGGTCGAGCGTCTGTTTGCCGACGGCAAGCGTTTGAAACCGCGCGAAGTAGTAGCGGAATTTGACAAATATCTGCATGACGAGTTGGACTTGATGCGCGAAGCCGCCAATGCCAGCCAGCTCGGACGCAATTTCCAAAACAGCGATATGCTGATTGTGCCTAAAGTGTTTTACGACTACTGCACCAGCAACGTGCTGACCATCGAATGGATGGACGGCACGCCCGTATCGGAAATCGCCAAACTCAAAGCCGACGGCATTGATTTGCACAAACTCGCCGATTACGGCGTGGAAATCTTCTTCACGCAAGTCTTCCGCGACGGCTTTTTCCATGCCGATATGCACCCCGGCAACATTTTGGTCGCCGCCGACAACCGCTACATCGCCCTCGACTTCGGCATCGTCGGCACGCTGACCGATTACGACAAACGCTATCTCGCTATCAACTTCCTCGCCTTTTTCAACCGCGACTACCACCGCGTCGCCACCGCCCACATCGAATCGGGCTGGGTGCCTGCCGACACGCGCGCGGAAGAATTGGAAGCCGCCGTCCGCGCCGTATGCGAGCCTGTGTTCAACAAACCGATTTCACAAATTTCCTTCGGCTTGGTGCTGATGCGCCTGTTTGAAGTCAGCCGGCGCTTCAATGTCGAAATCCAGCCGCAGCTTGTGTTGCTGCAAAAAACGCTGCTCAACATCGAAGGCTTGGGACGGCAGCTTGATCCCGATTTGGACTTGTGGAAAACTGCCAAACCGTTTTTAGTGAAGTGGATGAACGAACAGGTCGGTCCGAAAGCCTTTTTGCGCAACCTCAAAAACGAAGCCCCCGATTGGGCGCAAATCATCCCTTCCCTACCGCGCAAAATCAGCGCGCTGGTTGACGAAAACCGCCAGCAGGAAATGCGCGATGCCTATATCCATTTGGTCAAAGTGCAGCAACGGCAAAGCATGTGGCTGGGCGTGATTGCGGTTATTTTGTTTCTGATTTTGCTGTTTGATTAAAAATCTATGTACACAAAAGGTCGTCTGAAAATGAAGTGGTGGTTTTAGAAAAACCCGCTACTGCGTTTTCAGACGACCTTTTTATTATAGATTTAAATAAAACACCCTCCACAACCGTAGCGTGGGCCTCTCCCACGAAAATCAGGATATCTTGTCCATCGCCCAAAAACAAAATAGACCGATACGTTTCTCGCGGGCAAAGCCCACGCTACTTCTTCCGCTCATTACCGAGGTCGTCTGAAAACACGGATTACGGCTAGGCAAACCCGCTACCCTTGTTTTCAGACGACCTTGGATTATGGATTTGAATAAAACGCGCACTTCAACCGCAGCATGGGCTTCGCCCACTAAAATCAGGATATTTTGCCCCTCGTCCCAAACAAAATTGACCAACATAATTTCTCGCGGGCAAAGCCCACGCTACTTTTCCACTCATTATCGAGGTCGTCTGAAAACGCTAAACCGTTCCCATCGCATGGAAACCGCGCTTTTCAGACGACCTTTACAGTTTTTGAGTCATTCCCCGATATGCTATAATCCGCCGTTAAACTTTTATCTTTTCAGGAAAAACCATGAGCTTGAAATGCGGCATCGTCGGCCTGCCCAACGTCGGCAAATCCACCCTCTTTAACGCGCTGACCCAATCGGGCATCGAAGCAGCGAACTATCCCTTCTGCACCATCGAACCCAACGTCGGCATCGTCGAAGTGCCCGACCCGCGCATGGCGGAGCTGGCGAAAATCGTCAATCCGCAAAAAATGCAGCCCGCCATCGTCGAGTTCGTCGATATTGCCGGTTTGGTTGCAGGTGCGAGCAAAGGCGAAGGCTTGGGCAACCAGTTCCTCGCCAACATCCGCGAAACCGACGCCATCGTCAACGTCGTGCGCTGCTTTGACGACGACAACATCGTCCACGTCGCAGGCAAAGTCGATCCGATTGCCGACATCGAAACCATCGGCACCGAACTGGCGCTTGCCGACCTCGCCAGCGTCGAAAAAGCCATCATCCGCGAAGAAAAACGCGCCCGCTCAGGCGACAAAGACGCGCAAAAACTGGTCGAACTGTGCAAAAAACTGCTGCCGCATCTGGATGAAGGCAAGCCCGTCCGCTCCTTCGGTTTGGACGCGGAAGAACTCGCCATGCTCAAACCGCTGTTCCTACTCACCGCCAAACCCGCCATGTATGTCGGCAACGTTGCCGAAGACGGTTTTGAAAACAATCCGCACCTCGACCGCCTGAAAGAATTGGCGGAAAAAGAAAACGCCCCCGTCGTCGCCGTTTGCGCCGCGATGGAGAGCGAAATCGCCGAATTGGAAGACGACGAAAAAGCCGAGTTCCTCGCCGAAATGGGCTTGGAAGAACCCGGCCTCAACCGCCTGATTCGCGCGGGCTACGACCTCTTGGGCCTGCAAACCTACTTCACCGCCGGCGTCAAAGAAGTCCGCGCCTGGACCATCCACAAAGGCGACACCGCCCCGCAAGCCGCCGGCGTCATCCACACCGACTTCGAACGCGGTTTCATCCGCGCCCAAGTGATTGCCTACGACGATTTTGTGTCGCTCGGCGGCGAAGCCAAAGCCAAAGAAGCCGGCAAAATGCGCGTAGAAGGCAAGGAATATGTCGTGCAGGACGGCGATGTGATGCACTTCTTGTTTAACGTGTAAACATGGCAGTACTCAAACCGTTTTTAAAATGGGCAGGCGGCAAATTCAAACTTGCTCCTTTTATTCACAAAAACCTGCCTAACCGAACCGGCAAACGTTTGATTGAGCCGTTTGCCGGTTCGGCGGCTGTATCTCTGGCTTTGGATTTTGATGCCTACATATTGAATGATACCAATGCCGATTTGATTAACCTGTATCGTATTTTGAAATCAGAAAAGCAAAGTTTCATTGACTTTGCTCATTCGTTTTTTACCCCTTCAAATAATCAAGAAGCCCGCTTTTATGAACTGCGCGAGCAATTCAACAACAGCAATGATGTTGCCGAACGTTCCGCAATATTTATCTATCTGAACCGTCATGCTTTTAACGGCTTGTGCCGTTACAACAGCAAAGGCAGATTTAATGTACCGTTTGGAAAATATAAATCTCCTTATTTTCCTGAAACGGAAATGCAGGGGTTTATCTGTAAAGCTGATCGCATGGAATTGATGAACGGAGATTTTCAGACGACCTTAATGCTGGCAGGCAGCGATGATATAGTATATTGTGATCCACCTTATGTACCTTTAAGTGAAACTGCTTCATTTACTGCTTATGCAACAGGCGGCTTCGATTTTAACGATCAAATCCGCTTGGCAACCATCGCACAACAAACCGCAGAGCAAACCCAAGGTGTGTTGATTTCCAATCACGACACTGAATTCACCCGAAAAATATATCAAGGCGCACGAATAGAAACCATTGATGTACAAAGAAATATTGCCGCAAACGGCAGCAGCAGACAAAAAGTAGGCGAATTATTGGCAATTTATGGCAAATGAATTTAATATTCTGAAAGAAGAAGCCACCCGTTACCATACCTGTCTGAAAAAATACGTTTCAAACGGCATTGTGATTTATAACGAGGACACTTTCAAAGTGATGCGTCGGATTTTGGACAAATATCCGGAAGGTTGCTTTGACATGATATTCGCCGATCCTCCTTATCTGCTTTCCAATAACGGTTTCTCTTGCCAAAACGGAAAAATGGTTTCTGTAAACAAAGGGGACTGGGACAAATCCAAAGGCTTGGCAGCAGATTTGGAATTTCACGAAGAATGGCTACGTTTGTGCTACGCACTTTTAAAACCAAACGGTACGATTTGGGTTTGCGGCACACAGCATAATATTTACTTAACAGGTTATCTGATGCAAGTCATTGGTTACCATCTTTTAAACAACATCACATGGGAAAAAACCAACCCACCGCCCAATCTATCCTGCCGCTTTTTTACCCACTCCACCGAAACACTGCTTTGGGCAAAGAAAAACAAAAAAGCCAAACATATTTTTCATTATGAAGTGATGAAAGCACAAAACGGAGGCAAACAAATGAAAAGTGTTTGGCAAATTGCTCCGCCGAACAAAGCAGAGAAACAATTTGGCAAACACCCGACACAGAAACCGACAGCTTTGGCGGAACGCTGCATTCAGGCTGCTTCCAATATCGGAGATTTGATTTTCGACCCATTTATGGGCAGCGGCACGACAGGTGTTGCGGCATTAAAGAATGGGCGGAATTTTTGCGGATGCGAATGGGAACCGGATTATTTTGAATTAGCTAAAAAGAGATTGAAAAATGATTAAAGGCGGAAAAGGTGGCGGTAATACCACTACCGGATTACATTTTGAACAACGAACAGATATTAAGCAGTTATTTGAACAAATTGACGGCTATGAAATCAAAAACTCCACCAATAAAACCGGATATGAAATTTGGTTTAAAAATGAAAAATTAGCATACTGTTTTAAAAAACAGGAACTGTATCGCTTTCTAGAACAGGAACCATATAATATTAATTGGCGAGAGCATCTTTCCAAACGTTTAGAACCTGACAATGCACTATTTGTCATAGTGCGGGATACCCTGTTTATCATTGAAATCAAATTTCAGCAAGTCCCGGGTTCTGTAGATGAAAAACTGCAAACCTGTGATTTCAAACGTAAACAATATAGTAAATTAGTACGGAATTTAGGCTGGCGTGTCGAATATGTTTATGTATTGAATGAATGGTTCAAAAATCCTGTTTATAAAGATACATTAGATTACATCCATTCCATGAACTGTCATTACCTATTTGATGAAATTCCTTTAAAGTGGCTCGGATTACCACACAAATAACTCTCACAGGACAACCACAATGAAATCAGTCATCAAAGACCTCCAATCGCGCGGCCTTATCGCGCAAACGACCGACATCGATGCTTTAGACGCTTTGTTAAACGAGCAAAAAATCGCCCTCTACTGCGGTTTCGACCCGACCGCCGACAGCCTGCATATCGGCCACTTGCTGCCCGTATTGGCATTGCGCCGTTTCCAACAGGCGGGGCATACGCCGATTGCCTTGGTGGGCGGCGCGACCGGTATGATCGGCGACCCCAGCTTCAAAGCGGTGGAGCGCAGCTTGAATTCCGCCGAAACTGTTGCCGGCTGGGTAGAAAGCATCCGCAACCAACTGAAACCGTTTTTGAGCTTTGAAGGCGAAAACGCCGCCATTATGGCGAACAATGCCGACTGGTTCGGCAGCATGAACTGCCTCGACTTCCTGCGCGACATCGGCAAGCATTTCTCCGTCAACGCTATGCTGAACAAAGAATCCGTCAAACAGCGTATCGAACGCGACGATGTGGGCATTTCCTTCACCGAATTCGCCTATTCCCTGCTGCAAGGCTACGACTTTGCCGAACTGAACAAACGCCATGGCGCGGTTTTGGAAATCGGCGGCTCCGACCAATGGGGCAACATTACCGCCGGTATCGACCTGACCCGCCGTCTGAATCAAAAACAAGTATTCGGTCTGACTCTGCCGCTGGTCACCAAATCCGACGGCACCAAATTCGGTAAAACCGAAGGCGGCGCGGTATGGCTGAACGCGAAGAAAACTTCGCCGTATCAGTTCTACCAATTCTGGCTGAAAGTTGCCGATGCCGATGTGTATAAATTCCTGAAATACTTCACCTTCCTGTCTATCGAAGAAATCGACGCCATCGAAGCGAAAGACAAAGCCAGCGGCACCAAGCCCGAAGCGCAACGCATCCTTGCCGAAGAAATGACCCGCCTGATTCACGGCGAAGCCGCCCTGCAAGCCGCGCAGCGCATTTCCGAAAGCCTGTTTGCCGAAGACCAAAGCAGCTTGACAGAAAGCGACTTCGAACAGCTCGCCCTCGACGGCCTGCCCGCATTTGAAGTTTCAGACGGCCTCAACGTCGTCGAAGCCTTGGTCAAAACCGGCTTGGCATCTTCCAACAAAGAAGCGCGCGGTTTTGTGAACAGCAAAGCGGTATTGCTCAATGGACAAGCCGCCGAATCGAACAACCCGAACCACGCCGCCGAACGCCCCGACGATGCCTATCTGCTGACCGACGCGCACAAACGCTTCGGCAAATACACCATCGTACGACGCGGCAAACGCAACCACGCGCTCTTGGTTTGGAAATAAGCCTTAAATGATAAAGGTCGTCTGAAAACGTTTTTCAGACGACCTTTTTTTCTATCGGTAATGGCATGAATAGCGGATATATAGTGGATTAAATTTAAATCAGGACAAGGCGACGAAGCCGCAAACAGTACAGATAGTACGGCAAGGCGAGACAACGCCGTACTGGTTTAAATACTTTCATCTATATCTTCCGCGATACAGTAAATTAACTTTCAATCAGTATGGTATCCTCTTCTCTTGTTGTACCATCTATATTCTCTGAGGTTTCATCCCGTCCTGATTTAAGGTTAATCTCCTGCGCCTGCGCATATCATGAGTCTTAAATCACGCAACACCCTATCGATCTGAATTTATAGTGGATTAAATTTAAACCAGTACGGCGTTGCCTCGCCTTGCCGTACTATCTGTACTGTCTGCGGCTTCGTCGCCTTGTCCTGATTTAAATTTAATCCACTATAATACACAATAAGAAAGAAATACCATGCCTGCACTCTACTCTCTTGCTGATTTGAAAGCCGCCTATCAGCGCAAAGAAAAGCTGAAATATCTATACTTCTGGGGACATACTCCAAAACATAAAAATGAAACAGACAAAGCCGTTTTCAGCCAATGGTATCCGGCACCCTTTGAAATCGACGGCATCCGCTATGCGACTGCCGAACACTATATGATGGCTGAAAAGGCAAAATTATTCGGTGCAGAAGATATCCGACGCCAAATCATCGCTTCTGCGCATCCAAAACAGGCGAAGGATTTAGGGCGACAAGTCATCGGATTTAAAGACGACATTTGGAACGCCCACCGCTTCGATATCGTTTGCAAGGGCAACCATGCAAAATTTAGCCAACACCCCTATTTGAAACGCTTTCTACTTGGCACAGGCAGCCGCATTCTAGTGGAAGCCAGTCCAGTAGATACAATCTGGGGAATCGGACTTGCTCAAGATGACCCACGCGTTCAAAATCCGCTGCAATGGCGAGGCTTAAACCTGCTTGGCTTTGCTTTAATGAAAGTACGGGACGAACTTCAGGTCGTCTGAAAGCAACTTCAGACGACCCCATAAAAAAACGCACCTTATTTAAAGGTGCGTTTTAATTTCTACGATTTAGAATTTGGCGCCGGATTGGTTGGCCATATAGTCAACCGCAGCTTTGACTTCGTCATCGCTCAGGCTTGAGTTACCGCCTTTTGCCGGCATGGAGTTGAAGCCCTCAATCGCGTGTTTGTGCAGGGTATCTTTACCTTGTTTGATACGCGGAGCCCAATCGTCTTTCTTGCCTATGCCTGGAGCACCGGGGATGGTGCCGCCGTGACACATTTTGCAGTTGGCTTCAAAAACAGCTTTACCGTCTACTTTAGCAGAAGAAGCGTCTGCTTTTTCTGCAGGTTTGGCCTCAGCAGGAGCAGCCGCTTTTGCATCAGTTGCTGAAGCAGCTTTTTCATCTTGAGCCGGAGCGGAAGCAGATGAAGCGGCAGTAGATGATGCAGCGGTAGAAGCAGGTGCTGGGGCAGGTTCAGCTTTTTTCACGGGCGCTTTGCCGTCTTTGTTAGACAGACCCCATACATACGCAGTCATGATGTGGAGTTTGTCTTTATCCAAGAAATGACCCCAAGCAGGCATCTGGCTGTGTCGACCGTTGGTGATGGTTTCGATAATCGATTTTTGAGTACCACCCCACAACCATACGTCGTCAGTCAGGTTCGGACCCAAACCTTGGATACCTTGACCTTTATCGCCGTGACAGGTAAAGCAGTTTGCCGGAGGACCGCTGAACAATGCTTTACCGCGGGCAGCGCGTTCTTCATCGTATTGGTCTTTAGGTTTGGACAAGGACATGACATAGTTTGCCACATCTTTTACGCGTTCTTCACCCAGTGCAGGACCCCATGCAGCCATTTGTGCCGTACGGCCTTTTTCAATGGTCTCATGGATTTTCTCAGGCTCGCCGCCCCACAACCAATCGTTGTCGGTCAAATTCGGGAAGCCTTTGGAACCTTTGGCATCAGAACCGTGACATTGGATACAGTAGGTATTGAAGAGGTTTTGACCGATGGCGCGTGCTTCAGGATCTTTTGCCACTTTCTCAATCGGCATTTTGGCAAATTTGGCATAAACTTTGCCGTACTCTTGATCAGCTTTAGCCATTTCTTTCTCGTATTGTCCCTTGCTGCTCCATTTCCACTGTCCTTTATAATCGCCCAAACCCGGATACATGACCAGGTAGCCGATACCGAACAGCCAAGTACAGACATACAGCCAAAACCACCAACGCGGCAGTGGGTTGTTGTATTCTTCAATACCGTCCCATTCATGACCTGTCGTTTTGACTTCTTCGCCCTTTTTAGGACGCTTCACAACGTTTTGGGAAAGCAGCAGCCATGCCAAGCCGATAAAGCTGAGCACGACAATAACTGCAATGTATATATTCCAGAAATTGCTGGTAAATTGGGATGTTGTGTTCATTCTTTTGCTCCGTGATCACGGACTAAACTGTTATCGCCCGTCTTTTTCAGACGACTCTTTATCATCATTGTCGAAAATACTGTTGGCAGCATCATCGTAGTTCTTTTTATTACGTCGATTAAAAACAATATAAAGCACTAAGATGAAGCTGATAAAAACCCAAACAGTGAAGAGCGAGCGAGCCCAGTTTGCGTCCATGATGTTACCTTACGTTTTTCAATGCCAAGCCTAAGCCTTGCAGGTATGCAATCACCGCATCCAGCTCTGATTTGTCTGCCAAAGCTTCAGGAGCTTTTGCAATCTCTTCATCGCTGTAAGGCGTACCAACTTTACGCAGGGCTTTCATATGCGCCACGGTTGCTTCGGCATCAACTTTGTTGCGTGCAAGCCATGGGAAAGCAGGCATATTGGACTCCGGCACAACGTCGCGCGGATTCAGCAAGTGGATGCGGTGCCATTCGTCGGAATAGCGGCCGCCCACACGAGCCAAGTCCGGACCGGTACGTTTGGAACCCCATTGGAACGGATGGTCATAAACAGACTCACCGGCAACGGAGTAGTGACCGTAACGTTCGGTTTCTGCACGGAACGGACGAATCATTTGAGAGTGACAGTTGTAACAACCCTCGCGGATATAGATGTCGCGACCAGCCACTTGC
The DNA here is from genome assembly GCF_003044565.1 of Neisseria sicca. Taxonomy (GTDB): domain Bacteria; phylum Pseudomonadota; class Gammaproteobacteria; order Burkholderiales; family Neisseriaceae; genus Neisseria; species Neisseria sicca_A. The sequence goes on along the minus strand of NZ_POXG01000006.1, from coordinate 69,102 downwards.
AAAGCGTTATAAGGTTTCACACCTTCAATAGGCTGGGTTACAGCCTTGGAGAAGAACAGCGGCACGGCTTCAATCAACAGACCTACGCTGACTACAAGCAGGGTAAATACAATCAGGACGCCGACTTTTTCTTCAGCTAATTGTTGTAATTTCATTTTGGTAGCCTTTTCTTATGTTTTTAGTGGTGCTGGGTTTGAGACACCGCGGGAATCTCGGCATCAACCGCTTTGCCACTGATGGCTGTACGGTAAACGTTGTATGCCATGATACACATACCGCTCAGGTACAGCAGGCCGCCGGTGAAACGAATCATGTAGTAAGGCATAGTGCGTTTAACTGACTCTACAAACGAATAAGTCAAAGTACCGTCCGCATTCAGAGAACCCCACATCAGACCTTGCAATACACCGGCAATCCACATGGAGGCGATATACAGAACCACGCCGATGGTCGCGATCCAGAAGTGTGCTTCCACCAATTTGGTGCTGTACATTTCATTTTTGCCGAACAGGCGGGGAATCATATAGTACACGGAACCAATGGTCACGAAACCTACCCAGCCCAATGCGCCGGCATGAACGTGTGCAACGGTCCAGTCAGTGTAGTGGCTCAAAGCATTGACGGTTTTGATGGACATCATCGGACCTTCGAAGGTGGACATACCGTAGAAGGAAAGAGAGACGATCAAGAATTTCAAGATAGGGTCGGTACGCAGTTTGTCCCATGCGCCGGACAAGGTCATGATACCGTTGATCATACCGCCCCAAGAAGGTGCGAACAGAATCAGGGACAACACCATACCCAAGGACTGGGTCCAGTCAGGCAGAGCGGTATAGTGCAAGTGGTGAGAACCTGCCCACATATAGGTAAAAATCAAAGCCCAGAAGTGGACGACGGACAGGCGGTAAGAGTAGACCGGACGGCCTGCTTGTTTCGGCACGAAGTAGTACATCATGCCCAAAAAGCCTGCAGTCAGGAAGAAACCTACGGCATTGTGACCATACCACCATTGAACCATGGCATCGATTGCGCCCGCATAAACCGGATAGGATTTCATGAAGCCCGCAGGAATGCTCAGGTTATTGACGATGTGCAACAGGGCAACGGCCAAAATGAAACCGCCGTAGAACCAGTTGGCAACGTAGATGTGTTTGATTTTACGTTTGGCAATCGTACCGAAGAATACGATGGCGTAAGCAATCCAAACCAAAGCGATCAGGATGTCGATAGGCCATTCCAATTCAGCATATTCTTTAGCTTGGGTATAACCCAAAGGCAGGCTGACGACTGCGCCAACGATAACCGCCTGCCAACCCCAGAAGGTAAATGCCGGCAGCCATCCGCCAAACAGGCGTGCATTACAGGTACGTTGAACAACGTAGTATGATGTACCCATCAGACCGCAACCGCCGAACGCAAAAATTACTGCGTTAGTGTGCAACGGACGCAGACGGCCAAAGTGGAACCAGGGGCCGACATCTGATAAATCGAGGGCGGGGGCAAACAATTGGGCGGCGACAATGACGCCGACCAACATGCCCACAATGCCCCAAACTACGGTCATGATGGCGAACTGGCGCACCACTTTGTAGTTATAAGTTTGTGTGTCCATGAGAGTCTCCATGAATTATGGGAATAAAAATTTTTTATCTCACTTTGCCGTATGCATTTTGAAAAAACGCAATAAGGGCTAAGTTTAAATTTTTCTAAATTTAACATATAAGACAAGCCTAGCCAAGCGGAATTACATTTCACACCATATGGCCACACCATCGATTTTTTATATTTTTTACTTTATAATCATAATATTATTTTAAAACCCTCCCAATAGTACTACTTTATTTTTTCAAGCCTCCCTTTTGAATAAGGCTTTATTGATATAAATTAAATTGCATAACCTAATCTCCATATTCATAAAATTTAACAAATGTACCAATAGACATGATTAATTACAAAATCACCCCTAACCCGCTCGCCCACGAGTGGCACATCCGCCTAACATTCCGACAAGAACATGATTTGGAAACAGAAATCAGCCTTCCGAACTGGGTTCCCGGCAGCTATCTGATACGCGATTTCTCGCGCCACATTACAACCATCCGCGCCTTTTGCAATGGCGAATATACCCATCTGACCCAAGTCAAAAAAAACCGATGGCACACTGCCCCACAGTCCGGCGAGTGGGAAATTTACTACACCATTTACGCCTACGACCTGTCCGTCCGTGGCTCGTTTTTGACTGCCGAACGCGGGTTCTTTGACGGCGCATGCCTCTTTTTGCAGGTAAACGGACAAGAAAACAGCACACACCAAATCGAATTCCCCATCCTGCCGAAAACATGGCGGATTGCCACCACTCTGCCCCAAACCAACGTCCACAGCTTTCAGACGACCTCCTACCACGACTTAATCGACCACCCTGTCGAACTGGGCAACATCGAATTTCTCGATTTTGAAGCCGGCGGCATCCCACACCGCATCGCCTTAAGCGGCCACTATCCCGATTTCGACCGCGACCGCCTCGTGTCAGACATCCGCACAATCTGCGAAACCGAACTGGCAATGTTCCCATCCCCTGCCCCGTTCACGCATTACCTCTTTCTGCTCCACGTCGGCGACAACATCTACGGCGGACTTGAACACATCAGCAGCACCGCCCTGCTCGCCGACCGCCACAGCCTGCCGCCGCACGGCATGACCGAAGCCAACGACGCCTACACCCAACTGCTCGAACTGTTCTCACACGAATACTTCCACGCTTGGAACGTCAAATCCATCAAACCCGCTGTTTTCGCCCCCTACGACCTCGACCGCGAAAACTACACCGAGCAACTCTGGGCGTTTGAAGGCATCACCTCATACTACGATGACCTCTTCCTCGCCCGCAGCCGCACCATCGCCCCCGAAGCCTACCTGCGCCTGCTCGCCCAAAGCATCACCCGCGTGCAGCAAACCAAAGGTCGTCTGAAACAAAGCCTTGCTGAATCCAGCTTCACTGCTTGGAACAAATTCTACAAACAAGACGAAAACAGCCCCAACGCCATCGTCAGCTACTACCAAAAAGGCGCACTCGCCGCCCTCTGCCTCGACCTCGCCATCCGCAGCAAAAGCAGTGGGCAACACACCCTCGACAGCGTCATGCAGCAACACTACCGCGATTGGCTGGACACCCGGCAAGGCATCCCCGAAAAACAATGGCAAGCTCGTTGCCAAGCGTTTACCGGTCTGGACCTCGAAGACTTTTTTCAGACGACCCTCTACACCACCTCAGACCTGCCCCTCGCCGAACTCCTCGCCACCATAGGCATCGGACTGCAATGGCAGGCGCAACCGCACAGCCACGGCGGCGCATTCCTGCCCGAACCACCAACCGAAACGCCTGCCCCCGCGTCCGACTTCGGCGCAAGGTTCAAACAAAACAGCGACCATGCCACCCTGACTCACGTCTTCAACAGCGGCAGCGCAGAAAACGCCGCCCTCTGCCCGCAGGATAAAATCATCGCCATCGACGGCTACGCCTGTACCGACCTTGCCGCACAGTGGGCGCAACTCCCCATCGGCGCCAGCGCCCGCCTCCACTACTTCCGCACCGGCATCCTGTACGTCGCCGACATCACCGTCCAAGCCGCCGAAGCCGACACCGCCGTCCTCTACATTACCGACCGCGAATTATTTGAAAACTGGCTTTATAATGACCGAGCCTGATTTTCAGACGACCTTAAATGCCAGATCGAGGTCGTCTGAAACATCTACACCGAAAGAAACAACCGTGAAAAAACTCCTTATCGGCATCACCGCCCTGTTACTCAGTTTGCACGCCACTGCCGCCCCCAAATCAGATTCGGCAATCAAGGTAGGAAAAGAAATTGCCGTCTTCTACAAAAATCCCTCTGCCGAACGCGCTGCCTCTTTGATGGACCAGCTTGTCAAAGCCGATCTCATGCGCGAAACCACCCTTGCATGGGGGACGCAAGCGCTACAAAAATATCCTCAAGGCAGTACCATTTGGTGTGACAACATCCAAACTTATCAAGGCGACGCCCTAACCTTTTCCGCCTACACCCTCGCCCTGACAGGCACGTCTCAAGCCCAAACCTGTCTCGACAGCCTGACATTAAATACCGAGCTTAAAAACAACCTTAAAGAAAACAAAAGCTTCCATCCGCTTCAAGAACCCATCATCTCCCCTGCATCACTGGATTTTCATTGGGTAACTTATTTCGCCACCGGCAATCCGAAAGCGGTCGAACGTATCGTTGACTACATCATCAAAGCCCAAACGGCTGCCGCCCAACGCCCTGACCATGTAGACCTCACACTTGCCGCTGCCATTTGGTCAACCCGATCCAACATGGAACAAGATACAGCCATTGACAGCATTGTCCGCAAATACATACAAAAACAGTCCGAAGCCAATAAAAAACTATTGGAACAAGCCCTGTTAACCCCTCAAGACGACTAAAATCAATCCATCTTCAAACGTAGAAAAGGAAAACCCATGTCTATCCAAAAACTTGCCGACAACCTCTACATCGCTCCACAACTGACCGAAGCAGATGTACAAGAAGCCGCCAAACTCGGCATCCAAACCGTCATCTGCAACCGTCCTGACGGCGAAGAAGAAAACCAAGTGACTTTCAAACAAGTCGAAGGCTGGCTTGAAGCTGCGGGCATCCGCGAGCACCACCATCAACCCGTTGTCGCGCCCGCCATCAACGCCGCCGATGTCGCCGCCTTCCAAAACCTGCTCAAAAGCGTTCCCCAACCCGTTCTCGCCTACTGCCGCACCGGCACCCGCTGTTCACTGCTCTGGGGCTATCATCAGGTGCAAAACGGCGCAAGCGTCGCCGAAGTCGTCGCTGCCGCACAACAAGCAGGCGTCAATCTGAGCAACTTCGAAGCCCGCCTACAAGACGCGCAACAAAACGGTCTGGCGTAACACGCTATCCGTTTACCCAAACGCAAAGGTCGTCTGAAAAACCGTTTCAACGAAATGAAACTGGTTTCAGACGACCTTTTTATGCGCCATGCCGTTTGGCGAACCGAATGAACGCATCCGACATTTTAAGCATGGCGGCAATCCGATACATTCGGACGAAACTCAATATCCAGACCTGCCGTTTTCATTTACAATCCTCCCGTTCCATCTCGTCACTATATTATGCAAATCCTGCTCACTTTTTTGTTTAAATGCTTTGCGGCGCTGCCTTTGCCGCTTTTACACGCGCTGGGGAATGCGGCGGGCGGTTTGGGCTATCATCTGCTCAAAAGCGACCGGCAGCGTGTGTTCGACAATATGCGGCTTGCCGGATTGAATCCCGAGCCTTCGTCGGTCAAAGCCGTTTTCCGCGAAACGGCGAAAGGCGGGCTGGAATTGCCCGTCGCCTTTTTCAGACGACCTGAAAGCATTGAAACGCTGTTTAAAGAAGTGCACGGTTGGGAACATGTCCAATCGGCTTTGGACGCCGGAGAAGGACTGTTGTTTATTACCCCGCACATCGGCAGCTACGACCTCGCCGGACGCTATATCAGCCAGCAGCTGCCGTTTCCGCTGACCGCCATGTACAAACCGCCTAAAATCAAAGCCTTGGATTCCGTCATGCAGGCAGGGCGCGTTCGCGGCAAAGGGAAAACCGCCCCCACCAATATTCAAGGGGTCAAACAAGTCATTAAGGCTTTACGCTCCGGCGAAGCGACGATTGTCCTGCCCGACCATGCACCCTCCCCTGAAGAAGGCGGCGACGGCGTATGGGTACCTTTTTTCGGGAAATACGCCTACACCATGACGCTGGCGGGCAAACTGGCGCAAGTCAAGGGCGTGAAGGCGCTGTTTTTCTGCGGCGAGCGTTTGCCGAACGGCAGAGGGTTTGCGCTGCACATCGAGCCTATGCGCGGCGAGCTGAACGGCGACAAACAACACGACGCGCAAATTATCAATGAAAACACCGAATACTGGATACGCCGCTTCCCAACCCAATATCTGTTTATGTACAACCGCTACAAACAGCCCGCAGGCGCACCGCTTCCGCCCGATTGGAAACCGGAACCCGGTTGGAAACCTGAGCAAGTAGAAGACTGAACATTCCTTATAGGTCGTCTGAAAAGGCGACTGATACCCTGCTTCTCTTCACCATCACCATGCAAACACAAAAAAGCACCTCAATCGAAGTGCTTTTTCTATTTTCAGACGACCTTTTGCCGAGCATCAGCCTTTTTTATTGTTCAACGCGGCTTTGACAAACGCGGTGAACAAAGGATGGCCTTTGCGCGGGTTGGAGGTGAACTCGGGGTGGAACTGGCAGGCGAAGAACCAAGGATGGTTCGGCAGCTCGATGGTTTCGACTAAGCGTTCGCGTCCTGCGGATACGCCGCCGATAACCAAGCCTGCCTGTTCTAGCGTGGGAACGTAGTTGTTGTTGACTTCGTAGCGGTGTCGGTGGCGCTCGCGGATGTGTTCGCTGCCGTAGATTTTGGCGGCGAGGCTGCCCGCTTTCAATTCAACCTCTTGCGCGCCCAAACGCATGGTGCCGCCCAAATCGGCGGATTCGTCGCGGGTTTCGACGCTGCCGTCGGCGGTTTGCCATTCGTCAATCAGGGCGACGACGGGCGCGGCGCATTTGAGGTCGAACTCGGTGGAGTTCGCGCCTTTCAAGCCTGCCACATCGCGGGCATATTCGATCAGCGCAATCTGCATACCGAGGCAGATGCCCAAGTATGGCACATTGTTTTCACGGGCGTAGCGCACGGCGGCGATTTTACCTTCCACGCCGCGCGAACCGAAACCGCCGGGAACGAGGATAGCGTCCATGTCTTTGAGCATGGAAACGTCGCCGTTGTTTTTCTCGATGTTTTCGCTGTCAACGAAGGTGATTTGCACGTCGGTTTCGGTGTGGATACCCGCGTGTTTCAAGGCTTCGATCAGCGACTTGTAGGATTCGGTCAAATCGACGTATTTGCCGACCATGGCGATTTTGACGGTGTGTTTCGGATTTTTGATGGCATGGACGATTTTTTTCCACGCGGTCAAATCCGCCTGCTGTACGTTCAGCTGCAACTGCTCGGTAATGATGTTGTCGATGCCTTGGTCGTGCAGCATTTCGGGGCATTCGTAGATGCTGTCCACGTCGTAGCTGCCGACAATCGCGCGCTCTTCCACGTTGCAGAACAAGGCGATTTTGCGGCGTTCGTCCGCCGGCATTTCCCTGTCCATGCGGCAAATCAGGATGTCGGGCTGCAAACCGATGCTCAACATTTCTTTAACGGTATGCTGGGTCGGCTTAGTTTTGATTTCGCCGGCGGCGGCGATGTAGGGGACGTAGCTCAAGTGGGCGAACAAGGTGTTGTTGCGTCCCAACTGGCTGCGCATCTGACGGATGGCTTCCAAAAACGGCAGCGATTCGATGTCGCCGACCGTACCGCCGATTTCGACGATGGCAACATCGTAACCCGCCGCGCCTTCGTGGATGCGGCGTTTGATCTCGTCGGTAATGTGCGGGATGACTTGGACCGTGCCGCCGAGGTAGTCGCCGCGGCGTTCTTTGGCGATGACGTTTTCGTACACCTGCCCCGTGCTGAAGCTGTTGCGGCGGGTCATGGTGGCGTTGATGAAACGTTCGTAGTGTCCCAAGTCGAGGTCGGTTTCCGCGCCGTCGTCGGTCACGAACACTTCGCCGTGTTGGAACGGACTCATCGTACCGGGGTCGACGTTGATATAAGGGTCGAGCTTGAGCATGGTCACGTTCAGACCGCGCGATTCGAGGATGGTGGCAATAGAAGCGGCGGCGATACCTTTTCCGAGTGAAGATACGACGCCGCCGGTTACGAAAATAAATTTAGTCATGATGCAGTACCCATGTTGGAATACGGAATTTTACCTTTAAGCGGGTTTTCTGGCAAACGCGGGAAGCCGACCTCGTCTGAAAGAAAACGCCCGAATATAACGAAATCATCTTTTTTTAAAACCAAGCGTTCTTTCCCATTTTCAGACGACCTCATTAAAGTAACGTGCAATCCGAGAATTAAGGAAAGAACCATGACCGCAACCACCGCCCCACTTTTGCGCTTCATCACCGCCGGCAGCGTCGACGACGGCAAATCCACCCTCATCGGCCGCCTGCTCTACGACAGCAAAACCCTGCTGACCGACCAGCTCGACAAACTCAACCGCGCTGCTGAAAACGGCGAAACACCCGACTTCGCCAGCCTTACCGACGGACTTGCCGCCGAGCGCGAACAAGGCATCACCATCGACGTCGCCTACCGCTATTTCGCCACGCCCAAGCGCAAATTCATCATCGCCGACACGCCCGGACACGAACAATACACCCGCAACATGGTAACGGGCGCATCGACCGCCGATGCCGCCATCGTCCTGATAGACGCAACGCGCGTCGATTTTTCCGGCAGCGAACCCGTCCTTCTGCCTCAGACCAAACGCCACAGCGCGATTCTGAAACTCTTAGGCTGCCCCAACATCATCGTCGCCGTCAACAAACTCGACCTGCTCGACTTCGATGAAACCAAATATCAGGTCATCACCGCAGCCTACCGCAAGCTGGCGGAACAAATCGGCCTCCAAGCCCAAATCCACTTCCTGCCCATCAGCGCGTTAAAAGGCGACAACATCGTCAACGCCAGCAGCCAAACCCCGTGGTATCAAGGTTTGCCGCTTTTGCCCCTGCTCGAAAGCCTGCCTGTCAACCGCCAAAACGCCGCCGACCAAGCCGCCCATTTCCCCGTACAGCGCGTCGCACGGCAAGACGGCAGCAGCAGCGACGACTTCCGCGGCTATCAAGGCAGACTGGAAGCAGGCCGTCTGAAAACCGGCGACGAAATCAAAGTCCTGCCTAGCGGACACACCGCCAAAATCGCCGAAATTTATAATCCCAACGGCAAAACCGAATCCGCCGAAGCGGGCGAAGTGCTGACCGTCACGCTCGACAACGATCTCGACATCTCGCGCGGCAACAGCATCGCCGCCGCCGACAGCCCCGTCGCGCCCGAACAGCAGTTCCAAGCCGCGCTGTGCTGGTTCGACGACATCCCGCTCAACCTGCGCCGCAAATACCTGCTGAAACACACCACCCAAACCACCCCCGTCAAAATCAGCGCGATTTCCTACGTTTGGGACGTGAACACCCTCAGCCGCGTCGAATCCGCCGACACGCTCAAACTCAACGACATCGGCAGCGTCAGTCTCAAAACCCAGCAGCCGATCGCCGCCGCGCCCTACGAAGAAAACCACGCCCTCGGCGCGTTCATCCTGATAGACGAAGCCACCAACCACACCGTCGCCGCAGGCATGATACGCAAGGCTGACCAAGCGGACAGTTTTGAAATTTGAAACAGAGGCATCTTGAATTGAAGAGGTCGTCTGAAAATCCGAAGCAGAGTTTTTCAGACGACCTCTTTAGTATGACAGACTAAGGCAGAAAATATCGCCAGTCGGCTTTAAGCCTGCGGCGTTGCCTTGTCTTCATCCAACGCGATGGAAATTACAGCGGATTAAATAACGGAATCGCGGCATGGCATTTTTTATAGTGGATTAACTTTAAACCAGTACGGCGTTGCCTCGCCTTCGCTCAAAGAGAACGATTCTCTAAGGTGCTGAAGCACCAAGTGAATCGGTTCCGTACTATCTGTACTGTCTGCGGCTTTGTCGCCTTGTCCTGATTTTTGTTAATCCACTATATTTGGACACATGGCAAAAGGTCGTCTGAAAATCCAAAATCAGATTTTCAGACGACCTTTGTATTGCTTGTATAACCCTAACAGTCAGACAAGATGGCTTCTAAATATGACTGAGTTCTTGAAGCATCAGGCTTTGGGTTTCAACGCCGCCGCTTCTTTGGCGAGGCGGGTGATGGTGTCCCAGTCTTTGTTTTTCACGGCTTCTTTCGGTGTCAGCCATGAGCCGCCGACGCACAAGACATTGGGCAGTGCCAAGTAATCGGGGGCGGTGGCGAGGCTAATGCCGCCGGTCGGACAGAAGCGTACGTCGGCATAAGGGCCGTAGAGGGCCTTGAGCATGGCTTTGCCGCCGACGACTTCGGCGGGGAAGAGTTTGAGGGTGTCGATACCGTGTTCCAAAGCCAGTTGGACTTCGCCCGGAGTGGCTACACCGGGAATCAGTGGGATGCCGCTGTTGTGGCTGGCTTTGGCGAGGGATTCGTGCAGGCCCGGGCTGATGGCGAAAACCGCACCTGCGTCTTCGACGGCTTTGAGTTGTTCGGGGTTGGTAACCGTACCCGCGCCGACGATGGCGTTGGGCACTTCTTTGACAATCAGGCGGATGGCGTCGAGGCCGACGGGGGTGCGCAGGGTGATTTCGAGGGTGGGGATGCCGCCTTCGACGAGGGCGTGGGACAAATCGACGGCAGTGCTTAAGTCGTCAATCGCCATCACAGGCACAACTGCGCCTGCGCTCAGGATTTCGCGGGGGGTCAGTTTGGACATTTCGGTTCTCCAGGTGGAATGGGGTTGTCGTTTTTGTTGAGGTCAAACGGGATGGGGGGGGTTAAGTTTTCAGACGACCTTTGGGGTAAAACATTCTGATGTTGCTTGGGTTTTGTTCGCGGGCAAAGCCCACGCTACGTCTGCATCTATTTTAAACGGCTCCAATAATTTTTCAGACGACCTTCCGTTTGAAAAGGTCGTCTGAAACGTGCATCAGGCAAATTCGCCGCCGAAGCTCATGGCGCCGGTTTCTGCGCTGCTGGTCATGCTGCGGAAGTTGGCGAAGAGTTCGCGGCCGCAACCTTGTTGGTTCGCACTCAAGTCGATGCGCTCGACTTCGCGGGCGTTCCATTCGGCTTCGTTAATCAGGACGTTGAGTTCACCGGTAACGGAGTCGAAGCGGATCAGGTCGCCGGTACGGATTTTGGCGATGTTGCCGCCCATCAGGGCTTCGGGCGTCATGTGAATGGACGCGGGCACTTTGCCGGACGCGCCGGACATACGGCCATCGGTCAGCAGCGCCACTTTAAAGCCGCGGTCTTGCAGGATGCCCAAAGGCGGGGTCAATTTGTGCAACTCGGGCATACCGTTGGCGCGCGGGCCTTGGTAGCGGACAACGCAGACAAAATCGCGTTCCAACTCGCCGCGCTCAAACGCAGCCAACACTTCGCGTTGGTCGTTGAACACGATGGCGGGCGCTTCGATGATGCGGCAACCTTCGCGCACGGCGGACACTTTAATCACGCCGCGTCCGATGTTGCCTTTCATCAGGCGCAGACCGCCGTCTGGGGAGAACGGGTTGTCGGCTTTGCGCAGGATGTCGTCGTTGCCGCTGGTTTCGGGGGCTTCGCGCCATTCGAGTTTGCCGTCGATGAGGAAAGGCTCTTTGGTGTAGTGGCGCATACCGTGTCCGACGACGGTATCGACATCGTCGTGCAACAGGCCTGCGTCCAGCAATTCGCGGATAACGAAAGGCAGGCCGCCCGCTGCGGTAAAGTGGTTCACGTCAGCCTTGCCGTTGGGGTACACGCGGATCAGCAATGGGATGATAGAAGAAATTTCGTCGAAGTCGTCCCAGTTCAAAATCACGCCTGCGGCGCGCGCCATAGCAACGAGGTGCATGGTGTGGTTGGTCGAACCGCCGGTCGCCATCAGACCAATCAGGGCGTTGATGAAGGATTTTTCGGTCAACATTTCGCCCAAAGGTTTGATGGTGCCGTTTTTGATGCCGCGAGCGAGGTGTCCGGCAGCGTAGCGGGTCAGGGCTTCGCGCAAATCGGTATAAGGATGGACGAAGGCGGCGGCGGGCAGGTGTACGCCCATCATTTCCATCATCATTTGGTTGGAATTTGCCGTACCGTAGAAAGTGCAGGTGCCGGGGCTGTGGTAGGAACCCATTTCGCTTTCGAGCAATGCGTCGCGGCCAACTTTGCCTTCGGCGAAAAGTTGGCGGGTGCGGGCTTTTTCTTTATTGCCGATACCGCTGGACATCGGGCCTGCGGGGACGAAGATGCCGGGAATATGACCGAACGAAAGCGCGCCTATCATCAAACCCGGTACGATTTTGTCGCACACGCCCATAAACAGGCTGCCGTCGAACATTTGGTGCGACAAGCCGACGGCGGTGCTCATGGCAATCACATCTCGGGAGAACAGCGACAATTCCATACCGGCATAGCCTTGCGTGATGCCGTCGCACATGGCGGGCGTGCCGCCGGCAACTTGCGCGGTTGCGCCGTTTTTCTGCGCTTCGTCTTTAATTTGGTCGGGGAAGTCTTTAAACGGCTGGTGTGCGGAAACCATGTCGTTGTAGGCGGTGATGATGCCTAAGTTGGGAACGGTGTCCTGGAGCATTTCGATTTTGATGCTTTTGGGCATGGCGGCGTAACCGTGCGCCAAGTTGCTGCAACCGAGCTGGTTGCGCTCCAGCCGTCCCATTTGTTTGGCGCTGCGGATTTTCGCCAGATATTTTTCGCGGGTCGGACGGCTGCGCTCGATGATGCGCTCGGTGATTTCGGCGAGCTTGGGGTGGATAGGAGTGGGGTTCATGTTCGATCTCCTGTCGGAAGGGGGTGGTATGGGGATTTTGTTTGCGCGTTTCTGATTTTTTGTATTGGGTGTGGGGCGTTTGGCGTTTCAGACGACCTTTCAAACCATATAGAGGTCGTCTGAAAGCCTCACTCTATATATGTAGGCTATTATAATATAAAACTTGTAATTTAGTTACAAAATAATCCGCTAAATGTAAGAAATTTGATTTAAATCGTGATATGCGTCATTTGTGAAAATCTACCCGACCAAACTCATCAAACTTTTAAACTAAGTCAAATAATTTGTAAAAATGAGAATAGACAAAATGTGTAGCCATGTGTAGTATTACTACTCACTAGCCCGCCTGTTTTGAAATTTTGGTGCAGGCGATTGGTTTCCATAGCTTTTACGCCGCAAGCCGCCCGTCTTTCACGGCATTTAACGGCACCGGCACAAAGCCCTCCTCAACGAGAGATAAAACGATGAGTACACAAACAAATTTTGATTTGGTGTTGTTCGGCGCGACCGGCGATTTGGCAATGCGCAAGCTGCTGCCTTGTCTGTATCAGGCGCACGTTGCAGGGTTGCTCAATCCTCAGGGTCGTATTTTGGGTGTCAGCCGCAGCGATTTGGATACGGCGGACTTTTTGGCAAAAGTGGAAACCAACTCCAAAATCCATGTCAAACAAAACTTTTCAGACGACGCTTGGGCATCGTTCGTCAAACGCATCGAATATCTAAAAGTGGACGTTACCGAAGAAGCCGATTTTGCCGCTTTGGGCGAAACGGTCAAAGCCCGCAAAGAAACCGACAACGTCATCATTTACCTTTCCACCGCGCCGAAATTCTTCGCACAAGCCTGTGAAAACCTTGCCAAAGTCGGTCTGAACGCCGACAACGCGCGCGTCGTTTTGGAAAAACCGCTGGGTACCGACCTCGCCTCTTCCCAACAAATCAATACCGATGTCGCCCGCTACTTCAAAGAAAGCCAAATCTACCGCATCGACCACTACTTAGGCAAAGAAAGCCTGCAAAACCTGCTGGCGCTGCGTTTTGCCAACGTGATGTTCGAGCCGTTGTGGAACAACAAATATATTGAGAGCGTACAACTGACCATCGCCGAACAGCTCGGCGTGGAAGAGCGCGGCGAGTTTTACGACATTACCGGCGCGCTGCGCGACATGGTGCAAAACCACCTGATGCAAATGCTGTGCATGACCGCGATGGAAGCGCCCGCCAGCTTGGATGCCGACGCAGTGCGCGATGAAAAAGTCAAAGTCATCAAATCTTTGAAACCGCTGACCATCGAATCCGTCAACGAAAACGTCGTGCGCGGACAATACACCGCCGCCAAAGGCATGAACGGCTATCTGGAAGAAATCAACGTTCCGCAAGACAGCTTCACCGAAACCTACGTCGCCATCAAAGCTGAAATCGAAAACGACCGCTGGAAAGGCGTTCCCTTCTATCTGCGTACCGGCAAACGCATGGCGGGCAAAGTGGCGGAAATCGTATTGAACTTCCGTCCGCTGCAAAACCATATTTTTGAAAACAGTCAAGCCGCGCCAAACCGTTTAGTTATCGAATTGCAGCCGACCGAATCCGTGCGCCTCTATACGCAGATGAAAACGCCGGGTGCAGGCAACAAAGTCGAAATCGTGCCGCTGGCAACCGACTTGGAAAAAGCCCTCGAAGGCCGCCGCGCCGAAGCTTACGAACGCCTACTACTGGATGTCATCAACGGCAAACTCGCCCTCTTCAACCGCCGCGACGAACTCGAAGCCGCTTGGGAATATGTGATGCCGATTTTGGACAACTGGGCAAGCAACACAACCCCGCCGCACGGCTACGACGCGCATTCATGGGGTCCGGAAGCCGCCCGCGAACTCTTGGCGCGCGACGGACATAAGTGGCACGAAGACCAGTAAAGCCTTTTCAGACGACCTTTGCTTGAAGCGTTCTCGGTTCAAAAAGGTCGTCTGAAAACCATAAGGCGGCGGATTAGGCATTTCCACCGACATTCACGCCGCCATCAACAACACAGGCTCTTACTTACTTTCCCGCTCACAAACACTGCCTTTCAGACGACCTCACACATCCTCCCTACAAAAGGTCGTCTGAAAACAGAGAAAGGACACTTTTATGTTCGTTTGGCATGAATACGAAAACGCAGCAGCCGCTTCAGAGGCTTTGGCAGACGCAGTCGCCGCCGCGCTGCAAAACGCGCTGGATAACAAAGGCAGCGCGGTGTTGGCAGTTTCCGGCGGCCGCTCGCCGATTCCGTTCTTCCAAGCCCTGTCGCAAAAAGATTTGGACTGGCAAAAAGTCGGCATCACTTTGGTTGACGAGCGCATCGTGCCGACCACCCACGCCGACAGCAATACTGCCTTGGCACACGAATACCTGCTGCAAAACAAAGCCGCAGCAGCGACTTGGATTCCTGTTGTCGAAGCGGGTAAATCTGAAACTGAATTACAACCCGACAGCGTCGTTGCCTACGCACTGAAACATTACAAACAACCTGACGTGCTGATTTTGGGCATGGGCGGCGACGGACATACTGCCTCCCTCTTCCCGCAAGCGCCGCAGCTGAAGGCAGCCATCAACGAATCAGACGACCCGTCCCTCATCCACACCACGCCCGTTACCGCGCCGCACGAGCGCGTCAGCATGACCTTGGGCGCCATCGCCAAAACGGACAACGTCTTTCTGGCGATTCAAGGTGCGGAGAAGAAAGCCGTGTTCGATAAAGCCGCCTCCCGCGCCGATTTGGAATATCCGACCAGCCTGGTATTGAACCATCAAGGAGTGAACTGCCATGTCTTCTACTCAAACTGATATTCAACAACCCGTCAGCAAAAGCTATCCGCGCCTTGTTGCCGACATCGGCGGCACCAACGCCCGCTTCGCGCTCGAAACCGCACCGCAGCAGATTGAAAACGCCAAAGTGCTGCCATGCAAAGACTACGACACCATCGTCGATGCCGCCCGCTCCTATTTGGAACAGACAGGCGGAGTCGAAGTCCGGCACGCTGCCTTCGCCATGGCGAATCCGATTTTGGGCGACTGGGTGCAAATGACCAACCACCATTGGGCGTTTTCCATCGAAACCACCCGTCAGGCGTTGGGACTGGACACCCTTATCCTCTTGAACGACTTTACCGCGCAGGCTTTGGCGGTAACGCAGACTTCAAGCAAAGACCTGATGCAGATAGGCGGGCAAAAACCTGTCGAATTCGCCCCCAAAGCCGTCATCGGCCCGGGAACCGGTTTGGGCGTCAGCGGACTGGTACACAGCCCCGCAGGCTGGGTCGCGCTTGCCGGCGAAGGCGGCCATTCCAGCTTTCCGCCGTTTGACGACATGGAAGTTTTGATTTGGCAGTATGCGAAAAACAAATACGGTCATGTTTCCGCCGAACGCTTCCTCAGCGGCGCAGGTTTGAGCCTGATTTACGAAGCACTCGCCAAACGCGACAAACTGAAAAACTACCGCCTCAAACCGTCCGAAATCACCGAAAAAGCCTTAAGCGGCACCTCCCCGCTCTGCCGTCAGACTTTGGACATCTTCTGCGCCATGCTCGGTACGGTTGCCTCCAACCTCGCCCTGACGTTGGGCGCGCGCGGCGGCGTGTATTTGTGCGGCGGCATCATCCCCCGCGTTTTGGAATATTTTAAAAACTCACCTTTCCGCAGCCGCTTTGAAAACAAAGGCCGTTTTGAAGCCTATCTCGCCGCGATTCCCGTCTATGTCGTCTTAAGCGAATTTCCGGGCATCACCGGCGCAGCGGCGGCACTCGACAACCACTTGAAAAACGTTTAATCACACAAGCCGCCCCGCCGCGGGGCGGCACACACCGAAGGGCATATTTATGTTAAGCAAAATCAGCGAATCACTGTCAAACCTGTCGGGCGCAGAACGCAAAGTCGCCGAATGCGCCTTGGCGGAACCCAAATGGTTTGTCCATGCCGCCGTCGCCGAAATCGCCGAGCGCGCATCCGTCAGCCAGCCGACCGTCATCCGTTTTTGCCGCAGCCTGGGCTACAAAGGACTGCCCGAGTTCAAACTCGCCCTGTCTGCCAGCATAGGCCACGAAGGTATGCCCTACGTCCATGAAGAACTCAACGCCGACGACGACATGGGTGTCGTGGTCGAAAAAGTGCTGGGCAACGCCGCCGCCTCCATTTTGGGCGAACGCCGCTTCCTGAAAGAATCCGAACTGGAAAACGCCATCGCCACCCTGATGCACGCCCGCCGCGTCGAGTTTTACGGCGTCGGCAACTCCGGCATCGTCGCCCAAGACGCGCAACACAAATTCTTCCGCTTCGGCATTTCCACCGTCGCCTACGTCGATACTCACACTCAACTGATGGCGGCTTCCGTCCTGTCCGATCAAGACGTCCTCGTCGCCATTTCCAACACCGGCTCGTCCATCGAGCTTTTAGACGCCGTCAGCATCGCCAAAGAAAACGGCGCGGCAGTGATTGCCCTGACCCGCAACGACTCCCCGTTGGCACAGCTTGCCGACTGCGTTTTGAGCATCGCCACGCAGGAAAACGCCGAACTCTACACCCCCATGGTTTCGCGCCTGCTGCAACTTGCCGTCATCGACATCCTCGCCATCGGACTCGCCCTGCGCTTGGGTGATGCCGCCAGCCTGCAATTACAAAAAAGCAAAAAAAGCATACACAACAAACACATCGATTACGATAAAGACTAAACAATACCTTTTCAGACGACCTTCTATATCTCAAGGTCGTCTGAAAATACCGACCGACAAATCAGCGCTACCGTTATCCCTCAACACCAAATATAGTGGATTAACAAAAATCAGGACAAGGCGACAAAGCCGCAGACAGTACAAATAGTACGGAACCGATTCACTTGGTGCTTCAGCACCTTAGAGAATCGTTCTCTTTGAGCTAAGGCGAGGCAACGCCGTACTGGTTTAAATTTAATCCACTAGAAAAAATAACGGCAGACACCCCGCCTTTGCCACAAACCCTAAAAACGGAAACCCACCCGTTCCCGTTTCAGACGACCTCGCGGCCGTTTTTCCCACAAAACCGTCCAACCTCAGGAGCATCCGATGAAACACCTTCACGACTTACCGGCTTGGTCAAAATTATGGATACATTTTGACGAAACCAAAGAACAACACATGCGCGAAATGTTCGAGCAAGACCCGCAGCGTGCGGAACGCTACTGGCTGCAAGTCGGCGGGCTGACGCTGGATTACTCCAAAAACCGCATCACCGACGAAACCATGTCGCTGCTGACCGAGCTTGCCCGCGAAGCCGGCGTACCCGAGCGTATGCAGCAGATGTTCCACGGAGAAAAAATCAATACCACCGAAAACCGCGCCGTCCTCCACGTCGCCCTGCGCAACCGCACCAACTCCCCCATCGTCGTTGACGGCGAAGACGTCATGCCCAAAGTCAACCGCGTCCTGCAACGCATGGGTGAATTCGCACACGAAGTCCGCAGCGGCAACTGGCTGGGCTTCACCAACCAAGTCATCACCGACGTCGTCAACATCGGTATCGGCGGCTCCGACCTCGGCCCGCTGATGATGTGTACCGCGCTCAAACCCTTCGGTCATCCGCGCCTGAAAATGCACTTCGTCTCCAACGTGGACGGCTCCCAACTGCGCGACGTACTCTCCAAAGTCCACCCCGAAACCACCCTCTTCATCATCGCCTCCAAAACCTTCACCACCCAAGAAACCCTTACCAACGCACTGACCGCGCGCAAATGGTTCCTTGACCACGCAGGCGATGAAACCGCCGTCGCCAAACACTTCGTCGCCGTCTCCACCAACCAAAAAGCCGTCGCCGAATTCGGTATCGACACCGCCAATATGTTTGAATTCTGGGACTGGGTCGGCGGACGATACAGCCTCTGGTCGGCAATCGGCCTGCCCATCATGCTCTACTTGGGCGAAGAAAACTTCATCGAAATGCTCAACGGCGCGCACCTGATGGACCAACACTTCATCAACACCCCGCTCGAGCGCAACCTCCCCGTCATCCTCGCCCTCGTCGGCATCTGGTACATCAACTACTACGGCGGCGGCAGCCACGTCATCGCCCCCTACGACCAGCACCTCCACCGCCTGCCCAAATTCATTCAGCAGCTCGACATGGAGAGCAACGGCAAACAAGTTACCCTCGACGGCAAGTCCATCGGCTACGAAACCTCCCCGATTATTTGGGGCGAAACCGGCATCAACGGTCAGCACGCCTTCTTCCAACTGCTGCACCAAGGTACCCACATCACCCCGATCGACCTCATCGCCTCGCTTGAAAAACGCAGCAACCTGCGCGGCCACCACGAAATCCTGCTCGCCAACGTCTTCGCCCAAGCCGAAGCCTTCATGCGCGGCAAAACGCCCGACGAAGTCCGCGCCGAACTCAAAGCCCAAGGCATGGAAGAAGCCCGCATCGAAGAGCTGGTTCCGCACAAAACCTTCTCCGGCAACCGCCCGACCAACCTCATCCTCATGGACAAGGTCAACCCCCGCAACATGGGCAGCCTGATTGCCATGTACGAACACAAAACCTTCGTCCAAGGCATCATCTGGGGCATCAACAGCTTCGACCAATGGGGCGTCGAACTCGGCAAACAGCTCGCCAAAACCATCCTTGCCGAGCTGACCGGCGAAACCGGTTTACAAAAACACGACAGCTCCACCACCCGTCTGATCAATCTTTATCTGAACGCCAACAAATAAAGACAGCCCCATCAGGACAAAAGGTCGTCTGAAAACCCAGATTCAAGGTTTTCAGACGACCTTTTCCATTCCATGTATGGCGTTTATAAACCGTTAAACAGCGAAACAACAAACAAAATAACCTGCACCAAAGGCAGAGCAGCTGCAACCGTTTTGACAAATAAACGATCAGGCTTTTCCATCCTCGGAAGCTGATATTGTTTCAGCCACCACAACCCCACCAGATAAGTAAAAACCGGTACGGACGCATAAACCGTCAAAAGACTGATGCCAATTGCAGCCTCACTGTTCCCGAAAAAATGGCGGACAATCGATTCGACGACCAGAGCAACCGCCCAAACCCCGCACAATGCCAAGATCATTTGAACTGCAAACAGGCTCATACCGGCGATAATGCTTTGTTTCGTGTTTAATCCGAATCCTCGATTGACGGCAACGATATCTACTGCACACCATAACAGACACAACAACAGACCCGATGTCATAAACATACATACCCTCCCTGTTTTCTAAGCTGTTTTCAGACGACCTTTGTGCTTATTTTGCCGTTACCGCCTCAAGGCAGGGCGATGAATTTAATCAGCACCTCTTTGAAAATAAAACCGAACACGCCCAAGCCCAAGACCAGGAACAAAATCGCGATGCCGAATTTGCCCGCCTTGGATTCCTTGCCCAAGTTCCAAACGATAAAGCCCAAGAAGATAACCAGTCCGGTCAGGCAGATTTTCATTGCCCAGTCGGAAAATTCTGCTTCACTCATAATCGATTTCCTTATTTGATGTTGTGTGTATTTTAATGTTTTCAGACGACCTTTGAAACGCCAAGAGGTCGTCTGAAATGTAATGGTTCAGCAAATGCCGTCCGTCGGGCGTTTGGCTTAACGCGCCAATGCCTGTTTCAAATCGTCAATCAAATCATCGACGTATTCCAAACCGACGGACAGGCGCACCAGTCCGGGGCGGATATTGGCGGCGAGTTTTTCTTCGGGCTGCATCCTGCCGTGTGTGGTTGTCCACGGGTGGGTAATGGTCGAGCGCACGTCGCCGAGGTTGGCGGTACGGGAGAAGAGTTCGACGCTATCGACGACTTTCCACGCGGCTTCTTGGTCAGCGACTTCAAAACCCACCACGATACCGCCGCCGTTTTGCTGTTTGCGGATAAGCTCCGCCTGCGGATGGTCGGGCAATCCGGTGTAGTACACGGCTTGGACTTGCGGCTGTGTCCGCAGCCATTGCGCGATTTTCAGAGCGTTGTCGAACTGTTTTTCCAAACGCAGCGACAGGGTTTCTACGCCGCTCAACAACTGCCATGCGTTAAACGGCGACATCGCCAGCCCGCAAGAGTTGCAATACATGGCGACCTGCGTCAGCAGATCTTCCGAACCTGCCAACACGCCGCCCATCACGCGTCCGTGTCCATCAATAGCTTTGGTCGCAGAGGAAACGGAAATATCCGCGCCGTGTTTCAAAGGCTGCGAACCGGCGGGTGACAGCAGGCTGTTGTCCACCACTAAAAGCGCGCCGATGCTGTGCGCCAATTCGGCTAAAGCTTCCAAGTCGGCCACTTCGCCCAAAGGGTTGGACGGCGTTTCCAAAAACAGCAGTTTGGTGTTGGCTTTGACGGCGGCTTTCCATTCGTCCAAATCGGTCGGCGACACATGGCTCACTTCGATGCCGAATTTGGTGACGATGTTATTGATAAAGCCGACGGTCGTGCCGAACAGGCTTCGGCTGGAAATCACATGGTCGCCCGCCTGCAAGAAGGTGAAAAACGATGCCTGAATCGCGGACATGCCGGTCGAAGTGGCGACCGCGCGTTCTGCACCTTCCAAAGCGGCGATGCGTTTTTCAAAAGCGGCGATGGTCGGGTTGGCGGTGCGAGTATAAGTGAACCCTTTGATTTTTTTGGAAAACAAATCGGCGGCGTGTTGGGCGTTGTCCCACATGAAGCTGCTGGTGAGGAACAATGCCTGATTGTGTTCGCGGTATTCGGTTTGCTCTTTGCCGCCGCGTATGGCGAGCGTCTGCGGGTGGAGTTTTTTACTCATTTGTTTTCCAATCTTGTTCAGCAGGTTTGTTTGATGTGGGAAAGGAGGGAAGCTGCGCGCTTCATAGGTCAACTTGTTAACATTTTGCGCTTATTTGCGCCGTCTTTCAAGTTTGACGGCGAATGGCAAAAGGTCGTCTGAAAACGTTTTTCAGACGACCTTTTGCAATCGTTCCAGACTTTTATTGATAAACACGTCCATTGTGTTCCAGCCAGCCATCGGTATGGCGGCCTGCGGGGTCGTGGTGCGTCCAATGGAGGACGCCACCCTGTTCCGACCATTCGTATTCGCCGTAGAAGCCGACTTTATCGCCTTTTTTCAAGCCTTTAATTTTGTCGGCGAGGTCGATGTTGTGCGCCACTAAAAGCGTTTGCCCGCTGGACAGTTTCAAGATAAAACGCTGATGGCGCGTGCCTTGGTTGTCGTCGGGCAGCGTTTTGAGAACCGTGCCTGCGCCTTTCACTTGAATATCGCTCTCTTGGTTTTCAAAGGCTTGCTGCAATATTTGTTCCGCGCTGCCCTGCCCTGCTTGGTGGTCAGACTTCGGCTGCTTGTTGGGTTGCGACTTTTGGGATGGAGACTGCTGAGGCTGAGGCGGTTCGGATGGGGGGCGTTTTTCCGCTTGGGCTTGCGGCTGCGTTTGGGTTTCTACGGCATCTGCTGCCTGACCTTGCCGCCCCTGCTGCATTTTTTGATAACCGATTACCACGGCGGCAACAATCAGTATCCAAATCCATTTGTTTTTATTCATAAAATCCATGCCCAAAAAAATGCCCGACAGTGTATCGGGCATAAATTATTTGAAAGGAGTTAAATCACGATAACGTGAGCCGCCATTATATACAAAACCGGCGGAAAAATCAGCATTTTCAGTCCGATACCTGAAACGGCGGCGTGATCACGCTTTTTTGTTTCCCTGACTGTATTTCATTTCGTATTTGATGTCGTTCAGGATTTTTTTCACGTTGTAATCCAAAAGCTGTTCCACCAAATCGGGCGCCTGCTCGCTGAGAGTTTGTTGGAGCTGGTAGGTAAACAGCGCCATTTGTTTCTGCACGGCGGTGCGTATCATGCCGTTGACTGCGTCGGCGACGTGCGGGCGCAGGCGTCTGATTAAACGCTCGCTCAGGTCTTGCTCGGAAATGCAGAACACTTCCCTGCGGTTGATAACCTGCGGGTTCAGCACGTTGATATTGACGGTAATCGGCGGCATTTCTTGCTTGAGGTCGTCTGAAACCTGCTCTTGTGCCTGAGGACCTTCGTTTTCAGACGACGTTGCTTCTTCTTTTATAGGCGCGTCTTTTACAGGCGCATCAAATTCGACCGTTTTACGTTTCGGATTCAGCCAAACCGTACGCGTGGACTCGATTTGTCTGTCTGTCGCACTCATTTGCAGCGAAGACTGCGCGTTCAGCCAGTTCTCCTGCAAAATCACCATCGCATCGGTCTCCGCCGTTTCGGCAGCGTCTTCCTCCAGCATGGCGTTATGCTCCTCCTGCCATTTGCGCAGATATTCCGTCAACACGGCATCGCGGTTGGCATCGTCGAGCTTGACCGACTTGGCTTTGGGCTTCTGCTCGACGGCTGGCTCTTGAGATTCGCGCACCAAAGGCGCGTGTGTGTAAGGTGCGTTCAATTGGCGGGTTTGCCGCAGCTTTTCCAAGCGGCTTTCCCAATCCAGGCTTTCATCCGTTTGTTGCGGCGTATCGGGACGATTCGTATCCATTTTTAGCTTTCGTTCTTCCGTTGTGTCATTTCATTTCACGCGCATAGCGAATGCCGTGATTTGCTATAATGCGGTATTTTAACAGATTCCCAGGAACACATCATGAGCAGCATCGAACAACGCCTCGAATATTTGGAAGAAGCCAACGACGTTTTGCGTATGCAGAACCACGTCCTCGCCACCGCCCTCAAAGGTCTGATCCGTTCGCTGCCGTCCGATATGGCAAACGAAGCCGTCGAGTCCATCCAGCTTGCCTTCGAAGACGCGCTCGCCGAATTGAACTACGAAGACAGCCCGCATACCGACCTCTTCCATGACGTAACCTACGCTTTTTTCCGCGAAAAAGAACACTGACGCGTAGCGACTTCCCCAAACCGTGTTAAACTATCCGTTTATTTATTAATATCCGTAAAGAAGGAACCTCCCCATGAACATGAAAAAATGGATTGCAGCCGCCCTCGCCTGCTCTGCGCTGGCACTCTCCGCCTGCGGCGGCCAAAGCAAAGACGCATCCTCGTCAGCCCCTAAAGCCGACAAAGTGTACCGCGTCGCCGCCAACGCCGAATTCGCCCCTTTCGAATCATTGGATTCCGCCGGCAACGTTGAAGGTTTCGACGTCGATTTGATGAACGCCATGGCAAAAACCGGCAACTTCAGAGTCGAATTCAAACACCAGCCTTGGGACAGCCTCTTCCCCGCGCTCAAAAACGGCGATACGGATATCGTCATCTCCGGCGTAACCATTACCGACGAACGCAAGCAGTCCATGGATTTCACCGACCCTTATTTTGAAATCACCCAAGTCGTCCTCGTTCCCAAAGGTAAAAAAGTCGCCTCTTCAGACGACCTCAAAAACATGGCGAAAGTCGGTGTCGTTACTGGACAAACCGGCGACTTCTCCGTTTCCAAACTCTTGGGCAACGACAATCCGAAAATTGCCCGCTTCGAGAGCGTTCCTTTGGTCATCAAAGAGCTGGAAAACGGCGGCGTGGATGCCGTAGTCAGCGACAGCGCGGTCATCGCCAACTATGTGAAAAACAACCCGACCAAAAGCATGGACTTCATCACCCTGCCTGATTTCACGATTGAAAACTACGGCATCGCCGCACGCAAAGGCGACGAAGCGACCGTCAAAATGCTGAACGAAGCGCTGAAAAAAGTACGCGACAGCGGCGAATACGACAAAATCCACGCCAAATACTTCGCCAAAGAAGGCGATAAAGCGGCAGCCGCTAGCCAAGCAGCCAGCCAACCTGAAGCAGCCAAATAATCTGTTTCAACGTTCTTAAGCAATAAGCAAGGTCGTCTGAAAGCCTGTATCGCGGGTTTCAGACGACCTTTTATGTCGGACTTTGTTCCGAAGGCAGTTATTGTTATAGTGGATTAACCGAACCCTCGTTATCCGACAACCAGATATTGCCGAACGAATCCGCCATAGAAATTCAAATACACAGAAAGTCCCTTATGTCCCAATCCACCCCCTCCCCGCTGGGTGAAAAGCAAATGGCGGTTTTGATGGCGATGTTGGTTGCCCTGATGCCGTTTTCGGTCGATGCCTACCTGCCCGCTATTCCCGAAATGGCACAATCTTTGAGCGCGGATATACATCGTATCGAGCAGAGTTTGGTTTTGTTTATGTTCGGCGTGGCGTTCGGGCAGGTTGTCGGCGGCGCGGTTTCGGATATTAAAGGGCGCAGACCGGTAGCTTTGGTCGGTTTGAGCATTTATTTTGCGGCTGTTGTCGCACTGACGATGGTGCAGTCGGCGGACGGGCTGTTGAACCTGCGCGCGGTACAGGCGTTCGGCGCGGGGATGACGGTGGTCATCGTCGGAGCGATGGTGCGCGATTATTATTCGGG
The DNA here is from genome assembly GCF_003044565.1 of Neisseria sicca. Lineage (GTDB taxonomy): Bacteria > Pseudomonadota > Gammaproteobacteria > Burkholderiales > Neisseriaceae > Neisseria > Neisseria sicca_A. The sequence goes on along the minus strand of NZ_POXG01000006.1, from coordinate 44,253 downwards.
CAGACAGGCGGCGGAGATGTTTGCCTTAATCGGCATTATCCTGATGATCGTGCCGCTGATTGCGCCTATGGTCGGCTCGCAGTTGCAGGAATTGGGCGGCTGGCGTTTTATTTTCGGTTTTTTGGCGGCGTATTCGTTGGTTTTGTTTATCTTGGTGTTTACTTTCCTGCCGCCTCCTAAGCAGACAGGCAAAATCAGGATGGACATTTTTGGACTGGTGGCAGGACGTTTCGCCAGAGTGCTGAAAACGCGTGCGGCGATGGGCTATCTGTTTTTTCAGGCGTTCAGCTTTGCGTCGATGTTTGCGTTTTTGACGGAATCGTCGTTTGTTTACCAAAAGCTGTACCATGTGACGCCGAACCAATATTCTTGGGTCTTTGCGCTGAACATCCTCACGATGGCTTCGTTTAACCGCATCACGGCATGGCGGCTGAAAACGGGGGCGCACCCGCAAAGTATTTTGAAATGGGGCATTATCGTTCAGTTTGCGGCGAATCTGACGATGGTGCTGCTGGTCTGGTCGATGGGCCTGCCGCCGATGTGGGCTTTGGTGCCATGCGTGATGTTTTCGGTAGGCACGCAAGGCTTGGTCGGCGCGAACACACAAGCTTGCTTTATGGCTTATTTCAAACAGGAAAGCGCCAGCGCAAATGGGGTATTGGGCGCGTTCCAATCCATCATCGGCGCAAGCGTGGGGCTGTTGGTAACGCGGCTGCACAATGGTTCTGCGTTGGTGATGGCGGGCATGATGCTGGCTTCGACGGTGTGCGGGATTGTGTTGCTGTGGCTATGCTCTCATCAGGCTTGGAAGGAAAACGATAAAAGCGAATATGTGTGAATAATCAATAATAAAAGGTCGTCTGAAACCTTGAAATCGGGTTTCAGACGACCTTGTTACATCAACCTATTGTTTATTGCACAACATCGCAAGATTTCGCTTTTTCGTGTTTAGGCGCGTTGACGAAATCTTTGCAGTCCGCCAGCAGCTTGGGCAAAAGCGGTTGGAACACGGGATGGCTGCGCAGTTTGCCCGCATAAAACGACATCATGTACGGATAATAATACTGCATCGCCTGCATCCATTTCGCGCCCTCTTCCGTCTTGCCTTGACGGTAGAGATACAGCGCCACCTGATAAGCGTTGGAATACGGTCGGTAAGACAAGGAATTAATCGCCGCCTTCTCCGCCCAAGGTTTGACCTGCATATCGGTCGGCTCTGCCCGACGGGTCAGGCTGAGATCGGCATAATAAGCCAGCATCGGACTATTTTCAGAAATATGGCGCAAACCGTTAATCTTACGCCCGACCATATCCGTACTTTCATTTTTCGGAATCCGGCTGTAATCGACCAAATCCGTATAAGTCCAACCCATGTGCAGCAGCCCGCCGATAATCAGCAACGTGGTAAGCCCGCCCGCCCAATTTCGGCCGCGCGCCCAAGCGAGGTCGTCTGAAACGTCTTCATAACGTGCCGGCGCAAGCGCGAACATCAACACAAACGGCGTCAGGAAATAGATGTACCACAAAGGATACTCCAGCATACTGTGGCACATACTGACGGCAACCATAGACAACAGCAGCAGCGAAGCCGGATGGTAAGGACGCACCAGCATCCGCCACAGCCCCGCAAGCATCGTCAGGGCAACCAATACCGTACCGACCAGCCCGACTTCGGAAAGCAGTTGTAAAACAATATTGTGCGAATGGGTAAACAACACGCCCAAGATATTATTCGGGAAATACTGCTGCTCCGCATTAATCCAGAAAGTCTGTTGGGCAAAGCTGTTCCAGCCGTGTCCGAACCAAGGCGCGGACAAAAAGGCAGTCCAAGCTTTACGCCATTCAATCTGACGCATCGAGCCTTCAAAACCGCTGTTTCCGGCGCGTTCGACCGCCGTTTCATATTGACCGTTGCCCAGCAGCTCCAAAATCGAACCCATCGCAAATTGAAATACCGCCACCAACGCGACCGTCAGGAGAAATATCCGAACCTGCCTTGCAGAATCACGTCCCGCACGCCAACGCCACACGGGCAAAATCAACGCCACGCCGGCCACATAGCCCAGAATCGTGCGCGAGTTGACCAAGCCCAAGACAGCCGTCATCAGGAAGACCAACAAAAATCCCAACCAGCCCGGCATTTTGCGGGTTGACCACAAATAAGCCGCCGCCAAAACACCCCACATCAAATAATGCCCGAGGTGGTTGCGCTGCCCAAGCTGACCGCTGACCTCTTTTCCGCTATACACAATCATGTTGCGCAGGAACCCAAGATCGTACCAGCCCTTAAACTGTATAAACGCAATCGCAGCCTGCAGCAACGTACCAAACAGCAGCGACCATGCAAACACCGTCACGATGCGTTCCTGCCCATAGGCAGCCACCCAACCGCGGCAAGCCCATACCGCCAACGCCAGAATGATAAACGTCCACATCACCATATCGTTCATGCCGACGTAAATCAAATCCATCATCCGCGCCTGAAGCCACCAAAATGCCGCCAAAACCAGCAAACCGACAGCTGCCTTAGGCAGGCGCACGCTCAACAAACCCTTATACGCCGTGACCAACACCAGCATCAGCGCGCCCAGAAGCGAAGCCGCTTCCAGATAAAAACTCGACAACGGACCCACACGGTAGAAAGACAAAAACGGCGCGGCGCATATCCACAAGAAACAGCACCACAACGGCAACAAACGTCTGTCCCATTCACTCTTAAGGTCGTCTGAAAAACGCATAAACATTATTTTCCCGCCTTTCTCTGCTGCTTCACAAAAGCCAGGCATGCAACAAAAAACACCAAACACGCCGTCAACGATAAAGCGGCACACACCACCTCGGCAGTACCCGCATTAAACAAACGCATCACCGCCTCGGCAAAATAAATCAAAATCAACATAGAACTATACTGGTAAGTATAAACTTTACCCTTCAAAATACCCGGCAACGGCAGGCACAAAGGCAAAGCCTTCAGCGCCAGCCACGAACCGCCGCTGCGCAAAGGCGCAATCCACAGCTCCCAAGATAAAGAAAGGACAATCAAAAAAATCAAGCTGCCGCAAGCAGCCAGATAAGGTAAAGAAGATTTATGAGAAGAAGTATTCACGGATAAAGTTCAACAGGCATCGCGCCGAGTGTAAAATGCAGGATTATACCGAAAACCGAAACAGCCGTTGCAGCCCGACTGTTTCAGACGACCCAAGGACACCGTCCCAATCCGTCGTATTGTTTTTCAAACTGTCCGACGAATCAAAAACATACCCCATCAGGTTGAACCTTCGAGCCTGCCCATAATCCTATTGATTTATCCATTTAGTTCCCTATGAAAACAAACCGTACCCTATCTTTCAAAACCGCACTTCTCCGTCTGACCGCATTAGGCGTAGCATTCACGCTCGCCGCCTGTGCCGGCGGCGGCTCGCCCACCGGCGCCGTACCTGACGGCTACTACCGCGTCAAACCGGGCGACACACTCAGCCAAATCGCCAAACGCTACGGACAAAACGTCAACACACTGGCATCCTGGAACAATCTGAACAACGCCTCACAAATCGAAGTCGGACAAGTCTTGCGCGTCCGCAAAAACGCCGCCAACCGCCCCCGCTCCGGCAGCACCGACATCAGCAGCGCCAAAACCGTCGCCCCCGTCAACCGCCTGACCCTGCAATGGCCGGTCGACAACGGCAAAAACGCCATCATCCGCGGCTACAACAGCACAACCAACAAAGGCATCGACATCGGCGGCATGCTCGGACAAAGCGTCAAATCCGCAGCAGCCGGAACCGTCATCTACGTCGGCGAAGAAGTGCGCGGCTACGGCAAACTGATTCTCATCAGCCACAACGACTTCTCCATCACCGCCTACGCACACAACGACACCATTCTGGTTCAAAAAGACCAAAAAGTCGCAGCAGGCCAGCCGATTGCCACCATGGGCAATAGCGACACAGACGGCGTCAAACTGCATTTCGAAGTCCGCATGAACGGCAAAGCCGTCGACCCGATGCAGTACCTGCCCGGCTGATTTACATCTTAATAGAACCCAAACCAAGCCGCAGCCCGATTCCGACAAACGGATTGCAGGTCGTCTGAAATGCAAAAACGCTTCTGTTTTAAGAGACAGAAGCGTTTTTTACAATTTGCATTCTTGAGGAGATGCTGATGTACCTGCTGGCTACGCCTTGCCCACTTTTCCTCATATATAAATTTGACAATGCGCTTTTATCTGCAACATATTTTGCTAGAAGGAAACATTTCAGATATTCTAAAAGCATTTCAAAACATGACATATTTTCGGATCACCACACAAACACAACAATTACTTTTAGAAAGGACACATACAATGTTTGATTTAACGTGCAGCTACTTAGACGATGATGATATCGATCACGAAGCCGAAAAGCAGTGGATTTTTAAAACTCTGCACCATCTTGAAAAAGAAGAGGAAATTAAATCCTTGTTGAACAATTTTTCAAAATTCTCATCGTTATATGACGAAGCCGTTGCAGCAGGATTGAAAAAAAGTGCAGTCAACGACTACATTATTATTTCCGCCTCAGCACCAGACGAGGTAATCAGCGCGCTCAAAGAATATTTGGGAAAAACCATCTATGACGCATGGGGCAGAACCGTGTCAAAAAGCCAAATGCTGCGCGACTTCGTCAGCGAATACAAATGGAAACATTTAGATATGGAAACATTCGACGCCATGAATCGGGACAGACTCTTCAATAATATTGAACTCTAGCAGTATTTGCTAGGTAAACAAGAAATTGCAGCAAATCCCAAATACGCCCAAAGAATGAATCTAGGAAACTAAATGAAAAAAATCGATTTTACTATGCATTTTTCTGCTGTGCAGCAGTCCCTCGATCGAGTATTCAAGGATATGCTGGCCTTTCAAAAAGAACACCTCCAGGAATTATTTGTATGCAACGATACGGTCACCGTAAAACTGCTGACAGAACGTAGAAATATCAAAAACGGCATGGTCAACTTAAAAGGCAAAAGCTATCCGGTGATCAAGACCAGTAAAAACTACAATCACAACTATAAAGACAAATACGTCGAGTTTCCCCTGCCTCTTGCCGATCTTGCGCTGATGAAGGATTTTGCAATGACTTCGGAAGAAGTACAGCATGAGCCCGAAATGTTCGACCTGGACTGGCTGAATGTGCCCTATAAGGAATGGTATAAATATCGTGGGGAACGTTATCCGATAGAAAAACGACACGGTTTGTTTAAACTAGGGTTAGCCCCAAGTGCCGATGGCTCTGTTGTTTTTGGACATTATTTTTTGATGAACGAATCCGACATCGATAAAAACATGATAAAGGAATGGATATTCTTTTATTTGGATAAATATCAACCGCATTGTCAATTTCGAGGAGTGAATCGCTCTTACTACTCACCTGTCCAGCAGTTTTCCCTTTATGAAAAACGTATGGCTTTAGAATGGTTTTCCTTTCTACCCGCCGAAATTCTGCCTGAGGAAGTACCTAGTGCAAACGAAGTTATCTATCTTCCGAATTGTGGCAGCATCATTATCAGCACCGAGCAGCCCTACGACTTTGAGAACCCTGAAATGCGCAAGGTGACTGCCGCCATCGAACAGGAGCTGCACCATTTAGGATTGCTGCCTCTTGTGGATCATTTTGGCATTCCTCAAATTAGCGATTTACCCTTTATCAGTCGTGAGCAGCGTCTGATAAACATGAGTCGTGGAAGCGAAGGATAGACAAACGAAATGCGGGAATCCACTCTCAGCATTAATGGCATCAGTAAAACACTCAACACCCAACCCCACCCATTTCAAAAGACAAAAAAATAAACCCTTACTGTTCTCCAGTAAGGGTTTATTGAAAATCTGGCACGCCCACGGGGATTCGAACCCCGGTTGCCGCCGTGAAAGGGCAGTGTCCTAGGCCTCTAGACGATGGGCGCGTAACCGAGTTGCGAACTATACATAAGCGTTAAAACGCTGTCAACGGGTTAGGCGTTTTTTATGGTCAAACTGATTTCAGACGACCCTTCTGTTCCTTATCTTTGTATCGGCTTTGCCTGTATAATGCCGCTTTTAATGAAAAGGAAAACAAACCATGTGGTTCAAGCAGATCAGTTTTTATCCGCTCAACAAAGAAAAGCTGCCCGAGGCGGACGTACTTGCCGACAAACTTGCAGAGGCTGAATTTACCCGCTGCCAAGGTTTGGACTGGTCCAGCGAAGGCTTTGCCGCACCGGTTCCGTTCTCTCCCGAACTCGTTTTCCCTGCCGATTTTACTTTGCGCGTAGCCCTGAAAAAAGAAGAAAAAGTCCTGCCTGCCGGCGTCATCCGCGATATCTTGGAAGAAAAGGTGGCGGAAATCCAAAACAATGAAGCCCGCAATGTCGGTCGCAAGGAAAAACAAGAGCTTAAAGAGCAAATTACAGACGACCTGCTGCCCCGCGCGTTTACCCGCAGCAGCCGCACTGAAGCGGTGTTCAACACCCGCCACGGCTATCTGCTCGTCAACAATGCTGCTTCCGCCAAAGCGGAAAACATCCTGACCAAGCTGCGCGAAGCCTTGGGCGGTTTGGAAGCCTCGCTGCCGAATACCAAGCAATCGCCCTCTTCCCTGATGACCGAGTGGCTGTTGCAAGGGCATTGCGAAGGCGGTTTTGAATTGGATAGCGATTGCGAACTCAAAGGCGTGGGCGATGTTGTTCCCGTCGTCAAAGTGTCCAAACAAGATTTGACTGCCGATGAAGTGGTCCAACACGTCAAAAACGGCAAAACTGTAACCCAGCTCGGCTTGGTGTGGCGCGAACAAATCGCTTTCATCCTCACGCAAGACTTCACGCTCAAACGCATCCAATACCTCGACGTATTGCAGGAAGAAGCCGAGAGCAACGGCGACGATGCCGCCAGCCTTGCCTTTGCCTCGCAAATCCTGATGGCGGAATCCGTCAGCACCATGTTGGAAGAGCTGGTTTCCTATTTGGGCGGCTGGCAAGACTAATTTTTCAGACGACCTTTACACATGATAAAAGGTCGTCTGAAACCTACATCCGATGGACAACCTTATGTTTAAACACCTCGCACTCCTGCCGCTCGCCATTATGCTTGCCCTGCCCGCCTCGGCCGCCGTCCTGAATTCCTATCAGGAACCGGGCTGCACCTACGACGGCGATGTCGGCAAAGACGGCAAACCCGCCGGCAAAGGTACATGGCGCTGCCAAGACGGACGCAGCTACACCGGCGCGTTTAAAAACGGCAAATTCGACGGTCAAGGCGTTTACACCGTCTCCGTCAACCGCGAAACCTTCATCGAACCGTTCAATTCCAACAGCACCAAGTTCCGCAACATGGTACTGTCGGGCACGTTCAAAAAAGGCCTGGCACACGGCAAATTCACCGCCTCGCAAAACGGCGAAACCGTCTTCATCATGAAATGCGAAAACGGCATGATTAAAGAAGTGAAACTGCCCAAAACCAAATAACCCCGTCCCGCACTTTCAGACGACCTCCCCGCAGAAGTCGTCTGAAACCGCAAAAAACAAGGAAAACATTATGAGCATCAAGTCCGACAAATGGATACGCCGCATGAGCGAAGAGTTCGGCATGATCGATCCCTTCGAGCCGAACCAAATCAAAGAAGCCAACGGACAGCGCATCATCTCCTACGGCACGTCCAGCTACGGCTACGACATCCGCTGCGCCAACGAATTTAAAATTTTCACCAACATCAACAGCACCATCGTCGATCCCAAAAACTTCGACCCCAAAAACTTCGTTACCGTCGAAGACGACTGCTGTATCATCCCGCCCAATTCCTTCGCACTGGCGCGCACGGTCGAATATTTCCGCATCCCGCGCAACGTCCTGACCGTCTGCTTGGGCAAATCCACCTACGCCCGCTGCGGCATCATCGTCAACGTTACCCCGTTCGAGCCGGAATGGGAAGGCTACGTTACCCTCGAGTTTTCCAACACCACTCCCCTACCCGCCAAAATCTACGCAGGCGAAGGCGTAGCGCAAGTCCTCTTCTTCGAAAGCGACGAAATCTGCGAAACCTCCTACAAAGACCGCAACGGCAAATACATGGGTCAAACCGGCGTTACCCTGCCGAAAACCTGATGATGGCAGCCTGCCGCCCGTCTTTTACAGACATTAAGGGCATTATAGTGGATTAACTTTAAATCAGGACAAGGCGACGAAGCCGCAGACAGTACAGATAGTACGGAACCGATTCACTTGGTGCTTCAGCACCTTAGAGAATCGTTCTCTTTGAGCTAAGGCGAGGCAACGCCGTACTGGTTTAAAGTTAATCCACTATAGAAAAAACAAATCCGACGGCATCGCGTTTAGCGTATCCGAATCCGTCCGAGGTCGTCTGAAAACTTAAATCCGGCGTTTCAGACGACCCTTTTCATGTTTGCCGCAAAGCCCGCCGCCCAACGCTTCCATTGTGAAAATATCCTTAATTTGGTTTACAATGATGCCATTTCTAAATCTTATCGAGAGAACAAAATGTTAGACATCGAAAATCTCCGCGAGCACACTACATTCGTCAAGAACCGTTTGAAAAAACGCGGTTACGAGTTTGATACCGCACGTTTCAATGCCTTGGAAAAGCAGCGCAAAGCCGTCCAAGTAAAAACCGAAGAACTGCAAGCCTCGCGCAACAGCATTTCCAAACAAATCGGCGCATTGAAAGGACAGGGCAAACACGAAGAGGCGCAGGCAGCCATGGATCAAGTCGCCCAAATCAAAACCGATTTGGAGCAGGCAGCCGCCGATTTGGATGCGGTTCAGAAGGAATTGGACGCATGGTTGTTGAGCATTCCCAACCTGCCGCACAAAAGCGTACCCGTCGGTAAAGACGAAACCGAAAACGTCGAAGTCCGCAAAGTCGGCACGCCGCGCGAATTTGACTTTAAAATTAAAGACCATGTTGATTTGGGTAAGCCTTTGGGCTTGGATTTCGAAGGCGGCGCGAAACTTTCCGGCGCGCGCTTTACCGTCATGAAAGGTCAAATTGCCCGCCTACACCGCGCGCTGGCGCAGTTCATGCTCGATACGCACACGCTGAAACACGGTTACACCGAGCATTACACGCCCTACATCGTGGACGACACCACCCTGCAAGGCACGGGTCAACTGCCTAAATTTGCAGAAGATTTGTTCCACGTTACTCGCGGCGGCGACGAGAGCAAAAAAACGCAATACCTGATTCCGACCGCCGAAGTGACGCTGACCAACACCGTTGCCGACAGTATTCTGGCGGAAAGCGATTTGCCGCTGAAACTGACCGCCCATTCACCCTGCTTCCGCAGCGAAGCCGGTTCGCACGGCAAAGACGTGCGCGGTCTGATTCGCCAACACCAATTCGACAAAGTGGAAATGGTGCAAATCGTTCATCCAAAAAAATCATACAAAGCGCTGAAAGAAATGGTCGGTCACGCCGAAAACATCCTGAAGGCTTTGGAACTGCCCTACCGCGTGATTACCCTGTGTGCCGGCGACATGGGCTTCGGCGCGACCAAAACGTATGACTTGGAAGTTTGGGTTCCCGCGCAAAATACCTACCGAGAAATCTCAAGCTGCTCCAACTGCGAAGATTTCCAAGCCCGCCGCATGAAAGCGCGCTTCAAAGACGAAAACGGCAAAAACTGCTTGGTACACACTTTAAACGGCTCCGGCTTGGCAGTCGGCCGCACTTTGGTTGCGGTTTTGGAAAACCATCAAAACGCCGATGGCAGCATCAATATTCCCGCCGCTTTGCAGCCTTATATGGGCGGCGTGACCAAACTGGAAGTCCGATAAGCCATGTAGCTGCATTCCATCGCTAACATATCAAAAGGTCGTCTGAAACCCTTCAACAAGGTTTCAGACGACCTTTCTTTATCGACTTTACACGGCAATCAGAACATCATCTCGTCCGAATGCCCAAAGCGTTAATTTTTATTGTTCTGACGGAAATATTCCCATTCTTCGACGACCGTACCGTCCGGCAGATGGCACAGCGCATACTCCGCACCGTCCTTGTCTTTTTTCATTTCCAATTTCCCGCCCTGCTTCACGCAAAACTCAGAAGCCGGATTTGCCGCACCGACCATAGGGGTACCTTCCTTACCAGACGTACCACAAGCCGCCAAAACCGTAGCGGCGGCAATGCTTAAAACAGCAGGTTTCATCATATTATTTCCTTTCGATATTGTGATTCAGATGACCTCAGTACAAATTTTGCGGCAGGCGACACGAGCTGCTGCGCTGTTTTCACGGGACATCCGAGTGAAATCAGACAGTTCCTGTTGAAAGAAAGTTCTCCACGCTTGAGTAAACAAACGCAATCAACCCCATCGGATTATCCGCCTATTTCCTGCTTTCGCTGCTCATCCCACCAACGATATAGTGGATTAAATTTAAATCAGGACAAGGCGACGAAGCCGCAGACAGTACAAATAGTACGGCAAGGCGAGGCAACGCCGTACTGGTTTAAATTTAATCCACTATACCATTCTTGCGGACTCATTTTCTCTTCGTCGGTCATGTTTTCCGAACAGGCGATGATGATGAAATACTCATCGGCGTACATAAAGCGTTTGATAACTGCCGAAGAAATTTCCTGCCCCTGATGGCTGAACGATACTTTAGGCGGCGGCGCCTGTCTCACACCGAAACCGAACAGCCCTGCCAACTGTCTGCTGTCTTCCAACCGTCCGCCCGCTTCCAAAGTGAATCGGCGGGCAACCTTCTTCCACGGACGCGTCAGCCGCTGCTTGGCTCGCGCTTCGACTGCGTGTTCGCAACGATTGATGATTTCCACATGCTGCGTCAAAGGCGGTGACATGGCTTCCGCGCGCCCGACGGCAAGCAGGCAGAAGATGCCCGCTGCGATAAGCGGGAGAGCGGATATTGTGCGCTTGTTTGGCGTGTTGTTTTGCATCATGCTTGACCCACTCTCTGACAAACGAAAAGGTCGTCTGAAAACGATACGGCATCGCTGCCTTGGTTTTCAGACGACCTCTATCGGATTTATCGGTTCGACCCTTTGACCATATCCATCAAAAACAGGCGGCAGTCGAGGTTGCCGTTGTAGAGCGGGATTTTGCGTTTGGGCGAAAGGCGCATGAATTTCGGCATATCGCGGTCGCCGGTAAACATGCCCGCCAGCCAGCCCGCGTAATGCTGTTTCAACCACGCGCCCAACTGCGGGTAAAGGGCTTGCAAGGCTTGGACTTCGGCAAGGCGGACGCCGTAAGGCGGATTGGAAATCAAAATACCGCCCTCTCCGTTCGGACGGCTGTCCTGCGCGTCTTTGACTTCAAAACGGATAAACGTGTCCACTTCGGCAGCTTGGGCGTTGGCAACGGCGGCGCGAATCATATAGCGGTCGTTGTCGCTGCCCGAAATCGCGGCCGGCGCGGGGCGGATTTGCGTTTCGGCTTCGTGTTGCAGCTTTTTCCAAAGGGCGGCATCGAAGTTTTTCAGCTTTTCAAACCCGAAACGGCGCATCAAACCGGGCGCGCGGCGGGTGGCAATCCACGCGGCTTCGATGACGATGGTGCCGCTGCCGCAAAACGGGTCTTGGAAAGGCTGCGTGCCATCATAGCCTGCCAGCAGCAGCAAGCCCGCCGCCAAGTTCTCGCGCATCGGCGCTTCACCCGTGTCTTGGCGGTAGCCGCGTTTAAACAAAGCTTCGCCGGACGTGTCGATGAAAATTTGAATGTCGCGCTCGTCGATAAAGGCATGGATGCGGATGTCGGGGCGGATTTTGCCGACACTGGGGCGCGCGTCGCAAGCGTCGCGGAACACGTCGCACACGGCATCTTTGATTTTCAGTCCGACAAAATCCAAACTTTTGACTTGGGCGCGTTTGCCTTCTACTTTGACTTTGAAGGTTTGTTCCAAGTCGAACCAATCCGTCCAGCGGATATTTTTCGCTGCTTTATAAATGTCTTGCTCGCTGCGGTAGCCGCTTTTGGTCAGGCGCAGCAGCACGCGGCTGGCGGTACGCGAATGCAGGTTGATGCGGTATACCTTCTCCATACCGCCTTTGCACGCGACGCCGCCGTCAACGGCGCGGATGTCTTGGCATTTGAGTTGTTCGAGTTCTTGGGATAAAGGGGCTTCGAGACCGCGCGGGCAGGTAACGAAGAGGGAATAAGTGGTCATGCGAACCTTTCGGATGGGCGACGTATTCGGATGGCGGATTAAACTTCAATCAGGACAGGCGGGACAACGCCAAATCCGTTTAAACTGAACCCGCTATGCCTCTGCCGCGTATTGCTCCGTCGCCGCTTGAAGGGGCGCGCGGATAAAAATGTGATGGACGTAATTATAAAGGATATAAAGTCAAAAGGTCGTCTGAAAACCCGATATATTGATTTTCAGACGACCTTTTTAATGGATTCAAACAGAAACGCCGTCAATCCCCCAGTGCCGCCACCATCACCGCCTTAATCGTGTGCATCCGGTTTTCCGCCTGGTCGAACACGATGCTGGCGGGGCTTTCGAATACTTCTTCCGTCACTTCCACGCCGTTTAAGCCGAAGGTTTCGTAAATCCATTCGCCGACTTTGGTTTCGCGGTTGTGGAAGGCGGGCAGGCAGTGCATGAATTTGACCTGCGGGTTGCCCGATGCCGCCATCAGTTCGGGGGTAACGCGGTAATCTTTCAATAAATCAATGCGTTCTTGCCACGCCTCTTTCGACTCGCCCATACTGACCCACACGTCGGTATGGATAAAATCGACGCCTTTGACGGCTTCTTCCGCGTTTTCGGTCAGCAAAATCTTTCCGCCGGTTTCTTCAGCGACGGCGCGGGCGCGGGCGACGATGTTTTCAGACGGCCACAAGGTTTTCGGTGCGCCGATACGCACGTCCATGCCGAGCTTCGCACCCAACACCAGCAGCGAATTCGCCATGTTGTAACGCGCGTCGCCGACGTAGGCAAACGCGGTTTGGTTCAAAGGTTTGCCGCTATGTTCGCGCATGGTCAGCGCATCGGCGAGCATTTGGGTGGGGTGGAACTCGTTGGTCAAGCCGTTGAACACGGGCACGCCGGCGTATTTCGCCAATTCTTCGACCACATCCTGCCCGAAGCCGCGATATTCGATGCCGTCGTACATCCTGCCCAACACGCGGGCAGTGTCTTTGATGCTTTCCTTATGCCCGATTTGGCTGGCGGACGGCTCCAGATAAGTCACCCCCGCCCCTTGGTCGCGTGCGGCGACTTCAAACGCGCAGCGGGTGCGGGTCGATGTTTTTTCAAAAATCAGGGCGATGTTCTTCCCTTTCATCCGCTGCACTTCGCGCCCTGCCTTTTTGGCGGCTTTCAATTCGGCGGCAAGGTCGAGATAGGCGGTGATTTCTTCAGGCGTGAAGTCCAAAAGTTTCAGGAAATGGCGGTTTTTCAGGTTCATATTCGTATTTCTCCTTTCCGGCAGGTCGGGCATTGATGCCCGATATTGTTTTGTATGCGGATTTTGTCAGGCATCATTGCAGACCGTTTTTCAGAGTGCGAAGCCTGCTTCTAATCAAAACAAGGTCGTCTGAACTTCGCCGCGTTCCAAAGCAAGCAGCGATTGTTTGCGGTTCAAGCCGCCTGCGTAGCCGGTCAGCTTGCCGTCGCTGCCAATGACGCGGTGGCAGGGAATCAGGATGGACACTTTGTTCTGCCCATTGGCGGCGGCAACGGCGCGGACGGCTTTGGGATTGCCCAAACGCTGCGCCTGCTCCTTGTAGCTGCGCGTTTCGCCATAAGGAATCGCCAAGAGCGCATCCCATGCCTGCTTTTGAAATTCGGTACCGATCTGCTCCAAAGGCGTGGCAAAGGTTTTCAGACGACCCTTGAAGTATAAATCCAATTCCTGCCGCAGAAGTTGCGTTCGCTCATCTTCCCGAAACACAAACTGTCCGCGCAAGGCTTTTTGGACGGCGGTAATTTCCTGCTCCATATGCTTCTGCCCGACAAATTCCAGCAAACACAAGCCTTTACCGCCGAACACCGCCAGCATCTCACCCAAAGGCGTAGCAATGGCGGCGGCGGTCAGTTCGTTCGAGCTGTCAGGATAATGCGCTTCCAACAAACTGATGGCGCGGCGGATGCGGACATATTCTTCAGGCGCGCAACCGATGCGGTCGATAAAATCCTGCTCGAACTGCTTGGCTTCGTGTTCTGTAAAACGTTCATGCAGCAGGGCTTCGAGGTCGTCTGAAAAGTCTGTTTCCAGTCGCTCGCGGATTTCATTCCATTTTGAAGGAAGGTCGTTCAAAGAAGGTAGGGTAATCATAGGTATAGATCTATTTACAATAAAGGGAGGCATGATCCTCCCCGTTATAACAATTTATCGGCTTCTTTGCCAATACCACAGCGCACCCCTGCTTTCATTTCATGGACTTTTATTCCCGATAATCTACAAACCCCAACCGAGTACCCGACGGATCGATAAATTCCACAGCCCATCCGGTATGATGGCTTTAAACTAATTACTGTACAAACCGGCTGAAAACCGTCGCCTTTCTCAACAAAATTCACTCAAAATTTTGTAAAATCCAAAAATTGAAATTATAGAATTTTCTTTAAAACAACAAATTCTTTGTCTTTTTCTATCTTAAACTTTCCCAAGACCCACTCGCCGTTCTTTTTAAACTCTCCGTTTTCTCCACAATAGCCTCTTTGCTCAACTTTGGTTGTTTGCAAAATCACTTCGTCATCACTTACAAATCGATAAAGACCTTCTGAATGCGGAAAACAATCATTACCGCATTCTGCTGAATAACCGCTGCTAAACCTGCCATCTTTATCAAACTCAATGTGCTTTCCATAAATGTGATTGTCAGAGCCAGCTGTTTCTACCCGACTGAGATAATATGCGTTTTGGGGAGTATCCATGGGTAACTCGTCAATATGCCACAATCCCACCAGTGTATTTTTTTCTAAAATTTTTCCTTGACTGATTGAAACCACTGGGGGCTTTGGTTTGGACTCAAAGCAACCCGTCAAAGACAATGACAATCCCAATACAACAAGGGCAGAGATAAATTTCGGCATGGGGAAACCTTTAGTGAAGAAATCGATTAATGACAGTCAATGTATCAGGCTAAAAAGTAAAATGATTTTTATGATAAGTATTTATTATAGCTTCGTTTTAAATCTTAACCAAATGGCGTAACTTGAAATTAAAATTCACAAAACCATAAAACAATAGCCACTATCACTCATAAAACTTTCAAACACCCCATAATATTTCCTCAAATATCAATTAAGAAATCAGAAGAAACCGGGTTAAAACTGTCGTTAAAATGTTCTTCAGGTTGTTGCCTCAAAATATGCCGATTTGAACGTGGCAATGCCCTTTCTGCTGTTTTCAGACGACCTTTTCAGCCAACAACCGCGCCAATATCCCCTCATACACCGCCGACAGCTTCGGAATATCGTCCAGCCGCACGTTTTCGTTGATTTGGTGGATGGTGGCGTTGGACGGGCCTAATTCGATGAGTTCTTTCGCAATGGCTTTGATGAAGCGTCCGTCCGAAGTGCCGCCGGTGGTGGACAATTCGGTCTCTACGCCGCAGGTTTCGGCGATGGCGGCGCGTGCCACGTCGGTCAGTTTGCCCGCGTGGGTCAGGAAGGGCTGCCCCGAGCACGACCACTGCAAATCGTATTGCACGCCGTGTTTGTCCAAAATGGCATGAACGCGTTGTTTCAGCCCTGCTTCGGTGGACTCGGTGGAGAAGCGGAAATTGAATTTGACGTTCAGCTCGCCCGGAATGACGTTGGTCGCGCCTGTGCCACCGTTGATATTGGAAATTTGAAAGCTGGTCGGCGGGAAGTATTCGTTGCCTTCGTCCCAAACTTCCTGCGTCAGCTCTAACAAGGCAGGGGCAAAAGTATGCACGGGATTGATTGCCAAATGCGGATAGGCAATATGTCCTTGCTTGCCTTTGACGGTCAGGTTGCCCGACAGCGAGCCGCGTCGGCCGTTTTTAATCATATCGCCCAATTTGTCCACAGCGGTCGGTTCGCCGACGATGCAGTAGTCGATAAGCTCGTCGCGCGCTTTCAACACATCGACGACTTTGGTCGTGCCGTCCAGCGCGTCGCCCTCTTCGTCGGATGTAATCAGGAGCGCAATGCTGCCTTGATGGTCGGGATGTTCGGCAACGAAGCGTTCGCAGGCGGTAACGAAGCAGGCGATGCTGGTTTTCATGTCCGCCGCGCCGCGCCCATATAATCTTCCGTCGCGCTCGGTCGGCTCGAACGGGGGCGAATCCCATTTTTCAACAGGGCCCGTCGGCACAACGTCGGTATGCCCTGCAAAACAGACGACGGGAGCTTTCGTGCCGCGTCGCAACCAGATGTTTTTAGTGTTGCCGAAATGGAGTTCTTCAGCCGCAAAACCGATTTTATGCAGGCGTTCGGCAAGCAGTTTTTGGCAATCTCGGTCGTCGGGAGTAACGGACGGGCGGGAAATTAATTCTTTGGCGAGTTCTAGGGATTGGGTTTCGGTCATTTTGTTCACTTTGGAAATCAGGTCGTCTGAAATGTTCTCAATCTGATTTTCAGACGACCTTTGGGTTGGGTTGATAGTTCTAAATCATTTGCCATGACAGGCTTCGTAAAGCGGCAGCAAATCTTCCACCGTTTCAACTATCCATTTTGCTACATCCTGTTTGCCCAAATCGTCGCGTTCGATGTGTTTGCCGATGCAGAAAAAGTCTTCGTCGTTTTGCAACTTTCGGTCGGATTCGCTTTGTTGTGCGACGGTGCGGTAATCGTCGTATTCGCTTTCCGCGCCGTGCCACATATCGAATGCGGCGTATTTTTCGGTATCGAAATCATCCAGCCAGCGGTTGTATTCGGGCAGCGCAATCGGCGACACATCAGCTTTGTAGCAGTGCCAGTCCAAGCTGACGCTCAGGCGGCGGCGGTTCAATAAAATCGATAAAATCGCGGCAGAGTTTTTGTATTGGGCGTATTTGAAGTAGGCGAAGAAATGGGCGCGCACCTGCCAGCCGTTACACCAGCGTTCGATATGCGGCGGGGCGAAAGGTTCACCCAAATCTGCGGCGACCTGCTGTATCAGCTGCTGCCATATCTGCCAGTTTTCCTTGTAGTCGGCTTTGATTTGCGGAATGCTTTCGGGCTGGTATTTTTTGAGCTGGGCAAACTGGAAAAACGGGATATTGAACAAATCGCAGCTTTTTGGCGTCAGCATGGTTTGCTTCCTTTTCAGACGACGTGGTTGTGTTACGGGGGATACTGGGGTCGTCTGAAAATCTGTTTTCAAGTTTTCAGACGACCTTTGTTTGAAGAAACGGCAATCTGTAAACGACTTTATCTGCGCCGGCGCGCCGCCATGATTTCGCCGATTTCAGTCAGCTTCTCTTTGGGGATAAACGTTTTGCCCATGTCGAACAAGGGTTCTTCAATCGCCAAATGCACATCGTAACCCGCCACAAAACGTTTGAACGCTTCCGCATCGGGGATATAGGCGTTGTCTGCTTCAAGTTTGGCAAATTCGGCAGCCACGGCATCCCAGTTGCCATGCAGGCTTACATGCTGCCGCAAAAGTTCGTCCACGCTTTCTTGGGCTTGCGGCGCGTATTGCAGCAGGAGCGGGAAAAAGTTTTCTTCTTCATCTTCATGGTGCAGCGGCGCGGCAACGTTGAAATACTGGGCGATTTGGCGGATGGTTTGCAAAACAATCTGATTGCAGCCGTTTTCGGCGATGTAGTCCGACAGCATGGCGACTTGGCCGCAGAAACGGCGCACTTTGCCGTGGCAGGCATACAGCATTTCAATCGGTTCGGCAAAGGTAACGCTTTTGGTTTCAAACGGATTCATGGTTGTGTTCTCAATGGGTACTTTTCAGACGACCATTTTATAACAAAACAGCCTGCATAAAGCAGGCTGTCTGTATTCGGACGCTTAAGGCGGCTTAGTTCACCAAAGTAACGTCGCCTTTCATCAAAGCGCCGTGTCCTGGGAATGAGCAGTAGAATTTGTAGCTGCCGTCCGCCAGTTTGGCAGGATCAACGGTTACAGAAGTCTCTTCGCCGCCACCAATCAATTTGGTATGACCGACGACACGGGCATCACCGGCTTTTACATAGTCGGCTTCAGCACCGGCAGAGGCGCCGTCTTTCAATACGCCATCCATGTCTTCCGCTTTGGAAATCACGATATTGTGACCCATGCCTGATTTAGGTTGAGTACCGGTGTGTTTCAGGGTAATGGTGAATTCTTTACAAGCTTTGCTGATTTGAATGTCTTTAGTGTTGAACTGCATATTGTCGTTGGATTCGACGGTAGCCACGCAGTTGCCTGCGGCAGGTGCGGCAGCATTATCGGCAGGAACCGCTTCGGAAGCAGGCGCATCGGCAGGAGGCGCGCTTTCTGCGGGGGCTGCTGGTGCGGCTTCAGAAGCAGCAGATGCAGTCGGAGCAGCGGGTTCGGCAGGTTTTGAAGCCTCTTGCGAACAAGCGGACAAGCCGATAACGGCAGCAGAAATCAGAGCCAAATAAGCTTTCATGTTTATCTCCTAATGATATGGTGAGAATATGTTAAGTTCCACAAAATAAAACCTGCGAATATATTAATAAACCAATATCGGTTTTGATATTTGCAAGCGGAAGAAGGATAGAAATGAAGCTGTATTCTGCTACAAGAAATCGAACAAATCCAAAGCTCGGCGGCTGTTTTACCTCAGTTTACACAAATGAGAATAACTACTATTTCTGACGTATTTCTTTAGTATTAGACCCTATCGGTCAGACGAAATATTTTTTAACCCTAATTAACAAACATCGCAACTATTCCAAGTCAGCGGCTGTGTTTGCGCACCAACTCCGCCAGCGCGGCAGCCAATTCAGGATGCTTGTCTTCCAATTTTGCCGCCGCCGCATCAAAACTCTCCAATGCCGCCCCACTCAAATGCAGGCTGTTGACCTTGGGTTGCGCCGGCGGCTTCGGTACGACTTTGACCGCCACATCTTGAATACCCGCGTTCAATTCCTGAAGCTGCGGCACAAGCGCGGGCAATATCATTTTCAGTCGCGAGGCAGCCATGCCGTTTGCTGCCAGCAACACCAACCTGCCCTCTTCGATGCAGGCGGTTTGAAAGTGCGGATGCAGGTTTGCCGGAAGGATGCGTTTGACTGCCGCATCCAGCCTGCGCCATTGTTGCGACTGCTGCAACAAACCCGCCAACCGCTTATCCCGTTTGCCTAATTGTTCCAAATTCATATGTTTCAGACGACCTTTTCAAAGTGTACGGTTGTATTATCAAGATTGAAATCCGGTAAAACTGCCTATATTTCAAACGGCATGACTGCCTTGCCGCGAGGCTTGTGTTAAAATCCCCGTTTCGCCATTATTTTATATCAGGCGCAGGAACTATTTCATGCTAACAAACATTGCTAAGAAAATCTTCGGCAGCCGCAACGATCGACTGCTGAAACAATATCGTAAATCCGTTGCCAAAATCAACGCACTCGAAGAACAAATGAAAGCCTTGAGCGATGCGGATTTACAGGCCAAAACAGCCGAATTCAAACAACGTCTTGCCGACGGTCAAACTCTGGACGACATCTTGGTCGAAGCCTTCGCCGCCTGCCGCGAAGCGTCCCGCCGCGTACTCGGTATGCGCCACTTCGACGTACAGCTTATCGGCGGTATGGTGCTGCACGACGGCAAAATCGCCGAAATGCGTACCGGTGAAGGTAAAACCTTGGTCGCCACTCTTGCCGTCTACCTCAACGCCCTGTCCGGCAAAGGCGTGCACGTCGTTACCGTCAACGATTATCTAGCCTCGCGCGACGCGGGCATTATGGCGCCGCTCTACAACTTCCTTGGCTTAACCGTCGGCGTCATCATCGCCGATATGCAGCCATTTGACCGTCAAAACGCCTACGGCTCCGACATCACCTACGGTACCAACAACGAATTCGGTTTCGACTACCTGCGCGACAATATGGTTACCGACCAATACGACAAAGTTCAGCGCGAATTGAATTTTGCCGTAGTGGACGAAGTGGACTCCATTTTGATCGACGAAGCGCGTACCCCGCTGATTATCTCAGGTCAGGCGGATGACAACATCCAGCTGTACCAAATCATGAACAGCCTTCCCGCGCACCTCATCCGCCAAGAAACCGAAGAAGGCGAAGGCGATTACTGGGTCGATGAAAAAGCACACCAAGTCATCTTGAGCGAAGCGGGTCACGAACACGCTGAGCAAATCCTGATTCAAATGGGCTTGCTGCAAGAAAACGACTCCCTCTACTCCGCCGCCAACATCGCCCTGATGCATCACCTCATGGCAGCGTTGCGCGCGCATACGCTGTTCCATAAGGACCAACACTACGTCATCCAAGACGGCGAAATCGTCATCGTAGACGAATTTACAGGCCGTCTAATGTCGGGCCGCCGCTGGTCCGAAGGTCTGCACCAAGCCGTCGAAGCCAAAGAAGGCGTGGAAATCAAACGCGAAAACCAAACCCTCGCCTCCATCACCTTCCAAAACTATTTCCGCCTGTATACCAAGCTCTCCGGCATGACCGGTACTGCCGATACCGAGGCTTTCGAGTTCCAAAGCATCTACAACCTCGAAACCGTCATCATCCCGACCAACCGCCCCGTACAGCGTAAAGACTTCAACGACCAAATTTTCCGTTCTGCCGAAGAAAAATTCGAGGCCGTCGTCAAAGACATCCAAGAATGCCACAAACGCGGACAACCCGTCCTCGTCGGTACCACCAGCATCGAAAACTCCGAACTCGTGTCCAAGCTGCTGCATCAGGCAGGCCTGCCGCACAACGTCCTTAACGCCAAAGAGCACGAACGCGAAGCCCTGATTGTCGCCCAAGCCGGTAAAGTCGGCGCCATTACCGTCGCCACCAACATGGCGGGCCGCGGTACCGACATCGTCCTCGGCGGCAGCCTAAAACACCAAATCGAAGCCATCCAGTCCAACGAAAACCTGAGCGACGAAGAAAAAGCCGCACAAATCGCCGCCCTTGAAAACGGCTGGCAGGCAGAACACGACCAAGTGGTCGCGGCAGGCGGTCTGCACATCATCGGTACCGAACGCCACGAAAGCCGCCGCATCGACAACCAATTGCGCGGACGCGCAGGCCGTCAGGGCGACCCCGGCTCCAGCCGTTTCTACCTCTCGTTTGAAGACCCGCTGCTGCGCCTCTTCGCACTCGACCGCGCCGCCGCCATCCTCAACCGCCTTGCGCCGGAACGCGGCGTCGCTATCGAACACGGCATGTTGACCCGTCAAATCGAAGGTGCGCAACGCAAAGTCGAAGGCCGCAACTTCGACATGCGTAAACAAGTATTGGAATACGACGACGTTGCCAACGACCAACGTAAAGTCATCTACCACCAACGCAACGAAATTCTCAACAGCAAAGACGTCAGCGATCTGACCAAAGGCATCCGCGAAGAAGTCATCAGCGATTTGATCGACCTGCACATTCCGCCCGACAGCATGGAAGAGCAATGGGACATCCCATCACTCGAAAGCCAGCTTGCCGGCGAGTTCCGTCTGCATGAAGACATCCAGTCATGGCTCAAGGCAGACACCACCTTGGACAACCAAGACATTAAAGAGCGTCTGATTAAACGCGTGGAAGAAGAATACGCGGCAAAAGTCGAGCTTGTCGGTAAAAAACCGATGGCGGATTTCGAACGCAACGTCATGCTGCAAGTCATCGACCTGCAATGGCGCGAACACCTTGCCGCCATGGACTACCTGCGTCAAGGCATCCACCTGCGCAGCTATGCCCAGAAAAATCCGAAACAGGAATACAAACGCGAAGCCTTCGCCATGTTTGAAAACCTGTGGCGCGGTATCAAGCATCAAACCGCTTCCCTCTTAGCCTCCGTCCAAATCGAGCGCAACACCGACGTAGAAGAAATTGCCGAACCTACTCCCGTCGGCATCCAAACCATCCACTCCGAAGCGCCCGATATGGAAGAACTGCTCGGACAATCCCAAACCGATTTGGTTACCGAAGCGTTCGACCCCGACGGAACGGACTTCAGCCCCGAAGCGCTTACCGCACAAGGCCGTATCGTTCACCGCAACGACCCCTGCCCTTGCGGCAGCGGTCTGAAATACAAACAATGCCACGGCAAACTAAGCTGATGACAGCTTAAACAAAAGGTCGTCTGAAACCCCAAAGCTTTCAGACGACCTTTTTCATCACACAAGTTACAGAACCGGACTGACATAAAAAAATACCATCGTGATTAAATTGTCAGGCGGTCACGATACGGTATAATCCCTAAATCTGCTTCGTACAGCATCATCAAACGCTTATGGACAATACGCAAATTCCTCAAAATCCGCAACGCAATTCGTTGCGTCGCAACAGCATCTACCTGCTACCCAACTCCTTCACCATCGCTGCCCTGTTCTGTGCTTTCTTTGCCATTACCCAATCCATGCACAAGCATTTTGAAATAGCGGCGATTGCGGTATTTCTCTCCATGTTGCTCGACGGCATGGATGGGCGCGTGGCAAGGTTAACCAACAGCCAAAGCGCATTCGGCGAACAACTCGACAGTCTTGCCGATATGGTCAGCTTCGGCGTTGCGCCTGCACTGATTATTTACAATTGGCAACTTTCGCAGTTCGGCAAAATCGGTTATTCCGTTGCCTTCATCTACTGCGCCTGCGCCGCGCTGCGCCTCGCACTGTTCAACACGCTCATCGGCAAAGTCGATAAACGCTGGTTCATCGGCGTCCCCAGTCCGACTGCCGCCGCGCTGATTGTCGGTCTGATTTGGGTTAACCACAGCGTCGAACGCTTCCCCGGCGTAAAGTGGTGGGCATTGGGCATCACGCTTTTCGCCGGCATTTCCATGATTGTCCAAATCCCGTTTTGGAGCTTTAAAGAAATCAACATCCGCCGCCAAGTTCCCTTTATGGGCATGGTACTTGCCGTGTTGATCCTCCTCTTAGTCACATGGAAGCCCGCCCTCGTCTTATTCCTCTTCTTCTTAGGATACAGCCTCTCAGGCTACATCATGGCGGCACGGCGTTGGCTGAAAAAACGCCGTAGAATCAAAAAGGTCGTCTGAAAAATGTGGACTTGGGATATTATCCTTTCCCTGCTCGCCGTCGGAAGCGCGGCGGGCTTTATTGCGGGATTGTTCGGCGTAGGCGGCGGCACATTGATTGTCCCCGTCGTCTTGTGGACACTGCAATTACAGGGCATCAGCGGCCACCCCTACGCCCAACATCTCGCCATCGGCACATCCTTCGCCGTCATGGTATTCACCACCTTCTCCAGCATGTACGCGCAGCACAAAAAAAGCGCCATCGACTGGCAAACCGTCCGCCGTATGACCCCCTCCATGATATTCGGCGTACTGATCGGCGCGGTAACCGCCAAATACATGCCTACCCGCGCCCTACAAATCTTCTTTATCGCATTCCTGACCCTTATCGCCCTCAAAACCCTGAACGACTCTAAACCCAAAGCCTCGCGCCACCTGCCCGCCCTACCCGGCTTAAGCGCAGTCGGCACATTGTTCGGCACAGCTTCAAGCTGGGTCGGCATCGGCGGCGGCTCGCTGTCCGTCCCCTTCCTGATGTATTGCAACTTCCCCGCCCACCGCGCCATCGGCACATCCTCCGGTCTCGCCTGGCCGATTGCATTTGCGGGCACAATCGGTTATCTCATTACCGGCTGGAACGTTCCCGACCTGCCACACGGCTCTGGCGGCTTCCTCTATCTGCCCGCTGTCGCCATCCTCAGCATCGCGACCATGATTTTCGCCCCGCTCGGCGTCAAAGCCGCGCACAAACTTCCCGCCCGCCAACTCAAAATCTCCTTCGGCATCATGCTGCTGCTGATTGCCGTCAAAATGGCTTGGAACCTTGTGCGCTGATCATGACGGCGAACACCGTATAGAGAAATCCTCCCAACCCTTTGACTGCATGCCCTTTCTGAAAAACGTTTAATCTTTCCCCAATGCAGGGCCTGGCGGTTTATTTGCCTGCAACGACAAGCATTCATAAGAACACCACTCAATATAGTGGATTAAATTTAAACCAGTACGGCGTTGCCTCGCCTTGCCGTACTATTTGTACTGTCTGCGGCTTCGTCGCCTTGTCCTGATTTAAATTTAATCCACTATACAAAAGGTCGTCTGAAACCCGAATCCAGATTTCAGACGACCTTTTTTCTACATCAATAAACGATGTTCAACATTCAATCAATAGAAGCCTTCGCGCTCTTCGCGGGTGGAAATGTAGATGTTTTTCACCTGCGTGTAGGCGGCGAGCATCATTTTGTGGGTTTCGCGGCCGATGCCTGAAGTTTTGTAGCCGCCGAACGGTGCGCCTGCGGGCAGACGGTTGTAGCAGTTCACCCAAACGCGACCGGTTTCCAGCGCATTGGAAACGCGCAGGCAGCGGTTGATGTCGGTACTCCATACTGCGCCGCCCAAGCCGTATTCGCTGTCGTTCGCCATTTTGATGACTTCTTCTTCGGTTTTGAATTTAATCACGGTAGCAACCGGGCCGAAGATTTCTTCTTGGGCAACGCGGGCGCTGTTGCTGCCGGCTTCAATCAAGGTCGGCTCGACAAATTCGCCTTTGCCCAACGCGCCTTCGATTTTCTTACCGCCGGTGATGATGCGACAGCCTTCCTGTTCGCCGATTTTGACGTATTTCAAAATGGTTTCAAGCTGACCGGCGTTGACTTGAGAACCCATTTGGGTGTCGTCTTCCCAAGGCAGGCCGACTTTGATTTTTTTGAATTCTTCTGCCAAGGCGTTGACGAATTTGTCGTAAATGCCTTCTTGTACGAAGATGCGCGAACCGGCGCAGCACACTTGGCCTTGGTTGAACAAAATACCTTTTTGCGCGCCTTCGAGGGCTTTGTCGAACGGCATGTCGTCAAAGAAGATGTTGGCAGATTTGCCGCCCAACTCCAAGGTGGCGGGAATCAGCATTTCGGCGGCGGCGATGCCGATGTGGCGGCCGATTTCGGTCGAACCGGTAAAGGCGAGTTTGTTGAAGCCTTTGTGGTGCAACATGTATTCGCCGGATTTAGAACCGCGTCCGGTGATGATGTTCAACACACCTTTAGGCAGCAAGTGGTTGATTTTTTGAGCGAACGACAACAGGCTCAGCGAAGTGCTGGAAGACGGGTGGATAACGATGGTACAACCTGCGGCGAGTGCGGGCGCGATTTTCCAAGCCGCCATCAGGAAGGGGAAGTTCCACGGAATAATCTGACCGACGACGCCGATAGGTTCGCGTAGGACGATAGACAAATCTTCGGAGTCAAGCTGGGTGGCAGTGCCTTCTTCGCCGCGGATGACGCTGGCAAAGTAGCGGAAATGGTCGGAGGCCAGCGGGATGTCGGCAGCGCGGGTTTCGCGGATGGGTTTGCCGTTGTCCAGCGTTTCCTGCAAGGCAAACAATTCCAAGTTTTCGTCAATCACATCGGCGATTTTGTTGAGGATGGCGGCGCGTTCGGTGGTGGTGGTTTTACGCCATGTTTTGAACGCTTCTTGCGCGGCGGCAACCGCAGCATCAACATCGGCATCGGATGCGTCGGTAAATTTGGCTAACAATTCGCCGTTGGCAGGATTGTATGAATCCAAAAGCGCGCCGGGTTTGGTCCACACGCCGTTAATCAAGAGGCCGTACTCTTTATCAAACACATTTAAATCTTTTGCCATGATGCTGTCTCCTTGGTTGTCTTCTTGAGGTTTCGGACGTATCTCCAACGTCGTCTGAAAATAGAATAGTATTTTTTCTCTTTCAGTTCAAGCACTAAAAATGATAACGTTCTCAAAATTCCAAATATGTAATTTTCTAAAATAGGAAATCCAATCCGATAAGGCTTGACCCCGTATGGAAATGAAGCGGGTTTGTTAATGTATTTAAAGTTTTCAGACGACCTTTTTTACATGATATGTGTAAGAATTTTTCAGCAGCTTAGCAGATATATTTCTACGCAAACAGATTGTTATGGTATAACATTTTATTTCTTATTTTTCAAAAAGATAGGGTGTTGACACGGCGAAATGAAGGGGAGTATTCTCATTCATAGGGAGTTTACCTCCTACCCGACCTTTTACGGATTTCTGACGAATGCCAAGGAGAACACCATGAAGATGCAAGCAGTTGTTGTGAATCAAAATGTAGCAGGCGATGTAGAAGTTGTAGAACGCGAACTGCGCCCGTTGGAATACGGCGAGGCGTTGGTTGAAGTCGAATATTGCGGCGTGTGCCATACCGACTTGCACGTTGCGGCAGGCGACTACGGTGAAAAACCGGGACGCGTGTTGGGGCACGAAGGCATCGGCATTGTCAAAGAAGTCGCTCCGGGCGCAAACGCCCTGAAAGTCGGCGACCGCGTCAGCATCGCATGGTTGTTCCAAAGCTGCGGTTCGTGCGAATACTGTAATACCGGCCGCGAAACCTTGTGCCGTTCCGTATTGAACGCAGGCTACACCGCCGACGGCGGCATGGCGACCCACTGTATCGTCGATGCGGACTATGCCGTCAAAGTACCCGACGGCCTCGACCCTGCACAAGCCTCCAGCATTACCTGCGCCGGCGTAACCACTTACAAAGGCGTGAAAGTTTCCGGCGTGCGTCCGGGACAATGGATTGCCGTTTACGGCGCGGGCGGTTTGGGCAACTTGGGTGTCCAATACGCGAAAAAAGTATTCGGCGCACACGTCGTCGCCATCGACATCAACGATGAAAAACTGGCATTCGCTAAAGAAAGCGGTGCAGATTTGGTCATCAACGCTGCCAAAGAAGACGCAGCTAAAGTGATTCAAGAAAAAACCGGCGGCGCGCACGCAGCCGTTGTTACCGCCGTATCCGCCGCCGCGTTCAACTCCGCCGTGGACTGCGTCCGTGCTGGCGGCCGCGTCGTTGCCATCGGCTTGCCGCCCGAATCTATGGACTTGTCCATCCCGCGCTTGGTCTTGGACGGCATCGAAGTGGTCGGCTCGCTGGTCGGTACGCGCAAGGACTTGGAAGAAGCCTTCCAATTCGGCGCGGAAGGCTTGGTGGTACCGAAAGTCCAACTGCGCGCCTTGGACGAAGCTCCGGCGATTTTCCAAGAAATGCGCGAAGGCAAAATCACCGGCCGCATGGTTATCGACATGAAAAAAGAATGCGGCTGCGGTCATCATTAATTTGATGTAGGCAGTTGACTAAAAAGGTCGTCTGAAACCCTGTTTTGGGGTTTCAGACGACCTTTTGTTTGATTTGAACCATCGAGGATTCACACAATCAGAGTCAATCGGCGCAGCCGAATCATTTCATGCCGCAAAGGCGCAGGGGCGATACCCGATTTGACGTTGCCGCTTTTATAACCAACGGCGGACGCGTCGGCAGTACGCTTCATACTCAGCACCGAATTTCCGCGCCAACACGCGCTCTTCAGGCATGATTTGGAAACGCGTCATATAGGCGGCAAATACCGCCAAAAACAGCCACGGCAGCGGATGCGCCAAGTGTCCCGCCCATGCCGCCAGCCAGCAGCCCATGCCCGCATACATCGGGTTGCGGCTGAAACGGTACACGCCGTCTGAAACGAAATGTTCAGTTTGTTCGGGGTTGAACGGGCTGACGGTCGTGCGCACACGGCGAAACGCCCACACACCTAACACGCCCAACGCCGTCCCAAACGCTATCAAAACAACCGACAGCAATATCGGAAAGCGCGGTAGTATGCCTGCCAGCGCGGATACTTGCGCAGAGGCATACATCAGCAATGCGCAGATAAAACATACCGCCGGCGGCGGAATTTTGGTTTCTAAATTCATATTCTTATCTTTATAAAACGGATACAGTGACGTTTTCAGACGGCCTCTTGCCGTCATTCCCAAGTTCAAATCCAATCAAAACGATTCATCCGCCCGCAGGTAACGCCATTTGCCGGGCGGCAGTTTGCCCAGTTTGACTTTACCCATCCGAATCCGCTTCAGCCCGACGACACGCAAACCAACGAGTTCGCACATACGGCGGATTTGCCGCTTTTTGCCTTGTTTCAACACGAAACGCAGCTGGTCTTCGTTTTGCCATTCTACTTTGGCGGGGCGCAGTTTCTCGCCGTCCAGACTCAATCCGTGGTTGAGCAAGGCAAGTCCTTTTTCGTCCAATTTGCCGCGCACGCGCACCAGATATTCTTTTTCGCTGCCGCTGTTTTCGCCGATAAGCTGCTTGGCGATGCGGCCGTCCTGTGTCAGCACCAGCAATCCGACGGAATCGATGTCCAGCCGACCGGCGGGTGCCAAGCCGAATTTGTGTTTTTCGCTGAACGGAATGCGGCTGTCGTCGCCTTCCCAACGGTTGTCGGCGGTAATCAACTCGGCGGCGGATTTGTAGCCTTTTTCCGCCTGCGCGCTGACGTAGCCGACGGGCTTGTTGAGCAAGATGGTAACGCGCTCTGCCTGTTTTTCATGCGCCTGCCGGTTGAGGTCAATGCGGTCGCGTTCGGTCACTTTCTGACCGAGTACGGCGGTTTGCCCGTTGACCTTGACCCAGCCTTGCTCGATGTAGCTGTCCGCCTCGCGGCGCGAGCATAAGCCCAATTGCGCCATACGCTTGGAAAGGCGCATGGTTTCGTTTGAATCGTGTTCCATAATGGTCTGCCTGAAAAGAATGAATCAGATTATAAAGCCAAACAGCCGTTTCCCCTACCGACATTATGCTCATTCTGCTGTACGAAACGCCCGCCTATGTTGGATAAATACCGCCAAGCCCGTTTTATGACAAAGGTCGTCTGAATCAAACTATACTTTCAGACGACCTTTTTCAAACACGGAGCTTATCCATGTCCATCCGTCTGACTACATTATCCCTAATCCTTGCCGTCGCAGCCTGCACGCCCACCGTTTCCCCATCGGCAGAAACTTCACCGACCGTCACCAAATCCGCTATCGATACTGCCTACTGGACCGAACAGCTCTATTGCAGCGGCCGCTATCAATTGCGCCTGCCGTCCAAACGCCGTCACGGCAGTACGCACCTTGATTACAATGGCTGGAGCGTGATGGTTATGTTTAATGACTGGAATAGAAATGTCAGGAATATTAATGAATTTAAAACTACTGGGGAATTTGGCACCGATATTGTCGTCGATACCCGCACCCTGATTCCGGGGCAGGCGATGATGCAGGTTACACGCGGAGGGTTTGATTGGGAAGATCTTGTTGGTGATGACGGTATGCCCTACGAAGCCTATTTATATTTCAAACTGGATAATAATGACGCCTATATCGTACGCAGCTATTTCTATATCCCTGCTGAAAACGGTAAAGCACCTGCCAACTGGAAAGCCAAAGAAAAAGAAGCGATCAACACCATAGAGAAAAAATTCCGCCAAGATTTCATTAGCGGCTTGAAAACAAGACAGGAATTTGAAGTGCCAAACCGACACGGCATCTGCCTGATAGGCGGTTTTATCGCCGATGACGGCAAAAAACCGTTTGAAGTCCATAGCACCGTCGAATTTGCCAAACAACACGATATGAGTCTGGAAATCATGCACGGCGATGTGTTGAAAGCGGGCGAAGCGACGTTGCTGAAACGCAAAATCGACCCAGAAAAAGGCTTATTGGTTAAAGCGCTAACCCACACCATCCGCCAAGGCAAACGCACCATCAACGGCATGTCGGGCGAGGAAAAGTTGGTGAAATGGGGCGGCAACAAATATATGTTCTTTTGGGAACGCGACGGCGGCGACCCGCGCATCATGATGCAGTTTGGCGCGGAGAAGAAAGACGGGACGAAGCGCAGCGAAGCCGAAGTGCTGGCGATTTGGGATACGGTTTTGCCGACTTTGAAACCCGTGAAGCAATAGCAGCAATAGACAAAGGTCGTCTGAAAATTTTCAGACGACCTTTTTACTGCAAAGGAAACTTTATCCCCCATTGTCCAAAGGGGAAAGTCTGGATAGATATAGTAGATTAACTTTAAACCAGTACGGCGTTGCCTCGCCTTGTCCTGATTTAAATTTAATCCACTATATCGTTTGGGATACGCAGCAGAAAAACCTACGCCCTCTTCTTTCCTTTGAGGATAGAGAAAAAATCCCGAAGCGGGTTATGCAGACAAATCATGCTTTTTTCTCCGCGCAAACAAAAAACCTGCCGCTTCGGGCAGGTTTTTATCGGATGATGCGCTGTATTACAGGCCGCTCAGACGGGCGGTGTCGTGTGCAATCATCAATTCTTCGTTGGTCGGAATCACAACGGCGACGGCTGCGCTGTCGGCAGTCGTAATCACGCCTGCGTTACCGAAGCGGGCTTTCAGGTTGGCTTCGTGGTCGGCTTTCAGACCGAGGAAGCCCAAGTAGCCGAGTACGCGCTCGCGGATGATGTCGGAGTTTTCGCCGATACCGCCGGTGAAGACGAGTGCGTCAAGACCGCCGGCTGCGACAGCCATGCTGCCGATGTATTTGGCGAGGCGGTAGATGAAGATTTCCAGAGCCAGTTTGGCACCTGCGTGGCCGTTGGCAGCTTCTTCTTCGATGGTACGGCAGTCGTTGGACAAACCTGAGATACCGAGCAGACCTGATTTTTTGTTCAGCATGTCGGTGATTTGGGCGATGGTCATGTTGGCATTTTCAGCCAAGAAGCTAAACACTGCGGGATCGATGTCGCCGCTGCGGGTACCCATGACCAAACCTTCCAGCGGGGTCAGGCCCATGCTGGTATCGCGTGATTCGCCGTTGGCGACGGCGGTAATAGATGCGCCGTTACCCAAGTGGGCAATTACCATGCGCAGGTCTTTTTTGTCTTTACCGAGGAAACGGGCAGTTTCATCAGAAACGTAGCGGTAGCTGGTACCGTGCGCGCCGTAGCGACGCAAGCCGTATTTTTCATACAGTTCATGCGGAATAGCGTAGGTGTAGGCATGTTCCGGCATGGTTTGGTGGAAGGCGGTGTCGAATACGACGACGTTAGGCAGACCTTTGAAAATGCTTTGTGCGGCACGCAGACCCAAGAGGTGTGCGGGGTTGTGCAGCGGAGCGAGCGGAATACATTTTTCGATGCCTGCGATGACTTCGTCGTCAACAAGGATGGATTCGCTGTACAACTCGCCGCCGCTGACGACGCGGTGACCGATGGCGCCGATGCGGCTGTCGAGGCCGTGGGCTTTGAGTTCTTCCATCAGGGCTTCAACTGCGCCGGTGTGGTCGGGCTTGGCAGACAGGTCGACTTTGTGTTTTTCGCCGTTTACTTTGAACGTGATGTAAGCATCAGGCAGGTTGAGTTTTTCGGCAAGGCAGCTGAGCAGGACTTCGCCGCTTTCGTTATCCAGTACGGCACCTTTGAGGGATGAGCTGCCGCAGTTCAAAACTAAGATCAGTTTTTGGGTCATTTGTTGTGGCTCCTGAAGGTTTCAGACGACCTGTGTAGGCAGTATCGGCAATCTGTTCTTTGTCGTCGATATCCCGCCAAACATCTCCCGCAGGCATAGTGGATGCGCTTGAGGGCGGCGCCGAGCGTCTGCGCGGCGTGCCGTATCGGTTGGTGGCGTAAAATCTATGAAAGAAAAAATTATCGTTACATTCGGAATGGCGGCAACTTTATAAATGTTGCTTTCCGTGTGGCTTCTGCCGCCGCTGATTCGGCGGGGTCGTCTGAAATCGGTTGATGAATGTAAACCGCGCTATTCTAGCAAAAAACGGGTTCGGCTGCTTGGCTTAATGTTTGACTTAAAACAGGCGTAAAGCAATCAAGGAAGATATTGATGTTTAAAGGGAAACGGTTTGTTTTCAGACGACCTGTCGAACACGGGGGCGCAAAGCCCTTTGCAGGGGCGTGTCAAACTGTTACATTTAGACAGTTTTTGTGTTCACTATGTCGTCTGAAAACAGCGGCAGCCTTTTAAGATTCTTTGATATGCACTACTTCAGTATCCATACGCAACAAGGCGCCCATGTGGGCTTTTTCATCATGCTGCCGGATGACGAATCCGAAGCGCAGCCGCAGAGCGGGCGTTTTGCCGTCAAGCTGCAAAGTGAAGAAGGCGTGGCGGCGGAGGCTTTGGCTCCTTTCGAACAAACCGAGATTCCGCAATATTGGCGCGTTGTGAAAGACCGTATCGAGCTGTTTTTCGACGACGCCCTTGTCGGCTCGCTGCGCAACGAATATCTGACCGTATCGGGACAGACTTTCGTCTTAACCGATTTGACGGGAGCGATGTGATGGAAAGTATGTTTATTTTGGTGCCCATCAGCATCATTTTGGCGTTTGCCATCGGCTATTTTTTTTGGTGGTCGGGCAAAAACGGACAGTTTGACGATCTCGAAGGACCGGCACACCGCATCCTGATGGACGACGATTCCACCGACAAACTGCTTGAAAACGAAATAGAAAAAGAAGAACAAGAATCCGAAAAATGAGCCTCAAAAAAGACAACCTGAATTTCCCCACCAGCCGCCGTTTCGCCCCACTATTCGGCACGCAGTTTCTGGGCGCGTTCAACGACAATATGTTCAAAACCGCGCTGTTTGTGATGATCAGCTTTTACGGTTTGGGCAAAAACGACCTCCTACCCGCCAGCCAAATGCTGAACTTGGGCGCATTGCTGTTTATCCTGCCATATTTCCTGTTTTCCGCGCTGTCGGGACAATTGAGCACCAAATTCGACAAAGCCGTCTTAGCGCGATGGATCAAAGTATTGGAAATCGTGATTATGGCGGTGGCGGCGTTCGGCTTTTATATCCAGTCTGCCACGCTGCTCTTGATCTGCCTGTTTTGCATGGGTGCGCAATCGACGCTGTTCGGCCCGCTGAAATACGCCATCCTGCCCGATTACCTCAACGACAAAGAGCTGATTATGGGCAACAGCCTGATCGAATCGGGAACATTCATCGCCATTTTGTTCGGTCAGATTTTGGGCACATCCGTCGCAGGTCTACCGCCCTCCGTCGTCGGCATCTTAGTATTGCTCGTCGCCATCGGCGGTACGCTGACCAGCCTCTTCATGCCCAGCGTCCCCGCCAAAGCCCCCAACACCAAAATCGAATGGAACATCGTCAAAGGCACGCACGCGCTCCTGCGCGAAACCGCGCAATATGATTCCGTCTTCACTTCCATCATCGGCATATCATGGTTTTGGTTTATCGGCTCGGTTTACACCACCCAACTGCCGACCTTCACGCAAATCCATTTGGGCGGCAACGACAGCGTCTTCAACCTCATGCTCGCCCTATTCTCCATCGGCATCGCCGCCGGCTCGGTATTGTGCGCCAAACTCAGCCACGAACGCCTGCTCTTGGGCTTGGTAACCGTCGGCACGATCGGTTTGACCGTGTGCGGCTTGATTTTGGTATGGCTGACCAACGGGCAACGCTTTGCCGAACTCAACGGCATCACCTGGTTTCTCTCGCAAGGCATCGCGTATCCCGTTATGCTTGTCATGACGCTGATCGGCTTCTTCGGCGGCTTCTTCTCCGTCCCGCTCTACACTTGGCTGCAAACCGCCAGCAGCGAATCCTTCCGCGCCCACGCCGTCGCTGCCAATAACCTCATCAACGGCGTATTTATGGTGTCCGCTTCCATTTTAAGCGCGGTATTACTGATGCTGTTCGACAGCATTTCCCTGCTTTACCTGATCGTCGCCATCGGCAATATTCCTTTGATTGTTTACCTGATCCAGCGCGAACCCCGTTTCTTAAACGATATGGGCAAGATATTCGGCAATATCATCAAACGGTAAGCCTGAGTTTGAAAAGAGGTCGTCTGAAACTCGAAATATCGGTTTCAGACGACCTCTTTGTTTTTCTCGAATCCGCCCAAAGCGGTCGGTACTCAATTATGAACTCAGCGCAGCCTTCAAAACTTTATTGACCTCGCCCATATCGGCTTTGCCTGCCAACTGGGTTTTCAACACGCCCATGGCTTTGCCCATGTCCGCCATGCCGGAAGCTCCGGTCATGGCGATAACGGTTTCGACAGCAGTGCGGATTTCTTCGGCAGACATCATTTGCGGCAGATAACGGTGCAAGATTTCGATTTCGGCATTTTCTTTGTCCGCTAAGTCCTGACGGCCTGCTTCGGTGTAAATGCTGGCACTGTCTTTGCGCTGCTTGACCATTTTGGTGATGATGGCAACCACTTTGCCGTCATCGGCTTCGGTACGCTCGTCCACTTCGAATTGTTTGATGGCGGCATTGATCAGGCGGATGGTGCTTAAAGCAGTTTGATCTTTGGCACGCATCGCGGTTTTCATGTCTTCGGTTAATTGTGCTTTCAGGCTCATGGGATGACTTTCAGGAAAAGAGTGAAAATAGTGTTTCAAATACTGCCTTAGAGGATTCTCTATTTTTCAGACGACCCCTTGTCTTGGAGGTCGTCTGAAAAACAAAACACACCGCAGGAAAAGCCTTGCGGTGTGTTTCGGCATCACAGGGCAGACCTGTAATTGATGTTTAGTACATTTTAGGAGGCAGTTGCTGACTGCGCAGGCGTTTTTGCAGACGTTTTACGGCTGCGGCTTTTTTGCGTTTGCGCTCGGTAGTTGGTTTTTCGTAAGCTTCACGGGCACGCAGCTCGGTCAACAGACCGGTTTTTTCTACGGCACGTTTGAAACGGCGCATGGCTACTTCGAAGGGTTCGTTCTCTTTAACGCGGATTGCAGGCATTTTATTTCCTTTAAATTTAAATTAAATTCTGGTTTCAAACCGCCGAAAGGGATAAAAGTAAAAAGGGGCGGTTTGTAAAAAAGTGGTTGTTTGTATCTCGGGTGTCTTGCGACCGGCGGGATACGCGCCGTGATGTAAACATCACCTCCTAACAAGTCGGCTTGGCGCCGGGTATGCCGTCGATGCGGCTGCAAATGAATTGCGGGATTATCTTTGATTGCGTCGTTTCTGTCAAGTTTGAAGGTCGTCTGAAAACCTTGAGTGGCGGTTTTCAGACGACCTTTGTCGTATAGTGGATTAAATTTAAACCAGTACGGCGTTGCCTCGCCTTGCCGTACTATTTGTACTGTCTGCGGCTTCGTCGCCTTGTCCTGATTTAAATTTAATCCACTATATTTCGCGCGTCTTGATGATTTTGCGAAAGTATCTTTTGGATTTTAAGAAGATTTAAACCCTATCAGGCGGCAAAACAGCATCGGCTTTACCACCCTTCTTCCCTAGCTTCGAACCACTTTGCGCACTTGGGGAATGGCGTGCAGGTTGTGAATGATTTGGTTGATTTGTGCCAAGTCCTTCACTTTGATGATGAACTTGAATTCGACAAACCCTTCCGTACCTGCCAGCGCTTTGTTGGGGGTTTCGACGGATTCGATGTCCGCGCCGGAGTTGGAGATGGCTTGCGCCATAAGGGCGAGCAGGCCGTGGGAGTCTTCGGACTGGATGCTGAGTCCGGTGCGGTAGGTATGGCTGCCTATTCCTTCCCAGTTCGCATCAAGCTGCTGCTCGGGATCGGATTTGAGCAGGGTCGGGCAGGTATCGCGGTGGATAATCATGCCTTTGTCTTTGACCAAAAGGGCGCGGACGGAGTCGCCCGGGACGGGGTGGCAACACTCGGCAAAATGGATGCGGCCGGTTTCTTGGTCGTTGACTTTGATGGGGCTGAGTTTGACTTCGCTGCCGAAGTGCTGCCCTGCCAGTTCGGCGATGTGCATGGCGACATACACGGGCAGTGTGTGCCCCATGCCGACGTTATAGAGGACTTCTTCAAACGAGGTTTGTTTGTCGTTGAGGTCGGCAAGGTATTTTTCTTTGAGGTCGTCTGAAAGCAATACGTCTTTGGGCAACAGGCTGGACAGGGCTTTTTGCAGGAGGTTTTCGCCGAGGATGATGGCATCGTGGCGGTTAAGGTTTTTGACGTATTGGCGGATGGCGCTGCGCGCTCGGCTGGAAACGGTGAAATTCAGCCATGCCGGATTGGGCTTGGCGTGTTCGGATGTGATGATTTCGACGGAGTCGCCGGTTTTGAGTTTAGTACGCAGGGGCATCATGGTGTTGTTGATGCGGGCGGCAACGGTTTTGTGTCCGATGTCGGTGTGGACGGCGTAGGCGAAGTCTATGGGCGTCGAGCCTTTAGGCAGGGTGAGGATTTTGCCTTTGGGTGTCAGGATATAGACTTCGTTGGGGAACAGGTCGACTTTGACGTGTTCGAGGAATTCGATGGCGTTCGCGCTGCTGGCTTGCAAATCGAGGATGTTTTTCAGCCATTGGTTGGTATGGAGGACGGCTTGATCGACGGTGTTTTCGCCGGATTTGTATATCCAATGTCCGGCGATGCCGCCTTCTGCTACGGCATCCATTTCGCGCGTGCGGATTTGGACTTCAATGGGCAAGCCGTAAGGCCCGACCAAGGTCGTGTGCAGGCTTTGGTAGCCGTTGCTTTTCGGGATGGCGATATAATCTTTGAAACGTCCGGGCTTGGGCTGATAGAGATTGTGCAGCGCGCCAAGGGCGGCGTAACACGCGGGAATGCTGTTGACGATGACGCGGAAGCCGTAAATGTCCATGACTTCGGCAAAGCGCAATTTTTTCGCCAACATTTTTTGATGGATGCTGTACAGGTTTTTTTCCCGGCCTTTGATTTTGGCTTCGATGTTCACACCGACCAAACGCTGGCTGAAAGCACGCAGAACCTTGCCGACGACGTCGCGACGGTTTTTACGGCTGTTGTCCATCGCTTTTTTGAGGGTTTCGTAGCGGCTCGGGTGGAGGTTTTGAAACGATAAATCCTGAAGCTCTTGGTAAGCGTTGTTCAAACCTAGGCGGTTGGCGATTTGGGCGTAGATTTCGAGGGTTTCTTTGGCAATGCGGCGGCGTTTGTCGGGACGCATGGAGCCGAGCGTGCGCATATTGTGCAGGCGGTCGGCAAGTTTGACGACGATCACGCGCACGTCTTTGGTCATGGCGAGAATGAGCTTGCGGAAACTTTCCGCCTGATGCTCGGCGTGATCTTCAAATTTGAGTTTTTCGAGTTTGGAAAGCCCGTCCACCATCTCGGAGATGGTTTCGCCGAATTCTGCCGCCATTTCGATTTTGGATACGCCCGTGTCTTCGAGTACGTCGTGCATCACGCCCGCGCACAAGCCTTGTATGTCCATGTGCCACAACGCAAGCTGCGTGGCGACGGCAAGGGGGTGGGTAATGTAGGGTTCGCCGCTTTTACGGGTTTGTCCGTCATGGGCGTGAAAGGCGTAGGCGACGGCTTTTTCAAGCTCGACCTGTTCGGATGGGCTGAGATAGGAGGCGGTGCGGAACAAAAGTTCGCGGGCTTCGGCAGTCAGCGCGTCGTAGGGGGCAGTGGGCTGGGGGGCGGGCATTTCAGACGGCCTTCGGTGTGTGTTTTGTTTTGAGCCGTCAGACTGTATCGGTCGGATGTGTCGCGCCGATACAATCCGCGCGGCGGTTGGGCAGATTTTGCCTGCCGGTATTATTTGTTGCGGGTCAGCAGTTCGGTACCGATTTGACCGGCGGCGATTTCGCGCAGGGCGGTAACGGTCGGTTTGTTGTTGCGGATGTCGTCAACCATAGGGGCGTTGCCGTTTTCAAGCTGGCGTGCGCGGCGGGCGGCGACGAGGGTCAGGTCGAAATGATTGGGGATTTTGCCTGTGCAGTCTTCAGTGGTGATACGGGCCATTTGTTTGCTTTCTTTCTATTAATTTGTGATGGAATGTAAATGCGTATTTTCGCTGTTTTTCAGGAATTTTCCAACAGGTTTGAGATAAATCCTTGCTGGGAAGATTTTTTCAGACGACCTGCTTTGATGATGTGAAGCAAATCGGCTTCCGCCCTGTCTAAATCATCGTTGACGACGATATAGTCAAATAGGACGGATTGTTCGATTTCGTGACGCGCTTTGGAGAGGCGGGTTTGGATAACTTCCTCGCTGTCGGTGCCGCGCCCGTTAAGGCGTTCGGCAAGGACTTCGAACGAAGGCGGCAGGATGAAGATACTGCTGGCTTCGGGCAGCGATTTGCGCACCTGCGCCGCGCCTTGCACGTCGATTTCCAAAATCACATCGTAACCCTCTTCACTAAGGGAATTAACCCCCGCGATGCTGGTTCCGTAATAATTGCCGAAAACGTTTGCGTGTTCGAGGAAGGCTTTTTGCTCAATTAAGGATTCAAATTCTTCTTTGGGAACAAAATGATAATGCACGCCGTGCCGCTCGCCTTCGCGCGGCTGGCGGGTAGTGTGCGATACGGAGACGCGCAAATCGCCGTTGTTTTTCAAAAGACGGGAAACCAGCGTGGTCTTGCCCGTACCGGAAGCGGCGGAGATGATGAAAATATTGCCTTTTTTATGGGGTTTCATGATGTTGGTACCGATGGAATTATCCGCTGATTGTAGCATACGGGACGTGTAATTTCATGTTCAGACGACCTTTACACGCATTACAAAACACTGCTTTTACCGACAAATCATTGGCAACCGAGATCAGGCAGGAAACCCACGTCTTTCTAAACTCTTGCTATAATTGCCCGCTATACACAAATAAGCCTGCAAAGACACACCATGAGCCACACTCCGCTACTCGATACCGTCAGCAGCCCGCAAGATTTGCGCCGCCTGGATAAAAAACAGTTGCCCCAAGTCGCCGCCGAGCTGCGGGAGTTTCTGCTGGATTCCGTCGGACAAACCGGCGGTCATTTCGCCAGCAACTTAGGCGCGGTCGAGCTGACGGTGGCTCTGCACTACGTCTATCACACGCCTGAAGACAAGCTGGTTTGGGACGTCGGCCATCAAAGTTATCCACACAAAATCCTCACCGGCCGCAAAGATCAAATGCACACCATGCGCCGCTACGGTGGCTTGGCGGGATTCCCCAAGCGCAGCGAGTCCGAATACGACGCTTTCGGCGTGGGGCACTCCTCCACCTCCATCGGCGCGGCTTTGGGCATGGCGGCGGCAGACAAACTCTTGGGCAACGACCACCGTAGCGTCGCCATTATCGGCGACGGCGCGATGACGGCAGGTCAGGCGTTTGAGGCCTTAAACTGCGCGGGCGACATGGACGTGAACCTGCTGGTCATTCTCAACGACAACGAAATGTCGATTTCCCCCAACGTCGGCGCACTGCCGAAATACCTCGCCAGCAACGTCGTGCGCGATATGCGCGGCGTGTTGAGCACCATCAAGGCGCAATCAAGCAAGGTTTTGGACAAACTGCCCGGCGCGATGGAGCTTGCCCAAAAAGTCGAGCACAAAATCAAAACGCTGGCGGGCGAAGCCGAACACGCCAAGCAGTCGCTGTCTTTGTTTGAAAACTTCGGTTTCCGCTACACCGGCCCCGTGGACGGCCACAACGTCGAGCATCTGGTTGACGTATTGAAAGATTTGCGCGGCCGCAAAGGCCCGCAACTACTGCACGTCATCACCAAAAAGGGCAACGGCTACAAACTCGCCGAAAACGACCCCGTCAAATATCACGCCGTCGCCAACCTGCCCAAAGACGTTTCAGACGACCTCAAAACCGCAATGTCGTCTGAAAAAGAAAACAAACCCGCCGCCAAACCAACCTATACGCAAGTGTTCGGCAAATGGCTGTGCGACCAAGCGGCGGCAGATTCCCGATTGGCAGCGATTACCCCCGCCATGCGCGAGGGCAGCGGACTGGTTGAATTCGAACAACAATTCCCCGACCGTTATTTCGACGTCGGCATCGCCGAGCAGCACGCCGTT
This sequence comes from Neisseria sicca, assembly GCF_003044565.1. Taxonomy (GTDB): domain Bacteria; phylum Pseudomonadota; class Gammaproteobacteria; order Burkholderiales; family Neisseriaceae; genus Neisseria; species Neisseria sicca_A. Next base: position 4,596 of record NZ_POXG01000006.1, on the reverse strand, counting down.
ACCTTTGCCGGCGGTTTGGCATGCGAAGGCATGAAGCCCGTCGTCGCCATTTATTCCACCTTCCTCCAGCGCGGCTACGACCAACTGGTGCACGACATCGCCCTGCAAAACCTGCCCGTTTTGTTTGCCGTCGACCGTGCGGGCATCGTCGGCGCGGACGGTCCGACCCATGCCGGTTTGTACGATTTGAGCTTCTTGCGTTGCGTGCCGAACATGATTGTTGCCGCACCGAGCGATGAAAACGAATGCCGCCTGCTGCTTTCGACCTGCTATCAGGCAAACGCCCCCGCCGCCGTCCGCTATCCGCGCGGCACGGGTACTGGCACGCCCGTTTCAGACGGCCTCGAAACCGTAGCCATCGGCAAAGGCATCGTCCGCCGCCAAGGCGAGAAAACCGCATTCATCGCCTTCGGCAGCATGGTCGCCCCCGCATTGACAGTTGCCGAAAAACTGAACGCCACCGTCGCCGATATGCGCTTCGTCAAACCGATAGATGAGGAACTCATCATCCGCCTCGCCCAAAGCCACGACTACATCATTACCGCTGAAGAAAACGCCGAACAAGGCGGCGCAGGCAGCGCGGTGTTGGAAGTGTTGGCAAAACACGGCATCTGCAAACCCGTTTTACTTTTGGGCGTTGCCGACATCGTAACCGAACACGGCGACCCGAAAAAACTTTTAGATGATTTAGGTTTGAGTGCCGACGCAATGGAAAAACGCATACGCGGCTGGCTTCCGGCAGCTTGAGCTGAAACTGCGATGAACTAACGCCGCCGTTGCAAGTAATGAATAAAGGTCGTCTGAAAACGGATTTTCAGACGACCTTTAATGTATGAACCCCTACCCTTTTGAAAAGCGTTTCAGTGCCAGATTCAAAGCATTACCGCCAAACGGAAAATCGCCCAGCCTGCAACCAATAGTCCGGCGCACAAACGGATGGCTCTGCGTTGCAAAAGTGTTTTCAATTGCGCTGCAAAAATCCCCATCGCCAACAAATTCGGCAACGTTCCCAGCGCGAAAGCCAACATATACAGCCCGCCCTGCACCGCATTGCCGCTGCCTAAAGCATACAATGAGGCACTGTACACCAAGCCGCAAGGCAGCCAGCCCCACAACATGCCTACGCCGAAACAAGCCGGAACGGATTTAATCGGCAGCAGTCGGTTCAGTATCGGATTCAAACGTTTCCATATCGGTCTGCCTATGCGCTCAATTTGCGTAGCCGCCGTAGAAAGCCCCGCCAGATACAGTCCCAACAGCAACAGCAACACATTCGCCGCAACATACAGGCCGTTTTGCAGCCAGCGCGTATCATCCAAAGAAATACCGATTTGTCCGACTAATCCGACGATCAAACCAATCAATACATAGCTGCTGATGCGTCCCAAATTCAATAGGACAATCAGCCCCAGTCGATTAAGATGCGGCGGAAGCTGCAACGCAAACGCACTACTCAACCCGCCACACATTCCGACACAATGCGTACCGCTGAAAAAGCCGAGTAGAAACAGAGTGAAAAAGGTGATGTCGTAATTCATTATTGGAAAAGCGATGTGTCGATAGAAGTATGATTTATCAGGGGAACGGAGAGCGGCATAACAAGAGCTATATCTTTAAATATTTTCAAGAAATTGTCATCTTCATGCTGGGATACCCGCCTAGCAGAAACTCAGCCCATAGAACAAAATGGATTGCCAGCTAAAATAGAAAGGCTTTTTAATAGATGATGGGAATTTCACCATCCGTACAAACAACCGATTGTCAATTTTAAACCCTTCAATAACTTTCTGCCCGCTTTTGCAATAGATACTTCTTCATCTTCACTTGTCAGCCCGACAAAATCTACCGAGCCTATTTGATACTCATAACCCAGTTATATAGAAAACATTCCAAATTTCAAAAGGTCGTCTGAAATGCCAACTAAGGCATTTTCAGACGACCTTTGTTCCATTCGAATCAAACACGGATGTCAGGTACTTTGTTGAACAAACGATAGAAATTGTCGCTGGTGTAAGCGGCAAGCGTTTCTACGGATTCGCCGCGCAGTTTCGCCACAAACTCGGCAGTGTAGCGGACATAGGAAGGTTCGTTGGGTTTGCCGCGTTTGGGAACAGGGGCAAGAAACGGTGCATCGGTTTCAACCAGCATTCGATCCGCAGGAACGTATTTGGCGGCGTCCTGAATTTGCGGGGCATTTTTGAAAGTAACAATGCCGGAGAAGGAAATGTACAGCCCCAAATCCAAGGCAGCTTTGGCAAAAGCGGTATCTTCGGTGAAGCAGTGGATAACGCCCGAGTTGGTTTGACCTTCTTTCAGAATTGCCAAAGTATCGGCGGCGGCATCACGGGTGTGGACAATCACGGGCAAACCGCTTTCATTGGCAGCTTGGATGTGTTCGGCGAAGCGGCGGTGCTGCCATGCTAAATCGCCTTTGCACCAGTAATAATCCAAGCCCGTTTCGCCTATGCCGACGACTTTCGGGTGTTTTGCCGCTTCGACCATTTCAGCGACGGTAAATTCTTCGGCTTCTTGGCTGTCGGGGTGGACGCCTATGGTGCAGTAAACCTGTTCATTGGCTTGGGCAATGTCGAAGACTTCGGAGAAACTCTGTCTGCTTACGCTGATGGCAAGCGCCTGCTTGACGCTTTGTTCTTCCATGTTGGCGAACACTTCAGGCAGGCGGTTGCTCAAGCCTTCGAAATTGAGATGGCAGTGTGAATCGATTAAATGCATGATTTTAAAGCGTGAAGGTAACGCGGTCGCTGCGCAGTTTCGGTCCCAGCTCGCCTTCAATCAGGGTTTTCGCCTGAAGGCAGCTTTCGTGTTCGGAAAATGCCAGCCCGACGCCTTTAGGGCGGTGGGCGGAAGTACGGGCAGGGTTGATCCAGACGACTTTGGTAGGCAGGAAGCGTTTGGGGTAATCGGCGATTTCAACGGCAAGCAGGATGTCTTCGCCCAAGGAAAATACGTCTTCGGTCGGAACGAAAAGTCCGCCGTGTTCGAGAAACGGCATATAGCAGTTGTAGAGCAGGGTCGGGTCTTTGAGCTGCAACGCCATCATTTTCGCCGGAATGTCTTTATTGTTGTTTACCATTTTGTTTTACCTTATCTGATTATTTGTTTTGCCAAAATTCGAGATATTCAGTCAGCAGATACTCAAGCTGCATTTTAACACTCAAGGTGTGGTATCCGTAAGGGCTGAGTGCGTTCAGACGACCCGTCAGCGCAAACAGGCGGCGCGGATCGGTTTTGGAAGCCGTCTGAGACAATGCCTGCGCGTAATCAGGATAATAAAGCGGCGGCATTTGTTGTTGCGCCAAGCCGACATCCAACAGCCATTTCTGCATCCAATCGATGAAGACCGCCAACGGCTGCTTGTGTTTGTCGAACGCAGCGGCGTAGTCGAGTATCGTCAACAGGCGCGGCGCGGCAAGCAAAGTGAGCAGCTCTTCGCGTAAGTCATCGATTTCAGGCGTATGGGCAAACAACGGCGCACCACTGTGAAAAGCCAGTAAAGATTCCGCATCGTCCACACCCTCTCCACAAAGATACGACAAAGCTTCGTCGCGCGAAGGTGCGGGCAGAACCATCTGGCGGCAACGGCTTTTAATAGTCGGTAAAAGTTTGTCGCGTGCATGCGTAACCATTAAAAAAACAACGTATTGCGGCGGCTCTTCCAACGCTTTGAGCAACCCGTTTGCCGCCTGCATGTTCATGCTTTCAGCGGGATGCACCAATACCACCCGCAATCCTCCGCGCACAGCCGTCAGATAAATGTTTTCCACAATATCGCGCACGGCATCGATTTTAATCTGCAACAATTTTCGCCCGACCGCACCATCCTCGGGGGGGGCAGGAGTGAGTTCGTAAAAATCGGGATGGCTGTTTTGCGAAAACAAATGACACGAAGCGCATACGCCGCAAGGCTGATGTTCTTCCCGAGGCGATTCACACAGCAAAGCCTGTGCCACAAACCGCGCAAACGCCGTCTTGCCGGTATTTTCCTTACCGGTAAACAGCCAAGCGTTCGGACGGTTTTCCCAATGGTCGGCAAGCTGCCGCCACTGGCTTTGATGCCACGGATAAATCATGTCGAAAAGTACAAGCGTTTGAACAAAAGCGTGATTATACAGGGAAATGTTAGAGGTCGTCTGAAACCGATCATGCAATTCGAAACGTTAATCACCTCGTATCTATCCTCTTTTCTCCTCTTCTCAGCCTTTTTGATGCTTCCTTTCCCTCTAAAGCTCCCCAATCCGCTAACACCGCCACCTTAACGTACGTTAATGCCCTTTTTGGCACAGACGTAGTCGGCATAGTGCGCCAGCAAGGCGGCCGTTTCCAATAACGAGCGTTCTCACAGCGCATACTAAGACAGTATTGCAGCCCGCTACCTTTTCAGACGACCTTTCCACATAGTCCTCTCCATGCATCCCGTTCTGACGGCTGAATGAAATAAGAACAGTCACGACGTCATACCCGCCCGACACAAAGGCCGCCCGAATCCCCGAGGGTATCGGACGGCCTTTTATCACGCGGTCTGTTGCGCACATTCCCCTTTGGGAATGCGGCATTAAACTTATTTCTTAGCGGCAG
>NZ_POXG01000005.1 GCF_003044565.1 Neisseria sicca | reverse complement strand
GTACTCGGTGTTGTTGCCGTCCACTTTTTCGCTGACGGTCACGTTCTTACCGGCGACGACGGTGGTGGTTTTTTCAGTTGCGGCGAGTTGTTCGTTCAACTGGGCAACGTTGACGGCGTCGGTGGCTTTTACGCCTTTGGCAACGTTGCTGATGGCTTTGCTGCCGGCATCGATGCCGTCAGCAGTAACGTTCACATCGCCTGCTTTCAAACCGTCTTTGCCCAGAGCTACTTTGTCGCCAACGGTTACGCCGCTGTTGTTCACAACAGTCTCGCCCGCAGTCAGGCTGTCAGCCTTCAGGTCTTTGGCGGTAGAAACTTTGTAAACGCTGGAGCCTCCTGTTTTGTCGGTTTCAACGACGATGTTGTTGTTGCCGCTTTCCACACGACCTGAATTGGCTTTCAACTGGGCAACGTTGACGGCATCGTTATCTGCCTCGCCTGCGGCGACGTTGGAGATTTTATTGCCGCCGTTGTTCAGACCGTCTTTGGTCAGGCTGACAGGGTTGCCTGCCGTACCATTGCCCACAGTCAGTCCGTTGTCGGACAGTACGCTGTCGCCAACAGTGACTTTGTTGAAGGAGACGTCGTCTGAAGTCGCTACGGTGATGTTCTTACCGTCGCGGCTGACTTTGATGTTTTTGCCTTCTTTGAAGGTCACGGTGTCGCCTGCGGCGATTTTTTCAGACGAGGTTTCTTCGTTGGTGTTCAGGTTCCAACCTTTTTCGGCAGTTTCTTTCACCGCGGCAATCGCGTCGTGAACATTGGCTTTACCTGTACCACCGATGTCGGTGAAGGTGACGTTGCCGTTGTTGTTGGCCGCGTTACCGCCGAGGATTTTCGCCAGGTTGGCTTGGGCTGCGTTCAACTGCTCTTCAGTCGCAGCTTGACCTTTGGTAGCGAAATCCGCACCGCCCAAGGCTTTGTTGCTCAGACCGCTGACAGTACCGTTTACGCCGTCGATGCTGACAGGTTTGCCACTGTCTTGACCGATTTTGACGGTATCGGCAAGTTTCAGTTGTACGCCACCTTCAACGGTTTCGCTGACAATGTTGCTGTCGCCTTTGATGTTGACAGTGTCGCCCAGAGCGTATTTGTTGCTGCCGCTCGTACCGCCGATATTGATGCCTTTGGCAATATTACCAGCGTTGGTATCGGCTTTCTGATCAACTTTATACAGTTGCGCTCCGTTAACAGCATCGGTGCTGTCAGCAGCAAGCGTGCCTTCGGCAACCTTAGTAATCTTGTTGCCGCCGTTGTTCAGACCCTCTTTGGTCAGGCTGACGGCTTCTTTGCCGCTGCTTGGCACCGGAGTCAGGGTGATGCCGTTTGCTGTGGTTTCGGCAATATTGCCGTCTTTGTCAATCATGGAAACGTTGCCGCCACCAATAGTGGTAGAGCTGCCGTCGGTTTCAAAGTGTGCGCTGTTCAAACCTTGCAACTCTTTGGCAAGTTTGACGTTGAGCGTACCGTTGGCGTCGTCTGAAACCACACCGATGTTGTTGTCAGACAGTTTCGCCGCGTCTGCACCGCCTTTAACCAAGACTTGGTTGCCGAGTTTGCGCTCGAAATTCTTGTCTGTGTTGTCGCCGCCGAAAGTCAGACCTTTTTGCAGCTCGGTACCGATGTTGTCCAACGCGCCTTGTACGGTGTTGGCAGGTGCGACCTGCGTACCGTCGGTTTTGGTTACGACCAGATTCGGTACTTCAACCGCGCCGGTAGTCGGATTGACGGTTGCGCCCAATGCGGTTGCCAACGGAGTGAGCTGGCTGACGTTGACGGCGTCGGTATTGCTCACACCGGCAGCAATGTCGGTTGCTTTCTTACCGCCGTTAGACAGACCTTCGGTCGTCAGTTTGACAGGGTTTGCCGCTGTACCGACGGTCACGCCGTCTGCAGCAACGGTGGTTTTGCCGCCTGCTGCGTCAACAAATTCAGACGAGGTCAGACCTTTCAACTCTTTCGCCAGTTTGACGTTGAGCGTACCGGTAGTGTCGTCTGAAACCACGCCGATGTTGTTAGCAGACAGTTTAGCTTCATCTGCCTCGCCGCCTTTAACGGTAACAGTGCTGCCCAAACGTCGAGTTGAGGGAGTACCGGCATCAGCGGCAAACGTCAGCGGTGTGCGGACTGCATCGCTTAACGCACCTAATGCTTCTCCGACAGTATGGTAAGTCGCTACGCTACTACTATCCGGATTGCCGGAAATGACTGTGTAATCCGGTGCAGTAATAGTGCCGTCAGCAGGATTAACCTTTGTGCCAAGTGCTTTGGCAACTTTGTCCAGTTGCGATACGTTTACCGCATCGTTTTGCTTCTGACCATCTTTAACGTTACCGATAGTCGTCGGAGTCGAAGTTTGAGGATCGGTCGGATTCAATGCAGCAATGGTTACGTCATTGCCTGTATAGACAGAGTTGTCCTCTACATCGACAAACTTAACGGTGCGTGTTTGCGTCAGCGGATCAACGGTTACTTCGCGTCTCAACATTTTGCCATTGGAACCAACATAAGAGAACGGTGTTGAATTATTAACCGTAGTCAATGTAGTTACACTGACGTTTTTAATTGCATCTGATAACTGCTCAAAATTCACTGCATCAGACGGATCACTACCTTTGGCAACATTGATAATCTTGTTGTTTGCCATATCCAAGCCGCCATTTGCAGTAATCTTGCCGGCAAAAGTCGGAGCATCAACGGTATTGATGCTGACTGCACCTTTATTTTGGCTCAAACGAATATTTTGACCTGCTTCCAGCGTAATGGTCGCACCATTGGTAATTTCTTCCAAAGAATAGTTTTCAGCAACACCATTGGTATTGTTGGTTTTAGCTGTATTCAGCTTGAACGATTTGTAGGAAGTGTTGTGGATAGAAGCAATGGCATCATGAATAGTGCTCTCACCCGTACCGCCGATGTTAGACATCGTAATAGTACCGTCATTCGCAATGGCTGCATTGCCACCCAATACGCCGACTGCGGTCGTACCGATATTATTCATGACGTTTTGAGTCGCATAAAGCTGGCTGCCGTTTACTGCGTCGGTGCTGTTGTTGCTGATGCGGCCTGCGGCGACGTTGGTAATCGTACGCTCTTTGCCTGCCGTGCCGATGCTGAGTGTGGACTCAGGCGCGGCACCTGCGAAGTTACCGAAAGTCAGACCGCCAACAGTGGCAGAGGTCGTCTGAACGGCTGCTTCAGTCGCAGAATTGGCACCCAATGCGATAGAGTCTTTGTGGGCGGCATTGGCGTTTTTACCGAAGGCAATAGCATTGCCGACAGAGGCTTTTGCCGCATCGCCCAAGGCAAAGGTGTCGCCTGCGGTCGCTTTGGCGTTTTTACCGAAGGCTACGGCACGGTTTTGCGTGGCTTGGGCATTGTAGCCGATGGCGATGGTGTCGTCTTTTTGCGCGTCTGCTTCGTTACCCAATGCTACGGCATTGCTGGCAGAAGCTTTGCTTTGGCGGCCTGCCGCGACGGTACCGAAAGCAGTTGCGCGGGTATTGTGACCCAACGCAGTCGCACCTGCCGCCGTAGCTTGGCTGTATGGACCAACTGCAGTAGTGGAGTCGTGAATGGCCTGCGCGCCGTCACCGACCGCTACGCTGGATTTACCCAACGCTTTGGAAGACTGACCGCCTGCGAAGGAGTTTTGACCGTAAGCATTGGATGATTGACCGACGGCGGTAGCGTTGGTGCCGCTGGCTTTGGTATTCGCACCGATGGCGACGGAACCTTCGCCTTTAGTCAAACCGTTTACACTCGCGTCAGATGCCGTGTCTTCGTTGACAGTGGCGTTTTTACCGATGGCGATAGAGTTGGAAATCACCGCCTGCGCGCCAGTACCGACGGCTACGGCAAATTCGCCGGCAGCTTGCGCGTCTGCACCTGCTGCCAGAGCATCCAGTCCGGTTGCGCCGTCATTGTTGTAGTTGCCTCGGGTATCAGAGGTCGTCTTAACGCTGTAGAAATGGCTGGAGCTGCCGCCACCCAATTGGTCGATTTTATTGTTCATTGCTTCCAAAGCGTCGTGAACATTGGCTTTGCCTGTACCGCCTAAGTTGTTCAGGGTCAGGTTGCCTGCATTGTCGATTTGGGTACTGCCACCCAAAGCGTCTTTGACGTTTTTACCTAAGTTGAGCAGGTAAGAATTGGTCGCGTAAAGCTGGCTGCCGTTAATGGCATCGGTACTGGTTGCGCTGATAACACCCGCAGAGACGTTTTGAATTTGACGGGTGAAGCTGTTGGTAGGGGTGGTTGCATCGACTTTACCGACGGAAACCGTGCCGTAAGAGCTTGTTCCGGCTGCGGTATAGTTACTATTCAACGTGTAGTCGCCGTTGTGGTGCGCTTCGGTCACGCTACCGCTACCCAATGCAACATCTTTTTCATTAACAGCAACGGAATCGACACCCAATGCGACTGCTTTAATGCCCAATGCGTTGGCAGTCTTACCGATGGCTACGGAGTTGTCACCGCTGGCTTTGGAAAGTGTACCGACGGCAACCGCAGATTCTTTTTCTGCCAATGCGGTTTTACCGATGGCTACGGTATTGTTGGAGCTGCCTTTTGCGGCTTCACCGATGGCGACGGTGGAGGTAACGCTCAGTTTTTGGGCATCCGTACCCATACCTGCTTCTCTACCGATGGCGACGTTGTTCGCACCGACCACAAATGCGCCGGAACGCAAGCCAAGAGCGATGTTATCCACGCCGGTGGCGTTGTTGCCCGTGCCTTTACCGATGGAAATTTGTCGTTCGTTGTTATAGGCGTTGCGACCGCTGTCCGCGCCGATATAGACGGTGTCCGCACCAACTGTGCGTCCTGCGGAAACGGCGGCGTCGTATACGCCCGCGTTCGTACCTACCACGATATTGCCCGTACCTGCCGCTACGGCTTTGTTACCGATGGCGACGGCGTTGTTGGCGGTTGCTTGGCTGTTTTGACCAAGTGAAGTAGAAGTTTCTTTGGTGGCAATGGCTTCCTTACCGACCGCGACGCTGCTCAAACCGGTTGCCTGAGTGGCAAAACCGACGGCAATTGCGCCTTTGGCAGAAGCAGCGGTTTGCGGACCGACTGCCAAGGCGTTTTCTGCATCTGCATTGCTGTCTACACCAAAAGCTGTGGCGCGCAGACCATTTGCCGAGCTGCTTTTACCGACGGCAGTAGTATCGTGATTGACTGTCTTAGCGCCATAACCGATGGCGGTTGAGAAATTACCGGTTGCGTTCGTCGCTTTGTCCGCCGCCTGACTACCGCCAATCGCGATAGAGGAAGAGCCTGACGCATTCGCTTTACCACCGATGGCAATACCATAAGCTCCTGAACCTACAGCCAACTCACCCACGGCAATCGCACGCTGTGCGGAAGCGACGGCAGTACCCATTATTGCAAGGCTGGCAGGTCCGGATGCATTGGCACCTTTACCGGTAGAATTTGCACCACCAATAGCGACAGCACTCAATCCCGAGGTAGTGGAATTGAAACCGATGGCAACGCCATTAGCTGCCACACCGGTTGTGGCAGCACTGGTACCGATGGCAACGGAAGAACTGCCCTGCGCATTCGAGCTGTCACCGACTGCGATACTGCCGCCTTTGGTTTTCGACAGATTACCGATAGCAACGTTTTTGGCATCCATACCGTTCGCGCCATTACCGATAAATATAGACTGGGTACTGTCACTACCATTGCCTGCATTTGTACCGATAGCAATCACGTTATCGCTATTTGTGCTGTTTTGTAATGCATTTTCGCCGATAGCGATGTTTCGTCCGTTTGCAGTACTGGAGCCTGGACCCGCGCCTTTACCAATCGCAATGTCTGCCTGACCTTTCGTTGCCGCACCTTGACCGATGGCAATAGTTTGGTTTTTGGCTGCATTAGCAGAAGAACCAATGGCAATAGACCCGGTTTCGGCAGTAGCCGCATTCGGACCGATAGCGACGTTACTTTCTCCCCTGGTTTGGGTTCCTTGTCCGATGGCGACAGATTTACCTTGTTTTGGAGGTTGTCCGCCGTCTTGAGGAATGAAATCTAACGCTGTCGTATTATCATCGCCGCAGACAACGTTGTAACTGACGGTATCGAAATAACAGGTGTTGTAATCAGTAGCGGCTGCAGGTACAGCTGTACCATTGGAGAGGGTTTTGCCGTTATTCGCTGCAGCCATAACTTGACCGCTGGCGAGCAGCAGGCCGGACATGATGGCGGTAAACGCGAAGCGCACACCTGCGGAGGCAACAATACCGCCTATGCCTGATGAAGCTGTTTTCCCATGCGCTTTGGCAAATTCTGCCACCGCGTTCCACGTCTGTGTGGTTTCGTTCCATACGACACGATAGATTTTATTCATGCTTACTCTCTGACTTAAAATGTTAAACAAATGAATTTAATATGTTATTGGATTGTCGGAATAACCTGCTTTCCAAACATCCGATCCAACAACTAAAAATGAAAGCATCTTATTCGATGCCAATATTTCGATTGCAAAAATTATTCAACGGATATGACGCATATTGTCACTTTCAAACAAATTTCAGAATTTATCTATACCTCAGATAACAATCTCTCAAACCTGATTTCAGTACCTTTTAGCTATTTATATATCCGCTTATCTTTAATAACTTCTATTTTCTTAACCTTACTTTGCAATTAAAGCGAAACTTTATCTTTTTATTTGAAAGCAATTTATATGCCAAAACCCTTTTACTCAGATTCATACGTACTAAAAAAATGATATTTTTAAGTATCCGACATCCAAAAATAAGCAAAGAGGTCGTCTGAAAATGTTTCAGACGACCTCTGTAAATCTTATGTTGATTTAATATTAATGAATAATGTTTCAGATACATTCCCAGCAAGTTGGCGATGTTTGACGGCATTATTCTGTATAATGCCGCAATGTTTTTGAAACAAGGAATACAAATGCTTACCCCAGAACAAGTCAAATCGTTGATTGAAGGCGTTGCCGCTTGCGAACACGTCGAAGTCGAAGGCGACGGGCATCACTTCTTCGCCATCATCGTCTCTTCCGAGTTTGAAGGCAAAGCCCGCCTCGCCCGCCACCGCCTGATCAAAGACGGCCTGAAGGCGCAATTGGCCAGCAACGAATTGCACGCGCTGTCGATTTCCGTTGCCGCTACGCCTGCGGAATGGGCAGCGAAGCAGCAATAAGCCGTACAGCAGACAAGAAAAAGGTCGTCTGAAACCTGAATCGGAGTTTCAGACGACCTTTTTTAATTTACACAGCGTTGAATTGCCGCTTAATAATATAGTGGATTAAATTTAAACCAGTACGGCGTTGCCTCGCCTTGCCGTACTAGCTGTACTGTCTGCGGCTTCGTCGCCTTGTCCTGATTTAAATTTAATCCACTATAATCAGGAATGTGGGCAGATTCGGTATCGCTCCTTATGCGGCTGCTTCAAACTTTTCGACCATGCCGACGCCGACGCCGCAGATGCCGACGTGTACCGCCACCACCGGCGATACGGGAACACCGTCATCCAAACAGATACCGGTCCGCTTGAAGAAGCGTTCTGCAAATATTTGATACCGGTCGCGTTCGCCCGTATAAAGACCGCCGAGGATAAATTGTTCCCGTGTTTTGCCTTGCATCAGTTTCAACACTTGGTCGATGATCGCATCAAACATTTTTTCGTCATCGGAGGCGGATTCGACCCGATACAACTGGTCCTGCGAAAAACGCAATACGGCGCGCAGCCCCAACCAGTCGCACAACGAAGCGCCCAATCTTGCCATCGTGCCGCTGCCGACAAGGGATTTGATTGTGGACAGTCCGAAAATGATGTTGCAACGTTCTTTTAAACCTTCCAAGTAAGCAACGATTTCCGTCGGCGTTTTTCCTTCGCGCAACAGGCGGTCTGCTTCCAAAGCAAAAAAGCCTTCGGGCATGCAGCATGTCCCTGTATCGACGACATGGACTTTCAACTGCGGAACCTGCTCGGCAACTTGACGCACCATATCGGCAGAATCACTTAATTTGTGGCTCAACGTCGTCACGATGGCTTCGTGATAACCCTGACCGACCAAATATTGAAAAGTCCTCAATAAATCTTCAGACGACGGCGGTGTTGTAGAAACATCGTTGTCCAAATGCTCGCGGCGCCAATTGCAATATTCTTCATTGCTGATTTCCAGTCCGTCAGCGAACTCTTGTTGTTCCATAAATACATTCAGATGCAGAATCTGAATCGGGCTGTCCCGATCGAGTATGCCCGACAAAGAGCCACTCGACGTGGACAATACCGCACAACGATATAAGGCATAAGAGCCTGTCATACACTGCTCCCTTGTGCATCAAACAATACAAAATCCAAAACTAATAAATGACCATCTAAGCGGTCTATTTTAATGATAAACGGTATGTAAATTTTTGTCCATATATTAATAGTTCTGAGCATTATTTTGAAACTAAACACTATATTCTAAAATAATAGTCATCATTCATTGCCATATGGTTTTTACGCCTCCTTTTAAACACCGGCGTTTACATATCGTTTACAATACATCTACTTATCAATCAAAAGACTATCCCATGCAGAAAATCACCCTTATTGCCGCCTGCGCGCCCGACCGTTGCATAGGCATCAACAACACCATGCCTTGGCACTTGCCCGAGGACTTCGCATTTTTCAAATCCTATACCCTCAACAAACCCGTCGTGATGGGGCGGAAAACTTGGGAATCCCTGCCCCGCAAGCCGCTGCCCGGCCGCCGCAATATCGTCATCAGCCGTCAGGCAGGTTATACAGCGGAAGGGGCGGAAACCGTCGGCAGCCTTGAAGAAGCGTTGGCATTATGTGCGGCTGTGGAAGAAATCATCATCATGGGCGGCGCACAAATCTATGCCCAAGCCCTGCCGCTTGCCAGCGATTTACGGATTACCGAAGTGGCATTGAACGTCCAAGGAGATGCGTTTTTCCCCGAATTTTCGCCGTCAGAATGGCGCGAAGCTGCCCGCGAAACCCACACCTCCGCCAACGGCACAGGCTACGCCTTCGTCCATTACACCCGCATCCGATAAACAAAAATGGGCGGTTTGCCGTCCAACCGTCCACCAGCGATGCGATGAATCAATATAGTGGATTAACTTTAAACCAGTACGGCGTTGCCTCGCCTTGCCGTACTATCTGTACTGTCTGCGGCTTCGTCGCCTTGTCCTGATTTAAATTTAATCCACTATAAAATCAAAAGGTCGTCTGAAAACCGTTTTTCAGACGACCTTTGTGATTCTCAAACAAGCCGATACAGTGAATTAAACTAAGCCGCTTTGCCCGCGAATCTGCCGAAAAAATCCTAAATTGGACAATCAACCAAGCCGTTTTCCGCGGGCAAAGCTCACGCTACAATCCGCGACCAGTATCAGCGGCGTGCCGTTGTTCCCGAACCCGCCTACCAAGTCGAATAAGGATGCTTGCTCAAATACGCATTGGTAAATTTTCCTTCCGACGTAATCTCCGCGCCCAGCCAGTCCGGTTTTTCAAAGGGCGTATCTTCTGCAGGCAGCTCAAGTTCCGCCACCACCAAAGGCGCGTTGTCGCCGAAATACTCATCGATTTCAAACACAAAGCCCCTAAATTCCACCCGATAACGGTGTTTTTCCATCTTAAACGGACACATCGTCTCCATCATCTGCTGCGCGTGTGCCAAAGGAATTTCGTATTCAAACTCGCTGCGGCTGACATCCGAAATATAGCCTTTCAAAGTCAGCCAAGCCTTGTCGTCAATAATGCGCACGCGGATGGTGCGCTCTTTTTCCACGCTCAAATAGCCCTGCTGCAACACCTGCGGCGCAGAGGTTTCGCGCTTCCAGTCATCGTTTTTCAACAGGAAGCGGCGTTCGATTTCAATAGTCATCTGTTTGATTCCAATATAAAAGAAGGTCGTCTGAAAACAGGTTTCGCAAACACATCAAAACGGTTTGAACACCACCATATACAAGGCAACAATCATCATCAATACAGGCACTTCGTTAAACACCCTGTACCACTTGTGCGAATGCGTATTGCGTTTTTCCTCAAAGCCGCGAAGCAGCGCGCCGCAATAAAATTGATAAGCCAAAAGCAGCAGGCCCATCAACAGCTTCACATGCAGCCAGCCCTGCCCCCACCAGCCCGTAACAAACGGAATCAAAATGCCGAACACCAGCGTCCCGAATCCCAACGGCGACATAAACTTATACAGCCGCCGCGACATCGCCGAGAGCCGCTCATATTCCACCGGCTGCTCCGCCGCTTCGACCTGCGCCAGATTCACAAAAATACGCGGCAGGTAAAACAGCCCGGCAAACCACGAAATCACAAAAAACACATGCAAGAGCTTAAACCACAAATACATTTTCAGACGACCTCATGCTCGAAAACGCATATTTTACCCGCCAAACCGAAGCGGCTGTTTTCTTTATATCAACGACTGTCTGTTTTACGCCCGAAAAATTGTAAATTACGTCATAATTTCGCACAGTTGATATGCAATAAGATTAAAATTTGTTAAAATGCGCATGTAATTAAAACTAATAGCCGCCATACCTCGCGGAACAAACACAAAACGGAAAGAAAACATGATTAAGCAATTTGAAATCAGCACCAGCGTTCAAAAACAACTCGGCGACTACCTCGCCGCCAACCAGACCGACCTCAAAACCGCCATGGCGGACGAAACCCGCAACGGCGAAGTCGCCGCCATCATCCATGCCGGTCTGCCCATGATGGTGCGCAAAATCTATTCTCTGGAAAAAATGAAAAACTTCTTCTGGACGAAAAAAGAGCTGATGGTCGAATTCGTCGCCATGCGCCTTGCCACCGCCGAAAAGAAAAACGCCAAGAAAAAACGTTAATCCTTCCGGCTCATTGAAGAAAAAGACAAAAAGGTCGTCTGAAAACCAAAATCAAGGTTTTCAGACGACCTTTATCATAGTGAAATCACTATATAATACCGTCCATTAAATTCCCGATACGAGCCAACCATGTCCGCATCCCAACCCACCATCGCCGCCATCGCCACCGCCCCCGGACGTGGCGGCGTCGGCGTGATCCGTCTTTCCGGCAAAAACCTGCTGCCCTTGGCGCAAACTCTCAGTGGCGGCAAAACGCCCAAACCGCGCACCGCGCTTTACACCGACTTTTTCGGCAGCGACGGACAGCCGATAGACAACGGTATCCTGCTCTACTTCGCCGCCCCTGCCAGCTTTACCGGAGAAGACGTGATTGAATTGCAGGGACACGGCGGTCCTGTGGTAATGGACATGCTGCTTTCGCGCTGCCTCGAACTGGGCGCGCGCATGGCGGAGCCGGGCGAATTTACCAAACGCGCCTTCCTCAACAACAAACTTGACCTTGCCCAAGCCGAAAGCGTCGCCGACCTCATCGACGCCTCAAGCAAATCCGCCGCACGAATGGCGTTGCGTTCGCTCAAAGGCGCGTTTTCCCAACACATACACGAGCTGGTGGACGACCTTATTACCCTGCGGATGTTGGTCGAAGCCACGCTCGACTTCCCCGAAGAAGACATCGACTTTCTCGAAGCCGCCGACGCGCGCGGCAAGCTCCAAGCCCTGCAAGGTCGTCTGAAAACCGTCCTCGCCAGCGCAGAACAAGGCGCAATTTTGCGCGAAGGCATGAACGTCGTCCTCGTCGGCGCGCCCAACGTCGGCAAATCCAGCCTGCTCAACGCCTTGGCGGGCGACGACATCGCCATCGTAACCGACATCGCCGGCACCACCCGCGACACCGTGCGCGAACAAATCACCCTCGACGGCGTGCCCGTCCACATCATCGACACCGCCGGCCTGCGCGAAACCGACGACGTGGTCGAACAAATCGGCATCGAACGCAGCCGCAAAGCCGTCACCGAAGCCGATGTCGCCCTGATTCTCATCGATCCGCGCGAAGGCGTGAACGCCAAAACCCAAGCCATTTTGAACAACCTGCCCGAAGGTTTGAAAAAAATCGAAATCCACAACAAAGCCGACCTAACCGGCGAACCCGTCGCCGTCCGTTCAGACGACCTCGCGCAAACCGGCGCGGACACCGTTATCAGCCTGTCCGCCAAAACCGGCGCGGGTCTCGATTTGCTCAAACACGCGCTGTTGCAGGAAGTCGGTTGGCAGGGCGAAAGCGAAAGCGAAAGCCTGTTCCTCGCCCGCAGCCGCCACCTCAACGCCTTGCACGAAGCCGAAGCCGAGCTGGAAAACGCCGCCCTCTGCGACAACAACCAAATCGAGCTTTTCGCCGAACACCTGCGCCTCGCCCAAAACGCGTGCAGCGAAATCACCGGCGAATTTACCGCCGACGATTTGCTGGGCGTGATTTTCTCGCGCTTCTGCATCGGCAAATAAGATTAAACCTTATCCATACACGAAAGGTCGTCTGAAACCCAAAATCAGGTTTCAGACGACCTTTTTATTTGAATCTTTCAATTTGTGGCGTGGCATTTTTCTTTATTCCCAACCCTTTTATGGGAATCTCAGCGACAAATTTCGATTTTAAAGACGGATGCTTGTGGGCGCAGAAGGGCGGTTAAAACGCTCTATACAATCCACTGTTTGCACACAACTTATCCACATTTTAATCCCAGTTTATTCCACTAAATAAAGCATGATTCATTGAACGTTGTCCCCATACAAAAAGGTCGTCTGAAAAATCGGTTTACCCAATTTTCAGACGACCTTTGATGTCTCAGTAGCTTTAAAAACAAACGATTTAAAGCGTTTAATTTTTCCGCGCGGTAACAAATTCCGCCAAGAGCCTCAAGTGCAGGGCTTTTTCGCCGAAGGGTTCGAGCAGGGCTGCGGCTTCGGCGGTCAGGGTTTCGGCGTAGGCGCGGGCGGCTTGCAGACCCATCAGTTTGACGTAGGTGGGTTTGTCGTTGTCGCTGTCTTTGCCGGCGGTTTTGCCCAGGGTGGCGGTGTCGGCTTCGCAGTCCAACACGTCGTCGATAACTTGGAACGCCAAGCCGAGTTTGGCGGCGTAGTTGTCCAAAGTGCGGACGTCGTCTGAATCCAAATCGGGGCAGGCAAGCGCGCCTAGGACGGCGGCGGCGCGGATGAGGGCGCCGGTTTTGAGGCTGTGCATCTGTTCCAACTGCGCCTGGTTCATGGCTTTGCCGACGTTGGCAAGGTCGATGGCTTGTCCTCCCGCCATGCCGAGGCTGCCGGATGCTTTGGCGAGCGTGGACAACATGGCGATTTGGCGTTCAGCAGGCAGTCCGGTCGGACGGCTCAATACGTCGAAGGCTTGGGTTTGCAGCGCGTCGCCGACTAAGAGGGCGGTGGCTTCGTCATATTTCACATGGCAGGTCGGTTTGCCGCGCCGCAGGCTGTCGTTGTCCATGGCGGGCATGTCGTCGTGAACCAAGGAATAGACGTGTACCATTTCGATCGCCGCCATGGCTTGTTCGACGGCGTTTTGGTCGGCATCGCCCAATTCGGACGCGGCGAGCACCAAGAGCGGGCGCAGCCGTTTGCCGCCGCCGAGGGTAACGTAACGCATGGCTTCGTGCAGCGTGTGCGGCACTTGGTTTTCAGACGGTAGGAAACGCTCCAGCAGCAATTCGGTCTGCGCTTGGGCTTTTTGCTGCCATGCTTTCAATTCATTCGCCGGGTTCAAGGTTCAGCTCCTTCAGTTCGCCCGCGTCCAATACTTGCAACTTTTGTTCGACTTCCGCCAGCTTGGTTTGGCAGTATCTGACCAGCTCGTTGCCTTCCTGATAGGCTGCCAGAGCGTCTTCCAGCGGCATTTCGCTGCTTTGCATGGACTGGGTTAGGGTTTCGAGGCGGGCGAGGGCTTCTTCAAAGGATTTGGGGGCTTTTTTCATGATGATGCGGGCAAAAAAATCAAAGCGGTATTGTAGCATTTTATGGGCTGTTTCTTGGACGGGAACGGAAAAAGGTCGTCTGAAAACCTGATTTCCAAGTTTTCAGACGACCTTTTGAGCTGATGATGCGGTAAAAATCAGTTTTTCAGCATGGCGGCGCCGAACGTACCGTTTTTAGATTCCAGAAGATGATCGAATCGACCGGTAAGCTCTTCTGCTTGAGCGCCGAGGAACATACCCGACATGATTTTTTGTTCCTTCTCATCCACATGGAAGAAGCGGTTGCCAGCGATTTGACCTTCCAGCTTCACTTCATCAAATTCACCATTTTCGGAATAAACCGCACCGGAGAGGGATTTGAGACCGAAGTCCACCATGAAAATGGAGTTGCCGAAAGTATTGTTTTGTTCGACATCGCTATAAAGCGCATAACCACGGTAAAAAGCCTGACCCTCTTGAGGCATCGCTGCTTCCGGAGTGATGATACCTTGGTAGAACGTATACGATGTATGGAGATTACCGTCTTCATTTCTCAAGCCATAAAATCCGTAGCGACCGTATTTCAGATGAGTGGCGGCAACCAGGACAGATTTGTTGTCCACGTTGGCGAATGCTTCATCTCTTTGTCGAGATACGGGCACCAGCGGGATTTTTTGTCCATCCAATTCAAGAACATTAATGTCGCCGGTATGGGAAATATCGTCACCCGTCATTCCTGATTGGGAAATTTTGCTGTAATAGCCGTCAATTTGTTGGGTTGCAGTAACTTCTTCGGCGGCTTTAGGTTCTGCCTCAGCTTTGGCTTTCTCAGCTTCTTCAGCGGCTTTGCGTTCTGCTTCGGCTTTAGCTTTTTCAGCTTCCTCAGCAGCTTTGCGTTCTGCTTCAGCTTTAGCTTTTTCAGCTTTCTCAGCAGCTTTGCGCTCTGCTTCGGCTTTAGCTTTTTCAGCTTCTTCAGCAGCTTTACGTTCGGCTTCTACTCTGGCTTTTTCAGCCTCTTCGGCAGCTTTGCGTTCTGCTTCGGCTTTGGCTTTCTCAGCCTCTTCAGCAGCTTTGCGCTCTGCTTCTGCTTTAGTTTTGGCGGCTTCTTCCGCAGCTTTGCGTTCGGCTTCGGCTTTAGCTTTCTCAGCTTCCTCAGCAGCTTTACGTTCCGCTTCTGCTTTAGCTTTTTCAGCTTCTTCGGCAGCTTTGCGCTCTGCTTCTGCTTTAACTTTGGCAGCTTCTTCCGCAGCTTTGCGTTCTTCTTCTGCCTTAGCTTTGGCGGCTTCTTCGGCAGCTTTGCGTTCTGCTTCAGCTTTCTCAGCAGCTTTACGTTCGGCTTCTACTCTGGCTTTTTCAGCCTCTTCGGCAGCTTTGCGTTCTGCTTCGGCTTTGGCTTTTTCAGCTTCTTCAGCGGCTTTGCGTTCTGCTTCGGCTTTAGCTTTTTCGGCCTCTTCAGCCGCTTTGCGTTCTGCTTCTACTTTGGCTTTCTCAGCCTCTTCCGCAGCTTTGCGTTCTGTTTCAGCTTTGGCTTTGGCGGCTTCTTCAGCGGCTTTGCGTTCCACTTCGGCCTTGGCTTTTTCAGCTTCCTCAGCAGCTTTACGTTCGGCTTCAGCTTTGGCTTTCTCAGCCTCTTTCGCAGCTTTACGTTCTGCTTCAGCCTTAGCTTTGGCGGCTTCTTCAGCGGCTTTTCGTTCTGCTTCGACTTTAGCTTTTTCAGCTTCCTCAGCCGCTTTACGTTCAGCTTCTGCTTTAGCTTTTTCAGCAGCCTTACGTTCTGCTTCGACTTTAGTTTTCTCAGCCTCTTCAGCAGCCTTACGTTCTGCCTCAGCTTTGGCTTTTTCAGCTTCTTCAGCGGCTTTGCGTTCTGCTTCTACTCTAGCTTTTTCGGCTTCTTCAGCAGCCTTACGTTCGGCTTCAGCTTTAGCTTTTTCAGCTTCTGCTTTGGCTTTTACAGCCTCTTCAGCGGCTTTGCGCTCAGCTTCCACTCTAGCTTTTTCAGCTTCTTCCGCAGTTTTGCGCTCTGCTTCAGCTTTAGCCTTAGCTTTTTCAGCCTCTTCAACGGCTTTACGATCTGCTTCTACTTTAGCTTTTTCAGCTTCCTCAGCCGTTTTGCGTTCTGCTTCCGCTTTGGCTTTCTCGGCTTCTTCGGCTGCTTTACGCTCTGTTTCAGCCTTAGCTTCTTCAGCGGCTTTACGTCCCGCTTGGCATTCGGCGTTGCATTCTATTTTGGGTTGGTTGGTATCGCTTGAGGCGGTTGACGGCGAACCGCCTCCTCCACCGCCTCCGCAGGCGGCAAGTAGGGATAGGGCAAGGTAAGACAGGATATGTGGATAGTTTTTCATCGTAATGTACTTTTATATTTAAAATAGTTATGTGATATTCATTTTATGGGCTTTTTTATAACATGTCATTCATTTATTTGACGAACGGTACTTTTTGTTTATAAATAGTTTATTTTATTTGAATTTTTATGTTGCGAAATGGGTAAATTTTTAGATAGGCGGTTTTTTTGATGGTCAAACGGTTGTGATTTGCTTGTGTTATAATCCGCGTTTCATACAGGTCGGACAGACAGTCGCCGCGTATCGCGTAAGGCATACGGGGAGGAAAGTCCGGGCTCCGCAGAGCAGGATGCCGGCTAACGGCCGGGCGCGGAAACGCGACGGAAAGTGGAACAGAAAGCAATACCGCCGACGGCCGCCTTCGGGCGGCACGGGTAAGGGTGAAAAGGTGCGGTAAGAGCGCACCGTGCACTTGGTAACAAGGCGCAGCAGGCTAAACCCCATCCGGAGCAAGACCAAACAGAACGCATTGACGCTGCTCGCCGAGCGTTCGGGTAGGTTGCTGGAGCGCATCAGTAATGGTGTGCCTAGAGGAATGACTGTCCGAGACAGAACCCGGCTTACCGTCCGGCCTGTATGTCCCGATTATCGAAAAGGTCGTCTGAAAACCGATTTTTGTGTTTCAGACGACCTTTTGCCATAGATATAGTGGATTAACTAAATCAGGACAAGGCGAGGCAACGCAGTACTGGTTTAAAGTTAAGCCACTATAACCCGTTTTGCCCATCCTGTTCCCGCTTCACGGAATCCCCTTTTCAGACGACCTTTCCCCCGTCTCGCCCGCACGATTTACGGTATAATTCCCAACATCTTTATCCATTGTTTTCCCAAGCATAAACCATGACACGCAAAATCCTCGTTACCTCCGCGCTGCCCTATGCCAACGGCAGCATCCACCTCGGCCACATGGTCGAACACATCCAAACCGACGTTTGGGTGCGCTTTCAAAAACTGCGCGGCCACGAATGCTACTACTGCTGCGCCGATGACACCCACGGCACGCCCGTGATGCTGGCCGCGCAAAAACAAGGCATCGCGCCCGAAGACATGATTGCCAAAGTGCGCGAAGAGCACCTCGCCGACTTTACCGGTTTCGGCATCGGCTACGACAATTATTACAGCACCCATTCCCCTGAAAACAAACAGTTTTCCGAACAAATTTACCGCGCGCTGAAAGCCAACGGCAAGATTGAGAGCCGCGTCATCGAGCAGCTTTTCGACCCCGAAAAACAAATGTTCCTGCCCGACCGCTTCGTCAAAGGCGAATGCCCCAAATGCCACGCCCAAGACCAATACGGCGACAACTGCGAGGTCTGCGGCACGACCTATTCCCCGACCGAACTGATCAACCCGTATTCCGCCGTTTCCGGTGCCAAACCCGAATTGCGCGAATCCGAACACTTCTTCTTCAAACTGGGCGAATGCGCCGACTTCCTCAAAGCATGGACTTCCGGCAACAACCCGCACGACGGCAAGCCCCATCTTCAACCCGAAGCCCTCAACAAAATGAAAGAATGGCTGGGCGAAGGCGAAGAAACCACCCTATCCGACTGGGACATTTCCCGCGACGCGCCGTATTTCGGTTTCGAAATCCCCGACGCGCCGGGCAAATACTTCTACGTCTGGCTAGACGCGCCCGTCGGTTACATGGCGTCGTTTAAAAACCTGTGTGACCGCATCGGCATCGATTTCGACGAATACTTCAAAGCCGACAGCCAAACCGAGATGTACCACTTCATCGGCAAAGACATCCTCTATTTCCACGCCCTGTTCTGGCCCGCCATGCTGCATTTCTCCGGCCACCGCGCCCCGACCGGCGTGTACGCACACGGCTTTTTAACCGTGGACGGGCAAAAAATGTCCAAATCGCGCGGCACCTTCATCACCGCCAAATCCTATCTGGAACAAGGTCTGAACCCTGAGTGGATGCGCTACTACATCGCCGCCAAACTCAACAGCAAAATCGAAGACATCGATTTGAACCTGCAAGACTTTATCTCGCGCGTCAACAGCGACCTCGTCGGCAAATACGTCAACATCGCCGCCCGCGCGTCAGGTTTCATCGCCAAACGCTTTGAAGGTCGTCTGAAAGACGTTTCAGGCAGCGCATTGCTGGCAAAACTCGCCGCCGAAAGCGACAACATTGCCGAGCAATACGAAAACCGCGAATACGCCCGCGCCCTGCGCGACATCATGGCATTGGCAGACGCCGTGAACGAATACGTCGATGCCAACAAGCCGTGGGAGCTCGCCAAACAAGAAGGTCAAGACGAATGCCTGCACGAAGTATGCAGCGAACTCATCAACGCCTTCACCATGCTGACCGCCTACCTCGCCCCCGTATTGCCGCAAACTGCCGCCAACGCCGCGCGTTTCCTCAATTTGGACGCGATTACCTGGGCGAACACGCGTGAAACCCTAGGCGAACACGCCATCAACAAATACGAACATTTAATGCAACGAGTGGAGCAAAAACAAGTGGACGATTTAATCGAAGCCAACAAACAAAGCATTCAGACGACCCCTGCGCCTGTTGAAGACAGCAAATACGAAAAAGTCGCCGAACAAGCGAGCTTCGACGACTTCATGAAAATCGACATGCGCGTCGCCAAAGTATTGAACTGCGAAGCCGTCGAAGGCAGCACCAAACTCTTAAAATTCGACCTCGATTTCGGTTTTGAAAAACGCATCATCTTCTCCGGCATCGCCGCGTCTTATCCCAACCCCGCCGAATTGAACGGCCGCATGGTCATCGCCGTCGCCAACTTCGCCCCGCGCAAAATGGCAAAATTCGGCGTATCCGAAGGCATGATCCTTTCCGCCGCCACCGCCGAGGGCAAACTGAGGCTCTTGGATGTGGATGCAGGCGCGCAGCCCGGGGATAAAGTGGGCTAAAACGCTGAAAAAAGCTGTCTGAAACCATCATACAAGATGTTCGGACAGCTTTTTTTGTATCTTAAAACCAAGGAAAACTGATGAAAAAACTGCTTTTTATCTTTTTTGGTCTGGCAAATTTTAATGTCTATGCCCACAGCTGCGGCGGAGAGTACCAGCCCGCCACGGGAACCTGTCGCATTATTGATAGTTCGGGACGGCAGATTTTATACAATGTCGGCTCGCCCCAATCGTCCAACGGCGGTTCCGCCCAAAACAATACCAAAGTTATCAACATCAACGTCCCGTCCAAATACGGCGCATGGGCGGTGAACCTTAAAACGGGTATTGCAGGCGGCGCACTCAATATGAATTCGCGTGAGGCTGCGGAAAAAGAAGCCATAAAAGTTTGCGAAAAAGACGGTCGCAATGCACCTTGCAAAATAGGAGCTTCTGTTAGGAATGGTTGTATCGCCGTCGCACAAGGAAAATTAGGGAATAAATGGAAAGCCTTTACTGGAATAAAAAAACCTGGTCTTGCAGAAGAGGAAGCTCTAAGGAAATGTCAGGCTTCCGGTTATTCGCAATGCACCATTTTTGCCCCTGAAGGCTGCTCGATGCCGCAATAAAAATAGGCATTCTCTTATTAGGAGACTTTTCAAAACGAGGAGAAGCTAGCCTTTCTTTTAAAGATTTAAGTCACGGACTGATCAATTTGATTTTGTTTATAGGAAAGAGATACCTGATGCACAATTATCTGCTCTAAAAGTTTTAATTCAATGCCTGAAGAATTCTTTTAATCAGTGAGTTAGGAGGGCATAAAGAATTTGCTTTATCTGACGATATTCGGACATATCCAAGTAGTGTTGCTATGGAGAAAACAGTTGAGTTAAGAAAAGAATTTAGATTAAAAAACCAGATAAATTTAAATAAACAGATAAGGAAATTTTATGAATAAAATGCTATTTTTTACTTTTATTTTTATTTTATTGTATTTGTTTATCGGGATTGTTTATAGGATAGGAGAATTTGATAATAATTATATATTATTTTTAAAAAAACCGTGGTCATTTCAGAGCCTATACTATGATCCTATTGGGGATCGTGATATACAAGATGTACCTAAAGAGCAATTGAAACAATTCCTATTATATTGTGATGCTAATATTTTTGATCAATTTCCATGTACTGTAGAGACAAAAGAGGAAGTTAAAAAATATTTGAGTGAACACTAATTTTAGAGATCCAAAATCATTTGGTAAAAAAGTATCTTTCATTTGCCTATTCAGATTTCTCTTTACCGGGGATTATATTAATCAAATAGAGCTATACCTACTGCTTGGGATTGATTACCTATGAGCGGGGTAATATGGGCACTCCTCGCTAGATTACTCTCTATACTGCATGTATAGGTATCCGTATATGGATTCGCGTGCGGCAGTGGAAAAAGAAGCCATCAAAACCTGCGAACAGGGCGGGCGCAATGCGCCGTGTAAAGTAGAAGCTTGGGTGAGAAACGGCTGTATCGCTGTTGCTCAAGGAAAAGCCGGCAGTAAATGGAAGTCTTTTTTTGAGACAGAAGCTTCTCCCGGTCTGGCAGAGCCGGCGGCATTAAGAAAATGTCAGGCTGCAGGGGCTGCACAATGCAAAATTGTTGTTTCTGAAGCCTGCTCGATGCCGAAATATTGACGGGCAAAGGTCGTCTGAAAGTTTTCAGACGACCTCGGTATCTGAAATCTTTATCATTTTCCCATCTGTTTTTTTGAAAGTACCCTGTATGAAAAAAGCCTTTGTATTTTCTTTGCTGCTCGCCGGTTTGCCCGTTTCTGCCGCCGCGCAAAACCAAACCGGTGCGTCATCATCCGATGCTGCGGCAAATAAAAAGCTTGCCGCCGAGTGCGGGCAATTGTTTAAAGATACCAATACTTTGGCGAACGGTTCGCTTTGTTATCGGGACAATAAAGAGACCGCCGAATATTTCGACCTTTTGTCTATGGTTTTGTTGTTTAACCATCCGAAAGTCGATCAGTGCCGACAATATCCGAAACTGGAGGAGGAATTCAAAAAACAAAGCTTTTACTATCTTGAAGATAAGGAGTTGAAGCGCCTTTGCGCAGAAAGCCGCGAAGAACGCGACCGTTTGCGCCGCCAAGTAGAGGCGTACATGGACAGTAAGATAAAACAGTATGTGGAAGAAGAAGCGCCGCGCCGAGGTATCCCTGTTGATGAATTGCTGCGTAAAACCGTTGCTGAAGAAACCGAACGCCGCGCCAAAGCCGATGCCTTTATCCGTCAGAAAGATGGCAGATAGGCTGTAAACGGGGAAAAGCCGATAAGCATGGACGAGGTCGTCTGAAAACTTGGAAATCAGGTTTTCAGACGACCTTTTAGTTTGTGGCGGATTGGTTTGCTAAGTTATCCGCTTTATGCCAACTTGACGGCGAGTTCTGCCAGCCGTTTGCCTTGTGCGAAGGCGATGTCGTTTTCTTCGGCGGTCAGGACGGGTTTGCTGTCGTGTCCGGCGACGTGGGACGCGCCGTAGGGGGTGCCGCCGCTTTGGGTGTTGCTGAGGGCGGATTCGGTGTAGGGGATGCCGCTGATGATCATGCCGTGGTGCAGGAGGGGGAGCATCATAGTGAGGAGGGTGGTTTCTTGTCCGCCGTGTTGGGAGGAGGTGCTGGTGAAGACGGTGGCGGGTTTGCCGGCGAGTTCTGCGCCGAGCCATTGGGGGATGGTGCCGTCGATGAAGTATTTCATGGCGGCTGCCATGTTGCCGAAGCGGGTGGGGCTGCCTAGGGCGAGGGCGGCGCAGGTTTTGAGGTCTTCGGCGGTGGCGTAGGGTGCACCGCTGTCGGGGATGTCTTTTTCGACGGCTTCGCAGACGGTGGAGACTTTGGGTACGGTGCGCAATACGGCTTCGCAGCCTGCGACGCTTTCGATGCCGCGTGCGATTTGGCGGGCGAGGTTGAGGGTGCTGCCGTTTTGGGAGTAGTAGAGGACGAGGATTTTGAGGGGATTTGGGTTCATTTGGGTATTCCGTTACAATGGGGTTGGTTGAAAATCGGTGTTTGGCTGTTGAAGCTGTGTTTTCAGACGACGTAGAGTGCGCTGCGGCGTTTTCTGTTTTTTATTTTTAATTGGTTATTTTTTCGGGAAAGATTATGCCGTTTTTGAAATGGTGGCAAGGTTTGTCGGACAGTAAGGCGTTTGCTTTTGCGTGGTTTGTGGTCCGGCGTTTCGATGAGGAGCGTGTGCCGCAGGCTGCGGCAAGTATGACGTTTACGACGCTTCTGGCTTTGGTGCCGGTATTGACGGTGATGGTGGCGGTCGCTTCGATTTTCCCTGTGTTCGACCGTTGGTCGGATTCTTTTGTTGCGTTCGTCAATCAGACTATTGTGCCGCAGGGTGCGGACATGGTGTTTGATTATATCAATGCGTTCCGCAATCAGGCGGGAAAGTTGACGGCGATCGGTAGTGTGATGCTGGTGGTGACGTCGCTGATGCTGATTCGGACGATTGACAATACGTTTAACCGGATTTGGCGGGTCAATTCGCAGCGGCCTTGGATGATGCAGTTTTTGGTGTATTGGGCGTTGCTGACTTTTGGACCGCTGTCTTTGGGTGTGGGGATTTCTTTTATGGTCGGGTCGGTGCAGGATTCTGCGCTGGCTTCGTTTGCGCCGCAATGGGCGGTGGGGTTACTGCAAACCTTGGGTACGCTGTTTTTTGCCACGCTTTTGCTGTGGGGGCTGTACCGTTTTGTGCCCAAC
The DNA here is from genome assembly GCF_003044565.1 of Neisseria sicca. Taxonomy (GTDB): domain Bacteria; phylum Pseudomonadota; class Gammaproteobacteria; order Burkholderiales; family Neisseriaceae; genus Neisseria; species Neisseria sicca_A. The sequence goes on along the minus strand of NZ_POXG01000005.1, from coordinate 143,994 downwards.
CGCTTCGTGCCTGCGCGTCATGCGTTTATCGGGGCTTTGGTCACGGCGTTTTGCTTGGAGACGGCGCGTTTCCTGTTTGCTTGGTATATGGGCAATTTCGACGGCTATCGCTCGATTTACGGGGCTTTTGCCGCCGTACCGTTTTTCTTGGTGTGGCTGAATTTGCTGTGGACGCTGGTGTTGGGCGGCGCGGTGCTGACTTCGTCACTGTCTTATTGGCAGGGCGATGCGTTCCGCAGGGGATTCGATGCGCGAGGGCGGTTTGATGATGTGTTGAAAATCCTGCTGCTTTTGGATGCGGCGCAAAAAGAGGGTAAAGCCTTGCCTGTTCAGGAGTTCAGACGACATATCAATATGGGCTACGATGAATTGGGCGAGCTTCTGGAAAAGCTGGCGCGGCACGGCTATATCTACAACGGCCGTCAGGGCTGGGTGTTGAAAACGGGGGCGGATTCGATTGAGTTGAACGAACTCTTCAAGCTCTTTGTTTACCGTCCGTCGCCTTTGGGAAGGGACCATGTGAACCAAGCCGTCGATGCGGTGATGACGCCGTGTTTGCAGACTTTGAACATGACGCTGGCGGAGTTTGACGCGCAGGCGAAAAACCGGCAGCAGTCTTCTTGAGGATTTTGAAACACACAAAAGGTCGTCTGAAAACGGTTTTCAGACTACCTTTTGCTATAATCGGGCTTCATCGTCCTGTTCGGTTTGGAATCTCATGAAAACGCTCGTCCTGCTGCTACTTTCCTTCTCCTCTGCCACCGCTTTTGCCGCATACGGTTTGGGTTTGGGGCAGGAGCCGAAATATCCCGCCGACTTTCGCGCCTACGAATACGTCAATCCCGACGCGCCCAAAGGCGGCGTGTTTTCCCTACCGATGCAGGGCGGCTTTGATACGTTCAACCCGTTTACCCTCAAAGGCGACAAAGAAGCCGGCGTTCTTACGCTGACCGTGGACAGGCTTACAGACAACAGCTGGGACGAACCTTTCTCCATGTACGGACTGCTGGCGGAAGACTTCTCACTTGCCGAAGACGGATTGTCGGCAACATTCAAGCTCAACCCGAAAGCCAAATTCCACAACGGCGATCCCGTGCTTGCCAAAGACGTAGCCGCCTCCTTCCGCCTGCTTACCCAAGACAAAGCCGCCAATCCCTTCTACCGCATATACTGGAGCGACGTTGCCAAAGTCGAAACGCCCGACGACAGGACAGTCGTTTTCCGCTTCAAACAGCGCAACGCCGAATTACACATGGCATTAGGTCAACTGCCTGTCTTTTCTCATAAAAGCTATCCCGAAGGGCTGGAAAAAGGTGCAAACAAAATGCCCATCGGCTCCGGTCCCTACCGCTTCGTCAAAGCAGACATCGGGCGCATGAGCGAATACGCGCGCGACAAAAACTACTGGGCGCAAAACCTCCCGACCCGCAAAGGCAGATATAACTTCGACACCGTCCGCTTCAAATATTTCAAAGACAACAGCGTCCGCCTCGAAGGACTCAAAGCCGGACAATACGACTTCGTTTATGAAAACATCGCCCGAAACTGGGCGCGGGGCTATTCCGACGAAATGCTCGCCAAACGCGGCATGGGCAAGCACGAATGGGTGCAGAAAAGCGACGCCGGTATGCAGGGCTTCGTTATGAATATGCGCCGCGTCCCGTTCAACAACATCCTCGTGCGGCAGGCGATGGTCGAGAGCTTCGACTTTGAAAGCGTCAACGCGCGTATTTTTTACGGCGCATACCGCCGCAGCAACAGCTTCTTCACCAACAGCGAGATGGCGGCGACAGGCAAACCGCAAGGTGCGGAACTGAAACTGCTCCAGTCCCTCGGCAACACTCTCGATCCCGCCGTCCTGAACCAACCCGTCCCCGAGCCGCCTCAAACCGACCCGAAGACAGGCATACGCCCCAACCTGCTCAAAGCCCGCGCCCTCTTTGAAAAAGCAGGTTACCGCTACAAAAACGGCAAACTGACCGACAGCCGAGGCAAACCCCTGACCTTCGAGTTCCTGACCGCCTCCAAAACCTACGAACGCATTACCGCCAAATGGCAGCGCGACCTCGCCAAAATCGGCGTCACCATGAACATCCGCGTTACCGACCCCGCCTTATACCAAAGGCGTCTCAACGATTTCGACTTCGACATGACCATTACCGCCTATTCCAACAGCGAAAGCCCGGGCAACGAACAATATGATTATTTCAGCTGCGAAGCCGCCAAAATCCCCGGCAGCCAAAACCTCGCCGGCGTGTGCCGCCCCGAATTCGAAAAGCTGCTCAAACATTTCGGCAGCTTTACCAACCGCGAAGAGCTGAAAACCACCGCCCAAGCACTAGACCGCACCATCCGCCACCAATACATCATCGTCCCCGCCTGGTACGCCGACCGCTACCGCGTTGTTTACCGCAACAACCTCGGCATCCCGCAACAACTGCCGAAGTATTACGACCCGATAACGTTCCCGCTGAGTAGCGGGTGGTGGAAATAGGAGGGGCAATCCGTAGCGTGGGCTTTGCCCGCGAAATGAATGCCGAAATGAAAGTCCATTCGACTATTATCTGATTTGGATTGTTAGGTGGTAGGTTTCGTGGACGAAGCCCAAGCTACTTCGGTTATCCCAAACCTGTTTTGATTGAATAAACGAGGTCATCTGAAAACGGGGGTAGAACGAATTTCTCTAAACCCCAAATCCCAAAGTTTTCAGACGACCCTATTTTTACCTGCAACCCGCCCCCTCTCCCGTCTGGCGGGAGAGGGCTGGGGAGAGGGTGGTTCTGTGGGCTATACGAATTTAATTTGACCTAAACCCACAAAGCCACCCCCATCCTAACCTTCCCTCGCCGGACGGGGGAAGGGACAAGTTGTCGTTGCTGCAACGAGTAGCGTGGGCTTTGCTCACGAGATGAAAGCCGAAATGGATGCCCATTCGGCTGTTGTTTGATTTTGATTGTCGGATAATGGATTTCGTGGGCAAAGCCCACGCTACCTAAGTTGTATGGATTGAATAAACGAGGTCGTCTGAAAATGGGGGGACGAGTTTCTCTAAAACTCAAATCTCAAAGTTTTCAGACGACCTTATTTTTGCCTGCAATCTGCTCCCTCTCCCGTCCGGCGGGAGAGGGCTGGGGAGAGGGTGGCTCTACGGTTGGCACGAATTTGATTTTACCTAAAGCCACAAAGCCACCCCCATCCTAACCTTCCCCCGCCAGACGGGGGAAGGGACAAAGTTTCCGTTACAGCAACGAGTAGCGTGGGCTTTGCTCACGAGATGAAAGCCGAAATGGATGCCCATTCGGCTGTTGTTTGATTTTGATTGTCGGATAATGGATTTCGTGGGCAAAGCCCACGCTACCTAAGTTGTATGGATTGAATAAACGAGGTCGTCTGAAAATGGGGGGACGAGTTTCTCTAAAACTCAAATCTCAAAGTTTTCAGACGACCTTATTTTTGCCTGCAATCTGCTCCCTCTCCCGTCCGGCGGGAGAGGGCTGGGGAGAGGGTGGCTCTACGGTTGGCACGAATTTGATTTTACCTAAAGCCACAAAGCCACCCCCATCCTAACCTTCCCCCGCCAGACGGGGGAAGGGACAAAGTTTCCGTTACAGCAACGAGTAGCGTGGGCTTTGCCCACGATATAAATATCAAGATGAATGCCTATGTGACTGTTGTCTGATTTTGATTGTTGGATAGCGGATTTCGCGGGCGAAGCCCACGCTACTTCAGTTATCCCAAATATTAATTGAATAAAACCCGCTTGGATTGAATAAAAAGGTCATCTGAAAACCCAAATCTAGGGTTTTCAGACGACCTTTTGCATCCATGCTATGTAGAACAGTCCGTCAAATCACTTCCAAAACGAAGTAATTGCGCAGCTTGTCGTACACTTTGTCGGTGACGTTGATGCAGCCGTTGGTCATGACGCGGTCGGAGACGACATCGGAGGCGATGCGTTGCATGCGGTGTTCGGAAGGCTTGAGCGTCCAAACGCGGTGCAGGGCGAAGAGGAAGTCTTTTTCCTGCTTGAAGCCGATGACTTCGCCGCCGTAGCCGGGTTTGGAAGTCTTCATCAACTGCATGTCAAATTTGCCTTTGGGCGTGGTTTTACCGATGAGTACGGGGTGGCACTGACCATCGTCGGCAAAGCACAGCTCGGCTTTGGCGGTGTTGACGATGACTTTTTTGCGTTGCATGTATTCTTTGGCGGCATCGGCTGCTGCAAAGCTGTTCAGCCCTGCCAGCAGCGATACGCCGAGGATGATTCTTTTAAACATGGTTTCCTATTATCTGCGGATTCGGTGGGGTGTTTCAGGCGCAACCTCACGGATGATGATTTGAGGTTCGGGCGCGGGTTGTGGGGCAACTTCTTGTACGGGCGGGCAGACGGCATCTTCTGGGAAGACGGCTTTCCAATGGAAGCTTCGTGCGTATTTGTGTTTGTCAAACAAGACTTTGTATTGGCAAGTGGTAATGCCTTCTACGTCAGAGCCGATGTGAGGGTTGGCGGGAACGCCGGGGGTGCGGAAGTGGAAGAGGTAGTTCCATTCGCGCACGCCGAACATACCTTCATCGTAGTGCGGACGGCCGAGGATTTTGTAAATGTCGTCTTTGCTCAGACCCGGTTTCATCTGTTCGAGTTCATCGGCGGTCGGGAATGTGCCTTGGTTTTTGTTGAAGGTTACGGAGTAGGGTTTCGGAAAGACGGGGTTGTCCGTCGTTCCGTCGGCTTTAACGTGGCTTTTGCCGGCACAGGCTGACAATACGGCTGCGGCGGCGAGGTAAAGGGCGGTTTTGGCAATGCGGGACGTTTTCATGGTTAATCCTTTTTGGTGGCGGCAGTTTTGGTCAGACAGCCGTTGCATGGTCAAGATTCGATGTTATCCGTGCGCCGCCGTTTTCATTCTGATGACATTTATTGTCACTTTGTAACAATTTCATACGGACATAAATGGAAGCGATGATATATCGTCTTCAGGCAAGCGTGTGTTTGGCACGGGTAAAATCGCGTTACTGGTTGTTTCTTTTGATGTTTAATCACATCTTTGATGAAACGTAAATTTCTCGCTTGAATTTCATGCAAGTTTTATGCCAATCTTTTCAAAAAGGTCGTCTGAAAACCGTATTTCTGGTTTTTCAGACGACCTTTTCCTTACGCCTTATTGTGTTTCGCGAACTTTATTCGCCGTAATATGCTTTGGTCAGGATTTCCTCCATGTCGGCAACCAATGCCAGACGCGGGTTGGCGGGGGTGCATTGGTCTTCAAAGGACAGTATTGCCAGTTCTTTGCGGCCGTCGATGAAGGTTTTTTCGTCGATGCCTTGTTCTTTGAACGACATTTTGATGCCGACGTTGACCGCCAGTTCGTGACAGGCGCGGGCGAAGGATTCTACGCCTTCGGCCGGGGTGGCGCACGGCAGGCCTAAGGTACGGGCGATTTCCTGATATTTCAGGTCGGCTTTGTAGTAGTTGTACTTCGGCCAGGTGGCGGTTTTCTGCGGACGCGTGCCGTTGTAGCGGATGACGTGCGGCAGCAGGATGGCGTTGGCGCGGCCGTGCGGAACGTGGTATTTGCCGCCGATTTTATGCGCCATCGAGTGGTTGATGCCGAGGAATGCGTTGGAGAACGCCATGCCTGCGATGGTGGAGGCGTTGTGCATGTGTTCGCGCGCTTCGGGGTCGGACGCGCCGTGTTTGTAGGAGCGTTCGAGGTATTGGAACACGAGCTTGATGGCTTGCAGGGCGAGGCCGTCGGTAAAGTCGTTGGCGAGCACGGAAACGTATGCTTCTACGGCGTGGGTCAGTACGTCCAGACCGGTGTCGGCGGTTACGCCGGCGGGGACGGTCATGGTAAACGCGGGATCGACGATGGCGATGGTCGGGGTTAGCGAGTAGTCGGCAATGGGGTATTTTTTGTCGCCGTCGCTGATGACGGTAAACGGCGTGACTTCGGAGCCGGTGCCCGATGTGGTGGGGATGCCGATGAATTTGGCTTTGCGGCCCAACTCGGGGAAGCGGAAGGCGCGTTTGCGGATGTCCATGAATTTTTGGACGAGGTCTTCAAAATCGACTTGGGGCTGTTCGTAGAAGAGCCACATGGCTTTTGCCGCGTCCATCGGCGAGCCGCCGCCCAGCGCGATGATGGTGTCGGGCTGGAAGCTGCGCATCAAATCCGTGCCTTTATAGACGGTTTGGACGCTCGGATCGGCTTCGACATCGGTGAAAAGCTGGATGGTTACTTTGTTTTTGCGTTGGTGGAGCTGGTGGGTCACTTTATCGACGAAGCCCAAATCGACCATCGAACGGTCGGTCACAATCATGACTCTTTCGCAGTCTTTCATGTCTTGCAGGTATTGGATGGAATCGCGCTCGAAATAGATTTTGGCGGGTACTTTGAACCATTGCATGTTGTTTCTCCGACGGCCTACTTTTTTGATGTTTAACAGGTTGACTGCGCTGACGTTGCCGCCGACGGAGTTTTTGCCGTAAGAGCCGCAGCCCAAGGTCAGGGACGGCAGGAAGGCGTTGTAAACGTCGCCGATGCCGCCGAAGGTGGAGGGCGAGTTCCAAATCACGCGCAGGGCTTTGACGCGGGTACCGAAGGTTTTTGCCAATTCATGGTCGGCGGTATGGATGGCGGCGGAGTGTCCCAAGCCGTCGAAGGCGACCATTTGTTCGGCAAACTGCAAGCCTTGTTCGGTGGAATCTGCTTTGAGCATTGCCAGTACGGGCGAGAGTTTTTCGCGGGTCAGCGGCTCGTTGGGGCCGACTTCGCGGCATTCGGCGATGATGATGTTGGTTTTTTCGGGGACTTTAAACCCGGCCTGTTCGGCAATCCACGCCGCCGGTTTGCCCACAACGGCGGAATTGAGTTTCGCGCCGCCGCAGTTGGCGCAGTTTGCCGTGACGCCGAAGATGAAGTCTTCGAGCATGGCTTTTTCTTTTTTGTTGGCGAAGTACACGCCGTAGGATTTGAACTCTTCGACCAGCTCTTTATAAATCTCTTTGTCGGCGATGACGGCTTGTTCGCTGGCGCAAATCATGCCGTTATCGAACGCTTTGGACATCACGATGTCGTGTGCCGCCTGTTGGATGTTTGCCGTTTTTTCGACATAGGCAGGCACGTTGCCCGCCCCGACGCCGAGCGCGGGTTTACCGCAGGAATAAGCGGCTTCCACCATCGCATTGCCGCCGGTCGCCAAAATCGTCGCCACGCCCGGATGCTTCATCAGCGCGGAAGTGCCTTCCATAGACGGTTTTTCAATCCACTGGATACAGTTTTCCGGCGCGCCGGCGGCAATCGCGGCATCGCGCACAATTTGGGCGGCGTGGGCGGAACACTGCTGGGCGGAAGGGTGGAACGAGAAAATAATCGGATTGCGGGTTTTCAGCGCAATCAGGGATTTGAAAATGGTGGTGGAAGTCGGATTGGTGGTCGGCACGATACCGCAGACGACCCCGACCGGATCGGCGATTTCGGTAATGCCGGTTACATCGTCTTCGCTGATGACGCCCACGGTTTTCAAATCGCGCAGGCGGCGCACGACGTTTTCGCAGGCAAACAGGTTTTTGGTCGCCTTATCTTCAAATACACCGCGTCCCGTTTCTTCGACCGCGTGCATGGCGAGCACACCATGTTTGTCCAGCGCGGCAATGGAGGCTTTGGCAACGATATAATCAATCTGCTCCTGATTCAGCTTGCGAAACTCGTCCAACGAGCGCAAACCCTTTTCAACCAAACTGTTGACCTCGGCGACGGCGGGGCTGACGACATTGTCGGCTGATGCGTTCATGGTGTATCTCCTTGATATAAGGTGGCAATAAAGACGATAAATTTTCACTACGATTACTATAAGTAATTTTGTTACATTTCTCTTTGACTTACATCACAAACCATGCATGCTGTTTTCAGGCGACCCCTTTCAGGATTTTTCTGTTTTTAATACATTGAAATAAAATCATTTTAACGAGTTTGATAAAAGAGGCCGCCGAGTCTTCCCCTTTTGCCATATCGCTATTGTTTTACCCGCTGCAATTCATATGAAAATGAAATTTTTTGAATTTTGTATCGAAATTACAAATCAACCTTTCAAACAAAATTTGCAGGCAAAACGGACAAGGTCGTCTGAAAACCAAATTAAAGTTTTCAGACGACCTTGTCGCATATTCACAAGAGATTGTCGGGAAAACGATAGTTTTTTTCTACAATTTCAGATATTAAACTTATAAAATACAACCATTCTCATTTGTACAATGAACGGAGAAATTGATGTTCCGACCCAATCTGACCGCTGCCGCCGTTGTGGCCGCTTTATCTTCCACTGTATTTGCCGCCGAAACGGTCGAGCTGGATACCGTCCATGTGAAAGGACAGCGTTCGTATAACGCGATTGCCACCGAGAAAAACGGCGATTACAGCTCGTTTGCCGCCACTGTCGGCACAAAAATTCCCGCTTCTTTGCGCGAGATTCCGCAATCCGTCAGCATCATTACCAACCAGCAGGTAAAAGACCGCAACGTTGATACCTTTGACCAATTGGCGCGCAAAACGCCGGGTCTGCGCGTGTTGAGTAATGACGACGGCCGCTCTTCGGTTTACGCGCGCGGCTACGAATACAGCGAATACAACATCGACGGCCTGCCCGCGCAGATGCAGAGTATCAATGGTACATTGCCCAACCTGTTCGCCTTCGACCGCGTCGAAGTGATGCGCGGCCCGAGCGGCTTGTTTGACAGCAGTGGCGAGATGGGCGGCATTGTGAATTTGGTGCGCAAACGCCCGACCAAAGAGTTCCAAGGCCATGCGGCGGCAGGGTTCGGTACGCACAAACAATATAAAGCCGAAGCCGACGTTTCAGGTCCTCTGAACGCCGACGGCAGCGTGCGCGCCCGTGTGATGGCGCAAACTTCAGGTGCGTCTCCTCGTCCGGCGGAGAAAAACAACCACCACGAAACCTTCTACACGGCGGCGGATTGGGACATCAACCCCGACACGACTTTGGGCGTAGGCTATCTCTACCAACAACGCCACCTCGCGCCGTACAACGGTCTGCCCGTCGGCAGCAGCGGCAATTTGCTGTCTCTGCCCAACCACACTTTCGTCGGCGCGGATTGGAACAAATTTAAAATGAACAGCCATGACGTGTTCGCCGATTTGAAACATTATTTTGACGACGGCGGCTACGGCAAAATCGGTATGCGCTATTCCGACCGCGATGCCGACTCCAACTACACCTTCGCCGCCAAAAAACTTTCTGCGGACAATAAGGCGGACGTCGTCGGCTTAGGCACGGAAATCAAACAAAAAGCCTTCGCGGTTGACGCAAGCTACAGCCGTCCGTTTGCCTTGGGCAACACCGCAAACGAACTCGTCGTCGGCGCGGACTACAACCGTTTGCGCAGCACCAACGAGCAAGGCCGTGCAGCCGTTGCGCGCAATGTTGCCTTGGGCGATTTCCACTCCGTTCCCTATGTCAACCTGATGCAGAACGCCCGTGCCGGCGCGCGCGGTTACAGCCATACCGTCGCTACCGAAAACCTTGACGAATTCGGTGTTTACGGCAAATCCGTCTTCCATCCGGTCGACAGGCTGTCGCTCATTGGCGGCTGGCGTTTGGGACACTACGAAATCGAAGCGGGCGAAGGCGACGAGTTGCACAAAGCCAGCAAAACCAAGTTCACCGGCTACGCAGGCGCAGTTTACGACTTGAACGACAACAACAGCCTCTACGCCAGCTTCTCCCAACTCTACACGCCGCAAACCAGCCTCGGCACCGACGGCAACCTGCTCAAACCGCGCGAAGGCAACCAGTTTGAAGTCGGCTACAAAGGCAGCTACATGGACGACCGCCTCAACACCCGCGTCTCCCTCTACCGCCTGAAAGACAAAAACGCCGCCGCACCGCTGAACCCGAACAACCGCAACACCCGTTACGCCGCCTTGGGCAAACGCGTGATGGAAGGCGTTGAGACCGAAATCAGCGGCGCGATTACACCGAAATGGCAAATCCACGCAGGTTACAGCTATCTGCACAGCCAAATCAAAACCGCCGCCAACTCGCGCGACGACGGCATCTTCCTGCTGATGCCCAAACACAGCGCAAACCTGTGGACGACTTATGAAGTTACGCCCAAGCTGACCCTCGGCGGCGGCGTGAACGCGATGAGCAGCATCTCCTCGGCAGCAGGGCTGCGTACAGGCGGCTACGCCACATTCGACGCCATGGCGGCATACCGCTTCACGCCCAAACTGAAGCTGCAAATCAACGCCGACAACATCTTCAACCGCCACTACTACGCCCGCGTCGGCAGCGCAAACACCTTCAACATTCCCGGCTCGGAGCGCAGCCTGATGGCAAACCTCCGCTACGACTTCTAAAAACGGGAAAAGCAAAAGGAAAACAAATCACCGCCAAAAACCAGAAGACCAACACATTACGGAAACAGACCGGACAGGCAGGGCACACCACCTGTCCGGTTTTATCATTTATGTCCCATGTATTCAAATATAGTGGATTAAATTTAAATCAGGACAAGGCGACGAAGCCGCAGACAGTACAGATAGTACGGAATCGATTCACTTGGTGCTTCAGCACCTTAGAGAATCGTTCTCTTTGAGCTAAGGCGAGGCAACGCCGTAATGGTTTAAAGTTAATCCACTATAGAAAAAACAGCAGATATAGCCCAAAGGTCGTCTGAAATATCCGCCACTCCGATAACACACACAACACACCCCACCAACACAACCGACAACCCCGCCATGACCTCACGCACCGCACACTGGCAAGCCGCCCGCCTGCTGCAAGCCGAAGAAACCCACATCCGCTCCGAGCACACCGGCCGCAGCTACCGCATCCAAACCGCCGCCGTCGGCGACCCGCCCCCGCAAGGCTATCCCGTCCTCCATATCCTCGACGGCGACGCCTTCTTTCCCGCCGCCCTCAGCATGGCGCAATCCCTGCTCATCAACCCCATGACCCGAAGCCGCGCCGCCTGCCTCATCGTCAGCATCGGCTACCCCAACGGCGAAGTCCGCGACCTGACCCAACGCGCCCTCGACTACACCCCGCCCCTGCCCGAAACCGCCACCGAAGCAGACCGCCGCCAATACGGGCAAGCAGACCGCTTCGCCGCCTTCCTCGACCACGAACTCGCCCCGACCCTTGCCGCCAAATACCCCGTCAACCCCAAAGAACAAGCCCTGTTCGGACACTCCTTCGGCGCATTGTTCGGACTCTATTCCCTCTTCACCGCCCCCGACCGCTTCAAACACAACCTGCTCGCCTCCCCCTCCGTCTGGTGGCACAACCGCCGCGTCCTCGACTTCCTACCGTCCGCCCTTCCCGCCGATACCGCCGTCCGCATCAGCGTCGGCGAATACGAAGGCCGCAGCAACCGCCCCGAACAAATCGGCAGGGAAATGGTCGCCCAAGCCAAACTGCTTGCCGGCACCCTCCAACACCTCGGCGCAGACGCACAATTTACCCTCTACCCCAACGCCAACCACGGCAACACCCCCTTCTACGCTCTCCCCGACCACATCGAATACCTCCGCCAAGCTTGGCAGAAGAAATAAACCTGCGGGGAAACGGCAAGCTGTATACCCAACAAACAGGAATACGGCTTGAGTGGTGGAGATTTGGGATTTTCAGACGACCTTTTTCTTGAATCTATAAGGGTTTTATTCAATTAACTTGGGATAAGCGAATTTGGTAGCGTGGGCTATGCCCACGAACCTATTGTCTAAGAACCGGAATCCGGCAACAGTCAAATTTGCATTTATTTCGTGGGTAGAACCCACGCTACGGATTGTTAGTTGTATTTGCCGTCTTACATCGTTGGCAAAGCCCACGCCACGCGTTGCTGCGACGGCAGCTTTGTCCCTTCCCCCGTTTGGCGGGGGAAGGTTAGGATGGGGGTGGTTTTGTGGGTTTAGATAAAATCAAATTCGTACAGCCCGTAGAGCCACCCTCTCCCCAGCCCTCTCCCGCCAGACAGGAGAGGGGGCGGGTTTGCAGATAAAAACGAGGTCGTCTGAAAACTTTGGGATTTGAGTTTTAGAGAAACTCGTTCACACTCATTTTCAGACGACCTTTTATTCAATCTCAATGCAGGTTTGGAGTAACCCAAGTTTGTAGCGTGGGCTTTGCCCACGAAATCCATCATCCGATAATCCAAATCAGACAACAATTGAACCTGCTTTCATTTCGTGGGCGAAGCCCACGCTACACGTTGCTGCAACGGCAACTTGTCCCTTCTCCCGTCTGGCGGGGAAAGCTAGGATGGGGGTGGCTTTGTGGGTTAGGTCAAATCAAATTCGTACAACCCTCAGAGCCACCCTCTCCCCAGCCCTCTCCCGCCAGACGGGAGAGGGGGCGGGTTTGCAGGCAAAAACGAGGTCGTCTGAAAACTTTGAGATTCGGGTTTTAGAGAAACTCGTTCACGCTCATTTTCAGACGACCTTTTATTCAATCAAAACAAACTTGAGATAGCTCAGGTAGCGTGGGCTTTGCCCACGAAATCTATCATCCAATAATCAAAATCAGACAACAGCCGAATGGGCATCCATTTTGACTTTCATTTCGTGGGCAAAGCCCACGCTACGCGTTGCCGCAAGGCAACTTGTCCCCTCCCCCGTTCGGGGGAGGAAGTTTGCGTACGTATGCTAATATATTGCGGGAATTGTGCCTGCCAGATTTAGCCGTAATGGCAAGGCATTATTTCATTATTCAAAAATTCTTTATGAATTAAATATTTAAAATAAACTATAGTGGATTAAATTTAAATCAGGACAAGGCGACGAAGCCGCAGACAGTACAGATAGTACGGCAAGGCGAGGTAACGCCGTACTGGTTTAAAGTTAATCCACTATATTAAAACTTTAGGATACGCACATGCAAGATCAGGAAGAAAGTAAAAATCAGGAAATACAAGAAAATCAGGAAAAAGAAGACAATGGTGCCATGACCAAGTTGCAAGATGTGTTCAATCTTGCACACGACCAAGCTCATCCTGACAAAATCGATTCCGTCATCCGTGCCAATACTCGGGTGTCTGGAACCAATATGTGGGTATTGATGTTTGCCATTGCTGTGGCGAGTATCGGTCTGAATGTAAACAGCACGGCGGTAGTGATCGGAGCGATGTTGATTTCCCCGTTGATGGGGCCGATTGTAGGTATGGGTTATGGTTTGGCGGTCGGCGATACTGCGCTGATCCGCCAAGCGGTGCGTAATATTATGGTATTCGTCGCCATCAGTTTGGTTACTGCTACACTGTATTTTCTATTAACCCCGCTTAAAGAGGCGCAAAGCGAGCTTTTGGCGCGTACTCAGCCGACCCTTTGGGATGTGTTGATTGCCTTCTTCGGCGGTAGTGCGGGTATTGTGGCGCTGACCCGAAAAGAGGGAGGCAATGCCATACCGGGTGTGGCGATTGCGACTGCATTGATGCCGCCCCTGTGTACTGCGGGCTACGGACTGGCACATGGCAACTGGCAATATTTTTTCGGCGCTTTTTATCTCTTTGCCATCAACTGCGTGTTCATCGCTTTTTCGACCTTGTTGGTTTCCAAGCTGCTCAAGCTGCCGCGCAGGGGGTTGGTAACGGAATCCAAACGCCGGTTGCAAAGCATCATGATTACTGTTGTCGTGTTGGCTGTGATGATTCCGAGCGGCTATATGGCATCAGGACTGGTGCGTCAGGAGATCTTCAACACCAAAGCCAATGCCGCCATTGCCACTGCGCAGCAACAGGAAGGTTTTTTCGTGCTGCGTAAGATGTTGAATCATAGAGAAAATACGGTCGGTCTGATTGTCAATGGAACGGGCAATGCCGAGAAAATTTCCGCCTTGCTGGTGAAAAGCCTTGAAGCGTCAGGTGTGAAAACGCCGAAGGTGAACGTGGTTTATGCGGGTGGAAGCGGTGCCAAAATCGAAGAATTGCTGGCAAGCCGAAACAACTCGGTGCAGTTGCAAAACGAACTGAAAGAGCAGCAAGCATACATCGATACCGTGCTTGCGGGCAAAACTGCCGATACCGCCGGTGCTGACGATGCTGCGGTACTTAAGGAAATAAAAGCCCAATATCCCGAAGCAGAAAAAATCGTTGTCGGACGCGGCTTGGTTTGGGAGAAAGCGCAAACAGAGCCTGTTTCCGAGCAGCCTGAAAGCAGCAAAAATACCAAATCGGAAACAGGCGAACATGACGATATTGTCGTTGTCTCGCTCGAATTTAAGGAGCCTTTGCCTGCCAAAGATCGCGAACGCTTACAGGCGTGGTTGAACCAGCGTTATGAGGGTAAGGTCGTGCGCATGTTTGTGAACACTCAAGCTTCAGATATATAACCCGTTTCACAAATACTCCGCCTGTCGGCTTTACCCGTTTTCAGGAAATAATTTTATTCTTTAACGACCAAATCCGCCTCAAACACGCCCCTCAAGGCGTTGGAGAGGCGGATTTTTTCTGCGCGCTCGAGCATGTCGCGGGTGATGTGCGTTTCGATGACTGCGTCCGCGCCCAAGTAGGTTTGCGGCTGTTTCAACACGACTTGGCGCATAACGCCGTTGAGGATGTCCAAATCCAGAGACGGGGTGAGCCATTGCCCTTGGTATTTGATGAACACGTTGCTTCTGCCGCCTTCGAGCAGGAGGTCGTCTGAATTGAAGAACAGGCTGTCGAACGCGCCTTGTGTTTCGGCGGTTTGCCACGCTTGGTCGTACAGGGCGCGGCGGGTGGTTTTGAAGTGGCGCAGGTAGTCGCGGCGCGGGAGGGGTTGCGGGGCGGGGATGACGCGCTGCGGGGCGGACAGCTCGGCGGTGGCGGCATGGCTGAGGATGAGGTCGTCTGAAACGAGTTCGGCTTTCAGTCGGAACAGGCCGTCGGGCAGTTTGGCGATGTATTGTCGGATTCGGGTTTCGCAATCTTCGGGCAGGGGCAGGTTGAGGGCTTGGGCGGAGGTTTTCAGACGACCTAAATGCAGGTCGAGCAAGCGGCATTGCCTGTTTTCTACGCGCATGGTTTCGAAGATGCCGAAGGCGGGGCGCAATTCGTTGAGGAAACGGGCTTTCCAGCCGCATTCGCGATATTCGGCGGCGGGGTCGCTGTCGATGACGATGCCGGAACCGACGCCGTACACGCCTTGATAGAGTGGATTAACTTTAAACCAGTACGGCGTTGCCTCGCCTTGCCGTACTATCTGTACTGTCTGCGGCTTCGTCGCCTTGTCCTGATTTGTTAATCCACTATCTAGGTCGTCTGAAATCGGGTCTGAAGCGGGTTTGAGCAGCAAGGTGCGGATGACGACGTTGAATATGCCTTCAAATCCCAGCCCGCCCGCGCAGGGTTTCAGGTAGCCGATGCTGCCGGTGTAGAGGCCGCGCGGTTCGGCTTCGAGCGATTCGATAATCTGCATACTCATGCGTTTGGGCGCACCGGTGATGCTGCCGCAGGGGAAGGCGGCGCGGAGGATGTCGGCGACGCTAATGTGCGGCAAGGCTTGGGCTTGGATGGTGCTGGTCATCTGCCAGACGCTGCCGAAACGCGATACTTTAAACGGCTCTGGCACGCATACTTTGCCGGTTTGGGCGATTTTGCCGAGGTCGTTGCGCAGCAAATCGACAATCATCACGTTTTCGGCGCGGTTTTTCGGGTCGGCTTGCAACTCGGCGGCGCGGCGTTCGTCTTGCCCGTCGCCCAAAATCGGCGCGGTGCCTTTCATCGGTTCGGTGCTGATGGTGCCGTCCGCACCGATTTTGAGGAAGAGTTCGGGCGAGAAACACAGCGTCCACGCGGATTTCCCTTCCGCATCGGGCAGGTGGGACAAGACGGCATAGGGGACGGGTTGGCGCAAGCGGCGGTAGAGGCTGACGGGATTACCGTAGGCTTGCAGGTGCAGGCGGGTGGTGTAGTTGATTTGATAGGTGTCGCCGCGCCGGATGGCTTCGTGGATTTGGCGGATATGCTCGAGATAATCGGCTTCGGATACGGAGGATTGCGGCGTGGAAATGCCGGCGGGGAGGTCGTCTGAATTTTGGGCAAGCCAGCTTTCGGCATCGGTGTCGGCGCAGTCGGCAAACCAGTGCAGGGCAAGATTGCCGCCGCGTTCGGACGCCATCCCCATCAGCGGCAAACCGAATTCGTAGTCTGCAAACAACACAGCATGCAGCTCTTTTTGCCAGCCCTTTTGCAGCGTATCGTTTAGCGAATCCAGTTCGTTATGATGGAAAAGGCGGCTTTCCACATGATTTTGATAGAGTTTTGCGCGGCCGCTCACGGCATCGTCAAACAGGGCGAAATAGGGCATGGCTGTGGTGCAAATAGCCTGATTATACGCCGTTTTTACACAAATTAGCAGACCGCGCCGAAAAAAATGAAGCAGTGTAATTTTATGTAGTCCGCTGAGGAGCAAAGGAGTAGAATCAAACCATACCACACCATATCATTTCAAACTTAATCAATAAGGAGACCCTATGGCAGATCATCAGTTAGAACCGTTTGAAAACGTTGAATTGGGCGAAAAGCAAGACCAGTTGCAAGTTTTCGAAAAAGCCGTTTTGGAACACGAAGGACGCGGTACGGACGAAGATTCCGGCAGCGCGCCGCTTCCCGCCAATTACCCCTACAAGCAACGTATGCGCCGCGCCGCATACGAAAAAGAAAAACAAAAGCTGCAAATCGAATTGCTGAAAGTGCAAAGCTGGGTCAAAGACTCCGGCCAGCGCATCGTCAGCCTGTTTGAAGGCCGCGACGCCGCAGGTAAGGGCGGTACCATCAAACGCTTTATGGAACATTTGAATCCGCGCGGCGCACGCGTTGTCGCACTGGAAAAACCGACCACCACCGAACGCGGCCAATGGTATTTCCAACGCTACATCCAAAACCTGCCGACCGCAGGCGAAATGGTATTTTTCGACCGCTCATGGTACAACCGCGCCGGCGTAGAGCGCGTGATGGGCTTCTGCGAACCCAACGAATACCTGCTCTTCATGCGCCAAACCCCTGAATTGGAACGCATGCTCGTCGCCAGCGGCATCCACCTCTTCAAATTCTGGTTTTCCGTATCCCGCGAAGAACAACTGCGCCGCTTCATCTCCCGCCGCGACGATCCCCTGAAACACTGGAAACTCTCCCCTGTGGACATCCAGTCGCTCGACCGTTGGGACGACTACACCGAAGCCAAAAACGCCATGTTCTTCCACACCCACACCGGCGACGCGCCTTGGGTCATCATCCGCTCCGACGACAAAAAACGCGCCCGCCTCAACTGTATCCGCTACTTCCTGCATCAGTTGGACTACCCGGGCAAAGACGTGAAAGCCATCGGCAAAGTGGACGAAAAAATCGTCCTCGTCCCCGATACGCGCTACAAAGAGAAAACCGTCGATATCGGTCACGACTGATTGAGCGGTCAGCCGTTTAAGCTGTAAAAAGGTCGTCTGAAAACCTGAAATACGGGTTTTCAGACGACCTTTTGTTTGTTTCAACCGTTTGCCTCAACGCTACGCCGACAGCCGTTTGGGAACATTATTCAAATTGTGCGAAATAAGACAATACGGTTTGCGGCAGCCATTGCAGATTCAGACGACCCCCGTCGCGGCTGACGAAGCCGACGTGTCCGCCGTGTTCGGGCTGCAAAAGCGTGACGGACGGAGACACTTCGTCCGCATTCGGCAGGGCTTCGGGCGGCAGGAAGGGGTCGTTGACGGCGTTGAGCAGCAGCAAAGGACTGGCGACCGTTTTGAGCCACGGTTTGCACGAGGCGCGGCGGTAATAGTCGAAACGGTCGGCAAAACCGTGCAGCGGCGCGGTAAACGTATCGTCGAAGTCGCCCAGCGTTTTGCATTGCTTCAACAGGGCAGCCGTATCGCGGTCGGAATGGACATGCTGCAAATCGGCAACGTCGCGAGCTTTGGGCAGCAACGAGTTCAAAAAATAACGGGTGTATAACAGGCGCGACATGCCTTTGTCGAAGCGCGTACCCGCCAGCGTCGCATCAACCGGCGCGGAAATGACGGCGGCGGCGCGGGGCAGCGCATTGCTGCCTTGTTCGCCCAAATATTTTGCCAAGGCATTGCCGCCGAGTGAAACGCCTGCCGCATAAATGACGGGATAACGTGCGGCAAGCGTGTCGAGCATAAAGGCGATTTCAGGCGTATCGCCCAAATGGTAGAACACGGGCGCGGTATTGGGGATGCCGCCGCAACTGCGGAAATGGGCGACCACGCCGTTCCAGCCTTTGTCTTGTACCGCGCGCATCAATTCGACCGCGTAATGGCTCTGGCTGCTGCCTTCCAAGCCGTGAAACAAAACCACCAGCGGCGCGTCGGGATTGGGGCTGTCGACAAAATCGTAGGCGACTTGTGCTTTGCCGGTGCTGTCGGGCAGCAACTCGCGCCGGTAAGCGGGGGAGGGGCGTTGCAGGAATTTGGCGAAAATAGTGTCGGCGTGGCCGTTGCGCAGCCAAAACGGCGTATTGGGCGATAAGTTATTCATAATCTGAAGATATTTGGGAGACGGCAGGGTCATCTGAAAGATAGCGGCCCCTGAACACGAAATAATAAACCAACAACGCGGTCAGCGTGCCGTTTGTCCAGCCCGCCCAAACGTCGGTCGGGTAATGCACGCCCAGATAAACGCGCGAAAAACCGGTACTCAGGGCAAAGGCGATGCCGATCAGCCACGCAACACGCCGATAGGGCGTCTCACGGCACAACATAATCATCATGACGGCAATGGCGGCGGAAAATGTACTGTGTCCGCTGGGAAACGAAAAATTAGTCTCTTCAATCATGCGCGGCCAAAACAGCGGTCGCGGACGCTCAAACCAATTTTTAATCAACAACATATTCAGTGTCGGTATCAAGGCGGCAGAAACGCAAAACAATGCGCCGCGACGGTTGCCGACCCGATACAGCCACCAAGCCGCGATGCCGATTAAAGGCACGGCAATGGCAGTTTTGCCCAAATAATGCAAAACGGTGGCAATAGGGAAAAAGCCTTCGCCGATGTTATGGTGAACCCACATCATCAGAGGCTCTTCAAATTCAAAACCGCCGTGCGTGTGTAAATGGAAGGCAATCAACACCGCCAAAGGCAAAAATACCACACCGGCTATGAGCGCCGTGCGGCGGAAACGGATATGAAAATTGTGCATAAATCAAATAAAAATAGAGATTTAGAAAAGTTTTCCTGTTAATGAGCCATGTTTGATAAAAAATATCCGAAATTGATAGTTCTTTTTATTAATTGTTGATAATTATTGCTTTTTTCTCTTTGATAAATTAGGTAAATACACCAAGTGACTATTCTGACAATGCTATTCTACCCGCCCGGCAAAGCGGTTCAATATAGTGGATTAACTTTAAATCAGGACAAGGCGACGAAGCCGCAGACAGTACAGATAGTACGGAACCGATTCACTTGGTGCTTCAGCACCTTAGAGAATCGTTCTCTTTGAGCTAAGGCGAGGCGACGCCGTACTGATTTAAAGTTAATTCACTATAAAAGGGTATCCGCGTAAAGCCGCTAACTGCCTTACGGTACGCCATGATACCGAACGGCAGTATCAATAATAAACACAACAGCAAACATTTCGGAGGCTATATGTCAATTTTGTTTTTAAATTTAATCATGATCATCAGTTTGGCATCCATCGTCACACTCGCCGCAGTCTGGATGGTGGAGCCTAAATTGTAATGCCGATCAAAGGTTGACTGCCGAACGCAGTCGGTTTTATAGTGGATCAAATTTAAGTCAGGACAAGGCGACGAAGCCGCAGACAGTACAGATAGTACGACAAGGCGAGGCAACGCCGTACTGGTTTAAATTTAATCCACTATTCTAAAAAGGTCGTCTGAAAACAAGCATAGCACGGTTTAAACCCGCTACCTTTGTTTGAACTGCCCCCCAAATCTTGGACACTCATAAAAGCCTATTCAGGCGCTCTGTGCAAGCTGGGTTCTGTATGCGACAGGACTCAGCTTTTTCAATTTCAAACTGCAACGCTCCCGGTTGTAGTAATCCATATAGTCATCTATCTGTTTCATCAATTCGTCCACCGTCAATTCCCCTGCGTTATAGAAACACTCCGTCTTCAACACGGCAAAGAAACTCTCCATCGGCGCATTGTCCCAACAATTCGCCTTTCGCGACATGCTTTGAACCATGGAATGTTGGGCAAGTAATTCCCTATATCCCGACGTACGGTATAGCACACCTTGGTCGGAATGCAGCATCGTTCCCTTATCAGTCAGCCGGGGTGCGGCTTTTTCGAGCATTTCCTTCACCATTTCACTGTCGGCTCTGCGGCTCATGGCGTAGGCGACGATCTCGCGGTTGAACAGGTCCAATATCGGCGAGAGGTACAGTTTGCCGTCCTTTCCTTTGAGTTCGGTCACGTCGGTCAGCCATTTTTCGTTGGGTTTTCAGGCATTGAACCGGCGTTTGAGGAGGTGTTCCGATATTTCGCCCATGGCGGGATGGCGGTAGGCTTTTTTCGCCCGTATGAGGGCTTTCAGTTCCATCTGTTTCATCAGCCGAGCTGCTTTTTTGTGGTTCCAACCCAATGCTGCGGCAATGCGCCTTTGCCCGTAGCGTCCTTTATGCCGCCGGTAGGTTTCGATGAGGAGGGCTTTGTCGGCTGCGTCGGGGTCGGGTCGGTCTTGGTGATAGTAGTAAAAGCTGCTTTTGGGCAGGTTTGCGATGTGCAGCAGGTATTTGAGCGGGTGTTGCGCCCTCAGTGTTTGGACGGTTTGGCTTTGTCCTTTGCGGTCTGCTTTTGGCTGAGGGCTTTCAACTCCTTTAGGTAGGCAACCTTTGCGCGCATATAGCACAACTCTTCGATAAGTTCTGCCTGTGTTTTTTCTTGGTCGGGTTTGTCGGCGATGAAGGGGTTTTTGCGGTGGTCGGTCATGGTTTTGGATTGGGGATGTTCGAGTGCGCCGATACCGCCTTCCTGATAGGCGCGTATCCATCGTCTCAGGTGGGTTCGGGAAATGCCGTAGTGGTCTGCGGTACGCTGTTGGCTGCGTATATGCAGGTAGTGGAGTACGGCTTGGTATTTGAAGTGTAATGTATATTTGCTCATAAAAAAACTGCACCTTGTGAGTTGGAGGGGATGTCCAACTTTTGGGGTGCAGTTCAGTTTTCAGACGACCTTTTTTGCATTGGTTCTTTATCATCAACCCGCGATAACGCGCTTCACCGCCTGCGCCATATGGGCAACCGCGTTTTCAGCGGTATGCAGGTAAAGGGCGGGTTCGATCAGTTCCAATTCGTTGAGCAGTAATCTTTCGCCAATCAGCGTCCCGTCTATGCGGGCGTATGCCGGTATTTGGGGCAGCATTGCCAATATCTGCCGTGCGGTTTCGACTGCTTTTTCCGGCGGCGCGGCAGGGCTGACGGCGACTCCGTAGGCGGAATTGGCGCGCCATTCGCCTTGGGACGGCATACGCAGTACGGCATGGCTGAAATGCCCGTCAAAAAACACCAGCGAAGTTTCGCCCGCCGTTTCGATTTCGCGGATATAAGGCTGGACGATGACGCCTTGCGGATAATCCTCCGCCTTCAACGACACTTCTCCTGCCCTGATTTTTGCCACACCGCGCCCGCTCTGCCCGATAACGGGTTTGACGACCGCTTCCCGCCAGCCCCGATTCTCTAAAACTTCTTCCAATTCTTCTTTTTCAGATGACGTCTGCACACTCGGAATCACGTCCGCCCCCCATTCTGCCAAATCGCACAAATAACGTTTGTCCATGTTCCAACGCATCAGCCCGACGGGGTTGATAAACCTTTGCCCGCCCGCTTCCGCTTCTGTCAGCCACTGCCCAAACGCTTCAGGCTCCGCCGCATAATCCCATGCGCACAAAGGCAGGATAAAGGCGGATTTCGGGCAGTTTTGCCAGGGTGTGAAGGCGGTGGGTATGCCGTCCCGTGTCAGCGCGTCCGCCAACGGCAGCAGGTTGGATGGCGGTTCGGGGTAGGTAAGGCAGGTGGTAATTGTCAGCATGGCGGACTTTCGAAAAATGAAATGACAGAATATTGACAAGGGGTTATGTCTTTGCTTGATATTTCAGACGACCTTTTATCGGGCAAACGGCAGGCGTTGTTTGAACAATAAACACCATCACGCTTGCAATAAAAACTTCCCTGAGTAACGGAACTTTTCCGTTTATTTTAAATCCATTAGGCTCGCATTAAAAATAAGAAAGATTCTTATTTATATATAAATTATATATAACATTATTTATTACAAGGATTTTACTCTAATGAAACTTTCGCGCTTCTCCTCCCTTGCCCTTGCCGCCGCATTGGCATTCGGCACTGCCGCCGCTTATGCCAAACCGGTTCAAATTACCGATGTCAACGGCCGCAAAGTAACCGTCGACCTGCCCGCCAAACGCGTGGTTTTGGGCTTTTATTATCAAGACTACATGGCCATCGGCGGCAAGGACGCTCTGAATAATGTGGTCGGTTTCTCCAAAGCGGTTTGGTCCGACTGGGCGCCGCCGAGCTGGGCGGCGTTCAGCAAAGCCGTGCCCAAGTTGAACCAGCTTGCCGATGTGGGCGAGTTGGAAGTCGGCACGTTCTCCGTTGAAAAAGTCTTGGCATTGAAACCCGATTTGCTGATTCTGGCAGACTGGCAGTACAAAGCTCTGGGTTCCGACCTTGCCCGCATCAACAAAGCGGGCATTCCGATTGTGGTGTTGGATTACAACGCGCAAACGGTCGCCAAACACATCCAATCAACCAAACTTATCGGCACGCTGACCGGCCAACAGCAAAAGGCCGACAAGCTGGCGGCGGACTACAAACGCATCGCCGACACCATCCAAGCGCGCGTGAAAAAAGCCAACCTGCCCAAGCCTAAAGTGTATGTCGAATTCGGCAACAAAGGCCCTGCCGAACACAGTTTTACCTTCGGCAAAAGCATGTGGGGTCCGATGGTGACACTGGTTGGCGGCAACAATATCGCCGCTTCTTTGGTCGAATTCTACGGCCCGATCAATCCTGAAAAAGTCCTCGCAGCCAAACCCGACGTGATCGTGATTACCGGCCGCGAAACCGAATTGAAGAAAAGTCCTACCGCCATGGTCATGGGCTGGAGCATTCCGAAAGCGGAAGCGGAAAAACGCTTGGCAGGCTTTGCCAAACGCGCCGGCTGGGCCAACCTGCCTGCGATTAAGAACAACCGCCTCTACGCCGCCTATCACGCCAATTCGCGCACGCTTTCCGACGGCGCATCAATTCAATTTATGGCCAAAGCGATTTATCCGCAGTTGTTCAAAGACTTCAATCCTGAGAAAACTTATACCGACTTCTACCGCCAAAACCTGCCTGTTGTACCAAATGGTACGTTTTACCTGTATCCGAAAGGGCAGTAAGGCGGGCTTCTGGGTTTCAGACGACCTTTTTATGCGAAAGGTCGTCTGAAAGCAGCGTGGGTTTTGTACAGAACCGTAGCGTGGGCTTTGCCTACGGGTGATGTTTGCGGAAATGATGGCGAACAGTATGGGGGGTTCCATGTTTTCGTGAGCGAAGCCCATGCTACGACTGCGGTTCACTTGGTTTTTGATACAGTTCTTCTGTCAGCCGTCATTCCCGCGCAGGCGGGAATCCATTTTTGAATTTTGGTAACTGTTTCTAAATACCCGTTTCTTAAAATTTTCGATGGATTCCCGCCTGCGCGGGAATGACGGCTGGTAATAAGCTGTATCGATGTAAGAGGTTGATTGTATCTGTATCCGAAAAGTCAGTAAGGCGGGCTTGCGGGTTTCAGACGACCTTTTTATGCGGAAGGTCGTCTGAAAGTAGCGTGGGCTTTGCCCACGGGTAATGTTTACGGAAATGATGGCAAGCGGTATGGGGGTTCCTGTTTTCGTGGGCAAAGCCCACGTTACGACTGCCCGTCGTACCGAACAGAGAGCTTCAGGTGGGTTTGACTGTTTTGCCCTCTCCCTAGCCCTCTCCCACGGGGAGAGGGGATCAGATAACTGAAGTCCGACTATTGTTGTGATTCCCTGCAATTTGTTCCCTCTCCCCGTGGGAGAGGGCTAGGGAGAGGGCAAAGCCGTTTGGAACGCCGTTATCCCGATTTTCAAAAAACACCCTTTCAAAACGGATACAGACAAAAGAGATGGTCGGGCATGAATGTCCGACCTTGTTACTTAATTTCAGAGGTTTAAAACATGAATGATTCGGTTGTCGCCGAGATTGTGAAAAACCAGCGCAAGTTGGAAGGCAAGCGTTGGTTAATTGTTTTGATGTTTTTAATCATCGCGGTGGTCAGTTTTCTATTCGACATCGCTACCGGTCCGGCGATGACGGACACGCTGCCTGTCGGCGAAGTGGTCAATGTTTTGCTGGGCAAACCCGAAACAGACGAGATGAACCGCCTGATTGTGATGGATTTGCGCCTGCCGATTGCGGTGATGGCGCTGGTGGTCGGTGCGGCTTTGGGTGTCGGCGGGGCGGAGATTCAGACGCTGTTGAACAATCCGATGGCCAGCCCTTATACGCTGGGTTTGGCGGCGGCGGCGGGTTTGGGTGCGTCGGTGGTGATTGCGTTCGGCGGTTTCGGGCTGCCTGAAACGGTTGCCGTTCCCATCGGGGCGTTTGTGATGACCATGCTGGCTTCGGGCATCTTGTTTCTGTTTGCTTCGGCGCGCCGCTTCAACTCGGCGATGCTGGTGTTGGTGGGGATTGCGCTTTTGTTTCTGTTTCAGTCGATTCTGTCGCTGATTCAGTTTATCGCCGCGCCTGAGATTTCGCAGCAGATTCTGTTTTGGCTGTTCGGCAGCCTGACCAAGGCGACTTGGGAGACTGTCGCGGTTACGGCGGCGGTTACGGCGGTATGCGTGATTCTGCTTTCGCGCGACGTGTGGAAGCTGACCGCGCTGCGTTTGGGCGAAGAACGCGCCGTCGGGCTGGGCATCAATCTGCAACTTTTACGCCTAAAAACGCTGGTGTTGGTGGCCATTATGACGGCAACGGCCATCAGTTTTGTCGGCGTCATCGGCTTTATCGGACTAGTCGCACCGCATGTGGCGCGGATTCTTTTGGGCGAAGACCAACGTTTCTTCCTGCCCGGCGCGATGCTGGCGGGGGCGGCGTTTTTATCGGTGGCGAGCGTGTTGTCCAAGGTGATTATCCCCGGCGCGCTGTTTCCGGTGGGCATCGTTACGTCGTTTGTCGGCGTGCCGTTCTTCTTCTGGATTGTGTTAACGAAACGGTAGGTCGTCTGAAATGTTGAAACTTGAAAACGTCCATATCCGGCGCGGCGATTATGTGGTCGCCGACAGTATCGATTTGACGCTGGAACAAGGCAAAGTCTATTCCGTGCTCGGCCCGAACGGTACGGGCAAATCCTCGCTGATGAAAACGATTTTCGGCGAAGTGGCGCACAAAGGCACCATCCGCTACGGCGACGAAGTGTTGAGCAAAATCCACCTGCAAAGCTGGCGCAAACGCATAGGCTATATGCCGCAGGACACCGCCGCCGAAGCCTCGCTGACCGCGCTGGAAGTCGTGTTGCTCGGCCGCATGGACGCGCTGCACATGCATGTCGGCGACGAACTGCTGCACGAAGCCGCAAGTATCATGGCGGAGCTGGGCATCGGCCATCTGGCGCACCGCGACGTCATGCGGCTTTCCGGCGGACAGCGGCAGCTCGTGATGTTTGCCCAAGTCATGCTGCGCCGCCCCGAAATCCTGATGCTGGACGAACCGGTCAGCGCGCTGGATATGCACCACCAGTTGAACCTCTTGGAGCGCGTGGTGCAATACACGCACGAACACAATCTGGTTACGCTGATGGTGTTGCACGATTTGAGCCTCGCCGCGCAGTTTTCAGACGGCGTGATTCTGCTCGGAGAAGGCAAAGTACAGGCTCAGGGCGCGCCGCAGGACGTGTTGCAGGCAGACATGATAGGCAGGCTGTACAAAGTGGACATCGAACTTTTATACGACAGCAAAGGCCTGCCCGTTATCCGCCCGATGCGGCAGAGTGCGTAACTTAACCGCTCCTGAAATGTCGGATTTGAGCATCCGGCCTGCGATCTCCCTGCAACTGATCCCCTCTCCTGCGGGAGAGGGTTAGGGAGAGGGCGGTAAGCCCAAGGCTTGCCTCTTCGACTCATCAGCCCGCCCCATATTTTTTATCCTTAGAAAGGACTCCCCCATGAAAAAATCCCTCTTCCTCCTCATGCTGACCGCCTCCCTCGGCGCATACGCCGCCAACCACGAAGTCAAAATGCTCGACAACGGCAAAGACGACAGCATGGTGTTCGAACCCGGCTACGTCAATGCCAAAGTCGGCGACACCGTAACCTTCAAAGCCGCCAACAAAGGCCACTGGGTGCAAAGCAAAGCCCTGCCCGACGGCGTTGCCGACTTCCTGTCCGAAGACGGCAAAGACTTCACCCTCAAACTCGACAAAGAAGGCGTGTACGTCTACACCTGCCCGCCGCACCGCATGATGAACATGAGCGGCGTGATTCAGGTCGGCAAACCGGTGAACAAAGCCAAAGCGCAAGCTGTTGTGGACGAACTGGAAAACCGTGCCATGCAGAGCAAAGGCCGTCTGAAAAAATACATGCAGCAGGTCAAATAAACCGCCGCACAAACAAAAGGTCGTCTGAAACCGTTTTCCGTTTTCAGACGACCTTTTTATAGTGGATTAACAAAAATCAGGACAAGGCGACGAAGCCGCAGACAGTACAGATAGTACGGAACCGATTCACTTGGCGCTTCAGCACCTTAGAGAATCGTTCTCTTTGAGCTAAGGCAAGGCAACGCCGTACTGGTTTAAAGGTAATCCACTATAGTTTTGGACGATGACCTTATTGCCCATCCGCCGAAATCTTCTCGTTCAGAAAATCGATAAAACTGCGCACCTTCGCGCTTAAGAACGCCCTGTCCACATAGACTGCGTTTAATTGATCGGTCCGCACCCGATAGTCCGGCAGCAGGCTGACCAGTCTGCCTTCCGCCAAATCCTGTCTGACCGACCACAGCGGTTGATAGGCGATGCCCGCGCCCGCCCTGACCAATTCGCGGATCATCAGCGTGTTGTCGCTTAGAACCACCGGATTGAGCGTCAGAATGCTTTTTTCGCCCGTTTTTTGATGTGTGATTTCCAAATTGCGTTGGTCGGTGTAGGACGGCAGGATGGCGGGATGGCGCATGGTTTCTTCGGGCGTTTGCGGCGTGCCGTGTTTCGCCAGATAGTCGGGCGAGGCGAGCAGGACGAATTGGATTTGTGCCAGCGGCTTGACAATAAGCGACGGAGACAGGGTTTTTGAGACGCGCAAGGCGAGGTCGAAGCCTTCGGCAATCAAATCGACGTGGCGGTTGTCGAGTACCAAATCGAGCGTGACTTCGGGATAGCGTTCGCGGTATTCCGCCAGCCAGTTGCTGATTAAGTTGCCCGCGAACCAAAGCGGCATGGTCACGCGTAACATACCCTGCGGCGTATCCGCCCCGCCTGCCGCCTTTTGCGCGGCGGTGTCGAGCGTATCGAGCGCGTAGCTGCATTGGCGGTAGTATTCTTCGCCCGCTTCGGTCAGGTGGAGGTTGCGGCTGTTGCGGTGCAGCAGCTTGGCTTTAATCGAATTTTCCAGATGGCTGACGTGTTTGCTCGCCATTGCAGTGGAAATATCGAGCTGCTCGGCGGCGCGGGTGAAGCTGCCGCTTTGGACGACTTGGCGGAAAACTTTGAGGCTGAACAGGGTATCCATGTTTTCTTTTGGGGAAACGTTGTGTCAATAAAAGCAGTATATATCTACTGGCAGTAATTATCTATACTACCCAGATAAGATTAGTTTTCATTTCGTTCTTGCATTTTGATTAGGAGTATGCCATGTCTGCAACCTGCACCCGTATCCAACCTATTTTATTGTCCGTATTGCGTATCGTAACTGCCTATCTCTTTCTCTTGCACGGCACGGCGAAATTCTTCGGTTTCCCGACCGCCATGGGTAGCGGCTCGCCCGAAGGCTTGATGCTGGTGGCGGGTATTTTGGAAGTCGTCGGCGGCATCATGCTGATTCTCGGAATGTTTACCCGTCCTACCGCCTTCGTCCTGTCCGGTCAGATGGCGGCTGCCTACTTTATGGCACACGCTGCCAAAGGTTCGGTGCTGTTCCCGCTTGCTAACGGCGGCGAATCGGCAGTCTTGTTCTGCTTCGTGTTCCTCTATCTCGCAGCAGCCGGCGGCGGCTTATTGGCATTGGACAACCTGATTGGCAAAGACAAAGCCTGATGTACCCAAAGGTCGTCTGAAAACAAGCAAAGCGGGTTTTACGAATAGATTTCTAAACCCGCCAACCGATTAAACATCAATCAAAGGAAAAACAACATGACTTATCAAACCTTGCAACAAGCGGCCGAAACCCGCCGTTCCATTTACGCGCTGAACAAAAACCTGCCTATCAGCAACGAAGAAATCAGCGAAATCGTCAAACACGCTGTTTTGCACACGCCTTCTTCCTTCAACTCGCAATCCACCCGCGTCGTCGTCCTCTTCGGCGAAGAACACGGCAAAGTGTGGCAATTCGTCGAAGACGCATTGCGCGCCATCGTGCCAGCCGAACAATTCGAGCCGACCGCGCAAAAATTAAACCTGTTCAAAGCAGGCGCGGCGACCATTTTGTTCTTCGAAGACCAAAACGTCGTCAAAGGCCTGCAAGAGCAGTTCCCTTCTTATGCTGCCAACTTCCCCGTTTGGGCGGACCATGCCAACGCGATGATGCAATACGCCCTCTGGACAACACTTGCCGCCGCCGGCGTGGGCGCGAACCTGCAACACTACAACCCGCTGCCCGACGCCGCCATCGCCAAAGAATGGAACCTGCCCGAAAGCTGGCTCTTGCGCGCACAAATGGTCATCGGCGGCATCGAAGCGCCTGCCGGTGAAAAAGCCTTCGAACCTGTGGAAAACCGTTTGAAAGTGTTCGGCGCATAATTGCCCGTCAAACAGAAAAAGGTCGTCTGAAAACCAATCTTCGGTTTCAGACGACCTTTTTGTTATCGATATGCCTCAAGAATCAAATATTTTGCATGATTTGTCCGTATTGGCGAAATGCTGCGTTTTGTCTTCGCAGGTGCTGTCGGTCGTTTCACACGATACCGTGACAAAGCTTTCGTTGACCTTCAATACCTTGGGATTTTGATCCGACCGCGCCACTGCCTTGAGGGTAAACCGCCCGTCCGGCGTGCCTTTGGCGTCGCCTTGCACTTTGATGCAAAAATCGCCGATTTCCTTAATCGGCAAATCCGGCCATTGGGTGGAACTTTGTTTGAAACTTCCGTTTTTTTGATAAAAACGCTCCAGAAATTGGGCGTTTTCCAGCATGGCGGCCCGCACTTCCTGCAACTTGGTATCTGCGACGTATTTTTGGTAAGACGGATAAGCAATCGCCGCCAAAATCCCTACCATCATGATGGTGAAAACCAATTGAGACAAAGAAAATCCCCGCTGAATTTCCTTCATTCTGCCCCCTTTCGAAACATAAACCGAATATTTGATGTTTATTGTTGTGAGATAAAAATGGGGATTGATGTTTTATCTTGGCTCACTTCAAAACCATACGGCGTGGTTGCCTACGGCAAGCCAGAACGGTTTCTGAATCAATCCCTTATCAAATGAGGTTGGTATCTTATCGTCCTTATGACAGGTATTCAAACAATATCTAAATATTTCCTAGCTTATTATTTCTCAATGTATTGAATTCGCAACAGGCACGCCTGCGCCCGATTTATGCGGTGGACACACGAAGCCTACCTGCGGGTACGGCTTTTATAGTGGATTAACAAAAATCAGGACAAGGCGACGAAGCCGCAGACAGTACAAGATAGTACGGAACCGATTCACTTGGTGCTTCAGCACCTTAGAGAATCGTTCTCTTTGAGCTAAGGCGAGGTAACGCCGTCCTGGTTTAAATTTAATCCACTATATTATTCGCGGTGGTAGGGATGGTTGTGGAGAATGGAGACGGCGCGGTAGAGCTGTTCGGTCAGAAGGACGCGCACCATGCCGTGCGGTAGGGTGAGGCTGGAGAGGCGCATCATCATGCGGGCTTGTTGTTTGAGGCGGTCGGTCATGCCGTCGGCGCCGCCGATGACGAAGCAGACGTGTTCGCCGTTTTGCTGCCAGCTTTTGAGGTGTTCCGCCAGCTCGACGGAGGTCGGGGCTTTGCCGCGTTCGTCGAGGACGATGAGGAACGCGCCTTGCGGGATGGCTTCGAGGATGCGTTTTTCTTCCGCCGCCATGCCTTGTGCGGCGTTGACGCCTGCGCCGCGTTTTTCGGGTTTGATTTCTTTGAGGGTGTAGGCGACGTCGCGTCCGAAGCGTTTGGCGTATTCGCCGACGGCTTCGTCCACCCAGCGGGGCATTTTGGTGCCGACGGCGAGGACGGTGATGTTCATGGGTTTCCTTGGTCGGATGGGTCGTCTGAAAGGTTTCAGACGACCTTTTGGTTTGAATGATGGTGAAACGGGATTCTTGAAGCCGATATTGTTATAGTGGATTAAATTTAAACCAGTACGGCGTTGCCTCGCCTTAGCTCAAAGAGAACGATTCTCTAAGGTGCTGAAGCACCAAGTGAATCGGTTCCATACTATTTGTACTGTCTGCGGCTTCGTCGCCTTGTTCTGATTTTTGTTAATCCACTATATTGTTCAGTCAAGGGGTCGTCTGAAAAACGTTGGTTTGGGCAAAGATGGGATTCGGCGTGCGCAATAAAGCCGTCTGTGTACACAGACGGCTTGGGATGGCTGCTTAGTCGGCGGCGTGCCAGGGTTTTTGCGCGCCGGCGTGGAAGCTGGGTTTTTCGCCGCCCCAAAGGGTGTCGATGTCGTAGAAGTCGCGGACGGCGGGCAGCATGACGTGGACGACGAGGTCGCCTGCGTCAACGAGCGTCCATTCGCCGCTGTCGCCTTCGGTGCTGAGGATTTCGAAGCCTGCTTCTTTGAGGCTGACGGCAACGTTGTTGGCGAGGGCTTTGACTTGGCGGGTGCTATCGCCGCTGGCGATGATCATGCGGGCGAACAGTGAGGTTTTTTCTTGGGTTTCGAGGACGGAGATGTCTTTGGCTTTGATGTCTTCGAGAGCTTCAACGGCGGTTTCGACCATTTTTTGCAGGTCTTGCAATTCTTGTTCGTTCATTGTTTTCCTAATGGTGGGAATGAAATGGGGTTTGTACGGTATTATAACTTATCTGTATGAATTTACGCTATTTTCCGATTTGGTACAGTTTGTGTTCGCGGATGTAGCGGGCAACTTGGGGCGGGAGGTCGTCTGAAAGTCTGCCACTTTGGAGGGTTTGGCGGATTTGGGTGGAGGAGGTGTTGTGCAGGGGGGCGTTGAGGATGCGGACGCTGCCGTTTTGGAGGGCTTCGCCCAGCCAGGCGTGGAGTTCGCGCGGGGTTTGGTTGAGGTTGTCGCCTTGGCGCATGGCGACGGCGATGTGGGTTTGGCGCACGAGGGTCTGCCATTTTTTCCAAGTGTGCAGTTTCATGAGGCTGTCGCTGCCCATGAGCCACCAAAGTTGGGCGTCGGGGAATTGCTGGCGGAAGATTTGGACGGTGTCGAAGGTGTACGTTGCGCCGTCGCGGACGATGTCGCAGTCGCTGGCGGCGAAGCGGGGGTCGTCGGCAATGGCGAGTTCGGTCATGATGAGGCGGTCTTGGGCGGAGGCGCGGGACGGGTCTTTGTGGTAGGGGTCGCCTGCGGGCAGGAAGACGACGGTGTCGAGTCCGATTTCGTCGGCGAAGGCGCGGGCGATGTGGAGGTGGCCGTTGTGGATGGGGTCGAAGGTGCCGCCGAAAAGTCCGATGTTTTTCATGGGTGTCCTTGGGTGTAGGGTGCGCTCTGTTTGGGTTTCAGACGACCTGTCGGGTTTATGGGTTGGCGGGGTCGTCTGAAAGGCTTTCTGCTTCGGGGCTGCCGTCAACGACCAGGGTGAGTTTGCCAGTGGTCGGATGGATGACGAGTCCGTGGACGGCGATGTCGGCGGGCATGAGTGGGTGGTTGCGGATGACTTTGACGGTGTGGCGGACGCTGTCTTCTACATTGTCGAAACCGGTCAGCCAGTTGTCGAGGTCGATGCCGGCGTTGCGCAGGGTTTCGATGCGGTCGTCGGGAATGTCGCTTTCGTGTACTTTTTCAAGGAAACCGGCGGCGTTCAGCCCCTTCATGCCGCAGTCGTGGTGGGCGATGACCATGATTTCTTTGACTTTGAGTTCGAACACGGCGACCAAAAGGCTGCGCATGACCGACCCCCAAGGATGGGTAACGACTGCGCCGGCGTTTTTAATGAGCTTGGCGTCGCCGTTTTTCAGTCCGAGCGCGTTGGGCAGCAGCTCGATGATGCGCGCGTCCATGCAGGACAGGATGGCGAGTTCGCGGCCGGGATATTTGTCAGTGAAATATTTTTCGTATTCGCCCGATTCGACAAAATTTTGGTTATAGGCGAGAATTTCGCTCAATTCGCTCATGGTGTTGGACCTCCGACAGAATGGGACGATTATAGCGGTTTTCGGGCGGTTTGGCTTTGCAGCGTGCGCCGCCTGCTTGTGGATAGAGTTGGTTGCAAATTGAGGCGGAGCGGATACAATCCGCTTATGTTTATGTATTGATTGGATTGAGGAACAGTCATGTCTTCGCGCCCTTGTTTTTCCGAAACGCTCGACCGCCGCACCCACGACGCGCTCTACGATTGGGCGCGGGCAAGTTACGGTGCGGCAGACGACTGGAACGCGCTCTATCTGAACGGGCTGGCGTTGGGTCGTCTGAATCCGTTTTGGCGCGAACGGATCAAACAAGACTGGCAGGAAGGGTTTTCTGAAGTTTCAGACGACCTCTACCTGCAAACGGACAACTGGCTGGCGATGGGCGACAGTTTGCAGCACTTGGCGAACGAATGGAAAAGCCTCGGACTGCTGCACGGCTGGCGCGACGAAAAGTTTGACGTGTGCGACGACGCGGGCAAAGTTCTTTTTGCGTTGGAACGCGCCGCCTTCCGCCCGTTCGGACTCATGAGCCAAGCCGTCCACCTCAACGGACTGGTGCAAACCGACGGCGGCTGGCATTTTTGGATAGGCCGCCGCAGCCCGCACAAAGCCGTCGATCCCAACAAACTCGACAACCTCGTCGGCGGCGGCATTGCCAGCGGCGAAACCCCGTTTGAAGCGGTCTGCCGCGAAAGCGAAGAAGAAGCCGGACTGATGCCGCCCGCCCTCGACAACCTCCGAGCCGCCGCCCGAATCCACAGCCTGCGCCCCGTATCGCGCGGTATCCACAACGAAATCCTGCACATCTTCGACATCGTCCTGCCCGAAACCGTCCGCCCCGAAAACCAAGACGGCGAAGTCGCAGGGTTTGAATTGATGAACGTTTCGCAACTTGTCGAAACCATGTTGTCCCAAACCATGATGCACGATGCCCAGCTCGTTACCCTCGAAGCCCTCAAACGCTACGGCGCGCTCGACAGGCAACATTCGCTAAGCCTTTGGCTGGACAGCATTCGCCGCTGAACGAAACCAATAAACAAAACCCCGCCGTTTTCCTTCCCCGATTCCCCAAAAGGTCGTCTGAAACCTATGCTCCGACTTACCGACATCTGCAAACGCTTCGACAGCAAAACCGTCGCCGACCGCATCAGCCTGACCGTGTCCGCAGGCGAAACCCTCGCCGTCCTCGGACGCTCCGGCTGCGGCAAATCCACCCTGCTCAAAATCATCGCAGGCATCGTCAAACCCGACAGCGGCGAAGTCTGGCTGGACGGGCAGAACATCACCGCCGTCCCGCCCGAAAAGCGCAACGTCTCGCTGATGTTTCAAGACTACGCCCTGTTCCCGCACCTGACCGCCCAAGAAAACGTCGGTTTCGGACTCAAAATGCGCCGCCTGCCCAAAGCCGAAATCGAAGCACAAACCATGCAGGCGCTGCGCGACATCGGTTTGGAAAACGAAGCCCGCCGCAAACCCGGCAGCCTCTCCGGCGGCGAACAGCAACGTCTCGCCCTCGCCCGCGCCCTGATTATCAAACCGTCCCTGCTCCTCTTGGACGAAGCCTTCTCCAGCCTCGACACCCACCTGCGCCACAACCTTTACCGCCTGACCGACGAGAGCATCCGCCGTCAAAACATCCCCGCCGTCCTCGTGACCCACTCCCCCGAAGAAGCCGCCGCGCTGGCAGACCGTATCGCCCTCATGCACGAAGGGCGCATCCTCCAATACGGCACGCCCGCCGAACTCTTCCGCCGCCCCGCCAACGCCCAAGCCGCCCGCCTGCTCGGGCTGCCCAACACAAACGATGCGCGCCACATCCCTACGCACGCCATCCGCCCCGACCCGCAAGGTACACCCTGCCGCATCCTGTCCCTCACCCCCCTGCCCGACAGCCTGCGCCTGACTTTCGCCCATCCCGAATACAGCGAACTGACCACCCTGCTGCCCGCCGAACACTTGCCCGCCGGCGATACCGTGCCGATACATATCGATAAAGGACAAATCGTTTGGTTTAAACCATCTCGATGATGTTTTGTGTCCCGCCTGTCTGTTGACACATTAGGCAAATCAAAAAAGGTCGTCTGAAAATTTTCAGACGACCTTTTATGTCAACACATCAAGGCGTTATCAAATATTGGTTTCCAGATAAACGACTTGGGTTTGCAGATATTCTTCCAAACCGTGTTTGCCGTCCGCACCGCCGATACCGGATTTTTTCCAGCCCGCATGGAAGCCCTGCATGGCTTCGAAGTTTTCGCGGTTGATGTAGGTTTCTCCGAATTGCAGGCGGCGGGTGACGTAGAAGGCTTCGTTCAGGTTGGTGGTGTAAACGGAGCTGGTCAAAC
Organism: Neisseria sicca; assembly: GCF_003044565.1. Taxonomy (GTDB): domain Bacteria; phylum Pseudomonadota; class Gammaproteobacteria; order Burkholderiales; family Neisseriaceae; genus Neisseria; species Neisseria sicca_A. Next base: position 109,137 of record NZ_POXG01000005.1, on the reverse strand, counting down.
CGAATTCGCAGTCGTTTGCCAAGGCGATGACTTGGTCGAGCGTGTCGAAAGTGGAAACAGGCAGGACGGGGCCGAAGGTTTCTTCTTTCATGATGTCCATGTTGTTGTCGGTGTCGGTCAGCAGGGTCGGTTCGAAGAAGTAGCCGCGTCCTTCGGCGCGTTTGCCGCCGCAGACCAGCGTCGCACCTTGTTTGACGGCGCGTTCCACTTTTTCGGCAACGGCTTTGACGGCGCGCTCTTCAATCAGCGGACCCATTTCCAGTGCGCCTGCTTCGGCTTCGGCAGGGTTGCCGTAGCGCACGCCTTTCATGGCGGCGGTCATTTTTTCAATGAACGCGTCTTTCAGGCTGCTGTGAACATAGACGCGCTCGGCGCAGTTGCAGATTTGACCGGTGTTGCCGACGCGCGAAGCCAAGATGGATTTCACTGCCAAGTCCAAATCCGCGTCTTTCAAAACGATGGCAGGTGCTTTGCCGCCGAGTTCCAGCGAGACTTTGGTGATGTTGGCGGAAGCGGCTTCCATCACTTGGCGGCCTGCTTCGACGGAGCCGGTCAGGCTGACCATATCGACTTGCGGATGGGCGGACAAGGCATTGCCGATTTCCGCGCCGGGACCGTTCACCACGTTGAACACGCCTGCGGGCAGTCCGACCGCATCGACGATTTCGGCGAAGATGTGGCAGTTGATCGGGGTCACGCTGCTGGGTTTGACGACGATGGTGTTGCCCGTGACCAAAGCGGGGCCCATTTTGCGGGCAATCAGGAAGAAGGGGAAGTTCCACGGCAGGATGCCTGCCACGACGCCCAGCGGACGTTTGAACAATAAAATATTTTCGCGCGGGCGGTCGCTTTGGATGATTTCGCCTTCATAACGGCGCGCCCATTCGGCTTGGTAATCGAGATAGTCGGCGGTGAACATGACTTCTACGCGCGCCAAGTCTTTGGTTTTGCCGCCTTCGGCAACGATGGTGTCGGTCAGCTCGTCGGCGCGTTCGCGTATGCCTTGGGCGATTTTGCGCAAATACGCGCCGCGTTCGACCGCAGGCAGCCGCTCCCATGCCGGTTGCGCCGCACGCGCCGCCGCTACGGCACGGTCAACGTCCGCTTTGCCGCCTTTGGGTTCGCGGGCGATGGCCTCTTCGGTGGAAGGGTTCAATACGTCGCGCCATTCGCCGTTGAAATCGTTTTCAAAGCGTCCGTTGATGTACATGGCCAATTGTTTCATTTCAAGTTCTCCTGTTGTTGTAGTCGCGTGTAGTCAGTGTATGCCTTTTATGCCGCCGCTGCAATAAAAATGCCGTTTGAAAATGCAAATTTAATATAGTGGATTAACTTTAAACCAGTACGGCGTTGCCTCGCCTTGCCGTACTATCTGTACTGTCTGCGGCTTCGTCGCCTTGTCCTGATTTAAATTTAAGCCACTATAATATGGGCGTTTGTTTTCAGACGACCTTTTGCTTTTTTATGTGCAAGGCTGTAAGGTTTGGGCATCCCCAACGTCTAATCATACAAACTGTCCACACAGGAAACATAGAGATGAAACCCCGTACCTTCTTTTCCCTTTGCGCCAAGTTCGGCTGTCTGTTTGCGCTGGGCGCCTGTTCGCCCAAAATCGCCGATGCTGAAGCCGCGACCGTGCCGCACACTTTGTCTACTTTAAAAACCGCGGACAACCGCCCCGCCAGTGTTTACTTGAAAAAAGACAAACCGACCCTGATTAAATTCTGGGCGAGCTGGTGTCCTTTGTGTTTGTCCGAATTGGGGCAGACCGAGAAATGGGCGCAGGACAAGCGGTTCAGCTCCGCCAACCTGATTACCGTCGCGTCTCCGGGCTTTCTGCACGAGAAAAAAGACGGCGACTTCCAGAAATGGTATGCCGGTTTGAACTATCCCAAGCTGCCCGTGGTTACCGACAACGGCGGCACCATCGCCCAAAGCCTGAATATCAGCGTTTACCCTTCGTGGGCGTTAATCGGTAAAGACGGCGACGTACAGCGCATCGTCAAAGGCAGCATCAACGAAGCGCAGGCATTGGCGTTAATCCGCGACCCGAATGCCGATTTAGGCCGTCTGAAAAACGCGTTCTACAAACCCGACACACAGAAAAAGGATTCAAAAATCATGAACACGCGCACCATCTATCTCGCGGGCGGCTGCTTCTGGGGCTTGGAAGCCTATTTCCAACGCATAGACGGCGTGGTTGACGCCGTATCCGGCTACGCCAACGGTAAAACGCAAAACCCGAGCTACGAAGACGTATCCTACCGCGACACGGGCCATGCCGAGACCGTCAAAGTCACCTACGATGCCGACAAACTCAGCCTCGACGACATCCTGCAATACTATTTCCGCGTCGTTGACCCGACCAGCCTCAACAAACAAGGCAACGACACCGGCACGCAATACCGCAGCGGCGTGTACTACACCGACCCCGCCGAAAAAGCCGTCATTGCCGCCGCCCTCAAACGCGAGCAGCAAAAATACAAGCAGCCCCTCGTCGTCGAAAACGAGCCGCTGAAAAACTTCTACGACGCCGAGGAATACCATCAGGACTACCTGATTAAAAACCCCAACGGCTACTGCCACATCGACATCCGCAAAGCCGACGAACCGCTGCCGGGCAAAAGCAAAGCCGCCCCGCAAGGCAAAGGCTTCGACGCGGCAACGTATAAAAAACCTAGCGATGCCGAACTCAAACGCATCCTGACCGAAGAGCAATACCAAGTTACCCAAAAAAGCGCGACCGAATACGCCTTCAGCCACGAATACGACCATCTGTTCAAACCCGGAATTTATGTGGACGTCGTCAGCGGCGAACCCCTGTTCAGCTCCGCCGACAAATTCGATTCCGGCTGCGGCTGGCCGAGCTTCACCCGCCCGATTAACGCCGCCGCCGTTACCGAACACGACGATTTCACTTACAACATGCGCCGTACCGAAGTGCGCAGCCATGCCGCCGATTCGCACTTGGGACACGTCTTCGCCGACGGCCCGCAGGACAAAGGCGGACTGCGCTACTGCATCAACGGCGCAAGCTTGAAATTCATCCCGTTGGAACAAATGGACGCGGCAGGCTACGGCGCGTTGAAAGGCAAAGTGAAATAAAGATGCGATAACACGAAAGGTCGTCTGAAAAACAAAAATCAGTTTTCAGACGACCTTTTTACCGCCGCGGACCTTGTTCCTTCTATCAACATACGGAAGCGCGGATGACTGGCGAATACGGTTTGAAATGATAAAAGGGCGCATCATGCGCCCTTTTTGTCCTTCACACGTCGTCTGAAACCCGACAACGGACAAACCGTCAATCTTCTTCGCCTTCCGACACGCCTTTATCCTGCAAAGTATCCTGCAAGGCGGATTCTTGGGCGGTTTCCGCCAAATCGCGTTGCAGGCGTTTGGTGGTTTTCACGCCCAGCGCACGCAGTTTTTCGGCGCGGCTGACCAAATTACCCTTGCCTTGAGAGAGCTGTTTGAAAGCTTGTTGGAACTGGTTTTGCGCTTGGTCGATGTTTTTGCCGACGCCCTCAAGCGTTTGGACGAAGCCTGTGAATTTGTCGTAAAGCCTGCCGCCTTCTGCCGCGATGGCGAGGGCGTTTTGATTTTGCTGTTCGTTGCGCCAGATGTGGGCGACGGTGCGCAGGGTGGCGAGCAGCGTACTCGGGCCGACCGGCATAATGCGCTTGTCGAAACATTCTTGGAACAGGGCGGCATCGTGTTGCAAGGCGAGCAGGTAGGCGGGTTCGACGGGGATGAACATAAACACGAAGTCCAGCGTGCGCACGCCTTCGAGGTCGGTATAGTCTTTTTGCGACAGGCTGCGGATGTGGGCGCGGATGCTGGCGACGTGGGCGGCGAGTTCGCGCTCGGCGGTTGCAGCGTCGGCGGCTTGGGTGTAGCGGACGTAGGCGGTCAACGAGACTTTGGAATCAATGACGATTTGTTTGCCTTCGGGCAGGTTGACGAGGACGTCGGGCTGGAGGCGGCGCGCGCCGTCTTCTTCTTGGCGGACGGCAGCGGCTTGGACGGTGTATTCACGCCCTTTTTGCAGACCGGAATGTTCCAAAACGCTTTCTAAAATCATCTCGCCCCAGTTGCCTTGCGTTTTGTTTTGCGTGCCGGTGAGCGCGTCGGTGAGGGCTTTGGCGTCGCTGTGCAGTTGGGTGTTGAGGGTTTGCAGGCGTTTGAGTTCGTTTTCGAGGGTCAGCCTTTCGCGCGCTTCTTTTTCGTAGGTTTGCTGAACCAGCTCGCTGAAGCCGTGGATGCGTTCGTTAAGCGGGGTGAGCAGTTGGCTGAGATGGTCGCGGTTTTGCTCGGTGAAGCGGCGGCTTTTCTCTTCCAAAATGGTGTTGGCAAGGTTTTGGAACTGGTCGCCCAAACTTTGTCGGGCTTCAGTCAGCAGCTTGAGCTTTTCGTCGGCGGCGAGGCGTTCCTGTTCGAGCTGGATGTGGAGGCGTTCGTTGCGGACGTGCAGGTTGTGCGCGTTTTCCTGAAGCTCGGCGTAATCTTGTTTCAGACGACCTGCTTCCTGTTCGCGCTCTTGAAGGTAGCCGATTTGGCGTTCGGCGGCGGCGAAGCGGTTGCCCAATTCCTGCAACTCGCCCTGCAAATCTTGGACATGATAACGCGCATCGGCAAGCTCGGCGGCGGTTTGCGCCTGATTTTGTTCGGCAAATTCAAGATGTTGGCGGCACTCGGCAAGCGATTGCATCAGGGCAAACTGCTGCGTCTGCGCCTTGTTGCGGGCGAGCAGCCAAGTGATGAGCGCGCCAGAGAGAAAGGCAAGCGCGGCGGTCAGAAGGAGCGGGAGATTCATAGGTCGTCTGAAAACGGAAAAAGCAAAAACGGCAATATAGCATGTTTGCAGGACAAGCTCGCTGCGCGCTTGAGTAGGATGGGGCGGAATGGCTGATAAACCGATGCCGATCAGCGGATTTCAGAATGCAGGGCGCAGCAGTCGAACTGGATCAATCTGAATCAATTTGATTGAGGCGTGAACGGTATCGACGAAACAGAAAGCCTTTTCAGACGAGCCATCCAACCCATAAATACAAATAGGTCGTCTGAAAACCTGAAAACAAGTGTTGCACGTTTCGCTGCGCCCAAACCGCGCGTTCATCTCCGTCAGCTTGGAAAATCGTTCCCTTTAGGGTTTCGTTTGAAGTAAGGCGGGACAATGTCGCAGCGTCGGATGAGAGATTTATTTAATGAGCGATTTCACAAGAAAACAGCGGATTCAAGTTTGTCGGGCAGGGATTTTGGTTTCAGACGACCTGTTTTTGCCGAAAAAGGATAGATAATTTTAAAAATGGCAATGGCGATTATAGTCTAAGGCTAAAAACCAAAAAGCCAAGCGGAAAAGTGTTGTTTTTTATCTAATTGAAAAATATAAGAAAAATTTAAAATTCGTCCAAAATGATGTAATTTGGCAACAAAAAATCCGAGAGCATCTATTCTAAAATAAACAATTTGTAATCGGCTTGTAACTAAGACATCGGTGTCATTCCTCAAGACATCGGTGTCATTTTCAAAACTAATAATAAATTATCAAAATAATTACAATAAGCCATTTTTACCGCGTATTTCTTTACTAAAAACTGTATAATTTATCAATTAAGGCGGTATCATGACCTCTGTCGATACGGCAGACACGCCGCCGGCAAATGCAGATGTTATTAAATAACATTTAATGAGTATGATAAAGGATTACCTGAAATGAAAAATTTATTGACCTTAGCCGCAGCCTCTTTAATCGGTATGGCCGGTGTTACCGCTTCAGCCGCTATGGTTGCCCGCAATATCGAAACCGCTGCAAAAAAATAATTTGAAAACAAACGAAATATTTTAAACGCTTCCCAAAACCCCACAAATAACCCTTCCCGCCCAAGGCGGAGCGGCTTTCGGCTATCAACCGATTCCGGCATCAGATGCCGACACAAGCACGAACCGCAGACCGCCAAGTTCGGCGGCGGGAACAAAAGAAAGAGAGATTACCATGAAAAACTTAATCAAATTGGCAGCCGCCTCCCTGATTGGCATGTCCGGTCTGACCGCCAGCGCGACGACCGTCGCCAAAAACATCGCCGAAGCCGGCAAATAATAAGCCGACCCGACGATAACATCCGCAACACAAACACAAGAAAGAGACTCAAAATGAAAGAATTGATCAAACTCGCCGCCGCCTCCCTGATTGGCATGTCCGGTCTGACCGCCAGCGCGACGACCGTCGCCAAAAACATCGCCGAAGCCGGCAAATAATAAGCCGACCCGACGATAACATCCGCAACACAAACACAAGAAAGAGACTCAAAATGAAAGAATTGATCAAACTCGCCGCCGCATCCCTGATCGGTATGTCCGGTCTGGCCGCCGGCGCGACCCACATCGCCGACAATATGCGTACCGCGATTAAAAAATAAGCTCGGGCAGTTTTAAACCCCCAAACTCTTGGAAGTAAAAGCAAAGGTCGTCTGAAAAGTTTCAGACGACCTTTTTTGATGGGGCTGGGTTTGCGCGATAAGGTGCAAACCTCAAAACGGGGGCAGCCGTATTGGAGAAACTGTTTTCCTTATATCTGTCAGGAAAGTGTGGTTTTGCGAACTTTATGCCCCACGTCCGAAAGCCGCTTCTTCCCATCCTTTTGCTATCGGGCGGAAGAAAAGACAAGCTTGTCCGTCATGTCGAAGAGGTCGTCTGAAAACATGGAAACGGATTTTCAGACGACCTCTTTGCATTGAATCGGGTGTTCAAGCAAAGGTTGAACTGGATAAAAAACCGACCTTCCGTTTTGCAGCGGATGGTCGGTTTTATAGTGGATTAACTTTAAACCAGTACGGCGTTGCCTCGCTTAGCTCAAAGAGAACGATTCTCTAAGGTGCTGAAGCACCAAGTGAATCGGTTCCGTACTATCTGTACTGTCTGTGGCTTCGTCGCCTTGTCCTGATTTTTGTTAATCCACTATACAAAGCGTTATGCCAATTCGAGCTGTTTTTCCAAGCTTTCCACCAGATTGTCGTCCAGTCCCAAGGCTTGCGACAGGCGGCTGAGGAACACGATTTCTTTGCGCGACAAATCGGCGCAGACCAAACGTGCCGCGAGATAGGTTTCTGCTGCCAATGCCTGATCGGTGCCGACGGCGGCGGCGAGTTCTTCTACGGTCGCCGGATTGTTGTATTCGGCGGCAAGCCATGCGGCGGTTTCGGGGTCTTCGCCGCTTTCACGGGCGATGACTTGTTTTTCGGTTTCGTCAATCAGACCGTCCGAAGCCGCGGCGGCAATCATGGTGCGCAAAATCACGCGGCTGTGGTCTTCGGCGAGCAGTCCGGCAGGTTCGAACGCGCCTTGCGGTACGACCTCCTGCTGTTGGTTTTTCTGCCAATTTTGATAACCCTGATACGCCAGATAACCCAAAGCCGCCACGGAGCCGACTTTGACCAGCGATTTGGCGGTTTTTTTCTTCATCAGCATGGAAGCCAGTCCGCCGACCAAAGCGCCGCCGCCAAATGAATTGAGCGGGCTTTTGGATGCGGATTTTCCGCTTTTTTGAACGGTTCCTAAGATTTGATTGAGCAGGTTGTTGAAGTTCATGATGGTTCCCTCATGGTGGTCGGTTTGGGTCTGAAATGGATGCTTGGGGTCGTCTGAAATCGGGATGGGTGTTTCAGACGACCTGTTCGCACAAGGCTCTTAACCGCGTACCCGTTCAATTTTCGCGCCGACTTGGCCGAGTTTTTTCTCGATGTGTTCGTAGCCGCGGTCGAGGTGGTAGATGCGTTCGACAATAGTTTCGCCGCCTGCGACCAAGCCTGCCATGACGAGGCTGGCGGAGGCGCGCAGGTCGGTCGCCATGACGACGGCGCCGGAGAGTTTTTCCACGCCTTTGACGAAGGCGGTGTTGCCTTCGGTGGTAATGTTCGCGCCCATGCGGTTAAGTTCGGGAACGTGCATGAAGCGGTTTTCAAAGATGGTTTCGACGACGCGGCTGTCGCCTTCGGCAACGGCGTTCATCGCCATAAACTGCGCCTGCATGTCGGTCGGGAAGCCGGGGTGTTCGGTGGTGCGGATGTTTACCGCTTTCGGCCGTTGCTGCATGTCGATGGAAATCCAGTCGTCGCCCGCTTCGATGATGGCGCCGGCTTCGACGAGTTTGTCCAAAACGACTTCCATGGTTTTGGGGGCAGCTTTGCGCAGGACGACTTTGCCGCCGGTCATGGCGACGGCGCAAAGGAAGGTACCGGCTTCGATGCGGTCAGGCACGACGCTGTGTTCGCAGCCGTGCAGCTCTTTCACGCCTTCGACGGTCATGGTTGACGTACCGATGCCGCTGATTTTCGCGCCCATTTTGACGAGGCATTCTGCCAAATCGACGACTTCGGGTTCGATGGCGCAATTTTCCAAAACGGTGGTGCCTTCGGCGAGGGTCGCCGCCATCAGCAGGTTTTCCGTACCGCCGACGGTAATCATATCCATCACCACGCGTGCGCCTTTCAGACGACCTTTGGCTTTGACGTAGCCGTGTTCTATGGTGATTTCCGCACCCATGGTCTCGAGGCCTTTGAGGTGCTGGTCAACGGGGCGCGAACCGATGGCGCAGCCGCCAGGCAGGCTGACTTGGGCTTCGCCGAAACGCGCCAGCGTCGGGCCGAGCACGAGGATGGAGGCGCGCATGGTTTTCACCAGTTCGTAGGGGGCGCAGGTGTTGTTGACGGTGCCGCCGTTGATTTCGAATTCGTGAACGTTGTCGGTCAAAACGCGTGCGCCCATGCCTTGCAGCAGTTTTTGGGTGGTTTTGACGTCGGCGAGCATGGGTACGTTTTTCAGGCGCAGGGTGCCGGAGGTCAAGAGTCCGGCACACATCAGCGGCAGGGCGGCGTTTTTCGCGCCGGATACGATGATTTCGCCGTTGAGCGGGCCGTTGGCGGTGATTTTGAGTTTGTCCACAGTGTTTCTTTCGTTGTTGAGACAAGTCCCGTCGGCGGCTGCCGGCAGGACGGGATTCGGTTAGATTCGGAATTATAAGGGATTTTGACGGTTTTTGCGGGCGGGCGGGGAGAATTCTTCCGAAGGGCGTTTACGGGGTACGAATGGTCGGAAGGGTCGTCTGAAAAAAGGTTGGGCGCAGCTTCGCCGATGTCTGTTCGGACTTCGTTGAAGCTGCGCTTTCAGACGACCTTTTTGCCGTGTGGCGAAGGGAAACCGCGGTACTGCCCAAGCTTTGCCCGACAGACCGTATCCGCCGGACAAGGATGGGTAAAGGCGTTATTCGGCACCGACGACGACAATGTGCAAATCTTCAGGTTTGACGCGGCGCTGCCAAGCGTCTTTGACTTGCTCGACGGTCAGTTTGCCGATGGCTTTGGGGTAGGCTTCGAGATAGTCGTTGGGCAGGTTGTGGTGGCCGATGATGCTGAGGTATTTCACCAGTTTGGCGTTGGAATCGAAACGCAGGGGGAAGCTGCCGATGATGTTGGCTTTGGCTTGTGCCAATTCTTCTTCGGTCGGGCCTTCTTCGATAAATTGTTTGATGACTGCCTGAGCCTGTACGAGCGAATCTTTGGTGTTTTTCTTCTGGGTGGAATAGGCGATGGTGAACATACCCGCTTCGGTTGCCGGTTCGAGGTTGCTGTATACGCCGTAGGTGTAGCCGTAACGGTCGCGCAAAACTTTCATCAGGCGGCTGTCGAAGCCGCCGCCGCCGAGGATGTAGTTGCCGGCAACCAAGGCGTAATAGTCGGGGTCGTGGCGTTTAATCAGCGGCATACCGAGCAAGACTTGCGCCTGTTCGCCGGCAAACGGGATGTCGCGGCGTTGTGCCGGATTGGGTTTGACGGGCGGGACGGTGTGGGCGGCTTTGCTGCGGTCGGGCAGGCCGTTCAACACGTTTTTCACAAGCTGGTCGGCTTGTTTGCGGTTGATGTCGCCGACGATGGCGACGATGGCGTTGTCTTTGCCGTAGCGGCTGCGGTGGAACGCGCGGATGTCGTCAAGGTTGACTTTGCGGATGCTCTCCGCGGTGATGTTGGCGCCGCTGCCGTATGGATGGTCGGGATAGGCAAGTTTGGTCAGGGCGCGTCCGGCGGTGAAGTCGGGGGTGGTTTCCTGTTGCTGGAGGGTGGTCACCGCCTCTTTTTGACGGCGGTCGAACACGGCGGGGTCAAAACGGGGGTGCGTCAGGGATTGGTTGAGCAGTCCGGCGGCTTTTTTGAGCGTTTCGGGGCGACTCAGGCTGCGCAAGACGGCGGCAGAGCTTTCCTGTCCGCTGCTGCTGTCGATTTGGGCGGCAATATCGTCGGCGGCGGCATTAAAGGCTTCTTCGTCCAGCTTTTCCGTGCCGTCGGTCAGCAGGGCAGCGGTGAATTCCGCCACTTCGCTTTTGCCTTCGGGGTTGAACACGCTGCCCGCGCCTTTGAAGTTGACCTGCATATCGACGATGGGGTTGTCGTGTTGCTCGACCAAAAGGACTTCTGTGCCGTTGCCGGTGGTCCAGCGTTGGATGTCCACGCCTGCCTGCGCGGCGGTGGAGAAGGCGAGGGCTAATATGAGGGGAAGGGATTTCATCGGATATTCCTTTGCGGTTTAACCCGGTTACCGGGGCAGAAGGGCGGTTTGGCGCCGTATTCCGTCCCGTTCCGAGTCATGTGCCACTTCGGGCGGGGTCGGTTCGGAGGTCGTCTGAAAACGGGAAAAGCGGTTTCAGACGACCCCTTTGGTCGGTTTATTTAGGTTGAGGCTTGTTTGCCGCCTGAACAATCGGGTGGTACAGGATTTTCGGGTCGGGCATCACGACCACGGTCGCCAAGCGGTCGTCCGTCAGCAACTGCGCGGCGGCCTGCACATCTTCGACGCTGACGGCTTTCAGGCGGCGGCGGATTTCCGCTTCGTCGCTGTATTCGAAGCCGCGCGCCTCCAGCCGCCCGATGATGGAAGCCTGTGCCTCCATAGAGTCGCGCTCGTAGATTTCGGACGCTTCCGACTGCGCTTTGATGCGGTTCAGCTCTTCGGCGCTGACTCCGTTTTCGGCGATGTCTTTCAATTCGCGGCGTAATTCGGCGATGACGGCATCGACTTCGACGTTGTCCGCCGGCATGGCGAAGATGCTGAACAACGGCATTTCACGGCTGATCAGGTCGTAACTTGCGCCCGTACTCAAAGCCATCTGTTTGCCGCGTATCAGGTTTTTATCCAAGCGGCTGGACGAGTTGCCCGACAAGATTTCCGACAGGACATCCAGCGCATAGGGCAGTCTGTCGTCCAGACTTTCCAATCCGGGGACGCGGTAGTTCAAGCTGACCAAGGGTTGGCGCGTGACCACCGAGGTCGTCTGAAAATTCACAGGTTCGCGTTTGAACGGTTCGTTGGCAAGCATATTGCGGTCGGGCTGCTGCTTGGCGGGAATGTTGCCGAACAGTTCCGCTGCGGTTTTGAGCGTCTTCTTGGCATCGACATCGCCGACAATCACCAAAACGGCGTTGTTCGGCGCGTAATATTGCCGATACCAGTCGCGCAAATCGTCGGCTTTGAGCGTGTGCAAATCATCCATATAACCGATGACCGCGGCTTTCATCGAAGGCAGCGTAAAGCTGTTCAGATACACCTGTTCCCACAGCTTGCCGTCCGCCGTGTCTTCCGTGCGTTGGCGGCGTTCTTCGCGGATGACGTTCATTTCATTTTGAAATTCTTCATCGCTGAAATTGAGGTTGTGCATCCGGTCGGCTTCGAGCTTCAACACTTCGGGCAGGTTTGCCGCCGCGATATTTTCGTAATAAACCGTCTCGCTGCGGTTGGTGTAGGCATTGTTCTCTCCGCCCAAAGCGGCGACGCGGCGGTTGAACTCTCCCGAAGGTACGGCCTGCGTGCCTTTAAACATCATGTGTTCCAAGGCGTGGCTCAAACCGCTTTTGCCCTGTTTTTCATCCACGCTGCCGACTTTATACCAAAGCTGCGACACGGCGACCGGCGCGCGGCGGTCTTCTTTCACAATAATCTTCAACCCGTTGGGCAGCGTTTGCGATACGGTCTGCGCCAGCGTGAGTACGGGCGCGGACAAAGCAAATATCAGGGCAAGATGGCGTAAGCTGTTCAATCTGGATTCCTCTCAGTCGGTCTGGCGCAGAGCAGGCTCTGCTTGAGTGCGAAATATTACCGAGAACGGGACGAAACGGCTGTCCGCCCGTTTCAGTCTGCGCTGAAGCAAAATCAATAAAAACGGTGATGAAGCCGCCGTTTTCGAGTGATTCTGCTTCAGCCCAAATATGCCGGAGAGACTTCAAATCAGGACAAGGCGCGGCAACGCCGTATCGCTTTGAAGTCAATCCTTTTATAGAACGTTGCAATGATAAACAGTTCCCATATGCGTAAACAAAAAGGTCGTCTGAAAATCAAAGATTGGGTTTTCAGACGACCCCTGCGTCACAAGATGGGCGTCACATTCAACCGGATTGTCCGTCCCCCTCCAATACCAATTCCATTACCGACACCGTCTCGCCGTTGTGCGGACAGGTCGTGATTTCACGCCAGCCGTATTTCTCGTAAACCGACTGCACGTCCGGCGTATAAAGGTAAAGCTTGGGTAGGCGCATTTGGCGGGCGGCGGCGAGGCAGTGTCCAATCAACAGGCCGCCCACGCCCGACCCTCTGTGTTCGGGCAAAACGAACACATCGCCCAGCCAATATTCGTATTGGGGAAACTCTTCCATATCGTGCCGTTTGAGCGCGGCAGAACCCAGCAGCGCGCCGTCCTTTCCGATGGCGGCAAACGCCAGCGGCAGGTTTTCACCGTTTAGGCATTCCGCGTAATAGGCGCGGATTTTCTCCATAGACGACCACGGCGCAAAGTCATGCCATTGCAGATAAAGCGCACGGGCGAGCGGTTCGACGTGTTCGGGGCGTAAAGGCGTGATGTTCATGAAGGGCATGATACGCCCGCGCCTTCCGCCTGAAAATGCCTCCTTTTTGCCGATACGTTTTCAGACGACCCCTGCTTAAATCAAAATGCGGTTTACCTGTGCAGCCTCAAACCTTTGCCATATGCCGTTTGACAAGTGTTTCAGATTCGGCTAAAACCAAAATATGTTTGGCATCGTAAACTCCTGTAAATCCGAATAAAACCTTTGGATACGGGCGTTTCCGCCAAACCCGCAGGGTGCGGCAGGCAATCCTTAGGCACGCACCCGCTCTAAGAAAAATATTGAAAATGCCGGTGGAGGCGGGCAGGTTTCTGCCGGGGCAGCCCGTCTGCCAAACCTCTGCCAACAGGAGAACTTTAATATGTCTGACAACCATTCCGCCCATAAGGAAAAAACCTTCTTCGGGCATCCCATCCAGCTCTCTACCCTGTTCCACATCGAATTGTGGGAACGTTTCTCGTTTTACGGGATGCAGGGTATCTTAATGATCTATCTCTATTACGCTGCCAATAAAGGCGGTTTGGGCATAGAAGAGTCGCTCGCCGGAGGCATCGTCGGCGCATACGGCGGCAGCGTTTATTTGTCTACCATCCTCGGCGCATGGCTTGCCGACCGGATTTGGGGCGCGGAGAGAACGCTGTTTATTTCCGGCATCGTGGTCATGCTCGGACACATCGTTTTGGCAATCGCACCGGGTCTGTACGGACTGCTATGCGGCTTGGTACTCATCGCACTGGGCAGCGGCGGCGTGAAATCGTCGGCAAGCTCGATGGTCGGCTCGCTTTATGAGGCGGATCACATGAAGCCGCTGCGCGATGCCGGTTTTTCCATTTTCTATATATCCATCAACATCGGCGGCTTTTTAGGCCCGCTCCTGACCGGCTTACTGCAAACGAAGATGGGTTTCCACTACGGCTTCGGCGCGGCGGCAGTCGGTATGGCTTTCGGGCTGTGGCGTTACTCTGTGGGGCGCAAACTTCTGCCGCATACGCCTGCGCCCAATCCGCTGCGTCCTGAAAAAGTGAAAACCGCGGTGGCAGTCGCCGTGTTGATTGTCTTGGTTATCGGCAGCCTGATTGCCTCGGGCGCGCTCAATTTGGACAACTTCTCCAAATTCCTGCTCGGCACGGTCATTCTTACCGTCATTGCCTATTTCGCGCGTCTGCTCGGCAGCAGCCATGTGTCGTCTGAAAACAAACGCCACATCATTGCCTATATCCCGCTGTTTCTGACCATCTGCCTGTTTTGGTCGGTCTGGTTCCAAGTCTATACCGTGGCGACGGTGTATTTTGACAAAACGGTTGACCGCACCCTATTCGGCTGGACTGTCCCCGTCGCATGGAAAGACTCGATCCAAAGTATGTGGGTCGTCCTCTTCTCCGGCGTGATGGCGGCGATTTGGACGAAAATGGGCAAATATCAACCGAAAACCCCGTTTAAATTCGTGTTGGCGATGATTGTTGTCGGCATATCCTATCTTGGATTCGTACCGTATATTTCATCAGAGACACCCATGCCGATTATTGTGTTCGCGCTGATCTTGCTCGCCATCACCATAGGCGAACTGATGATCTCGCCGATTGCACTTTCCATCGCCACCAAAATCGCCCCGCCCATGTTCAAAACCCAAATGGTCGCGCTCAACTTCTTGGGCTTTTCGTTGGGCTTCACTTTGGGCGGCGTGTTGTTCAAAGAAGGATTCAACGACAAAGCCCCGCTGGATTTCTACTGGATGCTTTGCGGCATAGGCGTAATCACCGGTTTGGTATTATTGCTACTCGTACCTATTTTGAATAAAATGCTCAAAGGCGCGGATTAAATACTGATTCATTAAGAAGGTCGTCTGAAATGCCGTTTCAGACGACCTGTTTTTAAGGACTTTGAACCCATGAAACCCCACTCTTTCCTCCTGCTCCTCCTGCTTGCCGGAGCAGCCCATGCCAACGACAGCACAGGTACAGTCAGCACGAGCGGCATCAAATATCTGAAAAATCCGCATATCGATATGCAGAGCGAAGATTTGTACATCAGCGAAAACCAGATTCGCGTGCATTACCGGTTTAAAAACACCTCCTCGCAAGACATTATCGAAACCGTCCTTTTCCCTTTGCCGATTGTTCCTGCTTTCACCGATTACGACTTTGCCGACACCAAAGGCTTGGTTGACAGCTTCCGAATTTACGCCGACGGCAAACCTGTCCGCCCGCAAGCCCACGTCCGCGCCTATTTTGAACGGAGTAACGGCTCGCTAGTGGACGTGACCGCCGATTTGAAAAAATGCGGTTTGAGCGATCAGGAACTGATGCACCCTTGGACGCAAAAGCAAGACGGTGAAAAAATCGGCAGCAAAATCAGAGCCTGCCGCTCCGCCAAAGTCCAATCCATGCTGCCCAAGCAGCCGGATGAACTGCCCGATTGGTCGGCGCAGATTGTTT
This sequence comes from Neisseria sicca, assembly GCF_003044565.1. Classification (GTDB taxonomy): domain Bacteria; phylum Pseudomonadota; class Gammaproteobacteria; order Burkholderiales; family Neisseriaceae; genus Neisseria; species Neisseria sicca_A. The sequence goes on along the minus strand of NZ_POXG01000005.1, from coordinate 93,797 downwards.
ACAGCTGGAAGCAAACCTTCAAAGCCGGCAGCGTCACCGAAATCAAACACCAATACACCCCGCTGGTCGGCGGCAGCTTCCTGCCTTCGCTCAAAGCCAAAGACAGCAAAGCATTTATTGACGCTTACTGCATGGATGAAAACTTCCTCAACAACTTTAAAAATGTGAAAGAAGAAAAGGTCTATCACCATTTGGGCTATATCCTGACCACAGGTGCCAACTGGGCAAAACCCATCGGTAAATTCACCCTGACCATAGACCGCGAGCCCAATACCGTACTGTCACTCTGCTGGGACAAATCCCTGCGCAAAGTAGGGCCCAACCGCTTCCAAGCAGTCAAAGAAAATTTCCTGCCGAAAAAAGACTTGGACATTATTTTCGTTTACGAAAAACCCTAAGCGGCATACATATAGTGGATTAACTAAATCAGGACAAGGCGAGGCAACGCCGTACCGGTTTAAAGTTAATCCACTATAAAAGGTCGTCTGAAACCTTGTTTTAGGGTTTCAGACGACCTTTTGCTACAATAAGGCTTTTCCGTTTTGCAAGGCATTCCCATGAGCAAATCCGCCGTTTCCCCGATGATGCAGCAGTATCTCGCCATCAAATCGCAGCACGCCGACAAGCTGGTGTTTTACCGCATGGGCGATTTTTACGAGCTGTTTTTGGATGACGCGGTGGAAGCGGCGAAGCTGTTGGACATTACCCTGACCACGCGCGGGCAGATGGACGGCGTGCCGATTAAGATGGCGGGCGTGCCGTTTCACGCGGCGGAGCAGTATCTGGCGCGGCTGGTGAAGATGGGCAAAAGCGTGGCGGTGTGCGAGCAGGTGGGCGAAGTCGGCGCGGGCAAAGGACCGGTGGAGCGCAAAGTCGTGCGCATCGTTACGCCCGGCACGCTAACCGACGCGGCGTTTTTGGAAGACAAGGAAACCAACCGCATCGCGGCGGTAAACGCGGATAAAAAAAACATCGCCATCGCGTGGGCATCTTTGCAAAGCGGCGAATTTAAAACCAAGCTGACGACGGCGGACAAGCTCGCCGACGAGCTGGCGCGTTTGCAGGCGGCAGAAATCCTGTTGCCCGAAGGCAAAAGCCTGCCTAATGGTTTTCAGACGACCTCCGCCAACATCACGCGCCTGAACTCATGGCAGTTTGCCGCCGACGCGGGCGCGAAATTATTGACCGAATATTTTGGCTGCCAAGACCTGCACGGCTTCGGTTTGGACGGCAAAGAACACGAAGCCGCCGTCGGTGCGGCGGGCGCGCTGTTGAACTACATCCGCCTGACGCAAAACCTGATGCCGCAACACTTAGACGGCATTTCGCTCGAAACCGACAGCCAATATATCGGCATGGACGCCGCCACGCGCCGCAATCTCGAAATCACGCAAACCCTCTCCGGCAAAAAATCGCCGACCCTGTTTTCCATACTTGACGGCTGCGCCACCCACATGGGCAGCCGCCTCTTGGCACTCTGGCTGCACCACCCCTTACGCAGCCGCGCCCACATCCGCGCCCGCCAGGAAGCCGTTGCCGCATTGGGTTCGCAATACGAAACCCTGCAAGGCCGTCTGAAAAACATCGCGGACATCGAACGCATCGCCGCCCGCATCGCCGTCGGCAACGCCCGCCCGCGCGACCTCACCGCCCTGCGCGACAGCCTGTTTGCCCTGTCCGAAGTCGAATTGTCCGCCGAGGGCAGCAGTCTCTTAGAAACCCTCAAAGCCGTTTTTCCCGAAACCCTGCCCGTCGCCGAAACCCTCAAAGCCGCCGTGATGCCCGAACCCGCCGTCTGGCTCAAAGATGGCGGCGTCATCAACCAAGGCTATTCGGCAGAACTCGACGAGTTGCGCCACATCCAAAATCACGGCGACGAATTCCTGCTCGACCTCGAAGCGCGCGAACGCGAACGCACCGGCCTTTCCACCCTCAAAGTCGAGTTCAACCGCGTCCACGGCTTCTACATCGAGTTATCCAAAGTCCAAGCCGAACAAGCCCCCGCCGACTACCAACGCCGCCAGACCCTGAAAAACGCCGAACGCTTCATCACCCCCGAACTCAAAACCTTCGAAGACAAAGTCCTGACCGCGCAAGAGCAGGCATTGGCATTGGAAAAACGCCTGTTTGAAGCCCTCCTCAAAGACATTCAGACGACCCTTCCCCAGCTTCAAAAAGCCGCCAAAGCCGCCGCCGCCCTCGACGTACTCTCTACCTTCGCCGCCACCGCCGCCGAACGCGGCTTCGTCTGCCCCGAGTTCGCCGACTACCCCGTCATCCATATCGAAAACGGCCGCCATCCCGTCGTCGAGCAACAAGTGCGCCACTTCACCGCCAACCACACCCGCCTCGACCACAAACACCGCCTCATGCTCCTGACCGGCCCCAACATGGGCGGCAAATCCACCTACATGCGCCAAGTCGCCCACATCGTCCTCATGGCGCACACCGGTAGCTTCGTCCCCGCCGACGCCGCCCAAATCGGACCCATCGACCAAATCTTCACCCGCATCGGCGCCTCCGACGACCTCGCCTCCAACCGCTCCACCTTCATGGTCGAAATGAGCGAAACCGCCTACATCCTCCACCATGCCACCGACCAATCCCTCGTCCTCATGGACGAAGTCGGACGCGGCACCTCCACCTTCGACGGTCTCGCCCTCGCGCACGCCATCGCCGAACACCTGCTGCAAAAAAACAAATCCTTCAGCCTCTTCGCCACCCACTATTTCGAGCTGACCAAACTGCCCGAAGCCCACGCAACGGCGGTCAACATGCACCTCTCCGCACTCGAACAAGGACAAGACATCGTCTTCCTCCACCACATCGAACCCGGTCCCGCCAGCAAAAGCTACGGCATCGCCGTCGCCAAACTCGCCGGCCTGCCCACCCGTGCCCTCAAAGCCGCCCAAAAACATCTGGACGAACTCGAAGCCCAAGCCGCCGCCGTCCGCCCGCAGTTGGACATCTTCAGCATGATGCCGTCTGAAAACGAATATAGCGGGTTTAGCCAAGACGAAACAGCGGACACTGAAGCCCCAACCGCCGCAAGCCAAGAAACCAACCCCGCCCACAACGCACTCGCCGAAGCCCTAAACCAACTCCGCCCCGACGACCTCACCCCCCGTGAAGCCCTAGACGCACTGTACCGCCTTAAGCAGATTGTTGAAGGTGTTGAAGGCGGGGAGTAAGCGCGTTGGTTTATATAAAACAAGGTCGTCTGAAAATTTTCAGACGACCTTTTTAGTAGCGGGGCTTTGCCCACGAAATAAATAACAGACACAGTTTCCCGATTCAGACAACCTGCCCCTCTCCCGTCCGGCGGGAGAGAGCTGGGGAGAGGGTGGCTCTTAGGGCTACACAAATTCGATTTTGCCCAAACCCACAAAGCCACTCCCATCCTAACCTTCCCCCGCTGGTGGGTGAAGGGACAAGTTGCCGTTGCAGCAATCCGTAGCGTGGGTTCTACCCACGAGATGAAAGTAAATTCGATTGTTGTCTAGTATGGGTGGTTAGACAGCAGATTTCGTGGGCAAAGCCCACGCTACTTGAGTTACCCCCAACCTGCGTTGATTGAATAAAAGGTCGTCTGAAAACGAGCATGAACAAGTTTTTCTAAAACTAAAATCTCAAAGTTTTCAGACGACCTTAATTTTAACCTGCAACCCGCCCCCTCTCCCGTCCGGCGGGAGAGAGCTGGGGAGAGGGTGGCTTTATGGGCGGTATAAATCTCATTTTACCTAAACCCACAAAGCCACCCCCATCCTAACCTTCCCCCGCCGGCGGGTGAAGGGACAAGCTGTCTTACAGCCACCCGTAGCGTGGGTTTTACCCACGATATAAATAACAGGTACAGCTAACGGATTTAGATTGGCAAACAGCAAGTTCACAGGCAAAGCCCACGTTACTTGAGTTTTCCCAAGCCAGCTTTCATTGCATAAATGGTCGTCTGAAAATCCGATTCAGGTTTCAGACGACCTCAAAAAGACTACAAAAAGTACGGGGATTGGTTATATCAAGAAGGCTGTCAGCAAATATAGCCCTGGTGTTGTCATTCTCAATGTTCCAAGTACACCTGCTCCGCTAAGAGGAAGAAAGCTTGAAGGAAAACTTATTTTAGAAGTTCCTGCTCAGGTCAATCCAATTCCACAATCTGTATTAAGGGCGGCACAAGAAGAAAATGTTATCATTAGAGATACAACAGGAAGGATTTACAAATGAAGAAAGATATTTTTTATTGTGAGCAGTGGTCTTATGGTTATAAGAAACTTCATAAACCTTTTTCTGAGAAACAAGCTGAGGAAAAACATCTTAAAGGGGAGTTATATACTGCCGTAATAGGTTCGATGACACAACCTGAATATGTAATTACCTTGCGAGAGGAAGTAGGTTTTTTTTCGGTAGATTTTTTCGATAAATTTGGAAGGGATTATTTAACCCATCAATTTCAAAAATATTCTAATTCGAATTATTATTTTCTTTCTATGGCTGTATGGAGAGATTATATAACTTTAGAATCTCATGATTTGGCAGAAGGATATACTTATTTCTTCAATGAAAATACAGATGATTGCTATGTTTTGAAAGAGGATTTTATTAATAATGAGCGATATGAAAAAACAGAATTATATCCCCAAAAAGATAAGGTAATCCTATTTCCAAAGTTTGGCGAATATGATTTGGTGCTGAATCCGGATATTATTTGATTGAATTTTAAGGCTCCTTAATTTGTACCTGCAACCCGCCCCCTCTCCCGTCCGGCGGGAGAGGGGGGCTCTTAGGGCTACACAAATTCGATTTTGCCCAAACCCACAAAGCCACCCCCATCCTAACCTTCCCTCGCTGGCGGGTTAAGGGATAAGTTACCGTTGCAGCAATCCGTAGCGTGGGCTTTGCCCACGAGATAAATAACAGACACGGTTTCCCGATTCGGGTTGTCAGACGGTGGATTCGCGGGCAAAGCCCACGCTACAAACTTGAGTTATCCCCAAGCCCGCTTTGACTCAATAAAAAGGTCGTCTGAAACCTGAAAATTCGGTTTTCAGACGACCTTTCGCTCTTTTTCAAAGCAGAAAATCCATCCTAACGCCGTCAGGCATTATTCGTAAACTTTCAACAGCTCCACTTCAAACACCAATGTCGCGTTAGGCGGAATCACGCCGCCCGCGCCGCGTGAGCCGTAGCCCATTTCGGCGGGGATGGTCAGCTTGCGTTTGCCGCCTTCCTTCATGCCGCCGAAACCTTCGTCCCAGCCTTGAATGACCTGACCCACGCCCAGCGTAATGGTCAGCGGCTGACGGCGGTCGAGGCTGGAGTCGAATTTGGTGCCGTCTTCCAGCCAACCGGTGTAATGCACGGTAATTTCCTTGCCCTTCACGGCCTCTTTGCCGTGGCCTTCCTGCAAATCTTCAATAATCAAACCGCTCATGTTTTATCCTTTCATAGCGTTTTCAATCAGTTAACAATATCGACTCTTCGATATTCCGCGCTGAAGGGTATCATAGCTGCCGTTTCCGATAAAGAAAAAGGTCGTCTGAAAACGGATGGATACGTTTCAGACGACCTTTCAACTTATCGTCAACCGCTTGGCAATCAATTTGAGCCGTTTTGCAATGAGCGGGCATAGGTGTCGTTATAGCCGATGTCGGTAATTTCGCGCACGCCTGTGGCAGGTGCGGTGAATTTTACGCGGTCATCATCCTTGCGCATATCGTGCGCGTCGTGATATTCGACTTTGGTTAAGCCCGGAATGGGGCCGGAGTCGTTGGCATGGTTCCATTCAGGAATGCGGCTGTCGGCGAAAGATGCGGCGGCGGCAACGGCGATGAGGGAGGCGAAGAGTGCTTTTTTCATGATTACTTTCCTTATGATGTTGAGTATTAAGATGAACTGTGTAGGCGTTCAAGCGATGGAAAGCATTTTATTGATTTCGTTTGGATTAATAAATATCCATTTTGTTGAAAGAATATTTATCAATAAGAAACAATAAACCCTAACCCGTTTTCAGACGACCTCCCTGCAAAACTTATCCACAATGGTGCAGCGGCGTAGCCCATTCTTGTTTTACGGTTTTACTTTTTTCGTAGCGTCGCCATGCCTTTTCGTAGAAATAAAAAACGACGGTGTTGGCAAGCGGTTCGACCAGCGCGACTGCGCTTGAAATGCCGATGCTGCCGGTCAAAATATAGGCAACGCCGAACGCGGTGGTGAAATGTAAAATGGCAAAAGTCATGGTTTTAATCATAATGGTTTCCTGATATGGTGATGTCTGTATGATTCGGATAATCATAGTGGATTAACTTTCAACCAGTACGGCGTTGCCTCGCCTTAGCTCAAAGAGAACGATTCTCTAAGGTGCTGAAGCACCAAGTGAATCGGTTCCGTACTATCTGTACTGTCTACGGCTTCGTCGCCTTGTCCTGATTTTTGTTAATCCACTATAACTATTCTCAACTGCGCCGTATCTTTTGAATATTTTATTCAATATTAGTTTATTTAAATCATTATTTTATTTTTGATAGGTAAAACATGAATCCGCTGTGCATTGCCGTTCTCGACCGCGACACGCTTGCCGACCGTCCGTTTGACTTTGATTTTCCGCATACTTTAAGCAGCTATGGTTCGACTGAGGCACATCAGACCGCCGAGCGCATACGGGGCGCGGACATCATCATTACCAACAAAGTCGTGATTTCCGCCGAACACATCGCCGCCAACCCCCAGCTCAAGCTGATTGCGGTAGCCGCGACGGGCGTCAACAATGTTGACCTTGCTGCCGCCAAGCAAGCGGGCGTGGGCGTGTGCAACATCCGCGCCTACGGCAACGAATCAGTGGCGGAACACGCCTTTATGCTGATGATTACCCTGATGCGCAACCTGCCCGCCTATCAGCGCGACGTTGCCGCCGGAGTATGGGAAAAAGCACCGTTTTTCTGCCATTTCGGCGCACCGATGAGCGATTTGAACGGCAAAACGCTGGCAATTTTCGGTCGCGGCAACATCGGACAGACGCTGGCAACTTATGCGCAGGCGTTCAAAATGAAGGTCGTGTTCGTCGAACGCAAACACGCCGAAACCGTCCGCGACGGCTATGTTTCCTTTGACGAAGCCATCCGTACCGCCGACGCGTTGTCGCTGCATTGTCCGCTTACGCCGGAAACGGCAAACATGATAGGCGAAGCCGAGTTGCAGCAGATGAAGCCAGGCGCCGTCATCATCAACTGCGGACGCGGCGGACTGGTGGACGAACACGCACTTATCGCTGCCTTGAAATACGGACAAATCGGAGGCGCGGGCTTCGACGTGTTGACGCAAGAGCCGCCGCGCGACGGCAATCCTTTGCTGAAAGCCCGCCTGCCCAACCTGATCGTTACCCCGCACGTCGCCTGGGCAAGCCAAGAGGCAATCAACCGCCTGTTTGACATCCTTGTGGACAACATCAACCGCTTCGTCGCGGGCAATCCGCAGAATCTGGTTTGATGCCAACCGCCCCCAGTTCTGTTGATAATTTTGTGAACAATTTAAAAGGTCGTCTGAAAATTTTCAGACGACCTTTTTGTATATCAATAGTTTTCAATGAATTAGGTTTGGTTTGATTGAATTGGAGTTAGGTTTAAATTGTGGATAAATTGTGAGCAATCAGTGGATTTTATCAAAAACCGATGCTTTGAAACGGCAAAGGTCGTCTGAAACCTGAATCTTGGTTTTCAGACGATCTTGTTACTAACTCAAACAAATCAAATATCGTAAGTAGTCGATGCGGTATCGCCACCCTTGCCTGTCCAGTTGGTATGGAAGAACTCGCCGCGCGGTTTGTCGGTGCGCTCGTAGGTGTGTGCGCCGAAGTAGTCGCGTTGGGCTTGCAATAGATTGGCGGGCAGGCGTTCGGTGGTGTAGCCGTCTAGGAAGGTAATCGCGGAAGCCATGCAGGGCATGGGGATACCGCATTCGACGGCTTTGGCGACCACTTTGCGCCATGCGGGCAGGCAGTTTTCCAATACGCCTTTGAAATAAGGGTCGGAACCCAAGAACACTAAATCGGGATTGGCTTCGTATGCGTCGCGGATGTTGCCCAAGAACGCGCTGCGGATGATGCAGCCTTCGCGCCACAGAAGGGCGGTATTGCCGTAATTCAATGCCCAATCGTTGTTTTCGCTGGCTTCGCGGATGAGCATGAAGCCTTGTGCGTAGGAGATGATTTTGGATGCCAACAGGGCTTGGCGCAGGGCTTCGACCCATGCGGCTTTGTCACCTTCGACGGGGCTGATGGTTTTGCCAAACAAGCCGCCGGTTTGAACGCGTTGGTCTTTGAACGCGGACACGCAGCGGGCGAACACGGCTTCGGAAATGAGCGTCAGCGGGATGCCCAAGTCGAGGGCGTTGATGCCGGTCCATTTGCCTGTGCCTTTTTGACCGGCGGTATCGAGGATTTTTTCGACCAAAGGTTCGCCGTTTTCGTCTTTGTAGCCCAAAATCGCGGCGGTGATTTCAATCAGGTAGGAATCCAGCTCGGTTTGGTTCCATTCGCTGAAAATGCGGTGCATTTCGTCGTAGCTCAGACCCAAGCCGTCTTTCATGAATTGGTAGGCTTCGCAAATCAACTGCATATCGCCGTATTCGATGCCGTTGTGCACCATTTTGACGAAATGGCCTGCGCCGTCGCGGCCGACCCAGTCGCAGCAGGGTTCGCCTTGCGGGGTTTTGGCGGCAATGGCTTGGAAGATGGGTTTGACGGCGGGCCATGCGGCTTCGTCACCGCCGGGCATGATGGACGGACCGTGACGCGCGCCTTCTTCGCCGCCGGAAACGCCCGCGCCGATAAAGCGGATGCCTTTTGCTGCCAGCTCGTGGGTGCGGTGGGTGGAATCGGGATAGTTGGCGTTGCCGCCATCAATAATAATGTCGCCTTGTTCCAAAAGCGGGACAAGTTGCTCGATAAAGTCGTCAACGACAGAACCGGCGCGCACCATCATCATGATTTTGCGCGGTTTTTCCAGTTTATCCACTAAATCTTGCAATGAATAGGCACCGATAATGTTGGTACCCTTGGCTGCGCCGTTGAGAAAATCGTCTACTTTAGCAGTGGTCCGGTTGTACGCCACGACTTTGAAACCGCGATCGTTCATATTCAAAATCAAATTTTGACCCATAACGGCCAAGCCGATGACGCCGATATCGCCTTTCATTGATGGAAGCTCCATTATTAATTTAATTTATCAGCCGTAACTCTATCTGATTTACAGAGGTTTAACAATCCTTAACTATCTAATTTTTTGAAAAGATGCCTTTACGTTGCGGGCGTTGGCTGCGCGATGGGAAAACAAACTATAAATAAGATTTTAAATAATAAATAGATGATTATATTGAGTCGCGCTTTTTCTTGTGTATAACTTTGATTCCTTTTTCAGTTCAATCAGTTGAATGCTAATTTTGGATGCGGATAAACCGCTGTTTGCCTTGTTGGCAGATGTGGATAATTTTGACATTCGGTTTGGCTCTGTGCATAACTTTCCGGCTATACACACAGCCTGCCGGTTTTATACCGAGCCCGAACGGAACTGTATGACGAGATAAACAGTCCAATCGTTTTTCATGTTTCAGACGACCTTTTGTACTTTTCAACAGCAGGTCGTCTGAAAAATAGCTAACTAAAAGGGAGCAGATATGAAATTTTCCTTTGGATTAAACCTGTTGGCAGTTTTGGTTTTGGCGGCGTGCGCGCACCAGCCGATGCAGAAACCTGATGCCGCGCCTGTGCCGACGGCTGTGGATAACCATGCGCCGGAACAAGGGACGGGGTTGACCGAGCAGAAATTGATCCGCGCCAAACATTATATGGCGGCATCTGCCAATCCGTTGGCGACCGAGGCGGGATATGAGATTTTGAAACGCGGCGGCAGCGCGATAGATGCGATGATCGCCATGCAGACGACCTTGGGCCTGACCGAACCGCAGTCTTCCGGTTTGGGCGGCGGCGCGTTTTTGGTGTATTGGGACAATAAGACGAAAAAACTGACGACGTTTGATGCCCGCGAAACGGCGCCGAAAGCGGCAACGCCGGAGCTTTTTTTGGATGAAAACGGCAAACCGATGGGCTTTATGAACGCAGTGGTCGGCGGTCGTTCGGTCGGCGTGCCGGGGATTCCGAAGCTGCTGGAAGATGTCCATAAGCGTTACGGCAAATTGCCGTGGGCAAGCCTGTTTGACAAACCGATTGCTTTGGCGGAACAAGGCTTTACCGTTTCGCCGCGCATGGCAAAATCCATTGAGCAAAATCTTGAGCCTTTGAAACTCTATCCGCAAACCGCCGCGTATTTCCTGCCCGACGGCAAGCCTTTGGCAGCGGGAACGGTGTTGAAAAACCCTGAATTTGCCCGCTCCGTGCGCCTGTTGGCGGAAAAAGGCAGCGCGCCGTTTTATCAGGGGGAGCAGGCGCAGAATATTGTCCGTGCCGTTACCGGCGCTGTGGATAACCCCGGCAAAATCAGTTTGTCTGATTTGAAAAACTACCGCGTCGTCGAGCGTCAACCGGTTTGCGCCCCTTATCGTGAATACGAAGTCTGCGGCATGGGCGCGCCAAGTTCGGGCGCGATTGCTTTGGGCGAGATTTTGGGCATCTTGCAAAATCAGGATATGAAAGCGTTGGGATCCGAAAATATCCACAGTTGGCGCTGGATAGGCGATGCGTCACGGATTGCGTTTGCCGACCGAGATCATTACATCGGCGATCCCGCGTTTGTCAACGTCCCGACCCGCGCCCTGATTTCGCAGGCTTACCTGAAACCGCGTGCCGAAGAAATCCGCCAAGCCGATAAGGCGCTGGAAAACATTCAGGCGGGCAAGTTTGGTAAGAAATACGCGCAGGGCATGGTGGTAGAGCTGCCGTCCACCAGCCATTTGGTGGTTGTGGATAAAGACGGCAACGTCGTGTCGATGACGACTTCAATTGAAAACGCGTTCGGCTCGGGGCTGATGGCAAACGGCTATCTGCTCAACAATGAATTGACCGATTTCGCTTTCAACCCTGTCGGCGCGGACGGTAAAACCGTTGCCAACAGCGTGGCGGGCGGCAAACGGCCGCGTTCTTCGATGGCGCCGACCATCGTGATGAAAAACGGTAAACCTTATATGGCGGTCGGTTCGCCTGGCGGCAGCCGCATCATCGGTTTCGTCGCCAAAACGCTGGTGGCGCATATCGACTGGGGCATGGATATTCAGGCGGCAATCTCCCTGCCGAACATGCTCAATCGCGGCAGCCAATATGAAATCGAGGAAAAAACCGCTGCGGCGAACAAAGCGTCAGCTCTGGAAAAACTGGGCTACAAAGTCCAAATTCGCGATTTGAATTCCGGCGTACAAGGCATTGTGATCGGCAAAGACGGTTTGCTCGGCGGTGCCGACCCGCGCCGCGAAGGCAAAGTCATGGGCGATTAATCACTGATCGGCTTGTGGATAAAAGGTCGTCTGAAATCCGAATTTGGGTTTTCAGACGACCTTTTTTACCGCTGGAGAAAAGCTATGGATAAAATGTGTATAAAATTTTAGAAAAAATATAATCTTTTTATTTTTCAGAATTATAGATTAGATAGTCATGTGGATAATCATGTCTGAAATATTGGCGGAAGATGGTTTTGTTTTATTGAAAGGTCGTCTGAAAACTTAAAACCAAGATTTCAGACGACCTTTATTCACTCAATATAGTGGATTAACTTTAAATCAGGACAAGGCGACGAAGCCGCAGACAGTACAGATAGTACGGCAAGGCGAGGCAACGCCGTACTGGTTTAAAGTTAATCCACTATAAAAAGGCTGTGGACGAACAATCATCCACAGCCTTTTTGTACGCTGTCTTATCTCAAGCCGCGGGCAGCTCGTGGAAGGCGGACGGCAAATCTTCGTCGTCGCCGAATTCAACCCATTCGTAAGCGGTTTCGTCCGCTAAAACTGCGCGCAATAAAGCGTTGTTAATCGCGTGGCCGGATTTGTAGCCTTCGAATGCGCCGATAATCGGGTGTCCGACGATATATAAATCGCCGATGGCATCGAGGATTTTGTGGCGGACGAACTCGTCGGGATAACGCAAACCTTCCGGATTCAAAACGTCCATGTCGTCAATCACGATGGCGTTGTTCAAATTGCCGCCCAGCCCGAGATTGTGGGCGCGCATCATTTCCACTTCGTGCATAAAGCCGAAGGTGCGCGCGCGCGCGATTTCATCGATGTAGGATTTGCCCGCGAAATCGATTTCAAAAGTGGGCGAGCTGCGGTTGAAAACCGGATGGTCGAATTCGATGGTCAGCGTCACTTTAAAGCCGTCATACGGCGTAAAGCGCACCCATTTGCCTGCTTCCTTGACTTCGACAGGTTTGAGGATTTTCAAAAACCGCTTTTGCGCCTTTTGATCGACAACGCCCGCATCTTGCAAAAGATAAATAAACGGCAGGCTGGAGCCGTCCATAATCGGGATTTCGGGCGCGTTCAACTCAATCAGCGCATTGTCGATGCCGTAGGCGGACAGTGCGGACATGATGTGTTCAATCGTGCCGACGCGCACGCCTTTGTCAGTAACGATGGTGGACGACAGGCGCGTATCGTTGATGAGGTAGGGCGTAAGTTTGATGGTTTCGCCCATTTCGCCGTCCAAATCCGTACGGCGAAAAGAAATCCCGCTGTTTTCAGGCGCAGGATGCAGGGTCAGCGCGACCCGTTCGCCCGAATGCAATCCGACGCCGGTTACGCTGATGGATTTTGCCAAAGTTCGTTGCAGCATAAACCGCCTCCTTATTTAATAATTAGTTTGATTTTTGGATAATACGATAAAAAGGAAAAAATAATCCATTATTTTTAATAGTATTTGCTAATGTAGGCGTTTCAGAACCATAGATTTTTCAGACGACCTTTTGTACCGGTAAGATTATCGACAATATGCCGTGTAATCCGAGTGGAAAAATCCGATTTTATCCACAGAAAAATTCAAACGATTACAGATTATCCGACTTTGTTCTCACAAAAAACAGAACTTGAACGCAGCCTTTAAATGAATCCAACAAATTGATTATACAACCAGTAATAAGGTTATCCACAAAACGGGAAGGTACTCATCACCATCATCATTTTTTTAAATAATTACATATTAATTTTAAAAACAACCAAAATTTATCCCCAAATATGGGGACAAACCGTACCAATCTACATTTTCAGACGACCTATTTCACGGTTTTTTTATTTAAATCAAACATTTTAAAAGTAGCATCGTGTAATTCTAGGTAGTAGTTTTATTTCAGGCTACAATAGCCCTTATTGAAATTTATCCCTTTCCCTACTGACAGGAGTATCAAAATGAGCATCAAAGTAGCGATTAACGGTTTCGGCCGCATCGGCCGTCTGGCATTGCGTCAAATTGAAAAAGCCAAAGGCATCGAAGTCGTCGCCGTCAACGACCTGACCCCTGCCGATATGCTGCTGCACCTTTTCAAATACGACAGCACCCAAGGCCGATTCCAAGGTACTGCCGAATTGAAAGACGATGCCATCGTAGTGAATGGCAAAGAAATCAAAGTCTTCGCCAATCCGAATCCTGAAGAATTGCCTTGGGGCGAATTGGGCGTAGACGTCGTCCTCGAATGTACCGGCTTCTTTACCAGCAAAACCAAAGCCGAAGCCCACATCCGCGCCGGTGCGCGCAAAGTCGTTATTTCCGCGCCCGGCGGCAATGACGTGAAAACCGTCGTATATGGCGTGAACCAAGACATTTTGGACGGTAGCGAAACCGTCATCTCCGCCGCTTCCTGCACCACCAACTGCCTTGCCCCGATGGCGGCAGTCCTGCAAAAAGAGTTCGGCGTAGTCGAAGGCCTGATGACCACCATCCACGCCTACACCGGCGACCAAAATACCCTTGACGCACCGCACCGCAAAGGCGATTTGCGCCGCGCCCGCGCCGCCGCGCTCAACATCGTGCCCAACAGCACCGGCGCCGCCAAAGCCATCGGTTTGGTTATCCCCGAATTGAACGGCAAACTCGACGGCTCCGCCCAACGCGTCCCCGTCGCTACCGGCTCACTGACCGAATTAGTTTCTGTTCTCGAACGTCCAGTTACTAAAGAAGAAATCAATGCTGCGATGAAAGCTGCTGCCAGCGATGCTTTAGGGTACACTGAAGATCAAATCGTTTCTTCTGATGTCATCGGTATCGAATACGGCTCGCTCTTTGACGCCACCCAAACCCGCGTGATGACCGTAGGCGACAAACAACTGGTGAAAACCGTCGCCTGGTACGACAACGAAATGTCCTACACCTGCCAACTCGTCCGCACTTTGGAATACTTCGCAGGCAAAATCTAAAAGATTTCGGATTGGCTAAACCAGTCTGTGGATAAGTAAGAGAAAAGGTCGTCTGAAAACGAGCGTGAACGAGTTTTACTAAACTTAGTTTCACATTTTCAGACGACCTTGTTTTATCTCCAATCCGTCGTCTCTCCTGCCTGGCGGGAGAAGATTAGAAAGAGGGTGACTCCACGGGTTGTACGAATACGAATTTTTTTACCTAAACCCACAAAGCCACCCCCATCCTAACCTTCCCCCGCCGGACGGGGGAAGGGACAAGTTGTCGTTGCAGTAACGAGTAGCGTGGGCTTTGCCCACGATATGAATAAAAATTCGATAGTTATCTGATTCGGATTATCGGATGATGGATTTCGTGAGCGAAGCCCACGTTACGGGGTCGGTTTATCTCAAGCGTTAATTGAATAAGACCCGCATCGATTGATATAGTGGATTAACTTTAAACCAGTACGGCGTTGCCTCGCCTTAGCTCAAAGAGAACGATTCTCTAAGGTGCTGAAGCACCAAGTGAATCAGTTCCGTACTATCTGTACTGTCTTCGGCTTCGTCGCCTTGTCCTGATTTAAATTTAATCCACTATAAAAAGGTCGTCTGAAAACCCAAATCTTAGGATTTTCAGACGACCTCTTTTTTAATTAAATCAATCACTAAATTTCAAACAACGCTTATTCCAACAACCGTCGCACGGTTTCCCTCGATTTGAAACCTGACTTCATAATCCTCAATATTCATGACGTAAATCCGTTCGGGAATATTCTGATAGGCGGGACGCGGGTCTTGGGCAATGCTTTGGCTGATCAGGTTTTTGGTGCTTTCAGATAAATTTTCCGCGCCGATGTTTTCCAACCATACGACTTCCAGCTCTTCGGGTTTGCCGCTGACGAAGCCGGATGATGCGTCGGGTTTGGATTCGACAAAGGGGATGTAGGGCTTGATGTCGACAATCGGTGTGCCGTCCAGCAGGTCTGCGCCGCTGCAATAGAGGCAGACGGGTTTGCCAGTTTCGATGCGTTCGAGTTTTAAGAGCGACAGTCCGAGATGATTGGGGCGGTGGGGGCTGCGCGTGGCGAATACGCCCATTTTTTGTTTGCCGCCGAGCCGTGGCGGACGCACCATTTGCGCCCAGCCTTCATCCAATACGCCGTGAAAGATAAAACTTATCCATACATAATCGAAGCATTCCAGTCCGCGCACGCTGTCAGCGGTAAATTCGGGATTCAGCTCGATGCAGACTTCTGCGGCGGGAACCAATCCGGGCTGGCGGGCGACTCCGAATTTCTGTTTGTAGGGCGAGCGGGCGGTGGCGATGGGGACGATGGTGTAAGTCATGAGGATTGTGGACAAGTTTTTCGGAAAAACGTTATCTTATCACAGCCGGTTTTACCGCTTTTGGGCAGTAATTTGTTATAATACAGGGCATTTTAATCGCTTTGAAATGATGAGATGATTGTTTCCATTGATGTTGATGCACAAAAAACTTTTACGCCTTTGTGTCCTAAAGAGCTGCCTGTAAACGAGGGGCATTTGATTGTTGAAGAATTGAATGCCCAAGCCACTTTGGCGGATTTGCGCGTGATGACGAAAGATGCGCATCATGCGGCAGCGAAATGGCTTGTGGATAACCCTGTTGATATGTTAAAGCCGACAGGTTTGCCCGATGCGGATTTGACTTGGGTGGCTCATGCGATGGTCGGTACGCGCGGCTATGAATTGTTGGACGGACTGCCTTCTGCCAAGGAATACGATTATTGCGTTTGGAAAGGCGTTGATCCTGAATTGCATCCTTACGGCGCGTGTTTTCACGATATCGAGGAAAAACTGAGCACAGGGTTGATCGAATGGCTGCGTTGTCAAAATACGGATACGGTCATTGTCGGCGGGTTGGCTACGGATTATTGTGTGAAAACAACGGTTTTGCAGTTGCTAAAAGGCGGCAATTGGCAGGTTATCGTCAATGAAGCGGCTTGTCGGGGCATTGCGCCGGATACCATCGAAACGGCATGGCAGGAAATGCGTTCTTCTGGTGCAATCATCTTGAAAAACGCTGAAGAAATTAAAAAATATATTAATAATCAATAAGTTAAAATTGTTTCACGTGAAACACCCTTCCTAAATATGAAAATTTTGCTTGTCCGCTTGTCCAGTATGGGCGATTTAATTCACACTTTGCCCGCAATCGAAGATTTGGCGCGACAATGCCCTGATGTAGAACTGCATTGGCTGTGTGAAGCCGGATTTGCGGATATTGCGCGCCTGCATCCGTTCATAAAAAAAATCCATGTGATGAAATGGCGGCAATGGCGAAAACATCTCTTTCAGGCTGAAACTTGGCGGGAAATAGGTCGTCTGAAACAGGTCTTGCGGCAGGAAGCATTTGATTTTGTATTGGACAGTCAAGGTCTGATTAAAAGCGCGTGTTTCGCCAAAATGGCAAAATCCCCTATTTATGGTTTAGATAAAAACAGCGCGCGTGAGGGGTTGGCCGCGTTGGCGTATGCGAAAACATACGCTGTACCGAAAGGGAAAAATGCCGTTTGGCGCAACCGCGAGCTGTTCGCCCAAGTATTTGGATATGCAATGCCGGAAACGCAGGTATTCGGTTTGACCGTTCCCGAAGCAGGTCGTCTGAAAAATTTAGAGCAGCCGTATTATGCGGCTTTGCACGCGACCAGCCGGGACAGTAAGTTATGGCCTGTGGAAAACTGGCGGGCCTTGCTGCAAAAGCTGAATGAAGAACAACAATGCAATGTTTACCTGCCGTGGGGAAATGAAACTGAAAAAATGCGTGCCGAACAAATTGCAGACGGACTGCCATTTGCCATTGTGTGCGACAAAATGAATTTATTGCAGGCGGCGTATCTGCTGAAACACGCGGTCGGAATTGTCGGTGTGGATACCGGTTTGCTGCATTTGGCAAATGCTTTGGAAAAACCTGTGGTCGGTATTTATACCGATACTGATCCGATTAAAACAGGCGTTCAAGTTTCGGCTGTTGCAAAAAATTTGGGCAATATCGGGCAAATTCCGACTGCAGATTTGGTTTATCAAACGTTGATGGATTGTGTGGCTGCCGATGAAGGCTCAAAGGTCGTCTGAAACTGATATAGCGGCATGACATTTTCCAGTTTGTTGAGTACAGGAATGTATATCCTTCAGCCTGAGTAAATGCTTTAAAAATGGTATAATCGGCAATCATTATCTGAAAGATTTCTGAATGAATTCGTTTTTAAGAAAAAACGGATTTGATTTTATAGAGAAGAAGGTTTGGTTTCGCTGGATGGTGAAAGCAACGTTCTTTTTAGGAGAATTCAATGAAAGCACTGGTCGCAGTAAAGCGCGTAGTGGACTACAACGTCAAAGTTCGTGTAAAAGCCGATGGTTCGGATGTGGATATCGGCAATGTCAAAATGTCGATGAACCCGTTTGACGAAATCGCTGTGGAAGAAGCCGTCCGCCTGAAAGAAGCCGGGAAAGTAAGCGAAATCGTAGCGGTTTCTTTGGGTGAGAAAAAATGCGAAGAAACGTTGCGTACAGCTTTGGCGATGGGTGCCGACCGTGCAATTCATGTTGAAACCGATACTAAATTGGAGCCGCTGGCAGTTGCCAAGCTGCTGAAAGCCGTTGCGGACAAAGAAAATCCACAAATTTTCTTTTTGGGCAAACAAGCGATTGATGACGATGCCAACCAAGTGGCGCAAATGCTGGCTGCTTTGCTGAATGCGGCGCAAGGTACGTTCGCGTCCAAAGTACAAATTGAAGGCGACGAAGTGCAGATTGTGCGCGAAATTGATGGCGGCGAAGAAACCCTAGCATTGAAACTGCCTGCTGTTATCAGTGCGGATTTGCGTTTGAACGAGCCGCGCTTTGTCAAACTCCCCAATATTATGGCGGCAAAGAAAAAACCTTTGAAAAAACTGGCTCCTGCTGATTTGGTTGCGGATATTTCACCTCGTCTGAAAACGGTGAAATTTGCCGAACCTAAAGCGCGTCAGGCAGGCGTAAAAGTAGCAAGCGTTGCCGAATTGGTTGAAAAATTGAAAAACGAAGCCAAAGTGATTTGAGGAGACTGAAATGAGCGTATTGATTATTGCTGAACACGACAACAAACAGTTGAATCCTGCCACTTTGCATGCCGTTACCGCTGCTGCCAAACTGGGTAAAGTCGATTTATTGGTTGCCGGAAACGGCGCATTGGCTGTAGTGGAATCCGCGAAACAAGTAGCGGGTGTGGATAAAGTTTTGGTTGTGGATGCTGCCCATTATGCCGAAGGTTTGGCTGAAGAACTGGCTCCACTGGTTGTCAAATTGGCAGCGGATTACCGCTATGTTGCAGCAACGGCAACCACATTCGGTAAAAACCTTCTGCCCCACGTAGCCGCTTTATTAGATGTACCGCAAATTTCTGATTTGACTGAGATTGTGGATAACACGACTTTTGTGCGCCCCATTTATGCGGGTAATGCATTTGAAACCGTGCAAGCCGATTCAGAAAAATTGGTGCTGACCTTCCGTGCGACGGCTTTTGATGCAGCGGCGGCGCAAGGTGGTCATGCTGAGGCAGTTAACGTTGAAGCGACCCCTGCTCAAAACCTGAGCCGTTTTGTGAACCGCCAGCTTTCTCATTCCGATCGTCCTGAGCTGACTCAGGCAAAAGTGATTGTTTCCGGCGGTCGTGCTCTGGGTAGTGCGGAAAAATTCAATGAAGTGCTGACACCGTTGGCAGATGTTTTAGGTGCGGCAATCGGTGCATCCCGTGCGGCAGTTGATGCCGAATATGCGCCGAATGATGTGCAAGTCGGACAAACCGGCAAAGTAGTTGCGCCGCAGCTCTATTTTGCAATCGGTATTTCAGGTGCGATTCAACACGTTGCCGGTATGCAAGACAGCAAGGTGATTGTTGCAATCAATAAAGATGCTGATGCGCCGATTTTCAATGTAGCTGATTACGGATTGGTTGGCGATTTATTTGAAATCGTTCCACAATTAACAGAAGCATTGAAAAATTGATGTTTCACGTGAAACGTTCAGACGACCTTGTTATTAATGAGGTCGTCTGAAAACATTTCAGCATGATTACGACTTATAAAACCATTACTTCCCCGACGCAGGCTGAATTTAAAGATAAAGGCAGCCGTTTTATTGCATTTGCCTATCCGATTCGGACATTGGCTGATG
This sequence comes from Neisseria sicca, assembly GCF_003044565.1. Taxonomy (GTDB): domain Bacteria; phylum Pseudomonadota; class Gammaproteobacteria; order Burkholderiales; family Neisseriaceae; genus Neisseria; species Neisseria sicca_A. The sequence goes on along the minus strand of NZ_POXG01000005.1, from coordinate 74,279 downwards.
TGAAAAAATATCTCGATCCGTTAAAGGAAGAACATCATAAAGCGCGGCATTGGTGCTATGCCTATCGTCTGGGTGTGGATGGTACGCAATTCCGTGCCAACGATGATGGAGAACCGTCAGGAAGTGCGGGTCGGCCGATTTTAGGGCAGATTGATTCGGTGGGCGTAACCGATGTTTTGGTCGTGGTCGTCCGCTATTTCGGCGGTACTTTATTGGGTGTTCCCGGTCTGATACATGCGTATAAAGAGGCAACGGCTCAAGCGTTGGCAGTTGCGGAAGTGGTTGAAAAGAATATTGAAAAAACCGTTTGGCTGAAATGTGAATATCCGTTTTTGAACGAAGCAATACGCATCGCTAAACAATATCAGGCGGATATATTGGAACAGGATTTACAGTTGGATTGTCGATTGACGGTAAGTTTGTCGTTGGCAAATTATGAGGCCTGTATTTCGGCTTGGAAGAATACACGGCAAATTGAAGTAAATACAGAAAAGCCTTTTGAATGAAAAGATCGTCTGAAATGCTTTGTGATGGTATTTCAGACGACCTCTTCTCTCATAAATCTTCTTGTGTGTATCTGTCTAAGGCATCGATGCTGGAGCGCAAATATAGCCATGCCAATTGATGGAATTCGCCCAGCGCGTTCCATAACGCATCTTCACTCATAATGCTGTATTCGCCTTCCGTACTCAAATCCAGTTCTGCCCCGTCCTCAATGGCTTGATGGCACGCCTGATACTCATGGGTATAAAAATTGTCCATATCGCGAATCAAAGCGACGGCATGTTTCCAACGCCGGATGTCTTCTTCCAATTGCGGTAGTAGATGACACCATTCGCGGTATTTTCTTTGGATTTCATCAATACGTTTTTGCATGGTTGTTTGTCCTTTTTTTAATTTTGTGGATAAGTTGAATAGGTTGCAGAGTGGAATGAAGTGGTCTTTGTTTGATTCCACCAAAATTTCTTCAAACGGGACAAAAGTCCCCTTGTGTCGAGTTTTCGTTAAAAGTACATATTTGTCAAGGAGATGGCATGAAACTGCTGGTTATCGGTAATGGCGGTCGCGAACACGCATTGGCTTGGAAATTGGCGCAGTCGCCCAAAGTGGAAACAGTATTTGTTGCGCCCGGTAATGCCGGTACGGCGATTGAACCCAAGTTGCAAAACATCGCCTTGACTGCGCATCAGGATTTGATTGAATTCTGCCGTAAAGAAAATATTGCTTTTACCGTCGTCGGCCCTGAAGCGCCTTTGGCGGCGGGTATTGTGGATGATTTCCGTGCCGCAGGGCTGAAAATATTTGGTCCGACACAATATGCGGCGCAGTTGGAAAGTTCTAAAGATTTCGCCAAAGCATTTATGGCGAAATACAACATTCCGACCGCGCAATATCAAACCTTTGAAAATGCCGATGCTGCACATGATTACGTCAATCAGAAAGGTGCGCCCATTGTCATCAAAGCCGATGGTTTGGCGGCAGGTAAAGGCGTGATTGTGGCGATGACTTTGGATGAAGCGCATGCTGCGATTGACGATATGCTGCTGGGCAACAAAATGGGTAATGCGGGCGCGCGTGTTGTAATTGAAGATTTCCTGCAAGGCGAAGAAGCGAGCTTTATCGTCATGGTTGATGGCAATCATGTGTTGCCTATGGCGACCAGCCAAGACCACAAGCGTCTTTTAGACGGCGACAAAGGTCCGAATACGGGCGGTATGGGCGCGTACAGTCCCGCGCCTGTGGTAACGCCTGCCGTGTACGAGCGCGCGATGAACGAGATTATTTTGCCGACCGTGGCGGGTATGAAAGCGGAAGGGCATGAGTTTACCGGCTTCCTGTACGCAGGTTTGATGATTGATCAAAGCGGCGCACCCTATACGATTGAGTTTAACTGCCGTTTTGGCGATCCCGAAACTCAACCGATTATGAGCCGTCTGAACAGTGACTTGTCGGATTTGGTCGAAGCGGCAATAGACGGCAAACTCGATAGCGTAACTGCAGAATGGAACCCGCAAACTGCCGTAGGCGTGGTGCTGGCGGCGCAAAATTACCCCGAAACGCCTAAAAAAGGCGATGTTATTTCCGGTCTGGATGCTGCCAACCAAATCGGCAAAGTTTTCCATGCTGGCACAAGGGCAAACGAGAAAGGCGACGTATTGACCAACGGCGGCCGTGTATTGTGTGTCGTAGGATTGGGCGACGATGTGGCGCAAGCCAAAGCCAAGGCGTATAGCGCATTGGAAAAAATCAGCTTCGACGGCATGCAATACCGTAAAGACATTGCCGATAAAGCAATCAACCGTTAATCAAAGAAACAGGTCGTCTGAAAACGTATAGTGGATTAACTTTAAACCAGTACGGCGTTGCCTCGCCTTAGCTCAAAGAGAACGATTCTCTAAGGTGCTGAAGCACCAAGTGAATCGGTTCCGTACTATCTGTACTGTCTGCGGCTTCGTCGCCTTGTCCTGATTTAAATTTAATCCACTATAATTGTGTTTCAGACGACCTTCCCTATCATGCTATTCCCCAGAATCCTTTCAGCCTCGACACGTCGCAAGCTGCAATCCCATCTTAAAAAAGGCGGCTTGGTCGCCTATCCTACCGAGTCCTGTTACGGCATAGGCTGTATCCCAACCTTGCCTAAAGCACTCAACCGACTGATTCATCTGAAAAAAAGACCGCAACATAAAGGCATGATTGTCATTGGCAACCAATTGGAGCAATTACAGCCCCTGCTCAAAAGGTCGTCTGAAAACATTCAAACCATGCTTAGAAACGAATGGCCTGCACCCAAAACCTTTCTGCTTCCTGCTGCTGTTGACGTTTTGCCCGCACTGCGCGGAAAAAGGCGCAGCAAACTGGCGGTCAGGGTTCCTGCCCATGCAGGTGCGCGCCGCTTGTGTCAGGCTTTGAAAACGCCTTTGGTCTCGACTTCATGCAACCGCGCAGGCAAACGCGCGTGTAAGACGGAGCGGGAAGTGAGAAGGCAGTTTGGAAGGAATGTATGGGTAGTCGGCGGTTTAATCGGCAAACAAAGGTCGCCGAGTCAGATTATTGATGGGGAAACAGGTGTCCGTTTGCGTTAGAAATCGGATGGGTGGGATGATTAGGAATTATGCTTTGAACCGATAAACCGCTTATTTGAGAAAATGTGGATAATCCTGAATATAACTTTCTCAAAAAAACCAAAAAGGTCGTCTGAATCCCCATATTCATGGTTTTCAGACGACCTTTTGATTTGATTATCTTGTGGATAAGTATGTAGATAAGTTGAGTATTAGAGCTTGCTGCCGCATACGGCTTCGAATTGTTTTTCGGTAATCGTACCGTTCATCACGCTCATCGGGCGGATATTTGTCGCGGTGTAGCTGTGTTTGGAAATTTCTTTGCCGTGTTCGTCGAGGAGCTGCAAAGCGGTCAGGCGGTAGGTCTTGTTGGTGCAATGGATTTCCCAGTCGCCAATGGCGGTTTTGTAGGCAGGCGTGTTGACGAAACGTTCTTCTTTCATCTTCGATACGGTTTTTCTATCGCGGAAAGTGACCAAAGTACCGTTTTTCTTGATGCTGTTTTTATCAATCGCCACCTTGATATTGCCGTCGGAAATCGTGCCGATGTTGTCCCAGTTGCCGCTGACGCCGCCGCTTGTGGTCGTAGTCGTTTGACAGGCGCTCAGGAGCAGGGCTGTCGATAAAGTCGAAATAAGGGAAAAGTGTTTGATGTTCATAAGTTTCGGTTGCTTAGGATAAATTATTAGACTGCCGTATTATGCGCGAAGATGGCGGGGCAGTAAATCGGCTTTGCAAAGTCTTAAAACCGCCAAAAAATGAAAAGGTCGTCTGAAAACAGGTTTTCTAGTCGATTGATTGGAACCAGTATGCCGCCGCTTCGCCTGAGATTAAAAAGAACGGTAAAGCATTGAGTAAACCAGTTTCCTACATCCGTATTGTGGGTAGTTACGCCATCTTGTCAAATCAAAAATCAATCCACGATACCCAACCAAGCATAATCCGTTTTCAGACGACCCCATGTGGATAACTCAAATATCCCCCATGCAGGCAGTGTCTAAAACCGCTAAAATAACGCTTTTCCCTTCCTACGGAACCATCATGCCCCAGCCTTCCGCCCAACAGATTTTGCACGAAGTATTCGGCTATCCCGAATTTCGCGGCAAGCAGGAGGCTGTCGTCAATACATTGGCAGGCGGTGGAAGCCTGCTGGTATTGATGCCGACGGGTGGGGGCAAGTCGTTGTGTTACCAAATTCCCGCGCTGATGCGCGAAGGCGTCGCTATCGTCGTTTCGCCGCTGATTGCTCTGATGAACGACCAAGTGGCGAGCCTGCACGCCGCAGGCATAGAAGCAGCGGCGGTCAACAGCAGCACAACGGTGGAAGAAGCTCGTGAAGTGGCGGACAAACTCGCCCAAGGTCGTCTGAAACTGCTCTACGTCGCACCAGAGCGGCTCGTTACCGACCGTTTCCTGCGTTTTCTCGATCAGCAAACCATCAGCCTTTTCGCCATAGACGAGGCGCATTGCGTCAGCCAATGGGGACACGATTTCCGCCCCGAATACCAGCAATTAGGGCTGCTTGCCGAACGCTATCCGCAAGTGCCGCGCATTGCCCTGACTGCGACCGCCGATGCGGCAACCCGCGCCGACATCAAACATTTCCTCCATCTGGAAGATGCGCCCGAATTCATCTCCAGCTTTGACCGCCCGAATATCTATTATCAGGTCATCGAAAAAAACAACGGCAAAAAGCAGCTTCTCGACTTCATCCGCAAAGAGATGGGAGGGCAAAGCGGCATCGTCTATTGCCTAAGCCGCAAAAAAGTCGAAGACATCGCCCAATTCCTTTGCGAAAACGGATTGGACGCGATTCCTTACCATGCCGGCTTGAGCATGGAAGTGCGCGAAGCAAACCAACGCCGTTTTACCCGCGAAGACAACATTATCGTCGTCGCCACTGTTGCCTTCGGTATGGGCATAGACAAACCGGACGTGCGCTTCGTTGCCCATCTCGATATGCCCCAAAGCGTCGAACATTTCTACCAAGAATCCGGTCGCGCCGGGCGGGACGGGTTGCCTGCCGTGAGCTGGCTGTGTTACGGGCTGAACGACTGGGTATTGCTGCGCGAACGCATCGCCGAAGGCAACAGCGACGAAGTGCAGAAACAAATCGAAATGCAGAAGCTCGATGCCATGCTTTCCGTCTGCGAAACCGCCGCCTGCCGCCGTGTTCTCTTGCTCAAACATTTCGGCGAAGAATCCACCCCCTGCGGCCATTGCGACAACTGCCTGCATCCGCCCGTACGCTTCGACGGCACCGTCCTTGTACAAAAGCTCCTCAGTTGCGTGTATCGCGCCGGACAACGCTTTGCCGCCGGCTATATCATCAACCTGCTGCGCGGTAAAAGCGACGACTGGATACAGCGCAACGGCCATGACAAACTCTCCACTTTCGGCATCGGCAACGGGCAAACCGACAAAGAATGGCGCAGCGTCATCCGCCAGTGCATCAGCCTCGGCTACCTCACCGTCAACACCGCCCAATATCAGGCATTGCAACTGACCGAAGCCGCAAAAAAAGTCCTCAAAGGCGAAACCGAAGTCATGCTGCGCCCGTTGCGCCGCGAAAAAGCCACCACTCAAAAGCCCAAAGACAACTGGCTGCGTACCGAACGCGAAGAACGCCTATGGCAGGCATTACGGCGTTGGCGGCAGCAGCGCGCCCATGTCGAAGAAGTCCCCGCCTACGTCGTATGCGGCGACAAAACCCTGCGCGACATCGTCGAAAAAATGCCGCAAACGCTGGAAGATTTGCATCAAATCTACGGTTTAGGCGAGGCAAAAATCAACAAATTCGGCATCGACATCCTCAATGTCTGCGAGAACGCCGCCGAAAACCAAAGCGGGAAAACGAGCAACGAAGAACCCCTATTCACCCCCCAAACCGAGCGCGAACAGCAATTACAGCAAAAGCTGGAAACCTGGCGTGCCGAGCAGGCAGCCGCCAAACAATGCGCCTTGGGCAAAGTCCTTTCCAACATCAGCCTGACCGACCTTGTCGTCTTCACACCCGCCGAAGAAGCCGACCTGCTCGGTATTTACGGCATAGGCAGTGAAAGAATTGCCCAATACGGGCAGGTAATACTCGACATCTGCCGCCCCTACGCAGACGTGCTTTCCGAGCCGAAACAGGCAGAACGCCAGCTCGCCCGCCGCCTGTTCCAATGGTGTCTCGATACCGCCCGATATGAAGGCGGAGAGATGCACGCCGTCGCCAAAAAACAGACTTTACGCGCCATCGCCAAAGCCCAGCCGCAAACGTTGACGGCGCTTTCTAAAATTGATGACGTGAGCGGGGAATGGTTGGACAAATACGGTGAAGAAATCATAGAAATCTGCACGGCGGATTGACGGTTTAAAAGATATAGAAAAAGGTCGTCTGAAACCTTGAAAACCTGTTTTCAGACGACCTTCTGAATATTAATATCGTTATAAAACAATAACAAACAAAATTTTTTCAATTGGCTTGTAAGCATTTTCAAGCTGCCGCGTCTAATCGGGTATGAAATGATTTTATGAAATGGTTATGATGAAAACGAATATCACAGCCCCGTGGCAATCGGCTTTAGGTTTATTGGTTTTGCGCCTGTTTGCTGCTTACGAATTTTGGGAAGCGGGCATGCAGAAATGGAGCGGCGAAAACTGGTTTGCCGAAATCAACGACCAATTCCCCTTTCCGTTTTATCTGCTGCCCGACAGCATGAATTGGAACTTGGCGATGTGGGCGGAGCTGGTTTTTCCGGTTTTGCTGCTTTTAGGATTGGCAACCCGCCTGTCTGCCTTGGGATTAATTATTGTAACGGGCGTAGCATGGGCGGCAGTCCATGCGGGTGCGGGTTATAATGTCTGCGACAACGGCTATAAAATGGCTTTGATTTATATCGTGGTTTTAATCCCGATTCTGCTACAAGGCGCGGGCTGTTTATCGCTGGATGCACTGTTGAAAAAACGTTTTTGCCCGAAATGCCGCGTCGGAAATCAATGAAAAAGGTCGGGGAGCGGACTTTAAACGCGCCAACTCAAATTCTTAATCTGTTTAACTTGATACTTTAAAAAGGAAATCAATATGAAAAAAAATGTAGCCGCTGCCCTTGCAGGTGCTTTGTCTTTGTCTTTGGCTGCCGGCGTTGTTGCCGCTGACAAACCGGTAAGCAGCAAAGCAGGCGTTCAGAAATCTGCTCAAGGCTCTTGCGGTGCGGCTAAAGCTGCTGAAGGTTCATGCGGCGGCGCTGCTTCTAAAGCAGGCGAAGGCAAATGCGCTTCAACCGTAAAAAAAGCCCCCGCTAAAAACGCCAAAGCAGCAAAAGCCAAAGCTAAAGCAGTTGAAGGCAAATGCGGCGAAGGCAAATGCGGTTCCCTGTAATTTGAAACAAAAAGCCGCATTTTATTGATAAATGCGGCTTTTTATCTGATTTTGACAGCAATTTCGTACCAAAACCGTCGGAACACCATCCAAAACGGAGCAACATCATGATTCAACACGCAGGCTTAGGCTACCGCCGCGACTTGGCGGAAGACTTCCTCTCGCTTTCAGACGACAGCCCGATACGCTTTATCGAAGCCGCACCCGAAAACTGGCTGAAAATGGGCGGCAAGGCGCGCAAACAGTTTGACCGCGTGGCGGAACGGCTGCCGCTGGCGTTGCACGGATTATCCATGTCGCTGGGCGGACAAGCCCCGCTGGATACCGCCTTGATAGACGGCATCAAAGAAATGATGCGCTGTTACGATTGCACGTTTTTCTCCGACCATTTAAGTTACTGCCACGACGGCGGTCATCTCTACGACCTGTTGCCGCTGCCCTTCACCGAAGAAATGGTGCGGCATACCGCGCGGCGTATCCGCGAAGTGCAAGACCGGTTGGGCTGCCGCATCGCCGTAGAAAACACCTCCTACTACCTGCATTCCCCGCTTGCCGAAATGAACGAAGTCGAGTTCCTCAACGCCGTTGCACGCGAAGCCGACTGCGGCATTCATCTCGATGTGAACAATATCTACGTTAACGCCGTTAATCACGGTCTGTTGTCGCCCGAAACCTTTTTAGAAAACGTTGACGCAGAGCGCGTGTGCTACATCCACATCGCCGGACACGACGTCGAAACGCCCGAATTGTTGATTGATACCCACGGCGCGGCGGTTTTACCGACCGTGTGGGACTTGCTCGAACTCGCCTACACCAAGCTGCCGACCATCCCGCCCACCCTGTTGGAACGCGATTTCAATTTTCCGCCTTTTGCCGAACTCGAAGCCGAAGTCGCCAAAATCGCCGAATATCAAACGCGCGCCGGAAAGGAATACCGCCGTGCAGCCTGAAACCTCCGCCCAATACCAACACCGTTTCGCCCAAGCCATACGCGAGGGCGAAGCCGCCGCCGGACTGCCGCAAGACCGATTGAACGTCTATATCCGCCTGATACGCAACAATATCCACAGCTTCATTGACCGCTGTTATACCGAAACGCCGCAATATCTCGACAGCGAAGAATGGGGTCGTCTGAAAGAAGGCTTCATCCGAGACGCGCGCGCCCAAACCCCTTATTTTCAAGAAATTGCCGGCGAGTTCCTCCAATACTGCCAAAGCTTGCCGCTTTCAGACGACCTCTTGGCACTGATGGACTTCGAACACACCCAACTGCTCGCCGAAGTCGCACAAACCGACAGCCAAACCCCGCCCGCCGATTCAGACGATTTGGCGTATACCCTTTCTCCTGCTACCTTTGTGCGCCGTTATCAGTATGATGTTACCGACGAATTGCAGGCGGTGGAAACCGCCGTTTTGGTGTGGCGAGACAGCGAAGACGACGTGATGTACCAAATCCTCGACGATTTCGACGATTTCGACGCATTATTGCTGGAAACGTTGGCAGACACGCCCACCTCCCTGAACGGCCTGCAAACCATGCTGGCAGAGTTTATGTCGTCTGAAAACGGCTGGCAGGATGCCTTAACGCAAAAATGGTCGGACTGGCTGGAACAAGGCATTTTGGTTGCCGCATCAGCCGAGGTCGTCTGAAATGATCGAATTGACGTAGTGGGCAGGAAATTCCTATAAAAGCGCACTATCGTCCCCCCTTCCCGAAGGAAACGGCACAGAGACAGGCAGAAATCGAAATGTCGGCGGCCTTTACTGTTTTCAGACGACCTTTTTTATATTGGGGGTAAAGACCCGCTAAAAGGCTTGGCAGGTCGTCTGAAAATGCACGCAGCCGGTTAACGAAAAACAAAAAGCTACGTAATCGTTTATGTATTTGATGACACACATGCTCAGTATCAGCGTAAAATCAGAAGCTCATAGCAATAATTCATTCAATGCTGATACATTATGTCCCTCCCCGAATTGACTGACGCCGAACTTGCCGAATCCCGCAAGCTGCTCCTGCGTTTCGCCCGCATCCAGTTGCCCGACCGCCCCGATTTGGCGGAAGACCTTGTGCAGGAAACCATGCTTTCCGCCTACCGTGCTGCCGAAGGTTTTAAAGGAGATGCACAAGTGGGCAGTTGGTTGTTTGCCATTTTGAAAAACAAAATTACCGACTGTCTGCGCCAAATCGGACGGCAGCGCGAAGTATTCGCCACGCCTGCGGAAGAAATGTTGGACGAAGTCTTTGAAGAACGGTTTTTGTCAGACGGACATTGGACGGCGGACGGCCATCCGCAAACTTGGACTTCGCCCGAAAAAACGTTGGATAACAAAGAATTTTGCCAGGTTCTGCAAACCTGCCTCTATCAAATGCCCGAAAACACCGCCCGCGTGTTTACCATGAAAGAAATCCTCGGCTTCTCGTCCGATGAAATCCGCGAGCAATGCGGCATCAGCACGTCCAACTACCACACCATCATGCACCGCGCCCGCGAAACCCTGCGCCAATGCCTGCAAATCAAATGGTTCGGCAATGCAGAACATGCCGGTTAAGCCAGTTAGGAAACCACGATGAACAAATGCCGCAAAGCCGCCTACCTGCTCTCCAAAAAACAGGACGAAACCCGCCTGACCGTTCCCGAACGTGTCTTTTTAGGCAGCCACCTGCTGATCTGTCCCCATTGTCGCGAATATAAAAAACAGCTTGACCTTATTCATAAAGCCATGAAAAAAATGTTTTGAGGCTGGCGGATAAGGTAAAAAGGTCGTCTGAAACCCAATATTGGATTTCAGACGACCTTTTTCATAAGAGGAAGCACGGATTGATCGCCGTTGAAGATGAATTTTCTATGAAGTGGAAAGCCCATAAAAAAGCCGGGTTTTTAAACTCGGCTTTTGAAATTTGGCGGGATATGGGCGGATTTGAAGACGCGGCAGACAGTGTTCAAACCGCCCAATAAGCTGGCGGTTTATAGGAATGGTCGTGCGGTGTCAACATTTTCTACCTTTTTTCAGCACAAAATATGACTTATACCAATATTTATTACTACAACCCGCTACATCGGTAAAAACATTCATATTATATGTGTTAAAATTTTTTTAGCTGTTTAATAAACAGTACCTTAACCAAAAAAATTTAAGAAGGATAGGACATGAACAAATTACTAATTGCTGCGATGATGATGGCTGCATTGACAGCTTGTTCTCAAGAGGCTAAACAGGAAACTAAGGAAGCAGCTACCGCTGTTGCCTCCGATGTTAAAGACGCTGCGGCTTCTGCTACCGATACCGTTGCCTCTGCTGCTCAAGCAGCGGCAAGCAAAGTAGAAGATACTGCTGCCAAAGCCGCATCAGAAGTGAAAGAAGCTGCCTCTGAAGCCAAACCTGCCGAGAAAACAGAAGCTGCGCCTGCAGACGCGAAACAAGATGCTTCTTCTGCCAAAGTGGACGGAAAAGCCGTTTTCGAAGCCAACTGTAAAATGTGCCACGGCGGTACCATCCCGGGTGCTCCGGTTGTCGGTAAAAATGACGACTGGGCTCCGCGTATCAAACAAGGTAAAGACACCGTGTACAAACACGCACTCGAAGGCTTCAACACCATGCCGGCAAAAGGCGGCAACGCAGGTTTGAGCGACGACGAAGTGAAAGCTGCGGTTAACTACATGGTTAATGAATCCGGCGGTAAATTCTAAATCGTATAGATGATAGAAACGCACCTTGCAATAAGGTGCGTTTTTCTATGGTGGACTACGGCTAAAAGCAGGGATGGTTCGGGTTCGTTTTGATTAGAAATGATATGACGGATTAAGTTGAAACCAGTACGGCGTTGCTTCTCATTATCCTGATTTAAACTTACTTCCATCGCTACACAGGAGGCTAATGGAAGCTCGTCTGAAACATCATCCCGTTTTCAGACGACCTGTTTCTTTGATTAATGATGGCACAGCTTGGATTTCAGAATCGGGATTGTAAGTACGAAAGACAATAAAAAAGCTGAGTTTTTCAACTCAGCTTTTTAAATTTGGTGGGTCGTGAGCGATTCGAACGCTCGACCAACGGATTAAAAGTCCGCTGCTCTACCGACTGAGCTAACGACCCGATAAGCTGTGAATTTTATAGAAACAGCCGGGCGGTGTCAATGTTTTTCTGTATTTTTTTGGAACAAAACAGAACTTAGATTGGCATTTATCATCTTATAGAAGAGATTATTAATATGATATGTGTTACAATTTTTCCAGCTGTTTATCTAAAACAGTGTTTTAACCAAAATCTTAACCAAAAAACTCAAGAAGGATAGGACATGAAAAAATTACTGATCGCTGCGATGATGGCGGCTGCTCTGGCGGCTTGTTCCCAAGAAGCCAAGCAAGAGACTAAGGAAGCAGCTCAAGCCGTTGCGTCCGATGTTAAAAACACCGCAGCTTCTGCCGCTGATTCTGCTGCTTCTGCCACTCAAGAAGCAAAAGATACAGTCAAAGACGCTGCTGCTGATGCGAAAGCAAGTGCCGATAAAGCTGTGACTGAAACTAAAGAAGCTGCTGACAAAGCTGCTACCGATGTAAAAGAAGCGGCTGATAAAGCAGTAACCGAAACTAAAGAAGCTGCCGGTAAAGCCAAAGAAGCGGCAACTGAAGCTGCTAAAGACACTTTGAACAAAGCTGCTGATGCGACTCAAGAAGCTGCGGACAAAATGAAAGACGCTGCTAAATAATTTGTCGTTTTGACAAAAAAGGTCGTCTGAAAACCGAATTTGGTTTTCAGACGACCTTTTGGTTTATAGAAACCCTGTTTACGCCTGCGCTATCGGGCTGTCTTCTTCCTGCCGCTCTTCTTCGTGTTCCGCGCTGTTGAGCAATTTCAGCAGCTTTTCGGTTTTTTCCGAGTCTTCGCTGCGTAGGATTTTGGCGGTTTCGGTTTCGAGCAGGGCGGTGTTGCTGTGCAGGATGATGTTTTTGACGGGCAGCAGGTTGTTGGAGTTCATGGAGAAACGGCGCAGCCCCATGCCCAGCAGCATCCGCGTGTAGGCGGTGTCGCCTGCCATTTCGCCACATATGGAGACGCTTTTTTCCATGCGGTTGGCGGTGCGGATGATGTGTTGCAGCATTTTGAGGACGGCGGGGTGTCCGGGCTGATAGAGGTGGCTGACGCTGTCGTCGCCGCGGTCGACCGACAAGATGTATTGAATCAGGTCGTTGGTACCGATGGAGATGAAATCGACGAGTTTGAGGATGCTGCCGACGGTCAGGGCGGCGGACGGGATTTCAATCATGCAGCCGACGCTGACCGTGCCGAAGGTTTCGCCGCGTTCGGCGAGCTGGCGTTGGGCCGTGTCGAGGTGGATAAGGCATTGGCGCACTTCGGACAAGGAGGTAATCATCGGCCACATCATGCGCACGGGACCGTGGGCGGCGGCGCGGAGGATGGCGCGCATTTGGGTGCGGAACATGACGGGTTCGGCGAGGCACAGGCGGATGCCGGTGAGTCCGAGCGCGGGGTTGAGGCTGCCGTTGGGGGTGGAATTTTGACCGAACCAGCGGGGGTTTTTGTCCACGCCCAAATCGACGGTGCGGATGGTGATGCTTTTGCCTTTCATCGTTTTCACAATCGCGCTGTACACTTCGTACTGCTCGTCTTCAGACGGCATGGTGTCGCGGTTGAGATAGAGGAATTCGCTGCGGAAGAGGCCGACGCCGTCTGCACCGAAATTGTGCAGGGCTTTGATGTCTTCGGCGGATTCGATGTTGGCGAGCAACTCGATGTTGATGCCGTCGGCGGTGGTGGCGGCGGTTTTTTTGAGCTTGTTGAGTTCGCGCTTGTGGAGGCGGTATTCGCGGGCGAGGCGGCGGTATTCGTTGAGGACGACTTCGTCCGGGTCGATGATGAGGACGCCGTTGATGCCGTCAACAATGACGGTTTCGTTTTCGGTAATGAGCCTGCGGGCGTTGTGCAGGCCGATGACGGAAGGGATGTCGAGGCTGCGGCCGAGGATAGCGGTGTGGCTGGTCGGGCCGCCGACGTCGGTAACGAAGGCGGTGATGCGCTGCTCTTTAAAGAGGACGGTGTCGGCGGGGGAGAGATCGTGGGCAATCAGGATGGTGTCTTCAAACAAACCTTCGGTCAAATTCAGGTCGTTGCTTTGCCCGACGAGATTGTTGTGGATGCGGCGGACGACTTGCAGCATGTCTTGTTTGCGTTCGCGCAGATAGTCGTCTTCGATGCTGTCAAACTGGGCGGCGAGCTTGTCGCTTTGCTGTTTCAATGCCCATTCGGCGTTGATTTTTTGTTCTTTTAAAATATCGACGGGTTCGCGCGAGAGGGTAACGTCGGTCAGCAGCATAAGGTGCAGCGAAATAAACGCGCCCAATTCGGTCGGGGCGTTTTCGGGAATCGCGCTGCGCAACTGTTCCAACTCTTTGCGCGTGGCTTTTATGGCGGCATCGAAACGGGCGGTTTCGGCGTCGATGAGGTCGTCTGAAACGTCGTATTGCGGCACTTCCGCCGTTCCGCGCGTAATCAGGTGGGCTTGTCCGATGGCGATGCCTTTGCCCGCCGCAACGCCGTGCAGCACGATACTCATTATTCGCCCTCGCCGAAGTAGTCGTTGATTAAGTCGGTCAATGCCTTCATGGCTGCGGCTTCGTCCAAGCCGTCGGTTTCCAGCTCGATGATTGTGCCTTTGGCGGCGGCGAGCATCATTAAGCCCATGATGCTTTTACCGTTGACGCGGCTGCCGTTTTTCGTTACCCAGACTTCGCTTTGAAACTGAGACGCGGTTTGGGTGAATTTGCTGGAAGCGCGGGCGTGGAGTCCGAGTTTGTTGATGATTTCGATTTGTTGTTTTTGCATGTTCGGCTTTCGGGTGTGCGGGGTCGTCTGAAAACGTGTCGGTAGGCTTAGACGGCTTCGGCGTGCTGTTTGCACACCAAATCTTCCGGTTCGGCGGTAATGGCGAAAATGCCTTTGACGGCGGCTTCCCTGACCGTTTCGGTAAAGGCGGCGAGGTCTTCCGCCATAGGCGAGTATTGGGTCGCTTTAATCATCATCGGCGCGTTCAGTCCGGTCAGAATGGCGGACTTGCCCGCGCGCACCAGCCTGCGGGCAGCGTTGCACGGCGTCGCGCCGAAGATGTCGGTCATAATCAATACGCCGTGGTTTTCAGGAAACTCTTGCAGCGCGGCGATGGCATTGTTGATGATGTCGGTTTGGTCTTCGTCAGGCTCTACGCCGAGGATGCGGATGTTTTCCGGCATGCCCGTCGGGAAGAAATGATGGGTCAGGCTGCGGTAGGCTTCGCCTACTGCCTCGTGGGTAATGATTAAAAGGTTGATCATGATGTGTTCCCTGATGATATTTTATTCGGTCGGTGTGGGCGAAAGTATCGTCCGTTCACCCGCCACATAGCGCGATATGGTGGCACAAAGGTCGTCTGAAAAGGTTTTCAGACGACCTTTTTTAACTCAGCATCAGCCTTGGTTGAGCGCGTAAATCTCGCCCAAATTGCGCCAGCAGCCCGCCGCGTCCATGCCGTAGCCGAAGACGTAGCGGTTGGGAACATCCATTCCGACATAATCCGCCTTGGTCGGTTTTTCCTTGTCGATCAACTTGTTGGCAAACACCGCCGCACGGCAGCTCGCCGCCCCCATTTCCAAGAGCTTGGACTGAATCGCTGACATCGTGTGTCCCTCGTCCAGAATATCGTCCAACACAACCACATGGCGACCGCGAATCTGCTCCGGGTCGGGCATCCGTTTCCAGTTGAACGCCCCGCCCGCCAGCTTGTCGCCGTAACGGGAAACATGAACATAATCAAAGTCCAACGGAAAGCGCAACAGCGGCAGCAACTGCCCCGTAAACACCACCGCCCCGCCCATCACAGGCAGCAGGAGCGGATATTTGTCCCCCAAGTCGCGCGTAATCTCGTCCGCCACTTTTTGCAGTGCGGCACGGCATTGGTCTTGGTCGAACAAAAGCTCGGCATTATCAAGCATGGCTTGGGTTTCAAGGCGTTTGGTTTCTAAATCGATCATGGTAAACGGGGAAATCAGTTGGAAAAAAGGAAATTATAAACCCAAAACGGGCTGAGGTCGTCTGAAATCCCATGTACGCCTTGCCCTGTTTTACCGTTTTGTGAACTTGGAAAACCATTTTCGCAGACAAAGCCCGCGTGGCGGGCGTTGGCGGAATGCGCTGAAGCGGTTTGGATTTTGGTTGAAACCATGTTTTCAGACGACCTTTCGACCATCGGCTTTCACCTGTCCGTCCTGACCCGCACAAACGTGGCAAATTTCGGCGTGCCTTTTTGTGTGAAGCCGCGGTAGCGGTATGTGATGACCGCGCCGATTTTGGGTGGGTTGTCGCGGTCTTTGTCTTTGAAGCCGCTGCCGATGCGGAATTCGCCGTGTTGGTTTTTGCAGCCGACTGCACCCAGCCGTCCGGCGTTGCGCCCTTTGCCTTCATAATGCCGAGTTACCGTGCATTCGTCGTCGTATTGGCTTTTCAGTTTCAATAATTGGCTGCTTCTGCCGCCGCTGTAACGCGATTCGGGCTGACGCAGCATTACGCCTTCGCCGCCCTGCGCTTCGATTTGTTTTAAAAAGTCCATCGCGTGCTGCCGGTCGCGCACTTTGGTTTGCGGGATGATGGTGATGGGCGCGTTCGGATGCGTTTTCAGCCATTGCGTTGCGACTGCGAGGCGTTGGTAGAGATTGCCCTGCG
This sequence comes from Neisseria sicca, assembly GCF_003044565.1. GTDB lineage: Bacteria > Pseudomonadota > Gammaproteobacteria > Burkholderiales > Neisseriaceae > Neisseria > Neisseria sicca_A. The sequence continues at coordinate 58,136 of NZ_POXG01000005.1, read as the reverse complement.
CTTTGGGTACGTCGAAAACGTGCAGGCGGATGCCGCGCCAGTCGCCGGAAGACGAGCGCACGGCGGCGGAAATCTGTTCAAACTGTCCGCGCCCGCTATACAGCTCGCCGTCGAGCGGATAGGGCGGGAACTGCGCAGTAAAACCTTTGGGCGGGGTAAACGCGTAGCCCTGCCTGCTGACCAGTTGCCGCCCGTCCCAATACGCGCGCACGCCGTCGAGCTTCTCGCTCATCGCCCAGCCCGCAATCTCTTGGTCTTTGTATTCCTGCGCCAGCATCAAATCCGCGCCGAGCGCCGTTTGGATGAAAAAAGCGGCAAAAATCGGTATCATGCCCTGCATTGAAGTTCTCATAAGCGTTCCTGTAATGTGAGTGATTATTTCAAATATAATAATGATACCGCATAAGCAGACCGAAGGTCGTCTGAAAATATCCGCCCCGTCCAACCACTACCCAAGGAATCCCGCCTCATGGCACTTCAAGCCGAAATCATTGCCGTTACCCCTTTCCGCCAAAACTGCACCCTTTTGTGGGACGACGAAACCCGCGAAGCCGTCCTGACCGATGTCGGCGGCGACGTTTCCTACCTCCTGCAAGAGCTGGACGCGAAAAACCTCACCCTGACCGCCATTTGGCTGACCCACGGACACCTCGACCATGCAGGCGGCGTGGTGGAATTGCGGGAACACCGCCCCGTCCCCGTCATCGGTCCTCATGCAGACGACGGTTTCCTGCTGCAAGCCCTGCCCGAAACGACCGCCCAATACGGCTTTCCCGTTTCCCCCGCGTTCGAGCCGACCCGTTGGCTGACCGAAGGCGAAACGCTCAAGGTCGGCAGCCACGCCTTCCAAGTCCTGCACATCCCCGGCCACACGCCCGGCCACGTCGTTTTCTACTGCGCCGAAGCAGGGCTGCTTATCGCGGGCGATGTATTGTTTTATGAAACCATAGGCAGAACCGACTTCCCACGCGGCAACCACGCCGACCTCATCCATAATATCCGCACCAAACTGTTCGTCCTGCCCGAAGACACGCGCGTCATCGCCGGACACGGCAGAATGACCGACATCGGGCATGAAAAACGACACAATCCGTTTTTTTAAAACCTGAAAGCGAAAGGTCGTCTGAAACACGGATAAGCGTTTCAGACGACCTTTTTATAGAAAATGAGTAAAATGCAATTTAGAACACTTCAAAGGAAATTCGTAATATGAAAACCGCGCATGAAACATTAGCTGAGTTCATTCAACAAATGAAAGATTATGAATTGTATTGGGGAGGGCTTACTCAAAAAAGTTTGGATGAAGGTACTTTTTTGAAATTGATGAAGATGAAAACAGCAAAAAAAGATCTGACGAAATCAAAAAAATACACCACCAATTTTTATCTAAAAAAGCTTTATCTTTAAAGCGAGCTAGACAAGAAGCCCCTTCTTTTCGAATGCCACCAGAATATAACCAAACCATTACAGCCGAAAGGAAAATCAGTGATAAAAAATATGAAATAGATGTGTTGGATGATAGTGGGGAAAAGAAAACCTATACGCTGGTTTTGGAAGGTGGGGAATGGAAAATCGATCAGATGGGTTTTATGTATTACGATAAATGGAAGAAGTCCCGCCAATTGTTTTGAATAGACGATAACTTGTCGTTAGTAAATGGAGGTCGTCTGAAAACCTGCGCTTTGCAAACCTGTGGTTTAGGATTAGTATAACTATACCAATTTATCCTAAATCCATTTCAAATCATTCACTTCGGAGAGATTCCATGAGCTACACGGCCCCTGTAAACGAATTGCGTTTCGGCATCCGCGTGCACGGCAGGTTGGACGAAGTCCTGCAACTGCCCCATGCGGAAGGTTTGGATGCGGAAACGGTGGATGCGGTGCTGGACGAAGCGGCGCGGTTTGCGTCGGAGCAATGGGCGGACACCAACCGCACCGGCGATTTGCACGGCGCAGGTTTTTCAGACGACCTGATTACCACCCATCCGGATTTGGCGCGTGCCTACTATGATTTCTGCGAAGCGGGCTGGGCGGGTTTGCGCGCGCCGGCGGAGTTTGGCGGACAGGGACTGCCGGCGGTCGTGTCGGCGGCGTGCGAAGAGATGTGTTGCGCCGCCAACCTTGCCCTGTCGCTGATGCCGATGCTGACGCTGGGGGCGGTGGACGCGCTGTTCAAACACGGCAGCGAGGAGCAGAAACAGACCTACCTGCCGAAAATGTGCAGCGGCGAATGGGCGGGAACGATGAATTTGAGCGAACCGCAGGCGGGTTCGGATTTGAACCACATCGCCACCCGCGCCGTGCCGAAGGAAAACGGCGCGTATGCCCTCAGCGGTCAGAAAATCTTCATCACTTGGGGCGATCAGGAAATGACGGAAAACATCGTCCATCTGGTGCTCGCGCGCTTGCCCGATGCCGCGCCGGGCGTGCAGGGGGTGTCGATGTTTATCGTGCCGAAATATTTGGTGAACGCGGACGGCAGCTTGGGCGGATGTAATGGCGTGCGCGCCATCGGCATCGAACACAAGCTCGGCATACATGCCAGCCCGACCTGTACGATGGAGTTCGACGACGCCGAAGGCTATCTGGTCGGCAGGGCGGGCAAGGGTTTGGCGTATATGTTTACCATGATGAAAACCGCGCGGCTGAACGTCGGCATAGAAGGCCACGCCGTCGCCGAACGCGCCTACCAAAACGCGCTCGCCTATGCCAAAGAACGCGTACAGGGACGCGACGAGGCGGACGGTTCAGACGACGTGGCGATTATCCGCCATCCCGACGTGCGCCGTATGTTGTTGATACAAAAGGCAACGCTCGCCGCCCAACGCGCCCTCTATCTGCGCGCCGCCGCCCTGACCGATTTTGCCGCCGCCTGCCCCGACAACGTATTGCGCAAAGAAGCGGAGCGCGAACTGGATTTCCTGATTCCCATCGTCAAAGCCTGGCCGACCGACAATGGCGTCGTCCTGACCAACCTCGCCATTCAGATTTATGGCGGCGCGGGTTACGTCGAAGAGAGCGGTGTGGCGCAATACCTGCGCGACGTGCGGATTACGCCGATTTACGAAGGCACCAACGGCATACAGGCCGCCGATTTGGCAGGGCGCAAAACCACCGGCAAAAACGGTGCGTTGCCCTTGAAGCTGCTCGCCGAAGGCAAAGAACTGGCGGACAAACTCGCCACCGCCGAACCCGCCGCCGCGCAGCAACTGGCGCAAGCCATTGAAACAGCGGAACAAAGCATCGCCCGCATGGTCGGATACGCCGACCATCCCGCCCTCGCCGCCGCCGCGTCCAACGCCTACCTGCAACAAATGGGGCTGACGCTCGGCGCCATCGGACTCGCCCGCGCCTACCTTGCCGCCGAAGCCGCCCAAACGGAAGACGCCGACGGCTTCGGCAGCGGTTTCTACGCCGCGCAGCAACACAACGCCCGCGTCTATTGCGCCCACGTCCTACCGCAGGTTTACGCCTGCGCCGCGCAGATTGAAAACGCGCAGGCATTGTTGGACGTACCGTTAGAGCTTTATTGACGGATAGGAGTTTGAAAAGAGGTCGTCTGAAACCGGATTTTGAGTTTCAGACGACCTCTTTTGTCGGTTTTAGAATGGATTGAAGCAGAACGCATGAGTCGAATTTGGCAATCTGTCCGATCGAGCATTGGACGGAAATGGAAAGGAAACAAGATTGCCGCAGCGTAAAAAGGTCGTCTGAAAACCTGATTTTCAAGTTTTCAGACGACCTTTCATTCATTCCGCCAAACCGTTCAGCCTTTCGGATAAAACCGCACCACATTTTCCCCCTCGGGCAGCGTCAGTTTCTTCACGGCATGGCCGTACACGGTTTCGAGCGTGACGGTCAGACCGCCTTCGGTTTCAAAAATCTTATCCACAAACGCTTCAGCCGCTTGGGCATCGCTGAATTTCAAGGCGTGCCACAAGCCCAAGGTTTCCATGTCCTGCCGGAACGTCGCCGCCTTGCGGTAGCTCAATTCGAGCTTGGCGGTATCGGTCACGGGGTCGTAGAAACCGTTGTCGGCAAGCATGTCGCCGAGGTCGTGCATATCGATTAAGGTCGGCGTTTCACAGGCTATCCCCGCGCTTTTCAGACGACCTGTCAGCTCGGTCAGGCTGTCGCGGCCGAAATGGGTGAAGAATAATAAACCGTCTGTTTTCAGGGCGTTAGCCCAGTTTTTGAGGACGGGCAGGATTTCGTCCGCGCGGGGCAGGCTGAGGTTCGCCCACAACATATCGGCACAGGCTTCGGGCAGCGGGTCGGTGAGGGCTTGGCAGTGTTGCGGGACGGTTTTGCCAGTGAGTTTTTGCCAAAAACCGCTTTTACGCGCGGCTGCGGCGGTTTGGAGGAAGTCGGCGCGCGGGTCGTATTCTTCGAATACTGCGTTCGGATAGCGCGCGGCAAGCAGGCTGCGGCTGATGTCCGCGTCCGCACCGACCAGCAGGACGCGCTTGGGCGCGTGGCGGACGATTTGCAGCCGCTTGTCGGTGTCTTGGGCGAGATGGCGGTGGATTTGCCAGCGTTTGTCTTGGGGGTTCATGTTTCAGACGACCTTTTTCTTCTTTTTTGAAGGGGGTGGATTTTGCGTGCCGCCATTTAGGGGCGGTATGGATTTCTTTTAATTTCAATCGACTATGTTAAAAAACAGCAACTGCCGCGCTCGGTTACCGGCTTCCTCTTTTGTCCAGCGGGAGGGGATGGTTCTATTTTATTCCGTACATCTTAGAACCATCCCCATCCTAACCTTCCCCCGCCGGACAGGGGAAGGGACAAGGCTGTCGTTGCGGTAGCAAGGCGTCGTTCCTGCCGACGGATTTCACACTTTGAAGCTTTGTTATCCCTTAAGTTTTGGATTCACGCCTGAACGACAACAACGGCAAAAAGGTTTTTCAGACGACCTTTTCGACAAAATCGCGGTAGCGTTCGGCAAATTCGTCGGCTTGGCTCAAAAACGGGGCGTGTGCCGCTTTTTCCATCAATACCAATTCGCTATCTTTCAAGTGGCGGTTGAGGTATTCGCCCATGCGCGGCGGGGTGATGGCGTCTTTTTGTCCAAACACCAAAAGCGACGGGGCTTGGATGCTTGAAAGCAGGGGGCGGGCATCGGCTTGGTTGACGGCATCCAACGCGGCTTGCAGGGCGGGCGGTGCGCCGTGGCGGGAGAGGTCGGGCAGGATGTTGCCGATGATTTCGGCGGCATTTGGTGTGTGAAGCAACTGTAATTGTAGAAACTGTTTGATATGTTTGGCATAATCCTGCCGAAACGCGCCGACCATCTTGCTCAAAGCGGGGTTGGACAGTCCTTCGGGGTAGTCTGCGTCGGCGGTCAGGCGGGCGAAACTTGCGGTCAGGCAGAGCGAGCGGACTTTGTCGGGGCGGCGTGCGGCGAGATGGAGCGCGACCAAGCCGCCGAGCGACCAACCGAGGATGTGGGCGGGCGCGTCGATTTCTTCGGCGAAGGCTTCGGCAATTGCGGCAATGTCGAAAGGTTCGGCAAAGGGCGCGTCGCCGTGTCCGGGCAGGTCGAGGGCGCGGATGTCCCAATCGGCACTCAGGCGCGGGATGAGGTCGTCGAAGACGTGGCGGTTCGCTGCCCAGCCGTGTATCAGATAAACTTTTTTGGCGGAGTGCGGCATGGCTGTTTTCTCTATGGATGTGTTTTCTTGGTGGCGCAATGCGGGATGGCGGAACAAAAGCCGTTGCGTATTATGCCACGCCTTGGTTTCAGCGTGCGAAACCCGACCATACGGCGGTTTTTGCGGCGGTTGCGCGGCGGACTTGGAAGAATTTTTTACGGATGCGGCAAACAGTTGCCCTTTGTGTTTCCGCCCTATACAGGGCGGGGCGGTGTGCGGAGGCTGCCAGAAGAAGCCGCCGGCATTTGAGCGGATGTGGGCTTCGCTGTATTATGAGCCGCCCGTCAGCAGTATGATACGCGCGTTGAAGCATTTGGCTGACCTCGGCATGAGCCGTCCGCTGGCGGAACTGATGCGCCGCCATGCGCCCGACTGGTTGGAAACGGAGCGTTTCGATTTTGTGCTGCCCGTGCCGTTGAGCAAAGAGAGGCGGCTGCATCGCGGTTTCAACCAAAGCGAGGAATTGGCGGATATTCTGTCCGAACATTACGGCTGGACGCTGCTGCCGCGACGGACGGTTTTCAGACGACATCGCGAGCCGCAAAGCACGCTGAAAAGCGCAGACAGGGTTCGCAATATAAAAAATGCTTTTGAAATCAACGGTCATATCTCGAAAAACTGTAATATTTTGTTAATCGACGATGTGTTCACCACCGGCTCGACGCTGAACGAACTGGCGCGGACGCTGAAAAAATCAGGCGCAGGCAAGATTTTTTGCTGGAGTTTGGCGCGTCCGCCAATGAAAAAATAGCTAAAGTTTTTGACACCTGCGGAACATTTCGGCATTATGCCCCTCAATAAGTGATTGATTTATATGTTTACCATAGTTTTGTACCAACCCGAAATCCCGCCTAATACGGGCAATATCATCCGATTGTGCGCCAACACCGGAGCCGATTTGCATCTGGTCAAGCCGCTCGGTTTTCCGCTGGATTCGGCAAAAATGAAACGCGCAGGTTTGGATTATCACGAGTTTGCAAAACTGACGGTACACGAGAATTTCGAAGATTGTCTCAAAGCCTTGGAAGGTCGCCGCATTTTCGCGCTGACCACCAAAGGCAAAACCCGTCCCGACGAAGTTTCTTTTGTTGAGGGCGATGTCTTTTTGTTCGGCCCCGAGACACGCGGACTGCCCGCCGAAATCCTCGACGCCCTGCCCGAAGGGCAAAAGCTGCGCCTGCCTATGAAGCCTGGCAGCCGGAGCATGAATCTTTCCAACACTGTCGCCGTGATTCTGTTTGAAGCATGGCGGCAAAACGGTTACGCAGGCGGTGTATAACATCCGCAAGGGAGTCTCCCTGAGCCGTTTGACAAAAACCAAGGCGATACTGTCCGACGACAGCTTGGTTTTTGTCAAACCGCCAATACGTCGTCTGAAACCGCTTGGGAGCCATCCCGCCGCGTTATCAACTCTAGAACGGACTACGTTTTGACTTTATCTAAAACCACCCTTTTCTCCACCCTGACTGCCGTTGCAATCAGCATCCTTTCCATTCATTCCGCCTCAGCCGACTCCATTGTCCGCACCGAGAAGCTGCATTCCTCCGCCAACCGCAGCTACAAAGTCGCCGGCAAACGCTACACGCCGATGACCAAAGTATCCTCCTTCGTCCAAACCGGCAATGCCTCATGGTACGGCAGCCAGTTCCACGGCCGTAAAACTTCCAGCGGCGAGCGTTACAATATGAACGCCCTGACCGCCGCCCACAAAACCCTCCCCATTCCCAGCTACGCCCGTGTGACCAACACCAAAAACGGTAAAAGCATCATCGTCCGCGTCAACGACCGCGGTCCTTTCCACGGCAACCGTGTGATCGACGTTTCCAAAGCCGCTGCCCAACAATTAGGTTTCATCAACCAAGGCACGGCACACGTCAAAGTCGAGCAAATCGTTCCGGGTCAAAGCGCCCAAGCCTACAACGGTCAAGACATTTTTGTCGATTTGAAATCCTTCGGTACCGAGCGCGAAGCGCAAGCCTATATGAACCAAGCTGCGGTAAACCTTTCTTACGGCAAAATGAATCCGAAAGTTTCCATGGAGAAACGCGACTACGAATACGTCGTCAAAATGGGTCCGTTCACCTCGCAAGAGCGTGCCGCCGAAGCCGAAGCCAAAGCACGCGGTCTGATTCAGGCAGCTTCGCTGTCTCTCTAAGCCGTATCCGTGTTTTCAGACGACCTGTTGCAAGACAGGTCGTTTTGTATTGAAGCATAGGTATAGTGGATTAACTTTAAACCAGTACGGCGTTGCCTCGCCTTAGCTCAAAGAGAACGATTCTCTAAGGTGCTAAAGCACCAAGTGAATCGGTTCCGTACTATCTGTACTGTCCGCGGCTTCGTAGCCTTGTCCTGATTTAAAGTTAATCCACTATACAAAGCCGTCGTATCCTTGCACCCTTTCCCTTATAATCCCACGCTTCTCAACCAAAGGAATCCCCACCATGTCCCTCCCACCTTGCCCACAATGCCAATCCGAATACACCTACGAAGACGGCAGCCAATACATCTGCCCCGAATGCGCGTTTGAATGGACGGAAAACGACGGCGAAGCCGCCGAAGAAACCCTGAGCGTCAAAGATGCCAATGGCGCCGTGTTGCAAGACGGCGACACCGTTGTCCTGATTAAAGACCTCAAAGTCAAAGGCAGCTCTATGGTTATCAAGCAAGGAACCAAGGTAAAAGGCATACGCCTGCAAGAAGGCGACCACAATATCGGTTGCAAAATCGACGGCAGCGCGATGAATTTGAAATCAGAGTTTGTCAAAAAGGCATGATATTGGTATAATAATCGTTGGTGGGTCGCTAGGCCGACCTGAAAACCGTTTGTAAAGCTACTTGTCTCCGTAAGGGTTGCTTTCAAACGGTTTTCGCCTTTTTTCGGCAGAGGAAATAGGCGCTGCACAAATTGACGGCAGCGATATTGCGTCCGCCACATCAAACAAAGGTCGTCTGAAACCTGTTTTCGGTTTCAGATGACCTTTTTCATGGTGCGGCAAAATGGCTGTGTTGAATCAAAACGCATCTGCAGGCATTTTGCCGTATCGGGATTTTTCGTTATCGGACTGTTGCCCGATTTGGCTTAGTCCAACAACGCGTCTACAAACGCGCGCGCGTTAAATGGGCGCAAATCGTCTATGCCTTCGCCCACACCGATGTAGCGGACGGGGATAGGGCGGTCGGAAGCAAGCGCGGCGAGGATGCCGCCTTTTGCCGTGCCATCGAGTTTGGTGACAATTAAGCCGGTCAGACCCAGCGCTTCGTCAAAGGCTTTGACTTGGTTGACGGCGTTTTGCCCGATGTTGGCATCGAGCACGACGATGATTTCGTGCGGCGCGTCGGGCATGGCTTTTTGCAGCACGCGTTTTACTTTTTTGATTTCTTCCATCAAATGAAGCTGCGTGGGCAGGCGGCCGGCGGTGTCGGCAAGCACGATGTCGATGCCGCGCGCTTTGGCGGCTTGGACGGCATCGAAGCAGACGGCGGCGGAATCACCCGTGGTTTGCGAGATGACGGTTACGTTGTTGCGTTCGCCCCATGCCTGAAGCTGCTCGCGGGCGGCGGCGCGGAAGGTGTCGCCTGCGGCAAGCAGTACGGATTTGCCTTGCGCTTGGAAATATTTGGCGAGTTTGCCAATGGAGGTGGTTTTGCCCGCGCCGTTGATGCCCGCCAACATGATGACGAACGGCTCTTTCGTTTCGGGCAAGACCAGCGGTTTTTCCAACGGCTTAATCAAGTCGTACAAGGCTTCTTTCAACGCGCCGCGCAACTCGTTGCCGTCTTTCAGCCCTTTGAGGCTGACGCGGTTGCGCACGTCTTTCATCAGGTATTCCGTCGCTTCCATGCCCATGTCGCTGGTAATCAGCACGGTTTCCAGCTCTTCGTACAAGTCTTCGTCGATTTGCCCGCCGCCGAACACGCCCGCCAGCGATTTTGCCATTTTGTCGCGCGATTTGGTCAGACCCTGTTTCAAACGCGCCGCCCATCCGAGCTTGGGTTCGGTTTCGGACGGTTCGAAGGTTTCAGACGACGTTGCGACGGCTGTATTTTCAGGGGTTTGCACAGAATGTTCTTCGGATGTTGCAGGCGCGGCTTCAGCTTGGGTTTCTAAGGTTTCAACGGCTTCTACGGTTTCAGACGACCTATAGCTGACCGCTTCGTGGACGTGTTCGACTGCTGCAGAAACATTTTCGGCAACGGTTTCGCTGACGGCTTCAACGCGCTCTTCCACTTTTTCAACCGTTTCAGACGACGTTTCGCTGACTGCCGCGTGGATGTGTTCGACCGTTTCGGAAATATGTTCAACCACAGTCTCGCGGATTTCTTCGGCACGCTCTTTTGCACTTTCTACTGCCGTTTCGACTGCCGCCGTCAGCTCTTCCGCTTTTTCGCCGATATTTTCCTGAACCGTTTCAAGCGTTTGCGAAACGGTGGTTTCGGCGCGTTCTACGGCTTCGGCGGCGGTTTCCTGAATGCGGGTTTCTTCTTGAGCGGGCGTTTCCTGTTTTTTCTTGCGGCGGAAGAAGCTGAACATTGAATTTTCCTTTTAATTTTAGAAGCTTGAAATAGAGCGTATTGTAGCGTATTTTACGCGGCAAGGTCGTCTGAAAACCTGGATATCGGTTTTCAGACGACCTTTTGTTTCGGAGGGCGGGATACGCCTTATCCCAGCGAAACCATTTCGATTTGTTCCATGCTGCGTCCGAGGAAGCGTTCGCCTATGGTGCGGAAGCGCAGGGGGATGTCGCTGACGTAGAAGCGGTAGTCGGGGCTGTCGTTTTCAGTGTTGAGTAACCCTGCTTGGGCGAGCGCTTGGGCGGTCGCTTCGGCGGTGGTGATGGCGGAGTCGACCAGGGCGACGTTTTGCGCTTCTTTGCCGATCAGGGGCTTGAGCAGCGGGAAGTGGGTACAGCCGAGGACGAGTGTGTCGATGTCATCCACCAAGAGCGGTTTGAGATATTCGCGCACGGTCAGGCGGGTTACTTCATGGTCAAGCCAGCCTTCTTCCACCAGCGGCACGAGCAGCGGCGTCGCCTGCGTGCGCACGAGTGTGTCGGGATTTTGGGCGTGAATGGCGCGGGCGTAGGCGTTGCTGTTGACGGTGGTGTTGGTGGCGATGATGCCGATTTTGTTGTTGCGCGTGGTGTTCAAGGCTGCCTGCGCGCCGGCGGAAATCACGTCCAATACGGGCATATTGCCTGCTTTTTGGCGGATTTTCTGTCCGGCAACGGCGGCGATGGTGTTGCACGCGATGACCAGTGCCTTAACATCGTTTTCCAGCAGGAAATCGACAATCTGCATGGCGAAGGTTTCGATGGTGGCGCGGGATTTGGTGCCGTAGGGAACGCGGGCGGTGTCTCCGAAGTAGATGATATTTTCCATCGGCAGGCGTTCCATCAGGGCGCGGACGTTGGTCAGTCCGCCGACGCCGGAATCGAAAACGCCGATGGGGCGTTGTTTGCTGGTAGTCATGATGCGGTTTGTACGGATTAGGTATGATGGGGCGGATTGTACACGTTCGGCGCAAGGCTTAACAGGGACGGGGTCGTCTGAAAGGGTTTGGGCTGCGTGGAAACGGCGTTTTCAGACGACCCCTGAAGCGTTTGGACGGCAAACGGCAAAGATGCCGATTGAACATCTTTATCTAACTTTATCCTCCCTTATGTTTGCAAATGCCCGTAAATACAGCATAATTAAGGTTTTTAGAACACGATAAGGCTGATTTCATGAGCGACGGCGCATCCCTTTCCCGCCAGCTTCCCGACGAAGAGTCCACACTCAAGCTGGGCGGGAGTTGGGCAGAATCGCTGCGCGCGCCATTGGTCATCCATCTGCAAGGCGATTTGGGCGCGGGGAAAACCACGTTCACGCGCGGCATCCTGCGCGGACTCGGACACACCGGCGCGGTCAAAAGCCCGACCTACGCCATCGTCGAATCCTACCCGCTGGAAGCGTTCACGCTTCATCATTTCGACCTTTACCGCTTTGCCTCGCCCGAAGAATGGGAAGATGCCGGTCTGGACGACCTATTCTCCCCTGACAGCGTCTGCATCATCGAATGGCCGCAACAGGGCGGCGCGTTCACTCCGCCCGCAGACATCACCGTATCCCTGAATCACGCCGCGCAGGGCAGGACCTGCACCGCTACCGCACACACCGCCAACGGACAAAAAAGTTTAGAAGCATGGTTAAATTCAAACTGACACGAAGACAAGTCGTCCGCCAAACTGCCGGACTGTTGTTCACCCTCACGCCGATTGCCTCCGCCCTCGCCAAAGCCGCGCCGCCAGCCCAATTCGTCGCCGCCCGTATTTGGCCTTCGCACGCCTATACCCGTATTACCATCGAAAGCTCGCGCGCGCTGCAATATCAGCATTTCGCCTTGGAAAACCCCGGCAGGCTCGTCGTTGACATCCAAAACGCCAACATCAACAGCGTCCTGCAAGGCATTTCCGGCAAAGTCCTGCCCGACGACCCCTACATCCGCAGCATCCGCGCCGGACAAAACACCCCGACGACCGTGCGCGTTGTGATCGACCTCAAGCAAAACGCCCATCCGCAAGTCTTCTCGCTTGCCCCTGTCGGCGGCTTTAAAAACCGCCTCGTGATCGACCTTTATCCGCACGGTGTCGATGCCAACGACCCGATGATGGCGCTGCTCAACGGCAATCCGCCGAAACGCATGCAAACGCAACGTCCTGCCGAGCGCACGAACATTGCCCAAGACGCACCTCCGCGTTCCAACCGCGGCGGCGGCCGCCGTCCCGTCGTCATGATAGACCCCGGTCATGGCGGTGAAGACCCTGGTGCCATCGGTCCGAGCGGCTTGAAAGAGAAAAACGTCGTCCTCTCCATCGCCCGCGAAGCCAAAAAACGCCTCGAAGGCATAGGCTACACCGTTTACATGACCCGCAACGAAGACATCTTCATCCCACTGGGCGTACGCGTCGCCAAAGCCCGCGCGCGCAATGCCGACGTGTTCGTCTCCATCCACGCCGACGCCTTTACCAGCCCGTCTGCGCGCGGTACCGGCGTGTATATGCTCAACACCAAAGGCGCGACCAGCTCTGCCGCTAAATTCCTCGCCCAAACCCAAAACAACGCCGATGCCATCGGCGGCGTTGCCAAAAGCGGCAACCGCAGCGTCGATAACGCCATTCTCGACATGACCCAAACCGCTACCATGCGCGACAGCCGCAAGCTCGGACATTCCGTCCTGACCGAATTGGGCAAACTCAACCAACTCCACAAAGGCCGCGTTGACGAAGCCAACTTCGCCGTCCTGCGCGCGCCCGACATCCCATCCATCCTCGTCGAAACCGCCTTCCTGTCCAACCCGACCGAAGAGCGGCTGCTCGGCAGCGACTCCTTCCGCCGCCAATGCGCCGACGCCATCGCCACCGGCATCCAAAAATACGTCAACAACGCCGTATTGCGCAGAGGCTAAACCGAGTTTGTTGGAAAAGATAAGAGGTCGTCTGAAAACAGGTTTTCAGACGACCTTTGTGTTTTTATGCTTTAAAACGGTTTGTTCGGCGCGGGCAAGCTGCTGTTGCCATGTCGGCTTGCCGCAGACTCGGTTTGCTTGGTTCGGAAGAGGGTGTCAGGTGCGGCTTGGGCTTTCTCTAAGCGGGCAAACGCTGTTTATGTTCGGCAAGCTGTATCACTCATTCCGCCCATTTCGTTTGTTTTTTCTTCGGCTTCCAACTTGTTTGCTTTAAGCCGAACGCCTGACGAATACGCTGTACCTGCTCCGCCTGTTTGTCGCGTTTGATGCGATGGAACAGGTTTGGCTGATGACAGATTTGTTCCTTCCATAATATAGTGGATTAACTTTAAATCAGGACAAGGCGACGAAGCCGCAGACAGTACAAATAGTACGGAACCGATTCACTTGGTGCTTCAGCACCTTAGAGAATCGTTCTCTTTGAGCTAAGGCGAGGCAACGCCGTACTGGTTTAAATTTAATCCACTATACTGATGACAGATTTGTTCCTTCCATGACAAAAGGTCGTCTGAAACCCTATTTCGAGGTTTCAGACGACCTTTGCTTTCAGACCTTCTTAGCAGCGCGGCTTATTCTTTGCCGATGCCTTTATCCAGCCCTTGCGTCAGACCGTTGATGTCGCCGCCGTTCAGACCCAATTCTTTCAAGAGGCCGTCAACCAGCGGGGCTTGGCTGCGGTAGCGCAGGGCGCTGTTGACCATTTGGTCGGCGAGGCTGGCTTGTGTGGTTTGACCGTCCGACACGCCTTCGGAGCCGTTGGCAGCGCCGCTGAATCCGCCCAAGCCGTTGACTTGCAGAATCTTGATGTCGTCGATGTTTTCCATCGGGCGCACGGATTCGCGGATGATGTCGGGCAGGTGTTTCAAGAGGGCGAGGCGTACTTGCATTTCGACTTGCTCGACGCTCAGGACGTTGGCGGCTTCGTTCACGGCGCGGGTACCTTCGGCATCGACTTTGTATTGCTGCTCTTGCGCTTGTGCCAGCAGGACTTTGGCATCGGCTTCACCTTTGGCTTGCAGGCGTTGTTTCTCAGCTTCGGCTTCGGCGGCGATGCGCACGGCTTCGGCGCGGTCTTGCGCGGCCTGTTTCTCGGCTTCGGCGGCGACGGTGAGCGAAATCGCGTCTTTTTGTGCGGCTTCTTCGGCGGCAATCAGTTCGACCGCTTTGGCACGTTCGGCGCGTTCGGTTTCGCGTACGGTAATCACGCTCTCTTCTTCACGCACGGCGGCGGCACGGGCTTTGTCTGCCTCGGCTTTGGCTTCGGATTCGGCACGCGATTTCTCGGCAACGGCGATGGCGCGGTCTTGTTCGGCAAGCTCGATGGCTTTGCGGCGTTCGACCTCCGCCTGCTCGACGGCTTGGGCTTTGCGGATGTCTTCGTTTTTAATGTCGCGTTCGGCGGCGATGCGTTTCAAATCCACTTCGCGTTCGGCGGCAATTTTGGCTTCTTCCGCCTCGCGTTTTTTCTGCGCTTCCTGCTCGGCAATGCTGGCTTCCTGTTCGGCGCGGCGCACGGAGATTTCGCGTTCTTGTTCGAGTTTGGCGTATTCTTCTTCGCGCGAGATTTTCAGGCGTTGCTGCTCGGCTTCGAGGTTTTTGGTTTTAATCGCCAAATCGGTGTCTTGTTCGATTTCGTTGCGTTTTTTGCGGCGGCCTTCGATGGTTTCGGTCAGTTTGGTCAGACCTTCCGCGTCAAAGGCGTTTTGCGGGTTGAAAAACTCAAAGCTGGTCTGGTCGAGGCCGGTCAGGGAGACGGTTTCAAGTTCGAGGCCGTTTTTAAACAAGTCTTCGCTCACGACTTGTTGCACTTTCTGAACGAAATCAACACGTTTTTCGTGCAGCTCTTCCATCGCCATTTCGGCGGCGACGGCGCGCAGGGCATCGACGAATTTACCTTCGACGAGGTCTTTCAATTCGTCGGGCGACATGGTTTTCATACCCAGCGTTTGCGCGGCAGTGGCAATGCTCTCGGCGCTGGGTTTGACGCGGACGTAAAATTCCGCCATGACGTCAACGCGCATCCGGTCGCGGGTAATCAACGCCTGCTGCGCCGCGCGGCGCACTTCGAGGCGCAATGTGTTCATGTTGACGGGGATGATTTCGTGCAGTACGGGCAGCACCATCGCGCCGCCGTTCATGATGACTTTTTCGCCGCCGAAGCCGGTACGGACGAAGGAGACTTCTTTGCTGGCGCGGCGGTACAGGCGGGTAAGGATAAGGCCGAGTACGAACAGCGCGACGAGTATGACGCCGGCGATGATGCCGATGGAAACTAAGTTCATGGGTTTTCCTTTCTTGTTGTCGATATACCCTTGAGGGGCGTGGGTTCAGACGGTTTTTTTAGGGTTTGGGGTCGTCTGAAAGGTTAAAAATAGCGGTTTTAAAGGTAGGTCGGATTCTTGAATCCGACAATAATCCGACAATTTCGGTTATGTGCAATACGGCTGAAGCGGAGCGGTTCGTCGGATTCAAGAATCCGACCTACCAAGCTTATACCTTGAATACCACTGCCAACCTGTTAATTCAATAAATGCGTTTTGGGAAGCTGTTGTACAAATATTGTGTCTTCCTAAGCCCAGTAGCCCGAAGATGACTGTTGTTCCTTTGCGTTCGGTAATTAGACTGACTCCGACGATGTTCCGTATATGGTCAAACTTCCTGTAAGCCCCGTCATGTCCGCCTTGATAACGGATGCGTCCGAATGCACCGTAAATAATCAATTTTTCGCGATCAATATAAATTGATTTTCGGGTCGTCAGCCCGCACCACCAACGTTCCGCACGCCACAACCACCATAGCGTAAGTACAATCGCCAGCAGCCAAGTCATGTTGCTTGAAAGCGATAGATTCATCCATTTCACTATCTTCAGCCAGAGACCGCCTACGCCGATGAGGTCGAACAAGAAAGCAACCAAGGGTTGAAACAACAAACCTCTAAATAACGAATGTTTAAACAGCAGCCCGTCGCCGACAACGATAACCCCTCGCGGCAGTTTGTTTTTCAACGCTTCGATGCGGGATTGCATATCGCGCGCAGGTTGCGCCAAATGATCCATATCGATCCCCGTTTTGTTTTTCTAATCTGATAAAAATGATGCTTCATTGCAAACCGGCGTTTATCTTTTCAGACGACCTCAATCCACCAAACTCCCGCTCGGATTCAAAATCGCTTTAAACGTATTTCCCTCCAGCGACACCAGCAACACCGCGTCGCCCTGTTTCAACACTTCGTCGGAATCCGGTTCTGCCATCACATAATGCTGCTGTCCGTACACATCCTTCACCCGCACCTGCGCCGCGCTGCCTGCCCGTGCTTCGCCCAATACCACCGTGCCGATGCGTCCGATCAGGCTTTCCTGCGAAACGGCGGTGGTTTCGTCTTTGGGCATGATTTTGTACAGTCCGCCCGCGGTCAGGCGCACCAGCGGCAGCGAAATGAACCACACGGCGACTGCCGCCAGCCATCCGTTCAGATAGCTGCCGAACACGGCGGCAAAGGTCGTCTGAAAGAGATAGCCCGTCAGTCCGTACACGGCAAGGAACACGACCATCAGCATCAACACCGGCACGCGACCGACATACAGCCAGCTCAGAAACCTGACGAACACGCCCGCGTCCGCAGCGTCCAGCCCGACTTCGGCGTGCGCGGTTTCGGTCAGGCTGTCGGGCAGCAGGTTGTCCAGCCAGTCGCTGATGCCGCCCGCCAGCATGGAGATGACTTCCAACACGCCGAGCAAAACCATCAGCGCGATGGCGATGCCGAAGATTTCGGTTTCGGGGGCGTTGATTAAATTCCACATTATCGTGTTCCTTTTTATTCTTGCATTTCAAAGGGGTATTGGGTTTTCAGACGACCTATCTCTTTGCTCTCAATTTCGGCGGAGTAGGTGTGTTTTCTGCTTATTTTGATATTTTTTCAATCATTTACCGTTCGCGGCAATAAGACCGTATCAGCCTTAAAACGTCAGTTCTATTCGAGCCAGAAATAGGCAGATACGCCAGCCATCACGCTGATGCCCAGCCACAGCAGAATTTTGGTTTCCGCCCATACGTCATCCCAATACCGCCCCCGCAGCGCGCTGATAATGTCGGGTGTGCAATAGAATTCGACGCATTCGACAAATTCGTCCCAATCCTTAAACATCACAAAGTAAAGCAATACGGCGGTTAGCAAACCGATCAAAATGGCAAAAATCATGAAATTCCCCTATTTTTCAGACGACCTGTGCGTATCGTAAAGAAAGGTCGTCTGAAAACGCTCCTAACTTTTCCCTAAGTCCTGCGTGTTTAAATGTCTATACCGACAACAGACGCAAAGGGAACGAAATGAAACATTCTCAGTCGCAATATACAAAACCGTCCAAACCGCTTTTGAAAAAATTGCTGCTTCCTGTCGCCGCTGTTTGCGCCATTTTTCTTGCAGCAGAAGGTTTCGACCTTTACGAAGACTACGCCCAATACCGTATGGAGACAGACCCCGCGTTCGCGCAACACCACGACCGCGCTTTGTCCATCCTGCACAGCAGAGGCTACGAGGTCCACGATTCCGACACCGACCTGCATTGGGCAAGACCCGTTTTGGAATTTGAGGCCTACAAAGGCAGCTTGGAATACAAAATCGTGATGTCTTATCCCGATTTGAACATTATCGAAGAACGCGTTGATTTATAATCCGCTTCCGAATATTCTTGATTTGACTTACCCCACGTCCCGAAAGGATACGACATGAAAAAACTCTTACCGGTATTACTCTTAGGCAGTATCGCACTGACCGCTTGTGCCGCCCCTTATCCTTACGACTATTACGATGACGACTATCGTACCGACCGCTACGAGCAGCGTTATGACCGTTACGACGACCGCTATGATGACCGTTATGAGCGCGATTACGACCGTTATGACGACTACCGTTACCGCGACAGCAAGTATTACGATGACGACTACATCGAACACCAAATTTACAGCGATCCGTCTTTCGAGCAAAAACGCGCACAAGTGATGCGGATTCTCGAACGACGCGGCTACCAAGTTCACGAAATCGAAGCCGATGACCGCCGCGGACGCCCCGTATTGAAAGCTGAAGCCTTCAAAAACGGACGCGAATACGACATCGTTTTCTCATGGCCGGATTTGCGGATTATCAGCGAACGTATCGACTATTAATTCGATTAATCCGTTCCGCCACACGCCGCAAGGACAAGCTCCGCGCGGCGTTTTTCGTTTTCAGACGACCTTGTTTGTTGAGGAGGTCGTCTGAAAACTTATTTCCCCGCCTTCAACGCCGCCAATCTTTCAGCAATACGGTTGTTGCGGCTCAAGTCTTCCAATTCCTTCAATTTTGCCAACTGCGCCGCATCGGTGCTGCTGTGTACCGCGTTCTGACGACCCATCACGCGGTCGAAGGCGTTGCCGCTTTTTTCGGCATCACGGGCGATGCGGTTGAGGTCGCTGCCGCCTGCCGCTTTGCCTGCGCCAGCATTCTGCTGTGCGGCGCGCCAGTCTTGCAACTGCTGCTGCATCTCGCGTTTTTTCGCCTGCAAGGCGGCGATAAAGCCCTCCAGTTCTTTTTCCTGCGCGGCACAGTCGGCGATGGTGTTTTCCAAAACAGGCAGACGCGCTTCGATGTCCATTTGTTCGGCGATGCCCGCCTCGGCAAGATCGTCGCGCCCCGCCGCTACGGCGGCTTGCAGGTTGGCATCGATGGCTTCGTGGCGGTTGCTTTCGTCCGCCATTTTCTTGGCGGCAAGGTGTTTCTGCGCCAACACTTTGCCCAATTCGGCACGCACTTCGTCCACCGCCCGCTCAATTTCGCGGATGCTCTCGTTCATGACTGCCTCAGGCGCAAGGTTTTCTGCCGCATCAATCAGGGCATGAAAACCGCCGCTCACCAGACGGCCCACTCTGCGGGATAGGGTTTCGCTCATTTGGATTTTCCTTTCAATAAAATGTGTTTGATTTAAGTTGGCACGGGGGTAATCAACCGTCCGTCATTCCCGCGCAGGTAGGAATCCAGACCTTGGCGTTTTCGGAATATTCGGGCATGGCAGCCTGTACAGGAATAGCGGCAAACAAATACTTCTATTTCATGCGCCCCATTTTTTCAGACGACCTCAAACCTCGCCCGCCTGCTGCACAATTTTCGCCAGTTTCAAAGTGTTTTCAAGCTGTTGCAGCACAGTATCGTCGTATGCCGCGCCTTTGCCGGTTACGGCGAGCTGCAAGATGCTGTCGGTGAGGCGGACGATGCGCCACATCAGTTCGCGTTCGTATTTTTTCAAACTGTCGAGGTCGGCTTCTTCGGGCAGGTCGGCGGCGAGCGTCGCGCCCAAGTCGGGCAACTGCTCAAACAAACGCGCCACGATATGCGAATGCGCCCCCGCCTGCTTTTCCGCGTGCAGCACGTCATGTTTTGCCGCTTGGAAAAACTGCTCCTGCGCCGTCAGCGCGGAACCGTAATCGCGCGTCTGCGTATGCGCCAAACGCGCCTGCTTGAGCAGCTCGCGGATTTTTTCAGACGGCGTATTCGCGCCTTCGATTTTTAATTCAGCAATAAAATCAGCGTCTTCCTGAGTAATTCGCACGCTGACGGGGATACGGTTTGTCGCATTCATATTCATTTGATTTGGTTTGTATTCATTTGTATGCAAATATACAAGATGAAATGACAAGGCGCAATATTTGAAATGGTTTATTTTTGTAAACCCTAAAATGCGCTGAAACACGTTTGCGGATACATGGGGAGAACCGAGCTTTTCCTTTATAATCCATCCATCTATTTTTCACTTATTTCAAGCAGGTTCACCATGTCCAAACCCACTCTCCTCCTCGTTGACGGCTCTTCTTATCTCTACCGCGCTTATCACGCGATGGCGCAGTTGTCCGCGCCTGATGGTGCGCCGACGGGTGCGCTTTACGGCGTGTTGAACATGCTGCGCCGGCTGCGGGCGGATTATGTACATGATTATTGTGCGGTGGTGTTTGATGCGAAAGGCAAGAATTTCCGCCACGAGATGTTCCCCGACTATAAGGCGACGCGCCCGCCGATGCCGGACGATTTGCGCCCGCAAGCGGAAGCCTTGCCGGATTTGGTGCGGCTGATGGGCTGGCCGGTGTTGGTCATTCCGCAAGTCGAAGCGGACGACGTTATCGGCACGCTGGCGGCGATGGCAGGCGAAGCGGGTTGGAATGTGGTGGTGTCCACCGGCGATAAGGACATGGCGCAGCTGGTGAACGAGCGCGTGACGCTGGTGAACACGATGAGCGGCGAAACGCTGGACATTGAAGGCGTGAAGGAGAAATTCGGCGTGCGCCCCGACCAAATCCGCGATTATCTCGCGCTGATGGGCGACAAGGTGGACAACGTGCCGGGCGTGGAAAAGTGCGGCCCGAAAACGGCGGTGAAGTGGCTGGAAGCCTACGGTTCGCTGGCCGGTGTGGTGGAACACGCTGCGGAAATCAAGGGCAAGGTCGGCGAAAACCTGCAAGCTGCGCTGCCCCAACTGCCGCTTTCGTATGATTTGGTGACGATTAAAACCGATGTGGATTTACACACCGAGCTTTCAGACGGCCTCGAAAGCCTGCGCCGCACTTCGCCGAAATGGTCGCAGCTTGCGGTCGATTTCAAACGCTGGGGCTTCCGCACTTGGCTGAAAGAAGCGGAAAGCCGTATGCACGAAGCGGCGGACGGCGATTTGTTCGGTAGCAATACGATAGGCGAACAGGCGGCGTTGGACATGGAAACGTCGTCTGAAAAAATCATAGAACATGCACCCGCCCCCGAAAAGCTGGATTATCAAGCCATTACCACCGAAGCGCAGTTTGCCGCCTTGTTGGACAAATTGTCGCAGGCGGACACAATCGGCATCGACACGGAAACCACCTCCCTAGACGCGATGAACGCCTCGCTGGTCGGCATCAGCATCGCGTTCCAAGCAGGCGAGGCGGTTTACATCCCCGTAGGACACAGCCTGACTGCCGCACCCGAACAGCTTGATTTGCAGGACGTATTAGGTCGTCTGAAACCGCATTTGGAAAACCCCGCCCTGAAAAAAATCGGGCAAAACCTCAAATACGACCAACACGTTTTCGCCAACTACGGCATCGCCCTGAACGGCATTGCCGGCGACGCCATGCTCGCTTCCTACATCATCGAAAGCCATCTCGGACACGGTTTGGACGAATTGTCCGAACGCTGGTTGGGCTTGGAAACCATTACCTACGAATCGCTGTGCGGCAAAGGCGCGAAGCAAATCGGGTTTGCCGATGTCGCCATTGAGCAGGCGACCGAATACGCCGCCCAAGACGCAGATTTCGCCCTGCGCCTCGAAGCGCACCTGCGCGCGCAAATGGACGCCAAACAGCTTGAAATGTATGAAAAAATGGAGCTGCCCGTTGCGCAAGTATTGTTTGAAATGGAACGAAACGGCGTGCAAATCGACCGCGCCGAACTCGCCCGCCAAAGCGCGGAACTCGGCGCCGAGCTGATGAAGCTCGAACAAGAAGCCTACGCCGCCGCAGGCCAGCCGTTCAACCTCAACTCGCCCAAACAGCTGCAAGAAATCCTGTTCGACAAAATGGGCATCCCCACCAAAGGCCTGAAAAAAACCGCCAAAGGCGGCATTTCCACCAACGAAGCCGTGCTCGAACAGCTCGCGCCCGACTACCCCCTGCCCAAAATCATCCTGCAAAACCGCAGCCTGGCGAAACTCAAATCCACCTACACCGACAAACTGCCCGAAATGATTTCCCCCAAAGACGGCCGCGTGCATACCACCTACGCCCAAGCCGTCGCCATTACCGGCCGCCTCGCCAGCAACAACCCCAACCTGCAAAACATCCCCATCCGCACCGCCGAAGGCCGCCGCGTGCGCCGCGCCTTCACCGCACCGCAAGGCAGCGTCATCGTTTCCGCCGACTATTCCCAAATCGAGCTGCGCATTATGGCGCACCTCTCCGGCGACAAAACCCTCATCGCCGCGTTCCAAAACGGCGAAGACGTACACCGCCGCACCGCCGCCGAAGTATTCGGCATCGCCCCCGAAAACGTCTCGCCCGAACAACGCCGCTACGCCAAAACCATCAACTTCGGCCTCATTTACGGCATGGGCCAATACGGCCTCGCCAAATCGCTGGGCATAGACAACCTGTCCGCCAAAACCTTCATCGACCGCTACTTCGCCCGCTACCCCGGCGTCGCCGAATACATGCAGCGCACCAAAGAACAAGCCGCCGCCCAAGGCTTCGTCGAAACCCTGTTCGGCCGCCGCCTCTACCTGCCCGACATCCACAACAAAAACGCCAACGCCCGCGCCGGAGCCGAACGCGCCGCCATCAACGCCCCCATGCAAGGCACCGCCTCCGACCTTATCAAACGCGCCATGATAGACGTGTCCCGCTGGCTTTCAGACGACCTCTTACAAAGCAAATTGATTATGCAGGTGCATGACGAACTGGTGTTGGAAGTACCCGAAGCCGAACTGGATTTAGTCAAAGAAAAACTGCCGCAGATTATGGCGAAAGTGGATGAGGGGATGTTGAAAGTACCGCTGGTGGCGGAGGTTGGTGTGGGAATGAATTGGGAAGAGGCGCATTGAGATGGCATGGTGGTTAACAGATTGTTTTGATAAAGGAATAAAGTAATGAGTGTTTGGAGTTTAATTAACGAAGGTATAGCGTTATTCAAGAACAAAAAATTTGATAAAGCGATAGAGAAGCTGAATCAGGCTTTAGATGAAATTAAAGATAAAGATAGCCATATTCAGGTGCAAAATAAAATTCACTTTGGGCTTGGTCGCTGCTATTTAGAGCAGGCGATGAAAGCCAAAGACAAGGAGTCGGAACAGTTATTTGAGCATGCCGTTGAGCATTTCCAGCAATCGTTAGAATTTACCAAACAGCTGGAAGATAAGCAAAACAGCTTTCAAGAACAATACTATGCCCAACATTGGTTAGGCCACTGCTATTTAGAGCAGGCGATGAAAGCCAAAGGCAAGGAGTCGGAACAGTTATTTGAGCATGCCGTTGAGCATTTCCAGCAATCATTAGAATTTGCCAAACAGCTGGAAGATAAGCAAAACAGCATTCAAGAACAAAATAATGCCCAATTTTGGTTAGCCCGCTGCTATTTCGATCAGGCGATAAAAGCCGAAGGCAAGGAGTCGGAACAGTTATTTGAGCATGCCGTTGAACATTTCCAGCAATCGTTGGAATTTGCCAAACAGCTGGAAGACAAGCAAAACCGCCTTCAACAACAAATCAATGCCCAATCTTGGTTAGGTCACTGCTATTTAGAGCAGGCGAAGAAAGCCCAAGGCAAGGAGTTGGAACGGTTATTTGGACAGGCAGTTGAGCATTTCCAACAGCGATTGCGTCTTGCAGCACAGCTGGCAGACAAGCAAAACCGCCTTCAAGAACAAATCAAAGCACAATCTTGGTTAGGCCGCTGCTATTTAGAGCAGGCGAAGAAAGCCAAAGGCAAGGAATCGGAACAGTTGCTTGGAAATGCAGTTGAACACCACCAGCAACAATTGAGGCTTGCCGAGCAGCTGGAAGATAAACAAAACAGCCTTCAAGAACAAAACAATGCACAATCTTGGTTAGGCCGTTGTTATTTCGAACAAGCCATAATTCAAAAAAAATGGGAAAGATATTTTGAATGGAAAAAACAGAAAATACAGGGAGATTTATTTGAAACTAAAGAGGGAGATTTAATAAACGCCATCACTACCATTCTGGCAGTTTTAAATATCCCGCCTATGGAATTGGGGGCGATTCCCCTTGCTCATTACACTTCTCCTTCAGTATGCGAAAGATTATTCGGGATTGTCCGCGATAAAACTGATGATCAAACCGATGATAACGATCCTGTTGACAGTAGTAAGGTTAGTCCAATGAGAATCGGTAGCTCCACTTATATGAATGACCCGACTGAAGGAGAAGGACTGTTGGAGTTGCTGAATCTGCAGGATTTGGAATTGGAAAACAAGGCAGATTGCCCTGCCTATAATGCTTTCTTTACCTGTTTCTCCAGCCGCGTCAACGATTTGAACCAGTTCCGTCTGTATGGTAAAGAAAACGACGTGGAAGCATCGGGCTGCTGCTTGGTATTTAATAAAAACGGGGATTGGTTGAAAGAGCCTGATATTTCTGCTTCGTTCAGAAGTTTTAAAAATGAACATAATGAATATTTAAAAGAACCAGCGGAGGTAGGTGTAGTGAGTTCAGAAGATGAAAACCTGCCGCTTTATCAGGTAGCTTATATCGCTTATTACGATGAATATATTGCTAAGGAAAAATGCACAATATTACTGCCTAATGCAAGAAAACCAAAATTCGGCATTCGATTAAAGCCTGTTGGAAAAAATATAAAATGGCATAAGTTCCGTATTAAGGAGCTCAAAGCAGCGTTGTGGAAGTTAATGAACCTATCTAAGATCAAAAATGAAGACAAAAAAGCTTTGGAATATATCCGCTATCTGTTTAAAGATTTCGCTTTCCGCGACGAGGAAGAATTCCGCCTGCTGAAAATCGAACAAATCGGTTCGGATAACATCGAATATTGCCAAACCACAAAATCCGTCTATCTGCCTTATGCCGATATACGCGATATTGTGGATGAAGTGATTTTGGGGACGAATTACGAAAAGAGCGGAAAAGAGCGCAAGGCGGAAGTGTTTCAGCACTTGATGCGGAAGCATTATCCAAACGTTAAAGTTTCCCGCTCGTCGTTGCCGATTAATGCCAATCCGCCGATTAAGAAGGATTAGCCAGCCGTAGGTCGGATACTTGTATCCGACAAAAGCCGCTGCCATCTCAAATAGCCGTCGGATTCGAGAATCCGACCTACTGAAACTGGGCATCGGGTGTAGGGTGTGTGCGGTACGCACGCACGCGGTGCTTGCAACCCAAAACACACCCAAGGTCGTCTGAAAACTTGAAAATCAGGTTTTCAGACGACCTTTATTCTTCCCGCCGACAGGCATACAATCACGGGCGCGGTCCCCTTTATGGATTCAATACGGTTCAGGTACGCAGCTTTAAGGTCGTCTGAAAAGATAGGCAGGCTTGCCGCAAAACCAATAATATCCAAAATTTTCACCATTCTTAAACCATAAATAAAAATCATGAATTTCGATCTTGAAAACCTCTCTTCATTCTCAGGCTGGGAGCGTCTCGTTGAAACCGGCATGGCATTCGGTACCAACCTCGTTGCCGCGTTGGCGATTTTCTTTGTCGGCAGATGGATAGCCTCCCGTCTCGTCATCCTGATGAAAGCTGCGCTAACCCGTGCCAAAGTGGACAGAACGCTGGTGAGCTTTCTGGGTAATGTAGCTAATATCGGTCTGTTAATCCTGATCATCATTGCCGCACTGGGCAAGCTGGGCATTCCGACTACGTCGGTTACCGCCTTAATCGGCGGTGCGGGCTTGGCAGTGGCGTTGTCGCTGAAAGACCAACTGTCCAACTTTGCCGCCGGCGCGCTGATTATTCTGTTCCGCCCGTTTAAAGTCGGCGACTACATCAAGGTCAACGGCTTCGAAGGCTTTGTTAGCGAAATTAAAATGGTGCAGACCGCGCTGAGTACGCCCGACAATGAAGAAGTTATCCTGCCCAACAGTATTGTCATGAGCAACTGTATCGTGAATCGTTCTTCCATGTCGCTGTGCCGCGTGCAGGTGGTAGTCGGTGTGGATTACGCCTGTGATTTGAAAGCCGCCAAAGCCGCCGTCTTGAAAGCCGCCACCGAGCATCCTTTGTGCGTACAGACCCAAGGCAAAGAGGCAGTAACATATATTACCAACTTGGCCGACAGTGCCATCGAAATCACGCTTTGGGCGTGGACGAACGAAGCCGATTTGGGCGCGTTCCGCTTCGGGTTGAACGAGCAGGTAGTGGAAAACCTGCGTGCCGCCAATATCAATATTCCTTTCCCGCAGCGAGACGTGCATATCATCCAGCAGTAGTAGGTTGGATACTTGTATCCGACAAAAGCCGCTGCCATCTCAAATAGCCGTCGGATTCGAGAATCCGACCTACTGAAACTGGGCATCGGGTGTAGGGTGTGTGCGGTACGCACGCACGCGGTGCTTGCAACCCAAAACCCACCCAAAGTCGTCTGAAAACTTTCTAAACGTTTTCAGACAACCTTTTTTATATTCTTTCCGTTTCCTGTATTATTCATATTGATTTGAACACTCTTTCTTGAAAGGTATAAATAATGTCGCTCACTTTAAAATCTGTTCTGACCGCCGGTTTGCTCCTTCTTGGATTCCAAGCCGCTGCCCAAGATATTCCGCAAGCGTTTCAAGGCAAATGGGCCGGGCATTATGAAGGGAAGGTATCGCCCAAACATATAAGGGCTTTATGTGCCATGGGTTATGATGAAAACGCTGCTATGGATAATGTTGACGTGTCGGAAGATAGCGGCTTTTATATTAAAATAGGTAAAAAATCAATTGAATTAAATGGTTGGGAATGGGGCGCGAAATATACGAAACTGAATTATCGAATTTATTCACCCGATAAAATTGCAGGTACGGCACGCGTTCGGGAAGAGGAGCCGGAGCAAGGTACGCAGATTTATAACGATAATTTTGAGTTTTCGTTAAACCGAGGCGTGCTGACGCAAAGATTCCGTGACTCTTCGACTGACGGCTCAGGCAAAAAAGTTTGGCGGACGCGGATGATGATGCGTTGTAAATAATGTTGGGCAAACCGTAGCCGGTCGCAGGTTGGAGGCTTGTATCCGACAACAGCCGCTGCCATCTCAAATAGCCGTCGGATTCGAGAATCCGACCTACGGCAAAAAACGTAGCAAGAGAGAATAGCAACCCGTAGCGTGGGCTTTGCCCACGAATCAAACTCAAAATTTCAGACGACCTCTTTTACCCAACATTATCGTGGGCAAAGCCCACGCTACAATGTATACCGACTACTTACGAAATTGAATGATTACTTTGCCGAAAATGGTATCCAAACGGCTTGATTTGAGTTTTGGTATTTTTGCCTGACGGGGTGAAAAATACAGTTGCTACTGAAACTGGGCATCGGGTGTAGGGTGTGTGCGGTACGCACGCACGCGGTGTTTGAAACCCAAAATATACCCGAGGTCGTCTGAAAACTTGAAAATCAGGTTTTCAGACGACCTTTATTCTTCCCACCGACAGGCATACAATCAAAAGTGCAGTACCTTTCATTGATTCAATACAAGGAGACAGTTATGCGCGGCATAAAATCAGTTGCATTGTTGTGTACTTTGGCATTGGGTGCGCCGGCGTTTTCGGCGGGTTTGACCAAAACGCTGCCGGGCGATTTGACGACGGCTCAGGCACAGGCGGTGGTGCAGGCTTCGATGAAAAAGGCGCGTGAAATCAAGGTGCCGATGAATATTGCGGTCATGGACGCGGGCGGTAATTTGAAGGCGTTTACTCGTATGGACGATGCGTTTATCGGCAGCATTGATATTGCACAGAAAAAGGCGAAAACGGCGCGCTATTTCAATATGTCCACCCGCGAACTGGGCAAGGCTTCGCAGCCGGGCGGCGAGCTTTACGGTATTGAGGTGACCAATGATGGTTTGGTGATTTTTGCCGGCGGTGTGCTGCTGGTGGATAAAAACGGCGTTATCGTCGGCAGCGTCGGTGTGAGCGGCGGTTCGGTCGATGAAGACGAAAGCGTCGCGAAAGCAGGTGCGGCGGTATTGTCGGGCAGGTAAGCCGCAGCTTGAGGCAACCCGCCGCGTTTCTTTTCATTGATTTGCGTTGGGTTGTTGAAATGTGCAGAGGTCGTCTGAAAATGTGGGTCTAAACTCCCGCAGTCTTTTCAGACGACCTTTTTATAGTGGATTAAATTTAAATCAGGACAAGGCAACGAAGCCGCAGACAGTACAAATAGTACGGCAAGGCGAGGCAACGTCGTACTGGTTTAAATTTAATCTACTATACATTTGTTGGCATTTTACCGCTTTGAGCATGACGTTCGGGCATATGGGGTCGTCTGAAACCTGAAATGCTGTCTTTCCCAAGCACAATTTGCCGCAATGGGATATGATTATCCTTTTTCAGACGACCTATTCTTAAATATAGGTCGTCTGAAAAGTCGATTCCGTCGGGTGCGGCGGAGTCCTGAGAAGCCGTTAAGTCATACAAGAAAGTCAAGATGTCCGAAACAGCAGTCCAAGAAACCCAAGAAACGCCAAACAGTGTGCCTACGTCGTCTGAAACACAACCCACCCCGCCCAAGCGCAAGAGACGCTGGTTGCGGGGTCTGTTGCTGACGTTGGTTGTGCTGGTGTGCGCGCTGGCGGGCTTTATTGCTTGGCTGGTGGGGACGGAATCGGGTTTGCGTTTCGGTTTGTACAAGATTCCGTCGTGGTTTGGCGTGAAGATTGCTTCGGAAACGCTGGAAGGTACGCTGGTTAAGGGGTTTCACGGCGATAAGTGGATGGTTGAAACGGATGGGGCGGATGTGAAAATCAGCGCGTTTCGTTTTGATTGGAAGCCGTCCGAACTGTTTCAGCGCAGCCTGCACATTACTGAAATTGTGGCGGGCGATATTGCGGTCGTGCCGAAGCCGACGCCGCCGAAAGAGAAAAAGCCGTCCAAAGGGCTGCCTGAGAGCATTGATTTGCCTGTGTTGGTGTTCGTCGACCGTTTGGAAACGGGCAGACTCAGCGTGGGCAAAAATTTTGACAAGCAGACGGTCTATCTCGACCATCTGAATGCGGCATACCATTACGATCAGAAAGAACACCGCTTGGATTTGAAAGCCTTCGATACGCCGTGGAGCAATTCGACGGGTTCGGCGGTGGTCGGGCTGGAGAAGCCGTTTGCGCTCAATACGACGATTCAGACGAAGGGCGAGCTGGAAGGCGAGACGATAGAGGGTAAGGCGCGCCTGTGGGGCAGCTTGCAGGACGTGCAGACTGAAATTCTGCTGGACGGCGACGATGTGCATTTGTCGGCGAAATCGACGGTGCATCCGTTTGCAGCTTCGCTGGATAAGATGATCGGCGAGGTGCTGGTCAAGGGTTTCAACATCAATCCGACTGCGTTCCTGCCGTCGCTGCCTAAGGCAAACCTGACGTTTGACGCGACTGTCGTGCCTTCGTTTACGCACGGTATCGCGCTGGACGGCTCGCTCGACTTGGAAAACAAGGCGGCGGGTTTTGCCGATGCAAAATCCATTCCGGTGCGCAATATTCTGGCGGACTTCACGATTAACGACAACGGCGTGGTAACCGTCCAAGAGTCTGAAATCGGGCTGTTGGAGGAAGGTTCGTTCAATGTTGCCGGTACGGTCGATACGGTGAAAAACGCGCTTGCGCTCAAGATTAATGTGAACAACCTGGTTTCAGACGACCTCGTCCGCACCAATGTTGCCGGTCAGTGGAACGGATTTATCGGCGTCAAAGGCGAAACCGCCTCGCCCTCTGTGGACTGGAATCTTGAAAGCAGCAACGCGCAACTTTCCGGTCTGCTATCCTTTGTTACCGACAGACAACATGGTCAACGCACCCTCAAACTCGACCGCGTCCGCGTCGCGCCGCAAAACGGCGGCGAACTGACGGCGCAAGGTTCGCTCGAGCTTTTCAAAGACCGCCTGCTCAAGCTCGATGTTTCCAGCAAGGCGTTCAATCCTTCCCGCCTCGACTCAAAACTGCCCGCCGGCAGCGTCAACGGCACCATCAACCTCTCGGGCGAACTGGCGAAAGAAAAATTCGCCGGCAAAATGCAGTTTGCGCCGAGTACGTTAAACAACGTCCCCCTCAGCGGCAAAGCCGACGTCGTTTACGAATCCGGACATCTCCCGCGCGCGCTGACCGATCTGCGTTTGGGCAACAATATCGTTAAAACTAACGGCAGCTTCGGCAAAAAAGGCGACCGTCTCAATATCGACATCACCGCTCCCGACCTTTCCCGTTTCGGTTTCGGACTGGGCGGGCTGCTCAACATGCGCGGCTATATTTCAGGCGACCTCAAAGGCGGGCTGAAAACCTACGAAGCCGACCTTTCCGGCGAAGCGCGCGCACTGCGTGTCGGCGATGCCGTAAACATCCGTATGCTTGACTTCAAGCTCAAAGGCACGCCCGACATCAACCGTCCGCTTGCCGCCGACATCAAAGGCAGCCACATCGCCCTTTCCGGCGGCTCAACCGTCATCGATGCGGTCAACCTGTCGCTCAACGGCACGGGTGCGCAACACCGCATATACGGCAGCAGCAGCATGGCGTTGGACGGCAAACCTTACAAACTCGAAGTCAACGCGGCGGGCGGTCTGAACAAAGACTTCAATCAGTGGAAAGGCAGCGTGGACACGCTCGACATCGGCGGCGCGTTCAACCTCAAACTGCAAAACCGCATGAACCTCGAAGCAGGCGCGGAGCGTGTTTCCATGAGCGCGGCGCGCTGGAGCGCGATGGGCGGCAGCCTCAACCTGCAAAACTTCGTTTGGGACAAAAAAGCCGGCATCACCAGCAAAGGCAGCGCGCAAAGCCTGCACATCACCGAGCTGCAAAACTTCGTCAAAATCCCCGTCGAACACAACTTGGTACTCGGCGGCGATTGGGATTTGGCGTACAGTCAAAATGCCCGCGGCTACCTCAACATCAACCGCCAAAGCGGCGACATCATCCTGCCGAACAAAGACCCGAAAAAACAGATGCCTTTGGGCTTAAGCGCGCTCTCCCTGCGCACCCGTTTCCAAAACGGCCGCATCGACAGCACGCTTGACGGCAGCACCCGTTTCGGCAGCGTCAACGCCAATCTGGGCATCAGCCAGCAGTTCGGCAACAAAATCGCCAACGCGCCCATAAGCGGCAAAATCAACCTCAACGTCCCCGACTTGGGCGCAATCAAAACCTTCCTGCCCGCCACCGCGCAAGGCATTACAGGTCGTCTGAACGCAGCCGCCACCATAGGCGGGCGCGTCGGTTCGCCCACCATCGCAGCCACCTTGAACGGCACCAGCAACTACGGCACAGCCGAAGGTACGGTCAACATCGGACAAGGCGCCAGCATGGACACCGCGCCTTTGAGCGGCAAACTCAACCTCAACGTCGCCGACCTCGAAGTCTTCCGCAACTTCCTGCCCGTCGGACAAACCGTCAAAGGTCGTCTGAATGCCGCCGTCAGCCTTGGCGGACGCGTCGGCGAACCGCAGCTTTCCGGTACGCTCAACGGCGAAAACCTCTACTACCGCAACCAAACCCAAGGCCTCATCCTCGACAACGGCGTTTTACGTTCCCATTTGCAGGGACAGCGCTGGGTCATCGACAGCCTCAAGTTCCATAAAGGCGGTACGCTCGAGCTGAAAGGCTCGGTCAACCTTGCCAACGCCGATCCGGACGTTGACGTGGATGTCGTCTTCGACAAATACGACACCCTTTCCCGTCCGAACCGCCGCCTGCGCCTCTCCGGCAGCGCGAAAGTGCAATACAACCAGCAAAAAGGCGTGTTCCTCAACGGTACGTTAAACAGCGACTACGGTATGTTCGGTTCGCAAAAATCCTCCATGCCCTCGTTGGACGACGATGTCGTCGTGTTGGGCGAAGAGAAAAAACAAACCGCCGCCGTGACACCTATCAACCTTAACCTCACGCTCAACCTCAACGACAATATCCGTTTCGTCGGTTACGGCGCAGACATCACCATAGGCGGCAGGCTGAACATCACTTCCCGACCGGGTGAAACCGTCCAGGGCGTCGGTACGGTGAAAGTCGTCAAAGGCCGTTACAAAGCCTACGGTCAAGACCTCGACATCACCAAAGGTACGGTTTCTTTCGTCGGTCCGTTGAACAACCCCAACCTGAACATCCGCGCCGAACGCCGTCTTTCTCCCGTCGGTGCAGGCGTCGAAGTTCTCGGCAGCCTAAACAATCCGCGCGTGACCCTTGTTGCCAAAGAAGCGATGAGTGAAAAAGACAAGCTCTCTTGGCTCATCCTCAACCGCGCCAGCAGCGGCAGCGACGGCGACAATGCCGCACTTTCCGCAGCAGCAGGCGCGCTCCTTGCCGGACAAGTCAACGACAGGCTCGGACTGGTGGACGATTTGGGCATCACCAGCCAACGCAGCCGCAACGCCCAAACCGGCGAACTCAACCCCGCCGAACAAGTATTGACCGTCGGCAAACAGTTCACCAACAACCTTTATGCGGGCTACGAATACGGTCTTTCCAGTGCCGAACAGTCGGTCAAGCTCGTGTACCAGCTCACCCGCGCCATCCAAGCCGTTGCCCGCGTCGGCAGCCGTTCATACGGCGGCGAGTTGAAATACACCATCCGTTTCGACAGGCTCTTCCGTTCGGATTACGAAAACGACCGCAAAATCGAAGAAGCGGAAAAACAGAAAGCCGAGCAAACGCAATAACGCCGACGAAAAAGAAAAGGTCGTCTGAAAACCACACTTTAGGGTTTTCAGACGACCTTTTTCATGCGCGGCAATCTCGTTCCTTTTTCTTGAGGACAGACAGGCAGGTCGGTCATATCCGTTCCGCAGGGGCGCTGTCGGACAGGTTTTCAGACGACCCCATAGCCCCCGTCCCGCCCTAAAATCCTGTTAGAATACCGTTTCATTTCATTCATAATAATCAAACCATTCCAATTTAAAGCTGCGCCCAATACGATGAAACTCCCGCCGCTCAAACCCCTCATCATCACCTCGCTGCCCGTCTTCGCCAGCGTCTTTATCGCCGCGACCCTTGTCTGGCGGTTTGGTACGCCCAAGCTCGCCATGCCTTTCGTACTCGGCATCATCGCGGGCGGCCTCGTCGATTTGGACAACCGCCTGACAGGTCGTCTGAAAAACATCATCATCACCGTCGCCCTGTTTACCATTTCATCGCTCGTCGCCCAAAGCACGCTCGGCACCGGCCTGCCCTTCATCCTCGCCATGACCCTGATGACGTTCGGCTTTACCATTTTGGGCGCGGTCGGGCTGAAATACCGCACTTTCGCGTTCGGCGCGCTCGCCGTCGCCACCTACACCACGCTCACCTACACCCCCGAAAACTTCTGGCTGACCAATCCCGTCATGATTCTGCTCGGGACCGTGTTATACAGCACCTGCACACTCGTTTTCCAAATCATCCTCCCGCACCGCCCCGTTCAAGAAAGCGTCGCCAACGCCTACGAAGCGCTCGGCGGCTATTTTGACGCCAAAGCCGACTTTTTCGATCCCGACGAAGCCGCTTGGCTCGGCAACCGCCAAATCGACCTCGCCATGAGCAACACTGGCGTCATCACTGCCTTCAACCAATGCCGCGCCGCCCTGTTTTACCGTCTGCGCGGCAAACACCGCCACCCGCGCACCGCCAAAATGCTGCGCTACTACTTTACCGCCCAAGACATACACGAACGCGTCAGCTCCGCCCACGCCGACTATACCGAGCTGACCGACACCCTCAAAAACACCGATCTCATCTTCCGCATCCGCCGCCTGCTCGAAATGCAGGGGCAGGCATGCCGCAACGTTGCCGCCGCCCTGAGGAACGGCAAAGACTACACATACAGCAAACGCCTCGGACGCGCGATGGAAGGCTGCCGCCAATCCCTTTCGCACTACACCGACGACCACCCCGAAAGCCGCAACATCCACCACATCCGCCGCCTGCTCGACAACCTCGGCAGCGTCGACCACCAACTGCGCCAACTCCAACACAGCGATTCCCCCGCCGAAAACGACAACAGCAGCGACACCCGCATCGCCGCCCTCGAAAACAGCAGCCTGAAAAACGTCTGGCAGACCGTCCGCAGCCAGCTCAACTTCGAGTCGGGCGTGTTCCGTCACGCTACGCGCCTCTCCATCCTCGTTGCCGCCTCCTGCATCATCGTCGAAATCCTCCATCTCAACCTCGGCTACTGGATACTCCTGACCGCAGTCTTCGTCTGCCAACCCAACTACACCGCCACCAAAAGCCGCGTGTACCAACGCATCGCCGGCACCATACTCGGCGTCATCGTCGGCTCCCTCGTGCCTTATTTCACCCCATCCGTCGAAACCAAACTCTGGATCGTCATCGCCAGCACCACCCTGTTTTTCATGACCCGAAGCTACAAATACAGCTTCTCCACCTTCTTCATCACCATCCAAGCCCTCACCAGCTTCTCCCTCGCCGGGCTGGACGTCTATGCCGCCATGCCCGTCCGCATCATCGACACCATCGTTGGCTCCGTCCTCGCGTGGGCAGCCGTCACCTACCTCTGGCCGGATTGGCGTTACCTCACCCTCGAAAAAACCGCCGCCCAAGCCGTCGGCGGCAACGGTGCCTACCTCAGAAAAATTCTCGACCAGCTCCAATACGGCATCGCCGACGACGTCGAATACCGCACCGTCCGCCGCCAAGCCCACGAACGCACCGCCACCCTCAGCAGCACCCTCTCCGACATGAGCAGCGAACCCAAAAAATACGGCAACAACCTGCAAAGCGGCTTCACCCTCCTCAAAACCAGCTACGCCCTAACCGGCTACATCTCCGCACTCGGCGCATACCGAAGCGAAATGGACGGCGCGTGCAGCCCCGACTTCGTCCGCAAGTTCTACCAAAGCGGCTACCGCATCGCCGACCTGCTCGAACGCCTTCCGCAAACCGGCGAACAAGATTTTCAGACGACCCTGTCACAAATCCAAACCGATTTGGAAGCCCTGCAAACAGAAGCCGGCGACGCACGCCAAAGCCACATCCTCCACCGGCAGCTCACCCTCATCGCCAAACAGCTCGACCCCTGCTACCGCAGCCTGCACGACATTGAAGCCATCCCGCAAGCCGCGTGATATTAATCAGCAGACAAACGAAAGGTCGTCTAAAAACCCGAAACAAGGTTTTTCAGACGACCTTTCCTTCATTTGCACCCGCAAACCATTGCCACCTGTCAAATCCCCCCGAAAAAGCGTACAATTCCACGTTTATTTTTGAATTCATTATATTTTCAGACGACCTCCGTCAGAGAAAAGGGGTCGTCTGAAACCATTAGGCACGTTGAAACACATGACCCACATGATTTACCCCAAAACCTACGACGTCATCGTCGTCGGCGGCGGACACGCAGGCACGGAAGCCGCGCTTGCCGCCGCACGCATGGGCGCGCAGACGCTTTTGCTCACACACAACATCGAAACGCTCGGACAAATGTCGTGCAACCCGTCCATCGGCGGCATCGGCAAAGGACATTTAGTACGCGAACTCGACGCGCTCGGCGGCGCGATGGCGTTGGCAACCGACAAATCCGGCATCCAGTTCCGCCGCCTGAACGCCAGCAAAGGCGCGGCAGTGCGTGCCACGCGCGCGCAGGCGGACCGTATTTTATACAAGGCCGCCATCCGCGAAATGCTGGAAAACCAAGAAAACCTCGACCTCTTCCAGCAGTCGGTTGACGACGTAACGCTCGACGGCGACCGCATCAGCGGCGTAATCACCGCGATGGGCGTGGAATTTAAAGCCCGCGCCGTCGTGCTGACCGCAGGCACGTTTTTGTCCGGCAAAATCCACATCGGTTTGGAAAACTACGAAGGCGGCCGCGCCGGCGATCCCGCCGCCAAATCGCTGGGCGGACGTTTGCGCGAGTTGAACCTGCCGCAAGGTCGTCTGAAAACCGGCACGCCGCCGCGCATCGACGGCCGCACGATTGATTTCTCCCAGCTCACCGAACAGCCCGGCGACACGCCTGTGCCCGTTTTCTCCGTGCGCGGCAACGCCGAAATGCACCCGCGCCAAGTGTCCTGCTGGATTACGCATACCAACCTGCAAACCCACGACATCATCCGCTCAGGCTTCGACCGCAGCCCCATGTTCACCGGCAAAATCGAAGGCGTCGGTCCGCGCTACTGCCCGTCCATCGAAGACAAAATCAACCGCTTCGCCGACAAAGACAGCCACCAGATTTTCCTTGAACCCGAAGGCCTGACCACCAACGAATACTACCCCAACGGCATCTCCACCAGCCTGCCGTTCGACATCCAAATCGCCCTCGTGCGCAGCATGAAAGGCCTTGAAAACGCCCATATCCTGCGCCCCGGCTACGCCATCGAATACGACTACTTCGATCCGCGCAACCTCAAAGCCAGCCTCGAAACCAAAACCATCCAAGGCCTCTTCTTCGCCGGACAAATCAACGGCACCACCGGCTACGAAGAAGCCGCCGCACAAGGCCTGCTCGCAGGAGCAAACGCCGTGCAATACGTCCGCGAACAAGACCCGCTCCTGCTGCGCCGCGAACAAGCCTATCTCGGCGTATTGGTCGACGACCTCATCACCAAAGGCGTGAACGAACCCTACCGCATGTTCACCAGCCGCGCCGAATACCGCCTGCAACTCAGAGAAGACAACGCCGACATGCGCCTGACCGAAGACGGCCACAAAATCGGCTTGGTGGGTGAAGAGCAATGGCGCATGTTCAACGAAAAACGCGAAGCCATCGAACGCGAAATCCAACGTTTGAAAACAACGTGGTACACGCCGCAAAAACTCGCCGAAGACGAACAAATCCGCGTGTTCGGACAAAAACTCAGCCGCGAAGCCAACCTGCACGACCTCCTGCGCCGCCCGAACCTCGACTACGCCGCACTGATGACGCTCGAAGGCGCAAGGTCGTCTGAAAATCTCTCCGCCGAAGTTATCGAACAAGTCGAAATCCAAGTCAAATACCAAGGCTATATCGACCGCCAAAACGAGGAAATCGACAGCCGCCGCGATTTGGAAACGTTGAGGCTACCTGAAAACATCGATTACAGCAAAGTCAAAGGCCTGTCCGCCGAAGTGCAGCAAAAGCTCAACCAGCACAAACCCGAAACCGTCGGACAAGCAAGCCGAATTTCCGGCGTCACGCCTGCGGCAGTGGCATTGCTGATGGTGCATTTGAAGCGCGGGTTTAAAGGGGCGAAGTAAGGTTTACCCGAAGATAGGAAAAGGTCGTCTGAAACCGAAAATTAGGTTTCAGACGACCTTTTTAATACCGATACATATTTATGTAGATTAAAATAGAAAGCACCCTTGCCGTCATGATCATAATAATTCAAGTGCCGTAGGTCGGATTCTCGAATCCGACATCTTAGACGGCTGGGTCGGATACAAGAATCCGACCTACGTTACTAGCGGTAGAAGCGGCAGTGAAAAATAGGGTGGTGGCAAGAAATGTTGTGATAAATGTAGATAACGTATGAAAGCCAATTGACCTATGATCAAAATTGTTGGGATTAAAAATTTAATTGATTCAAAAGAAAGTCTTTTAGACTATGGCTTTCTTTATACATTAAAAGATGATGATGTAGAAACCCAAGAAGGATTACTCAAGTGTACTTTTTTATTACCAGAAACTGAAAGTGATGAGCTTTTTATAGAAAATAATAAAGATTACCAAAACTGGCTTGAAGCTCCAATGTTCATTGACATAATTGATATTTATACAGAAAACCATTCTGATGCTACGACATGTTCCTTAATTAATGCAGTTTTACATTATT
The DNA here is from genome assembly GCF_003044565.1 of Neisseria sicca. Taxonomy (GTDB): domain Bacteria; phylum Pseudomonadota; class Gammaproteobacteria; order Burkholderiales; family Neisseriaceae; genus Neisseria; species Neisseria sicca_A. The sequence goes on along the minus strand of NZ_POXG01000005.1, from coordinate 20,526 downwards.
GGAATCATGATGATTTTTTAGATTAATTGTTTAATTATCAAAATACAACCATAAGTCGGATTCGAGAATTTAACATCTTAGACGGCTGTGTCGGATACAAGTATCCGACCTACGGCTTGCTACGGCGGTTTATTTCTTTTGAAAGAATAACGATACAAAACAGGAGGAAAGAAAAATGGAATCCATAGAATTGCAAGATATCCCCAACGAGGTATTTTTAGAGGATATCGAAGATCTCACGCAGGCATTTCCACTTGAATTTCCTCATTTATTCCAGCAAATCAAAGATTACTTAGGCATAGAAGAGGAAAATATCTATATTACCGACTTTGTAGAAGATGAAAATCAAGAAGACTGTTTCTACGGTTATTTCTTTGATGCGTTAAATAGAAAAATCTACCACTATGCCTTTGAAGGGGAGAAAACCGTATTTCAGGAAGCTGATACAGCTGCCTTAACGATGCGGGATACTTTCAGCATCAAAGTGCTGCATCTTCTGTTGTAAACGGGTAAACAGAAAAATTTCCACGGGCTGATTTTCAAATTATTTTGTAGGTCGAATTAGCCCATAACCCCAAACCCAACTTTCCAACCCATGAAAAAAATAAAAATCTTACTTACTTTCTTTGTTGCAACCCTGCTTATTTTAGGCATTTTGTCCCAACTGTCCGTATGGTACGACAACCGTACTGCCGAGCCGGCAAAGCGTCTGTTGCAGGGTGAAATACCGCGCGGCGACAGTGAAGGAACGGATGCACTGTGGTTGATGCCTTACGATATTCCCGATGCCGCGGAACGCCGTCAAATCATGGCAAAACTGGGCAATAAAGTGCCGGAGGACGACCAGCTGCCCGAAAGCCTCCGCCAGCGCAAACTGATTACGAAGGATGAAGAAGGGCAAAGCCTCGACTGTATATCTAGAAACAATGATGGAGCGATCGTTGCAGACTGCCTGCAAAACGTGCGTGCCCACGCCGATGCCTACCGTGCTGTTGTGGCGAAATATGCCAAACTTTTTGACAATGCCGACCGCGTGTCGCAATACAGCAATTTGGATGTGCGCGCTCTAAATATTTCGGATGCCTTTCCAACATACCACTATCTTGTTTACCAAACTACGCCTGCCGCCGTGGACTGGCTGGACGGCAAACCCGAAGCCGCATTTGCCCGAATCTGCCGCAACATTCGCACCGGCAAAACCTTACAGCAATCGCGTGGCGGACTCCTTCCTGCAATGATTGGCACCACTATTATCCAGAACAATACAAGACTCGCCGCCGCAATGCTCGCCGAACAGCCGCAATGGGCAGGCAAACTGCCTGAAAACTGTGCCGACGCGTTCGCACCGACTGGCGACAACGCAGAAAACTACTGCCGTATCATGCAGTTCGAGTATCACTATATGGATAACTTCATCGCCAATCTTCCGACCCAACTGAGCCAAGAAATGCCCGCATGGATCGTGCCTGTGTTGTTCTCGCCTGAGCACTCGCGAACACTTGCCAGCAAACAGTTTGCTTTTGGCTGCGAGCCTCCGGCACAGCAGGCCTTCGCGCAAGATCTGCCTGTATGGGCGCCGCAGGATGCCCAAATGCCGCAAACTTTCTGGCAGCAGTACGGCAGCCTTGCCTGTCTGCGTAATGCGCTGGGTTGCCAGTTTATTAACGGAGATTACGGCGGCGACGTTGATCCCTATGCCCGCCGCCTGCAAGACACGCAAATGCAGCAGCATGCTTTTCAGGCTGCACTTGCCTTATACAGACTGCCCAAAAACCAACGTGCCACCGAGCTGCCCAATATCCTTGCCCGCCATGGCAGCCCGTCCCGTGAGCTGCACTACGACCCCGAAGCAAAAGCCATCGTGTTTACCCCGTATCAACACCATGTACGGTTTATATTGAATGTTCCGCTGGCATTGCCGCCAGGGCAGCATAGTGAAATGACGGATAAACTGCCGAAGTCGCAGCAGTAATGAAAGTCCGTGTCCACGTTGAGATAGTGTGACAGTAAACAAAAGGTCGTCTGAAACCCAAAATCAGGTTTCAGACGACCTTTGTTCTGTTTTCTGACCGGGATTAGAAACTGTAATTCACCCGCGCCGTATAAGTGCGCGGCGCGCCGGGCATGGCGTCGGAACGCCAGTATTTTTGATTGAACAGATTGCCGACGGCGAAAGTGAGGTTCAGATTTTTGCGGTTCCAGCCGAGCATGGCATCGGTGCGGACGAAGCCGGGAAGCGTGGTGGTTGCTTTTTGGCTCGAATTGTAGCCGTAGCGTTTGCCCGTACCGGTTACGCCGATTTCGCCGTAGAGGTTTTCAGTCGGCGTGTAACGGAAAAACAGGTTGCCGGTAACGTTGCTGGTGTTTTCCAAATGGATGCCCACGCGGTTTGGATTTTCCTTGTCTTCAACCACTTTCGCCTGCATTACGCCCAACGATCCGCGCAGGTAGAGTTTTTTGGGGATGATTTGTCCGATGGCGGACAACTCCACGCCGTGCGAACGGTGTTTGCCGCCGACTGCCCAAGTGTAGGGATCATTTTGCGCGTCGGGGCGGTAGCGGATATTGAAGCGTTCGATTTGGTAGGCGGACAATGTGGTGCTGAGGCGGTCGTCCAGCCAACTGCTTTTGACGCCGGTTTCGTATTGGCGGGTGTACTCGGGGTCGGCGTTGAACACGGCGGCAGACGAAGTGTCGATACTCAAATAGCCGCCGCGTCCGCCATAAGGTGCGAAGCCTTTATTATACGAGGCGTAGAGCGTGTGGGCGGGCGTTACGTTCCACACTGCGCCGATGTTGGGGCTGAACGAATGGCCGCTGTATTGGCGGCTGCTGCCGGTGAGTTTGTTTTCGGAATTAAAGGTGTATTTATCGTAACGGCCTCCGAGGACGAATTTCAAATCGGGCGTGGCGGAGAAGATGTTTTGCACAAAGATGCCGTAGGAGTCAGCTTTGTGGCGGTTTTGGGTGAGGACGGGTTGCAGCCTGCCCGAAGCCGGCCAGCTTGCGCGGTCGTAGGGGTTGATGGAGACGGAAAAGGCACGGCTGAAACCCAATGTCGGGTTGCGGTGTTCGCGGCTGTAATCCATGCCTACGGTCAGGTGGTTTTCAAAACGGCCGATGTTGTAGTCGCCGTTGAGCGTGAAGTTGGACGACAGGGTTTTGTTGTCGGTCTGCTGCCAGGCGTAGTTGCGTTTGATTCGGCCGCCGTTTTCGCTGCCTGCATAAAAATGGTCGAAATCCTGCGCCGCCGTGCGGTGGGCAAGCTGCCATTGGGCGTGCCATTTGTCGTTGAAGGCGTATTCAAGGTCGGAACGCCAAACTTGCAGCTTGTCTTTCACAAAATCGTTCGGGTGGGCAAAACCCATGCGGTAAGGCAGTCCGAAGCGGTCGTACACGGACTTGGTCGGGCTGCGGTCGGGCGTGCGCTCCACATTGTCGTAGGTGTATTGTCCCGTCCATTTCAAGCCGTTGTCGAGTTTGACGGTAATGCTGGGCGAAATCATGACGTTTTTGCTGTCTATGCCGCTGCGGAACGAATTGGCGCGCCCGACTTCGCCGGTGAGGCGGATGGCGACGTTTTTGTTCAGCACTTCGTTGATGTCCATATTCAGGCTGCGGTTTGCCCACGAGCCGTAAACCGCACCGATGTTGCGGCTTTGTTTGAAGTTGGCGTATTTGCTGACCATGTTGATGACACCGCCGCCGTTGGTGCGGCCGTAAAGCACGGAAGACGGGCCTTTCAGGATTTCCACGCGCTCGATGTTGGCAGTGCTGCGGCGCACCTGGCCGCTTTCGCGTACGCCGTCGCGGTAAATATCGGATGCGTCGGCTTGAAAACCGCGCAGGAAAATGCTTTCGCCGCGCATATCGTAGGCAGCGTCGATGCCGGCGTTGCCTTCGAGGATGGAACTCAAATCGTTAGTGCCGTAATTTTTGTTTTTCTGGATATTGAGCGTATCGACGGTTTGCGGCGTTTCTTTGATGAACTGGCCGTTGCGGGTAACGGCGGCTTCGTCGTAGTTAATGTAGCCTTTGAGTACGCTGGTGTCAGACTGTCCGACCACGGTAACGGTGGGCAGCGTGGCGGTATAGCGTTCGCCGGTATCGTCGTTATCGGCGGCATGGAGCGGGAAGGCGGCGGAAATCAGTGCGGCAATCAAGGAGAGGCGGGTGTAATGTTGCATTTTCAACTCGTCAGATAAACAGATGCCGCATTATAGGGAAAAGTTGCATACAAAATATAGAAAATAATAACAATTCTCGATATTGGATTAAATCATGTTTATATTTTGCAACAAAAGAACAGACTAATCTGGAATAATATTTAATCTGAATATAATTTACTGATTTTAAAATGAATTCAGACTTTCACAAACAAGGACGCTATAAGTCGAAAGGTCGTCTGAAACTTAATTTTCGGTTTCAGACGACCTTTTTTCATATCGATACATTACGCAAAGCCAAACGCAGAAGAGATTTAATTAACAGCCGATAAGACAGCGTTTAATAAAGACTTGGGGAATCTACGCATAATTCTTCTTTTGTCGATCGGTAACACGTCCAGCTTTTGCCTTTGAATGTACGCTCGGTGGTGGTGTAAGTCTTGTTATTCATCAGTTTGGTCGAATGAGTCCATTTGCCGCCTGTCGGATTGGATTCTTTCGTTTTCATAAAGGCTTCATACGAAAAAACAATCGTTTTTCCATTTTTCAATTTGTACTCTTCCCCGTTCCCCGCGATATAGCCGCCGCGTTTTTCATCGTAGACTTGTGCGCTTTCCCAAGCCAGGCTGCTGCAAGCCGTTGTTTGCGGCCGGCTGTTGGGGGCGGTCAAATCTTGGTATGTGCAAGTCAAATTGTCTGATGAATAAGTGTGGCTGGCATAGGCAGTTGTAGACAAAAACAGGATAGTGAAAAGTATTCTTTTCATTTTGGCTGACCTTTAAAAATCAAACTGAAATAGTGTAAAACGACCTTGCTTCGCGCGGGAAACAACGCCATGAAGCGATAAACTGAGAAGAGCAGCATTGTACTTTTATAGTGGATTAACTTTAAACCAGTACGGCGTTGCCTCGCCTTAGCTCAAAGAGAACGATTCTCTAAGGTGCTGAAGCACCAAGTGAATCGGTTCCGTACTATCTGTACTGTCTGCGGCTTCGTCGCCTTGTCCTGATTTAAATTTAATCCACTATATCTGCTGAATACGTCAGCAAACCCTATTTGCATCTGCTCTCTATGAAAAAGGTCGTCTGAAAACACAAAAACCAAGTTTTCAGACGACCTTTCTTTATCCAATCTGGTGCCGGAGAAGGGAATCGAACCCCCGACCTTCGCGTTACGAATGCGCTGCTCTACCGACTGAGCTACACCGGCACGGTGTTCGTTATCATATACTCAACTGATGCGGATGGCAATGTGTTGTCGGGCTGGTTTTATTGCTGCTGCTTTGTTGCTTGAATTGGTAAGGTGTTAATGATATCGGCTTTTCAGCGAGCAGATTTAGGAATAACGAGGTCGTCTGAAATGCCTGTTTCGGGTTTTCAGACGACCTTTTGTCATGTTCAAACCTTCTTCAAAACCACCATATGCCGTTCTGCATCCAAGCCGGGGACGTGGAGGGCTTCGACGCGTTCGACGGCGACTGTGTCGGGGAGTTTGGCGATTTCTTCTTCGGGGTACACGCCTTTCATGGCGACCCAGCGGCCACCGTCTTTCAGCAGGTGTGCCGTCCAGTTGACGAAGTCGGCGAGTTCGGCGAAGGCTCGGCTGGTGATGATGTCGGCTTGGAAGTCTTGAACGGCTTCGACACGACCGTTGACGACGCGGACGTTGGCGAGTCCGAGTTCGATGACGGCTTGTTGCAGGAAGGCGGTTTTTTTGGTGTTGGCGTCCAAGAGGGTGATGTTGAGGTCGGGACGGCAGATGGCGGTGGGAATGCCGGGCTGTCCGCCGCCGGAACCGACATCCAGCATGGTGTGCGCGCCTTGGAGGTAGGGGAGCAGGGTCAGGCTGTCGAGCAGGTGGTGGCTGACCATTTGCGCTTCGTCGCGCAAGGCGGTGAGGTTGTAGGTCTTGTTCCACTTTTTGAGCAGGCTGGTATAGGCGAGCAGCAGGGTTTGCTGTTCTGCGGATAGATCCAAACCTAATGCCTGTATGCCTGATTGGAGTTGCTGTGTCGGGGTCATGGTGTTTGTCCGTGTTGTGTCGGGCGTTATGGTAGCGGAAAAAAAGGTCGTCTGAAAGGCGTGGGTTATTAAGGGATTAGGTTCTCAGGGCGGTGGAGTTGTAGCGTGGGCTTTGCCCGCGAAACTTGTTGTCTGACAATCCGAATCCGTTCGTTGTTTTTTCAGTCATGTCGTGGGCAAAGCCCACGCTACGGGTTTCAGACGACCTTTGGGTGTTTTCGGGAACGGTTGGTATTTCATTTTCCGAGCGAGCTGTAACGTGGGCTACGTTGACCGAAAATATAGAAAATTTTTCAGACGACCTGAGCAATCAGTTTTCCGTTTGGCGGATCAGCATGTAGGCTGCATCGGACAATTCACCACACGGGGAAACCGTTTCACCGTTTTCATTCAGGATGGTAAAGGATTCCTGTATCCCGCCGATTTCCGCTTCGCCATCCAAGCCGAGCAATAAGGAATACATTACGTCGTCCAATGCCGATTCCAATGCGGAGTCAAACAGACGACGTTGCTTGTCTGTTAATTCCAGCATGTTTATCTTTTGCGCCGTCGCGGAAACGGAACGGTGGTTTTTCAATTCTGACAGATAACTTTTTTTGAAATTCAGCCAGCGTTGGACAAATTCTTCGGCAGGTAGGATGTTGTGATTTGAGGGCATGATTTATCTTTCAGACGACCTTCCCTGCGTTTTCCAGCATCAGGACAAATTGTGCCAAGTCTTGCGGCAGCGGGGCTTTTAAGATGAGTTTTTCGCCTGTCAGCGGGTGGTCGAGGTGCAGCTCGGCGGCGTGCAGGAACATTCGTTTCAAACCGAGTTTCTGGAGGCGTTTGTTGGCTTGGTAGTCGCCGTAGCGTTCGTCGCCAGCGATGGGGCATTGCTGCGATTGGAGGTGGACGCGGATTTGGTGGGTGCGGCCGGTTTTCAGGGTGGCTTGCACGAGAGTGAGCTGCGAGAGGCCGACTTGGTGCAGGAGGTCGTCTGAAAAGTGGTTGAGCACGCGGAAGATGGTGTGCGCGGATTGTCCGTCTTCGCTGACGCGCACCATTTTTTCGCCTTGCGCGCCGGTGTATTTGAACAGGGGCAGTTTGACGTGGAAGCTGTCGTTTGGCAGTTTGCCTACGCCCAGTGCGAGGTAGATTTTTTTGGGGTGGTCGTTGCGGATGGCTTCGTGCAGTTTGACGAGCGCGCTGCGTTTTTTGGCGATCATCAAGAGACCGCTGGTGTCTTTGTCGAGGCGGTGGACGAGTTCGAGATAGCGGGCTTCGGGGCGGGCGCGGCGGATTTGTTCGATGACGCCGAAGCTCACGCCGCTGCCGCCGTGGACGGCGGTGCCTGCTGGTTTGTCGATGACGAGCAGCGCGTCGTCTTCGTAGATGATGGTAAATTCGCGCGCGGGTACGGCTTGGGCGCGGTTTTCAGACGACCTTTGTTTTTCGGCGGTGCGCACGGGCGGGATGCGGAGCAGGTCGCCTGTTTGGATGCGGCTGTCGGGCTTGCAGCGTTTTTTGTTCAGGCGCACTTCGCCGGCGCGGATAATGCGGTGGATATGGCTTTTGGGTACGCCTTTGAGGATTTTTATCAGATAGTTGTCAAGGCGTTGGCCGGCTTCGTGTTCGGCGACGGTAATCAGGCTGACTGAATCTTTGCTTATTGCGTGCGTTTTCATCTATAATCCCGAACATCCGTTTCGGCAGAAACCTGTACAAACAGGCCGTATGGGACGGATGGTATTGTTAAAACGAGATTTTATATTAAAAACGCACTCTGCAAAGCATTTTCCCTGCGTTTATGCCAAAGCCCGTAAACGCAGGAGCGTAATTAAGTTTGATTTGATTTTGCCGATTTGACCGGGCATAAGACGAGGGGCGGGTGTTTGACAAACCTGCCGCGCCGCACCGTTCGAAACTTCCGGCATAACGATAATAAGAAGATGTCGGCTACCTGTTTTCTAAGCCGGGCTTGTACCGTCCGGACTTCGGCGGCGGACGGAGTGTTCCGCCGCATTGTTCTTTATTGCCTTCTTTATCCGTATCCTTCCGCACACGGCCGCATTGTTTTGGGCGGCGTGCAACCTTGCGGACTTCAACTCAAAAACTGATTGCTCATCCGGGTTTCTGCATCCCGCGCCGAAAAGGGGCGCGGGCTATGCCTAATCCCGCCCGCCTCGCAGAGTGTCTGACAGAGCAGGCAGGTCGTCTGAAAAGGCTGCCCGCTTGTGCGAGGTAATCATTATGAAAAGAATGTTGTTCAATGCAACGCAAGCCGAAGAGCTGCGCGTTGCCATTGTCGATGGGCAAAACCTTTTGGATTTGGACATCGAAACGCTGGGTAAAGAGCAGCGCAAAGGTAATATTTATAAGGGTATCATCACCCGTATCGAGCCGTCGCTGGAAGCGTGTTTCGTGGATTACGGAACCGACCGCCACGGCTTTTTGCCGTTTAAGGAAGTATCGCGTTCGTATTTCCGCGATTACGAAGGCGGCAGGGCGCGTATTCAAGACGTGCTCAAAGAAGGCATGGAAGTCATCGTCCAAGTCGAAAAAGACGAACGCGGCAACAAAGGTGCTGCGCTGACCACCTTCATCAGCCTAGCCGGACGCTATTTGGTATTGATGCCGAACAACCCGCGCGGCGGCGGCGTATCCCGCCGTATCGAAGGCGAAGAGCGCCAAGAACTCAAAGCCGCTATGGCGGAACTCGACATTCCGAACGGCATGAGCATCATCGCCCGCACCGCAGGTATCGGCCGCAGCGCAGAAGAGTTGGAATGGGATTTGAACTACCTCAAACAACTCTGGCAGGCGATTGAAGAAGCCGGCAAGGCACACCACGACCCTTACCTCCTCTTCATGGAAAGCTCGCTGCTCATCCGCGCCATCCGCGACTATTTCCGTCCCGACATCGGCGAAATTTTGGTGGACAATCAAGAGGTTCACGACCAAGTTGCCGAGTTTATGAGCTACGTCATGCCGAGCAACGTGGGTCGTCTGAAACTCTATCAAGACCACACGCCGCTGTTCTCCCGCTTCCAAATCGAACACCAAATCGAAAGCGCGTTCGCCCGCAGCGTCAGCCTGCCTTCAGGCGGGGCGATTGTGATCGACCACACCGAAGCCCTGGTTTCCATCGACGTCAACTCCGCCCGCGCCACCCGCGGCTCGGACATCGAAGACACCGCGTTCAAAACCAATATGGAAGCCGCTGAAGAAGTCGCCCGCCAAATGCGCCTGCGCGACTTGGGCGGTTTGGTCGTCATCGACTTCATCGACATGGAAAACCCCAAGCATCAGCGCGATGTTGAAAACGTCCTGCGCGACGCACTCAAAAAAGACCGCGCCCGCGTCCAAATGGGCAAACTCTCCCGCTTCGGCCTCTTGGAATTGAGCCGCCAACGCCTGAAACCCGCTTTGGGCGAAAGCAGCCACGTTGCTTGTCCGCGCTGCGCCGGTACCGGCGTGATCCGCGGCATCGAATCGACCGCCCTGCACGTTTTGCGCATCATTCAAGAAGAAGCGATGAAAGACAACACCGGCGAAGTACATGCACAAGTACCCGTCGATGTCGCCACCTTCCTGTTGAACGAAAAACGCGCCGAGCTGTTTGCGATGGAAGAGCGTTTGGACGTCAACGTCGTCCTAATTCCGAATATCCATCTGGAAAATCCGCACTACGAAATCAACCGCATCCGCATCGACGACGTAGAAGAAGACGGCGAACCGAGCTACAAACGCGTTGCCGAGCCGGAAGAAGACGAATCCGCCAAACCTTTCGGCAGCGAAAGAGCCAAAGCCGCCCGCCCCGAACCCGCCGTCAAAGGTGTGCGCCATACCCAGCCTGCGCCGGTTGTAGCCGAGCAGAAGAACGGTTCATGGTGGGATAGCTTCAAAGCATGGCTCAAACGCATTTTTGGCGGCAATACCGCAGCCGAAACCGCACCTGTTGCCGAAGTGGCAGAAAAACGCACTTCAAGCGGCAACAACCGCAACGGCAATTCCGGCAATCGCCGCCCGAACAACCGCCGCCAAAACCCGCGCCGCAACAACAGGCACGACGGCAGCAAGGTAGAAGTGCGCGAAGTGGCGGACTTCAAAGACAAAGCAGCGGACAATCAGGCAGCGGAAAACGAAACCCGCAACGCCAAAGACAACCGCCGCAGCCGCAACCGCCAAAACGAGCGCAACGCCGCAGCGGAAGCCGAAAACCTCGAGGTCCAAGCACTTGCCGCTGCAACGTCGTCTGAAAACGAATCCCGTTCGGGCGAGCAGGCGCAAGGCAACAAACGCCGCCGCAACAACAACCGCAACGAACGTAACCGCGAACAAGCGGACATCCGCGCGGAAGAAACCTTGTCCGAAACAGTGGACAATGTGGCGGAAGAGGGCGTACAAACTGCTGAGGCTGATGCGCCGAAAGGCAACGAACGCCGCCAACGCGAGCGCAATAACCAACGCGACCGCCGCGAACGCAACAATCAGCGCGACCGCCGTCAAAACGGTAAAAAACGCAATATTCCGTCTGCCGCCAAAATCGAGCAGTACCTGAATATTCATGATACCGCCGACAAAGTCCTCTTCGCTGCTGCGCACGTTATGGGCAATACCGTCGAAGAAGAGCCGTTTGCCGTGACCATCCCCGTTCCCGAGGATAGCGGCGAGCCTTTGGTTGTCGTGGTTTCCGAACCCGTTACCGTTGCTGAAGAAGCGTTCGTGTTCTCCATCGAAGGCGAAGATGTGGACAGCGACATCTTGATCGAAGACAGCACCGACGACGAATGCAGCATCATCGACTCCGCCATCGGCAGCGTCGAAGAAACTTCGACTTCCGTATTCGCCATCGAAACCGAAGACGGCTACCAACCGATGACCGCCGTCCCTGCCGAAGGCGAAGTAGAAGCCGTTGCCGAAATGGAGGAAGAACTGGTCGTTTGGAAGGCCGAACGCGAAGCCGCCGCCGCCATCGAAGCCCTTGCCGCAGCAGCAGCGGCCGCCGCAGCCGCCCAAGCAGCAGAATCCGAACCGCAAACTGTAGCGGAAGCAAGCCAAGCGGAAGAAACTGCTCCCGCCGTTGCCGCGATGCCCGACTTAGGCGGTTTGGTGTTTGTCGAAACCAATCCCGAAGCCGTCGCCGCTTTTGCCGAACAGGTTCAGCCCGAACCCGAATCCGGCCTGCGCCGCGCGGACGTGCCGAAGGTTGAAGCCGAACCCGTTGCCGCCGCCGAAATGGTCTTGGTGGAAACGCGCAAAGACTGAAAGCTGAAAGAATAGGGCATCGCCAAGATGCCCGAATCGATATAGTGGATTAAATTTAAATCAGGACAAGGCGACGAAGCCGCAGACAGTACAGATAGTACGGCAAGGCGAGGCAACGCCGTACTGGTTTAAAGTTAATTCACTATAAAAAGGTCGTCTGAAACCGTAAATCCAGTTTCAGACAGACCTTTGTCTGTTTAAAAAAGATTATTTGAAGCGATAGCCGACAGTAGCCATGTAGCTGTTGTTGTGGACTTTCAAATTGTCTTTTTTATAACGGGTTTGCTCCCATTCGGCACCGACTTCGACATTCGGCGTAACGGCGTATTTCGCGCCCACACCGTAGCCGAGGCCGTTCATATTGTTGCGTTTCGCGCCCAGATTATCGAAGCGGCCGTAGTGGTAGCCGACCTTACCGTAAGCCAGCGCATTGTCGGTCAGGCGGTAGCCTTGGACGTAGGAAACGTTGGCATCAACTTTTTGTTTCGCATTGCCCGCGATTTTGCGGTGTAGCGGTTTGATGCCGGCTTCAACGCCGCCAATCCAGTTGCTTTGTCCGAATTGTGTGCTGTAGCTGCCGCGTACGGCAACGTCGCCTTTGGTTTTTTCATTCAGCTTAGCATTGCGCACATCACTTTTGGTCACGCCCGCGCCGACTTCCAAGCCTGCGCCGGTAAATGAACCGTCAGCGAAAGTAATAGCGGAAGCGGTAGCCAATAAAACAGTCAGTAAGGTTTTTTTCATGATAATGTTCCTTCACGGATAAACAGGAAGCGTGTTTCTGCTTCCGACGAATCCAGTATCGGACGCTTGCGGATGACCCGCAACCGCCTTTGCCGAGGCGTTACCCATTTTCTCAAGTGCTTAACGTTTGTAATTCATTGAAACGGCTGAATTTGTGCCGACCGAAATGTCGAGGTGCGCGATTTATAATTTGCGTAAAGTGCGATGAAAAGTATGAAGATTTATGAACCTTGCTGTGTGGAGAGAGGAGCGTTTGGCAGCGGCGGTGGAGTGTAGAAAAAATGATAAAAGCTTAGATGACGGTTTACATTGGGTGGTGTGGCTTTATTGCCATAAGCGCGAGAAAGGTCGTCTGAAAACTTGGTTTTCGGATTTCAGACGAACTTTGTTTTATCGTGTTTGTATGATTTTTTTCTGATTTCTTTATGCGAAGGTTATAATCCTTGCTTCTTCCAACCTCTCGCCAAGAGAAATACTATGAATAAAACCTTGAAATTAAGCATGTTGGCACTTATTGTCTCGTTTTCCCTGACAGCTTGCAGCAATAAAACCCCCGATACTTCTTCAACTACGACCACGCCTTCATCCCTTGACGGTACAACTGCAAAAGAGACCGAGGCTTCTGCTGAGTCGGATACATCTTCATCTTTCAAAAGTTTGTATGAAAAAGGCAGCTATGCAATGGGTATGGACTTTGGCAATTCCTTGAAGCAGATGAAGGAGCAGGGTTTCGACGTCGATATGAAATCCTTCTTTAACGCCGTACAGGATGTATACGATGGCAAACAGACTAAATTGAGTGAATCGGAAGCCACCATAGCTCTGATGGGAATCATGGAGGAACTCCACTACAAAGCAAACAAAAAATACGAGGAAGAAGCCCAAGCCAATAAAGAAAAAGGCGAAGCTTTTTTGAAAGAAAATGCCACTAAAGAGGGCGTGAAAACAACAGCATCCGGTTTGCAGTACAAAATGATCAAAGAAGGTACAGGCAGACAGCCTCGGAAAAAGGATCTCGTACATGTCGAATATGAAGGCCGCCTGATTGACGGTACTGTTTTCGACAGCAGTAAAGAAAGGGTAAGTGATGACGGAGTAGGTGGCATTATTTCTTTTCAGCTTGACCAAACCATACCGGGCTGGATAGAAGGTTTGCAGCTTTTGAAAGAAGGCGGTGAGGCTACCTTTTATATTCCTGCCAAACTCGCTTACGGAGAAAAAACGGTTGGCAATAAAATCGGTCCGAATTCAGTTTTGATATTCGACGTCAAATTGGTCAAAATCAACAGAAACGGCAAACATCGTATTCGGTAATCTGCTTTTTCAATGAGGGAAGGTTGAGATTGGTGTTCATGCGAAACTGGACATCGACCAAAGTCAACTCCCGACAATTGTCTTTCTTCTGAAACCTTTTTAAGGTGGAGGGGCAGGCAATCCGCTATACCAAATAACAAAGGTCGTCTGAAAACTTGGTTTGGGTTTTCAGACGACCTTTGTTTTGTCGGGCTTGAATGGTTTCCTTTGATTTCTTTATGCGAAGGATAAAAATATGGAGGGACTCGCCGCCAAAGAAATAAAAAAATCTGATGAAGAAGCCCAAACCATTAAAGAACAAGGCAAGGGTTTTTTAAAAGGAAATACGCCCAACAGATGGCTAATTGTTCTCGAATTTCAAATAACGCCACAGCAAACCTAAACCCAAGACGCTGCATACCAAATAAATGATGCTGGAAATGCCGTGCCACATACCGAAAGAGCCGCCCAATAACGAAAGCAGCCAGTTTGCCGTGCCTGCCTTGTGTGCCGCGATAACAGGGCTTATTAGGAATTGGTTGGATGCGGTCAGCAGCAGAAGGAGGATAATGAATTTCGGCGCTACTTTACCGTTGTTGTTCAACGAACGGTTGTGTTCACTCCGCACCACCAGCCAAGCCATTGTCCAAGCCAGCAGACCAAAATAATTGTTGATTGAAAACAGTACGCCGGCAATATTGCCTGCTTCCTGCTTGCCAAGCCGTTCAAATAAAATCGGGGCGGCAATATAGCCCGCCATTATCTGCATGCCCAGCCACAGGCTGGTCAGCAATGCGCACAATCGGTTCATCATTTTGTCCTGAAATCCAAATCTGCCGCATACTAACATAGTTTTCAGACGACCTGAGGATCACGCCGCCTTACGCTAAATTCGATCCGTCCTGCGGATGCGGATAAATGCAAACTCAGCGAGCGTAAAAGCAATCAAACCTATCACTAAAAGAGGGGGAAACGACAGCATCCGGTTTGCAGTACAAAATGATCAAAGGTCTCGAGGAAATATGAAAGAAGGTCGTCTGAAAAACCTGAATTGAGGTTTTCAGACGACCTTTGTTTTGCCTGAAATCGGGTGTTTAAGAAATCAGGTTCAAATCGCTGATGCGGTCGTAGAGGCGGTCGGGGTCGTTGCCTTCTTCGTGCATTTGGATGCGCAGGCGCAGGTCGTTGGTGGAAACGGCTTGGCGCAGGGCTTCGTCGTATTCGATTTGACCTTTGATGTAGAGTTCGAACAGGTGTTGGTCGAAGGTCTGCATGCCGTCCGTGCCGGAGCGCGTCATGAGTTCGCGGATTTCCATGAGCTCGCCTTTGAAAATCAAATCCTGCATGGCGGGGGTGTTGAGCAGCAAATCGACGACGGCGGTACGCTGGCTGCGGTTTTTCTTGATGGCGAGGCGCTGGCCGATGATGCCGGTCAGGTTGAGCGCCAAATCCATGAGGACTTGTTTGCGGCGGTCTTCTTGGTAGAAGTTGATGATACGCTCGATGGTTTGGGCGGCGGTGTTGGCGTGGATGGTGAAGACGCACAAGTGGCCGGTTTGGGCAAGCTGGAGGGCGTATTCCATACTGGCTTCGCTGCGCACCTCGCCGATACAGACGACGTCGGGCGCTTGACGCATCGCGCTTTGTACGGCGATTTTCCAGTCGTTGGTGTCGATGCCGACTTCGCGCTGGGTGAAGATGCTGCGGCGGGGTTTGTAGATGAATTCGATGGGGTCTTCGATGGTGACGATGTGGCCGGGCATTTTGTGGTTGCGGTAGTCGAGCATAGATGCCATGGTGGTCGATTTACCGGAACCGGTCGGGCCGGCAAGGATCAGCAGGCCGCGCGGGGAAAGGGAGAGGTCTTTGAGTTTGGCGGGCAGACCGAGGCTCTCCATTTCGGGGATTTCTTGGTTGATGCGGCGCAAGACCATGCCGACGCGGCCTTGTTCGTGGTAGGCGTTGACACGGTAACGGGTGTTGCTGCGGGATTGGACGGAGTAGTTGAGTTCCCATTCGCGGTTGAAGGTCTCAAGCTGCTCGGGGTTCATGGTGGATTCGACGATGGCGGCTGTGTCTTCGCCGGTCAGGGCTTTGTGCGGGACGGGGGTCAGGGTGCCGCTGACTTTGACGGCAGGCGGGAAGCCTGCGCTGATGAAGATGTCGGATGCGCCGCGTTTTTCTGCTTCGACGCACATACGGTCGAGCAGGGGATGGAGGTGTGTGCCGATTTCGGCGGGGGTGGGGATATGCGGCGGTTGGTTTTTTTGCGAGTAGGCTTGCACCATTTCGCTGAGTAAGTCGTGTAAAGGAGTTGTTTCGCTCATTTTGTGTACTCTTTATCAGTAAGTGAATATTGAGACCGGCAGGCGGTTTGTTTGTTATTGGGTGTTGTGCCTGCCTTGCGGAGGTCGTCTGAAAACGGGAAACGGGTTTCCTCGTTATGTAAACTGCCTGCGTTTATCAGACGACCTGGTCTGTTCCCGATAATGGAATGTATTTATCAGACGATGGTCATGCTTTCGCTGTTTTGCGCTTTGCTGCGGGCTACGTCGGGGCTGATGGTGCCTTGGCGGACGAGGGTTTGCAGCGCTTGGTCGAGGGTTTGCATACCGTGTGATTGACCGGTTTGCAGCGCGGAGTTGATTTGGGCGATTTTGTTTTCGCGGATCAGGTTGCGCACTGCGGGGGTGGAAATGAGGATTTCGTGTGCGGCGACACGGCCGTTGCCGTCGCGGGTTTTCAGCAAGGTTTGCGAAATGACCGCGCGCAGGGACTCGGACAGCATCGAACGCACCATTTCTTTTTCGCCGGCAGGGAATACGTCGACGATACGGTCTACGGTTTTGGCAGCGCCGGTGGTGTGCAGTGTGCCGAATACCAAGTGGCCGGTTTCGGCTGCGGTCAGCGCGAGGCCGATGGTTTCTGGGTCTCGCATCTCGCCCACGAGGATTACGTCGGGGTCTTCACGCAATGCGGAACGCAGAGCGTTGGCAAAGCTGTGGGTGTGTTGGTGCAGCTCGCGCTGGTTGACGAGGGCTTTTTTACTTTGGTGGACGAACTCGATCGGGTCTTCGATGGTGAGGATGTGTGCGGGTTGGGTTTCGTTGATGTAGTTGATCATCGCCGCCAGCGTGGTGGATTTACCGGAACCGGTCGGGCCGGTTACCAATACCAAGCCGCGCGGGTTGTCGGCGATTTTTTGGAAAATACGCGGTGCGCGCAGGTCTTCCAGCGTCAATACGGCGCTCGGAATGGTACGGAAGACGGCGGCAGGGCCGCGGTTGGAAGTAAATGCGTTGACACGGAAACGGGCGACGTTGGGCAGCTCGAAGGAGAAGTCCACTTCCAAATCTTGTTGGAAGAGTTTGCGCTGGTGGTCGTTCATGACCGAAGTAACCATGTTGCCGACTTCTTCGGCGGTCATTTCGGGCAGGTTGATGCGGCGGATGTCGCCGTGTACGCGAATCATGGGAGACATTTCCGAGCTTAAGTGAAGGTCGGAAGCTTTGTTTTTGACGCCGAAAGCGAGTAAGTCGGTAATCTGCATAATGTGGCCTTGTTTTAGTTTAGAATAATGAGGCGGAACCCGATTAAAAATGCGGACGCGGAATGCCGGGCGTTTCCCTGTTCAGGTTCCGATAAATTGTATTATTTTAAATACATAAACCGTTCAGACCAAGTAAAATTTTCAAAATCGCTGTAATTGATGTAATAAAGGAAGAAATCATGTCGGTATTGCAACAAAATTATGCGGAGGTGTGCCGCCGCATTGCCGAAGCCGAGCAAAAGGCAGGCAGGCGGGCGGGTGGAGTGGGTTTGATTGCGGTCAGCAAAACCTTTCCTTCAGACGACATCCGCGAGGTATATGCCGCAGGACAGCGTGATTTTGGGGAAAACTATATTCAGGAGTGGTACGAGAAAACGGAAACGCTCGCGGATTTGCCCGACATCGTTTGGCACGTCATCGGCGATGTGCAGTCGAACAAAACCAAATTTGTCGCCGAACGTGCGCATTGGGTGCATACGATAGGTCGTCTGAAAACCGCCCGCCGCCTGAGCGAACAGCGTCCGCCCGAAATGCCGCCTTTGCAGGTGTGCATCGAAGTCAATATCGCGGGCGAGGAGGCGAAACACGGCGTTGCGCCCGATGAGGCGGTCGCGCTGGCGGTGGAAGTGGCGAAGTTGCCGAATGTGGTTGTACGCGGGTTGATGAGTGTCGCCAAAGCTGACAGCAGCGAAGCAGAATTGCGCGATCAGTTCCAAACCATGCAGCAACTGCTTGCCAACCTGAATGCGGCGGGCGTTGATGCGGATGTGTTGTCTATGGGAATGTCTGACGATATGCCTGTGGCGGTCGCGTGCGGCGCAACGCATGTGCGCATCGGCAGCGCGATTTTTGGCAGACGGGAACAAAAAGGGAACGACGGTCAATGAAACAGATTATCTCGGTCTTTTTGCTTGGTTTGACCTTAACGGGTTGTCGGTTGATGGGCTGGTATCAATGCGAGTCCTTATCAGGCTGGTGCAAGCCCAAAAAGCCGGCAGCAATAGATTTTTGGGAAATTAAAGGCGAGCCGCCGCCTTCTATCGAGGATTTCCGCGGAACGCGTTTGGCGGACGGGAGTTATTCTGTTGACGA
Source organism: Neisseria sicca (assembly GCF_003044565.1). Classification (GTDB taxonomy): domain Bacteria; phylum Pseudomonadota; class Gammaproteobacteria; order Burkholderiales; family Neisseriaceae; genus Neisseria; species Neisseria sicca_A. The sequence goes on along the minus strand of NZ_POXG01000005.1, from coordinate 2,410 downwards.
CAATGCTTATCGTACTGCAGCTAATGATTATTTCATGAGGAAAATCAGAAAGTTTGAAGCTTGCGGACTAGCTTGGCACACCCGCGATAAACGCCCTTTGGCGGAAACTTTCAAACAAGAAGGCTTCGATTGTTTGGAAAAACAGGGTTTATACCGAACATCGCTGCCCGAAAGCGTCCGTTGGTAAAAAGGTCGTCTGAAATTTTTCCAGTTTGATAGAAACGGCTTTTTCAGACGACCTCAGCAAATGTATCTCATTTAAAAAATTAAGGAAATTTATGAACATCTACTTTTTAGGCGGCGGCAATATGGCAGCCGCGATTGCGGGCGGATTGGTCAAGCAGGGCGGATACCGCATCCACATCGCCAACCGTGGCGCGGAAAAACGCGAGCGTTTGGCAAAAGAATTGAATGTCGAAGTTTCCGAATCCCTGCCCGAACTGTTTTCAGACGACGTATTAATCCTTGCCGTCAAACCGCAGGACATGGAAGCCGCGTGCCGCAACGTTCGTGTCAACGGCGCATTGGTGCTTTCCGTCGCCGCCGGTTTGTCTATTGATACCCTCAGCCGCTACCTTGGCGGAACACGCCGCATTGTCCGTACCATGCCCAATACGCCGGGAAAAATCGGTTTGGGCGTATCCGGCATGTTTGCCGGAGCGGAAGTATCCGAAGCTGACCGCGCCGCCGCCGACCGGATTATGCGCTCCGTCGGTTTGACCGTTTGGTTGGGTGAAGAAGACAAGTTGCACAACATTACCGGCATCAGCGGTAGCGGTCCCGCCTACGTCTTTTACTTGCTCGGCGCGCTCCAAGCCGCCGCTCAGGTGCAAGGGTTCGACGAAGAAGATGCACGCGCCCTCAGTCTCGCCACGTTCAAAGGCGCAGTCGCCTTGGCAGAGCAAAGCGGCGAAGAGTTCGCGCGATTACAGCAAAACGTTACTTCCAAAGGCGGAACCACCCACGAAGCCATCGAAACGTTCAAATCATGCCACGTCGCCGAAGCCATTGCCCAAGGCGTTGAAGCCTGCGTCAAGCGTTCTCAAGAAATGGCACAACAATATAAGGTCGTCTGAAAATGCGTGGAGATTTATTGATATTGCTTGCCGACGGCATCGTCATCCTGTGTTTGGCACGTCTCTTCCTGCAAGCGGCGGGTTTGAGTGAAAATCATGCGCTCTTGGCGTTCAGCAAGCGATCAACCGATTGGTTGGTCAATCCGCTGCACAAAATCCTGCCCATAAAAAAATACGACCCAGCCTGCCTGTTGTCAGGACTGTTGTTATATTACATCGTATTTACCTTCATCACTTTAGTGGCGCAACCTACCGCATTCAGCGTCAAAATCATCATCGCCAATTTTATACTGGCAATATTGAATACAATTAAATCAGCAGCTTATGTGTTGTTGATAGGGTTGTTTATCCGCATGGCGCTCAGTATTAAAGATCCTTATTCCCAACTTTCCGTCGCTTTGGAACGGATATATCGCCCCATACTTTCTCCCGTGCAATTTTTAAAGTACGGACGCTACGATTTTTCAGGTAGTATATTGGCATTATTGCTGTGGATTTGGTTAAGCAGTCTATCGCCTCAAATTACCCGTCAAATCAACTTGTGGCTACTGCAATAGACAGCAAGTTCATTAAGAATTTGCAGTATGACGTAAGCAAAACGCAAAAAAGTGAAAATCAAAACCACGGCTGTGAAAACATGGTATTATGCCGCCATTTCTAAACGGACTTAAGAAAAGAAGTTCTAAGAAATCAATAAAATAAACCACTTGAGTAGCATTTCGTTTCCCACAATAGATTGAAAGAAAAATTATGGCAAAGCTGACAGAACAAGACATTTTGAATTGGGACGGCCCGGAAGAAGACTACATGAATAGCGACCAGTTGGCATTCTTCCGCGAACTGCTGGTAAAAATGCAAGACGAACTGATTGAAAACGCATCTGCCACCACCGGCCACCTGCAAGAACACGAATCCGCTCCCGATCCTGCCGACCGCGCCACTCAAGAAGAAGAGTACGCGCTGGAATTGCGCACCCGCGACCGCGAACGCAAACTCCTAGGTAAAGTACAAGCAACCATCCGTAGCATCGACGAAGGCGAGTACGGCTTCTGCGCAGATACCGGCGAGCCCATCGGCCTCAAACGCCTCCTTGCCCGCCCGACTGCCACACTTTCCGTAGAAGCACAAGAACGCCGCGAACGTATGAAAAAACAGTTTGCCGACTAAAATAACGAAATCGGCTGATTGAATTAGGCAGTAAGAAAATACAAAGGTCGTCTGAAAAAGATTTCAGACGACCTTTGATGCTATGGGTGTTGAGAGTTGAGTTTCTGTTTGTAGTTGTGAGAATTGGATAGTTTTGGGTCGTTTGGGTTTGGATTGATGGTGTTTTG
>NZ_POXG01000004.1 GCF_003044565.1 Neisseria sicca | reverse complement strand
ACCAACTGTGATATACTTATTTGTTCGTTTAACCGCCGCCGAAGCAGCGAAGAACCGAACTATACCCCCCTCCAAAAAAACCGTCAACTCCCAAACAATAAAAAATTCTACAAAACACACCAACAATCTGAAATTCAACAGATTTTATTTCAGATACTATTTCAGAACTTTCAAAACACCATCAATCCAAACCCAAACGACCCAAAACTATCCAATTCTCACAACTACAAACAGAAACTCAACTCTCAACACCCATAGCATCAAAGGTCGTCTGAAATCTTTTTCAGACGACCTTTGTTAATCCAAATACACCATTAACCGAATAACTTTCATCTCAACGCTGTAGCAAGATTTCCAATACAAACTTGCTTCCTACATAAGCAAACATGAGACTGACAAATCCAATAATTGTCCAAACGGCAGCCTTTTTGCCTCGCCAAGCAGTCATGCTGTGTTTAAGCAGTAAGCCACCATAAATTAGCCATGAAAGGATGCCGAATACTGTTTTATGGGTAAATGTAACGGGTTTACCGAATACAGCCTCCGCAAAAAATGTCCCGCTGACAACCGAATAGGTCAATAAAATAAAACCTACCCACATCCCCTGGAACATGAGTTTTTCCAAACTCAGTAAAGATGGTAGGAAACCGGACAAACTGGAAACACGTCGTCTATGCAAGTTGCGGTTGAGCAGCAAAATCAAAACAGCAAACAAGGTCACAATACCGAATAAACCGTATGCCAGCAGCGATGTACCAATGTGCGACATAAACGGCAGATCATTGATTTGGTAGCCGACATATTTACCCGGAAACAGCGCACCCAATAACAAAGTAAACGCTGCGCACGGATATAAAAGCAGCTGCAATCCGCGTAGACGATAGAAAAAACTACCAACAAAATACACCAGTAGCATCAACCATACAATCAAACTGACGGAATACCCAAAGCCCATAATCAAAACCTTGTCTTGAATGACAGGCATGAGCAATACGGCACCATTCATGGTTAGTGCGGTACCTAAAACTGCCAGTTCGGCTTTGAGGGGATAATCTTTAATATCTCGGGTCTTATGGTTGAACCAAACGAATATACCCAATCCGGCATACACCAGTATCAGGCAAATCAGGATAGTCGGCATAACAAACTTTCTTGGCGCGCATACATAACAGCACGCGATAGTGTAAAATAATCTCAATTTTATTTTAGCAAAGAATGCCCCGAACAGGGCAGCTATTATCATTACCAAGGACAAGCATGTTAGACAACTTAACCAACCGCTTTAGTAAAGTTTTCAAAAATATCCGCGGTCAAGCAAAACTGACAGAAGACAACATCAAAGAGGCTCTGCGGGAAGTCCGCCTTGCCCTGCTCGAAGCGGACGTAGCCCTGCCCGTCGTAAAAGAATTTGTCAACAACGTCAAAGAAAAAGCGCTCGGACAAGAAGTTACCGGCAGCCTGACTCCCGACCAAGCCTTTATCGGCGTCGTCAACCAAGCCCTGATCGAATTGATGGGCAAGGAAAATTCCTCTTTGGACTTGGCAGCTGTACCGCCTGCTGTCGTCTTAATGGCAGGTCTGCAAGGTGCCGGTAAAACCACCACCGTCGGCAAACTCGCCCGCCTGCTGAAAAACGAACAGAAGAAAAAAGTCTTGGTCGTTTCAGCCGACGTGTACCGCCCTGCCGCTATCGAACAGTTGCGCCTTTTGGCTGAGCAAGTCGGCATTGACTTCTTCCCTTCCAACTCCAATCAGAAACCTGTCGAAATTGCCACTGCTGCGATTGATTATGCAAAAAAACACTTTTACGACGTCTTGATGGTCGATACCGCCGGACGCTTGGCGATTGACGAAGAGATGATGAATGAAATCAAAGCGCTGCACGCAGCCGTCAATCCCGTCGAAACCTTATTCGTCGTTGATGCCATGTTGGGTCAAGACGCTGTAAACACCGCACAAGCATTCAACGAAGCCCTTCCGCTGACCGGCGTCATCCTGACCAAAATGGACGGCGATTCACGCGGCGGCGCAGCATTGTCTGTACGCCACGTTACCGGGAAACCCATCAAATTCATCGGTATCGGTGAAAAAATCACAGGACTCGAACCCTTCTACCCAGACCGCATCGCCAGCCGTATCCTCGGTATGGGCGACGTGTTGAGTCTCATTGAAGATGTCCAAAAAGGCATAGACGAAGAAGCCGCTGCTAAAATGGCGAAAAAGCTGCAAAAAGGCAAAGGCTTCGACCTCAATGACTTTAAAGAACAAATCCAGCAAATGCGCAATATGGGCGGGCTGGAAAGCCTGATGTCAAAAATGCCGGGCGAACTGGGTCAGATTTCTAAACAAATTCCCGAAGGCACGGCTGAAAAAGCCATGGGCAAAGTCGAAGCCATCATCAACTCCATGACGCCCAAAGAACGCGCCAATCCAACCCTGCTCAAAGCCAGCCGCAAACGCCGCATTGCCGCAGGTGCCGGCACCAGCGTGGAAGAAGTCAACAAAATGCTCAAACAGTTTGAACAATCACAAGAAGTCATGAAAATGTTCAGCGGGAAAGGACTGGGCAAACTGATGCGTATGGCAAAAGGCATGAAGGGTATGAAAGGAATGTTCCCCGGAATGTAATCAACAGGAAAACTAAGAGAGGTCGTCTGAAAACTGAAATTGGGTTTTCAGACGACCTCTCTTTATGTATAGGCATCGGGAACTAAGCCTTTTATAGTGGATTAACTTTAAACCAGTACGGCGTTGCCTCGCCTTGCCGTACTATCTGTACTGCCTGCGGCTTCGTCGCCTTGTCCTGATTTAAAGTTAATCCACTATATAGACATCGGGAATTAAGTCTTTTATTCGAAATTCATGTCCAGTTGAGCAAACCCGCCTGACAAAACAAAAAACCCGCAGCATAGCTGCGGGTTTGATACCTATTTAACACTAAACCGGTATTACCATTCGTAGTTCACACCTACGTTGTAAGATGCAGAGCCGCCTGAAGAGGTACCCACTGCAAGACCGGCTTTAGCTGCAAAGTTTTCATTGAAGCGATAACCTGCACCCACAGCAACTGCGGTATCAGATTTGAAACCACCCAAAGCAGCAGTAACATTGAATTTACCGACGCTGTAAGGTTGAAACAGGCCACTGAGGGCTGCTTGTGCAGCCAGACCTTGACGGGTCTCTTTACGCAGGTTCGCTACGTTTTTATCCAGGCTATCGATGCGTGCTGAGTTTTTAGCAATACCTGTAGCGTGTTGACCATTTGCAGTTTGCAATGCAGCAATATCGGTTTTGTTAATATCGATTTGCTTAGTATTGGCTGCAATTTGTACCGCATTGGTATCGGCACTTTCTTGAGCTTTGGCAGCAGCGGTTTGTGCAGCTTTGGCATGGCTGTCGGCATTTTCGGCAGATTTTTGGGCAACTTCAACAGCACCTTTTGCCTCTTGAGCTGATTTTTGAGCTTCAACAGCTATTGTTCTTACGCTTTCTACAGCAGTCTTATCAGCTTTGGTCTCAATTGCTGCTTTGTTGGCATCGATATCTGTGCGGTGAGCCTTCAAAGCATCAGCTGCAGCCAAATCTGCTTTTTTCAAAGTAATGATGTCTTTATCCAAGCTGGCGATCGCATTGTTGAAGCCTTCGTTAGCTTCTTTTTGCTCTTCAAGTTTGGCAGTATTTTCAGCGATTGCTGCTTTATTGGCGTCGATGTCTTGACGGTTAGCTTCTAAAGCGTCAGCTGCTGCTTTACCGGCTAATGCGAGATCACCGATGTCTTTATCCAAGCTGGCGATCGCATTGTTGAAGCCTTCGTTAGCTTCTTTTTGCTCTTCAAGTTTGGCAGTATTTTCAGCGATTGCTGCTTTATTGGCGTCGATGTCTTGACGGTTAGCTTCTAAAGCGTCAGCTGCTGCTTTACCGGCTAATGCGAGATCACCGATGTCTTTATCCAAGCTGGCGATCGCATTGTTGAAGCCTTCGTTAGCTTCTTTTTGCTCTTCAAGTTTGGCAGTATTTTCAGCGATTGCTGCTTTATTGGCGTCGATGTCTTGACGGTTAGCTTCTAAAGCGTCAGCTGCTGCTTTACCGGCTAATGCGAGATCACCGATGTCTTTATCCAAGCTGGCGATCGCATTGTTGAAGCCTTCGTTAGCTTCTTTTTGCTCTTCAAGTTTGGCAGTATTTTCAGCGATTGCTGCTTTATTGGCGTCGATGTCTTGACGGTTAGCTTCTAAAGCGTCAGCTGCTGCTTTACCGGCTAATGCGAGATCACCGATGTATTTTTTATTGGCATCAATAGCTTCAGTCAGACCTGCTACGCCTTTGCTTGCCTTGTCGGCTTTATCGGCGACTGCGTCAATTTTAGAAGCAGCATCCACTGCTTTATCGGCGGCATCTTTGGCTTCTTTTACTTTGCTGTCAACGTTGGCAGAAAGTTCGGTTACTTTGTCTTCGGCGGCTTTGGCGGAGGCTTTAGCAGCAGCTGTGTCTTGCTCCAAAGTATCCACACGTTTATTTACTGCGGTTACATCTTCGCCTACTTTTTCAATGGCTCCAGAAAGCTCGTCTGAGGCTTTGGAGATTTCACTGTCCACTTCGTCAAACTTGGTGGAAATTTCTTTGCCCATTTCTGCCATATCTTCAGAGACTTTGGCAATCTGCTCATTATTGCTGGTAATAGCGGCTTTCAGTTGCTCTACAGTTTGGTCCTGCTCATCCAAAGCTTCATCTATGTCTTTAGCTAAATTATCCACTCGTGTGTTGACAGCAGTAATACCACCTGCCAAACCCACACCTTTCATGCTGTCGGCTTCGAGATCTGCATTAGTGGCTTCACGGACGGTTTTGCTGCCATCTTCATTAGTAGCAACGAAGTTGCTACCGGCAGCAAAGCCATTAACTGCCTGCTCCAGCTCCATAGTTTTCAACAACAGGGCTGAGCTATCCTTGTCAAAAGTGAATTTCCCAGTATCTTCATCGAATTTGGTGTTTTCACCAAAAACGGTCTGAAATGCCATAGCATTTTGTGCTTTTTCGGGAATTGAACCCAAATCTCTTTCAACCGCGCCCGCAGCGCTGCTCACTACGGCTGCCGCAACAGCCAGACTCAATGCTTTTACGTTGAATTTTTTCATGTTTTTTACCTTTTTGTGGTGGGTGTAAGGACGTTATTCAAGCTTCTCTTTTCCCCGTAAACTGAAAAAGGGACACCGCATGGTCTTAACGGTGATAGTCACTTGAAGAAAGTTGCACCTGTAATTGTAAAAAAATGAAATTTAAATGCAAGTATTCTGCATAGATTTTTCAAATATCATGAAAATATGTTGTATATATACATCATCCGCATAAAGAACAAGGAGCACTAAACAAATTCATGATAAATAACTTTAATCGTTCTTGGTAATGCGGCATGCCGACATATAAGCCTTTATGCTCCACTAAGCATTTTGCAATTGAGTTTTCAATCGACTGATTTTTAGATCATCAAAATAAAAAAGACTGCATAAAGCAGTCTTTTTTGCCATAAATCGGCGATTAGCGTTTGAACAGGTTGCCGAATTTGTTGTTGAATTTATCCACGCGACCGGTAGTATCGACGATTTTTTGAGTACCGGTGTAGAACGGATGGCACAAAGAGCAAACCTCGATGTTGAAGCTTTCTTTTTCCAGAGCGGATTTGGTTACGAATTTGTTACCGCAAGAGCAGGTAACATTGATTTCGTGGTAATTAGGATGGATATCTTGTTTCATGTTGTTTCCTTTCGATTAAGCGGGCATAGGGGATGTACCTATGCTTCAAACAAGCTGGCGATTATTGATAATTTTTGTTTGTTTGTCAAGAAGATATTGCCTTTACGCCGGATAAGGTCCTGAGAAAATCGTTATTTATCGGCACGATACGCGAATTTACTGAGAAAACGTTATGGTCAGCAGGTATCCGCCTGAGCAATATTTGTTGTAAATAAGGTTTCTTTTAACGCTCCCAACTATTAAGCTGCAGATTAAGATGGTGGATTGTCTTAAAGCAGTGACCTTGTACTCGCCCAAGCTTCTACCATTCTAGCGAATAATTTACAAATGACATTATACTTTTTATTATTGTTGTTTAGATTATAAACATACCGAAATTTACTATTTTTCATAAACTTCATCTTGCAGGTCGGGTCTCATGCAAACCTGCCCTTAAAATGGAAAGTTGGATGATGAGTATTAAAACAAAAACCTGTTCTTGGCTGCTACGCGGACTGGGCGGAATGTTGCCCCAGTCTTATATGAGGGTTATAGGACCGCCTTCTAAAAAAATCAGAGCTTTCCTTGCATCGGGAATTTCTTCGCATATCGGCAGAAACGTCAATATTGACAAAGGCGCGTACGTCATGCCGGATACGGTGATCGGCGATAACTCGGGCATCGGCGTTCATTGCGAAATTTGCTACGGCTTGACGATAGGCAATAATGTCATGATGGGGCCGGAATGTTTGTTTTATTCTAATAATCATAAGTTTAATCGCGAGACTTTGAAGTATGAGGGCTACACGGGGGTCAATCCGATTGTGATTGAGGATGATGTTTGGATCGGACGGCGCGCGATTATTATGGGCGGGGTACGGGTAGGCAAAGGAGCGGTCATCGGCGCTGGAGCTGTGGTAACCAAAGATGTGCCGCCGTATTGCGTCGCAGCTGGGAACCCGGCAGTCATTAAGAAGAACCTATTGGAAGATTGAGTACACACATCACGGTTTTCAACTTTCAACCAGATACGAAAAAAGGTCGTCTGAAAATGTTTTCAGACGACCTTTTTATATCAAAGCAAATTAACCACGCCGCCAAGTCGTGCCGCCGGCGTTGTCTTCCAGAATGATTTTGTGTTCATTCAGAAGGTCGCGGATGCGGTCGGACTCTGCCCAGTTTTTATCCGAGCGCGCTTGTTTGCGCCGTGCGATTAAGTCTTCGATTTCTTCGTTGGAGAGGCCGTCTGAAACTGCACCGCCTTGCAGGAACTCGGTCGGGTCGCGTTGCAGCAGGCCGATGATGCCGCCCAAGGCTTTCAGGCAGCCGGCGAGGTGTGCGTCATTGGTTTTGTTCACTTCGCCTGCCAGTTCGAACAACACGGCAACGGCTTCAACCGTACCGAAATCGTCGTTCATGGCGGCGTAGAAGCGGCGGGTGTAGTCGTTGGCGTTTTCGGACAATTCGAACGCGGCAGCAGGGGTGTTTTTCAAGGTGGTGTACAGGCGTGTCAGTGCGCCTTTTGCGTCGTCCAGATGCGCGTCGGAGTAATTCAGCGGGCTGCGGTAGTGGGCGCGCAGGATGAAGAAGCGCACAACTTCAGGGTCGTATTGTTTCAACACTTCGCGGATGGTGAAGAAGTTGCCCAGCGATTTGGACATTTTTTCGCCGTCCACACGGATAAAGCCGTTGTGCAGCCAGTATTTGACGTGGCTGGCGATACTTTGCCCGTGGTGGGTTTGCGCGTGGTCGTGGCCGCAGGTATGACCGCTGGCACCGACGCTTTGGGCGATTTCGTTTTCGTGGTGCGGGAACTGCAAATCCGCGCCGCCACCGTGAATGTCGAAAGTATCGCCGAACAGGTTTTCACTCATGGCAGAGCATTCAATGTGCCAACCCGGACGGCCATTGCCCCACGGGCTTTCCCATGCCGGCTCGCCTGCTTTCGCCGCTTTCCACAACACAAAATCAAGCGGGTCGCGTTTGAAACCATCCACTTCCACACGCTCGCCCGCGCGCAGATCGTCCAGCGATTTACCCGATAATTGTCCGTAAGCGGCAAACTCGCGCACGGCGTAGTAAACGTCGCCGTTTGCGGCAGGATAGGCTTTGCCGTTTTGAATCAAGGTTTCGATCATGGCAATCATTTGCGGGATGTTTTCGGTCGCCTTCGGCTCGATGTCGGGACGTAAAACGCCCAAAGCATCGGCATCTTCGTGCATGGCTTGGATGAAACGCGCAGTCAGTTTGCCGATGGTCTCGCCGTTTTCAGCCGCGCGGGCAATGATTTTGTCGTCGATGTCAGTGATGTTGCGCACATAAGTGAGCGGATAGCCGCACTCGCGCAACCAACGGGAAATCATGTCGAACACAACCATCACTCGGGCATGGCCTAAGTGGCAATAGTCGTAAACGGTCATACCGCACACGTACATACGCACGTTTTTCGGATCGATGGGAGCGAAGGGTTCTTTTTGACGGGTAAGGGTGTTGTAGATGGTGGTCATAGGCATTCACTAAGAGGGGCGTTAGTATATGAGGTCGTCTGAAAACCACTTAGACGACGTCTACCAATGGAATCAAGTTTATTTAGATTCTAAAACAAGTTTGTGGATATTCAGTAACTTTTAGTTCTAATAATGATTAAAAAACGATGATTACTGTCTACCAAGATTATGGTGGGAAGCCATTACTGTGTTTGTTCTGTTTCATATTTTTCAGACGACCTCTTTAATAAATAAAGGTCGTCTGAAATTTTTTATTCCGGCTTAAACACGCCTGTATCGGTTTTAGGCTGTTGCTCGGCAATCTCGGTATTTGCTGCTGCCTGCTCCACTTCTGTTTTCTCGGCTTCGATGCGTTTTTTTTCAGTCAGGTATTGGTTGATTTGGTGTACCAATTCCTGTGTGCCTTGGTGTGTCAGTGCGCTGATTTGGAAGAGGCGCGGGGTTTCCATGTCAAATTGGAAACGGTCGTCAGGTTTGGGATAGTCCCAGCCGATGGCTTCGAGGAAGGCGGCGGTGCGCGTTTGGGCTTCTTCTTTGTCAAGCATGTCGAGTTTATTCAGCACCAGCCAGCGCGGTTTGCCGTAGAGTTCTTCATCGTATTTGCGCAATTCGTTGATGATGGCGAGGGCTTCTTCGGCGGGATTGACGGTTTCGTCGAAGGGCGCCAAATCGACGACGTGCAGCAGCAGGCCGGTGCGCGATAAGTGTTTGAGGAAACGATGGCCGAGACCTGCGCCTTCTGCCGCGCCTTCAATTAGGCCGGGGATGTCGGCCATGACGAAGCTGTGGTTTTCGTCGATGCGCACGACGCCTAAATTCGGGTGTAGTGTGGTGAAGGGGTAGTTGGCGATTTTGGGACGTGCGGCAGATACGGCGGTAATCAGGGTGGATTTACCGGCGTTGGGCATGCCTAATAAGCCGACATCTGCGAGGACTTTGAGTTCGAGTTGCAGAGAACGGGTTTCGCCTTCTTCGCCGGGCGTGGATTGTTTGGGTGCGCGGTTGATGGACGATTTGAAGTGGATGTTACCCAAGCCGCCTTTGCCGCCTTTGGCGAGGCAGACGCGCTGGCCGTGGTGGGTGAGGTCGGCGACGATTTCGTCGGTATCGAGGTCGCGTATGAGGGTGCCGACGGGCATTTTGAGGACGATGTCGTCCGCCCCTGCGCCGTAGCGGTCGGAGCCGTGGCCTTTTTCGCCGTTTTTGGCTTGGTAGCGTTTGACGAAGCGGTATTCGACGAGGGTGTTGGTGTTTTCGTCGGCTTCTGCCCAGACGCTGCCGCCTTTGCCGCCGTCGCCGCCGTCGGGGCCGCCGCGCGGTACAAATTTTTCGCGGCGGAAACTGGTTGCGCCATTACCGCCTTTGCCTGCGGCAACTTCGATTTTTGCTTCGTCGATGAATTTCATGGTGTTCTCTTGTATTTTGAGTTTCAGACGACCTTTTGTGTCGGAGGTCGTCTGAAAAATGGGAATGGGGAATATTATAAGGGATATAGGGCATGTGCGCCCGTTTCTCTGTCCGACTTGATTTTTTGCCTGATTTTTTGTGAAAACAGCCGTCCTGAAATCGTGGTTTCGGACGGCTGTCTGCTTTTTGGGGATTATTTAGCAGTTTTTTGTTCTTCGCGCACTTTGTCTGCAAGCAGGTCTATGGTTTTCATACCTGTTTCCCAGTCTGCAAATTCAACTTTGTATTTACCACCGACGATAACAGTGGGTGTGCCGTCGATTTTGTACGTATTGGTCAGTTCTGCCATTTTATCGGCACGCGTCTGACTCTCGGGAGATTCATAGGCAGCGAGAACTTTTTTGCCGTCAAAGGCAGTTTGCTCGCTCAGCCATTTTTTGAGCGTCTCAGGGTCTTGCAGTTTAACCTTCTGATTAACCATAGCATCAAAGATACTGCTGTTTGCTGCATCTTTACTTTCTGCGACTGCCATATCAACGGAAGCTGCAAGGCGCGCCAATGGTTTCATCTCATCACCCCAGACAACGTGTTCTGTGCGCAGGTAAGTGTCGTCTTTAAAGGTTTTGGCATGTTTGCTCAAGACGGGTTCGAGGTGGGCACAGTGCGGGCAGAAGTATCCGAAAAATTCGAGCACTTCGACTTTGCCTGCTTGCTGCTGTGGAATGGGTGTACTGAGGGTGGTATAGTTAAGTCCTTCAACCAAAGCAACAGGCGCTTCAGAGGCTGCTGAAGCAGCAGGTACGTTGCTGGCAGGAACGCTGGTTTGGGCTTTGTTATCACAGGCAGCGAGGGCGAACAGGGCTGCAGCAAGGGCGAGGGTTTTCAGTTTCATGATCAACTCCGTGATGATTTGGTCAAACATAGAATTCTATTGCATTTTGACAGTTTGATATATGCTTGATGTGAAAAAAACGATTTCATATAAGAAAAGAATGGTTTCAGACGACGTGAAAGAGGTAGGGATTGAGTACAAATTTTCGGTATAGTCAGAATAGTGATGTTGATTCTAACGATTTTTTCAAACCGAAATATCAATCAAAAAAGTCTAAATAAACCGTAAACAGTTCAAAAAAGGTCGTCTGAAAATTTATCCATGCGTTTTACGATTTTTAAGATACCAACAAACTCGCTTTTATGACAATTATGTCAATAACCAGCTCAAAGTAGATACCCTTCAAAACCAATAAGGTAGCCCCCTACTCTTTCCATGAATAGAAATTGATGCAAAGATCAAAAATTCCAAATCAATTAGTCTGCATTATCCACACTGTCTTTAGCTTTTTTCTAATTTATTGGTTGATTTGTTGCCTAATACGGACCCAAAATTAGAAAGTGGCGAAACTTAGAAAATATCAAACAAGCCTACTATAGAGAAAAGCCTGAACATAGTAAATATGTTCAGGCTTTTTATATTTGGCTCCCCGACCTGGGCTCGAACCAGGGACCTGCGGATTAACAGTCCGTCGCTCTACCGACTGAGCTATCGGGGAATTAAGAAGATAATTCTATCCTTAAATTTAAAATAAGTCAAGAACTATTTCCTTATGATTTTTACAACTATGATTTCTATACAGTTTTATAGAATTTCTGCAATGTGCTTGGCAGCACGTTTTGCATCCAACAAAATCAAGCCCAGTTTACCACTTTCCTTTGCCATCAATGCCAATACTGCATTATCACCCGCTTGACTCAACAGAATATAACCTGTTTTGCCTTTAACCATCACTTGGTCCAACTCACCACAAGCCAATTCATGCACTGATCGGTTGCCTAATGCCAACAATGTCGCAGACATGGCACCAACTCTGTCCGCATTCAAATGTGATGGCAGCATCGTAGCAATCGGCAAACCATCAGTTGATATTACAGCTGACGCTGTAATATCAGGAGAAGTATTATTTAAATCACTTAACACGGAGATTAATAATTGTTGCATATTTATTCCATTCTAAAATTATAACTTTAGTTATATCACTTGCTGGCGGCTACCATATCTGTGGTACAACACTTTAACCAGTGTCACAAATGCCTCTTTATTTAAGTCAGGCATGCCACCTATAACTAGAATCAACTTAGTTTCACCAATATACAATGGGAAAAATGTTAACTCACTCTGACCTGAAGGATCACAAATACCCCATGCACTATTATTGATATGCAAATTGTTGCGGATTAGTAGACGATGACCATCTTCCATCTTAGCTACCTCACTTGCCAGCAAACCCAGCTCTTCAGCAGCCTCATGATGGAAATTAGCATTGGCAAAATACAGACCATTTTCATCAGCCAACAAAGCCTTACCTGAATTAGACAACTGCTCTAACAATTCCGGCAATTGCTCGTCTGTCAAATGGATATCTTCGTTACTAATATTTTCATCACCATATAAAAACTCTAAGCGCTGTAAACGATACAATAAGTTCAAAGCTGTATTGATATCACTGGTATCAGCCCAAGCTAGAATTTTTTCGCTACTAATGACCTCTGACGGATTGGCACGCAATAAACTGTATAGCAATGTTCTACTTGCGCTTGGCGTATCGCTGGTTACTGCATAATAAGCACCAGCAGGTGTAATTCTGGGATATAAATTTGATTGCAAAGAAAGTGTTGATTCCATTTTATACCTCTAAACCCGGATCAATTGAGAACAACATTGCGCTAACCAATTGTTTGACATCATCTTCTCTACGAGCATCAATCTCAAAAACCGGTACATTAAAATTATTTTGTGCTAAATATTTCTGATATACATCAACGCTTGGCAATGAACGAATATCCATTTTAGTAACGCCGACTACTAATGGCGCAGTTTTCAACAATTCTCGGAATGCTTCTAAGAAGAATTGCAAATCCTTCAATGGGTTTGTTCGTGTATTATCCAAAAGCAATACTAATCCCATACTACCCTGGCTTAGAATTTCCCACATAAAGTTAAAACGTTCTTGCCCTGGTGTACCATATAAATGAACTTTGACTTCTTCATCCAAATGAATCACGCCATAATCCATTGCTACGGTGGTGTACCCCTTACGAACCAGCGTCATATCCGATGCAGATGCATCTGTCTGTACAGGCGGTTCGTCCGATAACGCAGAAATTGCTGTTGTTTTACCTACTCCAACCGGACCGGTAAAGATAATTTTATTTTCTTTCATTACATGTCCTTTTTAGCGTTTTCCCAATAATTTACGCATTAAGCGCTGCAACAAACCGCGTGGCTGTTCTTGCGAAGGACCTGCCACTTTTTCTGCATCTTTAACCATCTGGCTGTCAGGCACATCACTATTAACACTAACATGTTCAGACATATTGGCATGCTGATTAGCCTGATTTGGAGCATATTCGCTATCTGTTGCCAAAAAGCCTGTTACAGAAGTTGCCGCCAAATAATTCAAGATATCCGGCATTTCCAAAGGCATAACTTTATAGAGAATATTCAAGTTGACTGATGTCTTAGTTAAAAACGCAGATAACCTCATAGACTCAGGAACAGGAGCCAGTCTAGTCAAATTAGGCCAACGCTTTAAAGTAAAGATCGTTTGGGGAGTCATCGGATAAATCAATCTTCCCTGAGCAGTCCAAATTGCCATCTGCCACAAACAAGACATAATCGTTACTTTGGCTTTTTCTTTCCACTGAGGGTTATCCGGCACAACTTTGCATACAACAGATAAATTGTCGTTTTTACAAAGACCCTCTAACTCATGGGCATTAACTGTCAACAACACCCTTTGAATACTCGGGAAAACAATTAATACCGGCTTACCCTCATGTAAAACCGCAATATCCTGATGACCTTGGCTGGCGAACTTCAAAGCACCAAGCAATCCTTTATTCGGATTAAAACGGCGAATAGTAGCCTTTCTACCTTCGCTACTGTTTTGCGTTCCGTCTTGTACTTCCGCTTTTTGAACTGACGCATCAAAAACATTCCCACCCTGTGCCAAACTTCTCAAAATTGGGAATAAGGTATCGAATTTAACCGGCTTAGCCAAATACGGTGTTGTAACAGACGGCTCTTGCGAGCAAAACATCGCAACCGGCGTATCAGGGTATTTGATTTTAAGCGTTTTCCAAGTTTCAATACCCTCAACAGTATCAGTATCTACCAACACTAAATCTGGTGTTTCATCTGAATCTGAGTCAAGAATCTGATAGTTCGTCGTATTGTGCATTTTAAAGGCCATACGGAAAACGGCTTCTTGCTGCTCGCTCATATCGCGCAGCATAATCCGTATGGTTTTGATTTTAGGTAACAGATTATCCATCATGGTACTCTCTAATTATTTTATTTTTTTGAATGTTGATTTACATGTTGCAGCAAACGGCTCATTGCCAATACCACTTCTTCAGGAAGACTGACAACGCGTTCACGCAATAAGCGCAAGAATTGTTCCAAACGTGCCCAATCTTCTACTCTTTCGTAAAGATCAAACAACATCACATACAATTGAGACTCTTGCGGGTACTGTAAAACAGCTTGTTCCAAAGTACCTATGGCCAAATCCAACTGACCGTACATCAGCAAAGATTCCACTTCTTTCAATGCTTCATCCGCAGGAGAGGCATTGACGCTAATAATAGAAGAATCCTTTTGTACCAGTTCGCGATATTTAGCTTTCATTTGTAGAGAAGTAGGTCGGATATAACCCCTTTCCAAACCAATTTCTCTGATTTTATTTTCGTTAGGTCCTTTCTCCAAATCATCAAATACTTCATGATAACCAAGGCTATACCCCCAACCTAGCATGCGTTCTTTCACTTGGCGGCCATACTGACCCAATGAGTGGTACAGCTTCCACAAGTGTTTAGCAAACTGACTAATTTCTTCATGTTGATAGTCAAGTTTTAATGCATCAATGATAAGGCTTGCAGGCTTGGAAGAACTTTGAATGGCACGGTTATATTGTTGAACAGCAGTTTCATAACCTACTTTATCTTTCAAGATTTTGGCGCTTTGCTCAGGTTTAACGAACCCGATAACAGCACCCATCTCTTCTGGCGTAATATCCGTAAACTCTTTCTTGCCTAATACGATAGAAGAACGTTTAGAAACGCCAGGAGCATGATGGACACCTGTATTATCATTAGCTGTAGCAGGCGCGGATGCGGATGTCTCTTCCAAATCAGGTTGTTCTCCGATTTGACGCTCGATCTCCTGCATACTCCAGCCCAAACGTCCTTCTGCCAATACACGTAATGGCAAATGTGTTTGATCGGACATCAAGCCTGCTTTAACGTACTCAGCCAAACTTTCTTCAGACAAGACAGAGCCATGACGCTCCAAGGCATCTGTCAACATATCGATATTGCCAACCCGCAGACTCAGCCCGACAAGCTCATGCACTAATTTTTCAGGCGCACCGTCGCTCAGGCCATTCAAATAACCTGCCAAGGATTCGGCAGCTTTACTCTCATAACCGAATTGCTTATATACTTGATATTCCGTCAGCGGATCGACTTCTTGCGCAGATACCGACGTAGTTGAACCGGCAGAACTACTGCCTCCCCATTCCCAATCTTGTTGATCCGGATCGGAAACGGATTGATTGATTTGATCAACCCAATCCGGACTTCCCCCTTCAATACTTTCTTGATTTGGGTGATGGTTTTTTTTGGATGATGCTTTAGCTGCTTTTGTCGTCTTTTTAGTTTTAGCTGTGCCGTTCTGTTTATAAAAAATAAACAGTAGCACCATAAACAAAAGCACTAGCAATATGATTAAAAGATAATTCAAGAACACCTCCCGATACTGTGGTGCAGCAAATAAAACTACATATATTCGATGTTCGGCATTTATGGAAACAGCCGAATCATCTATTCCCCAATTGAATTATGATAACATGATTCAACCAATAATTACATTAAAAACCATTTGTCAGACACTCCCACTATCGGATTTACAACTCAAACACGCCGATGGATTCGACGTGTGAAGTCTGTGCAAACATATTCATTACGCCTGCGGATTTGAAGTTGTATCCCTTATTTACCAAGACTTCCGCGTCGCGCGCAAAAGTTGAAGGGTTACATGAAACATATACGATTCTTTTCGGCAGATATGGAGCGTGTAGCGATTTGACAACAGCATAAGCCCCACTCCTTGGCGGATCGAGTAATATTTTGTCGAACACACCCCATGAGGCTACTGTTTTTTCATCTGTATCGAACAAGTCTGCCGTCTTAAACGACACATATTTTACACAACTGTTTCGAAGAGCGTTTTGTTTTGCACGTAAAACAAGCGAATCCAGACCTTCAATACCTATTACTGATGCACCACTCTTTGCCATAGGCAGGCTGAAATTGCCGAGACCACAAAACAAATCCGCCACCCTGTCATTGGGCTGTATATCCAACAGGCGCAAAGCTCTACTGATCATTACAGCATTCAATTCCGCATTAATCTGCGTAAAATCACCCGGCTGATAAGGCATTTCCACAGAAAATTCAGGCAAACTGTACTTCAATTCAGGCAAATCTTTAGGATATAGCGCAGATGATGGCTCACGCCCATATTGAACCCAAATCTGCCAAGCCCGTTTTGCCCCACCCAATATCCTATCAAACCATTCCTCAATTTGCTTCAAAGAGTGGCTAGACGGTTTTTTTATGAAACAAATGTTCAAAACAACCAATTCACGGCTATTAAAAAATTCTACAAATCGGACTGCCGCCCCGCCATCAGACAGCGTTTGCAACAATAATTTCACCACAGGCAGGACATCTGAAATATGCTGCGGCAACACATGACATACCTCAATATCGACTACTTCATTGGTTTTTTTCGCCTGAAAACCCATTTTCAAACGACCTTTCTTATCGACTGAGACGCTCAACCGCGCCCTATCCCGATAATGCCAGGCCGAACCATAAATGGGCGGCAAAATCTGCTCAGGCATGACTCTGCCGATACGCTCAAGCTGCTCCTCCAAAATACGTTGCTTCAATGCAACTTGTGCTGCCAAAGACGCATGTTGCAACGAGCAGCCGCCGCATGTCTCATAATAACCACACACAGGACGGACTCGCTCATTTGACTCTTTTAGCACTTCCACCGTCTCTGCTTCGCTAAACTGCTTCTTCTCCTTCAGCACACGAAACGATACCTTCTCAGTAGGCAGCGCACCTTTAATAAAGACGGTTTTGCCATTCACTCTGGCAACGCCGCGCCCCTCATAATCCAGAGAAAAAACATCAGCCACGCCGTCAAAAAATTTCGTATCAGTCATCACTTATTCACTCAACACCCAGTTTATCTTTTCAGACGACCCAAATCCATACCTGCCACTCAACCCAATAGGCAACCGAAAGGGCATATTCTCGCACAAAAAAATACAGATTCAGGTATGATTCCTCAAAATCTTCTTTTCATTTATTACAAGTATTACGACACATGAAAAAAACCATTTTCGGACTGACCGCTGCCCTCTTTGTTACCGCCGCCTCAGCCAACACACCCATCCCTGACGTCTCTCCCGTTTCCGAAGGTCAGCACGTCTTCATCAACATTCCGCAACAACGCCTATTCTTATATACAAACGGCAAACTGACCAAAATCTATCCCGTTGCCGTTGGCAAAGCCATGACCCAAACCACATTGGGCGAACACAAAATCGGCGCAAAAGCCTTCAATCCGACTTGGCACATCCCTAAATCCATCCAAAAAGAACGTGGCGACGGCGTCAAAAGCGTACCGGCCGGTCCTAACAATCCGCTCGGTCCTGTTTTCGTCCGCCTCGGCGACCCAAAACTCGGGTTAGGCATTCACGGCACTAACGCTCCTGCCAGCGTACCGGGCGTCCGCAGTCACGGCTGCGTCCGCATGAAGTCTCCGGATGCACTGGAATTTGCCAAAACGATTGCCACAGGCGTTCCCGCCTCTGTCATCTACCAAATGGCGAGCCTCAACGAAGATGCCAACCAAAACCTTTGGCTTGCCGTACACCGCGATCCATACAACAAAAAAAATCTGGACACGGCAGCCTTGAAAAAAAGTATTACCGCGTGGGCAAAAGCACACGGCAAAACCATTAATCCCGCCAAAGTAGACGCTATTTTAAAAAACCGTACCGGCACAGCCAACTGTCTGACCTGCGCCAAAGGCGTCAAACTCAAAACCCCATTGAAATCACTCGCATGGATGAGCGGCTCCAGCGCTTTCAGCAAACCCAAAATCGCACCGAAACCCGCTCCGGTTAAAGATTTGGTTCTGCCTAAAGGTACTGAAATCGAAGTTGAAGCTGACGATACGCCCGCTTCCGCACCAAACCAAAGCGTTCGTCCTGAAGCAAATCCGGCAAAACTGTACAACGCCCCCGCCAGCACGCCAAGTTATCCAAAATATGACATACCTGAAGGCAGCGAACCAACAGGAGTGCTGTTCTAATAGAATGGGACTTTCCACATGAAAAGGTCGTCTGAAATCCTGCTCTTTAACCATAAAGGAGCAGACAAATTTCAGACGACCTTTTTCATTGTCAGACAAAACGCCCCCGTTCGACACACTGCTATTGTAAATTATCTACTTTCTTCCAGTCGCCAGAGTATGTTGTATTACACTCTCCCCCTTTTCAGACGACCCTCATCCCCTTAAACTAAACCTCTATATTCAAAGCCCACTCAACGGAGAAATCATGAATAAAAATATCAAAGCTGGCATCGTCGGCGCAACAGGCTATACCGGCGTAGAATTGCTCCGCCTCCTCAGCACACACCCTAATGTAGAAGTAACCGCCATTACCAGCAGAAGCGAAGCAGGTATTGCCATTGCCGATTATTTTCCCAGTTTGCGCGGCATTTACGACTTAACTTTCCAAACGCCGGACCAAGCCCGACTGGAGCAATGTGACGTCGTGTTCTTTGCCACGCCCAACGGCGTCGCCATGAAAGAAGCACCCACCCTTCTAAGCCAAAACGTCCGTATCGTCGATCTATCCGCCGACTTCCGCATCCAAGACATCCCGACATGGGAACAATGGTACGGTATGCGCCACGCCAGTCCCGATATTATCCCGCAAGCCGTATACGGATTAAGCGAAATGAACCGCGACGCCATTGCCAACGCACGCATCGTTGCCAACCCCGGCTGCTATCCCACCTGCGTTTCACTGCCCTTATTGCCTTTGTTGCAACAAGGTCGTCTGAAAGCACACATGCCATTGATTGCCGACTGCAAATCCGGCGTCTCCGGCGCAGGGCGCAAAGGCAACATCGGTTCACTCTTCTGCGAAGCGGGCGACAATTTCAAAGCATACGGTATCGGCGGACACCGCCACCTTCCCGAAATCAAACAAACCATCCAAACATTGCAGGCAGACATCGTCGATGGTTTTGTCTTCACTCCGCATCTCACGCCCATGATACGCGGTATGCACGCAACCCTTTACCTGCATCTTGAGGACGGTTGCCATCCTGAAGAGATACTTCGCGAATACTATCGGGACAGCCCCTTTGTCGATATCCTTCCTGCCGGTTCCACACCCGAAACGCGCAGCGTCCGCGGAGCCAATTTGTGCCGCATCAGCATCCAGCAAGCGCCGCAATCGAATCTTTGGATTGCCTTGTCCGTCATCGATAATTTAGTGAAAGGCGCAGCAGGACAAGCCATTCAAAACATGAACATCATGTTCGGTTTTGACGAACAGCTCGGTCTGCAAAACGCCCCGCTACTTCCCTGATGTATACGGTCATTCCGAACAAAAGGGATTTTCATCCATCTAAAGGGGTCGTCTGAAAACCACTCACACCGTTTTCAGACGACCCCTCATCAACAACCGCAATAGCAAATGCCTATCCAAATCACAAATCTAAAGAATTTCTAGTCGGTGAACTTTAACCACACGGTGCATGCCTACCCTGCCCGTCCATTATATAGTGGATTAAATTTAAATCAGGACAAGGCGACGAAGCCGCAGACAGTACAGATAGTACGGAACCGATTCACTCGGTGCTTCAGCACCTTAGAGAATCGTTCTCTTTGAGCTAAGGCGAGGCAACGCCGTACCGGTTTAAAGTTAAGCCACTATACAAACTCAAAAATTCCCCGCCTCCAGATTTAGAGCTTCATAACAGCAACCTCACAGCCACTTACTCATACACAATGCCGGCAACCAATTCTTCTTCATTCAAATTACCGTACTGCTGCTCCCAATCATGCGAAGCCTCAACCGTATCACACTCGCGCGCAAATACTTGCTGCTGCCCGTTCATATTTTCCAAAACCAAATTATTCAACTGTTCGCACTCTTGTGCCGAAACACTGATATCAGATTGATGCGCTTGCGAATAGCTGAAAGGAAACGCCAAAAAACCCAATACAAAAGCAGTCAGAACCAACCAAGCATTTTTACGATAACGAGTCATTTTCACAGCCTCCAACAAAATCTAAAACACACTCAAATAAAACATAATTCAGTCTAAAAAATCAGATTAATCAGAACAAAGCATCAAAACCAAGACACAAAGTTAAAATAAAGGTATTTCTAAACCGAAATTATTCGATTAATCTAACAATAAGCACATAATACTCAGAAAAAACAAAAACAGCAATACTTTTTCTTAGCTTGACTAATATTTTTCTTACAATTTAATAAAAACTAAGGTAAAATACACATTAATCATTCAAAGTGTATTAAAAATCACACTAAACCAAAGGAACAACATGGATACCTTTAAAGACAGACTGGCTTTTCTATGGAAAGATGAAGCACGACAAGCCAAAATCGCGGCTGATATCGATATGACTATTGCCGGCTTCAGCCGTATCTGGAACGAGGGCGGATTACCCAAATCCGAAACCCTGAAAAAAATTAAACAACTCAAAGGATGCAGCATAGACTGGCTTCTGACGGGTGAAGGAGAGCCGTTTTCCAACGCCGAGCTGCCCAAAGCCACCACTTACGACACTTTGGGCAATCCGGTAGATATTGACGAATTTATCTTCGTGCCTCGCTACGACATCCATGCCGCCGCAGGACACGGACAACTTGTCGGCGATGAAAAACCCATGTTTACCATGGCATTCCGCCGTTACTGGATCGAAAACTACGTTACCCGCGACACCAAAAACCTGTCGGTCATTTCCGTCAAAGGCGATTCTATGGAAGGCGTTTTAAACGACGGGGACACCATCCTGATCAACCGCAGCGAGACTACCCCACGCGATGGGTTATATGTTCTGCGTATCAATGAAAATCTTTTGGTGAAACGGCTTCAAGTCATACCCGGCGGCATCGTCAATGTCATCTCTGCCAACGAAGCCTATCCGGCTTTTGAAATCGACCTAAATAAAATGACCGAAGATGTCGCTATCATCGGCCGCGTAGAATGGTTTGGACGGATTATTTGATCGGTACTGTGTTCAGACGACCTGAATTCATGTTTTCCTATTTCTTAGTAGAGCAGTCGGTGTAAAGACCGTCCTGCCGACTATTGAAATTTTTCGAGATTGCAGCCATGTAAGCGGTCAACAGATATTGCCGCCCAGCCGCAACACCCTCTTCTTGCTTCAAGAATCCGTTTGCGCGACAATACTGGCAATATATTCATATAAAAGGAATCACATCATGTCAGACGAAAGCCCTATCATTTTTACAGAGAGCTGCTGCACCAAAGTAGCTGATTTAATTGCCGAAGAAAACAACCCCGACTTAAAACTGCGCGTATTCGTCAACGGTGGCGGCTGCTCAGGTTTTCAATACGGATTTACTTTTGACGAAATCAAAAACGATGACGATTTTGAAATCCAAAAAAACGGGCTGACCTTCTTGGTCGACCCGATGAGCTATCAATATTTGGTCGGTGCTGAAATTGACTACACCGAAAGCCTGCAGGGTTCTCAATTCGTTATCCGCAATCCGAATGCGGAGACTACTTGCGGTTGCGGTTCTTCATTCTCCGTATAATACGATGTTTCTAAAAAAGGCCGTCTGTTCATTCAGGCGGCCTTTTAGATTGTGATACTTTTAAAGCAAAAGCATCTATCTTATAATTCATAGTTCCCTTTGGTAATATTCATTAATATACTATAATTGGTCAAAATCGGTCATTTATACTATTTCAGCCGAATAAAATACCCTTTATCCTTCGGTTAAGACAAATAGACGAATAATAATCTATACTTTATAACAAAACCGACACTAAATACCTGCCTTCAGATGACAAAGCAGGATTTTATATCTCATGGGATCACAATGAAGAAACAAGATAAACTTTACGACGTTTATGTTTCTTATCCGCCCGATGTCGACCGCGAGCGAATCAACGCCTGTTTGTACGATAATCTGCCGGGAAAAGAAGCCGAAGATTTGGTTCAAGCGCTTGCCGAACGTCCGCAAGCCATTATCGCTGAAAACTGTACCCAAGACGAACGTGAAAACGCCCAACAATATTTCAATTATTTAGGTTTGGATGTCATCGTCCGCCAATCGATGGAATTGGAGCTGGATCTCAGTGGTGAAGAGCAGGAAGAAGCAGCTCCTGAAATCCGCCAATGTCCCGTATGTTTGACCCTAATTGAGGATCACGAGGCGACGGAATGTCATGTCTGCCACTTCCACCTTGCCAGCGCGACTGAGCAAATCATTCAACGCAAACGCATCGAATGGCAGGAACGGGTGGCGTTTGAGCATAAAAAACAAGCTGAAATCGCCCATAAGCTGCAAATTGAAAAAGAGCGCGAAGAAAAACTCCTGCGCAAACAAATCCGTTCTGAACTGGAAAGCAAACTTCGCCACGAGTTGGGCGAAGCCCCTCAATTGGCTGCCTTGCAATCTAAAAAGAATACCTACATCCTGATCAGCGTATTGGGCATTCTTGCCATGTTCGGCTTGGTTGCTGCCGGATACCTTGCCGCCAAGTTCCTGTAAAACGGAATTGTCGCGACAGAGTCGGTTGCTTTCAATCAGAACAAGGCGGCGAGACCGCAGACGGCGCAAATCGTACGAAACCGATTTTCTAAGCTGCTTCGGCACTTTAGAAAACGGTTCTGTGCGAGCCGAGGTGAAACAACGCCGCGCCTATTCAAGTTTGGCTCGCTATCAATCTGCCATAGCAACCCCAATAGGATGGATACAACAAAAGGTCGTCTGAAATTTTTCAGACGACCTTTTCGCATCCGTACCTCAAACGTGATGGACAACCAGTTTCTTGCCCTGATAGTCCAACACGTCCACATCCATATCAAACAAATCTTTAATATTTTCAGCGGTAAAAATGTCGTTCGGCGTACCGGTCATGGCGACTTGTCCGTTTTTCATGGCGATGACGTGGTCTGCGTAGGCGGCGGCTTGGTTGATGTCGTGCAGGACGACGACGGTGGTGCGCTTGTGTTCACGGGTCAGCCGTTGGAGCAGCTGCATGAGGGCGCGGGCGTGGTACATATCGAGGTTGTTGAGCGGTTCGTCCAAGAGGACGTAATCGGTGCTTTGGCAGAAGACCATGGCAATCATGGCGCGTTGGCGTTGTCCGCCGGAGAGTTCGGTCAGGTAGCGGTTGGCGAAGCTGTCCAGCTTGAACTCGGAAAGTGCGTTTTCGACGATGGTGAGGTCTTCGGGAGTCGGTCTGCCTTGGTGGTAGGGATAACGCCCGAACATGAGCAGGTCGCGAACTGTGATTCGGCTCATGACGCTGTTTTCTTGGGTCAGGATGGAGAGCGTTTTTGCCAGCTCGGCGGTAGGCGTGGTCGAAACATCTTTGCCGGCGTAGCTGATGCTGCCCTGCTCCAGCGGGCGGAGGCGCGCCATGAAAGAGAGGAGCGTGGATTTGCCGGCGCCGTTGGGGCCGATGAGCGCGGTGATGCCGCCTTCGGGGATGTCGAGGCTGACATTGTCGAGGATGGGGCTGCCGCCGATGTGGAAGCTGACGTTGCGGATGGTAATCATGATGGGTTTGATGTGTGGATTTGTTTTCAGACGACCTCAGAACACTAGAGGTCGTCTGAAAAGGATGGACTTCAGATTTCGCGAACGATGACGAATTGGGGATTGTCTGCCAAATCAATCAAGAAGGCTTTGACACGCGCCTGCCAGAGTTCGCCGAAGCGTTTGAGTTCTTCTGCGGTGGCGGTGCCGCTGACGGCTTTGGGCATGATGTCGCGCATTTCGGGGGCAAAGGGCTGCATGGCGGCGTTGAGGCTGACGGTGACGGTTTTGCCGTTGTCTTTGCGGCGCAGGGTCAGCGTGCCTTCGATATCGGCATCGAAACTCAACAGGTTGCGGCGGGCGAAGCGTCCTTGCGGGCCGACGCCGCCGAAGCCGGTTTCGGGAGCGGCGCCGGTTAAGAGTTGGACGACGGATGCGGTAACGCCGACCGTGCCTTCGTCGCGCGCACCCTGCATGGCGGCTTCAATTCCGCCACGCTGCGGCAGGTCGCTGCCGTAAAGTGCTTTCAGACCTTTAAGCGTCATGAGGTACGCGCCCGCGACGGTGGGACAGGAATGTCCGCACAGACGCACGGCATCGGCGTAGCGATACTGCATGATGCCCTCCTCTGCCGCGCCGAGAAATTCGGCGAGCGCGTCTTGGACGATCAGCGTCGGGGCTTGCTCGAAAAATTCGGGAAAGTGTTCTTGAGTCATACGGTATCCTTTTACTTTAAAGAGGTCGTCTGAATCTGTTTTCAGACGACCTTTGTGCTTATTTCAACAGGGTGCGTTTATCGTTGATAAACATTTCGGCAATTTTACTTGAACCGAACGGGTTGAGGTGGTTGGTATCGAAATACACCGGCAGCCCGTCTATAAGTTTGTCCGCTGGGATGTACTGCATAAAGTCCACCCATTGTACGCTTCTGTGCTGCTTCACGATTTTTTCGACTTCGTCTTCCGACTTGGCGGAATCGCGGATTTCTGCCTTTTTATCCTCTGAAACATAATTAATGTCGATACCGAGATTTTGTCTCAGGTAATAACGCCGCAACGGCAGCTGTCCGTCCATAGGCGTATCCGCCAAAACGTACACTTGCTTGCCCGCCTTCACCAAATCCTCCAGCATTGTGTTGAACCGTTCTAAAAATTCCGGTTTGGCGGTATGGAGAAACCAGCGTTGCGAAATGATGATGACAGGATAGTCTTTGGTTTTTTGTTCGATAAACCTGTTATACGGATTGCAGCGGTCGGCGCGTCGGTCGCTGTCGGGCAGGACGAATCCGAACGCGGTGGCGCAGCTGTTGGATGTGATGACGTCTGCCGACCAGCCTTCTTTTTTGCCGACAATGTCGAGAAACGGGCTTAAATGGGCGGCATGTGAGTCGCCGATGACCAAAACTTCGGGCTTTTTGTTGACCGCACCGACGGCACAGTCGGTTTTGGTCAGCGTGTCCGCGCAGATTTTGCTTTCATCAGCCTTGTACAAAGTGGTTTCAAACGCGGCGGGTTTGGCGGTCATCAGGTAGGCTGTCGCGGGAATCAGCAGCGCGAAATAAGCCGCCATGCTCCATTTGAATTTCGCCGTCGTAAAATTCTTTACCTTCCGCGCCGGTGTTTCCACAAAATAATAAGACAACACCGACAACAGCAACATGATGATGACAGCCAGCGCCGATGCGGCGAGCGGAAGCTGCGCGTCCATATAAATGTAACGCATCATCGCCAACACCACCCAGTGCCACAAATACAGCGAATACGAAATCAACCCGATAAACACCACCGGCTTGAGGCTCAACAATTTGGACGTATTGAAACCTTCCTGCATCTGCAATGATTTGCCCGAGTAAATCAAACCGCCAACCGCCAGACAGCAAAGCAGCCGTTCGATGTTTCCCGCACCGGGCAGGACGCCGTAAGGCAGCACCAGCGTGGCGGCGATGACCGCCATCATCAGCCATCCGAACAGCGGCGTACTGGCTTTGTCGTTTTGTTCGGCGGACGGAATAAAGGCAAACAGCGAACCGACCAACAGCTCATAAGCGCGTACGTGCGGCAGGAAATACGCTTCCATGCCCAAGGTCGGCAACAGCGCGGAAAACAGGCTGATGACTATCAGCAAAAGGATAAACGTCCGCACATTGCGCCGTTTGCTGATACGGAAAAACAAAATCAGCAACGCGGGGAAGATAAAGTAAAACTGTTCTTCCAACGACAGCGACCAAATGTGCTGCAACGGCTTTTCCGTCGCATCCGCATCAAAATAACCGCCACGGCGCGCAAAAAACAGATTGGCGGCAAACAGCAAGGCATAGACGGCGGATTTGACGTATTGGCGCAAATCGAAAGATAAAAAGCATACGGCGGCAACGACCGTCGTGCAAAGCAATACGCAGGCGAAGACCGGCAAGATGCGTTTGGCGCGTCGTTTATAAAACTCGAGAAACGAAAAGCTGCCGTCGCTAATCTCGCGGCTGATAATGGTCGTAATCAAATAGCCCGACAACACGAAAAACATATCCACGCCCAAAAAACCACCCGGCAGCCATTGGGGATCGATATGAAATACGATGACGGATAAAACGGCCAATGCCCGTATCCCGTCCAAATCAGGACGGTATTTCAACACTTTACTCATAGTACGCACCTTGATAGTGATGCTTATTATGAGTAAGAACTCGATATTTAGTTTCATTCACGCCATCAAATCCAAGGGCACGCAAAACAAAATATACCGTTTGGAAATAGTGGTTTACGCCATTCGAATTCAGGCTGGAAAAGTTTTCAGACGACCTAGCGCTTGCGTTTCAACACCAAATACAAAAACACCAGCCCGCCGGCAAATTCAACCACCACGCTCAACACCGCCTTCATGCCGAGTAAGTGTTCGAACACGGTTTGCCCGCCGACCAACAAAATACCGCCAACGCACACCGTCATCGGCAGCCGCACGCTATGGCGCACGCTCGGGGCAAAATGGTTGGCAAGCGCGGCAGCCAGCAGGCCGAAGAAACTGACCGGCCCGACCACCGCCGTCGCCGTCGCCACCAGTGCGGCAATCCAAAGCAGCAGCCACAAGGTATTGCGCGTGTAGTTTATGCCCAAGTTAATCGTTTGGTCGCGCCCCAAAAGATGAACGTCCAGACGGTGCCGTTCGCGCCAAACCGCCACCACGCTAGCCAGCAGAATCAGCGCGCCTACGCCCAAAAGTTCGCTGTGGACCGTATTGAAGTTCGCAAACATATTCGCCTGCGCCGCCGTAAATTCCTCCGGATCAATCATGCGCGTCAGCAGCGAAGAGAGGCTGCGGAACAAAATTCCGAAAATCACGCCGATTAAAATCATGCGCGACAAATCGCGTCCGCCCTGTCGGATGAGTGTGTAAAACAAAAGCAGCGAGCCGCCCATCATCATCACCAGCTCAAAACCGAACTTGCCCGTCAGCGGCAGCGACGTATAGCCCACCCCGCCCAAGGCAAACAGCAAAAGTGTTTGCAAAAACACATACAGCGAATCAAAACCCAAAATCGAAGGCGTGAGAATCGGATTGTTCGTCAGCGTTTGGAAAAGCTGGGTCGAAACCCCGACCGCATACGCCACTAACAGCAAAGCCGCCAGTTTGGTCAGCCGCAGTTGCAACACAAAATCCCAATCGCCTTGTATGTTCAAAGTCAGGAACAAGGTGCAACACGCCAACAGCAAGATAAACGCCGCCCACAGCGGACGGGAAGAACCCTGCATAAACGCAACCTTGTTTGAGCGAAGCGCACTACGCTTGTTTTCAGACGACATGGGCAGGCTTCCTCAACAAAATCCACAAGAACAACACCGTACCCAACACACCGAACACGGTTGAGACCGGAATCTCAAACGGGAACACAATCACGCGCCCCAAAATATCGCACAAAAGCACCAGCGACGCGCCGAGCAAAGCCACCGCAGGCAGGCTTTGGCGCAGCTTGTCGCCCATCAGGCGGCTGATGATGTTCGGCACGACCAGCCCGATAAACGGAATATTGCCGACCGTTACCAACACCAGCGACGTAATCAGCGCGACAATCACCAAACCTACCCACAACACCGCCGTCCGGTTCAGACCCAGATTCACGCTCACCGTCTCGCCCAAGCCCAAAATCGTCAGCTGGTCGGCAATCAAATACGCCGCCAACGCCAAGCCGCCCGTCAGCCACAGCAATTCGTAACGCCCCAACAGCACGCCCGAAAAATCGCCCTGCTGCCACACGCTCAACATCTGCATCATCTCAAACTCATACGCGATAAACGTCGCCACCGCCTCGATAACGCCGCCGAAAATAATCCCCACCAACGGCACCATCAACTGCGCCGTTGGCGGCAAACGCCGTATCAGCATCATAAACACCAGCATCCCCGCCAACGCCGCCACAGCCGCCACCGACATTTTCATTGTCAGCCCGGCAGCGGGAAACACCAGCGTCATAACCAACACGCCCAACGCCGCGCTCTGACTTGCGCCCACCATAGACGGCTCGACAAAACGGTTGCGCATCAAAATCTGCATAATCATCCCCGCCACCGCCATCGACGCCCCCGTCAGCACAATCGCAAACGTGCGCGGCAGGCGGCTGACCAGCATCAGTTCCGTGCTGTCAGACAATGCCCAGCGAAACACATCCGCCCAGCGGAAATCGCCGACGCCCACCGACAGGCTGACGACAAACAGCACCACCAGCACAAAGCAGTTGATTAAATTTAAAGATAAAGGTTTGACGGACATAAGGGAAAAAATAATTCAGATAGAAAAACAAACGCCATAAAGACGATAAAAAGGTCGTCTGAAAACGAAGGTAATCGGCTTGGGCAAACGCAAACCGGTTTGATTTTAAAAACCGCGCTAACGATACCATTTACCATAAAAATAAACAATATTTATACGAATAATAACCATTATTATGCACCTCGTCTGAAAAGACTGCTTCATACAGAAACGCCCTATCTGCCTTTTCAGACGACCTTATATTATTTTGAAGCGGTTTAAACCCAACCGCAACAAACCCGTAGCGTGGGCTTCGCCCGCGAATCTTCCTCTGATGAAAAGGTTGTCTGAAACAATAAAGCAAACTCGCACATTCATTTTCAGACGACTATTTTTATGGTTTTCATCTTAATCCTGCTTTTGTAAATGCGATTACTTTTATAGTGAATCTACCTTTTCAGACGACCTCCCGCCCTATCAGCCAGCCGCCCATCCCGCACTACTGCCCCACCCGTCCGAAACGCGCTATACTCCCAAATTAACTATCCGCCCAACCCGCTTCAGGAGAACACCATGCCCGAACAAAACCGCATCCTCTGCCGCGAACTAAGCCTGCTCGCTTTCAATCGCCGCGTTTTGGCGCAGGCGCAGGATGAAAACGTGCCGCTTTTGGAACGTTTGCGGTTTTTGTGCATCGTCTCTTCCAATCTCGACGAATTTTTCGAGGTACGCATGGCATGGCTCAAACGTGCGCAAAAAATGAATCCGCACGAGCGTTTGGACAACGGCACCACGCCGTCTGAAACCATCGCTGCCGTCGCCGCCGAAGCACACGCGCTGATACAGGAGCAATACCGCCTGTTCAACGAAGTCTTGCAGCCCGAACTGGGCAAACAAGGCATCCACTTCTACCGCCGCCGCAACTGGACGCAAGGACAGCAAAAATGGATCGAGCAGTATTTCGACGCCGAACTGCTGCCCATACTCACCCCCATCGGACTCGACCCGTCGCACCCCTTCCCGCGTCCGCTGAACAAATCGCTCAACTTCGCCGTCGAATTGGAAGGTACGGACGCATTCGGCCGCCCCTCCGGCATGGCGATTGTGCAAGCCCCGCGCATCCTGCCGCGCGTCGTCCCCCTGCCTGCCGAATTGTGCGAAGGCAGCAGCGGCTTCGTCTTCCTTTCCTCCATCCTGCACGCCCACGTCGGCAAACTCTTCCCCGGCATGACGGTCAAAGGCTGCCACCAGTTCCGCCTCACCCGCGACAGCGACCTGACCGTCGATGAAGAAGACCTCAAAAACCTGCGCGCCGCCATTCAAAACGAATTGCACGACCGTGAATACGGCGACGGCGTGCGCCTCGAAGTCGCCGACACCTGCCCGCCCCACATCCACGACTTCCTGCTCGCCCAGTTCAAACTCACCCCCGCCGAGCTTTACCAAGTCAAAGGCCCGGTCAACCTCGTGCGCCTTAATGCCGTACCCGATTTGGTTGACCGTCCCGACCTCAAGTTTCCCGCACGCGGGGCAGGTCGTCTGAAAGCATTGCGCAAGAACGGATCGATTTTCAAACTGGCGAAACAATCGCCCATCCTGCTGCATCATCCGTATCAGTCCTTCGACCCCGTCGTCCACATGATACGCGAAGCCGCCGCCGACCCCGCCGTCCTCGCCGTCAAAATGACCATCTACCGCACCGGCAGCAATTCCGAACTCGTCCGCGCCCTGATGAAAGCCGCCCTTGCCGGCAAACAAGTAACCGTCGTCGTCGAACTCATGGCGCGTTTTGACGAAGCCAACAACGTCAACTGGGCGCAACAGCTTGAAAACGCAGGCGCACACGTCGTTTACGGCGTATTCGGCTACAAAATCCACGCCAAAATGGCACTCGTCATCCGCCGCGAAAACGGTGCGCTCAAACGCTACGCCCACCTCGGTACCGGCAACTACCATCAAGGCACATCGCGTATTTACACCGACTTCGGCATCATCACCGCCGACGACCAAATCACCGCCGACGTGAACACCCTCTTTATGGAAATCACAGGCTTGGGCAAACCGGGTCGTCTGAACAAGCTCTACCAAAGCCCGTTTACCCTGCACAAAATGGTCATCGACCGCATCGAGCGCGAAATCCAACACGCCAAAGCAGGCAAGCCCGCCCGTATCCGAGCCAAAATGAATTCATTGATCGAGCCGGGCGTCATCGACGCCCTCTACCGCGCCAGCAGCGCAGGCGTGCAAATCGACCTCATCGTGCGCGGCATGTGTACCCTGCGCCCCGGCGTGAAAGGCCTGTCTGAAAACATCCGCGTCCGCTCCATCATCGGCAGACAGCTCGAACACTCGCGCGTGTACTGCTTCCACAACAACGGCGCGGACGACACCTTCATCTCCAGCGCCGACTGGATGGGGCGCAACTTCTTCCGCCGCATCGAAGTCGCCACCCCGATTTTCACACCCGAACTCAAAGCCCGCGTCATCCACGAAGGCATCGAAATGGCGCTGCAAGACAACACCCGCGCCTGGCTGATGCAGCCCGACGGCAGCTACCTCCGCGCCCAACCTGAAAACGGCGAACCCGCCTTCAGCCTGCAAGAAAGCTTGTGGGAAATGTACGGGCGTTAACGCTTAAGCAACACAAAAGGTTGTCTGAAATTAGTTTTCAGACGACCTTTTGACTTAAGGCGACACAGGGCTTGCGATTGAATAGGGAATGAAACGAAAACACTCACTCCGGATCATCCGTAAACGCATTCGCCCGAAAGATTGGTACGAACGTCAACAGATAAAGCACGAACACGGCGGCGGTCAGAATCGCGGGGACGGTGATGAAGAATATCGGGTTCACGTTCATTAAAACAGCGCGCGAGACGGCGGCGGCGAAAAGGATGGGGACGGCGATGCGGCAGAGTTTGGGGTAGTCGAGTTTGATAAAACCGCTGTGCCACAGTCCGGCAGTCAGCCATACCATCATCACGCCGCCCATCATGCCGCCGAGGGTAATCAGGTGCAGGGGCGCGGAGGTAGGCAGGTTTTGCAGTTTCGCCGCGCCTGTCCACAGATAGCCTGCGGCGGCAAAAAGCTGGAGCAGGTAATAAGTGCGGACGTAGTGTTTGCGCAGGAGTTCGTGATGGTGCAGTTCGCGCAGCTTGGCGAGCAGGATGAAGCCGACGGCGAGCGCGGTAAAACCGGCGGTTTGCGCGGGCAGCCAAAGCTCGGCGGCGGCGTGCAGCAGCAGGAAGGTGATGGCGATGTTTTTATAGACGACGTTGGGGATGAATACGGGGTCTTTCAGACGACATTCTTTAAGGGCTTCCGCGCCCAGAAGGACGCTGACGCGGACGGATACAAACATGACCGCCGCCATGTTCAGATGCACTTGCGCGCGCAACAGGTTCAAATCACCGCTGACGGCATAGGCCGTCTGAAAAACGGTGAACGCGGCAAGTAACATTAGCAGGGCAAAGTTGTCGGTGTTGCGGTCGAGCCAAATCAGCCAGGCGCAGAACAGCAGCAACACCAGCCAATAGGCGGCGACGAAAAACGAAGAGGTTTGCGTCGCAAACGGCAACAGGACGGATGCGGCGAGCAACAATGCCGCCATCAAAGTAGCAACAGGTTTCAGACGACCTTTATAACCCGTCCATTCGAGCATGGCGGCAGTCAGAAAACCGCCGTATGCCGCAGGCAGCATGAGTTCTAAGAAGATTTGGCGGTGCAAGACGATGGCACCGGGGCTGATGAGAAACACCAACACGCCGAGTATGGCAAGTACCGCCGCGCCGACAAAAAACGGCCGCATGGGGTGGGTGAAAAATTTATTCATGACTTGGCTTGATTCTGCATGAAGATGCTTTCGGATATGGATTTATTGGGCGGACAGGGCCGTATCTTTTGCCAAAGAGGCAAGCCTGCGGCTTGCTTACCCTCTCCCTAGCCCTCTCCCACGGGGAGAGGGGATTAGGCTGTCGAGCCCGAGCATTTTCAGGTTTACCTGCCATCTGATTTTCAATCCTGTGCTCTCTGATTTTCAGCAACCTGTTCCCCTCGCCCCGTGGGAGAGGGTTAGGGAGAGGGTAACGAACCGCAAGGTTTGTCAGATACTCAAATGCCCGTATCATTCATATTATTGATATTATTGTTTGAATTGTATTATTTTCAATAATAATAAATAATCCTAAACCAATATAAATAACAGCCATTATCCAACGACTAAACTTCTCTACAATTTCACCAATACCTGAAATATTAGCCAATCTTTGTGCTGTATATACTAAAACAAAAATCAATATTAAAAATACAAGAAGAGTAACTAATAAGTCGACAAGATCTAAAGTCACAAAGTAAGGAACAAAAAGTCCAATATTATCTGCACCACAACTAGCAACTGTAACCAAAGCAACAATACCGACTAATTTTGACAACCCTTTTTCATCCAATTCTTTTTTAGCTCTTTTTTCGCCCTCACAATCGTCGTAAATAGCAACTTTAATACCTAAGTAAATCGGTATTAAACCTAATAAACCCAACACCCATTTTTCCGGAACATAATGCAAAACAAAAGCTAGAAATAAACTAACTAATATTAAAATTACAGAACCTAAATATTGTCCGATATAAATATCTCGATATTCTTTTCTAGTATTTGCTCTAGCAAAAAATATTAATAGTATTACCAACAAATCTACTGCTGTAGCAATATATAAAACAGCAGCAGTAATCACAGTCGAAAACATAAAGCACCTCATAATGAATCCCCTGCCCCCTTGGCACCACGGCTTTTTCAAAAACCGAATCGCGTTCGGATAACAGATTCGTATCTTTCGCTAAAGAGGCAAGCCTGCGGCTTGCTTACCCTCTCCCTAGCCATCTCCCACGGGGAGAGGGAATTGGGCTGTCGAGCCTGAACATTTTCAGGTTTACCTGACATCTGATTCCCAATCCTGCACCCTCTAATTTTCAGCAACCTGATTCCCTCTCCCCGTAGGAGAGGGCAACGAACCGCAAGGTTCGTCAGACACTCAAATCCCCTCATCACTCATAATAATGAATCCCCTGAAACTCCCTCGCCACAACAGCTTCTTCAAAAGCCGAATCGCGTTCGGACAGCGGCGTGGGCAGGGTTATCACGTTTTGCACGTTCATGCCCTTAGTGGAAAGCAGCATGATTTCATGGCTCAGGCGTGCGGCTTCGAAGCGGTCGTGCGTTACCAGCATACACGCCATGCCCTGCCGCTCGATTTTTTCCACCAGCATGGCGACCAAAATATCGCGCAAATCGCGGTCCAAACCGACGAACGGCTCGTCCAGCAAGGCAAGGTCGCAGCCGCACAGCAGCAGGCGCAAAAATGCTACCCGTTTCGCCATGCCGCCGGACAATTCGGTCGGATATTTGTTCAAATCGCCCGCAGTCAGCCCGACTTTCGCCGCCAGCGCGATGATTTCGCCTTCATCAAGTTTGTCCATAAAAATAGCGATATTCTGCATCGCGGTCAAGTTTCCCGGCAGGCGGTTTTCCTGAAACAGAAAACCCGTTTTGCGGAAAGTATTGCGTATCGTGCCCGATTTCGGCGTTTCCAAACCCGCAATCAGCCGCAAAACCGTCGTCTTGCCGCAGCCGCTCGGCCCGAACAAAGCTTTTACTTCGCCGTGTTGCAGGTTCAAACTGAAATCGCGCACAATGGGATCGCGGAGAATTTCAAAACGCACGTTTTCAAGATAGAGCATCATCTTCTCCACGGCATAAACAAAATTTCCAAAGGCTTGGTAATCAGGTATTCAAACAGCGACACAAACACGATAACCAACACCACATAAGCCATCACCGTCGAAGTCTCCAACATCGCCCTCGCGTCCGCAATCCGCGCGCCCACGCCTTCGCTCGCGCCCAAGAGTTCCGCCATAATCACCACCTTCACCCCCATCGCCACCGCCACGCCGATGCTGGAAATCACATAGCCCGTCAGATGCGGGATATACAGATAACGGATTTTTTTCAGACGGCCTAATTTATAAGCATCAAACAATTCCTCATGCTGTTTGTTCACGCTCGCCATTCCGACCGCCGCACTCGCAAACGTCAGCGGCGCAACCAACACAATGATGGTAAACAGCACGCTCGGATTGCCGAAACCGAACCAAAACAACGCCATCACCACCCAAATAATCGGCGGCATCGCCAACAAAACCGTAATCACAGGCTTGAGCAACGCCATCGCCGTCTTAAAACTGCCCGCCACCAGCCCCGCCGCCAATCCCGCCGCCAGCGCAACAGAAATGCCCACCACCGACCGCCACAGCGAAATCCCGATTTCGTTTTCCTGAAAATGTTTCAATAAATCAAACGACTTTTGAAACACCTCCACCGGCGCGGGCAGCATAAACTCACCAAACACGGCACTGCCCCACGCCCACAACGCCACCACCACCATCGCCACGCCCAGACCGGCAAAGCCGCTCCAAAGGTAGTCGATGATGTAAAACACCGCAGGCTGCGGTTTGCGGATTTTGTCGGTTTTAATCATGGTTTGAGTGTTGGTTGATGGGGATGGTTTTGGGGACGGTAGGTCGTCTGAAAAAATGGCTGATTGGGTTAGATGGAACACCGTAACCCAACGAAACGGTTTGGTTTTCCCAAATAATGTTTTTCAGACGACCTTGGTTTGGGATTTCGGGGTTTCGTCGGGTTACGACTGCGGTTCCCCCTGATTAATAGGAATACCAAACCATAGTTCATATGAAGCTAAACCAATCCAGTCGATATTTGCATTTTCATCTGAGCGAATAGTTTTTCCGGAGCTATACTCGCCCGTCTTAAATAAAATAGGCTCCAAGAAATATGATTTGAAATTACAGCTCACCTTCAGATTATCAATCTGCATGCACAACTTCTGTATGAACGGGCTTTGAACAAAAGATTTCGTTGTAATCTTTTGTATCTTTTTATCGAATGCCGAATACCTGCCGCCCAACAAAGTATTTTCCTTAAGCGCTTTCTCAACCGACTTTCTGGATGTCTCGCTGCTGCTCCAGTTTAACTGTATTTCATACAATTTATTTTTATCGATTTGCGCAATGGAGTACTTAATGGCATTAATGAGCTGATCTTCAGTCAAACGATGAACCGCCCCTTCTGAGTCTGATGCCTGATAATGTCTAAAATTTAGAACATATTTTCCGGGCATGATTTCCCAATGTATCACATTGGAAACGGTAATATTATCATCCATTGTAAATTGAATAGTTTTCTCACAACCCTCGTTAATATTGCGGGTACAAGCATTGGCACCGGCAAAAACAATGGCAATAAAACATGTAAAAAGAAATTTTTTAATGAACATAAATATTGCTCCATCGGAAAAATTCCATCATCACTCCCTTAAATACTCACATATTTTTCGTTATCTGTATCAACCAATTTAGATACTGGATTCCCGCCTGCGCGGGAATGACGGCTTTTTGTGTATTGTTCCGACTGTTATCTGATAGGTCATCTGAAAAAAGTAGGTCGGATACTCGTATCCGACAGCCTCATTTAGCTGAAATGTCGGATTCAAGAATCTTACCTACGCTGCTGATCATGTCCTGATAGGTCGTCTGAAAACATCCGAAATGTCGGAAACGAGTATCCGACCTACTTTTTCAGACGACCTATTCCCCCTTTAAGCCAAGAAGAATCCGTTATCCGGCAGCTTGCCGCCCAAAAGTTTCGGGTTGAACTGCATCAGGATTTCGTAAAACTTCAAAATCTCGTTCTTGACTTCGCTGCCTTTGGTTACCGTCAGCCGTGCGCCGTCCAAGCCCATGACTAGGGCGGGTTCGGGGGCGGGTAGGTAGTTTTTGCCGATTTTAGCGGCGCTTTGGCGGTTGGCAAGTATCCAGTTGAGCGCGTTTTTCAAATCCTGATGGAAGATGTCGAACTGCGCCTTGTGTGCGTGGAAATATTCTTCGTTGGCAATGATGCCCGCCATCGGAATCAGCGGTTTGGTGTCAAACGCCTGCCCCCACGCCTTCACCAAATCAAAGCCGCGCACGACGTTTACGCCCATGGTTTTGCCTTTGAGCATACCCGCGCTCGCCATCGGTTCGGGCAGGATGGCGGCGTGGTAATCCTTGCTTAAAAACAGCCCCACCGCTTCCGGCGGCGTGGCGGTATAAGTGATGCCGACTTTGTGCGCGTCGATTTTCAGTTTTTTCAACAAGGCTTGCAGCACGATGTCGGGCATGTCGTTTTTAAACGGCACGAGGATTTTTTTGCCGACCAAATCCTGCGGCGAGGCAATCGCGCTGCCTTTACAAACTAACTGCGTGATGCCGTTGGTCAAAATATTCACCA
Organism: Neisseria sicca; assembly: GCF_003044565.1. GTDB lineage: Bacteria > Pseudomonadota > Gammaproteobacteria > Burkholderiales > Neisseriaceae > Neisseria > Neisseria sicca_A. Next base: position 165,190 of record NZ_POXG01000004.1, on the reverse strand, counting down.
TGCCGACTTTCTGCCCTTGGTTGCGCAGGTTCACGCCGACATTGCTCGGACTCATCATCACTTTAAATTGCCCGCTCGCCACGCCCGCGCGAAGCTGGTCGGGCGAACGCCAAACCTTCAGCGACACCTCCGCCTGCTTCGCCAGCTTACCCTGCAACGCCGCTACGGCAATGGTAACGCTGGGCATCGCCGGCGCGCCGTACACGGTAAACTGCTCTTTCCCCGCTGCCAACAGCGAAGGCGAAACGCCTGCCGCTGCCAAAGCGGCGGTCATTTTTAAGAAATCACGTCTTTTCAGTTCCATTTTCCAATCTCCATATCGAATCCGTCTGAAATATAGCGGATTAACTTTAAACCGGTACGGCGTTGCCTCGCCTTAGCTCAAAGAGAACGATTCTCTAAAGTGCTGAAACGCCAAGTGAATCGGTTCCGTACTATCTGTACTGTCTGCGGCTTCGCCGCCTTGTCCTGATTTAAATTTAATCCACTATACAAATGCACTTTCGCCCATTTACCTAATACGGATAAATTTTGATAATAATTTCTATTCATTATGCTATTAAAGGATTTCGAAGTAAAGGAAGGCTAATCCAGTATCGCCGCGTTATTGCTTTAAACCACCCGAAGCAAATCTTTCCGGTACTTGATTTCATATCAATCATGTTTTAATGAATGGGTCGTCTGAAAACCCAGTTTCGCCCCAATACGGACTGATTTGTGTTTCAGACGACCTTTTTGACATTCCCGCCCCCGCCCGCTATGCTGACGGCTGCCATCACTCATTCTACTTTCCATGAAAACGATTCCCCCGCGCCGCGCTGTTTACGCAGGCAGTTTCGACCCGCCGACGCTCGGTCATCTTTGGATGATAAAAGAAGCGCAGGCTCTTTTTGATGAGCTCGTCGTCGCCATCGGTATCAACCCTGAAAAACGCAACACCTACACCATAGACGAGCGCCGCGCCATGCTTGAAGCGATTACGGGCAACTTTCCCAATGTCCGTGTCTGCGTATTTGAAAACCGCTTCTTGGTCCGCTACGCGCGCGAAATCGGCGCGGGCTTTATCGTTCGCGGTATCCGCTCCGCCGCCGACTATGAATACGAACGCTCGATGCGCTATATCAACAGTGACCTCGCGCCCGAAATTTCGACGGTCTTCCTGATGCCGCCGCGTGAAATCGCGGAAGTGTCTTCCACCATGGTCAAAGGCTTGGTCGGCCCCGACGGCTGGCGCGACATGATACGCCGCTACCTGCCCGAAGCCGTGTACGACAAAATCGTACGGGATCATGATAAAACGACGAATGACGGCGCATCGCAATAAGGTTCGGACAACGGGAATTAGAGGCTGATAACGGATTACCCTTCCATCGGGATAACCTGTTGCCCCGCCTTATCCTAATCTTATCCATCTACTACTCTGCCACCTTGTTACGACTACCGTGTCGGTTCACGACAAGGGGTCGTCTGAAAAACAAAAGCCCTGCCAAACGGCAGGGCTTTGTTGATGATGCGGCAAATCCGCCATCAGATTTGTTTTTTCAGAATCTTGCGCAGGGTTGCCAATTGGCGGCGGCTGACGGGAAGCGGTTTGGGTGCGTCCAAAACCTTCGCACCCCAAATGGCATTGCTTTCGTCTTCTTCTTCATCCAAGCGGATAAGGCAGTCTAAGGTGTGTCGGAACACGATGGCGTTGCGGTGGATACGGATTACTTTGTCTCCGAGCAGCTCTTCCCATGAAACCAGCGTTTTGGGCAATTCGTAGCGCTGACCGTCGCCGGTAATCAGGAATACGGTTTTGTGTTCCGCCAATAAATAACGCGCCTGCTGCCACGGGATTTCAATCATCAAATCACGGCTGAAGACAGTGAAATGGGTGAAATCGTCGGCTTTTTCGCGGTATTTTTCGCCAACGCGGTCAAGCGCCGCTTGCAGACGGGTCATTCTGATGGGCTTGAGCAGATAGTCGGCGGCAGCCAATTCGAAGGCTCGCAGGGCGTGCTCTTCATAGGCGGTGGTGAAAATAATTTCGGGCTGGCGTTTGGCACCGCGCTTGATGCGTTCGACAAACTCCAAACCATTGATTTCAGGCAGTCCGATATCGGCAAATACGACATCTGCTTCGTGTATGCTCAACCAATCCAATGCCGGCTGGGCATGGTGAAATACATTGAGCAAGACGACGTTGCATTCTTCAAGTAAGACCCTTAAGCGCTCTGCTGCCAGCACTTCGTCTTCAACAATAATGGCACTTAACATAATTTTCTTTGTTATTTTGAATGTGGATGCGAATTTTAAATCAATACACAACGTTCCCGCGTGTTTTAGTATGTTGAAACATTTTTCTCATACGTTTGCCCCCTTCTGCCGTTTTGGCAGGCGGACCAAACATTCATCTCAAATGAAAGTGGTTTGGAGGTGTTTAGGAATATACCTTAATTCTGTTAACTTTATCCAAAAAACAAGCGATTACTTACAAAAATTAAAAAATTTAAGTAATACCTCAAGTAATTTGTTGCAAATTTACAAATTTACTCCGTGACTATGTCATGAAACGGTATCGTCCGTATATCCCAATGTGAAACCGCCCATGCCAACAATTCTTCGGGGCGGTCAACCTCGGGCGCATCGGGAAGATCGAGATAACGCATCACTTGCCGCAAAAGCGCTTCGCGCCGGTTCAAATCCAAAGCGGGAGCAAGCGTTTGCTTGGACCATTTCTGCCCCTGCGAATTGACCAGCAAAGGCAGGTGCGCGTAATGCGGCGTGTTTGCGCCGAGACATTGCTGCAAATAAATCTGACGCGGCGTGGACACCAGCAAATCCTGTCCGCGCACGATATGCGTGATTCCTTGTTCGGCATCGTCCGCGACCACGGCAAGTTGATACGCCCAAAAACCATCCGCACGCAACAGAACAAAATCGCCGATATCGTGTGCCAGATTTTGGGCGTAATAGCCGACAATCCCATCCTGAAAACCGATTATCCTGTCGGGAACGGCAATCCGCCAAGCAGGCGTTTTCCCATTCGCTTCAGGCCTTTGCGCCGGAACGCGGCAACGTCCGTTGTACACAAATCCATCCGCCCCCGCCGTTGCCGCCGCCTGCCAGTCTTTACGGCTGCAATAACACGGATACACCAACCCTGCGTTTTTCAGACGACCCAATGCCTCTTGATACAGCCCTTCCCGTCGGCTTTGATAGGCGACTTCGCCGTCCCATTCAAAGCCGAACGCTTCCAATGTGTGCAAAATATGCGCGGCGGCACCCGCCATTTCCCTGGGCGGATCCAAGTCTTCCATACGCACCAGCCATTTACCGCCGTTGGCGCGCGCATCGGCATAAGAAGCCAAAGCGGTCAGCAGCGAGCCTATGTGCAGCAAGCCGGTAGGGCTGGGGGCAAAGCGTCCTATATACATGCAAACTCCGTATGGAACTCAAAATGGGCGATATGTCAGCAAAGCCTAAACTGCAAACTGCGGCGCAGCATCAGGCTTTCATGCCGCGTATTTTATCGTAGGGCTTTTGTGAAGGCTCAACTGTTTTTCAATGCAGGCGCAACCCTGCCCATCCTAACCTTGCCGCTTTTTATAGTGGATTAACTTTAAATCAGGACAAGGCGACGAAGCCGCAGACAGTACAGATAGTACGGCAAGGCGAGGCAACGCCGTACTGGTTTAAAGTTAATCCACTATACAAACCATCAAGACGGTTTAAACAAAAAGGTCGTCTGAAAATGCCTCTTCCACTTTTTCAGACGACCCCTTCCCTATCCCGCTTACGCTTCCTGCACATCCACATCCACCGACCATCGGATTTTGCCGTCCCTGTTCTGCTGCAACACCTGCACCCACAAACTCACGGCGCGGTGCAAATCCTGTCGGGATGTTGATTCGAGGAAGATTTGCGCGCGTTCACGTTCGGCGAGGCGCACCATCAGCATGGGGGCGGCGCCGAACTGGGAGACGCTTTCGGGCAAAAGCGGGGCGAGGGTTTCTTTGGCGGCGTTGAGAAATTCCATCGCATCGGCAACGCGCGGCGCGTCGGCGCGAACGGCGGTCTGGAAACCGAAGGGCGGCATGGCGAACATTTGCCGTTCGTTCAATTCGTTTTCGGCAAACACGGCGTAGTCCTGCGCTTTGACGGCGGCAAAGACGGGATGTTCGGGCAGTTCGGTCTGTATCAACACCTTGCCGGGTTTGTCGGCGCGCCCCGCCCTGCCGGACACCTGCATCAGCTCGGCAAACAGCCTTTCCGGCGCACGAAAGTCCGCGCTATACAGGCTGCCGTCGGCGTTTAATACGATAACAAGATTGAGCCGCGCGAAATCATGGCCTTTGGCAAGCATCTGCGTGCCGACCAAAATGTCGATTTCATTGTCGGCGATGCGGCGGTACAAATCCGCCCAGTCGTTTTTGTGCGCCGTGCTGTCCCTGTCGACGCGGACGACGGCTGCCTTGGGCAGGAAGGCGCGCAGGGTTTCTTCGACGCGCTGCGTGCCGTGACCGACAGCGGTCAGGTCTTGGTTGCCGCAGTCGGGGCATTTGAACGGAATGGGTTCGCGGTGGTCGCAGTGGTGGCAGCGCAGTTGGCGGGCGCGTTGGTGCAGCACCATTTTGGCGGAGCAGTTCGGACAGCCGAAGGTATGGCCGCAGTCGCCGCAAAACAGCGCGGGCGCAAAACCGCGCCGGTTGAGGTACACCAGCGACATGCCGCCCGCTTCAAAATTCTGTTTCAAAAGCTGCAAGGCTTGCGGTGAGAAGCCGTTGTCGAGTTTCAGACGGCCTACGTTGAGGATGTCCACTTGCGGCAGTTGCGCGGCGGTATGGGCGCGTTCGGTCAGTTGCAGCAGGTGGTACGCACCGCTTTGCGCCTTGTGCCAGCTCTCCAAGCTGGGCGTGGCGCTGCCCAACACAACGGGGCAGCCGCTCTGCTTCGCCCGCCACACCGCCAAATCGCGGGCGTGGTAGCGCAATTCGTTGTCCTGTTTGAACGAGCCGTCGTGTTCCTCATCGACCACAATCAGCCCGACATCAGGCAAAGGCGTGAACACCGCCAGCCGCGTGCCGATGACCAATTTCGCCTGCCCCAACATGGCGCGCAGATAATCCTGCGTGCGCCTGCCTGCCGCCATCTGGCTGTGCAACACAGCAGTCGGCACGTCGGCGAAACGGTTTTCCACCCGCTTCAAAAGCTGCGGCGTGAGGTTGATTTCGGGCAACAAAAACAACACCTGCCGCCCCTGCGCCAACACTTTCGCCATCGCATCGAAATACACCTCGGTCTTGCCGCTGCCGGTGATGCCGTACAGCAGAAACGGCTGGAAGCTGCCAAAGGCCGTCTGAATTTCATCGGAAGCCTTCTGCTGGTCGGCGTTGAGCTGAAATTCAGACGACCTTAAAACGGGTTTCGCCGCTTCCGCAGTTTCAATCCAACCCTGCTCCGCCCAATCCTCAATCAATTTCGCCGCCTGCGCGTTTACCTGTTTCAACGCCGCCATCGTCATCCCGCCCGACAATAGCGCGTCCCACAAAGCCGCTTTTTTGTTGAACCGCGCCGGCGGCGGCGTTTGCGCCCTGCCCGCTTCGTTCAGCGCGTAAAACAACGGCGGCTGCGGCATTTCCACCGCGCGCGTTTCCTTCAAACCCTGCGGCAGTGCGGCAAACACCGCCTGCCCCGTCGGATAGTGGTAATAACGCGACGTAAACGAGAGCAAATCACGCCAGCTTTCAGGCAGCGGCGGCTCGTCCGAAAAGGTCGTCTGAACGCCCAAAATCCGCGCCGCATCCATATCGGGCGCAATATCCGTTTCCCACACAATCCCGACCACGGTCTTGTTGCGGAAAGGCACAAACACCCGCGTTCCCTGCGGCAGCGGCTCGGAATGGGAATAAGTCAAAAGGCCGTCTGAAAGCGGCACGTTTACAGCGATGCGGTGGTAGATCATGGCGTGGTCGGAAAAATGGTTTGAGGCCGTCTGAAGAGACGGAAGCTATTTGCGCAAATACAAACAGTCTTCATCCAAAGTAAAGCCGTAGCCCTGTCTCCACAAATCGAAATAAGGACGGAGAAAATCGCTGTCAGGCTTGGTGCGGTAAAGCGGGTATTGCAGATAGGCGGACAGGTAATAATCGCAATTTATAGAATAATAGGCTTCGTCTAACACTTGTTCGGGGCTGTTGTAATCTGTATTGCTAATCCGCCATTCACCAAATGCTTCTCTAAACAAGTCCTGAGTATCATTAAACTCTTCCGCAGGCTCGCCAAAACGTATCTGTTTAATCGCTGCCAAGGCTGCAATCAGCTCTTCGTCTTCAACAAAGCGAGCAAATTCGCGCAGACCTTCCAGCAAACGCTCGCCCGTCTGTCTCACTTCTGCCTCATCTTGCGCAGGCGGGCAGAAATAACCGGGAATATAGCCGCTATCGAGAATTTCTTGGTTGTGTTCGGTAGTGCTTTGATACACAGGCATGATGCGCGCCAGCAATTCCTGCCCCTTTTCCAAAGGCTCAAACACCGCAGCCACACCTTCTCCGTCGGGCATGAAACCTTGAAACAAACCATAGAAATAATCTTCCCAGCCATTATATTTATCTGCTGCCCGTGGCTCTTCGCCCAGCAGCTTAAACAGATATTCAGCGTATTCTTGTTGGTTCATCTTTTCTCTCAAAGTGTCGATAAAATCTTTCAGTTGCCCGCAGCAAATCTTTCAGACGACCTCAAACCGGCCCGAAGTCCGCTTAGCCATATGTTTACGGCGATGCGGTGGTAGATCATACAGGCAGGCAAATCATTTTTTTGCGTATTTTAACAGCCGAAAGCTATTTTCAGACGATAAATTGAGCCTCAATACAATGCAGGCATGACAGAGGTTTGATACAATGGAGTTTTCTTGACACACGCCTATACTTAAAAATGAAAACCAAATTAATCAAAATCTTAGCCCCCATCGCTCTGATCTCGCTGACTGCGTGCGGGCAAACACCCGTTTCACAAGCAAATGCTGCGCCCTCTTCTGCCGCCGCCAAGCCCGCTGCCCCCGTGCAAGGCAAAGTCGGCGAAGCCTTGAAAGCCCGCCTCGAAAAAATTTACGAATCCCAAGGCCTGAAAGTCATCAGCGTCAGCGAAACCCCTATTCAAGGCATTTATGAAGTCGTTGTCAGCGGTAAACAAATCATTTACACCGATGCCAAAGGCGACTATATGTTCGTCGGCGACCTCATCGACGTCAACACGCGCAAAAGCCTGACCGACGAACGCGCCGCTGATTTGAACAAAATCGACTTCGCCTCCCTGCCTTTGGACAAAGCCATCAAAGAAGTGCGCGGCAACGGCAAGCTGAAAGTCGCCGTATTCTCCGATCCCGACTGCCCATACTGCAAACGCTTGGAACACGAGTTTGAAAAAATGACCGACATCACGATTTACAACTTCATGATGCCGATTCCGAGCCTGCACCCCGATGCCGCGCGTAAAGCCGAAATCCTATGGTGCCAGCCCAACCCGACCCAGGCCTGGACCGACTGGATGCGCAAAGGCCAATTCCCGAGCGGCAAAGCCAATTGCGAAAATCCCGTTGCCGAGACCACTTCTTTGGGCGAACAATTCGGCTTCAACGGCACGCCGACCCTCGTTTTCCCGAACGGCCGCAGCCAAAGCGGATACAGCCCCATGCCGCACCTCAAAAAAATCATCGAAGACAATCAGAAATAAGATTGGCTTCAAGATACGGCAAAGGTCGTCTGAAAACCGATATACAAGGTTTTCAGACGACCTTTTTCCATACCGCCGAAGCAGGCAGGCAAACTGTGTTAAAATCCCAAGCTCTTGAATAAACGGACCAAATATCCCGCCTGCAAATCTGTTCTTCCAACATGAAATCAATCGAGAAGCAATCCGAGCCCGCAAGCCGAAGACGCAAGAAAATCGTTCAGCTTGCGTCTCAAAGCAAGTCAGCGCAGCAGCTTATAGATTTCACGCCATCCAACGGCAGATTTCAGACGATCTTTAAGACAACATTATGAAAAAACACCTATACCGCCTCACACTCCTCACCATCGCCGCAGCCGTCCTCTCCGCCTGCCCGAGCAAACGCATCAAAAACCTTCCCGAAGTCGACACCACCACCGTCAAAGGCCCGGACCGCCCGACCGGCACGCCCGACCCCGTCGGCACCACCGTCAGCGGCGGTGGCGCGACCTACACCGTCGTGTCCCACCAAGAACTGCCGCACTGGAGCACCCAACACTTCGCCAAAAGCCTCCAATCCTTCCGCTTAGGCTGCGAGAAACTCAAAAACCGCGCAGGCTGGCAAGACGTGTGCGCCCAAGCCATGCAGACGCCCGTCCACCATTTCCAAGCCAAGCATTTCTTCGAACGCTATTTCACCCCTTGGCAAGTCAGCAACAACGGCAACCCCGCCGGCACCATCACAGGCTACTACGAGCCCGTCCTGCTCGGCGATGACAAAGCTACAAGCAAAGCCCGCTTCCCCATCTACGGCATCCCCAACGACTTCGTTTCCGTCCCACTGTCCGCCAATTTGAGAGGCAGCAAAGCCACCGTCCGCATCCGCCAAACCGGTGCCAACAGCGGCGTCATCGACAACAGCGGCACACACACCGCCGACCTGTCCCAATTCCCCATTACCGCCCGTAGCACCGCCCTCAAAGGCAGATTTGAAGGCAGCCGCTTCGTCCCCTACTACACCCGCAACCAAATCAACGGCGGCGCGCTCAACGGCAAAGCCCCCATCCTCGGTTACGCAGAAGACCCCGTCGAACTCTTCTTCATGCACATCCAAGGTTCAGGTCGTCTGAAAACCCCGTCCGGCAAATACATCCGCGTCGGATTCGCCGACAAAAACGAACACCCCTACGTCTCCATCGGACGCTACATGGCAGACAAAGGCTACCTCCCCCTCGCACAAACCAGCATGCAGGGCATCAAAGCCTACATGAAGCAAAACCCCGGCCGCCTCGCCGAAGTCTTGGGACAAAACCCCAGCTACGTCTTCTTCCGCGAACTGACCGGCAGCAGCGAAGCCGGACCGGTCGGCGCATTGGGCACCCCGCTCTTGGGTGAATACGCAGGCGCAATCGACCGCCACTACATCACCTTGGGCGCACCGTTGTTTGTCGCCACCGCTCATCCGACCACCAAAAAAGCCCTCAACCGCCTCATCATGGCGCAAGACACAGGCAGCGCCATCAAAGGCGCCGTCCGCGTAGACTACTTCTGGGGCTACGGCGACGAAGCAGGCGAAGTTGCCGGCAAAATGAAAACCACAGGCTACGTCTGGCAACTCCTGCCCAACGGCATGAAACCCAGCTACCAGCCTTAAAATCGGCTAAAAAGTCAAAAGGTCGTCTGAAAAACGGTTTTCAGACGACCTTTTTCATATCCAGCCTATCCATTCCCGCGCTTATAGTGGATTAAATTTAAATCAGGACAAGGCGACGAAGCCACAGACAGTACAGATAGTACGGAACCGATTCACTTGGTGCTTCAGCACCTTAGAGAATCGTTCTCTTTGAGCTAAGGCGAGGCAACGCCGTACTGGTTGAAAGTTAATCCACTATATCAAACAACCATTCACACGACATCTTTACCACTCATCATCACCCATTTTTCCTTTTGGGCTTTTTGATTTATGTTCAGACTTTCATCTAGCCGTATTTTAAAAAATAGACTCTAACCCAAAGATAAACAAAAAATGAAAAAATTATTATTGGCAGTTGCCTTATTGTCTTTGCTCCCACCTTTGATACAGATTTAAATCACAAAAAACGGACGATAACCATGCCTAAAAATTGGATAAATAAAATCATTTCATTCGCCGCCATCATCCTCTTATCAGGAGGTTGTATTCCCCTGTCAAAAGAAACACCCAAAGACAACCTACCTGACACGGTATCCATTACCCTGCCGGAATCCAGCAAACATTTTGTTAACAGATTCCCCGAAAATTATGAAGGGCCTTCTGACGACTCAGAGTTTTTTAATGTCAATCAATATGAAATAGACTTTAATCAGAAAAAAACCGTTGTTTTTGAACATGGTAGACATACTTTTAAAATACCTCATGTAAGCAGTATTACCGCATATGAAAATGGAAGTCATAACCCGTTCTTAGGTATTGATGAATTTGACATGTTTTCTAGCCTCGGCAAAAGCAGCAACATCAGTGACGAAGAAGCAAGACAGAATTTCTATAATCTGATCAGGCAGATGCATCAAGCCGGTTGGACAGATTTGATTTACCTCAGCGACCCAAGGATTAAGCGCGATCGTAAAAATGCCGCCGCCTTTTTTGAAGTGGAAGGCGGTAGAATTAAAGCAAAACCGATAACCGGCATTCCCACCGCTATTGAACTAACCCCTGAGGAATGGAAGAAACTGCCCAACTTAGCTCAGATAGGGACTCTATATGCGGAGGGTGTGCTTGTGGAGTTTATGCTTGGTAAGGATGGCTCGGAGCAGTATCGTGACCAATACGGCAACGGTCAGTATGCTCTGCAAATTACCGTAAAGGCATATTGGGATTTCCTCCGGTTGCATGTACAAGAAGAATTTGGCAAACCGGGCTACCGCGAAGCCTTGGATAAAGAGCTCCGCTTAAGATCAAAGGAAAGGAAACAAATGGAAGACAAAGCCCGCGCAGAAGGCTTTGAGATCGACGAAAGCTATCAAGACCCGCCTGCTTCCCCATTAGTAGCGCTCCCGCGCGACGGTTCACGTTGATTGATATGGAGCGAACAAGCGTAGATTAGGGTGAAATCCAATATCTTGAAGTATCTGGCAAACCCGTCCGTTGCGTTTCAGAACACCAAAGACAACCTCTTTTCCTGCTGCACTACGACCACATCTACCCTTGCGCCGTCCGCAGAAATAGCTTTCGTCCAACTCGATAGAACCCTCAAAAACTTCATCAGCAGCCAAGGCTAGATAATGGCTGATGACCATGCGGATATTGCGTTAGAACAGGACTGCCGAATTGGGATGGATACCCAAAATATCGGCAGCAGAACGGGCGGTAACTTCGAACACAAAAACAGAGTAGCTATTCCATGCTTTTTTCTTTAATTTTCAGAGCGTTATCTTTATATTTTAAGGATAACATATCTGCTAATCTAGTACAGCCCCAAAAAGAAAGAGAGATAATCCTCATTGGTCTGTAACGGGTAGCTAACATTTCTAAGAGATATATTATGAAAATTAAACAAATCACATTATCTTGTTGTTTTTTATTTTTTATTGCTTGCACTCAGTCCGAACATGATGAGCAAAAGAACCGAGTGAAGGAGAAACGTACTGATACATTTTTAGAAAACAGACAACAGAAGCCTGATACTAAGCTATTAACTCCAATCAATAAAGTAACAAAAAGTGAGGTTCATATGAATAGCCAAGAAATTGCTTTTGAAAAAGAAAACTTCTTTTATATGTTGAATATAGCAATAGGGGTCATGAATGATCAAATATTAGATGAGGAAGATATTAAAAAATGGGAAAAAGAAGGTATTGGGATTGAGGAGGATATTCAAAAAAATGGCTTTAAAAGATACATCCTTACAAAATCAAAAGTAACCCTAATGATACCTCAAAATTTCCAAAAAGACCCATTTTTAACTTTATATTTTGATACTACATATAATTTGTCTAATTTTATATCTGAGAAAGACTTCGAAAGACAAAAAATCATAAAATTACAAAAGATAGAAACAAAATATAGAATTTATAACTCAAATTACAGCAATAAACCAACCTTACATACATCGTTTAAATATTCTTCTATTATCCATTCCAATGTAATCATGGAATTTGAAGTTTTTGATGAACATATTAGAAAAATGCAACTAAATTATCCTAAAGGTTTCTCGATCATTTACATTTATAAAGACATCTATCACAATGGAGACAATCCAATTGGTAGTAAACTATATCCTTCATAAATTAAATAGTAAATCTAGGTTGTTTTAAAACTCAATATTGATTAATATCATCTAAATTTATATCTTGTTTTACATGTCCCTTTGGTTATTTGGGGTCCATCGTAAAAATGGCATGTACCTGATTTCGAAACCTTTCTTGAAATAAAGACAGCAGTCATAGGTTGAGTTGAAAACCCAACTTTGAAAGAGGTCGTCTGAAAAACTTTCAAACAACCTCTTTCATTCATCATCCTTGTTATTTTCAGAACTTTAAAAACCATCTATACAACATTTTTACCGTTCATCATTATCCGTTTGTCTTATTCGCTTTTTTGATTTATGTTTAAACTTTCATCATAAATCATCCAGATCGCCATGACTGCCCGCCAATCCTACCACCTCACCTTCGCCCGTTTCTCCCCCTCCCTCTCCGTCAAATCCTTCACCGCCTCCGAAGCCGCCAACACCGCCTACCGCGTCGAAATCACCGCCACCTCCACCGATTCCTCCCTGCCGCTGTCTTCCTACCTCAACCAGCGAGCAGCGTTTGAAATTCGTCCGCAGGAGGCCGTATTGTCCGAAGTCGCCGCCGCCTTCGCAGCCGGTTCAGACGAGCCTCCGGCGAAACAATGGCAGGGCATCGTGACTTCGTGTGAGAAGTTGTCGGTATCTAAGGATGAAACCGTTTACCGCTTTGTTTTAGAGCCGCGTTTCGCGGCTTTAAAACATTTCCAATCCTCCCGACTGTTTCAAAACCAAACCGTCCCCGATATCGTTGCCGCCGTCTTCAAACACCACGGCTTCTCCGGCGTCGACTACCGTTTCCAAAAAAGCCGCAGCTACACCGTCCGCGAGTATGTGACCCAGTATCTCGAAAGCGACTTCGCCTTTATCAACCGTCTGTGTGAGGAAGAAGGCATTTGGTATGCCTTCGAGCAGAATGAACAACATGGCGATGTGGTCGTCTTCGGCGACAGTCCCGAACACTACTTCCGCGACCAAAGCTTACCCATTTCCTACCGTCCCCATGCCGGACTGGAAAGCGTCGGTACCGAAGCATTATTCAACTTAAGCATCCGTCACAACCCCATCGTCGAAGGCATACGCAGTGCCGACTACAACTACCGCACCGCCGATACCGACCTCTTTGCCGAAACCGACAACAAACAATCCGAAGAGTCAGCCGACAATACCGTCTTACTGGGCAAACAGCAAAACTGGGGCCTCCATCCCAAAACCTCCGACGAAGCCAAAGTTCAGACGACCCTGTTGAACGAAGCCTTCCTTTGCCGCCAAACCGTCGCCAACGGCAGCGGCAACGTCGTCTCTATGGCGCCGATGAAAGTGTTCCAAACCGATACTGCTTTCCCCGAAGCACCCGACGGCTGGCTGGTACTCAGTATGGAACACAGCGGCAGCCGCGATAGCGCCTACAGCCATACCTTTACCGCCGTCCCCGCCCAACTCGCCTTCCGTCCCGAACGCACCACACCGCGCCCCCATATCGCCGGCACACTGCCCGCACGGGTGACCGCGGCGGAGAACTGCACCTACGCCTACATCGACGACATGGGACGCTACCGCGTCAAACTGCCGTTTGATTTGGACGAATGGAGTCCCGGTGGAGAAAGCCGTCCCGTCCGACTGGCCAAACCCTATGCCGGTCCCGAATACGGTATCCACTTCCCCTTACACGAAGGCACCGAAGTCATGCTGTCCTTCGTCCAAGGCAACCCCGACCGTCCGTATATCTCCGGCGTCATGCACGACAGCGCCCATCCCGACCACATCCCTGCCGATTGGAACACAAGGAACGTCATCCGTACCTGGGCAAACAACAAACTCAGGATGGAAGACCAAAAAGGTCAGGAACACATCAAACTCGCCACCGACTACCAGAAGTCCCAACTCAACCTCGGCCACATTGTCGACTCAAGTCGCAACAAACGCGGAGAAAACGGCGAAGGCTTCGAACTCAGAACCGACGGCTGGGGCGCAGTGCGGGCAGGGAAAGGCATACTCGTCAGCTCGGATGCTCAGGGAGGTGCAAAAGGCGAAGTTCTAGAGATGGGCAAAGCGATACGACGCATGCGAAAAGCATTGATTGCTGCCAAATTACTAGATACTGCTGCCAAACGTGCGGGCAATACTGCAACAGAAAGCATTGCTCAAGCAAACCACATCAACAGCAACTTAAAGAAACTGAAAAAATCGGGAATCGTCATTTCCGCTCCTGACGGTCTGGCCGCCAGCACCAAACAAAGCATATTGAATACAGCGCAAGGACATATCCACTGGGTCAGCATGCAGGACAGTAATATCAGTGCCGGCAAGAACTTTACTGCACACGCTCTAAAAAGCATCAACCTATTTGCACAAAATAAAGCCATTAAAATCCATGCAGCCCAAGGCAAGGTTGAAATACAGGCAAAAAATAACAAGATGCAGATTGGCGCAAAAAAAGACCTTGAGCTGACCAGTAGTACTGCCAAAGTAATGATCGTCGGTCAAGATGAGGTAATGATCAGTGGCGGAGGCGGAAGCTATATCAAATTAAAAAATGGTGAAATTATTCTTGCTTCTCCTAAGATTGTTCGCGTCAAAGCACCTGCAATGCCTGTAGGCGGTTCTGATAGCTTTTTCTTTAATGGTTTTGCAAAAACCGATAAAACCTGTATCCCTTGTAAAATTGCCGAATTAATTGGTCGTCCTGTCAATCCTATTTCAGGCATAAAAGTTTTACCGGATGAAACTGATTTTGCTTTTGATGGATTGGTGCCGTTTGTATGGAGTCGTAGCTATTTTTCTGATTTGAAAGAAAGTTGGCTGGGTAGCGGTTGGCGCACCACATTGAGCGCCAAGCTAGAGCGCAAAGACGGTCGCTTTACCTATACCGATAATCAGGGACGTACATTTGATCTGCCAGAACTGGAGGAAGATGAAGGACAGGTTCTGTTTGAAGCAGAACAAATCATCTTCGAACGAATCGATAATGGCAGCTATCAAATCAGTAATCTGGACGGTAGCAACAGGCATAGATTTTCACCACTACACTTGAATGACACCGATCGTAGTGGCAGTGGTAATGGCACTTACGCCCTGATACAGGTAAGCGACCGCCATGGCAATGGTTATCGCATTGTTTACAATGAAGATACCGGCTTGCCGCATACCGTTATTGACGAACTGGGACGTGAGATATGGTTCGAGTTTGACAATCTCAGCCCTTTAACGCAGATCCCCGTTTACCGCCTTATCAGTATGGGTAGCTATAACGATAACCTACCTGAAGGTCGGGAACTTCTTGTCCGTTACCGTTATGACGACAACGGCGATCTTGTCGCAGTAGAAGATACCGAAGGTTTCGTTCACCGACGTTTCGGTTATCGCCGCCATATGATGATCCGTCACCAAACTGCAGCAGGATTAAATACCTACTATCAATACGACCACTATACCCCTAAAGGCCGGGTATTGCGCAGCCATACCGACAATGGCGAAGAGTGGCGTTTTGCCTATGCCGACGGACATACCCAAATCACTGACGCATTAGGACGTAGTGAACACCTTTATTACGACCATCATGGCGAAGTCGTTAAAAAAGTCTTTGCAGATGGCAGTAGCGTTTTGACTGAACGTGATGCTTTGGGCCGACCCATTAAAATTACTGATGAAATGGGACGTGAAACCCGCTACCGTTATAACGAATGCGGGCTGCTGACCTTTGTTGGCGGAGAAGGTGGGCAAAATCAGCACATTCGTTATGACCAAGAACGCCGACCGGTAGAGATTACCCTCCCGCACAATCAAAAGACCCTGATTGAGTACAACGAACAAGGATTACCTGCAACCCAAAGTGATAGCAAAGGCAATACAACCCGTTACCGTTACAACGAAAATGGGCAAATTACCCAAATTACCGATGCAAAAAACAATACTTATACTTTCGAATATGACCAGCACCACCGCCTGAGCACTCAAACCGACTGTTCCGGTCAGCAAACCCGCTATACCTATAACGATGAGGGCAAACTCGAAAGTATTACCGATGCAGCCGGTCACACCACGCGCTACCATTACCAAAATAGGAAACCATTGCGTACCGACTATCCGGATGGCAGTAGCGAACACTTCAGCTACGATCACGCTGGTCGACTGAGTGTTCTGACAGATGCCGAAGGTAACCGTACCGCCTACGATTACGACAATGACAACAAACCAACCATCCGCTACAACGCGCTGGGTGGTGCATTCCAATACCGTTACGATTCCGTAGGTCGTCTGAAAACCCTCGTCAACGAAAACGGCGACAGCTATACCTTCGAATACGATGAGCGCGACCGCCTGATCCGCGAGACCGGCTTTGACGGCAAAATGACACGTTACACCTACAACCCTGCCGGCGAACTCATACGCGAAGAAGAATACGCGTCTGGGAACATTGACGTGCGTACTCGCCCGCTACGGACGATCACCTACCACCGCGACCGTATCGGCCGTATCCGTCAGAAAGACAGTCATCTGGACGGCGGAGAAATCCTGAGCACCCACTACCGCTATGACAAACTTAACCGTCTGATCCAAGCACACAACGCCCATAGTGAGCTTCGCTTCGGCTATGATCACAACGGACTGATTAAAGAACAGCTCATTCACTTGGATGAACCTATTACGTCCAGTACCAGCCGTTCACAATCCAAAGATGTTGCTGCACAGATTACCGAACACCGTTACGACGTACTGGGTAACCGCACCCAAACCATCCTGCCGACAGGTGAAGTTTTAAACCGCCTGTATTACGGCAGCGGACACCTGCACCATATTAACCTAGACGGCACCACCCTTGCCGACATCGAGCGTGATGCCCTGCATCGCCCGATCGAGCGGACTATCGGCAAGTTGAATACCCAATTTCAACTTGACCCATTAGGTCGTCTGAAACAACAAATCGCCCAACCGAACAGCCACAACAAAGCAGACCCTGCCGTCCTTATCGGTCGCCGTTACCAATACGACACTACCGGCAACCTCGTCCGTACCGACGACCAAACCAACGGCAGCAGGGATTACACCTATGACGCACTGGGCAGAATTAGCCAAAGCGCGGACGAGCACTATCGCTATGACCCTGCCCACAACCTTACCGACGGAAGCAGAATCAGTGGCAACCGCCTTACCCAATACAAAGGCATCAGTTACCGCTACGACCCGTTGGGCAACCTGATCGAAAAACAGCAGCATGATGGCGAAATCCAACATTACCGCTACAATGCGGATAATCAACCGACCGAAGCCGAAATCTATCGCCCCGGACAAAACGCCGTCTTATACCGCTACCGCTACGACCCAATGGGCCGCCGCATAGCCAAAGTCCATCCAGACGGCAACGAAATCCAATACCTATGGGACGGCAGCCGCCTGCTACAGGAATATCATAAAGACCGCACCTATACCTATGTTTATACCGAAGACCGAAACTATGAACCCCTTGCCCAAATCACCACCTACAATGGCTCAGACAAGGCAAGAGAAATCCTGTATTACCACAACGATCAAATCGGCATCCCGCGAGAGATGACCGATGAGGAAGGCAATATTGTTTGGAGCGGCGACTATAGCGGCTGGGGCAAACTGACCCAAGAAGGTCGTCTGAAACTGGATATACATCAACCCTTCCGCCTACAGAATCAGCATTATGATGAAGAAACGGGGCTGCATTACAACTTCTTCCGCTATTATGATCCGGAGATTGGGCGGTTTACACAGCAGGATCCTATTGGGTTACTGGGAGGATTAAATTTATATGCATTTGGATTTAATATTCAGGAATGGTTCGATCACTTAGGTTTGGCTTGCCAACCCGTAACTAGTAAAGGGGTTCCAACCGCGGCTGGTTATGCTGTGGGACAGTCTGGTAATGCTATTTCAGCTGCCGGAGGCATTACCCAAACTGTTAAACATGCTCCTGGGACGGCTCGTATAACCGGGGGATGGGGTACTGTGAGTAGATTTTTCGGTACTATATTTGGATTAGAAACAGCTCTTGCAGATCCTGTAATAGCAGAAAGTGGGGTAAATGCAACTTTTCATATCGAAGTGACAAAATGTCATAATATTGGCAAGTGTAGTGAAGATCAATATCTAACGTTAAAAAAAATGTACAACGATTGTCCTAGAGATGCTTGGGCAGAATTGAATCGAATTAAAGGAAAAAAATGATTTATCAATCAAATTCAAAGGAAATCACATGAAAAATAATAGACTAATGTTGCTATTTGTACTTTTTCTCTCGGCTTGCCATTCAGGAAAAAACCAATTTACTAATTGGAGTCAGCATGAAGAAGAAGGACCCACAGATAAGCACGCCCATATAGTAATTGAAAACAAACAGAGCAATTCTTATATAGAAATGCTCAGAACTGAAAATGGATTGAGTGCAATTGGCATTGATAATGGCACTCCGAATCCTCAAACCCGCATAGGTATTCAATTTAATAAGGAGGACAACAGTGTTAGATACATAAGAATAAATGAAAATACTGAACTGAATGGGGAATATCACAAACGAGAGTTTCTAATTAAAAAAATTAACGAAAAATGGTCATTAGAAGAAGTAACCGATTAACTTTCTTGAATAGTAAGTACAGGCTGAGTTGAAAACATAATATATACACAAAGGTCGTCTGAAAAGTTTTCAGACGACCTAAAATACATCCTTGTCAGGCGATAACAAAAGTTAGTCTCTACAAGATGGCTGTCCCTGTCACAAAAATACCGCAAAGAAGCCCAAGCTGCATCGGCACCGAAGATTAAAGAGGTAACGAAATGTCCAGATTACTTCCTATAAAACTTTAGGTCAGACAAGAGAACCCGGCATCCCATGCGAGATGACCGATGAAGAAGGCAATATTGTTTAGAGCGGTGACTATAGCGGCTGGGGCAAACTGACCCAAGAAGGTCGTCTGAAACTGGATATACATCAACCCTTCCGCCTGCAGAATCAGCATTACGATGAAGAAACCGGGCTGCATTACAACTTCTTCCGCTACTATGATCCGGAGATTGGACGGTTTACGCAGCAGGATCCGATTAGATTAGCCGGTGGAGAAAGTTTGTATATTTATGCTTTCAATATATCGAGGTGGACTGATGTTTTAGGATGGGAGACTACACCAGATATAGCCAAACAGGTAATTACTGCATGTGATAAAAATAATGCTAAAGGTTGTTCGTCAAGCATTATCGGTATTGATCACAAAAATAAAGAAATAGGCTATGGGAATTATGGAAAGGCTCCAAAACCTGATTCTGGTCTAAATCCGATAAAGATATTCCGCAAGTGGACATTAGAAGAGCCTATCAATCGGTGCACAAAACAAATAAAGCCTAATACATTGGAAGTATGTACAGCATGTTGTATTGTTGAGTCACAGAAACAAAGAAATACTCTTTTGCCATCACTCTGTCAAGAAGAATGTTATAGACAACACAATGTGTTATAGTTATAGAATCATTGAGAATCTTCTTATGAAAAAAATATTATTACTTATTTTAATGTTTTCATTTTCTGTTGCTGCATATGCCGATAAGCAAAATCAACAGGATATTATGGATCAAGAAAATTTTGAAGTAACATTAAAACTCAATCATCTGAATAATATAGTTTTTTTGATTAAATCCAGAAATCAGGCAATTGACTCTAAACAATTGGATAATTTAAGCAGCATTGACAATCTAATCATCATGAACTTGGCATTTGTTGAAATTTATGATGACTATTTTAATCAACCCAGAAAGAATATGCAGTATAGTAAGTTAGATTTAAGAAAAATTCTTAGCTTTTCTAGTTGCTTACTAAAAGAATCTAATCAAAAGATGCCATTATCTAATAGGATTGGTATTGATCATTTAACACAAAAAGAACAAGAGAAACTAAATCAAGATTTTTGGGCGTATATAGATCTAAAATGTAAAGAAAAATAGCAATTTTAAAACCCAACCTTCACAAAGGTCGTCTGAAAACTTTTAGACGACCTAATTTATGTACTTACAGTCGCGCTAACATTGCTATAAAGAAAATGGTTAGTTTGTTATCTAATTCAGATACTGAAATACAAAATTCTCATTTTCGTATAAGTGTAAAGGTTGGAATGACTTACTTCCCTATGGGTAGGGCTCCGTATTATAGAGGTTATAAGCCATACAGATGGTTTTTCATACTATTAGGATAGCTAGGAGTAAACTAAAGATATTCATGATCAAATTGAAAATATTAAATAAAATGAAGCAAAAAAATTACTTCTTACTGATTGCTCAAATTTTGCTAAATCTTCCGTCATTGATATTTTTGACCATATGGCTCATAAAAATAACAATAGTGATGGATGCAGAATTATTTTCATATTTACTTACATTCATTAAATTATCAAGCTATATTGCAAGTCTGTTTTCAGTAGCTACTCTGATAAATTTACTCTTTATAAGAAATATGAAAACCTTACCAATTTCGGTATCCATAAGTATATTTACATTATTATTCAGTGCATATACCTTAAGTTCATATGCCTGCAATTCTTTTTATGGATATTACATGTGTTTGGTTAGTGATTATATTTTTAAAATCATTCACTAAATAACAAGCATAATCCAAATAAGCAAGTGCAAATTAGATTTAAATAAAGGTCGTCTGAAAAACTTTCAGACGACCTAAAATACATTCTCTAACACTGAAAAGCAAAGATGTGGCTAATGATCTAGATTACAGCCTATAAAGAATCTCAACGCCACAAGAAAGAACAATACATGAAAAACTTATTTTATTGGCTATTGGCACTTCTTTTTCCCTATTTGATTATATATTTGGCACTCGGAGACACCATTTATCTTTTTCTGAAAGCAGGGTATATCGGATTGCCATATTGCTTCCCCTACATTTTTAAAACAGGCATACTACAAGGGGTATTATTTCTCATATTTTTCTTAGGCTTAATAGTCGTTTTATTTGCCAAAGGATTAAATTTGAGAAAGAAAATCTTAGGGAAAGTATTCGTTTCCACATCCCTATTTTTATGGTTTCTTTTAGGGTTTATATGCCTTGGAATTCATATGTGAATTTATTTAAATGACTGACTCAATTGAAAATTGGAAAGTATCTACTTCAGGCTATACCTAGGACTTTTAACCACGAAAACCTGAGTTTTATTCCAATCTAAATGTTTCTCGAAAAATGTAATTCAGCAGCAACTACATTCCTCAAATACCGTTCACAATGCGGGCTGCTATTTGCTACTCTGGTAATCACACCTGCAACAAATCGTTTCGATGTATTATTTAGCTCGTACGAGCTTAGAGGCTTTTCCTCATAGTAATAAGTCTGCTTTGAACTGAATTTCCTTAGTTATCCGTGACAGTCCTTTGATTAAAACAGCAATTCGTCTTTAAAAGGTGCATCCATGAAGAAATTTATTAAATTATCTTTAATATCTTTAGGCATACTATCTGCAATCATATTTATACCATTTCTGATATTAATGTTCAGCTATGATCAACATGCTGATGATTATTACAAAACTCCTGATGAGTTTTTAAATTCTAAGTCATTTTCATGGTATATTGATATTTTTCCCAAAAGCAGTCGCAATATATTCTTGAGGACTTTTGTTGAAACAAATGGAATGATCGTTATTTTTGAAGCAAATAAAGCGGATGAAATACCTCTTTCTCAACTTTATCCTATAACTTCTAAAGGAATAGACTATTTAAAAGACTTCAATATTCCAACTTCCCAAATACAACCTTTTTTGGATAATGGTAAATTATATTGTTATTTTTATTCAAACAACTCTCCTTATTTGGTCAGTGAATACTATTCAAACAATCCTGATCTAGTACATTATATGTTTACATCACTCCGATCCAAGGAAGCTTTAGCGCTTTGTCCTTCAAATACTGTTAAAACACATTAGACTACTTCGGATTCAAGTCTCATCTCAGGTTTATCATGCAAAAAAATCATTATATTTTCTACACATACTAAAAAATGGACATCAATTCTCTTATTAATATCTACTTGCCAAGTATTGCTTTATTCATTCTTTTTATTTTTCTTGTTATTGAGTGGAAAAACGACGTAGAACTGAGAAAAAGAATGAAAGATATGAATTTCTTCGAAAGAAATTTTATATTCCGTAATTATTTTTATATATATACTGCAATATGGACAATAACTCTATTAATGCTACTTATTCATGAACCATTTTTTTATTTTATATTTTTATTTTGTTTATTATTCTCTGGAGGATTTATTCATACCGAAAGAAAAACAAGTCAATTGAGGAGTTTCATGTATGGAATGTATTACGGAACCTTATTTGTTCTCATAATCTGGTTGATTAATTTAAAACTGAATCTAATTTCTTTACCTGATTAACAGGTAAAGGGGCTGGGAGCCTAACATTTTTAGGTAATTTGATGACCTTGTTGAATGACACTCCAACCTGCTTATTTGTTATGAGAATATACCTAAATAAAAATCGTAACGTTTTAATGTAAAGCCCCATCCTGATAGTAAAAAGCTGGGACAGGCATTACGGATAAAATTTAAAGTAGAATTTCTAAGAATATTATGCATCCTATTGGCTATAAAAGTTTTAAGATTTATACACATGGATTTTGGGGATTTATCGATAGCCTGGGAAGCACTAGTGATCTTTACAATCAGTTAAAGAAACATGATGGAGTTAAATAATATGACTAAATATTTCAATACGGAAAGCTATTATAAAATATTATTATTACAAATAATATTTACAATACCAGCCTTGATAATATTTATACAATTTATCACTTCAAAACTTATTTTAGGAATATATGGCATATTTTTTTTATATTTTATAGAAATACTAAGCGGAATAATTGGATTATTTTGTTGCATCCTCATCTTATTTTGCAAGAGAAAAAATATTATTGTTATACTAACAAGCATAATTATATGCGATTTCAATATATTTTCCATTCTAAGGTTTAATCCTAATGGTATATATAATTATTATTGTCATATATGTGAATATATATTCAAATTGCATCCTAAGAAAATCCTAAAATTATTTACAATAATTCATTTGAAAAAGGTCGTCTGAAACCCAATCTTGGGTTTCAGACGACCTTTTTTCTTAAAAGCCTCCCTTACTTCAACGCTGCCAGACATTCCTTCACTAATGCCGGACCTTTATAAATCATGCCGCTGTACACTTGGACGGCGGTTGCGCCGAGGCGGATTTTTTCTGCGGCGTCCTTGCCGTTCATAATACCGCCGACGCCAATAATCGGCAGCTTGCCGTCTATGTGTCCCGCCAATGTTTTCAGCACTTGGTTGCTTTTTTCGCGCACGGGCAGACCGCTTAAACCGCCCTGCTCACCTGCGAGCGGATGGCTGCCGAGGCTTGATTTGTCAATGGTGGTGTTGGTGGCGATGATGCCGTCCATTTCGACGGATTTGACGACGTGGGCGATGTCTTCGATTTGTGCTTCATCTAAATCGGGAGCGATTTTGACGGCGAGTGGGACGTATTTTCCGTGTGCGGCGGCAAGCTGCGCCTGTTTATTTTTCAGGGCTTCGAGCAGCGCGCTCAGTTCGTCGCCGCCTTGCAGTGCGCGGAGGTTTTTGGTGTTGGGTGAGGAAATATTGACGGTAATGTAACTTGCGTGTGCGTAGGCTTTTTCGAGGCAGATTAAATAGTCGTCGGCGGCGTTTTCGATGGGGGTGCCGGCGTTTTTGCCGATGTTGATGCCCAATACGCCTTGATAACGGCTTTTTTCGATGTTTTGAATCATGGCGTCGATGCCGTGGTTGTTGAAGCCCATGCGGTTGATGATGCCTTGGTGTTCGGGAACGCGGAAGAGGCGCGGCTGCGGGTTGCCGGGCTGCAGCTTGGGCGTTACCGTGCCGATTTCGAGGAAGCCGAAGCCGAGCGCGCCCAATGCGTCTATGTATTCGCCGTTTTTGTCGAGTCCGGCAGCAAGACCGACGGGGTTGGGCAAGTTGATGCCCATGAGTTTGACGGGCTTGGTTCGGTTGTCAAAAATCGGAAGTAAACCGAGTTTATAAACTTTGTTGAGCGCGTCGAGAGTGAAATGGTGGGCTTTTTCGGCATCAAGTTTAAACAACAGGCTGCGGGCTAAGGAATACATGGGATTCTTTCGGATGATTGGCAAACTGCCGTATTTTACCCGAAACTGTTATAGTGGATTAACTTTAAACCAGTACGGCGTTGCCTCGCCTTGCCGTACTATCTGTACTGTCTGCGGCTTCGTCGCCTTGTCCTGATTTAAAGTTAATCCACTATACTTGCCTGCGAAAAGGTCGTCTGAAACCTGATTTCCGGTTTCAGACGACCTTTTCTGCTTTATCCCTGCAAGCGTTTTGTTCAACTCAAGAGCATTTCCTGCATCAGCTTCATGCCCCATTGCCAGCCGCCGAGTGCACCGTTGAGCGTGCCGGAATGTGGCGACAGGAGGAGGCGGGCGTTCCACAGGTTTGCCTGTTCTGCCGCCCAGTTGCGCGGTGTGCCGTTTTGTTCGGCGATGACAAGCGCGGTGCGGCAGGGACAACGGGCGCGCTGGAAGGTGTGTATTTCATCGTCGGGGAAGGCTTCGGGGTGCGGCGAAACGAGGATGATGTTGACGATTTTTTTCTGTGTCAGGATGTCGGTTTGGTAGAGCCACGCCAGAAAAGCGGATACGCCTGCGCCGTGTGCGACGACGGCGATGTGTTCGCCGCTGATGCCTTCAAACGCTGTTTGAATATTTGCCTGCCATTGGGCGATGCTTTGGTTAGCGGAAGCGGCAGCGGTTTGGACGACGGGATAGCTGACCGCCCAGCGGTCTATCCACATTTCTGCTTCGTCCGCGTCGCGTATCAAGAAAAGCGTCAGGTCTTCGAGTTCGAAAGTTCGCATTTCAGACGACCTATTTGAGTAAATCGTTGAGCGTATAGGTAATCAAGATCGCGGCGGGAGCGCTTAAAACGGCGCAGGTGGCAAGGCAGATCAGGATGTTGGCAATCAACCGCCAGCCTTTCCAACCGAAACACTTGGCGGCAATCAGAATACAGGGCAGCGAAAACAGCAGCCACACCAACGCCCAAAGCGGATTTGCGCGGGTCATTTCAACCCAGCCGGACATCCGCGCCAGCATGAATATCGTCCACACCAGCATAGGCAGTACAAACGCGGCGACCACCCATGCCGCGCCTATGCCGGTTTTACCGTTCATGTTCCAATCGTATTTGCCGAAAACTTTATTGGGCAGCATAGTCGTACTCCACGACCAACGGGGCATGGTCGGAAAATTTCTCGTCTTTATAAACATGCGCGGACATCGCTTTGGCGGCAAGTTCGGGTGTAACCATCTGATAATCGATACGCCACCCGACATCTTTCGCATACGCCTGCCCGCGGTTGCTCCACCAAGTGTAGCCCGGATTATCGGGATAAAGCGTGCGCCACATATCCGTCCAGCCGAGCGTATGGATGACTTTGCCTATCCATTCGCGTTCTTCGGGCAGGAAGCCTGAGTTTTTCTGGTTGCCTTTCCAGTTTTTCAAGTCGATGTTTTGGTGGGCAATATTCCAGTCTCCGCAAACAACAATGTCGCGCCCTTCCGCCTTCATGGCTTCAAGCATGGGATAGAACGCGTCTAAAAAACGGTATTTCAATTCCTGCCGCTCCGGCGCGCTGGTGCCGCTGGGCAGGTAAAGCGAAATCACCGACAACTTGCCGAAATCGCAGCGCACAAACCGCCCTTCGCGGTCGAATTCTTCAATGCCCATGCCGATTTGCACATTGTCAGGCGCGCGTTTGCTGTACACCGCTACGCCGCTGTAACCGCGTTTTTCGGCGCAATGCCAATGGCCGTGCATCCCGTGCGGATTTTTCATTTCGTCGGACAAATCGGCTTCCTGCGCTTTGAGTTCCTGCACGCAGACAATGTCCGCGCCCGATGCGGCGATGTATTCGTAAAATCCTTTTTTGTAAGCGGAGCGGATGCCGTTGACGTTGGCGGAGATGATTTTCAGCATAATTTTGTGTTTTGGAATATTGGTTTGAGAAGAAAAAACGGATTGTAACCGATATAGAGGAATCGCGACAAAACCGCTCTTTCTTTTCCCTGCAACTGCTTGCGAATGCTTCAACATTGCCTTTGTGAACCCTCCATAAAAATAGGTCGTCTGAAACGGATAACCAAACCGTTTTCAGACGACCTTTCCCCTTGGGGTGGTTCGACCATTCAAAACTCTGCGCTTTTTCGTTTTTAACTACTTTCTTCTTTGGCAGCAATGCCCGTAAGATGACCAATATTAAAGTACCATTGCTACGCATCCGATATTTATACCGAAAGCCGTGGAATTTTGAATGTCTGCACCCCTTGTAAAAAAGTAAATGCAACTTTCACTTTTTATTGTTTTTGACCGGCAAACGTCCCTACGATTTTACCGACCTGATAAACACCGGCTGTCTCTGCGGCTGCGGAACCGAAGAAACCGCCGTGTATTTCTGCCGTCGGGGAGACGGAAGAAAATCTGTTGCCGTTGATATCCGCATCAACGGTGAGCGTTTTGTTGAAATAGCCGAGGCTGCCGCTGACTTTTTTGCTTTCGAAATCGGCAGTCAGACGACCTGTACCGTATCCCTGCGCCAAAGTACCGCGCACGCTGACGGTTGATACGTCGTAAACAGCCTGTCCGATTTTCGGCATTTCTGCTTCACGGGTAAAATTGCCGTTGAAGAATGCGTAATTGTTTTGCGATTCGGTCTTCACGATACCGGCAACCGCATCGAGTGTGCTGTGGTGCAGGACATAATTGCCGCCAAAATTGGCAAGGCGTTTATTCTCGGAACCGCCGACGCTGTCTCGCCAGCCGTTTTTAAAACTCTCGCCTTGTACGGCTGCAAGATCGACCTCTACGCCTTCGATGGTGATTTTGTTCCAATCGGCATGATTGAATGCCACTGCGGAATCGGAAGAATTGGTTCCGCTGAAAAATTGTTTGCCGGATTCCGGTTTTTCCGACTTCGCAGATACCGGCAATACGGAAGCTGCGTCTGCCGAGGGCAGAGCTTGGGCAGATTTTGGAGCCTGTGTCGGCGTGGATTGCGTACTGGGGGAGGAGCCGCCGCCACCGCAGGCAGATAAGGCTGCAACACACATCAAAGCAAGATATTTTTTCATAATTTTGTTCTTAAAATTGTTATCTGACGAAGACAGGAACGCATTCTAAGCACAATCAATATGACTTTGTAATAAATATGCCAAACGAGCATTTTTTACGACCAACGGCAATAATAAAGGCCGTCATAAAGTACTCATTTACTTTTCAGACGACCTTCTAGCAACCTTTTTATCAGCGTTCAGCTACATTGTTGGCGCAAAGCTTTGTCACGCTCCATCTGTACATTAATCTTATTCACCAAGTCCTTATCCAACAATTCGCTCTCATAATGATCCTGCACCGCATCCAAAGTTTGGATGCAGGCGGCTTTGTTGTTTGCCTGACGGTACGCATCGGCAGCATCGTTGGCTGCGGTCACTGTTTCAATCGGATTGAGGAAATCGCCGCACTGTTTCAGATAATTTTGTTTGATGCCTGCTGCCTGTTCGAATTTTCCTGAACGCAAGGTCGTCTGAAAACGGTTTTCCATCTGTTTGACGCTTGGTTGGGAGCAAACCTGCGGCAGTTTGTAATACTCTGACGGGAAAGATACGCCTGCGCCGCAATAATTGTCGCAGCCTTCGGCATCCACTTTTACCTCATCCCCCTTGAATTGGAACGATATTTGGCAGCCTTCTCCATCTTTCCAAACCTTATTCTTATCCATCTCGCCTTGTGCGCTACATATATGTCCGCGCTCGTTGGCAGATTCAATATTGAACTGGTTGCCGTTGATTTTCAGCCAATCGTAAGCAATGGGCTGTTTCGTTCGGTACTCCGCGGCAAATGCCACGCTGCCCATGCTCATCGCCAAAACCAAACATAAAATCTTTTTCATGAATATTCCTTTTTATTAAACCATACAGCCTGCCTCCAATAGAGGTCTCCATAGTACCCATACCGATTAGGCAAAGCCAGTTTGCTATAATACTACCTTTCTTATTTTCACCGATATCCGCCCGTACCATGCCATCCCCCGATTTCTCCCAAACCCTCTCAAAAGACCGCCACTTCCTGCGTTCCGCCTTCAAAAATCCTAACAAATACGGCGGTTTGTCCAAAGTCGAAGAAAAATACCGAAAATCGCACGAAATCTTTTTGAAGCGTTTGACCGCCTTGCCCAAACCCGAATTCGACAACACCCTGCCCGTTCACGAAAAGCTCGACGAAATCAAAAAAGCCATTGCCGAGAATCAGGTAACGATTATCTGCGGCGAAACCGGTTCGGGCAAAACCACGCAGTTGCCCAAGATTTGTTTGGAACTCGGGCGCGGGGCGGCGGGTTTGATCGGGCATACCCAGCCGCGCCGTTTGGCTGCGCGCTCGGTGGCGGAGCGGATTGCCGAAGAGCTGAAATCGGAAATCGGCAGCGCGGTCGGCTATAAAGTGCGCTTCACCGACCACACCTCGCGCGATGCCTGCATCAAGCTGATGACCGACGGCATTCTGCTGGCGGAAACGCAGACCGACCGTTATCTCGCCGCCTACGACACGATTATTATCGACGAAGCACACGAACGCAGCCTGAACATCGACTTCCTCTTGGGCTACCTGAAACAACTGCTGCCACGCCGCCCCGATTTGAAAGTCATCATCACCTCGGCAACCATAGACGCGGAACGCTTCTCCCAACACTTCAACGGCGCGCCCGTGCTGGAAGTGAGCGGGCGCACCTACCCCGTCGAAATCCTCTACCGCCCACTGACCAGCAAAGACGAAGACGACGCAGAAGTGGAACTGACCGACGCGATTGTCGATGCGGCGGACGAATTGGCGCGACACGGAGAAGGCGATATTTTGGTGTTCCTGCCGGGCGAACGCGAAATCCGCGAAGCCGCCGAAGCCCTGCGCAAATCCACGCTGCGCCGCAACGACGAAATCCTGCCCCTGTTCGCACGCCTGTCGCACGCCGAACAGCACAAAATCTTCCACCCTTCAGGCGCAAAACGCCGCATCGTACTGGCAACCAACGTCGCCGAAACCTCGCTCACCGTGCCGGGCATCAAATACGTCATCGACACCGGCCTCGCACGCGTCAAACGCTATTCCGCACGGGCAAAAGTAGAGCAGCTTCATGTCGAAAAAATCTCCCAAGCCGCCGCCCGCCAACGCTCCGGCCGCTGCGGACGCGTCTCCGCAGGCGTGTGTATCCGACTGTTTTCAGAAGAAGATTTCAACAGCCGCACCGAATTCACCGACCCCGAAATCGTCCGCAGCAACCTCGCCGCCGTTATCCTGCGCATGGCAGCGTTGAAACTCGGCGATGTGGCAGCATTCCCGTTTTTAGAAATGCCCGACTCGCGGTATATCAATGATGGGTTTCAGGTGTTGCTGGAATTGGGGGCGGTGGAGGTCGTCTGAAAATTAAGTAGGGCAGGCATTTATGTCTAACCTACAAAACCAAAAACAACCTACCGCCCTTAATCAACTCTACCAACCATTTTCAGACGACCTCATTCTTGAAAACAATCTGTAAACAAATAGCCGTAAAGAATACCGTTGCCGCCCCTCAACCCGTCCTGCAACTTTTATTGTGAACTTCCCATTATGAAAAAATCCCTTTTCGTTCTCTTTCTCTATTCATCCCTACTTACTGCCAGCGAAATTGCCTATCGTTTTGTATTCGGGATTGAAACCCTGCCGGCTGCGAAAATGGCGGAAACGTTTGCGCTGACATTTGTGATTGCTGCGCTGTATCTGTTTGCGCGTTATAAGGCTTCACGGTTGCTGATTGCGTTGTTTTTTGCGCTCAGCATCATTGCCAACAATGTGCATTACGCGGTTTATCAAAGTTGGATGACGGGCATCAACTATTGGCTGATGCTGAAAGAGGTTACCGAAGTCGGCAGCGCGGGCGCGTCAATGTTGGATAAGTTGTGGCTGCCTGCGTTGTGGGGTGTAGCGGAAGTCGTGTTGTTTTGCAGCCTTGCCAAGTTCCGCCGTAAGACGCATTTTGCCGCCGATATATTGTTCGCTGCGGCGATGTTGCTGATTTTTGGACGTTCATTCAGTACGACGCAGGAACACGGTATTTCGCCCAAACCGACATACAGCCGCGTCAAAGCCAATTATTTCAGCTTCGGCTATTTTGTCGGGCGCGTATTGCCGTATCAATTGTTTGATTTAAGCAAAATCCCTGTGTTCAAACAGCCTGCGCCAAGCAAAACCGGACAAGCCAGTATTCAAAATATCATCCTGATTATGGGCGAAAGCGAAAGCGCGGCGCATTTGAAACTGTTTGGCTACGGACGCGAAACTTCGCCGTTTTTGACCCAACTGTCGCAAGCTGACTTTAAGCCGATTGTGAAGCAAAGCTATTCCGCCGCTTTGATGACGGCAGTCTCCCTGCCCAGCTTTTTCAATGCGATACCGCATGCCAACGGCTATGAGCAAATCAGCAGCGGCGATACCAATATGTTCCGCCTCGCCAAAGAGCAGGGTTACGAAACGTATTTTTACAGCGCGCAGGCGGAAAACGAGATGGCGATTTTGAACCTAATCGGCAAAAAGTGGATTGACCATCTGATTCAGCCGACCCAACTCGGCTACCGCAACGGCGACAATATGCCCGACGATAAGCTGCTGCCGCTGTTCGACAAAATCAATTTGCAGCAGGGCAAGCATTTTATTGTGTTGCACCAACGCGGTTCGCACGTCCCATACGGCGCGCTGTTGCAACAACAGGATAAGGTGTTCGGCGAAGCCAATATCGTGGACAAATACGACAGCACCATCCACAAAACCGACCAAATGATCCAAACCGTGTTCCAGCAGCTGCAAAAACAGCCTGAAAACAACTGGTTGTTTGTCTATACCTCAGACCACGGGCAGTATGTGCACAAAGACACCTTCAACCAAGGCACGGTACATCCCGACAGCTACATCGTACCGTTGGTGTTATACAGTCCTGATGCCGCCGTGCAGCAATCCGCCAACCAAGCCTTTGCGCCTTGTGAAATTGCCTTCCACCAGCAGCTTTCAACTTTCCTGATTCACACGCTGGGCTACGATATGAAGGTTTCGGGCTGCACCGAAGGCTCGGTAACGGGCAATCTGATCACAGGCGATGCGGGCAGCCTGAACATCCGCAATGGCAAAGCGGAATATGTTTATCCGCAATAAAGCGGCGCAATCCTACAAACGATATAAATTGAGACCACGTCGGACATAAACGCCCGACCTAAAAACTATGCAGAACACTAAAAATCAAGCACACGGCTCGGGCATCCATGCCCGACACAATCCGACAAACGACAAAACCGTTTCAGACGACCTTCAAAACGCTTCGGGCAATATCGTTGCCCCTCCCCGCTACCGCCTGACCAAACTCGGCGAACAAATGGCGCGCCTGCCCATCGACCCGAAAATCGCGCGCATTTTGTTGGCGGCGAAGAAGCACGACTGCATGGCGGAAATATTGGTGATCGCGTCCGCGCTGTCGATTCAAGACCCGCGCGAGCGGCCGTTGGAAGCGCGCGATGCCGCCGCCAAGGCGCACGAGCGTTTTACCGACAAGCAGTCCGATTTCCTTGCCTATCTGAACATTTGGGACAGCTTTCAGCGCGAGCGCGACAAGGGTTTGTCCAACAAGCAGCTGGTGCAGTGGTGCCGCCAATATTTCCTGTCGCACCTGCGGATGCGCGAATGGCGCGAGCTGCACCACCAGCTTGCCCAAACCGCGATTGAAATGGGTTTGACCACCAAGGAAGCCGCTTTCAGACGACCTCCCGAAGTCAAGCAGCTCACGTCGTCTGAAAACCAAGGCGACCAAGACCTATCCGCCAAACTCAAACAAAAACAACTGGATAAAAAACAACACCGCGCCCAAATCCGTGCTGCCAAAGAAGCGGGCTACGAACAAATCCACCGCGCCCTGCTCACCGGTCTCATCGCTAACGTCGGCATGAAATCGCCCGACGGCAACGACTACACCGGCGCGCGCGGCAGCCGCTTCCACCTTTTCCCCGCCTCCGCCCTGTTCAAAGCCAAACCCAAATGGGTGATGGCGGCAGAACTGGTTGAAACGACAAAACTTTATGCTCGCGATTTAGCTGCCATCCAGCCCGAATGGATTGAGCAGGAAGCCCCGCACCTCGTCCGCTACCACTATTTCGAGCCGCACTGGGAACAAAAACGCGGCGAAGTCATCGCCAGCGAACGGGTAACGCTCTACGGCCTGACCGTCTTGCCGCGCCGCCCCGTGTCCTACGGCAGAATCGCTCCCGAAGAAGCGCGCGAAATCTTTATCCGCAGCGCGCTGGTGGCGCAGGAATGCGATTTGAAAGCGGACTTTTTTGTCCACAACAAAAAGCTGATTAAGGAAATTAGTGAGTTGGAACACAAATCGCGCAAGCAAGATGTGCTGGTAGATGATGAAGCCCTGTTCGCGTTTTATAACGAACGTCTGCCCGAAATGGCGTGGAAAGACGCGCAAGGCAGCGTTTGGGGAAGTGAAGATTCCGTACGGATTATTGAATCTGACGAAGCCGAGAGGTCGTCTGAAAATGAGCGCAACGAGTTTCGCCAAAACGAGCGTAACGCGTCTCGCCAAAATGAAAATCACAGCAACACCGTAGGTTGGGTTGAAAACCCAACACCTGCCGCAACCGCGAAAACCGTTGGGTTTGACAACCCAACCTACGCCGCCGACAAAGCCGAAAGGTCGTCTGAAAATGAACGCAGCGAGTTTCCCCAAAACGAGCATAATGGGTCTCGCCAAAATGAAAATCACGGCAACACCGTAGGTTGGGTTGAAAACCCAACACCCGCCGCAACCGCGAAACTTGTTGGGTCTGACAACCCAACCTACGCCGCCGACAAAGCCGAAAGGTCGTCTGAAAAAGAACGCAGCGAGTTTCGCCAAAACGAGCATAATGTATCTCGCCAAAATGAAAATCACAGCAACACCGTAGGTTGGGTTGAAAACCCAACACCCGCCGCAACCGCGAAAACCGTTGGGTTTGACAACCCAACCTACGCCGCCCAGCAAACTGCACCCCAAAAAAACCGTCTGAAACCCCTCCCCCTCGCCGACATCCGCACCTTCCAAGCCTGGCTCAAAACCGCCGAGCGCGACAACCCGCGCCTGCTGTTCCTCAGCCGCGACGATCTCATGCAGCACGCCGCCGCGCACATCACCGAAGAACAATTCCCCAAACACTGGCAAACCGCAGACGGCAAATTCAAACTCAGCTACCGCTTCGAGCCGCACCACCCGCTTGACGGCGTTACCCTCACCCTGCCGCTCACCGTGCTCAACCGCATCAGCCCCGCCGCCCTCGAATGGCTCGTGCCCGGCATGATACGCGAAAAAATCCAGCTACAAATCAAAGCACTGCCCAAACAAATCCGCCGAATCTGCGTGCCCGTGCCCGAATTCATCACCCAATTTTTAAGCCAAAACCCCGACCGCAACGCCCCCATCCTGCCCCAGCTCGCCCAAGCCATCGCCAAAACCGCAGGCGACATCCGCATACTCGAGCAAATCAACCAAGACGAATGGGCCGCGTTCAGGCTACCCGAACACTGCTATTTCAACCTCCGCATCATCGACGACGGCGGACAAGAATTAGCCATGGGTCGCGATTTAATCCAAATCCAACAACAACTTGGCAAAGCCGCCGCCACCACCTTCCGCGACAACACCCAAGAATTCGAGCGCGACAACGTTACCGCATGGGACATCGGCACCCTGCCCGAATCCATCAAATTCGCCCGCGGCAAACAACAGCTCACCGGCTACCTCGGCCTGCAAAAAGAAAAAGACGGCCGCATCGCCCTCCGCCTGTTCGACACGTCCGCCGCCGCCGAACAAGCCCACAGATTAGGCGTGATCGAACTCATGAAACTACAACTAAAAGAACAAGTTAAAGACCTGAACAAAGGCATCCAAGGCTTCACCCAAGCCGCCATGCTGCTCAAACACATCAACGCCGACACCCTGCGCGACGACCTCACCCAAGCCGTCTGCGACCGCGCCTTTATCGGCGAAGACGAGCTGCCGCGCAACGAAAAAGCCTTCAAAGAACAAATCAAACGCGCCCGCAGCCGCCTGCCCGCCGTCAAAGAAGCCCTCAGCCGCTACTTGCAGGAAACCGCCGCCGCCTACGCCGAACTCAACAGCAAACTCGGCAAACACCCGCTCACCCACCTCATGCGCCAACGCCTGCAAACCCTACTCGCCGCCGGCTTCGCCACCCGCACCCCGTGGGCACAATGGCCGCGCCTCCCCATTTACCTCAAAGCCATGATCCTGCGCCTCGAAAAATACAGCGGCAACCCCGCCCGCGACGCAGCCCGCGAAGCCGATATTCAAGAACTGGAACAAATGTGGCAGGAAAAAACCGATAGCTTGGTGAAACAAGGACAACCCGTTTCAGACGACCTCGCCGCGTTTAAATGGATGATTGAAGAATTGAGAGTGTCGCTGTTTGCACAGGAATTGAAGACACCGTATCCGGTGTCGGTGAAGAGGTTGTTGAAAGAGTGGGATAAATTGAGCAATATATAATAAAAGGTCGTTTGAAAATTTTCAAACGACCTTGAGATTTTAGTAAATACCTTGTGTTTTTAAATAATCCATCAATTCAAAATGATGTCGAATTGACAATCTTTTTAAAGTTCCTAATGAGAATGAATAATGAGCAGATTCGTAATACCGAACTAATTCTTGGCAGGCTGTAGACCATCGGAGTATATCTTGCCTATTCATAATAGTTGTATAAATATCCTCCAATAATTCTTCTTTTTGGATTGAAGTTTCTTCTCTATATTCACGAGGATCTGACAAACAATGTTGAATCCAAATTACCCCTTGTTGGTCAGGGAAAGTCAAATGAAAAGCTGTAGTATAAGGCTGCGCCCCTCCATCAGCATAATAATCACCAATAGTGCTAAAATTTGCAAACCCTCGCAGACCGTGCTGAGTAAAATTCAAATGGCGATCAGAGAAAAATTCAATGATATTATGCTGATAGTCGGAATTTCTATTTAATCTATTAAAACAATCCTCCAAAATAACTTTATTTTGAATAAATTGATTTACATATAAAGAGCTAACTCTATTACTGTAAAAAATATTTTCAATAATATGGGGCATACCATTAATGACACTTGCGTCATTTATATTTAATTCACCATTATGAATTAAAGCAAAACGAGAATTTGGAAATATATTTCTCCAATATTCAATTTCTGTAATATCTGTCCCATTTGTTATTATTATTCCAAATGTTATGGATGGTTGTTCTTCTACCAATCGAGAAGCTTGCTGAATAATCAATTGATTATTATTAGCCAAATCTCCAATTGTTGGATTCAGAACATAAATTAAATTCCCCCCGTAATCATCATTAATAATCTCGTTAACACACGTCAATAATTCTGTAATATTCAGTCTGACAGGTTCTAAAATTATAGAAATCTGTGAGTTTTGAATTTTTCTAGCAGAATCTCGGATTGCCAATAATTCATTACGCTTAGCTCGCAAGTAACAGTAATACATCTACTTCCCTTTCTTTTCAGTTAAGATTACAACAAACAAACATTCAATCTAAATAATTATATTATTCAGATTGTAGAGAATTTTTCCCATTTTATTATTACTGGGTCGCATATTTAAAATTAATGCTAACAATGAATAAGGCAAACTCCTAACGAATTCTTTTTCTTGTTGATTTAAAGACCTTTGACGGAGTACTTTAACAAAATGATGATGAGCATCTATTATAGACATTGATTCAAATAAACTTATACAATCTTGTTTTATTTGTTTAGGAGATTTTGATGGTTCATAATCAAATAAGTCCTTCATCATTCTTAACATTTCTGAGTATCTTAAACTAGATAGCATTGCTGTATAAGATAACTCTTCAAAATTGGAATTTGCTTCTCTAATAGTACAAAGGCTATTTCTTGATGTTAATTCAAGAATACCAATTTCTGAAGGTATTCTATTCTGAAGAAAATTAATTTTTGACTCAACAGTTACAATATATATTTTCTCAAAAATTTTTCTATAATCAGATAGTTGACTTTCAATTCTATCAAAATTATCTAATTCTGTTTTTATTTCATAAGCAGTTGATGTACCATTAAATATAGCAATATCACATATTGAATTTAACACATGAAACTCATTAATATAAGTTACATTGGATAACTTATGACGGCTCTTTACTAATTTATGAGCAATATTATTTTTAAAAACATATTCATTTCTATAACTTTTTTCTATTATTCTATACAATAAATCAAAAGCTTGTGATAAATTTAATCCATTCAGCTCAACTCTAATTTCAGAATTATTTAGCAGCTTTTCCCAAATTGAATGGTTAGATTTGAATACTATATCTTCAAAAACAGATTTTCGAAAAACCTGGCTAATTAAAAATGTTAAATTATTGTTTTGTTTCATGATTATTCTAAGAGTTAAAATAGCTTGATTATTGTGTTATTCACCGAATTTAATATATTTTAATTAATATCTGCTAAGCGAGCAATTAGATAATCAATAGGGTTATTATAACAAAATATAGGTTATCAGTATAGCGTGAGTTACATTCATTTTAAAAAAGAACTATATGCACTTATATTATGCCACATACTGTCTAAACACCAAAGTACCCCATAGTTTATCCTAAATTACCTGTGAATCACACTAATCCCCCACAGATCGTCTGAAACCCATTTTCAGACGACCTTTTTCCACTTCGCAAAGCAAAGATTCCCGCCACCATCTCCCCAAACATCGCCCGAACCAGTAAACTCCCCATGTTTCAACAACTTCTTGGAAGCAAACCATGTCCGGTATCTACCTACCCCGCCTATTTCCGCCCCACATCGCCGAACGCGGACTGCTGTATTTTCAGCAGGGCAAGGTTCACGATGTCCAAAAAACTTCCGCCGGGCGTTATCGGGCAGAGGTGTGCGGTTCGGAAAACTATTCGGTATGGCTGAAGCTGGATAGTGATTTGTACATTAAGGACGGGGGCTGCGATTGTCCTTATGGCTGGGCGTGCAAGCATATGGCGGCGTTGTGGTATGCGGTGCGCGCTCAAACGCCGGACGGGCAGCCTGACGAATCTGACGCGCAGCAGCCTAAACAGGGCGGCAATCCGTATCGGCAGCAGCTCTCTAGTATCTTTTCCCGAACCCGATATTATGATTACTACGAAGCCGCTGATTTGGGCTTCAGGCTGCAAAACTGGTTGGAAGATGTGGCGCAGGAAGGGACGGCGGCGTTGCAGCAGGCTTTGCCTTTGTTGATACCGCGTTTGCAGGATGCTTTTGAAAAGGCGGACGATTCGGACGGTATGTTGGGCGATGCTATGTATATGGCAATCGACCTGCTGGAAGAGGCGGTCATGGAAAATGTCCCGAAGCGTTTGATTAATTTTTTGGACAAATGTTTGGACGACAGCCGCTATTTTGATTTCTCGGAGGCAGGCAATAAAATCTACCAAATCCGCGCCCGAATCTGGCGGCTGCGCGGCGAATGGCAGGCGTGGCAAGATTATGTGGCTAAACGTTTGGCTGTTATCAAGTCGGGTTGGGAACATGAATTTTGGGCATTCGAGGGTTGGCAGGTTTTGCAGGCGAAAGGCGATACTGCTGCCGCGCAGGATTATTTCAGACGACATCTGCACCTGCCGCAATTCAGACAAATTGCGGTAGAACAAGCTGTCGGGCAGCAAGATTGGGCGGAAGCAGAACGCCTCTTGCGTGAAGGAATCAAGATTACCAAAGCTGAGGGAACCCCCGGCACAGCGCACAAATGGAAGCTGCAACTGTTTGATGTATTGAAGGAAACCGGTAAAAATGTACGCGAAATCGCAGCGGATTTGGCGTTTTCCACCAGCCTTTCATTGCCGCATTACGAGGCGTGGAAAGCCACGTTTCCCGCCGCCGAATGGCCGCATGAATTCAACCGCCTGCTTGCGCGCTTGTCGGGCCAATATTCGCTGCAAGCCGAAATATTGGAGCATGAACAGGAATTCGATCTACTGCTCGCCCTATTGCAGCAACACCTTTCGTTGTACATGATGGAACGTTTTGCCCCGTCTTTCCCCGAGCCGTATCACGACCGAATCGTAGCTTGCTACCTGAAAATCTTTGCGGCTGAAATCAATAAGGCAAGCAACCGTAAGCAATACCGCCAGCTCTTCAACCAATTAAAGATCCTCCGCCGCCAATATTCCGCACAACGGCAGGCAATGGAAGACTTTGCCGACGAAATCAGGGAACGATATAGCGAGAAACCACGCCGGCCTGCTCTGTTGGAGGAATTGGATCGGGCGGGGTTTTAATGTGCAGGCTGCCGAATTGGGCAACGCCGCACGTTCGCACACCAGCAAATCATGCAAACTTGGAATCTACGTGCAGCCTTTCTAAACCACTCCCTTTCCAACCAAACCAAAGGTCGTCTGAAACTCATTTTCAGACGACCTTGACGCCCTTCCTTATACAATGCTTCCTTGTATGCCGCGCCCCAATCGGTTAAACCATACACACAACGCTTTCCCGCCTATCCGCACACCTTTCCTGCTTTCAGACGACCTTTTGTCATTTTGTAAAGCAAGGATAAGAAAATTATGAAAGAATACCTGTTTGGCTTAATTGCCCTTGCTGCCTGATATGAAGAGGGTTACTCTTCTGCATAAATTTGATTTGATTACCCGGTCGGGGTTAAACGTAAAGGAACTATGATGAAAAAATACCTCATGCTATTTGCTCTTTTCGCTGCTGCTGGCGCTCAGGCAAAAGAATTTTTCCGTGTGACTGATTTGCCCGACGGCTGGCAGGCGCATATTTCTGTCGAGGGCTGCAAAGACAATCATTGCGGCGGCAAAGGTGCGGTGTTTTTGTATCACCCCAAGCAGGAAACCACAAATGTTTTTAAGAGTGACGACCTGATATTTGAACGCGGCGAAGGCAGCAAAATCTCTGCAGCAAAAAGCCCTTTGATTATGAAAGACTTCACCTTTGACGGACGCAAGGATATTGCCGTTGCAACCGGCAATAAAGGCCCTAAAAACTCTCCTACATACGACATCTACGAGCAAGGCGAGTATGGTTATTTTGGCTCCAATTATTCACTGACTGAATTGACCAAGAATTACATGGGTATGTTCCGCGTCGACAACAAACAAAAAGCCCTGATTGTGACGAATGAAGTCGACTGCTGCACCCGTATCGAAGAACGCTACCGTTACAGCCCCGAGTATATTCTGACGTTGTTCTACTCCCGTTCAGTCGATACCTCTGACGAGGACAAGGTCGTGGTAACTGAAACCCGAACCGACCGTCGTGGCAACGAGAAAACCACTACCCGAACCTACACCCCCGCACAATGGCAGCGTCTGAATAAATAATCCGGTCAGACCGGATAGGAATCCGCCACATGGCTATCGGAGGGTGCAAACCTAAAGATGCCAATATATAAGGTCGTCTGAAAACTTGAGATTCAGGTTTTCAGACGACCTTTATCATAGAAAAAAGCCCGCAAATCCCTTACAATACGCCCCTAAAATTTTGAA
Source organism: Neisseria sicca (assembly GCF_003044565.1). Taxonomy (GTDB): domain Bacteria; phylum Pseudomonadota; class Gammaproteobacteria; order Burkholderiales; family Neisseriaceae; genus Neisseria; species Neisseria sicca_A. Next base: position 125,513 of record NZ_POXG01000004.1, on the reverse strand, counting down.
AGCACAGAAGAATCATGGAAGCCGAAGTAATCAACCAGCTCAACAACACCCTGAACGATTTGGAAAAGCGCAGCGAAGACATCCGCGTCTATATGGACTATCAGGGCAAGAAAGACCGATTGGAAGAAGTCATCGGCCTTTCCGAAGACCCTGAGCTGTGGAACGACCCGAAACGCGCCCAAGAAATCGGCAAAGAGCGCAAAATCCTTGAAGGCATCGTGTTGACGCTCGACAACATCGCGACGGGCATCGAAGACAACCGCATGCTGATTGAAATGACCGTCGAAGAAAACGACGAAGAAGGTTTCGCCGCCGTGCAAGAAGATGTGGCGGGGCTGGAAAAACAGATGGCGGATTTGGAGTTCAAACGGATGTTCAACCAGCCCGCCGACCCGAACAACTGCTTTATTGACATCACCGCAGGCGCGGGCGGTACGGAAGCGGAAGACTGGGCGGGCATGCTGTTCCGCATGTACAGCCGCTACGCCGAGCGCAAAGGCTTCAAAATCGAAATCCTTGAAGAAGACGACGGCGAAATTGCGGGCATCAACCGCGCCACCATCCGCGTTGAAGGCGAATACGCCTACGGCTTGCTGCGCACGGAAACCGGCGTTCACCGACTGGTGCGCTACTCGCCGTTTGACTCGAACAACAAACGCCATACGTCGTTCTCATCCGTGTTCGTGTACCCCGAAATCGACGATTCCATCGAAATCGAAATCAACCCCGCCGATTTGCGTATCGACACCTACCGCGCATCGGGCGCGGGCGGTCAGCACATCAATAAAACCGACTCCGCCGTGCGTATTACCCACGAGCCGACGGGGATTGTAGTGCAGTGTCAAAACGACCGTTCTCAACACGCCAACAAAGCCGCTGCGATGGAAATGTTGAAATCCAAACTGTATGAATTGGAAATGCGCAAACGCAACGAAGAGAAACAGGCGTTGGAAGAAGGCAAATCCGATGTAGGTTGGGGCAGCCAAATCCGTTCATACGTCTTGGACTCCTCACGCATCAAAGACTTGCGCACAGGCTACGAAGTCGGCAACACTAAAGCCGTATTGGACGGCGATTTGGACGGATTCATCGAAGCCAGCCTGAAACAGGGCGTGTAAACCTCAAAATATCAAAAGGTCGTCTGAAAACCAGAGATTTCTGGTTTTCAGACGACCTTTTGATTTTCTAAGTTCAGCCTCAGTCCGAATTATTTACATTTTTCTTTAGCCGCATTGACGGCGGCGGTCAGGCTTTTTTCGTTGACTTCGCCGGTGATGGTTTGTTTGTAGCCGCATTTCGGGGCTTCGACGACGGTGAACGGCAATACGCCGACGTTGTTGCCGTAAGACTTCATGAAATTGCGGCTGTCCGCGCCGGTATAACGCCAAACATGATAGCTGACGGGGGTTTGTTTCAGGAATTTGCCGATGTTGTCGGAAGTATCCAACGCGATGCCGACCATATCGACGCTGCCTTTTTTCTGCGCTTTGTACCACGCGGACATGGCGGGCATTTCCTTACGGCACGGACCGCACCAAGTCGCCCACAGGTTCACCACGCGCACAGGGGCTTTGAGTGATTGCAGGCTTTGCGGCTTGTTGTCGTTCCAGCCCGCCAGCGGGTCGGCTGCAAACGCAGGGGCAGACAGGGCGGCAGTCATCAAAACAGAGGCAAGCAATAATTTTTTCATAAGTTCCATCCTTTGCATCAATCAGATGATGGCATTGTAACCCCTTTCAGCGTGCTGTCTATGGAGAAAATGAAGATGTTGGATTTTAGCGGTAAAAAATGACGATTATCGGGTGATAAGTTGAGGAAATCTCCAATGCAGCCGATAATATAGTGGATTAACTTTAAACCAGTACGGCGTTGCCTCGCCTTTCCGTACTATCTGTACTGTCTGCGTCTTCGTCGCCTTGTCCTGATTTAAATTAAATCCACTATAAAGCCCATCAGCAAAATCTATATACATCGGAGAACGCTATGTCGTCTGAATTCACGCTCTACCACAATCCCCGTTGCAGCAAATCACGTGCCGCTTTCGACCTGCTCGAAGCGCACGGCATCAAAGCCGAAGTCGTCAAATACCTTGACACCCCGCCTGATTTGGCGACACTGAAAGACATCTTTGCCAAACTGGACTTGGAATCCGTGCGCGGCATGATGCGTGTCAAAGACGACTTATACAAAGAACTCGGCTTGGACAATCCTGACCTCGACAACCAAGCCTTACTCAAAGCCATCGCCGCCCACCCTGCCCTGCTCGAACGCCCCATCCTGACCACACAGGACAAAGCCGCCATCGGCAGACCGCTCGAAAACATCGAAGCCCTGTTGGACTGAAGCGCGGGAAGGCCGTCCCTACATGATTTCCCTGTTTCGCAGCCGCAACGGCTTGCGCTACTACCTCTTTCGCGGCATAGGGCTGAGTATCCTGTTGGTACTCGGCATATTCGGCATCAGCGCATGGCAGGTGTACCACACCGGCTCGCAGCCGCTGCCGCGTCATGTCCGCGCCGATGCCGCCCTCGTGCTCGGCGCCGCCGCATGGGACAAACGGCCCTCGCCCATCTTCCGCGAACGCATCAACCACGCCATCACCCTCTACCAAAGCCACCGCGTCGAAAAAATCGTTTTCACCGGCGGAACACCCAAAAAAGGCTACATGACCGAAGCCGAAGTCGGTCGGCGTTACGCCCTCAAACAAGGCATACCCGCGCACAACATCATCTTTGAAAACACCTCGCGCAACACCTACGAAAACATCCGCAACATCCGTCCGATACTGCGCGCCGAAGGCATCGAAAGCATCATCATCGTCAGCGACCCCTACCACCTCGCCCGCGCCCTCGAAATCGCCTCCGACCTCGACATCGAAGCCTACATTTCCGCCACGCCAACCACGCGGTTCGACCAAGGCAAAGAAAAAAACAAATTCCTGCTTCAAGAAAGCTACGCCCTCTTCCTCTACCGCATCGGCAAATGGAGCGAAAACTTTTGGGACTGGCTGACGATGAGTCAAACAGAGGACGAATAAATGAAAAAGGTCGTCTGAAAACCGAATTTTCAGGTTTCAGACGACCTTTCATTGTCCGATTCCGTCTAAAAACAGTAAAATACCCGTTTTAAAAGATTCTGGAGCCATCATGACCGTCAAAACCCGTTTCGCCCCCAGCCCCACCGGCTACCTGCACATCGGCGGCGTGCGCACCGCCTTGTTTTCATGGGCGTTTGCCCGCCATCACAAAGGCGAGTTCCTATTGCGTATCGAAGACACCGACTTGGCGCGTTCCACCGCCGAATCCGTCAACATCATCCTCGACGGCATGAAATGGGTCGGTCTCGATTACGACAACGCCGACAACGTCGTGTACCAAACCCGCCGTTTCGACCGCTATACGGCCTGAGCCTATGATTTTTGCAGCCGCTATTTCAATCGGATGTAAAACGTACCGTCCGGCACGACGGGCAGGTATTTGCGGTAGAAGTCCAGATAGGTCTTGTTTGGGTCTATGTCGGCAAACTGCTGCGGATACAGGGTTTTGGCGATAAATTGCGCGCTGGCCAAATCGGTGAGCGAGCGGGAGGCGGTGTGGTAGATGCCGTAAACGCGTTTGTTTTTGACGGCAGGAATGTCTGCCCAGCCTTTGCGTTTGACAAATCCGGCCAGGCGGCGTTGCGCATCGGCCTGGCTGATGCCTATGCCCATCGCCATAATGTCAGGCTTGTCTTTATGGCCGTTTTCCGTCCCCGAAATGACGATGACGTCGGGTTTGGCCGTCAGGAATTTTTCAGGGTTTATCGGTCCCCAGTTTTTAACGTAAGGCGCGGCGATATTGTTGCCGCCTACTGTGTCGGCAATCGCGCCCCACATATCTTTACCGAAGGTGTAGCTGTATTCGGACGGGCCTTTGTCGCCGAACTCGATATAGATTTTCGGTTTGGACTGCTTGGCGCGCGCGACGCGTTTTTGGATATCGGCAATGCCTCGGGCGTATTCGGCGGCAATTTTTTGGGCGCGCGCCTGCGTACCGTTGAGTTCGCCGAAAATTTCCGCACTGCGCGTGTGCCGTGCGACGGTTTCGGCGTTGAAATCGACCACGACGACGGGTATGCCTGCCGCTTTAATGCGCGGCAGGTGGGTGGCGACGGCCTTATACTGCCAGTCGGCCAGAATCAATACGTCCGGCTTGAGCGCGAGCGTTTTCTCCAGTGAAAACGTGCCGGTGCTGATGTTGCCGATGTCCGCAATGTTTTGCAGCGTAGGCAGCTTCTGTTTGAACATCGCCCAGCTGCCGGGATTGAATTTCTCCCAAAACTCACGCGAAATGCCGATGACGTTTTTAAATTTGTCCGCGCCCGTTACCGCGATATAGTCGGGATAGTAAAACGCCAAAACCGCGCGTTTGACAGGGACATCGACTTTGACTTCGCGTCCCAATACGTCTTTGATAGTTTTGATTTCGGCTTGGGCAAAAATGGGCAGGAGGGCGAGGGCGGCAAATAAAGCGCGTTTGTTCATGAGCGGATACTTTCAAAGAAATGATTCTCATTTGTCTTGTTTTAAGGAGAAAAGTTCCCAGACGGTCCTTCTGCGCCGACATTATTTTCAGACGGCCTTACATTGTTTAAACCTTGCCGAAAAAGTAAAATACCTGTTTTCAAAGACTTTGGAGCCATCATGACCGTCAAAACTCGTTTCGCCCCCAGCCCCACCGGCTACCTGCACATCGGCGGTGTGCGCACCGCCTTGTTTTCATGGGCGTTTGCCCGCCATCACAAAGGCGAGTTCTTATTGCGTATCGAAGACACTGACTTGGCGCGTTCCACCGCCGAATCCGTCAACATCATCCTCGACGGCATGAAATGGGTCGGTCTCGATTACGACAACGCCGACAATGTCGTGTATCAAACCCGCCGTTTTGACCGCTATAAAGAAGTCATCGCCGAACTCTTGGAAAAAGGCGCCGCCTACTACTGCTATTGCAGCAAAGAAGAGCTGGAAGCCATGCGCGAGAAAGCCGAAAAAGAAGGTACGGCGACTTACGACCGCCGCTGGCGTCCCGAAGCAGGCAAAACCCTGCCCGAAATCCCTGCTGACGTGCAACCCGTCGTCCGCTTCAAAACGCCTTTGGACGGCGTTACCCAATGGCCGGACTTGGTCAAAGGCGAAATCTCCATTCCCAACGAAGCGCTCGACGACCTGATTATCGCCCGCGCCGACGGCACGCCGACCTACAACTTCTGCGTCGTGGTGGACGACTACGACATGGGCGTTACCCACGTTATCCGCGGTGACGACCATGTGAACAATACCCCAAAACAAATCAACATCTTAAAAGCCATCGGCGCAAACCTGCCCGAATACGGCCACCTGCCCATGATTCTCAACGAACAAGGCAAAAAAATCTCCAAACGCAGCGGCGATACCGTCGCCATCACCGATTTCGGCGCGATGGGCATCCTGCCCGAAGCCATGCTCAACTATTTGGCGCGTTTGGGCTGGGCGCACGGCGACGACGAGTTCTTCACGATGGAACAATTCATCGAATGGTTTGATTTGAAAGACGTTTCCCCGTCTCCAAGCCGTATGGACTTGAAAAAGCTCTACTGGATAAACGGCGAACACATCAAAATCACGCCCAACGAAAAACTTGCCGAACTCGTCAAACCCCGCCTCGCCCTGCGCGATATTTACGACACGGCAAAACCCGCGTTGGAAGACGTGTTGGCATTGGTCAAAGACCGCGCCCAAGACCTGAACACCCTCGCCGACGAGTGCCTCTACTTCTACGTCAAACAAACGCCTGCCGAAGCGGACGTGCAGAAACACTGGGACGACGAAGCTGCCGCCCGTATGCTGCGCTTCGCCGAACGCCTTGAAGGACTGGAAGACTGGAACGCCGAAGCTATCCACGACCTGTTCAAACCTTTCTGCGACGAAGAAGGCATCAAAATGGGCAAACTCGGCATGCCCCTGCGCCTCGCCGTCTGCGGCACGGCGAAAACACCCAGCGTCGATGCTGTGTTGGCATTAATCGGCAAGGAAGAAGTGTTGAAACGGATACGTTCTTAAAACGTTGAAAAGGTCGTCTGAAAATTTTCAGACGACCTTTTTGGTTTCTCAGGGACTTATTCTTCGCTTTGGTTTTTATCTTTTTTGCGCCATAAGCCTTTAAACAGCGCGCCTGCACCAATCACGCCGACAGCAATCAATTTGCCGAATTTGGCGAGCAATGCGCCGGCAAGAGCCAGCAAGCCCAATTTTTTCGCAGCCAATCCGCCGACTAAGGCAGCCAATCCGTATTCCGCCACTTTGTCGGTCGCGGCATTGAAATCGCTGTAACGCTTGCCTTCGTTGAATTCGATATTGCCCAATAATTCCCGTGCGATAGGTTTGTATTGGTCTACGCTATTCAAATCGGTAACCATGGTCAGTTCGATAAAGCCTTCGCGGCCGAGCTGGTAAGTGTTGTAGTTGATGGCAGGATTTTGGTCGGGTTTGTTTTTCTCCCAAACGTCAATCGACCAAATCAGGCGGTGGGTAGCCGCATCATATTGCGGTTTTTCCACCCAGCCGCGCGTTTCCAATTCAGGCAGGTTGCGGGCGGCACGTTCTTTGTTTTGCTCCTCAGAACCTTCTTTCAGTTGCTTGAGCATGCCTTCGACATCCCATTCTTTGGCATCGTCGTCTTTGATGTAACCTGAATCATTGAAATTCAAATCGACCCACCAAGGGGCTGCGCTGTCTTTATTTTTTTGCTCCGGAATAATCAACCCGTAGCGGTCGGGATTTGTGCCATTACCCCATTCTTCCATCAAGCTATTGGCGGCATCTTTTTTAATAAAGACCATTTTGGCGGGCAGTTTCAGTTTTGCCTGGTTGCCCAAGTCGATAACTGCCGGGCCGACGACCATCTGTTTGGCAATCTCTTCCTCTGAAGCAGTTGAAGCGTTTTTCGAGTTTGGCGCAGATGCCTCGACGGCTGAAGCAGTATCCGGTTTAGCGGCATACGTAGGCAAGGTTTGGAGGGATAACAAGGCTGCCAAAACAGCGCAGGCGAGACGGTTGCTTTTCATCATGGGGTTTCCATAAAAATGAGTTAAAAAATGCGGACAGCCGAAACACCATACGCTCCGGCGTGACCAAAGGAGGAGGTTTGTATAGTGGATTAAATTTAAATCAGGACAAGGCGACGAAGCCGCAGACAGTACAAATAGTACGGCAAGGCGAGGCAACGCCGTACTGGTTTAAATTTAATCCACTATAACAATCAAACCCATGTTTGCATATCAATATGCCTATGGTTTAAAAAAAATGCAGATAAATTTCCCGATTGGCAGCAATTTACTACCCAAAGGTATAGGCAGCGTTTTCGTCGGCTTACCGGACTGACTGGACGAATATTTCGAGCATTTTCGCAGTATCACGCCGCAACGTTCCCACCAATCAAAAAGGTCGTCTGAAAACCGGAAATCCCAATTTTCAGACGACCTTTTCATGTTTCAGCTCCTATCAAGCGTCAATATTTTGCGCAATCAGTGCGTTGTTTTCGATGAAGGCGCGGCGCGGTTCGACTTCGTCGCCCATCAGGGTAACGAATACTTCGTCGGCGGCGATGGCGTCTTCGATACGCACTTTCAACAGACGGCGCACGGCGGGATCCATCGTGGTTTCCCAAAGCTGCTCGGGGTTCATCTCGCCCAAACCTTTGTATCGCTGGATGGACATGCCTTTTTGGGCATTTTGGAGCAGGATGTTCAGCGCGGTTTCAAAGCTGTCCACATCATATTCGTTCTCGCCTTTGTAAAGCTTGGCGCCCTCGCCGACCAAGCCTTTGAGCGCGGCGGCGGTTTGGGTGAGGGTTTGGTAGGCTTTGCTGTTGAGGAACTTGGGTTCGATGTAGCTGACCATGACGTTGCCGTGCAGCTTACGGGTGATTTTGATGAAGCGGTTGCCTTCGTGTCCTTCGATGCGTTCGAGGGCGACTTCTTTTTCGTCGAGCAAACCGGAAAGTTCGGCAACGGCTTTATCGGCGTTTTCAGACAACGTCAAATCGACGGGCGACGCGTGCAGCATGGCGCGCAGGACGAGTTCGTCCACGAAGCGGCTTTCCTGTTCGATGACGGTTTTCGCCAACAGGAATTGTTTGGCGGTGTCGGCAAGTTCTGCGCCTTCGATGGTGCGGCCGTCTGAAACGATTTTGGCTTTTTCCAAGGCAAGACCGAGCAGCCATTGGTCTTTTTCAAGTTCGTCTTTGAGGTAACGCTCTTGCTTGCCATATTTGGCTTTGTAGAGCGGCGGTTGGGCGATGTAGATGTAGCCGCGTTCGACCAGTTCGGGCATTTGGCGGTAGAAGAAGGTCAGGAGCAGGGTGCGGATGTGCGCACCGTCCACGTCGGCATCGGTCATGATGATGATGCGGTGGTAACGCAGTTTTTCGGGGTTGAACTCTTCTTTGCCGATGCCTGCGCCCAGTGCGGTAATCAGGGTGGCGACCTCTTGGCTGGCGAGCATTTTTTCAAAACGGGCTTTTTCGACGTTCAAGATTTTGCCTTTGAGCGGCAAAATGGCTTGGAATTTACGGTCGCGGCCTTGTTTGGCAGAACCGCCTGCGGAATCGCCCTCGACCAGATAAAGTTCTGACAAGGCGGGGTCTTTTTCTTGGCAGTCGGCGAGTTTGCCGGGCAGTCCCAAGCCGTCCATCACGCCTTTGCGGCGGGTGATTTCGCGGGCTTTGCGGGCGGCTTCGCGCGCACGGGCGGCATCGACGATTTTGCTGGTGATGATTTTGGCTTCGTTCGGATTTTCTTCGAGGAAGTCGGTCAGGGCTTGGTTGATGACTTCATTGACGACGGGGCCGATTTCGCTGGAAACCAGTTTGTCTTTGGTTTGGGACGAGAATTTGGGGTCGGGCAGTTTGACGGACAACACGCAGGTCAAACCTTCGCGCATATCGTCGCCGGCGGTTTCAACTTTGGCTTTTTTGGCGACTTCGTTGGCTTCGATGTAGCTGTTGATGGTGCGCGTCATCACTTGGCGCAATGCGGTCAAATGCGTACCGCCGTCGCGCTGCGGGATGTTGTTGGTGAAGCACTGCACGCTTTCCTGATAGCTGTCGTTCCACTGCATCGCGCATTCGACGCTCATGCCGTCTTTCTCGCCGAACGCGTAGAAGATTTTTTCGTGCAACGGCGTTTTTTTGCGGTTCATGTATTGCACGAACCCAGCCACGCCGCCGGAAAGGGCGAAGCTTTCGTGTTTGCCGTCGCGCTCGTCAATCAATTCGATGTCCACGCCGTTGTTCAGGAAGGAAAGTTCGCGGATGCGTTTGGCGAGGATGTCGAAGCTGTATTCGACGTTGCCGAAGGTTTCCGCGCTGGCGAGGAAGCGCACGGTCGTGCCTTTTTTGTCGGAATCGCCGACAACCCTTAACGGCTCTTCGGTTTCGCCGCGCACGAAGCGGACGAAGTGTTCTTTGCCGTCGCGGTAGATGGTCAGCGTTACCCAGTCGGACAGCGCGTTGACGACGGACACGCCCACGCCGTGCAGGCCGCCGGAGATTTTGTAGCTGTTGTTGTCGAACTTACCGCCCGCGTGCAATACGGTCATGATGACTTCGGCGGCGGAGCGTCCTTCTTTCGGGTGGATGCCGGTGGGCATGCCGCGCCCGTTGTCGGCCACGCTGACGGAATTGTCGGCATGGATGGTTACGGTGATTTTGTCGCAATGTCCCGCCAGTGCTTCGTCGATGGCGTTGTCCAATACTTCGAACACCATGTGGTGCAGGCCGCTGCCGTCCTGCGTGTCGCCGATATACATACCGGGGCGTTTGCGTACCGCTTCCAAGCCTTCCAGCACTTGTATGCTGTCGGCGCCGTATTCTTCGTGTTTTTGGTCAGTCATGGTCTTTATCTGTAAGATTTTTTAAAAGAATTTCTGCTGAGGTCGTCTGAACGACAGTTGAGCGCGCCACCCGGACGGTCAAGCTGTCCGACGGACGGAAATAGACTGTTATTATACCTGATTCTGCTGGATAATTCAGCGGCTTAGCACGTTTGCGGCGAGCTTCGGGGCGGCAAAGTTCCGTTATCAAACTGCATTGTCTTCAGTCTGCTTCGGTTTGCCCACCGTTCCATCTGGGCACGCCTTCGGTTTCGATGTCGAACATGTCCAAGGCATGGGCAACGCTGTGGGTAATGATGTCGTCAACGGTTTGCGGCTGCTGATACATGGCGGGGATGGGCGGGAAAATAATGCCGCCCATCTCGATCACTCGGCGCATGTTTTCAATATGGGCGAGGTTTAACGGTGCTTCACGCACCATCAACACCAAACGGCGGCGTTCTTTCAAGATCACATCGGCAGCGCGGGTCAGCAGATTGTCGCCGAATCCGTGTGCGACGGATGCCAGCGTCCGCATGGAGCAAGGCGCAATCAACATACCGTCCGTTTTAAACGAGCCGCTGGCAATGCGTTCGCCGATGTGGTTGACGGAATACACAACATCGGCGAGCGCATAGACTTCTTCTTTGGTGTAGTCTGTTTCCAAAGCGCGTGTCATTTCCGCACCTTTGGAAACAACCAAATGCGTTTCGATGTCGTGTGCGCGCAAAAGCTGTAAGGCTTTGACACCATATTGGAAACCGCTGGCACCGCTGATGCCGATAATCAGGCGTCGGGTCATAAATAATCTTTCTGTGGGTCGTCTGAAAAATAACCGAGGGGGTTCATTATAGTAAAAATCGCCACTTGGAATAACACAGCAATACAAATTGTCGGCGCTTGTGAATATCCGATAGAATACTGTTTTTTCATTCTTAGGGTCGTCTGAAAGGGACACGATATGGCAAAAGCAAAAGGCGGTTTGGGCCGCGGTTTAGATTCCCTGATTTCCAACGGCGTGGACAACAGCAGCAGCGACCGCCTGACTACCGTCGCCATCAACGACATCCAGCCCGGCCGCTATCAGGCGCGGGTACAGATGGACGACGAAGCCTTGCAGGAGCTGGCGGATTCGATTAAAGCGCAAGGCGTTATCCAACCGGTCATCGTGCGCGAACACGGCCTTTCCCAATACGAACTGATCGCCGGCGAACGCCGCTGGCGCGCATCCCAGCTCGCCGGACTGACCGAGATTCCGGTCGTCATCAAAACCATCAGCGATGAAACCGCGCTGGCAATGGGTTTGATTGAAAACCTGCAACGCGAAAACTTAAACCCGATTGAAGAAGCGCAAGGTTTGAAACGCCTTGCCGACGAGTTCGGACTGACTCATGAAACCATCGCTAAGGCAGTCGGCAAAAGCCGCAGCGCCATTTCCAACAGCCTGCGCCTGTTGAGCCTGCCCGAGCCTGTCCAAGAAATGCTCTACCACCGCCATCTTGAGATGGGGCACGCCCGCGCCCTGCTGACCCTGCCTGTGGTTGAGCAGCTCGAATTGGCGCAAAAAGCGGTGAAAAACGGTTGGTCGGTACGCGAAGTCGAACGCCGCAGCCAAATCGCCCATCAAGCCAAACAGGAAATCAAAAAAACCATCAGCCCCGATATACGTCGTCTGAACGACGTTTTGACCGAAAGGCTGGGCGTTAATGCGGAAGTCAAAACCACCAATCACAAAAAAGGCAAAATCGTCCTCCACTTCGATACGCCGGAAACATTTGAATATCTGCTGAAACAATTGGGCATCGATTATCAGGCATAAGACGAAAATCAGATATCGACCAAAAGCCTTTTCGACCACTTTTCAAGCCGTGTTTTGCATGATGCGAAACCCGGCTTTTTCAATGCAGACAATGTTTAACATGATAAAAAAGGTCGTCTGAAAACCCTTGTTTCAGGTTTTCAGACGACCTTTGGTCTTGTCTCAAACCGCTTCAATCAGTCTTTGAAACGTTTGAACACCAGCGTACCGTTGGTGCCGCCGAAGCCGAAAGAGTTGGAGATGGCAACGTCGATTTTCGCGTCGCGCGCTTCGTTGGGGCAGTAATCCAAATCGCAGCCCGCTTCGATGTCTTGTTCGAAGATGTTGATGGTCGGCGGGGATTTTTGCTCATGTACCGCCAACACGCTGTACAGCGCTTCCACGCCGCCTGCCGCTCCGAGCAAATGGCCGGTCATGGATTTGGTGGAGTTGACGATAACTTTACGGGCATGGTCGCCCAGTGCGCGCTTGAGCGCTTTGGTTTCGTTGGCATCGCCCAGCGGAGTGGACGTGCCGTGAGCGTTGACGTAATCGACGTCTTCGGGATTCAGTCCGGCATCTTTCAGCGCGCGGGTAACCGCCAACGCAGGGCCTTCTTCGTTCGGAGCAGTAATGTGGTAAGCATCGGAACTCATGCCGAAGCCGACGATTTCGGCGTAAATTTTCGCACCGCGTTTTTTGGCGTGTTCCAATTCTTCCAACACCAGCACGCCCGCGCCTTCGCCGATAACGAAGCCGTCGCGGCCTTTGTCCCACGGACGGGAAGCGGTGGCGGGGTCGTCGTTGCGGGTGGAGAGGGCTTTCATCGCAGCGAAGCCGCCGACGCCCAAAGTGCTGATCGCGCCTTCGGCACCGCCTGCAATCATCACGTCCGCGTCGCCGTATTTAATCAGTCGGGCGGAGTCGCCGATGGAGTGCGCGCCGGTGGTACAGGCGGAAACCATGCCGTAGCTGGGGCCGCGGTAGCCTTTGAGGATGGTTACATGACCCGCAATCAGGTTAATCAGCGAACCGGGAATGAAGAAAGGATTGATTTTACGCGCGCCGCCTTCGATAACGGCTTTGCCGGTGGCTTCGATGCTGGGCAGACCGCCGATGCCGGAACCGATGTTCACGCCGACACGGTCTTTATCGAGGCTTTCTAATTCGTCCAAACCGGCATCGTTGATGGCTTGCAGCGCGGCGGCGATGCCGTAGTGGATGAATACGTCCATGCGGCGAGCTTCTTTCGCGCTGATGTATTGACCAATATCGAAATCGCGCACTTCGCCGGCGATTTGGCTGTTGATGTCGGATGCGTCAAAGCGGGTAATCCGGCCGATGCCGCTTTTGCCTGCGAGCAGGTTGCTCCATGCGGTGGCGACGTCGTTGCCGACCGGTGATACTTGGCCGAGGCCTGTGATGACTACTCTTCTCTGACTCATGATAATCTCGCTGTTGGTTTTCGGTGGGATGCGGCAAGATGCCGTCTGAAAATGAAAAAGCGGTTCGGAATCGGATTCCGGGCGGCTATTATAACGGATTTTGCCCCACATATATAAGGTAACAGCCTCTATTGCGCTAACGCAGCAGAGGCTGGGGATGTTTGGTGCGACCGATTAGCCGTTGTGGGCGTTGATGTAGTCGATAGCCAGTTGTACGGTAGTGATTTTTTCGGCTTCTTCATCAGGGATTTCGCAACCGAAAGCTTCTTCCAAAGCCATAACCAATTCTACGGTGTCCAAAGAATCTGCGCCCAGGTCGTCTTGGAAGGAAGATTCATTTTTGACTTCGGCTTCGTTTACGCCCAGTTGTTCAGCAACAATTTTCTTAACTTGTTGTTCGATGTTTGACATATCAGTCGTTCCTTTTGCCTTGCGGCGGGTTGTTTAAGAGAAATAAATTCGTCGGTATTGTACCGAGTCCGGATAGAGTTTTCCATCTAAGTCTGCATTCTAACACAGATTATTCTGGAAAAACCTGTTGTTGTGCATATTAGCATAGCCTGATTTTAACCTACAAGCGGGAATTTGTTTTTATTTAACATCAATGAGTTAATAAGCAGAAAGGTCGTCTGAAAACTGAAATTCCGGTTTTCAGACGACCTTTTTTCATTCGCGGCGGCAGTGTCGCCCCCTACCCTTACTCCAAAAATTCTTTCAAAAACAGCAACACGCAGGCGAGTTCGTCGGCGGCTTCGCGTTGCGTGCCGTTGCCGGTATGGCCGCCGCCGTCCGGAGCGTAGAGCCAAGATTGTGCGGAGGTTTCGCGCAGTTTGGCGTAGAACTTGAGCGCGTGGGCGGGATGGACGCGGTCGTCGGACAGGCTGGTGGTAATAAGCGCGGGCGGGTACGGCACGTCGTCTGAAAGATTGTGATACGGCGACAATTCGCCCAGCCAGCGTTTGCAGACTTCGTATTTCTGCGGGTTGCCGTATTCGTCCGTCCAGCTTGCGCCGGCGGAGAGCAGCGGATAGCGGATCATGTCGGTCAGCGGCACTTCGCACACCAGCGCGCCGATGCTTTGCGGTTCGCGCACGAAGGCGGCGGCGGTAATCAGGCCGCCGTTGCTGCCGCCCTGCAAACCGATGTGTTTGGGCGAACTCATGCCGCGTTCGGACAAATCGCGCACGACGGCAATCAAATCATCGACGCTTTTGTGTTTGCTGATTCCCTGCGCCGCCTGATGCCAGCGCGGGCCGAACTCGCCGCCGCCGCGTATGTTCGCCAATACGAAGGCGTTGCCCTCTTCCAGCCAGTATTTGCCGATACTGCCCAGATAATGCGGCAGCTCGGGCACGCCGAAACCGCCGTAGGCATAGACCAGCGTCGGCGTGTCGGGCGCGGCGTTTTTGCCGACGTGGAAATAAGGAATGCGTTCGCCGTCGGACGACACCGCCCAAAACTGCCGCACTTCGAGGTCGTCTGAAACAAACTGCTGCGGCTGGCGGCGCATGACGGTCAGTTCCATCACGTTCAAATCCAGCGCAAACAGCGTCAGCGGCGTAGTGAAATCGCTGGCGGCAAGGTAAACCACGTCGCCGCCCCAAGGCTGGTCGGTCATTTCCAGCGCGCCTGAAGGCAGGCGCGGCAACTCGGCCTCCTGCCATTTGCCATCAGTAAAACGCCACGCTTTCAGACGACCCTGTACGTTTTCCAAAAGGCTCGCCACCACAAAACGCTTGGTCGTTTCCACGCTTTCCAATGCCTGCGTTTCATCGGGCGCAAACAAAAGCTGCGCCGCCCCGAGTTCGCCCCGATTCAGCTTCACCGCCACCAGCGCGCCGCTCGGATAGCTTTGGTTCGCGCGATGCCAGTCCTTGCGCAGCGTCAGCAAAAGATGCCCCGCCAAATAGCCGACCACGTCGCAATCGGCGGGCAGGTTCAACGGTTTCGCCTCGCCTTCAGACGACACCTGCAAATACGTCTTGGTGTAAAAACCGTCCGACGCTTCAATCAAATCAATCGGCGAACCCTGCGGATCGAGGTAACGCCACGCGTTCACCATCATCCCGTCTTCGCCGATTTGGTACACCGGCAGGCTTTCCTCGAAACTCTTGCCGCGCTCCACCAGCCACACCTCGCGCGGATAGCCCGATTCGGTCAACTGCCGCTCGTCCCAGGCCGGACACACCCACACGCTGTTTTCATCGCGCCACGACACATGGTTTTTCCCCGCCGGAAAATGAAAACCGCCCTCGACCAGCCCGCCCGCCTCCAAATCCACTTCCAGCGTATAAGCCGTATCGCCGCCCGATTTGCTTAAAGTCAACAGCGCGCGGTTGGGCTGCTCCACCAAGTGCGACACCCCTCCCAAATACACATCGTCGCCGAGCAGTTCGTCGAAATCCGCCACTGAAAACAAGATTTTCCACTCAGGATAGCCCGAACGATAGGTCGCCGCCGTACACACGCGGTACACGCCCTTCGGATGCTCCGCATCCTGATGGAAATGGTACATCCGCGCGCGGTGTTCCTGACAAAACGGAATCTGCCGCGTGTCCTGCATCTGCGCCAAAATCCCGTCCGACAGCGCGCGCGCCTTATCGTTTTCCAAAAAATGAGCGCGCGTTTCGGCATGCGCTTCAGCGGCGAAGTTTTGCGTTTCGGGGGCATCGAGGTTTTCGAAATGGAGATAGGAATCGGGATAGGATTTCATAGAAAAGAGGTCGTCTGAAAATAGCGAAAGCGGGAATTATAGCGGGAAAGCCTTGCAGACAGATGAAAAGGTCGTCTGAAAGCCGACAACATCAGCTTTCAGACGACCTTTTGCTGTTTTCAAACCCGAATCAGTCAAACAAATCGCCCACTTTGTCCCAGAACGATTTTTTGCGCGGGGTTTGGCTGCGGTCGAGGCCGGTGGAGATTTTTTCAAACTCTTCCAACAACTCTTTCTGGCGGTCGGTCAGGTTGACCGGCGTTTCCACCAAAACGTGGCAGTACAAATCGCCCGTCGCGCTGGAGCGCAGGGATTTGATGCCTTTACCTTTGACGCGCATACGGCGGCCGGTTTGCGTTTCTTTCGGGATGCTCAGTTTGACTTTGCCGTCCAAGGTCGGGACTTCGACTTCGCCACCCAAGGCTGCGACGGCGAAACTGATAGGCAACTCGCAATGCAAATCCAAGCCGTTGCGCTCGAAGATTTTGTGTTCTTTGACGCGGACGTTGACGTACAAATCGCCTGCGGGCGCGCCGTGCGTACCCGGTTCGCCTTCGCCGCTCAAGCGGATGCGTTGACCGTCGTCGATGCCGGCGGGAATGTTGACTTCAACGGTTTTGCTGGTTTTGGTGCGGCCTTCGCCACGACATTTGACGCACGGGTCTTTGATTTCCTTGCCTGTGCCGTGACAGGTCGGACAAGTCTGCTGCATTTGGAAAATGGCTTGGCGGACGTGTACCGTGCCGGAGCCGTGACAGGTCGAACAAGTTGATGCGGACGTACCGGGTTTCGCGCCGCTGCCGTGGCAGACATCGCATTCTTCGTAGGTCGGGATGTTGATGCGTTTTTTGATGCCTTTGGCGGCATCTTCCAACGTGATTTCCACGCCGACCTGCAAATCCGCGCCTTGATAGTTTTGCTGACGGCCGCCGCCCCCGCCTCCGCCGAACATTTGGCTGAAGATGTCGGAGAAGTCGAAGCCTTGTGCGCCGCCGAACCCGCCAAAACCACCGAATCCGCCCGCACCGCCGCCCATGCCCTGCTCAAACGCGGCATGGCCGTATTGGTCGTACATGGCGCGTTTTTCTTTGTCGGACAAGGTGTCGTAGGCTTTTTGAACTTCTTTAAATTTCTCTTCCGCTTCTTTGTTGTCGGGATTGCGGTCGGGATGGTATTTCATCGCCAGCTTACGGTAGGCTTTTTTGATTTCGTCGTCGCTCGCACCGCGCGCCACGCCGAGTGTTGCATAAAAATCTTGGTTGCTCATGATAGTAATGGTTGTTGATATGTGTAAAAACTAGACCGGATATATGGGTGGGGTAGGGAAAACTCAAGTGTCTGAATGCGAGGTCATCTGAAAATACCGTTCTGTTTTCAGACGACCTTTGTCAAACCGACCTAACGACAACCTGCTATAATCCATCCTTTATTTTTCCTAACGTTTTCAAGCGAAAAACAGAATGACCATGCAAGAACATTACCAGCCCGCCGCCATCGAACCTGCGGCGCAGAAAAAATGGGACGACGCCCGTATTTTCAACGTCTCCGAAGACGCTTCCAAACCCAAATACTACTGCCTCTCCATGTTCCCCTACCCCAGCGGCAAGCTGCACATGGGGCATGTGCGCAACTACACCATCGGCGACGTATTGAGCCGCTTCAAACTCTTAAACGGCTTCAACGTCATGCAGCCTATGGGTTGGGACGCGTTCGGCATGCCGGCGGAAAATGCGGCGATGAAAAACAACGTCGCCCCCGCTGCTTGGACCTACGACAACATCGAATACATGAAAACCCAGCTCAAAAGCCTGGGTTTTGCGATTGACTGGGAACGCGAAGTCGCCACCTGCAAACCCGAATACTACCGCTGGGAACAATGGCTGTTTACCAAGCTGTTTGAAAAAGGCATCGTCTATCGCAAAAACGGCACGGTGAACTGGGACCCGGTCGACCAAACCGTCCTTGCCAACGAGCAAGTCATCGACGGGCGCGGTTGGCGTTCCGGCGCATTGATCGAAAAACGCGAAATCCCGATGTATTACTTCAAAATCACGGATTACGCCGAAGAGCTGCTCAACGATTTGGACAAGCTGGAACACTGGCCGGAACAAGTCAAAACCATGCAGCGCAACTGGATCGGCAAATCTCGCGGGATGACCGTGCGCTTCGCCGTTTCAGACGACAGCAAACAAGGCTTGGAAGGCGATTACGCGAAATTCCTGCAAGTTTATACCACCCGTCCCGACACGCTGATGGGCGCGACTTATGTCGCCGTTGCCGCCGAGCATCCGCTGGCAACCGCCGCAGCCGCCGACAAACCCGAATTACAGGCATTTATCGCCGAATGCAAAGCCGGCTCGGTTGCCGAAGCCGACATGGCGACGATGGAGAAAAAAGGCGTTCCGACCGGCCGCTACGTCGTCAACCCGCTCAACGGCGACAAGCTGGAAGTGTGGATTGCCAACTATGTATTGTGGGGCTACGGCGACGGCGCAGTGATGGCTGTTCCGGCGCACGACGAACGCGATTTCGAGTTCGCCACCAAATACAATCTGCCGAAAAAACAAGTCATTGCCGTCGGCGACAACGCATTTGACGCAAACCGATGGCAAGAATGGTACGGCGACAAAGAAAACGGCGTATTGGTCAACAGCGGCAACCTGGACGGCATGAATTTTCAGACGGCCTTCGACGCCATCGCCGCCAAGCTGCAAAACCAAGACGCGGGCGAACCGAAAACCCAATACCGCCTGCGCGACTGGGGTATTTCGCGCCAACGCTACTGGGGCTGCCCGATTCCCATCGTCCATTGCGAAAAATGCGGCGACGTACCCGTCCCTGCCGACCAGCTGCCCGTCGTCCTGCCCGAAAACGTCGTACCCGACGGCATGGGTTCGCCGCTGGCAAAAATGCCCGAGTTTTACGAAACCACCTGCCCATCATGCGGCGGCGCGGCGAAACGCGAAACCGACACCATGGACACCTTCATGGAATCAAGCTGGTACTTCTTCCGCTATATGTCGCCCAAATTCGCAGAAGGCATGGTATCGACTGAAGCCGCGAAATACTGGGGTGCGGTCGACCAATACATCGGCGGTATCGAACACGCGATTCTGCACCTCTTATACGCGCGCTTCTTCACCAAACTGATGCGCGACGAAGGCTTGGTCAGCGTGGACGAACCGTTCGAACGCCTGCTCACACAAGGCATGGTCGTCTGCGAAACCTACTACCGCGAAAACGCCAACGGCAGCAAAGACTGGATCAACCCCGCCGATGTCGAGCTGACTTTCGACGACAAAGGCCGCCCTGTTTCCGCTGTCCTTAAAGCCGACGGACTGCCCGTCGTCATCAGCGGCACGGAAAAAATGTCCAAGTCCAAAAACAACGGCGTCGATCCGCAAGAACTGATTAACGCCTACGGCGCGGACACCGCCCGCCTGTTTATGATGTTTGCCGCACCGCCCGAACAGTCTCTCGAATGGAGCGACAGCGGCGTCGAAGGCGCGCACCGCTTCTTGCGCCGCCTGTGGCGCACCGTTTACGAATACCTGAAACAAGGTGGAGCAGTCAAAGCGTTTGCAGGCAACCAAGACGGTTTGTCTAAAGAACTCAAAGACCTGCGCCACAAACTGCACGCCACCACCGCCAAAGTCAGCGACGACTACGGACGCCGCCAGCAGTTCAACACCGCCATCGCCGCCGTGATGGAACTGCTCAACCAATACGACAAAACCGACACCGGCGGCGAACAAGGCCGCGCCGTCGCCCAAGAAGTATTGGAAACCGCCGTACGCCTGTTATGGCCTATCGTGCCGCACATCTGCGAAACCCTGTGGAGCGAATTGAACGGCGCGAAACTGTGGGAAGCCGGCTGGCCGACAGTCGACGAAGCCGCCTTGGTCAAATCCGAAATCGAAGTCATGGTTCAAGTCAACGGCAAACTGCGCGGCAAAATCACCGTTGCTGCCGACGCCTCCAAAGCCGACCTCGAAGCCGCCGCACTCGCCACCGAAGGCGCGGTGAAATTCATGGAAGGCAAGCCCGCCAAGAAAATCATCGTCGTACCAGGCAGACTGGTGAATATCGTGGTGTAAAGCCGATTCAGCATTGATTGCTGTAATTAGGAAAGGTCGTCTGAAAACTTGGAAACAGGGTTTTCAGACGACCTTTTTGCATTTTTTTCAGCGGAGGTGTTTTGGGGACGAGGCACGCGCGAGATGATGATAAAGATTACATTCCGTCATTCCCGCACAGGCGGGAATCCATTGGAAACGCTAAGCGACGGTGGGTTTTAAAAACAACTAACCGTAGCCGTGGGCTTGCCCACGGGTTGCTTTTGAAAAAACTGGGATTACTGACGCACAAGGTCGTCTAAAAACCATGCTCTACGGGCGATAGAGAAAACATAAAAACCAATTTCAACGGCTACTTCTTCCGCTGCACATACATGGGCAAAGCCCACGCTACTCTATAAGACTAAAAAACAGGTGTTTTAAAAACGGTTGCTGAAATTCAAAAATGGATTCCCGCCTGCGCGGGAATGACGGCATGGGGAATTTTTGTTTAATTGATGGGCTGTTTTCGCGGAAAAGCCCGCATTACAGGTTGAAAGCCAACCGTAGCGTGGGCTTTGCCCACGGATTGTTTTTTGGAAAGCAAAGGTCGTCTGAAAGCCTGCGTACAGGTTTCAGACGACCTTTCATATTTTCATGGGCATAGCCCACGCTACAATTTGCCTGTGGATTGGATTTCCGACGCACTAGGTCGTCTGAAAACCCAACCTTACAACCTGCCCTTACGAGCGGTAGTCTGCGTTGATGGAGACGTAGTCGTGCGACAGGTCGCAGGTATAGACGGTGGCGGCGGCTTGTCCGCGGTGGAGTTTGATGCGGACGGTGATTTCGTCTTTCGCCATCACTGCCTGTCCTTGTTCTTCGGTGTAGCTTGCGGCGCGGCCGCCGTTTTCGGCGACTAATACGTCGTCCAGATACATTTCGAGGGCGTCAGCATCCAAATCGACGATGCCTGCGTAACCGATGGCGGCGAGCAGTCTGCCGAGGTTGGGGTCGGAGGCGAAGAAGGCGGTTTTAACGAGGGGCGAGTGGGCGACGGCGTAGGCGACTTGGCGGGCTTCGTCGCGGGTTTTGGCGTTTTCGACGCGGACGGTGATGAATTTGGTCGCGCCTTCGCCGTCGCGGACGATGGCTTGGGCGAGTTCGAGGGCGAGGCTGCCGAGCAGGTCTTTGAGCTGTTTGTAGCGCGGGTCGGCGATGTTGTCGATTTCGCTTTGGCTGTTTTTGCCGGTGGCGATGATGACGAAGCTGTCGTTGGTGCTGGTGTCGCCGTCAACGGTGATGGTGTTGAAGGTTTCGTCGGCGATTTCTTGGGTCATCAGTTGGAGGATGGGTTGGGAAACTTTGGCATCGGTGGCGATGAAGGAGAGCATGGTCGCCATGTTGGGATGGATCATGCCGGAGCCTTTGGCGATGCCGGTGGCGCGGACGGTGTGTTTTTCGCCGACGCTGCCTTCGCGCGAGGCGGATTTGGGCACGGTGTCAGTGGTCATGATGGCGCGTGCGGCGTCTGCCCAGTCTGCGGGTTGCATTTTGGGCAGGGCGGCGACGATTTTATAGACGGGCAGCGGTTCGAGGATGACGCCTGTGGAGAAGGGAAGGACTTGCGAGGGTTTGCAGCCGGTTTGTACGGCGGTGGCGGCGCAGGTTTCGATGGCGTCGATTCTGCCTTGTGCGCCTGTGCCTGCGTTGGCGTTGCCGGTGTTGATGATGATGGCGCGCACGCCGTCTTCGTCGAAGAGGTGTGATTTGGCGATGTGGACGGGGGCGGCGCAGAAGCGGTTGGTGGTAAACACGGCACCGACGGTGTTGCCGCCGGAAAGTACCATTAGGGTCAGGTCGGCGCGGTCGGTTTGTTTGATGCCTGCGCGGGCGGTGAAGAGTTGGATGCCGTCGATGTTCAGCAGTTGGTCTGCGGTTTTTTCTGTGAGGTTGACTGCCATTTTGCTGCTCCTTTGTTTGGGGTTGTTGTTGATTTGGTTTTCAGACGACCTTTTGGTTCATCGGGGTCGTCTGAAAAGTGTTCAGAATCCTAATACGGGGATGATAATCGGGGCGATGGCAGCGGTCAGTACGCCGTTGAGGGTCAACCCCAGCCCTGCGTATGCCGCCATGCGCCGGCTGCGTTCGAGCGAGGCGGCGATGCCCATGGCGTGTGAGGCGGTGCCGAGCGACATGCCGACCGACGAGAGCATGACGACGGTGTTTTTAAGTACGGTATAACCGGCTATCTGCCCGACCAGTCCGGCGACGATGACGGTTGCGGCGGTGATGGCGGGGATGCCGCCTATGGTGCGGGTGATTTCAATGGCGATGGGGTTGGTCACGGATTTGGCGGCGAGCGAGAGGATGACTTCGCGTTCCGCGCCCAGCCATTTGGAGAAATACATGCCTGTGATGATGCCGGTAACGCTGCCGGCGAGCTGCGAGACGATGACGGGCAGCCACTGGCTGAAGATTTTTTGACGGTTTTGATAGAGCGGGACGGCAAGTGCGACGACGGCGGGTTTGAGCCAGAAGTCGATAAACTGCGCGGCATCGTGGTACACGGCGTAGTCGATGTCGAGGATTTTGAGGTAGGCAATCAGGGTAACGGTACTGATTAAGACGGGGTTGAGCAGCAGGTAGCCCGTCCGTGCGCGCAGGATGAGTGCCAACGCGTAAACCGCCAGCGTCAGGAAAAGCAAAACGCTGGGCTGCTGCCACAGGGAAAGGATGCCGTCCATCAGATTTTCTCCCGTATCCATTGGTGCACCTTGCCCGTAACCAACAGGACGCACACGGTACTGGCGGCGGCGGAGACGAGTATCGACAGCCAACTGTCGGCAATCAAATCCAAATAGCTGATGACGGCGACGCAAGGCGGCACGAGAAAAAGCGTCAGGTTTGACATCAGCGCGTCGGTAAGCTGTTGCAACCACTCGGCTTTCACCCACCCCGCCTGAAGCATGGCAAACAAAATGCCCATGCCGATAATGCTGCCGGGCAATTTGATGCCCGTAAGATAGGCGGCGGTTTCGCCGAGCGCGAGGCAGCCGAGCAGGACGAGCAAGGCGCGTATGGTGTGCATGGGTCGGGTTTCCTCTATGATTTGCCGGTTTGCAGACGGGCAGTTTATGAATCTTTGTTAATAATTGAATCATAACGCCCTTGGGGTCGTCTGAAAAGTATGGCTCAGACCAAATATAGTGGATTAACAAAAATCAGGACAAGGCGACGAAGCCGCAGACAGTACAGATAGTACGGAACCGATTCACTTGGTGCTTCAGCACCTTAGAGAATCGTTCTCTTTGAGCTAAGGCGAGGTAACGCCGTACTGGTTTAAAGTTAATCCACTATACAACATCGATTTGCTGTTTTTCGCGCTTATCCAAATCAATCCATGTTGAAACCAAACGATAAGGTCGTCTGAAAGCATCTTGCCGGCTTTCAGACGACCTTGTTTGGTTACCGCCCATAAAAAACGGCATGGTCAAAAGCCACGCCGTCGGATAGGGATTTTCCGCCTAGGATTTCCGATATGGGTTTTCCACACCTTCAATCAAGGCTTGCAGGTATTCGCGCAACTGCTTCTCGCCGCACCCCATCAAAAGCGCGTCTTCAAACGCGTCTTGCGCCGCCTGATAAAGCTCGGTCATGTTCTCGGTCATGACTTTCACTTTTTCAGTGCAGGATACGATTTGCCCGTCGTCGTCATACCATTTGGGCATTTCAGGCATACTCACGTTGGTGCTTTCCTAGACTTAATTGAGGAAACGGGACGGATCGTTTTTCTTCACGCGACGGGCGAAGGCATATTTGGCGTTCCAGTATTTGTTGCTGAGGCTGGTAACTTCGATACGTTTGCCGGTACGCGGAGCGTGGATGAAACGGTTGTTGCCGATGTAGAGGCCGACGTGGGAGATTCTGCCGCGACCCATTGTGCGGAAGAACACCATGTCGCCCGGCTGCAATTCGCTACGCGATACGCCGA
Source organism: Neisseria sicca (assembly GCF_003044565.1). Taxonomy (GTDB): domain Bacteria; phylum Pseudomonadota; class Gammaproteobacteria; order Burkholderiales; family Neisseriaceae; genus Neisseria; species Neisseria sicca_A. The sequence continues at coordinate 101,622 of NZ_POXG01000004.1, read as the reverse complement.
CGCCCATTTGTGCCTGTGCGGCGGAGGTGCGCGGGAGGTTCACGCCCATCGAGCGTTTGAAGATGTGTTGCATAAAGCCGCTGCAGTCGAAACCTGTGGACGCGGATGTACCGCCGTAGCGGTAGGCAACGCCCAAAAGACCCATCGCGCTGCTGATGAGTTCGTCAGCATTGTCTGATGACTGTGCGGAGCTTACGGGTTGACGGGGTGTAACCGCGGCAGCAATTGCGCGTCCGGGTTGGAGGATTCCTGGTGAAGCAGGTTGTCTTGCATCTTCAAATTGGTTTAAAACCTGCTGTCTGTTTTTGACGAACGAATCGAGATCGTCGGCGTTTGCAAGATGAATGCCGGACAGCACATAGACCGAGGTCAATAGTGCCGCCAGCCTGGATAAGGCTTTCATGTTTGACTGATTCCATTTTCAGACGACCTGTCTGCCGCCTGCTATTATGTTATTCTGTATCTGGGATATGCAGGCGATTGTATATAAAAAACAGGATGTTTGGCAAAAAAGCGTCTGTTATATTGCGTTAAAGCGTTGTTTATAAAAAAATTTGCAAAGACACTCAACTGATGATGATACCCACTCTGCTCGCTATGCGCGACTTTTCCAGAATGCGCGAAATTATTACCGTACTGACGAAATACGGCTTGGGCGGCTTTGTTCAGCGTATCCGTTTGGGCGCGGCGGGCGGGGACGAAGTACATCCCGACAGCCGTTATATGAGTACGCCGCGACGCTTTCGCAAAGCGTTTGAAGAGCTGGGGCCGACCTTCGTCAAACTCGGTCAGGTATTGTCCACGCGGGTTGATATTTTCGGGGCGGAGTGGATTGAAGAGTTTGAACAACTGCAAAGCAACGTCGCGCCGATACCGTCGTCTGAAATCTATACTTTGGTCGAAGCCTATCTGGGCAAACCCGTTTCCGAAGTGTTCCGCAGCATAGACCCGAAACCCGCAGGCAGCGCGTCGGTAGCGCAGGTACACCGCGCCGAACTTTTAGACGGAACCGCCGTCGCCGTCAAAGTCAAACGTCCCGACATCGAGCCGGTCATTCAGGCGGATTTACGGATTTTGAACCATCTCGCCAGACTGATGGAATCCGAAATTCCCGAAGTGCGCCGCTATCAGCCCGTATTAATGGTCGCCTATTTTGCCAAGAATTTGGCAAAAGAAACCGACTTATCGGTAGAGCTGCGCTATATGCAGCGCTTCGGTCAGACCTTTTCAGACAACCCCTTGGTTCGTATCCCCGCCGTCTATCCCGACATTTCCAACCGGCACATCCTTGTACAAGACTACATCGGCGGCACGCTGCTGAAAGACGCCGACCTCGAAACCATGCCCCACACCCTGCGCAGCGCGCTTGCCGGACGGATTACCGACACACTCTTCACTATGATGCTGCGGCAAGGCTTTTTCCATGCCGACCCTCATCCGGGCAACATCTTCATCAACGACAACGGCGGCATTACCTTCATCGACTTCGGGCTGGTCGGACACCTCGGCAATACCCGCCGCCGCGAAATCCTCAACCTCATCAACGCCCTGACCAACAACGACGCGCTGCTCATCCAATACGTCCTCAGCGACTGGGCGCAGGGCGATTTACCCGACGAAAACCTGCTCGGCGCAGACGTTTTGGAAATGCTGCTCAACTACGAACACACCGCCGTCCGCGATCTGCGCGTCAGCCAAGTCATCAACGACATCACCTCCATCATGCGCCGCCACGGGCTGACCCTGCCCGGCGACCTCGTGATGCTCTTCAAAACCCTCATCACCCTCGAAGGCGTCGTCAAACGGCTAGACGGCAGTGTCGAACTGCTCGAACGCGCCAAACCCATCACCGAAGCCGCCGTCAAAGAACAAGCCTCCGCCGCCCACATCGCCCGCAATGCCAAAACGCAACTGCGCACCCTGTTGCAAATGGCAGAGTCGCTGCCGCAAGACTTCTTCAGGCTGACCAGAATGCTGCAAAAAGGCAAATTCGGCATCACCCTAGACCTCAAGCAGTCAGACCGCATCAGCCATCAAATCGACAGCGCCGCCAACCGCCTGACCATGGGCATCGTAACCGCCGCCCTGATTATCGGTTCGTCCATCGTCATGAGTATAGAAACCGGCCCCAAGTTTATCGGCTTCGTCGGCTACCTGATCGCCTTCGCCAACAGTCTGTGGATTATCTGGTCGGTGTGGCGGTCGGGGAAACACTAAAATGCCTGCTTCCGAAGCAAACCGCCTCAAAAGCAGGCAAGATATTGTGTGCTTTACACGCCTTACGGCACGGCATTAAAACAACTTACGCACTTCGGCTTCGATATCCGCCGCACGCATAAAGGTTTCGCCGATTAAAAACGTATGCACGCCGTGTCCACGCATAAAGTCCACATCGTCTTTGTTTAGGATACCGCTTTCCGTGACGACCGTTTTGCCCGACAAATCGGGCAGCAGGTCTAAAGTTTGCTGGAGCGTGACTTCAAAAGTCCGCAGATTGCGGTTGTTCACACCCCAAAGCAGCGTGGTCATGTTACGGCATTTTTCCAATTCGGATTGATCGTGCAATTCCAGCAGCACAGTCATACCCAAATCGTGGGCAACGGCTTCAAAATGCGCCAACTGCGCGGCATCCAAAGCCGCCGCAATCAATAAAACCGCATCTGCGCCCCATGTGCGCGCCTGATAAATCTGATAGTCGTCGATAATGAAATCCTTGCGCAACACCGGCAGGCTGACCGCCGAACGCGCCTGTTTCAAATACTCGGGCGAACCTTGGAAATACACTTCGTCGGTCAACACAGACAAACACGCCGCCCCCGCGCTTTCATAAGCACGCGCAATATCCGCAGGGTGAAAATCAGGCCTTATCAGCCCTTTGCTGGGACTGGCTTTTTTGATTTCCGCGATAATGGCAGGCAAGTTTTGGGCGTGTTTATTGCGGATGGAAGCAAAAAAGTCACGCACAGGTTCGGCATCGCGCAACTGCGCTTTGACTTCCGCAAGCGGTGCTGCCGCTTTTTGCGCGGCCACTTCTTGGGCCTTGGTAGCAAGGATTTTATTGAGGATATCGGTCATAAATGGCTTTCGGTCAATACATGGCGGAACCACGCAAAACAGCAAGCGACCCGATGCCGCCGCATTTTGCGCCCTTCCATACCGTAAAGGGAAAAACGGTTTATCTTAACATTTACGAGGTCGTCTGAAAAACAGAAGATGGTTTCAGACGACCTCCCCGCGATGACAACACAACATACCCACCCCGCCCGCAACCGAAATCTACCGCCCATCCCGTCTCGCCGGTCAGACAACCCGCATATGCTATGATGTTTCACTGCCGCGCCATCCAACCGATATCCCGCCGCACACACCCGACACACCCAAAGGAATCATTTATGAAAAGATCGATAATATGGGGCTTCCTCCCGCTTCTTCTCATCTGGGCGACCAGCGTGGCTTGGCTGCATTACCAAGCCGTCCAAGCAGAAAAAGCATCCCAAAACATCAAACCTGCCGACATCGCCGTCATCTTGGGCAATTCCGTCAACAGGCGCGGCAAGCCCAATCCCTGCCTGCGTTCCCGAGTTGAAGCAGGCGTTGCCCTCTACCGTAAAAACAAAGTCAGCGGATTGCTGATGAGCGGTGGCACGGACGGCGACGGCAGCAACGAAGCGGCAGCCATGCAATCTATGGCGATAGAAATGGGCATCCCGCCCGAACACATCCGCATCGAAAACAAATCGGAAAGCACTTTTGAAAACATCGCCCTGAGCGCACCGCTGTTACAAGACGCATCCAACGTCATCATCGTCAGCGACGCCTTCCATCTCGCACGCGCCGAGTGGCTCGTCAACCGTCATTTGAAAGACAAAAACGTCCAGTTTTACGCTTCCGATTCCTGCGGCGACTCCACGCCCAATTACCTGCGCAAACTCTCTCGCGAAATACCCGCGTGGATTAAAGCCATGATTATGCACCGCTGAATCCTGTCCGTCCGAAGCAAATAGTTTTAGACTTGGGCAAACAGCGTTCACAGCTAGGCATTGTCTGCATGGTTCATCATTGACAAAAGGTCGTCTGAAAACCGAAATCCGTTTTCAGACGACCTTTCCGTTATTCATCCCTTCAAGCGCCATAACTGCAAACACCAAGCCACATATCGCCGCAAACGCATTTCCGTTATATCCAAAGAAGCAAACAATATTTCCCGCGCGATGTCCGCCTTGTTATATTCCCCGCTCAAGTATTTGTCTGATAAGGAAAATATGATGGGACTCAAATCATGGCTGGGCATTATCTTCATCGGCGCGACGGTGTGGCTCGCCTCATGCGGGCAGTCCGGCGGCACGTCGAAAGGCAAACCCGAACGCGTCGTCATGTTGAATGTATCGTACGACCCGACACGCGAGTTCTACCGCGAATACAACCCGTTTTTCCAACACTACTGGCAAAAAACACACGGACAGGAAGCAGATATCCGCCTCTCCAACGGCGGTTCGGGCAAGCAATCATTGACCGTGCAAAACGGCTTGAAAGCCGATGTCGTGACGCTTGCGCTGGCATCCGACATCGACGCGCTCCATCACAGCAAAGCAGGCAGACAACTCTTGTCGGCAGATTGGCAAAAAGCCCTGCCGCACAACAGCACGCCCTACACTTCGACCATCGTGTTCCTGGTACGCAAAGGCAACCCCAAGCAGATTCATGACTGGGACGACTTGGTCAAAGGCGACGTACAAATCATCACGGCAAACCCGAAAACCTCAGGCGGTGCACGCTGGAATTTCCTGTCGGCTTGGGCATACGCACAAGAAAAAGGCGGAGATGTGGCGGCAGAACAGTTTGTCTCCGAACTCTACCGCCGCGTGCCGGTCATGGACGCAGGCGCGCGCGGTTCGACCATTACCTTTACACGGCGCGGATTAGGCGATGTTTTGCTGGTATGGGAAAACGAAGCCCACCTCGCCTTGCAGGAAAATCCGAACCAATTTGAAATCATCACGCCGTCAATATCCATGCTGTGCGAACCGCCCGTCGCCGTGGTCAGCGCAGTAGCAAAAGAAAAAGGCACGGAACAAATCGCCAAAACCTATTTGGAAATGCTGTATAGCAAAGAAGCGCAGCGAATGGCCGCCCGCCATTTCTACCGCCCCACCGACGAAACCGTACGCACCGAATTTAAAACACGCTTCCCAGATTTAAAACTGGTCGGCATCGACGAAACCTTCGGCGGCTGGCGCAAAGCGCAAGCACGATTTTTCAACGACGGCGGCGTATTCGATAAGATTTACCGACCGCAAAACTGATTGCATCTTAGATAAAACAAAGGTCGTCTGAAAACCTGTTTCCAAGTTTTCAGACGACCTCTTGGTCTTCATACGCTTACACGAACCAATCAGAAAAACAGCTCGCGCCAGCTGATACGTTGCAGACCACAGATACGGCCTTTCACTTCCAGTGATTGCGCATTATTCAGCAACAAGCTGCGTTGGTCACCCTCTTTGCCTGAGAAGCATCTATTGTTGGGCGTACCAGAACCCAACCCAAGCTCTTTATCCGTACCGGTTTCACCGCTATCACCATCGGCGGTAACAGGATCGTCCGTACGCTTGTTCGGATCGATAAAGGTGAAGCTGACAATACCTTCTTGAGTCAAACCATTGGCGTATTGCGTACCAAAACCACTCAATTCACGCTTAAATATATCAGGCGTAAAACGTGCGCTACGGCTATTGAGTGCACCGCCGTTATCAGCATTGATGCCGAGGAAGGTTGTGCTGGTTACGGTTGACTTATTGTTGCTGACAGGCATACACAAGTCTTTTTCCGCTTCCTCCTTGCCGATAGTCTTACCGCCATCGGAAGTGTACTTGCGTATCGTAACGATGGCAGTCCGCAGAATCATAGTCGGCTTAATGCTGACACGCTCGCCAGAACCTAGATTGATGAACCAGCCTTTATGCGTCTCTTCAATTTTTTCATTACTCAGATACAATGCCTTACTGGTTCGTGGCTGATTGTTTCCATCGTTATATGACTGCTCTACCTCAGTAATCGTTTGCTTGCGTAGGTTTTGCTCGGCAACATCTTGATTTGTCTTATCTGCAGCAAGATCTTTCGGCGCTTTATCCAGTTTTTGAAAAATACCGTAAATCGATTGTGTTTCAGTATTGCTCAAATCACTTTGGTAAATCTCGCTACCCGTACCGAAAATCACGACGTATTCCTTAGCTCCTTTTCGTGATACGGCAGGAGCCGAGGTAATCGGCTTGTTTGGTGAACCGGAGAAAATTTTAACCGCAGTCCAATCTTTCGGGCTTGCAGCACGCAGGTCGAAGCGGTACATATTACCCCCTCGGTCGCCTGCAAAGGCAAAATCGACAACCCCGTCAAAATCGGTATCGAGCAACGTCGGTGTAGACAGCCCGCCTACACCACCCTTCACGACAATTTTCGCCAGTTGATCACCGGGTTTTCCTGCAGCCTGACCGCGTTTCTCGCCTGTACCAACTTCTTTACCAAGCATTTCGTAAACATATAACGCAGTTTCGTTGGCTGTCGCATCTTTTTCTTCGGCTGCGTAGCCACTGGCGAGGAAGCCTGCGTAACGGATGTTTTCATCCAGTTTGGCACTACCGTCAGTTTCACGTTTGGTGGAAACACGACCGATTTGCGGCGTACCGATGGTAAAGCCCAAAGTATTGTCTTTACCTTTGGCCGTTTCAAACAAAGGAACTTTATCGCTCCAAGCAGCCGCATCCATACCGGTATTGGTGGTTTGATCTTCTTTACCGCCTATATTGAGAGCGTATGCACCACGTCCGCCTTGTCCCATTGCGCCAAACATAAAGACACGTTGCTGAAACTTACTGCCTTGTTCAGCTGCGGCAGTCTGACGCAGGGTAAAGCCACCATTTACGCCGTATTTATGGTTTTCAATGGATTTTCCGTAATCCGCATGTGCAATGTCTTTCAATACTTTGGCAAGCGTAATCGGGTTGCCTGACGCATCGTTTTCGCGCTCCATCGCAGAAGGAAGATAGCTGACTTTCAAATCATAAGGATGTTCGCCTGCCGTACTTTGGAAAATATGCACCATACCGTCGTTGGCTGCGGCAACCAAATATTTGCGGCGACCATTCTCCTGATTACCGACTGCAGCAACGGAACCGTCCAAAATATCGCCCAAATCACGCTCTCCAGGTTTACGGTCACGGTAAGGCTTGTATGCACTGTCATCATTGCCGACCCTACCCGTCCAATTGAGCAGTTTTTTCCATTCGTCTTTGTCACTATTCTCAATGCCGAAATAGGCATTGTTGACTTTATCGGTAGGGATGGCGTCGATAAAGTAAGTATTAGAACCTGTGTTAATCAATGTTTTACGATTACCAAAGGAAGGCTGGGTAACCGTACCTTCCCGTCTACCATCACTATTATTCAATTTATTAAATAAAATCTGACTGCTCCAAGAGCCGGTATTCAGCTTGATGGTTGCCGCCAAATCGGGAATACCGCTGCTGGAAGTTGCCGGAGCGGTACCGCCATCCAAAGTAATCGGTTCACTTTGGCTATCATTTTTAATCGTATCTGTAATAGTTTTGAATGCCTCAAGTAAGGTTTCTGATTTATTAGCAATGTAATACCACTCTTTTTTACTGGCGCCTCGCTTCAGATAATCTTCACCTGCCAGGGTAATATCGCCACCAAAACCTACAGTAAATGTTTGAACAGTTTGCTTTTTGTAGTCCCCAAAATCATTTGGATCGCCATCCCAGCTCTTACCCGCTTTATCCTTACCACCGACTTTAAAATCTTTTTCTGCTAGTTTTTTACTGAAAAAGGCCAAACCGTTACCGCGATCCCAAAACTGATCGTAGGAAGGCTCTGCCCTCATACAACGTAAAAGCCTATCTTGCCCTTTTCGTTCGCCGAAATATTCGTATGCTTTCTGGTAATCTTCACTATCATAAGCATTATGAACTCTCCAATTGTAATCTTTAGCAGCATAATAAAAACGACGGGCATCATAATCAAAAATCGTCCTATCTGGCCAATATGGAGAATTACCACAATAAGAGCTATAGTTAGCATCGCCATCCGACATCATGACGACATACGATTTTTGACAACGGTACTCAACCTTAGGCATAACAATCGTACTGACAATTTCAAAATAGCGGCGTGTTGCTGGGGTTGCATAGCCAGTACTCATCTTGTTGACACGCGTTTTCATTGCCTCTGGGTCAGAACTGAAAAAATCAGCATCTGATCGACCATTGTTATGAAGCGTCTGCAACCCCCAGTTAAACTGATCCTTATATTGATCAAGAATATCATTTAGCGCATTTTTCGTTACTTCTAACCTATTTAAAGGTTCCCCCCTCTTCCCCCTGGCTCCAGGTACAATAGAACCCATACTCGCCGAATCATCAATAAAAAACATAATGTTATGTTTGACTTTCGGCTGCTCTGTAATTTGGCTTTCGTTTTGCAAATAAAGCGGGGTTTTGGCAAACTGTGCTTGCGCTTGTGATGCCGCCCCCATCAGTGCGAGCGCGGAGGCGATGCTGTAAATCATCGGACGGATGGAGCCGGGGCAACGTGAAGGTTTGTTTTTCATAATGCGTTCTTTTTTCATAAAATCGTCGGTTGACGGATGATGACGTTGTTTTTATTTTCTCGGAATGAGATTCTAACATTTACGATGTCATTTATGTGGGGTTCGGGCTGTTTTTTTTATCTGATGCGGCGAACAATGGCGAAAATGAAACAGACTTCATGATTGTAAAGGGAAAATCCGTTGCCAAGCCACAGCTTGAACGATATGGCTTTTTGACGTAGAATGCATTGCTTCTACGGCATAGGCAGCTATGCCTGAAAAAGCACGTTACGCAGCAAAATCAAGGCTGCGGGGCGTGTTTTTTTTTAGCCGATATTTTCTCAGGCGGTCTTTTTTGTAAACAATTTTCAGACGACCCCTGCCCGTTTCTGCAAACCGACCATCATCAGGCAAACAGGATTCATCATGACCACTCCGGCTCTTCTCGTTCTCGCTGACGGCAGCGTATTTCACGGCACATCAATCGGTTACGAAGGTTCGACTTCCGGCGAAGTCGTGTTCAACACTTCCATGACCGGCTATCAGGAAATCCTGACCGACCCGTCCTACTGCAAACAAATCGTCACCCTCACCTACCCCCACATCGGCAACACCGGCACCAACGCCGAAGATGAAGAAAGCCGCAGCGTTTATGCCGCAGGCTTGATTATCCGCGACCTGCCTTTGCTGCACAGCAACTTCCGCGCCTCCGAAAGCCTGCACGACTATCTGGTGCGCAGTAAAACCGTCGCCATCGCCGACATCGACACCCGCCGCCTGACCACGCTGCTGCGCGAAAAAGGCGCACAAGGAGGCGCGATTTTGACCGGCGCGGATGCCACGGTTGAAAAAGCGCAAGAACTCATCGCCGCGTTCGGCAGCATGGTCGGCAAAGATTTGGCGAAAGAAGTTTCCTGCACAGAAGCCTACGAATGGACCGAAGGCGAATGGGCGCTGGGCAAAGGTTTCGTTACCCCTGCCGAACAGCCGTTCCACGTCGTCGCCTACGATTTCGGCGTGAAAACCAACATCCTACGTATGCTCGCCGCACGTGGCTGCCGCCTGACCGTCGTCCCCGCCCAAACCAGCGCGGAAGACGTGTTGGCGCTCAATCCCGACGGCGTGTTCCTCTCCAACGGCCCAGGCGACCCCGAGCCTTGTACCTACGCCATCGAAGCCGTGCAAAAACTGATGGCAAGCGGCAAACCCATCTTCGGCATCTGCTTGGGACACCAGCTCATCAGCCTCGCCATCGGTGCAAAAACCCTGAAAATGCACTTCAGCCACCACGGCGCAAACCACCCCGTTCAAGACTTGGACAGCAGCAAAGTCGTCATCACCAGCCAAAACCACGGTTTCGCCGTCGATGCCGACACCCTGCCCGCCAACGCAAGGATTACCCACAAATCCTTGTTCGACAACACCTTGCAAGGCATCGAGCTGACCGACAAACCCGTGTTCTGTTTCCAAGGTCACCCCGAAGCGAGCCCCGGTCCGCAAGATGTCGGCTATCTGTTTGACAAATTCATTGACAACATGAAAGCGGCAAAATAATAAGCCGCCTTTTCAGACGACCTCTCAACTCAAAACGTCGTCTGAAAAACCAACCCCCTCAAATCAGAAAGGAAAACCCATGACTGAAAAACAAATGCGCGTACTCTCCGTCGTCGCCACCCTGACCGCCGTAGGTATGTACGTTTCCTATATCCCGCAAATCCAAAACAACCTCGCGGGCAACCCCGGCTCGCCGCTGCAACCCCTCGTCGCCGCCATCAACTGCACATTATGGGTTGCCTACGGCTTTTTGAAAGAAAAACGCGACTACCCCATCATACTGGCAAACATTCCCGGTATCTTTTTGGGCTTGGTCACATTTTTCACCAGCCTTTAAAACCATACCGATTTCATGCCGGTCACACACTGGCCGGACTTACTCACCACCATCAACATAAGGATTAACCCTATGAAAAAAGTAGCCTTGTTTATCGCATTAATCGGCGCATTATCCGCGTGCAACACCATCCATTCCGTCGCACGCGATACCAATACAGCCGTACAAGCATGGAATGAAGACTACCAAAGACAAAACAATCATTAATACATTACACCAAACCACAAGGCGGTTTGCCCGTCAAACCGCCTGAAGAAAACCTACCCATAAAGGTAATTTCATGAAAAAAACGGCTTTACTCCTCTGCCTGCTTATCAGCGCCCCAGCCTTCGCAGGTGACAAAACCATCGACCTGAAAAAAATCAGCCAACTCGGCGCGGACATCTTCGATTCCGCCACCCAAGGCATACACAAAACCATATCCGAAAGCAGCAAAACCATAGCCAATTCCGAATGCGCCATCCCCACAACCGCCGCAGAATTGGAGCAATTTTCCGTAGACCACTGCCTGAAAGAACCCGCCATGACAAGCAGCATCTATATGGACCAAGCCCTCAAGCAAAAAGGATCGAGGGTCGATGAAGGCGCAAGAAGCCTAGAAAACCTATCCAACAAAATATTCGAAGGCGTACAAACCATCATAGACATAGAATAAAACTCCACTCGGCAACTCAGCACTCACCACCCAATACACAATAACAAAATAGCGTTCCCAACATTACCGGAAAGAAACTCACCAAGATCTACATATCAATAATTGCGGCAGAAATTTTTGGGGTTTCAAAACGCTGAGATTTTTCAGACGACCTCCAAGGTAGGTTGGTTGCCAAATCCAACATTTTTATACGATTACGCGTTTTATGTTTTTTAACCCAATCTACACTTACTGAAAAAAGATTGTCATCAAGGTGTTTCCCACACCCAATAATAAAAAATGAACCTGCCCGAAAAACTATTGACCGCCGACAACCCCGCCCTGCATCAACGCGCCAAAACCATGCGCAAAGAAATGAGCGAGGCGGAAGCAAATTTGTGGCAGCACCTGCGGGCAGGCTGTCTGAACGGCTATAAATTCCGCCGCCAGCAGCCGATGGGAAATTATATTGTTGATTTTATGTGCGTAACGCCCAAGCTGATTGTCGAAGCAGACGGCGGGCAGCACACAGAACAAGCCGCGTACGACCACGCACGGACGGCATATCTCAACAGCTTGGGCTTTACCGTGTTGCGTTTTTGGAATCACGAAATTTTGCAGCAGACAAACGATGTGCTCGCGGAAATCCTGCGCGTGTTACAGGAATTGGAAAAACAGCCTGCACGGTAGCAGATGACTGATTTTGATTAAATTATTGAAAATTATAGGATACAGGCTGCCTGAATTGAGCATTTATAAAGGTCGTCTGAAAAGCAAAAAAGCAACCTACACAACCTGTTTTCCTTGCAGAACCCTTAATCCCAACAGCCACCCGTCCTCTCTCCCCGTGGGAGAGAGTTAGAGAGAGGGCAACAAGCCGCAAGGCTTGTATTTTGAGCGGTTAGTGTGTTGGGGAAGGTTGCCGAAATTCGGGGAATGCCCTCTCCCCAACCCTCCCCCACGGGGGAGGGGGTAGATTGCAGCAGATTCAGGCGTTGCAGGTCGTCTGAAAAAGAATGCCGGAAACATCAACGGCAGGAATTTTTCAGGTAGCCTTTATCGCAAGGCAGATGGAACAAACGCCGCGAGCGTTTTTTTCAGACGACCTTTGAACCCATCGGTAGGGTGTGTGCCGCGAGGCACGCACACGGTGGGTTGGGGTTGCAGGGAAAATAGAGAACGCGTGCGTGCGTACCGCACACACCCTACATGCGGGCTGCTACACAACCTGTTTTCCTTGCAGCAACCCTTAACCCCAACAGCCACTCCGTCCTCTCTCCCCGTGGGAGAGAGTTAGAGAGAGGGTAACAAACCGCAAGGCTTGTATTTGGGCGGTTAGGGTGTTGGGGAAGGTCGCCAAAATTTGGAGAATGCCCTCTCCCCAACCCTCCCCCACAGGGGAGGGAGCGGGTTGCAGCGAATTCAGGCGTTGCAGGTCGTCTGAAAAAGAATGCCTGAAATATCAACAGCAGGGATTTTTCAGGTAGCCTTTATCGCAAGGCAGATGTAACAAACGCTGCGAGCGTTTTTTCAGACGACCTTTGAACCCATCGGTAGGGTGTGTGCCGCAAGGCACGCACGCGGTGGGTTGGGGTTGCAGGGAAAATGGAGAACGCGTGCGTGCGTACCGCACACACACTACATGTGGGCTACGGCTTTCTTGGATTTGCCGTTGATTGAAGGTCGTCTGAAAAGAAAAAAAGCAGCCCGCACAACCTGTTTTCCTTGCAGAACCTTTAACCCCAACAGCCACCCCGTCCTCTCTCCCCGTGGGAGAGAGTTAGAGAGAGGGCAACAAGCCGCAAGGCTTGTATTTGGGAGATTTAGGTGTTGAGAAAGGTTGCCGCCATTTTGGGAATGCCCTCTCCCCAGCCCTCCCCCACGGGGGAGGGGGCAGGTTGCAGCAGATTCAAGTATTACAGGTCGTCTGAAAAAAGAATGCCCGAAACATCAACAGCAGGAATTTTTCAGGTAGCCTTTTATCGCAAGGCAGGTGGAACAAACGCCGTGAGCGTTTTTTCAGACAACCTTTGAACCCATCGGAAGGGTGTGTGCCGCAAGGCACGCGCGCGGTGGGTTGGGGTTGCAGGGAAAATAGAGAACGCGTGCGTGCGTACCGCACACACCCTACATGCAGGCTGCTACACAACCTTTTTCCTTGCAGCAACCCTTAACCCCAACAGCCGCCCGTCCTCTCTCCCGTGGGAGAGAGTTAGAGAGAGGGCAACAAGCCGCAAGGCTTGTATTGGGGCGGTTAAGGTGTTTGGGAAAGATTGCCGCAATTCGGGGAATACCCTCTCCCCAACCCTCCCCCACGGGGGAGGGAGCGGGTTGCAGCGGGTTCAGGCGTTGTAGGTCGTCTGAAAAAGAATGCCCGAAATATCAACAGCAGGAATTTTTCAGGTAGCCTTTTATCGCCAAGCAGATGAAATAAACGCCGCGAGCGTTTTTTCAGACGACCTTTGAACCCATCGGTAGGGTGTGTGCCGCAAGGCACGCACGCGGTGGGTTGGGGTTGCAGGGAAAATGGGGAACGCATGCATGCGTACCGCACATACCCTACATGTGGGCTATGGCACGTTGGATTAGCAAACCCAACATTTTAGACAATTAAGCGATTTGTGTTGGGTTTTCAACCCAACCTACGCTTGCTACTAATGGATCTAAATAGAAAGGAAAGTGATATGTCAGATAACAATCCAGTATGGTGGGAAAAAACTGTCGAGTATCAATTTGTAATAAATAATCATCGTGAATTTCAATTTATTGCCCCCCTTGATGGCAATTATGAGAAACAAACCTCTGATACCATTTTAGGTCAAGATGATAAATTTATTTTGATAGAATTTAAACGTAACGATAATTCACAAACAGCAGAGTTTAATAAATTTAAAAAGGTGGCAAAGGAAAAAAGTAATAAGGACATCTTAAAAGAGATAGAGAGCATTCAAAATCATCAATGCCACTTTATAGTATATGCAGAATTAAATGAAGAAGAAAATAAATTAAATTTATTTCATAAAGAATACTTGTCATATTTAAGAAAGAGTGGCGAACACATTAAATATGATGCAATGATTAACAATGGAATTTTCTTGGAAGATTTTATTAAATATTTGGGAGAATTTGGTCAATTAAGAGTGCAAGATACTGGCTGTGATGATGACGAAGATGGCGAAGGTGGCGAAGGTGGCGAAGGTGGCGAAGGTGGCGAAGGTGGCAGCGGCAGTGGTGGCAGCGACATAAGTAAAGCACCTAAAAAAAACACTACCGATTTTTCTAATATTTTAATCTTAGGTAATAATGGTGGTTGTTATACCGTTAATGATATTAAAAAATTACAACAACTAAGATTAAAACCAGAACCAGAACCAAAACCAGAACCAGAACCAAAACCAAAACCAACACCAAAACCAAGATAGAACTTTTATCCAAAAAAATAACTACCAAATACCATATAAACTAAGAAATTTATAGTAAATACGAATTTCTATTTAATAGTCAACTAAATGAGTAATCCCATGCCCAAACGTACCGACCTAAAATCCATCCTTATCATCGGCGCCGGCCCTATCGTTATCGGTCAGGCCTGCGAATTTGACTATTCGGGCGCACAGGCCTGTAAGGCTTTGCGTGAAGAAGGCTATAAAGTCATTCTGGTGAATTCCAACCCCGCCACCATCATGACCGACCCTGAAATGGCGGATGTTACCTACATCGAGCCGATTATGTGGCAGACGGTGGAGAAGATTATCGCCAAGGAGCGGCCTGATGCGATTCTGCCCACGATGGGCGGTCAGACCGCGCTGAACTGTGCGCTGGATTTGGCGCGCAACGGCGTGTTGGCAAAATACAATGTCGAGCTGATCGGCGCGACGGAAGACGCGATCGACAAGGCGGAAGACCGCGGCCGCTTTAAGGAGGCGATGGAGAAAATCGGCCTCTCCTGCCCGAAATCTTTTGTCTGCCACACGATGAACGAAGCTTTGGCGGCGCAGGAACAGGTCGGCTTTCCGACGCTGATTCGTCCGTCTTTCACGATGGGCGGTTCGGGCGGCGGCATTGCCTACAATAAAGACGAGTTTTTGGCGATTTGCGAACGCGGTTTCGATGCATCGCCCACGCATGAGCTGTTGATTGAGCAGTCCGTTCTCGGCTGGAAAGAGTACGAGATGGAAGTGGTGCGCGATAAGGCCGACAACTGCATCATCATCTGCTCGATTGAAAACTTCGACCCGATGGGCGTGCATACCGGCGACTCGATTACGGTTGCGCCGGCGCAAACGCTGACGGACAAGGAATACCAAATCATGCGCAACGCAAGCTTGGCGGTATTGCGCGAAATCGGCGTGGACACGGGCGGCTCGAACGTGCAGTTTGCGGTGAACCCTGAAAACGGCGAGATGATTGTGATTGAGATGAACCCGCGCGTGAGCCGTTCGTCCGCGCTGGCTTCCAAAGCGACGGGTTTCCCGATTGCGAAGGTGGCGGCGAAACTGGCGGTCGGCTTTACGCTGGACGAGTTGCGCAACGACATCACCGGCGGCCGCACGCCAGCGTCGTTCGAGCCTTCCATCGACTATGTCGTAACCAAAATCCCGCGTTTTGCGTTTGAAAAATTCCCTGCCGCAGACGACCGCCTGACCACGCAGATGAAATCGGTGGGCGAAGTGATGGCGATGGGCCGCACGATTCAGGAAAGCTTCCAAAAAGCCTTGCGCGGCTTGGAAACGGGCTTGTGCGGCTTCAATCCGCGCAGCGAAGACAAAGCGGAAATCCGCCGTGAACTGGCGAACCCCGGTCCCGAGCGTATGCTCTTTGTGGCAGACGCGTTCCGCGCGGGCTTCACGCTGGAAGAAATCCACGAAATCTGCGCCATCGACCCTTGGTTCTTGGCGCAAATCGAAGACTTGGTGAAAGAAGAGCAGCAGGTAAGTGCAGGCTGCCTGCAAGATTTGGATTTCGCCGCCTTACGTCGTCTGAAACGCAAAGGCTTCTCCGACAAACGCATCGCGCAGCTTTTGGGTGTAAAAGAAAAAGAAGTGCGCGAACACCGCTATGCGCTGAACCTGCATCCCGTGTATAAACGCGTCGATACCTGCGCCGCCGAGTTCGCCACCGAAACCGCCTATCTCTATTCCACTTACGAAGAGGAATGCGAAGCGCGTCCTTCCGACCGTAAAAAAGTGATGATTCTCGGCGGCGGCCCGAACCGCATCGGTCAGGGCATCGAGTTTGACTACTGCTGCGTTCACGCCGCGCTCGCCCTGCGCGAATCGGGCTTTGAAACCATCATGGTCAACTGCAACCCCGAAACCGTGTCCACCGACTTCGACACCAGCGACCGCCTGTATTTCGAGCCGCTGACGCTGGAAGACGTGTTGGAAATCGTCCGCACCGAAAACCCGTGGGGCGTGATTGTGCATTACGGCGGCCAAACCCCGCTTAAACTCGCCAACGCGCTGGTTGAAAACGGCGTGAACATCATCGGCACGTCCGCCGACAGCATCGACGCCGCCGAAGACCGCGAACGCTTCCAAAAAGTGTTGAACGACTTAGGCCTGCGCCAACCGCCCAACCGCATCGCCCACAACGAAGAAGAAGCGCTCGTCAAAGCCGAAGAAATCGGCTATCCGCTGGTCGTGCGCCCGTCTTACGTCCTCGGCGGCCGCGCCATGCAGGTCGTCCATTCCGCCGAAGAGCTGCAAAAATACATGCGCGAAGCCGTGCAGGTATCCGAAGACAGCCCCGTGTTGCTCGATTTCTTCCTGAACAACGCGATTGAAGTCGATGTGGACTGCGTTTCAGACGGCAAAGACGTCGTTATCGGCGGCATCATGCAGCACGTCGAACAGGCGGGCATCCACTCCGGCGACTCCGGCTGCTCGCTGCCGCCCTACTCGCTCAGCGAAGAAATCCAAGACGAAATCCGCCGCCAAACCAAAGCTATGGCGTACGCGCTGGGCGTGGTCGGCCTGATGAACGTACAGTTTGCCGTGCAAGACGGCGTGGTGTTCGTGTTGGAAGTGAACCCGCGCGCCAGCCGCACCGTCCCCTTCGTCTCCAAAGCCACCGGCGTGCCGCTCGCCAAAGTCGGCGCGCGCTGCATGGCAGGCATTTCCCTGCAAGAGCAAGGCGTGGAAAAAGAAGTCGTTCCCGATTTTTATGCCGTTAAAGAAGCCGTGTTCCCCTTCATCAAATTCCCCGGCGTGGACACCATCCTCGGCCCCGAAATGCGCTCCACCGGCGAAGTGATGGGCGTAGGCGCAAGCTTCGGCGAAGCCTACTACAAAGCCCAACTCGGCGCTGGCGAACGCCTGAACCCGACCGGCAAAATCTTCCTCGCCGTACGCGACGAAGACAAACCGCTCATCGTCAAAACCGCGCAAAACTTCCAAGCCTTAGGCTACGGCGTCTGCGCCACACGCGGCACCGCCGAATACCTGAAAGAGCACGGCATCATCGTACAAGCGGTAAACAAAGTGCAGGAAGGCCGCCCGCACATCGTGGACGCGATTAAAAACGGCGAAATCGCACTGGTGGTGAACACCGTCAGCAGCTCGGCGCAATCCATCTCCGACAGCCACAGCATCCGCCGCACCTCCCTCACCCAACGCGTGCCGCAATACACCACCATCGCCGGCGGCGAAGCCATGAGTGAAGGCGCAAAAAGCCGCGATCACTTGGGCGTATACAGCGTGCAGGAGTTGCATGGACGGTTGAAAAACAGAGGCTGAATCTGAATCGGGTTTAGCTTAAACAAAAGGTCGTCTGAAAATAAGACTTATCTTTCAGACGACCTTTTTCTTTGCTGACTTTATTCGGGGTACATTTGCGTGAACAGACATCGCGGATGGTTTACGAACTCATCAACCGTGCGATCCGTTACCTCTGGTAAAACCACTTGCGGCCACCTCAGTACATACAGCATACGGAGCTTACATAGACAATTGAAAAACAAAAACCGAATCAAGTTTAACTTAAACAAAAGGTCGTCTGAAAACCAATTTTCCGGTTTTCAGACGACCTTTTTTATTATCTGCCTACCTTATTCAGGACGCATTTGCGGGAACAAAATCACGTCGCGGATGGTTTGCGAATCGGTCAGCAGCATTACCAGGCGGTCGATGCCGATGCCGCAACCGCCTGTCGGCGGCAGACCAAATTCCATCGCGCGGATGTAGTCAGCGTCGTAGTGCATGGCTTCGTCGTCGCCCGCATCTTTTTGCGCCACTTGCGATTTGAAGCGTTCAGCTTGGTCTTCAGGGTCGTTCAACTCGGAATAGCCGTTTGCCAGCTCGCGACCGACAACGAACAATTCGAAACGCTCAGTCAGACCTTGTTTGGTATCGGAAGCGCGTGCCAACGGGGAAACTTCGACCGGGTAATCGACAATGAAGGTCGGGTTCCACAGTTTGCTTTCGGCGCAACCTTCAAACAAGGCAAGTTGCAGGCTGCCGATGCCGGGAGACGGCGGCAGGCTTTCGCCGTGTTTGACGATTTCTTTTTTCAGCCACTCCGCATCGTTCAACTGCTCGTCGGTGTAGTGCGGATTATATTTTTTGATGGCGTCGAGAATGGTCAGGCGCTCAAACGGGCTTTCCAAATCGACTTCTTTGCCGTTGTAGCTGATTTTCGCCGTGCCGTTTACCGTGCGCGATGCGTTGCGGATGATGTCTTCCGCCATCTGCATCATGCGTTCGTAGTCGGAGAAGGCTTCGTAGAATTCAATCATGGTGAATTCGGGGTTGTGGCGTACGGACATGCCTTCGTTGCGGAAGCTGCGGTTGATTTCAAACACGCGCTCCAAACCGCCGACCACCAAGCGTTTCAAATACAGCTCGGGGGCGATGCGCAGGTAGAGCGGGATGTCCAAAGCGTTGTGGTGGGTCACGAAGGGCTTCGCCGTCGCGCCGCCGGGAATTGGGTGCATCATCGGGGTTTCGACTTCGAGATAATGCTCGTTCACCATGAAATTACGCACGGATTGGATGATTTGGCTGCGTTTGATAAACGTATTGCGCGATTCTTCGTTGGCAATCAAATCGACGTAGCGTTGACGGTATTTGGTTTCCTGATCGCTCAAGCCTTTGTGTTTGTCGGGCAGCGGGCGCAGGGATTTGGACAGCAGGCGGATGTCGGACACACGCACGGTCAATTCGCCGTGGTTGGTTTTGAACAAAGTACCTTCCGCGCCGACGATGTCGCCCAAGTCCCAATGGTTGAAATCGTCCAAAACTTCCTGACTCACGCCTTTGTTGTTCAGATAAAGCTGGATTTGGCCGGTTACGTCTTGGATGGTGGCGAAGCTCGCCTTGCCCATTTGGCGTTTGAGCATCATGCGACCGGCAATTTTGACGGGAACGGCTTGCGGGTCGAGTTCTTCTTTGCCGATTTCGCCGTATTGGGCGTGCAAATCGGCGGCAAAGCTATCGCGCTTGAAGTCGTTGGGATAGGCGTTGCGCTGTTGGCGGATGTTATGCAGTTTTTCGCGGCGCAGGGCGATGATTTGGTTTTCGTCCAACTGCGGCTCGGTTTGCGGATTGTTTTGTTCGCTCATGGTGTTTTCCGGAAAAATAAATCAGGCGCAATCTGTTTCAGACGACCTGATTGAATCACAAAATTTGCGCATATTTTACGCGATGTCGGTGTTTTTTTCTATCCGGCTCAAAAGGTCGTCTGAAAAACATCGGGCAGGGATTTTCGGTCAATCCGTTTGGTGGGAAAAAGATACCTGAAATCAAGTTTGAAAAAACATTTGGCTTTTTTGCTGTTATACTCATTCCATTTATTTCAAATCAATATCTGAAGATTATGTACTGGTCTATTCCTGATATCCCCGATACCATCGTCGCCCGCAAAAACAGCAAGTGGAATACCCCCTTGGGTATGGCTGACGGTATTGGCTTTGCTTTTCATTGCGGCGTTGATTGTTGTGTTGTGGCTGAAAATCAGTCCGTTTTATCTGTTGATACCTGTTGGCGTTTGGGGCGCGGCTTTGCTGTACCGCTTTATCTTGTCGATGAACCGCAGCGCGGCGGCAGATGCTTGGGAAACCGAAAAATCAAATATCCGCAAAAAATGGACGGATTGGGCGCAGAGAAGCATCGTGTTGGTCGATTCGCATACCATCCTGCCCGAACCCTTGTCGCTGCCGGACGTCATTACCCAAGCGTCAGGCGGACGAAATGCTGACCTGTTTCTGTTTCCGCGTGACGAAGACGAGGACCTGTGGCGCAGCGGCTATCCTTACGTTGCCGAACATTTTTATCAAAAATTGAGCGAATTGGCGGAGTATCGGCTGCCTGTGACCCTGCACATCGATGCGCCGGATGAAGAAGCGTATTTGAACTGGCAGCAAAGATTTGAAGAAATCGCCGAAATGGCGGGTGTCCGCGCGACCATCAAGCCTCTGTCTGATGGCGAAAGCTTGATGGGTGAGTGGGTGGAAAACCGCCAATTTGAAGGCATCCATGTGATTTTTTCGGCATGGCTGAACGAAGACGCTTCAGATGCCGAGTTTACGGAAAACGCGACTTGGCTGGTGTTTGCCTCGCCTTATGCCGCCAAACAGAATAAATTGCCCGTCAAAGCAGTTTTGCAGCGTCCGATTGCCATCTCCTTGTCCGATGAAACGGCACAAAACAAAGCGTTCGGACATTACGCCGATTACGCTTTGAAAAACCGCACCGTCCATGCCGCCTGGTTTACCGCACCGCCTAAAGATACGCAGCAATACGTCGGCAAACTTCGCCAAGCAGGCGTCAGCTGGAACGATAATTTCGATCTGCCCCTCATACACACGCCCGAACCCTATACCGGTCAGCTTCCACGAGAAAGCCACTGGCTGACTTTGGGCTTGATGGCTGAAAACAGCGACCAGCAAAACCAATTGTTCGGCTGGCAGAAAGACGGCAATCTCTATATGGGCTGCCTGATTCATCAAAATTCAGTAGCATAAGCCGACTATCTTGTCGTGACACAAAAGGTCGTCTGAAAACTTGGAAGTTGAGTTTTCAGACGACCTTTTATTTAATCCACGCCAGTTTGTAGCGTGGGCTTTGCCCACGAAATCTATCTTCTAAAAACTGAATTGGATGGTCACGTTTCACTGATTTCGTGGGTAGAACCCACGCTACGGATTGCAGCAACGGCAACTTGTCCCTTCCCCCGTCCGACGGAGGAAGATTAGGATGGGGGTGGCTTTGTGGGTCTAGGTAAAATCAAATTCGTTTGACCCGTAGAACCACCCTCTCCCCAGCCCTCTCCCGCCAGACGGGAGAGGGGGCAGGTTGCAAGTAAAAATCAGGTCGTCTGAAAACGTGAAAACCGGTTTTAGTAAACTCGTTCACGCTCGTTTTCAGACGACCTCGTTTGTTCAATCAACGCGTGCTTGGGATAACTCAAGTAGCGTGGGCTTTGCCCACGAAATCCACTACTTAACCATTCAAATTAGACAATAATTGAATTTGCTTTCATCTCGTGGGCAAAGCCCACGCTACTCGTTGCAGCAACAGCAACCTGTCCCTTCCCCCGTCCGGCGGGGGAAGGTTAGGATGGGGGTGGTTCTATGGCTTGGGGTAAAATCAAATTCGTTTGCCCCGTAGAGCCGCCCTCTCTCCAGCCCTCTCCCACCGGACGGGAGAGGGGGCGGGTTACAGATAAAAACAAGGTCGTCTGAAAACCTGAATCCTAAGTTTTCAGACGACCTCTTTATTTTCAAACCCAACTTACTTGACGCGTCCTGCTTTCAACACGCGTTGGGCGAAGAACACCATGCCTGTGATGAAGAATGCTAGTCCCAGCCAGGATGCGGTGGTTTCCCAGTTTTCCAGACCCAGCGCAAGCGGGGCGTCGGAGCCGCCGTTGGTTACGGAGAAGACGATAATGAATGCCATCACTACGCCGACCAGGCTTTCGCCGACAATCAAACCGGCGGAGAACAAGGTTCCGATGCGTTCGGCGTTTTTCAGACGACCTTCACGATTTTCCGCTTGCTTGCCGATGATGTGTTTCAACACCGCCGCCAACACTGCGCCGATCACGATAGGCATAGTGACGGACGGCGGCAGGTAGATGCCCATGCCGACTGCGAGGACAGGCAGTGCGCGTTTGCCGCCGGACGATTTTTTCAACACCAAATCGACGACGATCAACACCGCGCCGATCGCGATACCGGTGAAGATGTACGCCCATTCAAGGTTGTGGGCGAAAATACCTGACGCGATGGTCGTCATCAAAGTTGCTTGGGGAGCCGCCAAAGCCTGCGCCGCGTCCATGCCTTCGCGCGGCATTGCGCCGGTAAAGCCGTAGGCTTCGTAGAGCAGTTCCAACACGGGCGAGATGACGAATGCGCCGACGATACAGCCGATAATCAACGCAATCTGTTGTCTCCAAGGCGTTGCTTTGAGCAGGTAGCCGGTTTTCAAGTCTTGCAGGTTGTCGTTGGAAATCGAAGCCACGCAAATCACTGCCGAACCGCAGAACAAGGTCAGAGCCAGCAAGAATTTGCGGTTGGCTTCATCCGCCATCAAGCCGCCGGATTCGCCCACGACCAACAACACCAGCGAAATGATAACGATGGAAACGATGCCCACGCCCGAAATCGGGCTGGAAGACGAACCGACCAAACCCGCCATATAACCGCAGGCGGCGGCGACCAAAAAGCCGATGACGGAAGCCAAAAGCGTACAAACGACCACCAAAAGCCAAGCCATGCCGCCCGTAATGTGCGAATCGCCGATAAAGTGATAAAACGATACGCCCAAAATCAGCATCATGGACAATACCCAAAAAATCATGGCTTTAGGTGACAAATCCTGTTCGGCGCGTTCCGCAGCGGGCGTACCGCCGCCGAAACTCTTGAACGACATTTTCAGGCCTTCCAGCATCGGCTTAAGCAGCATCAAAAGCGTCCAAACCGCCGCGATACCGATGGTACCCGCGCCGATAAAGCGTACTTTTTCCTTCCACAGCTTCATCGCAAACGCCGCCATTTCCATATCGGCAGGCTGCGGAATGTGCGATGAAAAATACGGCACGGCAATGCCCCAAGCAATCGAAATACCCAGCAGGATGGCGATACCGCCCGTCAGCCCGACCAAGTAGCCCGCGCCCAACAATGCCAGCGAAAAGCCCATCGGCAGTTGGAAAATCGCCGTGCCGCTTTTAAACCAATAACTCGCGCTGTCGGCAATCACGCGCAAACCGTTGGAACAAAAGCTCATAAAGCCCGCCAACGCGCCGCCTGCCGCCAGCTCTTTAATGCCGCTGCCACCCTGACGGCCTTCCTCCTCGTGGCTGCCGACTTTCAAAATCTCCGCCGCCGCCACGCCTTCGGGATAAGGCAACTCGCTTTTCACCACCATCGCGTAACGCAGCGGAATGGTAAAAATCACCCCCAAAATCCCGCCGGCAATACATAAAAGCGTCGTCTGCCAAAACGGGAAACCGCTCCAGTAGCCCGCCATCAGCAAACCGGGCAGGACGAAGATGATGGTCGAAAGCGTACCCGCCGCCGAAGCCTGCGTCTGCACCATATTGTTTTCCAAAATATTGCTGCCTTTGCAAAACTTCAAAACCGCCATCGAAATCACTGCCGCCGGAATCGACGAAGCAAAGGTCAGACCGACCTTCAAGCCGAGGTAAACGTTCGACGCGGTAAAGATCACGGTAATCAGCGCACCGAGTATCATGCCCCGAAGCGTCAGCTCGCGGCAATCCGCATAAGGATCGTGAGTGGATTGTGTCATCGTGGATAGCCTTTCGGTTGATAAAAAACTCTACGGCAGGTTCGAACCGGCTGCCGATTCTGCCTTTATGGTGTTGCGGCGGCAAGGAAATGTCAAGTTAGACAAAGAATGTGCAAAGAAAGCGGAAAAGTATAGTGGATTAAAATTGCAATGATACGGCGTTGCCAACGCCCTTATGTACTACCCGTACACGGCGGGCGCTGCCGCCTTGTCTCATTTTTATTTTAATCCACTATAAAAGGTCGTCTGAAACCGGTGGCCGCATTTTCAGACGACCTTAGCGGTTCAAATCGCCTCACCCAAACCTGAAAAACCTCCGAATCCCACCATTTATTCCTTCAATAACCGACCGTCCTTTATAAAAAAATCTGTTCCTTCCGTTGACGGATCGTTCAGATTCAGAGCCTGCTCCGGATTTCAGACGACCTATTGTCGCTTTTACGCCACTTCAAACAATTTTAAAGATAACGTCATTTCATGACAAAACCTTGCAATCGGCTTGCAATCGCGTTCCAGCCGTGATTTCAACCTGATAGATACGGGAAATTTCACTTCAGACGGCCCAAACGGATTGAATAGCCAAGATTTACGCGGTAAACTTATACAATTAAAAAATTTTATGATTTACTCACTATTATGAAACCCGCCTTCGACATAAAGTCAGCCCGGCTTGACGTGCTGGCTATTCACCTGCATACCGCAGACTTGACCGAACTGGAAGAATTTTTGCGCCAACGCGCCGGTCAATACCAAGAATTGGATGTCGTCCCCTTCGTTTTGGATGTGCAGGATTTTGACCATCCTGAGTCATTGGACATCGGTTCCATGATTTCCCTTTTCGCCCGTTACGGCATGCAGATTCTGGGGCTGCGCCACGAAAGCGAATATTGGGCATCCTTCGCAGCACGTTACCATTTGGTTTTCAGCCGTAGCGACAAATCCGAGCCGCAACAGCCCAAAATCAACCAAGAGCCTGCACCCGTTCAGGCAACGGTCATCAGCAACCCGACCGTCCTCATCAGCACCCCCGTCCGCACCGGACAACAGGTTTACGCGGAAAACGGCGACCTTATCGTAACCGGCATCGTCAGCCAAGGTGCGGAACTCATTGCCGACGGAAACATTCATATTTATGCGCCCATGCGCGGCAGGGCTCTGGCAGGCGCGAAAGGCAACACCAACGCGCGCATCTTCATCCACTCCATGCAGGCGGAACTGGTCTCCGTAGCGGGCATCTACCGCAATTTCGAACAAGACCTGCCCGACCACCTGCACAAAAAAGCCGTACAGGTTTCATTGCAAGACAACCGCCTGGTTATCAGCGCAATCGACACAGATTAACCATTCCAAGCATTTGATAAAGGAAACATCGTGACAAAAATCATCGTAGTAACTTCAGGCAAAGGCGGCGTAGGCAAAACCACGACCAGCGCCAGTATCGCAACCGGACTGGCTCTGCGCGGCCACAAAACAGCCGTCATCGACTTTGACGTCGGCTTGCGCAACCTCGACTTGATTATGGGTTGCGAACGACGCGTCGTTTACGACCTGGTTAACGTTATCCAAGGCGAAGCCACACTTACCCAGGCTCTGATTAAAGACAAAAACTGCGAAAATCTCTTCATCCTGCCCGCATCGCAAACCCGCGATAAAGACGCGCTGACCCGTGAAGGCGTTGAGAAAGTCATGCAGGAATTGAGTAGTGACAAAATGGGATTCGAATACATCATCTGCGACTCCCCCGCCGGTATCGAACAAGGCGCATTGATGGCGCTCTACTTCGCCGACGAAGCCATCGTCACCACCAACCCCGAAGTATCCAGCGTCCGCGACTCCGACCGCATCTTGGGCATCCTGCAAAGCAAATCCCGCAAAGCCGAACAAGGCGGCACGGTCAAAGAACACCTGCTGATTACCCGCTACTCGCCCGAGCGCGTCAACAAAGGCGAAATGCTGTCCGTACAAGACATTTGCGACATCTTGCGCATCCCGCTCATCGGCGTCATTCCCGAATCGCAAAACGTCCTGCAAGCGTCCAATGCCGGCGAACCCGTCATCCACCAAGACAGTGCGACTGCCGCAGAAGCCTACAAAGACGTTATCGCGCGCCTCTTGGGTGAAAACCGTGAAATGCGTTTCCTTGAAGCCGAGAAAAAAGGCTTCTTCAAACGGCTGTTCGGAGGCTAAGTCATGTCATTAATGGATATGTTGTTCGGCAGAAAACCGAAAACCGCCGCCGTTGCACGCGACCGCCTGCAAATCATCATTGCACAAGAGCGCGCCCAAGAAGGTCAAGCCCCCGACTATCTGCCTACCCTGCGTAAAGAATTGCTGGAAGTATTGTCCAAATACGTCAACGTTTCTTTGGACGACATCCGCATTTCCCAAGAAAAACAGGATGGTATGGACGTTCTCGAATTGAACATCACCCTGCCTGAACAAAAAACGGAACAGAAAAAGGCTTAACACATGACCTTGACCGAATTGCGTTACATCGTAGCCGTCGCGCAGGAGCGTCATTTCGGACGCGCCGCGCGCCGCTGCTTTGTCAGCCAGCCCACCCTTTCCATCGCCATCAAAAAGCTGGAAGAAGAGCTGTCGGTATCCCTGTTTGACCGCAGCAGCAACGACATCATCACCACTGAAGCGGGCGAACGCATCGTTGCCCAAGCCCGCCGCGTGCTGGAAGAAGCCGAGCTGATCAAGCACCTTGCCAGCGAAGAGCAAAACGAATTGGAAGGCGCATTCAAACTCGGTCTGATTTTTACCGTCGCCCCCTACCTTCTGCCCAAGCTCATCATTTCCCTGCGCGAAACCGCGCCGAAAATGCCCCTGATGCTTGAAGAGAACTACACGCACATCCTGACCGAATCGCTCAAACGCGGCGACGTCGATGCCATCGTAGTCGCAGAACCCTTCCAAGAGCCTGGTATCGTCACCGAGCCTTTGTATGACGAGCCTTTCTTCGTCATCGTCCCTAAAGGACACCATTTCGAAGAACTCGATGCCGTTACTCCGCAGATGTTGGGCGAAGAACAGGTTTTGTTGCTGACTGAAGGCAACTGTATGCGCGATCAAGTTTTATCAAGCTGTTCCGAACTTGCCGCCAAGCAGAAAATCCAAGGTCTGACCAACACCCTGCAAGGCAGCTCCATCAACACCATCCGCCACATGGTTGCCAGCGGTCTCGCCATCAGCGTCATGCCCGCTACCGCACTGACCGAAAACGACCATTTGTTGTTCAGCATCATCCCGTTTTCAGGCTCCGTACCGCACCGCCGCGTCGTTTTGGCATACCGTCGGAACTTCGTCCGCCCCAAAGCATTGACTGCTTTGCGGACCGCCATCCTCAATTCCCATCTTCACGGCGTTACTTTTGTCCAAGAGTAAAGCGCATTGAATGCTAGGAGCAGGCTGCCGATTGGTTTCGGCAGCCTGCTTTATTTGTACCTTAACAAATGGATACGCTGCAAACTGTGCAGATTATTTGAGTTGCTAGAATCGATAGACTTGGCACTTGATACCTTAAAACACGGTTTCCTGCGAACTTGAGTAAGGCAAGGCTTCCACCCATTTCCAATCAAGCCAATCAACCATCCAATACAAAACGTCGTCTGAAAACCCTAAATACAGTTTTCAGACGACGTTTGACTTTATTACCTACCTTAAATCTCGCTACCGCCGACAGTCAACCCGGCATCAATCCGCAAGGTCGGTTGTCCGACGCCGACCGGCACGCTCTGCCCGTCTTTACCGCACACGCCGACACCGCTATCCAACGCGGTATCGTTGCCTATCATGGAAACATGTTTCAACACTTCAGGGCCGTTGCCGATGATGGTTGCACCTTTGACGGGATATTGCAGTTTACCGCCTTCGACCCACCACGCTTCGGATGCGCTGAAGACAAATTTGCCGCTGGTGATGTCCACTTGTCCGCCGCCGAAGTTGACGGCGTAAATGCCTTTGTCGATGGATGCGATGATTTCATCGGGTTCGTAGCCGCCGTTTTCCATGAAGGTATTGGTCATGCGCGGCATAGGGGCGGAGGCGTAGCTTTCGCGGCGGCCATTGCCGGTAGATTGCGTACCCATCAAGCGGGCGTTGGTTTCGTCCTGCATATAGCCGACTAAGATGCCGTCTTCAATCAATACGGTGCGGCGCGTTTCGTTGCCTTCATCGTCGATATTGAGCGAGCCGCGCCTGTCGGCAATATCGCCTTGGTCAACGACGGTCACGCCTTTAGCGGCAACGCGCTCGCCGATTCTGCCTGAAAAGACGCTGGTTTCTTTACGGTTGAAATCGCCTTCCAAGCCGTGTCCGACGGCTTCGTGCAGCAACACGCCAGGCCAGCCGTTGCCCAAAACGACGGTCATTTCGCCTGCGGGTGCAGGGCGGGATTCAAGATTAATCAGGGCTTGTTTGACGGCTGAATCGACAAACTGCCGCACCAAAGTTTCATCGAAATAAGCCAAGTCATAGCGTCCGCCACCGCCTGCGCTGCCCTGTTCGCGCCGGTCGCCCTGTTTGGCAATAACGGTAACGTTCAGGCGCACCATCGGACGGATGTCGGCGGCGTGTCTGCCATCAAGACGGGCGATGTAAATCATGTCGTATTCGCAGGTCAGCCCCGCCATCACTTGTACAATGCGCGGATCGGCGGCTTTGGCAAGCGTTTCCACTTTATTCAATAAGGCAACTTTGGCGGCGGAATCGAGACCGATAATGGGATTCAGCGTCGCATGGACGGATTTGCCTTGTGCAACGGACGGCACTTTGACAGAAACTTCGCCACCTGCCGCACCGATAACGCGGACGGCTTGGGCGGAACGGTTGATCGAATCGATACACAAACTGTCCGCATAGGCAAAAGCGGTTTTTTCGCCCGAAACGGCGCGCACACCCACACCCTGATCGATTTGGAAACTGCCCGATTTGACGATACCCTCTTCCAAATGCCAGCTCTCAAAAGCAGTGCGCTGGCAGTAAATGTCGGCGTAATCGACGTGATGCGCGCCGATGATGCTCAGGCTTTTGGCGAGCAGCTCGGGAGAAAGGTGATTGGCTTCGAGCAAATCGCGCTGTACGGTAGCGTAAGTTGAGTGCATGGTTTTCAGACGACCTTAAGGACTGGGGAAACTTGGGGCTTGATTATACGACATTTGTTCTTGTTCTAGTCGAATAGATAACAAGCATACTCAAGTTCCTGCTGCTGATATTACAGACGGCAGGCAAGGCAGCTTCATACCTTTACATTTTGTCTGATAGCTTGAACGGGCGGCTTGGATTGTTTTTGCACTGGGGGTCGTCTGAATTGCTTGCCTGCAAAATTCCATCCTATTCATTTGAATGAATAATCGGTTTGCCCTAGCGTGTTAAATCATGTTAGGTTATGATGTTTCTTTTAATATATAAATAGATGGCCGACAGGTCGTCTGAAACGGAGAAAAGGCATGAATGCCGTAGTGATTGCAGTAATCGTTATGCTCGTGTTGTCGCTGTCGCGCGTACACGTCGTATTGAGCCTGACTGTCGGTGCGTTCGTCGGCGGACTGGTGGCGGGAATGCCGCTGGAAAACATCGTGGATACCGCAGGCAATGTCACTCAGTCGGGGATTATTCCCGTGTTTAACGAAGGCTTGAAGGGCGGCGCGCGGATTTCTTTGTCTTATGCGATGCTCGGTGCGTTTGCGATGGCGATTACCTATTCAGGGCTGCCGCAGCAGCTTGCGGGCGGCATTATCCGCAAACTCAACAACAGTCAGGATGCCGCAAAAGGCGAGAGTTCGGTGAAATGGACGCTGCTGATGATTATTCTGGCGATGGGTATCATGAGTCAAAACGTCGTGCCTATCCATATCGCCTTCATTCCGATGATTATTCCGCCGCTTTTGCTGGTGTTTAACCGCTTGAAAGTCGACCGTCGATTGATTACTTGCGTGATTACGTTCGGATTGGTTACGACTTATATGTTCCTGCCCTTCGGCTTCGGCGCGATTTTCTTGAACGACATTCTCTTGGGCAACATCAAATCTGCGGGCATGGACATAAAAGACATCAGCGTCATGCACGCGATGGCGATTCCTGCTTTGGGCATGGTTTCGGGGCTGATTTTAGCGCTTCTCCATTACCGTAAACCGCGTTCTTATCAAACCAATACCGTTGATACCGAGGACAATCGCGAAGCATCCGAACAGCCCCAACCTTCGGCTTACCGCAGTCTGGTGGCGGCAATCGCAATCGGTGTGTGTTTTGCGATTCAGTTGATGTATGAAGATTCGCTGGTATTGGGCGCGATGCTGGGTTTTGCCGTCTTTATGATGCTCGGCGTGATGAACCGCAATGCCGCCAGTGATGTGTTTGGCGAAGGCATCAAAATGATGGCGATGGTCGGTTTCATCATGATTGCAGCGCAAGGTTTTGCGGCAGTCATGACCGCGACAGGCGAAATCAAACCGCTGGTCGAACACAGTATGCAGCTTTTCGGCGGCAATAAAGGCATGGCGGCATTTGCCATGTTGTTGGTCGGATTGTTGGTCACCATGGGCATCGGCTCTTCTTTCTCCACCTTGCCGATTATTACCGCGATTTATGTGCCGCTGTGTATCAGTCTCGGCTTCTCGCCGCTGGCAACCGTCGCCATCGTCGGCACGGCGGGGGCGTTGGGCGATGCCGGTTCGCCCGCGTCCGACTCGACGCTCGGCCCGACCATGGGTCTGAACGCCGACGGACAACACGACCACATCCGCGACTCGGTCATCCCAACCTTTATCCACTACAACATCCCGCTAATGATTGCCGGCTGGGTTGCCGCGATGGTGCTGTAAATGAGCGAAATGGACGAATTGGAACACCGCATCACCGAGCTGGAAATCCAAACCGCGCTTCAGGAAGATTTGATCGGCAGCCTGAACGATACGGTGGCGAAAATGCAGCAGACGCTGGATTTGCAGCAGGCACAGTTGAGGCTGCTTTATCAGAAAATGCAGGACAAAGGCGCAAACGGAGAGCGCGAACCTTACAGCCTGCGTGATGAGATTCCGCCGCATTATTAAAGCGGAAAAATGAAAGAAGGTCGTCTGAAAAATGGTTTTCAGACGACCTTCTTTATAGTGGATTAACAAAAATCAGGACAAAGCGACGAAGCCGCAGACAGTACAAATAGTACGGCAAGGCGAGGCAACGCCGTACTGGTTTAAAGTTAATCCACTATATTACGCCGATATCTCGACAGCTGTTGATTATTCCACTCGCTCCAACTGACTTTTATGAACATACCCTTGGGTAGCCGTATCTTTTAATTGAACGAGATACCAATCCTTACGAACGGTTTTCAATTTTTCTACTATGGCGTTGTCGTCCAAGCGTTTGATTATGTCGGCATGGGCATCCGGTTGGTTCCTAAGATTAACCTTATGGCTATCTGTGGATTTAACGATAAAATCATTATTCATAATCAACGAGTAAATACAGCCCGAATCAGGTATTTGTTTAGCCGTTGTTTTAGGAATTTTTTCAAATTTTATAAGTTTGGCAGAATAATATTTCCCATCACAAATCACCTCTGTTCCCACTTTACCCATAGTGATTTGGACCGGCTGTTTGACAGAATCTTCCTGATATTCGTAAAAATTCGGCGGAAGCACCAACTCTTTCAAAACGGCAGCTTGCTGCGATTTGCTCAAATTAAGGGATATCCGATTTTGATTCGATATTTTGGTGTCTTCAGGAATAAAGTCAAAATATAAAACCCTTTGACTCCGGACATTACCATCTAAACTATTACCCCAATAAACCCACAGCATGCCTTTTTGAGGAACGCCTTGTGCAAATGTCGGCTGAAATACGCTCAAAATAAAGCCGACAAAAATATAGTGGATTAACTTTAAACCAGTACAGCGTTGCCTCGCCTTGCCGTACTATCTGTACTGTCTGCGGCTTCGTCGCCTTGTCCTGATTTAAATTTAATCCACTATAAAATATAGAAATTGTTTATTTTTCAAAGCCATTTTCAATGATCCTCAGAATCTACTTACCAAAATTGCCCTTCATTAAGTCCGACAACGGACAATATCGTTGATTGTTTAATACATTCACAACAGAGGTCGTCTGAAAACAGTCAAGAACCGCGCAAACTTGCATTACTTCGCCAATTCTTTGTCTATTTCCTGATAAAGCTCAGCGAAATTCGGTTCGCCGACAAAGGTTTTCAGAATTTCGCCTTTTTTATTGATCAGAAAAGAAGTCGGGTAAACCTGCGTGCCAAATGCTTGGGCGGCGGCTTTATCGGCATCAAACATGACGGTAAAGGGCAAACCGTATTCTTGGACGTATTGGGTTACGCTTTCCAGCGGGTCTATCGGTTGGGCAATGCCAAGGACTTGAAACTCTTTTCCTTGATAGTCTTTGGACATTTTGATGACTTTGGGCATTTCGCTGACACAGCCCGGACAGGAAGGAAACCAAAAATTGATGAAGCTGACTTTGCCTTGCAAATTGGCGTTGGACACTGATTTGCCTTGCAGATCGGACAAAGAGAATGCAGGAGCAGGTTTGTTATCCGGAATGAGGACGATGGCGAGCAGCGCGCCGATAATAGCGACGGCGGCAATAGTAATGAGTTTTTTCATACTTCGGCGTATTGTTTTAAAAGGGTAAATAGAGGTTCAGGAATACTGATGCTCCGCCCGCTTTCTGCGCTGACAACCATCAGCGTACTTTCGGCTTCAACGGCATTTTTACCGCTGGGCAAAACGATGTTTTGGGTAAGGATAATATGACGCGAAGTCAGCTCTTTCAGACGACCTTCAAAGCGCAATATGTCGCCATCGACGGCGGCACGACGATAACGGATGTCGGTGCGGACGACCACCAGCATCAAGCCGTCGATTTCAGACAAAAACCCGTGTTCCTCAAAAAATGCCCAGCGCGCTTCTTCAAGAAATTCGAGATAGCGCGCGTTATTGACATGACCGTAGCCGTCAAGATGGTAATTGCGGACGCGGATATTCATCAGTTCAGATTGAAAGGTTGAAAAGCCTCGCGGGCGAGCGGCTCTTGCTCGAGGTCGGTAATAACGGTAGAAAGTTGGATATCAAACCATTCGTTGAAAATATCGGCATCCAAATCAGGCCACTCGCTCTCATCTTCGCACCAGTCGGCAAGTTCGGCAGCGAAAATGTCTTCAAACCGCGCCTCGATTTCGTCCCAAACTTCGTCGGCGGTTTCACACGGACGAACAAGGTAAGAATTGGCATCGGCTTGAATAGCTTCAAGGGTCAAACCATCAAGATGATTGCCGGGCAGGGTTTGCAGCCAGTTCCAAAAAGGATCGAGCGGGATGAGCAAAAAGACGCTACGATTGACTTCGTACATGATGTTTTCCTTAGTTTCAGATAAGGGAATGATATAGCAAAGGCCGTGCAAACGCCATCTTTGCCGGCTGAAGGATAGATAAGTTGGGGCAAAGCGATGTTTAAACTGCAACCCATTTTCTGCTTCATTACTTTTTTGTAAATCTGATTGCCGCTCTTTTCTCTTGTTGAATCAGCAAGTCAAACTAAGATTTGAAAAAACCTGCTTCTTCCAACACTGCATTTGCAACCAGTGTATCGGTATCTTTTCTTAATAATAAGTGCAACTCATGAAAATCTTGTTTTAAGTTGGCAACCGCTTCAGGATGTTCATACCAATAAATCATGGCTTCCGCCAATTTTTCAGGCGTGGCATCGTGTTGCAAAAGCTCTGGAACAGCACATTTGTTCAACAAAATATTGGGCAGACCGACATGCGGCACTTTAACTTTACGCTTCACATAAGCATAAGTCAGAGGCGATATTTTATAGCTGATCACCATAGGACGTTTACACAAAGCCACTTCCAGCGTTGCCGTCCCGCTGGTCACCAAAACTACATCTGCCGCGGTACAAACAGTATCTGCTTGTTTATCAACCAGCGTAATAGGAAGACCCGAGAATTGTGCAGAGGCAAGAATTTTTGATATACGACGACGGGTTGCTTGCGTAGCAACCGGCATAAGAAATTGAGCCTGCGGGTAACGTCTCAACAAAAGTAATGCTGTTTGAAAAAACACAGGAGCCATGTAATCAATTTCGCTAACACGACTGCCGGGCATCAAGGTAAATACTGGGATAGACGGTGCAACTCCCAACTGACGACGCGCAGAAGATTGATCAACATCTACAGGCATGGTTTGAGCCATCGGATGACCGACAAACTCAGCCTTACCACCGGCATCTAAATAGAGCTGTGGTTCCATTGGGAAAAGGCACAACACCCGGTTAACTTGATGAACGATTTTGTTCACCCGTTCACGCCTCCACGCCCAAACAGAAGGGCTGACATAGTGAACCGTTGGAATACCTGTTTTCTTAAGTTTCTCTTCCACCCAAAGATTAAAATCAGGTGCATCAATCCCAACAAAAACATCCGGTTTTATGCGAATAAGGTCATTAACCAGACCTTTACGGATTCTCAAGATTTCGGGCAAACGTTTAACTACCTCAACAAAGCCTCGTACTGCCAATTTTTCTTGGTCATAAAGACTTTCAAATCCTTCCACCTTCATGCGCTCGCCACCGATACCAATAAATCTTGCATCAGGACAACGTTTTTTAATCGCACAAATAAGATGTGCACCAAGCAGATCACCCGATGCCTCAGCAACACTCATTGCGATCGTAAGAGAAGTAGTCATATAAAATTATGGAATACAAAAAAGAACATAATAAGTGTAATGCTTAACAGCAAAGAAGTTCACAATCAATTTCAGTTATAGTATAGGGCTGAAAAAAACAACCTTCTATCTATAAACCTTTACTGTAAAGTAAAGAGAATAACATCAATATACTTGAGAGTATTTTAAATAGAGCTTTTAAAATATTCAGAAGATAGTTTGCATATAATAAAACACCATTTGAGAAAACAAATGGTGTTTTATTATGGTGTATTAGATTACTCGGCAGCTTCTGCTGCTTTGTCTACTAATTCAATCAATGCCAAAGGTGCATTGTCGCCTTTGCGGAAACCATATTTCAGTACACGAACATAACCGCCATTACGAGCAGCAAAACGTGGACCCAATTCATCAAACAATTTAACTACAACATCACGATCACGAGTGCGGTCAAATGCCAAACGACGGTTTGCCAAGGAAGGTTTTTTACCCAATGTAATCAAGGGCTCAACTACGCGGCGTAATTCTTTAGCTTTAGGCAAAGTTGTCACAATAGTCTCGTGAGTCAACAATGAGTTCGCCATATTACGCAGCATTGCAGCGCGATGGCTGCTTGTACGGTTTAATTTGCGGTTACCATTACGATGACGCATGTCATTATCCTTTAATCTTCAAACTTACGGCTTTTCTAAGCCTACAGGCGGCCAAGCTTCCAATTTGGAACCTAGTGTCAGACCTTTAGATGCCAACACTTCTTTGATTTCATTCAAAGATTTACGACCCAAATTCGGAGTTTTAAGAAGCTCTGTTTCAGTACGTTGAATCAAATCGCCAATATAATAAATATCTTCAGCTTTCAGACAATTAGCTGAACGTACAGTTAATTCCAAATCATCTACCGGACGCAGCAGGATAGGATCAATAGGAGGAGCTTTTTCTTCAACTTCTTCTACTGGAGTACCTTGCAAATCAGCAAAGATAGACATTTGATCAATTAAAATACGAGCGGCACTACGTACAGCTTCTTCAGGATCAATAGAACCATCAGTTTCAATATCCAAAACCAACTTATCCAAATCCGTACGCTGCTCTACGCGTGCAGGTTCAACTTCAAAGCTAACACGACTGATGGGCGAAAAGCTCGCATCCAACTGAATTGCACCAATCTGACGGTTCTCATCGCGTACAACACGACGACCGGAAACAGATTGATAGCCACGACCCTGCTCAACTTTGATTTCCATCTCAATTTGACCGTTCTCAGCCAAATGACAAATAATATGCTCAGGATTTAAAACTTCCACATCATGTGGCAATTCGATATCACCGGCAACAACCGCACCGGCACCTGATTTTTTCAAAGTTAACTGAACTTGGCCACGTCCATGTAGCTTAAATACAATACCTTTGACATTCAATAAAATATCAACAACATCTTCTTGAACACCATCAACAGTAGAGTATTCGTGCAACACACCGGAAATGACCACTTCAGTAGGAGCAAAACCATTCATGGATGACAGTAAGATACGACGCAAAGCATTACCTAAAGTATGACCAAAACCGCGCTCAAACGGCTGCATAGATACTTTTGCACGAGTTGTAGATAAAGTATCAACATCAATTTGACGAGGTTTCAAAAATTCGGTTGTGCTATTTTGCATTTAACTGTCCCTCACTGAGCTAGCATTATTTAGAGTAGAATTCTACCACCAGCTGTTCATTAATATCGCCAGTTAATTCTGAACGATCCGGCATATTTTTAAATACACCTTCCAATTTGTCTGTATCAACAGAAACCCAGCTTGGCAAACCGATTTGAGTTGCTAAACTTAAAGCTTCTTGAATACGAACTTGTTTTTTAGCTTTCTCACGAACAGCTACAACATCACCTGCTTTAACTTGGAAAGAAGGAATATTTACAACCTGACCGTTAACGGTAATTGCTTTATGAGAAACCAGCTGACGTGCTTCAGCACGAGTCGAGCCGAATCCCATGCGATATACTACATTATCCAAACGAGACTCTAACAATTGCAGCAGCAATTCACCAGTAGAGCCTTTACGTCGATCTGCTTCTGCAAAATAGCGACGGAATTGACGTTCCAAAACGCCATAAATACGACGAATCTTTTGCTTTTCACGCAATTGCAAGCCATAGTCAGACAAACGTGGTTTCTTTGCACCATGCTGACCAGGAGCTGAATCAAGTTTACATTTAGAATCCAAAGAACGACGAGCGCTCTTCAAAAATAAATCGGTGCCTTCTCGACGTGCCAATTTACATTTAGGGCCAATATAACGTGCCATGTTTCAATCACTCCTTTAAATACGACGTTTTTTAGGCGGACGGCAACCGTTATGAGGCAACGGAGTAACGTCGGTAATACTGGTAATTTTAAAACCAAGAGCGTTGAGCGCACGTACAGAAGACTCTCGACCAGGACCAGGACCTTTTATACGAACTTCTAAATTTTTAACGCCATATTCTTGGGCAACTTTACCAGCTGCTTCTGCAGCTACCTGAGCCGCAAATGGTGTACTTTTACGAGAACCTTTAAAACCAGCGCCGCCAGAGGTAGCCCAAGACAATGCATTGCCTTGACGGTCAGTGATTGTAATGATGGTATTGTTGAAAGAAGCATGTACATGCACAATACCTTCGCTTACGGTTTTACGTACTTTTTTACGTACACGCGAAGCTGTGTTTGCTTTAGCCATTAATAAAATTCCTTAAAAATTATTTTTTACCAGCAATCGCTTTACGCGGACCTTTACGGGTACGAGCATTTGTGCGAGTGCGTTGACCACGACAAGGCAAACCGCGACGATGACGGAAACCACGATAACAACCCATGTCCATCAATCGTTTGATGCTCATCGTTACTTCACGACGCAAGTCACCTTCCACTTCATATTTAGCAACTTGTTCACGCAAAGCGTCTAATTGAGCCTCGTCCAAATCTTTTGCTTTAGTAGTGGGAGCAATATTTGCTGCCTCGCAAATCAATTTAGCACGAGTAGCACCAATACCATAAATAGCCTGCAAGCCAATTACGATATGTGCATTATTAGGGATATTCACCCCTGCAATACGAGCCATATTTTTTCCTTTAAACGGCAAAGTTCGTCACTATACCACAAAGTCTTACTAAAAGAAAAGTTCCCTTAGCCTTGACGTTGTTTGTGACGAGGATCAGTACAAATTACACGAACTACTCGATTACGACGGATAATCTTACAGTTGCGGCAAATTTTCTTTACAGACGGTTGTACACGCATTATATTTCCTTATATCGTTTTATCTAGCTCGGAAGACAATCCGAGCTCGAGTTAAATCATAAGGTGTCAGTTCTACCGTCACCTTATCCCCTGGAGAGATCCGGATATAGTGCATACGCATTTTCCCGGAAATATGACCTAATACAACATGGTCATTCTCAAGCTTTACTTTAAAAGTTGCGTTAGGCAGAGTTTCAAGAATCTCCCCCTGCATTTGTATGGTATCTTCTTTAGCCATAATTCTACTTACGTGATAAAGATTTCATATCAAGACCGCTCATTAAACTCTCATATTGCTGAGTCATGCGGTAAGAGTTAATTTGGGTACTAAAGTCCATTGTCACTACAACTAAAATTAGTAAAGATGTACCACCCAAATAAAAAGGAACATTCAAAGCTGTTGTCAAGAACTCTGGAATTAAACAAATAGTTGTAATATATAACGCACCAAATAAAGTGAGACGCAACACAACCTGTTCCAGATATTGCGAAGTTTGCTTACCAGGTCGAATTCCTGGCACGAAAGCGCCACTTTTCTTCAAATTCTCCGCCATTTCTTTTGGACTAAAAACTAAGGCTGTATAAAAATAGCAGAAGAAAATAATTGCTACTGTAAATAGCAAAATATACAAAGCTTGTCCATGCTGAAGCAAACCAGCAATTTTATGCAACAAACTGCCTGTATCACTAGAACCAAACCAACTTAACAAAGTGGACGGAAACAAAATAATACTTGACGCAAAAATGGGAGGTATTACGCCTGCCATATTCAACTTAAAGGGCATATGCGTATTTGAACCCTGCATTACACCACTGCCAACTTGGCGTTTTGCATAATGCACAGGAACTTTACGCTGAGCACTTTCAAAATATACAACAATATAAATTAACAGTAACGCACCAATAACAATTGACACAGCCGTCGGCATACCAATTGCCCCTTGACTCGTTAAAGCTAATAATCTTGCGATACCGGAAGGTATACCGGCAGCAATACCAGCAGTAATAATCAAGGAAATACCATTCCCAATCCCTCGCTCTGTAATCTGCTCACCTAACCACATCAGGAACATTGTACCTGTGACTAAGCTGACTACAGTAGAAATATGGAACTCCAAAGAATTAGTAACAACCACGCCTTGCTGGAATACAAAAGTAGCTACACCAAAACTCTGTAAGATGGCCAATAGCACCGTACCATATCTTGTATATTTTGTAATAACTTTTCGACCCGCCTCTCCTTCCTTTTTTAAAGCCTTTAAAGAAGGAATAATTTCCGAGGCCAGCTGAATAATTATTGATGCTGAAATATATGGCATTATGCCAATTGCAAATATACTAAAGCGCTCTAACGAACCACCAGAAAACATGTTCAACATGCCTAGTATGCCGTTCCCAGCGCTTTCATATAATTTAGCTAAAGCAACAGCATCTACGCCGGGTACTGGGATATGAGCACCAATACGAAAAACAACTAACGCCCCTAAAAGAAACGTTAGGCGTTTTTTCAGATCTCCAAATTTGGACAAGCCTGATAAAGATTGTTGATTAGCCACTATAATGCAAGCCTTATTCTTCCACTTTACCACCAGCAGCTTCAATCGCTGCTTTAGCACCCTTAGTGGCCTTAATGCCTTTCAGGACAACAGCTTTTGAAAGCTCACCAGAGGCAATAACTTTCACATTAGAAACAGCTGCAGAAACCAACCCAGCTTGCTTGAGAACCAATACATCAATCTCATTTACAGCCAGTAAGTTCAATTCACTCAAACGAATCTCAGCATTTGCAGCAGCAGTCAATGATTTAAAACCACGTTTTGGCAGGCGACGTTGTAAAGGCATTTGACCACCTTCAAAACCTACTTTATGAAAACCACCAGAACGGCTTTTTTGACCTTTATGACCACGACCACCGGTTTTACCTAAACCGCTACCAATACCACGACCCACACGACGACGGGCGTAGGTAGCACCCTCAGCAGGTTGAATAGAATTTAGAAACATATCAAGACTCCACTTTCAACAAGTAGCTGATTTTGTTAATCATGCCACGGTTTTGAGGGGTATCTAAAACCTCTACTGTATGCTCACGATGACGCAAACCTAAACCACGAGCACATGCACGATGAGATTCAATTGTACCAATCAGGCTCTTCACCAATGTAACTTTAATCTTTTTTTGCTCAGTCATGGCTTGCTCCTAAAATGTCTTCTACTGTTAAGCCACGTTTAGCAGCAATATCTGCAGGTGTATACAACTTAGACAAACCGTCTAATGTAGCTCGTACAATGTTATAAGGATTTGTAGAACCATGCACTTTAGCAGAAATGTTATGAATACCCATAGCATCAAAAACTAAGCGCATAGGACCACCCGCCTTTACACCACTACCTTCTTTAGCAGGCTGCATAAAGACTTTGGTAGCGCCATGACGTCCAATAACCTCATGATGAATCGTACCATTTTTTAGAGGTACTTTAATCATAGAGCGACGAGCCTGATCCATTGCTTTTTGAACAGCTACCGGCACTTCTTTTGACTTACCTTTGCCCATACCAATACGACCATCTCCATCACCAACAACAGTTAGTGCAGAGAAAGCCATGATACGACCACCTTTAACTACTTTAGTCACACGATTAACTGCGACCATTTTTTCAATCAGGCCGTCACCGCGTTCTTCAATTTCATGTTTTGCCATCTGAAAGTCTCCAATTATTAGAAGCTTAAACCATTTTCACGTGCAGCTTCAGCCAAAGCTTTCACACGACCGTGATATTGGAAACCTGAACGATCAAAAGCAACTTTTTCTACACCTACTGCTTTAGCTTTCTCAGCAATACGCTTGCCAACCACTGCAGCTGCTTCGACGTTGCTACCAGATTTCAGGCTACCACGTACCTCAGCTTCCAATGTAGAGGCTTGAGCCAATACTTTATCACCTTCAGCACTAATTACTTGAGCATAAATATGATTATTGCTACGGAACACACATAATCTTACCATTTTCAAGTCCGCAATTCGCGCACGGGTTTTGCGTGCACGACGGAGTCGGGTTGCATGTTTATCCATTAGTGAACCTCAATTATTTTTTCTTGGCTTCTTTCATCACTACCACTTCGCCTACATAACGAACACCTTTACCTTTATAAGGTTCAGGAGAACGGAAAGCACGAATTTCAGCAGCAACTTGACCAATCACTTGTTTATCTGCACCAGTCAAAACGATTTCTGTTTGGCTAGGGGTTTGAACAGAAACACCTTCAGGCATTTCATATACGATTGGATGGGAAAAACCTAAAGACAAGTTTAAAACTTTGCCTTGAGCTTGAGCACGGTAACCCACACCAATCAACTGCAGTTTTTTCTCAAAACCTTCAGAAACACCTTTAACCATATTATTAACTAATGCACGGGCAGTACCAGACATA
This sequence comes from Neisseria sicca, assembly GCF_003044565.1. Classification (GTDB taxonomy): domain Bacteria; phylum Pseudomonadota; class Gammaproteobacteria; order Burkholderiales; family Neisseriaceae; genus Neisseria; species Neisseria sicca_A. The sequence goes on along the minus strand of NZ_POXG01000004.1, from coordinate 60,336 downwards.
GCATTTGCCTGTTTACTGTCATTTTTTGCAGCAAAAGTCAATTTACCATCGTTTAATTCAATGGCTACATCAGAATGCAAAGGGAAAGACAACTCACCATTCTTACCCTTGATAACCAATGCTTCTGTTCCAAATTTTACTTCTACACCAGCAGGAACAGTCACTGGGTTTTTTGCGACACGTGACATTTACTTTTCTCCACTAGGCTACGATGCACAACAACTCACCACCAACACCCTCAGAACGAGCCTTGCGGTCAGTCATCACACCTTTAGAAGTACTAACAATAGCGATACCTAAGCCATTCATAACATTAGGAATTTCGCTAGAAGCTTTGTAAATACGCAAACCTGGACGTGAAACACGTTTAATTTGCTCAATCACAGGGCGACCTGCATAGTATTTCAATTGAATTTCCAATACCGGTTTCGCATCAGCAGAAACCGAAAAATCCTCGATATAACCCTCTTCTTTCAAGACTTTTGCAATTGCACACTTTAATTTGGAAGAAGGCATGGCAACTACTACCTTATTGGCACGTTGCGCATTACGAATACGAGTCAACATATCGGAAATAGGATCATGCATACTCATTATTAATACTCCTATTACCAGCTAGCTTTAACAACACCCGGAATCTCGCCACGCATAGCGATTTCACGGATTTTAATACGACCCAAACCGAATTTACGGAAAGTACCACGAGGACGACCTGTCAAAGCACAACGACGGCGTTGACGTACAGGAGCTGCATTACGTGGAATGGATTGGAATTTCAGACGAGCTTCAAAACGCTCCTCTTCAGTTGCATTCGCATCATTAATAACAGCAAAAATTTCCTCACGTTTGGCTGCAAACTTTTTCGCCAAAGCTTGACGTTTCAGTTCACGATTAATAAGTGCTTTCTTAGCCATGATTATCCTTTAAACGGAAACTTGAACAGCGACAATAAAGCTTTAGCTTCTTCATCAGTTTTTGCAGTAGTTGTAATAGTAATATTCAAACCACGCAAAGCATCAATTTTATCGTATTCAATTTCCGGGAAAATGATTTGCTCGCGAACACCCATATTGTAATTACCACGGCCATCAAAAGATTTGCCACTTACACCACGGAAGTCACGCACTCGAGGTAATGCAATAGTAATCAAACGATCCAAGAATTCGAACATTTGATCACGACGTAATGTTACTTTGCAACCTACAGGATAATTATCGCGAATTTTAAAGCCAGCGATAGATTTACGAGCAACAGTAACTACTGGCTTTTGACCAGCAATTTTTTCCAAATCAGATACCGCATGCTCCATAACTTTTTTATCAGCAACAGCCTCTCTAACACCCATATTTAAAGTGATTTTTTCAATACGAGGAACTTCCATTACTGATTTGTAACCAAACTGCTTAACCAATTCAGGAACAACTGTATCTTTATAAAACTCTCTCAAACGAGCCATGTTATCTCCTTATGCTCCAATAACAGAGCCATTTGATTTGAAGAAACGAACGCGCTTCACTTTGCCTTCATTTTCAATCAGTTTAACACCAACACGGTCTGCTTTATTAGTTTCCGGATTCAGAATTGCAACATTAGAAATATCCAACGGCATTTCTTTCGAAACAATACCACCCTCAACACCACGCATCGGATTAGGTTTTTGATGACGTTTTACAACGTTAACACCTTCAACAACAACTTTACCGCCTAATACGCGAACTACTTGACCTTGCTTACCTTTATCCTTACCAGTGATCACAACAACTTGGTCACCTTTAATGATTTTATTCATCGCGCTATTCCTTATAACACTTCAGGCGCCAATGAAACGATTTTCATAAATCGCTCAGTACGCAACTCACGGGTTACCGGACCAAAAATACGGGTACCCAGAGGTTCAAGTTTATTGTTTAACAACACGGCGGCGTTGTTATCGAATTTAATCAACGCACCATCAGGACGACGCACACCTTTAGCAGTACGAACAACAACTGCATTGTACACATCACCTTTTTTGACACGACCACGTGGGGCCGCATCTTTAACTGCGACTTTAATAATATCGCCAACAGAAGCGTAGCGACGCTTAGATCCGCCCAATACCTTGATACACATCACGCGACGCGCACCAGAGTTATCAGCCACATCTAAGATGGTCTGCATTTGAATCATATTAGTACCTTTAAATTAACCAACTTAATTTACCATTTTCATATAGCTCGCTCACCTATTTAAATTAAGCTAACTAAATGAAACCATCACGGTTCTAGTAAACCAGTCTTGGATCCCGAAGGGAAGAAACTTCCAGAAGAAACTGAAAGATAAGAAACGAAGTTTACACGCAAATTCACTTTGGCGCAACACTTCGTTTCTTATTGAAGCTAACTGTCTTAAATTTTAAACAGTACGTGCTTTCTCAACCAGTTCTTTAACAACCCAAGATTTGGTTTTTGACAGTGGACGAGATTCCGCAATTACCACTACATCACCAATTCCATATTGATTATTTTCATCATGGGCATGGATTTTAGTTGATAAACGGATAATTTTACCGTACAGAGGGTGTTTTACTTTACGCTCAACCAACACTGTGACAGTTTTGTCCATTTTGTCGCTTACCACTTTGCCTTGCAAAGTACGAACATTTTTATTTTCGCTCATTACTTAGCACCTTTTTCAGTTAAAATGGTTTTAATACGAGCAATATCGCGACGTACACGTTTTAATTCGCTTGGTTTACCCAATTGACCAGTTGCGTTTTGCATACGTAAGCCAAACTGAGCCTTCAACAAGTCCAACAAATCTGCATTTAATTGCTCAATAGATTTGTCTTTCAATTCATTTGCTTTCATTATTGACCTACCTGTCTTACTACAAAGGTCGTAGGAATAGGCAATTTGGCAGCAGCCAATTCAAATGCTTCACGAGCCAGAGCCTCTGGAACACCGTCCATTTCATACAACACTTTGCCTGGTTTAATTTCGGCAATGTAATATTCCACGTTACCTTTACCGCCACCCATACGAACTTGAATAGGTTTTTCAGTAATTGGTTTATCAGGGAATACACGAATCCAAATACGACCACCACGTTTAATGTGGCGAGTCATTGTACGACGAGCAGCTTCGATTTGGCGGGCAGTCAAACGACCACGACCAACGGCTTTCAAACCGAACTCACCGAAACTTACTTTGTTACCGCGAGTAGCAATACCAGTATTGCGACCTTTTTGTTGCTTGCGGTATTTCAGTCTAGTTGGCTGCAGCATTACGTCCACCTGCCTTTCTTTGTTTCTTTTCATGCTCAGGTTTAGCTGAAGTCTTTACATTACCTTCAGTATAGACCCAAACTTTCAGACCCAGCACGCCATAAGTAGTATGGGCTTCGCTAGTTGCATAATCTACGTTTGCACGCAAAGTATGCAGAGGTACACGACCTTCACGATACCATTCGCTACGAGCAATATCCGCACCATTCAGACGACCTGAAGTCATAATCTTGATACCTTTTGCTCCTGAACGCATAGCATTTTGCATTGCGCGCTTCATAGCACGGCGGAATTGAACACGTTTTTCTAATTGCTGTGCAATACCATCAGCAATAATTTGCGCATCTAATTCAGGTTTACGAATTTCTTCGATATTGACATGAACAGGCACACCCATCAGGGCTTGCAAATCACGTTTCAAAACTTCGATATCCTCACCTTTTTTACCAATTACAACACCCGGACGGGCAGAGTAGATGGTAATGCGTGCAGATTTTGCAGGACGTTCAATAACTACGCGACCAACAGAAGCATTCGCCAATTTTTTACGCAGGTAGTTACGAACATCAATGTCTTGTTTCAAAACAGCAGAAAAGTCGGTGCTTTTAGCAAACCATTTTGAAGCCCAGTCTTTAGTTACCGCCAGGCGAAAGCCTGTAGGGTTAATCTTTTGTCCCATAGCTTTTCCTTAGTTGCCCACTGTCACGTTGATATGACAAGTTTGTTTTTCAATGCGGTTACCGCGACCTTTGGCACGAGCTTGGAATCGTTTCAAGCTTGGACCTTTGTCAACAAAGATAGTTACCACTTTCAACTCATCAATGTCGGCACCGTTATTGTGCTCGGCATTTGCAATAGCTGATTCCAATACTTTTTTAATCAACTCAGCACCTTTTTTAGGGCTGAAAGTCAAGATATTCAAAGCCTGGGCAACGTCTTTACCACGAATCAAATCAGCTACCAAACGAGCTTTTTGAGCTGAAATACGGGCATTTTTATGTTGTGCATTTACTCTCATGATTCACCTTATTTCTTTTTAGCCTTTTTATCAGCCAAGTGGCCTTTAAAGGTACGGGTCAATGAGAATTCACCTAATTTATGACCAACCATGTTATCACTGATAAAAACGGGCACATGAGTGCGACCGTTGTGTACAGCAATGGTCAGACCGATAAAGTCAGGCAGAATGGTAGAACGACGAGACCAAGTTTTAATCGGGCGCTTGTCGTTGCTTGCACGAGCAGCATCTACTTTTTTCAGCAAATGCAGGTCTACATATGGGCCTTTTTTCAATGAACGAGCCATACTAATTAACCTTTATTTGAGTAACGACGACGAACAATCATGTTATCCGTGCGTTTGTTATTACGAGTGCGGTAGCCTTTAGCAGGAGTACCCCATGGGCTAACTGGTTCGCGAGCTTCACCGGTACGACCTTCACCACCACCATGAGGGTGATCGACAGGGTTCATGACAACACCACGAACGGTCGGACGAATACCGCGCCAACGATTAGCACCGGCCTTACCGATTTTCTTAAGGCTTTGCTCTTCGTTACCAACCTCACCGATAGTTGCACGGCAATCTACGTTGATTTTACGAACTTCGCCAGAGCGCAGACGGACTTGAGCGTATGCACCTTCTTTAGCCAACAATACCGCAGAAGCACCGGCAGAACGTGCAATTTGTGCACCTTTACCAGGTTTCATTTCGATACAGTGGATAGTCGTACCAACGGGGATGTTGCGGATCGGCAGGGTGTTACCTACTTTGATGGCAGCTTCAGCACCGGAAACCAATACAGCACCAGCTTGAATACCGCGAGGAGCGATGATGTAGCGACGCTCACCGTCTGCATAGCACAACAGTGCAATGAAGGCAGTACGGTTAGGATCGTATTCGATACGCTCTACTTTTGCAGGGATACCGTCTTTGTTACGTTTAAAGTCTACAACACGGTAATGGTGTTTATGACCGCCGCCTTTGTGACGGGTGGTGATATGACCATTATTGTTACGACCGGCAGTAGAATTTTTCTTTTCGAGCAAAGGTGCATAAGGCGCACCTTTGTGCAAACCTTCTGTTACCACGCGAACCATGCCGCGACGGCCTGCAGAAGTTGGCTTCATTTTAACGATTGCCATTTTGTTTATTCCTTATCTGCAGCTGCAGCAGCGGCTTCCAAATCCAACTCTTGACCGGCAGCCAAGCTTACATAAGCCTTTTTAACATCGCTGCGGCGGCCCAAAGTACGACCAAAACGCTTAGTTTTACCTTTAGTAGTAACGGTAGTTACAGAAGCAACTTGAACACCGAACAGCAGCTCAACAGCAGCTTTGATTTCAGGTTTGGTTGCATTTGCCAAAACTTTAAACGTCATTTGGTTGCGTTTTTCAGCCAATACGTTGCTTTTTTCAGAAACGATAGGTGCCAAAATCACTTGAGTCAAACGTTGTTGATTCATACCCATTGCTCCTCTAATTGTGCAACTGCATCTTTAGTGATGATTACTTTTTTGTAACGCAGCAAGCTGTAAGGATCAACTTGTTGAGCTTCCAAAACCAACACGTTTGGCAAGTTGCGTGAAGCCAAGTAAACATTCTCATCGAGCTGTTTGGTTACAAACAGCACTTGCTCCAGACCCAGATTTTTCACTTGTTCAGCAAAAACTTTGGTTTTAGGAGTTTCAGCAGTCAACGCTTCGATAGCAAACAAACGCTCGTCACGGGCCAATTGGGACAGGATAGTCGCCATACCGGCACGGTACATTTTACGGTTTACTTTTTGAGTGAAGTTTTCGTCGGGTTTGTTCGGGAACGCGCGACCACCTTTACGCCACAGCGGAGAAGAAGTCATACCGGAACGGGCACGACCGGTACCTTTTTGACGCCATGGTTTTTTGGTTGAGTGTTTTACTTCGGCACGGGTTTTTTGAGCGCGGTTGCCAGAGCGGGCGTTTGCCAAGTAGGCATTTACCAGCTGATGAACCAACGCTTCATTGTATTCGCGAGCGAACAAAGCATCAGAAACAGACAGACTGCCTGAAACTTGTCCTTTAGCGTCAATTACTTTCAATTCCATTACGCACCTACTTTCACGCTAGGACGAACTACAACATCGCTGTTGACCGCACCCGGAACAGCACCCTTAACCAACAGCAGTTGGCGTTCTGCATCAACACGTACAACTTCCAGTTTTTGGACAGTTGCTTTGGTGTTACCGTATTGACCGGCCATGCGTTTACCGGGGAACACGCGACCTGGGTCTTGCGCCATACCGATAGAACCTGGAACACGGTGAGAACGGGAGTTACCGTGGGAAGTACGTTGGGCACCGAAGTTATGACGTTTGATCGTACCGGAGAAACCTTTACCTTTAGAGGTACCAGTTACATCGACCAGTTGACCGACTTCAAACATAGAAACGGTGATTTCGTCACCGGCTTTCAATTCAGCCAGTTTTTCTTCAGTCAAAGCAAACTCCATCAAACCGCGACCGGCTTCAACACCTGCTTTTGCAAAGTGCCCAGCTTCGGCTTTGTTGACACGGTTAGCTTTTTTCTGACCAAAGGTAACTTGAACGGCAGTATAGCCGTCAGCATCTTTGGATTTTACTTGTGTAACGCGGTTGGCAGACATATCCAAAACGGTCACCGGAACAGAAACACCCTGTTCGTCGAACACGCGGGTCATACCAACTTTGCGTCCAACCAGACCTAAAGTCATGATTATTTTCCTTTTAAAGTAAAGGGGCGGGCTACGATTGGCCTGCCTTCGGACAAAGATAAAACTTGGCACATTTGTACCAAGCCCTGGACTATACCACGACAATAAAGAAGTTTTCAAGCAAAATCTTAGGCTTGCCGCAGATTATTTACTGTCATCCGGCAGATTTGAGTTTTACCAAATTCATCGATATTCCGTTCCAAATTTTGACAGTCTCAATTATCACTCAACAACATAAAAGGTCGTCTGAAACTTCATCCACGAAATTTCAGACGACCTCTTCTCAATATATATGGTTTATTTTAATCCACTCGGATGCGCTTCATACCGAAACTGCTATTTCTGCAACTCCGTCGGTGGAGTTTGTTCGGACTGGCGCGTGTGTAACTTATACCAGCCAAACAGCCGCACCAAACACAAAAAGGCAATAAACGGCATGCATAAGGCGGAAACCAAATAGCGCGGATTATTGGTATTGAGGACATTCCCGCCCGCCGACAGGGACAATGCAGCATTAAACCACTCCCACAACGAAGGCACGCTGAAAGCCAACACAGCAATCAATCCCAGCGTTCGAAAAATACCGATAGGCAAAATCTGCCGTTTTAGCACCGTACGGTTTAGCTGTAACAAGACAATCAATCCAAACCCGATGGTGAGGACCATGCCGCCGTTTGCAACGATTTGCAGGCTGTTGAAAGCGATGTCGGGCGTTACCGCCAGACCGCCGTCTGAAGCAGGCGCCGCTTGCTGCTGAAGGTTAAGCCCTTGAATGATATTTAAAACGAAACCATAAACCATATCGGCAAGCATAATGCCTATGGGCAAGGAAGTGAGCATTCGTCTTAGCATGGTTGTGTCAGATAATGATGAAATAAGGTAGGAATGGAAGATGATGTCGTTTCAGACGACGTATTCACTCTATATCTATATATATCTATATATATCTATTAGGGAGGTCGTCTGAAAAGTTGCAGACGGTATTGTAGCGGATTGCCGGCTCGAACGTATGTAAAATTAAATTTAGCCTAAGTCAGAAAATTCTGTAATTTTCTACCAGTTGTTTGGCTTTGGGAGTAGAATGCCAAAATATTAATTTGTATCATAATTTACGGCTTAACTGTCTCAACGCAGGATTTTACTCTACAAATTTCAGACGACGTTTGGATGAAATTTTGTAATTTTCTAACAAAGTCGTATGCCATTTATCAACGGATTGACCGAAAGGACGCTTCACATGAGTAATGCAAAACGCGATGTAACCCGCATCAGCCACAACACCAAAATCGTCGCCACGTTGGGGCCGGGCAGCAACAATGTCCAGTTGTTGGAAGACATGATCCGTGTAGGCGGTCTGAATGTCGTCCGTTTCAATTTCAGCCACGGTACGCCTGAATTTCATCAGGAAAACGCCCGCATCGTGCGTGAAGCGGCAAAACGCGCCGGACAGGAAATCGCCATCCTCGCCGACTTGCAAGGTCCGAAAATCCGCGTCGGCAAAATCGCCGGTGGCAGCATCGAATTGAACAAAGGAGAAACGCTGGTTCTTGATGCCGCACTCGAAGGCGAAGGCACGCGCGACGCGGTCGGTTTGGACTACCGCGACCTGCCTAATGATGTCGTTGCGGGCGATGTTTTGTGGTTGGATGACGGTTTGCTGACTTTGACCGTGGAATCCGTTGAAGGTAGTAAGATTGTTACTAAAGTTGAAAACAGCCATGTGTTGAAAAGCAACAAAGGCATCAATAAACGCGGTGGCGGTTTGTCCGCAGGCGCGTTGACCGAGAAAGACTTCCGCGACCTGAAAACCGCGATTGCCATCGGTTGCGACTACCTCGCCATCAGCTTTGTGAAATCCGCCGAAGATTTGCACACTGCCCGCGCCAAAGTCGAAGAAGAAATGAAAGGCAGCACTGCCGTTCGCCCCGGCTTGGTTTCCAAAATCGAACGTGTGGAAGCGATTGAAAACTTGGACGAAATCATCCTCGCCAGCGACGGTATCATGGTAGCGCGCGGCGACTTGGCGGTCGAAGTCGGACACGCAGCCGTCCCCGCCCTGCAAAAACGCATGATCCGCCGTGCACGCGAGTTGCGCCGCTTCAGCATTACGGCAACCCAAATGATGGAATCCATGATCACCAACCCCGTCCCGACCCGCGCGGAAGTCAGCGACGTGGCAAACGCGGTATTGGACGGCACCGATGCGGTGATGTGTTCCGCCGAAACCGCCGTCGGCGCGTATCCGTTTGAAACCGTCAGCCAAATGGCGATTATTTGCGCCGCTGCGGAAAAAGAACAAGATTCGCTCAACGGCGTTGCCGAACAGGTCGATTATCCCGAAGCCGTCAGCACCAACTTGGCGATTGCCGGCGGCGCAGTCAGCGTGGCGCGCGCGGTTCACGCCAAAGCCATCGTTGCCCTGACGGAAAGCGGTTCGACCGCCTTCGAAGTCAGCCGCCACAACATCACATTGCCGATTTTCGCACTGACCCCGAGCATTTCCGCCCAACGCCGTATGGCGATGTACCGCGGCGTTCGCCCGTTGATTTTGGCGACCAGCACCGACCACGATACCGCGCTGAACGAAGTGGAAGCCATGTTGGTCGAACATAAAATCTTAAGATCCGGCGACCAATACATCATCACCAGCGGTTCGCAAATGCGTGAATCCGGTTCGACCAATACGCTGGAAGTGTTGCGCGTTAAATAATAGACACGCAAACGGCAGATAAACAAGAGGTCGTCTGAAAACTTGGGAACGGGTTTTCAGACGACCTTTTCGTTTTTTTCTATCAAACAATCCCACCATGGCATCTTTACCACAGTCCCGCCCCCTCCTATCTGCGCAACATGCAAGTTTTTCCGAAAGCGTCCAAAAATATTAGGCAAAAGCGATAACGTGGTATAGAATCGAGCACCTACACTAATCAAACGGAATGACCGCTAGGAAACAACTGTACTTTGATTGAAAAACCGTTGCCCTTCAGCCCAAAATTCATGCCAGCCAGTCATTTGCTGCATCTTTTTGCCTTGAAGCCCATCGTTTCTATTCAAAATACCGATTCCAAACCGTCAGCCCGCTCCAGATACGGAGGCGTTTGTTTCAGACGACCTCTTTATTATTTACACGCAGGTACAAGAAAATGACACACTCACCCATCAAACAAACCGTAATCTTACTCAGCGCAGTCTTCTTTTCCGGCGCAGTCCACGCTTCGGGCTACCACTTCGGTACGCAGTCGGTCAACGCGCAAGGCACTGCCAACTCTTCCGGCGCGGAAGCCGCCGACGCATCGACCATCTTCTACAACCCCGCCGGTCTGTCCAAACTTGACAGCAGCCAAGTTTCCGTTAACGCCAACATCGTCATGCCCAGCATCCGCTACGAAGCCGATTCCGCCCAATACTATCAAGGCGGCGATGTTTCCGGCTCGAAAAGCGGCAAAATCACCAAAACCACCGTCGCCCCGCACCTCTACGGCGCATACAAAGTCAATGACGATGTAACTTTGGGCTTGGGCGTTTACGTCCCCTTCGGCTCTGCCACCGAATACGAAAAAGATTCCGTACTGCGCCACAACATCAACAAACTCAGCCTCACCAGCATCGACATCGAACCGGTCGTCGCTTGGAAAGCCAATGAAAACCATGCTTTCGGTGCAGGTCTGATCGCCCAATATTCCAAAGCCGAATTGCGCAAATATTCCGACTGGGATGCCTCCGGCTCCATCAGCCAACTCGCCAGCGGCCTTGCCTCACGCGCAGCCGGCCGTCCTGTTTCCGTCAGCGCGCAAGGCAAATCTGACGGACACGCCGAAGTTAAAGGTCACGACTGGGGCTTCGGCTATCAACTTGCCTGGATGTGGGACATCAATGACCGCGCACGGGTCGGCGTGAACTACCGTTCCAAAGTAACCCACACCCTCAAAGGCTCAGCGGAATGGGAAGCCGATGGCGCATACGCCCGCCGCGCTTGGGATTTGGGCGCGCTTGCCGCCCGCGGTTACGTTCCGCATGAAAAAGCAAGCGTCAAAATCGTAACGCCCGAATCCTTGTCCGTTCACGGCATGTACAAAGCCACCGACAAATTCAACCTGTTCAGCGATGTGACTTGGACGCGCCACAGCCGCTTCAACAAAGCGGAACTGGTTTTTGAAAACACCAAAAACATCGTCAACGGCAAATCCGACCGCACGGTCATCACGCCCAACTGGCGCAACACTTACAAAGTCGCGCTCGGCGGTTCTTACCAAGTGACCGACCCGCTGCAACTGCGTGCAGGTATCGCCTTTGACCGCTCGCCCGTCAAAAACGCCGGCTACCGCATGAACAGCCTGCCCGACGGCAACCGCATCTGGTTCTCGCTCGGTGCGAAATACCATATCGGCAAAAACCACGTCCTCGATGCCGCTTACAGCCACATCCACATCAACGACACCCGCTACCACACCGCTCGCGCCACCGGTAGCGATGTGGACAGCAAAGGCGCATCCAGCGCGCGTTTCAAAAACCACGCCGACATCATCGGCCTGCAATACACTTACAAATTCAAGTAAGCCGTTTGGCGCCGACATCAAAAGGTCGTCTGAAAACCGATATCAAGGTTTGAACTGCACCCCAAAAGTTGGACACATCCCCTCCAACTCACAAGGTGCAGTTTTTTTATGACCAAATATACATTACACTTCAAATACCAAGCCGTACTCCACTACCTGCACATACGCAGCCAACAGCGTACCGCAGACCACTACGGCATCTCCCGAACCCACCTGCGACGATGGATAACCGCCTATCAAGAAGGCGGCATCGGCGCACTCAAACATCCCCAATCCAAAACCATGACCGACCACCGCAAAAACCCCTTCATCGCCGACAAACCCGACCACGAAAAAACACAGGCAGAGCTTATCGAAGAGTTGTGCTATATGCGCGCAGAGGTCGCCTACCTAAAGGAGTTAAAAGCCCTCAGCCAAAAGCAGACCGCAAAGGACAACGCCAAACCGTCCAAACACTGAGGGCGCAACACCCGCTCAAATACCTGCTGCACATCGCAAACCTGCCCAAAAGCAGCTTTTACTACCATCACCAAGACCGGCCCGACCCCGATGAAGCCGACAAAGACCTTATCGCCGAAATCTACGAACGGCACAAAGGACGCTACGGGCAAAGGCGCATTGCCGCAGCATTGTGTTGGAACCACAAAAAAGCGGCGCGGTTGATGAAACAGATGGGGCTGAAAGCCAAAATACGGGCGAAAAAAGCCTACCGCCATCCCGCCATGGGCGAAATATCGGAAAACCTCCTCAAACGCCGGTTCACAGCCCGAAAGCCCAACGAAAAATGGCTGACCGACGTAACCGAACTCAAAGGAAAGGACGGCAAACTGTACCTCTCGCCAATCTTGGACTTGTTCAACCGAGAAATCGTCGCCTACGCCATGAGCCGCAATGCTAACAGCGAAATGGTGAAGGAAATGCTCGAAAAAGCCGCACCTCGGCTGACCGGCAAAGGAACGATGCTTCATTCCGACCAAGGCGTGCTGTACCGTACGGCGGGATATAGGGAATTGCTGGCGGAACATTCCATGGTTCAAAGCATGTCGCGTAAGGCAAACTGTTGGGACAATGCACCGATGGAGAGCTTCTTTGCGGTGTTGAAGACGGAGTGTTTCTATAACGCAGGAGAATTGACGGTGGACGAATTGATGAAACAGATAGATGACTATATGGATTACTACAACCACGAGCGTTGCAGTTTGAAATTGAAAAAGCTGAGTCCTGTCGCATACAGAACCCAGCTTGCACAGAGCGCCTGAAAAGGCTTTTATGAGTGTCCAAGATTTGGGGGCCAGTTCAGTTTTCAGACGACCTTTTTGTTTGGCTTGTTGGTGTGCTTATATTTCTATGCGGATAAACAGCGTCTCTAGGAAATCGCTATAACGTTGATTCTCCTTACTTTACGGTAAATTTTGCCGTTACTTTTTGGCTTGCTTAAATAACGGCTTACTGATGAAATAATAAAAATTATTTGCATTTGTATGATTCAATTTATAAACTCTTGCTTTTCAAGGCAGACAAATCACGACACTTTGTCAGACTTGGGATAAAGAGACGGCGAAATCAAATATCTTGTAAAGATTTTTGGCGTATCAAATAGCATTTTAAACCCGATGTGTTCAAACAAAATTTCTACTGCCCTGTCTAACCGGGGTCGTCTGAATTTTTCAGAGAGGTTTGTCATGTCTTCAATGCTGATACCAACGATTCTTTTCTTCTCTTTCTTCTTTTTTGCCTTATACCGCTCTATCGCGCCCGCGCCCGATAGGGTGTTGAACGGTGACACACTCATTTGTTTTAGCCGTAACAAGTTTTTCAGCCGTGAGCTTTTATATTGCGGAACGCAGGGCGTGTTTGTTTATCGCGGACGGACTTTGATCGCGCATTACCGATTTGAAGAGGTCGTCAAACTGGCGAAAACCGGTTGGCACATCAACAAAATCAGCGTTTGGGAAATCGAATGCGTATCGGGCGGTAAACATGCGCGGTATACATTTTGTCCGAGGGGAAGCCTGTGGTTCGGTCATGAAGGTTTCGACAGGCTTCATAAACATATGCTGCGCGTGAATCCGAATGCGGTAAAGGCTAAATGGACCGGTTTTGGTCTTCATATTGATATTAAGTTTTAAGGTTTGTTTTATATATGTTGATTGCTTTTTTGATTATGTTGCGCGAGGGTATCGAGGCGGCTTTGATCGTCGGTATCGTCGCGGGTTTTTTGAAACAGTCGGGACATTCGCGGCTGATGCCTAAGGTGTGGCTGGGTGTGGCTTTGGCTGCGCTGATGTGTTTGGGCATCGGATACGGCATCCATTCGGCAACGGGCGAGATTCCACAGAAGGAGCAGGAATTTGTGGTCGGCGTTATCGGTTTGGTGGCGGTGGCGATGCTGACTTATATGATTTTATGGATGAAAAAAGCCGCCCGTTCGATGAAGCAGCAGCTTCAGGATTCGGTTCAGACCGCCTTAAACCGCGGCAACGGTCAAGGCTGGGCTTTGGTCGGCATGGCGTTTTTGGCCGTGGCGCGCGAGGGGCTGGAGAGTGTGTTTTTCCTCTTGGCGGTGTTTCAGCAGAGTCCGACTTGGTCTATGCCTGTCGGCGCGGTATTGGGGCTGCTGGCCGCAGTGGTCATCGGCGCGCTGATTTATCAGGGCGGTATGCGTCTGAATCTGGGGAAGTTTTTCCGCTGGACGGGCGCGTTTTTGATTGTGGTGGCCGCCGGTTTGGTGGCCGGTTCGCTGCGCGCGCTGCATGAGGCGGGCGTGTGGAACCACCTGCAAGAGGTGGTGTTTGATTCTTCCAAATACCTGCATGAAGACAGCCCGCTGGGCGTGCTGCTCGGCGGCTTCTTCGGCTATACTGACCACCCGACGCAGGGCGAGGTGCTGGCGTGGCTGCTGTATTTGGTTCCGGTCATGATTTGGTTTCTGCACGGCAGCAAGCCCGCCGCAGTGCAGAGGTCGTCTGAAAGCCATTAGTGGCGCTTAAAAATTCCGTATCTCATTCTTATCAACATGCCAAAGAGGTTTGAAATGAAAAAACTCAATATAACTGCTTTATCCGTGATGCTGGCTTTGGGTCTGACCGCGTGTCAGCCGCCTGAAGCGGAAAAATCCGCGCCTGCCGCATCGGGTGCATCAAGCGCGAATGCCGACGGCACCGTCAACGTCGGCGTGAACGACACCGCCTGCGAACCGATGGAACTGACCGTACCGAGCGGACAAGTCGTGTTCAACATCAAAAACAACAGCGGCCGCAAGCTGGAATGGGAAATCCTCAAAGGCGTGATGGTGGTTGACGAACGCGAAAACATCGCCCCCGGACTTTCCGACAAAATGACCGTCACCCTGCTGCCGGGCGAATACGAAATGACCTGCGGCCTTTTGACCAACCCGCGTGGCAAGCTGGTGGTAACCGACAGCGGCTTTAAAGACACCGGCAACGAAGCCGATTTGGAAAAACTCGCCAAACCGCTTGCCGACTATAAAGTTTACGTTCAAGGCGAAGCCAAAGAGCTGGTTGCCAAAACCAAAGCCTTCACCGACGCCGTCAAAGCGGGCGACATCGAAAAAGCCAAATCCCTGTTTGCCGCCACCCGCATCCACTACGAACGCATCGAGCCGATTGCCGAACTCTTCAACGAACTCGACCCCGCCATCGACGCGCGTGAAGACGACTTCAAAGACAAAACCGAAGACGCGGCCTTCACCGGTTTCCACCGCATCGAACACGCCCTGTGGGTCAAAAAAGACGTCTCCGGCGTGAAAGACATTGCTGACAAACTCATGAAAGACGTTGAAGCCCTGCAAAAAGAAATCGACGCCCTCTCCTTCCCGCCAAACAAAGTCGTCGGCGGCGCGGCAGTGTTGATTGAAGAAGTTGCCGGCAGCAAAATCAGCGGCGAAGAAGACCGTTACAGCCACACCGACTTGAGCGACTTCCAAGCCAACATCGAAGGCGCGCAAAAAATCGTCGAACTCTTCAGTCCGATGATTGCCGAGAAAAACAAAGCCCTGCTCGAGAAAGTCGATGCCAACTTCAAACAAGTGACCGACATCCTCGCCAAATACAAAACCAAAGACGGCTTTGAAACCTACGACAAACTCAGCGACGCAGACCGCAAAACCCTTCAGGCACCGATTAACGCCCTTGCCGAAGACCTGAGCCAACTGCGCGGCACACTGGGTCTCAAATAAACCTGACCCGACCGTTTCAGACGACCTTTTGAGACACAAGGGGTCGTCTGAAAACTTATCGCTGACAGCAGTCATGTCCGCGCGGCAATCGCAGTCGTAGCGTGGGCCTTGCCCACGAAAAAACCAAAGCCGTGTGGGTCGGACACTTGTATCCGACAAAGCAATCGTAGGTTGGGTCGAGACCCAACAAAACCTCTTCATTCCAACGTTTTGTCAGGTTTACCAACCCAACCTAACTCTGCCGTCAGCCCGTAACGTAGGCTTTGCCCACAAAAAAACTAAAACCGCGGCACACCTTGCCGCCATACCAAAATACATTCAGGAATCGTACATTGCTTACCGTGTATCGGATTGACCGACAATTCAAAGTTTTCAGACGACCTTAAACGTCGTCTGAACATTCGACATAGCAAACTGTAAACGCAACAACCGCGTACCTACCGCCGCCCGAATCCCCCGCAAAGGACTCCACTATGAGCCAAGACAACAACCTACAACCTGCCCAACCGACCAAACGCACCCTGTTCAAAACCGTCCTCGCCGCAGGCGCAGCCGGCGCGGCAGGCTGGTTTGCCGGCAAACAACAAAGCGAAACCGCCGCCGAGACCCGCCACAACGAACACTCCCCGCAAGCCTACCCCTGCTACGGCACCCACCAAGCCGGCATCACCACCCCGCACCAACTCTTCGGCATCATGTGCGCCTTCGACGTCACCGCCAAAGACCCCAAACAACTCGAAAACCTCTTCCGCACCCTCACCGCCCGCATCGAATTCCTCACCCAAGGCGGCGAATACCAAGACGGCGACGAAAAACTCCCCCCCGCAGGCAGCGGACTGCTCGGCAAAACCTTCCGTCCCGACGGCCTCACCATCACCGTCGGCGTCGGCAGCAGCCTCTTTGACGACCGCTTCGGACTCAAAGACAAAAAACCCCGCCACCTCCAAGAAATGCGCGACTTCCCCAACGACCGCCTCCAAAAATCATGGTGCGACGGCGACCTCAGCCTCCAAATCTGCGCCTTCACCCCCGAAACCTGCCAAGCCGCCCTGCGCGACATCATCAAAAACACCGCCCAAACCGCCGTCATCCGCTGGAGCATAGACGGCTGGCTGCCCAAAGCCGAACCCGGCGCCATCGCCGCCCGCAACCTCTTAGGTTTCCGCGACGGCTCCGGCAACCCCGACGTATCCGATCCCAAAATTGCCGACCAAGTCCTCTGGACAGGCATCGCCGCCAACAGCCAAGACGAACCCGCCTGGACGAAAAACGGCAGCTACCAAGCCGTCCGCCTCATCCGCCACTTCGTCGAATTCTGGGACAGGACACCCTTGCAGGAACAAACCGAAATCTTCGGCAGACGCAAATACAGCGGCGCCCCCATGGACGGCAAAAAAGAAGGAGACACCGCCGACTTCGCCAAAGACCCCGACGGCAAAACCACCCCCAAAGACAGCCACATGAGGCTCGCCAACCCGCGCGACCCCGAGTTCATGAAAAAACACCTGCTCTACCGCCGCGCCTTCAACTACTCCCGCGGCCTCGCCGCCAACGGTCAGCTCGACGTCGGCTTAGTGTTCATCTGCTACCAAGCCAACCTCGCCGACGGCTTCATCTTCGTCCAAAACCTGCTCAACGGCGAACCGCTGGAAGAATACATCAGCCCCTTCGGCGGCGGCTATTTCTTCATCCTGCCCGGTGTAGAAAAAGGCGGCTTCCTCGCCCAAACCCTGCTCAGCTCGTGAACACAGGTCGTCTGAAACTCGACGGCGCACAGGCTCTATCCGTCAACCTCTCCCTGTAAAAGGTCGTCTGAAAATCAAGTATTCCGGTTTTCAGACGACCTTTCCGTCAAATGGACGCAGACTTGGGATAAACCAAACCCGTAGCGTGGGCTTCGCCCACGACCTGCCGCCCGAACATCCGAACCCAATCATCTCTGTTTATTCGTGGGTAGAACCCACGTTGCGGGCGGCTGGCTCTCCCGTCTGGGGGAGAAGGTGGTTCTACGGCTTGCACGAATTTGATTTTATAGTGGATTAAATTTAAATCAGGACAAGGCGACGAAGCCGCAGACAGTACAAATAGTACGGCAAGGCGAGGTAACGCCGTACTGGTTTAAATTTAATCCACTATACCTAAACCCACAAAGCCACCCCCATCCTAACCTTCCCCCGCCGGACGGGGGAAGGAACAAATTGCCATTGCAGCAAATCGTAGCGTGGGCTTCGCCCACGACCTCACGTCCGAACATCTGAATCCAATCATCTCTGTTCATTCGTGGGTAAAACCCACGCTACGGGCGGCTGAATTTTTGATACAGCATCATCCGCCATCATTCCCGCGCAGGCAGGAATCCATCGGAAATTTTAAGAAGCAGATATTTGAAAAACAGTTTCCAAAATTCAAAAATGGATTCCCGCCGTAGCCTGTCCTCGCGTAGGCGGGGCGGGAATGACGGCATGAGTATTTGTGAATTCAGTATTGGAAACGGTTTCGAAGCTGGGATAAATAATCAAAAGGTCGTCTGAAAACCGAGTATTCCGATTTTTAGACGACCCCACTCTCCGCAATCCTTCTATAATAGAGTTCTGCCAAGCCTAATAGACCAAGCAACACACCAGCCCCACGAAAGGACATCTCATGACCGCTCTGCAAACCATCGCCGAACATCTGACCCGACGTCGCCAAACCGTAACCTGTGCCGAATCCTGCACCGGCGGGCTGCTGGCGGGCGCGTTCACCAGCATTGCGGGCAGCTCGCAATGGTTTCATCAAAGTTTCGTCACTTACAGCAACCAAGCCAAAGAAGAACGCCTCGGAGTGATGCCCGACACGCTTCTGCAACACGGCGCGGTCAGCCGCGAAACCGTGTACGAAATGGCGCGCGGTGCCAAAGCCGTCGCCCAAGCCGACTACGCCCTCAGTATTTCCGGCATCGCAGGCCCGGGCGGCGGCAGCGCGGCGAAACCTGTCGGCACGGTCTGGTTCGGCTTGTCTACGCCGACCGAATCGCTGGAAGAGATGCAAGTCTTCAGCGGCGACCGCGAAGCGGTCAGAACGCAAGCTGTCGAGTTTGCCCTGAATCTTTTGGCAAAACATTTGGTCTGAGCGGTTCCATCAGATAGCAACGTAAAAAAGCAGGGATGCGATCATGCACCCCTGCTTTTTGATTTTCAGACGACCTTAAAACCTTGTACCCAAGCTGATGTGCCAACGGAGCTTCTTGTCTTGGTGTCCGTAGGCGACGTCGAAGGAGAACGGGGCGACGGGGCTGAACCAGCGCACGCCGACACCGGTACCGTGTTGCATACTCATGTTTTTGAAATTGCTGGTAACGTCGCCGACATCGTGGAAGATGGCGCCGGATACGCTTTTGGTAATTGGGAATTGGTATTCGAGGCTGCCGACCAGTAACGCCCTATCGGGTAGGACTGAATTTTTCGGACCTTCCAAGCCGATGCTGTCGAGTTCGTAACCGCGGATAGAAGATGCGCCGCCGGTGCGGAACATGAGGCTGGAAGGTACGTCTTCGCCTTCGCGGGCGTAAACGTAGCCTGCCTGTCCGCGGACGATGAAGGTACCGAGTTTTTTGTTTTCAGGTGTGTAGAAATAGCCTGCGCGGGCGGTCGCGCGCGCCATGGCGGTGGAGGAAAGGAGCTTGCCCAGCGTTACGCCGATTTTGCCGTCGAGGTAGTAGCCGTTTTCGGGACGCAGTTCGGTTTCGATGTTTTGGCGTTTCCACGAGGCGGTCAGCATGGTGGCGTGGCTGCGGCCGAGGTCGTAATTGGCATCGGGGACTTTGCGGTCTTCGGTAATAAATTCGATACCGAGGCGCGATTCGATGCCGTTGCGGTCGCGTACGCGCCAAATACCGCTGGTCAGGGCGCGTTTTTCAAGGTTTTGGGTGGTCGAGCGGTTGTAGGATGTGTTGGTCGTCCAATATTTGCCTTTGCTGTTGCGCGGCTGGCTGATACCGGCGGCAAGGGTGGTTTCGTATTTGTCCATGTCCCAAACGACGGAACCGATATAGCCTTTGTTGAAGAGGTTGTAGTAGTCGTAACCGATGCGTCCGCCGAGGCCGTATTCGGAATCGTAGCGGATACCGGTTTCGAGTTTGTGGCGTTTGACTTCGGTGACGTTGACTTTGACGGGCACGCGGTCGCCTTGGAGCCGGTCGAAGTCGGCTTGGACGGATGCGCCGGAGTAATGTCCGTTTTGTTCGAGCGCTTGTTGGAAGTCGAGCAAGAGGTCGAGGTCGTAAGGCGCGCCGGGTTTGAAGCGTGCCAGACCGGCAACGACGTTGTCGGGATAGCGGCGGGTGCCGGTGATTTCAAAGTCGCCGAAATAAATGGGGCGGTTGCTTTCGACGATCACGTTCAGATCGGCGGTGTTGTTGTTGGGATTGACGGTGGCTTGGGTGTTGCTGAGTTTGGCAAGCGGGTATTTTTTACGGGTTACTGCGCTGAGGACGGAGGTTTTGCTGCCGCTCCAGCCGTCTTGGTCAAAGTATTCGCCGACGGGCTGCTGCCAATTGAGCATGGCTTTTTGGTAATACTCGGCAAGGTTGTCGTCTGAAAGGATGTCGCCGAGGATGGCGACGCTGACGTTGTCGACTTTGGTGCGCGGACCGGGATTGACGGCGACGGTATAGCTCGAACCGTTGTCGTGGACGTTGACACTGCCGTTGAAATAGCCTTTGGTTTTGAGCATGGTTTTGACGTTGTCGGGTGCTTCTTCGGCGAGGAAGCCGACCTGCTCTTTGTCCAACTCTTCGTCCTGCTGCTGGGTAATCAGCGGCAGGTATTCTTCGAGCATGGATTTGACTTCGCTGTTTTTGGTTTCGATTTTGACGGGAAACTTGGGCGTCAGTTTGCCTACTTTGTCGGCCTGCTCGGATTGCCCGCCCTGCTTGAAGCCGGGAATCGGTTCGTAGTCTTCGGCACGCGGCAGATCGGCTGCGGCTGCGTGTCCGTAGGCAAGGGCGAGTGAAACAATCAAAATGGGCGAAGTCAGTCTGGTCATGGCAAAAAATGTTTCAACGACAGAAGAGTTTTAAATTCTACCATTATTTTCAATCGGGTTTAAAACCCGCCCAAGGCGGAGGGGTCGTCTGAAAAGGCGGATGCACCTGCCTCTGCACCACAGAAGTCAAACACATTAACTCCTTTCAAACCGAAAAATATGGCACAAACTGCCCAATTCTCCAAAAAATCAAGCATTTTGCGCCACGATAATCAATTCAATATGTAAACCTGCACAATAATTGATATTTTCTTTTAAAATGCAACGTTTCTTAACACATAAAGTAAGAGGATGTATCATGGCAAGTGGTAATCCACTGCTGAACGCAGTCAACCGTATCGGACTCGTACCGCAAATCATCATCGGTTTAATGTTGGGCGTATTGGTCGGTACCATCTCCCCGAAAGCAGGCATGAACGTCGGGCTGCTCGGCGAATTGTTCGTCGGCGCATTGAAAGCCGTCGCCCCCGTATTGGTGTTTGTCTTAGTGACCGCCGCGCTGGTGCAATACCGCAAAGGCGGCGAAGCCAAAATCAAACCCATCATTATTCTGTATCTTATTGGCACATTTGCCGCCGCCGCAGTCGCCGTTGCCGCCAGTATGGCATTCCCGACCGCACTGGTGTTTAAAGACGTAGCCACCTCCACCCTCGCACCACCCTCCGGCATCGTCCAAGTCCTCAAAGAACTTTTGATGAAGCTCGTGTCCAATCCGATTAACGCCATCGCACAAGCCAACTACATCGGCATTCTCGCATGGGCATTGGTTTTAGGCTCCGCATTGCGCCACCACGGCTCCGACACCACCCGCCAAGTCGTCTCCGACCTCTCCGAAGCCGTGACCACCGTCGTACAATGGGTTATCCGCTTCGCCCCCTTGGGCATTTTCGGACTGGTCTCCCAAACCGTCGCCGAAACCGGCTTTGCCGCCTTCCTCAGTTACGGACGCCTGCTGGCAGTCCTGCTCGGCAGCATGGCATTCATCGCCCTCGTCGTAAACCCGCTCATCGTCTGGTCGCAAACCCGCAAAAACCCCTACGGACTGGTCTTCACCTGCCTGCGCGAAAGCGGACTCTACGCCTTCTTCACCCGCTCCTCCGCCGCCAACATCCCCGTCAACATGGCATTGGCAAAAAAACTCGGCTTGCATGAAGACACCTACTCCGTCTCCATCCCGCTGGGCGCAACCATCAACATGGCAGGCGCGGCGATTACCATCACCGTCTTAGCCATGGCGGCCGCCTACACCAAAGGCATCGTCGTCGATTACCCCACCGCCCTGCTCCTGAGCCTCGTCGCCACCGTCGGCGCATGCGGCGCATCCGGCGTTGCCGGCGGCTCGCTGCTGCTGATCCCCGTCGCCTGCAGCCTCTTGGGCATCGACAACGACTTCGCCATGCGCGTCGTCGGCGTCGGCATGATTATCGGCGTTATCCAAGACTCCGCCGAAACCGCCCTCAACTCCTCCACCGACGTACTCTTTACCGCCGCCGCCGACTTAGGCAGCCGCCGTAAAGGTTAAAGAGCCGGTTGTTTCGCAAAAAGTCAAAAGGTCGTCTGAAATTTCAGACGACCTTTTTTCTATAACACATATAAATTAGATTATTGAGTCCAACATTTCACGAACATATTCAAGTCTTCTTGCGCATTCTGGCATGCCTTTTCATAAAGCGCGGTCTCACGCTCTTGTTGCTCGAGCCGTTTACGATGTTTCTGCTCTTGATTTTCTCGGGCGATTTGTTGTTTTTGCTGTTCTGCCAATGCTAAAATCCGCGCTTTGCGTGAGTTGAACATATGAATTTATATGGAAAAACAGCTGTAAAAGCCGTAGAGCTATTCGCTTATACACACGATATTAAAAAAGCATGGACGGGAGCAGTTCAAGAGTTTACTAACAGTTATTCAGCTAGAGTGAAAGGATGTCCTAAAAATGCCTTTTTCGGGCTGTGCTACGCGGGAAAAATAAAAGGAATTTCTATTCCAACACCACAAGAGAAAGAATCTAAAAATGCAGAATATGCAATTCTTGCCATCCATTTATTAAAAAAAGATATGTCTTGGGCAAATAAAAAAGCTGAACTTTGGGCAGAAATTCAAAAAATCATTGGAGAAGAAAAGAAACATAATAGCCAACTTGATGTGGTTATCGCATTATGGAATGAAGGACTCATCCAATAACGGGGTTTGAAACCACGCTATCAAAACATTACAAAAAAAGACCGCACTTTTTATAAGGTGCGGTCTTTTTCGCTTGTGTTTTTAGCATCTAACCTTTCTTGTGCAACAACCAAATATATCGAAACCTTTGCAAAATTCCCCAAAATCCCCTAAATGTCTTGGTGGGGATTTTGGGGAATTTTGCAAAGGTCTCAAAACGTTAAAAAGGTCGTCTGAAATTTCAGACGACCTTTTGACTTTTTTACAGTCGGAATTGGATAGATTATTGAAAGGACTTCATCCTAAAATAATTTAGAACAGCCCCAAATATTCTTTCACTTTCCCATCATTTCTATTCTAGTTGATACAGAAAGTCACCAATCAAATCTATCCGATATTAATATGCATAAGCGCTATCTCGTACATGACCTTTTTGCAGGTAGGCATTAGACACATAACCAGTCAATCCGCCGACTTGAACTTTAACCCAGCAGCCACCGTTGGCATTGGTACAGGCGTTGGTTTCAGCCACCACTTGAAGTTGCTGACCGTCTTTCAATTGGGTAACAGAAACTGCTGAAATAGACGGTCCTCCTCTAAGATTTAACGAACCGCTACCAGATTCCGAAATCACAAAAGCAGGGTAACGAACGAGTTTTTCGGTAACTTTGGACGCTTGTTGTGAAGCAGCCGGTTTTGCAGTAGCTTTTGGGGATTCTTCTTGTCTAATTCTGGGTTCTTCTTTTTTTATTCTGGCCTCTTCTTTTTGCTTAGGTTCCTCTTCTAAAGCTTGTTTCTTTTTAGCTTCTTCGCGTTTACGTTCCTCAGCAGCCTGTTTTTTCTTTGCCTCTTCCTGTTTTTTCTCTTCTTCCAGCATTTGTTTCATCTGTAAGTCTTCTTGGGCATCTTGGTAGGCTTTTTGATAGAGTTCGTCTTCTCTTTGCTGTTGCTCAATTTGTTTCCGGTGTTCTTGTTCTTGATTTTCGCGTTCAGCTTGTTGCTTTTGTTGCTGCGCCAATTGTTCTTTCAATGCAGCCAACTCTTTTTGAGTTTCACTTTCTCCACCATTACAGGCAGCAAGCAGAGACAGAGATAAAAAACCTACGGAAATAACTGATAAAGCTTTTTTCATGTTTACTCTCTAATAATTGAACGAAGAGAAAAAGTCTTCAAAATTGAATATAGCCTACATATCATTCAAGATGATGATGCTTATGGCGTTGATATTATATTGCCGACTTTATGCAACTTTTACAAAAATCTGTTTTTGATAATATATTTACATCATACGCCATGTCAATACTGATTATCATATTCTCAGAATACGCATTAGCATAATTACCAATTTAAATAATGTCTGATCACGACGCTCCATAAAAACTGCCTCCTCCGACAAAATTCGTACTTGGTCAGCATGGAAACAATCGGTTACTAAAAAATATAGCTAAATGGCTGTATAAATTTCGTAAAATTAAGGAATAATCGGAACCTGCCTGTACAGCCGCGTTCCAACTACTTTCATCATTTTAGGATTCGGATGTTCAAAAAAGTCCTTGTTTTTATATTGATTTTATTCTTTACCGCCGCGCTTTTGCCGCTGTGGATCATGTGGCGCGATTTCCAGGTGTCGCGGCTGGATGCGGATACGGTGCGTCCGGCGGATGCTGCGGTTGTGCTTTCGACCCGTTCTTATGAAGGGGGTCGTCTGAATCCTTGTTTGGTGGCGCGCGTTGAAGCGGCTGTCGAGCTGTATCGTGCCGGCAAGGTGAAGAAACTGGTGATGTCGGGCGGACTCAGCCGTGATTTTCAGTCTGCTTCGGGCAATATGCAGGCGATTGCGGAGAAGATGGGCGTACCGAAGGAGGACATTATCCAAGAACGGCGGGCGGAAAATACGTTTGAGAACATTGTGTTCAGCCGCGATTTTATTGAAAACAGCCCGCGCGTCGTCATTGTCAGCGCCGGTTTTCACTTGGCGCGGGCGCGCATGATGGCGGACAGGCAGTGGCAGGGACACGATATTCAGGTGTATGCCGCGCCGTTTTGTTCCGAGCCTTACGGCGGTTATGGTTACACGGTATTGCGCGAGTCGGCGGCGTTTATCAAAAACGCTTTGAAGGGCAGGTTGTAGTTTCAGACGACCCCAAGTTGCCGAGTCAAATCATGTATAATTGCAAACAATTTGACTGTTTGATTTAACCGTTTGACCGACCTACCGACAGGACTCCAACATGATCAACCCTATCGCTGCACTTTCCCCCCTAGACGGCCGCTACGCCAAATCCGTTGAAGCATTGCGTCCGATTTTCTCCGAATACGGCCTGATGAGGGCGCGCGTCAAAGTCGAATTGAGCTGGCTCAAAGCCCTCGCCGCCGAACCGAAAATCACCGAAATCCCCGCTTTCAACGATTTCACGCTTGCCGAAATCGACAAAGTCATCGAAAACTTTTCATTGGAAGACGCAGCTGCCGTCAAAGCCATCGAAGCGACCACCAATCATGATGTCAAAGCCATCGAATACTGGCTTAAAGAACGCTTCGCCGGTGTGCCCGAAGTCGCCGCCGCCAGCGAGTTCATCCACTTTGCCTGCACCAGCGAAGACATCAACAACCTGTCCCACGCCCTGATGTTGCAAGAAGCGCGCGAAACCGTCATCCTGCCGAAACTTGCCGAAATCATCGAAAAACTCACCGGCATGGCGCACGACCTTGCCGCCGTCCCCATGATGAGCCGCACCCACGGCCAACCCGCCACGCCGACTACTTTAGGCAAAGAAACCGCCAACATCGTGTACCGCCTGCAACGCCAGTTCAAAAACCTTCAGGCGCAAGAATTCCTTGGCAAAATCAATGGCGCCGTCGGCAACTACAACGCCCACATGGTCGCCTATCCCGACATTGACTGGGAAACCCACTGCCGAAATTTTGTCGAAATAGGCCTCGGTCTGACCTTCAACCCCTACACCATCCAAATCGAACCGCACGACTACATGGCTGAATTCTTCCAAACCCTCAGCCGCATCAACACCATCCTGATCGACTTCAACCGCGACGTTTGGGGTTATATTTCATTGGGTTACTTCAAACAAAAAGTCAAAGCGGGCGAAGTCGGCTCTTCCACCATGCCGCACAAAGTCAACCCCATCGACTTTGAAAACTCCGAAGGCAACCTCGGCATGGCAAACGCCGTATTGGGCTTCTTATCCGAAAAACTGCCCGTCTCCCGCTGGCAGCGCGACCTGACCGACAGCACCGTCCTGCGCAACATGGGCGTAGGCGTAGGCTATGCCGTTTTGGGTTTCGCCGCCCACCTGCGCGGCCTGAACAAGCTCGAACCCAACCCCGCCGCGCTGGCTGCCGATTTGGATGCCACTTGGGAGCTGCTCGCCGAGCCGATTCAAACCGTTATGCGCCGCCACGGTGTCGCCAATCCTTACGAAAAACTGAAAGACCTGACGCGCGGCAAAGGCGGCATCACGCCCGAAGTGCTGAAAGTCTTCATCGAATCGCTGGAAATCCCCGCCGAAGCCAAATCCCAACTGCTCGCCCTGACCCCCGCGCTCTACATCGGCAAAGCGGAAGAATTGGCAAAACGGATTTGATACCGTCTTAATGATTTGAGATTGAATCGACACAAAAGGTCGTCTGAAAACCAAAACTGATGGTTTTCAGACGACCTTTCGTCATATTAAGAGTAGCGTGGGCTTTGCCCGCGACTTTCAGCCCAAATATCCGAGTCCAATCATTTCTATTCACTCGTGGGTAAAACCCACGCTACGGGCTTAGTTTTTGATACGGAACCCGCCACCAGCCGTCATTCCCGCGCAGGTGGGAATCCATCGGAAATTTGAAGAAACAGGCGCTTGAAAAACATTTGCCAAAATTCAAAAATGGATTCCCGCCTGCGCGGGAATGACGGCGTGGACATTGCTGATTTGAATTGACTATATTCAGCGGGCAAAGCCCACGTTACGGGTTCGGCTTATCTCAAGTTCGCGTCGATTTAAAAAAGGTCGTCTGAAACTTGGATTTCCCAGTTTTCAGACGACCTTTTACCGTTCCAATCAGGCTTTATTCAACTGTAACCGATTTCGCCAGATTGCGCGGTTTGTCCACGTCCGTGCCGCGTGCGAGGGCGGCGTGGTAGGACAAGAGCTGCACGGGGATGGTGTGCACGATCGGCGAGAGTACACCGACGTGGCGCGGGGCGCGGATGACATGCACGCCGTCGGTGGCGTTGAAATTGCTGTCCAAATCGGCGAAGACGAAGAGTTCGCCGCCGCGTGCGCCGACTTCCTGCATATTGGCTTTGACTTTGTCTAAGAGACTGTCGTTGGGGGCGATGACGACAACGGGCATGTTTTCGTCCACCAATGCCAGCGGGCCGTGTTTCAACTCACCTGCGGGGTAGGCTTCGGCGTGGATATAGGTGATTTCTTTCAGCTTCAACGCGCCTTCGAGGGCAATCGGGAAATGGATGCCGCGTCCAAGGAAGAGTGCGCTGTTTTTCTTGGCGAATTTCTGCGCCCAGGCGGCAATCTGAGGCTCGAGGTTAAGGGCATGTTGTACACTGCCGGGCAGTTGGCGTAATTCTTCGATATAGGCGTGCGCTTGTTCTTCGGATATTAAGCCGCGCTGTTTGCCCAAGGTAACCGCCAAGCCGAAGAGGACGACCAGTTGCGTGGTAAACGCTTTGGTAGAGGCGACGCCGATTTCTGCACCGGCGCGGGTGTACAGCACCAATTCGCTTTCGCGCGGCAGGGCGGATTCCATGACGTTGCAAATGGACAGGCTGTGTTTGTGTCCCAAAGACTGCGCGTATTTCAGGGCTTCCATCGTGTCCAAGGTTTCGCCGGATTGGGAGATGGTGATGACCAATTGCATTGGATCGGCAATCACGTCGCGGTAGCGGTATTCGCTGGCGATTTCGACGTCGGTCGGCACTTTGGCGATGGATTCGAGCCAGTATTTGGCGGTCAGCGCGGCATAGTAGGACGTACCGCAGGCAAGGATTTTGATGCTGTGGATATCGTCGAACACTTCGCGTGCATTCGCGCCGAAGTTTTCGGGTTCGAAGCCGCCGTCAAGGAAGACTTCGGCGGTATCGGCGATGGCGCGCGGTTGTTCGTGGATTTCTTTTTGCATGAAGTGGCTGTAAGGGCCTAATTCCAGCGACGCGAGCGACAGTTCGGATACTTTGACGGTGCGTTGGGTTTCAGTACCGGTTTTGTCAATGAGTTTGTCGATGCCGTTTGCGCTTAGAAGGGCAATGTCGCCGTCTTCCAAATAGGCGATGCGGCGGGTAAAGGCGATGACGGCGGATACGTCGGAGGCGATGAAGGTTTCTTGGTCGCCCAATGCCACCAAGAGCGGGCAGCCCATGCGTGCAACGACCATTTCTTCGGGTTTGTCCTGCGCCATCACGGCGATGGCATACGCGCCGTGGAAACGGGCGGTGGCTGCGCGGACGGCTTCAAACAGTTTGCCGCCGTTTTGGGTGTATTCGTGATTGACGCTGTGGGCGATGACTTCGGTGTCGGTTTGCGATTCGAAGGTGTAACCCAAGGCTTTGAGGCGTTCGCGTTCGGCTTCGAAGTTTTCGATGATGCCGTTGTGGACGACGGCAATCATGCCGCCGGAGATGTGGGGGTGGGCGTTGGGTTCGGTTACGCCTCCGTGGGTCGCCCAGCGGGTATGGCCGATGCCTATATGGCCGAACACGCCTTTTTCGCGCGCCGCATCTTCCATCAGCTGCACGCGGCCAACACGGCGCACGCGCTTGATTTTGCCGTCCGTGTTCACGGCGATACCCGACGAGTCGTAGCCCCGATATTCAAGGCGTTTGAGACCGTCGGTCAGAAAATCGACTACATTGTGATTGGCGCGGATGGCGCCGACGATACCGCACATATAAGTTCCTTAGTATCTAAAGTTGAAAAAAGACAAGACGCCGGCTTCCGTACGCCTTGCCCGCACATTATATCAGAGCAAAATATATCATACTGAATTTTAAAGAAATTAACAGTAAATCCAACTGATTGATTGCTTTAAAAATAGTTTCAAATATAGTGGATTAAATTTAAATCAGGACAAGGCGACGAAGCCGCAGACAGTACAAATAGTACGGCAAGGCGAGGCAACGCCGTACTGGTTTAAATTTAATCCACTATATCAGGCTTCGCGCCGTTTGAGTGCCATATGGCGGATTAGTTTTATCGAATAGGTTGATATGCTGTCTGTATAAATATAACATGAATCGGCTGGCTATTTCAGACGACCTTATACATTTCTTAACTGTCCAGCGTAAAAAGACGTACAAAAACCAAGCTGCCGCAATCGAATCATTTATAATTTCATGAAAATAAAAGCAAGGATTTCACACCATGGCAAAAAAATTCCCCATCTTCCCCAAAGCGCCGGAGCGCATCTGCTGGGGTTGCGACAAATATTGTAAAGAAGACGATTTGCAATGCGGCAACGGCTGCGAGCGCATCCAGCACCCCATCGAATTGGACGGGCGCGAGTGGTATAAAAAAGGCGACTGGAGCAATTTGTTGAGCGAAGAGCAGCAAATCGAACTGGGCTTGAAAGAAGCGCCCAAACCCGCCAAGCCGCATATCAAACTGCCGTTGCGGAACAAAACGGCTTAATCCCGCCAAGCTTAAGGGGTCGTCTGAAAACCGAAGGGGCGCAGTCATGCGCCCTTATCTTTATTTCAACGATGCCCCAAGAAATTGACCCCACCCGCGCCAAACCGCCGCTGCCCATCTCCCTAGCAAACATACTTAACTTTAAATATGGTATGTCATCAAATTCCGTCATTCCCGCCCCCGCCTACGCGAGGGCGGGAATGACGGCAACAGAAACGACAAAGGTTCAAACCTCCTGTCCCGATACAACTTCCCTTACCAAAGGTCGTCTGAAAACGCCAAAATATGCTTTTCAGACGACCTCTCCCATCTCTCCCGAACCCGCCCCCGAAAAATGCTAAAATAACAAATTCATAAGCAAATCCACCTTTTCAGACGACCTCGATGCTCACCGATTTAGAAAAAAACGCCATCCGCGACCATTACCAAAATATCGGCAAAAACTTGCCCGGTTTCCGTCCGCGCGCTTCGCAGCGGGAAATGATTGCGGCGGTTGCCAACGCTTTTTCGCGGACGTTGACGCGCGAAGAAGGCGGCGAGCCGCCCAAGCGCGAGGGCGAGAGCATTGCCGTGATCGAAGGGCCGACCGGCGTGGGCAAATCGCTTGCCTACCTGCTGGCGGGCGGCATTATGGCGCAGACGCGCGGCAAGCGGCTGATTGTGAGCAGCGCGACGGTTGCCTTGCAGGAGCAGCTGGTGGACCGCGATCTGCCGTTTTTGGTTGAAAAAAGCGGTTTGGAACTGACCTTTGCACTTGCCAAAGGGCGCGGCCGCTATCTCTGCCCCTACAAACTCTACCAACTCACGCAAAGCAACGCCCAGCAAAACCTGCTCGGTTTCGAAGCCCCCGCCGTGTTGTGGGACAGCAAACCCAAGCCCGAAGAATTGAAGCTGCTGCGCGACATCGCCGACGAATTTTCCGCCCGACGGTTCAACGGCGACCGTGACACTTGGCCGGAAAAAATCGACGACACCATCTGGATGAAGGTGAACAACGACAACTACGGCTGCCTCAAAGCCGCCTGCCCCAACCGTCCGGAATGCCCGTTTTACCTTGCCCGCGACACGCTGGAGACCGTCGATGTCGTCGTAACCAACCACGATTTGCTGATGGTCGACATCAGCATGGGCGGCGGCGTGATTTTGCCCGACCCTGAAAACAGCTTCTACTGCATCGACGAGGCGCACCACCTGCCCAAAAAAGCACTCAGCCAGTTTGCCGCCGAGCATTCGTGGAACCAAGCCGTGTGGGCGTTGGAAAAACTGCCGCAGGTTACCAGCAAAATCGCCACGCTCACCGACAAAGGCGAGTTGGCGAACCTTGCCGACGAAGCCGCCGCCGCGCTGCTCGAAAGCCTGCACGAATGGCAGTTCCACCTCGCCGAAGAGCCGTCTTTGAGCTTGGGGTCGTCTGAAAACGACAGACGGACCAACAGCGAACCGACTTGGCTGTGGGAAGACGGCAAAATCCCCGAAGGCCTCGAAACCACCGTTTCCAACACCGCCATTGCCGCTCGCAGCCTCTACAAACACGTCAACAGCCTCAACGACGCCTTGTCCGCCGCCCGCCGCGACAAAGACCAAAACAGCGCGCAAATCGACCGCCTGAGTACCGAATTCGGCGTATTCCGCGCCCGCGTCGAACAAATCACCGCCACATGGGACTTGCTTTCCACCGTCCCCCTCGAGGGCGAAGAACCGCTGGCAAAATGGATAACCCGCCGCGCCGACGACAAAAACGACTACATTTTCAACGCCAGCCCCATCAGCAGCGCGTCCCACCTCGCCAACAGCCTGTGGCGGCGCGCGGCAGGCGCAGTGTTGACCTCCGCCACCCTGCAATCCTTGGGCAGCTTCAACCTGATCCTGCGCCAAACTGGACTGCAATGGCTGCCCGAAACCACCACCCTTGCCCTAGAAAGCCCGTTTGATTTCGACGCGCAAGGCGAACTCTACATTCCGCCCGTACACGCCAGCCCCAAAGACCCCGCCGCGCACACCGCCGCCATCGTCGAATGGCTGCCCAAGCTCATTTCGCCCACCGAAGCCATCGGCACACTCGTCCTGTTTTCCTCGCGCAAACAAATGCAGGATGTCGCCCTGCGCCTGCCAGAAGACTACCTGCCGCTCCTGCTCGTACAAGGCGAATTGCCCAAAGCCGTCCTCCTGCAAAAACACCACCAAGCCATAGAAGAAGGCAAAGCCAGCATCATCTTCGGACTCGACAGCTTCGCCGAAGGACTCGACCTGCCCGGCACCGCCTGCGTTCAAGTCATCATCGCCAAACTCCCCTTCGCCATGCCCGACAACCCCATTGAAAAAACCCAAAACCGCTGGATAGAACAGCGCGGCGGCAACCCCTTCATCGAAATCACCGTCCCCGAAGCCGGCATCAAACTCATCCAAGCCGTCGGCCGCCTCATCCGCACCGAACAAGACTACGGCCGCGTAACCATTCTCGACAACCGCGTCAAAACGCAGCGATACGGCCAACAATTACTAGCCAGCCTGCCGCCGTTTAAAAGGATAGGTTGAAACTCATAAAAAGGTCGTCTGAAATCCGAAATCCGTTTTCAGACGACCTCAACACAAACACAATCAACACATACCATGAACAAACTCACTTTCATCGCCCTGCTTATCCCCCTGCTGATTTCCTGCGGTTCGGCATCTCCCAACATGCCCGACCGCGATTACGTCCAAACCCATCCCGCACCCAAAGCATTCGACCCCAACCGCACCCAATACACCTGCGCGACTTGGACACCACCGTCCCCGCCCGATGCCGAATCCCATCTTTGGTATCGCGCTGCTACCCTGCTTGATGCCAAAGACTGGCGTATGAATAAAGAGGAATTTCAGGACATGATTGTCTTGTACGAAGCGGCGGCATCAAAGGGGCATTATCAGGCAATTAACAATCTCTACCTGCTCTACACCCATGTTCAAGGTTCGACCGGCATTATGTACAACCCCTTGCACAACCGTGCCCGCAAATGGCTGCACTACGGTTTAGATAAAAATTGGGCAATGGCGAACTACTGGCTGTTTGACGCGCTGTACGAAGGCAATGCAGGTTATCGTCGCAACCCGCAACTTGGTCTTGCCTATTTGCAAAAGGCGGTGGATTTGGGCGTGCCGCTGGCGCAGTATGAACTGTCTCTCATTTATAGAAATCAGACAAAGGATTTAAAAACTCAGGAATTGCTTCTTGGTTGCGCTTCCAAACAAGGCTTCTCTGCAGCAATGAAGCAATTATCTTCGTTTAAAGCTATTGATGGTGATTTGAAAGAATCCTTGCGGTTAATGCACAATGCCGTGCGCTATGGAGGAGAAAGTGGGGGAGAATCAGCTTTACGTTTGAGCCACGTTTATGGCAAAACGAAAGCCTATATGAAGGAATTCGTTTCCACCCCCGCTGATCCAGTCCTTGAAGCAGCTTACAACGAGTTGTATACAGCACTTACAGGCACAGGCACCAAAAGCGGCAACCCCTTCTATACTTTCCCGCGCCTAGACGAAGTCCTGCCCCTGCCACCCGCCAAAACCCATTGGAAAGGCATCTACTCTGCAATGAGTAAAGAAGACGCAGCGTTCTATCAAAACCCGCCTGACACCGCAGCCTTAGCCGCCGAGATTCTCAAACGCGGCATTGTCAAAAAAGAAGACGTCTATTGGTCGCCGCGCAAAGACTAAAGGCAAAAAGGTCGTCTGAAATCCGAAATCCGTTTTCAGACGACCTCCCTGAACCATAATAAAACACATACCATGAACAAACTCACTTTCATCGCCCTACTTATCCCCCTGCTGACTTCTTGCGGTTCGGTCTCTCCGTCCCAATCCGACCGCGATTACACTCAAACCCATCCAGCACCCAAAGCCTTTGATTCCAAGCGTACCCAATATACCTGCGCCACTTGGACGCCGCCGTCCCCACCCGATGCCGAATCCCATCTTTGGTATCGCGCTGCTACCCTGCTTGATGCCAAAGACTGGCGTATGAATAAAGAGGAATTTCAGGACATGATTGTCTTGTACGAAGCGGCGGCATCAAAGGGGCATTATCAGGCAATTAACAATCTCTACCTGCTCTACACCCATGTTCAAGGTTCGACCGGCATTATGTACGACCCCTTGCACAACCGTGCCCGCAAATGGCTGCACTACGGTTTAGATAAAAATTGGGCAATGGCGAACTACTGGTTGTTTGACGCGCTGTACGAAGGCAATGCAGGTTATCGCCGCAACCCACAACTTGGTCTTGCCTATTTGCAAAAGGCTGTGGATTTGGGCGTGCCGCTGGCGCAATATGAGTTGTCTTTAATTTACGATAAACAGTTTAATAATAAAAAGGTTCGAGAACTGTTATTGAGCTGTGCTGCGAAGCAAGGGTTTTCTACCGCAATGAACAGATTAGGTGTGATATATTCAATACGCGGCAACCTAAAAGAGTCCTTACAATTAATGCATAATGCTGTACGTCAAGGTGGTGAAGGAGGAGGGACTGCTGCTTTATCTTTAAGGAAAGTTTATGGTAAGTCAAAAGCCTATATGCCTATATGAAGGAATTTTCGGCTACACCTGCTGATCCTGTTCGCGAAGCAGCCTATGTCGAGCTAGAAAAAGCCATTATGGGCACAGGCACAAAAAGCGGCAACCCCTTCTACACCTTCCCGCACCTAGACGAAGTCCTGCCCCTGCCTCCAGCCAAAACCCATTGGAAAGGCATCTACTCGGCGATGAGCAAGGAAGATGCGGCGTTCTATCAAAATCCGCCCGACACCGCAGCCTTAGCCGCCGATATCCTCAGACGAGGCATTGTCAAAAAAGAAGATGTCTATTGGGCGCCACGCAAAGATTAAGACAAAAAGGTCGTCTGAAAATGAAGTTGGGGGGAAGTTTAAAACTGGCTTTTATAGTGGATTAACAAAAATCAGGACAAGACGACGAAGCCGCAGACAGTACAAATAGTACGGAACCGATTCACTTGGTGCTTCAGCACCTTAGAGAATCGTTCTCTTTGAGCTAAGGCGAGGCAACGCCGTACTGGTTTAAATTTAATCCACTATATGTTTTCAGACGACCTTCGTTTTTGTATTTCAAACATAAAAGACGTTTTGATTAGCGGAAAGGGGGGAATCAGATAACAGAGTGAAACTGAAAACTGTGTGATATCTTATCGACAGGGATTGGTTTGATGATGCTTGATGGCATGAGATAAAAAAATAACCGCCTTAGGCGGTTTTTATGGTGGCCAGAGGCGGAATCGAACCGCCGACACACGGATTTTCAATCCGTTGCTCTACCAACTGAGCTATCTGGCCTTATCTGCATTGCAGGGAAGTGATCATTAAACCAAAAACAACCGGTTCATGCAAGGTTTATTTTGAAATGGTGCGGAGATATTTTATAAACTTTTGTTTTAACTTAAATTAAATTTCGATGATTTTCAACGAAATCCGCCGGATATCGACCGTTGGCATCCACAATTTTTCCATCGGGGATGGATTGTCGATTTCAGACGACCTATGTGTCGTTTTAAGATACAATCGCTTTTTTGTTTCTGAAGATATCTGTTTGATGTTGTATGTTTTTTTAAAAGATATGTGGGATATTCTGCGCCTGCGCTATAAGAATCCTGCTGATTATTTCTATACGCTGCCTGTCATTTTGGCAATTTTGCTGTTGTTGGGCATGATTAATGCGGCAGACATGTCTCCCTTGCTTGGCGTCAGCACTGCGGCTGTCGTCTTTGGCGTGTTGGTTACCGTCATAAAGTGGCTGATTTTGAGCCGTGTGATGCGTTATGTTTTAAGTATAAACGGCGCGCCGCGCCTGCCTTTATGGGGATTCATCTTGGCATCGGAAGCTTTGATGATTCCGGCGCTGCTTGTGTTTTATATCCCGCAGATTACGCCGCTGTTGATGTTTTGGAAGACTTGGGCGTTTTGGGCGCAGGCTGTCGGCTTGATGCAAATGGGTCAGGTCAAAGTCTGGACGGTATTCAAAGGCTATCTTTTGTATTTCTGCTGTATGGTTGTGATTATAGGGATTTTTATACAGCTGTTTACACTGGCTGGCTGGTTCGATAAAGCAACGCTGATGCAAAATTTTAATGCATTAATGGCTGCTATGGAGCAGGCAAGATAAGCTAGGGGTCGTCTGAAAATCCGCCCTACCCGTTTTCAGACGACCTTCTTTCAAATAAGAAAAAACCTGCACGGTTGTCCGTGCAGGTTTTTGTTTGCGTTCAGGTTTGGGCAACCTTACATCATGCCGCCCATACCACCCATGCCGCCCATGTCAGGCATAGCCGGTTTTTCTTCAGGGATTTCAGCAATCATGCAATCAGTGGTCAGCATCAGACCGGCGATAGACGCGGCGTGTTGTAGCGCGGAACGGGTTACTTTGGCGGGGTCGAGTACGCCCATTTCGATCATGTCGCCGTATTCGCCGGAACCTGCGTTGTAACCGTAGTTACCTTTACCTTCCAGCACTTTGTTCACGACTACGCTAGGCTCACCGCCTGCGTTGGCAACGATTTGGCGCAGCGGAGACTCAACGGCGCGCAAGACGATTTGTACGCCTGCGTCTTGGTCGGCATTGCCGGTGTGCAGGTTTTCCAAAGCGGCACGGGCGCGCAACAGGGCTACGCCGCCGCCTGCAACCACGCCTTCTTCAACGGCTGCGCGGGTAGCGTGCAGCGCGTCTTCCACGCGGTCTTTTTTCTCTTTCATTTCGACTTCGGTAGCAGCACCGACTTTGATTACTGCCACGCCGCCTGCCAGTTTGGCAACGCGCTCTTGCAGTTTTTCTTTGTCGTAATCGCTGGTTGCGG
Organism: Neisseria sicca; assembly: GCF_003044565.1. Lineage (GTDB taxonomy): Bacteria > Pseudomonadota > Gammaproteobacteria > Burkholderiales > Neisseriaceae > Neisseria > Neisseria sicca_A. The sequence continues at coordinate 23,922 of NZ_POXG01000004.1, read as the reverse complement.
TTTCGATTTGTTGGCGGATTTCGGCAACACGCGCTTCGATTTCGGCTGCGTCGCCGAAGCCGTCGATGATAGTGGTGTTTTCTTTACCGATTTCGATGCGTTTGGCTTGACCCAAGTCTTCCAGAGTGGCTTTTTCCAAAGACAGGCCGACTTCTTCGGCAATCACGGTACCGCCGGTCAGGATGGCGATGTCTTGCAACATGGCTTTGCGGCGGTCGCCGAAGCCCGGGGCTTTAACGGCAACGGTTTTCAGGATGCCGCGGATGTTGTTCACCACCAAAGTCGCCAAGGCTTCGCCTTCTACGTCTTCAGCGATAATCAAGAGCGGACGGCTGGCTTTTGCCACTTGTTCCAAAACAGGCAGCAGGTCGCGGATGTTGCTGATTTTTTTGTCGAACAACAATACAAAAGGATTGTCCAGCGCAGCGATTTGTTTTTCCGCGTCGTTGATGAAGTAAGGGGACAGGTAGCCGCGGTCGAACTGCATACCTTCGACGACATCCAATTCGTTTTCCAAAGATTTGCCGTCTTCAACGGTAATCACGCCTTCTTTGCCGACTTTTTCCATCGCTTCGGCAATAATCGCGCCAACTTGTTCGTCGGAGTTGGCAGAAATCGAGCCGACTTGGGCGATTTCTTTGGAAGTATCGCAAGGTTTGGCGATGTTTTTCAGCTCTTCAACCAAAGCGGCAACGGCTTTGTCGATACCGCGTTTCAGGTCGGTCGGATTCATGCCGGCGGTCACGTATTTCATGCCTTCGGCTACGATGGCTTGTGCCAGTACGGTGGCGGTAGTGGTACCGTCGCCCGCTACGTCGTTGGTTTTGGACGCCACTTCTTTCACCATTTGCGCGCCCATGTTTTCGAATTTGTCTTTGAGTTCGATTTCTTTAGCGACGGTAACGCCGTCTTTAGTGATGTGCGGGCCGCCGAATGCGCGGTCAACCACTACGTTGCGGCCTTTAGGGCCCAAAGTTACGCGGACGGCGTTTGCCAGAGTGTTCACGCCGCTGACCATTTTTTGGCGGACTTCGTTACCGAACTGTACGTCTTTTGCTGCCATGTTTTGATTCTCCAAAATTGTTTAATACATTTAATTCTGTCTGAGGTCGTCTGAAAACCTTGTACGCCTTTTCAAACGACCTGTTGTTCTGAATACACGGAATGTTTATTCAACGATACCGAAGATGTCTTCTTCGCGCATAACCAACAGCTCTTCGCCGTCGGCTTTAACGGTTTGACCGCTGTATTTGCCGAAAATGACTTTGTCGCCGACTTTGACATCCAGCGGACGGCGTTCGCCGTCTTTACCGATTTTGCCTGCACCCACGGCGATCACTTCGCCCATGTCGGGTTTTTCAGCGGCTGCGCCCGGCAAGACGATGCCTGATGCGGTTTTCTCTTCAGCTTCCAAGCGTTTGACGACGACGCGGTCGTGTAAAGGACGGATGGTCATGTTTTATGCTCCGATAAATAGTTTGAAAACAATCATCTGCCTTCATCCGGCAGATGCGGTTTGAAAAAGAAGGCGGCAAGTTTGTCAACAAACTTACCTTAACACAGCGGCAAATTAGGGTTCAGCCCGATAAATTCAAGGGAAGAAGCAAAAATTTTCCGCTTAAGGTCGTCTGAAAACGGGCATAACAGGTTGCGCACCATCCCCGCCCTACGTTCAATGCTGCCCAAGCAGACAGATATTTTCAGACGACCTTTTATAGTCGGCAAACTTCAAATGGTTCAATCAAGAAAAAACCAGACACTATCAGCGCAAACATAAACACGCCTTTACAAAATAGCATCTCATCTTTAAAATAAATAGAAATCATTATTAATAATGAGTTTAACCAAAGAACTGAAACTTGTCCCCAACGAAGGAAATTTACATGACCTCACCCCTGTTCCGCTTCAGCCTGCTTTCATTGGCACTCGCCGCCGGTTTTGCCCACGCGGAAAACGAAGCGAAAGAAAGCGTTACCCTTGATACTGTTACTGTGAAAGGCGACCGACAAGGCAGCAAAATTAGAACCAACATTGTTACCCTTCAGCAAAAAGACGAAAACACGGCAACCGATTTGCGCGCATTATTGAAAGACGAACCTGCCATCGATTTCGGCGGCGGCAACGGCTCGTCCCAATTCCTGACGCTGCGCGGCATGGGACAGAACTCAGTGGATATTAAGGTGGACAACGCCTATTCCGACAGCCAAATGCTGTATCACCAAGGTCGTTTCATCATCGACCCCGCGCTGGTCAAAATCGTCTCCGTACAGAAAGGCGCGGGCTCCGCATCTGCCGGTATCGGCGCGACCAACGGTGCGATTATTACCAAAACCGTCGATGCCGAAGACTTGCTCAAAGGTTTGGACAAAAACTGGGGTGTACGCCTCAACAGCGGCTATGCCTCTAATGACGGCGTAAGCTACGGTGCAAGTGTGTTCGGAAAAGCCGGCAACTTCGACGGTTTGTTCTCTTACAGCCGCAACGATGAAAAAGATTACAAACCCGGCAAAGGCTATACAAACAGCAACGGCGGCAAAACCGTACCATTCAGCGCGCTAGACAAGCGCAGCTATCTTGCCAAAATCGGCGCAAACTTCGGCGACCACCGCTTAGTATTAAGCCACATGAATGATCAACACCGAGGCATCCGCACCGTCCGTGAAGAATTTACCGCCACCGATAATCCTCGTCTGACTTTGGCACGCCAAGCCCCGGCCTACCGCGAAACCAGCCTCTCTAACACCAATTTGGAATGGACGGCGCGCAACTTGGGCTTTGTTGAAAAACTGGATGCCAACGCCTACCTCATGAAAAACGAACGCTATTCCGCCGATGACAGCAAAAACGGCTACGCAGGCAATCTGCCCGGCCCGAGTACGACCGTTATCGAAACCAAAGGCGCGAATTTCAATCTGGACAGCCGCATTGGCGAAAACACATTAATCAAATACGGCGTCAACTACCGCCATCAAGAAATCAAACCACCGGTATTCTTCAATCCTGCCTTGAGCAATCCGAAGAAAAGCGATGCTGGCATTTACGCCGAAGCCATCCACGACATCGGCGACTTTACCCTTACAGGCGGCTTACGCTACGACCATTTCAACATCAAAACCCATGACGGCAAATCCGTTTCCGACGGCACAGTCAACCCGAGCTTCGGCGTGATTTGGCAGCCGCACGAACACTGGAATCTCAGTGCCAGCCACAACTACGCATCCCGCAGCCCGCGTCTTTACGATGCGATGCGCCAACATGGACGCAGAAACGCCATCACGTCGATTGCAGACGGCACCAAAGCCGAACGCGCCCGCAATACCGAAATCGGCTTCAACTACAACAACGGCAGCTTTGCCGCCAACGGTAGCTACTTCTGGCAAAAAATCAAAGATGCCGTCGCAGGTCCGCAGCAACGCCATGATGCCGCAGGCAATCCGATTGCAGGCGTACGCGAAATCGTCAATGCGGGCTACATCAAAAACCATGGCTATGAATTGGGCGCATCCTACCGCACAGGCGGTCTGCTGGCTAAAGTCGGCGTAAGCCACAGCAAACCGCGCATCTACGACACCCATCCTGAAAACCTGTTAAGCGCAAACCCCGAATTTGCCGTACAGACCGGCCGCACTTGGACAACCTCCCTCTCCTACCGCTTCCAAAATCCGAATTTGGAAATCGGCTGGCGTGGTCGTTACCTCCAAAAAGCCTCCGGTTCGGTATTGGTTCGCGACAAGGGTGAAGTCAAACGCAAAGGCTACGGCGTGAACGACATATTCGCCAACTGGAAACCGCTGGGCAAAGACACGCTCAACGTCAACTTCGCAGTCAACAACGTGTTCAACAAGTTCTACTATCCGCACAGCCAACGCGGCGAAACCTTGCCGGGCATCGGCCGCGATGTTCGTCTAAGCGTTAACTACCGCTTCTAAGAACCGCGTAAAAACAAAGACGTCGTCTGAAAACCCTTTACTGTTTTTCAGACGACGTCTTTCTGTTTGGAAAACCGTGTTTATCGGAAGACTGTTTGTTCAAATGTCCTTCCGAATAGCCTTGTCGCGTTTCGCTTTGGTTGAGTGAATGTATTGCATCAGCGTTTTAATAAAAACGGTCAAATCACGCTGCCACGAATGGCGGTTGGTTTTGGTGAAATACAGTGATATTTCGGGCTGCTCCATCTGATAGCAACCGAAACTCTCGTGCAGCAGTATCACGCTGATATCGTTCACATTATATGGTCATCGGCAGCGTGAAATAAGGATGAGCCAGCGTCCACGTAGCGGGGAAGGCAGGGATATCTTCTTCTAAGACGACGGTTAAGTCATGGATATACAGGACATTGCGCAAGTCGTCGATGTGCTTTTTCATGGTTTCATTTTTCACCCTAACTGAAAAAACGCTTGGACAAAGCGGGTGATGTTTGCCCGATTTACCGCTTGCTGCACAACGACCGCTTCGTTTTTCAAAAAACCGACTGAGTCAGATTCATCGACACAGGTTTGGTTGAGGCGGCACAAATCGTAGAAGGTAAAAACAAAATCTTGCCCATTGATACACAATGGAAAATCCAATAGACAACCTTTATTTTCAGCTTCAAATTCAGCAAGATCATCAAACCATTCAGGAAATGTAATGTGCATGGATTTCCTTTTGAAATCGTATGAAAATTCCGTTTTGTTAGGGATAACTTTCAAAGAGCCTTTTCAGACGACCTTGAGATTACCTAAAAGTTTATCCTGCATACAACGACAATTCACAAGCCAAATACTTCAATTCTCACGGATGATGCGTAAGTCCGATCGCTATTTGAAATGTAATAGACAATAAAAAATCCTGCATATTGCTATGCAGGATTTTTTATTTGGGGTGGCTGATGGGGCTCGAACCCACGACAACTGGAATCACAATCCAGGGCTCTACCAACTGAGCTACAGCCACCATTAACTTTTGGCACGCCCGACAGGAATCGAACCTGTAACCCCCGACTTAGAAGGTCGGTGCTCTATCCGGTTGAGCTACGGGCGCTCATGCCGATTCGTGCTGAATTTTGGTGGTCGGGGCGGTGGGATTCGAACTCACGACCCTCTGCTCCCAAAGCAGATGCGCTAACCGGGCTGCGCTACGCCCCGACTGAAGAATGAAAATATACAGATACGCCGAAATCCTGTCAATTCAATTTGAGCTATTTTTTCTTTTTCCTAAATTATCTGTTTATTTTTATTTAAAATTTAATTTTTTACCTACTTCATACCGGGTGTAATACAGTTCAAAAATATGGCTCCGGTTTTTGCTGTTATCCGACTGCCAAATCGGTTTAAAAATGCGATAATTGCCCTTGCTATTTATTCATAACCGAATGGAACTTTCATGACAGCTCAATTGATTGACGGTAAGAAAATATCGCAGGAACGTTTGCAGCTGGTGTCCGCTGCGGTAGCCAAACGGCTTGAGTCGGGATTGCGTGCGCCTTGTTTGGCGGTAGTATTGGTCGGGGACAATCCTGCCAGCGCGGTATATGTCCGCAACAAGAAATCCGCCTGCCAAAAATGCGGCATCCGGTCTTTGTCTTATGAACTGCCTGCGTCAACTTCTCAGGAAGATTTATTGAAACTGATTGATGAATTGAACGCGAACGCGGAAGTAGACGGTATTTTGGTGCAGCTTCCGCTTCCTGAAGGCTTGGACAGTCAGGCTGTTTTGGAACGTATCCATCCGGACAAAGATGTGGACGGTTTCCATCCTTATAACGTGGGTCGTTTGGTGGTAAAAATGCCGCTGATGCGCCCTTGTACGCCCAAGGGTGTAATGACGCTGCTGGAGGCTTACGGTATCGATCCGAAAGGTAAGAAAGCGGTAGTCGTCGGGGCATCGAATATTGTCGGACGCCCGCAGGCATTGGAGCTGCTGCTTGCCCGCGCCACGGTAACGATTTGCCACAGCGCGACGGAAAACTTGGACAAAGAAGTCGGGGCTGCCGATATTGTGGTGGTGGGCGTCGGGATTCCCAATTTTGTCAAAGGGGAGTGGATTAAACCCGGCGCGGTGGTGATTGATGTCGGGATTAACCGTTTGGAAGACGGCAGTTTGTGCGGCGATGTGGAGTTTGATGTAGCAAAAGAACGTGCCGGTATGATTACCCCTGTACCCGGCGGAGTTGGTCCGATGACGATTGCTACTTTATTGGAAAATACTTTGCATGCCGCGACGCTGCATGATTAAACCGCTATAAACTGACTTGATGCGGCAGGTGGCAGATTGGCGGTTTCACTTTCAGCCACTAAAAACATTATTCAACATGGCGGAACATGCCTAAGGTCAATCTGTCCAGCCCTGCCAAATCTTGTTGCGTACGGACTTCGGCAAACCCGTTTGCCGTCAAAATATGCCGCGCTGCTGCGCCTTGGTTGTAACCATGCTCCAGCAGCAGCCATCCGCCCTCTTTCAAAAATGCCGGCGCACGCTGCGCCAGTTCTCGAATGCAGGTCAAGCCGTCGGCAAAATCTGTCAACGCCGTTTGCGGCTCGAATCTCAAATCCCCTTGGCTCAAATGTTCGTCGTCGGCTTCGATGTAAGGCGGATTGGAAACGATGACATCAAAGCGGTGTTTGTCTTCAGACGACGTCTTATCCGTCTCAAACCACGAACCCAATGCAAACTCGACCCTTGCGCCCAAAGTTTCCGCGTTTTTACGGGCAATCGCCAATGCTCCGCCGCTGATGTCGGAAGCGCGCACTGCCGCATCCGTTCTTTCCAACGCCACCGTCACGGCAACTGCCCCGCTGCCCGTTCCCAAATCCCAAACCTGCCCGTTTGCCGGGAGATGTTCGATCACCGCCTCCACCAAATGCTCGGTTTCGGGACGGGGAATCAACACGTCGGGGCTGACTTCAAACCATCGTCCGTAAAACTCGCGTCCGCCCAAAATATACGCCATCGGCTCGCCTTTCAGACGACGTGTCTGAAGGATATCCAGTTGCGCGGCTACTGCTTCCGGCAGCGGATCGGCACCTTGCGTGACCAACTGCACACGACTATACCCGCCTGCATGTTGCAGCAACATACGGGCTTCAAGTCTCGGCAACTGCGAATGGCGCAGCCATTGGTCTAAGGTCATGTTTGTTTGTCCTGAGTTTGTACGGGGAATGGTGAGGGGTCGTCTGAAAACGTATGGAGGGTCATATCCTAAAACTAAAATACCTTGATTTAATTAATCTTTAGCCCATAAACCCGCTTGGTGGTTTATGGGCTATAAACGATCAAACCTTACAAACAAGCCATTTCGTTTGCCATTTGCTGTTCTAAGGTTTCGCGTCGGCGGATAAGCCGGTATTCGTTGCCGTCCACCAAGACTTCCGCCGCCCGGTTGCGCGTGTTGTAATTGCTTGCCATGCTGGCGCCGTATGCGCCTGCGCTGCGGATGACCAGCAAATCGCCTTCTTCGCAGGCAAGGGTGCGGTCTTTGCCGAGGAAGTCGCCGGTTTCGCAAATCGGGCCGACGATGTTGGCGGTCAGCGACGGGATGTTTTTTGGTTCTACCGCTTCGATATGGTGATAGGCGTCATAGAGGGCGGGGCGCATGAGGTCGTTCATGGCGGCATCGACCATGACGAAGTTTTTCTCTTCGCCGTGTTTGACGAACTCGACGCGCGTCAGCAGCGAGCCTGCGTTGCCGACCAAGCTGCGGCCGGGCTCGAGGATGAGTTTCAGACGACGTGTGCCGATCAGTTTTTGAACCGCTTGGGCATACGCGCCCAAATCGGGGACGGTTTCGTCTTGATAAACGATGCCGACGCCGCCGCCTAAGTCTAAATGTTCCAAAACGATGCCTTCGGCGGCAAGTGCGTCAACCAAAATCAAAATGCGTTCGCAGGCTTCGATGAGCGGGCTGAGGTCGGTCAGTTGCGAACCGATGTGGCAGTCGATGCCGATTATTTTGAGGTGGCTTTGGCGGGCGGCGTGGCGGTAGGCTTCGAGCGCGTCGGCGTAGGCGATGCCGAATTTGTTGGCTTTCAGACCGGTGGAGATGTAAGGATGGGTTTTGGCATCGACATCGGGGTTGACACGCAGGGAGACGAACGCGGTTTTGCCCAAGCGTTCGGCAACCTTTTGAATGCGGTCGATTTCGGGGATGCTTTCCATATTGAAGCATTTCACGCCGGCATGCAGCGCGAACTCAATTTCCGCCTCGCTTTTGCCCACGCCTGAAAATATGGTTTTCGCCGCGTCGCCGCCCGCCGCCAAAACGCGCGCCAATTCGCCGCCGGAGACGATGTCGAAACCGCTGCCCAACGAAGCGAAGTGTTTGATGATGCTCAGATTGCCATTTGCCTTGACGGCGTAGCAGACGAGCGGGGAAAGCGCGGCAAACGCGGTTTGATAATTTTCAAATGCTTCGGTCAGCGCGGATTGGCTGTACACATAAAGCGGTGTGCCGAATTCTTCGGCAAGGCGGGGGTAAGGGACTTGTTCGCAATGCAGGGTCATGGTGGTAAGACTTAGTCGTTGGTTTGATTGGTCGGCTCTTTGGAAGAATGGACTTTTAAGCCGGTTTGGATCACGCCGAAACGCGCCTTGTCGCCTTCTTTGGGCAAGTAGAGGTCGCCTTTGTAACCGCAGGCTGAAAGCAGGAGGGCGGTTGCCGCAGCAAAAAATACGCCGTATTTCATCGGTAAACTTCCTTCATAAGCGCGAATGTGGCAAGATTCGGTATCTTAAACAAAAAACACACAAAAAGCCATGATGACCGAAAGCGAATTCATCCGCATGAGCGAAGAATTGTTCGAACACATCGAAGACCAAATTGACGAAAACGGCTGGGATTTCGACTGCCAGTTTGCCGGAAACGTCCTGACCATCGAAGCGGCGGACGGCACGCAAATCATCGTCAACCGCCACACGCCCAATCAGGAATTATGGATTGCCGCAAAAAGCGGCGGCTACCATTTCGCCGAGCAAAACGGCAAATGGCTGGCAACGCGCGACAGCCGCGATTTCTACGACGTTTTGAACGAAGCACTGAGCGCGGCTTCGGGCGAAGCGGTTGAGATTATCGAATTGTGATCGGACTCAGAAGCCCATCTCACTCCCAAAACATTTACCCAAAAGGATAACCCAATGCCCCTGTTAGACAGCTTCAAAGTCGACCACACCCGTATGCACGCCCCCGCCGTGCGTGTGGCGAAAACCATGACCACGCCCAAAGGCGACACCATTACCGTATTCGACCTGCGCTTTTGCGTTCCCAACAAAGAAATCCTGTCCGAAAAAGGCATCCACACGCTGGAGCATTTGTTCGCAGGTTTTATGCGCGACCACTTGAACGGCAACGGCGTCGAAATCATCGACATTTCCCCGATGGGCTGCCGCACCGGTTTCTACATGAGCCTTATCGGCACGCCCGACGAGCAGCAGGTCGCCGACGCATGGCTCGCTTCGATGCAGGATGTGGTCAATGTCAAAGATCAAAGCAAAATCCCCGAATTGAACGAATACCAATGCGGCACTTACATGATGCACTCGCTCGCCGAAGCGCAGGAAATCGCGCAAAACGTCCTGACGCGCAAAGTAGCGGTGAACAAAAATGAAGAGCTGACGCTGGATGAAAGTTTGCTGAACGCTTAAACGATAGGTATTGAAAAAGGTCGTCTGAAAACGGGAAACCGATTTCAGACGACCTTTTGTTTGAATGGAAAGAATGGACAACGTGTCCATCGAAGCGGCAAACCGTTTACCGCCCTGCTTTGGTTCCGCCCGGTCCGTACACGGCACCCCACGCGGCATCGAGCTGCTGCCCAGCCTGCCTCAAGGTTTCCGCCTGCTGGCTTTTCACATTCATTGCCGCCTGAAGCTCGCCCTGCAAGCGGACGATGTCGGTTTGGGCTTTTTGCAGGCGGTATTGCGCGTCTTCAAGGTCGCTTTGCAGGGAAATGATTTTGCTGTCGTTGCCGGTTTGCTGTTTCAGTACGGCGCGGTAGGCGGAACGGGCGTTCATCAAATTGTCTTCCGCGCTGTCTGCCGCTGCGTTCAGCGAAACGCCGATTAATATCAAGGCGATGAGTTTGTTGTTCATAAAACATCCTTTGATGCTGTCCCGCTATGTATAGTGGATTAACTTTAAACCAGTACGGCGTTGCCTCGCCTTAGCTCAAAGAGAACGATTCTCTAAGGTGCTGAAGCACCAAGTGAATCGGTTCCGTACTATCTGTACTGTCTGCGGCTTCGTCGCCTTGTCCTGATTTTTGTTAATCCACTATATTAGAGGTCGTCTGAAAACGGAAAAGCTGTTTTCAGACGACCTTTTTGCTGCGATAGGCTGTTGGTTAATATTGATAGGCGGCGAGTTTGCGCTTGATTTCTGGCAGGGCGGCGCGGGCGGCTTCCTCACCCAGTTGGATGGCGCGTTGTTTTTGGTCGAAACCGCCGATAGAACCCATATCCAACACTTGCGGTTTGATTACGACGTTTGCCTGACCCAATTCATGTTGGAGCAACGGAATGCTCATGACGTTGAACGTTTGGTCGAGATAAGAGAAAAAGCTTTTGTTGACGTTTTTCACCGGACGGGCGGAAATATCGACGGCGATAATGAAATTGGCACCTTGTTTTTTAGCCGCGCTGACGGGAACGGGTTGCGACAGACCACCATCCACATATCGGCGGCCGCCAATCACGGTGGGCTGGAACACGTTGGGAATGGAAGCGGACGCGCGGACTGCCTGTCCGACGTTGCCCCTATTGAAGGCGACGGCTTTGCCGCTTTCAAAATCGGTGGCGACGGCGGCGAATTTGATCGGAAATTGTTGGATGGGGCGGTTGCCGACTTTGTAGTTGATGTAGTTTTGCAGTTTTTCGCCTTTGATGAAGCCGCTGCTGGAGAGGGTCAGGTCAACCAAGTCGGTTTTGCCCAAAATTTCGGCTTCGAGTTCGAGGCGGTCGGGCGACATGCCTGAAGCGTACAGGCTGCCGACGATGGAGCCTGCGGATGTGCCGGTCACAACTTTGACAGGAATATTGTTTTCTTTCAATACCTTGATAATGCCGATATGGGCAAAGCCTTTGGATGCGCCGCCACCAAGCGCAAGCGCGACCACGGCTTTGGGCTTGGCGGTATTCGCGGTATGGGTATGCGGCTTGGCACCCGATTTGTCGGAGGTATGGCTCGGACAGGCAGCGAGCATGAGCACGACAGACGCAGTCAGCGTAGTGCGCAGTGTTTGAATCAGCAATGGTTTCATTTTCAGACGACCTTTATAGATAAATTTTTGGTTTGGAACATATATTCAGCCGAACGGCGCGAAACCTGTCGCGGTATGCGCTGCGTCGTGTTTTTATCGGCTCGGCTGCGGTAAAGCGGCAGAAATCTGTTTCCCGCTTGCTCATGGAAACAGGCGAAATCAGGAAAACAAGGGCAATCTGCCATCCGCCCTGTCAGGCGGCACAAGCGGGAAGTTTAGCGCATCGTTATGCCGAAATCAAAAAAGGTCGTCTGAAACCTGATTTTCGGTTTCAGACGACCTTTCCATCCTTCGGTCAGATTCGTAATTTATAACCAAAAAAGAAGGGCGCAATCTTGCGCCCTGACGAGATGATTTTGAACTGGGGTCGTCTGAAACTCAAAAACGGATTTTCAGACGACCTTTTGCCTTTTCCTTAATGCTCTCAATTATGTTCCCAATCGACGTGTTCGCTCAAGAAACCGCCGCTTTGGTGCGCCCAGAGTTTGGCGTAGAGGCCTTGTTTCTCGAGCAACTCGGTGTGACTGCCTTCTTCGATGATGCGGCCTTTGTCCAAGACGATGAGCCTGTCCATCGCGGCGATGGTGGAGAGGCGGTGGGCGATGGCGATGACGGTTTTGCCGTCCATCATTTTGTCGAGGCTTTCTTGGATGGCGGCTTCGACTTCGGAGTCGAGCGCGCTGGTGGCTTCGTCAAGCAGCAGGATGGGCGCGTCTTTGAGCATGACGCGGGCGATGGCGATGCGTTGGCGTTGTCCGCCGGAGAGTTTCACGCCGCGTTCGCCGACGTGGGCATCATAGCCGCGCCGCCCTTTGGCGTCGGAAAGGTTGGGGATAAAATCGGCGGCTTCGGCGCGTTCGGCGGCGGAAATCATTTCGGCATCAGTCGCATCGGGACGGCCGTAAACGATGTTGTCGCGCACGGAACGGTGCAGCAGCGAGGTGTCTTGCGTCACCAAACCGATTTGGGCGCGCAGACTTTCTTGGGTTACGCTGTCGACGTTTTGCCCGTCAATCGAAATCGTGCCGCTTTGCGGTTCGTAGAAGCGCAAAAGCAGGTTGACGATGGTGGATTTGCCCGCGCCGCTGCGTCCGATCAAGCCGACTTTTTCGCCCGGGCGGATGGTGAGGTTGAAGCCGTTGAGCAGCGGTTTGCCGGCTTCGTAGGAGAAATCGACGTGTTCGAACTTGATTTCGCCTTGTGATACTTTCAACGGCAGGGCTTTGGGCTTGTCGAGGATGGTGTGCGGTTTGGACAGGGTTGCCATGCCGTCGTTGACGGTGCCGATGTTTTCAAACAATCGGGCGGATTCCCACATGATGTGTTGCGACAGGCCGTTGACGCGCAACGCCATGGCGGTGGCGGTGGCAACTGCGCCGACGCCGACTTGTCCGTGATACCAAAGCCAGATGCCCAACGCGGTCGTGCCGGCGGTCAGCGAGCTGTTGACGATGAAGCTGCAAGTGTACAGGAGCGTCGCCAAACGCATTTGGGCGTGTACCGTAACCATAAATTCTTCCATCGACTGCTTGGCGTAGGCCGCTTCGCGCGCGCCGTGGGAGAAGAGTTTGACGGTGGTGATGTTGGAATAGGCGTCGGTAATGCGGCCGGTCATCAGCGAACGCGCATCCGCCTGCCGCGCGGCGGTTTTGCCGAGCTTGGGAATCAGGAAGCGCATCACCAAGGCGAAGCCGATAATCCAGCCGATAAAGGGCAGCAGCAGCCAGCTGTCGAACGAAACCAAAATCACGCCGGAGGTGATGAAATACACCAGCACATACACAACCATGTCGGCAACCGTCATCACCACGTCGCGCATCGCCAGCGCGGTTTGCATGACTTTGGCGGACACGCGGCCGGCAAATTCGTCCTGATAGAAACCGAGGCTCTGCCCCAGCATCAGGCGGTGGAAATTCCAGCGCAGGCGCATGGGGAACACGCCTTGCAGGGTTTGCAGGCGCACGTTGGATGCGAGGAAGGTCCAAAGGGCGAAAAACACCATCATCCCCGCCATTGCCGTCAATGCCCAGCCTTTTTCGGCAAACAGGGTGGCGGGCGTGTATTTGCCGAGCCAGTCCACGACTTTGCCCATAAATTGAAACAGCAGGGCTTCCATAATGCCGATACCGGCGGTAAACACCGCCAAAACGGCAATCCATTTGCGCAAGCCTTCGATATTGCTCCAGACAAACCGCCACAGCCCTTTTTCAGGCGTTTTCGGGGCGGCTTCGGGATAGGGGTCGATTCGGGATTCGAACCATGAGAATATTTTTTGAATCATTGTATTGTTTTGATTGAGATAGAGTGGATTTCAGACGACCTCTACGGTGGGGACGGGTCGTCTGAAAACAAGTATCGTGAGTTAAAGGCATTATTTTACGGGAAAAAACGGCGGGAAGACACCGTAAAGAAGTCGGGACGGACAAAGTGCCGTGATTGATGAGAGGTCGTCTAATTTAGACGGGAACACAACAAGCCACAAAAGGGCTTACACAAATCAACAACAGAACTGATGGTGCTGACTTTAAGTTCGAGAAAAAAGAATAAAATACTATAAGAAGTTATATTTTTATGATATATATAGAAGGCATATGGAATTGGTAAAAATACCGGAGAATAGTAATGTCAAAATTCAGCTATAAAAAATTGTTTAAGAAATTGATAGATATAGAAATGAAAAATACAGAACTCATGGAAAAAGCAAAGGTAAGTAAAAGTACATTTTATAAAATAAAAAATGGTAAAAACGTTACTACTGATGTTCTACTAAGAATATGCAATGTATTGGAATGTGATATTTCAGAGATTGTAGAATGTGTTAATGATTCTTTGGAGGAAATATAAGATGAATTTAATTAGCTTGTTTTCGGGAGCTGGTGGATTAGATTTAGGTTTTGAAAAAGCCGGATTTAATGTAGTCGCAGCAAATGAATATGATAAAACGATTTGGGAAACATATGAAAAAAATCATAAAACAAAACTTATAAAAGGAGATATTTCTAATATTCCTTCAGACATGTTTCCGGACTGTGATGGAATTATAGGAGGACCACCGTGTCAATCATGGAGTGAAGCAGGTTCTTTAAAAGGTATTAATGATCCGAGAGGACAATTATTTTATCAATATATACGCATTTTAAAGGATAAAAGCCCTAAGTTTTTCCTTGCTGAGAATGTTAAGGGAATGATGGCAAGACGACATAATGATGCGGTTGAGAATATAGTTTCTCAATTTGAGGAAGCTGGATATGATGTTTTTATTCATTTGTTAAATGCAAGTGACTATGGTGTTCCACAAGATAGAAAAAGAGTTTTTTATGTAGGTTTTAGGAAGGATATGAGAGTTAAATTTGAACCTCCAAAACCCTATGAAACTAAATTAACTTTTAAAGATACAATTTTTGATTTGAAAGATTCTGCAATGCCGGCATTAGAAAAAAATAAAACTAATGGAGATAATTGCAAAGTCTTGAATCATGAATATTTTATTGGTGAATATTCACCTATTTTTATGAGTAGAAATAGAGTTAGACAATGGGATGAGCAGGCATTTACAGTTCAAGCTTCAGGAAGGCAATGTCAGCTACATCCTCAGGCACCGGTGATGCCTAAAATAGAAAAAAATAAGAATATATTTGAGCCGGGAAAAGAAATACTTTACAGACGATTAACAGTGCGAGAGTGTGCCAGAGTTCAGGGGTTTCCTGATGATTTCAAATTTTACTATACGAATTTAAATGATGCCTATAAAATGATTGGCAATGCTGTACCGGTAAATCTTGCATATGAAATGGCTAAAGCGATTATATCCGCTTTAGATAATTCAAGTGTAAATAGTAATATATTAAAAACCGGAACAGATGATTAATTGGAGGTTAGTCATGAGCAATAAAAGTAATAATCAAGGAAGAACATATGAATACTCTTATTTAATTACATTATTTGAAAAAATATCTGAAAAAAGACCGGCGAAAATTGAAGAAAATAGTAGTTACTTTGCAGCAAAAAGAGCGTGGAATACTTTAACTGAATCTGAAAAAACGATATATAAAGTTAGTGCCTTGGCAGGAGTCAATACTATATTTGACCTTGAGCCTTTGATTTTAGATGATGGTGATGATGAGCTTGAACTAAAAATTCAATCGGACGATAAAGGCAAGGAAGGCGACGTAAGAGATGTTTTGATTATCAGACGAGGTATTGAATGGGAAATTGGTTTAAGTGTTAAGCATAATCATTTTGCTGTTAAACATAGTAGGCTGTCAAAGAACTTGGATTTTGGAAACAAATGGTATGGGGTGAATTGTTCCAAACAATATTGGAAAGATATTAAACCTGTATTTGAATATCTTGATATTGAGAAACAAAAGGGCTCTAAGTGGAGCGATTTACCTAACAAAGAAAATGATGTATATATCCCACTGTTGAACGCTTTTAAAGGTGAACTAGAACGACAAAACAGTTTGTTTGGAAAAGATATACCAAGACTTATGGTTGAGTATTTGCTTGGAGAATTTGATTTTTACAAAGTTATTGGAATTGATAGCAAACGAACAACTCAAATTCAAAGTTATAATTTAAGAGGCACTTTAAATCAGCAGGGGAATAAGAAAAAGAGAAGCATTGAATTGCCAATATCAACACTTCCGACACGAATTGTAAGTTTAGAATATAAACCAGATAGTAAAAATACATTGGAGTTGTATCTTGATGGGGGTTGGCAATTTAGTTTCAGAATTCATAATGCTTCGACTAAAGTAGAACCAAGTTTGAAGTTTGATATCCAAATTATAGGGATGCCTATCACTATTGTTTCGATAGATTGTAGATGGGAATAAATTTCTGTTAAGAGGTGATTTTATGAATCTAAAATTGTATGATTTTGAAAAAAGAGTATCATACTGAATTCTTTGGCATTAATCTTCGTGTCGCATTTTGTATCTTTATCAAAATTTGGAAATCCTTGACAGTCAAAAGGTACACCTGTCTTTGGATGCTTTAGTTTGCCAACTTCATATCAAAAGGTCGTCTAAAACCAAACACGGTTTCAGACGACCTTTTGATTGTTGGATTTCCAATCCAAACTACGCTTGCTCAATACCGGTAAACCCGACGCGCGGGATACGGGCGCGGGTAAGGCGGGTAGGGATAGCCGTAGCGGTGGACCGACTCGCTGTCTTGATAAATGACGGTCGTTCCCGGCGGGGCGTTGACGGTAACGGTTTTGTTGATGGTGGTTTGGGAATGGACGGGCAGGTCGAGGACGGCAGTGCGCCCGTAAGGGGTTTCGGTGTAGAAACAGCCGCCAAGTGCGGTCAGCGTGAAGGCGTAGAGCAGGAGCTTCTTCATGGGTTTCCTTCATTCATAACGAAACGGTAAGGGGTCGTCTGAAACATGGTTTCGATAAGTTTGAAACCGCTTTTATAGTGGATTAACTTTAAACCAGTACGGCGTTGCCTCGCCTTGCCGTACTATCTGTACTGTCTGCGGCTTCGTCGCCTTGTCCTGATTTAAATTTAATCTACTATAGGTTTTCAGACGACCCTTTTTATCGCCAACATCCTTAACTTTAAATACGGCATATCATCAAATTCCGTCATTCCCGCCTTAGCCTGTCCTCGCGCAGGCGGGGGCGGGAATGACGACAACCGGTAAGTTGCGTATCGAAAATAAAGTCATTTGACTATATCCAGCCGACGGGATGAGGCAGCGGTTTTCAGACGACCTTTCCGCTTACCTTAACACGGTCTTCGTCCAACGGCTGACCCATTGTTTCTGTTTGGTGTCGATGTCGTTGCGGCTGGGCGAGTCGGTGTGTTTCGGGGCTTGGGCGAACTCGAAGACTTTGGGCAGCGGCGTGTTTTTCACGGCGGGATAGACCCACATTTCGGTCGGCAGGGCTTTTTGCACTTCGCCGCTTTGCAGCCACTGTACGAGTTTCGCCGCCAGCTCGGGTTGTTTCGCGCCTTTCAAGACTGCCGCGCCTTCGACTTGGCGGAACACGCCGCCTTTGAGGAAGAGGTTGCCGGTCGGCGGCACGCTGTATTTGCCTTTGGAGTAGTGAACTTCGGCGGCGGGGCTGGCGGCGTAGCTGACGACGAGCGGGTAGGCACCGCCGTTTTGGGTGAAGTCGGTGTAATAGGCTTCACTCCAGCCTTTGGCGACTTTCACGCCGTTTTGACGCATCTGCGCCCACCATTTGAACGCGCCCTCTTCGCCCATGCCGCCGATGTTTGCCATCAGGAAGGCAAGTCCGGGCGAGGACGTGGCGGGCGACGGTGTAACCAGCAGGTTTTTATATTCGGGGCGGGTCAAGTCCTGCAAGGTTTTGGGCAACGGCAGTTTTTTCTGTTCAAACCATTTTTTGTCGTAGTTGATGGTAACGTAGCCGTAATTGACTGCCGCGATAACGGGCATCCCCGCCGAAACGGGCGAGGATTTGGGCTGCGTCGCCGCCAGTATGCCTGCTTCGCGCGCTTTGCCGATATTGGCGTTGTCCAAACCGTACACCGCGTCGGCAATCGGGTTTGCCTTGCTGAGAATCAGCTTGTTGAGCATTTCGTTGCCGCTGCCCGCTTTGATGACGGAGACTTTGGCGTCGTTGGCTTTTTCAAACTGCGCGATGGCGGATTGGGGCAGGCTGAAGGATTTGTGTACGGCAAGGCGCACTTCGGTTTGGGCGGATAAGTTTGCCGAAGCCAGCAAGAGGGCGAGGGCGGATAATTTCAGTTTCATTCTCTAACCTTTGTACGGGTAAAATAAGAAACATCATAACAAAATCCGCACCAACACACGACATGAACCTTTCTCCCGTTTGGCTCTTTGACCTCGACAACACGCTGCACAACGCCGATGCCGGCATTTTCTATATCATCAACCGCGCCATGACCGACTACATGGCGCAACGCCTTAAGCTTTCCGAAGAAGCGGCATCCGACCTGCGTCAGGACTATTGGCACCGGTACGGCGCGACGCTTGCCGGCCTGCAAATCCACCATCCCGAAATCGACATACGCGAGTTTCTGCGCGAAAGCCATCCCATCGCGCAAATCTTGGCAAAATTGGAGGGCATGGAGGGAACCGAAAGCGTTTTAGGTCGTCTGAAAGGACGCAAAGCCGTTTTTTCCAACGGCCCTTCGTTCTACGTCCACGCCATCATCGGGGCATTGGGTTTGGAAAACCGTTTTGACGCACTCTTCGGCACGGACGACTTCGGGCTGCGCTACAAGCCCGACCCGCAAGCCTACCTGACCGTCTGCCGCCTGCTCGACGCTGCGCCCGAACAGTGCATCATGATCGACGACAGCGCGGACAACCTGCACCAAGCCAAAGAGCTGGGCATGAAAACCGTATGGTTCGGCAGCAAAGCCCATCCCCTGCCCTTTACCGACGCCGTTGCAAAAGATATGCAGGCGCTCGCCGAATGTGCCGAAAAACTGTCGGCACTCGTCTGAAACCTTTACAATATCGGGTTTGAACAACGGCACCAAGCCGCCCGACCACAAGGACAACCATCATGCGATACACCGCCCTCATCCTCGCCGCTGCAGCCGCCCTGACCGGCTGTACTTGGGAAACCTACCAAAACGAATCCGGCCACACCTCCCTGCGCCCCAAATACGAAAAAGGCACGCGCATCTATTACGAAGACGGCACCTACTCCCGCGATATGCGTTACAACCAATACCGCCCCGAACGCCGCACCCTCAAACCGCTGCACGGCGACCAAGAAAACGTACGCGGCACGACATGGAACAAACCCCAAGGCGCCGGACAAGCCGCGCCCGAAACGCAAACTGAGGAATAATCCGCCCGTAGAGGTCGTCTGAAACCGTCTTTTCCGTTTCAGACGACCTCAAACATAACCGCCATCCCGTTCGTCCCATATCTGCCGTCCTTCACAAGGAGAAAACCATGCGTTCCCTCGCCCTGATTTTCGTTACCGCCGCCATCCTGAGCGGCTGCACCACAGACCGCTACGACTTCGACAGCCGTCCTGCCGACACATCCGCACGCACGCCCCTGAAACCGACCACACTCGACCGCTTGGAACGCGGCAGCCATGCCGACTCTTACCGGTTCACCCCCAAACCCAATAAACCATAACCTCCAAACGTCCACACGCCAAACCCAAATAAAAAGGTCGTCTGAAACCCCAAAACCCCGTTCAGACGACCCCTAAATACCCCCTTCATCAACATTGCATTCGAGAAAGCCCATCATGTCCGCCACACCCCTCAACATCGTCATCCTCGCCGCCGGCAAAGGCACGCGCATGTATTCCAAAATGCCCAAAGTGCTGCACCGCGTCGGCGGCAAGCCCATGGTCGAGCGCGTTATCGACACCGCCGCCGCGCTCCATCCCCAAAACATCTGCGTCGTCATCGGACACGGCAAAGACCAAGTCTTGGACACCGTCAAACGCGACGTCTTTTGGGTTGAACAAACCGAACAACTCGGCACCGGCCACGCCGTCAAAACTGCCCTGCCCCACCTCGCCGCCGAAGGTCGCACGCTGGTGCTGTACGGCGACGTTCCCCTGATTGACACCGCCACCCTCGAAACCCTGCTCGAAGCCGCCGGCAGCGAAGTCGGCCTGTTGACCGACGTTCCCGCCGACCCGACAGGCTTGGGTCGCATCATCCGCGACAGCCAAGGCAGCGTAACCGCCATCGTCGAAGAAAAAGACGCCGACGCCGCCCAAAAAGCCGTCCGCGAAATCAACACAGGCATCCTCGTCCTGCCCAACGCCAAACTCGAAAACTGGTTGAACAGCCTCTCCAGCAACAACGCCCAAGGCGAATACTACCTGACCGACCTCATCGCCAAAGCCGTTGCCGACGGCATCAAAGTCCATCCCGTCCAAGTGCGCGCCTCCCACCTCGCCGCCGGCGTGAACAACAAACTCCAGCTCGCCGAACTCGAACGTATCTTCCAAACCGAACAGGCGCAAGAATTGCTCAAAGCAGGCGTCACCCTGCGCGACCCCGCCCGCTTCGACTTAAGAGGTCGTCTGAAACACGGACAAGACGTCGTGATTGACGTCAACGTCGTCCTCGAAGGCGACATCGAAATCGGCGACAACGTCGAAATCGGCGCAAACTGCGTCATCAAAAACGCCAAAATCGGCGCAAACAGCAAAATCGCCCCTTTCTCCCACCTCGAAGACTGCGAAGTCGGACAAAACAACCAAATCGGCCCCTACGCCCGCCTGCGTCCGCAAGCCCGCCTTTCAGACGACGTACACGTCGGCAACTTCGTTGAAATCAAAAACGCCGCCATCGGCAAAGGCACCAAAGCCAACCACCTCACCTACATCGGCGATGCCGAAGTCGGCAGCAAAACCAACTTCGGCGCAGGCACAATCATTGCCAACTACGACGGCGTGAACAAATACAAAACCGTCATCGGCGACGAAGTCCGCATCGGCTCCAACTGCGTCCTAGTCGCCCCCGTCACCCTCGGCAACAAAGTAACCACAGGCGCAGGGAGCGCGATTACCCGCAATGTCGAAGACAACAAACTCGCCCTCGCCCGCGCCCGCCAAACCGTGATCGAAGGCTGGGTGCGTCCGGAAAAAGGCGATGAGAAATAGAGCAGTAAACCGCCTTTCTCCTAGCTTCGTACTAACCAAAAAGGTCGTCTGAAAACTTAAAACAACAAGTTTTCAGACGACCTTTCATTTAACTCTACAAGCTCGAAATAAACCCAGCCCGTAGCGTGGGCTTTGCCCGTGAACCTGTTGTCTGACAATCCAAATCGAGCAGTTATCTTTATATTCATTTCGTGGGCAAAGCCCACGCTACCCGTTGCAGCAACAGCAACCTGTCCCTTCCCCCGTCTGGCGGGGGAAGGTTAAGATGGGGGTGGCTTCTGAGGTTTAGGTAAAATCAAATTCGTGCAATCCGCAGAACCACCCTCTCCCCAGCCCTCTCCCGCCGGACGGGAGAGGGAGCAGGTTGCAGATAAAAACGAGGTCGTCTGAAAACTTTGAGATTTGAGTTTTGGAGAAACTCGCTCCCGATTTTTCAGACGACCTCGTTTATTCAATCAATACAGGCTTGGGATAACCCAAGTAGCGTGGGCTTTGCCCACGAAATCTGCTATCTAAAAATCCAAATCAGACAACAGCCGAATGGGCATCCATTTCGGCATTTATCTCGCGGGCAAAGCCCACGCTACTCATTGCAGCAACAGCAACCTATCCCTTCCCCCGTCTAGCGGGGGAAGGGATAGGATGGGGGGGGGTGGCTTCTGAGGTTTAGGTAAAATCAAATTCGTGCAATCCGCAGAACCACCCTCTCCCCAGCCCTCTCCCGCCAGACGGGAGAGGGGGCAGGTTGCAAGTTAAAACAAGGTCGTCTGAAAACTTTGAGATTTGAGTTTGGGAGAAACTCGTTCCCGATTTTTTCAGACGACCTTTACTCAATCAAAACAGGCTTGGGATAAATCAGGTAGCATGGGCTTTGCCCACGAATCTATCATCCAATAATCAAAATCAGACAACAGCCGAATGGGTATTCATTTTGGCTTCCATTTCGCGAGCAAAGCCCACGCTACTCGTTGCAGCAACAGCAAACTGTCCCTTCCCCCGTCTGGCGGGGGAAGGTTAGGATGGGGGTGGCTTCTGAGGTTTAGGTAAAATCAAATTCGTGCAATCCGCAGAACCACCCTCTCCCCAGCCCTCTCCCGCCAGACGGGAGAGGGGGCAGGTTGCAAGTTAAAACAAGGTCGTCTGGAAACCTAGTTCACATTTTCAGACGACCTTGTTTGCCATGTCCGCCTTGCCCGTATTCAAACCGTCCTAACGCTCGATGCCGCCACACAGCCGTTCGACAATTTCCGCCGCGCTGCCGGGGCGGCACAGTCCTGCGTTTTGTCCTGCCCAAAATGGGGAAAAGTCATAGCAGCCTTGTTTTTCGGCGGCGGCTTTCAAGGCGCCGACGGCTGCGCCTGCCAAGGGAAACGGGAGTGCCGCGTCATTCATCGGACCGGCTTCGCGTATGAAACGGTTGTAAAGCCCGCGCGCCGCGCCGCCGCTGAACAAGTTGGTCACTACGGTATCTTCGGGACGGGCGGTTTGGATGGCGGCGCGGTGGGCGGGTTTGGTCAGGGCTTCGTCTGCGAGCAGGAAGGCGGTTCCGACCTGCACTGCGGATGCGCCCAATTCCAGCGCGGCGCGGACGGCAGCGGCATCGGAAACGCCGCCTGCGGCTATAACGGGCAGGCGCACGGCGTTACGGATGGCGGGCAACAGGGCGAACAAGCCGCTTTGGCTGTCGGGATGGCGGTTTAAAAACCATCCCCGATGACCGCCCGCTTCCCACGCTTGGGCAATCACGACATCCGCGCCGTTTTGTTCCAGCCAGACGGCTTCTTCGACCGTCGTCACGCTGCTCCACACTTCCGCGCCCGTCGCTTTGACGCGCTGCAAGTATTCGGGCGCGGGTAAGCCGAAGTGGAAGCTGACCACAGGCGGGCGGTAACGCTCCACACATGCCAACGCATCGGCATCAAACGGCTGCCGTCCGCCGCCGCTGGGAATGTCGTTTTCCGTCAGCCCGTAAGCCTCGAAATACGGACGCAACACGGCAAACCATGCGTTCTGTTGCGCGCGGTCGGCAGACGGCGTGCGGTGGGCAAAAAAATTGAGGTTGTACGGACGGCCTCCGCCCTCCTGCTTCATCCGTGCCAACGCTTTTTCCAAACCCGCCGCGTCGTACATCGCCCCCGCCAACGAACCCAAAGCACCGGTTTTACCGACAGCCAAAGGCAGCTCTGTATCATGTGCAAACGCCATCGGCGCTTGAATCAGCGGATAACGCAGCGAGGATAAAATACGGCTCATGTCAGTTTCTCCTTGTAATCTGTTTGGTCAGCCAGCTTGAAATTTCTTCAGTTTATAGTGAATTAACTTTAAACCAGTACGGCGTTGCCTCGCCTTGCCGTACTATCTGTACTGTCTGCGGCTTCGTCGCCTTGTCCTGATTTAAATTTAATTCACTATAAATACGCGGACTGACCATGTGGAACATGGCTGAATTTTGCCACAAAAAATAGTCAGACATGGTTGCAAGGTCGTCTGAAAACAAACCTTAGCATTTTGTGTTAAGCGAGTGTTTGTGAAACCGAACATGTTCGGAAAGCAAACCCCGTCCCATTCAATCAGATATAGAAAAAGGTCGTCTGAAAACCCTGTTTCGGGTTTTCAGACGACCTTTGCTTTGCCTTCAAACAGGCTTTAGATCAGGATTACCATTGGTAGCCGACACCTGCGGTCGCGCCGTAGTGGCCGCGTGAGTTGCCGGTAGCCGTACCTTTGATGACCCAGTTGCCGCCGTCGGAGATGCTGGAGAAGCCGACTGCATAACCGCTTTCACCGCGGTAAACGCCGCCTGCAACCGCCATCATGCTCTTACCAGGCAGGTAGGCTTGCGGCAGACCGGCCACCGCCATTGCTGCTGCGGTACCGGCTTTAGAGTCGCTTTCAACATTGTCGATACGTTGGTTGATTTGGTCGCCCATGTTCACCACGTAATTGCCGATGTTGGTCACACTTTGGTTAATCGCCTGGTTGGTGTAATACAACTGGCTGCCGTTGATCGCATCGGTAGAATCCGCCGATACCACACCTGCCGCCACACCTTGTACCTGACGGGTCTCGTCCGTGCCGTTGCCGACGGTAACGACA
>NZ_POXG01000003.1 GCF_003044565.1 Neisseria sicca | reverse complement strand
TGCCTTACAAGCAGAATGTCGGCGGTTCGACTCCGTCATCACCCACCAAGTTTCCTTTCATTGTTGCAAAACAATGATGCGCGGTGGTAGCTCAGTTGGTTAGAGTACCGGCCTGTCACGCCGGGGGGCGCGGGTTCGAGCCCCGTCCGCCGCGCCAAATTTAAAAAGCACCGATTTGTCGATGCTTTTATTTTTTTGGTCGATGCATTTTATATATTGGGTACTTATAGTGGATTAAATTTAAATCAGGACAAGGCGACGAAGCCGCAGACAGTACAGATAGTACGGCAAGGCGAGGCAACGCCGTACTGGTTTAAAGTTAATCCACTATAATTTTAAAAAGGTCGTCTGAAAACAGCTTAAGCGTTTGAATAGAATACGCTAGGTTTGTTTTCAGACGACCTTATATCTCAAAAAACCTTATTTATGACCATATTCAGCAATATATTGGGCAATTGCAGCTTCAGGGTTAGCGGCATTAATAACTTGAGGTACTTCTACATAACCGCGTTTAACCAGATTTTTTTCACGCAGAGTATTACCTTGCATGCCAAGTACAATACCAACGCCGAGACTAAGAAGGTTGATGATGGCACCAAACATCTCATTCTGACCAGCTAATACAGCTAACACAACAAAAGTGACAAAAATTCCAATCCCCAAACCCCACATTTTTTTCACACAAGCCCAAATAGCCCCAAAGAGAAATGCAGGCCAAGACCAGCCTTGTTTGACTGCCTCGTACTGGTTCATAGGATTTTTAAAAATCTTGTAAAGCTTCATAAAACACCTTTCTTTTATACCTTAAAAAGTTAACGTCATTATTCTATCAAAATATATTAAAAAGTTGAATCATTATAAGATAAACGGTCGTCTGAAAACTCGATTCGGTTTTCAGACGACCTTTCTTCATTCACTTATACAATCCCTACCTTATCATTCAGCCCAGTTTTTCTTCTTGCTGGTTTTGCCTATGCCCGGATTGAAGCTGTTGGTCGGGTCTAGTTTGCGGTAGAACTGTTTGAGCGCGGGTTTCGCTTCGTATAAATGGCCGACGTTGTGTTCGGCAGGATACTGCGCGCCACGTTGGTCTAAGAGATGCAGCATTTCGTGTTCCAATGCCATGCAGTCGTTGCCTTTTTTGATGATGTAATCCTGATGGAAAACGTGGCACATGAAATGTCCGTAGTAGAGCTTGTGGATGATTTTATTGTCGATTTCCGACGGCAGTTTTTCAAACCAGTCGCGGTCGTCGCGGCGCAGGGCGATGTCCAGCGCGACCAAGTCTTCCACTTCGTCGTCATGCACGGCGCGGTAGCGGATGGCGGCTGAGGCGACGGCAAAACGGTGCAGCATGGCGGCTTGGGTTTCTTCGGCGTTGCATTCGAAAAACGCGCCGCCGTGGTGTGCAAAATACTCTTTCAGGAACGCGCGCGCTTCATCGACGCCTTTTCCACCCATTTTCAGAATCAGATGGTGTTCGTATTTGTCGCGGTAATCGCGCATGGATTTGGGCAGGTGATCAGGCAGATATTTGCTGACGAACTGCATGACCTTGTCGGAAAAATGTTTGGGCAGGAAGCTGACTTTTTTGCCGAATCGGTCAACTTTAGCTTTGAAATCAAATAATTTCGGCAGTTGGTGTGTACCGAATTTCTTGATGACGTAGAACGTGTCTTTGCCGTACACGTCGGCAATATCGAAAGCGTCGCGATGGATGTATTCGCCAGAAACGGGCAGACTTTCAAATTCGCCCAAGGCGGCGCGGCGGATGTCGGTCAGCTCGTTGATGTCGTTGGTGCCGATGTAGAACACGACAGTTTGCTTCTCTTGCGGGAAGGTGTCCAAGCGGACGGCGAAAACCATCAGTTTGCCTGCGCAACCGGACGCTTCGTAATGGCGCGCCGGGTCGGCATTGAAACGCGCGGCGGTCGGCTCGTCCACTTGGCGGACATGGTCACAATAGGCATGGTCGTGTCCTTTGCCTGCGTCTTGCGTGATGTCTTTTCTCTGATAATGATGACCTTGAAGATTGGTCAGGATTTCTTCGGGCGTGTCGCCCAAATCTATGCCCAAATGGTTGACCAGCTCCAGTTTGCCCTCTTCGTTGATTTGGGCGAACAGCGCCATTTCCGTGTAGGCTGGGCCGCGCTGCACCAATGCGCCGCCGGAGTTGTTACACACGCCGCCCAAAACGGACGCGCCGATACATGAAGAACCGATAACCGAATGCGGTTCGCGCCCCAAAGGTTTCAGCAGCAATTCGAGCTGGTTCAGGGTCGAACCGGGCAGGCAAACGACTTGTTCGTTGTTGTTGATGGTTTGGATGATGTTCATCCGCATGGTGTTCACAATCACGATGTCGCGATCGTAATCGTTGCCGTCGGGAGTCGAGCCGCCTGTCAAACCGGTATTCGCCGCCTGCGTAATCACAATCACGTCTGCCTCAACGCAAGCCTGCAAAATTTTCCACATTTCCAGAATGGTTCCGGGGCGCACCACAGCCAACGCCTTGCCCTCGCCGAAACGGTAGCCTTGGCGGTATTGTTCAGTTTTCGCGGGATCGGTGATGATGTATTTTTCGCCGACGGTTTGGGTCAGGCTGCTGATTAATTGCGAGGCGGTCATAATGCGCTCCTTGGGGCTGGTTTTATTGGATTAAAATAGTGATTGTAGTAATGGTACACGGTAAAGTAAAGGTCGTCTGAATACGGTCCGGCAAGGGAATGTTACAAACCACGAACCTGATGATATTTGAAGCATACACACCATCCGTCCGCACGCCCTACCCTTTGATTAACCATCTTCCCCGCTATACACAATTTCTTTGCCGAACGATGTGAACAGCCTGTGAATAAGTTCTATTACCTTTTGATAATCAAACAAAAAAATATAGTGCTTAAAAAATGGGCAGTTTGTCGGTTTAGTCACATAGAGTGTTTGCCTTTGTGTGTGCAGTCTGTGGAAAAGTTATCTAACTTATTCTATTTACGACAAAAATATACAATGATTAAAAATTAGGCAATACGGCGTATAATCCGATTGATCAAACACACCCACTCAAAAATCCCGATTTTCAAAAAAGGACAAGGAATGCACACCCTTTCGGAACAAGTCCGCTTAAATGAAGCGCGCAAAAAGTTGGCAAAAAGCAGGCGTTGGGCGACGGGCTTGCTGCTTCTTGCGTGCGGGCTGTTTGCAGCCTCCGCTGTTTATGTGCGCCAATATCCTTGGTTGGGATTTGTCAAAGCGTTTGCCGAAGCGGCGATGGTAGGTGCGCTGGCGGACTGGTTTGCCGTAACCGCGCTTTTCAGACGACCTCTCGGACTGCCGATTCCCCATACCGCGATTTTGCCGCGCAATCAGGCGCGTATCGGCGATGAATTGGGACGGTTTATCGAACATAATTTTTTGCAGGGCAAACCCATCGCCATGCGCATTTACCAAGCGCAGCCCAGCGATAAATTATTGAAATGGCTGGACGGCGAAGACGTAAAATCGCATTGGCTGCCGTGGCTTTTCAAGCAGATTCCCACCCTGCTTGCTATCGCCAAACCGGAACAGACGGCGCGTTTTACGGCGATGCTGTTAGAAGAACGTTACAGCGGAGAACAAATCGGCAACACGCTTGCCGACGGTTTGCGGCTGTTGAAAGCGCAAGGGATGCACGAAAAAGCGTTTGAAAGCCTGCTCCGTCAGATTCGGCGTTGGCTGAAAACGCCGGAAACCCACGAAATGTTGGAGCAGAATCTGCGCGAATGGGCGGCAAAAATCGAAGGCGGCAATCCCGGAACTTGGGACAGGCTTAAAGCGGCGGTGAAATCGACCTTGGTGGAGAAAGTCGATGATTGGGCGGCAGAAAAAGCGTTGGCATGGATAGACGGCTATTTGGCAACCGCGGACAAGCAGGACAACGCGCTGCGCCGACAATTCTTGGTGCAATACGACGAACTGACTGAACGCCTGACCACATCGCGCCTGTGGCACCGCCGCCTGGACAAATTCAAAAAACAATTCGCGCAATCGCCTGCCCTGCAACGTCAAATCATGACCTTATGGCGCGGCATTTTGGACTGGGCGCGCGAAGATGTGGAAAAACAAGACTCTTTGTGCCAAGCGCAACTGGAAAAGCTGCTGGATCATATGCGTTCGCAAGCCCAAGCCTACCCGCAATTTATGCGGCGGGCGGATGTGCGGATTTCGCTTTTGGTTCGGGATTTTGTGATGCGTTATAAAGATAAGGCCGCTTTGTTCGTCGCGGACAAAGTCAAAGGCTGGGACAGCCGCCTGATGGTGGAAAAACTGGAATTGAGCGTGGGCAAGGATTTGCAATATATCCGCATCAACGGCACGCTTGTCGGCGGTCTGGTCGGACTGGTGATTTATACGGTATCGCTGTGGCTGGCGGGATAGTATAGTGGATTAAATTTAAACCAGTACGGCGTTGCCTCGCCTTAGCTCAAAGAGAACGATTCTCTAAGGTGCTGAAGCACCAAGTGAATCGGTTCCGTACTATCTGTACTGTCTGCGGCTTCGTCGCCTTGTCCTGATTTTTGTTAATCCACTATATGAAAAGGGGTCGTCTGAAAAGTTCAACGGCGCAAAAAGCAATCGGCATTTTATCCCTACTTCGTCCGTTTGTGTCGATTGAAGCTGCCCTTTTCAGACGACCCCCTGCTTTTTCCGACTGTAAAATATCAATAACGCCATTTGCCTAATTTGATAAAATTACGGACCGAATTTTTGTTCCTGCCTGCTAAGGATGGTCTGTGAAACAGGTCGTCTGAAAGTTTCTCAGCCGCTTTTGACGGCTTGAGTATGAAATTTCACAGGCGGATATGGACGGCAACTTCAAACCCATTACGCCGTTCAGACGACCCCTATTTAAGATTGATATGTATAAGTTCCTCCCTATTGTCCACGTTTTGTCCAGACTGGGGCTGCTGTTTTCCATGGTGCTCGCAGTACCGACGTTGATGTCGTATTTTTTTCTGGACAACGCGTTTCCGGCGTTTGCCTACACGGCTTTGGCAACGACGCTGACCTCTTGCGCGGTTTGGCTGATGACCTTCCATTTCCGCCGCGAGCTGCGTCCGCGCGACGGGTTTACGTTGGTTTTGATGTTGTGGCTGGCGTTTGCGCTGGTGGCGGCAATGCCGATTTATATTCACATCCCGGGCATCAGTTTTACCGATGCGTTTTTTGAGGCGATGTCCGGACTGACGACGACGGGCGCGACGGTCATGACGAGTTTGGACACGCTGGCTCCGTCAATAAATTTTTGGCGGCATATGCTCAACTGGCTGGGCGGCATGGGTATCATCGTGCTGGCGGTAGCGATTCTGCCGATGCTGGGCGTGGGCGGAACGCAGCTCTTCAAGGCTGAAATTCCGGGGATGGACAAAGAAAGCAAGATGGCACCGCGCATTTCGCAGGTGGCAAAAAAGCTTTGGTTTTTCTATACGATGACGACGACGGCGGCTTTTCTGACGCTGCATTTTGCGGGGATGAGCTGGTTTGACGCGCTTTGCCACGCGATGTCGGCGGTGTCGCTGGGCGGTTTCTCGACACACGATGCCAGCATCGCCTATTTTGATTCACTGTCCGTCGAATGGGCGATTATGTTTTTCACGCTCTGGGGCGGTGTGAATTTCGCTACGCATTTCACGGCGCTGACACGACGCTCGCTCAAATCTTATTGGCGGGACGAGGAATGCCGCGTACTGCTGTCGCTGCTGGCGGTGAGTATTTTGATGTCGGCGGTGTATCTGTGGCAGAAGGATTTTTATGCAACCTTTGGAGATTCGCTGCGTTTTGTGAGCTTCAACTTTGTCTCCATCGGACTGGCAAGCGGTTTTTCCAACACGGATTTTGCGCAATGGCCGCTGATCGTGTCGCTGTGGATGTTTTTCCTGTCCAACCTGTTGGCAAGCTCCGGCTCTATGGGCGGCGGCATTAAAAACGTGCGGGCGTTGGTTTTGTTCAAATTCAGTCTGCGCGAGATGATGATTCTGCTGCACCCGAGAGCAGTGCGCACGGTAAAGGTAAACGGACGCATGATTCCCGACCGTATGGCGTTGACAGTGATGGCGTTTATTTCGATTTATTTCATGACGACGATTGTGTTCAGCTTTTTGCTGATGGCAAGCGGGATGGAATTTATCTCCGCCTTCACCGCCGTCATCGCGTGCATTACCAATGCAGGACCGGGCTTGGGCGAAGTAGGGCCGGCAGGCAGCTATGCGGTATTGAGCGATGTGCAAAAATGGCTGTGTTCGGCCGTCATGCTGCTGGGACGCTTGGAAATTTTTACCGTGTTGATTCTGCTGACACCGGCTTATTGGAAAAAATAAAGACAGGTCGTCTGAAAACGGATTTCGGGTTTTCAGACGACCTTTTCGTTATCAGGCAAGCTGCATCTGACTGATGAACACAAGCAGCAAGCCTTAAATAGGAGTGGCTCTACTTTAAACCACAACATCAAAACAAAAAAGCAAAGGAAAATACGATGGATATTCTTACCCGCCTGCAAAACTTACCGCCGAGCAAGTTTCATTACAGGCTTTTGGTACTGGTCGGTATCGGCTGGCTGTTTGACGCGATGGATACGGGGTTGGTGTCGTTTATCCTGCCCGAGCTGGGCAAAGACTGGTCGCTTGCGCCGGCGCAATTGGGCTGGATCGTCAGCATCTCTTTTGTCGGCATGGCACTGGGCGCAGTCATCAGCGGCTGGTTTGCCGACCGCTTCGGCAGGAAAACCGTTTTTGCCGGGACGATGGCGGTGTACAGCGTGGCAACGGGTTTATGCGCGTTTGCACCCAACCTGTCCGCGCTTTTATTTTTCCGCTTCTTCGTCGGCGTAGGATTGGGCGGACAGCTCCCCGTCGCGGTGTCCTTGGTCAGCGAATATGCGCCACCGAAAGTACGCGGTCGCTTCATCGTGTTGCTGGAAAGTTTTTGGGGCTTGGGCTGGCTTGCCGCCGCTTTGGTGTCGTATTTCTTCATTCCGCAAACCGGCTGGCACAGCGCGTTTTTAATCGGCGCGTTGCCGATTTTGTATATCCCGATAGTGTTGAAATTCATCCCCGAATCCATACCCTACCTGCTCTCGCAAGGCAAAACGGACGAAGCGCACCGGCTGGTCAGCCGCTTGGAAGAGGAAACGGGGATGACGCCCGCCGCAACCGCCATCGCACCGCCACAACAGGAAAAACAGCGCATCCGTTTCATACAATTATGGCAACAGCCTTTCGCACGGCGCACGCTGATGCTGTGGCTGGTTTGGTTCGGCATCGTCTTTTCCTATTACGGCATTTTTACTTGGCTGCCGAAACTCTTGGTCGAACAAGGCAATACGGTGGTTAAAACCTTTGAATATGTACTGGTGATGATAGTGGCGCAACTGCCCGGCTACATCGCGGCGGCGGCATTGGTGGAAAAAATCGGGCGCAAAGCGACATTGGCGGGCTTTCTCGCCGCCTGCGCCGTCTGCGCGTGGTTTTTCGGGCAAAGCAGCAGCGCCGCCGAAGTCATGGCATGGGGCAGCCTGATGTCGTTCTTCAACCTCGGCGCATGGGGCGTTTTATACACCTACACGCCCGAACTCTACCCCCTCCGCTTCCGTGCCTTCGCCTCCGGCTGGGCGGGCGCAATCGGACGCATCGGCGGCATCCTCGCTCCGATGGCGGTTGCCGCGATGATTGGCGGCAGCAGCGGGTTCAGCAATATTTTCATGATGTTCGCGCTGGTCATGCTGCTGATTGTCGCCGTCGTGTTGATATTGGGCGAAGAAACCAAAGGCAGGACGCTGGAAGACATCAACGGATAAACGCCGTTCTTCAAATCATCCCGCCAAATAAAAAGTCGTCTGAAAGTGTCACTTCACCGAAGTCAAACAACACTTTCAGACGACCTATTTCATTGAAATCCGGCTACGCGCCCTACTCTGCCCAAATCACCGTTTCCGACGCATCGCGGCGCGGTTTCGGGTTAATGTCGCGCACACGGTAGCCGAAGGTTGCGGCGACGGACAAGCCGTAATTTTCAGGGTCGAGCAATCCGGCTTCGGCAAGGATTTTTTCTACTGCGGCATACTCCATGCCTTCGATAGCGCAAGAATCGATGCCGAGCATCGCCGCGCCGGTGAGCATATTGCCCAGCGCGATGTAGGTTTGCTTGCTTGCCCAGTCAAACAAGGCGCGTTCGTCGTCGGCGATGGGCATATCGTGGGTTTGGAAACGGCGGTAGCGTTCAAATGCGCCCGCCCTCTCTTCGGCGGTCATACCGCGTCTGTCCATCAGCTCTTCAAAAGCGGGGCTGTCGTAGCGGGCGTGTTTTCGTGCCAACAGGAAAACGACATGACTGGCATCCGAAATGGAAGCCTGCATCCCCCAAGCGAAGGGTTTGATTTTTTCGCGCAATGCCGCGTTCTGCACAACCACAAACTGCCACGGCTCGCAGCCTACGGAGCTGGGCGAGAGCCGCCCGAAATCAAGAATGGCGGCAAAATCTTCGGCACTGATTTTGCGCGCAGGGTCGTAGTAGCGGACGGAAACGCGGCGTTTGAAAATTTCGAGGGCTTGTTCGCGGGTCAGTATCATGATGATTCCTTTGATTGAGTATGGAAGGGGCTTCCTTTCGGACAATCAGAATGGTCAAACGTTCGCAAAGTCTGCAACACCAGCGGCAGCGAAACCGTTTGACGGTTGTGTGCAGAAAGATAGGCGGCGTTAATCAGCTCCAGCGATTTCAAGCCTTCGCGCCCGTCGACAACAGGCTCGGCTTTGCCGCGCAACACATCGACAACATTCCGATAATACAGCGGATGCCCGAAACCGTACACCGACGTGGTTTCATAATTGGCGGTTTTGACTTGTTCGTCGTAATCGCACTCGTTGGCAAAATTCCATTCCTGAATTTCGTTCACCGCCATGCCGCCGATGCGTACCGTGCCGGTTTCGCCCAAAATGGTAATCGAGCCTTCGAGGTTTTTCGGATAGGTGCACATGGTCACCGCCATCGAACCGAGCGTGCCGTCGCGCCAACGGAGATTCATCACGCCCGTGTCTTCGGCTTCAATTTTGCGGTGGGTCGCAATCATCGCCTGCACTTCCGCCACCGGGCCGATGAGCCATTCCATCAAATCGACGTAGTGGCTGGCTTGGTTCATGAACGCGCCGCCGTCCAGCTTCCAAGTGCCGCGCCAACCGCCTCCTTGGTCGTAATACGACTGCGGACGCGTCCAAAAAACATTCAAATGCACCATATAGATTTTGCCGAAGCGTTGCTCCGTGACCGCGCGTTTGAGCAGTTGCAGCGTGGCGTTGAGGCGGTTTTGTTTCACGACAAACAAACGTTTGCCTGCTTTATCGGCGGTTTGAACCATGCGCTCGCCGTCCGTAAAACAAGTCGCCATCGGTTTTTCGGTAACGACGTGAAAACCCGCTTCCAACGCCTCAACCGCCTGCTCAGGATGCAAGCCGGACGGCGTGGTGATGACGATTACGTCGGCATCGGTTTCCGCCAGCATTTCCGTATAGCGGGCATAACCTTTCGCGCCGGTGCGCTTGACCGCCGCCTCAAGCGCGGCAGGGTCGGTGTCGCATACGGCAACGAGTTCGCAATCTTCTTGCAACACTTCAAACGAGCCGAAATGATTGTTGGAAATACGGCCGCAACCGACTAAGGCGAATTTGATTTTGCGATCGGAGATGGGTTCAGACATTTTCAGACGACGTACACAGGTATAAAAAACGGGAAAAGATTATAGAGAAATCAGCCGTCAACCGATACCTAAAATTATGAAAAATTTGACGGAGCGGCAGGATATGGGTTTGCTTTCCGCCGTCTCGCCTTCTTTTCAAACGCATGAAGGAATGAAGTTATAGTGGATTAACAAAAATCAGGACAAGGCGACGAAGCCGCAGACAGTACAGATAGTACGGAACCGATTCACTTGGTGCTTCAGCACCTTAGAGAATCGTTCTCTTTAAGCTAAGGCGAGGCAACACCGTACTGGTTTAAAGTTAATCCACTATAATTTACAACAAATGCGTATCGTGGTTTATAATCCTATTCTTACGAAACAGGGGTGCTGCCTGATGTTCAGGCGGCTGAGAAATACCCTTTACACCCGATCGGGATAATACCTGCGTGGGGAGTTTTCACGGATTCTGTCTTTCAGACGACCTTTTTTGATATGGGGTCGTCTGAAAAAGCAAAACGCTCCTGTTTCTTCTTTTCAAACGAGAAAACAGGAGCATTTTTTATGACTACACCAAAGAAACCCGCCAAAACCTCCGGCAACGAAGCGCGCGAGCTTGCCGACTTGAGCGAAGACATCGGCATCCGCTTCAAATATCCGAACTCCGAACGCGTGTATCTGCAAGGCAGCCGCGACGACATCCGCGTGCCTTTGCGCGAAATCCGTCAGGACGACACCTACACGGCGCAAGGCACGGAAGCCAATCCGCCGATTCCCGTCTATGACACCAGCGGCGTGTACGGCGATCCGGCGGCACACATCGACTTGAAACAAGGTCTGCCGCACATCCGCACCGCATGGCTGGACGAACGCGGCGATACCGAAATCCTGCCCAAGCTCTCCAGCGAATACGGCATCGAACGCGCGCACGACCCGCAAACCGCCCATCTGCGTTTCAACCAAATCACCCGCCCCCGCCGCGCGAAAAGCGGCAGCAACGTAACCCAGCTTCACTATGCGCGCCGCGGCATCATCACGCCCGAAATGGAGTTTGCCGCCATACGCGAACGCATGAAGCTGGACGAGCTTTTCAGACGGCCCGAATACGCCAAGCTCTTGAAACAACACGCAGGACAAAGTTTCGGCGCGAACATCCCGACCCATCCCGACCAAATCACCCCCGAATTTGTGCGCCAAGAAATCGCTGCGGGACGCGCGATTATCCCCACCAACATCAACCATCCCGAACTCGAACCGATGATTATCGGCCGCAACTTCCGTGTCAAAATCAACGGCAACTTGGGCAACTCCGCCGTCACCTCCAGCCTGACCGAAGAAGTCGAAAAAATGGTGTGGTCGCTGCGTTGGGGCGCGGACACGATTATGGATTTGTCTACCGGCGCGCATATCCACGAAACGCGCGAATGGATTATCCGCAACGCGCCCGTTCCCATCGGCACGGTGCCCATCTATCAGGCTTTGGAAAAAACCGGCGGCATTGCCGAAGATTTGACTTGGGATTTGTTCCGCGACACCTTAATCGAGCAGGCGGAACAAGGCGTGGACTATTTCACCATACACGCGGGCGTGTTGCTGCGTTATGTGCCGATGACCGCCAACCGCCTCACCGGCATCGTATCGCGCGGCGGTTCCATCATGGCGAAATGGTGTCTCGCCCATCATCAGGAAAACTTCCTCTACACGCATTTCGACGAAATCTGCGAAATCATGAAAGCCTACGACGTGTCGTTCAGCCTCGGCGACGGCCTGCGCCCCGGCTGCATTGCCGATGCCAACGACGAAGCGCAGTTCGCTGAACTGCACACCTTGGGCGAATTGACCGCCAAAGCGTGGGAACACGACGTACAAGTCATGATCGAAGGCCCCGGCCATGTGCCGTTGCAACGCGTCAAAGAAAACATGACCGAAGAGCTGCAACACTGCTTTGAAGCGCCTTTCTACACACTCGGCCCGCTTGTTACCGACATCGCCCCCGGCTACGACCACATCACCTCTGGCATAGGCGCGACCAATATCGGCTGGTACGGCACAGCCATGCTCTGCTACGTTACCCCGAAAGAGCATTTGGGCCTGCCCGACAAAGAAGACGTGCGCACCGGCATCATCACCTACAAACTCGCCGCCCATGCCGCCGACCTCGCCAAAGGCTGGCCGGGCGCACAATTACGCGACAACGCTCTGAGCAAGGCGCGTTTCGAGTTCCGCTGGCGCGACCAATTCCGCTTAAGCCTCGACCCCGAACGCGCCGAGAGCTTCCACGACGAAACCCTGCCTGCCGAAGGCGCAAAAATCGCCCACTTCTGCTCAATGTGCGGCCCCAAATTCTGCTCGATGAAAATCACGCAGGAAGTACGCGACTACGCCGACAAGCAAAAAGCCCAGCGGCAGGGCATGGAGGAAAAAGCGGTCGAGTTTGTGAAGAAAGGGGCTGAGATTTACAGTTGATAAAAAGGTCGTCTGAAAGTTTGAACTGCACCCCAAAAGTTGGACATCCCCTCCAACTCACAAGGTGCAGTTTTTTTATGACCAAATATACATTACACTTCAAATACCAAGCCGTACTCCACTACCTGCATATACGCAGCCAACAACGTACCGCAGACCACTACGGCATTTCCCGAACCCACCTGAGACGATGGATACGCGCCTATCAAGAAGGCGGTATCGGCGCACTCGAACATCCCCAATCCAAAACCATGCCCCAACACCGCAAAAACCCCTTCATCGCAGATAAACCCGACCAAGAAAAAACACAGGCAGAGCTTATTGAAGAACTGTGCTATATGCGCGCAGAGGTCGCCTACCTAAAGGAGTTAAAAGCCCTCAGCCAAAAACAGACCGAAAAGGACAAAGCCAAACCGTCCAAACACTGAGGGCGCAACACCCGCTCAAATACCTGCTACACATTGCAAACCTGCCCAAAAGCAGCTTTTACTACCATCACCAAGACCGACCCGATCCCGACGCAGCCGACAAAGCCCTCCTCGTCGAAACCTACCGGCGGCATAAAGGACGCTACGGACAAAGGCGCATTGCCGCAGCATTAGATTGGAACCGCAAAAAAGTGGCGCGGTTGATGAAGCAGATGGGGCTGAAAGCCCTCATACGGGCGAAAAAAGCCTACCGCCATCCCGCCATGGGCGAGATATCGGAACACCTCCTCAAACGCCGGTTCAAAGCCCGAAAGCCCAACGAAAAATGGCTGACCGACGTTACCGAACTCAAAGGAAAAGACGGCAAACTGTACCTCTCGCCAATCTTGGACTTGTTCAACCGGGAAATCGTCGCCTACGCCATGAGCCGCAATGCCAACAGCGAAATGGTGAAGGAAATGCTCGAAAAAGCCGCCCCCTGTCTGACTGATAAAGGAACGATGCTTCATTCGGACCAAGGTGTGCTGTACCGTACGGCGGGGTATAGGGAATTGCTTGCGGAGCATTCCATGGTTCAAAGCATGTCGCGAAAGGCGAACTGTTGGGACAATGCGCCGATGGAGAGCTTCTTTGCGGTGTTGAAGACGGAGTGTTTCTATAACGCAGGTGAATTGACGGTAGACGAATTGATGAAGCAGATAGATGACTATATGGATTACTACAACCGGGAGCGTTGCAGTTTGAAATTGAAAAAGCTGAGTCCTGTCGCATACAGAACCCAGCTTGCACAGAGCGCCTGAATAGGCTTTTATGAGTGTCCAAGATTTGGGGGCCAGTTCAAGTTTTCAGACGACCTTTTTCTATTTCCTGAACTCTTCCCTGACGATGTCCAGCCAAGCCCTGAGCGCGGGGGTGGGACGCTGGTGTTTTTTCCATGCCATCGTCAGTTGCCAGCGGATTTCGGGTTCGGTCAGCGGGACGGCGGCGAAAGTGTCAGGGTTGATTTTGCGGGCATAGTATTCGGGCAGAAGGGCGATGCCCATATGGTGCGCCACCATGTCGGCGAGCAGGTCCCATTGTCCGGTGCGGCAGACGACGTTGGGGGTGAAGCCTTGGCTGCGGCAGGCGGTTTGGATGGTTTCGTTGAGGGAAAATCCTGAGCCGAAGAGGATAAACGGTTCGTGTTGCAGGCTTTTGAGGCTGAGGGCGGCGTGGCGGGCTTGGGCGCGCGGCATAAGGACGACGAGCGGGTAGTCGCATAGGGTGATGCTGTCGAAGTCTTCGTGGACGGGGGCGAGCAGTTGTCCGGCGTCGAGTTCGTTGTTGCGCAAGGATTGTTCGATGGCGAGCGAACCTTGTTCGAGGAAGGTCAGTTCGATGCCGGGCCATTGGCGGCGGAAGCGGAACAGGGCGTTGCTGAGGAGGTCGCTGCCGAGCAGTGCCAAACCCAGCCGCAGCGTGCCGCTTTTGATGTGGCGGTAGCCGTCGATGCGGGCGAGCAGCAGGTCGCGTTCGTGCAAGAGGTTCAGCGCGTGGCGGTACACTTCTTCGCCGATGGGCGTGGTGGCGACTTGGCGTTTTTTGCGGCCGTTTTCTTTAACCAGCAGCGGCACGCCCAGCTCTTCTTCCAATGCCTGTATGGTTTTGCTGACGGTGGGTTGGGTCAGGTTGAGCGCGGATGCGGCGGCGGAGAAACTTTGCAGGCGCACGAGTTCGGCGAAACAGTGCAGGCTTTTGAAATCCATTATTCCTCTTGGGCATGATTTTGGTACAGATAATTCATATTATGCGTAAACCGCGTCCTTATAATCAAGCCTTCGTTTTGAATTACGGATTGATGAATCTTATGGATACGCTGACGCGATTTTTTCAGACGACCTTGCAGCTTGCCGTGGTCGGCTTGGTGTGGCTGGTGTCGGATTTGATGGTGCGCTTTGCCCATCTGCCTGTTTCTTCGGGCGTATTGGGGCTGTTTTTAATGCTGGCTCTGCTGGGCAGCGGCGTGATTAAAACCGGCATGGTCGAGCGCGGCGCGAAATGGGTATTGGGCGAACTGGTGTTTTTCTTCATCCCGATTATGGTATCCGTATTGCAATACCGTGATTTGCTTCTTTCCGAAGGTTGGCGGCTGGTGCTGACGATTGCGGTCGGCACTGCGCTGGTGATGATCAGCACGGCGTTGACACTAAATTTCTGCTACCGCTGGAAACGCCGCCTGTATAAAAAACTGCACGCCTGATAGGGAATCAAAATGGATTACGCCGCGCTTGCCTGCTTTATCTGGACCTGCTTCGCCTATTTCGTAGCGAAAAAAATCTACCGTAAAAAACCGCTGATGATTTTCTCGCCTGTCGTAACCGTCTCGGTCAGCACCATCGTCCTGATGCTGCTTTTAGGCATTTCCTACGACACTTACCACAAATACACGCAAGGCATCGTTTTCCTGCTTACGCCGGTAACGGTCGCCTTCGCTATTCCGATTTATGAAAACCGCGAAGTCATCCGCCGCCAGCTTCCCATCCTGTCGATAGCGATTTTAGTCGGCATGTTTGTCGGCGTTGCCAGCGCATTTTTGATGGGCAATATGTTCCACTTCGACAGCGAAGTCACCAACAGCCTGATGGCACGCTCGATTTCAACGCCGTTTGCCGTCGTGTTGGCAAGTGAAATCCACGGCTCGGCGTCGCTGGTATCACTGTTCACCATCATCACCGGCTTCGTCGGCATGATATTCGGCGATTTGTTTTTAGCGTTTACACGCATCCGTTTCCATACTGCCAACGGTGTCGCACTGGGCAACGCCGCCCACGGCTTCGGCACTTCCCGCGCCGGACAACGCCACGAAACCGAAGGCGTGATGGCGAGCCTGACCATGATTTTGGCGGGGCTGTTTATGGTCATCATCGGGCCGAGCATGGTGCATTTGGTGGTTTGGCTGATGGGCTGAACGGCAGTTTTATAGTGGATTAACATTAAACCAGTACGGCGTTGCCTCGTCTTAGCTCAAAGAGAACGATTCTCTAAGGTGCTGAAGCACCAAGTGAATCGGTTCCGTACTATCCGTACTGTCTGCGGCTTCGTCGCCTTGTCCTGACTTAAATTTAATCCACTATACAAAGATATTGGCAACGTCGTCTGAAAAGCCGTTTGCAGGTTTTCAGACGACCTTTTTTTGAGTTGGCCGCGGATATAAACGTTGACAATGACAAAATATTAATACTATGCTGAAGTATTACTCACTAGCGGATATATTATGCAAACGACTCATCCGAACCCATTCCTCCGTCTCAATATCATCGGCACAGGCAAAGGACTGCCTTCACGGTTGGTCCCTTCCACCGAAATCGACGCCCTGCTCGGCATCAAAGAAGGCCGCACTGAAAAACTCAGCGGCTTGGCGCAACGCTACTTTCTGGCAGAAGGCGAATCTGCTGATGCCATGCAGCTTCAAGCCGCGCAAAGCGCAATGGCGGCGGCAGGCATTACGATTGACGATGTGGACTGCGTTATCAACGCTTCGGGTATCGACCGTCAATGCATTCCTTTCAACGCCGCGCATACCTTGCGCCTGCTGAATCCCGCCCGCCCGATTGCCGCATTCGACGTTAACATGACCTGTTTGTCGTTCTTACGCAGCTTGGATTTGGCGGATTCGCTGTTATACAAATATCCCACCATTTTATTGATCAGCTGCGATGTCGCCTCTGTCGGCTTGGACTGGAACGATTTTCACAGTTCGACCATTTTCGGCGACGGCGCGGCGGCGGCAGTCATCAGGTCGTCTGAACGCGGCGGCGTGTTGGCAAGCAAATTCGAGGTACATCCCGAAGGCTACGAATTTTGCACCATTCCTGCGGGCGGCTATGAAAACCATCCATCCAAACATCCCGAAAGCTATGTCTCCCAAGCCTATTTCCACATGAACGGCAAAAAGCTCTACAAGCTTGCCGCCGAAGCCATACCCGGCTTTTTGGATGAAACTTTGGCGCAGGCAGATTTGACGTTGGCAGACATAGACTGGATCGTTCCGCATCAAGCAAGCCGCGGCGCTTTGCAACACATCATCAGTCGTCTGAAACTCGACCCTGCCAAAATCGTCGATATTTTCAACACCCACGGCAACCAAATCTCCGCTTCCATCCCCTCCGCGCTGCACCACCTGATGACCGACTTCCCCGTCCGCTCGGGCGATAAAGTTCTGCTGTTCGGCACATCCGCAGGCGTAGGCTTGGGTGCGCTGATTTGGGAAAAACCATGAAAAAGGCCATCGTCACCGGCGCTACCGGCGGACTGGGGCGCAACCTTGTGCAGACGCTGCTTGCCCAAGGCTGGCAAGTAGCCGCCTGTGGGCGCAATGCCGAAATCGGCAAAATGCTGGGGACGGAATTTCACGCCTTCGATTTGTCTGACCGCAATCAGACCCTAAAGGCGTTTTCCGAAGCCGATATCGTGTTCCATTGCGCCGCCCTGTCTTCGCCGTGGGGGCGTTACGAAGATTTTTACCGCGCCAACGTGACCGCCACGCAAAACGTCTTAGCGGCGATGCGGCAGCACCATATCGGCAAGCTGATACACGTTTCCACGCCCAGCATCTATTTCGATTACCTCGACCAGCATAAAGTCCCCGAAACCTTCGTCAGCCGCCACTTCGTCAACGACTACGCCTACACCAAATTCCTTGCCGAACAAGAAGTCGCCGCCGCTACCGACATCTCTAGTGTCATCATCCGTCCGCGTGGCATTTTCGGTGAATACGACACCGCCGTCCTGCCGCGCCTGCTCAAAATCTCCGAAAAAGGTTTTCTGCCGCTGATTCGACGCAGCGGACGAGAAGCAGGCGGCGCATTAGTCGACGTTACCTATGTCGGCAATGTCGTTCACGCCCTGATGCTGGCTGCCAAAGCCGATGTGCCCCGCGCCATGCCGTTCAACATCACCAACGGCGAGCCGCAGACCATCGCCACACTCTACCGGCAAATCATCGACACCCTGCATCTCGGATGTCGTCTGAAACCCGTTTCCTACCGCCTGATCGACAGCGTTGCCCGCATACTGGAAACACAGGCGCGGCTGACCCGTTCCTTTCGCGAACCCCTCGTTACCCGTTACAGCATAGGCACGATTTCCTTCGACCAAACCCTAGACATCAGCCGCGCCCGTTCGCTGCTCGGCTACGAACCCCAAATCAGCGTTGCCGACGGACTGCGGCAATACGCCCGTTCCTTGAAAGGCTGAAGCTATGGACATCCGTTTCTACCACACCGGCTACTGCACCCATCCCGAATGTATGGTCGAACGGGGCGGCAGCCTGCGTAAAGCCGCCTTTCCCGCCATGACCGCCCACATCACCCACCAAGGCGGCAACCTGCTGTTCGATACCGGCTACGCGCCCCGCTTTTTCGAAGCCTGCCGCCGCTTTCCCGAAAAATTTTACGCGCTGACCACGCCCGTCACCCTCAGCCAACCGACCATACGCGAACGCTTGGGCGATGCCGCGCACGACATCAACCAAATCTTCCTGTCCCACCTGCACGCCGACCATATTGCCGGACTCAAAGACTTCCCCGATGCAGAAATCATCCTTTCCCGTACCGCCTACGATTTTGTTTACCGTACCGATAAACCCGAAAGCCTGACCAACCGCATCATCGAAGTCAAACAAGGCTTCCTGCGCGAGCTGTTGCCCCAAGACCTGCCGCAGCGCGCCCGCTTTATCGAAGATATGCCCGAAGTCCGCCTTGACGAAGCGTTTTACCCATTTGAACAAGGCTACCGCATCAGCGCCGATTTGATTGCCGTCGCCCTGCCCGGCCATGCCGCCGGACAATACGGACTGATAGCCGGAGAATTTTTCCTGATTGCCGACGCCGTTTGGCGGTTTGCAACCATCAGCCACAACCGCCGCCCCAACCCGCTGACCGGTCTGATCGCGCAAAACCGCTCCGCCGTCCAAGCCACCATAGACCGCCTGCAACACCTCCACCGCCGCAACCGCGAAATCATCCTCGTTCCCAGCCATTGCGAACCCACCTTGCGCCGTTTGGGCATGGAAGGCTTGGATTAAAACAGGTCGTCTGAAAACCCAACAAACCTAAGCCCCTCAACCGCCCAAAAGAACACACCATGAAACCTTCAAAATGGCAAATCCTCAAATCCTTCTTCAACACCCGAAACTACACGGAACGCGCCGCCCTTGAAGCACACCAGCAAAAACAGCTCAACCGCCTTTTAACAAACCACGACAGCCGCTTCTACCCCCACAGCACCAAGCTGCAAGACTATCCCGTTATCAACAAACGCATCTTCATGCAGCATTTCGCCGACATCAACGCCTACGGCATCAGCGAAAAAGACGCCCTATCCGTCGCGCTCAAAGCCGAAGAAAGCCGCGACTTCAGCCCCGTTTTTCAGACGACCTCGGGCAAAGAAATCACCGTCGGACTTTCCTCCGGTACCAGCGGCAACAGGGGCATTTTCCTCGTTTCACCCGAAGAGTCCGCCCTGTGGGCAGGCTATATGCTCAAACGCATGCTGCCCCGCCCCTACCTCGCCCGCCACAGCATCGCCTTCTTCCTGCGCGCCAACAGCAACCTCTACACCGCCGTCAAAAGCCCGCTGATACGCTTCGAGTTTTACGACCTGCTCAAC
This sequence comes from Neisseria sicca, assembly GCF_003044565.1. GTDB lineage: Bacteria > Pseudomonadota > Gammaproteobacteria > Burkholderiales > Neisseriaceae > Neisseria > Neisseria sicca_A. The sequence continues at coordinate 371,424 of NZ_POXG01000003.1, read as the reverse complement.
ACCTTGGATGCACACATCCCAAGGCTCAACGCACAAAACCCCACCATCCTCATCGCCCCCGCCCAAGTATTGCAGCAGCTTGCCCAGCATTCCGGCCTCGCCATACGCCCCAAAAAAATCATCTCCGTTGCCGAAGTTTTAGAACCGCAAGTCAAAACCCGCATCGAGCAACGCTTCGGCACGCCGGTTCACCAAATCTACCAATGCACCGAAGGCTTCCTCGCCCACACCTGCGCCCACGGCAACCTGCATCTGAACGAAGACATGGTCTATATCGAAAAAGACTGGATAGACCGCGAAAGCGGCCGCTTCGCCCCCATCATTACCGACTTCAACCGCAAAAGCCAACCCGTCATCCGCTACCGCCTCGACGACGTTTTGATTGCCAACGACGCACCCTGCCCCTGCGGCAGCGCATTCGCCCGCATCAGCGCCATCGAAGGACGCTGCGACGACATCCTCGACGCACGCACGGCAAACGGCGAACCTTACGCCCTCTACGCCGACTTCATCCGCCGCGCCATGATTTCAGACGACCTCATCCAAGAATACCGCGTCGAGCAACACGGCAAAGCCCTACACATTTTCCTCACGCCCGACACAGAACAAACCCGCGCCGCCGCCACCCGCAACCTGGACCGCCTGTGGCAGACGCTGCAACTTCGCCCCTTCGATTACATTTTCCAGCCGGAACAAACCCGCCCCCTGCACCAAAAACGCCGGCGCGTGACGAAAATTTCCCCGTATAGCGAAAATCCTTAATCGTTTTAATGTGTTATCTTTCTAAAGCAAAGATAAAAAGGGTCGTCTGAAAAATTTCAGACGACCCTTCCAGTAAAAAGAAAACGCCATACCCGACCTTACCTTCCTACTTTCCGTAAAACCTGCCATGCTAAGCTTGCAGTAACGCCAAACACTCTTTCAGACGACCTAAACCTTATGCGCCACCTTATCCCCCTCTTCTTCCTACCGTTTCCGTTAGCAGCCTATGCAGGCGGTGATTTTTCAAAAGCCCAAGTCCTCAGTATTGTAGGCAGCCACGGTTACTATCGAATTTCCGTCCGCCAAATAGAACACCCAATTTATAACGATGGGTGTACGACATACAATATCCGTATTACCCCTCCTAGAAAAACCTTTTGGGATCTGCTTGGTCTGGGACGAGCCGACGGCCATCCCACCGCCGAACAAACACAAGCTGCTGCCGCAGTGTTGAAACAGTATGCTGCCAATCAGCAACCGCTAGAAATCGGCTATTTGGGCGGCGGACTGTATCCTGATCCTCAGCAAAAATGCCTTTATCACGGTACTGGGATGAGGTTTGATGCACCGGACTATTTAGCCGTACGTCAAGACGGACGCATGGATCTATATCCTTATCTGACCAAACCATAAGTCCATCCCCGCCACAAAGCAAAGGGTCGTCTGAAAACGGTCGCAGTCAGTTTCTGCGGAGCTAAAACGAACTCAGTGAATCTTGAGAACAGTTTTTTCAGACGACCTTTCCCTTGATTGACCACGCCAGCCAATCGAAATAGCCCCACCCTTCCACCACAACCCGCTCAGACCAATCCTCATCTACTGCACGATATCGCTCCACTCCAAACCGAATTTCTGCAAATACTTGCGCAGCCTGTCGCTGTCATTGGTTTTGGCGCGGCTGTTTCGGGAAACATGAAACAAAGCCCTTCCCGCCTGCGCCATGTTTTGGTGTTTGCGGCATTCGTCAATCACGCTTTGCAGTTGTAATCGGTCAAACAAATCCAAATTTTCCCAATCGATTTTGTCGGGGTAGTTATCCGCCTTTTCAGACGACCTCTTAGATACAAGGTCGTCTGAATCCGCCTCCTCAGCCCACAACCATTTGAGCCGCTCAATTTCCGCCGCCACTTGTTCCGTCTGTATCCTGCCCTGCGGGGCAAGCGTGGCAAGGCGCATGATGCTGGCAGCAAGGTCGCGGAAATTGCCGCGCCATCGGGCTTCGCTTGAATGGGCGAAGGCAAGGTAGGCGGACAGGGCTTCTTTATTGAAACGGGTGGCGCGACCGAGTTCCTGCGAAGCGAGCGCGAGCTGGTGTTCGATGTTCGGCTCGATGTCTTCGCGGCGGTCGGCGAGTGCGGGTAGCGGATAGTTCCAAATATTGATGCGGGCAAACAAGTCTTCGCGGAAGCGTCCGGCGCGGATTTCCCGCCGCAGGTCGCGGTTGGTACCGGCGATAAGCTGGAAGCTGCTTTGCACTTCCTTGTCGCTGCCGACGGGATAAAAATGTTTTTCTTCAATGGCTTTGAGCAACATGGCCTGTTCGTCCAAGCCCAATTCGCCGATTTCGTCCAAAAACAGTACGCCGCCGTCGGCGGTTTTCAGATAGCCTTCGCGCTTTTCCGCCGCGCCGGTAAACGCACCTTTTTTGTGACCGAACAAGGCGGAAGCCGCACCGTCGCCGCGCAAGGTGGCGCAGTTCACATCGACAAACTCACCTTTAATCAGATGGCGCGCTTTTTTCAATTCGAAAATCCTGCGTGCCAACATCGATTTGCCCGCGCCGGTAGGACCGGAGAGCAGAATCGGCGACGGGGAATGCAGCGCGACTTGTTCGATTTCGGCAATCATACGGTTGAAGGCAGCGTTTTGAGTAGAAATGCCGCTTTTCAGGTAGCGCACTGCATCATCGCGCACAGCAGCAAGACGCTCGGCAAGCACGTCGTAACGCGCCAAGTCCAAATCGATGATTTCATAACTGCCGACATCGCCTTTTCCCATGCTGCGTTTTTGATTTTTCGGCGGCGCAGTCTGCAACAGCACGCCGGGGATTTGACGCGATTCTACCAATAAAAACAGGCAGATTTGCGCAACGTGCGTACCCGTAGTGATGTGGGTGAGATAGGTTTCCTCTTCCGTATCAAACGCATAGCCCGCCGCCCAGTCATGCAGCTTGGTATAAACCTCGGAAAAATCCCACGGGTTTTCCAGCTCCATCGGCACGAGATTGACGGCGGTGTGCGGCGACACATCTTGAATATCGGCTTTGACATGATCCGCCAGATCGCGGTATTTCTCCGAATAAAACAGCTCCATGCGGTCAAGATGGAAATCCTGACGCTGATTCATGGCGACGTTCGGCCGCCACTTCTGCCAACGCCCTTGACCGAAACCGCTGTCCAATACCGTACCGAGAAAGCTGACGGCGACTTGTTTTTTGCTACCCATTTTTTATTCCGTTTGAGTTTCTGACAGTCTTTGTATTCAAAACGCCCTCTTTATGCTTGAGAACACCTGAAAAATTCCCTTACTCAGGTGGTATCATTAACATAGGGATAACAAGCGTCCATTTTTCCAGCTTTTTAGTACCGATTTTTTCTGGGATACGTTGGCGAAATGATTCTCCGACTTCGTCTAAATAACGTACTCTGAAGGTGTTGGCATAAGCGGTAGTTTTTGTCGGCAACGGTGGTAATTTGACGGTACGGGCAACTTCAATATCATCAGAAAGGAAAATATATCTGCCATCCTCCGTCCGCTTCATTGCCAGTGGATCGTCTTTTTTCAGCTTCGCAGCAGCAAACAGACGTTGTTTCACAGTTTCGACATTGTTGTGACAGACAATGAAGTCGATATCCAAATCACTTTTGCTATCGGTTTCCCCCTCGACTGCCGTGTTTCGATAAGCTGCCAAACGCCTGTATTCGGTATTCAACTCAGGTAATTCGGTAAAGATTTGAGCCACGCTGTCAATATCATCAGGTAGCTTTGCCATCCAAGGATGCTCTGGGGTAGTTTGCAGTAGGGTCAGTGTTTCTATGGCACGAGTTATAGCGACGTAATAAAGCCTCTGTTCGGCTTCATCAACTCCCTGCCAACCGCCGTCTAAAATGAAGACGTGCTTAAACTCCAACCCTTTGACTGCGTGCGCCGTGCCTAGAAATATACCTTCCGAACGGGTTTCATGTTCATCACCTACATATTCGTAGAGCCAGTTTTTAAGAAAGGCGGACGAATATCGGTTAACGTTGCCACTATCGTTTTCAGACGACCCGTTGTCTTCTTTGGGCGACGCTTGGATTTCTGCCTCACGACTCTCTGCAAGGTTATCCGACTTTTCAGGTAGCTTCTCATCTTGCAGTGGATATTCGTTTAAGAAATCAGTTTGTAATTGCCTAAACCAAACGCACCAACTACCACCACTTTTTTTCACTTGTTCACTAATAAGTTCTGCAAAAGCTTGTGATGTAAAGCCTTCGGTTTGTTTTTCCACGCCATCAATAAGACGGACAAACTCACGGGTGTGGCGCAATTTGATTTTGCTGCTTTTGTCGGCACTCAAAAAATAAGGTATACCGTTTTGTTCACACCATGCCTGTAGAGGTTTGAGAGTGGCATTATGACGGGATAAAACTGCAATCTCATTCCATTCGACTGCACTCAAGGTTTTCAGACGACCTATTTCGGCAATAACCGCTTGTGCCTGTATGTTGCTGCTGCTACCGAACGGCAGGCTGATGTGGCGCACACGCCCCTGCCTTTCGCTGTCTGTTGAAGCCCATACGCCACCGTTGGGCTGTGTTTGACGTTCAGGGTTGATAACAATCGGATGCAGTGTTTTCAGACGACCTGTCATGCCGTTTATTACGCTGTTAGCAGCGCTGATGATGTATTGTGTACTGCGGTAGTTGTAGGTTAAATAGTCAGGTTGGGCAACGTCGTAGTCTTTTTGGAAGCGGTGTATATACTCGTTGCTCGTGCCATTGAAGGCGTAGATGTTTTGGTCATCGTCGCCGACCGCCAGAATGGTCAGTTTGTCTTCTTCAGCCCGCTTCCTACCCGCAAGCGCAGAAACAAGCCGGTAGTGTTCTTCACTGATGTCTTGGTATTCATCTACCAGAATATAGCGGAAACCTGCCATGATACGTTCGCGTGTCTCATCGCTACCATCATCGTTTTCAAGGTCGTCTGAAAGCATAGCGGCAGCCTGCCTGCACCATTCTTTAAACTGACTTTTGCCGTATTCTCGATTGTTGCCGTCAAAACGAACCCCCAAAAGCCGCATTGCCATACCGTCATAAGTCATGACCGTAACGGCAGCAGCAAGAGGGCCGACCAGTCCGAACAGTCGGCGCTTGACCTCCTGCGCCGCCAAACGGTTGAAAGTCAAAACAATGATGGCGGATGCGGGAACATGTTGCACCCGTAAGAGGTAAGCAACACGGTGCACAATAACTCGCGTTTTGCCTGAACCCGGTCCGGCAAGAATAAGACGGTTACTACCGCTTTGGTCAGTAACAACGGTTTTCTGCATCTCATTCAGCCCATCTGTAATTTCGCGCAGGGTTTGTGGCGATGCAGGCTCGTCCAATTCTTTCAGACGACCTTTAAACCATTTATTTTTAAAATTCTTTTCTTCCAAGCCAAAGTAATCTCGCACCAAATTCAATCCTTCGGCAAGGTTTTTCAATGCACGAAGGGCGTATTCCTGCATCACATGGATTTGAAAACGTTTTTCGCTGTAAAAAACAGAAAGTGATTTATAGTCCTCCACAAGATATTGGCGTTTGGCTGAGAGCGCTTCAGGATTAGGGATAATAGTCATGGCATGACGTAGAATAGTCATACCGTGGTTGAGTTTGATCACACCTTGTTTGTGCATGAACAGCAAAGCCTGCTTGAGCAGAAGCTCACGACGGTCGGCGGGGATTTGCACCGACAATACCAAATCGTCGGCAATCTGTTGTACCAATTCACCCATGCGGGTTTCCACCATTACGTCTTTTTGGCGCACTCCGTTGGTTTTTGCCATCAAGAATGGTAAGAGGCAGAGGTTGATATTACGGCGCAGCTCTGCGTTGTTTTGCACGCTTTCCCAACTGTCGCTCTTAGAATTCTTGAAACGCACTTTCAAAAGGTTGTTGCCAACATCACGGATTTGGAAACTTCCACTGCTATTTGTCCGCTGTGCCGCCTTATCATCGGCGAGCGACTGCATCAAAAGTTTGATTTCAGCAGGATTGGTTTCCAAACCCGCCTCATTCATTTGGTAGCAAACAGCATTCAACGAGAGATTTTGCCAAATCCCTTGATCAGCTTCCGGAATTTCGTTTTTTAAAATCTGCCAAAGTTTCTCTTCCCAAGCGATAACTTGCGCCAGACGTTTATCAGCAGGCTTTTTGTTATCAGTACGCAAAATAACGGTCATGTGTGTATCGTTGGTAAGAATGTCCAATTCTTCCAGTTTTTTTAGATGACCGCGCAATTCAGTGAAACTGCATGCTGTTGCCTGCATCAAATCGTCGGTACTCAAAGGCGCGTCATCTGGCGCTTGAAACACGATTTCGACAATAGTTTGGTAAATTTCCGAGATACGCTTGCTGAACTTGTTTTTTTCAATAATCGCCAGCGCCTCATCTAGATTCAGACGACCTGAACGTGCGGGGAAAATACGGGTTTGATTTTCCTTGCGCTCCAATAAGTCTGCGCGTTCCAGCCATGCCAGCACGGTTTTGACTTTGGTATCTGCCTGTCTATCATCGCTGTCAAAACTCATATGCTCCTCGGTGGCGCGCAAAATTTCGCCACCTGTTGCCACGATTTCACCGCAATGGTCTTTGCCGTATGCCGCCTGATTCAGCCAACCGACTTTCTTCCATACTGATTTCAAATCGCGTAATTCGATTTGCGACATTTTGCTGATGGAAAACTGCGTATCCACGTCTTTTCCGTCATAAAGCAACACGCATTTTGCATCTTCCTGATCCCTTCCTGCCCTACCCGCTTCCTGTAAATAATTCTCCAGCGAACCGGTAATCTCGGCATGAATCACTAGGCGCACATCGGATTTATCCACCCCCATACCAAAGGCGTTGGTGGCAACAATAACGCGCAAACTACCGCCAATAAATTGGTTTTGAATATCGGCTTTTTCGTTGTTACCTAAATCGGCGTGGAAATGCTCACATGCCCAGCCTTGTTCTTTCAGATAATTCGAATAGGTTTCCGCACTTTTCCGCCGTCCGACAAATACCACGGCCCCACCGCTTTGATGATCAAGTTCACGATGTAGCAGATCGTTGATTTTTTGCTTTTTGAGGTCGTCTGAAATTTCCTGCACATCGTAAAACAGATTGTCGCGTGCGTTGTCACCGATAAATTGGCGAAACTCAATACCCATTTCCTCTCGAAAATGGTGGGTAATATCAGCAAGGACGTCGGGTTTGGCGGTAGCAGTGAAACAACTGACCGGCGCAACCGCACCACTATTTTTGCTGTATTCAGCAATAAATTTGACTGCATATAGATAATCAGGACGGAAATCGTGCCCCCATTTTGACAGACAATGTGCCTCGTCAAATACCCAGCCATTGATTTGGCGCTGTGAAATAGCAGTAATGAAACTTCTGTTGCGGAATTGCTCAGGCGCGACAAACAAGATGCCAATATCGCCCAAGGCGGTTTTGTCTAAAATTTGGGCACGTTCAACCACCTCAACCAAGCCGTTAAGCATAGCAGCGCAGGTATCACCTTTTTTCTCCAAACCGTCCAATTGATCTTTCATCAGCGATTGCAACGGTGAAACAACTATTGTCAAGCCTCCGTTGCGGTAGTAGCGGTTGAGTGCTGGCAACTGATAACACAAGGATTTGCCGCCTCCCGTAGGCAATACTGCCAGCGTGTGCAATCCCTTCATACCTGATTGCACCACCGCACGTTGTCCACCATCAAATCCTTTTACATCGCGGAAAGTAGGCAGTTTGAAATAACGCTGCAACTGTACATCCGGATTGAGCGTATCCTGACAATAACGACATTCTGTACTGCCACAATCATGATCACGCAATTCGGCAATCAGCCGAGCCGTCTCGGGAAATTGATGCCGCACCCACGGCGCCAGTACAGAATTCCCACCAGAAACTTTTAACCACGACAAAGCGTAGCCGAGGGAGGGATATATATCAGGATTATGGATATCAGTTTTCATCAACTCCGTAAAACGAGTGCGGCAAACTTTCAGACGACCTTGGTCATCGTTGTCCTGCATCATCAGCCAAATGGTGCTGATCAGCCGCTTGACATCAGGGCATATGACGCGTTCGGGAATGGTAATGCAATCTGAAATCTGGTATGGCAGAGGCATGTCGGACAAGGTCGCCCACAACTCAAATTCTTCAGGACTTTCTACCTTGATTTTGCCGAACGCCGTGCATTGGTCTTGGAAAAGTTGCCAGCATGCGTGGCAATCGGCAAGCGGGGAATTAATTTCAGAAGAGATGATTTTATGGTTTTTGATCAAGCGATGATACGGATTTTGTGGAAACGCCAAAGGCGAGAGCCGCAGCGTATCGATAACAGGCAATTTAAGCCATGCAGCTTCAGGCATTGCAGCCTTCAAATATTTCAAATCGTGCTCGAGAAAGTTATGCCCCATCAGCCACTTCAATCCATCAGTCATATTCGCCATTTCAACCAAGGCAGCATGAAAACCCTTTTCTCCACGAAAAGCTTTTTCAAAAAATAAACCAAAGTCGGGGCGGAATGCACCGATTTTGAACGGCTTGTCGGTTTTTGGATCGACTTCCAAATCAATGATGAGAACAGCAGGGATGTGTACTTTTGTAGGAGTATTCATTTTCAGACGACCTCTAAACGATTCTTTCCAAGACAAACGCGCCGTAATCGTCGCCCAAAGGCAGCTCGAAATCCGTATGTAAAATTTGGCGTTCCACCTGCACGGTTTCGCCGGTTTGCGGATTGAAACCCTCTTTCAAGGTCGTCTGAAAATACACGCCGAAGCCGCGTTTCTGCCATGAGGGCAATTCGTTGAAATTGATATTGTGTTCAAACAGCAAATCATGTTTCTGCGCGCGCGTGAGACCGCTGACCGCTTCTGTGGCTCGGGATACACTTTCGCCTTTCTTGCGCAGCATCCAATAACAATGGGCATTGAGTGCGTTGCGGTGCGCATCTTCATGCCGCCAGCGGAAGTAATCGACCACCAGTTTCTCATTCGGCAAAACGCAAACTCTGGCATCAAAAGCGGCGGGCTGCCCGTGTGCCACCGAAAAGGCGGCGCTGGCTTCGCCCGCCAATACCGAAATGATTTTGCGCGTTTTGCGTTTGAAAGTATCGTCGTCGCGGCGCAGCAGCAACGAAATCTCATCGCTTTCGGAATAGCCGTACGCCACATTGAAACCGCATTTCATCAAATGACGGACGGTGTGCGCCATCAAATCGCGAAAACGGATGTCAAAGGGTGCTTCAAACTGCCAAATTTCCTTGGTCAACCGCGTAAAGCCGCGTCCGTCCAAGCGCACTACAATGAAATTTTCCTGCGGCACGCAGAAATCATAAGCTGTTTCGTATTGCCGCAGGCGTTTGTCCAAATCGTCGAATCGCATCGCGTCTCCTTAAATATCTTATTTTCTATAAATCTATCTATAAATATATTTTCCAGTATTCTACTCTTTTTGCCGTAAAAGACCACGTTAAAATATATTTTCTTTATATTCAATAAATTAAAAATTAATTTTGAAATTTTTTTATCGTTGGCACGCTGTTGGCTGTGTTGTAAATGTAACGATGCAGCAGATGCTGCGGGAAATACAGTTCTATAGGAAAGAATTTTCCGTGAATTTTTAGCTGTTGTGTCGTTACAGGGCGAATGCCGACAAGACTACAGTGGTTCTGCAGGTTCGATTCCTGACTCGCCTAATAGGCGTTGACGTCTTGTTTCTCTAGTCGCCCACCTTTTCTGATTCAGCAGGCAAATGCCAGCCTTGTTCCCCTGAATGGTTGATGGCTTGCTGTATCGCTTGATCACTCAAGGTCGTCTGAAACTTTTCAGACGACCTACGATGAAAACCGTTTTAGGTGCATTCGGCAAATGCCGGAGGAATTACAGCCTGCCAACGCTCGAGGTCGCGGGTTCGAATCCCGCCTCTGCCGCCAACTATGGCAGAGTAGCTCAGAGGATAGAGCGCGTAAAAATTTCTCTACTTCTTGTTGCCAGATGTACCATTCTTGTTGCCAGATGTACCACCCCTTACGGGCGGATGCCGGCAGGATTACAGATCGGTTATTGCGGGTTCGATTCCCGCCGCCGGAAACGGCGTAAATCCTGCCAATCTAGCCGCCCACCTTTTTCGCAGTATGGCAGACAAATGCCTTGGAAACTACATCCGTCGCAGGTTCGAGTCCTGCCCCGCTTTCGGCGGGTAGCTCAGTCGGTTAGAGCAATAAGGCGTTTCCAAAAACTCGTTGTTTGCCGTACTGCACCTTATCGATACTTTCAGACGACCTGAAGGAGGCATAGCCATGACCGAATCATTCCATATCGCCTATCAGCTGCACGATGCAGGCTGGGCAAACGTTACCGTGAAATATGGCGAAGAGAACTATCAACAGGCTGTTTCCTATCTGCATGATTCGCTGAAAGATTTATGTGATTTAGCAATTGCTCTGCAAAGCGGCGGCAGCATTACTGAGGCGAAAGTCCTGTTTTTAGACGAACCCGGCGAACTGACCTTACTGGTATCTGCAGCCGAACAAAGCAACGAAGCCGAAGTGAGGCTGATTTATTCAGACGACTGGTTTTTCAGTTTCAACTTCAATCGCAGTCCACAACAAACCTTATGGCACGGCAAAGTGGCCCGGTATGAATTGGCGGAAAACATCCGTCTGATTTTAGAAGATATTTATCTGAATATCGGCGAAAAAGAATATTTGGAAAGATGGGTAGAACATCCTTTTCCAAAAAAGGCTACCTGAAACTGAGCCGCCTTTAAGGAATAGATATGAACACTTGGTTAATCATCGGCGTCATCGTTTTTTCAACTCTGGTTTGCGGGTCGTTCCAAAACAGCCGCAGCCGCAAACGCGAGCAGGCTTGGCGGGAACAGACTTTTCCCGAAGCGGAATGCAGTTTGATAAAGGAAGGCTGCCGTTACGACATCGCACTTTCAGACGGCCGCACCTTCCGCCAAGCCGAAATACTCGGCACGGCGCAGGGCAAAGAAACAGATTTTCTGTTCGGCTATGGAAGCATGCTTGTACTGCGTCTTTCAGACGACCGCAAAGCCTATGTGCGGCAGGCATGTATCCGCTGCATGATTGAAAGCGAAAGGTCGTCTGAAAGTACAGCTTCAATGAAGTTAAAACCAATATTTACAAGTTTTACGGGCGGATGCCGGCAGGATTACATTGGATAAACAATCGTCGTACTAATAATACGAAGCAGGAATCCTGCCACAGCCTAGCCGCTCCCTCCCCCTTTTACGGCGACAGGCGGATGCCTGAAGGGATTACATTAACCTTCCACGTTAAAAAACCGTATCTCTTCAAATATTAGCCGCTGCGTTGCCACCCATTCGAGGTCGTCTGAAAACACTGCTTTTATAAAGCTAAAACATCAGACCACCCAAAAACAACAACACGAAAGGAAATGAAAAATGGCTAACACCACCTTGTTCCAATCACTTAAAACCCGTTTGACCGCTGCCGACACCCGCAACGAAGCAGGCGGCATCGCCTACACGCTGACACCCAAACAACAGCTCGCCCAACTTGCCGCCACCGGCTGCCTGAACAGCACCTACTACACCGATGCGCAAGACCAGCTTGAGCAAGTATTGGAATTGGCAGAAAACCTGGATGCCGAGTTTATCGCCAAAACCGCCGTGTATGCCCGTCAAAAAGGCTTCATGAAAGACATGCCCGCGCTGTTGCTTGCCGTGTTGGCGCAAAAAGACGTGAACATGCTTGCCCGCGTGTTCGACCAAGTAGCGGACAACGGTAAAATGTTGCGCAACTTCGCGCAAATCATCCGCAGCGGCGCGGTCGGCAGAAAATCCTTCGGCAACCGTCCGAAAAAACTGATGCAGACCTGGCTTTTGACCGCTACCGAAAAACAACTGTTGAACGCCGCTATCGGCAATGCTCCGTCGCTGGCGGATGTGGTCAAAATGGTGCATCCCAAACCGCGTGAAGCATGGCGTGCCACCTGGTTTGCGTGGCTTATCGGCAAACCGTACGACCGCGAAGCATTGCCGCCCATTACCCGCGCCTTTGAAGACTACAAGCAAAGCCGCCAAGGCGCATTGCCCGACGTTCCCTTCCAAATGCTCACTGCCTTGGAATTGAACAGCGGCGACTGGGCGCAAATCGCCCGCAACGGCTCATGGCAGCAGGTTCGCCAAAACCTGAACACTTTCCTGCGCCACGATGTGTTTGCGAAAAGCAAAAACATCAAAATGGTGGCAGAAAAACTGCGCGACAAAACCGCCATCCGCCGCGCCCGCGTCCTGCCTTACCAATTGCTGACCGCGTATCAGGCGACATCCGAAAAGATGCCGTTTGAAATCTGCGAAGCGCTGCAAGACGCGATGGAAACCGCCGTACAAAACGTACCGGCCATCCGAGGCAAAGTCGTGGTTTGCCCGGATGTCTCCGGCTCCATGCACAGCTCGGCTACCGGCTATCGCGGCAGCGCAACCAGCAAAACCCGCTGCATCGACATCGCCGCACTCGTCTCCGCCGCCATGTTGCGCACCAACCCGAAAGCCCGCGTAATACCGTTTGAACGAATCACGGTAAACGTGCAGCTCAACCCGCGCGACAGCATCATGACCAACGCCCAAAAACTCGCCAATATCGGCGGCGGCGGAACGGCATGCAGCGCACCGCTCGCCATGCTGAACCGCGAAAAAGCCGATGTGGACTTGGTCGTCATCGTATCTGACAACGAAAGCTGGGCAGACCGCGAACAACATTGGGGCTGCAAAACCGGCCTGATGAAGGAATGGGACATCCTGAAACAACGCTGCCCCGAAGCCAAACTCGTCTGCTTGGACATCCAGCCCTACACCACCGCACAGGCGCAAAACCGCCGCGACATCTTGAACATCGGCGGCTTCTCCGACCAAGTGTTCACGCTCATCGGCTTGTTCGCCGAGCAAGGTATGGGCGCGGATTTCTGGGTGGAAGAGATTGAGAAAACCGAGCTGGCGGCGGTAAATTAGCTAAGGGGTCGTCTGAAAATAAGGTGGCAACGTTTTCAGACGACCTTACCGGTAAAAGATTGAGTGGCAAACATGAATGCTGACGAACTTGTCCGGATTGAAACCTTTCCCGCGACCTTGCGGCATGAAGCGGAAACGCTGATTTTGCAGCAGCCCTACCGCAGCCGCTTGCCCGTCCGCCAAGGGGAAACCGTTGTTTCAGACGGACAGACAATCCGTCTCGTCAGCCGACAATATGTTGTTTTTCATCCGACAGGGAACGAGATTCGGCAACTGATGGCACACTGCCTAAACACCCGCCATCACGACGGTCATGTCCGCGAACGATATTTCAAACCGCTGCTCGCCGCCAGACAGCCTGAGTTCGTCCTGCCTTTTGCCGCACAGTTGCTCGGCGAATACGTTTTGCCGATACAATTTGACGTTGCCGTATTTTTCGAAAACAACGCCGCGGCTCTGGCACGCTTTTTCGCTGACAACCCGCTTTATTGGCAAAAGCAGAAAGACCGTATCCGCAACTATTGGCATTGTTATCACAGCCGCCGTTATCCCGATTGGCAAAGTTATCCCGTCCGTTTGCTGGCGGAAGAAATCAATAAGGAAATCGCCCGTATTGTTTTCAGACGACCTCCTACGACAAACGTCGTCTGAAAATCCAAATAAGGAAACCAAACACCATGCAAAAATTCATCTTAATCCGCGGACACCAAGGTTCGGGAAAATCGACTTTCGCCGAACAAAAAGCCGCCGAATTTAAAGCGAAGTACCGTGATGCCGAAATCGTCCGTATTGAAAACGACTTGTTCATGACCGATGAAAACGGCGTGTACCGCTGGTCGGGCGAGGCGGTGGATAAGGCGCAAAAGCGCGGCAATGCCTTGATGACCGAAACCTTAAAAATCGGTCGCCAAAATCCGAACCGCAACATTTTAATCATCCATTCCAACACCAACCAAAAAGCTTCGCGTTGCCGCCACTTGTTGGATTTGGCGAAAAAAAAGCGGTTTTGAAACAGAAATCTATCGTATGCACAATTTCTATCCCAACCTGCACGGCGTGAAAGAGTATGACGTGTTGGCGGCGTATATCAAGCTGAACCAAAACCGCGTGGCAAACGAAATCCACGTCGAAGCCATGCAGCCCGCCAGCGCGGAACAGCTGGAAAAAATCAAACAAATGCAGGCTTTCGAGCAGCAATCCTTGTCGTTTGACGAAGCACAGCAAACCTTCGTAACCGAAAATTATCTGCAACACGGCAGCCGCAACTTTACCGCCAAAGCGTCCAAGCGTTATCCCGAATTGCGCGTGTTGAAATACGCCCGCAGCGTGTTCTACGACAACCGCTTCGACGATGCGCTGCTGGAAATGCGCGGTTTGATTATCGACGCGCACAACCGCATCATAGTGCGCCCGTTTAAAAAAGTGTTCAATTACTCGGAGCGTATTGCCAAAGGCAGCCGTTATCCAATCCGCGTCGGCGACGAGCGATTGGTGGATGCAGTGGTAAAAGTGAACGGCTTCCTCGGCTGCTGCACTTTCGTCTCGCTTTCAGACGACCATCCGTCCCACGGCGCGGCGTTTGACGGCAAAGTGCTGTATTCGACCACCGGTTCGCTTGATAGCGCGTTTGCAGACATGACCGCCGCACACTGCGCGCAATACGAAACCCTGTTCCGCGCTTATCCGAACCATACTTTTTTGTTTGAAATCACAGACGCGAAAGATATCCACATCATCCGCGAAGAATTGGGTGAAACCCTAATCGGCTGCATCGACGTGGCGACAGGCCGTCAGTTTGGCGAAGCCGAATTGGACGAAATCGGCAAACAATACGGCATCCGCCGCCCCGAAACGCTGAAAAACATCACGTTCGGGGAGCTGAAAGGTCGTCTGAAAAACGTGGAACACGAAGGTTTTATGGTGTTTGATGCCCAAACCGGCGAAATGCTGTTCAAACTCAAATCGCCGTATTACCTGATTTCCAAGTTTCTGGGACGAAGCAACGAAGGCAACATCGGACGCAAGCTCGACAAACGCCACGTCGATGAAGAGTTTTATCCCTTAATCGACCACATCCACGAGCATCGCGAGGCGTTCAACGCCATGCCGGAACTGGATAAGATTGCATTTATTCAAGCATTCTTACGACAACTATAAGGTCGTCTGAAAAACGCCAAACGCTTGTGATAATATGACGGCTGCGGATGCTTTGTGTCATCCGCTCCATCATTATTGCAAAAGGAAAAACGATGAAAAAAACCAATATTGTCAAAAAATTGATGCTTGCCGCCGTAATGCTCCCTCTGGCAGCACAGGCGGCGCAAGCTGTGGAGAGAGCGTCTTTCGGTGAACCGCCCAAAGACTTCAAAATCGGCTATCAAACCCAACAAAACGGCATGATCATGGTCGAGCTGGTACCGCAAAAACAGACCGTCGACAACTGGACACAAATGATCACCCTGCAATCCATGGCAAGCGCAAACCCGGGTGCAGAGGGATTCCGAAACAATATGGCAAACTTATGGCAGAATGCCTGCCCCAAAAGCAGCTTCAATCCCATAATTGAAGGCGAAGAAAACGGCTATTCCGGCGCCCTGTGGCAGCTTACCTGCGAACACAACCCGCAAACTGGCAAACCCGAATACACTTGGTTCAAGGCAATACAAGGCAATGACAGCCTGTATGTGAAACAATACGCCTTCCGCTACGCGCCGAACAAGAAAGAAATACACAACGCTTTGGATCAGCTGCGCAAATTTACCGTCTGCGACAACAGCGAACAACATCCTTGCAGCAAAAGCGGAAAATAAATAAGCGTTTAAACGTTTTCAGACGACCTAGTCGGCAGAGTACAACAAGGTCGTCTGTTTAAAACAAAAGCCATAATGCGCTTATGCCCCGCACTCGAATGCCTCGATTTCGCCAACCTTGGGCGCATAACCGCTGCTTGTGTCGTGGCGCAAATCCAACCAAATATCCACCAACGCCCAAGCGGCAGGCGCGGCAATCACGTTCTGCCCCATGCACAGCACCTGCGCATCATAGTTTTCCACTGAACCGCGAAGGGTGAGCAAATCGTGCGCCGTAGCCGCTCGTATGCCGCGCACCTTATTGGCGGCAATCGCCGTACCCACGCCCGTGCCGCAAACCAGCAGCGCGCGGTCGGCACGCCCTGCCGCCACTTCCTGCGCCGCCGCAAACGAAAGCTGCGGATAAGTTCCGTCCGGTGAGTATAAATCAACCAAGCTGCCGACACGCGGGTCGTTTTGCAAATGCGCTTTGAGCGCGTCTTTCAATATCGCGCCGTTGGCAGGCGCGGCAATAACCAAACGCATACATACTCCTTAACCACATAATAAACATAACCAGCATACGCCCGCTTGCAATACGGTTCAAGCTAGACAACCGCACTACTACACCATAATCCGCATCAAAAAATCACAGGAAACGCAACATGAGCAAAATCTTTTTCACATCCGACCTACATTTTTCGCACAAAAACATTGCAAAATTCTGTCCGCAGTTCCGTCCGTTCGACAACATCGCCGACATGGACGAATACCTAATCGAAACATGGAACAACACAGTTTCCTCCGACGACGAGGTATACAACTTGGGCGATTTATCTTTCGCCCACGACATCAAAAAAATCGCCGCCGTCCTATCGCGCCTCAACGGCAAACACCACTTGATTTACGGCAACCACGACGACATCATCCGCCGCCACAACAAATACCTGTTTGAAACCGTCAAACACGACGGTCATCCGCTGCTGTCATCCGCCCGCACCTACCGAAAACTAAAACTGGACGAAATAGACAACACGCTGATTTTGTTCCACTACCCGATTAACGAATGGGACGGCTGCCACAAAGGCTGGTATCACTTATACGGCCATTTGCACGACCGTCTGGCAGAAATCCCCGGCCGCGCCTTAAACGTCGGCTTCGACCTGCACGGCCGTTTCCTTACCCCGCAAGACATCGACAGCTTCCTCAGTCCGCTGCCGAAAATCTCATATTTCGGGGAAAACCCAACCGTTCCATCCCAAGTAGAGACTGCTAAAGATTTTGTCGCGCAACAGCTGCGCTCACTCAACGATTTATAAGGAAAATATAAAAAAATCGGATAAAAAATGACATTCGTGCCATGGTACAGGACAGAAAGCCCAAATTCGTTACAGAAGTAAAAATCGAACTGATGCGTGCGGCTATGTTCGAACACGAAGACAGTGACTCTACCCAATAACGCAAAGGTCGTCTGAAAAGCATTTTCAGACGACCTTTAATCAATAAATATCCATAAACATCTGGCAAACGCCGGCAAACCACCCTCTCCGTTTTATACGCTATCCAATCCGCTCTAAAACCCTTTATAGTGGATTAAATTTAAATCAGGACAAGGCGACGAAGCCGCAGACAGTACAAATAGTACAGCAAGGCGAGGCAACGCCGTACTGGTTTCAATTTAATCCACTATATAAACACACAACTTCAAACCAACTATCGTTTCCAATCTTTCAGACGACCTCGGAGACCGAGTAAAGCTGCTTCTATCTAATATCGTCAAAAACAAATTTACAGTCAAAATGTTATAAAGTATCATCTCGAAACTCGTTTACTTTATTTCAGACGACCCGTCTTAGAAAGACCCGATACTTGGGCGAGGTACTCTATACGGCTTTATATAGTGGATTAAATTTAAACCAGTACGGCGTTGCCTCGCCTTGCTGTACTATTTCTACTGTCTGCGGCTTCGTCGCCTTGTCCTGATTTAAATTTAATCCACTATAGCAAAATCAAAATTCGTTGGATGCCGTCCTTGTTTTTGTCGGTTGTTCCAACTCATCATCTAGGGTCGTCTGAACACTTTAGACTTATGAATTCCATTCTCTTAACCGGCCTACTCCAACGGCTGCTGATTGCCCTTCTTGCAATTGCAGCTCTATGGGCAATATATTTTTGGGCAGTCGCATCATGAGCATCAAGGTAGAAAATATGACGGTCAGCTACCAACACCGCCCTGCCATCCACCATATCGATATTACTTTTGAAGACCACAGCATGTGGGCAATTTTCGGACCCAACGGTGCCGGAAAATCCACGCTGCTCAAAGCCATTATGGGGCTTCAAAACATCGATACAGGCAAAGTGTCGCTTGAAGGACTGCAACGCAAAGATATAGCCTATCTTCCCCAGCAGTCAGACATTGACCGCAGCCAGCCGATGACTGTCTTTGAGCTTGCCGCGATGGGTTTATGGTACGAAATAGGCTTTTTTGGCCGCGTGAATACCCAACAACGCAAAAGGGTTATGGCAGCATTGGAACGCGTCGGCGTTCAGGATCTTGCCGACCGCCAAATCGCCCACCTTTCCAACGGGCAATTCCAGCGTGTCTTATTTGCACGAATGCTGGCTCAAAACGCCAACTTCTTGCTCTTGGACGAACCCTTTAATGCAGTAGATGCCCGGACAACTTACGCATTGCTAGACGTATTGAAACAATGCCATGAAGACGGTCAAGCCATCATTGCCGTTTTACATGATTACGAACAAGTCCGAACCTATTTTCCCCATACCATTTTGATTGCACGGGAAAAAGTTGCCGCAGGCGCAACCCATACCGTATTGACCGACTCCAATTTAAGCCAAGCCAACGCATTGATGCAAAGGCAAGAATCAGCAGATTGGTGTGAGGTATAGTGGATTAACTTTAAACCAGTACGGCGTTGCCTCGCCTTGCCGTACTATCTGTACTGTCTGCGGCTTCGTCGCCTTGTCCTGATTTAAAGTTAATCCACTATATAACAAAAAAGCATTGCAAATTTCCATTGCAATGCTTTTTTATTGAAATCCAATCAAGAAGTTACCTTATGGCTTCAAAATAAAAACTGCACTATCGCTAGTGCAGTTTTTCAAATCATTCTCGAATCGATGATTAGCGTTTTTTACCAGTAACGGTAGCAACCGCCAGGTTTTCGTTACGTTTCAGAGAAACGCTTTCTACACCTTCAGGCAGTTGAATGTCAGACAGGTGAAGGATGTCGCCGGCAACGACTTTAGCGCAGTCCAGATCCAAGTAAGCAGGGATGTTGGCAGGCAAAGCAACCACTTCAACAGTAGTGTTCAACAGAGATACGCGACCGCCTTGCAGTTTCACGGCTTGAGAGTTTTCAGCGTTAACAATGTGCAGGGGAACGCGGATGCGTACAGGTTGGTCGGCTTTAACAGCTTGGAAGTCGATATGTTGAACTTCGCGACGGAACGGGTGCATTTGGAAATCGCGGACGATAACGTCTTTGGTTTCGCCGTTCAGAGACAGTTTGATCAGTGCAGTGTGGAAAGATTCTTTTTCCAATGCGTAGAATACAGTTTTGTGATCCACAGCAATTGCAACGGGCTCTTGACCTTCACCGTACAAAATGCCGGGGATTTGGCCTTCGCGACGCAGGCGGCGGCTCGCACCAGTGCCTTGTGCTTCACGAACAGAGGCTTGAATTTCATAAGTCATGTTAAATACTCCAAATTAAATAAAACTACCGTCATCGGCCGCGACCAGCTTAAGACGGCTTCGGGGTTATGGCAGCAACATGCTGCCTGTCATCACTTCTTCATTGAAAAGATATGAGACGGATTCTTCATTGCTGATGCGGCGGACCGTTTCAGCCAAAAGACCGGCAATCGTCACTTGACGGATACGGTCGCATTGTTTGGCCGCTTCAGACAGAGGGATGGTGTCGGTAACGACAACTTGGTCGATTTCAGACGAGGCAATACGGCTGACTGCCTCTCCCGAGAATACGGCATGGCTGGCATAAGCCAAGACTCGCTCCGCTCCGCGCTCTTTCAAAGCAACGGCGGCTTTACACAGCGTATTCGCAGTATCAATCATGTCATCGACAATCAGACAGGTACGACCTTGGATGTCGCCAATAATGTTCATTACTTCCGCCACATTGGCTTTCGGGCGACGTTTGTCAATAATTGCCAAATCGGCATTTAATGATTTTGCAACAGCGCGGGCACGGACTACGCCACCGATATCTGGGCTGACTACGGTCAGGTTTTCAATACGCTGCTGCTTGATGTCGTTCAACAGGATAGGAGTGGCATAGATGTTGTCGACAGGGATATCAAAGAAACCCTGAATTTGGTCGGCATGCAGATCAACAGTCAAAACGCGGTCGATACCTGCCGAATACAACATATTCGCCACCAGTTTGGCGGAAATCGGAACGCGCACAGAACGCGGGCGGCGATCTTGGCGGGCATAGCCGAAATAGGGAATTGCTGCGGTAATACGACCGGCAGAAGCGCGCTTCAGCGCATCAGCCATAGTCAGGATTTCCATCAGGTTGTCGTTGGTTGGAGCGCAAGTAGGCTGCAGGATGAAAACGTCACGACCACGAACATTTTCCATCAATTCGACAGCAATTTCGCCATCTGAAAATTTGGATACCGTCGCCTCGCCTAATGAAATATCCAAGTGTTTGACAACACGTTGAGCCAACTCCGGATTTGCATTACCGGTAAATACCATCAAACTGTCGTATGCAGCCATATCTTCACCTGATTTTATGTTTAACTTCCGCTCAGAAAACGTCATGCTTCCCTCTGCCTATGTACAAGACATTACGGGCGTTATTATACGCACAATGAACGGCATAGTGAATTAAATTTGTAGCGTTACATCGCTGCTTCGCTCTATCCCAATCCAAATTTATCACTATCAAACAAAGCTTTTCAGCGTTATCACTAATTTTCAACATAAAAGAGCGTGTAAGGGAACTTACACGCTCTTATTTGGCTGGGGAGGAAGGATTCGAACCTTCGCATGCTGGAATCAAAATCCAGTGTCTTAACCGCTTGACGACTCCCCAATAAAGGGTGCTGGCTGGGGAGGAAGGATTCGAACCTTCGCATGCTGGAATCAAAATCCAGTGTCTTAACCGCTTGACGACTCCCCAACAAAGGGATTTGGCTGGGGAGGAAGGATTCGAACCTTCGCATGCTGGAATCAAAATCCAGTGTCTTAACCGCTTGACGACTCCCCAACTTTATCAAATCATTTGAAACAAAGGATGAGAGTCTAAGCCCTCAACACAATATGCTTCATATGATTGTGAAACTTGTTGGTATATATTGTTTGCTTCTTGCTGACTATCTGTAGAGAGAAATATACATGCTCCAGACCCTGTCATTAATGTAGGACCATATTTAGATAATTCACAATAAGCTTTCCAAACTTCAGGATACTCCTGAAAAACAACAGCCTGCATATCATTTCTAAACGGCTGCAAAGAATGGAAAGTCGGCATTATGCTTGGTTTGGAATTTCGTGTCAAGTTTTCATGCGAGAAAATTTTAACAGTCGAAACATGCGCTGATGGTTTAACTATCACATACCATTGTTTAGGAATTTCTATTTTGACTAATTGCTCACCAATCCCTCGTGCAAAAGCACTTTGTCCGAAAAGGAAAAACGGCACATCCGCACCCAATTTTACTGCCAAATCAATGAGCTGCTGTCTTGTCAGCCGACATTTCCACCATTGGTTTAACACGATTAACACGGTTGCCGCATCGGAACTGCCTCCGCCCAATCCTCCTCCTGTTGGAATCTTTTTCTCTAACCAGATTTCCACACCACGGCAGGAGCCGGTATGTTGTTGTAAAGAAAGTGCGGCACGATAGGCCAAATCTTGTTCGTAGGGAATACCTTCGGTGGGATTATGCAAAATAATCTTTTTATCGTCTCGTGGCTTCAGGTAAACGGTATCATACAGCCCGATAAGGCAGAAAATGCTTTCTAAATTATGATATCCGTCATCCCTTCTGCCTGTAATACGCAAATCAAGATTCAACTTGGCAGGCGCGGGAAAGGCTTGAGCGTCGGCAGGAATATCCATATCAAGCTCTTTTTTTATTTTTTAAGGCGGGCTGCACATTGCGTCTGATCGCTGGCAGCAGGTTCGTGGTTGACTTCGTCAAATACCAGGCGGACATTTAATTTGGCATTTTCCAATTGAAGGATTTTCGGCTTACCTTCGCTATTGGTACTGCGTGTAATAGTCCAATCAAATTGCTCCAAACGGCCATCGGGCAATAATCGGTATGGCGCATTGGCAACGCGTTTGCCATCCGCCCAAATATGCAGATATTGAACAGGCAATTCATAGCCCAAAAGTTTGTGACTGAGCTCTTCTGCTGTTTCTGCCTGATACACTCGACCTTTACTGTCTACAGCCAATACGCCTTGGTTGTCTTTACATAACTGTCCGACCGTACTGCCCAAAGGTGTATTGACGCTAATGGTTTGGACTTGATTTTGATAGGACCAGTCAAAATTGGCGTAAGAGCCTTTTTCTTCGACTTTTACTGCCAATCTTCCGTCTGCAGTAAAATCATTGACATTCTCTGCCGGCTTCCAATCATTTTGTTGAGACAAATTAGGATGCACACAAGCGGCAAGCAAAGTCAGTGTTGCAATAGATACAATGGTTTGTAATTTCATAAATACTCCCAAAAGGTCGTCTGAAAACTGTCTATCATCCCAGCTTCTTCCAAAGCCTTGTTTTCAGACGACCCCTTTCATTATTTCGTTTTTACGGAACGTCCAGATTGGGCTTTTTTCGTTGCTTTAGGAGCAGACTCCACGCCGAAACGCTTCATGGTTTCCCGCAATATTTTCATATCGCCTTCGCCCTTCAGGCTGTCCGTCCATATTTTTTTGGCTTTTTCCTGATCTCCAGATGCCCACAATGCTTCGCCCAAGTGTGCGGCAACTTCTGCATCAGGATATTTTTCAAACGCATATTGCAAATAAGGCAATGCGGTTTGCACATCGTCTTTCAGGAAATACGCCCAGCCCAAACTATCGTTGATGGCAGGGTTTTCCGGTTCAATCTGATAAGCAGCCTGAATCAATTTGAAGGCTTCGTCTAAATGCTCCTTGGTCGGAGAAAGCAAGATATAGCCCAAAGCATTCAAACCGTTGGCGTTATCCGGCGCCAATTCGACTACGCGGCGCAAATCGGCAATGGCTTTGCCCTGATCGCCCATACGGTCATAAATCATGGCGCGTTGGTACAAAGCATCAGGCAACTGCTCCGCTGCATCCGGCTGTCGGCTGATTTTGGGCAACATTTTATTCAGCTCGGACAAAGCTTCTTGCAAATTATCGTGTTTGGACAAAGCAAACAGGGTAACCCGTTGCAATTCCTTACTGCCGAAATAACGCCCTTCCTGCTCGGGCAGGCTTTGCGCCCGACGTGCTTCCGCTAACGCCGCCTTACCGTTTCCTTGTTCAGCCTCTAATGAAGCACCGAAAACTGCTTTATCAAAAACATAACTGGGGGAAACCACTTTGGCGAGCCATTGTTTCGCTTTGGGATAGTCCTTAACATCGGCATAAGCCATCGCACCAATCAGAGCGGCACGGCTTTGCTGCTCGCTTGTTCCAATGTTATACGCTTTATCTAAATAATTGATGATCGTCGAAATATCGTCTTTACGATTGTTTGCCAACAACGCCGCCTGAATATACAGGTCGGGATTTGGATTATTTTCCAACAGCGTACGCAGGCGCGCATAGGCTTTGTCGTTTTGCTTATTGGAAATCAGATTAACGATTTCCAACTCCTGCCATACGGGCGAAAGATTGCGCGTATCGGTTTGATCGAAAAAGCCGTTTAATATCTCGGGACTGCGTTGCGCCATCAGACGCAAAGTCAGTAAAGTCGGCGGCAGCATCTCTGCATCAAGCCCTGCCAAACGTTGCAATGCCGCAATGGCATGTTTCTTTTTACCGTCTTGCGCACTGAAAATCACATCGGCAATCGCAGCTTCCGGCAAATCTTTATATTTCAAAGCTTCTTTGTGAACTTGTGACGAAGCTTTCTCTGCCAACCCCGGCTGCTGGATTGCCGCTTGAGCCAACAGCAGGAAAATACGCTGATTCTGCTCTTCGCTGGCATTGGCCAAGATATCATCCAAACCATTCAAGGTCTTATCGCCCTGCCCTAACAAGATATTGCGTAACCAGGTCATACGTTTTTGCGCATTACCCGGAACAGGTTCGATTTCACGCCATTTTTGATAAATCATTTCCGCCTGTTGGAACGCATTGAGCGAAACCGCCATTTCCAAAGCACGTTCCGCCACTTCAGGCGATTTGGTATTGTTCAACATCATCATATATGTTGCCAACGCCGTACCGGCATCACCTTTTTGCAGCAGTATTTCGCCGCTCAACAAGGTAAATATCTGATTTGCACGGTTTTGTATATTCACACGGCGAGCCTGCTCGGCCTTGAATTCATCAGGCGTAAAGCGGTTTCTCTTTTGAATAATCTGTTTCACGTCTTTCGGTGTTTTCACCTCGACGGCATTATCCTGTCTGGCGGCGGAAACTTGTACCGCAAACAACATCATGACCGCAGCGGCAATCGTGCGGGCGCGGCTTGGGGACAGCAACATAACAATCCTTTGTGTACAAAAAAGCCGCATCAGAATTCATACGGCCATAATCAAACGTAACTTTATCACAAGCAGCCAACTTTGTAGATTTAAGCAACCGTAAACCTAATGTAATAATCCTCCGTTTCAGAAGACCCCTTCTTCTAAGTTTCTCCATATAGACTGGTCTTTTCAAGCACGCAGACACCACTTTTCATGTATGCACACATAATACACTTACCCCTTTTACAGATATCTGAACGCCAAAAAATCGTGCTCGATACAGTTTAAAATAAAAAAAAGCCGGGCTCTGTCATTTACAGAACCCGGCTTTTACAACTACGCCGAGAATTTCGGCAGTTTCAAATTTTCAGACGACCTTATATGCCATTACAACTACAACAGGTTGCTGACGAAAATCAGCAAAATCACCAGCGGTACGAGGTATTTCACATAGGCAAACCAAATATTGACCGTCGTATGGTTGCCTTTATAAAGCAATTCGTCCTTCGCTTCGTCCTTCATCACGAAACCGACAAACAGCGCGGAGCCGAGCGCGGTCAGCATAAACAAGATATTGCCGCTGATGTAGTCAAAAGCATCGAAAATATTTTTGCCGAACACGGAAACGTCTTTCCACGGGCCATAACTCAGAATGGACGGAATGTTGCCGAAGATGAAGATGGCAGCCAATACAATCGTAATCGCTGCGGTACGGCGGATTTTGGTTTTTTCCTGAATCGTCGTAATCAACACTTCATAAATGGTCAGCGAAGTCGTCAGCGCGGCAATCAGGAGCAGTGAGAAGAAAATCACGGCGAACACAGGTCCTGCCCACATATTCGAGAACACAATCGGCAAACTTTGGAATACCAAAGTCGGACCGGAATTGGGCGCAACGCCGAAGCTGAAGAGCGACGGGAAAATCATAAAACCCGCAAGTACGGCGATGATGGTATTGGTAATTGCCGTAATGACTGCGGTTTGAACCAGATTTTCGTTTTTATCCAAATAACTGGACAAAGTAATCATCACGCCGAAACCCAAGCTCAAGGCGAAGAATACTTGCCCCAAAACGAAGACGAAAAGTTCGGCGGTAATCTTGCTGAAGTCAGGCTTCAGATAGAAAGTAATCCCTTCCATCGCGCCCGGCAGGGTAACGTTGCGCACGACCATGGCGATCAAGAACAAAAACAGCAGCGGCATCAGGTATTTCGCCGCTTTTTCAATGCCGCCGATGACGCCTTTGACCAAAATCCATTGGTTCACAACGACAAACAAGAAAGTGTAGAACGCAATTTCCCAAGGGCTGTTTTCGATGTGTTCGGTGAAAAAGCTTTTCGTTATTTCGCCGCTGACAGGGCTAGAAATATTCAGATTTCCGCCAATAATATTAACGATATAGCTGATGACCCAACCGCCGAGCACCATGTAATAAGCCATAATGCCGAACGCGCCGAGCAAGCCCATCCAGCCGACCAGTTTCCAAATTTTAGCGACGGGTTTGCCGTTCATCGAACCGCCGAACGCATCCAGCGCATTCACACCTTTGCGTCGTCCGATGACGTTTTCCACCAAAATCATCGGAATACCGATAACAAACATGGCGATACAGAATAAAAACACATACGCGCCGCCGCCGTTTTCACCGACCAAATACGGGAAACGCCACGTCGCGCCGAAACCGACAGTCGCGCCGGCAACGGTAAGAATATAAGTCAAACGGTTGGACCAAGTTTGACGGGGTTGGTTGGAAGACATAAAACACCATCTGCCTTGTTGGTAAAACTACAAATTATACGCGAACAGATTAACGGTTCTTAACTGAATATTAAAAAGCAGTATAGTGGATATATCTAGTAAATTCGTATTTTTTAGAGGATAACCATAAATATGAAGGTCGTCTGAAAATAAAACAGGGGATATAGCTGGATACACCGGTAAACCACTGTCATTTTCCACCGTATAAAAATGGCAGTGTTCATACTCGAAACCACGATATGAAAAAACCTGCTTTGATCATGAAATCAAAGCAGGTTTTGATATTTGGTCGGAATGAGAGGATTCGAACCTCCGACCCCTTCGTCCCGAACGAAGTGCGCTACCGGGCTGCGCTACATTCCGAATGTAGCGGGTATTATAGAGGAATTTTCAGAGGGATGCACGGATTTTGTTCACAATCCGAAGTAAAAATAGAGGAGTCAATCCCAACCGCTCCCTTCAATCAACCCTGCTTTCAATTAATACAATCTATCTTTAAAATATATTTTATAAATAGTCTTCAGACTTGATTTGAATCAAAGCTCCAAATTGAGTTTCATTTATAATCGCTGACATTGGAACTGAGACGACATTTCTCAAAGTCTTCAAGATTTTCTGATCAGTAGTAGATGATACATCTGCTTTGATTTAATACTCTCTATCTCTTTCCTCTTGATGTGTGTGTGTTTGGGTGTGGCTGTTGCCACCCCTTTTTTTTGGTTTTTATGTGAAGTAAAATCCGTAACAGCAAATTCTTTCATTTAAAACTTTTATCCGAAAGCAAAATCATGAGCAATAAATTGACTCCTCCTGCCGAATTGCCTGACGAGCAAGATTTACGGGCAGTATTGGCGTACAACATGCGGGTTTTCCGCGTGAATAAGGGTTGGTCTCAGGAAGAGCTGGCGCGGCAATGCGGTTTGGACAGGACTTATGTATCGGCTGTGGAGCGCAAACGCTGGAACATTGCGTTATCGAATATTGAAAAGATGGCGACGGCTTTGGGCGTGGCGGCGTATCAGTTACTGCTGCCGCCGCAGGAACTGCTAAACCTGATGACCAATCCCTCGGCTGTCCAGCAGAGGTCGTCTGAAAACGATATTTGACTGCCTAACCACCTTTAGCCTTACGCCATCCATAACTCGAAAGAATAAAAAATGTCTGCAAACCTGTCTTCAGCATTGGAAACCTTCAAACAGCAGCGTGATGCCGCCGAAGCGCATTATTTAAAAGCCAACCGCGTGTCGGTATTTTTCAGGGAATATACGGCGGCAGTCGAAACCTTGCTGGCGGCACTTTGGGACAAACATTTCCAAAACAGCGGTTTATGCCTGATGGCAACCGGCGGCTTCGGGCGCGGCGAGCTGTATCCTTATTCTGATTTGGATTTGGCGGTCGTGTCGTCTGAAACCGTTTCAGACGACCTCCAAGAGAAAATCGCGGCTTTTGTACAGGATTTGTGGGACATGAAACTTGCGCCGTCGGTCAAAAGCGGCAGCGTTGATGAGCTGTGTGAAAGCGTGCGCGATGATATTACGGGGGACACAGCGTTTTTAGAGGCTCGTTTTTTGTTCGGCAACCGCCAGACAGCAGACGAGTTGACGGAAAAAATGAACGCGCAACGCAATGTAGCGGCGTTTATCGAAGCAAAACTGGTGGAGATGGAACACCGCCATGCCAAATCGCAAGGCTCAGGGGCGGTGTTGGAACCGAACATCAAAAGCTGTCCGGGCGGTCTGCGCGACATCCACACCCTGCTTTGGATAGCGAAAGCGCAAGGTTTGGCAACCAATCTTCCTGCGTTGGTACAACAAGGTATTCTGACGCGCACCGAAGCCGGTATGCTTTCGCACGGCTACCGCCGCCTCGCCCACATCCGCATCCATCTGCATTTAAACGCGAAGCGCGCCGAAGACCGCCTGCTGTTCGATTTACAGCCGCAAGTCGCCGAAAGTATGGGCTATCAAGACTTGAATCTCCGCCGCCAAAGCGAAGAACTGATGCGCGTGTTTTACCGCGCGATTAAAACCGTCAAACAATTGAGCGGCATCCTCACGCCCATGCTACAAAGCCGCGTTTCTTCGACGCCGATGCGCGTTACCCTGCGGATTGACGACGACTACATCCAAGTGAACAACCAAATCGCCGCGCGGCACACCGATATTTTTTTCAGACGACCCGAACACATTTTCAAAATCGTCGAAATCATGCAGCAGCGCAACGACATTACCGCGCTCGAACCTCAAACCCTGCGCGCATGGTGGGGCGCGACGCGCAAAATCAACCGCAGCTTCTACCAAAATCCCGAAAACCGCCGCCGTTTCGCCGGCTTTTTCCGCAGCGGCAACGGACTGACCCAAACCCTGCGCTTTCTCAACCTCTACGGCGTGCTCGGCCGCTATCTGCCCGCATGGGAAAAAATCGTCGGTCTGCTCCAGCATGACCTGTTCCACATTTATCCTGTGGACGACCATATCCTCGCCGTCGTCCGCAACGTCCGCCGCCTTGCCCTAGACATGCACAGCCACGAGCTGCCCTACGCCTCCGCACTGATGCAGTCCTTTGAAAAACAAGACATCCTCTATCTCGCCGCCTTCTTCCACGACATCGCCAAAGGACGCGGCGGCGACCATGCCATACAAGGCATCGCAGACGCGCGCCAATTTGCCGCCGACCACTTCCTGACCGAAGAAGAAAGCGACCTGCTCGCCTGGCTGGTCGAAAACCACCTGCTCATGTCCACCGTCGCCCAAAAAGAAGACATCCAAGACCCCGACGTACTCGATGCCTTCTGCAAACGCGTACAAACCCACGAACGCCTCAGCGCACTCTACCTTCTCACCATTTCCGACATACGCGGCACCAATCCCAAACTGTGGAACGCATGGCGCGCCAGCCTGCTGGAAAGCCTGTTTCACGCCGCCGGACGCTACCTCGCAGGCAACGGAGGCAACCCGCACGCCCTCTTCGGCCGCCGCCAACAAGAAGCCGCCGAATTGCTTACCCGCGCCGCCGTCCCCGAAAAACAGCAGAAAAAACTATGGAACGCGCTCGGTTCTGCCTACTTCGCCCGCCATCAGTCCCGCGAAATCCTGTGGCACGCCGCCAACCTCGTACATGACTTTGAAACTCCCATCGTCCGCAGCCGCATCCTGCCCAAAAGCGACAGCTTTCAAGTCATGGTCTTCATGCCCAACGGTCCGCGCCTGTTCGCTCGCCTCTGCCGCATCTTCAGCCGCCACGGCTTCGACATCCTTGCCGCCCGCGCCTTTATCACCGAACACGACTACATCCTCGACACCTTCATCGTGCAAATCCCCTCGCAACACGCCCCCGAAGACTACCCCGACATCCAAAGCGCGCTCGAAGCAGAACTCAACAGCTTTATCCACGGACACACCGTTTCCGAAACCCAAAGCCACAGCCGCCGCATCAGCCGCCGCAGCCGCTACATGCCGATTGCACCGAGCATCACCATCACACCCGAAGAAGACTATCCCGACTGGTATTCCGTCGAAATCACCGCCGTCAACCGCCCCTTCCTGCTCGCCGACATGGCGGAAGTCTTCTTCGCCCACAACGTCAGCCTGCGTTACGCCAAAATCTCCACGCTGGACGAACGCGTCGAAGACAGCTTCATCGTCTTCAGCCCCGATTTGAAAAATCCGAAAACGCAGTCGTCGTTGAAACAGGCTTTGTTGGAACAATTGTCGGTGTGATGGGTGGATTTAAGGGAAAAGTAAGAGGTCGTCTGAAAACCTGTTTTCGATTTTCAGACGACCTCTGTTTTTGGTTTTGAGACAGTTTTCAATCAAAAACCTATTTCTTTTGTTCTGCCTGTCGATGTGAATCAACTTAGCCAACAGGCAATCGTTCACACTTTTTCACCCGTGTTTATAGTGGATTAAATTTAAATCAGGACAAGGCGACGAAGCCGCAGACAGTACAGATAGTACGGAACCGATTCACTTGGTGCTTCAGCACCTTAGAGAATCGTTCTCTTTGAGCTAAGGCGAGGCAACGCCGTACTGGTTTAAATTTAATCCACTATAAAGCTAATATAAATGTTCTCCTTATATCAAAAGGTCGTCTGAAACCCTATTCCCAGTTTTCAGACGACCTTTCTATCTATTCCTTTTAAGCCAATAATTCCCGCCAGCGTTTGACTTGGAAGCGCACTTGTTCCGGCGCGGTTCCGCCCAAGTGGTTGCGCGCGTTCAGGCTGCCTTCGGGTGTCAGTACGCCGTACACGTCGTCTGAAATCAAGTTGCTGAAACCTTGCAAGACTGCAAGCGGCAGTTCGCTCAAATCGACGCCCGCTTGATCGGCGTGGCGCACGGCTTGGGCGACGACTTCGTGGCTGTCGCGGAAAGGCATGCCTTTTTTTACCAAGTAATCTGCCAAATCGGTGGCGGTGGCGAAGCCCTGCATGACGGCGGCGCGCATATTGTCGGGTTTGACGGTCACGCCGCGCATCATATCGGCGTAAATCCGCAGTGTGTCGATGAGCGTGTCGGCGGTGTCAAACAGCGGTTCTTTGTCTTCCTGATTGTCTTTGTTGTACGCCAAGGGCTGAGATTTCATCAGGGTAATCAAGCCGATAAGGTGTCCGATGACTCGACCGGATTTGCCGCGCACGAGTTCGGGAACGTCGGGATTTTTCTTCTGCGGCATGATGGACGAACCCGTACAGAAACGGTCGGCAATGTCGATAAAGCCGAAACGCGGACTCATCCACAAAATCAATTCTTCAGACAGGCGGCTCAGGTGGATCATAATCAACGATGCTGCTGCGGTGAACTCAATGGCAAAATCGCGGTCGGATACGGCATCGAGCGAGTTTTGGCAGATTTGTTCAAAGCCCAGCAATTCGGCGGTGATTTCGCGCTGAATCGGATAAGTCGTACCGGCAAGGGCGGCAGCGCCGAGCGGCATACGGTTGACGCGTTTGCGACAGTCGGTCATGCGCTCGAAATCGCGTCCGAGCATTTCGACATAGGCGAGCATGTGGTGTCCGAAGCTGACGGGCTGGGCGACTTGCAGATGGGTAAAACCGGGCATGACGGTTTCGGCGTTTTGTTCCGCCAAATCGACCAAAGCCGTTTGCAGGCTTCGAATCAGGTCTTGAATAACGGTAATTTGATCGCGCAGCCACAGGCGGATGTCGGTGGCGACTTGGTCGTTGCGGCTGCGTCCGGTGTGCAGGCGTTTGCCCGCATCGCCGATTTTATCGGTCAGACGGCGTTCGATGTTCATATGGACATCTTCTAAATCCAGCGACCAAGAAATAGTACCGTCCTTGATTTCTGCTATAATCTCCGCCATTCCCTGACGGATCGCCGCCAAATCTTCTTCACTCAAAACACCTGATTGAACAAGCATTTGCGCGTGCGCCAGCGAACCCTGAATGTCCCACTCGGCAAGCCGTTTATCGAAATCGATCGAACCGGTGTATTTTTTTACCAGTTCGGAAACAGGCTCGTTGAAACGGCCAGACCAGGTTTTGTCCTTACTCATGGTTTCATCCTCAGATAAAATAACAGAGCCGATAAGGCTCGTATAAACGCATTAAAAGAAAACGGTTGGAAATATTTTATGTCTATTATACGTCAAATCAACAATACATTCGCCGCCCCGGACCTGCGCAATTCCGCGACAGTCGTGCGCCTTTTGATTATTGTCTTGGGCAGTCTGTTTTTTCTACCCTTAATCAGCGATTCCTCACTCTCCTATTCCGCAGAGATTTACCACCACTCCAAATGGATATTCCCCGTACTTTTGGGCATTTTGGTCAAAGCCTATTTCGTCAATATATTCGTACCTTCCATCAAAGAAGCACCCTACGGCGTCATTATTACCTATCTTTTGAACCTGTCGATATTTGTGATTGTTGATTTTATCGTTTTAAAAACGAATGGCAGATCGCTGTCGCAACATTTTTTCCTATTCAACCTGTTCCTGCTCGGGCTGATGTATTACGAAGGTTCGCGCCGCAACGGGCTTGCGCCTTCGGTTTCCGAAGCCCGCCTCAGCGCGCTGACCGCCCGTATCCGCCCGCATTTCCTGTTCAACAGCCTCAATGCCGCCATCAGCCTGATCCGCCTGCGCCCGTATGACGCGGAAACCCTGTTGGAAAACCTCGCCAACCTGTTCCGCGCCCAACTGCGTGACGGCAGCCAAAGCAGCACTTTAGGACAGGAAATCGAGTGGGCACAGGAATACATCGCCATCGAACAAATCCGTATGGGTCATATGCGCGTGCAGGTTATGTGGCAGCACCAAGCGCCCGATGACGCGGAAACGCCGCACCTCCTGCTCCAACCCCTTTTGGAAAACGCGGTCTTCCACGGCGTCGAATCGACCCACCGCCCCGGCATGATTACCGTGTTTACCAAGCTCAACAAATCATCCATTTACATCCGCATCGAAAACCCGTACACCCCGCCTGAAAGCAGCGAAAACGCCAAGCCGCACAAGGGCAACTCGATGGCGCTGCGCAACCTCAAAGAACGTCTGACACTGATGTACGACAACGACGCCAAAATCCAAAGCCGCCAACTCGACGGCATTTTCCGCGTCGACATCCGCCTGCCTTACCGCAAAAAAGCGTCTGATGTGAACAGACTGTTCGGTTGATACAAGCATTTCCCACCCATAGACTTCTACGGCAAGCGCACACTTCTCAATCAGATTTACACCGAAAGCCTCATCAAAAAGGTCGTCTGAAAAATTTCAGACGACCTCAAACAAACCACCGTCAACCTTATGAAAACCAAAACAATCTTAAAATGGCTTCCCGTGGTTTTGTCCGTCTTGGGCGCATTGGGTTACAGCTCGCGCGATACCGAAATCATCCGCTCCGGCGTGCAATTCGCTTCTGCGCTCACAGGCAGCAGCCATTTCGGCATGGAAGCCTTCGGCGCATTATTATCGGAAACCGTCAAATCAGGGTCGTCTGAAAATAATGCACACCAAAGCCGTCCGCACACTCAAAAACGCAATCCCGCCGCGCCCCATACCTATCGCGGCAAAATCTCCAAAATCCACGACGGCGACACGCTCCACGTTATCGACGAAGACGGCGCGAAACACAAAATCCGCATGGCGTATATCGACGCGCCCGAAATCAATCAGGCATACGGCACACGTTCGCGGGACAACTTAATTGACGCCGCCGACGGTAAAAAGGTGAAGGTACTCGTATTTGAAACAGACCGCTACAAACGTGAAGTCGCGCAAGTTTCCGTCGGCACAACCGATTTGAACCTCATGCAACTGCGCGACGGAGCGGCATGGCATTACGACAGCTACGCCAAAAAGCAGCAAAGCAAAACCGCCTACACCGACTACGCCGCCGCCCAAAAACAGGCAAAACAAAAACGCAAAGGCTTGTGGAGCGGTAAAAATCCCCAAGCCCCGTGGAACTTCCGCCGCGAAGAGCGCGAAGGGCAAAACGGCGGACACAACGACCGCCGTGAAGAATCAGGCGGACAATGGTTTGGGATTTGGTAACTAGCAGCTTTCGACATTTCATTTTTCAAGTGGATTTTTGTTCATAAAGCGGAAGATTCAAGGCGGAAACCGCAACAAGGTTGGACGCCTTGCGAGGATTTCCAACGCAGAAAATGCCGCTTTGGGGATAAAAAGGCACAGAAACTATTGAATGTCGACAGCCCATAGTATAAGCAAAGGTCGTCTGAAAAGCGTTTTCAGACGACCTTTTGACCTTTTAATGAATCCAACACATTAACGGCATTGCAGCCAAGTACGTTTGAGATGATCGACATCCGTCACTTTGCAGACATTTCCGGAGCAGTTGACCGAATAATCTACCTTGACCGGACTGCCCCATTGTTTGAAGCTGGCACGAATTTTGCCGTTGGACAAGGCAGACACGCTGACCTTTACTTCGGTTTCAGGATCCTGACTGTTCCATATCGGATCAGCCTCCACACACAAATCCGCCGACCGAGAAGCAGTACGGATGGCTTTTTTCAAAGAAGCATCTGCATATCGGTTCAAAATCTTCACGCCCGATTCATCATCGCGGCTTGCTTCTTGATAAATTTTCTTAACCAAATGAATCTTGGCGGCATTGTCTCCGCTTGCAAAAGAGACAGACGGCACCAGTAACGCAGCGAAAAGTATTGTCGCTATTTTGTTCATATTATGTTTTCCTAAAATCGAATCATGCCTAGCCTACCGCCCAATACCCTATTGAAACCATACTCAGTATTGACTTGGCAGGCATCAACCGTAAAAATACAAAAAGAATTATATCCATTGGATATGTTTTTTCAAACCGATTTAAACGTCATCAACACATTACCCATCCTATAAAGAGGTCGTCTGAAATGCCTGTCATGCTGATTGTCCGTCCGTCCGCGCGTGCGGGAGATGATGTGCGCACCTGTTCGCAGGCGGGGTGGAGCGCGCGGGTGTTGAGTCCGGTTGAAATCGAGCCGGATGAAACGGCGTTGCGCGGCTTGAAAGAACAGTTTTCCCGTGCGGACGCGGTATTTTGGGTCAGTCCGACGGCAGTTGAAACCGCTGCGCCGTATGTGGATTTTGCAGACGACCTGAAGGCTCAGATTGCGGTCGGTCAGGCAAGCGGTCGGGCGTTGGTACGCTGCGGCGCTAAAAATGTGTCTGTGCCGCAAGAAGGCAACGACAGCGAGGCAGTGTTGCGGCTGCCAGTTTGGGATACGCTGCCGCAGGGCGCACGCATATTGATTGTGCGCGGACGCGGCGGGCGCGATTTTTTGGCGGAGTCGTTAAAGAAAAAAGGCTTTGCGGTGGAAATCGCGGAAGTGTATTTCAGACGACCTAATGAATTGAATTGGCAGGATTTTGATGCCGAATCCATTGATGCCGCCTTTATCGCTTCGGGCGAACTGGTGCGCGGGCTGTTTACGCAGGTTCCGCCGCAATTTTCCCGATTCTTCGAATCCTTGTTATACTTCACCCATCATCCGCGCATAGCCAACGCGCTTCGCGAGGCGGGTGCGCGCCACATACGGGTCGTCGCTTCTTTGAAAGCGGCACTTTCATCATTTCCTAAGGAGCAAACCGATGAGCCGGTCTGAAGACAATCCATCCGAAGCAAACGAAGCCGGTCGGCCGATTATCGTCGACAGTCAGGGCAATGCGGGGTCGTCTGAAACAGCGGCTCCGAAAAAGGCAAAACAGCCTAAAACCTCCGAATACGCAGGAACACACATGTCTGAATCTAAAAATCTTCCCCAAAACCAACCCGCCCCCGTCATCATTAAACAATCCGGCGGCAGAGGGCTGGCAGCAGGCGCGCTGGTGCTGGCGCTGCTGGGTTTGGGCGTAAGCGGCTTTTTGTTTGTACAAGGGCAGAACGTTTTGAAAAACCAAGAGCTTTCGTTTAACCAAAAGCTCGATAAAGCTGCCTTGGGCGAATCTGAAAACGCTTTACTCCTGAAAGACCATTTAAACCGCCAAACCGCCATCCAAGCCGAAATCGACCGTTTGGGCAAAGCGCAAATGGCAAACAGCGAACAAATCCTGTTGACGCAAAAAGCGTATCAGGAGCTGACCAAAGGGCGCGTCAACTGGCTGGTTGACGAAGCGGAAACCATGTTGAACCTTGCCTCGCAGCAACTGCTGTTGTCAGGCAACGTACAAGGCGCAGCCGCAGTATTGGAACACATCGACGGCCGCCTGAGCCGTTTCGACCATCCCGAACTGCTGCCTATCAAACAAGCCGTCAGCCATGATTTGGCGGCATTGAAAAACCGTCCGTATGTCGATATTTCCGGCACGGCGTTGCGCCTCGACCGTTTGGAAACCGCCGTTTCCGGTCTGCCGCTGGTGTTGGACGGCGTATTGCAGCCGGGCGAGCAGGCGCAAAGCAACGGCGCATCTTCAGGCTCTTGGTGGCAAAACGCTTGGGATAAATCTTTGGTTGCGCTTAAAGGGCTGGTGGAAGTCCGCCGACTCGACAATAAAGACGCGATGCTGCTGTCGCCCGAACAGGCGTATTTCGTCCGCGAGAACCTCCGCCTGCGCCTTTTGGACGCGCGTACCGCGTTGTTGCAGCACAACGGCGAGGTTTATCAAAGCGATTTGAACTACGTCGAAGCGGCGGTCAGACAATACTTTGACGGCAAATCGCCCGCAACGCAGGCATGGCTGAAAGAGTTGTCCGAATTGAAAGCGCTGGATGTACGCATGATTTCAGACGACAGCTTGAAAGCCAGCCTCAGCGCAGTCCGCGCTTATCAAGACGGCACACGCGTTCCGGTCGCACTGCCTGAGCCTGTAACCTCCGCCGCGTCCGCGCCTCTGCCCTCCGCCGCTTCCGAAGCTGCCGCTCCTCAAACCGCCGCACCCGCAGGCGAAACTGCTTCTGCACCGAAAACCGCATCAGCTCCGAAGGCTCCCCATCCTGCCAAAGCAAGACCTGGTCCTGCGCAGAAACCTGCTCCAGCCGCCCAAACAGAAGCGAAACCTTTAGAAGCTCCGGCGCTGCCTTCCGAGACCAAGCCGCAAAACATTTCCGAGCCGGAAAAGAAAGCCGCTCCTGAAAAACAAAACCGCCCTGCCGCCGATGTTGAGACCAAAGGAGGCCGCGCATGAAAGCTGTCGTCTGGATTGTCGTTTTATTCGCAGCCGCAGTCGGTATCGTCCTAACTTCCGGTGTTTACACGGGTAATGTCTATATCGTCGTCGGACAAGTTATGATGCGGGTCAACCTGCACGCCTTTGTCTTAGGGTTGGTCCTTTTTGTCGTTGCCCTGTATTTCCTGATCAAATTCATCGTCGGCCTGATGAACATCCCCACCCGTATGCAGCGTTTCGGCACGGCGCGCAAAGGTCGTCAGGCAGCCGTCGCTTTGAACAGCGCAGGTTTGGCGTTTTTTGAAGGCCGCTTTGAAAAAGCGGAGCAAGAAGCCGCCAAAGTATTGGAAAACAAAGAAGCCGGCGACAACCGCAATCTCGCGCTGATGTTGGGCGCGCACGCCGCCGACCAAATGGAAAACTTCGAGCTGCGCGACCACTACCTGAAAGACATCGAAAAACTGCCGAACAAACAGCAGCTTTCCCGCTATCTGTTGTTGGCGGAATCCGCACTCAGCCGCCGCGATTATCCAACCGCCCTGGAAAATCTGAACGCCGCCGCGCGCATCCATCCCAACCTGTCCCGCCTCGCCCGCCTACAACTGCGTTATGCCTTTGACCACGGCGATGCGGAAGATGTGTTGGCGAAATCTGAAAAACTGATGAAAGCCGGCGCGATAAACGATTTTGAAGCGGAACAATACCAAAGCTGGGCATACCGCCGCCTGTTGGCGGAAGCATCAGACGCAGCTCGTCTGAAAGCCTGTCTGAAACGCATTCCCGAAGCACTCAAAGCGGACGAATTGTGTGTCGCCATTGCCGAAAAATACGAGCGTCTCGGACTCTATACCGAAGCCGTCAAATGGGTACGCCA
Source organism: Neisseria sicca (assembly GCF_003044565.1). GTDB lineage: Bacteria > Pseudomonadota > Gammaproteobacteria > Burkholderiales > Neisseriaceae > Neisseria > Neisseria sicca_A. The sequence goes on along the minus strand of NZ_POXG01000003.1, from coordinate 333,745 downwards.
CTATTATCCGCAAAACCGCCGTCCCGAACTTTTGGAAGCCTTTGTCGAAAGCGTCCGCTTCTTCAACGAACGCGGTCAGCAAAAAGCCATCGACCTTGCCGATTCTTGGCTGAAAGACAAACCTGACGACGCGCCGCTCTTGATGTACCTCGGACAGCTTGCCTACGGTCGTAGCCTGTGGGGTAAAGCGCAAAGTTACCTCGAGGCCAGCATCGCCCTGCAACCGAGCATCGCCGCCCGCCTCATGCTGGCGCGTGTACTCGACGAAACCGGACAACCGCAAAAAGCTCAGGAACAACGGAAGTTGGTTTTGGAAGCCGTCTCCGAAGAAGAACGCCACGCAGCGTTGGAGCAGCATAGCTGAGTTTAGGAAAACACTCTTATCTAGGAGAATTTGATGGGACTTTCAGATTCCTTTAAGTCAAAGAAAGAAATATTTGAAATTGGAACGCCTGCTTATAATCAAAGGTTGATTGATGTTTGGAAAAAGAGCATTAAGGGAGATGAAAAATCTTGGGTGCTCTTTGAAAATGGAACTTGCGTCATTTTACTTGAGCCGGAAAAAGATTTAGCGAAACAAGCTAAAGAGATATTAAGCAAATGGGGCAGAGTTCAAACAGGATCACCATCTGCAGACTTTGGCATTATCACTTTAGACAGTGGCGATGGATATGCCGTTTCATGCCATCATCCCGAAATTTTTACCCTGGTCCTAAAAGAAGAAGGATTGGATGAAGATTTCAAAATCGGTATCGAAGGGCGTTCTAATCGCGATTGTGATGCTGAAGAACTCAAAGTTATCCATATCGAAGATAAACGCGCTATACAGACCTCGTAAAAGGCTGCTGCCGTTTAATCACCTACTGATGATTGTCCCTAGATAAATATGTTCGTCTCCCCCCTTTTCAGACGACCTTTCATTGCGAAAACCGCCGCAAAGGTCGTCTGAAAACCGTTTTCCTTCCCTGTTTTACAAACAAACTGAAAGCCCCACATGACCTCTTTGAAAAACGACACTTTTCTCCGCGCCCTGCTCAAACAGCCCGTCGAATACACGCCGATTTGGATGATGCGTCAGGCGGGGCGTTATCTGCCCGAATACAAAGCCACGCGCGCGAAAGCGGGCAGCTTCCTCGATTTGTGTAAAAACACCGAATTGGCAACGGAAGTCACCATCCAGCCCTTAGAACGCTTCGATTTGGACGCGGCGATTCTGTTCTCCGACATCCTGACCGTTCCCGACGCAATGGGCTTGGGACTGTATTTTGCCGAAGGCGAAGGCCCGAAATTCGAACGCGCCTTGCAACACGAAGCCGACATTACCAAGCTGCAAGTTCCCGATATGGAAAAACTGCAATACGTTTTCGACGCGGTAACTTCCATCCGTAAAGCATTGGACGGTCGCGTACCGCTTATCGGTTTCTCCGGCAGCCCGTTCACGCTCGCCTGCTACATGGTCGAAGGCGGCAGCAGCAAAGAATTCCGCACCATCAAAACCATGATGTACTCGCACCCCGATTTGCTGCACAAAATCCTCGACACCAACGCCCAAGCCGTTACCGCCTACCTCAACGCCCAAATCGACGCGGGTGCGCAGGCTGTGCAGATTTTCGACACTTGGGGCGGCGTCCTGAGCGACGCGGCGTTTAAAGAATTCAGCCTCAAATACATCCGCCAAATCGTTGCCGGATTGAAACGCGAAAGCGAAGGCAGACGCGTTCCCGTCATCGTGTTTGCCAAAGGCGGAGGACTGTGGCTGGAAAGCATGGCGGAAATCGGCGCAGACGCATTAGGCTTGGACTGGACGTGCAACATCGGCGAAGCACGCCGCCGCGTCGGCAACCAAGTCGCCCTGCAAGGTAACTTCGACCCGTTTGCCCTCTTCGGCACGCCCGAATCCATCCGCACCGAAGTCGCGCGCATCCTAGCCGACTACGGGCACGGCAGCGGCCATGTCTTCAACCTCGGACACGGCATCAACCAACACGCCGACCCCGAACACGCCAAAATCTTAGTCGATACCGTACACGAACTGTCGCGCCAATATCACGCCTGATTGAGCGCGTAACGTAAAAGGTCGTCTGAAACCAAGCTTCTTGAGCAGTTTTGGTTTCAGACGACCTTTTGTTTTGCGTTAGGTTAAAAGTAAAAATAAGACATTTTCTATTTAATCGACTGCATATTTACCAAAATCAAATCAGATTGATTTCACATATTTCAAAAGGTGGGTATGATAACGTTCTTTCAAAACTACCATTCCAATTTCAATAAAACCCACTTTTTTAGGGGCTGTCAACAGCCCCTCTAGGAACACATACATGAGTTTTCAAGACTATTTCGTCAATCTGATATTGAGCGGCGTGATGATTATCGGCGCTTATCAATTTTACTTCTATACCCAACGCCACCCCTTGCGCAAAGAGATTATTTGGAATTCCCCAATAGACGAAAAAATCCCTTTCCGCCCGCGTTGGTCGTGGATATACAGCTTCCTTTACTACCCCGCCATCCTCTACCTCAACATCATCGCCACCGACCACCGTCATTTCAACATGATGGCGTTCAGCTTCCTGATGTTGCTGTTTATGCAAATGCTGTTCTTCTGGCTGTTTCCCGTTTCCACTCCGCCGCATTGGCGCAGCATCAATACCGGCAAAACACCGTCTGAATGGTTTTTACAATTTGTTCAAAAGTTCGACCAAGCCAGCAACTGCTTCCCCAGTATGCACGTTTCCGTCGCCATGTTGACCGCCCTGCACGCGCTGCCGACTTTGGGTGCCGCCGCGTTCCTCTTTCCCGTATTGATTGCCCTGTCCTGCATCTTTACCAAACAGCATTACCTGATTGACCTGCCCGCAGGCGCGGCATTGGGCGGCTTTGCCTACTGGCTGTATCTTTTAGTGCTTTGACGCACCCAAGCCCGTAAAAACAAAACCTAAAAGGTCGTCTGAAAACGAGCGCAGCGAGTTTCGCTAAAAAGAAAAATACCCGCTTATCGGTGTAAACTCGTTTTTCAGACGACCTTTGTATATACTCATCATCTGAACCTTACCGTCTCAAACCAGTCAGATTCAAAAATATAGTGGATTAACTTTAAACCAGTACGGCGTTGCCTCGCCTTAGCTCAAAGAGAACGATTCTCTAAGGTACTGAAGCACCAAGTGAATCGGTTCCGTACTATCTGTACTGTCTGCGGCTTCGTCGCCTTGTCCTGATTTTTGTTAATCCACTATACATCCGCTCCCGCCATTCCTCCACCGCCTATCGAACATGACTTTTCTAAAAGACATCACCTGGACAGAAATCTTCATTTTCGCCCACACCTGCGCCGCACTCGGCTGCGTCTTGCGAGTGTTGTACAAACAAAAAAACATCGGCTCCACCTTCGCCTGGCTGATTATCCTCTTCCTATTCCCCGTCTTTGGTACCATCGCCTACCTGCTTATCGGCGAACCCCGACTCGGCACGGCGCGGGCAAAGCGCACGGGCGAGATGAACCGCTTCTACCAAAGCTTTGCCGAAAGCTACCTCTCCGAGATCTACCTCGGTGTCGGCGACAACGTCAAATCCCGTTATCACGGCATCAGCAGAGTCGCCGCCAAAGGAACGGGACTGGGCGCAACGCGCAACAACGCCATGACGCTGCTGTCCACCACCGATGAAATCATCGACACCATGCTTGCCGACATCCGCGCCGCCCGCCATTCCTGCATGCTCGCCTTCTACATCATCGAACCTGAAGGCAGGATAGAAGAACTGTTAAACGAACTCCTCGCCGCCGCCGACAGAGGTTTGGATTGCGCCATCCTTGCCGATGCCGTCGGCAGCAGCCGCTTTTTCGACAGCGGCTGGGTAGAAACCCTGTGCGAAGCCGGCATAGAAGTCCACGCCTCATTGCCCGTCGGCGTCTGGCGCACCTTCTTCACCCGCACCGATCTGCGCAACCACCGCAAAATCCTCGTCATCGACAGCAAAATCGGCTACACCGGCAGCTTCAACCTCGTCGATCCCCGCTTCTTCAAAAAAGATTCAGGCGTCGGCGAATGGGTGGACGTCATGATGCGCTGCACCGGCCCGATGGTACTCGAACTCTCCGCCGTCTTCTTTGCCGACCTCGCCGTCGAAACCGACGAAAACCTCGAAGGCGTACAACAATATCTGACACAGGCGCAAGAGCGCATTCCCGAAATCCTTCCCGAAAAAATGCAGCAGGGCGACATCGTCGCCCAAGTCATCCCCTCCGCGCCCGAACAAGGCAGCCACGTCATTTACGAAACCATCATCAGCGCGATTTACGCCGCCACCAAACAAATCACCATCACCACCCCCTATTTTGTCCCCGACGAACCCCTACTGATGGCATTGACCATCGCCGCCAAACGCGGCGTCAAAGTTACCCTGATTCTGCCCGATAAAGTCGATTCCTTCATGGTGCGCTACGCCTCCCGCGCCTACTACCCCATGCTGCTCGACGCAGGCGTCAAAATCGCCATGTTCAAAGGCGGACTTCTACACGCCAAAACCATGACCATAGACGAAGACTACGCCCTCTTCGGCACGGTCAACATGGACATGCGCAGCTTCTTCCTCAACCTCGAAATCAGCCTCGCCATCTACGACCGCGACATCACCAAACAAATCTGCAACCTGCAACGCGACTACCTCAAAAACAGCAGCTACATCACCGTCAAAGCATGGCAGCAACGCTCCAAATTCCGCGGGTTGATTGAAAACACCGTCCGCCTGATGAGTCCGCTGTTATAGGCAGGCTTACCGTTCGTACAAGACCAAAGGTCGTCTGAAAAGCTTGAAACCCTTTTCAGACGACCCTTTTGTTTGGATATAGTGGATTAACAAAAATCAGGACAAGGCAACGAAGCCGCAGACAGTACAAATAGTACGGAACCGATTCACTTGGTGCTTCAGCACCTTAGAGAATCGTTCTCTTTGAGCTAAGGCGAGGCAATGACGTACTGGTTTAAAGTTAATCCACTATAACAGTTGTCAGCCCGAAGACAGATAGATAATATAAACCGAATATTTTTCATCTCGCCCGCGCCCCGTAAACAAATATTCCCGGGCTTGGTGCTTGTAAAATTTGAATTAAAAGGCAATCAACAATGAAAAAGACTTGGAACCAAATACTTGAATCGGCGCAACCCGTGGTTGATTTTTTGTCATCAGACAGTTTCTTTTCCCGTCCTTATGATGGAGATCGTGAAAAGTTTATCGTTACCACCTCTCCGGAGGAAGCCAGATATCTGTTAGGCGACGAATGGGATGAGTGGGAGGAGATTATAGATACTCAGCAATTCTCGGGCTTGGAGGATTTCGATTGGCACTACTTGATTGGTGCTAAATTAATTAATACCAATTGCCTGGGAGCCCTAGATAAGGATTTTCATGGTGCAGATAAAAAGCTCACGATAGAGGGGGTAGTAAACCTACTGGAAGAAACAATGCCTGACAATATGAGGATTTTATTGAATTGTTACGCCAATAACTATATACCGGAGATTTGGAAAGATATCTTATATGTTTACCAACATAACGGTCTCCCTTGTGGTTGGAAAGGAGATTATCCGGAAGGGAAAATGATCATTTTTTCCAATGAATAAATGATGAGAAAACTGTACCCCGTTTGAAATCTTAATTCATGTGTATGGGTGGGCTTGAAAAGGTCGTCTGAAAAGTTCAAATCTATAGGAAATATTGAAATTTTTGATTCTGTAAAAAGAAAATAGATTAAATAAACGGCACCTTCATCATTTATTCTAAAACAGGGTCTCGAAACCGAATAATTTCTGAAATTAAAAGCGCCTATGATGTATTTTTATATAGATAGCAATAACATATGCAAGGTTGAACGTAAAAATTTAAAATCATCTGATGAAATGATTGCAGATTTTCTGGAAGAAGATGTTATGGGAGTAGCAAATACTGTTGATTTAATAATAGACAATATTAGTCAAGTCCAAAACGGTAAAATAGAAATTTGGGAAGGTACGGGTAATGCACACACAATTTCCATAACAAAAGATAAGATAAATATTTTTAACGAATTTACTGAAATGGATGTGACCATTTATGACTTTGGATACTTTTTGTCCCTTTTATATCAATGGAGAAAATTGATTGAAAGTAGGACCATAAATCAAACTTGATTTTTTGATCATTATTCACAAAGTTAGTTTGAGTCGAAGACCCAACATTTAAAAAGGTCGTCTGAAAAGCTTGAAATCCGTTTCAGACGACCTCTTAAAACAAACCCTGCTTACAAAGGAAATAACCGCATGAACCCCATCCGCTCCTTCTTAGACCATACTCCGCAAGTCCATGAGTCCTGCCTTATCGATGAAACTTCGGTCATCATCGGCAAAGTGTCGCTTGCCGAAGACGTATCCGTCTGGCCGTATGCCGTTTTGCGCGGCGATGTGAACAGCATCAGCATCGGCGCGCGCAGCAATGTACAGGACGGCAGCGTCTTGCACGTTTCGCACAAAAACGCGGAAAAGCCTGAAGGTTCGCCCCTTGTCATCGGCGAAGACGTTACCGTCGGACACAAAGTCATGCTGCACGGCTGCCGTATCGGCGATCGTGTGTTAATCGGCATGGGTACGACTATTTTGGACGATGCCGTCGTCGAAAGCGACGTAATGATAGGCGCTGGCAGCTTGGTACCGCCGCGCAAACGTTTGGAAAGCGGCTATCTTTATGTCGGTTCGCCCGTCAAACAAGTCCGCCCGCTGACGGACAAGGAAAAAGAGTTTTTGAAATATTCGTCCGCGCATTATGTGCGGTTGGCAGGACAGCACAAGCAGTCAAAATAAGCCCTCTGCGCGCCCTATCGCTATAATTGATGGGGCTTCGCTGTCTGCTCCCGATTTTCAGACGACCCATCCCGATACCGACCATGAACCCCGAAACCCTGCAAGATTTCCTGCATACCCACATCCCTGCGACCGCCCTGCTCGATCTAAGCGTCTTGGAAACTACGGCGGAACAAACCGTACTTTTCGCGCCCCACGCCCCCAACCGCAATCATAAAAATACTGCCTTCGGCGGCAGTATCGCGTTGGCGGCAACCGTCGGCGGCTGGGCAACTGTGTATCTCAACTGCCCCGAATCGGATGGCAATATCGTCATTCAAGAAGGCAGCACCCGCTACCTGCGCCCTGCACGAGGCGATCTGACCATCATCACACGCAGTCCGCCGGCTGAAGAGTGGCAAAAACTCAAAACCATGTTCGAGCGCCATAAAAAAGGAAAAATCGCCCTGCAAACCGAAATCTATTCGGAAAACGAATTGGCTGCCGTCTTTGACGGACGGTTTGTCGTATTGGGATAAGGTATCGGCTGTTTCATAGACAAAGGTCGTCTGAAATTTTCAGACGACCTTTTTATATCCAGCGGATGCCTGTTCACACCCACAACCACGCCCAAACGCTGCGCCCTTCGCCTTGCAGCAACACCAGCGTTCGGCAGGCGGAGGCTGTGTTCATACATTCCAACCCGATGCCGTGTGCGGCAAGTTCGGCGGCGATTTTCGGATGGAGGAACTGCTGCTTCTCCCCCGTGCCAATAATGATGACTTCGGGCAAACTGTCCGACTCGGAGGTCGTCTGAAACAGGTCGGCGGCAGTCAGTTCGGACGGCGTTTGCACGTTCATTGCTTCGATTTTGCCGTTGCGCCAGATGATGGGTGTGGTGTAGGTTTTGCCGCCCGCTTCGATTGCGCCCGCCCGATAAGCGGTCAGGCTCAGGGTTTCATCGGTTTTGTTTTCTTCAATCAGCATTTTTCTTCCGTTTCTTTCTCGGCTTGATATATCAATTTCAAACAGGCTTGCCGCCCTTTCGCCGCGTTCCGTAAAAAAGGTGCAAAATCAGGCAATTTCAGGTAGGATGGGCGACTTTAGCCTGCGCCTTCCGCCCTTGCAAAATCAGCATTATATCAATCTGCGGCGGCGGTGCGTTTCGGGCTTTCTGAATTTCTGTTTTTACTTTTTGATTTAAGAGAATCGGCTCACAAGGAGGCACAATGAAGCCAGTAAACATCGGTCTTTTAGGTTTAGGTACGGTCGGCGGCGGTACGGCTGCCGTGTTGCAGGACAATGCGGCGGAAATCAGCCGCCGTTTGGGACGCGAAGTGCGCATCAGTGCCGTATGCGACTTGAGCGAAGAAAAAGCCCGCCAAATCTGTCCGTCCGCAGCCTTCGTCAAAGACCCGTTCGAACTGGTGGCGCGTGAAGACGTCGATGTCGTCGTCGAATTGTTCGGCGGTACCGGCATCGCCAAAGATGCCGTATTAAAAGCCATTGAAAACGGCAAACACATCGTTACCGCCAACAAAAAACTGCTCGCCGAATACGGCAACGAAATCTTCCCGCTGGCGGAAGAAAAAAACGTCATGGTGCAATTTGAAGCGGCAGTAGCAGGCGGCATCCCGATTATCAAAGCCCTGCGCGAAGGCCTCGCCGCCAACCGCATCCGCAGCATCGCCGGCATCATCAACGGCACCAGCAACTTCATCCTCTCCGAAATGCGCGAAAAAGGCAGCGCATTTGCCGACGTATTGAAAGAAGCGCAGGCATTGGGCTATGCCGAAGCCGACCCGACCTTCGACATCGAAGGCAACGACGCAGGCCATAAAATCACCATCATGAGCGCGCTGGCATTCGGTACGCCGATGAACTTCCCCGCCTGCTACCTCGAAGGCATCAGCAAACTCGACAGCCGCGACATCAAATACGCCGAAGAACTCGGCTACCGCATCAAACTTCTGGGTATCACCCGCAAAACCGACAAAGGCATCGAATTGCGCGTCCATCCAACCCTGATTCCCGAAAGCCGCCTCTTGGCAAACGTCAACGGCGTGATGAACGCCGTGCGCGTCAACGCCGATATGGTCGGCGAAACCTTATATTACGGCGCGGGCGCGGGCGCATTGCCGACCGCTTCCGCCGTGGTCGCCGACATCATCGACATCGCCCGCCTGATTGAAGCCGATACCGGCCACCGCGTACCGCATCTGGCGTTCCAACCCGCCCAAGTCCAAGCGCAAACCATCCTGCCTATGGACGAAATCACCAGCAGCTACTACCTGCGCGTCCAAGCCAAAGACGAACCGGGTACGCTGGGGCAAATCGCCGCGCTTTTGGCAAAAGAAAACGTGTCCATCGAAGCCTTAATCCAAAAAGGCGTGATCGACCAAACCACCGCCGAAATCGTGATTCTGACCCACAGCACGGTCGAGAAAAACATCAAGCGCGCGATTGCCGCCATTGAAGCATTAAACTGCGTGGAAAAACCGATCACCATGATCCGTATGGAAAGCCTGCATGACTGAGCCGAAAAACGAAATGTCCGCCGAAGAGCAAGCCGCGGCGCGTAAAAAAGCGAAAGCCAAAATCCGCACCATCCGCATTTGGGCATGGGTCATTTTGGCACTGCTCGCCGCGACTGCCCTGCTCTCGCAATGCGCCATGTCCAAACCGCAGGCGAAGCAGAACATCTTTGAATCTTGCGTGAAAAACATCCCCTTTGCCGAAAAATGGCAAAACGATTTGAAAGCAAGAGGCTTGGATTCAAACAACAGCAAACTCGCCGCCGATTACTGCACCTGTATGTGGGACAAGCCTTTGGACAAGCTCTCTGAAGAACAAATCCGTTCATTGGGCAAACTCAGCCCGCAAGAACAGCTCGACCTGCTTGGCGGCGCGCAAGCGTTTGAAGATCGCGACAGGCAGTGTGTGGCAGGTTTGAAGGCAGAATAATCCGGTTTTAACATAGCAAAAAGGTCGTCTGAAAAAACTCCGTTTGTTTTTTCAGACGACCTTTTTATTAATAAGGGATTCACTGCACATCAGGATGGAACAACAAACTATGCTCGTGCGGTCGGTTTCTTCCCTTCCAACCATGCCTTCAGTTTTTCCTCATCCAAAAACCAATGGCAGATTTCTTCGTCCCCATCCAATAACACGGGGACAAGTTCGTTATACTTTTCTTCTAAAACAGGGTCTTCATCGACATCGAAGATTTCCAACTCAAAACCGAATGCCTCTTGATACGGCTTGAGCTGTTCACGCATTTTGTGACAGAGACTGCAATATTCTCGAAACATCAGGGTCAGCTTCATGGCGGATGCTTTGCGGTGTGGTAAACGAAAAACGGATTGTAAGATAAAGGCTGCCGTCAATGCAAAGGTCGTCTGAAACCCTGATTGCGGTTTCAGACGACCTTTGATAATGCTTTAGACAAGATTAGGATTGCACATTGATACCGGCGGTAACTGTCGTTTGTGCACTGTTGGCATTCAGGAAGGAAGCCGCCAGTTCGCCGCAGCAGCCGCAGCAAGTGGCAACGCCCAATTGAGCCTGCAAATCGCTCATGGTACTCGCGCCTGCAGCGATGGTTTCTTTGATGTCGTGGTCGGTAATGGCGTTGCAAATGCAAACAAACATGATGTGCTCCGTGTTTTCTTTCGCTCAGTATTGATAGTGTGTTTTATTCTTAAACGTAAATATAAATAAAAACAGTTTGCATTGCAAGACCGGTTCGAACGGTTTTATTTGGTAATTTTCTATTGATTTTCTTGTTTCGATTGATTCAATAGATTGGAACCATATTCTAAAAACAACCAAGCCGCGCACGTCATCGAGATTCACAGCAAATAAAAAAATACAGGCTGCGCAACGGCAAGCCTGTATTTTTTATCTTTTCATTTTGCAATACCGCTATTTCCCTTTCACATCAATTACCCACACTTCCGACTGCGAACCCAAGCGCAGCGGAATCCCCCAGAAACCGTAGCCGGACGTGACAAAAAAATGTCTTCCGCCGATTTCCTCGTAGCCGTAGGCAAGGCGGTAGAGTGTGTGCACAATCAGGTTTGCCGGCGCGATTTGACCGTTGTGGACATGACCGGAAACTTGAACGTCAATAGGCAGCTTGGCGTGCGCCTCGACTTCGGTCGGGCGGTGATCCATCAACAAAACGGGCTGGTCGGTATTGTGGTTTTCCAGCAACTGAGAGACAGACGGACGGTCGTGGTCCAAATCGTCGTTGCGGCCGACGAGCAGGAAAGCATCGTGTTGCAACACTTGGTTGCCGAGTACGGTAATGCCTGCCGCTTCGAGGTCATGGCGGATGCGCGCGCTGTCGCCGAACATATCGTGATTGCCCAAAGTCGCGTAAACGCCCAGCGGCGCTTTCAGACGACCCAGATGCGGCTGCATATTCTCTTTGCGGTAGGCATCGACGTTGTCGTCCATCAAATCGCCCGGCAACAGGATTAAATCGACTTTTTCGCGGTTCATGATGTCCACCAGCTTATCCAGTTGCCGCGCGCCGAACAAAATCCCTAAGTGCAGGTCGCTTGCCATGCCGATACGCAGCGGTTTGTCCATTTTCTTATCGATCACGACGGTCTGATGACGGACGACGGGCGTATAGGCGTTGTACATCCCCAAGCCGACCAAACCTAATACGAACAGCGGCGCAAACAAGCGCAGACTGCGCGACAGCGATCGGCTTGCCACAAATTTGCGCAGCAGCAGAAACAGAACAAACGTCGCCAGTGCCGCATACATCACAAACAGCAGCAACACCATCCAAAACGCCATGATGCGGAACATAAAATGTCCCAATTCCAACAAAAGCCCCGCCAACAGGCCGTTAGTCACGAAATACGACACCCCCATCAGCCAACGCCTGCCCGCCTTGCCGACCACCGGCGCGAACAGCCATTGCAACGAACGCCCCAGTCCGAACGTGAAAAGCTGGAGCAATACAATCATAATCAAAAACATCGTACCGAACATAAAGCGAACCTGTTGAAAATCAAAAAACAAACGGCGGATTCTATCATATCCGCCCTTTCAGACGAGGTCGTCTGAAAACCTTAAGTGCTATAATACCGCCTGAAAAATCCAATAAACCGAAAAGGAACCACAATGCCCCGCCCGCAAACCGCCATCATCCCCGATCACGCCCAAGCCGGCATATTTATCGAAGCCGACATCCGCGACGGTCGCTACGATGACATCAAAACCGCCTGCCGAAGCTCGCTTGAAGCTTTGGCGAAGCTGAAAACCCGCTTTCCCGAAGATATTTTAGGCATGACCATCGCCTTCGGCAGCGACGCATGGAAAGCATTCGGACACGCAGAAGAAGGCAGCGAAATCAAACCCTTCCCCGTCATGGGCAACGGTCTTGCCCCCTCAACCCAACACGATATCTACATCCACATCCAAGCCTACCGCCAAAAAGCCGCCTTCGCACTCGCACAATCCGTCTTTGCCGCGTTCGGCGACAGCATCAGCATCGCCACCGAAGAACACGGCCTGCGCCTTTATGAAGACCGCGGACTGGACGGCTTTGTCGATGGAACTGAAAACCCGCAAGGCGATGAAAACGTCCGCAATGTCGCCATTATTCCCGAAGGCCGACCCGATGCCGGCGGCAGCTACGTCCTGCTGCAAAAATACCTGCACGACCTGAAAAAATGGGATGCCGTCCCCGTTGCTGAACAAGAAGCCAGCGTTGGCCGCAGCAAAGAAGCGAATGAAGAGTTCAGCAAAGACGTGCGCCTGCCCGATTCGCATTTAGGCCGCGTCAACCTGAAAGAAAACGGCGTGGGTCTGAAAATCGTCCGCCGCAGCCTGCCCTTCGGCAAAATCAGCGGCGAACACGGCCTGATGTTCACCGCCTACTGCCACACCCTGCACAACATCGAAGTGCAGCTTTTACATATGTTCGGCGATGCCGACGGCAAAACCGACCTGCTGCTCAAGCATCTTTCCACCGCCGTGTCCGGCGCATATTACTACGCCCCTTCGGTCGAGCGTTTGCAGGATTTGTAAAACCGCATTGCCGATGTGAAATATTGAAGCCCTAAGACGAAAGGTCGTCTGAAAACTTGAGATTCAGGTTTTCAGACGACCTTTTTCATGACGTTTGTAGGAAATTCAATTATTATCCCCACCTGATTTCAAAGCTAATAATAAAAAGGGAAACAGTTTTGCTGAAATATTATGGATTACCGTTTTGGGCAGTCGGCGTCATTGCCTCGTTCGCTTTGCCGTCCGTACCGCATTGGGCTGTGTGGCTGGCAGCAGCATTGGTTTTGCTGGCGGCTTCGCGGCGGTTTGCGGTGGCAGGAATGATGCTGTGCGTCCTACTTGGCGCAGCTTACGGCGTGTTTCGGACGGAAGCGGCTTTGTCGTCGCAATGGCCGCTGAACGGAGCTTCGGAGTCGGTGTTGACGGTTGAAGTCGCGGATATGCCGCGCGGTGACGGGCGGCGGGTGCAGTTTGCGGCGAAGGCGTGGACGGAGGACGGGCGGCAGTTTGATTTATTGCTGTCGGATTATCAGAAACGCGATTGGGCGGTGGGCAGTCGCTGGAAGGTGTCGGCACGGCTCAAGCCGGTTATCGGCGAAGTGAACCTGCGCGGGCTGAACCGCGAAGCTTGGGCGTTGGCAAACGGTTTGGATGGCGCGGGTACGCTGGGCAAAGGCAGGAGCTTGGTTCGCAAGGGCGGCAGTGTCGGCTTGGCGGTGTGGCGTGATGCGATCAGCCGTCGTTGGCAGGCGGTCGGGGCGGGAAGTCCCGATTTTTCGGACGGTATCGGTCTGATGCGGGCTTTGAGCATAGGCGAACAATCGGCGTTGAGGCCCGAACTGTGGCAGGCGTTCCGACCTTTGGGCTTGACGCACCTGGTCAGCATTTCGGGGCTGCACGTTACGATGGTGGCAGTTTTGGCGGGTTGGCTGGTCAAACTGATTTTCAGACGACTGCCTTGGATACCGGCAAAACCGCGCATGTGGATTTTGGTGGGCGGCGCGGCAGGGGCTTTGTTTTATGCACTGCTGGCGGGCTTTTCCGTGCCGACGCAGCGAAGCGTCTTGATGTTGGCGGCGTTTGCCTGGGCTTGGTGGCGCGGCAGTCTGTCTTCGGGTTGGGCGGCGTGGTGGCAGGCTTTGGCGGTGGTGTTGCTGATTGATCCGTTGGCGGTTTTGGGTGTCGGCACTTGGCTGTCGTTCGGCTTGGTTGCCGCCTTGATTTGGGCTTCGGCAGGTCGTCTGAAAGAACGTGGCTGGCGTTTGGCTGTACGCGGACAATGGGCGGCGACGGTGTTGTCGGTGGTATTGTTGGGCTATATTTTTGCGTCGTTGCCCATCATCAGCCCTTTGGTCAATGCGGCGATGATTCCTTGGTTTTCTTGGGTATTGACGCCTTTGGCGCTGCTGGGGTCGGTGTTGCCGTTCGCGCCTTTGCGATGGGCGGCGGCAGGTTTGGCGGAATACACTTTGCGCGGCTTGGTTTGGCTGGCGGAGGTATCGCCTGAATTTGCCGTAGCCGCCGTGCCTGTGCCGCTGTTGGTTTTGGCTTTTGCAGCGGCTTTGCTGTGGCTGTTGCCGCGCGGTCTGGGTTTGCGACCGTGGGCTTGTTTGGTGTTGGCTGGATTTGTGTTTTACCGCCCAGACCGTTTGGATGACGGGTTGGCGCGGATTACCGTGATGGACGCGGGACAGGGGTTATCGGTGTTGGTACAGACGCGCGACCGCAACCTGCTGTTTGACACGGGTACGGCGCAGGCGGCGCAAACGGGTATCGTGCCAAGCCTGAACGCCATGGGCGTGCGCCGTTTGGACACGCTGATTCTGTCTCATCACGACAGCGACCACGACGGCGGTTTGGACGCCGTTTCCGATATTGAAATCGGCGAAACGCTGGCGGGGCAGCCTGAGTTTTATCCGAACGCAAAACTTTGCGCCGAAGCGCAATGGCAATGGGACGGCGTGGATTTCGAGTTATTGAGGTCGTCTGAAAACCCGGCCGGCGAAGACAATGACAAAAGCTGCATCTTGCGCGTCGTTTCCGACGGACAGGCATTGCTGGTTACGGGCGATTTGGGCGTCAAAGGCGAAGCGGGGCTGGTAGAACGCTACGGCAGCTCGCTGTACAGCCAGGTTTTGATATTGGGACACCACGGCAGCAATACGGCTTCATCAGGCGGCTTCCTCAACACGGTCGCCCCCAAATACGCCGTCGCTTCCAGCGGCTACGCCAATGCCTACAAACATCCGACGCCCGCCGTCCAAACCCGCGTCCGCGCATACGGCGCGACTTTGTTGCGGACGGATTTGTCGGGCGCGCTGGTGTTTGAATTGGGCGGCGATGAAATCTTTAAAGGTCGTCTGAAAAAGGATAAGTTTTATTGGCAGAAAAAGCCGTTTGAGTAAATGTGTCTGCTGTATGGTATAGTGGATTAAATTTAAATCAGGACAAGGCGACGAAGCCGCAGACAGTACAAATAATACGGCAAGGCGAGGCAACGCCGTACTGGTTTAAAGTTAATCCACTATAGAACGGATTTTCAGACGACCCCGAAGCATGATGAAGAAAAAATATAGTTATCCTTGCTTTATGTGAATCCAGTTGTGGATATATTGGATTACTTTTTGATACTAAAAGGAAAAATAATACTGCCCAAAAAACAGGCAAGGGCGAAATAGAGATTTCAGACGACCTTCATCACGCGATTGCGATCATCCGATTTTATTTGCCGTCGCCCAAATGGCGGCGGTAAAACCGGTCGATATCCGCTATCGCCTTTTTATCATTCGGCCTCAAATCGATTTTCAAATCGGCAAGCCGTATCAGCATCAGGTCTTCTTGTTCCGCCACAGCGCAGCTGACTTCCCCGCTGCTGCGCAGATGGGTGATGAGTTCGTCCAACTGCCGCAGGGCGTTTTCGTAGGCGACATTTTGTTTGTCTTCTGCCATAGGGATTCCGTTTCTTATAGACAATATAGTGGATTAAATTTAAACCAGTACGGCGTTGCCTCGCCTTGCCGTACTATTTGTACTGTCTGCGGCTTCGTCGCCTTGTTCTGATTTAAATTTAATCCACTATAAAAAAATGGCGGGGAATCAATCCCGCCATCATTCTACGGCATAAGCCGTGCATTTAATTAAGCAGCCTGAATGTTAGCAGCTTGTTTGCCTTTAGGGCCGGTGGTTACGTCGAAAGATACGCGTTGACCTTCTTTCAGGGTTTTGAAACCATCCATGTTGATCGCTGAGAAGTGAGCGAACAGATCTTCGCCACCTTCATCAGGAGTGATGAAACCAAAACCTTTAGCGTCGTTAAACCATTTTACGATACCGGTTGCCATTAGAAACTTCCTATACTTAAAAATTAACAAAATCAGCAAAATAAGGCATACAGCAAACTTAAACGTTCAGCGTTTCTCCCTAGCTTTATATACTTGGTCGAATGCCGGCTTCTGCTTAACCGTCTTTTTACATTTGTTAAGTCAAAACGTCAAGCCATATAAGGGAAAAAGTGCGAAAATGGCGGAAACAGACCAAAATACAACAGAAATTGAAATCAAACTCTATAATCACTATATTTATAGATTCATTTGGTATCAAACCTTTCAAAAGGTCGTCTGAAAACAAACCCTCTTCCATAAAGCCATAAATATTTATGAACAACCTAAACACACATCACGAATCCGATACTCTTTTAAGCGACCAAAAAACCGCCCCGCCGAAACGTTACGGCGTATTTTTGCTGAACGACGATTACACCACGATGGAATTTGTCGTCGAAATCCTGACCGAAATCTTTATGCTCGGACAGGAGCAGGCGGTGGCGGTGATGCTTTTGGTTCATCACGAAGGCAAAGGCTTGTGCGGCACTTACACACGGGACATCGCCCAAACCAAACAACAACAAGTCATGCAGCATGCAAAAGCCGAAGGGCATCCGCTGCAATGTATTGTCGAGGAGATTTAATATGCTTTCACCCGAATTGGAACAGATTTTGCAGCAGCTTTACCGCGAGGCGCGTAAAGCTCATTATGAATTTATCAGCCTCGAGCATCTGCTTTTGGTGTTAATCGAAGAAGATGCCTCCATCCCCAACGTCCTCAAGCTCTGCGGCGCGGATTTAAAAGTGGTGTCCGAACAACTCGCCGCCAGCGTTGCCGAAAATACCCCACAGATTCCCGACCACCTTTTAGATACGGTCGAAACCCAGCCCACACTCGGCTTCCAACGCGTCATCCAGCGCGCAATGGTGCATACCCAATCCGCAGGCAAAGGTTTGGTCGAGCCTTTGGACGTTTTGGTGGCGCTGATGAGCGAAACCGACAGCCACGCCGTTTATTTCCTCAAGCTGCAATCGGTTACGCGTTTTGAAGTTTTGCGTTGCATTGCCCACGGTGCAACCGAAGACGATGAACACAAAAGCTTTTCAGACGACCCCGACAATGATTCAGACGACCCCGTCGAGTCAAAAAGCGGTTCGTTGTCGGACTACACTGTAAACCTCAATGCCGAAGTCAAAGCCGGCCGCATCGACCCCTTAATCGGCAGAAAACACGAAATGGAACGGCTGGTGCAAATCCTCTGTCGCCGCCGCAAAAACAATCCGCTTTTAGTCGGCGAAGCAGGCGTGGGCAAAACCGCACTGGCGGAAGGCTTGGCGCATCAAATCGTCAACGGCGATATTCCCGACGCGCTCAAAGAAGCGGAAGTGTACGCGCTGGATATGGGTTCGCTTTTGGCGGGTACAAAATACCGCGGCGACTTTGAAGCGCGGGTCAAATCCGTCTTGAAACAGCTCGAAAAAATCCCGCAAGCCATTTTGTTTATCGACGAAATCCACACCATCATCGGCGCGGGCAGCACCAGCGGCGGCACGATGGACGCGTCCAACCTGCTCAAACCCGCGCTGGCGAAAGGCTCGCTGCGCTGCATCGGCGCGACCACTTACGACGAATACCGCACCATTTTCGACAAAGACCACGCCTTAAGCCGCCGCTTCCAAAAAATTGACGTGGTCGAACCCACCGTCGCCGAAACCGTGCAAATCCTGCGCGGCTTGAAGCCGATGTTCGAAGGCTTCCACCAAGTCCGCTACACGCAAGGCGCACTCGAAGCCGCCGCCGAACTCTCCGCCCGCTACATCAACGAGCGTTTCCTGCCCGACAAAGCCATCGACGTGATGGACGAAGCAGGCGCGGCGCAACGGATTTTGCCCAAATCCAAACAGAAAAAAGTCATCGGCAAAGCGCAAATAGAAACCGTCATCGCCAAAGTCGCGCGGATTCCTGAAAAAACCGTGTCGAACGACGACAAACAAGTGCTGCAATTCCTCGGCCGCGATTTGAAAAACATGGTTTACGGTCAGGAAAACGCCATCGACGCGCTGGTTGCCGCCGTCAAAATGTCGCGTTCCGGTCTCGCCCTGCCCGACAAACCCATAGGTAGCTTCCTCTTCTCCGGCCCGACCGGCGTCGGCAAAACCGAAGTCGCCAAACAGCTTGCCTACTCGATGGGCGTACCGCTGCAACGTTTCGACATGTCCGAATACATGGAGCCACACGCCGTATCGCGCCTCATCGGCGCACCGCCGGGCTACGTCGGCTTCGACCAGGGCGGTCTTTTGACCGAAGCCGCCAACAAACATCCGCACTGCGTATTACTCTTGGACGAAATCGAAAAAGCCCACCCCGACATTTTCAACGTCCTCCTGCAAGTCATGGACGCAGGCAAACTGACCGACAACAACGGCAAGAGTGCCGATTTCCGCAACGTCATCCTGATTATGACTACCAATGCAGGCGCGGAAAGCCTCAGCCGCCCCAGCCTCGGCTTTACCGCCAAGCGCGAACGCGGCGACGAAATGCAGGCGATCAACAAACTCTTCACGCCCGAGTTCCGCAACCGCTTGGACGCGATTATCCCGTTTGCACCCTTGTCCGAACCCGTCATCGCCAAAGTCGTGGACAAATTTCTGCTCCAGCTCGAACACCAGCTCCTCGACAAAAAAGTCGAAGCCGAATTCACGCCGGCATTGCGCAAATATCTGGCGGAAAAAGGTTTCGACCCGCAAATGGGCGCGCGCCCGATGCACCGCCTGATTCAGGAAAAAATCCGCAAACCGCTCGCCGACGAACTCCTGTTCGGCAAACTCGCCGACGGCGGCTTCGTGCGGATAGACTGGGATGCGGCAAAAGAAGAAGCCGTGTTGAAATTCAAGAAAAACAAAGCCAAACCTGAAGCAGCAGCGGTTTGACGGATAAAGGCAAAAAGTCGTCTGAAAACGAAATTTCCGTTTTCAGACGACCTTTTTCAATGGAATCGTTTAATTCCGCGAATGGTGTTCGTCAATGATGTTTTTTAGGCGGATGTTGGCGACGTGGGTGTAGATTTGGGTTGTGTTGATGTTGGCGTGTCCGAGCATGAGCTGTACGGCGCGCAAATCGACGCCGTGGTTGACGAGGTGGGTGGCGAAGGCGTGGCGAAGGCCGTGCGGGCTGAGGGAGGTGATGCCGGCGGAGTCCGCATAATTTTTGACAATCATCCATGCGAGTTGGCGGGAGATGCCACTGCGTTTTTGGCTGACGAAGACTTCATCGCAGATTTTGTTTTTGAGCAGCAGCGGGCGCGATTCGGCGCAATAGCGTTCGACCCAGTAAACGGCTTCTTCGCCCATAGGCACGATGCGCAGTTTGTCGCCTTTGCCTATGGTGCGGATGCAGCCGCGGTTGAGGTCGAGGTCGCCCAGTTGGAGCTTGACGGCTTCGGTTACGCGCAAACCTGTGGCGTACATGACTTCGAGCAGGGCTTTGTCGCGCAGGCCGTGCGGCGTGTCGGTATCGGGCGCGGCAAGCAGGTTTTCGATTTGCGCTTCGGTAATCAGTGTAGGCAGTTTTTGCGTCTGTTTCGGGGCTTTGAGGAAACGGGTCGGGTTGTCCGTCCGACGCTCGGTTTCTTCCAGCCAGGCGTATAGGCGTTTGCAGGCGGACAAGGCGCGCGCCTGCGAGCTGTGTTTTTCGTCCGCCGCATAGACGACATCCGCCAAATCGGCAGCTTCGGCATCCAGCCAGGTATGCCCGCCCGCTTCCAAACGCGCGGCGATTTTTTCCAAATCGCGGCGGTAGCCTTGCAAGGTGTTGTGGCTGAGACGGTCTTGCAGCCACAGCGATTCGAGCAGTTTGTCTATGAGTTCGTCGGTCATGGGGTTTTACGGGCAGTCCGAAGATGGTGTATCGTGGATCGAATATGAATCAGGACAAGCAACCCTGCCCTGATTGACGTCCATTATAAAAGGTCGTCTGAAAATGAAAACCTGCTTGGACAGAACCCGCCAAGCTCGTTTTCAGACGACCTTTTGCTGCATTATCGGTTTATCGGGACAGAGTTTCCAAAACTTCCTGCGCGTGTCCGGCGACTTTGACTTTGCGCCATTCGTGGATGATTTCGCCGTTTGCGTCCAATACGAAGGTGCTGCGTTCAATGCCCAAAGACTCTTTGCCGTACAGCTTTTTCAGCTTGATCACATCAAACATTTTGCACACGGTTTCGTCTTTGTCGCTCAACAATTCAAAATTAAAGCCTTGTTTGGCGCAAAAATTCTGATGCGATTTCACGCCGTCGCGCGAGATGCCGACGACGGTATAGCCGAGTTCTTTGAATTGCGGCAAACGGGCGTTGAAATCCAAGCCTTCGGTGGTGCAGCCGGGCGTGCTGTCTTTGGGGTAGAAATAGACAATCAGCGGCAAATGTTTGGCGGAATCGAAGTCGTTGCCGCTGCTTGAGGGCAAAGTGAATCGGTATTGGGTCATGATGTATCCTTTCAGACGACCTAAGACGGAAATGTATAGTGGATTAACTTTAAACCAGTACGGCGTTACCTCGCCTTAGCTCAAAGAGAACGATTCTCTAAGGTGCTGAAGCACCAAGTGAATCGGTTCCGTACTATCTGTACTGTCTGCGGCTTCGTCGCCTTGTCCTGATTTTTGTTAATCCACTATAGTAGCGGATCAGGAAATAAAATGAATCCCCAACATAGCCGCTTCGGCGTTTCACCTTAATCTTGCAAACTGCGTCAGCGCTCGCTCAAATTCAGATAATTGCGCGTTCCCTGCAAATCGTTCAGCGCATTAAGCAACAGTTGGAAATGTTCGTCATTGCCCTGCAAGTCCAACTCGTCGGCATTGACGGTCAGCAGCGGGGCGTTTTGATAAAGGTGGAAAAACTGGCTGTATCCCTCGTGTATCCGCCCCAAATAGCCTTCGGGGAAAAGATTGATGATGCCGTCGCCGCGTTTTTGCAGGCGTTTGCGGTTGCCGTCCACGGCGGTTTGCAGGTAGATCACCAAATCGGGCGCAGGATACTGCGGCAGGATTTTTTGTTTCAAATCGGCGAAGAGCTGCTGCTCGTCTTCATTCAACACGACCGGCGTGAAAATCCGGTCCTTTTCCAACAGGAAATCGGCGACGACCATGCCGCCTTGTGCGTATTCGTTTTTGATGATGTCCACGCTTTCGGCGCGGCGCATCAGGAAAAAAAGCTCGGTTGCCAAGCCGTGATGGGAGGCGTTGGCGTAAAACTTCATGAGAAAGGGGTTGTGTTCGGGTTTTTCCGCCAGCGACATCGCGCTGAAATGTTCTGCAAGGCGGCGGCTCAAGGCGTTTTTCCCGCTGCCGATGGAGCCTTCGACGACAATATAACGGTAGTTCATGGTTTGATTAATGATATTGTTTTGATATTTTGGAAAGAGGCATTTTATCAGACCGACGGAATTTGCCCAAACCTGCCGCCGTCCTTCTTGAAAGGTCGTCTGAAAAAGGAAACTTCCAAGCCATTTCCCTTTTCAGACGACCTCTTGAATAGAGCTTGCGTTCAATACAGGATTGACGGCAAGCAAGTATGTTCATTTTACCGACAGGCTGAAAACGGTAAACCCGTCCTGCCTCAAACGGCTTCCAACAGGCGTATTCCTTCATCGCCCAAAGCAGCCGCCAAATCCGCCGCCCGTGCGTGTCCGCCCAAAACAAAATCAGGCAGGATTTCAACTAACGGCTTCATCACAAAGCTGCGTTCGTGCGCGCGCGGATGCGGCAGGGTCAGATGCGGGTCGCTGCTGAAAATGCCGTCAAAGTCGATGATGTCCAAGTCTAACGTGCGCGGGGCGTTTCGGAACGTGCGTTCCCGCCCGAAATCTGCCTCGATGCGGTTCAACACGGCAAGCAGCGAAACGCCGTCCAATGATGTTCGGACGGAACAAACGGCGTTGACAAAATCAGGCTGATCGTCGTAGCCGACCGGCGCAGTTACATACAGCGAGGACGTTTTTTCGATTTGAATCTGCGGATGCACCTCCAGCGCGGACAAAGCGGCGCGGACTTGGCGGGCGGGTTCGGCAAGGTTGCTGCCCAAGGCGATGACGGCAAAATGGGTTTGCGGCATTTTCAGACGACCTCTTTAAAACGGCAGCGTTTTGGTTTTGGCAAGATAGACGATGCAGCCGACGCAAGCCATCGACAAAACATAAATGGCGTAAAACTTCGGCGAACGCGGACGGGAGCGCATCATGACCATACCCAGCCCGATGTAAACCAAGAGCAGCAAGATTTTGCTGCCGAGCCACGGCGAATTGAAGGGCGAAAAGTGGGTAATCTTCATCAGCCACAAGCCGGTAAAGAGCAGCATGGTGTCGTTGAGATGGGGAAGGGCTTTCCAGATGCCCGCCAAAGGTTTGTCGGGATGCCGCCAAAGCAGAAAGAAGCGGATATTGAACACCAAAATGGTGATGGTAACGAAAATCTGATGGCTGTATTTTACAAACAGATATTGCATAGCGGTCGCACGTTATTGTTTTTGAAAGAAGCGTCTATTCTACCGCAAACATTCATTCTTGACGTAACTTTTCAAACGCCAACAAATACGGCGGGCGGTTGCGGCGGTTGATAAAGCCGTAGCGCAAAACGGCAAATTCATCCTGCGGCAGCTGCCGCGCCCAATCTTCGATTGCCTGCGCTTCATACAGCCCCGCCTCATGTCCCGGATATAAGACGGCAACCGCCAAACCGCCCGTTTTCAGCAGCGATAAGGCGGATGACAATGCGCGGATACTGGTTGCCGCTTCTGTCGTACAGCTTTTATCGCCGCCGGGCAGCCAGCCGAAATTGAATACCGCCGCGTCCAACGGTTCGCGGATATGGGCGGCAAGGTTTTCATGTCCGTCCCATATCAGTTCCACCCTATCCGTTATGCCCGCTTCTTCCAAACGCATTCGCGTGTTTGCCAATGCCTGCTCTTGCACGTCAAACGCCCACACTTTCCCGCCGCTACCGACTGAACGCGCCAGCATCAGCGTATCGTTGCCGTTTCCCGCTGTGCCGTCCAAAGCGCGGGCATCGGGTTTCAAGGCTTGTTTGAGAAGCGTGTGTGCAAAAGGGAGGATGTTTTCAAGCTGCATAAGATGAAACCGTCCAGAGGTCGTCTGAAAATAAAAATACCTTACCGGTCAAGCGGTAAGGTATCAGAATCGATTAATGCGTTACATACATTATTCGGCAGGTTGCACGGTCTCAACTTGAACCGGGGCAGCCGCAGCGGCTTGGGGTTTGTTCTCGTGTTGCAGGCTCACGGCACGGGCAGGAACGATAGTTGAAATCGCGTGTTTATAAACCATTTGGGTAACGGAAGTATTACGCAGCAGAACGACGTATTGGTCAAACGACTCGACTTGGCCTTGCAGTTTGATACCGTTGACCAGATAAATCGAAACCGGAACGTGCTCTTTACGCAACGCATTCAAAAAAGGATCTTGTAACATTTGTCCTTTAGCTGTCATATTCATAAGCTCCATTATTATGATTTTGAAATCGTTTTGAAAACGAACATGAGTCGGATTGTAGACCCGAACGAGAAAAATTACCAACTATTTTTCCGTAAGAATATGCAAACATCTATCAAACAACGGGCTTCTCAACAATTTTCTACCCCAATGTATTAAAAATTCATTTCAATACAAACAATTTTTGCAACCAGACACACGACGGAGGATTTGGATTTTCAGACGACATTGACATCAAACAAAATCTTTTTATTACAAAATCTTAGCAAATTATAGTGGATTAAATTTAAACCAGTACGGCGTTGCCTCGCCTTGCCGTACTATTTGTACTGTCTGCGGCTTCGTCGCCTTGTCCTGATTTAAATTTAATCCACTATACTTTTCAAAAGGCTTCATCACCGACCGCCCTATTCGCCCGAACGCAATCTAAAAGGGGCACGCCTCGCGGCGCGCCCCTCGTTCCGTCAGATTTATTTGCTGTGCTGTTTTTTCACGCTGACTTTGGTTTTCTTTTTAAAACGGTTTTTCTCTTCCTTGCGCCCCTCGCGTTTTTCGATGCGGTTGCTCAGGCTGACGCGGCGCAGCGGTTTTTTCTTCGGTTTGTCTTCCGCATTTTCATACGGGTTTTCGGAAACATTGTATTGAATCCGCAGCGGCGTACCTTGCAAATTGAAGGCTTTGCGGAACGTCTGGGTCAGGTAGCGCGTATAGCTGTCGGAAATCGCGTGCAGAGAATTACCGTGTACCACAATCACGGGCGGGTTCATGCCGCCTTGGTGAGCATAGCGCATTTTCGGGCGTACCAAACCTGCGCGCGGCGGCTGTTGGCGTTCGATGGCGCTTTGCAGGACGCGGGTAATTTTCGGCGTCGGCATCTTAATCATGGCGGCGTTGTAAGCTGCCTGAATGCTGTCGAACAATCCGTCGATGCCACGTTCTTTCAATGCGGAAATGAAATGGAACTTGGCAAAATCGAGGAAATAGAGTTTGCGGGAAATGTCGCGTTTGATCTGTTCGCGCCGCTCTTCACTGATGCCGTCCCATTTATTGACGGCAACCACCAGCGCGCGCCCTGCTTCCAAGGCGAAACCGGCAATCGTGGCATCTTGGTCGGCGATGTCCTGCTGCGCGTCTAATACCAAAACGGCAACGTTTGCCGCCTCAACCGCCTGCATCGCTTTGATAACGGAGAACTTTTCCACCGCCTCATCGACTTTGCCGCGACGGCGCACGCCTGCGGTATCGATGATGGTAAACGGTTTGCCTTCGCGTTCGAAATCGATGTGGATGCTGTCGCGCGTCGTGCCCGCCATATCGAAGGCAATCACGCGCTCTTCGCCGAGAATGGCGTTAACCAGCGTGGATTTGCCGACATTCGGACGACCGATAACGGCAAAAACGGGATGCTTTACATCGGCTTCTTCGGCTTCAGGTTCAGGGAAGTTTTCTAAAATTTCTTCAATTAAGTAATACACGCCGTCGCCGTGCGCACCGGAAATAACGTGCGGCTCGCCCAATGCCAGCTCGTAAAACTCAGCGGCAAGCACGGCTCTGTTGCCGCCCTCGCCTTTGTTTACCGCCAGATAAACAGGGCGCGGGCTTTGGCGCAGGCGGTCAGCGATGATTTTGTCTTGCGGGGTCAGTCCGGTGCGGCCGTCCACCAAAAACACGACGGCGTCGGCTTCATCGACAGCCTGCAAAGTCTGCTTCGCCATTTCGTGCAAAATGCCGCTGTCCACAACCGGCTCGAAACCGCCGGTATCAATGACGAGATAAGGTTTGCTGCCGATTTTGCCGTGTCCGTAATGGCGGTCGCGGGTCAAGCCGGGCAGATCGTGCACAAGCGCGTCTTTGGTGCGCGTCAGGCGGTTGAACAAGGTGGATTTGCCGACGTTTGGGCGGCCGACAAGGGCGATGGTGGGTTTCATAATGAGGTCTTTCTGTGTCAAGTGTCGGTTCGGAAGCGAACCTGCAACACGAGCAGGTGTTTTCAAAACACGGTAGGTTAAAAAGGATAAGGGGTTGTCTGAAAATATAGTGGATGGAAATTGCAATGATACGGCGTTGCCAACCCCTTACGTACTGGCTGACGTTGCCGCCTTGTCTCATTTTTATTTTAATCCGCTATATAAAGTGGAACACAATTAAAACAGACAAGGCTTGTCGGAAAGATTCCGACAAGCCGCATACGTCTCTCAATTTTTCAGACGACCTTATTTTTGCGAATCCAGCTTCATTTGCAACAATTCGCGTTCGATAGCGTCTTTAGGCAGCTTTTCCAAAGCCTGCTGATAGCTTTGCGCGGCTTCTTTGGTTTTGTTTTGTGCAGCGTAAACATCGCCTTTCGCTTCCAAAAGCAGCGGCTCGAAATCGGCTTCGACTTTGGTGTTCAATGCTGCAATCGCGGCATCGTATTTTTTCTGCTGCAACAAAACGATACCCAAACGCTGCGCCGCCAATGCTTGAACCAGCGGGGCTTTTTGGTTTTGCAGCACCCAGTTCAAATGACCTTCGGCCACGTCGTAACGGCGGGCATCAAATTCAGTCGCAGCCGCCATCAGCGTTGCTTGCGCGGCGGCGATGGAATCCGAATAGTTTTGCTGAAGATTGGTCAAATCGGCGTTAACTTCGGCTTGTGAGGCTTTTGCCTGCATTTTATCGACGATTTTCGCCAATACCGCAGCAGCTTCCTGATTTTTCGAGGCTTTATGGCTTTTATACATGGTATAGCCCAAATAGCCCAACGCCGCCGCCATCAACAGGGCAAACAGCCATCGGCCGGTACTTTTCCAAAAGTATTTAAAATTGTCTAACTCTTGTTGCTCTTCAAGATGGGCTGCCATTTATGCGTTCTTCCATTGTTGTAAAGTGTGGATTAAATCGTCGGCGGCGACGGTTTGCTGACCGTGTACGCCGTTCATGTCTTTGAGCGTAACCGTACCGTTCGCCAATTCGTCTTGCGCGACAATCAGGGCAAAGCGCGCGCCGCTGTTGTCGGCTTTTTTCATTTGCGCTTTCAGGCTTTGATAGCCGGAATGCTGCATCACGTTGAAACCTTGTGCGCGTAGGGCTTGCGCGTATTTCATTACTTGCAAATCCGCACCCTCGCCCTGATGCATGGCGTACACGTCAGGCGCGGCATTGACTTCCAGCGAACCGTATTCGCTAACCAGCAGCAGCAAACGCTCGATACCCATTGCAAAACCAATGGACGGAGCGGGCTTGCCGCCGAGTTCTTCAATCAAACCGTCGTAACGTCCGCCGCCGCACACCGTCGCCTGCGCGCCGAGTTTGTCGGTCGTCCATTCAAAAACGGTCTGGTTGTAATAATCCAAGCCGCGCACCAGTCGCGGGTTTTCAACGTATTCAATGCCCAAGCCTTCCAGCATGGCTTTGAAACGGCTGTAATGGTTGCGCGATTCCTCGCCCAGATAATCGGTCAGATGCGGCGCGGCATTGCAGATTTCCTGCAAATCGGGATTTTTGGAATCCAAAACGCGCAACGGATTGGTTTTCAGACGACGTTTGCTGTCTTCGTCCAATTTGTCTTCATAACGGGTCAGATATTCGACCAAAGCCGCACGGTGCGCCGCACGTTCTTCGCGATTGCCCAAGCTGTTGATTTCCAAAGTCAGGTAATCGCGGATACCCAGTTTGTCCCACAAATCCGCTGACATCGCGATGATTTCCGCGTCGATGTCCGGACCTTCAAAACCCAACGCCTCGATACCGACTTGATGAAACTGGCGGTAACGTCCTTTTTGCGGGCGTTCGCGGCGGAACATCGGCCCCATGTACCACAGCTTTTGCGGGCTGTTGTACAACAGGTTATGCTCGACCACCGCACGCAGGCAGGATGCCGTACCTTCCGGTCGCAGGCTCAGGCTCAAAGAATCGTTGGAGTCGGAAAAAGTGTACATTTCCTTGCCAACCACATCGGTTTCCTCGCCGATGGAGCGGACAAACAAACCCGTCTGCTCAACAATCGGCGTACGGATTTGCTGATAACCATAAGCACGCGTCCAGCGGCCGACCACATCTTCAAACGCCTGCCAAAACGCGGCGGTCAGTTTGAAATCTTTCTGTTCGACGGGCAAAAGGTCGTTCATGCCTTTGACGGATTGGATTTTTTGTGCCATTTCAAATAGGGATACCGGAATCAAAATAGTCGGCAATTATAGCTGATTTTTAAGGAGTTGTGAGGTTTCGGCGATGAAGGACTTGGGCAAAAAGGTCGTCTGAAAACCGGAGCGGCGATTTTTCAGACGACCCATATATTCCAAGCAGCCGAAATACGGCGAGGATGGCATTGTAGCCTTTTTATTTTGTTTTATAGTGGATTCACTTTAAACCAGTACGACGTTGCCTCGCCTTAGCTCAAAGAGAACGATTCTCTAAGGTGCTGAAGCACCAAGTGAATCGGTTCCGTACTATCTGTACTGTCTGCAGCTTCGTCGCCTTGTCCTGATTTAAATTTAATCCACTATACTATACAATCCCATCATCCTTACCAACCCACCCGCCCAAACCGTGAAAATCCTCATCCTCGGCAGCGGACAGGTCGGCTCGACCGTCGCGCAAAACCTCGCCTCCGTTTCCAGCAACGACGTTACCGTTATCGACATTGACGAAAAAGCCCTGCAACACATCGGCAGCCGCCTCGACGTCCAAACCATACTCGGCAACGGCGCATCCCCGTTTATCCTCGAACAGGCGGGCGCAGCGGACTCCGACCTCCTGCTCGCCCTGACCCGCAGCGACGAAACCAACATCGTCGCCTGTAAAATCGCCGCCGATCTCTTTAATATCCCCAGCCGCATCGCCCGCGTGCGTTCCAGCGAATATCTGGAATACCCCTACCCTGAAAACGACGATACAGAAAACGGCGGCCTTACCGTCTTCGACATCACCGAAACCATCAGCCCCGAACAGCTCGTTACCGAACAGCTCGTTGGGCTGCTCAGCTACACCAGCGCATTGCAGGTATTGAGGTTTGCCGGCGACAAAGTCCGCATGGTCATCGTACAGGCGCGTAAAGGCGGGCTGCTCGTCAACCGTGAAATTGCTGACATCAACCAACACCTCCCCGAAGGCGCGGACTGCCAAATCTGCGCCATATACCGCAACAACCGCCTTATCGTCCCCACGCCGCAAACCGTCATTATCGAAGGCGACGAGGTACTTTTTGCCGCCGACATCAGCAGCGTCAACATCATCATGCGCGAACTGCGCCCCAAAGAAGCGCGTACCCGCCGCATCATGATTGCCGGCGGCGGCAACATCGGCTACCGCCTTGCCAAGCAGCTCGAATCCAAATACGACATCAAAATCGTCGAACATAACCCCCGCCGCGCCGAGTGGCTCGCCGAAAACCTCGACAACACCCTCGTCCTGCAAGGCAGCGCCACCGACGAAACGCTGCTGGACGAAGAATACATCGACGAAATCGACGTATTCTGCGCCCTGACCAACGACGACGAAAACAACATCATGTCCAGCCTGTTGGCGAAAAACCTTGGTGCAAAACGCGTTGTAACCATCGTCAACCGCTCCAGCTACGTCGATTTGCTCGAAGGCAACAAAATCGACATTGTCGTGTCGCCGCACCTCATCACCATCGGCTCCATCCTCGCCCATATCCGCCGAGGCGATATCGTTGCCGTCCACCCACTCAGACGCGGCACTGCCGAAGCCATTGAAGTTGTCGTCCACGGCGACAAAAACACTTCCGCCATCGTCGGCAGGCGCATCAGCGGCATCAAATGGCCGGGCGACTGCTACATCGCCGCCATTGTCCGCGCCGAAACAGGCGAAGTCATCATGGGACACCACACCGACGTCCTCGTTCAAGACGGCGACCACATCATCTTCTTTGTCTCCCGCCGCCGCGTCTTACCCGAACTCGAAAAACTCATCCAAGTCAAAATGGGCTTTTTCGGCTAACCGTCAGAGGTCGTCTGAAAACCTGTTGCAGCGCAGTCAAAACCTTTTTCAACTTTGTTGAAGCCGCGCTTTCAGACGACCTGACACAAATTATCCAATATCATCCGTTTCCACATCCGATACCAAAAGGAAAATCCATGTTCCGCCCGATTCTTGCCGCCCTCATGCTCGCAACCGTCCTGCCCGCCGCAGCCGAAACCAATACCCTTCATTACAACATGGTCGAGTTTGCCGAATCCGCCAATCTCGAAATAACCCGCGATACCATGACCGCCCACTTCAGCATCAATGCCGAAGGCAAAGACCGCGCTACGGTTAACAAAGCGTTTCAGAAAAAATTCAACGACTTCAACAAAGCCGTACAAAACAACAAACTCCAAACCGAGCTCCTCAGCCGCAGTGCCAGCCCGCGCCATGAATACAACAACAACGGCAAACGCATCCAAACAGGCTGGGAAGAAGTTGCTTCGTTCAAAGTCGAAAGCAAAGACTTTGACGCCATCAACCGCCTGACTGACGAGACGCTGCAATCTGCCACTCTCGACCACATCGGCTTCAGCATCTCCAAAGAAAAACGCGAAGCCGCCGTCGATCAAGTCAGCAAAGCCGCCATCCTGCGCTTCAAAGACCGTGCGCAAGATTTGGCGAAAACACTCGGCTTTTCCAACTACAAAATCGTCAAACTCAATTTAGGCCACATTGGCAACCGCTCCATCGACGACCGTTTAGGTTTCGCCCGTACCAAAATGATGAGTGCCGAAGCTGCTGTTGCTAGAAGTGCGGCAAGCGACGAAAACAACGCTATCCAAGCCCCTTCTCCCGGCTCAGAAGAAATCAGCATCACAGTCAACGGCTTGGTGCAGATGTAAAATACTCTCCAAACAAAAAGGTCGTCTGAAACCCAAACCGGTTTTCAGACGACCTTTTTCTATGCCAACAATCAAGCCAAGCTGACTTCCAAGTTATCAATCAGGCGCGTTGTTCCCAAGCGGGCGGCGGCGAGGACGACGAGGGCTTTGTCGCCGGTGCGTGCGACGGCGAGGCTCTCGGCATGGCGGATTTCGACGTAATCAACCACCCAGCCCGCTTCGGTCAGGCGGCGGACGGTTTCCGTTTCCAGTCCGACGTAATCGAGATTGCCGTTTTTGAGTTCGGCGGCAACGCGTTGCAATTCGCGGTACAGACGCGGGGCTTCGGCACGTTCGGCTTCGCTGAGGTATTGGTTGCGACTGGAAAGCGCGAGTCCGTCGGAAGCGCGGCCGGTATCGACGGGAACGATGTCGATATTGAAATTCAGGTCTTCGACGAAGCCTTTGATAATCGCCAACTGCTGATAGTCTTTTTTGCCGAAACAGGTGGTATTAGGCTGGACGATGTTGAACAGTTTGCTGACGACAGTAGCGACACCGCGGAAATGCCCGGGGCGGAATTTGCCGCACAATTCGTTTTGAAGGTTGGGCGGTTCGACGTTGAAACGTTGCTCAACATGGGGATACAGCTCTTTTTCGTCGGGCGCGAATACGACGGCCACGCCTTCGTTGGCGAGTTTGTCGGCGTCTTGCTGCAAGGTGCGCGGGTATTTGTCGAAATCCTCGCCCTGCCCGAATTGCAGACGGTTGACGAAAATGCTGACAACGACGTTGTCGGCGCGTTTTTTGGCTTCGCGAACGAGGGCGAGATGGCCTTCGTGCAGATTGCCCATAGTCGGAACAAAGGCAACCTTGCCTGCACTTTTGCGCCATTCGCGTAATTCTTTAATGGTATGAATGATTTGCATGGTGGAAAATGTCCTTTATCTTTTTCGGGGATTGCGGCGCACAGCCGCTGTGTTTTGTCAGCCCGAAAATCACGCGCCGATTATACGCTGGGAACACGGACAAACAAAGGTCGTCTGAAATTCGGTTTTCTCGATGAAACCCTTTTCAGACGACCTTTTTTAGTTGTAAGTATCAGGCAAACGAATGTTCCGCAGCGGGGAAGGTTTTGGCTTTGACTTCATGGACATAGGCTTGAACGGCGGCTTGAACGCTGTCTTTGCCCTGCATGAAGTTTTTGACGAATTTGGCGGTTTTGCCCGGGAAAATGCCGAGCATATCGTGCATAACCAAAACTTGTCCGTCGCAATCCACGCCCGCACCGATGCCGATGGTCGGACAAGAAACAGTTTCGGTTACTTTTTTCGCCAATTCCGCCGGCACGCATTCCATCAGTACGATGGCGGCACCCGCTTGGTCGTGTGCTTTTGCATCTGCCAACAAAGCTTCCGCCTTATTGCCCCGCCCTTGCACTTTATATCCGCCAAACGCAAACACGGACTGCGGAGTCAAGCCGATATGGGCGCAGACAGGAATGCCGCGCATTTGCAGGAATTCGGTGGTTTCCGCCATCCAAACACCGCCTTCGAGTTTGACCATATGCGCGCCCGCCGCCATCAGTTCGGCAGCGGCGGCAAACGCCTGTTCTTTACTCTGCTGATACGCACCAAAAGGCAAGTCGCTGACAATCATCGCGTTTTCCGTACCGCGCGCGACGTTTTCGGTGTGGTAACACATATCGCGCAGGCTGACGGGCAGCGTGGATTTGCGTC
Source organism: Neisseria sicca (assembly GCF_003044565.1). Classification (GTDB taxonomy): domain Bacteria; phylum Pseudomonadota; class Gammaproteobacteria; order Burkholderiales; family Neisseriaceae; genus Neisseria; species Neisseria sicca_A. Next base: position 301,550 of record NZ_POXG01000003.1, on the reverse strand, counting down.
CCTGCACGGTCATGCCCAAGGAATCGCCTACCAGCAAAACATCGACGCCGGCATTATCCATCAGCGCGGCAAAGCTAGATTCATAGGCGGTCAGCATGGCGATTTTTTCGCCTTCTGCCTTCATCTTTTGCAGTGTGTTCACAGTAATCATGGAATGTGTTCCGCCTTTTTTCAGACGACCTTTTAAATGGAAACGGGCTATTATAGTGAAATGCCCGCCGCCCTGCCACCATCCGCCCGAACGGCAGACGCAAAACAGCCCGACTGCTTTCACAATCGGGCTGTTTGATTGGTGCCGGCACCAAGAGTCGAACTCGGGACCCCCTGATTACAAGTCAGGTGCTCTACCAACTGAGCTATACCGGCTTACTGAAATACCTTGCGGCACCTTCAGCGATAAACTGGTGCCGGCACCAAGAGTCGAACTCGGGACCCCCTGATTACAAGTCAGGTGCTCTACCAACTGAGCTATACCGGCAAAGAAGCCGAATTATGCCGTTAACTGCCCCGCTTGGCAAGAGCTTGTTGCCCACAAAGTAAATTTTTATAAAAAACATCTGATTTAAAAAGAAATTTATTTCAGGCGTAATGATTACCCCATATATAAACCAAGCCGCTCAGACATATCCGCACAAGGTCGTCTGAAAAACACAAGCACAAAAAGCATTTCAGACGACACTCTGATAAAATATACCCCTTTCCCTCCATCCGTCCTACACCATGCCACGACACCCCTACCGCCGCCTGCGCCCCGCCAAGTCCGATCTGCCCGAAGTCGGCATTTCCGAAGAAGGCAACATCCGCTCGTTGCATCTGGGCAGCGACACCATCCAAAGCTCGATGAACCTCGACCATCCCGCCGAACTGGTTTTATCGTACAGCCGCGCAATGATGGGCTGGCTTCTGTTTGCGGAAAAAACGCCGAAACACATCACCCAAATCGGCTTGGGCGGCGGCTCGTTCGCGCGCTGGATAGACAGCTACCTGCCCGACACCAAGCAAACCGCCGTGGACATCAACCCGCAGGTTATCGCCGTCGCCCGCAGCCTGTTCGAGCTGCCGTTTGAAGGGGAAAACTTCGAAATCGTCGAAGCGGACGGCGCGGAATACATCAAGGTGTTCCGCCACAATACCGACGCGGTGCTGGTGGACGGCTTCGACGGCGAACAAATCATTGACGCGCTGGTGGAAGAACCCTTCTTCCAAGACTGCCGCCACGCCCTCTCGCCCGACGGCGTGTTCGTCACCAACTGGTGGAGCGGCGACAAACGCTACCAACGCTTCGTCGAACGCCTGCTCAACGTCTTCGAAGGCCGCGTGTTGGAGCTGCCCGCCGAAAGCCACGGTAATATGGCGGTGATTGCATTCCAACGCAGCCCGAAAGAACAAAACCTCGACAAGCTGAAAAAACGCGCAGAAAAATTAAGCGAACAATACGGCTTGGATTTCAAACGGATGTTGAACGATTTGAAAGCCAGCAACCCAAACAACGGCAAACATTTTTATCTGTGAGACAAACAGGTCGTCTGAAAACCCAAATACAGATTGGACGACGGCAACACCTGATAAAGCAATAACCCCGCCCTCACAGCACACACAGAATATAGTGGATTAACTTTAAACCAGTACGGCGTTGCCTCGCCTTGCCGTACTATCTGTACTGTCTGCGGCTTCGTCGCCTTGTCCTGATTTAAATTTAATCCACTATATATAAAGGAAAACCCATGTTGAAACCTGACATCATCCAAATATCCGGTCCTGTCGGTCTGCTCGAAACCATCTTCCTGCCCGCCGCGCAAACGCCCGCACGCGGCGTGGCAGTCATCAACCATCCCAACCCGCTGCAAGGCGGCACGAACACCAACAAAGTCATCCAAACCGCTGCCAAAGCCTTATCGCAACTCGGTTTCCACTGCTACCTGCCCAATCTGCGCGGCGTAGGCAACAGTGAAGGCACACACGATTACGGACGCGGCGAAACGCAAGACTGTATCGCCGTCATCGACTACGCCCGCGCGCAACATCCCGAAGCCGAACAGTTCGCATTGTCGGGCTTCTCCTTCGGCGGCTATGTCGCCACCTTCGCTGCCCAAGAGCGCGAACCGGATTTGCTGTTGCTCATCGGCGCGGCAGTACACCACTACACCGACCGCCCCGAGCCTGCTTCCGTCCCCGATGTAAGCAAAACCCTGATGATTCATGGCGCGGAAGATGAAGTTGTTGAAATCAGCAAGGCTTGGACATGGGCGGAGCCGCAAGGTCTGCCGGTCATCACTATCGCCGGTTCTTCCCATTTCTTCCACGGCAAACTCATCGTCCTACGAGATACCATCGCCCGATTCGTGCCGTCGGTTTTACAACAAAAATAAACGGGGCAGTCCATTAATAATATGTAGCCAAACATTGCTGCGCAGCTTGTCAACATTGCAACAAACATGACAAACAACACAGCATGACCGCCGTTTTAATTGCCTGAACAATATTTTCAGACGACCCCGCTGACTATATAATTCCGCCTATTGCCTTTATTTTAACGATCCAGAATCCAATCATGCGTTACAAACCTCTTTTACTCGCCCTGCTCATCGGTTTCGCTTCTCCCTCTTTCGCCGCCAAAGACGTGCCCAAAGAGAAGGCTGCGCCTGTCAAAAAAAGCGTCAAAGCCAAAAAGGACACTGTCGAACCTGCTAAGAAAGAAGCAGTCAAAGACAAAGCAAAGCCTGCCGCCAAAAACGCTAGGGACAAGGCAGACGACAAGCCCGTAGCCAAAAGCAAAAAAGAAACTGCCGAAGCGGCGAAAAACGAGCGTACTAAAGAACGCAAAAATGGCAAAGAAGCCAAAAAACAAGATAAAACCGACAAAACCAAAAAAGGCGAAGCCAAAGCGGAAGAGAAAGCAGGCAAAGCCGTCCCCGCAAAAACCGAACCTGTAAAAGGCAAAGACAAAGCGGCAGACAAACCCGCAGCCAAAAATAATGTAAAGGCAAAAAAAGAAGCTGCCGAGTTGCCTAAAAAAGACGAAGCAGCGGCAAAACAGGACAGAAAAGCCGTCGAGAAAAAAGCGAACAAAGCCGATAAGAAAACCGCTGCCGCCGATTCAGACGACTTCAAAGCCGCAGTAACCGCCGCCGCCAATGATTTGGAAAGCAAAAAATCGCTGCGCAGCCGCAACGAAGGTTTCATCATCCACGTCAACACCACGTTGAAACAATTGCAGCAAAGCCGTATCAACCTGTCCGCCATCAACCGCCAACAGCGCGACGCATGGGACAAGTTTCAAAAACTCAATGCGGATTTGAACCACCTGAAAACTCAGGTTTCCAACACGCGCGCGCAAATTTCCCGCTTTGTTTCGGGCAATTATAAAAACAGCCAGCCCAACGCCGTTGCCCTGTTCCTGAAAAATGCCGAGCCGGGTCAGAAAACCCGCTTCCTGCGTTACACCCGCTATATCAACACTGCCAACGAGCAAGTCATCAAAGACCTTGAGAAGCAGCAAAAAGAGCTGGCAGCGCAAGAGCAGAAAATCAACAACGAGCTGGCATACTTGAAAAAACTTCAGGTCAACATCCAATCCTCGCTGCGTCGACACGGTGTAACCAACACCGCCGAACAAGCGGAAAGCCGCCGCCAAAATGCGCAAATGGCAAAAGATGCGCAGAAAAAAATCAACCACAAAGAAAACGAACAACGCCTGAACAACTTGTTGAAAGACTTGGATAAACGCAAAGCCGAGCAACGCCGCCAAGAAGCCGAAGCGCGTAAAAAAGCCGCCGAAGCCCGTCTTGCCGCCGCTGAAAAAGCGCGCAAAGACCGCGCCGCCGCCGCGCAAAAAGCCGCCGACGAACGCGCCGCCATGTCCAACCTGACCGCCGAAGACATGAACATCCGCGCGCCTTCCTACGTCAGAATCAGCAATGCCAACAGCTTCAGCCGCATGCAGGGTCGTCTGAAAAAACCGGTAAGCGGCACGCTTGCCGGACTCTTCGGACAAGACCGCGGCGACGGTGAAGTTTGGAAAGGCGTGTTCTACCAAACGACTCCGTCAACCGTCAGCAGCATCGCCGGCGGTACGGTTACCTACGCCGATGAATTGGAAGGTTTCGGCAAAGTCATCGTCATCGATCACGGCGACGGCTATGTCAGCATCTATTCAGGTTTGAGCGAAATCGAAGTCGCCAAAGGCTACGCCGTAGCCGCAGGCAACCGCCTGGGCATCAGCGGAACCCTGCCTTCGGGCATGGAAGGCCTGTATCTGGAAGTCCGCTACAACGGGCAGGCAATGAACCCGCTCTCCTGGATAAGCTGACCTGCAAACCGGTTTGACACTTTCAGACGACCTTTTGCCGCATCACGGGGTCGTCTGAAATTTAACAACCCGCCCCGACGGCTCTATATTCAAAAGCTTTTACACCCGCGCAGATATTTTTTACGCTAATCCTGTTGTTTATCAAGCGTAAATCGCATACAGTCTTGCGGACGTAAATTCAGGTCGTCTGAAGCAATATTTCCCCTCCCGTTTCACAGTCATTGCGGTCTGAAATGAAATAAGACAAAAAGAAAGCTATTCATAATGTCAACATCCACTTTGAAAAAAGTCGCACTCTACACACTCGGCGCATTCAGCGGTGTCGCCCTCAGCTTGAGCGTTCAAAGCTTTGCCGCCGAAAAAGATAAAAAAGACAACGAAACCCTGCCCGTACAATCCATCCGCAACATGGCGGAAGTTTACGGACAGATCAAAGCCAATTATTACCAAGACAAATCCGACGCCGATCTCTTTGAAGGTGCGATGAAAGGCATGGTGTCCGACCTCGACCCGCATTCCGAGTATTTGGATAAAAAAGGCTTTGCCGACATGAAAGAATCCACCAGCGGCGAATTCGGCGGCTTGGGTATGGAAATCGGGCAGGAAGACGGATTTATCAAAGTCATCGCCCCGATTGAGGATACGCCCGCCGAGCGCGCAGGCGTGAAAAGCGGCGACTTCATCGTAAAAATCGACAACGTTTCCACACGCGGTCTGACTACCAGCGAAGCCGTGAAAAAAATGCGCGGCAAACCGGGTACCAAAATCACCCTGACCCTTTCGCGCAAAAATGCGGATAAACCCATCGTCGTCAACCTGACCCGCGCCATCATTAAAGTCAAAAGCGTCCGCCACCACCTGCTCGAACCGGGCTACGGCTACATCCGCGTGTCCCAATTCCAAGAGCGCACCGTGGCAGCCATCAACGAAGCTGCCAAAGCATTGATTAAAGAAAATAAAGGTGCGCCGCTCAAAGGTCTCGTCCTCGACCTGCGCGATGACCCGGGCGGCTTGCTTGACGGCGCGGTCGGCGTCTCTGCCGCCTTCCTGCCCGCAGATGCAAAAGTCGTCAGCACCAAAGGACGCGACGGTAAAGAAAGCTCGGTATTGAAAGCCCGTCCCGAAGACTATATCCGCGTGAGCGGCAAAGACCCGCTGGCAGATCTGCCTGCCGAGTTGAAAACCATCCCGATGACCGTGTTGATTAACTCAGGCTCCGCCTCCGCTTCCGAAATCGTTGCAGGCGCGCTGCAAGACCACAAACGCGCCGTCGTCGTCGGTACGCAAAGCTTCGGCAAAGGCTCGGTTCAAACCCTGATTCCGCTGTCCAACGGTAGCGCAGTCAAACTGACCACCGCGCTGTATTACACGCCGAATGACCGCTCGATTCAGGCGCAAGGCATCGTTCCCGATGTTGAAGTCAAAGACAAAGACCGTGCCTTTGAAAGCCGCGAAGCCGACCTCGCCGGACACATCGGCAACCCGCTCGGCGGTGAAGACGTCAACAGCAGCAACGAAATCAGCACCCCTGATTCAAACGAAGCTGCCAAAGCCGATGAAAACGCCAAGTCCAAAAAAGGCAAGGACAAAGATAAAGACGAAGACCTCTCCAGCCGTCGTATTCCTAATCCTGCCAAAGACGACCAGCTCCGCAAAGCCTTGGATTTAGTGAAAAATCCAGCCGAATGGCAGAAGTCTTTAGGTTTGGCGGCGAAAAAACCGGCTCCGAAAAAAGACAAGAAAGACGGTAAAGACGAAAGCAAATAAGCTCAGTCCGAATCCTTGAAAAAAGGTCGTCTGAAAACGCTATCAGTTTTCAGACGACCTTTTCACACTTCAAAAATCCCATAGGGAAAACATCATGGCAAAAGCCCCCAAAACCATCTACCAATGCACCGAATGCGGCGGCACTTCCCCGAAATGGCAAGGCAAATGCCCGCATTGCGGCGAGTGGAACACGCTTCAGGAAAGCCTGGCCGCACCCGAACCGAAAAACGCCCGCTTCCAATCTTGGGCGGCGGATACCTCGACCGTCCAATCCCTCTCCACCGTTACAGCTACCGAAGTGCCGCGCAATCCGACCGGCATGGGCGAACTCGACCGCGTATTGGGCGGTGGCTTGGTCGATGGCGCGGTTATCCTGCTCGGCGGCGATCCCGGCATCGGCAAATCCACGCTGCTGTTGCAAACCATCGCCAAAATGGCGCAAAGCCGTAAAGTGCTGTACGTTTCCGGCGAAGAATCCGCCCAACAGGTCGCCCTGCGCGCGCAACGTTTGGAACTGCCCACCGAAGGCGTGAACCTGCTTGCCGAAATCCGCATGGAAGCGATTCAGACGGCCTTGAAACAGCATCAGCCCGAAGTTGTCGTCATCGACTCCATCCAAACCATGTATTCCGACCAAATCACCTCCGCCCCCGGCTCCGTATCGCAGGTACGCGAATGCGCCGCCCAACTGACGCGCATGGCGAAACAAATGGGCATCGCCATGATACTGGTCGGACACGTTACCAAAGACGGCGCGATTGCCGGCCCGCGCGTGCTGGAACACATGGTCGATACCGTGCTGTATTTCGAGGGCGACCAGCATTCAAACTACCGCATGATACGCGCCATCAAAAACCGCTTCGGCGCGGCAAACGAACTGGGCGTGTTCGCCATGACCGAAAACGGTTTGAAAGGCGTGTCCAACCCGTCCGCCATCTTCCTTGCCAGCTACCGCGACGACACGCCCGGCTCGTGCGTTTTGGTCACGCAGGAAGGCAGCCGCCCGCTTCTGGTCGAAATTCAGGCATTGGTCGATGACGCGCACGGCTTCACCCCCAAACGCCTCACCGTCGGCCTCGAACAAAACCGCCTCGCCATGCTGCTCGCCGTCCTCAACCGCCACGGCAGCATCGCCTGTTTCGACCAAGACGTGTTCCTCAACGCCGTCGGCGGCGTCAAAATCGGCGAGCCCGCCGCCGACCTCGCCGTCATCCTCGCCATGCTCTCCAGCTTCCGCAACCGCCCGTTGCCCGAAAAAATGGTCGCATTCGGCGAAATCGGTTTGAGCGGCGAAGTCCGCCCCGTCGCACGCGGACAAGAGCGGCTCAAAGAAGCGGAAAAACTCGGCTTCAAACGCGCCATCGTCCCCAAAGCCAATATGCCGCGCAACGAAAAAGAGTTTCCGAATCTAAAAATCTTCGGCGTTTCCAGCCTTCAGGAAGCCATCGAAATCTGCCGCGATGCGGAAAATTGACAGACAGCAACATGAAAGGTCGTCTGAAAACCTATTCCCAGTTTCAGACGACCTTTTCATTCTCCCTTACTCAATGCTGTTATAATTCGTAAATCAAGTAAAACAACGACTTCAAAAGGAAAAATATGACGCTTAAGCCCCCCGTCCGAATCGCCGTTACCGGCGCCGCAGGTCAAATTGCCTATGCGACCCTGTTCCGTATCGCCGGCGGCATTATGCTCGGACGCGACCAACCCGTTATCCTGCAACTGCTCGACCTGCCTCAGGCGCAGCAGGCATTGCGCGGCGTGATCATGGAAATGCAGGATTGCGCTTTTCCGCTCCTTGCCGACATCTTCGCCACAGACGACCCCGAAGTCGCCTTCAAAGATGCTGACATCGCCTTGTTGATCGGTGCGCGCCCGCGTACGCAAGGCATGGAGCGCGCAGACCTGCTGCACGCCAACGCTGAAATTTTCAAAGTACAAGGTGCGGCGTTGAACAAAGTTGCAAACCGCAACGTCAAAGTCCTCGTCGTCGGCAATCCCGCCAACACCAACGCCTACATCGCCATGAAATCCGCGCCCGACATCCCGCCGGAGAACTTCACCGCCCTGATGCGTCTCGACCACCACCGCGCCGTCAGCCAAGTTGCCGAGAAAATCAACCGCCCGATTCCCTCCATCGAGCAAATGTGCGTCTGGGGCAACCACAGCCCGACCATGTACGCCGACTACCGCTACGCCACCAGCAACGGCGAGTCCGTCCAAGACATGATTACCGAACCCGATTGGAACACCGAAGTCTTCATGCCGAAAATCGCCGGACGCGGTGCCGCCATCATCGCCGCGCGCGGTTCGTCGTCCGCCGCCTCCGCCGCGAACGCCGCCATCTACCACCTGCGCGACTGGCTGCTCGGCAGCAGCGGCAAATGGATCACGATGGGCGTCCCCTCCGACGGCTCTTACGGCATTCCTGAAGGTTTGGTTTTCGGCTTCCCCGTCGTCTGCGACGAAGGCAGCTACCGCATCGTCCAAGGCTTGGATTTGTCGGACGAATTCAGCCGCAAGCGCATCGCCGCGACACTGGCGGAGCTGGAAGAAGAACGCGCCGCCATACAAGATATGCTTTAAAAGATCGAGGTCGTCTGAAAACCGGTTTTCAGACGACCTCGACTGACATGAACACCACGGAGTCCCCATGACCACATTGGCAAACAAAAAACTCGCCGTCCTCATCGACGCCGACAACGCCCCCGCCGACATCATCGACCGCCTGCTCGAAGAAGTTGCCAAATACGGCATCGCCAGCGTCAAACGCATCTACGGCGACTGGAGCCACGGCCTTTCCAAATGGAAAGCCGCCCTCCTGCCCCACGCCATCATCCCCGTCCAACAATTCGCCTACACCAAAGGCAAAAACGCCACCGATATGGCATTGGTCATCGACGCGATGGATTTGCTATACAGCGGCAATTTCGACGGCTTCTGCATCGTATCCAGCGATTCCGACTTCACCCGCCTGGCAAGCCGCCTGCGCGAAAGCGGGCTGACCGTGTACGGTTTCGGCGAAAAGAAAACGCCCGAAGCCTTCCGCAAAGCCTGCGACAAATTCATCTACACCGAAATCTTCCATCCCGAAAAACAACGCCAAGAAAAAGAGAAAAACAACGGCAAAAACAACCCCGCCGCCGCCCCTGACGCACTGTCCCTGCTCAAACGCGCCGTGCGCGAAAACGCCGATGACCTCGGCTGGGCAAACCTCGGTCCCATCGGCAGCTACATCAGCAAAATCAATCCCGATTTCGACTCAAGGCTGTACGGCTACGGCAAACTCTCCGACCTCATCAAATCCTTCGACATCTTCGAACACCGCACCGACAACAACCAACTCCAAGTCCGCCGCCGCAAGTCCGCCGACAAACCGGCAGAAAGGTCGTCTGAAACCCCGGTGGTAACCCATCAGGCAGAAGAAACCGTTTCAGACGACCCCAACGCCGCGCGAAAACGCAAAACGCGCGGCAAGCAACCCAGCCCAGCCAAGAACGAAAACACCGCGCCAAGCCCAGCGGCAGACACCGCACAGCCGACACCTGCCAAACCCGAACCCGCCGCCAAAAGCAGCAAACTGCCCGTAACCCGCGTTATCCCCGCCGTACAGCAGGCCGTCGATACCCACGCCGACGAACAAGGCTGGGCGCGTTTGAGCGACATCTCCAAGCAACTGACCGCAGAAGGTACCGACCCGCAGCAATACGGCTTTGAAACCATAAACCACCTCATCCACGCCATTTACACCGACTGGCTGGAAATCAAAAAAGCCGGCCGCGGCGAACGCCTGCGCGTCAACAAACGCTTTACCGCCAAAGGTTAGACCATAGGTTTCAAGGCGAAAGACAATCTGCCGCCCAATCTGAAGAGGTCGTCTGAAAACCTCAAAACCGTTTTAACTTCGTTGAATCTGCACTTTCAGACGACCTTTTCAAAATCTATCTTCTAAACCAAAAATAGAAAAGGAGAATCCATGACCACCCGTCATCAACTGAACAACACCGAATTGGCAAACCATATCTTTTTAGAGGGTATGTATGACGACGATTATTTCCCGCCCGAACTCGTGCAAAAAGGAGAAAACATCCTAGTCGAACTGTGCCGCCAAATCGAAACCGAGCAGCCTGAAAATCTCGACGCACTATATAAACTGACCCACGCAGCTACCGAACGCTTTAACGAATTGGCGGAAGAGTTTGATGAAAACGACAGCGAAATCGAAACCGTCGCCAGAGACACGATTGCCACCGATATGGAATACATCGCCCAAAGTTACGGCTTTGAAGATGCAGACATCGAAGAACTGGTTGCCCCGCGAGATTGGTAAGTATGGTTGACCAAAAGGTCGTCTGAATTTTTCAGACGACCTTTGATGTTAAAATAGTCCTTCCAAAACACACACCATTTTTCATGAATATTCTCGAAGCCTTATTATTATTGGTCCTGCTGATTGTCATCAGCGCATTCGTTTCCTGTTCCGAACTCGCGCTCGCCTCGGCGCGCAAAATCAAATTGCAAGTCATGGCAAAAGACGGCGGCGACACGCGCGCGCTGGATGTGCTCAACATGCAGCAGCAGCCGGGCAGTTTCATCACCGTTGTCCAAATCGGTTTGAATGCCGTTGCCATTCTCGCCGGTATCGTCGGCGAAGCGGCGGTGCGCCCTTATTTCGGCAGTTTGTTGGCAAATGCGGGCAGTTGGGGCAGTACCGCCGCGTCGCTGCTGACGTTCGCGCTGGTAACCGGCAGCTTCATCCTGATTGCCGACCTGATGCCCAAGCGCATGGCGATGACCCATCCCGAAGCGGTGGCGGTTCGCATCGTACGGCCGATGATGTTCTTGATTTTTATTCTAAAGCCTTTCGTTTGGACATTTGACGGGCTGGCGAACACGATATTCAAACTCTTCAAAATCTCCACTGTCCGCCAAGAGCAGCTGACTTCGGAAGACATTTACGCCGTCGTCGATGCGGGCGCGCAGGCGGGCGTATTGAAGCAGCAGGAACACTACCTGATCGAAAACATTTTCGACATGCAGGCGCGCACGGTGACCTCCACCATGAGTACGCGCGAATACATCGCCTATTTCGATAAAAACGACAGCAGCGATACCGTGTTGGAAATGATGTCGGAAAAACCGCACAACAAATTCTTGGTCTGCGACGGCGATTTGGAGCGCGTCATCGGCTACATCGAATCGCACACGCTATTGACCTTATTTTTAAAAGAAAAAGACGTACGCCTGACCGACAAGCGCGTGCTGCGCAAAGCCTTGTTTATTCCCGACACGCTGTCGCTTTACGATGTCTTGGAAACCTTCAAAACTTCCGGCGAAGACTTTGCCGTGGTGGTGAACGAATACGCGCTGGTGGTCGGCGTGGTCACGTTGAAAGACGTAATGAGCATCGTCATGGGCGAGCTGGTCAATACCGAAGAAGAGCCGCAAATCATCCGCCGCACCGAAGATACTTGGCTGGTGGACGGCGCAACCCCTCTCGCCGACGTCATGCGCGCGTTGGATATCGAAGAATTTCCCAATTCGGAAAACTACGAAACCATCGCTGGCTTTATGATGTATTCCCTGCGCAAAATCCCGAAACGCACCGATTTTTTGGTTTACGCGGGCTATAAATTTGAAATCATCGACACCGAAAATCTGAAAATCGACCAGCTTTTGGTGTCTAAACAAAGCGATACAGTAGAAAAAATATAGTGGATTAACTTTAAACCAGTACGGCGTTGCCTCGCCTTAGCTCAAAGAGAACGATTCTCTAAGGTGCTGAAGCACCAAGTGAATCGGTTCCGTACTATCTGTACTGTCTGCGGCTTCGTCGCCTTGTCCTGATTTAAAGTTAATCCACTATATAATCAGCCGCAGCAACCATCAGAAAACTCAAAAAATAAATTTCAAGGACAAATCATGACGGCGAATACCGAACCACAAAAATACGCCCGCAGCCTGCACGCACCCATCAGCTTGGGCACAACTTCAGACGACCGCTTTATGCCGCACGGCTACCTCACGCATTTCGCCTCCCTGCCGCAATTGGTATTGACCGAAAAACTGGACGGACAAAACAACTGCTTCTCCGCCCACGGCCTCTATGCCCGCAGCCATGCCGCCCCTACCCAGCATCCGTGGGACAAACCGCTGCTGCAACGCTGGCAGCACATCAAAAACGACTTGGGAGACCTCGAACTTTTCGGCGAAAACATGTACGGTATCCATTCCATCGCCTATTCGCAGTTGGAAAGCTATTTTTACCTGTTTGCCGTCCGACGCGGCGGACATTGGCTGTCGTGGGAAGAAGTCAAATTCTATGCCCAGCTGTTTGATTTCCCCACAGTCCCCGAACTTCCCATCGTGCAGCCGCTTGCCGACTTCACCCAAAAATACGCCGACGAAGACACCGCCTTAGCGCAATGGTTGACCGCCAATTTGGGCGCAAGCTGGACAGACAGCGTGCAAACCGCAGGCAAACTCGGCGGCTACGACCCGAAAACAGGCGAGGCGTGCAGCGAAGGCTTCGTCATCCGCAACGCCGCCGACTTCGCCACCAACAACGGCAACCTGCCCGTACAGTCCAACGAATTTGACAACCTCTTCAAACTCGTTCGCGCCAAACACGTTAAAACCGATGTGCATTGGACAAAAACTTGGAAGCCCGCCCGCCTTATCGACTACGACAAATACCATTGGCAAAGCTGGCAGTTTCAGACGACCTGAAGTCAAACCATCCAATAATAAGAAAGACTACCATGTGGACATTCCCTCACTACACACCCGGCAAACTCCCCGACTGGCAAGCCTTGGAAGACCGCTTCAGCTGGTTTGCCGACATGAAAAACGTGCCGCAGGATCCTGAATGGCACGCGGAAGGCGATGTATTCGTCCATACCAAAATGGTATGCGAAGCCCTGCTGCAACTGCCCGAATTCCAAGCACTCGGCGAGCAGGAGCAACATATCTTGTTTGCCGCCGCTATGTTGCACGACGTAGAAAAACGCAGCACCACCAAACGCGAAATCCAAGGCGGCAAAGAGCGGATCGTGTCGCCGCACCATGCCAAAAAAGGCGAACACACCGCCCGCACCTTGCTTTATACCGAACTTGCCGCACCGTTTGCCGTACGCGAAGCGATAGCCAAACTCGTGCGCCTGCACGGGCTGCCGCTGTGGGCAATCGACAAACCGAATCCGGAACGCGCCGCCATCGCCGCTTCTTTGCAGGTCAATACCGCCCACCTTGCCATGCTTGCCAAAGCCGACATTCTGGGCCGCACCTGCAACGATCAACAGGATATCCTGCTGCGCATCGACTTGTTCCGCGAGCTGTGCGAAGAAAACGGCTGCTGGGGCAAAGCACGCAATTTTGCCAGCGATTACGGCCGCTATCTCTACCTTAACGGCCGCAGCGAAATGCCCGATTACCAACCGTTTGATGACCGAACCTTTGACGTGTACGCCATGTGCGCCATAGCGGGCAGCGGCAAAGACAGCTATATCCGGCAACACCTCGCCCATCTGCCCATGCTGTCGCTGGACGACATCCGCCGCGAGCGCAAACTCGACCCCGCCGATCCGAAGCACACCGCCGAAGCCGTGCGCTTGGGTAAAGAGCAGGCAAAAGAATACCTGCGTGCCCGCACGTCATTTGTCTTCAACGCCACCAACCTCAACCGCGACCTGCGCAGCAAGTGGCTGCCGATGTTCGCCGACTACGGCGCGCGGGTACACCTGATTTATTTGGAAGTGCCTTACACGCAATTGCTGTCGCAAAACCGTAACCGCGAACATTCCGTGCCGAATGATGTGATACACCGCATGATCAATAAGCTGGAAATTCCCGATTACAGCGAAGCGCATACGGTGGATTTTGTGGTTTCTGATTAAGCAACCCTCATCCGAAGTGCGGCTACCAACCATACAGCAAACGATTTTCGCATCAATCGATTGCCGTCTGCGACTTCATGGGTTGGTCTGGAATTGAATATAAAAGGTCGTCTGAAAATCAGTTTTTCAGACGACCTTTTATTTTAAAGCTTCAAACCAATGTCGATTATCCGACTTATCCGCAATTCGCGGTTTTCAGACGACCTTGAGTTCTAAAAAGGTCGTCTGAAACGCTGGTGCTGCTTTATTAATGCAGATTTCTAAACTGCTCGAGGAAGGCGGGAATACCGGGCAGCATGCCGACTGCGCCCATTGCTGCGCAGAGAATGACAAAGCCGACGGTAGGTACGACGACGCGACCCATAAACCCGAGTTCCGCGCTGCGTTCTTTACTACCGATCAAGCCCAAGTTGTCCAACAGCATGGTCAGCGACCAGCCGAAAACGGGGTTGACCAGTGCAGAGGAGAAGACAACGATGGCGGCGGATTGGGTGGTTTTGCCCTTGCGCGTCATTTCCATACCTGCTTCCAAAAGCGGGACATAGACGCCGACAATCAGCGCAACGCTCAATACAGGCTGCCAAATCGCTAAATCCATGGGATAGCCCCAAACGGAGGCGATGATGCAGAACAAGGCAGTCAGTATCGCGCCTGCGGGAATCGGTCGTTTGGCAATGGAAGCGGGAACGATGTAAGTTCCCCATGAAGAGGTAAAGTTCGCGCCGCCTAATACTGAGCCTGCGACTTGGCGGACGGAACAGGTGAACATGGTATCGTCGATGTTCATCAAGGCTTTTTCGGATCGCTCGGGATAGCTGATTTTTTGGAATACTTGATGCCCTAAGAAATCAGGCGACCACATGGCGACGGCGAGTACGGCAAAGGGGAACACGACCAAAAAGCTGTCCATCGTCGGCAAACCCATCATCCAGCCGGTATTTTCACCCCACCAGTAGGCAGGACTCATGGGCGGCAGGCCGGGAGCGGTTTGGAAGGAAAACGGCGCACCCAAAAGATAGGCGGTAAAACCTGCCAGCACGCAACCCAATGGAACGGCAAGCCAACGCTTGCGCCAATGTTCCAGCAGCGCATAGAGCAGAATGGTGCCGATGATCACGATAAAGGCAATATAGCTTTTGTCGAAACTGCCCGCCCATTCAAAGAGCTTCTTGACCTGTCCGGTCGTGCCGACGAAGCCCAGATACAGCAGCAGTCCGCCGCATACGCCGTTGCTCGTCAGTTTCGCCATCAGGCTGCCGCCCTTGGTAATCCCCAGCAAGAATCCGAATACGCCAATCAACAAGCCGAAAGCCAGCGGATGTCCGCCCGCGGCAACGACGACGGGAATCAGCGGAATCAATGGCCCGTGCGTACCGGGTAAGTTGGAAGTGGGGAGAAAAAGACCGGAGAGCAGAATGATAAAGATTGAAGCAATCAGCAGCTCGTAACGGACGTTTTGAGGCAGAAAGGTGTCGGGCAGCCCCAACGGCACGGCAAACGCCGCCGCCACTGCGCTGACCATTACTACCTTACCAATCGTTCCCGCCACAGCAGGAATCAGGTCTTCAGGTTCGAAGCGGTAATCGCGAAACGGCAGATTGAGCCGCCAGCGTTTGGGCTGCATGATTTGCAGCTCGTGTTCCAAATACGCCTCACGGCTTTCAAAGTCCGACGACGGCTTGTGCATGCCGGAATATGATGTGTCGTGGTTCATAATTTCTCCTTTGGTTGACTTGTTTTTGGTTTTGTCGGCAATCGCCGTCCGACTTTTTATATCCGCTCCGAAAGCGGCTATACACGGCAAAGCCGGTAGTCGGGATCGGGCTGTATTGTCAACAATTTAGTGTTTGGATACTAACATACAAATTATCCGGCACAAGTAAAAATTTTCGTTTTGGTATGAATAAGTTGGAAAAACAACAAAAAAGAGGTCGTCTGAAATTTCAGACGACCTCTTTTTTGATTGATAAGCCTTATGCTTTTTTCTTGAGTGCTACGTTTAGGACGCATCCTAAAACAAAACCAACGGTTGCGGGCAGCAGCCAGCCCAGTCCGACGTCGTAGAGCGGCAGTGCGCCGTTGATGTCGGCGGCGACTTCTTCGCTGAAACCGAATGCGGCTTTATAGGCATCGAGCAAACCGACTGCCAGCGTTGCCATCATGGTGCAGAAATAGACGATGCGGCTGCCGCCGAACAGTTTGTGCAGGAAGACCAGCAGGATGATGACGATGGTCAGCGGGTACAGCAGCATCAGCATCGGGATGGAGAAAGTCAGGATGGAAGACAGTCCTTTGTTCGCCAACGCCATAGACACGAGGGTATTGATGACGACGAACATTTTGTAGGAAATGCCGGGACACAGACGGTTGAAATATTCGGAACATGATGTAATCAGTCCGACGGCGGTACTCAAGCAGGCGAGCAGGACGATGATGCCTAAGAGGATGTTGCCGGGTACGCCGAAGTAGAAATTCGCGGTTTTCGACAACACTTCCGCTCCGTTTTCCTGAAGTCCCAAGCCTGCCACGCTGGTCGCGCCCATATAGCCGATGAAGAGGTACAGCAATGCCAGACAAGATGCAGCGACGATGCCTGAAACGGCGGTCGTCCGCAGCAGCTCGGAGCGGTTGTCCACGCCCATCGCGCGCACGGCGTCAATGACGATAATGGAGAACACCAGCGAAGCGAGTGCGTCCATTGTGCTGTAGCCCTCCAAAATGCCTTTTATGAACGGACGAAGGGCAAAATCGCCTTGCGCCGCTGCGGGAACACCCATCGGATTCAGCGCGGCATAGCCGACCAAAACGGCAATCGTCAAAAGCAATACGGGCGTCAGAATTTTACCGATACGATCCACCAGTTTGCCCGGCGACATCGACAGCCAATACGCCACGCCGAAAAACGCCACGCTGAACGCCGCCAGCCCGACTGTTTTCTGGCTTTCATTTAAAAACGGCGCAACGGCAATCTCAAACGACACCGTCGCCGTACGCGGCATGGCAAACAAAGGCCCGATAGACAGATACAGCGCGACGGCAAACGCCACGCCGTACCAAGGCGCAACCCTTGAAGCCAGCGCCTGCACATCGCGCGAGCCTGAATAGCCGGTGGCAATCACACCCAACAGCGGCAAGCCCGCGCCGGTCAACAGGAAACCCGTCATCGCAGAGAACCAGCTTTCCCCCGCCTGTTGTCCGAGATAGGCGGGGAAAATCAGATTGCCCGCACCGAAAAACAAAGCGAACAACATCAAACCGACCGCCCACAGCGAGGCTTTACGGTTGAGTGGGGAAACATTACTGCTCATAAAACGTACCTATTGGGTTATAAAAGACTATTGATTCAAATTATAGTGGATTAACTTTAAACCAGTACGGCGTTACCTCGCCTTGCCGTACTATCTGTACTGTCTGCGGCTTCGTCGCCTTGTCCTGATTTAAATTTAATCCACTATAGTATGGGCTTGCCAAGCGTGATTCCTGTGCGGTCGATTGCCGCAGATGGGACATTCTGTTTTGCTTCACGTTCAAACTTGAAGCTTATAAAGCCGTTTCGCCTTCAAAGTCGTCGGAGGGGTCGTCTGAAACAGCCTCTTCCGCTTCCGGACGTTCTAAATTTTCCTGTTTCAGGCTGATTTCGATTTCGCCGTAGCTGTCCGGCTGGACGATGCGGACCAAACCTTCTTTGGCAAGCTCCAACAGCGCGATGAAATTGACGACCACATACGCCGCGCCCTGCTCCGGCTTGAACAAATCGCTGAATTTGCATATCCCGCTCTCGTTCAGACGACGTAAAACCGCCGTCATCTGCGCGCGCACGGAAATGGTTTCCTGAATCACTTCATGGCTGCGCGTATGTTTCGCCCGTGACAAAATGCCCAGCCACGCCTGCGTCAAATCGGCGACATACACCTCCGGCAGCTTCGCCTCAACTGCGATTTCCAACGGCAGATACGCCCAAGCAAAATCCCGTCCTGCGCGCGGCAACGCATCCAAACCCTGCGCCGCCAGCTTCATCTGTTCGTAAGCCAAAAGACGGCGCACCAGCTCGGCACGCGGATCCGCCTCCTCATCCTCGACCTCTTCGGGACGCGGCAGCAGCAGGCGCGATTTGATTTCAATCAGCATCGCCGCCATCAAGAGATATTCCGCCGCCAAATCAAACTGATACGCTTCCATTTGGGCGATATAGTGCAGATATTGCTCGGTAATCTTCACCATCGGAATATCGAGAACGTCGATATTCTGTTTGCGGATCAGGTAAAGCAGCAAATCCAACGGCCCTTGGAAACTGCTTAAGACAACCTTCAAAGCATCGGGCGGAATAAACAAATCCTGCGGCAAATCGGTAACGGGCTGACCGAATACCCACGCGACCGTGTGTTCAGACGACGTTGCCGCAGCGGGAGAGATAAGGTGTTCTGAAGGCATGATTAGAGGAGCTTTTTCTTATTAGGTTCGATGGGTGGTTAATCAATATAGTGAATTAACTTTAAACCAGTACGGCGTTGCCTCGCCTTAGCTCAAAGAGAACGATTCTCTAAGGTGCTGAAGCACCAAGTGAATCGGTTCCGTACTATCTGTACTGTCTGCGGCTTCGTCGCCTTGTCCTGATTTAAATTTAATCCGCTATAACGGGGTCGTCTGAAAACACAGCGGGGTTCGCCAAAACGAGTGCGGCAAAACAAAAATCAGCCTTTTTTGCGTTGGCTTTTCAAAGAAGCGATGGCGATAGCAAGCGTTTGCGCCAACGCCATGCCCAGCAGCGGCAAAACGGCGAAAAACGAACCGGTCAGCACCGTAACGGCATCGCGGGAAAACACAAAGCCATCGCGTGCCAGCATCGCGATTATCCAAGCCGACAATAGCAGCCATTCGCAGCCGACCAAAAACCAAATCATCCCGACTGAGCAGCGTTTGCGCCACTTCATGATGGCAGCGTGCAAAAGGCTGAATATCGGAACGGACAGGAAAGGATAAAGGAAATTGGTAAACGACCGCGGATAGCCGTCCTGAAAACACAAATAATCGCCTGACTGCATGTCGCATCCCATTGCGCCAAACATCGGATCGACGGCATACATCAACACGCCGAACCACACCGCATAAATCAGACTGGCAATAAAATAGGCTTTAAAAAATCGGTTCATAAGCAAAAAGGTCGTCTGAAAAAATAAATTTCAAAAGGCTTAAACCCACATCAAATTTTCTGATTGGCATTTGCAGAAAAGACCAACACACTCAGGGCTTGAACTGCTGCCATGCCATAAACAGGCAATCCGAAAAAAAGAAGTCCTCCTATTGACGTCCAACTATACAGACTACTCCACTCCCACAGTAAAAAAACAAACCAAACAATCAACCATTCGATAATAGGCAAGGCAAGAGTCGTCGAAGTTGTACAGCGTTTGGCCCACTTCATAATGCCGGCATTGAGTAGGGACAATAACATCACAGATAAAAACGGAAAGAAGAAAAACTTCAAAGACACTTTCTCAAAAGCCGACATTTCATGAGCTCTTGAACAATACTCTGCATACTGTTCATTGTCAGCGTCAATATCAAAACATTCGAATCCTGAAAACAGCAAACCGACACCGTACATCAGCAAACCGAAGGCAACCGCATAAATCAGGCTACTGATAAAATAGGCTTTAAAAAATCGGTTCATCTCACTTCCGTCCCGCAATATGTTCTACCGCCGCCTGTGCGCAATACAGACCGAACGAAGCCGTCACCAGCATACTCGCCCCATAGCCCGCGCAGGACAACCCTTGCGGCGCGGTATCGGTCGAACACGCTTCGCCCGATTGCGGCGGCGTAATGTTTTCAGTCGAGAACACGCACGGTACGCGCATTTTTTCTTTGGTATCGCGGCTGAAGCCGTAGCGTTTGCGCAAGGTGTAGCGCAGGTTGGCAAGCAGCGGGTCGTGAGTCACGCGGCTCAAATCGGCGGTCTGAATCAACGCCGGATTTTTCTGTCCGCCCGCGCCGCCGCTTAGGATAAACGGCTGTTTGTGTTGCACAAAATAAGCCGCCATCGCTGCCTTGACGCGTACTTGGTCTATCGCGTCAATCACAAAGTCGAAAGGTCGTCTGAAAAGCGTTTCCAGATTGTCTTCCGTCACAAAATCCTCGATTTCCTCCACTTCGCATTGCGGATTGATTTGGGCAATGCGTTCGCGCAACGCCGTTACCTTCGCCTTGCCGAAATCATCGGTCAAAGCGTGCAATTGGCGGTTGACATTGGACTCGGCGACGTTGTCCAAATCAATCAAGGTCAAACGACCGATGCCCGTCCGCGCCAAAGCCTCCACTGCCCAAGAGCCTACCCCGCCCACGCCGACCACGCAGACGTGCGCGCGCGAAAACCGCTCCAGTGCTTCATCTCCGTAGAGTCTGGCAATACCGCCGAAACGGCGCGAAGGAAGAAAAACGGTGTCGTTCATACCCAACCTTGTGATATGTCAATAAATGAATGAAAATCAACGGAAAACGCTGCGGAGGAATCCGGCGCATATTATACTGGAAAGCAGCCGGACTGTTGCAGCAGCCCGAAAGAGTCTATAATCGTTTCATATCGGACCCTTCCCAACCGCATCCAACAAAGTGCCGCCTGCGGCGCAAAAAGGAGAATGAACTATGTACAAACATCTGGTTGTAGCCGTTGACGGCAGCGAAACTTCCCTCAACGCCCTGAAACACGCCGCCGAGTTGGCAAGCGTCAACAAAGCCCGCCTGACTTTGGTACACGTCGCCAATCCCGCCGAATACATGGCGCTCGCCCCCGAATTCCTGCAACACGAAAGCTACGAAGCCGCCGCCGTCGCCCAAGGCAACGAGGTCTTGGACTTCGCCGAAAAAAGCGCCCGTGAAAACGGCGTGGAAAACATCGTCAAACACCTGCTAGTCGCCAACAAAGGTGCACGCGAAATGGCGCAGGATTTGGTCGATTATGCCGATGAAAACGGTGCCGACCTGCTGGTACTCGGCACACACGGCCGCACCGGTCTGATGCATCTCCTGATGGGCAGCTTCGCCGAAACCGTGATGCGCCAAAGCCACCTGCCGCTTCTGATTATCCGCAGCAAAGCGGAAGAAGCATAAGGGTCTGCCCTATTGAAAAAGGTCGTCTGAAACTGCTTCGACAAACGCGGTTTCGATAATGTCCTTATCCGTCAAATAAAAGGTCGTCTGAAAATCCTGATTTAAGGTTTTCAGACGACCTTTTTTCATAGTCAAAAAGTGTTGAAGAAGGGATAGGATTTTATCTGCTTAAAACGTAGAGGTCGTCTGAAAATCGGGAATGGATTGTTTCGAAACATGGATTGAAGGCAGAACCAAAACATGACCGCTTCCCCTATCCTTCCCAATCGTATCCGCCGATTTCTTGAATGATAGTTTCAGACGACCTTCGGGGTCGTCTGAAAACCATACAAACCTTACAGCAACACTTTCTCCACGCCGCCATTGTTGGCTTTTTTCACAAACTCGTCCAGCCAGTTTTCGCCGAGAATATGTTTCGCCATTTCGATGACGATATAGTCGGCGGGCATGTGGTTGTCGTCGGCGTAGCGGCTCAGACCTTGCAGGCAGGCGGGGCAGGAGGTGAGCATTTTGACGGGTTCGCCCTGCGGCAGCTCTTTGAGGTTTTTCTCGATTTCTTCCTGTTTGCGGAATTTGACTTGGGTGGCGATGTCGGGCCGTTTGACGGCAAACATGCCGGATTCGCCGCAGCAGCGGTCGCTTAAGACGACTTTCTGCCCCATGAGGCTGCTTGCCATTTGGGTGGCGTTCATGGTTTTGATGGGCGTGTGGCAGGGGTCGTGGTAGAGGTATTGCTGACCTTTCACGCCGTTCAGTTGCACGCCTTTTTCGAGCAGGTATTCGTGGATGTCGATGATGCGGCAGCTGGGGAAGATTTCTTCAAAGCGGTATTTTTCGAGCTGGTCGTAGCAGGTGCCGCAACTGACGACAACGGTTTTGATGTCGAGGTAGTTGAGGGTGTTCGCCATGCGGTGGAAGGCGACGCGGTTGTTGGTGCTCATTTGCTCGGCTTTTGCTTTGTTGCCGCCCGCGTCCTGCGGATAGCCGCAACACATATAACCTGGCGGCAGGACGGTTTGTACGCCGACGTGCCAGAGCATGGCTTGGACGGCGAGTCCGATTTGGCTGAACAGGCGCTCAGAACCGCAGCCGGGGAAGTAGAACACGGCTTCGGCATCTTCAGGCGCGGCGGGATTGCGGATGATGGGGATGCTTTTGTCGTCTTCGATGCCGAGCATGGAGCGTGGTGTTTTGGCGGGTACGCTTTTGGGCAAAGGACGGTTGATGAAGTGGATGATTTGTTCTTTGACCGGTGCGGTGCCGACGGTGGCTTTGGGTTCGGCTTTTTGTTTTTTGGTGCCGACGGGCAGCAGTTTGCCGATTTTGTAAGCGAAGTTCTGCGCGGGGAAACCGGTTTGTATCATGGCGGCGCGCAGGGCTTTGATGGTTTTCGGGCCGGTAGCGTTCAGGAATGCCATACCCATCGATGCGGCGGGGGCGAAGCGTTTGTGGCCGGAGTCGGCAAGGTAGTTGCGGATGGCTACGGTTACGTCGCCGAAGTCGATGTTGACGGGGCAGGGTTTGACGCAGCGGTGGCACACGGTGCAGTGGTCGCCGATGTCCATGAGTTCTTCGAAATGTTTGATGGAAACGCCGCGGCGGGTTTGTTCTTCGTATAAAAAGGCTTCGGTCAACAGCCCCACGCCGAGGATTTTGTTGCGCGGGCTGTACAGCAGGTTGGCACGCGGGACGTGGGTGGAGCAGACGGGTTTGCATTTGCCGCAGCGCAGGCAGTCTTTGACGGAATCGGCGATGGTGCCGAGGTCTGATTTTTCCATAATCAGCGATTCCGCGCCCAAAAGCTCGAAAGACGGCGTGTAGGCGTTGCGCAGGTCCGAGCCTTTCATCAGTTTGTGACGGTTGAAGGTATGCTTTGGATCGACTTGGTTTTTGTAGTCCCAAAACGGCTGCAAATCTTCATCGGTCAGAAATTCGAGCTTGGTGATGCCGATGCCGTGTTCGCCGGAAATCACACCGCCTAGCGAGCGGGCGATTTTCATGATGCGTTCGACCGAGCGGTAGGCGGTCTGAAGCATTTGGGCGTCGTCTGAATTGACGGGGATGTTGGTGTGGACGTTGCCGTCGCCGGCGTGCATGTGCAGGGCGACGAAGACGCGACCGCGTACGGTTTTGGCGTGGATTTTGCCCAAGCCTTCGATGATTTTGGTGTCGGTTTTGCCGCTGAAGATTTCGGCGAGTGGTTTCATTACGTCGTCTTTGACGGAAACGCGCAGGCGGAAGTCGCGGAATGCGGTGAAACAGCTCTCGTCGTCTTTGGCTTCGGGCGCGGCATGGACGGCTGCGCCGTAGCGGGCTTTGTAGTCGGCAAGCGGCGTGTCCAGATGGGCGAGCAACCAGTCCCAACGCTCTTTAACGGCGGAAACGTGGGCAAGGGCGTGTTTGCCGCGTTCGCCCAAAAGTTCGGCAGTCGGCAGGTCCGTGCCCATTTTGTCGATAGGGAGCTTGCCCGAAAGATATTGCTCCAATGCGGCGCACAGAGTGAGTTTGTTTTGGATGGAAAGCTCGATGTTGATGCGTTCGATACCGTCCGAATACTCGCCCAGCCGCTCCAGCGGAATCACTACGTCTTCGTTGATTTTAAAGGCGTTGGTGTGTTTGGCGATGGCGGCGGTGCGGCTGCGGTCGAGCCAGAAGGTTTTGCGCGCTTCGGGCGACACGGCGATAAAGCCTTCGCCGTCGCGGGCGCGGGCAAGTTCGCAGATGTGTTCGGCGGCTGCCTCTACGGCGGCTTCGTCGTCTGAAACCACGTCCGCCAGCAAGACCATTTTCGGTCGCCCCTTGCCTGCCGCTTTGGTGGCGTAGCCGACGGCGCGGACATAACGCCAGTCCAAATGTTCCAAACCCGCCAGCCGCACGCTGTCGTGGGCGAGCAGGAAATCGCGGATTTCGACGATGGACGGCGTAGCGGTGGCGACCGTACCGAAAAACTCCATACACACGGTGCGCGTGTGTTTCGGCATTATATGCAACACGAAGGCGACGCTGGTGATGATGCCGTCCGTGCCTTCTTTCTGCACGCCGGGCAGGCCGCTCAAGAATTTGTCGGTAACGTCTTTGCCCAAACCGACTTTGCGGAATTTGTGGCCGGGGATTTCCAAGCGTTCGGTTTTAACGATATTGCGGCCGTCTGAATCCAGCGTGTGAACGTCGAACACGGCAGTTTCTTCGTCGTGGATTTTGCCGAAATTGTGGCGCACGCGCTCGATGCGCAGCCATTCGCCCTGCGGGTTGACCATCTGCCAGTAGGCGAGGTTGTCCAACGCCGTCCCCCACAACACGGCTTTTTTGCCGCCCGCGTTCATCGCCACATTGCCGCCCACGCAGGACGCGTCGGCGGAAGTCGGATCGACGGCGAACACCAAACCCGCCTGATGCGCGGTTTCTTCCACCCGTCGCGTTACCACACCCGCGCCGC
Source organism: Neisseria sicca (assembly GCF_003044565.1). Classification (GTDB taxonomy): domain Bacteria; phylum Pseudomonadota; class Gammaproteobacteria; order Burkholderiales; family Neisseriaceae; genus Neisseria; species Neisseria sicca_A. The sequence continues at coordinate 277,036 of NZ_POXG01000003.1, read as the reverse complement.
AATGGATAATCGGATGTTTGCCGTCCAAACCTGCCAGTTCGACAAATTCGACGCCGCGATGCTTGTCCAGCTTTTCCGTATTGATGACCGCGCTCATGGCATCCAAAGGCACGGCGCCGCCGGTATAACCCGTGCCGCCGCCGCGCGGGATAATGACCAAATCCAGCTCAATTAAGGCGCGCACCAAGGGCGCGATTTCCGCTTCCGTATCGGGATTGACGACGACAAACGGATATTCGACGCGCCAGTCGGTCGCATCGGTAACGTGCGTTACCCGCGCCAGCCCGTCGAACATGATATTGTGCGGCTTGGTGATTTTGCTCAAACGCTCCAAAATCTGCCGCCGCTTTTGGCGCGTTTCGTCAAAACTGCCGTCAAAACGCTCGACCGCCTTTTCCGCCGCCGCCACCAATACATCGACTTGCGGATTGTCGTCGCGGCGTTTGCGGATTTCGTTCAACCGGTGGCGCATTTCCCGCACCAGCGCGGCGCGGCGTTTCGGATGCTCCAGCAAATCATCGACCAGATACGGATTGCGCACGACCACCCAAATATCGCCCAACACTTCAAACAACATCCGCGCCGAACGCCCCGTCCTGCGCTGTCCGCGCAAGTCCTGCAGAATCTGCCACGCCTCATCGCCCAACAGGCGGATGACGATTTCGCGGTCGGTGTAGGAAGTATAGTTGTAGGGAATTTCCCGAATACGCTGCGGGGCGGTAGTCGTGGTCATGGTGGCGGTGTGTCCGTATGATTATTGGTACGGCGAAACTGCGGAAAGCTGCGGCATGATTTCGCCGTATTTTTATGAAAAGGTCGTCTGAAAGTGCATCTTCAACGAAATTAAAATGATTTTTAAAACAATCAGACAACTCGTGGGAAAAGCGATAATGTAGTTTAAATTCCGATGTTTTTCAACGGAAAAGGCGAAAAATGTTTCAATAGGAATAATTTTCAAAAAGGCAGATATTGTTGACAATTTTAGGGTAAAAAGACTTTTCAGACGACCTTTGACGCCGCCGCGCTTGAGTTTTCCTGTAAAACAGTTATAATGCCACTCTCTTACGGCGGGTCTCCCCGCATGGTAATTCGGAACACCGGGTCAGGGGCGGAAGCCAGCAGCCCACTCCGATGCGTCAGTGCCGGGGGTCTGGCTCGCCACCCTATTAAAAAACACCGAAGATGGATTGGTCTTCGGTGTTTTTGCTTTTGTAGAATCCGGGATGGGAAAAGGTCGTCTGAACATTTTCAGACGACCTTTTCGTTCATGTCGATTTAAACATCTTCTTTAATCAGCGATTTGGACAATTCCTCCAAAGGCACGCCTTTGGTTTCCGGCATCATCGTCATCACGAAGACGAGCTGCAACACCATCATCGCCGTAAAGCAGACGAATACCCAACCCGCCCCGATGCTGCCGAACAGGAACGGAATGGCGGCGGGAATAGCGGCGGCAAGCACCCAGTGGGTCGAGCTGCCCAACGCCTGACCTTGCGCACGCAGGTGGCTGGGGAAAATTTCGGAGATAAACACCCAAATCACCGTACCCTGACCGATGGCGTGTGCGGCGATAAAGAGGAAGAAAAAGAGCGGAACCGCCATGCCCTTCCAGCCGAGAAAGAAGGCAAGCGATACCAAACCGAGCGAAATGATGTAGCCGAACGAGCCGATATACATCAGTTGGCGGCGTCCGAATTTATCGATTAACGCCAAGCCGACAAACGTGAAAATCAGGTTGACCAAGCCCACGCCCACGCTGCCGCCCAATGCCGCGCTTTTTCCCAAACCGGCGATTTCAAAAATACGCGGTGCGTAGTAGAGGAAGGCGTTGATGCCCGACATTTGGTTGAAAAACGCAATCAGGAATGCCAGCAAAACAGGCAGGCGGTATTTTTTCAACCACAGACTCTCTTTTTTACCACTGTCTTCGCGGGTGGAGGCGACCAATTCCTCAATATCCGCATCAGGATTGACCAGGGCAAGCACTTTGCGCGCTTCGTCGATACGCCCTTTCATGACCAACCAACGCGGCGAAAGCGGAATGCTCAACACCATGACCGTATAAATCAAGGCAGGGACGACTTGCACGCCCAGTATCCAACGCCAAGTGTTCTCGCCCAAATTCAGACCGGAGAAAATATAGTTGGAAAGATAGGCAATCAGGATACCGAAGACGATGTTGAATTGATACATCGCCACCAAGCGTCCGCGTTTTTCGGCGGGTGCGATTTCGGTAACGTAGGCAGGCGCGGCAATGGTCGATGCGCCGATACCCAAGCCGCCGATGAAGCGGAAGAAGGCGAAGGAATAAGGGTCGTTGACCAAGGCAGAACCGAGCGCACCGACGACATACAATGCGCCGATGACGACCAGCGTTTTTTTACGTCCGAATTTGTCGGTCGGTATGCTGCCAAAGAGCGCACCAATGACCGTACCCCAAAGCGCGGATGACATAACGACCAAGCCGTGGAACCAATCCGGGCTTTTCCACAATTCCTGCAATGCCTGATCCGCGCCGGAAATCACGACGGTATCGAAGCCGAACAGGAAACCCGCCAGCGCGACCGTAATGGACCATCTGAGAAGTTTTGACTGATTCATGAAGCGTCCTCACTTGATTGACAGTTAAGAAAACCCTACCCGCCGCGCTCCGTACAAACGGAAAGCGGGGCGGCAAAACTTCTGTTTTCAGCCGGTTTTAGTAACGTGCTATCAGGCAAGACGCGCTTGAGATTTTGGTTGGAAGAATAGAAAGGCGCGGCTGATGTTATTGTTGTGAAGCATTTTTTTATTGATAAGAGGTCGGGTCATTATGTTTTAAAACATTTTCACTGACAAGCTGCGATCCGCGTCATATTTGATTCTCCACAAAGTTTGCGCTGAAAAGGCAAAAGGTCGTCTGAAAAGGCGGAACTTGGCTTCAATAGGCTTACGATGCGTGTTGTCCAGCCGGATTCCGTTTTCAGACGACCTTTCCGCCCAATGCTTAATGAAGATAATGCTTAAGCGGTTTTCTCGCTGGCACGCCCTAAGTAAATGGCAATCAGGGTCAACACGGCGCCGCTCCATTGGAGGGCGTTGATCGGTTTATCCAACCAAAAATAGTCTATCAGCAAGGCGGCGACAGGCTCGGAGAGCAGCAGCAGTCCGGTCAGCGAGAATGACAATAAGGGAATGGCGTAGGCTATCATACCCCATGCGAAACACTGCATCACCGCGCCGTAAATCAATACCAGCCCGATATCGCGCATGGTGGCGGGATAGAGGGCGTGGCTGTCAAACAATATGGACGGGATGATGAGGGATAACGCGCCGCCAAAGCTCAAAATCATCATCATCGGGAACAGGGAGGTTTTCTCGATTTGGTGGGTTTTGTGGATACACACCATAGACAATGCGAGCATCCCGCCCGAAGTGATGCCGCTGATAAAGCCCCAGACGGCGTTGCCGTTGTGTCCGAACTCAGGACTGCCGATAAGTGCGACGCCGCTGATGGCGAGAATGAGGCTGAACATTTGCGGTTTGCTCAAGCGTTCGCCGAAAAAGAAGAAACCGATGGCGGAGAGGAAAAATATCTGCAAGCTGTTGAGCAAGGTGGAAATACCGGGACCGACGGCGTGTATGCTTTCGTGCCACAGCGACAGGTCAAATGCCAGAAACACGCCGGAGAGCATGGCGGTGTAGATGGCTTTTCTGCTTTTGGGCAGCTTTTGCCCAAAGAGGCGCGACAGCAGCCAGAAAATCACCGCCGCTATCGCCAGCCGCCAAAATGCGATGGCGTAAGAGCCGACTTCGACAAACTTGACAATCAAGCTGCCTAATCCGAAAACGACGCAGCCGACGACCAGCAAAGGGGCGGCATGCGAATGATGCGGCTTATTCATAACGTTCTCTATTCTCTTTGTTTTATATGGCGGATTTGAAATCTGCCGATTAAGCGTTCAAATCGCTCATGTTCCACGACTTCTCCTATTAAAAATAGTATTGAACATAAAATTTTAGTAACTCATGTTATTTCAAAGGTCTCTAGTTCTGTCAAAAAGCTGAGCAAATGGTCGTCTGAATTTAAAGTTTCAGACGACCTTTGTTTTTAAGTTATTTACCTTTTATGTCAACCAACCCATAGGCTACCAAATAACTTTCCCGAAACGCTTTTGGTGTTACTTAGAAAATGTGGGCAAATTTTGCCGATAGTTAACAAATAAACGTAGGGGGGATTAATACGATCTTTTGGCATCTTTTGCATTACACCCCCAACTTCAAAGCTTTAAGCCGTTGTTTAATGTTTCGCCAGTTTGGGAGAAAGTTATCTATATGTGCCATAAAACGGGCGTTATGGTGGCGTTCAAGCAAGTGGGTCAGTTCGTGAACGACAACGTATTCTAAGCATTCGGGCGGTTTTTTTGCGAGTTCCAGATTCAACCAAATGCTAGCGGTGTCGGTATTACAACTACCCCAAAGGGTTTTCATTTTTTTCACGCCGAAACGTTTGGCGGTTACCCCCATTTTTGGCTGCCACTTTGCCAAAAGTTTGGCAATTTCCCGTTTTAACTCGTTGCGGTAAAAGGTTTCAATTACGGCAGTTTGGTTTTTAAAGTTAGTGTTGGGACGAACAAACAACTTGATTTTGCGATGCTCAACTTCAAGGCGGTGTCTACCTGTAGTTGGTAGCACTTCCAATAAATACCGCTTACCCCAAAGATAATGGCTTTCACCCGACACTATTTCACGCGTGGTTTCCCGGGCTTGGTTTTCAAATATACTCTGCTGTTTTTTAATCCACAGCAAACGGCTTGCTACCGCCATCTTCACCGCATCATCACTCATTTTAAGTGGTGCGGACACCCGAACTACACCGCTTGGTGGCAACACGCTAATATGCAGATTCTTAATTGCTTTTCTGCGTACTTCCACACTTAGATTGCCGATTTGCATATTAAGCTCCGTATTCCGCCTGTTTGATAATCAGTTCAAACACTTCATCAATATCCAGCCCTTTTTCATCGGTGAGCGGCTTGAGTTGAGCTTTCAGGCGTTTTTGCTTCATTTTGTTGGTGAGATAACCGTCCTGTTTGTTTGTTTGAATAGCGTGATCCAGGCTCAGCACCCAATCAGTATCCTGGCTAAAATTGTCAAAAATTGCCTGTTTGCCCGGTGTGTTGATTTCTTTCGGGTAATTGCTGCCCTGCGGTCGTTTTACCTGCTCGGCAAGGCGTGCCATTTCTTCTAGATACTTCTTATAGTCAACGACTTCCTGTTTACGCTGTTCGATCAATTCGTCCAGCAACACTGACATTTTCTCAAAATATTTAGGATTGGTCGGGTTTTCATCCACAATGGTTTTGCGGATATTATTCTCGATAGTTTCCGCCATACTTTTTTTATCTTTAAGTTCTTCGGGCAAATCTTCCACTATATCCGCGCCACGGCTGACCAGCAAATCCAACAACCCCACATTGTCAAAAGTATCCAGCCGTTCGCTGTCTTCGGCACGCACATATTGGTTGATTAAATAACGCATATCCGCATCAACTGTTTTAAAATCCACATAATCGCCGCTGGCAATTTTCAATTCGTCCCGCAAGTCAGTGATATTTTTTACCCGCTTGTGCCATTCTTCAGCTTGGATTTTATTGTAACCGGCTTCGACCAATTCATTAGCAATCGCCCCATAGGCGCGAATTAATTTTGCTGCTGCCCGATAAAACGCCAAACGTTTGCTTTGGTATTCAGTTTGCAGGTTGGTTTTATCGTCTGCGCCGCAAAAATAGGCTTTGTACTCGGGGAAGGTTTTCGGAGCTAGCACGTTTTCCGTCATCATCTGCACCGCTTCCCAAGCCGTTTCCAAATCTTCTTTTGCCGTACTTAAGCGATCTTTAATCAGCCCCTCCACATCAGATGGCTCATAGCCTTCAAAGGCTTCTTGGGTGAAATCTTTAAACGCCTTTTCTAAGGACTTGAACAAATCCCGATAATCCACCACATAGCCGTAAGTTTTCGATTCACCGTCCAAACGGTTCACCCGACAAATAGCTTGGAAAAGGTTATGGTCTGCCATTTTTTTGTCGATATAGAGATAAGTCGCCGAAGGCGCATCAAAACCTGTTAAAAGTTTGTCCACCACAATCAGCAGCTTCATTTGTGCAGGCTGCTCGATAAAGCGTTTTTTTACATCAGTTTCAAACTGTTCCACCAATGCTGCTGCTTTTTCTTCGCCCTCCCGATAATAATCGGCAATCATCTTGCGATAGATACTGTATTTAAACAGCTCTTCATTTTGCGCTTGAGCGGAAACCGCATTTTTGGCAGCCTGAGCATCGGGCTTGAAGCTGGTTACAATCGCTACCTTGTTTTTCAAACCGCTTTGGGCAAACAACTCATAACATTGGCACGCCTCATAGACGCTGGCGCAAACCAAAATCGCATTGCCGCTGCCGTCTGAAAGTCGTGGCTTGATTTCCATATCCAGCAAAATGTCATCCACGATTTTTTCCGAGCGGTTTTTAGACGACAACAATTTCTGCATTGTCCCCCAGCGTTGTTTGAGTTGGTTTTTGGCGATATCGGTCATACCGCGCGTTTTTACATCAAACCAATCATCGACCCGTTTGCGGGAAGATAGCGACTGCTCAATATCTCGCGCTTCGTAAAGCAGGTCTAACACCACACCGTCCTTAACCGCTTCGTTAAATTTATAGGTGTGGATAAAACCGCCGAATACTTCCACAGACTGTTTTTTGTCCGTTTTCAGAAGTGGCGTGCCTGTAAAGCCGACAAATATTGCATCGGGTAATAGGGATTTCATCGCTTCGTGCAATTTGCCCGATTGGGTACGGTGGCATTCATCCACGAACACTACAATCTTACCCTTCGGCGCAAAACCGCCTTTCGCCGTACGAATATTGTTTAAAAAATCGTTCAATTCCGCATCGTTTTCTACCTCTGTCTCTTCACGGCTGCCGAATTTATGCACTAGCGAACAAATCAACGAATGCTTATTTTCATTTAATACGTTGAGCAAATCCTTACCACTTTTGGTGCGGTAGATTTCATTTTGCGTGTTTTCAAATACCTTTTTAATCTGCTCGTCCAGCTCCGTACGATCGGTAATAATCAGCACCCGATGATTATCACCCCGTTCCAAAATCCACTGTGCCAACCACACCATTGTCAGGCTTTTGCCGCTGCCTTGCGTATGCCAAATAATACCGCCTTGCCGCTGATTTAATCTCGCCTGAGCCGCCTTAATGCCAAAATACTGATTCGGACGACAGGTTTTTTTTGCTCCATTATCAAACACCATAAAATCGTGCAATATTTCCAAAAAGCGGCTTTTTTCGCACACATGGCTCAAATCAGCGTCCAAATCGCCCAAATTGTCGGGCGCTCCGTCTTCTTTCCACTTCAGATAATACTTTTCGGGCGTTTCAATCACGCCGTAGCGCAAGCCTTCGCTGTCGTTCCCTGCAAACAAAAGCTGCACGGTAGTAAAAAATGTTTCGCAAAATTCCCGCTGCTGATTGGCGATATTTTGGCGTATCCCTTCAGAAACCGACACCGAAGAGCGTTTCAACTCCAACACCGCCACCGCAATACCATTAACATACAACACCACGTCCGGGCGTTTGTCATATTGTGAACCTGGGATGCTCACTTCTTCAGCAACTGAGAAATCATTATTCTGCGGATTTTCCCAATCCACCAACCACACCGTCTGCGTCTGTTCGCCCACGCCCATCTTTACCTTTGCCCCATAACGCAAAAGCTGATAAATATTACCGTTGGCATCATAAAGCCGTCTGCCGCCGCCCAGATGATTCAAATCTTGCAAAGATTTGACCGCACTTTGGGCGAGCGCGTCCGAAACGCCCCGCTTGGCAAGCCACGCCAACAAATCCGCCTCACGGATATTTTTATTCGCCAAGCCTTGCAGGTTGCCCAAATAGCGGTAGCCCAGTTTTTCACAAAACAACGCCACCACGCGGTTTTGAGTGGTGCGTTCCGATTGTCCGATGTCGATGGTCATAGTTTCTTCCTTAAATTTTATTCTAGCGGCAGGCGGATTTTGCCTGTGAGCAACGCCTGCATCATACCCTGTTTAAGCGACTGCGTTTTTTTCAGACGACCTTCTAACGCCTCAATTTCTGCATCCATATCGCTTAACAGTTGGGCGATGGCGGTTTGTTCGGTGGTAGATTTTGGGATAGCTATTTTAAACAACTTTAATCTTGAGCTACTCAATGCAGGTAAAGCAGTGATTTCCACCATGTCACCTAACTTTATTTGTAAAAAACAAAAATATAAAAACTCTGCTGATAAATTACTACATGGAATAAATGCCATCATATTGTTATCAATAAAACTTTTATATTTATTGATACGCTTCCTTTCTAAAAATATAGCTGCCCCTATTTTTGCAAAAATAATCGCATTCTCTGGAATGATTTTCCCTGCGATATTTTTTCTTTCATCTTCATCAATATAGTTGTTTGATAAAGACATAAATTTTTCATTCCCTATATTATTTAAATCGGAAACTTTAAAAACAGGATATTCTCCATCTTTTTTGCCTTGCAAATAGAGCGGGAATCCCACTCCCGACTGGAAATAACCAATTTCCCCCAATTCCACCACTTCCCAATCTTCAGGCAGCAAGCCCTGTTCGGTTTGGCGCGTGGTTTTGGGCGAACCGTCGGGGCGTTGGGCGAAGGCAGACAGGCGGATTTTGCCGCCGAGCAGGTTTTGCATCGCCGAGAGCTTGATTGCCTTCTTTTTGGCGATAAGCGTTTGCAGGCTGCTTATCAGCGCATCGGTATCGCTTAATGCGGTGGCAATTGCGGTTTGTTCGGAGAGTGGAGGCAAACATACGATTTTATTTTTTATCAAATCAGTATTTAAATTCATCTGTGAACCAGTTTGCCCTTGATTTCCCCATTTACTTTCGTATTCTTGTAAAACATAGAACATAAATTCAATATCAAATTGCGGATTTCTAAACACGACAAAACCATCGTGAATACAAATATCTTTTCTATTGATAATAGGTTTTCCAACTGTTGCACAAATACTCATGATTAAGTTATCTTTTGCAACATAACGGCTATTTTTAATTCCTTCTTCTGATAAGTTTTGAATCGTGTTGTATAGATATTTTTCTGATTTTGTAACATCAGAAATTCTTAACCAGCCGACATTAGAGCTTTGGGAAAACCAAATAGGTGAGTCGATTGGTCTTGGCGATGCTCCCCGTTGAATTTCCGCAACACTCCCCAATTCCACAACATCCCAATCCTGTGGAATCTCCCCCAACTCGCTCGCCTTATAGCCTGTTTGTGTTGCCATCTCAGACTCCAAAGCCCATATTTTTGAGGTGAGCATCCACTTTGCGTTGCCATATTTCTACTTCTTGGGCAAGCTCTGCCATCGGGCTGCGGTAGCGGTTTTCCAGTGTGTTCAGGCGGCTAATCAGCTGCTGAATGCTGTTTTCCAAGCGGTTTTCAATGTGGCTTTGTAGCGTAGCAAGCCATTTGTCGTGAACGACAAGCTGCTTGATTTCCTCTTCGGAAAGTTGGCCAAATTGTTTGAAAATAGCAAGGTTTAGGGCTTCGCTTAGAGTTTTGACTGCATCTTTGGCGGTTTTTTCCTGCGTCATCAGTGTTTGGGCTGTTTGTAAAATAGCCCGCTCGCCTTCTTCTATGTCATTTTCTTCCAATGCTGTTTTCAGCAGTTTGGCAGAAAGTTTGCCTTTCGCATCTAATACATCATTAAGTACGCTCTCTTCGCCGCTGTGTTCTTCCAAATGGTTTTCCAATTCTTGGCTTAGGCGTTCCAGCTCGCTTTGTTTTTCTTCCAACTTAGCCAGGTCGTCTGAAAAATAGCGATGGGCAATCAGCTCAGGGGCTATTACTTCACTGCGGTATTTTTTACTGATGCGTTTGGTTTTGGCTTTGCTTTTTTTGTCGGTTTCGGTTTCCTCAAAGACGACGGTCAAGTTGGCGGCTTCATCGCTTTCTTTGGTGATTTCTGCCAAATCTTTGACCGCTGGCCAACCGTCTTGGGCAATTAAATAAACATCGTCTTGCAGGGTTTCCGCCCAGTAGTCCATCAATATTTGGTAGAAATCATATTCTTCAATCAAGCTGCTTGGTTTGAACGCGCCCAGCAGGCTTTCACTCCATTGCTGGATAAGCTCGCTTGGTCTGCTGCTTGGTTGGATGGCAGCAAGGTCGTTTTGAGTGTGCCACGCGGCAAATTTTGCCAAGTGTTCGGCTTTGAAGGCGGCGTAATCGGGATGCGCCAAAATATGGGCTTTGATTTGGCTGCTTTCAATTTTGGCAATGAAGCGTCCGTCGTGTTCGGCAAACAACTCGTTTTTCAGACGACCTAAAACTTGCCAATAGGCTTCCAGCGCGTCCATATCGTGCGCAGGTATGCCGCCATAAAGATGGGCGGCGAGATCTTGCAGATCTTCGACTTCTCCGCTATCTATATAGCGAGGCAGGTTAAGGTTGTAATCTTGGGCAGCGATTTCGCTTAAATGCACCATACGGCTGTAATGGGCGATTTCTTCCTGTTTTGTGAAAGTGTCGATGATTTTATGAATGTCTTGTTCGCGTAGACGATTTTTGTTGCCGTCTTTGATAAAGCCGCGCGATGCGTCAATCATAAACACGCTGCCGCCACTAATGACTTGCCGCGAGCCATCTTCGGCAAACTGAGCAATTTGGGCGTGTTCTTTGTCGATCACGATAATGCAGGCAGGAATGCCTGTTCCGTAAAACAGGTTGGCAGGCAGCCCGATAATGCCCTTTATAAGGCCAAGATTGAGTAATTCCGTGCGGATACGCGCTTCGGCATTGCCGCGAAACAGCACGCCGTGCGGAAGAATAATCGCACCTTTGCCGCTTGGTTTCAGGCTTTTGAGTAGATGCAGCAAAAAGGCGTAATCGCCGTTTTTTTCAGGCGGGATACCGTAACTGAACCGCTCAAAAGGATCATCGGACGGCGTGATGCCGCTTGTCCAGTTTTTGCTGGAAAAAGGCGGATTGGCAACGGCAAAATCGAAGGCCTTAAGCCCACCTCTTTCATCACGGAAAGAAGGATCAGACAAGGTATTCCCGGTATTGATTTCGGCGGTTTCGTTGTTATGCAAAATCATATTCATACGGGCAAGGGATGCGGTCGCCACATCTTTTTCTTGACCGTATAGGCTGATTTGGTTGTTGGCTTGGGCGGCGGCTTTGAGCAGCAGCGAACCCGAGCCGCAGGTCGGGTCGTACACGCTGGTGCTGGACGGGCAATCTGCGCTGATTCCAATAATTTTCGCCATAATGCGCGAGACTTCGGCAGGCGTGTAAAACTGCCCTTTAGATTTACCCGATTCGGTCGCAAAATGGCGCATCAGGTATTCGTAGGCATCACCCAATAAATCGTCATCTTCGGCTTGGTTAGAGGAAAGGTTAAGCTTTTCAAAAATGCCGACCAGTTTGCTCAAACGGTCGATCATCTCCTTGCCTTTGCCCAGTTTGTCTTCGTCGTTGAAGTCGGCAACGTCGATCACGCCTTTTAAGTCGTTGGCTTCGGAAATTTAGGCGATGATCTTATTCAAGCGGTCGCCAATGTCAGCGGTATTTTTGAGATTAACGATGTCGTCAAAAGTCGCCCCGGCGGGTAGCTCAATCATGCCGCCGCCGTGTTTGTGTTTGTCGGAAACATATTTTAAAAACAATAGGGTAAGGACATAGTCTTTATAAAGACTCGCATCCATACCGCCGCGCAATTCGTCGCAGCCAGCCCAAAGTGATGCGTAAAGCTGATTTTTTTTGATTGCCATAAGATTTTGTTTGATAAATAAAAATTAATAGAATCTTAACATAAAAGAGGACTGATTTTTAAGTTTTCTAAATTGAGACCTTTGCCCCCTAAATTTCTACCAAGTCATTTAGGGGATTTTTTGGGGTGCAAAGGTCTCAGATTGAAGTCATTAACCTAAAACTTCTTAAAAACAATTCGTTATATTTTATTTTTTGGATTTGAAATCCGTCGGTTTTATGGGTATTGCTGTGCAGCCGGTTTGCAGAAAGGTCGTCTGAAAACGTGCAACCTGCTTTTCAGACGACCTTTTTACCTTCTGTTCACATCAATCCTGCATCAGCCAATATTGCAGCCCAATTAAGGTTTTGCCGTCTTTGATTTCGTTGTGTTCCAAAGCGGTGCGGACTTCTTCCTTGCTCATCAGGACGGTTTCGGTGATTTCGTCTTCGTCGTTGCTCAAGGTGCTGCCGAGGCGCACGCCTTCTGCTTGGTAGAGGTACATTTTTTCGTCGCAGAAGCCGATGGCGGTGTAGAAGCTGCTGATGAGTTTGACGCTGTCAGCGGTGTACGGGGTTTCTTCCGCCAATTCGCGTAAGGCGCATTCGGCTGGGTCTTCGCCTGCATCGAGTTTGCCGGCGGGCAGCTCGATCGTGGCGATGCCGGCGGCGTAACGCCATTGGCGCACGAGTACGACTTTACCCTCATCTGTAACCGCCAAAACGCAGGCGGCACCGGGATGGCGGATGACGATGCGCTGGCTTTCATTGCCGTTGGGCAGGCGGACTTTGTCGCGGTTGATGCTGACGAATGAACCTTGATAAATTGATTCGCTGCTGAGTTTGGTTTCTTTCAAATCCATTTGCGTGCTTTCTTTGTAAAGTGTGGTACGGGGTCGTCTGAAAATCGGGAATGGGTTTTAACTTCGTTGGAACCGCGTTTTCAGACGACCTTTTGAGTCATGAAAAGGCTCGTCTGAAAACGAGTGAAGCGAGTTTCGCTAAAACGTTCGAAGCGAGTTCCATTAAAATGATTTGTGTCTTTAAACCTTGCTGCGTTCGATTTCAATACCGACTTCTTTGACATCGGGCAGGATGCCGGGCTTGATGATTCTGACGCGTACACTCAACGCGCCGAAATTGTCGAGAATCAGCTTGGCGATGTGTTCTGCCAATGATTCGAGCAAGAGGAAGCTTTGTTCGGCAAGGCTTGCCCTGACGGCTTCGCAGACTTCGCCGTAGTGGACGGTATTGTCGATGTGGTCGTCTTGACCGCTTTGTTCGGGGATGCCGATGTCCAAGTCCAAAATCAGGGTTTGGGGGCGTTCGCGTTCCCAGTCGTACACGCCGATCAGGGTGTCCGCCTTCATGCCGCGTAAAAAGATTTTGTCCATTTGCCTGCCTGTTTTTTTGATAAAATGAGCGTCCCATTTTAAGTAAAGCATCTGAAATGTTCAATGTATCTGCCATTATCGCGGCTTATTTAATCGGTTCGCTGTCGTTTGCCGTCATTGTTTCCAAATATTACGGCATGGACGATCCGCGCACTTACGGCTCGGGCAACCCCGGCGCGACCAATGTTTTGCGCAGCGGCAAGAAAAAGGCAGCGGCGCTGACTTTGCTGGGCGATGCGCTCAAAGGTTTGGTGGCAGTGGTTTTGGCACGCTGTCTGCAAGATGCTTTGAATCTGTCGGACATCGCCATAGCGGCGGTTGCCGTTGCCGCGTTGGTCGGACATATGTGGCCGATATTTTTCGGCTTCAAAGGCGGCAAGGGCGTGGCGACTGCTTTGGGCGTACTGCTGGCGCTTTCTCCCGCAACGGCTTTGGTTTGCGCGGCGATTTGGCTGGTGATGGCGTTCGGCTTTAAAGTGTCCTCGCTTGCAGCACTCGTCGCCACCGTGGCCGCGCCGCTCGTTGCCTTCTGGCTGATGCCCTACTCTTCTTGGGCTTGGGCGACCGTCGTCATCGCCGTGCTGGTGTTGTACCGCCATAAAAGCAATATCCAAAACCTGCTTCAAGGCAAAGAAGGCAAAATCGGAGACAAGGCGGACAAGCCGTAAACCTGATTTTATTTTTCAGACGACCTGTCCGATTGCGGAATGAACCAAGGTCGTCTGAAAACCTTCCAATCTACGCTGCGGCATCGCCTTAACCTGCCGCGCGGTATCGAAAACCGATTTAATCCATTATAATCAAGCTCTTTGGTTTCTTATCCGACTTCCATGTTGAAACGCCCGTTCAAAACCATCCTGACTGCCTTTACCTTAGCCGCGCTGTCTGCCTGCTCGCTGGTCAAGTATCAGCCTGTCGCCACCATCAATAAAATTGATATGAACCAAGGCTATCGTTTTGAAACCAGCCAGTTTCGGCGCGAAGAAGACGACACTTTCATCATCCTAATGCTCTCCGGCGGCGGCACGCGCGCGGCGGCATTGGGCTACGGCGTGTTGGAGCAGCTTCAGCAGCAAAAAGTCACCATCGGCGGCAAAAGCAAATCGCTGATGTCCAATGTCGATTTGGTGGTCGGCGTATCCGGCGGCTCCGTCCTCGCCGCCTACTTCGCGCTCAAAGGCGAAGAAACCATCCCCATGTTTTACAAGCGTTTCCTTCACCAAAACTTCCAACGCCAAGTCGTCAAACAAGCTTTTTCCATGACCAACCTGCCCCGCCTCGCCTCGCCCGAATACGGACGCGGCGACCTCTTGCAGGAGCAGTTTGAAAACCACCTTTTCGGCAAAACCACCTTCCGCGATTTGGAAAGGTACGGCAAAGGCCCGTTCGCCGTCATTTCCGCCACCGACATGGGCGCTGGCGAACGCCTGAATTTCACGCAAGAATACTTCGACCCCATGTGTATCGACTTGGGCGGATTGCGCCTTGCCCGCGCCGTTGCCGCTTCCAGCTCCGTGCCTATGGTGTTCGCTCCGATTACCCTCAACAACAACGGCGGCAACTGCAGCTACACCCTGCCGCCGCAGCTGCAAATGACCGGTCTTGAGTCCCAAAAGCAGCAAAACGCCACCTATCAAGAATTTAAAAACAGGTTCAACAAATACAGCGACAGCAAAACCCGCCCTTACATCCACCTGATAGACGGCGGCCTGACCGACAACCTCGGCATGCGCAGCCTCTTGGACATGACCGAAATCTATCCCGACAAAGTGTTGGAACAACAAATCCGCAGCCGCAACCTGCGCCACATCGTCGTCATCAGCGTCAACGCCCAAAACCAAATCAGCAGCAATATGGACAAAACCGCAGCCGTACCCGGATTCCGCGACGTCGTTACCGCCATCATCAACATCCCCATCGACCAATACACCCAAGAATCCCTGCGCCGCTTCCGCGCCTTTGTCGATCAACGTAACGAAGCCAACCAACAAAGCGGCGACGGAATCAGCTTCTCCTTCGTCAGCCTCAACCTCAAAGACCTGCCTCCGTCCGCATTGCGCGACAAAGTGTTGAACATCCCCACCAGCTTCTACCTCCCGCCCGAAGACGTGGACAACCTGCGAACCGCCGCAGCCGAGCTGATGAAACAGTCACAAGACTACCAAAAACTGCTGCAAGAATTTGCCGCACACCCCAACCCCGAAACCATATTCGCCGAGCCGCCGCCACCCGACCCCAAAGACGGCAAAGCAGCCAAAAAACAAAACAAACCTATCCAATAACCACACCACCACCCTTTCAGACGACCCATAAAACCCAAAGGTCGTCTGAAACACCGAAACGGAACACCCCAATCATGAACGACAAAACCAGCCCCATCGTTACCGACATCAACCGCCCCGTCCTCGTCCCTCCCGGCGGCAACAAAAAAGTCCTCTTGCATTCCTGCTGCGCCCCGTGCAGCGGCGAAGTCATGGAAGCCATGCTCGCCAGCGGCATCGACTACACCATCTACTTCTACAACCCCAACATCCACCCGCTCAAAGAATACATGTTGCGCAAAGAAGAGAACATGCGCTTCGCCGACAAATTCGGCATCCCCTTCATCGACAAAGACGACGACTACGAAAACGACCGCAAAGAATGGTTCGCCAAAGCCAAAGGCATGGAATTCGAACCCGAACGCGGCATCCGCTGCACCATGTGTTTCGACATGCGTTTCGAAAAAGCCGCCCAATACGCCCACGAAAACGGCTTCCCCGTCTTCACCAGCTCGCTGGGCATTTCCCGCTGGAAAAACATGGCGCAAATCAACGACTGCGGTCACCGCGCCGCCGCACCCTACGACGACGTCGTGTATTGGGATTTCAACTGGCGCAAAGGCGGCGGCAGCGCGCGCATGATCGAAATCAGTAAACGCGAACACTTCTACCAACAAGAATACTGCGGCTGCGCCTACTCCCTACGCGACTCCAACGCCCACCGCAAATCGCAAGGCCGCATCCCCATCAAACTCGGCGTACTGTATTACGGCGACGAGTCCACACAATACGAACCCTCGCCTGACGGACAGGCAGCCAAAATCGTCGTGGATAAATAATTGATGTCGGTTTTATATGAAGGAAAAGGTCGTCTGAAAGATTTCAGACGACCTTTTCAACACTTCTCCAACCAAAAAAAGTAACACCCGGCCGTCTAACCGTGTTCTAATAATGCTTTACATTTACGCTGAACGAGAGAAAAGCCATGACCGCACCTCAAACGCCCGTTATCCGCTCCCTGCTCGACACCGACCTGTACAAGTTCACCATGCTTCAGGTGATACTGCACCAATTCCCCCAAACCCACAGCCTTTATGAGTTCCGCTGTCGCAACAAAGACATGGTTTACCCGCTTGCCGACATCCAAAGCGACTTGGAACGAGAACTCGACGCGCTCTGCCAACTGCGCTTTACCCACGACGAACTCGACTACCTGCGCAGCCTGCGCTTCATCAAAAGCGACTTTGTCGACTATCTCGAACTCTTCCAGCTTCAACGCCGCTTCGTCAAAGTCAGCCCCGACAATGAAGGTCGTCTGAATATCCGCATCGAAGGCCCCATGATTCAGGCGATGTTCTTTGAAATCTTCATCCTCGCCATCGTCAACGAACTCTACTTCCGCCGTCTCGAAACCCCCGCCGTCATCGAAGAAGGCGAACGCCGCCTCCAAGCCAAAGCGCAACGCCTCAAAGAAATCTCCGCCGCGCAAAACCCCGACGATCCGCCGTTCCTCATCTCCGACTTCGGCACCCGCCGCCGCTACACCCTCGACTGGCAGGAACACGTCATCCGCACCCTGCTTGAAGCCGCCCCCGACATCGTGCGAGGTACCAGCAACGTTTATCTCGCCAAAAAAATCGGCATCACCCCCATCGGCACGATGGCGCACGAGTTCCTCCAAGCCTTCCAAGCCCTCGACGTGCGCCTGCGCAACTTCCAAAAAGCCGCCCTCGAAAGCTGGGTACACGAATACCGCGGCGACCTCGGCATCGCACTGACCGACGTCGTCGGCATGGACGCATTCCTGCGCGACTTCGACCTCTACTTCGCCAAACTCTTCGACGGTCTGCGCCACGACAGCGGCGACCCCTATGTATGGGGCGACAAAGCGCATGCGCACTATAAAAAACTCAAAATCGACAGCCGCACCAAAATGCTGACCTTCTCCGACGGTCTGGATATCGAGCGCTCATGGGCGTTGCACCAATATTTCAAAGACCGTTTCAAAACCAGCTTCGGTATCGGCACCAACCTCACCAACGACATGGGGCATACCCCGCTGAACATCGTCCTGAAACTCGTCGAGTGCAACGGTCAGTCCGTCGCCAAACTCTCCGACTCTCCGGGCAAAACGATGACCACCAACAACACCTTCCTCGCCTACCTGCGTCAGGTGTTTGACGTTCCCGAGCCGAAGGCAGAGGAGTGATTAATTGAAAAACGGCAAGAGGTCGTCTGAAAACCTTGATTCGAGGTTTTCAGACGACCTTTTTTATAGTGGATTAACTTTAAATCAGGACAAGGCAACGAAGCCGCAGACAGTACAGATAGTACGGAACCGATTCACTTGGTGCTTCAGCACCTTAGAGAATCGTTCTCTTTGAGCTAAGGCGAGGCAACGCCGTACTGGTTTAAAGTTAATCCACTATATCAGACAAATTGACAACAAAACCATCCATCCCAAGCCGCAATCCGCCCTATCCCGATATAGGGCTGTTGTCGTTTATGCAACCATTTCATTTGAGTCATAATGTTGCATTTAAAATTCATTTCAGATATGTCTATTAAGGAGTAAAATAGCCACCGTTTTATTTTGTTATGTTTTGAAAGTATATTTAAATGTCCGCACCTCAATTCGACGTCGCCGTCATCGGCGCAGGTCCTGCAGGCTCGGTAGCATCCGCCCTGCTTCACAAAAAAGGTTATAAAGTCTGCGTGTTGGAAAAACAGCACTTCCCGCGCTTCGTCATCGGCGAAAGCCTGCTGCCGCACTGCATGGAAATGCTGGAAGAAGCCGGTTTTACCGACGCCGTACACGCCGAACCCAGCTTTCAGTTTAAAAACGGCGCGGCGTTTTCATGGGGCAGCCGTTATACCGAATTTGATTTCACTGAAAAATTTTCAGACGGCCCCGGCACGGTTTACCAAGTACGCCGCGGTATTTTCGACAAAATCCTGATCGACGAAGCCGCCAAACAAGGCGTAGAAGTGCGTTTCGGACACGGCGTGACCGCGTTCGACAACAGCGGCGATCTTGCCCGTTTGAGCGTGGAAGCCGACACGGGCGAAAGCTACGAGCTGACCGCGAAATTCGTATTGGACGCCAGCGGCTACGGCCGCGTGCTGCCGCGCCTGCTGGACTTGGAAACACCGTCGCACCTGCCGCCGCGCCAAGCGCATTTCACCCACATCGACGACAACATCACCAACCCGAAATTCGACCGCAGCAAAATCCTGATTATCACCCACCCGCAACACCGCGACGTGTGGATTTGGCTGATTCCCTTCGGCGACAACCGCTGCTCCATCGGCGTGGTCGGCACGCCAGACGTACTCGCGGGCGAATCGGAAACGGTGTTGAAAAAATTTGTCTATGAATGCCCGATGCTGAAAGAAATTCTGGACAAAGCCGTCTGGGAAAACGACTTTCCGTTCCGCTCCATCCAAGGCTATTCCGCCAACGTCAAATCGCTGCACGGCAAGCATTTCGCGCTGTTGGGCAATGCCGCCGAATTCCTCGACCCCGTGTTCTCATCAGGCGTAACCATTGCGCTGCACTCCGCCAAACTCGCCGCCGACCTGTTGGCAAAACAGCTTGAAGGCGGTGCGGTAGACTGGGATGCCGAATTTGCCAAACCGCTGATGATCGGTGTGAACGCGTTCCGCACTTACGTCGACGGCTGGTACGATTTCCGCTTCCAAAACGTCGTGTACGCACCCAACCGCAGCCCTGAAATCAGCCGCATGATTTCTTCCATTTTGGCAGGCTACGCATGGGATACTGAAAATCCGTTCGTAGCAAAATCCGAACAACGCCTGTCCACGCTGGCGGCTTTGGTCGGCGACCTGAAAATCGAATAAGGGGTCAACCGACGCCTTTTTACAACCGCTTCCGCCCCAGTGCGCCAATCGTTGTCCACTGGGGCAAGCTGTTTTACATTTTCAGACGACTCCTGAAAAGGTCGTCTGAAATACTGTCCGACATCGGTTACAATACTTCCTTCCTCCGCACCGACAAAGGAACCCCATGCGATTTCCAAGCCTAGCCCTTGCCGCTCTGACCCTCAGCGCCTGCGCCCTTTCCCCTTCCCTGCCCCATCCGCAAACCATGCCGACGCTTGAGCAATCGGGTTTGTGGTTCAAGCTTGAGCAGACCGACGCTTCGGGCAATGCCGCCCAAACCAGCCTGCTGGCGGTCGAGCAGTTGCCGGAGGGCATCCGCTTCGTGCAGACCGATGCGCTGGGCGCGCCCGTATCGCGGCAGTTTGTCGGCACGAAAGGCTGGAAAAACGACGGCTTCATCATGCCCAATTCCGCTTCGCGCCGCCTGTTTGCCGCGCTGCTGCCGCTGCTTGCCGCCGACCGCGCCGCCGAGCTGTATCCCGAAGTGGAACAAAAAACATCCGAACACAACACATTCTGCCCCGACGGCAACGGCGCGGTATTCCGTTATAAAGAACAAGATTTATGGTGCGTCGCACAAGATAACGGACGTTTCGTGATTGCCTTCCCCGACAAAACACGTTGGACCGTCAGCCCGATTAAAGAAGAAGAATGATGAAAACCCCCGTTTATCTCAGCCATCCCGCCGTCACCAGCGCGCTCGGCAGCGGCCTGCAAACCCATATCGACGCGCTGCTGGCGCCGTCTGAAACTTCGCCGCTGACGTTTTCCGACCAATGGGTCAAAGGCAAAAACTTCGCATTCGGCGCGGTAAGCGAAACGCTGCGCCCACTGCCCGACAACCTGCCCCCCGCATACCGCAGCCGCAACAACCAACTATTGTGGCACGCGTTGGAACAGATTGAAGATGACATCCATGCCGCCGTCCGCCGTTACGGCGCAGCGCGGACAGCCGTCATCATGGGTACGTCCACCAGCGGCGCAGATGAAAATATGCCCTTGTTCCAACACGTTGCCGACGGCGGCAGTTGGACGGACAAACCATTCAACCAGCTTCAACACGAAATGGCGTCGCCTTCGGAATTTGTTGCACACGTTTACGGCATTCACGGCCTGTGCTACGTCGTTTCCACTGCCTGCACATCGGGCGCGCGCGCCTTAATCAGCGCGGCTCGGCTGTTGCGTGCGGGTTTGTGCGACGCGGTTATTTGCGGCGGCGTCGATACCCTGTCGCCCTTGACCATCAACGGTTTCGCCTCGTTGGAAGTGCTTTCAGACGACCTCGCCAACCCGTTTTCCGCCAACCGCAACGGCATCAATATCGGCGAAGCCGCCGCCGCCTTCGTCATGACCCGCGACGCCGATTTCGGCGGCACGATGCAACTGTTGGGCTACGGTGCAAGCAGCGACGCTTATCATATGTCCTCGCCCCGCCCCGACGGTTTGGGCGCGGCGCAGTCTTTTGAAGCAGCATTGAAAAATGCCGGTTTGCAACCTCAAGACATCGGCTGGATCAATCTGCACGGCACCGGCACGAAACACAACGACAGCATGGAAAGCCGCGCCGTCGTCGACGTATTCGGCAGCCAAACCTTCTGCACTTCGACCAAGCCGCAGACCGGACACACGCTCGGTGCCGCCGGTGCCATCGAAGCCGCATTCGCTTGGGGTGTTGCCGACCGCGGCTGCAACCCTGAAGGCAAACTGCCGCCGCAACAGTGGGACGGCATCCCCGATCCCGAACTGCCCGCCATCGCCCTGACCGACATCAACAGCGCATGGTCGTCTGAAAAACGCATCGTCGCCAGCTCGTCTTTCGCCTTCGGCGGCAGCAACGCGGTATTGATTATCGGCGAATCAGCCGAATAAACCGCTTCCGGCTCTGCCTCAACGATATAGTGGATTAACTATAAACCAGTACGGCGTTGCCTCGCCTTGCCGTACTATCTGTACTGTCTGCGGCTTCGTCGCCTTGTCCTGATTTTTGTTAATCCACTATAAAAAGGTCGTCTGAAAACAGTTTCAGACGACCTTTTTCATTACCGCAAACAAACCCGCTCAAATATGGTGCGGCTTGATGTTTATCCTAATTGGCTGCGTTGACGCACAAAGAATCAATCTTGCCCGCGCGCGGGAAGCGGATGGTGTAGCGTCCTTTTTGGTCGATTTCGGCAAAGCTGAAGCGGTCTTCAGGCGTATCGCCGTCCACGCCCACTTCCAAAGCAACCCGTTTGCCTTTCGGGTCTTTCACGACCACATTAGGGCTGACGGGCGCGAATGAAAGGATCAAACCATTGTCTTCTGTGGCTTTAAAGCTGTACACCTCGCCGCGTTTGACCTTCAGCGGTTGGTCGATACAGCCGGTTTCATTCAGCGGCAAACTTTTTTCCGCATAAGCAAAGGCGGTGCTGCCCAAGCCCAAAGCAAGCATCAGGGAAAAACTCAGAGATTTCATACGGTTTCCTTTGAGATTTAAATATTCAAACGAAGCGGGATTATAGCACCGATTATTTGGCATCCGCGCTAGGCGAGACGAAAAATAATCCAATCAACATAAAAATCAACCATCCCTCCGTTCCAACACCTTCCTAGCCGCTTCCACGCCCCAATACAAAGCCTCCTCGAATACCGAATAGCCGCTCAAATCGCTGTGGGCAAACAGCAAGCCTGACGCGCGGTTTCTGATTTTTAACAAAGATGCATCGTTCAGATAACCGGCTTTCGGTACACTCATACCGTGTCCGCGCACCGTAACATCAACGTGGGAAACGTGTTGCCAGAAGCTCTCTCCGTAGGCGGCAATCAAGTCTTTGGCTGCCAAGTCGCGCAGTTCTTCGTCGGTGGCTTCGAGCAGTTGGCGGCGGACGGTTTGCGGGGTGTCGTGGTTGAGCGCGGCATAGGCGGTGAAGATGGTGCGTTCGGGGCGGGCGACACGGATGAGCTGGTTGGTAGCGATAACGTAGCCGAGTCCTTGGCTGCCGTAAATGACGTTATCCCACGCGGTTTCGCTGTTATTTTTTTCTTTCGGGAAGCTGTGCAATTCGAAATTGGCGACCAACCACGGGGCGTATTCGGGAATGTCCAAACCGTATTGCGCGGGATTTTCGATGATGCGGGCGGCGACCATCAGCGGCATGGCGGAAATAACGTGTTGCGCGGTCAGGGCGACGGTTTCGCCGCTTGAATTGTCGCGCAGCCAAACTTCGATACGGTCGTCTGAAAGCGGCTTGATTTTGACGGCGGATGCGTTGACGGAAGCGGGTTTGTCTAGGCGGATGGGGTTTTCAGACGACCATTGCCAACCTTCCTGCAAACCGGCATGGCGGCGCAGGTTTTCGGAAAGGTGCGCCAAACCTTCGGGCCAGGTCAGGACGGTTTCCGCGCTGTTGCGGGCGGCAAAGTAATGCAGTCCGGCAAAGGCGGATACTTGCACTATGCCCTGCCCGTAATCGTCGCGGCAGCAGTAATCGAGATACCACAAGAGTTCGGGCGAGGTGTAGCCCTCTTGCGCAAGCCATTGTTTGAACGTCAATTTATCAAGTTTGCGCCACATTTCGTCTGCCGATGACAGTGCTATCGGAATAGCGAAAATCTTTTTGCCGTCGCTGCCGTAAGCCTGTTTCAGACGACCGATTAAATCAAAAAAGCGTTTGGAATCCGCATCTTCTTTCGGCAACAGGTGTTCCTGCCATTTATCCTGATACAAAAGGCGCGACTCGGGCGCGTAAACCAAATCGGTTTCCCTGAAGCTGCCGTCCGATTGCAAGATACCAAAATCCGCCAGCATCTCGCGCACATACGCGCTCTCTTTCGACGGTAGGGCAAGATAATGCGCGCCGCTCGGCGCTTGCAGGCCGCCTGAAGCAGCGTAGGCGGCATTGTTGCCGTTGCGCTCGAACCCTTCCGCCAGCAATACATCACGATGACCGTGTTTCGCCAAATACCACAACGCCCCCAAACCCGCCGCGCCGCCTCCGAGTATCAACGTATTGCATTCATAACGGCGGCTCGGCGTACTGAGCAATTTCCCATCGCGCAACAAATGCCCCAACGGCAGCCCGACACGGTTGACGGAAACCGGCGGTTTGCGGTTGAGGCGTTGGTAAGTCAGCCAAGAGAAAGAGGACGCAGCGGCAAGCGCGGCGGTGTAACTGAAGAATTGACGGCGTGTCGGCATGGGGTTGAATGTTGGTTTAGGGTTCTGACTGGTCGTCTGAAAACGTAAAGACGGTTTCAGACGACCTTTTGATGAAATGTTTCCATCAATTTTGTTTGACTGCGGATGCTTGTTGGAAACGTTTTTTATTAAGCAGCGTTTCAGTAAAGTAGTCGAAACGTGACTCTTCAACTGGAAGACCAGAGCTAAACGCTAGACATCCCGGCGCCCGCCTAGCATACGAAGAACCATTATCCTCTTCTGAAACATATGATTTTTCGATGATTCCACTGATATTTTTGAGACATTGCCTATATGCCGCTTCTCGCTTGGTATTATCATTACTCAGTTCAAGGTATTGTTTTCTCTCTTTTTCATGCAATACCGAAGAGTAGGCTACGTAAACTAATAAAAACCCATCTTCATCTTTATTTTCATATTTATCTTTTGAAGCGGAAAGCTCTTCTAACGTCTGATTCTGAAATTTTTTTGAGAGAGCGCGGGAATATACTTTACATTGACTATCTGCTAACCAATCTATTTTTCCTTCATCGCGACAGCTGGCAGGAATTTCGGCAATCAGTTTATCAATGCTGTTTTTCGCCAATTCATCCACGAGAGGCTGGATTTTGTCAGTAAACACCTGGTTCAATGCTATGACCATTATCTGATGCTGCTTTTGTTTCTGCTTCTGTTCCTCTTTCGTACCCGAGAAAATGTCTGCCATATTCACCGGATAGTCTTTTTCTACGGTGCTTATGAAATTTTGCCAAGGTGTTTGGGCGTATTTCTGAGCCAAGATTGTTTTGGCTTGTGCGACCTCAGGCGTTTTTTCCAACTGCTTCCATTCTTTTTCGCTGTTTGCTTCCGTTTCCCGGGTTTGTTTGCCGAAATTTATCCAAACCGCGCTGTCAATAACCTTATTTAAATCAGTAGGCAGCTCCAACCTTTCCATGACTTGATTCGTAATGACGCATTCTGGATAAAGTTCTAAATAAAAGGAAGGTGTGAAATGTTCCGTGTTATTTATCTGGGACTCTGTTGCTGCTATTTTATCGCCGATTTTTTTAGTACATTGCATATATTCGGTATTGAGTTTGCGATAGTCCAGCATTAATGCTTTATCCATTTTTTCTAAACTCTCCTCCACCGCAGAACGGTAGGCAGCTGACTGAACAGTAGCAGGCAGATGCTTGGCGTCGTTATATTGTTTTTCCATACCCGCCAATTCGGATAATGTTTTTTCTGAGAATTTGTCCTTTAAAACATGATAATAGGCTTTACACGAAGGAATAAGGTCCCAAGCTCCCTTATGACAGCTTTGTGGAATTTCTTGGACCAATGTTTCAATGTTTTTTGTTTTCAATTCATTCAAGAACGGCTCTGCCTTATCAATAAAAATGCGGTCGATGGCTTCTCTTTTGACCCGATCTTCCAATCGGTTTTTTCTATTGCGTGCTTGAACGGATTCTTTACGCAAAGCCTCGGGGTAGAATGTGTTCCAATCTTCATTGGCGTATTTCTTTTCCCATTCGGTTTTGAGCCGGATGAGCTGCTTTTCAAATTTTTGATTCAGCTCTTCTTTTTTCTTATTTTCCTCCTGCCATTTGCGCAGCGGTTTTGCAGCATTGTTTGCCGTCCATGCGGCGAAACAGGGGGATAATTCGGTGTTGCCGGGATTGAGCATCAAAATATCGTCGGGATACTCCGCAATCATTTGTCGTTCATCGGCGTTTTCCATATCAACGCCCACTTTTTTAAACACGCCGTCTTTCAAACATTGTTCGTTTTTAGCTTTGGCTTCGTCGAGATGCTCGAAATAATAGATGTAGTCTTTGGCGAACGGGTTGATGGGTGTTGATGATGAAGAACTGGTGGATGCCGAACTTGGGTTGCTGATACACGCGCCTAAAGAGAGCGCGGATAAAGAGAGGATGATGGAAGTACGTAAGTGCATTTTGGTTCCTTGATGTTTTTAGTGAGAATATTTTTTGGGGTTTTAAAATGAGGTCGTCTGAAAACAGACTGAGCCTCTTTCAGACGACCTTTACAGGTTTTATAGTGGATTAACTTTAAACCAGTACGGCGTTGCCTCGCCTTAGCTCAAAGAGAACGATTCTCTAAGGTGCTGAAGCACCAAGTGAATCGGTTCCGTACTATTTGTACTGTCTGCGGCTTCGTCGCCTTGTCCTGATTTAAATTTAATCCACTATATTATTCTATTGGCGGTCGCGTATCGTCCAATATTCCTTCGCCACGTTGCGCAACTGTCCAAACGACCCGCTCTGCCGCCAATTCCCTGCACAACACTTCCTTCACTTTTTCCAACTTCATGCCGCCGCAGATAAATGCGTCTATGGCGGCGAAGTGGTGTTCCGGCCATGTGTGGATGCTGATGTGGGATTCGGCGAGGAGTAGGATGCCGGTAATGCCGCCAGCCCCGCCGAAGGTGTGGAAACGCTCGGCAAGGACGGTGGCTTCTGCGGCTTGGGCGGCGGCTTTAAGGGCGGTTTTCAGACGACCCTCGTCTTTCAAGACAGCTTCATCACAGCCATATAAATCTAAAAGACCATGGTTGCCGGGGATATGGGTCATTTATGACCTCCGGAGAAACCTCCGCCGCCGTAATAGCCGCCGGAGTGCATACGCGAGCCGTCGGAGTCGGAAGAACCGTAGCTGATGATCATGGAGATAATGATGATGATGGTGCTGAAAATGATGTAAGTAGCTCTCGACATGATTAATCCTCATCCTCGTCTTCTTTGCCCATGTTCCACAACAACCATGTTCCTATAAAGATGACGGTAAATGTGGCAGAGTTGCCGTTGGTCAGCAGCGCGGGAAGGTTGACGACGACCAAGATGGCGGTCATGACAAGCCTCAATTGGTTGTCGACACCGTCCGCGCTCATTTTCGCCGTGTATCTGGGCGCTTCAGCCTGCAAACTGAAGGCACTGGCAACTTTGCCGTAGGTCGTGCGCGTGCTTTTACTCCATGCCAACTCGTGTTCGGTCAGCTCGGCACAAAGTTTGCTGTTGCTGCCGACCTGGTAGTCGGTGTAATACGCCAAATCACCTGAACGGATATGCCAGTAAAACGCGCCGGCAGCGACTTCGACTTTGCCGCCGTAGGAATAAAGTTCATTACAACCTTGCGGCTTGCGGGCATTGTTTAAACGCGGCCAGTTGTTTTGCGTTTCGGATTGGCTCCACTCACCGTCGGACGATTCGACCAACCACGCAAAGCCTTTCTGCGGATTGTAAAGCAGGTATTCGACCCACCAACCGACCGGCGTCAGCATGCGCCGTTTGCCTTCAAACATATATTCGTAAGTCGCATCGGGATCCAGCTCGGAATACCTGACCGCACCCATCACAAAATAATCATTGTTATTCAGACGACCTTGTTTGCCGATAGGCAGGGTAAACAGTTTATTCTGCGACACACGCATGGCGTTGGCAGTAATCAGCCGCGCTTTTTGTTTGCCGACTTCCAATTCACTGCCGCAACTCGGGCAAATCAGAAAATCGGTGACACCGCTCAACCAATGGACGGATGATCCGCAATTCGGACAATTTTCCGAATGATGGCTGCCTTTCAGACGACCTGCGGTTTCACGGATTTGGTCGTCGGTACGGGTATTCTGCAGTTTCAGTTCATTTAGGCCGACCATACTGCCGTAATAGATTTCGGGAGGATCATCGCCGTAATCTATCGTCAGGAAAAGGCCGGCGTGTCGCCAGTCTATGACTTTACTTGTCGTGTCTTCAGTCAGCTTAAACGGCAATTCGCCCTGCGCCGCCGATTTTCTGAGGCTGATTTCACGTTTATCCGACGGAACAAAGTTTTTATTTTGGAAATTGAAATTGCAACCGCCCGGCACGACATCGTGAAACTCCGGCACAACTTCAGGCGATTCAACCAAGCGCGTCATGGAATACAGGTCGCCGGATTCAGACAGCCAACCGGTTTGCCCGTCGTCAAACAGCGCGTACCACTCGTTCCACACGCCGTCGTCGTATTGCACCTGAAGCCGTCCGACCAAAGTAAAGGGGCGGGTAACAAATGTACCCGTCGTACCGATTTGAAGCGGGCTGAAATCTTCCAGCAATGCGGAATCGCGTCCGGAATCGACGATACTGTCATCCTGCCGCACCAGCATACTATTGCAGTAGCCGCACACCAGCGTCACGGCTGAGGCGGAATGCGCTTCGACGGGTGCGCCGCAGCTTGGGCAGTCGGTTTTAAAGAATGGGGTGTTTGACATGAATTTTCTTTTTCGGAATTTCAGACGACCTAGGGCAAACTGATACGGGCTTCAGCCGGTTTAAAAAACACGGGCAAATAAACATCTTGCCGCATTTTCCAAAACGCAAACGGCGTCCGCGCTATCCGTATGCCGATGCAGACCGCAGCAAACAAGCAGTCGGCAGCAATATGATTGTATAGTAAAACAAAACGGCTTGGGTACGGAATCAGGCAAGCGCAGCCCTGTCCTACCGAATTTAACCCATCTATACGAAAAGGTCGTCTGAAAACCGTTCCTGAAATTGAGGAAACCGATATTTTCAGACGACCTTAACGATATTGGAACCGATACGCTTAACAACGACTTTTTTCAGTCAAATATCGGATACACGGCTTACCGCGCATTATTCCGCCAACCAAATCAGGCTGACCATACGGCCGGTTTGTCCGTCGCGGCGGTAAGAGAAGAAAGTGTCGCGTTCCAAGACGGTGCAGTGTGTACCGCCGTAAATCATGTCCACACCTTCGCAGCGCAGAACCAAACGCGCCAGCGCGTAGATGTCGGCAAGATATTTACCGCCGCCGATGTCTTCGAATGCGTCCGCCGCTTCGGGCATGGGCGCACAAAATGCGTCGAACACGTCTTGTCCGACTTCGAACGCGTCTGCGCCGATAGCCGGACCGAGATATGCCATGATTTCGACGGGCGCAACATTCATCGCGGCAATGGTGTTTTGCAATACGCCGCCCGCCAAACCGCGCCAGCCGGCGTGTGCGGCAGCGACGACCGTACCGGCTTTATCGCAGAACAAGACAGGCAGGCAGTCGGCAGTCATCGCGGCGCAGGCGGCTTTGCCCGTGTTGTCCACCGAAGCGTCTGCGTCGGGCGTGTTGCCCAATGCGTCGGCAGCGTTGACGACGATGGTGCTGTGGATTTGATTGAGGTAGGCGACGGGCAGCCCGACCTGTTCCTGCACAATTTCACGGTTGCGGCGCACGGCATCAGGATCATCGCCGACATGCGAACCGAGGTTCAAACTTTGATACACGCCTTGGCTCACGCCGCCGTTGCGGGTGGTAATCAGGGTTTTCACGTTGGCGGGTGCAGGCCAATCGGCAGTCAGGAAATTTTTGCCTTGCGGGGCAAGGTTTAGGGTTTCTGTGATGGTTTTCATGTTTTTATCTGAGTAAGGAAAGGTTTGAAAAAATGTGTCTATCGGCTTCGTATTAACGCATCTCTACGACTTCCAATAATTCTGTGTTTTCCAATCGGTAATAAAGGTCATAACCCCGACCATGCTTATCTTCTCCTTGATTAGGCAGGAAACTGATACAGGCAAATTCTTTATTCTCGGAAATATTGAACCAAATGGTATAGTTCCTCAAATCCCATTGATTCTGCAAATAACGATCAAATTCTTCTTTAGCCGCAGCCATTACCAATAACAAACTTCCATCTAATTCAAATAAATAATTAGATTTAAAAGCATCTCTCCAAACTTTTTCCTGATAACTCATGCCAGCACCCAAATCCTCTACCTTTAATTAACCATTCAATATAGCAAATAAGCTTTTTTAACCATATCGCCTGAATATTCCCATCTGCCTTAGAAAGTAATCAAGGTTATTAAAAATAATAAAGTTGCGTATTAACGCATCCCCACTACTTCCAATAATTCCGTATCTTCCAGTCGATAATAAAATTGATAACCCCGACCATATTTATACAGTCCTCCACAAGGAATTTCAAAAAATATCCCGCCTACCATTTCATCTATTTTGGGAATAAAACTGATACTGACAAATTCTCTATTTTCGGAAATTCTTAACCAAATAATATAGTTTTTCAGATCCCATTTACCTTGTGAATAACCATCAAATTCTTTTTTTGCAGCAGCAATTGCCAATAAAAAATTCCCGTCAATTTCAGATAAATCGTCTAATCCAAAAGCATCTCTCCAAATTGTTTCCTTATGATTCATCATCATCCCCTAAGCTACTCGTTTTAAATCGACTTCTCGATATATTAAATATGATATTCGTATGAGAAGTCTGATCAGACTAGTTGTGCAAACCGTTTTCATCCAAGGGCAGATTCATCTGCTTGGCAATATTTTGCGCAGCAGCCGCAAAATCTTTTTTGTCCGTCGGCTTGCTATAAATAAAAGTCAAAATTCGAACGTATGGTGCGGGATATGGACGGCGATATTCCAGCGTAAAAAATTCTCCATAGAGATCGCCTCTCCATCTGATTGCCGATAAGTGGTCATTTTCAGAAAGAAGATATTCCATAACGATTTCGCTGCCTTCCCAATGCGTCAGGACTCGTTTGACAGGGTCGTATCGCCAAAACTTATCCTGTAATTTTTCCAATGCTCTTTTTTTGGATGATAGAGACACATACGGGAAGGACAAAATCATTATCAAAAGAAATGACAGCATGAAGACACTGGAGCCTATGTTCAGAATCTCCATATCTTCCATGTTCCGCGTACCCAACCATACGGGCAGCGCAATCATGTAAACGATGGCAGCTTTAGTGGGAAGTCGATATGTTTTTTCAGATGTCAAATTGCCGTAACCCGCCAGCCACTGCATTTCGCCGTCCATTTGTGCAAGTGTGACCAAATCTGAAGAAGACATCTTAATCCCTCACATAAACCACTTCGACGTCGTAGTCGTCTTCGTTCCAATCATCGTCGTCATCCGTGCCGAGTTTGTCCTGCCATTCTTCTTCGTTGCTCAAAGACGAATCCAAGCCTGCTTCGAGGCGGAGAACGGAGAGCAAGTGATACATATCTTCGGGAATCGGGGCTTCAAAAGAGACGGTTTCACCGGTTTTCGGATGGACGAAACTTAAGCGGTAGGCATGCAACGCCTGACGCGCGCCCAGACTTTTGACGGCTTCTTTTACCGGTTCGCTGCACGGATGGCGCAGGTTGCCGTAAACAGGGTCGGCGGCAAGCGGATGGTTGGCTTCGCGCATATGGACGCGGATTTGGTGCGTCCTACCGGTTTCGAGCGAGCATTCGATGTAGCTGTGGGCAAGATAGCGTTCCAACACCTTGACGTGTGTCACGGCAGGTTTGCCGCCGAATTTGACGACCGCCATTTTCAGGCGGTTGTGTGGATCGCGTCCGATTTGGGTTTCGATTTTTCCGTCAAAGGGAACGATGCCGTTGGCGACGGCGCGGTAAATGCGTTTGACTGTGCGTTCTTGAAGCTGTTGCACGAGGGAATTTTGCGCAGGCAGGGTTTTGGCGACCACCATCAGCCCGCTGGTTTCCTTGTCGAGCCTGTGGACAATGCCCGCGCGCGGAATCTGGCCCAATTCGGGACAATGCGCCAGCAGGCCGTTGAGCAGCGTCCCCGTCCAGTTGCCTGCGGCGGGATGGACGACCAGTCCGGCAGGTTTGTTGACGACAATGACCGTATCGTCTTCGTACACAATATCCAAATCCATCGCTTCAGGTTTGAACGCGAGATTCTCTTCGCTCGGACGTACCGTTACGCTGATGGATTCCCCGCCTATCATTTTGTCTTTGGGTTGCGCAGGCTTATCGTTTACAATAACCGCGCCTTCTTTAATCCACGATGTCAGGCGGCTGCGCGAATAATCTGGCATGAGCTTTGCCAACACAGCATCCAGCCGCCCGCCCGCAAGCTCCAGCGGAACAGTCAAATTAACACAACTTTCTGCTTCGGGGGCTGACGTAAAGTCTAAATCGTCGCTATAATCGGCTTCATTATCAAAGGAAGTATTCTGCATGAAAAAAATTCTTTTAGTAGTTTCGTTAAGTCTGGCACTCGGTGCCTGTGCAAGCAATAAAGGTACGGTCGATAAAGACGCGCAAATCACACAAGATTGGAACGTGGAAAAACTCTATGCCGAAGCGCATGACGAGTTGAACAGCAGCAATTATACGCGAGCCATCAAGTTATACGAAATTTTAGAATCCCGCTTCCCCAACGGCCGCTACGCGCAACAGGCGCAGCTCGATACCGCATACGCCTATTACAAAGACGACGAGCCTGAAAAAGCCCTTGCCGCCATCGACCGCTTTCAGCGCCATCACCCGCAACATCCGAATATGGATTACGCGCTTTACCTCAAAGGCTTGGTTTTGTTCAACGAAGACCAATCCTTCCTCAACAAACTCGCCTCGCAAGACTGGTCCGACCGCGACCCTAAAGCCAACCGCAGCGCATACCAAGCATTTGCCGAATTGGTACAACGCTATCCGGAGAGCAAATACGCCGCCGACGCAACCGAGCGCATGGCAAAACTGGTGGACGCATTGGGCGGTAACGAAATCTCCGTTGCCCGCTACTACATGAAACGCGGCGCCTACCTCGCCGCCGTCAACCGTGCCCAAAAAATCGTCGAGCGTTACCAAAACACCCGCTACGTCGAAGAAGCCCTCGCCATGATGGAGCTGGCTTATAAGAAACTGGACAAACCCCAACTCGCCGCCGACACCCGCCGCGTCTTGGAAACCAACTTCCCGCAAAGCCCGTTCTTGCAACACCAATGGCAACCAAACGACATGCCTTGGTGGCGCTACTGGCGTTAAATTTTGAAGTCTAAAAGTATAGTGATACCGTATCACACTATGCTTTTCTGAAACCAAAGGTCGTCTGAAACTGGGAAATACAGTTTCAGACGACCTTTTTATGCTTCAAACAACCTTCTTCGCGGGAAAAACCTACACCACCCTTTCCATCTTACAAGGTGAACTGCAAAAGCAAAGATAGGGTCATTCTAAGTATTAGGAGGACAAGATGTTCAACGCTGACAATACTGTTAATGTTCAAATTTTTTGGAAGTCCCGAGAAGACGGAGGTTGCAAGATAATTCCTCCGATCGGTCTCTTTTATCCTGTAAGCAAATTTGAAGATGGGTTTTTTCAAGAAAATTTTCCTAGAAGTATCGTTTTAGATATTTACGAACATATAGCCAATAAAAACATCAGTTATGCGAAGGCTTGGTTTCTCATAAGGAAAAATGAAAAGATCCCGCAAGGAACGAAATTTAAAATTTTTGATGGAGCAAGATGCATTGCTGATGTTGTTTCAATTTCTTAAGAAAGAAATCGTAGATTAGACAAAAACCAACCAAATATTAAGGTCGTCTGAAAAACGTTTTCAGACGACCTTTCTTGTTACTTCAAACGCTTTTAGAACTTGGCTTCAAGCGTAAAGTTGTAGCTTCTGCCAGGGGAGGTGAAGCGTTCTATACCTGCATGGGTTTTGTTGTCGACGCGGTTGACCGTGCCGAATTCGCGGATGCTGCGCAGCGATTCCCAAGTGTAGTATTTTTTGTTGCCGATGTTGTACGCACCGGCGCGCAGGGTGAAGTATTTGCCCAAGTTGACGTAGCCTGTCAGGTCGAAAAGCGTATAGGCTTTGCTGTGCTTGGCAAACGGCCATGGGTTGTTCAAATCATCACTGCTGTGAACGGTGTCAGACGGTTTTTTAGCTGCGGTGTGGGTCAGGTACGCATTGACGCCCCAGCGTTTGGACGGCGCATCGTAGCCCAAATTGTAAACAGCAGACCACGGGGAAAGGGCGTTAATCGGGGTTTCCTGTCCGTTGGTCTGTTTGGCTTTGCCTTTGATGTAGCTGACGTTGACACCTGCGTGCGTGCCTTGCGGCAAACCGATGCTGTCAAGGTTCCATGTGCCGTTAAATTCCAAACCTTTCGCCCACGCTGAGGAGCGGTTTTGGTTTTGCCAAACGGGCGAGCTGACCAAGGCGGTACCATCGGAAATCGGCGCATAATTAGGGCTGTTGGGGTTGTCTGAGGACACGCCCATGTAGGTCAGTTCGATAAAGTTGCGGTAGCGGGTTTGGAAGCCGGAGAGTTTAAAGTTTCCTGCTTTGCCGCTGCCGGCAAGTCCCAGCTCGAAGTTTTTGGCGGTTTCTGCCTTAAGGTTAGGGTTTGCTTTAAGGTAGAAGTCAGGATGCGGGAACAATAGCCAGGTTTCGTCCGAAGTCGGGGCGCGGAAACCTGTACTGTATTTCGCCAGAAGATTCAGACGCGGCGTGAATTTCCAGTCTAATCCTAAGCCGTAGCTGAAACCGCTGTGTTTACGTTCGCTGCCGAGATAAGGAATTTGACCGCGGATGGCAGGAGTGTAGTTGGGATTGTCTTTGGCTTTGCTGCTGCTGTTGTCGTAGCGAAGCCCGGCATTGAGGCGGTATTGGCTGCTGTCGCCGAATTGGAATGTGTTGTTCCAGTAGGCAAAACGGTTTTTGGAGGAGCTTTCGACCAGCATAGTCAATTCTTGGTTGTTGGACGTTTGATATTTCGGGTCGTATAGGCGTACCCAATAGCTATGATCTCTATTGTCGTTGTCGTTTTGGGAACCACCCAATCCGTATTGCATTGCCCATACCAATTTGGAAAAGTCGATTTGTTTTTCAGCATCGGCACCAAATTGGGTATTTTTTTGACGGATGTTGCGAAACATATGGTACACGTCGCTGTTCACACCGCTGCGATTATAATCCGTCGGCAAATCCCAGCTCCAGGTGCTCATGTCGATGGTTTGACGGTCGTAACGCAGGTTAAGACTGTCCCATGGACCTTTGTTAAGTTGGTTTTTGTATTCAAAACCGATGCGTTTGCGGTAGGAGATGTCTTGACGGGAACGGGTGTCGCCCAGTGCGTCGCCTTTCCAGTCTGCCGCCCACATATTGGACAATTCGGTCGTTGTGCGGTCGGTACGAGAGTCTTCGTAAATCCAGCCTATACGGTTTTGATCATTGAAGTTATAGCCTAGCTTGAACAAGGTACTTTTATTCACCCAACTTTGAGGGTCAGGTTTGCTGCGCGCTATACCGCGGCTGCCGTAGTTGGTACTGCCGGCATTCGGGTTCCAGCTTTGTTTGTTGTCGGTGATGACGGTATCGGCAGCGTCGCTGTTGTTTTTGGTTTCTTTACCGAAACGACGAGTGTAGACCATCAATGCGTCCAGACCCAGCCAAGTTCCTGCAGCGGTAATGCTGCTGAATTTCTGGCTGTTGCGTCCGATATAGCCGCCTTTAATGCCTAAATGGTAGGGTTTTTCTTCGGAAACGTAGTCGCTTGCAGATTTGGTTTTATAGTTGACGGCACCGCCCAATGCGCCGCTGCCGGATTTAAGCGAGTCCGCGCCTTTGGTAAGGGTTACTTCCGAAAAGTTTTCGGGTTCGGAAGTGTTGCGGTTGGCATTGAAGTTGCCGTATGCACCGAACAACTCTTGGAATGCTTCAGACGACCTGCTTTCTGCTTGTGCCAGTCCGTCCACGTTGATGGCAACGCGGTCTTTATCGACACCGCGTATGGTAAAACCGTTAGAACCTGAGCGTCCGCCTTCGACGACGCTGATGCCCGGATCGTAGCGTACCAAGTCGCTTTCATCGGAGACCATTTGTTTATCCAATGCCTGACGGCGGACTTTCTCTTCGCCAAGTTTTTGGGCTTTACGACCACCAATGACTTTGACTTCATTCAAATCCTGACGGACCTGCGGTACGGGATCGGCTGCGAAAGCAGGGAAAGTTTGGCTGACAACAACTGCCAGCAGTACGGGTTTAAAGGGGAAGGACATTTTTTGCCTCTTGAATATATTGATTATCGGTTTATCGGGGGACTGATGTGCGGTTACTTGCTGACAGGTGTCAAACTCGTATCTGTTGTATTGCGGTCTGATGAATTTTCCACACCGCCGAATACGGTATCCAACGATTTGTCTGCATCGAAGGTTACTTTGCCGCCTATGCTGACTTCTGTTGGATGGCCGCCATTAAACTGACCGAAGAATTTTCCTTCGACTTTACCGTTTTTACCGTCGGATTCGGCAGTGCCTGAGAAATCAACGCCGTTGATGCCTACATCTTTCATCACAACGTCCGGACCGTAATCCGCATTGCCTAAAATCGTGCCGCCGAGTTTGTTGGTGTTGAAATTGGCTGTCAGCAGGGAAAGCTTGGGAGCGGTTTTTTCAGACGACCCGGAGGATTTGCCCGGATCGTAGGTTGAGGTAACGATATTGCCGTTGCGGACGCGGACTGCCCAAACTTCGTATGTGGTCTTGCCTTTTGCCACTGTACTGTCTGATGGTGTGTAATAAGACGGTTTCGCCGTTCCGACGGGTTTGCCGCCGACAAACAGGTCTGCCGTGCCGTCTGCATTTATCCATGCGCCGAATTTAAGGTGGTCCTGTTTGGTTGCGGGGGCATTGATGAATTGTCCAGAATTGCTGCAACAGACAAACAGTTTTCCACCCTCAGACAAAGGCTGGCCTTCGTGGCGGGTACGCAGGGCATAAGACGGGCTGGAGTAAGAGGGGACAATCGGGTCGGAATATGAGCTGATGTTGTAATAGTTGCCGGAAGGGGTTTGATAGACATATTGTTTATCGGTATAGCTGCCCCATGATGTTTTCACTTCGAGTTCCGCTTCATGCAGACTGCCGCCTTTACCGGAAAGGGTGTTGATGGTCTGTACCGCACTGCTTTCATCACTCAGCTTGATATTGGCGATAGGCTGAGCCGTAGGTATGGCAACGGGGACTTTAGGTTCGGATGCGCCTCCTCCAGCGCAGGCAGTCAGAATAAGGGTCGCTGCCGCAGAAATTGCGGGTACTTTGATTTTCATGATGAATCTCTCTTAATATTGATATTTTATAAATTAATGATAAGGATTACCAATTTTGTTGTAATATTTTGTAATAATTATGGTGTTTTGGCAATATCCGCGTAGATTTTTTATGATTTCTGAAGTAAATATTAAGAAATAAATCAATTAATGACATGGAGTTGGATATTTGTTCTAAATATCTGATTTGATACTGCTATCTATTACTGATGAAGAATATCGGGTGATAGTGTAATCAAACTATTACTTTGGATTCGCAAGATATATTGCAGGCGTGTTTAGTGGGTTGGCTTGATTAATCCCATGAATCTACTGATGAATAACATTTGAATAATTTATAAGACCATAAAAATAAATCAGTTATGTTTGTTTTGGAAATTTACCTCTATAATGCTGCATCTTAATGCGAATCTGTTGCTTTTACGCAAAAATAAGGTCGTCTGAAAAGTTTCAGACGACCTTTGATAGCCGTAAATCCATAACTGGGGATTGAATCAGTAGGGCATGGCGGTTTGCATTTGGCTACCCCTGCGATATACACACATATATTTCGGATGATTTTGAATGTTAAGAATAAAACAAAAAATGGTTTCGGCATCGTTATGTTGCCTGTTGCCTTCCGCAGTCTTGGCTCAATTGCCCGAAGGTGGTGTCCGGCAGGATGCGCCTTCTCAGGATGCTGCCGTACAAGTGCAGCAAAAACAATGGCTGGATATTTTGTCCGAAGAAGAAAGGTCGTCTGAAAAGAATGAGAATGTTGGCGAACCGACTGTAGTTGGCGATGATTTTTTAGCGGCAAACCCGCGTATTCTTGAAGATGCGCTGATTCAAGCACTTAACGGCAATAGCGTAGATTTGGTTTCTTCGCTTGCCGCACTTTACCGCAAACAGCCCAACCACAATCCCAAGCTGATTGCACGTGCCGATGCTTTGCTGGCAAAGTTGAAAGGGCGGACTTCCGAAGCGGTCGAACGTTATCGTACCCTTTATGAATCCGACGTTTCAGACGACCGCATATTGTTGGATTTAGCGGCGGCAGAGTTTCAGGATTATCGTTTGGGCGAGGCGGCGGCGCATTTCCGCCATGCCACGCAACGCGATATACCTGCCCCTGTTTTGGAAAACGTCAAACGCTTTCAAGAAGCCGTCAAGCGGCAGACAGAATGGAAATGGTCTGGTGGAATCAGTCCCGTGCATAGCGATAACGCCAACAACGCTGCCCCGCGTTATTGCATCGAAACAAGGGGGCAAACCGCATGCAGCGTTACTTTGCCCGTCAGTGCCAACGGCTTGAATTACGAATTGAACACCGAAAAACTCACCCCGCTGTACGGACATCACGCCGTCAAATTCCGCGCCAACCTCAGCGGAACGAGCTATTTTTTCGACCGCCAATCGGCTTACGACGATGCGTTCGGCAGGGCTTATTTGGGCTGGCAGCGCAAGGACGGCAAACAAACCGTCAGCGTTTTACCGTTTTATCAGGCACAGTTGGCGGGCAGCAGCGAATTTGACAGCAAAAAAGAAAACAACCGCCGCGCCGCGCCTTATATGCTGGCTCACGGGGTCGGCGTACAGCTTTCGCATATGGTCAATCTCGGCAACGCGACACAATTTTATTACTCGCTGGAACGCTATCGCCAAAACTATCGGGAAACCGATCGTGCGCTGCGCAACGACGGTTGGCACGACAGTACCTATCTCTCCCTGGCGCGCCGTTTCGGTAGAACGACCCTGTTCGGCGGTTGGCAATACAACCGCTTTGTTCCTGAAAACAGAAACATACGCAACGCCGTCAACAATGCCGCCTACCGCCGCAACGGGTTCAATATAGGCTGGATACAGCAATGGCCGTTTTTAGGCGGGCTGAACAGCCGCCTGACCGCTTCATTTGCCAACCGCCGCTATAAAGGCATTATGGCATTCGGCACGGAGCCGCAACGCAACCGCGAGCGCGCTCTCTCCGTCAGCCTCAGCCATGACAAATTGTCCTACAAAGGCATCACGCCGACCTTGAATTACGGATACAGCCGCATTCACAGCAATGCTCCATATGCACGGCACAGCAGCCACCAATGGTCGTTGGGAGCTGAATGGAATTTTTAAAAACAGCCGTAAATTCGGATGCGTGGACCTCCGCGTCTTAATCTAATTACTTCATCGCAGCTTTCAACGCAAACGCTGCCAGTAGCGCCCCTAAGCGGAATTTTCGGGGGATAGCGAGTCCTGCCGTTTTATACAGGAGGCGTGTGCGGTTCAGCTCGCTACCCAAGTCCAGCAGCGTCATCAGTTTATCTGACTTGCGATCGTCCTGTTCTTTCCATTTTTGCTGTTTCATATGCGATGCCTCGATTCTCAGGCGAACCAGCTTGGCTTCCAGTTGCAGCAGTTCGCGTGCTTCATCGCGTTCCGTTTTATTCATCGTCCTCTCCTTCCTGCATTTCTTGTCCGCGCAGGCAGGCAATGTCTGCCTTAATGTCCTGCAAGGTTGCGGCGATTTTGTTGTTTTGGCTGCGCCAGCCTTTCGACACTTTGCCGAACAGGACCGCAATGACGATTAGGCTGACGATGGTAATCCCGAAGAATACCCATATCGCCGCGGTATCCGACAACACGCGGTTTAGTCCGAAAAGCAGACTGATGAATGCAATCAGCAGCAAGATGCCCGATACGACCAACCATATGATGATGCGGAACACGTTTTCCGCCTGCTCCGCCAAATCCAGATTCAAAATCTGCAAACGCAGCAAAAACAAATCAACACCCTGATTCAGCAACGTTTTCGTATGTTCGATATTTTGTCTGATGCCCATATTCCGATTTCCCTGATTGCTCCGAAACGGACAATCCGAAGGGTTTGGGGTCGTCTGAAATGTACTGACCCACATAAGGAAACGCCGCCGGAACAAGATTTCGGGAAATCATGTCCGGACGGCATTCATGTTTTACCGATTAGCGGCGGTTCAGCAATACGCCGACTACCAAGCCTGCCAGTGCGGCAAAGCCCATCGCGTAATAAGGTTTGTCGTGTACGGCTGCATCGGCTTGGCGTGCGCCGCGTTTGATGCGGTCGCCCGCTTCTTCTCCAAACTCGGCAAAGCGTTTTTTACCTTCTTTGAAACGCTCTTCTGCCAATTCTTCAAATTCGTCGTATTTTTCGCGCGCGCGGTCAGCGTGGTATTTGATTCGGTCACCGGCTTCTTCTTGGAAGTCATGCAAACGATCCTTAGCAGCTTCAAGTTTCTCCTGCAATTTGGCTTTGGCTTTTTTGCCTTCTTCCGAGCCGACTTCTACGCCTTTGCTGTACAGCTCTTCAACATCGCTCATCACGTCTTGGATGTCTTTCAACAAAGCTTCTTTGCGGGATTCAAAATCATGTTTTTTCATTACCTTCTCCTTGATGTCCATATGGGTGAAATAACAGATTATTCATCTGTTAACTGATTATAACCCCTTTACACTTCTTCTCAAGTCAATTCGGCTAAAGGTGGTTTGAAAACATGTAAAGATTAACGCGGGAGATAAAAGGTCGTCTGAAAACTTTCAGACGACCTTTGGACCCCTTTAAAACTTTTCCGTCATGTAAACTGCTTCTTGGAGGAAGGGCTCCGTCCAAACAGCCTACCACTTTATTCTCAAGGCAACGGAGGCATTGCGCGGTTTGCCGTAAAAATTGCTGCGGGAGTTGGTGTAATAGCGTTTATTGGTCAGGTTACCGACGTTGACCGCCAGTGCGGCGTGTTTGTTGATTTTATAGCGCGCCATGACGTTCCATATCGAATAGGAAGGCTGCCACAGTGCTTTGGGTTTGTCGGAAACGTAATATTGCCCGTTGGAAAGACCATGTCCCCAAGGTTTGGGCTTGGTGCCGCTGACCCAGCGCATCCCCACCCCCATCGTCAGCTTGGGCGTAAAGTCGTAGCTGGTGAAGAATTTGAAGGTTTTATCCGGTGCGGTATAGGTGCCGCCGTACTCCAGATTCATGTCGTCCCCCAAGTCGTTGGAGGAGTTGGGCGCGTCGTAAGGTTTGTCTATCTTTAGTTTGACAAAGCCTGCCTGTATCCGCCATTTCGGGGTAATCTGTCCGGCAAGGTTGATGTCGAACCCCCTGCTGGTATAGCCTTTACCTGTACCGTATTCCCAATCGCCTTGGAAGCACCACGGTTCGTTGCCGTTTTCCCCGCCGTATTTCCATTCGTAACAACGCGAGCCTGTAGGTTCGAGCGTGGGGTAATTTTTCTGGGTCATGGTGAAGTAAGACAGGGCGAAATTCAGCTTGTCGTTCCACAAGCCGCCTTTGATGCCGACTTCTTTGGAATTGCCGGTAATCGGCGGCAGCCATCCGCCGCCCTCGCCATAGGCCGGCCTGTTCCTTAAGACATTGTTGGTTTTCAGGATGCCGGTATAGCTGGCGTAAGCATTGATGGTCGGTGTCAGTTCTACAATCACGCCGCCGTACGGAACGAATTTGCGTACCGTATCGTGATACATACTGCTTTTATTGTGATCGGGGGTGTACCCTTCGTCGGGCATTTCGACCGTATCGTCCGTTATCACGTTGTTTTTGTTTTTGTAAAACGACCATTTCCCACCACCTTTGTCCCGCCATGTCAGCCAACGCCCACCTACCACCGCCGTCAGCCACCTGGCCGGTTTGAGTTTCAGGGCAAAATAGGGACCATATTGCTCCGAAGCCAAATGATCGCGGGAAATCAACCCGTCCGGTCCCAATTTTTTCTCCCAAGCCCGGTTGTACCCCAACATGGGATAGCTGCCGTTATTCCAGTAATCAAGCGGAATCGCCTGCCATAAATAGAAGTTACGGTCTATCGGTTCTCCCGTCATGGCCGCAATACCTGTTGGTTTGGCATCATCGACATTCAATTCGCCGCTACTGCTGAAATTATAATCGTCCCTCGTCTGGGTATGGCGGACGCCGCTAAAACCGACAATAAACTGCTGGTCCTGGTCAAAAAGCTTGAAACGGCTGTCCAGATGGATATCGAACGCCTTGTCGTCGTATTTGTCGCGTTCGCGGCCGAAATCATAAGTTGCTGCGTTAAATTGCGGCGCGTAGCCGTTTACCCCCATATCGCCGTAACGCAGATCGCTTTTGGTGCGGCTGCTGGTATAGGCAGTTTGCAGCTTGATATGGTCGTTGAAATGATGTTTGTATTCGGCAAACATATTGTCGCTGGTGGCTTTGTTAAACGCCCATTCCGCCCCGTTGTTGAAGCTCGGCGGAACGTCGCGGGCATCTATCCAATGCGTCGGGGAATCCCCCAATTCGAAATCATAATCCTGGGTAACTTTCGAATAACGCATCAACCCCTTAGTCGGCGCACCGGTGATGTTGCGGTGCTGACGGCTGAAGCCAAACGTAAAGCTGTCTTTGTCGGTTGGCGTCCAATCGAATACGGTGTAGAAAGCATGGGATTTGCGTTTGATTCTGTCCATAAAGCTGTCGCCGTCCTCCCATGTTCCGACGACGCGGCCGCGCAGGGTTTGGGATTTGTTCAACGCACCGCCGTAATCGAATTCGACACGTTTGTTGTTCCAAGAACCGTATTTCAGGTTCAATTCCCCCGCACTTTTCGCCATCGGGCGTTTGCGCACGAAATTGACGCTGGCCGCCGGATCGCCCACTCCGGTGCTCAACCCGTTCGAACCACGGATGATTTCTACCCTGTCGTAAAGATAGCTGTCCTGCGCGGCAATGAAGCGCGGCCCGCCAAGCAGGTATTTATTGGCCAACACACCGTCAAGCTGGTAATTGTCGACGGGAAAGCCGCGCGAATAATACTGGGCTTCGCCCATGCCGGTAACGGAGTCCTGCAAGACGGTAATACCCGGCGTTTCTTCCAGCACCTGATCAAGGTTCTGCAAATTCTGATCCTGCATCTGCTGCTGGGTGAAAACGGTTACACTTTGCGGGGTTTCTTTGAGTTTCAAGTCAAGCTTGGTGGCCGAGGTGCTGCCTTTGACGGTGTAGTTGCTATTACTTTGGGCGGGTGTATTTCTTGCCCCCTTTACGGTAATTTCATTCAGATTAACTTTGTCGG
Organism: Neisseria sicca; assembly: GCF_003044565.1. Classification (GTDB taxonomy): domain Bacteria; phylum Pseudomonadota; class Gammaproteobacteria; order Burkholderiales; family Neisseriaceae; genus Neisseria; species Neisseria sicca_A. The sequence goes on along the minus strand of NZ_POXG01000003.1, from coordinate 234,558 downwards.
GTACAGTTTGAGCATATGCGGATGAAAATGCAAAAGCAATGACGATACTCAAACGGCTGGGTTTCCATAGACTATTCATAGCTGCTCCTTGATGGGAAACGAATTCAGATATGAGTAAGGTCGTCTGAAAAAGCAAGATAGGAAGATATTGATATAATTGATTTGTTTTTGAGAATGATTATATATTGAATAAAAATTCAAGATAACGATATAAAGTATAGAATATCCGACAATTTATGTAGCTTATGCGACAATCTGTACGATATAGTGGATTAACTTTAAACCAGTACGGCGTTGCCTCGCCTTAGCTCAAAGAGAACGATTCTCTAAGGTGCTGAAGCACCAAGTGAATCGGTTCCGTACTATCTGTACTGTCTGCGGCTTCGTCGCCTTGTCCTGATTTGAATTTAATCCACTATAACGTTGGAAACAAACTCCTAACAAAATTCGCAGAATATGGCAAACCAAGTAAAAAGGTCGTCTGAAAACCTGTTTCCAAGTTTTCAGACGACCTTTCAGCTTTTCAGTCAAAACGACCAAGCGTTATGCCAAGCCTTTTGCTTCCAACACTTCCAGCATGGTGCTGCCCAATTCGGCAGGACTGCGGGTGTAGGCGATGCCGGCTTTTTCGAAAGCGGCGAATTTTTCTTCCGCCGTACCTTTGCCGCCGGAGATAATCGCACCGGCGTGACCCATACGTTTGCCTTTAGGAGCGGTCACACCAGCGATGTAACCGACAACGGGTTTGGTTACGTTGGATTGGATGTATTCGGCTGCTTCTTCTTCCGCAGTGCCGCCGATTTCACCGATCATGATGATGGCGTCGGTATCGGGGTCTTCTTGGAAGAGTTTCAGCGCGTCGATTTGGTTCATGCCCGGAATCGGGTCGCCGCCGATACCGATACAGGTTGATTGACCCAAGCCCAGTTTGGTGGTTTGTGCCACGGCTTCGTAAGTCAATGTACCGGAACGGGAAATGATACCGATGCGGCCGGGAGTGTGGATGTGGCCGGGCATAATGCCGATTTTGCACTCACCCGGAGTAATCACGCCCGGGCAGTTAGGGCCGACCAAACGTGTGCCGTTGCCGTTGGTTTCCAGATAGCGTTTGGCTTTGAGCATGTCCAGAGTCGGTACGCCTTCGGTAATCACAACCACCAAGCCTACGCCGGAATCAACAGCTTCAACGATAGAATCCAACACAAACGGAGCGGGAACGTAAATCACGGATGCGTCCGCGCCGGTTTCTTTAACGGCTTCTTTCATGGTGTTGAACACGGGCAGGTTCAGGTGGGTTTGACCGCCTTTACCCGGGGTCACGCCGCCGACGACTTTAGTGCCGTAAGCCAGAGCTTGTTCAGAGTGGAAAGTACCGTTTTTACCGGTGAAACCTTGAACCAATACTTTGGTGTCTTTATTAATCAATACGCTCATTCTTTTCTCCTTAGGCGTTTACGGCTGCGACAATTTTTTCGGCTGCGTCATTCAGGCCGTCGGCGGAAGTCAGTTTCAGACCTGATTCATTCAGGATTTTCGCGCCGAGTTCGGCGTTGTTGCCTTCCAAACGGACAACAACAGGCACGTCAACGTTGATTTCTTTAACGGCTGCCACGATGGCTTCCGCGATCATGTCGCAACGGACGATACCGCCGAAGATGTTGATCAATACGCCTTTGACGGATTTGTCTTCGAGAATCAGTTTGAACGCTTCAACCACGCGCTCTTTGGTCGCGCCGCCGCCTACGTCCAAGAAGTTGGCAGGTTGGCCGCCTTTGAGTTTGATGATGTCCATGGTTGCCATCGCCAAACCTGCGCCGTTCACCATACAGCCGATGTTGCCTTCCAGCGCAACGTAGTTCAGGTCGAATTCGGATGCTTTCAGCTCGCGTTCGTTTTCTTGGGATTTGTCGCGCAATTCGGCGATTTTCGGCAGGCGGTAGAGGGCGTTGCTGTCGATACCGATTTTGCCGTCCACACAGGCCAGCGCGCCGTTTTCGCGGACTGCCAGCGGGTTCACTTCAAACAGGGCAAAGTCGTTTTCGACAAACGCTTTGTACGCGCCGGTCATCAGTTTGACGAACTCGTTGATTTGTTTGTCTTTCAAGCCCAGTTGGAACGCCACTTCACGCGCTTGGCAAGGTTGCAGGCCGACCAGCGGGTCAACGGTTACTTTGAAGATTTTTTCAGGGGTTTCAGCGGCAACTTTTTCAATTTCCACACCGCCTTCGGTCGAAGCCATGAATGTGATGCGACGGGTAGAACGGTCAACCACCGCGCCCAAATACAGCTCGGTTTGCACGGGATACATGTCTTCGCAAACCAAAACGCTGTTGACCGGCTGACCGTTGGCATCGGTTTGATAAGTAACCAGATTGGTGCCAATCAGGCTTTCTGCCACTTCTTTGGCTTCTTCACGACTTTTGACGACTTTTACGCCGCCCGCTTTACCGCGTCCGCCTGCGTGGACTTGGGCTTTGACGACGGCAAATTTGCCGCCCAGTTTGTCGTAAGCGGCTGCGGCTTCTTCACCGTTGTGCGCCAAAATACCGCCTTGCACGGGCAAGCCGTAGCTTGCCAGCAGTTTTTTAGCCTGATACTCGTGTAGATTCATGGATTTCTCCTTTAGATTAGTGGAATGCCCTGAGACTGCCTCTGAATGGCAACCCCGTGCGTTTCAGACGACCTTTCGGCGGTCGGAAAATCGTCGTTTCACTTGCTGAACGGCAACCACATCCGCGCAAGCAGATACATGATTGCGCCGCCTCCCCCAAGGATAAAAAAGACGATGCCTTTTTTACGCGAATTCGGGCAGAGCAGGTAAACAGCAAGGCTGAAACTGATAAACAACAATGCCACGCGCCAAACCAATTCTTTGTCTTTGAAACGGTTGAGCGTATAAGTTTCGGTCATCATCACATACATCTGCCACAACGCGGCCATACACATGCTGATGATGCCCATCGGTATAAACAGGATACCGATTACTTCTTTATTCATAATCAAATGCTGTCTGTGAATGTGTCGCCGATTATATATAGTGGTTCAAGTTTAAACCAGTACTGCGTTGCCTCGCCTTGCCGTACTATCTGTACTGTCTGCGGCTTCTCCGCCTTGTCCTGAATTTAAACTTAACCCACTATCGCAGATTCAAATAGAAAATGCTTAAATCGTCATTCCGGTAAGGGAACAATGGCAACTCATATGCCCTATTTTCTCTCTATACCTATCGGAACATTGCTTCCGAACATTCATCTTTCCGAAAAGGTCGTCTGAAAAGTTTCAGACGACCTTTTATGCTCTACTTGACCTTATCAGCCATGCAAAGCGCGTTTGTCGGCGGCCAGTGCGGCTTCGTGAACCACTTCGGATAAGGTCGGGTGGGCATGGATGATGCGGGCGATGTCTTCGCTGCTGGCAAAGAATTCAAGCGCAGTTACGCCTTCGGTAACCAATTCGCTGACAACCGGGCCGATCATGTGTACGCCCAAGATGCGGTCGGTTTTGGCATCCGCCAACACTTTGACCGTACCTTTTGCCTTGCCCATTGCCAAAGCGCGACCGTTTGCACCGAAGCCGGAAGTGCCTTTTTTGTATTCCACGCCTTCGGCTTTGAGCTGCTCTTCGGTTTTGCCGACCCAAGCGATTTCGGGGTCGGTGTAAATCACGAATGGTACGCTGTTGAAGTCAATATGCGGTTTCTGACCGGCGATGCGCTCGGCAACTGCCACACCTTCGTCGCTGGCTTTGTGCGCCAGCATCGGACCGCGAACCACGTCGCCGATTGCCCAGACATTAGGCAGGTTGGTGCGGCATTCGCCGTCCACCTTGATAAAGCCGCGCTCGTCTCTTTCCAAACCGACGGCTTCGGCATTCAGACCTTTAGTATTCGGAATACGGCCGATGGCGACGATGAGTTTGTCGAATACTTCGGTTTTGGCTTCGCCTGCGGCGGTCTGGTAGGCAACGGATACGCCTTTGCCTTCAGATTTGATGTCGCCGATTTTCACGCCCAACTCGATGTTCAAGCCCTGCTCTTTGGTGAAATATTTGAAGGCTTCTTTGGCGATCTGCTGGTCGGCGGCGGCAAGGAAGGTCGGCATGGCTTCGAGGATGGTGACTTGAGAACCGACACGGTTCCACACAGAACCCATTTCCAAACCAATCACGCCCGAACCGATAACGCCCAGTTTGGCAGGCACTTCGGTCAGGTTCAATGCGCCTTCGTTGTCCAATACGTTTACATTGTCGATGGCAACCTGCGGCAGCGGACGCGGCACGGAGCCGGTCGCTACGATGACGTGTTTGGCTTCGATAACGGTTTTTTCGCCTTTGTTATCGACTTCGATTTGGTAGGCATCGCCGTTTTTGCCGGCAAATGAAGCCGTACCGAACAGGCTGGTTACTTTGTTTTTTTGGAACAGGAATTTCACGCCGCCGGTAAGCTTGGTTACGATGGCGTCTTTGCGCGCAATCATTTTCGCCGCGTCGAATTTGATGTCGCCGACGCTGATGCCGTGTTCGGCAAAATCATGCTGCGCGGCATGGAAATGTTCGCTGGATTGCAACAGGGCTTTGGAAGGAATGCAGCCGACGTTCAGGCAGGTACCGCCCAGCGCGGGCGCGTCGCCTGCTTTGTTGACGCCTGCATCGACACAGGCGGTTTTAAAACCCAGTTGGGCGGCGCGGATGGCGGCAACGTATCCGCCGGGACCTGCGCCGATGACTACTACATCGTATTGAGACATGTGAAAAATCCTTTGTTGTTTGATATTTTTGCCGCAGGAAAACCTTCAGCAAAAGTTTATCCACTATATTTTGCATGAGAGGTCGTCTGAAAACGCGGCTTCAACAAAATTAAAACTTATTCTGCCTTTTTCAGAGTGCGAAGCCTGCTCACAGGCACGACCTATTCAAATTTCAGCCCGATTGGTTCTGACGCATCAGCGGCGGCAGGAATGCGGACTGTATTCCCTGACTTCCTGTCCGGTAAAATTGTTGTAAACGCGCACGGTAGCGTGCGGATAACGTTTGCACAAAACGCTGCGGGCGACGGGAATGCCTGCTTTGTTGCTGTCCATTTCAAAACGCTTGTTCAACATTCTGCCGCGCGCATCATAAGCGTTGACGGAATATTCCTTGCCTTCGAATGCGGCACACGCGCCAAGCAGGGAAACGACAGCCAAAAGCGGAAACAGGGAGATGGGTTTCATGGATACGCTCCTATGGATTTTCAAGCGTTTGCTTCTGCACGAAAAATGGCAGCAACAAACTTTCTCCCTTAGATTTCAAACATCCCGCTGTTTTCAGACGACCTTTTTTCATTTCAAGGTCGTCTGAAAACCAGTGAGCAGCCCGATTTCAAACTGCTCTGTTTTTATCCGCTTTATATCCCTTTGACAGCGTTTACAGATCCAACAACAGGCGTGCCGGATCTTCCAGCGCGTCTTTGATGGCAACCAAAGTCAACACGGCTTCGCGGCCGTCGATGATGCGGTGGTCGTAAGAGAGTGCCAGATACATCATCGGGCGGACAACGACTTGACCGTTTTCCACGACTGCGCGTTCTTTGGTCGCGTGCATACCCAAAATGGCGGATTGCGGCGGATTGATAATCGGGGTGGACATCATAGAACCGAACGTACCGCCGTTGGTGATGCTGAACGTACCGCCGGTCAAATCTTCCAGCGCGATTTTGCCGTCTTTAGCTTTTTTGGCGTAATCGACGATGGCTTGTTCGATGTCGGCAATGCTCATTTGGTCGGCATCACGCAGAATCGGAACGACCAGACCGCGCGGACTGCCGATGGCAATACCGATGTCGAAGTAACCGTGATAAACGATGTCGTTGCCGTCAACGGAGGCATTGACCACCGGATATTTTTTCAGCGCTGCAACAGCTGCTTTGACGAAGAAAGACATGAAGCCAAGTTTGGTACCGTGTTCTTTCTCGAATTTTTCTTTGTATTTCGCACGCAAGTCCATGATAGGTTTCATGTTGACTTCGTTGAACGTAGTCAGAATCGCGTTTTCCTGTTGCGAAGCCAAGAGACGCTCGGCAACACGGGCGCGCAGGCGGCTCATCGGAACGCGTTGTTCCGGACGCGCACCCGCTGGAACAGGTGCTGGCGCGGCAGCGGGTGCAGCGGCAGGTTTGGCGGCGGCGTTTTGCACGTCTTCTTTCAAGACGCGACCGTCACGGCCGGAACCTTGCAGCGCGTTCACATCCACGCCGGTTTCGGCTGCCAGCTTCGCAGCGGCAGGCATGGCAGCATTGGTTTGCGCAGCAGCGGGAGCGGCTTCAGGTGCAGGAGCGGCGGCTGGGGCTTCAGCAGAAGTGGAAGCAGTTGCAGCAGTATCGATACGCGCCAACACTTGTTCGGCGGCAACGGTTTCGCCGTTTTGGGCAATGATTTCAACCAATACGCCGGCTTGTGGGGAAGGTACTTCCAAAACCACTTTGTCGGTTTCGATGTCGATCAGGATTTCGTCGCGCGCTACGGCTTCGCCGACTTTTTTCTTCCATTCCAAGAGCGTGCCTTCGGATACGCTTTCGGACAGCATGGGTACTTTTACGTCAATAATCATTTTGTGTCTCCGGATGGTCGTCGGTTTTCAGACGACCTGTTGTGTGTTATCTCTTTTGTTTGGCGGGCGTTCCGTCTGAAGTGTTTCATTCGGAACGCCACACCGTATTGCGTTATAGCGTCATTGCGTCTTCAACCAGTTGTTTCAGCTGGGCAACGTGTTTGCTCATATAGCCGACGGCTGGCGATGCGCTGCTCGGACGACCGGCATAAGACAATTTTTGGCTTTCGCTGATAACGTCTTCCAAGCGGTGGCGGATTTGGTAGAACGCGCCTTGGTTTTTTGGCTCTTCCTGCGCCCAAACCACGGATTTCGCGTTCGGATATTTCGCCAGTTCTGCACGCAACTCGTCGTATGGGAACGGATAAAGCTGCTCGACGCGGACGATGGCGACATCGTTTTCCAGTTTGCGCTCGGCGCGGCCTGCTTCCAAATCGTAGTAAACCTGTCCGGCACACAGAATCACGCGTTTCACACTTTCATTATTGCCACGCTCGGCGGTATCGCCGATGACAGGACGGAAGCGCGAACCTTCGGTGAAGTTTTCCAGCGAACTCATCGCGCCTTTGAAACGCAACAGGCGTTTGGACATAAAAATCACCAATGGTTTGCGGTACGAACTCAAGACTTGGCGTTGCAGCAGGTGGAACATTTGCGACGCTTCGGACGGCATGATGATTTGCATATTGTTTTCGGAGCAAAGCTGCAACCAGCGTTCTACACGGCCGGATGAGTGTTCCGGACCTTGTCCGTCATAGCCGTGCGGCAGGATGGTGGTCAGACCGCAGAGACGGCCCCACTTGGTTTCGCCGGACGACAGGAATTGGTCGATGGTTACTTGCGCGCCGTTGGCAAAATCGCCGAACTGCGCTTCCCAAATGGTCAGTTTGTCAGGTGCGGAGCAGGCAAAGCCATATTCATAAGCCATGACCGCTTCTTCATTCAAGATGGAGTCGATAACGAGGAATTCGCCTGCACCTTCGCCCATATGGCGCAGCGGTACATAAGTGCCGTCATCCCATTTTTCGCGGTTTTGATCATGCAATACGGCATGACGGTGTGAGAATGTACCGCGTCCGGAGTCTTCGCCGGAAATACGCACGCCGTGACCTTTGGTCACCAAGTTGGCGTATGCGAGTGTTTCCGCCATACCCCAGTCAATCGGCTGACTGCCCGCAGCCATGCCTTTGCGCGCTTCGAGCACGCGTTTGGCAGTCGGATGTAGTGCAAAGCCTTCGGGGACTGCGGTAAATTTCTCGGCAAGACGCTCGATGTCGGCAGCGGGCAGGCCGGTTTCCACATCTTCACGCCAGTCTTTGCCTTGGTATTTGCTCCAGTCGATTTGCGTGCGTTGGAAATTGCTCAACGTCGTTTGTTCGACATGTTCGCCTTTATCCAAAGCATCGCGGTAGGCTTGGATATAGCCGTCGGCTTCTGCCTGCGTCACCACGCCTTCTGCAATCAGTTGCTCGGTGTACAAAGCACGCGCACCGGGGTGTTGCGATACTTTTTTGTACATCATCGGCTGGGTCAGGGTCGGATCGTCGCCCTCGTTATGACCCCATTTGCGGTAGCAGACGACATCGATCACGATGTCTTTGTTGAATTTTTTACGGTAGTCCAAAGCGGCTTGGATGGCGAAGCAAACGCGTTCCGGATCGTCGCCGTTGACGTGGATGACCGGGGCGGAAACCATTTTCGCTACGTCGGTACAATGCACGGTCGAACGGGTGTCGCGGGTATCGGAAGTGGTGAAGCCGATTTGGTTGTTGATGACAATGTGGACCGTACCGCCGGTGGTATAGCCGCGCGTTTTGGACAGATTGAACGTCGCTTGGTTGACGCCCAAGCCGACAAATGCAGAGTCGCCGTGAATCAATACGGGCAATACTTTGTCGCGGCCGTTTTCGCCCAGACGTTTTTGTTTGGCGCGTGCAGAACCTTCAACGACAGGATTGACGATTTCCAAGTGCGACGGGTTAAACGCCAAAGAAACGTGCATTGGACCATTCGGCGTAGCGATGTCGGAGCTGAAACCCATGTGGTATTTCACGTCGCCGCTAGGCAGCTTGATTTCGGCGCGACCTTCAAATTCGGCAAACAAATCGCCCGGTTTCTTTCCCAAGATGTTGACCAAGACATTCAGACGACCTCGGTGTGCCATACCGATGATGACTTCTTCGACACCGTCTTTACCTGCGTTTTGAATCAGGTAATTCAGACCGGCAATCACGCTCTCGCCGCCTTCTACGCCGAAGCGTTTCTGACCGACATATTTGGTATGCAGATAACGCTCCAAAGTCTCGGCAGCGGTCATTTCTTTCAGGATGCGGCGTTTCTGTTCGGCACTGTAACTCGGGGTGGACAGCACATCCTCAAAATAATTGCGCAACCAGCGGCGTTCTTCTGTATTGGGAATGTAGATGTATTCCAATGCGAGGTGACCACAGTAGGTTTGTTTGAGGTTGCTGATGATTTGGGACAGAGGCAGCTTGCTTTGGCCGGAAAAATCGCCCTCGCCCATATTGAACTGAACCGCCATATCGGCATCATTCAGTCCGTGGAATTTGGGATCGAGGGCTTCAATGTTGCGTGGCGGGATACGTTTGAGCGGGTCAAGCTGGGCAGCACCCACACCTTGAATACGGTAAGCAGAAATCAACCGCAGTACGCCGACCTGTTTCTTCATCATGGCTTCATCCATACCGCCGGCAATAGCCGCTGTCGATTTGGTTTTTGCCAAATTAGCGAAGGATTCACGAATCGGAGCATGGGCAACATCAACATCTGCCGCACCGGGCTGCTTGCTTAAGTCGGTGAAATATTGCTTCCATTTCTCATCGACAGAACTTGGGTTTTCCAAGAAATTCTCATACAACTCTTCGATGTAGGGAGCATTTGAACCGAACAGATAAGAAAAATTGAGTTTTTCATCCATCATGACACGAGCTCTTTTCTTTAAAATATAAACAAAGGGTAGAATTCCATGTGTTTCAACGGAATCCATGCCGTTTGAAATGACACTTCATTCTACCCTATTTCCAGCCAAATTACTTGTATCTGTTTCGTTTATTGCGGACAAACTCATTTAAAAAAGCTATTCGGCTTTCTCAAATAAAACTCCGACAACATATTAATATACCGATTATCAGCGTTTATCCGCCGGTACATAATCGCGACGTACTGCACCGGTATAAAGTTGGCGCGGACGACCGATTTTCAGCGAAGGATCGCTAATCATTTCATGCCAGTGCGAAATCCAGCCTACGCTGCGCGACAGAGCGAAGATGACGGTAAACATTTCGGTCGGGATACCCAACGCGGACAGAACGATGCCTGAGTAGAAGTCGACGTTAGGGTACAGTTTGCGCTCAACGAAGAACGGATCTTTCAGGGCGATTTGTTCCAATTCCATCGCCAGTTTGAATTTCGGACTGTCTTCCAAGCCCAATTCTTTGAGAACTTCATGGCAGGTTTCACGCATGATGCTGGCGCGTGGATCCATGTTGCGGTACACGCGGTGGCCAAAGCCCATCAGACGGTATTTACGCTGTTTCACGCCTTCCATGTATTCGGCAACACGGGATACGTCGCCGATTTCGTCCAACATTTTCAAGACGGCTTCGTTCGCACCGCCGTGAGACGCACCCCACAGACAGGCGATACCGGCAGCGATACAGGCAAACGGGTTCGCGCCTGAAGAGCCTGCCAGACGGACGGTCGAAGTTGAAGCGTTTTGCTCGTGGTCCGCATGAAGGATAAAGATACGGTCAAGCGCACGCGCCAAAACAGGATTGGGTTTGTAGTCTTCACATGGTGTCGCAAACATCATATGAAGGAAGTTTTCGGAATAAGAGAGATTGTTTTTTGGATAATTGAACGGCAGACCGTTGGAATAACGGTAACACATTGCCGCAATCGTCGGAATTTTGGAAATCAGACGGTAAATCGCGATTTTGCGGTGTTCGGGATTGGTAATATCCAAACTGTCTTGATAGAACGCAGACAATGCACCGACCACACCGACCATCATCGCCATCGGATGTGCGTCGCGACGGAAACCGCGGAAGAACCAAGTCAGTTGTTCATGCAACATCGTATGACTGCGGACGGTATTGTCAAATTCTGCCTTTTGTTCAGGTGTCGGCAATTCGCCGTAAATCAACAGGTAGCAGACTTCCAAATAATCTGATTTTTCGGCAAGCTGTTCAATAGGATAACCACGGTAATACAGCAAACCTTCGTCACCGTCGATATAAGTGATTTTAGACTCGCAGCTTGCTGTTGAAACGAAGCCGGGGTCGAATGAGAATAAGCCTGTGCTTTTAGTCAGGGCGCGGATATCGACCACGTCATGACCGATGCTCGCTTCCAATACGGGCAGTTCTAAATCCTCTTGATTAGGTACGTTGAGTTTAATTGATTTGGACATATTTATCGCTCCTTTGTAAGTTGGGGCTTTCGTTACTGCCTATGCAGCACGGTCTTTGTTTTCAGACGACCTCCGTATCCTAGAAATCCGCCGATAAATAGGCGGATTTCCAATACGTCAAGCTCGTCTGATTTTTTCAAGCATGGGGATAAGGTATTCCTTGTCTGTCGCCGAATGTCCGTTGATCAGAGCAAGAAGTTCTTGATCTTGAAACTCAAGGATTTCGGAAAACTCGGAAAGCTCTTTATCGCTTAATTGCTCGAATTCTTTTTCCATAAACCTGCCGAAAATCAAATCTAACTCCAATAATCCCCGGCGGGTTTGAAAACGGATTTTCCGTTTGGCAATATCGTCAAAAACCATCATTTCTTAAACGGCTCGTTTCAACATAATTTCTTTAATCTTACCGATGGCACGGGTCGGATTCAAGTGTTTCGGGCAAACGTCCACGCAGTTCATGATGGTATGGCAGCGGAACAGACGATACGGATCGTTCAAATTGTCCAAACGCTCGTTGGTGATGGTATCGCGGCTGTCAGCAATGAAGCGGTAGGCGTTCAGCAAACCGGACGGACCGACGAATTTGTCGGGATTCCACCAGAACGAAGGACAGGCAGTCGAACAGCAGGCGCACAAAATACATTCGTACAAACCGTCCAACTCTTTGCGCTCTTCCTGAGTTTGCAGGCGCTCTTTGTCTGCATCGATAGGATTATCATTGACGACGTAAGGTTTGATAGAGTGATATTGCTTGAAGAACTGGGTCATGTCCACAATCAGGTCGCGGATGACAGGCAGACCGGGCAGCGGACGGATTTTTACGGGCTGTTTCAAGCCGCGTAAATCAGTCAAACACGCCAAGCCGTTTTTGCCGTTGATGTTCATACCGTCAGAACCGCAAATACCTTCGCGGCAAGAGCGACGGAAAGACAAGGTGTCGTCTTGTGCTTTCAGGCGTACCAACGCATCCAGAAGTTTCACGTCGGTCGGCTCCAGTTCCAACTCGTAACGCTGCATATAAGGCTTGGCATCAACGTCCGGATTGTAACGGTAAATTTCAAAACTCATTTTTTCCATGAGAAGTGTTCCTTTTCTCATAAACCGCCTGATGGTTATATGTTATGGGTTCAGGCTGTTCAGTGTGGTGGTGTATTTGATTTTCAGACGACCCCTTGTGATACAGAGGTCGTCTGAAAACGCATCAGTAAACGCGCTTGGCCGGTTCGATGTATGCCACGCTCAAAGGCTTGGTGTGTACCGGTTTGTAGGACAAGGTATTGGTATCTGAATGATACAGCGTATGTTTCATCCAGTTTTCGTCATCGCGCTCAGGATGGTCGTCTGAAGCGTGTGCGCCGCGTGATTCTTTACGCGCTTCGGCAGACACCAAAGTCGCTTTTGCTACTTCAATCAGATTATCCAATTCCAAAGCTTCGATACGCGCAGTATTCCACACTTTGCTCTTGTCTTTGATTTCGGTGCGTTTCACGCGCTCGGCAATCGCCATGATTTCTTGAACGCCTTTGCTCAGAATCTCATCGGTACGGAACACACCGGCGTGCAGTTGTACGGAGCGTTGCAGTTCGCGACGCAGCGCATCAACGTTTTCGCCGCCGGTTTGGTTATCCAAGCGTTCAATACGTTGGCGGGTCAGCTCGCCCGCATCGGCAGGCAAAGGTTTCCAATCGCTTTGTTCTTTGATGAATTTAATCATACTGTCGCCAGCAGCTTTACCAAACACCACCAAGTCCAGCAGGGAGTTGGTACCCAAGCGGTTCGCACCGTGTACGGAAGCACAAGCGCACTCGCCAGCAGCATACAAACCTTTCACTGGCACTTCATATTCGTCGCCTTGTGGCACAACGACTTCGCCGTGATAGTTGGTCGGAATACCGCCCATCATGTAGTGGGTAGTCGGCACAACGGGAATCGGGTCTTTAATCGGGTCGATACCGGCAAACTGAATGGAAATCTCGCGGATGCCCGGCAGTTTTTCCATAATTTTTTCGGCACCGATATGGTCGATTTTCAGCAAAACATGGTCTTTGTTTTTACCGCAGCCGCGACCTTCGTAGATTTCCATCGCCATTGCGCGGGAAACCACGTCGCGCGAAGCCAAGTCTTTTACGGTCGGTGCATAGCGTTCCATAAAGCGCTCACCATCGGCATTCAACAGAATACCACCCTCACCGCGTACGCCTTCGGTAATCAACACGCCTGCACCTGCCACACCGGTCGGGTGGAATTGCCAGAACTCCATATCTTCCAACGGGATACCCGCACGCGCGCAAATACCCAAACCGTCGCCAGTATTCATATAGGCATTGGTGGAAGACGCATAAATACGACCGCCACCGCCGGTAGCAAACATTACAGCTTTAGCGTGGAAAATATAAACTTCGCCAGTTTCCATTTCCATGGCGGTAACACCGACGACATCGCCGTTTTCATCACGAATCAAATCTTGCGCCGTCCATTCCACAAAGAATTGCGTATTGGCACGGACGTTTTGTTGATACAGGGTATGCAGCATCGCATGACCGGTACGGTCAGCAACCGCGCAGGCACGTTCTACTGCGCGTTTACCGTGTTCGGCAGTATGACCGCCGAAAGGACGCTGATAAATTTTCCCGCTTTCCACGCGGTCAAAAGGCATACCCATATGTTCCAACTCAATCACCGCCTCAGGCGCGGCGCGACACATAAACTCAATCGCGTCTTGGTCGCCCAACCAGTCAGAACCTTTCACGGTATCGTACATGTGCCAGTCCCAACGATCCTCCTGCACATTACCCAACGAAGCGGAAATACCGCCCTGCGCCGCTACGGTATGCGAACGGGTCGGGAACACTTTAGACAAAACGGCACAATTCAGACCGGATTTGGATAATTGGAGGGCTGCGCGTAAACCTGCACCACCACCGCCGACAATCACGGCATCAAACTTGCGAACAGGAAAACCCATACTTACCCCCAAATTACTTTAACTGAATACACCAAGCAGCCGACCAACCAAACGATGGTGGCAACCTGCAAAAACAAACGCACGCCGAAGGGTTTGATATAGTCCATCCACAAATCGCGGATACCCACCCAAGCGTGCAAAAATACAGCGATAAAGCTGACCTGAGTGAACACTTTCACCCAAACTTGATCGAAAAATGCCTGCCATGCCGAATATTCTTTAGGCAGGGTAAACAGAATCACTAAAAGTGCAACGGTATAGATCAACATGATAACCGCAGTTGCACGTTGCATCGCCCAATCGCGCAAACCGTAATGGGCACCGGTCAATTTACGTTCTACCATAACAACGCTCCCAAAACGACGGTCAACACCAGAGCAGCAGCAAACACCAATTTGGCGGTATTGCGCGCAGTATTCAGCTCAAGGCCTTTGTGTGCATCCAAAAGTAAAAAACGGACACCGGCGAGCAGATGGTGCAGATAAGCCCATAACACGCCGATTAAAATCAACTTGACCAAAGGATTGGAAACGATGGCACGGTAAGTTTCAAACGCCGACTCGCGGCTCAACGTACCGGACAGGAGATACAGCAAAATGGGAAGCATCACAAATAATGCTACCCCACTAATGCGGTGCAAGATGGAGACAATTCCCGGTATCGGCAAGCGAATATTGGGAATCTCCAAAAAGACAGGACGCGGTTTGACGGACATAGCCAGTTCCTCTGTATTTTTTTATCAGCTCAAAACCAATAACTCAAATTACATCGAGTTACATAAACTATAATTTACCTGTTTTATCCGATTTTGAACAGTCTAATTTATAAACAATCTAATAAATTTTACCAAAAAACATCATAAACTGTACCAATAACAATAAACATCTCTATTAATACTTAAACCAACATTTTTTCCACTACCGCTTAATCAGTTTCGCACAATCTCACACCATCAAAATAGTATTAATATCTTGTTTCTTGTGATAAAAATATGAATTAATATCATTTACCAACGCATCCACAAGCAAAACAACCATAACCTTATGGGATAAAACGTTGCATTCAAAACAAAATTTCAACAGGCAACTTTTCAGACGACGCTCTTATTTTTCTATTACAAAACTGCAATATTTTAGTGAATAAAGATTTGCGTCATACGTCATATCGATGGTGTGATTTCTACTAATGCCTTCAAAAAGACAGCGCTGCAACCATAGCGGAATGATACGGGCTTCAGACAAACAGCTGATTGACGCTATTCATAAATTAAATGACACAGCTGAAGTGCTGAAGTAGATCTCATTGCAAATAAAAGTGCGGTTAAAATTCTCAACATTTTTAACCGCACTTTTTGCTTACAACAATCAACTTATTTAATCACACCACACGCCATACGTGCACCGCCACCACCAAGTGGGGCTGGGTGATCGGAGTGATTGTCGCCACCAACATGGATCATGATGGAATGACCACGAACTTCATCAAGGCGTTTGATGCGTGGCGCAAGAACCGGATTGGTGGCTGTGCCGTCGTGCAATACGGTCAATGCAGGCAAATCGCCTAAATGCGCATCATCTTGCCATGGGAAGCCATGTTTTTTGGTTTCTTTCGGATCCCAGTGACCGCCGGCGCCCAAGCCTGCAGTCAGTTTACCGTCTTTTTCCTTCGGCTCACAGCTTGGGTTTTGATGAATGTGAAAGCCATGCAGTCCAGCTTCTAATCCGCTCAAGTTTGGTGTAAAGACCAAGCCGTACTTGGATTCGGTAATCGTTACAGTGCCTACATCTTTATTACCATTAACCGGATCAAGTTGTTGTACTTTCACTGCAATGGAAGCACCGGCAGGTGTCATGTGGTCATGTTTGTGTTCATGCGCATTGACCACTCCCGCAGCACAGATTGCACTGATACCAACAGCTACGAGTGTTTTAAATTTCATTTATATCTCCTTTTTATGTCAAATTTATATCAAAGCCCCTTTGTATTCTAAACAAAATGGGGAGTAAATCGAGTATTTTTAAGATGTTATTAGCTATCAAAGCCATTTGATTTTTCTATCTTTTCCATTAATCGAAATAATATTTATTTATAATATGAAACAGCTACGATAAAGAAGTAGTCAACCATAATTTTTGCCTCGTTTAGGCAAAACTGACATTTCTTTGCCTTACTCCGCTTTATACTGTGCCCGCATTACGGCAAACCCTTTCCACTCAATTACTGCGAGGCTTGTTATGAAACACTCAGAGGAAAAACAATACACCCAGTCTTCCGATCCGGAAAACTTTATCCCAAAATTCAGAAGGCGCAATTTGGACAAAACGGGCTTTCTCAACAAACTCGCCCGTTTTGCAGGTCGATTAGGCGAACCCATCGTCCGTCAGTTGTATGCGCTGTATTATCTTTGGGACTCCCCGCACACGCCCAGACGCGCCAAGATGATTATTGTCGGTGCATTGGTTTACTTCCTCAGCCCTATCGACAGCATCCCCGATTTGCTGGGTCCTTTGGGATTCAGTGACGACATTGCCGTCATTACTTTGGTGTACAGCCAGATGAAAACCTACCTGACCGAAGACATTAAA
Organism: Neisseria sicca; assembly: GCF_003044565.1. Classification (GTDB taxonomy): domain Bacteria; phylum Pseudomonadota; class Gammaproteobacteria; order Burkholderiales; family Neisseriaceae; genus Neisseria; species Neisseria sicca_A. The sequence continues at coordinate 217,991 of NZ_POXG01000003.1, read as the reverse complement.
GAACGTGCAAGAGTCGCAACCGAAAAGCTGCTGCGTAAGACATCATAAAGATCCACATCCAAAACAAAAGGTCGTCTGAAAATTTTCAGACGACCTTTTGTTTGAAATGCGAAACTTATTTCAACGGAGTCATGTTCATGACTTCCATCAGGAAGTTGGTAAACGCCGGATTAGAAGGTTTGTTGCCCATATTTTTCCAACGTTGCTGCCATCCGCGCAAAGCATTTTGGATATACAGCTTGGATTGTTCGGTATTGATTTCGCCTCGTTGACTGTCAACGGCAGAACGCAGATAAACCTCATATACGCTGTCATCCACGACATTGCGACCGACAAGCTGAATGCGGAACTTGTTCAGATATTGCGCAGCTTGAACTTTGGTCATTTTTCCTTGGCTGACCTGATAGCTCAGACGCGTTGCCTCATCGCGGATTTTTGAAACATCACTCCAATGCGAAGAAGCCAAACTGAACGCTGCAGGTTTTTCAGCCTTAGTCGCTTTAACGTTAGGCTTAACATTAGTCGGACGGACAGGCACTTCTTGCAAGCTTGGGACATAAATGGTCTCACAACCGGCAAGTGCCGCCAACGCAAATAAGATGGGGATATATTTTTTCATGTCTACCATTATAATCAGGATTATCCAGATAACCAAATTCTATATCAATCTGACTTTTTCTGTTGACTGAATTACAACAACTTTCGTCTTACATTCCAATCTTTACACGATATGACGACTTAAATTCATTTTTGTACCACACCAAAGCACGAAACCACGAAAAAAGACCGCAAAAGCGGTCTTTTTTATCACTTATTTTCTCTCAACTCTATTATGCCAAATCGGCAAACAGAGGCGTAGAAAGATAGCGTTCGCCATAAGAAGGCAGCAGCACGACAATCAGTTTGCCTTCGTTTTCAGGCTGTTTGGCGAGCTGCAACGCACTCCATACTGCTGCGCCGGAAGAAATACCGACCAAAATACCTTCTTTCTCCGCCATCGCGCGGGCAGTTTCAAATGCCGCTTCGTTCGGGACTTGGGAAATGCTGTCATACACTTTGGTATTCAATACGGTAGGAATGAAGCCAGCACCAATGCCTTGAATCGGGTGCGGACCTTTTTCACCACCGCTCAACACAGGAGAAGCTTCAGGCTCGACGGCGACAACTTTGACTTCGGGTTTGTGTTTTTTCAACACTTCGCCCACGCCGGTAACCGTACCGCCTGTGCCGACACCTGCTACAAAAATATCGACTTTACCATCCGTATCGCGCCAAATTTCTTCGGCGGTTGTTTTACGGTGTACTTCAGGATTCGCCTCGTTATCAAATTGACGCGGCATGAAATAAGTTTCAGGATGCTCGTCCACCAAGGCTTGGGCTTTTGCAATTGCACCAGCCATACCTTCGGATGCTGGAGTCAAAATCAATTCCGCACCGAACGCACGCAGCAGCATTTTGCGTTCTTTACTCATGCTTTCAGGCATGGTAATCGCCAGCTTATAGCCGCGTGCCGCGCACACCATTGCCAAACCGATGCCCGTATTGCCGCTGGTCGCTTCTACAATCACGGTATCTTTACCGATTTTGCCTGCCTTCTCAGCAGCATCAATCATCGCTTCGGCAATGCGGTCTTTCACGCTGCTGCCGGGATTGAAAAATTCCAGTTTGACAGCGATTTCGGCTTTCAAACCTTCAGTCAGGCGGTTTAATTTGACCAACGGGGTGTTGCCGATCAGCTCGGTGATGCTGTTTGCAATCTTCATTTTCTACTCCAGATTTTTGATGTGATATAACCTGTATATTAAAGACAGGTCGTCTGAAAAACCAATATCGAATATTTCTTTCTTTATAACTTTTGGTTGTTTTGCTTGATTCGCAAAAATTTTTTCTTAATGAAGCCCGATTTCTCCGACCAAAGCTCCTGTTACCAAAACCTGCATGACCAAAGCCATCAGCCAGCCCAGCCTGAGTTGCGCTTTACTGAACACCGCCGGCGACTGCTTGGCAATGCTTCTGCGGTGCAGATAAAAAACGGTCATGATAACAAACTGCAAAATAAACCAATAAACAGGCTTGAGCGCGTACAATTTCAACAAAGCAGGTAACGTAAAAGCCAAAGAACGGCCCGGCAGCATAAAATACAATATAGCGATAATCGACACAAAAGCCAAAGTCATCAACACATTGCTGACAGCAAACACACTCAAAAACGGATGCCGTAAATCCGCCTGCCAAAAATCAGTCTCCGCCTGCTTTTTCCAATGAAAAGCAAAGAAAAACACGCTGGCAAAAGTCAAATAAAAATGCGGGACAAACAACGGACCAACATGGGTAATCCCCCACATTCCCGGCAAAAGCTGCGATCCCAAAATCGACACACCCAGCCACAAAACAACCGAAGCCCAAAACCACTGGAACATTTCAGCGCGGAAAATCAATCCAAAAAACACCAGCCCATAAGCAACAACGGCGAGAAAATCCAAATTCGTCCAAATCATGAATACTGCAACTCGCCTTCAAATACCGTTTGAACAGGACCAGTCATCAAAACGTCCTCACCATGCAACCAAGTAATAAACAAATCCCCACCCGGCAGCGAAACCTTCACAGGCACGCCTTCTACCAACAGCCCCAAACGAACGCCCGCAACCACAGCCGCACAAGCCCCCGTACCGCAAGCCTGAGTTTCACCCACGCCGCGTTCAAATACGCGCAAGCGGATAGATTCCCTATCGACAATCTGCATAAAGCCGACGTTGACACGTTCCGGAAACTGTTCGTGCGACTCAATGGCTTCGCCCCAGTGAGCCACGGGTGCAGTCTGTACATCCTCGACCACAATCACAGCATGAGGATTTCCCATATTCACACAACTGACCTGTACCGTCTCCAAACCGACCATCACCATATGCGTCAAAGCATCTTCCGCTTCGTCAGGAACCGGTACAAACGGGATTTCAGACGACGTAAAGCGCGGTTTGCCCATATTCACGGTAACCAAACCATTGTCCAACAGCTTGGGAATAATCACGCCCTTAGCCGTTTCAACCAAAATTTCCTTTTTATCGGTCAAACCTTTATCCGCCACAAATCGGGCAAAACAGCGCGCACCGTTGCCACACTGCTCCACCTCGCTGCCATCCGCATTAAATATACGATAACGGAAATCGACCGCATCGGAAGAAGGCTTTTCCACCAACAGCAACTGATCGAAGCCCACCCCTCTAAAACGGTCGGACCATTCGGCAAGCGGCGCAGTCAGCGGATCAAAATCCTGCCCGATACCGTTTACCACCATAAAATCATTGCCCAAACCGTGCATTTTGGTAAATTTCAAGGTTTTCATTGTTTTTCCAGAACTTCGTTATCGATCAAATAGCAACCAAATACCCAAATCTTCTCAAACTTTGATAGCGTTACCCCATCATCGTAAGGTCAGTTTTACCGAAAACGCCCCTTTAAATTACAAAAAATCCGTCTAAAGGGTCGTCTGAACGGCATTCTACACTATATATATGCTATATCGCAGATTTTCCCGATTTCATACCGCTGCCCTCATTATCCATACAACCTTAATTCCTCTTTCTTCCACCTTTATCAAAACTAACGTCCTTTACTATATAAAAACGATATAATTCAATAAGAAAAGTCCCCAGCCGCAACCTGTCCGACGAAAACCACACCCTCCCGTTACCACCTGTAATCAGGTTCATTTTCACTCCTACCCATAGCGAGGAAATGCCATGAAACACTCAATCCCCCTCATTCTTCTCTCTTCCACACTCTGCGCCTGCACCGCCGGCACACCCGGCATGTCCATCGGTTTAGGCATAGGAACAGGCATCGGGCGCCATGTCGGACTAGGTACTTCCGTCAACATACCGATTGCCTTAGACAAAAATAAAACCGCCCCAAACAACACAGGCGGCATCAATATTATTGACGAACAAATCGTGACTTATTTCGATACACACGGCAATCCCAGCAATAGCGCCGTCAAGGGCGGTTACTACCGTCAACTGAAAAATAAACGCGGCAATCAATATACCGTACAAGATTTTTACAGCGACAACAGCCGGAAGCGGACAGACCCCTTTATTTTAGGCCGCAACCAACTGATGCAATTCCACGCCACACCAAGCAACGGCTCACTTACCACATACGCCTATAACGGCACCGTAATGCAACACCAAGAATTCCGCAACGGCAAGCTTGTCAGTGCAAAATATTAGACAAAATAGCACCCTGACAGACCAACCGCACCTGCTGCCATTTGCACCTATTGATTTCCGACACAACTATTCACAAAATAAATACTTTTAACATTCAAATATTTGTAACATTACTACCCTTCATCTAAAAAATATTATTGACACTTTTTTTTCAGACGATATAATGCACCTCTATTCCCCGATAGCTCAGTCGGTAGAGCGACGGACTGTTAATCCGCAGGTCCCTGGTTCGAGCCCAGGTCGGGGAGCCAAATTTTAAAAGCCTGAACATAATGTTCAGGCTTTTTTGTTTGCCGACTCTACTTTAGCTTCTTCAGAGCCAATTCATTTTCCCATCGGTCAAGCTGTTTTCTACAATCGCTATTAATTGCACAAAAGGTCGTCTGAAACCTAGAAATTTGGTTTCAGACGACCTTTTTACAGCCTTTTGTGTGTATCAAATAATACATACAAAATTTATTAGACAGGAGTATATCTAGGCAAAGAATTTATCTCCGTAGCCATCCATTCTTTGGTTGTAATTAACTTAGTCAACCCAACAGGCAGAAATTCCAAATACTCCAATTTCAAATCATTCGCCTTTTGTCGAAATTTTTCTGAAACAATCAAAGAACATTTAGTCTCATGTTTAATATCAAATAAATCGTAATCACAATTCTCCAAAATGCTCATTTTGAGTAATTCATCAACTCCATAAACCTGCTCATATTCGCATTCTTTTAGGTTTACAACATCTTCCAGTTCTAACTTATCTGTTGTCATCGCATAATAAGCTCGATTTGATATGATATTTCTTGTTTTTCCGTTCATATATTTTACAGGTTTTATTTGTAAAATATTTGTCTTCATTCCATCCAAACACCGCATAAATTCTTCAGTAATGATATAAGTGTATTCAGATAAGCTACGTACCGGATAGTCATATTCCCTTAAATTAGAGACCAAAATAAGATTATCAGGAAGTATAATTTTTTTACGCTTCCGTGTTATCCCAGCATACCAAGGAAGAGAACCATATTCGACTTTAAAATCGTTCAGTTGAAAGGATGGGAGAAACTCCTCCGGCAGTAGATAATTGTTGTAAAAACCAACCCCGCAAAGGATGTTGTGACTGATAGTCAGATAATAAAATTTCATCATTGAAAATCCTAAGTAAATTTTCCCAGATATTGATTTGGCAAAACAGACATTCTGCTTTTTTCATTCATTTTTAAAAATCCCTTATATCGCTAACTCAATACAATTCACATCGATTCATCTGCACTTCCTTGCACGCAAATTTGACCTGATACCCACTAACCTTTTTAATCGGCAACCTTATCCATACCAATATCAGGAATTTTAATTCTTTTCATAAACCCAGGTCGTCTGAAATTTTTCAGACGACCTTTTTGCTTCTTTATTTCGACCAGCCCCCGCCCAATGCCTTATACAGCGACACCAGCATCTGCGCCCTTGCCAGCCGCGCCGCAATCAGGTTTTCCTGCATTTGATCTTCAGCGATGTGGGCTTTGAGGGCGACATCCAGCGTTTTGTAGCCGTTGCGGAACATTTTTTCCGTATCGGCCGCGTGGTGCGCTGCCTGATTATGGGCGGTTTGCAGCAGTTCGGTTTGGCGGCTTAACGATTCCACGCCTTGATATGCGCTGTCCACTTCGCCCAGCGCGGTCAGGAGCCGTTTGTCGTATTCCAGCAATGCCGTCTGAAGGCGCGCGTCGGCGGCTTTGATATTGGCTTTGATGCGACCGTTGGTGAACAGCGGCGTCTGTATACCCACCGACAGCAAACTTGCCCAGCCGGTCAGCGAACGGTCGCCGTCCACACCGATGCGTCCGCCCTGACCCATAAAGCTGATGGTGAAGCGCGGCAGCAAATCGGCTTTGGCACTGGCGAATTTGGCGGCATAGGCGTTGACTTGAGCCGCCTGCGCGCGCAGGTCGGGGCGGCGTTCCAGCAAGCCTTGCGGCGTTTGCCCGCTTGGTGCGGAAGGTTGGTTCGCCAACGCATTGACAGACGATTCGGGCAGCGTAAACGTTTGCGGCACGTTGCCGGTCAACACGGCGATACTGCGCACATAAGCGGCGTATTCCGCCCCTATCGTGACGCGTTTGGCTTCCGCTGCGGTCAGTTGCACTTTCACCTCGTTCACTTCATAGCCGCTGACATGTCCCGCCTTAAAACGCCCTTCGATATAGCGAACCATACGCCGCAGGGCGGCAACGGTTTGATCGGCGGTTTTCAGACGACCTTGAGCCGCACGCGCTTTGAAATAATTGTCGGCAATATCGCCCGCCACCAGCATTTGCGCGCCATATGCCAACTCTTGTTGTCCGAGCGCGGCATAACGGGCGGCATCGGCATCGCTGCGTTTCTTGCCGAAAATATCCGGCTCCCACGAAGCGGTCAGTCCGCCATACAGGCTGGTGCCTTGAGAATCGATGGTGTCGTCGTTTAAAGATGCAGTCTGCGGATAACGCGAGAGCAACGCCCTGGCATTGCTGTTGAGCGGGTTATCCATTTGGCTGTAATTCGCCATCGCCTTGCCGCTCAGTCCGACGGTCGGCCCCAAATCGGCACGCGCCATTCCTGCCACCGCACGGGCTTCGTTCAGACGGCTGACGGCGATTTTCACATCATGCCCCTGCGCCCAACCCTGCGCGATTAATCCGCTTAACACCGGATCGTTCCACTGCTGCCACCACGCCCCGATGTCCGCATCGCCCTTCGCCGCCGTATCCTGCGTGAATGTTTCGGGCAATTCAACCTGACTGTTTAACGGAACTTCTGTGTTTTTACAGGCGGCGATAGCTAAAACTGCGGCAACACACAGTAAATGGATTTGATTGAATTTCATCGTATTTTCCTTTTTGAAAAGGTTTTAGCGTTCCGTTTTGGCAAAATTTGCTCCGCTCGTTTCAGAGTGTGCAGCCTCTTGACCGGACAACCTTTCAGACGACCTCTCAGAAGATTTTTTGCGAAACCTAGAAACCTAAATGTAAGCCTGCGGCTTACTGCCCTCTCCCTAACCCTCTCCCACGGGGAGAGGGGGCAAAATTGGCGGGAAATCCAAAAATGATTGGGTTAATAAGGCATTAGATTTTCTTTTGAAAAATATGGGAATAAAAAAGCCTTGAGACTTAATAGATAAACAAACCGTACCGCGCCCTATTTTAAGTTCAATTCCTATAATAAATAGTCCGTATAAAGCATGGCAAGTTCACAGGATTTGCGCCCCAGTTTCATGATCTAAAACCTACATTCAATAATATAGTGGATTAAATTTAAATCAGGACAAGGCGACGAAGCCGCAGACAGTACAAATAGTACGGCAAGGCGAGGCAACGCCGTACTGGTTTAAATTTAATCCACTATAAACAGCAGGACGAACCCCATCGACTACCAATTTCGCTTTTCAGACGACCTTGTGCCGTGAATTAATTCTGCAAATACAATGTCGCTTACCGCACAACACCTTTTCCTACCGTTACGCCTTCTATACATATGCCCAATGACAAGGATGCTACAATTGGCATATTTTTACCGTTATCGGACAGGTGTTTTATGCAGTATTTCTGCCTACTCATCCCCATACTCATTGGCTATTTTCTTGACGAAATGACCGTCGGCGTCATTTTCGGCTCTATTTTATGGTTGTTTGCGCGTGAACTCGGCAAACCGCGTCAGGAAGAACATGATGCGAAACTGCAAAATCTGGAAAAAGAAATCGAGTTGCTGAAGCTGCGTTTGACGGCTTTGGAACATGAAACCGTTCATGATAAAGAAGGATTCCGGCAGGCTAGGAAACTGCGTGCTGTTTTGTCCGAACATGCCGATGATATTCAGACGATCCCTGCGCCGCTTCATGAGAAGGCTGAGCCTGTGGCAACTGCGGACGATGCGCCCGTCGAGCCGCACATCGAACCGGTTGCCGCTCCCTCTTTTTCTACACCTGTCCCCCCTGTTTCCGCTGAACCTTCCGTGCAGCCCGAACCTGCTCTGTACGCAGACAGCGTCGAAACGCCTATCGAAGTTTCCGCTATTCAAGAGGACGAACGCAAACAAGACGCGCCTGTCCTGCTGACGTCGTCTGAAAATGAAGTTCCAATGTCGTCTGAACCTATATCTGAAACCGCAGACGCAGAATCTCGTGAAACCGTTATCCATAAGGAAGAAGGTTTCGATTTCAAATTCTCCGAAAATCCGATTGTTGCTTGGTTCCTGCGCGGCAATCCGCTGCTGAAAACCGGTATCGTGGTGCTGTTCCTCGGCTTGGCGTTCCTCTTGCGCTATGCCTCAGAGCGGATTTATGTGCCGGTGGAAATGCGTTACCTGACCGTTGCAGGCGCGGGTTTGGCGGCGGTCATCGGCGGCTGGAAGCTGCAAAGCCGCAAGCGCGAATACGGCTTGGTATTGCAAGGCTTCGGCGTGGCGGTGATGTATCTGACCTCTTTGGCGGCGTTGAAACTGCATCCGCTGTTGCCTGCGCCGATCGTGTTTGTGCTGATGGTGGCAATGGTTGTATTGATGGCGTTGCTGGCAATCAGGCAGAACGCGCAGATTATGGCGCAGGTCGCCTTGGTCGGCGGTCTGGCGGCGCCCATCCTGGTATCGGACGGCAGCGGCAATTATTTGGTGCTGTTTTCCTACCTTTCCCTGCTCAACGCAGGCGTAGCGGCGATTGCTTGGTTTAAGGCATGGCGGTCGCTGAACCTGACGAGTTTCGCCGGCACCTTCTCCATTGCCGCATTGTGGGGCATGCAAAGCTATACGCCACAGCATTTCGCCACGACCGAACCTTTCCTGATTTACCACTGGCTGCTCTACACCTTCATCGCCTATCTGTTCGCCCGCCGCAAGCTGACGGAAAACCGCGAAGACACGCTCGCGCCCGTTGCCGACAACGCGACGCTGGAAGAAATTTGGAACAGCCTCTGCTCCCACGGCCTGCGCGTCCACGTCCTCGACCATACTTTATTGTTCGGCACGATGGCGGCGGCGTTCGGACTGCAATACCGCATGGTGGAACACTGGCCGTCTGCGGACGCATTCTCTGCGCTGGGCTTCGCCGCCGTTTACGGGCTTGCCGCGCTGATGCTGAAACGGCAACAGGGTTTGTATATCCTGCGTCAGGCGTTTGTTGCCCTGTCGCTGCTTTTCCTCACGCTCGCCGTTCCGCTTTACTTTGAACGCGGCAACACCGTCATTCTGTGGACGGTAGAATCCGCACTCGTGTATTTCTTCGGACTGCGCCAACAGCGTCCGCATATGCGTTTGGGTGCGCTCGTTGTTTATTTGCTGGCGGCGCTGACCCAACTGAGCGGTTATCAGGAGGGAGGATCCACCATCCTGCACGGTCAATGGTTCACCACCCTGCTGACCCTGTTCGGCGGCGCGGCAATTTACCTGCAATGGCATCTCTACCGCCGTAAAGGCTCGGCACACTGGGAACACACGCTTCAAAACGCAACCCTCTGCGCCGCCCTGCTCTACACATCCATCCTGCCTTTACTGTTTCTCGCGGAACGCGGCAGCATCATCATTTTCTCTGGTTTGGTGGCGGCTTGGGCGTTCTGCCGAGGCAAAGGCAAGTCGGACGTATTCAGCACATTCGCCTTGGGCAATGCAATCTTTATCCTGCTCTTCCAAGCCTCGATTAATAATGAATCCAACGGCTTCCTGACACACTGGCACCTCTTTGCCGCCGCGCCGCTGCTGTTTGCCGCAGCCTACGCGTTGCAATATTCGCGTGTCCAAACCGAAGTCTCGGAAAGCCAAGACAAACAAGACCAACCCCTCCCATTCTCGCGGATTGCAGGCTGGGCTATCCTCGTTATCGCTCTGATGTTGGGCGGCTTCGCCACCTACACCCAATGGACGGGCGAGGAAATCCTGTTTATCGAGCTTTGGGCATTACCGATATTCACCGCCTTGCTGTTGCTTGCCAACCGTTTGAACTGGAAAGAGCTTTTTCAGACGACCTTGGCATTCATGCCTCTGTTTGCGCTGCACTTCATCGGCTATCACCTCGAGCACCTATGGACTGCCGCCGCAGCCCTGCCGCTTGCCGCCGCTACCGTGTTGAACTTCGTCATTCTGAACAACCGCCAAACCCATGCGCCTATCGACTTGCACAAACTCAACATCATCATGCTCGGCATCCTTTGGTCGCTTTGGGCAGGAATGTATGTCGGCAATCGTCTCGACGGCGTTTGGTCGCAGCTCTCGTGGCTTGCCGTACCGCTGATCATGTGGATCGTCCTCCATACGCAGCGACAGCGCGGCTTTTTCAGACGACATCAAGCCGCCTATCAGCATTTCGCCCTGCCGATAGCCGCCCTTGCATCGGCAAGTTGGATGATATGGACGAACTTCTCCACTCCGTTCCAACCCGCGCCGTTGCCGTATATCCCGCTGCTTAACCCGCTGGAGCTCGCCTGCGCCGGAATGCTGTGGTTTGCCCTGAAGTCCCTGCCCGAAGCCCTGCCTTTGGAATACCGCCGCGTAAACGCCCCCGGCGTCGCCGCCCTCGCATTCATGGTCATCAGCGCGGGCGTGATGCGCCTGTGGCACTTCTACGACGGCATCACTTGGCAACTCAACATTATGCTCCAATCCTTCGGTCTGCAAGCCAGCCTCTCCGTCGTCTGGGCAGTTACCGCCATCATCCTGATGGTGTACGGCAACCGCCGCAAACTGCGCCCCTTCTGGATAACCGGCGCGGCGCTGATGGCGATTGTCGTCGTCAAGCTCTTCCTCATCGAGCTTTCCAACAGCGGCGGCATCGCCCGCATCGCCTCCTTCATCATCGTCGGCGTGCTGCTGCTCTTGGTCGGCTGGTTCGCGCCCGTTCCGCCTAAAGCAGTGGAAAACGAAGAGGACAAAGCATAGTCTAGCCTCCCAAAGAAAAGGTCGTCTGAAAACCGATTCAGGTTTTCAGACGACCTTTTTAATATGGAAAACGTTACAGCCCGATTGCCAAGCAGTTCAATATACCGATTAAGCCGCCGGCATCAGGGCAAACGTCCCGAGCGATTATTTCAGATGAATCGTCGGTTGATAGCCTTTTGCCTCTTCCGAACCGTCAAACGGCACAACAACGCCATCCGCGTAAGTCACATACGCTTTGTATTTCACTGAGACATCGCCTTTAGGATTCAGCGCGATAAACGGGAACGAAGTGAATTCGCCCGCTTCCATACGACCTTTGTAAGTGATGCTGACGATATTGCCTTCCGCATCTTTTTCCGTTTTATAAGTCCAACCCGGAACAGGATGGATGAACAACAGTTTCACACCTTCGGCAACCACCATTTTTACCCCGGTTACCGCCTTACCGCGATTGGTTGGCACATTCAGGCGGAAATGGTCTGATTTTCCAGAAATACTATCAACACCATTAGAATTATTGCGAATCGTAACATGCGCCTGAGCATCCATCATCAATGCAGACAGTGCCAAAGCTGAAAACAATAGCTTTATTTTCATTGTGTTATCTCCGTATAAAGAGTGGATAAAAAGATCAGGGTTGAAGGCTTGCCCGAATCCTGACAAAGAAGCGCCGTCAGATAAGGAACAAGGAAAAAAATAACATCCGCTTAGACAACGCTGCGGCTTACAGGTTTCAACTGCATGCACGATATTATAAAATTCATTACCTTCCCAACACCCATACCGCCCTCATGAACTACGCCCTAGATGCCCTATGGTGGAAACTCGCCACCCCGTCCGTCCGCGACCTCGCCACCCTGCTGACCGCTCCGCCGCTTTGGCAAAGCGGCTGTGAATTGAGCGTCCGCGAGCTATTGGGCGAACGCGGCTTCCGCTATCTTTTGGATTTGGACGGCAATCCTGCCCCCTTAGATGACTATCTCGCCGAACACGCCCCCTTCGGCAACCGCCTCGGCATCTACGCCGAACGCCTGCTCGCATTTTGGTTTACCCACGCGCCGCATACCGAGCTGCACGCCTGCAACCTGCCCGTGTTTTCAGACGACCTCACGCAAGGCGCCGCCGATTTCATCGCCTCCATCGACGACAAACCCTACCACATTGAACTGACCTGCAAATATTACGGCAGCGACAGTGGCAAATCCGCAGACATGCGTGGACTCAATGCCAAAGACACCCTCACCGCCAAAGCCGCCAAACTGCCCCGCCAACTCGCCCTGTTTCAATCCCCCGAAGGCATCGAAACCCTGCGGCAAAACCGTCTCCCCGACGCGCCGCAACCCGCTTCAGTCATACGCGGCATCGGCTTTTTTCCCGTCGGCGCAGATTCCGCCGAAGCCCCGCTGAACCCATACTGCTGGCGCGGCGTCTTTATCCGAGACTGGTCGGCATATCCGACCCACGACGGCGCACGCTACCACTTCATCGACCGCATGGCATACCTCGCCCCCGCCCGCGTCGCCGAGGCGCAAACCCTGTCCGAGCGAGACGTCCGCCAAATCGAAAGCGGCTTAATCGCCAAACTCGAATTGCGCCCCGACGGCTTTTGGCATGAAATAGAACGCATCATGAAGGTCGTCTGAAACCCGATTCAAGGTTTTCAGACGACCTTTCCAGTATAATCCAAGCCTTTCCCCCGATTGCGAATCCACCATGACCCCGATCCAACTTGACCATACCGCCAAAGTTCTGGCTGAAATGCTGACTTTCAAACAGCCTGCCGATGCCGTTTTGTCCGGCTACTTCCGCGAACACAAAAAACTCGGCAGACAAGACCGCCACGAAATTGCCGAAACCGCCTTCGCCGCCCTGCGCCATTATCAAAAAATCAGTGCCGTCCTGCGCCGTCCGCACGCCCAGCCACGCAAAGCCGCGCTTGCCGCACTCGTCCTCGGCAGAAGCACCAACATCAGCCAAATCAAAGACCTGCTCGACGAAGAAGAAACCGAGTTTCTCAGCGGCCTCAAAGCGCGCAAAACCGAATTTTCAGACGACCTCCATACCGCCGCCGAATTGCCGCAATGGCTGGTGGAGCAACTGCAAAAACATTTTAACAAGGAAGAAATCCTCGCCTTCGGCCGCAGCATCAACCAAGCCGCGCCGCTCGACATCCGCGTCAACACGCTCAAAGGCAGACGCGACAAAGTGCTGCCCCTGCTTCAAGCCGAAAGCCCCGATGCAGAAGCCACGCACTATTCCCCTTGGGGCATCCGCCTGAAAAACAAAATCGCCCTCAACAAACACGAATTGTTTTTAGACGGCACGCTTGAAGTCCAAGACGAAGGCAGCCAGCTCCTTGCCCTGCTCGTCGGTGCCAAACGCGGCGAAATCATCGTCGATTTCTGCGCAGGCGCAGGCGGCAAAACCCTCGCCGTCGGCGCGCAAATGGCAAACAAAGGCAGAATCTACGCCTTCGACATCGCCGAAAAACGCCTTGCCAACCTCAAGCCCCGCATGACCCGTGCCGGACTGACCAACATCCACCCCGAACGCATCAGCAGCGAACACGACAGCCGCATCGCCCGACTCACCGGCAAAGCCGACCGCGTCCTGGTCGATGCCCCCTGCTCCGGCTTAGGCACGCTGCGCCGTAATCCCGACCTCAAATACCGCCAGTCGCCCGAAACCGTCGCCAAACTTTTGGAGCAGCAACACAGCATCCTCGATGCCGCCGCCAAACTGGTCAAGCCGCAAGGCAGGCTGGTTTACGCCACTTGCAGCGTGTTGCCCGAAGAAAACGAAATTCAGGTCGAACGCTTTTTGGAAGAACACCCGGAATACGAACTCCTCGACTGCGCCGAGCTACTCGCCGCTTTGAAAATCGATTTGAACACCGGCAAATACCTGCGCCTCGATTCGGCAAAACACCAAACCGACGGATTCTTCGCCGCCGTTTTGCAGCGTAAGGAATAAGCGTTCAAACAAGGCGTAAACACACGGAAGGTCGTCTGAAAAACCTGATTCTAGGTTTTTCAGACGACCTTTTTAGCGTGGATGAAATCGATTGTATGGATTCATGCCTGACCGCCGAAATCCTTGAATAGATATAGATGGGCACAGACAAAACGCTCGGTTTGATTGAATCCAAACATACAAAAAGGTCGTCTGAAATTTCAGACGACCTTTTGCGTTGTTAAAACTTAAGCCAAAGAAGCGTTTACAAATGCGGTCAATTGACCTTTTGCCAATGCGCCGACTTTGGTGGCGACGTTTTCGCCGTTTTTGAACACCATCAGCGTCGGAATACCGCGCACGCCAAATTTGGCTGGAGTGGCTTCGTTGTCGTCGATGTTGAGTTTGACGACTTTCAGACGACCTTCAAATTCAGCGGCGATGTCGTCCAAAATCGGAGCGATCATTTTGCAAGGACCGCACCAAGGTGCCCAGAAGTCGAGCAATACGGGGACGTCAGATTTCAAAACGTCTTGTTCGAAATTTGCATCGGTGGTGTGGATAATCAGTTCGCTGCTCATGAGTTTTTCCTTTTTGTGTCAAATTGAATCAGATGTTGTGCAGGATAGGGCTTGGGGCTGAAAATTTCAAGTGTCGCCAAAGTGTAATAGTTTTTTTGTAAGGCCGCCATCGCGATTGGCTAATGTTTTTCAGACGACCTATCCGACGGTTCAGCCTGCCCTGAAGCTCATCAGATGGCGCGTGTAATCGCTGGAAGGGTTGGCAAATACGGTTTCGCAGCCGCCCTCTTCAACGATTTTGCCGTCTTTCAGCACCATCACGCGGTGCGACAGGGCGCGGATGACGGCGAGGTCGTGACTGATGATGATGAGGCTGAGACCGTGTTTTTTCTGCAAATCGGCGAGCAGCTCTAGAATCTGTTGCTGCCATTGTACGTCGAGCGCGCTGGTGGGTTCGTCCAAAACGAGGATTTTCGGGCGGACGATAATGGCGCGGGCGATGGCGAGCCGCTGGCGTTGTCCGCCGGAAAAGGCGTGCGGATAGCGTTCGAGCGCGTCTTCGGGCAGTCCGACCTGCCGCAATACGTCTTGCACGCGCTGCCGCATTTCTGCGCGGGACAAATCGGGTTCGTGGACGCGCAGGGCTTCGGAAACGATGTTAAAGACGTTCATGCGCGGGTTGAATGCGCCGAACGGGTCTTGGAACACCATTTGGATGTCGCGCCTTGATTCGCGCGTCCAGGCTTCGCCGTTGATTTTCAGACGACCTTCCGCGTCGATAAGGTGCATGACGGCTTTTGCCAGCGTGGTTTTACCGCAGCCGCTTTCGCCGATGATGCCCAGCGTTTCGCCCGCTTTCAAATCGAAGGAAACCGGCTCCAGCAGGGTTTTGCTGCGTTTTTTGAACCAGCCCGCCGTTTCTTTGACGGCAACGGAAAGCTGCTCCGCCTGCAAGACGGTGGCGGGGTTGTCCGCCAAAGGCACAACCTTGCGCGCGGCACCGGCGTTCAACAGCATTTGCGTGTATTCGTGTTGCGGACGGGCAAACACTTCCGCCGCCGCGCCCGTTTCGACAATACGTCCGCCGCGCATCACGGCGACGTCGTCTGCAAAGCGGCGGACAAGGTTCAGGTCGTGGGTGATGTAGAGCATGGTCATGTCGTGCGCCTGCTGCAAGCGCGCCAACAAATCGAGAATCTGCGCCTGCACGGCGACATCGAGGGCGGTGGTCGGTTCGTCGGCAATCAAGAGCTTGGGTTCGGCGGCAACCGCCATCGCAATCATCGCCCGCTGCCGCTGCCCGCCGGAAAGCTGGAAGGGATAGGCAAAGGCTTTCTGCTCCGGCTCGCGGATGCCGGTTTCCGCCAAGAGTTCGACCGCCCTCGCCCATGCCTGTTTTTTGTCCAAACCCAGATGCAGGGTCAGCACTTCGGCAATCTGCGCACCGACGCGCATCAGGGGGTTAAGCGCAGTCATCGGTTCTTGAAACACCATACCGATTTCCCGTCCGCGCAGCTTTTGCAGGGCGCGTTCGGATTGGGTCAGCAAATCGTTGCCGTCGAATTTCAGACGACCTTCAAACGACACCAGCGGATTCAGCCGCATAATGCTCTGCGCCAACACGGTTTTACCGCTGCCGCTCTCGCCGACCAATGCCAGTTTCCTGCCGGTCTGTACGGTCAGGCTGACATCGTGCAGGACTTGCTTGCCGGGGAAAAAGGCGTTTAGGTTTTCAATTTCAAGGATGGGTTTCGTCATGGTATCGAGGTCGTCTGAAAACGGAAAACGGTTGGAATCAAATCGGCAATACCCGCCGCACGGGCAGAAATCTTTACGAAGCAATAAGCCATATCCGATGGTTTACAAGAAACGCGCCCAACAAACATCGGCTTTCTGCTTTTCAGACGACCTCTGATTCAAACCCGCAAACCGAGGTCGTCTGAACGCTTATTATTTCTGAAACTGCTCTTTCAACACCCGTTTCAACACTTTGCCCGTGGCGTTTTTCGGTAGTTCGTCTTTAAAGTAAATCTGTTTGGGGATTTTGAAATTCGCCAAATGTCCGCGCAAATGGGCGCGCACGTCGGCTTCGTCCAACGTTTCGCCGTCTTTGAGTTGGATAAAGGCGATGATTTCTTCGTCGGCATATTGGTCTTTTACGCCGATGACGGCTGCGGCTTCGACAGCGTCGAGTTTGTAAATCGCTTCTTCAATTTCGCGCGGATAAACGTTTTGCCCTTTGGAAATAATCAGGTCTTTTTTGCGGTCGACGATAAAGATGAAGCCGTCTTCGTCTATCGTGACAAAATCGCCTGTTTTCAGCCAGCCGTTGACGATGGCTTCGTCCGTGGCATCGCGCATATTCAGGTAGCCCTGCATGACCGAACCGCCTTTGACGATGAGTTCGCCCACTTCGCCCGTCGGTACTTCGACCAATTCGTCGTTGACGGCTTTGACCTCTAATCCGGGCAAGGCGATGCCGACGCTGCGAGCTTTTTGCCTTTCGGGCGTGTTGACGGCGACGACAGGCGAGCATTCGCTCAAGCCGTAGCCTTCCAAAAGTTTGGCACGCGGAAACTTCGCTTTAAAGTCGAGGATGGTTTGTTCCGCCAAAGGCGCACCGCCGCTGATAAACAGACGGACGCGGTTGAACCATCTGAAATACCAAGGGATTTTCGCTTTGCTCATGGCGGTGTAAATCGCGGGCACGCCCAAAAACACGGTCGCGCGTTTGAATAAAACCTGTTTCAAAACGTTGGAGAACGGGAAAACGGATTTCACCAAAATAATCGAACACGCCATATAAATTGGCAGCAACACCATAGCCGTCAGCGTAAAGCTGTGGAACATCGGCAGGAACACGACGAAGCGGTCGCGTTTGGTAATCTTAAAGATGCGCTCGATGCCTTCAAGGTTGGCAAACAGGTTGCCATAGCTGATTAATGCCCCTTTGGGATGGCCTGTCGTACCGGAAGTGTAAATAATATGCGCCAAATCATCGATTTTCGGCTGGCGGCTCAAATCGGGCGTGCCCGAGAAACGGCGCGCTTCTTCAAAACGCGCATCGGCTTCGTCCGCCGCTTTCGCCTCGCCTATCCAAATGATTTTCTCGACACAGGTCTGTTTTTTCAGCCCCTTCAATTCTTTCTGCAAACCTGCCGAAGCAAACATAAACCGCGCTTTGCAGTCGTTCAAAATATACGCGTATTCGTTGTTTTTCAAAAACGTATTCATCGGTACTGCAACCGCGCCGATGGCGGAGACGGCAAAATAGGCGCTGATAAATTCCGGCGAATTGGATACCGCCAGAGCCACTTTGTCCCCGAATTTGACGCCCATATTTTGCAGATATGCGGCTACGGCATCGACTTCTTGCTTGAGCGCGTGGTAGGTGGTTTTTTCTTTGTCGTTGAACACCGCAGTCCCTTTGCCGTTTTTACGGCAGGCAGCGGTCAGCATTTCGTAAAAGTTTGTGTTGTGTGTTTGATTCATTGGAATTCTTTAAAAATGAAGTGAGTAAAATATTATAGAGGTCGTCTGAAACTTCTAAAGGCGAGGGTCGCGCATTGATATACGCCCGCAAAGACTCCGTGCTTATACTATCCCCTAGCGCGCACGTCAAACGCCTGACGCAAGCCCTCGCCTATCATCACCAGCAAAAGCAGCATAATCGTCAGCGTACCGACGGTGGACAAGCCTATCCACCAGGCGTCTAAGTTGTCCTTGCCCTGCGCCAAAAGTTCGCCCAAGCTCGCCTGCGACGCGGGAACGCCCAAACCGAGGAAATCCAAGCTGGTCAGCGCAAGCACCGCGCCGGAGATGCGGAAAGGCAGAAACGCCAATACGGGCGTCAGGCTGTTGGGCAGGATGTGCCGCCACATAATCGCGCGGTTGCCCACCCCCATCGAACGCGCCGCCAAAACGTAATCCGCCTGACGGTTTTTCAAAAACTCGGCGCGGACGTAGTCCGACAGCCCCATCCAGCCGAACAACGACAGCAACACCAGCAATATCAGCAGACTGGGATTGAAAAACGAAGACAGGATAATCAAGAGGTAAAGCTCCGGCATCCCGCCCCAGATTTCGATAAAACGCTGCATCAAGAGGTCGGTTTTGCCACCGAAATAACCCTGCACCGCGCCGGTGATCACGCCGATTACGGTCGTTACCAAAGTCAGTGCAAGGGCGAATAATAGGGAATCTCGGAATCCGTAAACCAAACGCGCCAAGACATCGCGACCGCGGTCGTCCGTGCCGAGCAAGTGCCTTTCGGACGGACTTGCAGGGTCGGGCTGCGTGTCGAAATCATTGAGCGTATCGGCATCGTAGGGATTGGGCAGATAAACGGCGTAATTGCCGTTTGATGTGATGTTGCCGCGTATCAGCGGATCGAGGTAATCGGCAGGTGTGTCGAAATCGCCGCCGAACACGGTTTCGTTGTATTCGTTTACCAGTGGAAAATAATATTCGCCCTGATAACGTATCAACAACGGCTTGTCGTTGCTCCACAAAGGCGCAAGCAGCGCGACGGCAAACAAAACGGCTAAAACCCGCAGCGCGAACCAGCCGCGTTTGTGTTGCTTGAATGCCTGCCAAGTGGGGTTTGAGGTGTGTGTTTTCATAATTGGATTGCACAAAGGTCGTTTGAATATTCAACCATGGAGATTACTTATAAGCCAACTTTTCCAATTCTGACTTATGCGCGGCAATTACGCGCTTTGCGCTATGCATGACCAACCGTTTGGTTGCTTCATCATCCTGCAATTCCATACGGACTACTTTTGCACCATCGTTTTTATGTTCGCGGCTTTCTTCAGAAATATCTTTTAAACGTTTAATCATATTTAACTCCATAATTCTTTAAGTTTTCAGACGACCTATTTCTGTCCGCCGAAATGAATACGCGGATCGACCCACGAATAAGAAATATCCGACACCAATTTCGCCAGCAAACCCATCAGCGTGAACACATACAGCGTCCCCATCACCACCGGATAATCGCGCTTCATCACCGCCTCGTAGGAAAGCAGCCCCAGCCCGTCGAGCGAGAACAAGGTTTCAATCAGCAGGCTGCCGGTGAAAAACGCGCCGATAAAGGCAGCGGGAAAGCCGGTAATCAGCGGAATCATCGCGTTGCGGAAAACGTGTTTCCACAAAATCTGTTTTTCCGGCAAACCCTTGGCGCGGGCGGTATAGACATATTGGCGGCGGATTTCTTCAAGAAACACGTTTTTCGTCAACACCGTCGTTACCGCCAGACTGCCCGCCACCGAAGCCGTAATCGGCAGCGCCATGTGCCACAGATAATCCTTGATTTTGCCCGCCCACGACAGCGTGTCGAAATCATCGCCGACCAAACCGCCCTGCGGGAACCACGCAAAAAAGCTGCCGCCGCCAAACAACACCAGCAGCACCAAACCCAACACAAACGGCGGTATGGTATAACCGACCAGCACCACCATCCCCGTTACCGCATCAAAACGGCTGCCGTCGCGCACCGCCTTGGCAATGCCCAACGGGATACAAATCAGATAAGTCAGGAAAA
Organism: Neisseria sicca; assembly: GCF_003044565.1. GTDB lineage: Bacteria > Pseudomonadota > Gammaproteobacteria > Burkholderiales > Neisseriaceae > Neisseria > Neisseria sicca_A. The sequence continues at coordinate 197,853 of NZ_POXG01000003.1, read as the reverse complement.
ACGTCCACAAGCCCAAACTCATCGACACCGGCATTTTCTGTTTGACCAGCTCGAACACGGTTTCATGATGAAAAAAACTCTTGCCCAAATCAAAACGGGCAAACCGCCACACCATATCCGCAAACCGCGTCAGCGGCGGCTTGTCGAAACCGTACAGCGCATTCAACGCCGCCAAATCTTCCGGGCTGATGCGGTTGCCATGTTTCATCGTATCGCCCGCCACCACAGTCGCCGTCTCGCCACCGACTGCACCATGCGTCAACTGCTGCACCATCTGCTCCACCGGCCCGCCCGGCACGAATTGGATAACGGCAAAAGTAATCGCCAAAATCCCCAACAGCGTGGGGATTAAGAGTAATAGGCGGTGGAGGATGTAACGGTACATGCTTGGGGTATTCCTCTATTTGGGTTTTAAGGTCGTCTGAAAAGTACGGATTGCTTTCAGACGACCTATACTTTTAATACTTGTAAAAAATTTAACTGATAAGCCAGCTAATAAACCTATCCAGCAAATCTTTCTGATTATTGCCAGCCGCTTCGACCATTTCCAATGTCAAACTATCCGGCCACACAATAAAATATCCGTAACGTCCTTTTTTGATAAGCCCACCGGCTTTCTTACCTGTATCTGTCAAACGGTAGAACTTACCGTCTATTTCCTGCAAGCCTGCATGACACAGTTTCGCATTGCATTCTTCCGTCGTTACTCCCCATTTTTCTGCCAGCTTAGCGACAGTCAATGTATCGTATTTTTTAGCAATTTCTATATTCTGATTTTTCTGCGAAACTTGCTCTTTTTCTACTACGTCAACTGAAATTTTAACTTCATCGCTAATACGGATAATACGCTGCGCTTCGCTATAAGCATCTTGATAGACTTCCCCATCTTCGCTACGCTTCAGTAAGATACCCATTTCATTATTATTTATTTGGCTGAATTCATATAAATTCAGGCTTGTAATAATGCAAGCATCTTCGCTGACGTAACATTTTGCATGAAGATTCGGACAATAGCTTGTACGAACATAATTTAAATTTTTCAACCAGGCTGCCTCTGAAGGCTGCAATTCACTTTTACCATATACAATCCGCACATCGATTTTCATGCGGTCTTTGTCTTCTAAAAGCTCTTTTACCCTATCGTTTAATTTTAGATAAGGGCTAATCAAATAAAGCCGTTCCTGTGCATTTTTAATTAACTCCTCCAAGTAATACGTTGTACCGCTGGTATTTAAAAATTTTGCCATTTTCTTCTTTCCTGCAATGTTTATTTGATTTATTCGCGGGCAGAGCCCACGCTACGCAGTTGCTTTATATTATTCTGACAGTTGAAACAATAGACTTCACTATCGTTTAGGTCGTCTGAAAATTGCTGCGACAAACTTTCAGACGACCTTCCTTATTTCTCCAAAGCCTCTTGCAGTTTCTTCTCAATCAAATCCGCATCAAACGATTTGGCAATCAGCTCGAAGCGCGAGTCGCGCCGCCATGAGACTTGGTTAGCGCCCCACTGCCCGTCCACCCAGTTGAGCCACACCCATGTGCCGAGCACTTGGAACACGCCTTTGGCGCGGACGAGGCCGTCTGTGAATTTGGGCAGGTCGTTGAAGAAGTTGGTCAGCTTTTCGCCGTCGAAATCGCGTCCGGCGGGGAAAGTGAAACCTTGCGACTGGAAGCCCATGGTGTTGTCCGGCAGGGCTTTGAGGCGGTAGCGTGATTTTTCGATGACGGGAATATCAAGCCATTGGATGTCGAGTTGTGCGTTTTGGACTTCGACCACTTTGGCTTTGGGCGGGAACAGTTTTGCCGCTTTGTCGTGAAATTCGGCAAGCTGTTCGGGGGTGCATAAATCGGTTTTGCTGGCGACCAATACGTCGCAGATGCCGATTTGGTCTTTATACAATGCCTGTTGCGCGTAATCGGGGTTGATGAACTGGCGCGGATCGACGACGGTAAAGACGGCGCCGATTTCCAGAAGGCTGTCCAGCGGTTTGGCTTTCAACTCGTCGATGACGCTGGCGGCGTGTGCCAGTCCGCTGGCTTCAATCATCAGGCGGTCGGGTTTGGCATCGCGCAGCATTTTCTGTACGGTTACGCCCATTTGCGGGCCGGCTGTGCAACACAAACAACCGCCGGCGATTTCTGCCACGGGGATGCCGTTATCGCTCAATACCGCGCCGTCAATGCCGATTTCGCCAAACTCGTTGACGATGATGACCCATTTTTCGTTCGGGTCTTTCTGCTCCATCAGGCTTTTGAGCGCGGTGGTTTTGCCTGTTCCCAGAAAACCTGAAATCAGGTGGACTTTGGTTTTTTTCACTTCTGACATTTTTTACAGATTCCAGTTAAAACAACGTGTTCTTCTTTCAGTGCAAAGCCGCTCTCGGCAACGCCTGCGCGCAGTGCCGCCCATTCGTGGCTCAGGGTTTGCTCGTCCGCCGTGCCGCATTCGGTGCAGACCAAAATAAACGCGCTGTGGTGCGCTTCGGCTTCTTCGTGGTCGTGGCAATGGTCGTTGCACTCGTGCTGCGCGTGGCTGCACAAAATATAGCCGTTGACCGCCGCCACTTTGTGCAAAACGCCCTGCTCCGCCCAAAAATCAAGGGCGCGGTAGGCCGTTGGCGGCGCAACCACGCCCTCGCTTTGCTGCTGCATCTGCGACAAGACATTGTAGGCTTTAATCACGCCGCTTTGCTGCAAAACGATATCGAGCACCTGCTCGCGCAAAGCGGTTACCTGTACGCCGTCACGGCGTGCCTGTTCGAGGATTTTTTGTTTGATTGCGTGTTTCATAAAGGCTTTCAGACGACCTTAATATTCTGAACGGAAAGGATTACATTATAACGTGTTTATGTAAGATGCAGATATTCGGAGGTCGTCTGAAACCGAGTATTCCTGTTCAGACGACCCTATCCTATCCAATCTGCCTATTTAAACCACGACTTAATCTTTGCAAACAAAGACATACTTTGTTTCTCGAAATTCTCGGTTAACACGGGTACGGGCGGCGCATTGCGGATCACTTTCATACCGGCAAACGTTTGGGCGACGGGCATGATTTCGATGGAGTTGACGTTCATGTGCGCCGGACGCTGATAGAGCCACAAAGCCGTATCCGCAATGTCTTGCGGCCGGATGGATTCGACGTTCTCATAAACCTTTTCCGCCCGCTCGTCATCGCCCTTAAAGCGGACGTTGGAAAACTCGGTACCGCTACACAAACCCGGCTCGATGTTGGTGACGCGGATGTTTTTATCCGCCAATTCCGCGCGCAGGTTCATGCTGAACTGGCGCACAAACGCCTTGGTCGCGCCGTACACATTACTACCTTCGTAGGCATAGCTGCCGGCAATCGAACCCAGATTCATGATATAGCCTTGTTTGCGCTCCGCCATTTGCGGCAGGATTTGGCGCGTCAGAAAGGTCAAACCGATAATGTTGGTTTGAATCATGGTTTCCCAATCGCTGAAATCTGCCTTGTCCGCTGTTTCCAAACCCAATGCCAATCCGGCGTTGTTGATCAGGCAATCGATTTCGGCAAAATTTTCAGGCAGGCTGTCGAGCGCGTTGCGTATCGACTCGGTACGCGAAACGTCCATTTCCAAAGGATAAAACCGCTCGCCCAATTCAGCCGCCAATGCCTGCAGTTTCTCGCCGCGCCGTGCCGCGCCGATAACGAAATAACCTGCCTGCGCAAACGTGCGGCACATCGCCTCGCCGAAACCAGCAGACGCGCCGGTAACCAAAATCGCCATAACTATTTCCTTTCTTTTCTCGTTTTGTAAACCCATTTCAGGTATGATTGCAACTTTTCAGACGACCTCTTCGGACGTCGTCTGAAAAATATGAATAACAAAATACTATCACAGGACACAAAAGCCATGAATACCAAACTCTTCTCAGCAGCCCTGCTCGCTGCCCTGACCCTTGCCGCCTGCGGTGGCGGCGCACCCGCGCAACCCAAAGGTCCGATCTCCGAAGACCGTACCACTGCGTTCAAAGCCATGATGCCCGAGTTCTCCAGCATGGGCAAAATGGTAAAAGGCGAAGAGCCTTACGACGTAGAGAAATTCAAGCAGGCGGCGGCGACTTTTGCCGAAACCAGCAAAAAACCTTTCACTTTCTTCCAATCTGACGACAAAGGCAACGGCCGCGCCCTGCCTGCGGTTTGGTCTGATGCGGCTAAATTCAAAGCCGAAGAAGACAAATTCGCCGTTGCCGTTGAGAAACTGAACGCCGCCGCACAAACCGGCAAGCTGGAAGAAATCAAAGCCGCTTACAGCGAAACCGGCGCAAGCTGCAAATCCTGCCACGACACCTTCCGCGCTCCGGAAGAATAAACCGCTGCGCAGAAACACAAAAAGGTCGTCTGAAATATGGTTTCAGACGACCTTTTTGGTTTTTGATGATTGCGACACTTAAATAACCGGATTCAACGGCAATCCAGCCTTCAGGCAAACGCTTTCATGTTCCGTAAATGTCAAGTTTGACGGTTGCCTGTCAGTTATCTTTAAATTCGGCAAAAACGATAAAAAGAAAACCCGCCGAATAATCGACGGGTTTTCGTATAGTGGCGGAGTAAGAGGGATTCGAACCCTCGATGCAGGTTGACCCCACATGCTTCCTTAGCAGGGAAGTGCCTTCAGCCTCTCAGCCATTACTCCTAAGGAAGTGCGTAATATACTGGTTTGGTTCGGGCGTGTCAAGCCGGGCTTCAGGGTATTTTTTAACCGTATGAAATCATTTGTATAAAATATAAAGAAACGTAAAATTGTAGCCCGTATGCGGCGGCTGGTACAATTCATACTTGGTTTCAGAATGTGATGAAAATGAATGATTTAATCGTATTGAACAAGCCTTATGGCGTGATTTGCCAATTCTCGGCACATGAGAAGTATGGATGTTTGAAAGATTATGTGTCGCTGCCGGACTTTTATCCGGCGGGACGTTTGGATACGGACAGCGAGGGTTTGCTGCTGTTGACGAACGACGGACGTTTGCAGGCACGGATTGCGGATCCTAAGTTTAAACTGGAGAAAACTTATTGGGCGCAGGTGGAAGGCGCGCCCGACGAAGCGAGGATGGATATGCTGCGGCGCGGGGTGGATTTGGGGGATTTTGTCACGCGTCCGGCAAAGGTTCGCGTATTAGAGGCGGGCGAAGCGGATGTTTTGTGGTCGCGCGTGCCGCCTATCCGTGTGCGCAAATCCGTGCCTGATTTTTGGGTGGAGATTCGGATTTCGGAAGGGAAAAACCGACAAGTCAGGCGGATGACGGCTAAGGCTGGTTTTCCGTGCCTGCGTTTGGTCAGGGTGGCGATAGGTCGTCTGAACCTGTTTGATTTGGGCTTAGAGCTTGGTCAATGGACGTTTGCGCCGCATAAGCCTTGATGAATGGCTGTTATTAAATTAATTGGCTAAAATCGATTGGCTGATAACAAGAAAGGTCGTCTGAAAACCTTGTGATACGGTTTTCAGACGACCTTTGTTATTGGATATTAATGATGCGTATGACCGATTTGGAAGGTCATGGTGGTGTAGTTCGCCTGTTTTTGGCACACGCTTTGATCAGGGAAATCGGCTTTGTGTTCTACGCTTGCTTTCCAAAAGCCTTGGCGCAGGGGGATGATGCTGACTTCGCCTTTGTCGTCCGTAGTGTCGGAGAAGGCTTGGGCTTCGGTTTTGTGGGTTTTGCTGCGGTCGCTGGTGTCAAAACCGTCAAATGTGGCGGTAACGGTGGCGTTGGACAGCGGCTCGCCGTTGAAAAGGACGCGGACTTTGAAGCGTTCACCGACGTGGACGTTGGCGGGATTATCCAGCGGAACGATTTCTAAATGTTGTCCGACTTGCTTGGTGATGACGGCGGTGTCTGCGCTTTCGTGTCCGACGTTGACGATGTTTTTACCGAACATTCGGGTTTGTTCGCAATAGCTGGCGTCAGGCATTTCTTTGATGCTCGCCTGTTTCCAGCCTGCGCTGTTTTTGGACCAGAAGGTCGGTTGGTATTCGGCGATAACGAGGTAGCTGCCGTCTTTAACGGGCTGTTTGCTGCGGTATTGGTAGTTGAACATCCCTTTTTGAATCAGATTTTCTTTGCCTTTTTCGGTAACGAGCTGCATGGGTTTGCTGAAAATGTGCAGGCGGTCTTTGGCGATGGGTTCGAGTTCGGGGAACTCGCCGTAGCCCAATTCGGCTTGAAGGTATTCGCCGCCGTGCGTATGGGCGGTTTCGACCCAAACGCGGTGTGCGTGGGCGGCTGTACTGAACAGAAGCGCGGATGCGATAAACAATGCGGTTTTTTTCATGGTTTCTCCAAATGTATCGGGTAGAAAATTTGATTGGTTATAATATAACAATTTTATTTATAACGAAACGGTTTCATGAAAAAAGGTCGTCTGAAACAGGATTTCTGTTTTCAGACGACCTTTCGCTTATCTGGTGTTTACGCGTTAACCGGCTTTAGAAGCAATCTGAGGTTTTCGTTTTTCACTTGCAACAGCAAATCGATATTGGGATGCTTGCCCGGATTGTCTTGCGCATCGACGACGTGTTCAGCAAACCAATCCAAACCCTGCGCAGCAGCAGCTGCATCGAGTTTGCCGCCGAAATTCAATGCCAAAGCGTTGTAGAGTTTCAGCGAGCCTTGCTTGCCGGGCGCATTGGGGATGTGATGGACGGCTTTGCCTTGTGCGTCGAGGATGTCGAGTCCGCTCAAATGACCGATGTCAGGCATGGCGGCGAGGTTGTCTTGGAAGCTCATGGGTGTCCTTTCTAACATGGGATTTTCAACGAAAAATACCTTGTATAGTGGATTAACTTTAAACCAGTACGGCGTTGCCTCGCCTTAGCTCAAAGAGAACGATTCTCTAAGGTGCTGAAGCACCAAGTGAATCGGTTCCGTACTATCTGCACTGTCTGCGGCTTCGTCGCCTTGTCCTGATTTAAAGTTAATCCACTATAAAAAGGTCGTCTGAAACCCATACATTCAGTTTCAGACGACCTCAAATCACGAATCAGCGCGTACCGAAAATCTTATCGCCCGCATCGCCCAAGCCGGGGATGATGTAGCCGTTTTCGTTCAGATGGCTGTCGAGGGCGGCGGTGTATATGGTAACGTCAGGATGCGCTTCATTGACGGCTTTGACGCCTTCGGGCGCGGCAACGAGTACCAACGCTTTGATATTTTTGCAGCCTTTCGCCTTCAACAGGTCAATAGTGGCAACCATAGAGCCGCCGGTCGCGAGCATGGGGTCGATAATCAGCGCGGGACGTTCGTCCATGCTGTCCACGAATTTTTCAAAATAGGAAACGGGTTTGAGCGTTTCTTCGTCGCGCTGCAATCCGACCACGCTGATTTTGGCAGTCGGGATCAGGTCGAGCACGCCGTCGAGCATACCCAAACCGGCACGCAAAATCGGCACGACGGTCAAGGTTTTGCCCTTGATGCGGTCGCCTTCGATTTGACCGCACCAGCCGTCGATAATGTATTTTTCAATTTCAAAATCACGGCTGGCTTCGTAAGCCATCAGGCGCGCCAGCTCGGTAGTGAGGGTGCGGAATTTGTAAGTGCTGCAATCGGTCTCGCGCATGAGCGTGAGTTTGTGGCGGACAAGTGGGTGATTGATAACGGTTACGTTCATTTGGCAGGCCTCGGATTGTTTTTGAATGGGTGTAATTATACTTTTTTTTATAACGAAACAAAATAAAGGATACGCAACGGCGGCTTATTTTCTGCGATCTTCAGGCTTACGTTTCCCCAATGGTTTTGCCCCACTCTTCTATCTGGCGGTTTAAACCGCTCCCTACACCTTTACCCGACACCCCGATTTCGCGCTTTCATATACTTTCTCCAGCAGCCCCAGCACTTGAGCCACTTGGCGCGGTTGTACCGCTGTGGGAGATTTGCCTTGCAGCGCGTCATAAAGGTTTTCATAAAGCGCGATATAGAAATTGTCGTCGCTGAGCGCTCTTTCATGCTGATAACGCACGTCGGCATAAAGTTCGTCAGGCATCCCGAAAATATCGACTGCCATATCCATGAGGTGCGAACCCAAATCGTACACCAGCCCCACGCCCGCCTCGCCTGTTTCCTTCCAGCGTTTTTTGTTCAAGGCAGCCGCATAACGCTCGAAACGGAACTCTGCATCCACAATTTCGCCCAAGAGGTCGTCTGAAAGCAGCTTTTTGGCGGTCAACGGCGCGCTGTCCCAACGTCGGTTTTGGTAAACGGTCAGCAATACGCCCTGCCGTTCGGCAAGTTCCGCCAGTTGCAAGGCTTGCGCCGCCGTGGCGCACAACGGTTTTTCCACCACCACATTTTTACCCGCACGCAAAGCCTGAGCGGCAAAATCGAAATGCGTCTGGTTTGGCGTGGTAACGACCACCAAATCGACATCGTCGGTAAGCAATTCCTCAAACGAACGCACGGTCTGCGCCTGCGGCAGGACTTCCTGTGCCCTATTGCTGCTGCGTTCAAACACGCGCACGACTTCAAACCGCGCATCCGCACGCCAAAACGGCAAATGAAACACCTGCGCCGACATGCCGAACCCCGCCAATCCGATTTTGATTTTCTGCATAGCCAAACTCCTTTTCAGACGGCCTCAAATTGCCGTATATCCGTTATAATACCGCACTTATTTCACACAGGCCGTCTGAAAACAAAGTTGAAACGGCCGCCGCCGTTTAAGGAAAACCATGAGAAAACCGCAACGCGGCTATGCCCGCCAAGACCGTGTCAAAGAACAAATCATGCGCGAACTGGCCGAGCTGGTCCGCACCGGCCTGAAAGACCCGCGCGCAGGCTTCATCACCATCAACGAAGTCGAAGTCACCCGCGATTACAGCCACGCCACCGTGTTCTACACCGTCCTCGACGACAGCACCCGCGACATTACCGAAGAAGCCTTGGAACACGCCAAAGGCCACTTGCGCAGCGAGTTGGCCAAACGCATCAAACTCTTCAAAACGCCCGAACTGCACTTCAAATACGACGAATCGCTCGAACGCGGCATGAGCATCTCCAGCCTCATCGACCAAGTAGCGGCGGAAAAACCGGTGGAAGATTAAAGGTAAAGGTCGTCTGAAAACGCCGCAGTAAAACCGCGAACCTGTTTTCAGACGACCTTTTGCAATCATTTCCCATCCACACACCTGCCATTTACCCTCCCCCATTATGACCGCCAAACCCGCCAAACGCCCCGTCAACGGCGTCCTTCTGCTCGACAAGCCCGAAGGACTTTCCAGCAACACCGCCCTGCAAAAAACCCGCCGTCTCTACAACGCCGAGAAAGCGGGGCATACCGGCGTACTCGATCCTTTGGCAACCGGACTTTTACCCGTCTGCTTCGGCGAAGCGACCAAGTTCGCCCAATACCTGCTGGATGCCGACAAAGCCTACACCGCCACGCTGAAACTCGGCGAAGCCAGCAGCACGGGCGATGCCGAAGGCGAAATCATCGCCACCGCCCGTGCCGATATTTCCTTAACCGAATTTCAGACGGCATGCCAAGCCCTGACGGGCGACATCCGCCAAGTGCCGCCGATGTTTTCCGCCCTCAAACACGAAGGCAAACCGCTGTACGAATACGCCCGCAAAGGCATCGTCATCGAACGCAAACCGCGCGACATCACCATTTACGCTATTGATATTACCGAGTTTGACGCGCCCAAAGCCGTCATCGACGTACGTTGCAGCAAAGGCACCTACATCCGCACCCTCAGCGAAGACATCGCCAAACACATCGGCACGTTCGCCCACCTGACCGCCCTGCGCCGCACCGAAACCGCCGGCTTCACCATCCGCGAAAGCCACACGCTAGACACATTGGCAGAATTAAACGAAACCGAACGCGACGCCCTGCTCCTGCCCTGCGACGTTTTAGTGCGGCACCTCCCCAAAATCGAACTGAACGACCGCGCCGTAGCCATGCTCAAATGCGGCCAACGCCCGCAGTTTACCGAAGACATCCCCGCCGACCAGCCCATCCGCGTTTACGACAGAAGCGGAACATTTATCGGCCTGGTGGAATACCAAAAAGAAATCGGTCGCCTCAAAGCCCTGCGGCTGATGAATACGGCGAAAGACTGAATGGTTTGATGATTCAGTGAAAATATAGGAAAGGTCGTCTGAAAAAGCGGGAAAACGGTTTTTCAGACGACCTTTTTTACAACCATGTTTTGATTGCCAGCCGGTCTAGGAAAGATATAGTGGATTAAATTTAAACCAGTACGGCGTTGCCTCGCCTTGCCGTACTATTTGTACTGTCTACGGCTTCGTCGCCTTGTCCTGATTTAAATTTAATCCACTATAACGCAATGTAGCGTGGGCTTTGCCCACGAAGATGATGAGTAAAAGAGCTGGAGATAATAAGTAAAAAACTGCCGAAACTTCCCCTATTATCCGCGGGCAAAGCCCGCGCTACGGGTTTTAACCGACCATAGTGCAATGAATGCAAAACAGGTCGTCTGAAAATGTACAACTTCTGTTTCAGACGACCTCTTACCCATAAAAAACCGCAGGGATAAACCTGCGGTTTGCTGTTTTACAGTTTGCTGTCTTCGCTGTCGAGGAAGCTTCTGAGGCGGTCGCTGCGGGTTGGATGACGCAGTTTGCGCAGGGCTTTGGCTTCAATTTGACGGATACGTTCGCGGGTTACGTCAAACTGTTTGCCGACTTCTTCGAGCGTGTGGTCGGTATTCATGTCGATACCGAAGCGCATACGCAGGACTTTGGCTTCGCGCGGGGTCAGGCTTTCGAGGATTTCTTTGGTGACTTCGTGCAGGCTGGTGTACATCGCGGCGTCTGCAGGGGCAACGTTGTTGGCGTCCTCGATGAAGTCGCCCAAGTGCGAATCGTCGTCGTCGCCGATCGGGGTTTCCATCGAAATCGGCTCTTTGGCGATTTTCATGATTTTGCGGATTTTGTCTTCCGGCATTTCCATCAACTCGGCAAGTTTGGCGGAATCGGGCTCTTCGCCGGTTTCTTGCAGATACTGGCGGGAGATGCGGTTCATCTTGTTGATGGTTTCAATCATGTGCACCGGAATACGGATGGTGCGCGCCTGGTCGGCAATCGAGCGGGTAATCGCTTGGCGGATCCACCATGTTGCGTAGGTGGAGAATTTGTAGCCGCGGCGGTATTCGAACTTGTCGACCGCCTTCATCAAGCCGATGTTGCCTTCTTGAATCAAATCAAGGAACTGCAAACCGCGGTTGGTGTATTTTTTGGCGATGGAAATCACCAGACGCAAGTTCGCCTGAATCATTTCCTGCTTGGCGGCTGCGGTTTCTTTTTCGCTCAATACCATGTTTTTGTTGATGTCTTTCAGCTCTTCAATGGAAATGCGGGTTTCTTTTTCCATGTTTGCCAACTCGGTTTGTTTTTCGAGGATGGCGTGGCGGAAACGGTCGAGCGCGTCGCTCCAGACTCTGCCTTTGGCGACTTCTTCTTCCACCCATTTCAGGTTGGTGATTTCGGGCAGGAAGTTTTGGATGAAGTAGTCGCGTTCCATATGGGCTCGGTCAAGGCAGATGTCGCGGATTTCGCGTTCGAGCTTGCGGATATTTTCGACACGGCTGCGCAGGTTGCCGCTGAGGCTTTCGATTTGACGGGTGGCAAAGCGGACTTCCAAGAGCTTGTTGGCAATGGCGTCGCGGTGTGCCAGATAATCCGGGTGACGGCTGTCGTGTTTTTCCAGCTTTTTGATCATCTTGCCGTATTCGCTTTCGATGAAGGCGAAATGATCCAGCACTTTTTGCTTCAATTCGGCAAGATGGGCGGCGGACATGGCTTCGGCATCGCTGCCGGAATCGTCGTCATCTTCGTCTTCATCCTCTTCATCTTCGTCGCTGCTACCGGAATCGTCGTCGTTTGACGCGCTTTCCAAGTGCCCCAAGCCCAATTCGTTGAGCAACACTTCGTTCGGATCGATGATGGCTTCAACCACTTCGTCCACGCGGATTTCATCCTTGCGGATTTGCTCGATCAGCGCGAGGATTTCAGCGATAGAACCCGGACAGGCGGAAATCGCCTGCACCATGTTTTTCAGGGCGTTTTCGATTTTTTTGGCGATGATGATTTCGTCTTCGCGGGTCAGCAGGTCAACCTGCCCCATTTCGCGCATATACATACGCACGGGATCGGTGGTTCTGCCGAACTCGGAGTCCGCGCTGGACAAGGCGGCTTCGGCTTCGGCAACGGCATCGTCGTCGGTTACGGCGGCGGCGTTGTCACTCAACAAAATGTCTTCCGCATCAGGTGCCTGCTCGGTCACTTGGATGCCCAAGCCGGAAATCATGCTGACGATGTTGTCGATTTGATCCGCATCGGACATATCGTCGGGCAAGGCGTCGTTGATTTCGGAATAAGTGATGTAGCCGCGCTCCTTACCCATGATGATGAGCTGGCGCAGGCGGGCGCGCTGCTCTTCGAGGGTCAGCGGACGGTTGTCGTCCTGTTCTTGATAGTCTTCGTGATTTTGGTCTTTAGACATGGATTACTTTCTTGATCTGATGGTGTGCCGACGGTTTGCATGATGCACCTGAAGGCGGAACAGAGTGATAACCGATTTAAAGTCAATCTGTTGGGCTATCACTCTGAGGTCGTCTGAAAGCTCTTTGGGACGGGTGTTCTGCGGGATCATATTCGCAGCTTGGGACAATGCTTTTCTGACGGCCTGAAGGTTGCTGGATTCGGCAGGGATTGCCGTTCGTTCAATTTTGCTTTGCCGTCAAAAGCGACAGCAAGAGTTTTTTTTCATTTTCATTCAAACCCGATTGCAGGCTTTTCTGCTTGAGGGTTTCGATTTGTTGGTATTTTAACTCGTTAAGGAGTTTCTTCATGCCGATTTGGAAGTTTTCGCGGTCTTCTTCGCCTCCGCCTTCCATTTCTTCAGAATAGAGTGTCGATTGGAAGATTTGGTTCACGGTTTCTTCATAAGGAGAACCGCGCATATACTCTAAAACCTGCGCGGTAGCAGGTTCCGCGGCATGGCTTTTAATGGTTTCGGCGAGATTGGCAAGACAGGCGAAATCGCCGTCCAACGCCAAATAATCGGGCAGGTCTATATATGCAGCCCAATCCGGATTTATCAAGAGGCTGCGGATTTGCCGTTGCACCAGCGTCAGCATGACGGGTTGCTTGACGGAAATCGGAGGCAGTTTGTAGCTTTTTTGTTTGACGTGCCGCTTCGGTGCTTCCTGCCCCAGCAGTTGGGCGAGATTGTCGGGATCGATGCCGACCAGCTCGCTAAGTCTTTGTTTTAACAGATAAGCCAATGCCGGCGCGGTAATTTGCGCCAAAAGCGGCGAACTGGTTTTCACCAATTCCGCCTTACCTTCCTGCGTATTGAGATTGAGGTCGTCTGAAAGATGTTCCCAGAAATACTCCGACAGCGGCTTGCTTTGGTTCAACAGCGCATCTTCAAATTGCGCTTTTCCGTAAGCGCGGATGTAGCTGTCAGGGTCGTGTTCTTCCGGCAGGAACAAAAAATGCAGCGATTTGTCGTCTTTCAACTGCGGCAACGCATTTTCCAGCGCGCGCCACGCCGCTTTCCGCCCCGCGCTGTCGCCGTCGAAACAGAAATAAATACTGTCCGCCTGCCGCATCAGGATTTTGACGTGTTCCGCCGTCGTCGCCGTGCCCAAAGCCGCCACGCCGTAGCCCACGCCGAACTGCGCCAGCGCGACCACGTCCATATAGCCTTCGACCACCAAGATCCGCCCTGCTTCTTTGACCGCAGCACGTCCTTCATACAATCCGTAAAGGTTTTTTCCTTTATCAAACAGAGGCGTATCAGGCGAATTTAAATATTTCGGCTTCGAGTCGTCCAACACCCTGCCGCCAAAACCAATCACCTGCCCGCGCGGATTGCGAATGGGGAACATAATCCGATGACGGAAACGGTCGTAATGCCGCCCCTCATTGTCAATCACCATACCCGTATCCACCAACGCAGTATTAGGGTACGGCTGGAACACCTGCGCCAAAGGCTGCCAGCCGTCAGGCGCGTAGCCCAAACCATAATGAGCGATGACTTCCGCGCTCAAGCCGCGCTTGTCCAAATAAGCCTTCGCCGCCGGATTGAATTTCAACTGTTGCGCATAAAAATCAGCCGCTGCCGCCGTCGTTTCCTCCAGCGTCTGCTGTTTTTTCTTACGTTCGGCACGGACTTCAGGATTATCGTTCTGCCCGCGCACTTTAGGCACAACCATGCCCACGCGGTCGGCGAGAAACTGCACCGCCTCCGGAAACGACAACCCCTGATGTTCCATCACAAAACCAATCGCCGAACCATGCGCCCCGCAACTGAAACAATGATAAAACTGCTTGGTCGGACTGACCGAAAACGACGGCGTCTTTTCCTTGTGGAACGGACAACAAGCCATATAGTTCGCCCCGCCCTTCTTCAGCGGAACCTGCTCGTCGATAATATCGACAATATCGACTTTGGCCAGAAGCTCGTCAATGAAATCGGATGGAATCATAGTTCGGCGGATGCGTATGGACGGGACAAACGTTTTCAGACGACCTTTTATCTTAAAGGTCGTCTGAAAACAGGATCTCGAATCGGTTTGAAAACAAGGTTCGTATTATAACGTGTATTCAGGATAAAAATAGCACTCTTACAAAACCGACTCCTTAGCTGACAGCTTATGCAACACAAACCCTCGAGGTCGTCTAAAAATTCGTTTTCAGACGACCTCGGGGCTTAAAACTTGTATTCTGCTTTGACGGTAAATTCGTTGCGTTTGTAGCGGTTCAGCCAGGACGAGCTTTTGTTGTCGGTGTGTTTTACGGTGAGGACGGGTACGAAGCCGCGGAGGAAAGGACGGTCAAATTTGATGTCCAACTGATAGGTGCGTTCGAAATCATGGCGGCGGGTTTCCAGCCAGGCATGGTAGTCCTGATAGGCTGTTTTACGCCAGATTGCCTGAAAGGTGGCGTCGATGCCGGATTCGAAACGCTTGTTGACACCTGCACGCAGGCCGTGCCGACGGTAGGAATCCACTTTTTCGCGGCTGTTTTTGCGCAGGTAGTCGTAGCCGCCGAATACCAGCCAGTCTTTCGGCAGGGCGTAGATGGCGGTGGTGAACAGAAGCGTCTGCGGGCCGTTGAAATGTTTTAATTCGCCGCGGTAGCGGTCGTATTTGTGGTCGAGCTGCACGCCCAGCGAGGCTTGGTCGGAAAAGGTGCGGCTGTATGCCGTGCTGATGCCGGCGCTGCTGTCGCGCAGTTTGCCGCCCGACCATTCGTATTGCACCTGCGGGCCGACACTGAAGGAATGGTCTTTGCTCTGAAAACTGTAAGCGGGGCTGACGTTGATATTATGTTCGCCGTATTCTTTGTTGCCGGGATAAAGCCGGCCCCATACGTAGCCGCCCAGTTGCAGGCCGTGGTGGCCGTTGAGCGAAATGCGTCTGCTTAAGTTGGCTTCATATACCCACATCCGGTTTTTCAACGCATCGGGCGCGTAGGCGTCAAGCCGTTCGTTGCGGCAGGACAGCATTCCGGCATCGTCCAGAATCGGCTGCCCGTTCGAATCGAAACCGCAGCTTGTCTGATTGCGGACAACCGTCGCGCCCGACGACTGGTTTAAGTTGGTGTCGTAACCCGCGCCGAACGAAACCGAACCGCTCCACGCATCGCGTTTCTTCAAAGCGTCGGCAAACACTTTGATTTTCTCATTGACGGCGGGCACTTCGGGAATATCGATGCCCTCGAACAATGCCGTCGATTCTTTGTTTTGTTTGTCTATAAACAGCAGCCGCGCCAAATCCAGGCGGCCGCGCAGAAATTCGGGATTTTTGCGGTAAAGCTCGCGGTATTTCGCCAGCGCGGCCTTCAAATCGTCGCGGAACACCGCCTGATTGGCCTCGGCAAACAGCACTATATCGGGGTCGTAATCATCCTGACGGCGGTAAATGTCCAACAGCCGCGCCGTTTCTTCCTCGTTTTGCGCGTTGACCGCCTTCATCAGCGACAACGCCAAATCTTCGCCGTCCTGCATTTCTCCCGCGCCGAATTCGATCGCCGTATTGTCCGCTTCGTTCCTTTCCTGCTGCGCGCGGCGGAGTTCCGTTCCCTGTTTGAGCTGCATGAAGCGGTCTTCCCTGTCGTCGGCAAACGCGTGAGGCAACAGGCTGATAAAAAAAGGAAGGAGCAAAAGGCGTTTCATAAAATTCTTTCCTGTGTATCGGGCGGCTTTGTTTTTCAGACGACCTTTTCAAAGAAAAACTGACATTTCATCTTTACCGGGCAAGAGCATTGTTTATTTGCATGAAAGCCCCTGCCGGGTCGTCTGAAAAATGAGTTTCTCAAGCCCATCGAAACAGCACGCCTTCAAACTCACGGGCCGTTCGGAAAATACCGGCTTAAACGCATTGCGAAGCCCGATATTTCCGAACGGCCCTGTACGATGTGCATTGTGTGTCGGATGATTTGTGTTTTATAGGCGGACGGAATGGGAAACGACAAAAACCGTCCGCCTTATCGCATTATGATTCATTATTTACCGGTTTTCGTACCGCCAAAGGCAGTGTTATAGGCATGGTTTCGGCCAAAATCAGCCACGCCCGCAATCGCTGCGCCTTGGTTACCGAAAAAATGACCACGGGTCGTACCGGCCACTTTGTTTGCCGTAGCTTTACCGGAGAAGGAAGCCTGAGCCGTATTGATGGCGGCATTGTTAACAGCAACTGTCAGACCTGTACGTTTCATTTCGCCGTTCAGCGTTCGTTTACCGAAATCAGCTTTCAACGTACCGTTTAAGAGGGCTGTATTTTGCGTATGATATTGGTTGATACCCTTAACCGTATAAGTGGCAGTACCCGTAGTCGGCAGATTGGTGGTTCGACCCGTGCCGCTGTAGAAGGCAGTGTAATTCGTACCTTTTGTACCGACAGCCGCACCAGGTGCAACATTAGACCAATCACCGAAATAGACATCTAAATTGCCGACTTGTGCGTAAGACAGGCGGCCTAAATGGGAGTGATCAGGCATAGGAATGCGTTCCCATATACCGCCACTCATACGGTGTAAGTTTGCCACTGTTACGCCATTTCTATCCTTAGAAGCAATTGAAGAATAAAATAACTTCACTAACGGATTGTTACGAACTGCATTAACCTGTTCAAATGATACTGGTTTATTGTTCGCATATTCCTTCTTCGCTGTATCCTTAAGGGTATTATCGACAATATTGATAGCAGCCTTACCAACATATTTACCCGAATCTTCTACTGTTGTTTCCAGATGACGTACATTTGCTGCATTATTCGCAGCAGTTTTACCACTTCTTGCCGGATTAGCAGCATACGCAACAGAAACAGAAGACAATGCAAAGATAGCAATTGCAAATGAATTCATTTTCATTTTTAAATCCTTTGTCAAATAATTAAAAATTCACCCAAGAAATAATCACTAAATAAGCTATATGAAAGATTTCTTTCTCAGGCAGGACTATCATACCATAAATATTCGTAATGATAATAGTTTCTTTTTATATTAGAACTTACCCGTAATCCCTATCCTAATGGTTCTACCCGGCGCGGGCATATGGGTAGGATTGATTGGATCAAGATAATAGCGATTGCCCAAATTCGTTCCAACCAGTTCGGCGGTTAGGTTCTTGCCGATTTTGTAGCGCAGATAGGCATCCCATGTAGCGACAGGCTGCCATCTCATATAGTCGGGGTCTGCCTGTTTTCCATTACCTGCTTGGTCGTAATATGCCTGAAAAATCGCCCTGCGGTTTTGATAAACCCTACTGTGGAAATGGAAACGGACGCCGCTTTCCAGTTTGTTGCGAAAGAATCGCCCACCCAGATCTGCATCGATAGACCAGCGGGGTTGAATCGCCGTAGCAAGATAACCGCCAGTGATGCTGCCATGATTGCAGGCTGGATGTTTGATTAATTTTCCTTCTTGAAGATATCTTGATACAACATCAATATCCCTGTATGCATAAGAATCATCACACATCCAGTTTTTCAATGTCCTCAGCACGCCCAATCCGCCAAAAAATTTTCCAGTATCGAAACGCGTCTGCAATTCCACGCCTGTCCTCAATAATTTGTCGAACTGCTCAAACTCGAGATTGTAGTCGCGGTCGATGACGTTTTTTGTTTTGTTGTGGAAGTAGTTGATGCGGAAATCCGCACTTTTCATTTTCGGAAACAGCCCTGTCAAATCATGAATATAGCCGATCTCCCAGTTTTTTGCGTGTTCGGGTTGCCAGCCGTAGCCGTAACGGGCGAATGAGCCTGCCGCTGTCGAGAAGCCGTATGTCCCCTCAAAAATGCTGGGAAAGCGCAGGGTTTCGGTATAGCGCAGATAGGCGCGGGCATAATCGGTAAAATTGACGGTCGCGGAAAAAGCTGGAGCCCACCCGCTACCGCCCTGTTTTCGGGCGCGCTGCAACTCCGCAGGTGTAATCGGAGTCAGATAATTATCCATTTCATTATTTCCTATAAGCACTTTATATGGCAACACCATACGGGGACTGTCAGGGTTATTTGGATCGTATGCGGGGTTGACCACAGGTGTAACCAAACTAGGTGTAGAGAAAATCGGATTTGTACTCGGATTCAAACGGCCTTTATCGTCCTTAAGCCAATAGTATTCCAGCTTGTCCAGCCTTGGTCTGTTTTCATCTTCACGGGGAGTGGGATTTAATATTGCCACCCCTCTTTCATCTATTACGATACTGTCGCTTGCCGCATTGAATTCGTCATTGTTAACCGCATTCAGATAATCACGATATTCCTGCTCGGTAGCCACACGTGTCAGCTTGTAAGCCATCCCACGATTCATCATCAAAGGCTGCCCCCAACTGTCTATTCCCGTTTTCAAACGCTCACTGTGATCTTGTATTTTGAAGTTGGTATAGCGCGCACCTGCCGTCAGTGTCAGCCAGTTCAGCGGCTGATACCGGAAATTGAAACCGAGATTCCATTCCCTACGCCTACCGTTGCGCGGTTCTCCGAAATTGGTCAACTCATAATTGGCTCGGATTTTGTCTTCTTCCACTTCTTCGGGGTATTTGTCCCTTCCCTCATTACGCAACTCTTCGGCAAACTCATTACGGGATCTCAATTTTTCATTTTGGAAATCACCCATTAAGGTCAGCGTCAGCTTATCGTGCAATTTCATACGGTTGGAAAAATTGAAACCGTTGCGGGTATTGTTGGCATAGTAGGCATTGCCCTCTATGGTATTGAAGCGCCCGTTGGTATTCGGAAGCTGTTCGACGACATCCGGTTTTTTTGTGTAACCTGCTTCTTCAATTATTCTCTTGGTTTCTTCGTCATAGGTATGCCATCGATTCATGGCGGTTTTCCATGGAGACAGATTATCCACTCTGTCTTGATACAGAGCATCGCCGGGTGAACCGCCTGCTGTATTGGTTTTGGATTTGGTACGGGTTGTCCACAATGATGCGCTCAAATCTATCCAGCGGCTGCCCTCGGGCTTCCATGCATAATCGATATTGTAGGAACGCTGCTTAACCCATGCCCTCGGCCATTCTGCAATCTTATTCAAGTTTTCCGGCGTGGCATAAATCGGACCGATAACGCGGGAAGGCATGATTTCGCCAAAAATCGCATCAGTATGGCGTAGGCCGAATTTAAGAGTCTGATGGTTCGGCAGACGGAAGGTGGTTTTACCTACCCATGATTTGGTTTCGAGCGAAGTATTGGTTACCTCTCCGCCCGGATGATAAAAAAGTCCGATCTTGGCAATGTCAGGTGAACCTAACATATTTTCACTGCCGTAAAATTTTTCGCCTCTTGCAGCGGCATCCGCAACCCGCCTGTTTAATTCATTGACCGTTTCCATCGTCCAAGGACCGATGTAACCGTAGCGTTCCGCACCTTTTTTACCGGAAAAATAATTGCCTTTACTGCGGTAGGCGTAGGCAAGCATGGCATCGAAATTGTCCTGCTTGGTGGCGGCGGCAATGCGGTAGGCTTTATCCTTCCCAAATTTATTGCGTCCGTTGAAACGCTGGTCGATTCGGTCGGTATCGTCCAACATCGCCCGCCAAATACCGCCAAGTGCGACAACAGGCGCATCCAATGTCCGATAATCGACCGATTTTTCATAGACATTGGCACGTTGTTTGATGGAATTATTGGAAGCTTCCGCCTTCACTTCAAAGCCGTATTTCTGCCCTTCAGGGACAATATCGTCGGCATCGATGGTCTTCAGGGCGATGGAGCCGCCTATGCCGCTTTTCATATCGCGGCTGAACGAGGGGCCTTTTTCGATGGAAACGCTGCTGATGATGTTGGGGTCGACGTAGTTGCGGTTATTTGCGCCTGCGTAGCCGCGCCAGACGGTAATCGCCTGCTCAGTGCCGTCGATGGTAACGGGAATCCGTCCCTGCCCCTGTACGCCGCGTATATTGGGATCCAACGCGCCGCTGTTGCGCGCGTCGCCGCTGTACACGCCGGACATACCGCTTAAAAGGTCGGATACGGTGTTGCCTTTGAAGGTTTCGACTTCGTTTTTGCCTTTGTAAAGATTGACGATTTCGCGGGTATAAACCCGGTTTTTACCGATTTCGTCTTTATTGCGTGTGCCTTTGACGGTAACGGTATCGAGAATGACGGTCGGCGTATTATCCGCAGCATAAATGATGGGAGAAAAACCGATGGCTGCGATGCAGGCGGCAAGGGTGTTAACTTTGACTGGCTTCATAACGGATTCCTTGTGTGGCGAAATGTCAGACAGCGTCGTCTGAAAATGTTCAGACGACCTCGGAAAGGTTTTGCCGCAAATCAATTGAAATATACATTTAATGATTTTGATTATTATTTGTGTAATTTTCGATGATTTTAACAAGGTTTTAATGATGTGAGAACATTTATCCGATATATTCACATTCAACAACTAAAATATTTTTAAAACCTATTCTATTGTTTCAACATAAAAATATTT
This sequence comes from Neisseria sicca, assembly GCF_003044565.1. GTDB lineage: Bacteria > Pseudomonadota > Gammaproteobacteria > Burkholderiales > Neisseriaceae > Neisseria > Neisseria sicca_A. The sequence continues at coordinate 176,910 of NZ_POXG01000003.1, read as the reverse complement.
AATTTCTATATAAATAATCCAAATAAAAAAGTTGCCTGAATATGTCTTATCAGTCAGTTAAAACACTTTCTCACAATTCAAATGGGAAAGTCCTAACCAAGCCTGTAAGGTATTTTCAGACGACTTTTTAGTTGCCTGCTTCCATTCAGTGCCTCGGCTCTTCTTTCTCCTTTTGCACAAACTGCTCAATCAGTTTGCGCTTTTCACCTATGAAGAGAATAATGACCTTCATCCATCATCTATACATACGAGGGCAGGCATGAACTCTTTTGCATCATTGTTAAACCATCCTGATATTTCTTTTTCCCCGATTCCAGACAGTATCAAAGTCGATAATCCGGCAGCGGGTGAGACTTTGGCGTTTGTCCGCACAACCCATTCAGACGACCTCAAGTTACTAATTCAAAGAGCGGAGGCCGCACAAAAATTATGGGCGGCAAAAACCGCGTTGGAACGCGCCGATGTGTTGTGGCGTTGGTATTTTCTGATAAAGGAAAACAAAGAAGAGCTGGCACGCATCATGACGATGGAACAGGGCAAAAGCCTGACCGAGGCGCGCGGCGAAATCGATTATGCGGCTTCGTTTGTGCGCTGGTTTGCCGAAGAGGCGCGGCGGATTGACGGCGATGTGCTGACGAGTGTGAAAGCATCGCAAAAACTGGTCGTGTTGAAACAGCCCGTCGGCGTTACCGCCGCGATTACGCCGTGGAACTTTCCGTCCGCGATGATTGCGCGCAAGGTTGCGCCTGCTTTGGCGGTTGGCTGCGCGATGATTGTCAAACCTGCGTCGCTCACGCCTCTGAGCGCGTATGCGCTGGCTCTACTGGCTTACGAAGCGGGCGTGCCACACGATTTGCTTCCCGTCGTCAGCGGTCGCGCTTCGGAAATCAGCCATGAATTTGCCACGAACCCAACCGTGCGCAAAATCAGCTTCACCGGCTCGACCGAAGTCGGCGCGAAAATTTTTGCCGACAGCGCGGCTGACATTAAAAAACTCAGTTTGGAGCTGGGCGGCAACGCGCCGTTTATCGTGTTTGACGATGCCGATTTGGACAAAGCCGTCGAAGGCGCGATCGCCAGCAAGTTCCGCAACAGCGGTCAGACCTGCGTCTGCACCAACCGCGTTTACGCCCAATCAGGCATTTACGATGAATTTTGCCGCAAATTAAGTGAAAAAGTGGCCGCGCTCAAATTGGGCAACGGTCTGGATGAAGGCGTGAACCAAGGACCGCTGATTGAGGAAAAAGCGGTGGAAAAAGTCGAGCAGCACATCGCCGACGCGCTCTCCAAAGGCGCAAGCTGCCTGACCGGCGGCAAACGCAGCGCGTTGGGCGGAACGTTTTTCGAACCGACTGTCTTAAGCGGCGTAACGGCGCAAATGGCGGTGGCGCGCGAAGAAACCTTCGGACCTTTGTGTCCCGTGTTCCGCTTTGAAACCGAAGCCGAAGTCATCGCGGCCGCCAACGATACGGAATACGGTTTGGCGGCCTACCTCTTTACCTCCGACACCGCCCGCCAGTGGCGCGTCGGCGAAGCCCTGGAATACGGCATGGTCGGCATCAATACCGGCTTAATCAGCAATGAAGTAGCACCGTTCGGCGGCGTGAAACGCAGCGGGCTGGGACGCGAAGGCAGCAAATACGGTGCGGACGAATATTTGGAATTGAAATATTTGTGTATTGATGTGGCGGATTGAGTTTGGTCTCAGGAGGTCGTCTGAAAACGTAACTTCAACAAGTTAATCGCCCTATCTTCTAACTCACCCGACAACTTCAATATTGCCAGATCTAAACTCTGGACAAACAATTTTTTGAAGCCGCAATCGGCTCCGTAGTACCTACGTTTCCTGCAGCCTAGAAATTGGCATAAAATTGTATAGTGGATTAAATTTAAACCAGTACGGCGTTGCCTCGCCTTGCCGTACTATTTGTACTGTCTGCGGCTTCGTCGCCTTGTCCTGATTTAAATTTAATCCACTATATTGTTAAACTTTTCATCATCAATAAAAAAACCGACCTTTCGCAGGTCGGTTTCTATTTATAGCAAAAATACCAAATGGTGATTATTGATACGCTTCCAAATCTGCCAAAATTTGATTCAGGCTATCCTTGACTTCTTCCGCCTTTGCAGCGGGATTACCGTTTGCATCCAAAGAATCACGGCTGAAGCTGTCGACATAAGGCGCAAATGTATCTTTCAGCTTCAACAGTTTCACCACATCGGAACGGGTGTAACGATCGCCGCCGTAACCGACAACAATACCGTTCTCATGTTGCCACTGGGCAAATTGTGACGGGCTGATTTGCACCAGTTCGCACATTTCGTCCAGCGAAAAATAACGTTTTGCAGGAATAACGGGATTAGCGTTGTTTGTCATAGTAATGCTCCACCATGCCTTTGAGTTTTTGGCTGGCATGGAAAGTTACTACGCGGCGGGCGGTAATCGGTACTTCTTCGCCGGTTTTCGGATTACGGCCGGGACGTTGCGGTTTGTCGCGCAACTGAAAATTACCGAAACCGGAAATTTTGATTTCTTCGCCGCGCGCCAAAGTGCTGCGGATTTCTTCAAAAAAGAGTTCGACGATTTCTTTGGCATCGTTTTTGGTTACATTGCTGACTTTATCTACCAAAATATCGGCCAATTCGGCTTTAGTTAATGTCATATTATTACCTTCTGTTGTAACAGGTGCAGATTATTACCAATTTCTATTTAAAATTCAAGCGAATATTTATTTTTTAACTGCGAAGTTGCGCTCCCGCAGCAGTTGCCGCGTCAATCAGTTTTCCGATAACCGGCTCGACTGTTTCATCCGTCAGCGTGTTTTCCATATCCTGCAAAATCACTTTGACCGCCATGCTCTTCATCCCTTCAGGCAGGCCCGTACCGCGATACACGTCAAACACGCTGATTTCCTGTACCAACTTGTTTGCCGCGCCTTTCAAGGCGGCCAACAAATCATCATGGGTCATGGTTTCAGGCATCACAAACGCCAAATCCCTGCGCACCGGCTGGAATTTTGATACTGCCTGATAGCGCGTTTTTTCCCGTTCCAACACGGCTGACATGTCGATTTCAAATACCAGCGGCGCTTGCGGCAAGTCGTATTTTTGCAGCCATTTCGGATGTAATTCGCCGACAAAACCGATGACTTGGCCGTCTGAAACGATATTGGCGGCGCGGCCGGGATGCAGGGCGGGATGTTCGGTTTTGACGAACTCAACTGCTTTATTTTTCAACAGATTTTCCACATCTGCTTTGATGTCGTAAAAATCCGCGTTGCGCGTTTTCTTGCCCCATTGTTCGGGCATAGCCGCGCCGTACCACAGGCCGCCGATACGTTCGTTTTGCACAAACAGGCCGTCTGAACCTTTGCTGAACACGCGGGCGATTTCAAACACACGCACGCGGTTTTGCTTGCGGTTCAGGTTGTTTTGCAGAATTTCCACCAAGCCGCCGATGAGCGTGGAACGCATCACGGCATACTGCGCCGCCAGCGGGTTTTGCAGGCGGATGGGGTTGTCGTTTGCGGCAAAGTCGTGTTCCCACTGTTCGTCAACGAAGGCGTAGCTGACCACTTCGCGGTAGCCGCACACCGCCATTTCGTTATAAACGGCAAATCGCGGACGGCGGGTTTCGGGCAGCGCCAGCATTTTCAGACGACCTGACGTGTAATCGTCAGGGATATTTTCATAGCCGTAAACGCGGCCGATTTCTTCAATCAAATCGGCTTCGATTTCGATGTCGAAACGGAAACTCGGCGCGGTAACGCGGAAGCCTTCCGCCGTTTTTTCAGGTTGCAGACCCAAGTGCTGCAAAATGGTTTCCACCTGTTCGGCAGGAATGTCCACACCCAACACGGTTTTCAGACGACCCAAACGCAATTCAACCTGCTGCGCTTCAGGCAATTCGCCCTGCGCTTCCACCATTTCGCCCGCCGCACCGCCGCAGATTTGCAAAACCAATTCGGTAGCGCGTTCGATGGCATCAGCCTGCAAACGGTAATCCACGCCGCGCTCAAAGCGGAACGACGAATCCGAGCCAAAACCGTACTGGCGCGATTTGCCGGCAATGATTTCAGGCGCAAACCAAGCCGCTTCCAGCACAATATTTTGCGTGTCGTCTGAAACCGCGCTCGCTGCGCCGCCCATCAGCCCTGCCAAACTCAACGCGCCTTTTTCGTCGGCCACTACCAGCGTGTTTTCAGACAGAGAGACGGTTTTCTCGTTCAGGCATTCCAGCGTTTCACCTTCGCTCGCACGGCGGATGTGCAGGCTACCTGAAAGTTTGTCAGCATCGAAAACATGCATCGGCTGACCGATTTCCAGCATCACATAATTGCCAATGTCCACCAGCGCGGAAAGGCTGCGGATACCGCTGCGCTCCAAATGCTGCCTCATCCAATCCGGCGTAGCAGCGCGCGTGTTCACGTTTTCAATCACGCGGCTGATAAAGCGGCCGCAATCGGCAGGCGCATCAATCTGCACGGGCTGTTTGCGGCTGCCCGTGATTGGCGCGGCATGGATTGCAGGCTGCTTAAACGCGCAACCCGTCAGCGCGGACACTTCGCGCGCAATGCCTTTGATGCTCAGGCAGTCGGTACGGTTCGGTGTGATTTTCAGTATGAATACTGTATCGTCCAAATCCAAATATTCACGGATGTTTGCGCCGACAGGAGCATCTTGCGGCAGAATGTGCAAGCCGTTCACACCGTCGTCAGGCAGACCGAGTTCATCGGTGGAACACAACATCCCGTTCGACACCACGCCGCGCATCTTGGTCGGCTTGATTTTGAAATTGCCCAGCAACACCGCACCCGGTAGCGAACACGGCACTTTGATGCCCGCTTTCACATTCGGCGCACCACACACAATCTGCACTAACTCGCCCGTACCCGCATCGACTTGGGTAACGTTCAAACGGTCGGCATCTGGATGTTTTTCAACGGATTTCACTTCGGCAATCACCACGCCCGTAAACGCAGGCGCGGCAGTCTCGGCTTCTTCCACTTCCAAGCCGGACATGGTTAACAGATGTTCCAGCTTATCGGCGGAAAGTTCGGTATCGGCTTGAGTTTTCAGCCATGAGTAGGAGAATTGCATGTTATGTTCTCAATCAACTAATTAACTTTTTATCAGATTTTGTTTTCAGACGACCTGTTTATGTTGGCGTGTAGTCTGCTTTTTCACTTTATTGAAGCTGTTGCTTTCAGGTAGCCTTTTCACACCTTATGCAATCAAATCAATAATATTGTTACAAACCATGCCAGCAAGGTATAGCCTAAAGTAACACTTACTGTAAACGCCACACGTTCCCAGCTTTTAAACCACGGCATCAACCAACTACCGATCGCGGTGACAAAACAGGACACAGTAAATGCGGTAAATCCGTAATTCGACCACCTTATTGCACCTTCCACATCGTCGCCGGTCAGGGTTTTCAAATCGGCCAACGCCAAAGAGCGGTTTTCGCAATAGATAGACAGCAACCACAGTGCAACAGCAAACGCATAGCAAACGAATGGGGTAACATAGCGTTTCATGATTCAGCTTTCTGCGGTGCAGGCTGCTTTTCCATTCAAGCAGCCTGCACAATCATTTCGCAAACTGTTTCAAAAAGTTCAAATCGTTATCAAAAAACAGCCGCAAATCGTTCACGTTGTAACGCAACATAGCAAAACGGTCGAGGCCGATGCCGAAGGCGAAACCGGTGTATTTTTCAGGGTCGATATTCACGTTTTTCAACACGTTGGGATGCACCATACCGCAGCCGCCGACTTCTAGCCATTTGCCGTTTTCGCCCATGATGTCGATTTCGGCGGACGGTTCGGTGAACGGGAAGAAAGACGGACGGAAACGTACTTGCAAATCATCACGTTCGAAAAAGCGGCGGATAAAATCGGTGAACACGGCTTTCAAATCGGCAAAAGTTACGCCCTCTTCTACCCACAAACCTTCAGCTTGGTGGAACATGGGTGAGTGCGTTGCATCACTGTCCACACGGTAAACGCGACCGGGGGCGATAATGCGGATGGGCGGCTCTTTCTTATCGAGCATATAGCGGATTTGAATCGGGGAAGTGTGCGTACGCAAAACATCGCCGTTTTCAACGTAAAACGTATCCTGCATGGCGCGGGCCGGGTGATTTGCGGGGATATTTAGGGCTTGGAAGTTGTGGAAATCATCTTCGATTTCCGGGCCGTCTGCCACTTCAAAACCCATGCTGTGAAAGAGTTCGACCACGCGCTGCAAGGTCAGGGTTACAGGATGCAGACCGCCATTTTCCTGCGCGCGTCCAGGCAGGGTAATATCAAGTGCTTCGGCGGCAAGTTGGGCTTGCAGCTTAGCTTCGTTGAGGGCATCACGTTTATTGTTAAAGGCCGTCTGAAACTGGTTTTTGCATTCATTGATATGCGCGCCTATGGTTTTGCGCTCCTCAGGCGACATTTGACCTAAGGTTTTCAGAAGTCCGGTTAACTCGCCGGTTTTACCAAGATAACGGGCTTTGATTTGTTCTAGAGCGTTGAAGTCTTGCGCGGCTTCTACTGCGGCAATGCCTTCTGCAACGATACGGTTTACATTTTCCATAGTGGTTTTATCGTCTGTCGGTTGATGATGGGTCGTCTGAAACAATGAGGTCGCCTGTATGGTTTGGTGTTGCCAAACTTTTCAGACGACCTTTTATCGTTTACGGCCAATCCGTTTGATAGAATCGGCGTATTTTAGCGCAAATCAATTCAAAAAAATAGACTTTAAAGAAAGAAAATCAATCACATAGACTTTCTTCAAACAAAGAAAAAAGGAAGCCGTAGCTTCCTTTTTAAATTTTTTGGATTAAGCAGCCAAAGCAGCTTTAGCTTTCTCAACCAATTGTGCAAAAGCGGCTTTATCAAATACAGCCAGATCAGCCAATACTTTTCGGTCGATTTCGATAGAGGCGCGTTTCAGACCGTTCATGAACTTGCTGTAAGAGAGACCATTTTCACGGGCACCTGCATTGATACGAACAATCCACAATTGACGGAATTGGCGTTTGCGTTGACGACGGTCACGGTATGCGTATTGACCGGCTTTCATTACCGCTTGCTTGGCAACGCGGTATACGTTTTTACGACGACCGCGGTAGCCTTTGGCTAACGCGAAGATTTTTTGGTGACGGGCACGAGCGGTTACACCGCGTTTTACGCGTGGCATATTCTAAACTCCTTAAGCGTAGGGTAACATTTTAGCAACAGAAGCCAAATCGCGATCGTTCACCATAGAGGTACCGCGCAGTTGGCGTTTGTTTTTAGTGGTCTTTTTAGTCAAGATGTGGCGTTTGAACGCATGAGCGCGTTTTACACCGCCGTTACCCAGTACTTTGAAGCGTTTTTTCGCGCTAGACTTGGTTTTCATTTTAGGCATGGGAAAACTCCATTCGTTATTAGATAAGGCATCAGGGGGTTTTAAAACATTGGTTTCAAACACTTGAACCCAAAATGCCACGGTTTTTGCCGCTAATCAAAAGCTTACTCCGAAGCGGCAATCGGAGTAAGCTGAGAATTATAACTTTATTTTTTCTTCGGTGCAATCATCATCACCATTTGACGACCTTCCATTTTAGGGAAGGATTCGATTTGGGCCACTTCCGCCAAATCCTCTTTTACGCGCTCTAAAAGTTGCGCCCCGAGTTGCTGGTGAGCCATTTCACGCCCGCGGAAACGGAGTGTTACTTTGACTTTGTCGCCATCTAACAAGAAGCGGTTGATGTTGCGCATTTTGATTTGATAATCGCCTTCATCGGTACCCGGACGGAATTTGATTTCCTTAATTTGTACCTGCTTCTGGTTTTTCTTGGCTTCGTCGCGTTTCTTGGCTTGTTGGTATTTATATTTACCGTAATCCATCAGTTTGCATACAGGCGGTTTGGCAGTAGGAGAAATCTCTACCAAATCCACATCCTGCTCTTCGGCCATAGCCAAAGCTTCACGAACCGATACGACACCAAGCTGTTCGCCTGACTCACTGATTAAACGCACTTCTTTGGCGGTAATTTCGCCATTGATTCGTGCTTCGCGTTCTTGAGCGATGATGAATACTCCTATAAAAATTAATGGTTGACGAGGGCGTCCGCGATTTCTTGCTGCAATTGTGCAATGAAATCATCCAAATCCAAAGAACCCAAGTCTTCTGCTTTGCGGCGCACGGCCACTTTGTTTTCCTGCTTCTCTTTATCGCCGACAACGATTTGATAAGGGAAGCGGTATTGGCTGTTATCACGGATTTTGTAGCCGATTTTTTCGTTACGCAAATCCAGCTCCACACGGAAGCCTGCGGCTTGCAATTTGGCAGCCACTTCACGGCAGTAATCTGCTTGATTTTCGGTAATGTTCATAATCACCATTTGAACCGGCGCAAGCCATAATGGGAATGAACCTGCATGGTTTTCAATCAAAATACCGATAAAGCGCTCTAAAGAACCCAAGATGGCGCGGTGCAACATTACTGGACGGGCACGATCATTGTTTTCGGTTACATATTCTGCATCTAAACGTTCCGGCAATACAAAGTCCAGTTGCAGCGTACCACACTGCCAAGAACGTCCCAATGCGTCCTTAACATGATATTCGATTTTAGGTCCGTAGAACGCACCCTCACCCGGCAACTCATCCCATTCCACGCCACAAGCAGTCAATGCTTCGCGCAAACCTTGTTCTGCCTTATCCCACACGTCGTCTGAACCGGCGCGCTTCTCAGGACGCAGTGAAAGTTTGACGGACACATCATGGAAACCGAATTGCCTGTAAATACGAACCAGCAATTCATTGAATGCCCGCGCTTCGCTGACAATTTGATCTTCGGTACAGAAAATATGCGCATCGTCTTGTACAAAACCGCGGACACGCATCAGTCCATGCAGTGCGCCACTCGGCTCGTTACGATGGCAAGAACCAAATTCTGCCAAACGCATCGGCAAATCACGGTACGAGCGCAAGCCGTTATTGAAAATCTGGACATGTCCCGGGCAGTTCATCGGTTTAACCGCGTATTCGCGCTTTTCCGAGCTGGTTACGAACATATTGTCTTTGTAGTTATCCCAATGACCGGATTTTTCCCAAAAGGTTTTATCCATGATTTGGGGGGTTTTGACTTCTTTATAACCGGCGGCATTCAGCTCTTTACGCATATGCTGCTCGATAGTCTGCCACAACGCCCAACCTTTGGGATGCCAAAACACCATACCCGGCGCTTCGTCTTGCAAGTGGAACAAATCCAGTTGTTTGCCCAATTTGCGGTGGTCGCGTTTTTCCGCTTCTTCGATACGCTGGATATAGGCTTTTAATTCGTCTTTTGTCGCCCAAGCCGTACCGTAAATACGTTGCAGCATTTCATTATTGCTGTCGCCGCGCCAGTATGCGCCTGCCAGTTTGGTCAACTTGAAGTTTTTCAGGAAACGGGTATTCGGAACGTGCGGACCGCGGCACATATCGACATATTCCTGATGATGATACATACCCATTGCTTCAACTTCAGGCATATCGTCAATCAGGCGCAGTTTGTATTCTTCGCCGCGATCTTGGAAAATTTTGATGGTTTCGGCACGCGGGGTCATGATTTTGATTACATCATAATCTTGTGCAATCAATTCTTTCATGCGCGCTTCGATAGCGGCAACATCTTCGGGTGTAAATGGTTTTTCCGTTGCGATATCGTAATAAAAGCCCTCTTCAATCACGGGGCCGATAACCATTTTTGCGTTGGGATAAAGTTGCTTGACCGCATGACCAACAAGGTGGGCACAAGAGTGGCGGATGATTTCGACGCCTTCTTGATCTTTCGGGGTAATGATTTGGACGGTTGAATCTTCGGTAATCGGATCGCACGCATCGACCAATTTGCCGTTTACCTTACCCGCCACCGTCGCCTTTGCCAAACCTGCTCCGATAGACGCGGCAATCTGTGCCACGGTAACGGGCGATTCGTATTGGCGGACTGAACCGTCCGGCAAGGTAATGTTCAACATCAAAAAGCTCCAAAACATTAAAAAATAACGGCATAAATGCCGTTTGGGAAATTTGGTAGGCACGATTGGATTCGAACCAACGACCCCCACCATGTCAAGGTGGTGCTCTAACCAACTGAGCTACGTGCCTGTTTAATAGGGTTCGGATTATAGACGATACTTTGATGCGATGGCAAGCATGAAAACAATGTTTCAGACGACATTGTCGGAACATTGTGATTTTTTTGAAACATTTTCAACAGTGAACATCTCGAGACGAATAAGGTCGTCTGAAATATTCAAACCCCGCTATTGCGATGAAAATCCTTTATAATCCCGTTTTTTACCTCAATCGTTTGACTGCACGGCGGCTTCGCACGCCGTTTTCGACATTATAGATACAACCTATGCTCAAGTTTACCTTACACAAAAAAGACGGTCATGCCCGACGTGGCACGCTGGAACTGAACCACGGCAAAATCGAAACGCCCGTATTTATGCCGGTCGGCACTTACGGCTCGGTTAAGGCGATGAATCCGCAAAACCTGCACGACATCAAGGCACAAATTATTTTGGGCAACACTTATCATTTGTGGCTGCGCCCAGGTTTGGAAGTTATCGAACAATTCGGCGGTCTGCACGAATTTATCGGCTGGAACAAACCCATCTTGACCGACTCGGGCGGTTTTCAGGTTTTCTCGCTCTCCGATATGTGCAAACTTACCGAAGAAGGTTGCACCTTCCAAAGCCCGATTAACGGCAACAGACTCTTCCTCTCGCCCGAAATCTCCATGAAAATCCAAACCGTACTCAACTCCGACATTGTGATGCAGTTGGACGAATGCACACCGGGCGAAGCAACGCACGAACAGGCGCAAAAATCCCTGCAAATGAGCCTGCGTTGGGCAGAACGCAGCAAAAAAGCCTTTGAAGATTTGAAGAACCCGAATGCCCTGTTCGGCATCGTGCAAGGCGCGATGTATGAGGATTTGCGCGAAGAATCGCTGCGCGGCTTGGAACAATTCGACTTCCCCGGCCTTGCCATTGGCGGGCTGTCTGTCGGCGAACCCAAACCCGAAATGTACCGCATGCTGCGCGCCGTCGGACCGATGTTGCCCGAACACAAACCGCATTACCTGATGGGCGTCGGCACACCGGAAGACTTGGTGTACGGCGTGGCACACGGCGTGGACATGTTCGACTGCGTCATGCCGACCCGCAATGCACGCAACGGCTGGCTGTTCACCCGTTTCGGCGATTTGAAAATCAAAAACGCCAAACACAAGCTCGACAAGCGTCCGATAGACGAAAGCTGCACCTGCTACGCCTGCCAAAACTTCAGCCGCGCCTACCTGCACCACCTGCACCGCACCGGCGAAATCTTGGGCGCGCAACTCAACACCATCCATAACCTACATTTCTACCAAGTCATCATGGCGGAAATGCGCGAAGCCATCGAGCAAGGAAAATTTGCCGACTGGCAGGCGCAATTCCATGAAAACCGCGCCCGCGGAGTGGATTGAGATTTAACTATGCTTATCGAGGTCGTCTGAAAACGTTATATTCAAGTAAACCCCGTTTTCAGACGACCTTGCTGTTATAATGCAAACATTAATTTACATTAATTGAAAGTGCGATATGTTTACCCAAGCAGCCCAAGAATTGACCACCGTCCGCGACATCCTGCGTTTCGCCGTCAGCCGTTTCAACGATGCCGGTTTGTTTTTCGGGCATGGCTCGGACAACGCACACGACGAAGCCGCCTACCTGATCCTGCATACCCTCAACCTGCCGCTGGACACGTTGGAGCCTTACCTCGACGCCAAGCTGCTGCAAAGCGAGAAAGAAGAAGTATTGGCAGTGCTGGAACGCCGCGCAGTCGAACACATCCCCGCCGCCTACCTCACCCATCAAGCATGGCAAGGCGATTTCGATTTTTATGTTGACGAACGCGTCATCGTACCGCGTTCGTTTATTTACGAACTGCTCGGCGACAACCTTACCCCTTGGATAGAGCATCCCGAATTGGTTCACCGCGCATTGGACTTGTGTACCGGCAGCGGCTGCCTCGCCGTCCAAATGGCAGACCACTACCCTGCCGCTGAAATCGACGCCGTCGATTTGAGTTTGGATGCGCTGGAAGTGGCCGCCATCAACATCGAAGACTATGGCTTGGAAGACCGTATCAACCTAATTCATACCGATTTGTTCGAAGGATTGGAAGGTACATACGACCTGATTGTTTCCAACCCGCCTTATGTCGATGCCGAATCGGTCGATATGTTGCCCGACGAATACCTGCACGAACCCGAACTCGCCTTGGGCAGCGGAGAAGATGGTTTGGACGCCACCCGTCAAATCCTACTGCACGCCGCCAAATACCTGAATCCCAAAGGCGTACTGTTGGTCGAAATTGGACACAACCGCGGCGTATTGGAAGCCGCCTATCCCGAATTGCCGTTTACTTGGCTGGAAACCAGCGGCGGCGACGGATTTGTATTCTTGCTGACCCGCGAACAATTGCTGGGATTGGAATAATCGATTGCTGATTTTTATACGGCCGAAACCTTCTGCATATAGGTTTCGGCCGTATTTTCATCATTACGTTCAACACCAAATAATAGTCATTAACGTTGAACATATCCGTTTTATCTGTTTTCAGACGACCTCCCTGCACACAAATTCAATATTCCAATCGGAACCATTTTCTATATTTGTTGTCTGTATTTTAATAAGCATTCATAAAAATATTATATTTAACCCGCATGACCTGATGGATTATAATGACGAATAACAGCCGAAATATTCTTTATTCAAATATTATCGACTTAACAACCAAACCTAAGGTCTATCATTTACATCTCCGCCACATCGGAACAATCAGACAATGAACCACTTTTGGACAAACAGCCTGACCGCCTGCATCCTGCTTGGCGCGTCGCTTCAAGCTTCGGCACAAACCCACTCCGTTTATTTCAATCAAAACGGCAAAATTACCGCCACAATGTCATCGGTAGCTTACGTCCGCCAATACACCGTCGAATCCGGCGTAGCGCAAGTGCAGGACTTTTACTATCCGTCCATGAAAAAATATTCCGACCCGTATGAAATACCGGCGGCGCAGATCAAAACCTTCGTTCCCGTCCTCAACAACGGTACTTTGACACTCTGGCATTTCAACGGACAAAAGAAAATGGTCGGCAGCTACCGCAACGGCAAACCGAACGGCGAATGGACCAACTGGTATCCCAACGGTAAAAAATCAGCAGTCATGCCTTACCTGAACGGCTTGAGCGAAGGCGTCGGCTCGCGCTATTACCGCAACGGCACGAAAGAAAGCGAAATCCAGTTCAAACACGACAAGGCAAACGGCTACTGGAAGCAATGGTATCCCAACGGCACACCGAAAACCGAAATGACCATGGTCAACGACAAGCCGACCGAAATCACGAGTTGGGACGAAAACGGCCGCGCCCTTTCTGAAATTACCATTACCAACGGCAAACGAAACGGCGTTGTTTTAGAATGGTATGACGACGGTTCTAAAAAATCCGAGACGGTTTACGCCAACGACCAAGTGATGAAAAAAACCAACTGGGACAAAGAAGGTTATGTGATTGACTAACAGAAAAGGGAAACGATACGTTTCCTTTTTTTGTTTAAACAGTAAGGTCGTCTGAAACCGACCATCCCCAACGCCGCAGAATTTACATTTAAATATCAACAGCTCCCCCTTGCTCCTTTACAGATTTCGTTTAAAATACAACCCAAACAACAACTATTCAAATTACATAAAACTATGCGCTATTACGGTACGATTACACGCTGGAATGACAACCGCCAATTTGGGGCTATCCGCGAAGAAAGCATGGGAACTGAAGTATTCGCCCCACTTTCCGCCTTTACTACACTGACGCGCCCGCCTGCCGAAGGTCAGCGCGTATCGTTTGACATCGTCAAAGGCAGACGCGGACGCGACGAAGCCGAAAATATCTGCTTCTCCCTTGATTGCGTCGATGAATTCGACTTTTTCGACACTGAACCTGAGCCGTATAAAAAAGCCTTCTCCAAACTCTTGCTGCTTATCCCTATCATTGCCCTGCTTGCCGCCGGCGGATGGTTTGGCTGCGATTACTGGCAGAAATACCAGCAACAAGCGAAAGCAGCTGCTGCCATGCCGCCGGAGACGATGGTGGAAGAAGTTTCAGCGAAGATGAATGCCGAACGCAAGGCATGGTTGGATGCAGTAAACGGCCGCAAGACTCAAAAACAAACAAAACTCGAAAACAGCAAAGCAGCCCGCAAAAACGCCTCCAAAGAAACAAAATAATGGCTTCGCAACCATCAAAGCCGAGCAGAACCAACTTCATATAAAAGGTCGTCTGAAAACCCGAATCTAAGGTTTTCAGACGACCTTTCACCTTAGCCCTGTTTCAACACCCCAAATTCTTTTAAAATACCGCCTATTTAAATTTAACCGAGAGACCGAACTTCATGAACCTACATCAAACCGTCGAACGCGAAGCCGCCGCCGCCTTTGCCGTCGCAGGCATCACCGACAGCCCCGTTGTCTTGCAGCCGACTAAAAACGCCGAACACGGCGATTTCCAAATCAACGGCGTGATGGGTGCGGCGAAAAAAGCCAAACAAAATCCGCGCGAGTTGGCGCAAAAGGTGGCCGAAGCATTGGCGGGCAACGCCGTGATTGAAAGCGCGGAAGTCGCTGGCCCCGGCTTTATCAACCTGCGCCTGCGCCCCGAATTTCTCGCCCAAAACATTCAGACAGCCTTGAACGACGCGCGTTTCGGCATAGCAAAAACCGACAAACCGCAAACCGTCGTCATCGACTATTCCTCGCCCAATCTGGCAAAGGAAATGCACGTCGGCCATCTGCGTTCCAGCATCATCGGCGACAGCATTTCGCGCGTGTTGGAATTTATGGGCAACACCGTCATCCGCCAAAACCACGTCGGCGACTGGGGTACGCAGTTCGGCATGTTGGTCGCCTATTTGGTCGAGCAGCAAAAAGACAATGCCGCGTTTGAACTGGCGGATTTGGAGCAGTTTTACCGAGCCGCCAAAGTGCGCTTTGACGAAGACCCCGCCTTTGCCGACACCGCGCGTGAATACGTTGTGAAGCTGCAAGGCGGCGATGAAACCGTGTTGGCGTTGTGGAAACAGTTTGTCGATATTTCGCTCTCGCACGCCCAAGCCGTTTACGACACGCTGGGCTTGAAGCTGCGCCCCGAAGATGTGGCGGGCGAATCGAAGTACAACGACGATCTGCAGCCCGTGGTCGATGATTTGGTTCAAAAAGGTCTGGCGGTCGAAGACGACGGCGCGAAAGTTGTGTTCTTGGACGAGTTCAAAAACAAAGAAGGCGAACCCGCCGCATTTATCGTGCAAAAACAAGGCGGCGGCTTCCTCTACGCCTCCACCGATTTGGCATGCCTGCGCTACCGCATAGGCCGTCTGAAAGCCGACCGCCTGCTGTACGTCGTCGACCACCGCCAAGCCCTGCACTTCGAACAACTTTTCACCACTTCCCGCAAAGCAGGCTATCTGCCTGAAGATGCAAAAGCCGAGTTTATCGGCTTCGGCACCATGATGGGCAAAGACGGCAAACCGTTCAAAACGCGCAGCGGCGACACCGTAAAATTGGTTGACCTGCTGACCGAAGCCGTCGAGCGCGCCACTGCTTTGGTGAAAGAAAAAAATCCCGAATTGGGCGCGGACGAAGCCGCAAAAATCGGCAAAACCGTCGGCATCGGCGCGGTCAAATACGCCGACTTGAGCAAAAACCGCACCAGCGATTATGTGTTCGACTGGGACGCCATGCTCTCGTTTGAAGGCAACACCGCCCCCTACCTGCAATACGCCTACACCCGCGTGCAAAGCGTGTTCCGCAAAGCCGGCGAATGGGATGCAACCGCGCCAACCATTTTGACCGAACCGCTGGAAAAACAGCTTGCCGCCGAGCTTCTGAAATTTGAAGATGTGCTGCAAAGCGTGGCGGACACGGCATATCCGCACTACCTCGCTGCCTACCTCTACCAAACCGCCACCCTGTTCAGCCGCTTCTACGAAGCCTGCCCGATACTCAAAGCCGAAGGTGCAACCCGCAACAGCCGCCTGCAACTGGCGAAGCTCACCGGCGACACGCTGAGACAAGGCTTGGGTTTGCTGGGCATTGATGTGTTGGATGTGATGTAAGGCATTCCCCATAAGCAAAAGTCGTCTGAAAACGGATTTTCAGACGACCTTTTTATCTTCTTTGCCCCTTACGCTATACTGTCGGAAATATTTTCAATTCCGACAATTCTTTATGCCTGATTTTCTTCCCGTCCCGCCAGCCGAACTGTGGCAGGCGACGCTTGAACACCTCCGCCTTTCCCTGATTGCCCTGCTTTGCGCCGTCGCGCTTGCCGTGCCGCTCGCCGTATGGCTGGCAGACAAACGGCGTTGGGCGGAAGGCGTTTTGCAGGTAACCAATATCCTGCAAACCATTCCGTCCCTCGCGCTGCTTGGTTTGCTGATTCCCTTTGTCGGCATCGGTTCGCCGCCGGTTTTGATTGCGCTGACGCTCTATGCCTTGTTGCCGATTTTTCAGAACACCTATCTCGGTTTGAGCCAAATAGATCCCGCCATCAAAGAAGCGCACACCGCGTTCGGCTTGTCCCGTTGGCAGGCGTTGTGGCGTATTGAATTGCCGATGGCGCTGCCCGCCATGATTTCCGGCATCCGCACCGCGTCCGTATTGATTATCGGCACGGCAACACTCGCCGCGCTTATCGGCGCGGGCGGCTTGGGCAACCTGATTTTACTCGGCATCGACCGCAACAACATGGCGATGACGTTTACCGGCGCGCTGCTATCCGCCCTGCTCGCCGTACTGGTCAGCGGCGGCATCGGCATACTGCAAAAGTCGAAACATAAAATGCCGATTACCACCGCCCTGCTTGCCATCCTTATCGCCATTGGTTTGGCACCGATTTTTCAAACGAACCCATCCGCACAAAAAATCACCATCGCAGGCAAGCTCGGCAGCGAACCCGACATCCTCATCAATATGTACAAACAGTTGATTGAAGAAAATAATCCGCGCGCGCAGGTGGCGCTCAAACCCAATTTCGGCAAAACTTCATTCCTGTTCAACGCCTTAAACAGCGGCGAAATCGACATCTACCCCGAATTTACCGGCACCGTCCTCGAAAGTCTGGTCAAAATCCCTGCCGAACAGCAAAACCGCCGCCTTTCACCCGAACAGACCTACCAAACCGCCAAAGACCTGCTCGCCCGACAACACCGGCTGACCTTTCTGCCGCCGATGGCATACCAAAACACCTACGCCCTCGCCGTCAGCCAAGACTACGCCGCCGCGCACAACCTGCACAAAATCTCCGATCTCAAACGCGTGCAAAACCAAATCCGCGCCGGCTTTACTCTCGAATTTACCGACCGCGCCGACGGCTACAAAGGCCTGCAACAACACGGCATACAGTTTAGCCGCCTCTCGACGCTCGAACCCGCCCTGCGCTACACCGCCCTGCTAAACGGCAAAATCGACCTCGTTGAAGCCTATTCCACCGACAGCGACCTCAAACAATACCGCCTCGCCGTCCTTTCAGACGACATCGCCCTTTTCCCCTCCTACCAAGGCGCGCCGCTAATGAAAACCGAGTTTGCCGAACAGCATCCCGACATCGTGAACGCATTGAACAAGCTGGCAGGCAAAATCAGCGAAGCCGAAATGACTGAAATGAACTACCGCGTGAAAGTAGGCGGAGAAAAACCGGCGGACGTAGCGCGGGATTATTTGCAGAAAAACAGTTTGATTAACGATAAGGGCAAATGATTTAGGTCGTCTGAAAAAACGGTTTTCATTTTATTGAAGCAGGTTTTCAGACGACCTCCAAGTTGCAACAAGTCATCAATTAGATTATAGTGGGTTCTCGATCAACATAAACATCAAGGAAATAAGCCATGAGCGGTAAATTAGACCAAATCAGCGGTAATGTAAAAGAGAAAGCCGGAGAACTCTTAGACGATCCCAAACTCCAAACAGAAGGCGTGATCCAACAAGGCATCGGCAAAGTCAAAGAAGTTGCCGCCGACATTGAGGAAAAAGCAAGCGACGTATTGAAAAAAGGCAAAGAAGAAGCAGAACATCTGGTTAGCGAAGCAAAAGAAAAAGCCGAGAACCTGATTGACGACATCAAAAGCAAGTTCTAATCCATCCTTGTCTTAGACTATGTCAAAAGGCCGTTTGAAACACGATTTCAGACGGCCTTTATTTCAGGCAGCGCAGCCACCCAAAATCGCCTGTTCCCCATCCAATCAAACTTTCAGACGACCCCGCCGGATAAGTTGGATAGATGAATCCAATGCTTTAACGGTTTTGCCGAATCCCGACTCGAGATACGCATAGTTCAATCATCGACAGGAGAAGCCCCATGCCTTCCGCCAAACTCATCCAAAAGCTCAAACCCGCCCTGCAAAACCCGCTTCCGCCCGAACAAGACGGCATCTTGTTGTGCCTCGATTCCGATGGCGTAACGGGCGACAACGCCAAATACATGAACATGTACAACCGCCTTGCCCGTTGGTACGATTTCGGCGAACGCTGTATAGCCCGCCTCAGATACGGCAACAGCATCAACGAAACACGGCGCAGCCTGATGGACGAACTGGAATGGCGGCAGGACTGCACCGCGCTCTACGTCTCCATCGGCACAGGTACCGATTACCACGATGCTGGCAGGTTTGGCAGCCTTACCCTATCAAACGCTACTAGCAAAAGGGTTGATTTTGCTGGGAACGTCGGGACAGTTGGCATTTGCCATGTACCGCGCAGGCGGCTTGTGGCGCGGCGTCCATACCCTTGATGCCACCACGCCGATTGTGTACCTGCCCACCGTTGCCACCAATTTTGTCAGCGCGACCGCGATGGCGGCATTGGGTTGGTCGGATTACGCTTGGCTGTTTTTGGGCGCAGGGCTATTTTCATGGCTTAGCTTGGAAGCCGCCATATTGAGCCGTTTGCGCACCGGCACACCCGTCAACGCCCCTGTGCGCGGTATTGTCGGCATTCAACTTGCGCCCGCTTTTGTCGGCTGCGGCGCTTATTTTGCCGTATCGGGCGGACACATCGATGCCTTCGCGCTGCTCTTAATCGGCTACGGCTGCCTGCAATTCCTGCTACTGTTGCGCCTTCTGCCTTGGATGCTGGAGAAAGGATTCAGCCCCAGCTTTTGGGGTTTCTCGTTCGGTTTGGCGGCAATGACAGGCTGCGGCTTCCATTTGATTGCCGAACAGCGTTTACTGTTTTTAGGCTATTTCCTCGCTACCACAGGCTCCGGTTTGGTGATGTTGCTGTTGCTTGCGACTTTGAATTTGGCGAGACAGGGACGGTTGTTGGTGAAATGAAAAATCAAGCGGCTTAAAGGCGTTATAAAACGAACATGGATAAGTACATGGTTTTAGGTCGTCTGAAAGCCCAAAAAGTAGCCTGCACTTAAAAAAACAATGTGCAGGCTGCTTTAGGATAATGAGCCGTTTATCAATCCAGCTTCACGATTTCTCCGTCTTCCGGAACGTTCACACGGCTTTCAATGCGTTGACCGCGTATAAATTTACGCATATCGGCGCGGCTGACGGCGGTATGATTCACGGTATCCATGTGTACGGTGATGATTTTGGCTTTAGGCATGACTTGGCTGGCTTTTAATACATCAGCCGTCCCCATAATAATGCCGTCTGAAATGCCTGAAATCAGCGCGTAGCCCGTGTTCATAATCAGATAATCGGGTTTGTAGCGATTCAATGCTTTGTTTACATCTGCCGTCCACACAGTATCACCCATAATATAAGCGGTTTTATGTCCGCTGCTTTGGAATACCACACCCATTGCATCACCTAAGATTTCGGCTAGCTGCGGGTTGGCATACATGGCTTCTGTACCGTGTACGCCGCCGGTTTTGCTGATGGTTACGCCGTTGAAGACAGTGCTGCCGTTCAACACGCGTACATCAGTAAAGCCTTGGCTGCGGATTTTTGCCGCGTCGGATTGGTGCTGCACATATACGGGCAGGTTTTTCGGAATGGAACGTGCGGCAGTTTCGTCCCAATGGTCTTCGTGAGTATGGGTAACGATAACTGCATCCACACCGTCCAAAATTTTATTCACGCTCATCGGTAGCCCGACCAGCGGCATTTTGGCTTGGTTATTGAACGTGCCGGCAAAGCCGTTCATGGAATGCTTGGGGGCGAAAAACGGGTCAATCAAAAACGTCTACCCCGCATATTCGACTTTGGCGGTAGCGTTACGGATATGTTGGTATGAATCGTCTGCCCAAGCGGAAAAGGCTGTCGCACCTAAAACAGTGGCAAGAATAAATTGCTTGGATTTCATGATGTTGCTCCTTAAAAAATCATGGAGCGTATTTTAAGCAGCAGGTGTATCGGCTAAAATAGGCAATATTGCCAACAAACGCAAGGATAGTGCCAAAATGTCGTCTGAAAACGAGCGTAACGAGTTTCGCCAAAATCAAACTGCCCCCAAAATCGTGCTATATGCTCAATCGGGCATGAATGATTTTGTCTTCAATATTCCCTTTTCTGTTTTTCAGACGACCTATCGGAACCATCCGCTCTTTGACCTGAAAATCTGTTCCGATGACAGCAAAGACGTCATCACGGCACTGGGCGCAAGCATTCCCGTACACGGCGGCTTGGATTTGACGGAAGAAGCCGACATCATCGTCATCGCAGGCTGGCGCAATATTGAAGAAGCCCCGACACCTGAGTTGAGCGCACATTTACAGAAAGCAGTACAACGTGGTGCGCATATCACCGCCCTATGTTACGGCACTTACGCCCTTGCCTACACAGGACTTTTAGACGGCAGAACCGCCGCCACCCACTGGCTTGCCGAAGACGACTTTGTCCGCCGTTTCCCTAAAATTCATCTGGATACCAACCGCCTATATGCGGAAGACGGCAACTTTTTAACATCGGCAGGTGCGGCAGGCGGGCTGGATTGCTGCCTGTACCTCATCCGCAAAATCCACGGTGCAACCGTTGCCAACGACCTTGCCCGTACCTTGGTTGCGGCACCACACCGCGAAGGCGGGCAAGCACAGTTTATCCACCGACCTGTCGAACACCGTACCGCCGATGACAAAATCAATCACTTATTGGACGAACTGCGCCAAAACCTTGCGACCCCATACCGCTTGGACGATTTGGCAAAAAAATTAGCCGTTTCCCGCCGAACCTTTATCCGCCATTTTTCTCAAGCCACAGGCATGAATTTTGGTGAGTGGCTCACCACAGAGCGGCTATGGCAGGTACAGGATTTGTTGGAAAATACGGATTTGCCGATAGAACGCATCGCCGAACAAAGCGGCTTCGGCAGCGCGTCAAACCTACGTTTGCAGTTCAAAGCCAAGTTTAAAATCAATCCGAATGCTTGGCGGAAAGTATTTGGCAGATAGCTCGCGTTAGTCAATCCAAAACACCTGAGTGCAGGCTGCTTTGGAGGTCGTCTGAAAGCAGCCTGCACTTGCCACTTGCTGTAACCGCATGATATTCCTAAACTACCCTTTCCCCCACTTTTAAAGAAACGCCCATGAAATCCAAACTATCCGCGCTTACCATCTCCGCCCTTCTTGCCGCCTGCTCCTCCGTTCCGCAACATGATGAGCAAGCGAAAGCCCTGCTGGACGAAGGCATCGCCCTGTATCAGAAGCACGATTACCGACACGCCAAACGCTATTTTGAGCAGGCGCAGCAGGCAGGGCATATGAAAGCGCCGCGCTATCTGGGCTTGATGTATCTGAACGGCGAAGGCGTCGCCAAAAATGCGCAAACCGCCTTTGCCTACTTCACGCAGGCTGCCGAAGCGGGCGACATCACGGGGCAATACTGGTTGGGCTATTGTTACGAAAACAGCGTTGGTACAGAAAAAGACATGACCCAAGCCGTGCGCTGGTATCAGAAATCCGTCGCACGCGGCGACCATGTTTCTCAGCCCGCCATTGATGCGCTGAACCGCTTGGGCGTAAAAACAAATTAACCGTTTCCCTCAATCTTTCAAGGAGTTTCCATGAAAAAGACCATCTCCTTCATCGCCGCCGGCCTGCTGCTGGCAGCCTGCACCGCCACGCAAAACACCGCTGAAAACAGCCCCGCCGCCCAAAGCGCGCAAAATCCCGCTTGGGACAAACAATACGGCGGCGCGGACAAATCCTACGACGGCCGCCTGCTCGCCCTGCGCGAGCAAATCGCCCCGCGTTTTGAAGTGCTGACCTTCAAAGACCCGCAAACGGGCAAAGAAATGCAGTACAACCTGTACACGCCGAAAAATCTCGAACCCGGCCGCCAATACCCGCTGGTGATGTTCATTGCCGACGCCAGCACCGCAGGCAAAGGCGTGAAAGCCCCGCTGATGCAGGGCTACGGCGGAATCATTTGGGCAACCGACGAAGCGCAGGCGAAACACCCCGCCTTCGTCCTCGTGCCGTCCTACACCGAAACGGCGGTCAATGACCAATGGCAAACCTCAGACGAAGTCGGCATGACCCTGCGCCTCGTCAAAAGCCTGATGACCAAAAAACCGATCGACCCTGACCGCGTTTACACCACAGGCCAATCCATGGGCGGCATGATTTCCTTTTATCTCAACAGCATCGAGCCGAATTTCTTCGCCGCTTCCATGTTCGTCGGCAGCCAATGGGACATCAACGTGTTGAAACCATTAATGCGGGCGAAATTCATCTACACCGTTTCCGCCGCCGACCAAAAAGCATCGGCAGGCATGGCGCAAGTCGGCGAAATGCTGCAACAAAACAAAGTCGCCTACGCCGAAACCGAGTTTTCCGCCAAACTGCCACAGGCGGAACAAGACGCGAAAGTCCAACAAATGCTCGCCCAAGGCAAACGCATCAACTTCATCCGCTTCACGCCGAATACGGTGATTCCAGAAAACAGCACCCACAAAGGCGCGGAGCATATGTATTCGTTTGACTACGCCTATTTGCTCGAACCCGCCCGCGATTGGCTGATGCAGCAGCGGCGCGGAAAGTAAGCAGCACAATTTGCAGAAACCAAGTGCAGGCTGCTTTTGAGGTCGTCTGAAACCCCAAAAAGCTACCTACACTTGCCTTCAAAAATTAAGGAGGTGACGTAGATTGGCACTAAAACAAATCTAGAATAAACTATCAATAAATATTTAAAAATAAAGGTGACAATATGAAACTACATTCGATAAAAATTACCAATTTCCAAAGTTTTGGTGAGAAGCCAACAAAATTTACATTAGAAGAAATCACCTACCTAATTGGTCCAAATGGCTCAGGAAAGACGGCTGTTTTACAAGCACTATGTAGATTATTTGCTTTTGATCCATCTTTGCGTCGAGTTAAGCGAACTGATTTCCATATTCCTCAGAATGAATCTTCTCCCCCAGATCAAAGAACGCTATGTATTGAAGCTGATTTTATTTTTCCTGAAACAGCAGATGCTGGCGATAATTCGACAGTAGCTCCTTTCTTTAGTCATATGAGGTTAGATGGGGTAACTGGTTTGCCCCGTGTACGTTTTCGTTTGACAGCAACAATGGATTTTATTGGAGAAATTGAAGAAAAATTTGAATATGTTTTAACTCAGGATGGAAAAACAACAAAATCAGTTTCTAGAGCTGATAGAAGCCTTATCCAGCTACATTATCTACCTGCTCAAAGAAACCCATCAGATCATATAGCCTATAATACAAATGCTTTATTAGGTCGACTATTACGGGCAGTAAATTGGGAAAATGAGTCAGAAAGTGTGCGAACGCTAACAGAACAAATAAACTCGTGTCTTGAAAATAACACATCTGTTCAAGCTATAAGTGACGCTTTGAAAAAAACTTGGGAAATTGTTCATAAAGGAAGCTATTTTAAAGAGCCTAAAATTTCTTTTGCTCATTCTGAAATTGAAAATATCTTGCGCCACATGTCTGTTTCATTTACACCTGGTCATGATGAGGAGATTGTCGATTTTTCTCGCTTAAGTGATGGGCAAAAATCTATGTTATACCTATCATTAGTTTTAACCTCACAGTCAATTTACCATTCTGTTAGAAATAGTGAAGATAACTCTTTTGATATTGAAAAATTACGCCCCCCTATCTTCACCTTAATTGCGTTAGAAGAACCTGAAAATAGTTTATCTCCTCATTATTTAGGGAGAGTAATAGAAGCATTAAAACAAACGACACAGCATAATGACGCTCAAGCTATCATTGCAACTCATGCGCCTGCAATGTTACGCAGAGTTTCCCCTGAGCATATTCGTTATCTACGCTTAAATGGCTTGAGAACAACAATGATTAGAATGATTTGTTTACCAGATAAATCAGATGATGCACATAAATTTGTTCGAGAAGCAATTCAGGCATTCCCTGAAATTTATTTTTCACGTTTAGTTGTATTAGGCGAAGGAGATAGTGAAGAAATTGTATTGCCTCGAATTTTAAGTGCTAAAGGGGTTCCTGTTGATTCATCCGCTATTACGATTGCTCCACTTGGTGGACGACATGTTAATCATTTTTGGAGATTACTCTCTCAATTAGAAATTCCTCACATAACTTTATTGGATCTTGATGTGGCTAGATTTGGTGGAGGATGGGGAAGAATTAAATATGTGAATAAACAATTAGAATATTATAGAAATAGTGCTTTTTTAGACGAGAATAATACCATACCAAATTGGAATGACAGCAATTGTTTAATTAGAGAAAGTCACTCATACACTGATATCAATGGACAATCAGCTGATATTTTTTCTGCGTTGGAAAGTTATAATATTTTCTTTTCTGAACCAATGGATCTCGATTTTGCAATGTTAAAAGCATTTCCTAATAAATTTGAAATAACAGACATAGATACATTACCAGACCAAGATCTTATTAAATCTGTTTTAGGTAAAAAACATCACGCTCCTGAACAATATACTGAAGAAGAAAGAAAACTTTTTTCTAGCTATCATAAATTATTTAAATTAGGTAGTAAGCCGGTAAATCATATTCAGGCACTTGCTAATTTAACTGATGAAGAATTATTAAATAACATGCCAGAATCTCTTTCTCGTTTGGCGGAAGCTGTGAAAACTAAATTATCGGAGATTCCGGAATGATTTCAGCTGAACAATGGATACCTGCAGATGGATTAACGCTAGAACCTAATGCGATGAACGCTGCAAAAGAGCAAGAAAAATGCTTAGCATTGACCGCTGGTCCCGGTGCGGGAAAAACTGAAATGCTGGCTCAAAGAGCTGATTTTCTTTTTCGTACAGGTACGTGCCGTTATCCAAAGCGAATTCTTGCAATTTCTTCTAAAGTAGATGCAAGCACGAATTTAAAAGAGCGTGTTAAACGCAGATGTGGTTCTGAATTAGCTTCTCGTTTTGATAGTTATACTTTTCATGCATTCGCTAAACGGATTATTGATAGATTTAGAATAGTATTAACCGGCGATGACGCCTTGTCGGAAAATTATTCTATTGATTCTATTGGTGATAGAAAAATTACAGGAATACAAATTACATTTAATGATCTTGTTCCTTTGGCTATTGAAATTTTAAAAAATTCAAGCATAGCAAGAAACGTTATACGTCAAACTTATTCAGATGTATTTTTAGACGAATTCCAAGATTGTACTAACCTTCAATACGAATTAATTAAGCTAGCTTTTCAGGGAACTTCAGCCAGATTAACCGCTGTAGGAGATACAAAGCAAAAAATTATGGGCTGGGCTGGTGCATTGGAAGGAGTTTTTGAAACATTTGCTCAAGATTTTTCAGCTGAACCATTAAATATGTATCGTAATTTTAGATCTAAACCTCGCCTATTAAGGTTACAAAACAGAATTATTCAAAATCTGGATCCTAATTCTGTTATGCCTGAGGAGTTATTGAGAGGCGATGAAGGAGAAATTTTACTTTGTGAATTTGAAAATGATATTGAGGAGGCTAAAAGCATAGTAGAACGTATTAGCGAATGGATATCCAATGAAAAAATCCCATTACATGAAATTGCAATATTGGTATCTAAACAAGCTGAATCATATGCTGCAGTTATTATGAAAAATCTTGAAGAAAAAAATATTCCCTATCGTAATGAACAGCAATTACAGGATATATCAACAGAACCAATAACAAGATTAATAATTGATTATCTTCTTTGTTTTTACGGAGATAGAGAGCCTCAATCCTGGTTGCGATTACAAGAGCAAATACTACCATTTGTTGATGACGAGGAATTAGAATTTAGTAAACACCATTATCTTCAAGATTTTATTATTAATCAAAGGAAAATCATTAAAAAATCTGAAAGTGCATCAAGAAGATTTGCTTGCTGGAGACAAGTTATATGCTCTTTTTTAATGCAACTTAGTATTGAAACAATAACCGCACTATCTCCCGACTATGAATCAAAATCTAGATTAAAGGAACTTGTAAAGTTAACAATAACAAAAATTCAAGAATTACTAGAAAAAGAGTCTGATTTAATTAAAGTGCTAAAATCCTTTTTAGATGATCAGGCAATTAGGATTATGACTATCCATAAGAGTAAGGGGTTGGAATTTCACTCTGTGATTATGTTGGCTGTAGAAAAGGAAACATTTTGGGGAGATAAAGATGCTGAACGTTGTGCATTCTTTGTGGGAGTATCTCGCGCTAAGCAAAGATTGTTAATAACTTATTCCAAGGAAAGACAAAAACCAGAAGACGTAGAGGAGTGGAAGTGGAAGGCGTGCAGAAATAAACATGCTGAGTATTGGGGATATTTCGTATAGCTTTCTAAATAAACCCAAAGGTTGCGTAGAAATAGTTACAAAACACTTCAAAATTTGACCGCTCTTTTAAATGAAAAAGCCGTCTGAATTTTCAGACGACCTTTTCATTATTTCAAATTCGCTTTAAAGAATTGCTCAAATTTATCGTATGGAATTTTGCCTGCTTAATTGTCGTATAAATCTGTATAGCTAGCGCTCGGTATAATATACAACTCTCTGTTTTTTTTATTAACAATGCTTTAAACACATCTTCACTGAAATAACGGGAATACGCTTTTTCGCAGTGGAAAATCAACGCTGTTGCTCTCAATTCTTTTGCGTGCCGATTGGGACGATTTATACGACCGCTTCCGCCAATGCTTTCCGCGCGCCTGCCGCCGCGCTACCGAAGACTTGCTGCGCGCCAAGCTCGTCGCCCCCGATTTTGTCGCCGTTGCCTGTGATGAAGACGAAGAACTGATTGCCCCCAGCCTCACGGCCGAACAACTGCAACGGCATTTCCCTGAATTTGTGTAACTTTCAGCAAGTAGGTCAAATTATAGTGGATTAAATTTAAATCAGGACAAGGCGACGAAGCCGCAGACAGTACAAATAGTACGGCAAGGCGAGGCAACGCCGTACTGGTTTAAATTTAATCCACTATAAAAACCCAACTTCCACCAAAACCTCTGTCTAACCCGCCGCCGTTTCAGACGACCTGCCGAAATTATTGAAACGTGAGCCGCGCCGCTTTGTCGAAGTTGCAAAGGATATTTATGATGCAGCCTGAACATACTCCCTTAATCGAATTTAAAAACGTCAGCAAACGCTACGACAACCACACCGCCGTAAACGAACTGAACCTCACCATTTACCAAGGCGAGTTTTTCGTGTTGGTGGGCGGCTCCGGCAGCGGCAAATCCACCACGCTGCGCATGATTAACGCGCTGACCGAGCCGACCGACGGCGATGTTTATTTCAACAGCAGGCGTATCAAAGATTACGACATCCGCGGGCTGCGCCACCGCATCGGCTATGTGCTGCAACAAATCGCCCTATTCCCCACTATGACCGTGCGGCAGAACATCGAGCTGATGCCCGACATTTTGGGCTGGGACAAACCGAAGCGCACATCGCGCGTGAACGAGCTGCTCGAGCTGGTCGGTATGCCACCCGAAACCTACCTAAACCGCTATCCGCACGAACTCTCCGGCGGCGAACAGCAGCGCATCGGTATCCTGCGTGCCATCGCTGCCAAACCCGACATCTTGTTGATGGACGAACCCTTTTCCGCCCTCGACCCGCTCGCCCGCGCTTCCCTTCAGGAAACGGTTTCCCTGATTCACAAAAAACTCGGCACCACCATCGTTTTCGTTACCCACGACATGAACGAAGCCGCCAAGCTCGCCTGCCGCATCGGCGTGATGCACCAAGGCAGGCTGGTGCAAGTCGATACGCCGCAGGATATTCAAAACCATCCGGCGGATGATTATGTGCGCTCCATGTTCGGCGCGGCTCAGCCGGAAAACACTGCCTCCGCCGAGGAAGTCATCAACCTTTACCGCCGTTTGGACGCGGACGGCAAGGCGCGGGTAAGGGAACACTGGGCAAAAGAAGAAAACAAAGAAAATTAGAAAAAGGGTCGTCTGAAAACGTCAAAAGGGTTTGAGGCAGCTTGCGATATTTGTTTGAACGCTGCCGAAACGTCGTTTTCAGACGACCTTTTCCCAATCCGTATCCCGATATTGTTATAATCCGAGCTGTCCGGACAACCACCGATTTATATCCATATGAACACCTTCATCCTCCACGACACACGCCCTTATCCGCAGACTCCGGTTAAAAACCATTTACTGGTGAACGCCTCCCTGCTCGCACACGGCACGACCGCCGCAACCCGCAAGATTGCTGTGGGACAGCTGCAAACCGAAATCCGCAGCCAGCTCCATCAAAACTACTACGTCAACTTGTCTGTCGCCATGACCATGGCACCCGATGTAGAGACCTACAACGCGCTGATGCAGAGCATCAATCAAGTCTTATCCGCCGAAAACGACGACGAAGCCCAATGGTTTGCCCTGCCGGTCGTCATCGTCGCCGGCTGCAAACAAGAGCGCACGCTGCCCCTGACGCTGCCTACCGAAGCACTGACCGCCTGCTTGTCCAACTATCCCCACTTGCGCGCCTTAACGCAAAACACCCAATGGCTGCCCTTCCTCGCCCATTCAGACGACCTCAGCGGCATCACACCCGAACAATGGTGGAATGCGAAACAAAACAGCGAATCCGCCGCCGCGTTCCTGCAAACCTTTGAAGACAAACCGTTGATCTGCCCCGAAGGGCAATCCGTCCATGTCGTGTACGCCTTGGGCTACGGCGATAAAAACCTGCAAAACGCATTGGGCGTCAATCTGCAACAGGCAGGTCTGCCGCTGATGCAGGTTTGGCAGGAAAGCCTTGCCGCCGACGGCGTTACCCTTTTCACCAATCCGCTGTCCCCAAACACCCCGCTCCAAGCTCTGACCGACGGCAGCCACACCCGTCAGCGCATGGCGATGGACGTGTTCGCCACCAACGCCATCCGCGCCATCCGTATGCAGAGTCCGCGCGTCGGCGTCGTCATCGCCGCAAGGGCGGGCGGGCAGATTCTGTTCGGTTTCAACGCAACCGACAGCGCGTTTGAAGTCGTCCCGCAAGTGTTCGTATGGAACCTTTCGTCTTCCGACAACATCGCCGTCATCCAACACAACTTCCTCGACCTGATGGCGGAATGCCGCGTCGAGCATATCCGCATCCTGCACGACGTTTTACCGGAAAATGCCGACCTGCCGACCTACGCGCAATCCCTGTCCCTAGACGGACACAACCCATTCTTCTCCGAACACGCCTAAACCGCCTATGAAAAACCATTCCGTACTCTTCGTCTGCCTCGGCAACATCTGCCGCTCCCCCATGGCGGAATACGTCCTGCGCCACCGCGCCCGCGAAGCAGGCGTAGCCCACCGCGTCCGCACCGACAGCGCAGGCACATCAGGCTGGCACGACGGCGAAAACATGCACCAAGGCACGCGCAAAACCCTCGCCGCCCACGGCATCGACCATCAAGGTTTTACCAGCAGCAAAGTGCGTTCCGAAGATTTCGATGAATTCGACTTCATCATCGCCATGGACGACAACAACCTCGCCGAATTGGAAAAAATGTTCGGCAAACACCCCGACAAAATCTTCAAACTCACCGACCTCATCCCCGAAAGCGGCTACCGCCACGTCCCCGACCCGTGGTACACCGGCGACTTTGACGAAACCTTCAGACTTGTGGACGCAGGCAGCATCGCGCTGCTGAAAAAGCTGGGTTTGGTTTGAATTGGATTACACAGCGTTTAAAGTTGAACACAACAAGATAAAAGGTCGTCTGAAACCTAAAATTTAGGTTTCAGACGACCTTTTATAGTGGATTAAATTTAAATCAGGACAAGGCGACGAAGCCGCAGACAGTACAGATAGTACGGAACCGATTCACTTGGTGCTTCAGCACCTTAGAGAATCGTTCTCTTTGAGCTAAGGCGAGGCAACGCCGTACTGGTTTAAAGTTAATCCACTATATCTATGCCGGATTATGAGGGCTGTCCGATTTTCCTGACCTTTTTAGTATGCAAACGCGCAATAATCATCAAACAGGAGACAACGAAATAGACACCAGCAGCAAACATAAACAGCATACTTATCAAGCCTTGCGCCATGTCTCCGCAACACGGCGGCGTCGAATTGCTCCAATACCAAAACAGATAAAAGCCATTAAAGAGCGATGTTACCAAAAGAGAGGCAAGAAAATATCTCTTGAAATAAAGATAAGGCAGGCAGAGAAAAAATTGCACCAACAAAGCAAATCCAGCAACTTCGAGCGCCTCCTTCGGTTCATTCACCCCTAAATCAAAATATTGCGCCCAAGCATAAGACCATAAGGTCATAACGATGACAATCACAACCGCCACGATCAATAAAGAAAAAATCCGCTGTTGCTTGTTTTGAAATTGAAAAAACACGATACGTTCAAACCTCCTCAAAGCGCGACTTTCAAGCCCATTGATATTATAGTGGATTAACAAAAATCAGGACAAGGCGACGAAGCCGCAGACAGTACAGATAGTACGGAACCGATTCACTTGGTGCTTCAGCACCTTAGAGAATCGTTCTCTTTGAGCTAAGGCGAGGCAACGCCGTACTGGTCTAAAGTTAATCCACTATAAGGGTTCGATTTTTATTCAAAACCCTTATTCAGTCAACATGACGCCGCTGATTTCAACCCGCTTTTTCAGACGACCTCTTACCCTTTAGACAACAATACCGTCAAACCGCACTCGCCGCCCCATGCGCCTTGGTTTCCTATACAATATCGCGCAATACAAACCTACCCTACCACCATGTCCAAAAAAATCCTCATCATCACCCCGAGCTGGATCGGCGACTGCGTCATGACCCAGCCGCTTTACCGCCGCCTGCACGAACTCCATCCCGGCTGCACCATAGACGCATTCGCGCCCAAATGGTCGATGGCGGTGTTCGAGCGTATGCCCGAAATCAACCGCATTATTGAAAACCCGTTCGGACACGGCGCGTTAGAGTTGAAAAAACGCTGGCGTATCGGGCGCGAACTGGGTAAACAAGGTTACGACCAAGTCATCGTCCTGCCCGGTTCGCTCAAATCCGCCCTCATCGCCTTCGCCACCGGCATCAAGCAGCGCACCGGCTACGTCGGCGAATCGCGCTATCTGCTGCTCAACGACATCCGCAAACTCGACAAAGCCGCCCTGCCCCTGATGGTTGACCGCTACACCGCCCTCGCACACCCGACGCAGGCGGACTTCAACGGGCATTCCGACAACCCGCGTTTCACCATTTCCCCCGAAAGCCGCGCCGCCGCGCTTGCCAAATATGGCTTAAACACCGACAAACCCGTTCTCGCCTTCTGTCCGGGTGCGGAATACGGCCCTGCCAAACGCTGGCCCGCGCGCCATTTCGCCGAACTCGGCCGCCGCTATCTGGCGGAAGGCTGGCAGGTTTGGCTCTTTGGTTCGCAAAAAGATTTCGACATCGCCGAAGAAATCAACCGACTTTCAGACGACCTCTGTACCAACCTTTGCGGCAAAACCAACCTTTCCGAAGCGATTGACCTGCTTTCCTGCGCCGACACCGTCGTCTGTAACGACAGCGGCCTGATGCACCTCGCCGCCGCCCTCGACCGCAAACTCGTCGCCGCCTACGGCTCGTCCAGCCCCGACCACACCCCGCCATTGAGCCAAAAAGCCAAAATCGTCAGCCTGCACCTCGAATGCTCGCCCTGCTTCAAACGCGAATGCCCGTTGGGACACACCGACTGCCTGAACAAGCTCACGCCGGACATGGTTCAAAAAGCGGCGGAAGAATTGGCGCAAACTCAATCCGAATAAGCCATCAGACCATAATCCCTGAATCGCAAACGATATATAGTGGATTAACAAAAATCAGGACAAGGCGACGAAGCCGCAGACAGTACAGATAGTACGGCAAGGCGAGGCAACGCCGTACTGGTTTAAAGTTAATCCACTATAGTTTGCCACTTTGCTGCCCTTTATTTACAAGAGCCGCCATACGACAAAAGGTCGTCTGAAACCTTACTCCGGTTTTCAGACGACCTTTTAGATTCGCTCAAAAGCTTTGTCTTCAATCTTGCAACGCGGCGGCGATTTCGTTGCGCAGTTTGTTTAAAAACCTGCCGTGGCGCACCCATTGTGCGGCGGCTTCGTGATCTTTCTCTGCAAAGGCAGTCCGCAAATCTTGATACAGCTTGTCTTGTTCGCGGCTGATTTCTTGGTCCAACGCGCGCAGGGCTTCGTTGTTTTGCTCCATTTGCGCATCCATCAGCGTTTCGCGCCATTCCATTTGCTGCATGAGAAATTCAGGTGCGAAAGAAGTATGTTCCGGCGCATCGGCATCAATGCCCTGCGCTTTCAGAAGGTACGCGGCGCGGTCGATGGGATTTTTCAAAGTGCGGTAGGCATCGTTGATGGTGGAAGACATCATCACTGCCTGCTTTTGCTCGAAGGCGGAGGCGGACGCGAATTTGTCGGGATGGAAACGGGCAGCCAAGGCGCGGTAGGTTTGCTCCAAGTTTTCGGCGTCGATATCGAAAGCGGGTTCAAGCTGGAAGAGTGTGAAATATTGAGACATGGCAGGATAATTAATGTGAAATTTTCGGCAGAAGCCTGATTTTGCCTTATAATCCGCTGATTCTTAACCAAAAGGACTGAATATGAGCAGTAAAGTGCAGCACAATAAAGGCAAAATCCGCGACAATGCTTTAAAAGCCTTAGTGAAATCCGATTTATTCCGACACAAGGTCGAACGGAAAAGAAAAGGCAAAGGCAGCTACAACAGGCAGGAAGCGAAAAAATGGCGGGACGGGTTTGATACTGTCCCGCCACTTTTTTGTCTTAAACGTGGAAGCTCTCGCCGCAGCCGCAAGAGTCTTTGACATTCGGGTTTTCAAATTTGAAACCTTCCTGCAAACCTTCTTTGGTGTAATCGACTTGCGTGCCGTCCAGATAAACCAAGCTTTTCGGGTCGATATAGATGCGGGCGCCGTGTTCTTCGAAAATCAGGTCGTCCTCGTTCGCCTCATCGACAAATTCAAGGTTGTATGCCATGCCCGAGCAGCCGCTGGTTTTCACACCCAAGCGCACGCCCAAGCCTTTGCCGCGTTTGGTCAGGTAGTTGTTGATGTATTTGGCTGCATTTTCTGTGATGGTAATCAAAATATTTGTCCTTTTTATATAGATTGAAAATACTTGTTTTCAGGTCGTCTGAAACTTGAGTTAACTTTTTGGCAACCTGCGGTGCCGCTGACGATACAGCAACACAGCCCAAATCAGCCAAATACCCAGCCAAACGGGGAAGAGTGCTAACAGACTGAGCCAGCCATAAATACTGCCTGTCCAATTGAGGTTAAACGGCGTACGGAATGCAGAACCCAACCAGGTCCGAGAGGCTAAATATACCCGTGCAGTTTCGCCCCGTATCTCAGGACGCAAAGACAAGATTTCCACTTCGATATGGTTTAACCCAATCGGCGTATCCGCGCAGTCCAAACAGCGGATATCTATCCGCCGCCGCGCATGTGCTGCGCTTTTGCTTGTGCTTTGTGGCGTATAGACTTGATAAGTAATGTCGTCAGGCGAGGGTTCCACACTTGCCGCATGCAGTTTCGCCTGCCCGGATTCACGCTCAATCGTAATAAGGGGCGGTTGACTGTTTTGGATCGCAACATAGGATAATTTTACCCGAGCACCTTCTTTTAAAACAATGCTTTGCTGCGGAGGATAGTAATTCACCACCGCAAATAAAGTATATCCGACCAGCAGTATCAAACTATATGCGTAAAACAGTATTTTCGCGATACCGCATTTACCCCCATTTATCTAACCTTGTTCAATTTTCTGTTGTCTGTCGCTGCTGCGCCCAAACAACGGCAGCCTGCATGGCTGCACGGGCCTGAGGACTGTTTTTCCAACAGGTCGAGCCGGTCAATTTCGCGCCCTGTTCCAAAACATCGTCCAAATCCGCTGCCGCCAGCGTGGCAACATCATCCAAACCCATTTGCTGCAAACGCTGCAATACGGTTTTGCCTATGCCTTTGACGGCAAGCAGGGATTGGGCTTCTTCATCGGTAAAAGGCATTTCGTCTCCTTCGATTTTGCAGGCATATCGACTAAATATAAGCCTACAGCTTATTGCCCTCTCCCTAACCCTCTCCCGCGGGGAGAGGGAATAGATTGGCAGGCAGTCCCAAATTTGGCGGCAACTTCAAAAGGATTAAGTTTCTGTGTCCTTACCCTCTTCTTCACGAGAGAAGGCATGCCGTCTCTTTTGATTTTGCAGGGATATCGACTAAATATAAGCCTACGGCTTATCGCCCTCTCCCTAACCCTCTCCCGCAGGGAGAGGGGATAGATTGGCAGGCAGTCCCAAATTTGGCGGCAACTTCAAAAGGATTAAGTTTTTGTACCGTTACCCTCTTCTTCACGAGAGAGGGAACAAGTCGTCGGTTTTGTTTTTCCGAAACCCCTAGAGCTTTCAGAAATCCTACAAACGTCTTCCGACAAAGCGCCAACCGAATCGGGTTATTTGTTTTCCTGACGTTTGCGATAGTCGGCAACAGCCGCTTTTACCGCATCTTCAGCCAAGATGGAGCAGTGGATTTTTACCGGCGGCAGTTCCAGTTCTTCGGCGATTTCGCTGTTTTTGATTGCCAGCGCGTCATCCAAGCTTTTGCCTTTGACCCACTCGGTAATCAGGCTGGAAGAAGCGATGGCAGAGCCGCAGCCGTAGGTTTTGAATTTCGCATCTTCAATGATGCCTTCGTCGTTGACTTTGATTTGCAGGCGCATCACGTCGCCGCAAGCAGGTGCGCC
Organism: Neisseria sicca; assembly: GCF_003044565.1. Taxonomy (GTDB): domain Bacteria; phylum Pseudomonadota; class Gammaproteobacteria; order Burkholderiales; family Neisseriaceae; genus Neisseria; species Neisseria sicca_A. The sequence goes on along the minus strand of NZ_POXG01000003.1, from coordinate 141,664 downwards.
GACCATACCGGTGCCGACAGATTCGTCGTTTTTATCGAAAGTACCGACGTTGCGGGGGTTTTCATAGTGATCGATTACTTTATCGCTGTATGCCATGATGTGGTTTCCTTAATGTTTTTTGATGGTTTCAGTGGTTTGTTTGCCGGTTTTCAGACGACCTGAGTTAGATTTTGCACGCACCGCCTTCGCAGCCGTCGTCGTTTTCCGAATCGACGCCGCCTTCCACGGTAACGCCGTCAAAATCTTCAAGCAGGTTGTCGAGATTGTCGAGGTCAAGTTCTTGTTCGCTCATGAGCTGCATCCTTGATTTTAATGTGGTGGCTTTTAGGTCGTCTGAAAAGGTCTTTGGGGATTTTCAGACGACCTTTTTTATTTATAGGTAGGTTGGGTTATTAAACCCAACATTTAGGGCAGATTGATAGGCTTATTGGGTTTTCAACCCAACCTACGCTTGCTATTACAATTTTTTCATCAGCCATTTACAAAAGCACATTCCAAAATTGTTTGGGGTTTGCCGTTAACATTAATCGGTTTCAGTTTTGCTTGCAGGGTTTCGTATTCTTCTAAAATCAAACTGTATTTTCGAACAGGACGGTACTTGCCTTTTAACACCTTGCGTGCCTGTTCCAGTGGTACATCCAACAACAAACGGGTGTAGCTGTAACCCGCGGTTTCTATTTGGAACGTCTGGCTGATATGAACCACAGGCAAGCGATAGTAAGTACCGCTGAGTTTCAAACGGGTTTGATCAAGAATGAACTGTTCTCCATCTTCACTAAACTCTGCGCGGTGCAAAGTCATCGGCGGGTGCGCAAGATCACGGTAAACATTTGGCAGATTGACTCTATTGGGATGATTCAAACGCAGGTTTTGATATTTAGAGTCCTTATCACTCCAGTCGTGGCTTACATCACTAAATGACTCCAACAGGTTTTCCAAACGTTTATCGAATTGGCAGCCGTTTTCAAATGATTTAAATATAGTTGACCAATCGGGTTGTGTCTGTGCTGAAACCAGCGGGGCAGAACATAGCATCAGACAAGAAAGTAAGTAGCGTGTTTTATTTTTTATAGTCATTTTTAGTATTTTTCTGGAAGAAGGTCGTCTGAAAAGGTCTTTGGGGAGATTTTCAGACGACCTTTTTCTATTTATTAAGTAGGCTGGGTTGTTAAACCCAACATTTCGAGCAGATTGATAGGCTTGTTGGGTTTTCAACCCAACCTACGCTTGCTGATTTTAAGAACTTATTGTATTTTCAACTCAGCCTACGATTGCTTAATAGTCTGCATAAATTCTATAACGTATCGCCTAACTTCTTGTAAAAATAATTCATTAGTTGCATGGTATTTTAATGGTAAGAAATCTGAATTTTTACTCAGACAAAAATTTATTTGATCGGTAACCAACTGACCTAAATTTTCATCATCCACTCTACTCAATTCCTTTGGACGATCATCGGCACGTTTAAATTGAACCCGCCTAATTAGAGATAACTCTGGGTGTTCTACAAATAATGGATTTTTTATTACTTTACTCTCTACAAATTTATTTAATTCCATTATTTTCTTTTTTGTATACTCGTCTAGATTTGTAATTGACTCATCCTTCTCAAGCCAATGAAATATCTTTTTACGTATATGCCGCTCTTTGATATACAATAAAATTTTGGGATATAAATTTTCATCTTCCATTATAGTAATCACTTCCAATGAACGAAAAAATAATGTTGATTATATTTTTTTATTAATTTCAACGTTTTTTATTAAACTGTTAGTTTTCGGTCTACACTTAGCTTTGTATCTCTATCGTACAATATAAATCTTACATAGCAGGTCATCTGAAAAGTCTTCCCTTACTTTCAGACGACCTTTTCTCTAGGTTAATGCGCCGCCCATTCAATTGAGTTCAAATCAATCCCGTCTTTGAACATTTCCCACAGCGGAGACAGTTCGCGCAGTTTGCCGATTTTGGACTTGATCAGTTCGGCGGCGAATTTGACTTCTTCTTCGGTAGTCATTCGGCCGAAGGTGATGCGCAGGGATGAGTGCGCCAGTTCGTCGTTGCGGCCAAGCGCGCGCAGGACGTAGCTAGGTTCGAGCGAAGCGGAGGTGCAGGCGGAGCCGCTGGATACGGCGAGTTCTTTCACCGCCATAATCAGGCTTTCGCCTTCGACGAAGTTGAAGCTGACGTTCAGGTTGTTCGGGGCGCGGTGTTCGAGGTCGCCGTTGATATAGACTTCTTCGATGCCTTCGATGCCTTTGAGGAAGATGTCGCGCAGTTTGCGGTAGTGCGCCATGTCTTGCTCGAGTTCTTCTTTGGCGATACGGAAGGCTTCGCCCATGCCGACGATTTGGTGGGTCGGCAGGGTGCCGCTGCGGAAACCGCGTTCGTGACCGCCCCCGTGCATTTGGGCTTCGAGGCGGACGCGGGGTTTGCGGCGGACGTACAGTGCGCCGATGCCTTTGGGGCCGTATACTTTATGACCGGACATGGACAGTAGGTCGATTTTAGCGGCTTCTACGTCAACAGGCACTTTGCCGCAGGCTTGGGCGGCATCGACGTGGAAGATGATTTTGCGTTCGCGGCAGATTGCGCCGATGGCGGGAATGTCTTGCACTACGCCGATTTCGTTGTTCACCCACATTACGGAAATCAGGATGGTGTCGTCGCGGATGGCGGCTTTGAGTTCTTCCAAATCGATTAAACCGTTTTCCTGCACGCCGAGGTAGGTCACTTCAAAACCTTGGCGTTCGAGTTCGCGCATGGTGTCGAGCACGGCTTTGTGCTCGGTTTTGACGGTGATGAGGTGTTTGCCTTTGGTTTTGTAGAAGTTTGCCGCGCCTTTGATGGCGAGGTTGTCAGACTCGGTCGCACCGCTGGTGAAGACGATTTCTTTGGGGTCGGCGTTAATCAGGGCGGCGATGTCGGCGCGGGCTTTTTCGACGGCCTCTTCTGCTTCCCAGCCGAATGCGTGGCTGTTGGAAGCGGGGTTACCGAAGGTTTCGGTCAGATAGGGAATCATTTTTTCGGCAACACGTTTGTCAACGGGGGTGGTGGCGGCGTAGTCGAGATAAACGGGGGTTTTGACGGTCATGGTTTGCTCTTTCTTTTTCTGTAATGTACTTAATGGATATGTGTAAATTGGATGACGTGGCTGCCGTCATCGCAGTTTTTCTGTTCGATGATGCTTTGCAGGGTAACGCTGCTGAGGTAATCGTTGATGGTTTTGTTCAGATTTTCCCAAAGGTCGTGCGTCAGGCAGGGCGCGCCGTGGTGGCAGTTGGCTTTGCTGCTGCATTGGGTGGCGTCCAGCTTGTCTTCGGCGGCGGAAATGATTTGGGCGATATTGATTTGTGCGGGAGGGGCGGCGAGGATGTAGCCGCCGCCGGGGCCGCGCAGGCTTTCAACCAGCCCGGCGCGCCGCAGTTTGCTGAATAGTTGTTCGAGATAGGAAAGCGAAATGCTTTGGCGTTCGCTGATGGCGCTGAGTTTGACAGCGCCGGTTTGCGCGTTCATCGCCAAATCGATCATGGCGGTAACGGCAAAACGCCCTTTTGTGGTCAGTCTCATGGTAGGTGCCTGTGTCGGCTTTTTTATAGTGGTGCGATTGTCTAATATCTGAGTGATTCAGTCAAGTATATTCACAAGGCTTCCGATTGTTTGTTTAAATGACTGTGCGAATTGATTTTTATCTCCCTAAAGATTTCTCTTTTTTATCTGAAACTTGAAGCTGAGGTCGTCTGAAAAGTGCTATTACCCTGCTTTTGGCGGGGTTAAAACCATTTGCTTTATAATTGCGATTGATATAGATTATCTAATTCATACTAAATCATTATGGTATTGCAAAAGGTCGTCTGAAACCGCCCTACTCCGTTTCAGACGACCCCAGCCATAACATAAGCAACCCCTTAACAGAGGCAATCAACAATGAAACGCGATTTGAGCAAAATGACCTGCATCGAAGACCTGCGCCTTGTCGCCAAGCGCAAAATGCCGCGCATGTTTTACGATTACATCGATTCAGGTTCTTGGACGGAAACCACCTACCGCGAAAACACTTCGGATTTCAAAGACATCCGCTTCCGACAAAAGGTATTGGTCAATATGGAAGGTCGCAGCCTGGAAACCAAAATGATCGGTCAGGATGTGAAAATGCCGGTGGCGATTGCGCCGACTGGCTTTACCGGCATGGCGCACGCCGACGGCGAAATTTTGGCTGCGCGGGCGGCGGAGAAGTTCGGCATTCCGTTTACACTCTCCACCATGTCCATCTGCTCGATTGAAGACGTTGCCGAAAACACCAGCGCGCCGTTTTGGTTTCAGCTTTATGTGATGCGCGACCGCGAGTTTATGGAAAACCTGATTAAACGTGCAAAGGACGCCAAATGTTCGGCATTGGTATTGACCGCCGATTTGCAGGTTTTGGGGCAACGCCACAAAGACATCAAAAACGGTCTGTCCGCGCCGCCGAAACCGACCATCGCCAATTTAATCAATCTGGCAACCAAGCCCGAATGGTGCATGAAAATGCTGAACACGGAACGCCGCACGTTCCGCAATATCGTCGGACACGCCAAAAACGTCGGCGATCTGTCTTCGCTGTCTTCGTGGACGTCCGAACAATTCGACCCGCGCCTGAGCTGGGACGACGTCGCCCGCATTAAAGATTTGTGGGGCGGCAAGCTGATTATCAAAGGCATTATGGAACCTGAAGATGCGGAAAAAGCAGCGCAAAGCGGTGCGGACGCATTGGTCGTTTCCAATCACGGCGGTCGCCAGCTCGACGATACCGTCTCCTCCATCAAAGCCTTGCCCGACATCGTCAGCGCAGTCGGCAGCGACATCGAAGTCTGGATGGACAGCGGCATCCGCAGCGGTCAGGACGTTCTCAAAGCATGGGCTTTGGGCGCAAAAGGCACGATGATAGGCAGGGCGTTCCTCTACGGCTTGGGCGCATACGGCGAAGAAGGTGTTACCCGCGCGCTGGAAATCCTATATAAGGAAATGGACATATCCATGGCGTTTACCGGCCATCGCAATATTCAGGACGTCGATGCCAGCATCCTGCAAAGCACGCGCTGGTCAAACGATAAGTTCTGATTGCTTTGAAACACCAAACCGGCGGTTAAACAGATTAACCGCCGGTTTGCTTTTTCATATAAAAAGGTCGTCTGAAAACTTTCAGACGACCTCATCATTATCAGGCATTCATCTTGTCTTCAAATGCCGCCAAAATCCGCGCGACTTCTTCTGCGTCTTTAACCGCCCTTACCTCGTCAAACAATTCCTGCGCTTCTCCAAATTCTTTCTTCATCATGCCCAGCCATTGTTTCAGACGGGCGACGGGGTATTTGTTGTTCGCTTCTTTGGCGAGACACAAATGGAAAAATTGGTTTATCCACACTGAAACTTCGGCGAAATCGGTATCGCGGACGGTTTCGCCGTTTTCGTATTGTTTGATTTGGCGCGCCAAATCGGGGCGGATGACGGCGCCGCGACCGAGCATGACACTGTTGCAGCCCGTCATCTCTTTAATGCCGATATAGTCTTTGAGGCTGAACACGTCGCCGTTGGCGGTTACGGGGATGGCGACGTGTTCGCGGATTTTGCGTATCCATTCCCAATGCGCGGGCGGTTCGTAGCCTTCGACTTTGGTGCGCGCGTGTACGGTCAGGGCGTAGGCTCCGCCTTCGGCGATGGCGGCGGCGCATTCGAGCGCGAGGCTTTTGTCTTCGTAGCCGAGCCGCATTTTGCCGGTGAGCGGGATGTGTTCGGGCAGGCGTTGGCGCAGGGTTTTGACGATGTGATGGATAAGGTCGGGCTCTTTGAGCAGGACGGCGCCGCCTTTGTGTTTGTTGACCATCGGCGCGGGACAACCGAAATTGAGGTCGATTTTGTCCGCGCCGAAGCGGACGGCTTCCAAGGCGTTGACCGCCATATTGTCGGCATCGCTGCCTAAAAGCTGGACGGTACAGGCCGTGCCTGCGGGGGTCTTGTTGCCGTTGGCGATTTCGGGGACGTATTTAAGCCAGATGGAACGGGAATGGACGGTGTGTGTAATGCGAACGAACTCGCTGACACATTCGTCGTAGCCGCCGATACGGGTCAGCAAATCGCGCATCACATCGTCCACCAGCCCCTGCATCGGAGCAAGCACAATTCTGCATTTTTCTTTAAATTCAGTCATTTGATTGTTTTCATTGGATTTTATTTAATTTTTAAAAGTGTTTATTTTGTATTATTCCGCCCTATTTCTGCACGTTTTAGCATTTTCAATGTACCATATATGCACCATTTTTATTTAATTTGTATATGGTGCAAATAATGGGAACGATAACAAAACGAACCAATCCGTCAGGTGCTATCGTATATCGGGCGCAGATACGGATTAAAAAGGCGGGCTACCCTGATTTCTCGGAAAGTCGTACCTTTTCTAAAAAGGCTATGGCAGTCGAATGGCTGAAATTAAGAGAGGCAGAGCTTGAAATGCACCCTGAACTGCTTTTCCGCGAGAAACGGCAAACATTATGCCCCACCCTTCGGGAAGCCGCCAAGCGGTATGCGGACGAAGTGCGAACAGAGTATAGTGATTCGAAGTTCAGGACACTGAATTTTGTGATGAATTTTGAGATTGCCGACAAGCGCATCGACCGGTTGCGTCGCGAGGATTTCACGTCTTATGCCTTTATCCGCCAACGCGGATCGGATGAATTGGGTCTGCTTCCGGTCAAGCCATCCACCATCAATTCAGACCTGCAATATTTGCGCTCGATTTTGAAGCATGCCCATTTTGTTTGGGGCTATCCAGTTACTTGGTCTGAAATCGATATTGCGATTGAAGGCCTACGGCGCGCGCGGGTCATTGGCAAAGCGGAAAAGCGCGACAGACTGCCGACATCAGAAGAATTGCAGAAGCTGACAGATTACTTTTATTTTTCGTGGAACCGCAGAAGCTCAAACGATATGCGCGTGCCTATGCACCTGATTATGTGGTTTGCCATATATTCCTGTCGCAGGCAGGCAGAAATCGGACGGCTGGCATGGGCGGATTTGGATTTGGAAACGCGTCAATGGCTGGTAAGAGATGTAAAACACCCGCGCGGAAGCAAGGGAAATCATAAGAAATTTGAAGTCAGGGACGAGTTAATACCGCTGATAGAAGCTTTGCAGAGCGAGAAAATCAGAAGACAGATGCAGGGAAACCCCGATTTGCTTTTGGGCGGGTATCAATCGAAAACAATCAGCGCACTATTTACCAACGCCTGCCGCGCCTTGCATATTGAAGATTTAAGGTTTCACGATTTACGGCACGAAGGGGCGACGCGCCTTGCCGAAGACGGGCTGTCCATCCCGCTGATGCAGCAGGTTACGCTGCACGGGGACTGGGAAAGCATGCGGGTTTATACCAATATCCGCCGCCGTCCGCGACGGTTGGATTTTGCCGAAGCAATGTCCAAAGCGTCTGAAAATTCCTCTTGACGGCGCGGCGGCTTTTAGTTAAAGTTCAGTTCGTGGCGTAGAAACCACACTACAGCGGCAATCACTCCGTCAATGTGATTTTTTTGTGTCTAGAATTTTCTTTCTTGTTGTTTGTTTCGATAGCAGGAAGTTTCTATGACCGCGTGGGCGACGAATACAAGACCCGTTTTCGGGGAATAAGTCCGCCCTACTGTAGAGGGTTTCTAACCACGCGGTCGCCCGATTCGGGCATTTAGAAAACTTCTACAGGACTATCAAAATGAACCAAGTTCAACACTTCAACTTCAATCAATCTCAAGTTCGCGTGGAAATGCACAATGGTGAACCACTATTTTGCTTAACCGACGTTGCGCAAATTCTTGAAATTCAGAATACAAAATCATCACGTTTTAATTTGAAAGAAGATGGGGTACATAAAATGTACCTCACTGACAAATTAGGCAGGAATCAGGAGGCAACCTTCATCAGCGAACCCAACCTGTACCGCGTGATTTTCCGTTCCAATAAAGCCGAAGCCATTAAATTCCAAGACTGGATTTTTGAAGAGGTCATCCCGACCATCCGCAAAACAGGCGGCTACCAAGCCAAATCTACCCCGTCCGTCAAAGACCAGCTTCCGACCCGCGACGAACTCATCCAAGTCATCTACATGCTGGGCGACCGCCTGCGCGAAATCCACGGCTGGGGATGGGGCAACTTTGACGACCATCTCTCCGGCAAATTCAACAAAACCCCGCGAGAATCAACGTATGGCGAACTTGTCTCCATCATCCGCTGGCTGCACAAACAGACTCAAACCGTAGCCGGTCGCCCCATCGTCGCCGGCGTAAACTGCCCCGTCAAACCCTTCGGCCTCGGCGCATCCCTGTCGCAACAGGCTGAAAGCCTGCCCGCAATGCTGGCGGCAGAGGAGAAAAAGCAACTCCCCGCGCCTGTTGTGGTCAAAGCTGCCGATTCAAGCGATGCCCAATGCAGAAAACGCGAGATTGCGGAAAGCCACAATTCCGCCATCGCCCGCCTGCTGACATACGACGGCGATACGTCGGAAATCGGGCTGGCGGAATGCGCGGCGGCAAACGAAATCATCAACTTGGCCAAGATAGTCAGCGACGCCCATGAGAACTTTATGTTCTGCAAGGAAAACCAAAATCAAACCGACGACAATTTCAAATGTGCGATGCTTGAATTGACGCGCCTGCAAAATACGATAATGGAACTGATCTGCTGCTGATGGCAATGGGACAAGCCGCCCGAACCTGTAATCTTTTCTTACAGGTTCGGGCGGTTGCTTATTCGGCACGCTGGCTGCTTACTGCATGACCATATGCCTGCCATTCCCTTAAATCGGCTGCATGTCCGTCGGCTGTTTCTGCCAGTCCTGCATATTTTTCAGCGCACTGCCCGAATAATAGCCAGCCTTGGGAATCTGACGCGCCATCAGATGCGGTGGCGGCGGTAGTGGTTGCGGGCAGGTTTCTGCTGCGATTTTGGGCGGCGGCGTAGTGGCGCAGGCGGTTAAGCTCAAGACGCATAGCGGCAACAGTTTTTTCAGCATTTTGTTTTTCCTCTTCTAATTTGGTTTGTCGTTCGGCAAACGCGGCGGCTGCCTTCTTCTCGGCAGAACGCGCCTGCTTTGCCTGCTCGATATAGCCGTCTTTCAGACGATTCGAAATTTCGGCAGCAGCAGCCTCCCGTCCCATGCGGTATTTTTCGGCACGGTCGAAATGCCATGCGGTAAAAATCAGGACTATCAGCAGCAATACGCCTACCGGCTTCCAGTATTTCAATAAAATATCCATTTCAGACGGCCTTTACTTTAAAACAGACAGGATTTCGGGCAGTTTCCACAAAAGCACGGTCAGCGGGACGGCCGCCAAAGCTGCCCACATAAACCGCCGCGCCCGCGCGGATTTGTCGATCAATTCAAGCATCTTGCGTATTTCCTTTCTAGCGTCCCTGCACTGCGCGGATAATATCCGGCATGTACGGAATAATGGGGAGCAGTAATATTGCAGTCCCTATCGAAAATTTTACCCATTTACTCTTAACCAGTTCGACCATACTCTCACTCCCTATTGCCTTGATTAATGCCGTTATTTCGGCTAGAATTTCCTTCACTTTCCAACACTCTCCATATTAAATGGTGAACAGAAACGCCACGATGGCTCTAAACATCGCGGCGTTTCGCTTTTTCAGACGACCTCAAGGATGCAGCCCGGGCAGATACACGGTTTTGCCGTTTTTCTTGGTTGCGGTCAGTATCTGGTTGCGTTGCGGGCTGTTGCGTCGGAAACCGATGTGTACCCATGCGCCGTCCCCGCGCTCGGGAAATTCGAGTATCAACTGGTCGAATTTCAGCGCGCCTTCATCACGCATTTTGATTAACAGTTTGGCAAATGCCAGCGAGGTCATGCCCGATGCGTCGCAATCGGCGGCAAGTCCGTGTCGGTGCGCCGATGTCGGGCTGCCACCGACCAATTTGTTCACCCGCTCGCTGCGGAAGCAGCTTGTTACGATAATCGGGCGACCGACGTATTCGCGGATTTTTTCAAGCTGCTGTGCGGTGTAATAAATGTTGTCCATTTCGGCGGGCGACGGTTCGTTCGGCACTCCTGCGCGACGAGCGGTTTCACTGCGTGTCAACTCGCGCAGACTGAAATTTTTGGTAACTTGCATTTCGGTTCTCCATGTTCTTTTCAAATAAAAAGCCGCCTAAACAACAGGCGGCTATCTCAATAATTCTGCATACAAAGTTTTGATACGAAAACGCCGCAAAGCTGTATGCTCCACGGCGTTTTACTTTTTTCAGGCAAACTATTTCAAACCATGCCGATGCTGCCATTTGACAACCCGTACCGAACGGCTGCCGAAATATACACAGGCGGCAATATCCATCATAAATTTGCCTAAGCTCGGCGTCAGCCCGTAAGCAAAGACTATGTAAAAGGTATAGATCGCTCCACCTAAAAAGGCGAGATACGCCCACGCCTCCGGCGACAATGCACTCCACTTGCGCCCATTCAGACGACAAATCATCAAGTACGCCGAAATCAGTGATGGGGCGGCAGAAAGAATCAAAAGTAATTTCATTTTTTCGGTCTCCACGGCAGAAGGTTCAGCAGCCACTCCACAATATCGTCTGCATGCTTTTCGAACGATGGCCAAACGGCGCGGGCAAATCTCAACAATACCTGCCACAACAAGCCGACAACGACGGGGGCAAAGGCATGTGCAAACTGTATGCGCTGCTCACCCAGCGACGGATGGCTGCCAACTACTTCGCCGATTAAGAAATGCGTCAGCGGTGGGGCAAAAGCGCCACCCAAAAGCCCGCCGATAACGATATAGGCCACTACCATCCAGCGGCTTTTCGGCTCGCTTATCATCGTTACCGCCGCCGAAGCCACCGCGCCCAGCACGACTGCATCGACAGGCATCCCCAACAGATGACCTGCGCCGACCACACCGCCGAAAGTGTAAACGGCGGCAGGGGTAATAATCGGTTCAGACATTTTCTTTTCCCTTATGCGAAGGTCGTCTGAAACTGTTTTTCAGACGACCTTCCGTGTTATGAATCAGATGGCTGCTTCAGGCAAATCGGCATAGACCAACTCCGCGCCGGTCAGGCTGTTGGCGGAAATAGGCTGACCGTAGGCATCGACCGCACCCTCTTCAACCGCCGCCACAACAGCCTGGTATGCCCAGTCCAATACATCCGTACCGCGCGGCGGCACGCCCGGAATATTCAACTGCATCGAACCGACCGAACGTCCGCGACGTTCAAATGTCGATTTGCGCACGTAGCTGTCTAACGACACCACATTAAAGCCGGTTGCATAATCCAGCGATATATGTCGGATGACGTGAAACTCGGCAGAACTGTCGGTTTCGGTATCGATGATTTCACGGTTGATTCCGACGATGATTTGATTTTTGTCTTTTGACATGATGGTTTCCTTTGGATAAAAAAAGACCGTCTGAACCATTCAGACGGTTTCGGTTTTGCAGCCGTATCTATTTCCGTTTCCGAAAATGACGGTAGAAAAGGATACAGGCTAAAAATAAAGGCAGCAGAAAGCGCGCATAGGGATACCACGGATGGTCTGCATGCCAGTATCCGTACCGTCCCTGTGGAACGGTATCATAGTGGTAACTGTCGGGGAAAAAGTTGATCCAAATCGTTACTGCCAGCCATAAGGCTATATCCCTGACTGCTTTCATTTACTTCTGCTCCTGTTTAAATTCCCAGCAATTCCATTTCAAAGCGCGAACGCCAACGGGATTGCGCGGTTACGATGCAGACTTTCAGACGGCGGTCTTTTGCAGTGTACTTTAACCAGCTTTCGTAAAATGCCTCAAGGACTTTAACGGCATTATTAACCTTGCTTTGCTTCAACACTTTAAACACTTCATCACGGGTTTTACTTTTCAGATAGCTTCCAAACGACGAATTCCCAAAAATAAGCGGAATTTCGTTTGGCGCAAGTTTGACAATACTTCCTGCAATACCGTCTGCCAACACCGCCATCGGCTTGATGCGCTCATGGCAGGTTGCAATTTCGTCAAACATCTTGTCCGCCATATCAACGACGGTTTCGGTAATTTGACCGGGCTGTACCTTGACAGCTCCGTCGAATAAAGCGTTAATGATTTTAACATAGGCTGTACGTTTTGCCTGATCCATAATAAACCTCCATAAAAAAAGCCCACCCTCAGGCAGGCAGAAAAAAGCCGCCCTTTCGGACGGCTAAAATTTAAACAATAAGACAGACGATACCCGATAAATCGCCCAAGGGCGAATAATCAAAATTGCCGCTAATGCGGCAGAGGATATGCAATGAATGCGCTGCACCATCGATACCTTTCTGGAAAGATATACTGCCTATCTTTGGTAGATGGAATGGGACGGAAAAACTAAGAGGCACATCCTGCGGAGTCCTCATATACAACGGTGGCCCACCCGGAACCCATACGGAAAATTTCTCGTTACGTTCTATCCTCTTTTCAGGCGACTGAATCGTAACCTCCCGCTGAATCACACCATCCATATACAGTTGCAGACTGACAACTGCACCGTTTTCTGCAACAGCAAAAACCGGCGGTACGATGACCGTCCGGCGTGCTTTTCGGCTATCAGGGATTTGGCATATCAATTCCTGATAACCTAATGGCGACTGCTTCAGCTCAAACGTCCTGACCGCCACGACATCTCCGATGATATTAGCGGCCTCCAAATCCACGGCTTCGATTCTTGCACCACGTATCGTACCGCCGTTGATCAGACCTGCATTGACGGTTGCACCATTCAACGTCGGCGCTTCGACGGTTAGGTTGGCGGCAAGATGCTTCGCCAAAACAGAACCTGAAGCAAACAAATCACCGTTCAATGCCTGCTTTGCCCTGCCGTTTTCGATAACGGTAACGAAAGCGGGCGTAACCGTCTTATCTTTCGGATCGACATAAGCAACTTTATCTGCCATCAGGAGGATTTCGCCGCTTCCCGTCTTTCCATCAGCTCCCACTGCAACCCCTGCAACTGCACGACGGCCGCCTGCTATTGCCTCAGTCTTCAGCGTGTACAAAGACTGTATTTTCCCTCCTATCTCTGCAACGGCAGAACTGGCCTGCTGAACTTTAGCCGACAAGGCCGTCAAAGCAGACGTATCGGCGTTACTGTCCTCCGGCGCGGGACTCCAGTCAGTTGCTACCGTGCCGCGCTCCAGTTTTACTCCCGAAACCTTGATGGAATCAGATGTCTGATAACGCGCCTGAACGATGATGCCTCGGAGTGCCTTTACCTCTTTGGCAACCGTGTGTTTGGCGACAATACGCTGTTTCAGCGTTTTGGTCGTACCGCTGACGGCTTCTTCGTACCACGCAGCAAAATACCCGATAGAGTTGTCGGCGTAGGTCACAGAAAATTCCACGCCGATTCGTGGGTATGGTTTGCCATAAGGCGATGTAGCGTTTACCAGTTCGATATCGCACGAGATAATCAAACTATCGCCTTGCTTCAGATCCAAAGCAGACGAAACGTCGATAGTGACGTTTTTGGTCTGATTATTCCCGCTAACGGTCAACACTTTGCCGGCTGTTCCTGTTGATAAGGCATAGTTCCGGCCGCCGACCTCAACATTCTCCAGCTTCGCCGTCAACGTGTTGATTTCAGACGACCTGGCAGCATCATTTCGACTGACGGTTTCTGCAAGACGGTCAATTTTTGCCGATGCCGTATCCGAATAGGACTTGGCATCCGCCAAGGCTTTATCTGCTTTGGCTTTGGCATCCGCCGCCGCTTCGCGCTTGATTTGTGCATCTTTGGCTGCCGCATCGGCAATTGCCGCCGCCTTGGCCGCATCAGACTTGGTCTTGGCATCCGCCGCCGCAGCCGCCTGTGCTGCATCTGCTTTGGCCTGTGCCGCTCTTTCTGCCGCCGCCTGTGCTGCATCTGCCTTAACTTTGGCGTCTGCCACTGCCGCTGCAACCGCCGCCGTTTTAGCATTATCAGCATCACGCTTCCATTCTGCCGACAATGCGTTGCGGGCGATAGTGGCAACTTCGTCCTTCTCTGCCTTGGCAGTCTGCAATCGTGTGATCTCTGCCTGATTTCCGGATGCTACTGCCTTAGCCGCACGAATTTCTTCGGTTTGCGCCTTATCGGTTTCAACCTGTGCTGCTTTATAGGCAGTCAATTCAGCCGACAAAGCCGATAACGCAGACGCATCGGCGTTACTGTCCTCCGGTGCAGGACTCCAGTCAGTTGCTACCGTGCCGCGCTCCAGTTTTACACCCGAAACTTTGATGGAATCAGACGTTTGATACCGCGCCTGAACGATGATGTTTCGGAGTGCCTTTACCTCTTTGGCAACCGTGTGTTTGGCGACAATACGCTGTTTCAGCGTTTTGGTCGTACCGCTGATGGCTTGGTCGTACCACGCAGCAAAATACCCGACAGAGTTGTCGGCGTAGGTCACAGAAAATTCCGCGCCAATTCGTGGGTATGGTTTGCCATAAGGCGATGTGGCGTTTACCAGTTCGATATCGCACGAGATAATCAAACTATCGCCTTGCTTCAGTTCCAAAGCAGACGAAACGTCGATAGTAACGTTTTTGGTCTGATTGTTGCCGCTTACCGTAAGAACCTTATCCGCCGCAGCCGTCGATAAGGCGTAGTTCCGTCCGCCGACCTCAACACTCTCCAGCTTCGCCGTCAACGTGTTGATTTCAGATGACCGGGCAGCATCATTCCGACTGACGGTTTCTGCAAGACGGTCAATTTTTGCCGATGCCGTATCCGAGTAGGACTTGGCATCCGCCAAGGCTTTATCTGCTTTGGCTTTGGCATCTGCCGCCGCTTCGCGCTTGATTTGTGCATCTTTGGCTGCCGCATCGGCAATTGCCGCCGCCTTGGCCGCATCAGACTTGTTCTTGGCATCCGCCGCCGCTGCCGCCTGTGCTGCATCTGCTTTGGCCTGTGCCGCTCTTTCTGCCGCCGCCTGTGCTGCATCTGCCTTAACTTTGGCGTCTGCCACTGCCGCTGCAACCGCCGCCGTTTTGGCATTATCAGCATCACGCTTCCATTCTGCCGACAATGCGCTGCGGGCGATAGTGGCAACTTCGTCCTTCTCTGCCTTGGCAGTCTGCAAGCGTGTGATCTCTGCCTGATTTCCGGATGCTACTGCCTTAGCCGCACGAATTTCTTCGGTTTGCGCCTTATCGGTTTCAACCTGTGCTGCTTTATAGGCAGTCAATTCAGCCGACAAAGCCGATAACGCAGACGCATCGGCGTTACTGTCCTCCGGTGCAGGACTCCAGTCAGTTGCTACCGTGCCGCGCTCCAGTTTTACACCCGAAACTTTGATGGAATCAGACGTTTGATACCGCGCCTGAACGATGATGTTTCGGAGTGCCTTTACCTCTTTGGCAACCGTGTGTTTGGCGACAATACGCTGTTTCAGCGTTTTGGTCGTACCGCTGATGGCTTGGTCGTACCACGCAGCAAAATACCCGACAGAGTTGTCGGCGTAGGTCACAGAAAATTCCGCGCCAATTCGTGGGTATGGTTTGCCATAAGGCGATGTGGCGTTTACCAGTTCGATATCGCACGAGATAATCAAACTATCGCCTTGCTTCAGTTCCAAAGCAGACGAAACGTCGATAGTAACGTTTTTGGTCTGATTGTTGCCGCTTACCGTAAGAATTTTATCCGCCGCAGCCGTCGATAAGGCGTAGTTCCGGCCGCCGACCTCAACACTCTCCAGCTTCGCCGTCAACGTGTTGATTTCAGACGACCGGGCAGCATCCTGACGTGTTACGGTTTCCCGCAATGCCGAAATACCGCTTTCTGCATTACCAAGTCTGACAGCCAGTGTTTCACGCGCCTGCGCCTCGGCTCTGTCGCCATCGGTACGGGCTTTTTTTTCGGCTTCCAGCCCGGCGGCGGTATTGCCTTGCGCAGACGTAACAGTTTGGATTTGCTGCGCCTGCTGCTCATTGACAGCTTCTGTTGCGGCAATACGCGTACCGATTTCAGATGACTTTCTAGCAAGCTCGGCAGTCCGGGCAGACGATTCTGCCTGTATTGCCGCCGTGCGGGCAGACGACTCTGCCTGTATTGCCGCCGTCCGCGCCCGTGCTTCCTCCTGTAAGGCTTTAGCACGTTCCGCCGCCTCTGCTGACACTTTCAACCCCGCAGCCGCAGCCATATCCCGATTCAGCGTATCTATCAGCTCCCTGCTTAATGCAGACTTCCCGATTGCCCCCTGAATCTGCTGCACTATCGGCGCAGGATTGTTGTCTGCCCTACCCTGTACGGCAGCGGTAAATTCCCCCGTATTTCCTGCAATATCACGAATGCGCACCCAGAAATAATAAACGTCGGCAACGCCGACGCCGGTTAAGGTATAGCTGTTTTGCGGATACGCCAGCGACGCGAGTTTCGTTGCCGTCTGAAGATTGTTGGTCTTGCTATACCACAGCTCGGAAACCAACTCGGAAACAACGGTTTGCGGCAACACCCAATCCACGGCCACAGACAGTGTTTTCGGCGTCGTCCTCAATCCGGTAACGGCATAGTCGATACTCCAAGCCTTAACCAACGGTGCAGACAGTACACCCCGTGCATTACGGCCGCGTATTTCCGCCCGATAATTGCCGTTCGGCAGATTTTCCAGACGGATTTCCGCTGTCTGTGCATCAGGGATATGGCGGTATAGGCTGTTGTTACGGTAAATCTTAATATCGTAAGTTAAAACCTGACCGTTTGCGGCCAGGTTGTCCCATGTCATCACAACTGTTCCACCGTCGGTATTGACAGCCGCATCGGTCAACACAGGGGCGGTGTTATGCAGCGTGGTAATTTCATGGTCAAAATGCGCAAAACTATCCACCGCAGCATATTTTTTCGGGTCATGCAGCAACGCGGTAACCGTATAAGTACCCGCATCCGTATTCTCTTTGATGCCGATGGCACGATAGAGGCGCGGCTTGACTTTTCCGGATAAAACCCACGTATCGCCAGCCTGCAGCGGCACCTCACGCTCCAAAGTAACCTTATTGCCTGCTGCCGCAGTTATCTTCGCTGATTTCAGACTGCCGCCTTCAGAATAAAACACCAAGGCTCCGACCGCATCGGATACAGGTCGATCCAGCGTCAGCACATTGCCCGAAATGGCGGCAACACGTCCAGACAACTCTGCACCCGCGTATTGATTGTCCATAATCTGCACGATGTCGTAAGGTAGATGCTTCAACCCCTCACGCCCGATTTCAAACGTTACGGCGTTCTGCTGCCGCAACTCAGTTTGCAGCGTCCATGCGCCGAAACGTGCCGCCTGCCCGCGCGAATCGCAGCCGAACGCAGTAATCTGCTTGATATTCAAACCATAGCGGGCGATGGCTTCGTTGTCGGCTACATATTCTGTTTTAGCGCGATAGCCATCGTATTTGTCTATATACTGCACATGAACAGCAGTATGAATGGACTTCAACGCTGCACCCGCATAATTAAACAGGCCGTCTTTAACATTGGCATTGGTATATTGCGCCACCGGATCGGCGTCGGCATCCATGACGACGGATACTTGCTGTCCGTTCCAAACCGGTAAACCGGTAAAGACGCTGGCAAGATTGTTCAAAAATTCACCTGCCTGCATCAGGTCGGTAATGTAGGCATTGCAGACGAAACGCGGCTCTTTGCCGCCGAATCCGTCATCGACCGGCTCGTCGCAATATTTCCCGATTTGGTACAGGCTCCATTTATCTATGTCTGCCACATTCAGACGATGTGCCAGCGTGGAAAATCGCGGCTGGGTCAGCACATCGTAAAAAACCCATGCCGGGTTGTTTGTCCATGCGGTTTTGAAACTGCCATCCCATGTTCCACCCGTATATTGGCGGGTTTCAGGATTGTAATTGGACGGCACTTTGACCAAGCGGCCTTTCATCAAATAATTGCGACGCGGAATCTGATTCCCGAACTGCGCCGAATCAATCGACAATGCCGCAAACGCGGTATGCGGATAGCTCAATTTCGCATCAACGATTTCAACGTAGGACGAAAAATAGGTATTGTTGCTGACCTTATCGGTCTTGGAATCAGGCGAAATTCGGAAAACACGGATATTGAACGGCACTTGCGGCACCACATCAAATTCGACATCCTGATAATATGTCCCGCTGGATTTTTCATTGAAACGCACCTGATTTGATGCCTGCACACCATTGCTGTTTATCAACTCAACACGCATTAAGGTATCTGCAGGCACGGTGTCGCCGTTGTCTTCAACCTGCGCATTCCGTTCGACAGCGACCGTAATCCGCAAACGGCTGACCAATTCGTCGGTAACGGCGCGAACAATCGGCTGATTCTGCTTCACCGCAGCCGAAACGGCTACGGTGCGCTCGGATGCATCGAAACCCGGAACATAGGACTGGTCTTGCTCGCCACGCTGGAAATAACCCGTAACTCCATTAAAATTGTAGCTGCCGTCCGAATTTTGGACAGGAGTGTCATCAAAATACACGCTTTTGAACGGCGCATCATCGCCGTTGGCAAACCCCGAAACCACACCTTCGGATACCGCATCAATAATCCGCAGCGACTGGGCGCTGGATAAACTGTTTGGGGCTTCATAAGGTGTCCGTTGTCCTCCGCCCGATTTGCCGCCCATACTATTTCCTTTCCTGATTCAAAACCTTATTTCACGGTATTCAGAATACCGATCAAAGCCCAAAAATACACAAACAAAAACAGACACGCCGCGAAGTTTGCCCCTTCGCAGCGTTTCGATTTTTCAGACGACGTTTCAGCCCGAAAACGCCGCCTTATAATTGCGCGCCCGCACGCTGTCGTCTGAAAAGTCGGTACGGTATTTCTGCCCGTTCGGCGCGGTTGCTGCTACGCCTTGAACGAATGTTTTGGACAAACCCAAATTCAACACCGCACCTGACGAAGCCGCCGTCGATGACGGTTCGATACGGCGGGACTGCACACCCTGCGATACAACACGGCTGCCGCAGTAGCAAAGCCCGTAAGCCAACGGCACAGGGCGACCCTGTGCCGCTGTATTGGCAAGGTTGGAAAAAGCAGAATTCTTACTCTCTTCCACCCCCTTGCCGCCGGCATTCAATTTGGGCTGCTTGGTCAACATTTGGGCGACACCGCCCGCCACCATGCCGATACCGACGGCGATAAGCTGCGTACCACCGGCCCAACTCGTAAACGCGCCGACTACAATCAAAACCGCTCCGATAACGGTTTGAATCAACCCGCCATTTTTACCTGCACCCTGTACGCGCGGAACAATGTGCAATACGCCGTCAGCAGGCCGTCTGAACACGCTACTTATCGTTTCTTCCGACTGGTCTTTGCCGGCAAACCGCACCTGATACACCCCGTCCCGAATCCGCCGACGCAAGCCTTTGATTTGGGTAAACAGAGCGTGCAGGGCTTCGGCGGGCGTCTCGACGTGCAAAACAAAACGGCGGCCGTATTCGCGCAGGCCGCCGTACAGACAAACAGTAATCATGCTTGCTCCATATGGATAAAATCGTTCTCAAGTGCCTGCATCATGGCCGGCTCGAAATCGGGATGCCGCCAAACGCTGTGCGTAACATCCGCCCAATAGCGGGTATAAGGTACACGGCAGCTCAATTGATTGTAGGCATGGTGCAACATCCAGTCGTTGCCCAAATACAGGACGGCATGGGACGCATGCCCGCCTGTTGCCGTCAAGACCACATCACCGGCGCAAAGGCCGTCTGAAACACGGGAAAACCCGCAATTTTCCAAATGCTTTTCCCAAAAGCCCGCCGCTGCGTCCTCATCTATATCACCGCGCGGATGGTCGGGGAAAACCAGCCCCATCAACATGAAGGCATCGCGCACCAGCGTGCCGCAATCCGCCTTGCCGTATTCGAAGACACGCCCGCGCAAATGCGGAACGGGGCGGAACAGTTTCAGACGACCTTGTGTAACCAAAATCCAAGGCAAGCCCGTTTCGACCTGCATCTGTCTGTCCGCACCCGATAAAAACGGCTCGTCGTGCGGATGGGAATGCACGACTGCCACAATCTCGCCGACGCGCTCCGCCGCCATCCAGTCGTCAGCGGAAATCTCAAAGGTTTCATGCGGGCTTTCGGCACAATTGGACAAAGGCAGAAACTCATAGCCTCCATAACTGAAAACCAAAACCCCGCACATTTCAGACGGTACCGCCTCTTCAGCACATGCCAGCATTTCGCGCCGTACTTCTTCACTTAACAAATCCAAATCCATCATGTCGTTACCTTATCACTAGATGGGAAACCGCCGAACGGCAAAACCGCCGTCGCGCCAAACCGCGCCCTGCATCCTGTCAGTGTTTTGCTGCATACGTCTTTGGACGCATCGTCCGTGGGCATATCGAAACGGTCGGCAACCGCACGCCCCGTATAACCGCATCCTTCGCCGCGATACTGCCAGCAGCAGGTATTTGCCAGCATAATACGGGCGGGAATGACCGAACCATCCGATTCAGACGGCGCAGCAAGTTCGAAGGTTGCCGTTTCTGCATTCAATGCCGTCATCCGTTCAACCAAATATTTGCCGACGACTTCCTGCATCGGGTCTGCGGTCGGATTGCGCCCGGACTGGAAATTGACCGCATCTAAAAACTTGGCATAGGTTTGACGGCGCACAACCAGCACGCCGACGAGCTGACCGAACTGATCCGCCGCGCCCGTAATCAAACCCAAGAGATTCGATACCGTCAGCGTCGGACGGTTGCCCGCGCCTTGCGAAGTTGATTCAAAGCCGTCAGCCTTAATCGGATAAGGCTCATATGCCTGTCCCTGCCAGACAACCGCCGTACCCCGCTCGTTGACCTGATTGCAGAAATAGAAAACCCGACCGCCCAGCGACCGCAAGTCCACTTGCCACAAATCGACCAAAACATCCTGCTGCGCGGCAGACAAGGCTTGCAGCATCACGCCCGACATGGCCTTTATACGCGGATTCATGAAAGCACCTCCTCAAACGTACAGCTCAATTCGTAGGCTTTGCCACCCTTTGCCGTTTCCTGATATTCCGATACCTTGACCAATACAGGCACGCCGTCGGGCGGTCTCCAATTAAACGGCTCAACACCGCGCCGGGCATCAAAAAAGGCTTTGATTTCTGCCATCAAAGCCTTTTGTCCGACTATCTTGATCTCCCAGCTTCGCAGCTTCGGTTTCAAAGATTTAGGCTGCCGTTGCTCGTAGCCGTCGCCAAAGCGGACGGAACGGACATCGAATTTATGTACAGCCTTATTGTCCGAAGCAACACGCCATCGGAATGTTTCAGTCATGATCGGTTCCTTTCAGACGACCTATTTATGGTAAGTACCGTTTTCACGGTACACATTCTTGACATACCACTGTTCCACCATGCCCGGTATGGCGGCGGCAAGATGCTTCGCCATCTCCGTATCGGCACTGCTGTCCGATTCGGTGCTACCGTCCCGATTTATAGTGATGTTGACCTGCATGCCTCCAGCCCCGGCCGAACGGACTCCGGTCAAAACAGACGGCAGTCCTACTGCGCCGCCACCGGCATAACCATTCAATCGCAGCCGCTCGACAGCCGCAACGCCGCCGTGATTACGTACGTCCCGCTGGGAAAATACGACTTCGCCCTTGTGGACAATGCCGGCAGGCTCATACTTCCCGCCGTAGCCGGTATAACCGCCGCCGGAAAACAACGCATCGAACTGCGTACTCCCACCACCGACAATACCGCCGTCGGCATAACCCAACGCCGACTTCATTGCATTGACAATCGCCATTTTAATCAGCATTTTTGACAAATCCTGCAAAATGGAAACAGTCAGGCTTCGAAAATCAAGTTTGCCTGTGGCAACAAAGTCTGCCAGCGCATCCCCCATTTTGTCGAAGGTTTGTACGGTGGCATTTTCCATCGCCTGCCTCATCGTTCCGAATGAATCGATGTAGCTTTTCAAGCCGGACTCGATACCGCCGCGCCAATCATTGTCGCTGTCCGCACGCGCCTTCTGCATTTGAGAAAGATTGCTCATCCCTTCCGCCTTGCCGCGCTCCAATAAATCGATACTTTCCAACGGCGCACCTTCTTCACGGGCTTTCGCTATCTGTCTGTCCCACAGTCTCGCCAGCGTCAGTTTCTCGATTTCTTCACGGGTTTTGCCGATAAGCGAAATTTCAAACAGCCTGTCATCCAACTTGTCTTTCGAATCGTCGGTCATTTGCTTCACTATGTCGGAATATTTTTTGGAAGCGGCCGTCAAACTATCCTGCGCGTCGGCCTTCTCCGCCAGCTCGCGGGCATCGGCCTGCTGCTTCAGCGTCCAATCGCCGAAAGTCGGGTCGGACAACAACTTCAACTGTTCGCCGATGGCGCGGTTGCCGTTTAAAATTTCCAGCACCCGCTTCGCTCCCGCCTCCGCCGCCCGACGGTTAAAATCCTCCTCCCATTTTTCGTAGCCGGAAAGAGGTTCTTTCTCCACCTCCTTAAACAACCCGAGGTGCGCCATATTTTTCGCCTGACCATCAACACCGACGGCAAATCGCGCAGCCGCCTCTTGAGAACGCCAGTTGAAATGCCAGTGGTCGCCGGTTGCTACCGTACCGTTTTTATTGCGCTGTCCGGCAAGTTCCAGTTTAAGGTTAAAATCCTGCCCGTTTTTAAACCCCAACGACTCAAGATAACGGGTCATTTGGGCGACAACTTCCTGTTTCTGCTTCATCCCCATACTGGGAGAAGGAGTAGCATCAAATGCCAATCCACTGTTATGCAGGCTGTTTTTCCCAATGTGGTATCGATCTCGGAAGGCGCCGAAACGGAACAGACGGTCTCCCAGCATCTGCTGCATGGCATGCGCGAAGGCATATGTCCCGCCTAGCGCTTTGCCGCCCGCTTCGGCTCCCGGTTTAATCCTCAAGCCGTTCGAAACAGTGGGGTAGCTCGTTTTATCCGTTTTTTCTTTCTGTTGGACGTGTCTTTTATCGGCATAACTCTCGTTAATCCGCCGTCTGTTGGTGGCGTACTCGTCAATAATCACCTGCCGTTCTTTCGCATCCGTGATGCCGTCCAACGCCTTTTCCAGTGCTTTGTCGTTTTTCTGCAGTTCGCGTTGCTTTTGCTGCTCTAGAGTGGCATAACGTCCCGAAATAGCAGCCAATTCGGCCTTACCTTCAGTTCGGTTTTGGTTCTGCTTCTGTTTCTTCCGCAAAGCTTCAGCAGCGGCTGCCTCATTGTCGATTTCGGCAAGCAACCAGGCACGCCGCGCATAGGCTTCCTGCAGCTTACGCTCGCCCTCTTCACCCCAAAACAATTGCGTAACCGGATGTTTCTTGTTGGTTTCGATTTGGGAAATAAACGAATTCAGCGCGGCGATTTCATCCAGCTTGGTCTTGTCCCTGCCTATGGATTTAACAGCATCCCATGCCTCCGACGCACTTTCTTTAATATCTTTCCACGCCCGCTCAATCAATCCAAGATTGCCCAGTACGCGTTTTGCCATATCCTCCGACTCTTCGGAAAATTTCCGCTGCACCAATGCAACCGCGTCCTGCTCCCGACCTTGTGCCTGCAAAGCCTTGACCTGCTCGTAAACATCGGCAGTCATTGTCCGGTAGTTGGCTGATAGGGCTACCACGGCTTTCAGCGGGTCTTTGGCGATTTCAGTATATTTATCAACCAAATCGTCAATACTTTGTCCCGTTGCCTGCGACTGGAGGGTAATACTACGGGCGAACTGTTCGTAATTGTCCGCTGCGACCTTGCCGCTTGAGACCAAGGCCGTAATTGCAGCACGCGCATCAGCATAGCCGCCCGTCGCCGCCCCGACCGAAACAGCGATTTCCTGCATCCTGTCTGCAGTAATCCCTGCTGCATCTCCGGCAAGTATCAAGGCTTTACGGTATTCGCGCGATTCCTCTGCGCCCTGATACATCGCATAACCCAATGCCGCAACGCCGCCGCCCAATCCTGCAACAGCAAGGCGCATAGGGGAAATGACCGTGGCCAGCCCCTTAAGCATACCGCCGAAGCCGCCATACATATCACGCAACTGCCCACCCTGTTGCATCATGATCAGAAACGGGCTTTGCCCGCCTGCAAGCTGGGTAACGATGTCGGTAATTTGTGCCGGGGTTTGCCGCAAGGCGTTATTGAACTGCTTGACAGACTGCGTAGCGCGATTGGTCTGCGTATTATGCCTGTCCAATTGGGACAGTAGCGGATTAAGCCGTGCAATATCGATACCGCGCTGGCGCGCAAGCTCTTCGTAATACTCTCGGTTTGCCTTACCGCCTGCAATCTTAACGGCTATATCACGACGGATGGCATTTTCCAGAGAAGCCAAAGACCGTTCCGTCCGCTTCGATGCCGCCGACACTACCGTTGACGATTTCTCCGCGCCGTCGCCACTATGTACCAATCCGTCAGAAATACGCCGCCCCTGGGAAGATGCCACGTCCCCCAAAGACTTGATGGACTGTTTTGCCTTTTCTACGCCGCTGACGACACCGCCTGTTTCGGCGGTAATATAAATCTTAGTTTCGTTATTCATGTTCGCCTGCCCACATTGACAACACTTCAAGCTCCATCATGCGGACTTTCTCCAACAGTGTTTTCCGTTTCTTCGGCTTGATATTGCCGCATTCCATAACCGCTGCAACGGCGGAATAATCCAACCCCGTCTCACCCGACATTCCGATACGCCACTGCGTCGATACTGCAATAAACAGTTGCACCGCCTGCCAGTTGCACGGCCATACGCCAAAAGTGGTCTCCTCTTCTGAAAAATCGTCCGCCGAAAATCCGAATACATTCAATTCCGCCGCATCAGGCTGCTTCTCATAAAGCGCACGCGCGGCGGCAATCAGTTTCCCTCGCGGGCATTGAAGACTTCCTCAACATAGCCGTTGACGACGGCAAACACCGCCATCGGATAGCTATCCAGCAGGATTTCGACATTCTGCCGGTCGAATGCTTCTTCCAAATCCCAGCCTTGAACACAATCCAAGACGGTATCTGCCGTCCAGCCGTCTTTATGCTTTTCGGTAAATTCTTTCATTGCCTTGCGGCCGCGCGCCTTAAATTCAAATTCGACGTCCGCAGGTTCTGCACCGGGAACAGGGATTTTTACGGTATGTCGGAAAGTTGCATCAGGCTTCAAAGTGAGTTTTGCCATTTCAATACTCCAAATAAATAAGGTTGCCCGAGCAACCCGGACAACCTTGATATGCAGATAAAATCAATAACGGTTTACTTCGCCGGAAATGGCGTAGGACAACGTTACCGCCATTACTTGGTTACGAACCAATTCGGGGGTTTTATTCATGCTGGGATAACCGTTATAGCAAATCAGCCCACCACCTTTCAAAACCACTTTCAAAGGCCACTTGCCGCCTTTATCGCTGCATTTTGCAGCCGCCTTGTAGCCGGGCAACGAAGTATCGTCAGCGATCTTAATCGACATTGACATAGCTGATTTCGTGGACGGGATTTGCTGGTCAAAATCGTCCTCCAGGAAACCAAAATCTACATATTGCTGCTCGCCGCCACTGGTCGAAAATTCTACAATTTGCGAAACTTGCACCCAATCGGTAATTTTCTGAACAGCACCGATACCGCTGCCTGCCGGAAACTCATCTGCATTGGAAGTATCAATGCCGGTCAGCTTGAATGTATCGGTTTTGACATCGCCAATCTGGAAAACGCGTTCATTCAACTTTCCCCAGCCGCTTTTAAACAAAACCAAATCGCCGTTGGCAAACCCGTGTCCTGCTACCGTCAGGACGCATTCGGCAGCATTAGTTGCCACCGTAGCTTTTTTCTCCGCCGCCAAAGCGGTCGCAATGTGAACGGTCGCACCGTTCGGTAATTTCACTGCCATACTTTAACTCCAAATTAAAGGCAATCTGAAATCAGACTGCCGTATCAAAATAAATTGCCTGCCATCCTTGCTGATAATAGACGGTAACGGCCTCGCCGCTTTCGTCGGAATCGATATTCAGCAAATCAGGCACCAGATTTTCCAAATCACCAACACCCAAATCGGAATGTTCGGCAAACAACTGCCCAATCAAAGACAGCATCTCTTCCGCCAGTTCGTCCGCACCGGAAGCAGCCTGCACGCAAACCAACGTAACCAGCCGCATCGTATGCCGGTAGGTAGGCGGAAAATCAAACGTTTCCTGTTCGGTTCGGCGACTGTCAACGTACACCACAACACACGGCAACTGCGATTGCGCAGGCGCGAAACCACGCCCGGAATACACGCGCTGGAACTTCGTTTTCAGCACATCTGTCGCCGCATTGCGGATTTCAGTAAGTCGGCTTGTCATGTATCGCCCTCAATTGCACAACAACCATTCCGCAGCCGTCAAAATCGGTTTCCGCCACCGCATAACGTTTTCCGCGCACGGTAACAACCACCGACTTCACGTCTTCCGGCAGGTCGTCTTCAGTAACGATGATTTGCGGGTCGGCATTGGCAACGGCAACGCCAAACCCGCTATCCGTTATAAATTCACGGTCAAATATCGCGTTTACCTCTTTACCGCCAATCATCACGGTTTCACCGAAATCGGCAGGATTGGTAAACACGTTCAGCGGCTCGTTAAACACTGCCGTCCTCGCTGCCCTCACCGGATACGTTACCGCTATCTTCATCTTCGCCGCCAGAGGATTCGGCCTCTTTGGCAGGCGCTTCTGCCGCCCAACCTTCGCGGATATAGACAGCCGCCGCAGATTCGTCCACCGAATATTTTTTCCCTGTGGCAAACGTCTGTTCACCATCGAAAAAACTACGGGTCGGGATAATTTTGATTTTTGCCATTTTTAATACCTCAATCAATAAGGTCGTCTGAAATGCAGACGACCTTGGGTTTCACAATCAAGCAGCCACGATGTCTTTAATGGCTGCAAAGGATTCGACATGACGGACGGCAATATCCACATCTTGCAACGTGGTGATGCGTACCGCGCCCGCAGTAGACTTGGTGTACGGATCAACAATCACATCCAAAACGCCCCAGTGTGCAATCATCAGATCAGACCAGTTACCAAAAATCAGCGGGCTGCATTTGTTGGCCGCCGTGCCTTTGGTCAGGTTGGACGGAATTTGGTTTGATACCGCGCAACGGTAGCCGTTCAACGGCGCTGCGCCGTCCTGCCAGATGTAGCCGGACACGCCGTCGGCCTTCAGCTTGGTTTTCAGCAAACCGCGCACGCGGGCATTGGTGATGTAGGCCAAATCGCCGATGTCGGCATTGGCGGCGGCAATGGCACTTTCCAAAGCGACGATATGCTTCCATTCGGGCGCACCGCCGTTCGCACCGATTTCCACCGCGCCGATGCCGGCAGTATTCAGGATGCCGGTCGGTTCGTTGCCGGTACCTTTGCCATTGATGGCCGCCAAATCGATACCCAGCATCATCGCTTTCAACAATTCGCTGCGGGCGAACTGTTCGGCAGACAGCGAGGATTGCAAAATGAATTTGCGGCTCAATTCGGTATTGGCGGTAACGGTTTTCGGTTTCAGGCTCATTTGTCCGAAAGTGGCGTTCGATTCGGTTGCACTGCCGTTTTCATCCACCCATTGAACGGTGTTTCCGGTCAGGTGTTTCGGAATAGTGATGTCGCCGACCAAGCCGTCCAGTACGGTGGCGCCCAACTGGGCAACGGCAAGTCGGTTGCGCAGCAGTTCGATGAACAAGTCTTCGCGGAAGTCGTTTTCGATGACGTTGCCGCCGTTTGCCGCATTGCCTTTGCTGTAAGCGCGGGCAATCAAATCAGTCGGCACAAAGAAGCCTGCCGCTGCGCGACCATGTCGTTTTTCCAACTCTTCCGACACTTCGCGTTCCAAGCCAGCTTTGTCCCATTTGCCGGTTGCGGCGGCAGACATGGCGCGCAGAAGGGAAAATTCACGCTGTTCTTTATCAGTCATGCCGATTTCACCGGCGGTAACGGTCGGCTTCGTCTGCATGTTTGCCATGATGGCGGCGCGTAATTGGGCTTCACTGCCACCCTCTTTAATAACCTTTTCGGCTGCTTCGATACCGCCGTGGGCGGCGTAACTGCGACCAATGGCCAGCAGTTCGGAAACGCGCGCGCGTTCGTTCTGCATACCGCGTTCGGCGGTGTTGTTGGTATCGGTTGCTGCGGCGGCAGGGATTGCAGCAGCGGAAGTTTCCACCGCAGCGGGAATTTGATTTTTATCCATGTTTCGATTTCCTTTTTCAGGGGTTGGGTTTTCAGGGTTTTCAATAAATGGTTCCGCCGATCTGCCGACACCTACTGTCGGGTCTGCCGGAACGGTTACAAAACTGATTTCATACGGCATCCAGCGGGTAACGATGTAACGGTAGTCCTCATCGTCTGCATCGGGATTGTCCAATACCATGTCTTCCACGCGGTAGCCGACGCTGATATGGCGTAGGATGCCGTCTTGCACGTCTTGGAATTTTTCCGCCGCTTTCGCACCGTTGCCAAAACGTACCAAGGCACGGCCGCGCTTGTCGGCATCAATCCAAGCACGTTCGATGACGCCGATTTGGTCGCTCCAGCCATGATTGAACAGCACCGCGCCGCCGTCGTTCAGACGGCTTAAGTCAACGGCACCCGCCGCATGACTTAATACTTCTTCGCCGAACCAGCGTTCTACCGGCTCTTCGCTGGAAAACGCCACTTCGACCGTCCGTTTTTCAATATCAACGCTTTCGCGCTGAAATACGGCAAAGCGGCTCATTTGCTGCATTTGAGCCTTATCAGGCTTCATTTTCTTCATTCGGGTTATCCTCCGATTCCGGTTCTGCCGCCGATGCGGCCGGTTTTACGTCGGCAATGATTCCTTTTCCTGCCAACATCTGGTTTTCCTGTTCGATTTGGGTGATAACATCTTCAAAATCCAAACCCATTTCCGCGCAAATATCGCGGCGGGATTTGACTGCCAGCGCCACTGCCTCTTTATGCGCATTAATATCTTTCAGCGGGTCAACCCACGACCAGCGGCGCCCCTGCCAGTTGCAGGCCTTGAACTTGTCCAGCTTGCCGGCAGGCAGCGATTTGCCGGACGGCATCTTGATTGCGCCCATTAGCAACGCCGCCTCAATCCAGCGGTCGAATACGTCATACAAGAACGCTTCGGCAAACCAGTTTTGCAACGTCATCCATGTGTCGCGTTCCTCCAGCGTCCCGCTGCGGATACTGGAAAAGTTCACGCCCTCAAGGTCGTTCGCCAAACTGTGATAAGCCACGTTCAAACCGCTGGCGATACCGCGCAGGCTGGCTTTGACGAATGCGTCGTAATTGGCGTGCGGATAATCCGGGTCGAACGGCGTAAAGTCGTAACCCTGCGGCAGTTCGTGGAACGTACCCGGCTCGACCGAATCGATTAAATCGATGCTGCCGCGCCCGTTATCGACCTCTTGCCCGTCAATCGGCGGCATGAAGTTGTCGGCATCTTCCGTCTGTTTGAAAAAGCCCATTTTCGATGCACCGACACGGGCAGCGATAATGGCCGCTTCCTGATAGCCCGACAGGTTTTGCAGGCCGATGATGGCCGAAGCCACCCATGGAAAGCCGCGCCGCTGCTCCGGGCGGTCGTGCAGGAAAATATGGCTGATTTGCGCTGCCGGCACCCGTTCGCGTAAATTGCCCGTATTCGTCTGTCCGTATGATTCGCCCGGATGCGCCGTCCGCAACCAGTACGCCACAGGACGGGAATAGCTGTTTAACTCAACCCCCATGCGCACGGCGTTACGCCCGTTTTGCTGCGGAACGTTGTATCCCGTATCCAAACGGTCAATATCCAGCACCTGCAACGCATAGCCGTAATCATTGTCAAACCCTGAAATATGACGAATCAGCACTTCGCCGTCCTGCGCCACGCTGCGAATCAGCAGCCGTTGCAGGTCGGTAAAAGACATCTGGCCGGTAACGTCGCACACGCCGCGCCGCGCCCAGCGGGAAAACGCTGCTTCGATGGCCTTGTTCGCCAAGGCATCGGGCTTTTCGGCGTTATCCAGCAAAACACGCATTTGCAGGGCAAAACCGTCGCGCCCGATAACGTTGCTTTCGACCATGTTCAAAAACTTGCGCATGTAGTCGTTGTCGCGAGCAAGGCTGCGGGCGCGGGCGCGCAGGCGGTCAAGGTCTGACCGCGCCAAAGCGTCCGCCGACCAGTTTTGCGGCTGCCACGAAGCCAGCGACCCGACCGGACGCGCCCCTGCAAAGTTGCGGCGGGCTGTTTTCGGGACGGCTTCCCGCCTGCCGAACAAACGCGCAAAAAAACCGCGCTTTTGCGGCGCGGCATTTGATTGTTTTGCCATAGCTCATCCTAAAATCGCGTGATGATACGGCCTGAACGGCGCGGGGAAAAACCCGCCGCCGCTTCCAGCCGCGTAATTTCCCGCTGCCAGAACCGTATCTGCTTCAATAAATCGGCAAGGCTGGAAAACTCCATTTCGCGGTCTTTGATTTTGTACCGCTTGGTCATGCCCCTGCCTGCCGCATGTTCCTTGTAGGCTTTTCGAAGGCTGTTCAGAATCTCTCGCGCTTCTTCAAGTTCTACCACATACTCATTACCGTTCATTTTCAGACGGCCTCTTTTGCATAAATTTTACTGACGCCTTCCTCGAAACGCTCTTCCACCAAGCCTTCCTCAATCAGCGTATCAATATCGCGGCGGGCAAGAATCCAGCCGCTCCACTTCTGCTTTCCATACACCTCATTGGCAACACCGGTCGATGTGCAACCCGGATGCGTCCGAATGTGTGATAGAACCTGTTCTTTTTCGTTCATGGTTATAGCCGTATAAAGGCCGTCTGAAATCTGCTGTTCAGACGGCCTTTTTCTTGGTTTGCACTTAAAAGGCGGCCGCAAACCTTGACCGCACCCTCTAACTTCGGACAACGTCGTATCAAGCCCTAATCTGAAATGTAGCAGAAAAGCGTTTTCTGACGTCCGGTTGACGCTTAACCGGCTGGACAGCCATCTATTCAGACGGCCTAAATCAATAATTGGTAACGAAGTTACCGCCCTTACGGCGTCTGGTTGCCGCAAAACCGCTACCGCTGTCCGCCCTCGTTTTTTTCTGTACCTGTTCGACGGGTTTCGGTTCGGCAAACAGTTCCGACTGCAACAGCGCGTTTTCGTATAACGCCCATTTTGCCGCCGACATGGTATGCGTGCCGACCGAGCGGGCGGCGTGCAGGGCATAGACTTCGCAGTCCAATGCCTCGTTTCGTACGCCGACTTTTTTCTGCCAAACCTTTTTGTGCTTGTTCATGCGGCTGGGTACTTTGACTTCGCTCAACAACTGGCCGCAGTAGTCGGCGCGGACATCTTTGTAAAAGTGCATCCGCCCTGCCCCGCTTCCTTCCAGATTGATGCGCGCATGCTCGTCTATCAGCAAGTCCTTCGCCCGCGATACGCCGACGCTGTACACCTGAACGCCGAATTTGTCGGCCTTGGTGTTTTTGTGCTTCAAGTCAATCGCCCGCGCCCGACTGAAAATCTCTTTATCGGGGTTGGTGCTGCCCTTGACCGCCATCACATTCACCGCTTTCACGCCGCGACAGCCGCGCACAAAGTGATACACCGCGTCGGAGGTATTGCCGTCCGAACTGTCTATCGATACCGCCGCGATTTTCATTCCCGCGCCGGTTTCGTGCTTGTAGGCCGTCTGAAAAATCATCTCGGCCAGTTTGCGCCACACGTCGGATTTGACGTCCACCGTGGTGCCGTGGATTTCGCCCCACCAAACCAGCCAGCTTTCCTCACCGCGCCCCCATGCGCGGATGATGACGGCCAGCCGGTCATGTTGCACGTCCACGCCCATAGTCAGAATCAGGCCGCCGCGCGGAACGGTGTTTTCGGCATAGTCTTCGCCGCGTTCTGCCAGGTCATCTTCCTTTACACCGTCGTTGGTCATCTCAAACGGGATTCCGATGGACGAATTGACGAAGGCAATCATCGGCGATATATCGCCGTTGTCCGCTTCGTATTGCGCGGTCAACCATTTTTTCATCAGTTCGGAAAACACACTGCCGGGGAACGGGCTGTATAGCTCGTTCAGGTAAAAACCTGCGGTGCCGTGAAAAGGCGCGGTCGCCTGCCACCAACCGCGACGCACATTACGGTTTTTCTGCATGTCGTTCCACACCGCGCCGCAGTTCGGGCAGGTGTAATGCGCCGTTTCCGGCAGCTTTTTGCCGAAAACAGGATGATTGCCGTTTGGGTCTTCGTCGCAAGAAAGGTAATCGAAGCTCAACACATGGGCTTCGCCGCATTCGTGGCACGGCACCATGCCGACGCGCTTATCCGACAACTCCATTTCGGCGGCGATTGTCGAGACGCCCGCAATAGTCGGCGTGCCGCCTAATACGATTTTCGGGCGGCGGTAGGTTTTGGTTCGCTCCTTCGCCAGCTTGATACTGTCGCCCTGACCGCGCAGGTTCAGGTTACAGTCGTCCGGCTCTTCCACACACACAATCGGCACCGGCGACGATTTCACACTGGCGGGGCTGTTACTGCCCACCAGCTTCAGAAAACCGCCGGGGAATTTCTTGAACAACTGCCGCTGCCCTTGCGCACGGATACGGGTATCGACTTTCTCGCGCAGGGCGGGCGTCGCTTCGACCATCGGAACGAATTTTTCGTCCATGTACTCTTTAGCCGCCCCCTCTTTCGGGAATAGAACCAATATCGGACTGGGTTCGGCATCGATGGATTTGCCCAAAAAGTTACCCAGCACACCCGAAGTCCACGCCACTTGCGCCGATTTTTGGCAAACAACCACTTGCACGGACGGGTCGTCCAGCGCATCAAGCGGGCTGTTTTCCCATGCCAGATACGGTGTTACGTCCAAAACGTATTTGCCCGGTCGGGCAGCCTCTATGCTGGAAAGATAGCGGTACTTGTTTGCCCAGTCGCGGGTTTTAATTTTGCGCGGCGGCGCCCATTTCCGGCACGCCTGCCGCAACACCCGCGCCACCGTTTCAGCCATCCGCGCCTGCATGGTTGCGGCTGTCATCTCCATCGTTTTCTGCTCCGTAATTCGATAATTTTTCCAACGCCCTGTTGATGTACGCCGCAATGGTATCAGGGTCTATTTCCACGCCCGACGTCGCCGTCAGTTCAGCCGCCAACTGCTCGGGCATTGTTAAAAATTCCGTCCGTGCCGCTAAAACATGGTCGCCCCATGCGCGCTCAAACATCGCGGCCGGCGCAAGCTGTCCTAATTTTTCGTCCCGCTCCAATTCAGCCAATTCAGCCTTCACCCTGTCCAGCCGGTCACGCGGCTTTTCCTTGTTCAGCCGTTCCAGTTCCCGCTGCAACATCCAGCGGATAACCGCAACGGTATCGTATTCATTCGCAAGCCCGTTTTTATCTGCATAGGCCGCCACCGGCAGACCTTCTTTCTGCCAGTTGGTCAAAGCCTGTTCCGTAACACCGACAATATCGGCAAGCTGTCTTTTATTCACTTTCATGTCAGTTCCTCATTAACCCAGCAAGCAACCCATACAAACCTGTCGCTTAACAGAAATCGCGGCTCGAATTACCCGCGTGACTGAAAGTCCAGGAAGTACCTTATCGGGCTGTGGCGAATGCTTTTTCGAGTTCTTCGGCAAAGACTGCCTGCTGATTACTGACGACAGCTTGTTCAGCAACCTCAAAATACCGGAGACGTTTTTCATACTGTGCCGCTGACACATACACAACCAAGGCTTTTACTTTTCTTTTTTGTCGTTTGTAAATTCCCGCAGGCAGTTTGCCGCGTCGTTTAAGCAGGGCGAAATGCGTACCATCGTTCAATCCGCGCACCATTGACCGAAACGCAGCCAGCGTGATATTGCCGAAACGGTCAAGCCTTACCGCATCTGACGGCACAATCCGATACCCCGCGGGCATCAATCCCCGCGAAACCAGAAACGCCTCGATACCTTTCGCCCGACGGCTTCCACCATAAATTTGCGCCGTCAGATATTTGCCCGCGCTTCTATCCTTTGCACCGTCCTTGAAATCGACCACGGCGGTCAATTCCTCCTTGGTCGCATACTGTCTGACAAACAGACTGTTCAACGTCCACGGCTTCGGGTTGAAGAACGAATCCCTCATTTCATCTTGCAGATTGCCGATTGCCTGTGCAGCAAGTTTGTTCACCGCATTTTTAGCGGCAAACGGGACTTGTCGGCGCCGGACATCATCCAAGCGTGCGACCATTTTGCTGACATCGACACGAATTGCCGGCATGACATCTCCAAAAAGAAAGGTCGTCTGAAATTCAGACGACCTTTAATAACAGATAAGGATTCAACGTTTCAACACACAGGACGACACATAAAGCGTCGCCCTATGTGCCGTCCTGGTTTGGAAGGGGTTACGCCCCTCCCAAATAAATTCTGATTCTACCGCCCTAAAGGGCGGGGTTTCAACCGAAAGGAAATGAGATGAAAAAAAACGCGGCATCGCGCCTGAACGCACGAAACCGCAGTTTTCCATAATTTAAACATTTCACTGCACGAAGCGCAAGCAGTTTTTAACAACCGTTTAACAGCCTGCCCGCTTCACTGCCACTTAAAGCCACACACAGCAAGGCTTTAGCGTCTTTCAAATATTTGTAGAACAAGCGGACGCAGCAGCCGCACTTCTCTGCCATCGCCTTTTCGACGCTGACCTTCTTGTACTCGTCGCCGACACCGCCTGAATAGCGCAACAGCAACACCTCCCGATGGAACGCAGGCAATTCCTTCATCACCACCCTGTCCACCGCAGAAAACACCGAATCCGCGTCCACCCCATAAGGCAGCAACGGACGCGTTCCGCCCGTATTCGCATCGCCTGCCATTGCACGGTTTGCCGCACTGGTTGCATAACCCAGTCCGTTATCATCCCGAACCGAACGCCAAAAGCCCCAACGGGCAAGCAAATCATCAATAGTCATTTATCAGTCGATTTCTTCGCGCACCGACCATCCCTAGCCCCGTCGGAGTCCGCAGGGCTTTAATTTTTAAGCGCATATTATAACAAAAATGCCGTCTGAAACCCATCAGACGGCATAATCGGACAGCAAAAAATCAGCAGCAGGACAGCTCCATCACCGTATTTTTCAGGCGCGCCAATTCAAGCATCGCACATTTGAAATCCTCGTCCGTCAAATTTTGGTTTTCATTGGAGAACATAAAGTTTTCATAGGCGTCGCTGACTACCCTAGACAGGTTGATGATTTCGTTTGCCGCCGCGCATTCCGCCAGCCCGATTGCCGATTTATCTCCGTCGTATGTCAGCAGGCGGGCGATAGCGGATTTGTGGCTTTCCGCAATCTCGCGTTTTCTGCATTGGGCATCGCTTGAATCGGCAGGCTTCTTAGGAGCAGCAGACTGATTTTCTTCCGGCGCGGGCAGCGCATCGCAGTTCAAATCATATCGCGCCTCATCAATCAGGCGGCGCACTTCAGGGCTGCGGTCGATAACCATTTTCGGAATATCCTCAATGATACGGCGGATGACCAGCGACATTTTCCAGAAGTTCAAACCGATGACCCGCTTGCCCGTTTTCCCGTGGCTGTAATCGCGGAACGTATCCGGGTGCATGACACCGTTATCATGCAGCGCAGACTCGATAGTGAAGAATATTTTCTGCATCTCATGGCGCGCATCCTCCTCTTTGATTCGGAACGGATCAGGAATCGCGGGGACGGTAAGCTGTTCGCGCGGGCGGTTGAAATGGTCATTCAATACCCGGAAGCATTCGCGTTGGTAAGTGAGCAGCCGTTCGCGGATTTCCGGTTTCACACGCTGAGCATCCACGCCGAAAAGCCAGCCGTTGAGGTAGTCTAGTGGCAGACAGAGCATTTCACGCTTTTTGCCGTCTTCTGCAACTATGGTCATCATGACCATAGTTGAATTTAAAATTTCGTTGCGTTGGATTTTTTTATGTTGTGAAACCCAATCCAAGCCGATATTTTCAACTATCGGTTTCATGGCAACGTAGTGTTGGTTGTTTTGGGAAAAAACGGCTACGGTTTGGCCGTGAAAAGAGATGTTTTGAACTTGGTTCATGATGAAAGTTTCCTTTGCTATACATTCGAAGTTGCCCGAAACGGGCGGTCGGGAGGTTCGAAAACCCTAGCAAATGGGCCGTGCTTATTCCCCGCTGAAAGCGGGTCTTGTATTCGCAGCCCTCCCGACCATAGGAAACTCCGGTGGTATCAAAACAAACAACAAAGGAAACCAAAGAATCGTATGGACGTAAAAAATTCACGCTGACGGGGTGAATGCCGTTTGCTAAGAGGTTTTCGACGCCTCGTGAAACTAAATGTAAACAGAAAGAAAATGCTTGTCAAGGGAAATATAATTTGGCATGATGAAATTCGATTAAATCACGCAAGGAAATGTAAAGATGAAACGCTTTGCAGCTTTGGTAGTTGGTTGTTTGGTATCTGCTGCTACGGTTGCGCAACCATTGGTGGACGGTATCGGGTTTCTGAAGATTGGTGATTCCGAGCAGTACGTCAAACAAATGATTGCCAAGAAACAGGGTAAGAAGCCGAGGCTTTTGAAAGGAGATGACCTTTATCCGTCGTCTTACAGATGGGTGTATGAAGATTTGGCTTTGACCGAAGATTTTACCGCTCCAATAATATTTATGAAGTTTCATCAAGGCAGGTTGTACCACATAGCAGTACATTATACGCTTGATGCGTATAACCTTAGAGATAGGGGTGATGTTGCAAGGGCTGTTGAAGATAGGTATGAGGTTTTCCATATTGCTAAGGCTTTGGTAGATAAGTACGGTACTGAATTTGCCCAGAAAGAAGAGATAAACAGCCCAAGTTGCATTCATGTAAAAGAGGCGGAGAGATTTAGCATTGTATTACCTTCCATAGAGGGCGTGGATGCGTCCATATTCGAAAACTTTTTAGATAATTTGTCAGGAAATCCGTTAAGTGAGACAGATCTATATTTGTATGATCGAAGAAGATGCCCTGATGATGCAGCATCCATTATGGTTTATGACAGAAATGTATCCGATGAAGTGGAGAAAATAGAGAATAGGCTTCAGGACGAGAAAAAGGAAAAAGAAGAAGCCGAAAAGCGGGCGATTGAGGAGGAGGAGCGTTTGCAGTGGGAAGAAAGTATTAAGAAAATTTAAGGTTAAACAGGCCGTCTGGAAGTTCAGACGGCTTTTTTTATCGACAATGAAGCAGGAAATTTAAAAAAACCTTAAAAATCAAGATTTGGACAGGGCTGGACGGGGTAGGACAACTTTTAAAACACCTTTTTTCCCTTTAAAATCATCGTTTAGACCGTTTGGACATACTTTTTTATAAAAATCCGCGTATAAGAAGAAAAAATAAAAACAAAATATGACAAGGTGTATAAAAAAGAAAAAATAAAAGCGCGAAGATAAATGTATATCTTCGCGCGTATGGGATAACTACCCTGTCCAAACCGTCCAAACGGTCTAAACGATGTTTTTAAAGGGATTTTTTCCGACTCTTACCCCGTCCAAACGGTGTCCAACCCCGTCCAAACGCCTAAAACCGGTCAGAATCCGAGGCAAGGGCAAATGCTTCTATCTGCCTGCCGTAATAATCTGCCTTTGAAACCGACCCTTCAGAACCACGTTCGGTCTTGTCGGTATTCGGCGGCGGAAACTTCTCCTGATTGTCGGGCGACAGCCACGAATGCGGCACGGCGAAAAACCGTACTTTTTTCGGCTGTCCGTGGATTGTAACCGTGCTTCGCAAATCCGCCAAGCGTTTTGCTATATTTGCATAAAAATTCTTCTGCTGCATATGGAAAGTCTTGGTATCTATGCACCATTTCTTGTATGCCGACCACAAATCGCCCGCCGCGCAGGAGATGAAGGGCAAGCCCAAATCGCCGCGCCACCAGTCGTCCAGAAAAGCTTCCCAAGAAGGCTTGTTCAGGTTGATCATCCGCCGTTTGATTTCTGTCGTCAGCGGCTTGGTATGCGGCGTGAATGCCCGCCGCGTATCACCGTCCGAATACATCAGCGGCAGCGCATAGAGAAACCGCGCGAATTCGTCCACTCCGCCATTGTCGATTTCCGCCTGCAATGCCTCGTATTGCGCGTCCGAATACTTGCGGTTGCACGACAAGACCATAAACCGCCTGTCGTTGCTTTCGATGGGGATAGACCGCTCGTCGTTCGAGAAAATGATAAAAGAATTGAAGTCGTTATGTTTTTCCGCATCGCGCCCTTTGCGCTCCACCATAATCACATCCGACGTAATCATGTTTTTCAGTTTGCCGATGACGTTCAGCCGCTCGTCTGACGGACTGATTTCCTCAAATATCGTAACCAGTGCAAACAGCAGCGACGCATTGAAGCGCGATTCCAGCGCGTTTTGGTCGAGTTGGCGCAGATACTCGCCGAAAAGCTCTTTGACGACCTTCTCGCCAAACGTCGATTTGCCCACGCCCTGCGTTTCGGAGATAAACACCAATGCGGTAGCGGGCTTTTCGGCTGGCCGCCTGAAACGGCAGGCAAGCCAGTTCAGAACCCATTCCGTGCAAGCCTCGCTCAAATTGCCGTTGCCCGAACACAAATGCCGTACCAGCCCGATAATGTTTGCACATTTCGGAAAATGTTTTTCCAATTCAGCCAGCGGCGTTTCCGGCGCGAACGGCTTTTCAGGCGCTTCAGCCTTTTTCGGCAAGCCCTTGAACGCATTGATATGGCTTAATTTCTCGTTTTTATACACCACACCTTGCGGCATATCCGGCTCAAACACATAATTGCTCATCGGACAGACGAGGCGAGCGGGCGACTTGCTCCAGTCGTCAAATTCTTCAGGTACGGCAGCCTTGACCGCCGCCAGCGACACGATGGCTTCCAACTGCCTGTCGTAGGCGTCCGTCGTCCCGTCCAGGTAGATATAGCGCGCAAGCGCGTTTTTAAAAACGGGGCTGACATCCGCCATCGCCTCCAATTTTTTCTGTTTGATTAAAATCCCCGCCTCAAGCTCCGATAGCTTGTTTCTATCGTGCAGATGAAACCAAGTCAGCACGGCAGGACGCGAAAACACTTTTTCCAACTGGCTTCGGCTGAAAGATTCCCCTGTTTCCAAGTTCAAAACCTTCTCTTTCAACCCGATTTGCGCGTAATTTTTCAACAATTCCGCCAAACGCGGATTTTCTCCGTCGTATTCCGCATCATCGCCGTCCCCGCCGCCCCCTTTCGTTGCCGTGGGCGCATTTTGCGCCGCACGCTCCTTATCGGATAGGCGCGGGAAAGGCTGCCCGTCAATGTCGTCTGAAAACGGGAAAACCAGCGTATCCGCCATCATTTCACGCACCGTCGTCAGCGGCTCGGTATCCGAAATCACGTCTGCAATATCGTAGCCCGAAGGCCACACGCCCGGATTCGGAATATTCACGATTTTGACCGTACAGCCCGACTCCTTGAGAACTTGGGCAATCCCCAGCGCCGCCTTCATGCCGGGCTGTCCGCGCCACGGCAGATACGGCATATCCGACGGCTTCACACCCGCCGCCTCATCCTTCTTCGACAGCTTTTCCCGCTGGGAATCGCAGTCAGGCCAAATCAGTACATTGCGCCCGGCAAGCGGCGACCAATCCGCCTTTTTCCAGCCGTTGCAACCGCCCAGCCAAGACACGGCAACCCAGCCCTTCAAATCAAAATACGCCTCTGCCGCCAGCTTGCACTTTTCGCCCTCGACAATCAAAACAGGC
The DNA here is from genome assembly GCF_003044565.1 of Neisseria sicca. Lineage (GTDB taxonomy): Bacteria > Pseudomonadota > Gammaproteobacteria > Burkholderiales > Neisseriaceae > Neisseria > Neisseria sicca_A. The sequence goes on along the minus strand of NZ_POXG01000003.1, from coordinate 101,953 downwards.
GCATCAGGCCTTTCCGCCAAAGCATCCAACCCGAACAGCGGCTGTGGATCCTTTAGGCGGCGGCTTGTCCACTTCTCTACACCCTCGCTGTTTTTCGCCCACACAAACGGCAAATCGGATTTCCCGCCGTCCTGGTCGATAAAGCGCTGCACAACGCAAAGCGGCTTGCCGTCCGCATCGCGGTATACTGCCCGCAAGCCTTCCGCCCGCTCATTTTTACAAAGACGGTAAACCTGACTGCCTTCCAGATATTTCAGACGGCCTTCATCGAACGGCGCAATAGGCTGCCAGCTTTCACGTTTCGACTTGCCCGTTTTCGGCTCGCCGTCCCATTCCTTCCTTTCTACCGCTCCGAAATTTCCGATGCGCAGACGCTCGGCGACCGCTTTTAGCGCGTCGCCCTGCCGTCCGTTGCAGAAAAGATAGGCATAGAGGCTGACCAAATCGCCGCCTGCATCGTTCGTCGCATAATCCGCCCACGCGCCCGAATGCGTATTGACCGCAAAACTGCCAAGATGCTTATCCGCGCGCGTCGGATTCAGAGCGAAGAACTCATGCCCTTTATATTTGCCTGACGGAAGCCATTCCGCAAGCAGGTTGTCCACCGCATTCAAAGCCGCATCGGCAACCGTTTTAAAATCCAGTTTGTTTTCCATATCCGTTGTCCTGCTCATTTTTTAGGCGTAAAAAAGACCTGCCCCCCCCTTGAGAGGGCAGGCTGAATCACTGATTGCGCGTTAATCAGTAATGGGGGGAAAATTAGAAATCCGTACCAAGACTACGATCTCGTTTCTGAAATCAGATCGGATACAGAAACCCGACCATTGGTAAGCAAAATTACATTTTCATAGCACCGCTTCGGTGTTACCGCCCTTCGGTTTTCGATTTGCCACAAAAACGACAGAGACAAACCCAACTTTTGGGCATATTCCGACCTTGCTCCACGCTTAGTCGAAAGCGTTTTAATAAATTCAGCGTGAGTCATATCTGCTCCATTTTCAAACATTAAACAAGTTTAGCAGTCATTAAACGCAAAAGCAAATATATTTATTATTTGTTTGTTTAGTAGAAACTAAATAGAATATAAATAATTACTGCTGGGAGATAGCTATGAATAAGTCAGAATTGAAAGAAATACGGATTGAGAATTTAAAAAAATTCTTTGAAGACAAAACCCTACCGACAAAAGACAAAAGCCTCCTGTCTCAATTGATGAGCGGCAAAGCATCTTTTGGCGAAAAAGTCAGCAGACGGCTGGAAGAAGACTACGGCATGGGAAGATATTATTTGGACTCTACGCCAAACAGTCCGATTGGTTCAGATGACGATCAACAAATCCGCTTTGAACGCCTCAACATCGAAGCGGCATGCGGCAATGGTATCGAAAACTTGCCCGCGGAAGTCGTCGATTACGTCAACGTATCGCGCCTGTGGGCAAAAGACAAATTCGGCGGAAACCTGTCCCACATCAAAATTATCACCGCACGCGGCGACAGCATGGCCGGAACTATTGATGAAGGCGACGTTATATTTGTCGATACCGCCGTTACTGAAATGGTGGAAGACGGCGTGTACCTTATTCACGTCTCCGACGGCCTGCGTGCCAAACGCCTGCAACGTACCGTTACCGGCGGCGTCAAAATTCTAAGCGACAACAAACGCTACGAAACCGAAACTGTAGAGAAACATGACCTTGAACAGCTTAAAATCTGCGGCAAAATCAAAGGCGCGTGGAAGCTCGAAGAGATGTAGCAGAAAAAAGACTGTTACCGGCAGAAGGCTATGGATTTAAAATACTTGAACAACTGATTTATTACCGCATATTGCGCGGTATAACTAAAAAGATATAATATATAAAAAAGGGCACGCATGGAGCTGACCGTCCACTTTAACGCCGAGCAGGATTTAGACCGCCTCTTTGAAAAAGACGAAGACGCGGTCGGTTATCTCGATACCGTCATTGAGATGATTCAGGCGGACTCTGCTATTTTTGATGGCTTATACGAAAACAGATACTTCAGAGAATATGGCGAACCCATAGGCCCGATTGACTTGGAAGTGAAACCCATATTGTCATTATGGGAAAAAGACATCAAAGTTTTGCGCGTCCGATTTGGCAGCGAAGAAGCCGCCGGATACAGAATAATTTACGCACCATGCCATGAAAAACAGCCAAACGGCGCGTATATCCGCCGCATAGATATATTGGCTGTTGTAAACAAGAAGACAGACAAATTTGACTATCAGGCAGAACACCCAATCACAAAACGGATTATCAAAGACTATGAAGAACTGTACTCCAACTAACGGCACATGGTTTCAAATGGGTGCAACACTCACTGTTGCCGTGGCCGCCTGCACAGTATCAACACCTACATCCGCCACCCCCGTCACCCACATAAACTGCCTGCGGATAAACGGGCAGATTAAATGCATCAAACCGATCAGCCCCAACACTACCCCCGCCGCAGAGCATATTGAACATGTACGGAAAAATCCGCGCCGCAAAGCAGCGATGGACAGGGCGGCAGCGAAAATTGCCGATAAAATAGCCCTCAAAGCAGGCGGAGAGACATTTGTCAGCCTGAGGATGAAAAAGGGGTTTACCCAGTCTGAATTGGCAGCCGCCGCAGGATTGCCTCAACCCTATCTGTCCCGCATCGAAAACAGCAAACAATCCCTACATAATGAGACTGTACAAAAACTGGCAAACGCATTAGGCGTTTCCCCGCTTGAAGTTCGCGCAGCGTTTGAACAGCAGTACGAATATATGGAGCAGGCATGATTCACTTAAATGTCCACTATTGCGATGAAATCATCCGCCATGCGGAAAATGACAAATACAGTCTGATAGGTATATTTCCCGATATATGCCATATCCCGGCGCAACAATCTATTTTAGGTCGTCTATGCCTGTCTATTTCATTTTACGCCGAAGATGAGTATATGCAGACATTGCAAACCCAACCAATCTTTTTAGAGATTGTTCACAACGACGATGTAATTTCCAATTTTGAAATCCCGCCGTATGATAGTGTCGGTCAAGAAGAAAGTATTTCATTCATGCTGCACCAAACAGTTAGCGGCCTTCCCGTTTCTAACGGTGACCGTATTTATGTAAGAATGAAAACACACAACCATATTCTCTCCGAGAGCCACCCTCTGTTTTTTTCTTGGCTTCCTTACCACTCATAACAATCCCAACACCTCAGCCTAAATTCACTTTGAAAAAACCGCCCACTGGGCGGTTTTCTTTCACCTAGACATCCAAAACCGCCTACCGCCAGTCCCGTTAGGCATTTTTTTTTGCAAATTAAATTCCCTTAAAAATCAGATAATTTAATATTTATTGAACAAACAATAAACTTTTTACTTGACTATGAATTAAGTGTTTACTAAACTACATCCATCGAAACAAACAACAGGACACAGTAATCATGAAACCCATCTACGTTAAATTCGGCACCCACGCCACCGCCGGCAAAGTCGAAGTCGCCACATGGCAGGACGGCAAACTAGCCATTCAAAAGCGCAACAGTTCCCGAGAAGGTGGCGGTATTTACAGCGAAACCGCCCGCCGCGAAGCCAAAACTCTGAAAGATGCAGTGCGACTGGTACAAAACATTTACCCCCACGAAATCGTTTCAACATAAAGCAAAAGGTTGTCTGAAAGCGTGAATCTTCAGACGACCTCCACAAAACCCCACCCCGAAAGACCCCAAAATGACCATCACAGAAGAATACTCTATCGACATCCGCGTAACCGCCGAAACCACCCACACTGCCTACGGCCACCCCGTAGAGCACTACGGTTGCGACATCATCAACACCGACGGCGAACTCATTGTCGGACTTGTTCCCGAGTACAAAACTCCCATGGCGGCAGTCAAACAAGCACTGACAGCCCTAACTCAAAACGATCTGCAAAAAGCCTGCTGATTTAAACGGAGATAAAAATGAAACATTTTTCAATTAAAAAAAATCTTTTGAAAGCCGCCGCTGCCGCAGCAGCAAACAACGACCCAAGACATTACATCAACGGCGTTTTCCTCGATAAGGAAACAGGCGAAATCAAAGCAACCGACGGTCATGTACTTTGCATTATCAAACACGAAGAACTGAAAGAAATCGATGAAGACATCTTCATTCCAAACATTGTATTGGGCGCGGTTTTAAAAGACAGAGAAAGCGACATTGCCAATATCGAAATCAGAGACGACTGCATTGCAGTGGGCGCATTAGAGTTTAAAAAGCCTGACACATCCGACTTCCCCAAAACACAAAGAATCGAAGAATACGCTAAAGATCCAGTCATGATTGAAGACGTGATCAATCAAAATCTGGCCATTGACATCAGCTTGATTAAAAAATTGGATAAATGCCAAAAAAGTTTAGGTTTCAAACACCCCATCTTCTTCCCTTTTTATCTGTCAAACAAAAACAAGGACGGCGGAATATGCTCAATTTTATTTAAATTCAAAAACTGCCGCTTCTACATCATGCTAACAAGAGCGCCGGAAGGCGGACTTTAATTGCATAAGGATTGAAAATGAAAACCCTGCTCACCCCAACCCTACTTGCCATACTTGCAGCCTGCACCACACCTCAACCTTCTCAAGAAACCGAAGCCCAACGCCTCATCCGCCAACAACAGGACGCTGCCGACTTCGCAACCCTGCAACTTGAAAAAACCTACGAACGCATGACCACAGAAGAACGTATGCGTGGCATCGTTTACGGAGAGTAAATATGGAAAACATCATCAACATCGCCACCGCCATTATTATTATTGCCGTACTGATGGCTGCACTCATCATGTTGACAGTAGAAATAATGGTACAGAACCGAATTACAAAAATACTAGAAATCCTCTTCCAAGAAGAAGAATAATGCCGCCCATCATTGCCCTGATACTAATCATCCTTCAAATCATCACCGAGCGCATCACCGGCATTAAATTCAAACGGTGGGCGGACGGCACCACGAAAGACACAAAATGACCCTGACAGACCGCATACAGCATACCCAAATTAACACCCAACCCAATATAGGCTTCCGGCATCACGACGGCAAATGGCAGGTAATCGAATACCAGCCTCCCCAATATAAGAAAAAACACTGGACAAAAAATAACGCAGGCAGACGGCGAAGCACCAAAGTTCTGAAAGAATTCACCACCCGAACAGACGCGGAAGACTACGCAGAAAGAATCAGACAACAACACAAGGCACACTAAAAATGGAAAACCTACCTACCCGCCACCGGCTCATGCTCATCTACGGCAAAACCCATATCACCCTCGAACAGGCCACTGCCGACTGGTTACCGCACATAAACGAAAAAACCGCCCGCCGCCGCGCCAAAACCCAAACCCTCCCATGGCCGGTCATCAATACGGACAACAGTCAAAAAAGCAGCCAATTCGTCAGTCTTACCGCCATCGCCGACTGGCTAGACCAACGCGAACAGCAGGCAAAAACCGAATGGCGGAAAATACATGGATAACAAAAAGGCCGTCTGAAATTCAGACGGCCTCAATTTTATTCAGAACAACCTCAAGATGATTGATGTAGATAAAATCATACAGGCAGTTTTCCTCTGCTTCTTGCCGTTCCATCCCGGATTTCCTTTTCAACCAAAACCTTTTTCCGTTCAAATTCAGCACTATTGCTGGCAGCGGCAGCAATGCCTTCTGCAATCGCTTTTTTTTCCTGACTCCCAACCTTATCGCCGAAATACGCCAAAGCAGCCTTATAAAGTGATTTTTTGAACATAATTTCCTCCTTGCGGAGCATTTTCCAATCAAACAGTTTTAGTTTACTTGGTTTTCTGTACCCAAACAACCGTAACCTGACTGCCTGACTGTATGCAATTTCAGATTCACAATTTTGCAATCACACATCCACAAAACATGCTCATTCGATATGATTTGATAATGGCGTCTTTTTTGAACCATATTTACACCATAATCTTCAATAAAATTACAATTCATTGATTCTATTGAAACATAAAACCCATCTTCAAAGCCCCTGCATGGGCGCAAGGATAAGCTGCATATCGGAGGAGGTCGTCTGAAAAAAGGAAATGCGTATTGTAGCGGTATATCGGTTAAAATACACGCTTTCCACATAGACGGCGCAAGCGATGGCAATGAACGAAAAAATCCGTTTGATTATCGATACCGACCCTGGGCAGGACGATGCCGCGGCCATTTTGGCGGCACACGGTCTGGCACGGCGCGGCTTGGTCGATTTTTTGGGCATGACCGTCGTCGCCGGCAATGTCGGTATGGATTTGACGGCTAAAAACGCGCGCATCATCTGCGACTGGGCGGGCGAGGAAGATTTCCCCGTTTACGCCGGCGCAGTCAAGCCTTTGTTGCGCGGATTGGAAACCGCGGAAGCGGTGCACGGCAAAACGGGCTTGGACGGCACAGCGTTGCACGAGCCGCGCTGTCCTTTACAAAAGCAGCACGCGGTTGCGTATTTGGTGGAAACTTTGAGCCGCGCCGAAGACGCTTCGATTACCTTGTGTCCGATAGGTCCGCTGACCAATATCGCGCTGGCGTTGAGCATCGCGCCGGAAGCCGTCCGCGCCATCAAACGCATCGTCTTGATGGGCGGCAATTATTTTGAAGCGGGCAACATGACGCCTGCCGCCGAGTTCAATTTTTTCACCGACCCGCACGCGGCGCAAATCGTGTTGCAAAGCGGCGCGCCGATTACGGTTTTGCCGCTGGACGTTACCCACAAGGCGCAAATCACTTCCGAACGCATGAATCGCCTACGTCGTCTGAAAAACGCCAACGGCAGCCGTTTGGCGGATATTCTGCAAAGTTTCGAACGTTTCGACATTCAGCAGTTCGGCTTGGAAGGCGGTCCGCTGCACGACCCTTGCGCCGTCATCTGCGCCGTGTTCCCCGAATTGTTTGCAGGCAGGATGTGCCGCGTGGATGTGGAGACGCAAAGCGGACTGTCCACCGGTGCGTGCGCTGTCGATTGGCACGGTACGACCGGCAAAACGCCCAACGCGCTTTGGATCATCGAAGTCGATGCCGACCGTATGTTTGAAGAACTGACCGCCGCCATTGCCGAACTGCCTTGATTTCCCGATTTTGATTTTTCAGACGACCTCTTTTCAGACGACCTCATCATGAACCCGAAAATTCCCGCCACAGCAGCCATGTTGGTCAAAAACTCGGAACGCTATCTGACCGAAGTATTGACCGCGCTTCAAGACTTCGACGAAGTTTTGCTGCTCGACAACGGCTCGACCGACCGCACCTTCGAAATCGCCGAACGCTTCACCAACGTCAGTTATTACAAATACGACTTCATCGGCTTCGGCCCGATGAAAAACCTTGCCGCCCGCCTCGCGCAAAACAATTGGATATTCAGCATAGACAGCGACGAAGTGGCAGACGGCGAACTGATTGCCGCCATCCGCAAAGCCGTAGCGGAAAACAAAGAACAAAACATCTTCTCGCTCTCGCGTCTGAACCACTACAACGGCCGCCTGATCAAAGCCTGCGGCTGGTATCCCGACATTATCCCGCGCCTTTACCACCGCCGTTTTACCCGTTTTTCCGACCGTCAGGTGCATGAATCGCTGATCTTGCCGCCCGATGCAAACGTCCGTCCGCTCGAAGGTCGTCTGAAACACTATTCCTTCGAAAACGCCGAAGGGCTGATTCAAAAAATGCAGCAATACAGCTCGCTCTACGCCGAAGAAAACCGCTACAAAAAAGACAGCTCACCCTTCAAAGCCCTGTTGCACGGCAGCGTATCGTTTGTCAAAAACTACCTGCTCAAACGCGGTTTCGCCTACGGCGCGGACGGTCTGACCATTTCCATCGCCAACGCTCAAGGTTCGTACTACAAATACGTCAAACTTTACGAGCGCAACCGCAACATCAGCGTCGCCCTGATTGTGACCACTTACAACCGTCCCGATGCGCTGGAGCTGGTTTTAAAATCCGCACTCGCGCAAACCCGCCTGCCCGACGAAATCATCGTCGCAGACGACGGTTCGCGCCAAGACACCGCCGAAATCGTCGAATTCATCCGCAGCCACACCGACATCCCCGTCAAACATTCTTGGCGGCCGGACGACGGCTTCCGCGCCGCCGAATCGCGCAACCGCGCGCTGGCGCAGGCAAAAAGCGACTACATCATCCTCATCGACGGCGACATGATACTCGACCCGTCCTTCGTCGCCGACCACCTCAAACTCGCACGCAAAGGCAGGCTGATACAAGGTTCGCGCGTCATCCTGACCCAAGCGCGCACCGAAGAAATTCTAGATTCCGGCGAATTGCCCGATTTATCCGCGTTCAGCCAAGGCATAGAAAAACGCCTGTCCGCCCTGCGCTTCCGCAGCCTGTCCGCCCTGATCGGCAGACAAAGCAGCCGCAAACACAAAGGCATCAAAACCTGCAATATGGGCTTTTTCCGCAGCGATGCGCTCGCCGTCAACGGCTTCGACAACCGTTTCGTCGGCTGGGGACGCGAAGACAGTGAGTTCGTCGCCCGCCTCTTCCATAATGGCATGAAACGCCACAACCTCAAATTCGCCGGCATCGCCTACCACCTCTGGCACCACGAAGCCGAACGCGACGCCCTGCCGCAAAACGACGCCCTGCTCAAAGCCACGCTGTCCGAACAAAAAATCCGCTGCGAAGACGGCATGGACGAGTTCATAAAATAAACCGTTTTGCGAGTATCTCCCCCTCAAACGTCGTCTGAAACCTTTCAGACGACGTTTTACCGTCAAGCAGCCGCTCAACCATCAAATCTTTACTGAAACCAAACACTTGCAGTGTTATACTATCAATACAACGACAAACGATTCACACACTACGGTTACACATCATGTCCCCCCGCCCGATTACCATCACCTCATACAACATGCACAAAGGCATGTCCGCGCTCAACCGCAAAGTCCAAGTGGACAGCATGGCGGAAGAGCTGCACGGCATAGGCTCGGATGTCCTGTTTTTACAGGAAGTGCAAGGTCAACACCTGACCCGCAGCAACAGGCTGCCCGATTTTCCCGAAAAACCGCATTACGACATTCTCGGCGACCGCCTCTCCTACAACCGCAGCTACGGCAAAAACGCCGTATACCCGCAGCGCCACCACGGCAACGCCATCCTCAGCCGCCTGCCGCTGGAAACCCGCCACAACCTCAACATCAGCGTCAACAAACTCGAACAGCGCGGCGTACTCCATTGCGAAGTCCTGCCCGAAGGCTGGGAAACCCCGCTCGTCTGCCTGTGCGCCCACCTCAACCTGCGCGAACCCGACCGCGCCAAACAATACCGCGCCATCTTCGAATACGTCGTGCATCACATCGACCCGCAAAGCCCGCTGATTCTCGCCGGCGACTTCAACGACTGGCGGCAAAAATCCGCCCTATCTTTAGGCAACGCCTTGAACCTGAACGAAGTATTCGTGGACAGCAACGGCAAACGCCCCAAAACCTTCCCCGCCCGCCTGCCCGTCCTCAGTCTCGACCGCGTCTATACCCGCAACCTGGAAGTCCTAGACTCCCAAATCCACAACGGCAAAAACTGGCAACGCCTCTCCGACCACTTACCCTTAAGCGTCAAAGTCAGACCCAAACTGCCTTGACCGCACCAATGCCAAAGGTCGTCTAAAAACCTGAAATCAGGAGTTTCAGACGACCTTTTTATGTCGGTAAATCAACTTCAAGCCATCATTCAATCAACTTTAAACTCAGCAAACTTTTTACGAAATCCAATACAACCCTGGCTCCCCCGAACTCAAAAATATGATTTCCCGAGGTACCAAAATGCCAAAGTTATATTGCTTGGCGTCTGTTTACACATTATCGGGTTTTAGTTAAAATTATTATATAAATAATAATCATAATCAATTTATGTTATTTTGCAGCTCTAAAGAAACAAAGCATTTTGTCCGCCATTCCTTTCCACACAATCGGTAAACTATTTCCTTTGTTTTATCAAAATGCCCTTCCCTTTCGTGAAGCAAGCGCATCCATATCAACGGTTCGAACAAACCGTTTAATCAATTGGCTGCAATCCCATTACATTCGGTTCACGTTTTATTTTCCGATGCCATCTGGAAGCATTTCAGATTTCGCCTATTTTCAAGCTGTTGCGAACAAAGGAAAATCCATCATGAAACCTGTCAAATCCGTCGAATTCCCCTCTACACCCAAAATATTGGTTTTATTTTTGAGTATGCTGTGGCATACACCGTTATGGGCGGAAAATGCTACTCCCACCCAAAGCGTGCATATGGATACCATTACCGTCAAAGCCCAGCGCAACCGGGATAAAAGCGGCCGCAGTCAAGTCTACACCCGCGACATCAGCAACCTGTACAAAGGAAAACAGGAAATCGAAACCTACCGCGGCAGCAGCGTAGCCGATTTAATCGGCGGTATGGCGGGAGTTTACAGCGGCGACGCACGCAACAGTGGCGCGCTCGATCCCAACATACGCGGCATTCAGGGCGAAGGAAAAGTGCCGGTAACGGTAGACGGCACGGAACAGGCAATCAGCGTATGGAGAGGATTTGAAGGCATATCCAACCGCAATTACATCGACCCGAACCTTATTAGCAGCGTGTATGTGGAAAAAGGCGCATCGGCAAACCGCGACATCCGCACCGGCATAGGCGGTTCGGTCAGCATGAAAACGCTGGAAATCGACGACGTCGTGCCGAAAGATCAAAAATTCGGCATGGAAGTCAAGATGGAAACCGGCAACAATACCATCAAACAGCGGGAATACGCCCACGCTGAAACTTGGGGTACGGACTACCGCCGTTATCCCAAACCCTATTCTTTCGACCGCATGGAATGGGCGATTATGCTGGACGATAGCGACCGCCAGGAACAACGTTTCGGCGGGCGAGGAAAATTATTTAAAGACAACGCCTTCCGCATTTCAGCCGGTATGCGCGGCGAAGTGTTTGACGGCTTGATTGCCTATGCATGGCGCGACAAGGGCAATTACTTTGCCGGCAGCAAGGGAGCGGAACGCTACGGCTACATCTCCGACGCCAGCTCCATGACCGAGGAAGAATTTACCAAAAAAGTTACCGATATTCAGCAATATACCGCCAATGTCGGTATGTATTACCATCCGTCCGGCGAAGTGGCCAACACATCCCTGAATATGCGCTCATGGCTGGCAAAAGGCACACTTAAACTGCCCGACAACCAAAAAATACAGCTCGGCATACGCCATACCAACACCCGTTTCGGCGAAATCATGCCGTACAGCATCCTGTTCGGCAACATCGGCGGCAGCAAGCTCAAACCCGACGGTTCCACCGAAACCGATATGAGTAGGCTCACCAAAGGCACGCTGATGGCGGAATGGCCGCAGGCATGGGTAAAACAGACCGCCGTCAATCTCGATTACTCTTGGAAACCCGAAAACAGCCGCTGGATAGATTTGAAGGCGGGGATTTGGGGAACGTTCAACAATTCGCAAACCAACTCCACGGGCGGCTATCCTGCATCGACCCTATTCCTCGACAAAGCATTCAACGACAAATACGCCGAAGACTGGTATTTCAAAGGCAAAGAGCCGGAATGGGACAAACTGCCGCCCAACACCAACAACCGTTTTACCGTCTTCAACGCTGCCGCCTACCGCGCCAAAAACAACCGCTTAGGCATCAATTTGTCCAACCGCATGAAGCTGACCGACACCCTCGAACTGACCCTGACGGGCGATTACCAACGCGAAAAACTCAAAGGCAGCAGCGACACCAGCTGGATACTCGCCCTGCCGCACGACGAATACCGCAAGCTGGTGTGGGACGACCCCGAAACCACCTTAAACTCCAATTTCGCCATGACCATGCCGCGCCAAGGAAAACGCAATGAATGGAATGTCGGCTTCAACTTCAAATACGAACCGACGCCGTGGCTGACCCTGAACGCCGGAGGCCGCTATACCGACTACCGCATGACCGATACCTTCGTCCGCGATTATCTGTCCAAACACCGCGACCGCTTGGAAGCAGAAGGCGAATTTAACGTATTGTCTGAAAACAGCCGCAATGTCGCCGCCATCGGTAGCAGACTGGCCACTCCAGAAGAATACCGCGCCCGCATGGATTTGAAAGCCAGATACGAAGCCGCATTGAAAGCCTATGAAGAAAGCCCCGAAGTGGTGCGTACGCACGCGGCATGGGACGCATACGACCAAAAATTTTGGGCATGGATAAACACCCTGCCCGTCCCCGATTACGCCTGGGCGTTGGAAAATATGCCCGAAGAAACGGAAAGACGGAAAAGCGGCTACCCTGATTTCCTCCCGTGGCCGCAAGAGCTGACCGATTTAAGCGAAGAATACAACAATTCAACCACACTGCCCGCCAATATAGAACAGGGCTATATGCCGCTTACCGACTGCACGACAGACCCTGCGGCAGGAAACTGCATTTATTGGAAAAACGGCGAAAACCCCGTTTCAGACGGCCGTCTGAAACAATTTACCGAAAAAGGCATCAATCAAGCCACCGGAGAAGTCGAAAACAAATACCAAGGCGGCACACTAATCGGTGCAAAAAGCCCCGTTGCCGAATACCGGCACCTGACCGAAGAAGAACTGCGCAACTCATGGAAAAAAAGCGGCCACGCCTTCGCCCCCATATTCTCTGCCACCGTCAAACTCGGCGACCACACCCGCCTGTTTGCCCGTTACACCGAATTCAAACGCTTCCCCAGCATGTATGAAGGCACATTCGGTTTCGGCAACCACAGCATCGCCAAGCTGTTCAGCATCCCCTTCGACCGCACCCGCTACCCGCTCAAACCCGAACATGCTAGGAATTGGGAAATTTCCCTCAGCCACGACTTTACCCGCCTGTTGCCCAAAATGCGCTATGCGGACGTTCGCCTGACCTACTTCCACAACAAAACCCGCAACGTCATCGACCGCAACTATACCACCTGGCAAATCAGCAATTACGACAAACAAGTCATCAGCGGCTTAGAGCTGCAAACCCGCTTCGACAACGGCCGTGTCTTCGGCGACTTAGGCGTGGTGCGCAACATGAAAAACGAAGTCTGCGACCACCGCGCCATCGAACAGCAATATGATGTGGAAATGTTTGTCCAAAAAGGACGCACTTTCCCCGTGCCTTACTGTCAAAACGGCGGCCTCACCGGCGGCTGGCTGATCAACCGCATCCAGCCGCGCTGGTCGGTCGTAGCCAACCTCGGCGGCCGCTTCCTAAACGAAAAACTCGAAATCGGTTCGCGCCTGACCTTCCACAGCCGCGTCGAAGACAAACAACAGCCCTCCGCCCGCTGGCGCGACTACTACCTGCAACGCGACGGCGCAAACAGCACAGCCTTCCGCAGCGACAACGGCAACGCCAACTGGCAGCCCGTTACTGTCGTAGATGCCTATGTGCGTTACAAATTCAACAAGCATTTCAGCGCGGAACTCACAGGCAGCAACCTAACCGACCGTTATTACCTCGACCCCATGAGCCGTTCCTATATGCCCGCCCCGGGCCGTACCCTGCGCATCGGTTTGACGGGAAAATGGTAATTTCATCTAACAGAAAACAGTCTCTTTGCGTACTGGCAAAACATTAAGGTCGTCTGAAAAACAATTTTCAGACGACCTTTGGAGAAGCTCTATTTTTAAGAAGCCAATACGCGCGGGAACAGGATTTCATTTTCCAAATGGATATGGTTGGTCAAATCGTCCACCATTTCGCGTGCCAATGTATACAGGCGCGTCCAGCTTCCGCAAGCGTTTTCGGGAACAGTCAGATTATTGGTCAATTCAAGCAGCTTGGCTACGGCTTGGTCGTGTTCCTCATGCTCGTGCATCATCACATTAATCGGCATTGCCGCTCCGCGACCGACGCCTTGTTTGATCATCGGAAACAGCATGCGCTCTTCCTTCATCATGTGCATCAGCAGTTCGTTTTGCATATAGGCAAGCAACTCCGGCACTTCAGCCGGAAAACTGTCGGCGTGTACTTCGGCAACTTTTTGCGCCAACGGAACCAGTTCTTCAAATTGCCCGCGGTGTACATCATGGTAGCGTTGCAGGATATGGTCGATGGTCGCACCAAACGGCGCGGTTTCCCATACGGTAAAATCAGTCATGGCAGTGTCCTTGGATTTGTGTCAGGTCGGCAAATTCAGACGACCTTTTTAAAGATAGATTTTTTATGAATGTATGAAACGAGTGAAGGATACACCTACAAAACTGATTTGTATAGATGAAACTAAATATAGATAACAAATTGAGAATAAAAGTAATTTATTTTTTAAAGAAAGACTGAAGCAGCCTGCCGCCTGAATTGAAGGCAAGAAAAACAGCCCGTCTTGATTAGGCAAGACGGGCTGTTTGGAATCTGGCAGAGAGGAAGGGATTCGAACCCTCGATACGCTATTCACGTATACACGCTTTCCAGGCGTGCGACTTAAACCACTCATCCACCTCTCTGTGGAATTAAACATATTTTGCTGTCTGATATTGTAGCTTAATCAGACAAATAAATCTATTCAATAAAAAATCCGGATAAGCCGGATAATTGATTTGGTGCCCAGGAGAAGACTCGAACTTCCACACCCGTGAGGATACTAGCACCTGAAGCTAGCGCGTCTACCAATTCCGCCACCTGGGCAATCAGGATGGAGATAAGCAAAGCGTCAACCAAAAGACTTGGTGCCCAGGAGAAGACTCGAACTTCCACGCCCGTGAGGACACTAGCACCTGAAGCTAGCGCGTCTACCAATTCCGCCACCTGGGCTTTGCTTTATTTCCTGTTTTGCGTTACAGTGATTGACTATTTCGCAAAGAAGCGGTCATTATATATTTTAGAAAAAGAATGTCAACCAATAAAATGAACAAAAATATTAAATCTTTAAATTTACGAGAAAAAGACCCGTTTTTGAAACGGGAGAAACAACGTTACGAACATCCGCTGCCAAGCAGGGAGTGGATCATTGAATTATTGGAGCAAAAAGGCGTGCCGTCCAAAATCGAAGTCTTGGCACGCGAGTTGTCGATTACGGAAGAAGAGTACGAATTTTTTGAACGTCGTCTGAAAGCGATGGCGCGGGACGGTCAGGTTTTAATCAACCGCCGCGGTGCGGTTTGCGCGGCGGACAAATTGGATTTGGTCAAATGCCGTGTCGAGGCACACAAAGACGGTTTCGGTTTCGCCGTACCACTAACGCCCACCAAAGACGGCGACTTCGTTTTATACGAACGCCAAATGCGCGGCATCATGCACGGCGACATTGTTACCGTCCGCCCTGCCGGCATCGACCGCAGAGGCCGCCGCGAAGGTACGGTTTTGGATATTGTCGAACGCGCACAAAGCAAAGTGGTCGGGCGTTTCTATATGGATCGCGGCGTGGCGATTTTGGAAGCGGAAGACAAACGCCTGAACCAAAGCATCGTTTTGGAACCTGACAGCGTCGCGCATTTCAAACCCGAATCCGGTCAGGTCATCGTCGGCGAAATCGAGACTTATCCCGAGCAAAACCGCCCTGCTGTGGCGAAAATCATTGAAGTATTGGGCGATTATGCCGATAGCGGTATGGAAATCGAAATCGCCGTGCGCAAACACCATTTGCCGCACCAATTCAGCGAAGCGTGTACCAAAGCCGCGAAAAAAATCCCCGACCATGTTCGTAAAAGCGATTTGAAAGGCCGCGTCGATTTGCGCGATTTGCCTTTGGTCACCATAGACGGCGAAACGGCGCGCGATTTTGACGATGCCGTGTTTGCCGAGAAAGTCGGACGCAATTACCGTTTGGTCGTGGCAATTGCCGATGTCAGCCATTATGTCCGCCCCGATGACGCTATCGATACGGACGCGCAGGAACGCAGCACCAGCGTTTACTTCCCGCGCCGCGTGATTCCGATGCTGCCGGAAAACCTGTCCAACGGCATCTGCTCGCTCAATCCCGATGTCGAGCGTTTGTGCATGGTGTGTGATATGGTCATCACTTATGCGGGCAATATTAAAGAATACCGCTTCTACCCTGCGGTTATGCGTTCCCATGCGCGCCTGACTTACAACCAAGTCTGGGATTGGATTTCAGACGACCTCGACCATCCGCACAAAGCCCAAATCGACACCCTCTACAAACTCTTCAAAATCCTTCAGAAAAAACGCTTTGAACGCGGCGCAGTGGAGTTTGAAAGCGTCGAAACCCAAATGCTTTTCGACGACAACGGCAAAATCGAAAAAATCGTGCCCGTTATCCGCAACGACGCCCATAAGCTGATTGAAGAATGTATGTTGGCAGCGAACGTCTGCGCGGCAGAGTTCCTGATGAAAAACAAACACACCGCCCTCTTCCGCAACCATTTAGGTCCGACACCCGAAAAACTCGCCACCCTGCGCGAGCAGCTCGGCTTATTGGGTTTGCAACTGGGCGGCGGCGACAACCCGACACCGAAAGACTACGCCGCGCTTGCCGAACAATTTAAAGGCAGACCCGATGCCGAATTGCTGCAAGTCATGATGCTGCGCTCCATGCAGCAGGCGGTTTACGAACCGCATTGCGACGGACACTTCGGCCTTGCCTACGAAGCATACGCCCACTTCACCTCCCCCATCCGCCGCTATCCCGACCTGACCGTCCACCGCGCCATCAAAGCCGTGTTGAACCAACAAACCTACACGCCAAACAAAAGCTGGCAGGCATTGGGCGTGCATACCTCGTTCTGCGAGCGCCGCGCCGACGACGCCAGCCGCGACGTGGAAAACTGGCTGAAAACCTATTACATGCGCGATAAAGTCGGCGAAATATTCGAAGGCAAAATCTCCGGCATGACCAACTTCGGCCTCTTCGTTACCTTGGACGGCATCCACATCGACGGCTTGGTACACATCAGCGATTTGGGCGAAGACTATTTCAACTTCCGTCCCGAAATCATGGCGATAGAAGGCGAACGCAGCGGCATCCGTTTCAATATGGGCGACAAAGTCAGCGTCCGAGTGGCACGCGCCGATTTGGACACCAGCAAAATCGACCTGACCTTGATCAGTGGCGGCACCAGTGGCAAAAAACGCCGCACTAAAACTACCGCCCCAACCGGCTCAAAAACCAAGCGCAAACTGACGGCGAAAGAAATCGACGACGCGATGAAAACACCTGTAAAACAGGAAAAACCCACCACCAAACGCCGCAGCAAAGCCCAGCCTGCCAACACACCGGCAACGTCGTCTGAAAACGGCAAAAAGAAAACTGCCAAAGCCAAAACGGCAACGGAAAAAGCCAAACGCAAAGACAAAAAGCCAAGCAAAAGCGTGAAAATTAAGGTGAAAAATCCGGATACCGCGACAACCAAGCGTAAAGGCAGAAGCAAGGCTAAATAGTTTGTCTTTTGGCTAACTTCAAAAGCTGTTTAACGGACAAGTGCGATAAAAAACGGCGGTTGTTCATCATCTATATTTCCACACAGCCGCCGCTTCATTACGCTTTAATCCGACACAAAAAGGTCGTCTGAAAACCTGTTTCCCAAGTTCTCAGACGACCTTTTTCTTTAATTATCGGACGAATCCCGTTATTTGACCTTAGTCGCCATCAGCGTATGCAACCGCCGGTTGTCAGCACGGGCGACGGTAAACTGCAAGCCACCGATCACGACTTTCTCGCCGCGCACGGGCAGGTGCCCCAATTCCTGAATGACCAGCCCGCCGATGCTGTCGGCTTCTTCGCTGCTGTAATCCGTACCGAAAAAGGCGTTGATGTCTTCGATTTCGGTTACGGCGTTGATACGCCAACGTTCGGTGGAGACGGCGTGGATGTTGTCCGCGCTTTCGTCTTCGTCAAACTCGTCTTCGATGTCGCCGACGATTTGTTCGATAATGTCTTCAAAAGTTACCAGACCCGACGTGCCGCCGTATTCGTCGATAACGATTGCCATGTGGTTGCGCTGCTCGCGGAATTCTTTCAAAAGCGCGTTCAGCGATTTGCCTTCGGGTACGAAAACGGCGGGACGAAGGATGGCTTTGAGGTTGAACTGCTCGGGATTAAACATGTATTTGAGCAGGTCTTTGGCGTGCAGGATGCCGAGGACTTCGTCTTTGTCTTCGCCGATGACGGGGAAACGGGAATGGGCGGTTTCGATGACGTAGGCAGTGATGCGCTCGATGCTGTCGTTTTCTTTCAAAACGTTCATGTGGCTGCGGGTAATCATGGCATCGCGCACTTCCAAATCGGCAAAGTCGAGGACTTTTTCCAGCCGCAAAAGTGTATCCGCGTCAAACACTTCCTGCTCGTGCGCCTGCCGCAGCAGGCTGAGTACGTCTTCGGCGGAATCGGGTTCGCCGGCAAGTCGGGAAATCAAACGTTCGAAAAATGTCGGTTTCGACCGGGTGTCGTCCATTTCAGTATTCGTCCTCTTGGTAGGGGTTGGGATAACCTGCCGCCTGCATCAGGCGGATTTCGAGTGCCTCCATTTCTTCTGCCTCGGCCTCTTCGATGTGGTCGTAGCCCATCAGGTGCAGCGTGCCGTGCATGGTCAGGTGGGCAAAATGCTGCTCAGCGGTTTTGCCCTGCTCGGCAGCTTCTTTCAAGACAACTTGCGGGCAGATAATCAAATCGCCGCAGAGGTCGTCTGAAACTTGATCGGGCAGAATTTCGCCTTCGTTCAAGGCGAAACTCAAAACATTGGTGGCGTAGTCTTTGCCGCGGTAATCGCGGTTGTAGGCTCGGGCTTCTTCTTCGTCCAAAAGAATCAGGCTGATGTCGGCGCGGCGGTATTCGTTTTTCAACGCCGCCCATGCCCAGCGGTAGAAATCGCGTTCGCCCGGAAGGTCGGCGGCGGTTGAGGCGTTTTCAAAATTCAGGCAGAAACGTTGCCGCTGCAACGATAAGAAGGGATATTTTTTGGCGCGTTTCATGCTGTAAGACTGTTGGTTTAAAATGTTTTTAGAGAATAAGTTTTATTTTACGGCAGTATGCACTACCATCATGCCGGTACACATTATAATTTATTTCGTTGCAACAGATATAGTTTAACGGCTTTTCCGACAGCTTCGCAGCGGAATACCTTTATCAACCACGGTGATTGCAAATGAACAAATTTCTTTTCCCCATACTGATTACCCTGACCGCCTGTTCCCCGCAAAACAAAATCGAAACGTCGACCGCCCAACCGACGGAAGCGACGGCAGAAAAAAACAGCGGTGATACGGTCAAAATGACTGGGACAGTCCATTATTCGCTCGAACAGGCAGAATTTACCGCCGACGGGAAAACCTATTTCCTCAACGGCGGCGACAGCCTGATGGACCAAGTAGAAAAGAACCGCCAGAGTTCCGGTTCATATAACGTTACCCTGAACAATGTCTGCATTCAGGGAAAAGTGCTGACCAAAGAACAAAACCAAGGCAACGGATTCGGCCCCTTGGGCAAGTACAGTCAGGCGGTTACCGTAGAAAGTTTGTGTTAGACTGTCGAACTTCCCGCCTCATGAATTAGAAAACCAGAAACTGCAAATGAACCCGAAAAAACTCGTTATCGCCAGCCGCGAAAGCCTGCTTGCCATGTGGCAGGCAAAACATATCCAAGGTCGTCTGAAAACCCTGTATCCCGACTGCGAAGTTGAAATCTTGGGTATGACCACGCGCGGCGACCAGATTTTGGACAAAACCCTGTCGAAAATCGGCGGCAAAGGCCTGTTTATCAAAGAGTTGGAACAAGCCTTGCAGGACGGTCGCGCCGATTTGGCGGTGCATTCGATTAAAGACGTGCCGATGGATTTACCCGAAGGCTTCGCCCTTGCCGCCATCGGCGAGCGCGCCAATCCGTTTGACGCGTTCGTATCCAACCAATATGCGCGTTTGGAAGAAATGCCCAAAGGCGCGATTGTCGGCACCTCCAGCCTGCGCCGCGAAGCCCAGTTGCGCGCCCGCTATCCGCACTTAGTCATCAAGCCCCTACGCGGCAACGTGCAAACCCGCCTGTCCAAACTCGACAACGGCGAATACGATGCCATCATCCTTGCCGCCGCCGGATTGCAGCGTTTGGAACTGGACGAACGCATCCGCCTGATTCTTTCGGAAGCCGACAGCCTGCCCGCCGCAGGACAAGGCGCGTTGGGCATCGAAATCGCCGCACACCGCACCGGCCTTCTCGACGTATTGAAACCCTTAAACCACGACACAACACACGCCTGCGTGACCGCCGAACGCGCCCTTGCCCGCGCTCTGGGCGGAAGCTGCCAAGTCCCGCTTGCCGCATATTGCACCGAAGAAAACGGCCTGCTCACCCTGCGAGGTCTGGTCGGACACTCCGACGGCTCGGTAATCTTGCAGGCAGACGCGCAAGCCCCCGCCGCCTACGCCGACGCGCTCGGACGCGCGGTCGCCAAAAAGCTGGCGGACGACGGCGCGCAGGAATTGATTGAAGCAGTGTTGAAAGAACAAGCCGAATAAATCGGTTCGCAAGAAAAGGTCGTCTGAAAACGCCACATCGGGTTCAAACCCGTTGAAACCGCGTTTTCAGACGACCTTTTTGCTTATAACTTTTGGTTTGCAGCACATAACCAATCAGTCTTTCCCGAAAAACGCCAATCGGAGTAGTATGCTACATTCCGTTCAATACACTGAAAACAAAGGTATAAATATGG
The DNA here is from genome assembly GCF_003044565.1 of Neisseria sicca. Classification (GTDB taxonomy): domain Bacteria; phylum Pseudomonadota; class Gammaproteobacteria; order Burkholderiales; family Neisseriaceae; genus Neisseria; species Neisseria sicca_A. Next base: position 81,324 of record NZ_POXG01000003.1, on the reverse strand, counting down.
CACGCTTAACTGTACACACTGTCGAAACCGCTCCCGAAGCTGCAAAACCCCGCATCGAAGCCGCGCTGAAAAACAACGGCTTCATCCCCAACCTCATCGGCGTATTGGCAAACGCGCCCGAAGCGTTGGCGTTCTATCAAGAAGTCGGCAAACTGAACGCCGCCAACAGCCTGACTCCCGGTGAAGTCGAAGTCATCCAAATCATCGCCGCCCGTACCAACGAATGCGGTTTCTGCGTAGCAGGCCACACCAAGCTGGCAACCCTGAAAAAACTCCTGTCCGAACAATCCATCAAAGCCGCGCGCGCTTTGGCGGCAGGCGAGTTTGACGATGCCAAACTGGGCGCGCTCGCTGCGTTCACCCAAGCTGTGATGGCGAAAAAAGGCGCGGTATCCGATGCCGAACTCAAAGCCTTCTTCGACGCCGGCTACAACCAGCAGCAGGCTGTCGAAGTTGTGATGGGCGTTGCCTTGGCGACTTTGTGCAACTACGTCAACAACGTCGCGCAAACAGACATCAACCCTGAATTGCAGGCGTTCGCCTGATTCTGACCCAAGGTCGTCTGAAAAGCGCCGGCAAAACCGTTTGCCCGTTTTCAGACGACCTTTTTCAAAACCGCTGTCTCTGTAACAGACCGCATCCCCTTTCAAACGGAACGCCCTCCCCGCGCCGTCCGCACACATTTTCAAGGATAAGATCATGAACCGTGAAACCTTATTGTCTCAAGTTGCCGAACTCGTCAAAGCCAAACTCAAACCCTTAGTGGACGAAATCGACCGCAATGGTTTGTATCCCGAAGATTTTATGCGCGAACTCGGCGCCATCGGCGGTTTCGGCGCAGTCGGTACGGAAGCGGAAGGCGGCAACGGCTTAGGTTTGGCGACGCAAACCGCCGTCCTGCGCGAAGTCGGCAAAGAATGCGGCGCGACCTCGTTCAGCACATGGTGTCAGGCGGCTTGTGCGTGGTATCTGCACCAAACGCCCAACCAAGCCGTCAAAGATAAATACCTCGCCGACATCCTGCAAGGCAAAGTCTTGGCGGGTACGGGCATGTCCAATACCGTCAAACACCTCGCCGGCATTGAAAAACACAACCTTCAAGCCGAGCGCGTGGACGGCGGCTACAAAGTCAACGGCGCGCTGCCGTGGGTATCCAACATCGGCGAAGACCACATCTGGGCGAATACCGCCCAAATCGGCGACAGCTACGTCATGTTTATCACCGGCGGACAATGGGAAGGCGTGACCCTGCAAGCCTGCCCCGAATTTTGCGCCCTCGAAGGCACGCGCACGTTCAGCCTGAATTTCAAAGACGTATTCATCCCTGACGAAGACGTAATCGCCGCGCCCAAAGAGTTCTCCGACTACATCGCCACCATCAAGTCCGGCTTCATCCTGCTGCAAATCGGCATCGGCGCGGGTGTGATCGACGGCAGCCTCGGCATCATCCGCATCGCCAACGTCGTCAACGCCGATGTCAACAGCTATCTCGACGACTGCTACGACAGCCTCAAAGCCGCTTTGGACGAAGCATGGCAAACCACCGAAAAACTGGCAGATTTGGCTTGGAACAACACGCCCGACAACCTCGCCACGCTGAAACTGCGCGCCGCCGCCGCCGAGCTGACGCTTGCCGCCGCCCAATCCGCCGCCTTACACGCCGGCGCAAAAGGCTACCTCATGCGCAGCCCCGCCCAACGCCGCGTCCGCGAAGCCATGTTCGTCGCCATCGTTACCCCCGCGTTGAAACACTTGCGCAAAGAAATCGCGGCATTGGAAGCGGCATAAGGTTTCGAAACAGAAAAAACAAAAGGTCGTCTGAAAACCTTTTGCCAACCGTTTTCAGATAACCTCAAATATCAGAAGGAACAAACCATGGCACAATACATGTGCGGCCCCTGCGGCTGGATTTACGACGAAGACCTCGGCGACCCCGAACACGGCATCGCCCCCGGCACGAAATTCGAAGACATCCCCGACGATTGGAAATGCCCCGAATGCGGCGTGGGCAAAGAAGATTTTTATCTGCTGGACTTCGTGATATAGCTTTATATAGTGGATTAACTATAAACCGGTACGGCGTTGCCTCGCCTTGTCCTGATTTAAAGTTAATCCACTATACAAACTGAAAAGGTCGTCTGAAAACGTTGGGTTAAACGGTTTCAGACGACCTTTTTGATTTTGTTGTGACGCGGCTGCGATTAAGCGTTTTCATCCCGCCAGCGTTTGAACACTAACGAAGTATTCACACCGCCGAAAGCGAAATTGTTGCTGACCACATAATCCGTTTCGATTTCGCGACCGCCGCTCAAAATATAGTCCACCTTGCCGCAGCGCGGGTCGATGTCGTTCAGATTGACGGTCGGGGCAAACCAGCCGTTGTTCATCATTTCAATGGTGAACCACGCTTCCAGCGCGCCGCACGCGCCGAGCGTATGGCCGAGATAGCTTTTTTGCGAACTCATGGGCACGAATCCGAACACGGCTTCAGTCGCCAGTGTTTCGGCGATGTCGCCTTTTTCGGTCGCCGTACCATGACCGCTGACGTAGCCGACTTTATCAGGCGTAATGCCCGCGTCTTGCAGCGCGAGCTCCATACATTTCTGCATGGTTTCTTTTTGCGGCTGGGTAACGTGGCTACCGTCGCTGTTGGCGCCATAACCGACGAGTTCGGCATAGATTTTCGCTCCGCGCCGTTTGGCATGTTCCAATTCTTCCAACACGAAAATCCCTGCGCCTTCGCCGATGACCAAGCCGTCGCGGCCGTTGTCGTAAGGACGCGGGGTCAGTTCGGGTTCGCCGTTGCGGCGGCTGGCGGCGTAAAGCGAGTCGAAAACATAAACTTCGGACGGACAAAATTCTTCGCCACCGCCCGCCAGCATCATGTCTATCATGCCGTATTTGATGGCTTCGTAGGCATAGCCTATGCCTTGGCTGCCGGACGAACACGCGCTCGAAGTCGGAATAATGCGCCCTTTCAATCCGAAAAAGATGCCGATATTGGCGGCGGTCGTATGCGGCATCATGCGCACATAAGTATTGGCGTTGAAATTGCGCGATGTGCCGGTGTTCAGAAGTTCACCCATATCGCCGATGTCTTTGGTACTGCCGACGGACGAGCCGCACGCCACGCCCATGCGCCCGTCGGTAATGCTTTCGTCTCCAAGCAAACCTGCATCCGTCAGGGCCTGCTCCGCCGCATCGACACACAGGTGCGACACGCGCCCCATGCTTCTGAGTTGCTTGCGCGTCCAATGTTCGGGCGGAGTGTAGCCTTCAATCGGCGCGCCCAATTGCGCTTCCAATTCGGGGAAACGTCTACTCCAATCCATGTATTTGACGGCATTTTTTTCCGCTTTAAACGCCGCCTGTATGCTTTGCCAATCGCGGCCGAAGGCGGTAATGCCGCCTATGCCCGTTACTACGACTCTTCTGGTATTCAACACAAACCTCCGTTCACCGCAATCACTTGGCGCGTAATGTACGCCGCTTTTTCATCCATCAGGAAGCGCACCGCATGCGCCACTTCTTCCGGCAGCCCCATACGCGCGGCGGGGACGGCTTTCAAAATTTCTTCGACGGGTACGTTTTCATCAACGATGTCCGTATCGATCAGACCTGGAGCCACGCAGTTGACGGTGATTTTGCGTTTCGCCAGTTCGACCGCCAAGGCTTTCGCCGCGCCGATCAAGCCCGCTTTGGATGCGCTGTAATTGACCTGCCCGCGGTTGCCCGTCAAGCCGGACACCGACGCCATGCACACAATCCGTCCGGCTTTGCGGCGGCGTATCATCGGCATGGTCAACGGGTGCAACACATTATAAAAACCGTCCAAATTGGTACGCAGCACCAAATCCCAATCGTCGTCTGAAAACGCGGGGAAGGCATTGTCGCGCGTCAGACCCGCGTTCAACACCACGCCGTAATACGCGCCGTTTGCCTCGATGTCGGCAGTCAGAATATCGCGGCAGGCTGCGCGGTCGGACACGTCAAACTGCAACACCCTCGCCTGTCTGCCCAAAGCTCGGATTTCTTCCGCTACGGCTTCGGCTTCATCGCGGCGGCTGCGGCAATGGACGACGATATCAAAGCCGTCCTCAGCCAAACCGAGGGCGACGGCTTTGCCTATGCCCCGGTTGGAGCCGGTAATCAAGATGGTTTCGCTCATAATGTTTCCTATTGGTTGGCGTGGTCTGCTTATTGGTCATCATCTGGACAGAGAAGGCTGTTTTCAGACGACCTTTCCGTCTTTCGGACTGTACACGTTCAAAGAGGCTTTTGCCACCAGTCCGTCCGCAGGCAGCTTGGCACGGGCATCTTCGGGCGCATCCGTCCAATGCAGCTCGCAATCGAATACACCCATACCGCCCGGGTCCTGTATCGACAGATTGGCGACCACCTTCATCTGCGTTCCGACGGGCAGGCTGTCGGCAAACAATTCCAGCTTGCGCGTGCCGAGCAAAAAGCCGAGCCGCACCGGCTCACCCGCTTCCAAAGCCTGTATGCCTGCAAACGCACCTATGCCCTGCGCCATGATTTCCATCAGCGATGTCGCGGGCAACACTCCGTCAACCAGCAGAATGTGTTTTTCCCCCACGCCGGCTTGGGCGCAAAGATGCTTCGGGCTGTATTCCGTCACACAGTCAAGCAACACCATATGGCCGCTGTGTGGCAATAAAGAAGCAACATCGTGGATGGGGCAAATTAAATTTACAGTCATAAAGGTCGTCTGAAAACAGAATACGTTAGAATAGCGCGATTATATCAGACCCTAGAATGTGTTAAGCTATTTCGTTAAAATACATCACAATGTAAACTTTTGAAAACCATCATGTCATCCAACATTTGCCGTTTTTCTTTCAATATCGCCGCTTGGCACGCTTCAAGCAGTAAAATCGCCACGCCCGAACAATGGCGGCAATGGGCTTCAGGCGCATTAGACGCCGCCGGGCTGCCCGGCCACAAACCCGCGCTTGCCTTCCTGCCCGCTCTGCAACGTCGTCGTTTGGGCAAAGCTGCGCGCCTGATTTGCGATGCCTCGTGGGAATTGGCGGAACAATATCCCGGCAGCCCGTTGGTTTACGCCTCGCATGACGGAGAAATCAACCGCAGTTTCGAATTATGGCTGGGACTGTTGCAAACCGACAGCGTTTCACCGACCTCCTTCGGACTGTCCGTCCACAACGCCCCTGCCGGACAATGGTCCATGTTGCGCGGCGACATGAGCGAACACACCGCCCTCGCCGCCGGCAGCGACAATTTTGAAACTACTTTGGCGGAAGCCTATGCCCTGCTGCAAGACGGCGCACCATCCGTGTTGGTTTTAATTGCCGACGACCCCTTGTCCGACGACTACCCCGTCCACGCCACACGCGCCCCGTTTGCCTACGCCCTGTCGCTTGTACTGACGCAGGGAGACGACTACACGCTCAGCCTCGATGTCAACAATACGTCGTCTGAAAACCCGTCCGACCTGCTGTCAGCCGATTACTGGGGCGCGCTCGACTGGATTCGTTTTTTACTTTCAGACGACCTCTCCGCAGAATGGCAACATGAAAAACGCCGATGGACATGGTGCAAAAAACCATGAAAACCCTAGACTACTGCCGCCGCTTCTTCGCCACCTTGTTCGGCTTCATCCTCTTCGGCGTTGCGGGCGTATTGTTCAAAATCGCACTTTTGCCCTACACGCTCAAGTCCACCAAAGGCGACATCAAGCGCCAGCTTGAAGCGCGGCGCATGATAGGGAAAGTCTGGCGTTTTTTCGTCGGCTATCTGCAATGGTCGGGCGTATTGAGCGTCCGTTTCAACGGCTTGGAAAAACTCGGCAGACCTGGGCAGCTCATCCTTGCCAACCATCCCTCGCTCTTGGATGTTGTTTTGCTGATCAGCCACTGTTCCGAGCCGAACGTACTGGTCAAAAAAGACCTGTTGAACAACCCCAGCATGAAAAGCCAAATCATCGCTTCCGGCTACATTCCCAACGATGAAAGTATGGAAATGTTGGAAGAAATCGACGCCGTGTTCAAAAGCGGACAAAGTTTGCTGATTTTCCCCGAAGGCACGCGCACAGGCTGGGACGGACAGGTTAAAATGCACCGTGGCGCGGTATCGCTCGGTTTGCGCAGCGCATCGGTCATCACCCCCGTGTGCATCAAAATGACGCCGCCCAATTTCAAAAAAGGCCAGTCTTGGTACAAAATACCGCCGCACAAAATCCATTATGAAATCACCGTCGGCGACGACATCCTGCCCGAAGAATGGCTGGCGGAAAAACCCCTACCCATCGCCGCAAGGCGTTTAAACGAATACCTTCAAGACTATTTCACAAGGAAAACCACATGAATAACTTAGAAAATCAAATCAAAGAATTAATCATCGACAGCTTGGGGCTGGAAGACATCACCCCTGCCGACATCGGCAGCGAAGACCCGCTCTTCGGCGACGAAGGCTTGGGTCTGGATTCAGTCGACGCGCTGGAACTCGGTTTGGCAGTACAAAAAACCTTCGGCTTCCAGCTCGACGGCGAAAACGACAACCTGCGCGACAACTTCGCCAACGTCAAAACACTGGCAGAATTCGTCAAAAGCCGTCAGGCATAAAAGGAGAAGCGATATGACCGAACAAGAAGTACACACCCTTCTGACAGATGCACTGGTCAACCTGTTTGAAATCGAACCCGAGCGCATCAAACCCGAGACCAACCTCTACGAAGATTTGGAAATCGACAGCATCGACGCCATCGACCTCATCGACCACATCAAACGCGAAACCGGCCGCAAACTGCAAGCCGAAGACTTCCGCAACGTGCGCACCGTAGATGACGTGGTTCAGGCGGTTTTGAAAGTACAGGCGCAAGATTCCTGATTCTGATTTTAATCGGCATATTTTCAGACGGCCTTGTCAATCGGCAAGGTCGTCTGAACATCAATAAACAACATCAACCTTTCTCACTTATCCATAATATATAGTGGATTAAATTTAAATCAGGACCAGGCGACGAAGCCGCAGACAGTACAAATAGTACGGCAAGGCGAGGCAACGCCGTACTGGTTTAAATTTAATCCACTATACAACTAACACTATGAAAAAACTCATTACCCTACTGCTCTTACTCCCCGCCTTGTCTGCGCACGCTGAAATTTCCCTCATCAAAAAAATGACACATGCCGAATGTATGCAAGTCATTCGTGATTCATTTGATATGTATCACGATATGGAATTTTGTGAAAAAGAGGCAAACGATGAGACTGAACGCAACGGCATAACGGCATGGGCTATGGCTGGAATGATCAACAGCAAATCAGAAATGTCGCACATCTGCCCAACGGTCAAAAAACTGTCCAAGAAACAGCAAGCTCAATTCTTTTCCCGCTATCCGGAATCTCATGAACCCAAAGAGGTGGGAAAATTCTGTACTCCGAAAAACCGTAAACGAATTGCCAAGCTTTATCCAAAATACTATAAGCTGCTCGTAGAATATGAAGACTTTGAAAAAAATAAAGATGAGGAAGAAAACGAATAACCCAATATCGCAGAAATTCTCAGAGCTTATCCTCTGAGAATTTCTGCCCCGACACCCTTACCCTGACATTTTCAGACGACCCCTCAGCGAAACTCGCCTGAAAAACAACAACCATGAAAATATTAGGAAAACTCCTGCTGACCCTCGCCAGCCTTGCCTATCCGCTCCTATGGTATTACGGCAGGGAAAACGGCGCGTTTTTCTGGCTTGCCGCCGCCATGTGCATCCTGTGGCTGATACGCGCCGCCATGCCGCAAACCGCAGCCCAACGCATTACGGCAATTATCCTTGCCGCCTTTTTCGCCGCCGTACTGGTTTTCAGACGACCCGACTCGATGTATTGGTATCCCGTCGCCGTCAACGCGCTGATGCTTGCCGTTTTCGGCGGCAGCCTGTTTGCCAAACAAACCGTCATCGAACGCCTCGCCCGACTGCAACACCCCGACCTGCCGCCCGAAGGCGTGCGCCACACCCGCCGCGTGACACAAATCTGGTGCGGCTTCTTCATACTCAACGGCGCAACCGCCGCCATTCTGGCAGGCTTGCAATATTACGACTGGTGGGCTGCTTACACCGGCATCGTGTCGTATGTGTTAATGGGGCTTTTGTTTGCCGGAGAGTGGGTGTATCGGAAAGCCGTATTGAAGGTTTAAGCCGACCAATTGCCGATTCTGACAATATTTTTGATTTAATAACTTATTACCCAACCCATGCGCCTTACCCAAATCCTATCCCCCGACCTGTCCCAACAAGACCTTATCGCCACCCATCCGAATTGGACGCGTGCTGATTTCAACCGTGCGGTTTTCCGGCTGTCAGGTCGTCTGAAAACGGCAAACGTGCAAACTGCCGCGTTGTGGTTTGACGATGCCGCGCTGTTTGCCTGCGCCGTGTTGGCGGTGTGGCATTCGGGCGGGCGGGTGTTGCTGCTGCCGAATCTGGCGCGGGACAATTTGGACTGGGGGCGGACGGCGGATGTGTTTTTGACGGATTCCGAAGATTTGCAAAGCAAGTTGGGCAGCCAAACCGAACAACGCGATGAATCCGGACAATCGTTGGATGTGCAATCCAACCCACCCGTGTGGTACCTGCCCAATTTGCTTGCACACGCATCGCCTGAAAACCCGACGCCTGCCCCTGAAAACCATCTGATTCCTGACCATGCCGAAGCGTGGCTGAAAACGTCGGGTTCCAGCGGCGAGGCGCAAGTGATTGTGAAAACCGCCGCGCAGATGCAGGCGGAAGCCTTGATGTTGGCGGACGCACTGCCGTTCGGACGCAGCGGGGAAACGGTTATCGGCAGCGTTATTCCGCAACACCTTTACGGCTTCACTTTCCGTTTCGCGCTCGCGCTGACAATGGGCTGGCCTATGGAGCGGCGGCAGGCGGTTTATCCGGAAAACCTGCTCGCAAGCACGGCGGCGCATGAAAAAGTGGTGTGGATTGCCAGTCCGGCGGTGCTCAACCGTTTGGGCGAAAACCGCAACTGGCAGAGCATCGGCCATAAAATCGCAGGCATCGTGTCGGCTGGCGGCGCGCTGCCCGAAGCCACGGCGGATTTGCTGCAACAGGCTGCCGTCCGCCCGTTTGAAGTGTACGGCAGCACCGAAACCGGCGTGATTGCGTCACGTTGTGAACGCCAAGAATGGCGGCCTTTCAAAGGCGTGGAAATCGGGCAGAACGAAGAAGGCGCATTGTGGGCATCTTCGCCGTGGTCGCCCGAACGCCGCCAGACCGCTGACTTAATCGAGCCGCAGCACGACGGTTTCCTGCTGCTCGGCCGCCAAGACCGCATCATCAAATTCGAGGACAAACGTGTGTCGCTGACCCAAATCGAACACGAACTTTTACGGCATCCGTGGATTGCCGACGCCCATTGCGGCCGCCATCCGCAACATCAACGCATCGCTATATGGGCGGCATTAAACGCGGACGGTATCGCCGCCCTGCGCGACCAAGGCAGAGCCGCCGTTGCCGACGCGCTCAAACGCCACCTTGCCGCCACGCAGGACACCATCGCCCTGCCCCGTTACTGGCGTTTCGCCGACAGCCTGCCGCGCAACGCTCAGGCAAAAATCGCCGCCGCCGATTTTCAGACGACCTTTACCGTCGCCCAAACATCGCCCGCTTGGTCAAAAACATCGTCTGAAGAAGAAACCGCCGCCGAAACCTTCATCGGCCGCGTGCCGCTCGATTTGGTCTATTTCGGCGGCCATTTCGCCACTTTCCCGCTCGTGCCCGGTGTAGTCGAGCTGCAATGGGTGCGCGATCTGGCGGCGCGTCATCCGTGGGGCAGGCAGCGCGTCGTCCGCGTGGAAAATTTGAAATACCAGCAGTTCGTCCGTCCTCATGACGAAGTGTCGGTGGAGCTAAAATACGATGAGGCAAAAAACAAATTGAGTTTTAAAGTCAGCAACGGCGACAATCCCTGCGCATCGGGGCGGATTGTGTTCGAGGTCGTCTGAAAATGCTTTTAGGTTCCGCCCTCTCCTGCGGGAAGAGGAAAACCTGCAAATCGGGGACAATCCCGCTCAAACTTAATAACAACCCATAATCAAATGAAAAGATAGAAAATATGCAACTTTTTCCAGCACTAGAACAACGTTATTCCGAAGAACACCAGTCCGCAGGCGAAGCGCAGCGTTTGGCGCAGGAAATCGCCTTTGCGCCGATTGTGTTCCAAGTATCCCGCCTGATGGTGAAATTCGGCATTTTGGATTTGCTGAACGACCATTCAGACGGCCTTACTCAAGCCGAAATCGCCGAGAAAGCCCAAATCAGCGGTTACGCCGCGCAAGTGCTGCTGGAAGCCTCGCTCTCCATCGGCACGGTACATACCCGCGACAACCGCTATTTCATCAGCAAAGCAGGCTGGTTCTTACTGAAAGACAAAATGGCGCGGGTGAACATGGATTTCACGCAGGAAATCTGTTACCAAGGTATGTTTGACTTGGAAAAAACCCTGCAAACGGGCAAACCCGAAGGGCTGAAAGTGTTCGGCAGCTGGCCGACCATTTACGAAGGCCTGTCGTCGCTGCCGAGCGTCGCGCAGGAAAAATGGTTTGCCTTCGACCACTATTATTCCGACAATTCCTTTGCCGAAGCGCTGAAAACTGTGTTCGCCAAACCGGTTAAAAAGCTGCTCGACGTCGGCGGCAACACCGGCCGCTGGGCGGAACAATGCGTCGGCTACAACGCCGAAGTCGAAGTTACCATCATGGATTTGCCGCAACAAATCGCCCTGATGCGCGAAGCGACCAAAGGCAAAACCGGCGCGGAACGCATCCATGCCCACCCTGCCAATCTGCTCGACCCCGAAGTCCCCTTCCCGACAGGTTTCGACGCGATTTGGATGAGCCAGTTTTTAGACTGTTTCAGCGAAGAACAAGTCACCGGCATCCTGCGCCGCGCCGCCGCTTCCATGAGCAGCCACACCAGCCTCTACATCATGGAACCCTGCTGGGACAGGCAGCAATACGAAACCGCCGCCTACTGCCTGACCATGACCAGCCTGTATTTCACCGCCATGGCAAACGGCAACAGCAAAATCTTCTATTCCGAAGACCTGATACGCTGCGTTGAAAACGCCGGATTGAAAGTGGCGGAAATTTCAGACGGCATCGGACGCGGGCACAGCATCTTGCGCTGCGAGAAGGTCGTCTGAAAACGGTATCTCCATGAAAACCCTAGTGTTAATCCCCCACTACAACCACCCCGCCGCCATCGCCCGCGTCGCACAGACCATGCACGGCTTCGGTTTGGACGTATTGATCGTGGACGACGGTTCGCGAGAAGAATGCAAACCCGTATTGCAGGCATTGGTTTCAGACGGCATCCACGTCCTTTACCGCCCCATCAACGGCGGCAAAGGCGCGGCGGTCAAAACCGGTTTGAAATACGCCGAAGAACACGGTTACAGCCATGTTTTACAGGTCGATGCCGACGGGCAGCACCATCTGGACGACACGCCCAAACTCTTGGCGGCGGCGGAACAAAATCCCGAAGCCGTCGTCTGCGGCTGGCCGCAATACGGAGACGACGCGCCCAAAGCGCGGCTGTACGGGCGCAAAATTACCGACTTCTGGAACATGCTGCACACTTGGTCTTGCGACATCAAAGACGGCATGTGCGGCTTCCGCCTCTACCCGCTCGCCCCCGCGCTTTCGGTCGTCCGCGAAGAAACCGTGGGCGACCGCATGGATTTCGACACGGAAATCCTCATCCGCCTGTACTGGCGCGGCGTCAAGCCGGTTTGGATTAAAACGCCCGTGCAATACGCCGCCGATGGCGTGTCCCACTTCAACACCTTCGCCGACAACGTACGCATCAGCAAAATGCACACGCGGCTGTTTTTAGGAATGTTGCGGCGGCGTGTGGACGCTCTATTCGGGAAAGGTCGTCTGAAACCATGACCGACAACACGCAAAACCATTGGGCGTCGCAGCCCGAACGCGGCAGCCGCCTGTTTCTCGCCCTAACCACGTTGATGGTGCGCTATCTGCCCGCCTTCCTGATGAGGCCGTGCATCTGGTTTGTGGTACTCTATTTCTACGCCACCGCGCCCAAACCGCGCCGCCATATCCTGCGGTATCAGACCCGTCTTCAGACGACCTATCCCGATACCGTTTTGCCGAAACACAGCGTATTCAAACAATTTATCGCGTTCGGCGAGGCAATATGCGACCGTTTTGCCGTGTGGCAGCGCAAAATCCGTTATGAAGATTTAGTACTCGAAGACCCGGACGGCGTTTATGCGCAAATCAGCGATTCGGTACGCGGGCAGATTTTCGCCTGCTCGCACTTGGGCAACACCGAAGTCTGCCGCGCGCTGGTGTCGCACCATAAAGGCTTCAGGCTCAATGTGTTGGTACACAGCAAACACGCACAGGCGTTCAACGAAGCCTTGCAAAAAGCAGGCGCGGAACATATCCGCCTGATTCAGGTCACGGATTTGGATCCCACCCTGATGATGGAGCTGAACCGCCGCATCGAAGACGGCGAATGGATAGCCATTGCCGCCGACCGCGTCCCCGTGCGCGGCGAGAAAACCGCCGACATCAACTTTCTAGGCCATACCGCCCCCATGCCGCAAGGCGTATGGCTCTTGGCGGCGCTCTTGAAAACGCGGGTGAACACGCTGTTTTGCATTAAACAAAACGGCCGCTACCATTTGAAACTGCGCCGCTTCACCGACACTTCCGACTGGAAACGCGGCAACCGCGAAGCCGCCGTTACCGCCGCCATGCAGGGCTTCGCCGATATCCTGGCGCAAGAATGCGCGCAAAATCCGCTGCAATGGTTTAATTTCTATGATTTTTGGAATGAGGAAGAAGAAAAGGTCGTCTGAACCCCTATCGAGTTTTCAGACGACCTCGGTCAACGCTGAGCTGCGAAACACATACACTTGCCGCGTTTTCTAACTTCTACACATCAAATATATTTGCCCCATCAAAGCAATGATGGTTTTGAAATTTTCCTTTTGAACAAAATACACCCCTTCCGTCTCCATGCCCTACAAACAAAGGATTTTTCAATTCGGGGAAATAGAGTTAAAGGTCGTCTGAAAACCAAACGCGGTTTCAGACGACCTTTTGTTTGCAAGATTTCCAGTCCGATGAAATTGGTCGTTTGTTAATGAAATTTTTGTTCTGCTTATGTCGGTATTTGCAGTTTCGTTATCCTGTCATCGTCAAAAAAATCGACTTTGCACGCGGTAATTTAAAAGGTCGTCTGAGAACCTTATTTTAGGATTTTCAGACGACCTTTGTTTACTTTAAAAATTCAAGCAATCAGCCGGCCATTTGTTTTGCCTGAACCGCTGTCAGGGCGATGGTGAAGACGATGTCTTCTACCAATGCGCCGCGGGAGAGGTCGTTGACCGGTTTGCGCAAACCTTGCAACAACGGACCGACGCTCAGGACGTTGGCGCTGCGTTGTACGGCTTTGTAAGTACAGTTGCCGGTATTGAGGCTTGGGAAGATCAGGACGGTTGCCTGACCGGCGACGGTGCTTTCAGGGGCTTTGGTTTTGCCGATTTCAGGCACGGTAGCCGCATCGTATTGCAGCGGGCCGTCGATTTCCAAGTCCGGGCGTTTTTCTTTTGCCAGTTTGGTGGCTTCAATCACGGCATCGACATCAGGGCCGCTGCCTGAATTGATGGTGGAGTAGGAAATCATGGCAACTTTAGGCGGGATGCCGAAGGCTTTGGCGGTATCGGCGGATTGGATGGCGATATCGGCAAGCTGTTCGGGCGTCGGATTCGGGTTGACCGCGCAGTCGCCGAAGACGAGGACTTGGTTGGGCAGCAGCATGAAGAATACGCTGGACACGAGGCTGGCGCCCGGTGCGGTTTTAATCAGTTGCAAAGCGGGGCGGATGGTGTTGGCGGTAGTATGAACGGCGCCGGATACCAAGCCGTCCACGTCGTTTTGCGCCATCATCATGGTGCCGAGGACAACGGTGTCTTGCAGTTGTTTGCGGGCATCTTCAGGGGTCAGACCTTTGGATTTGCGCAATTCGCACATCGGCTCGACGTATTGTTCGATCAATGTAGCGGGATCGACGATTTCCAAAGAGTCAGGCAGGTTGATGCCGCGTTCTTTGGCAACGGCTTCAACTTCTTCGCGTTTGGCAAGCAAGACGCAGCGGGCAATGCCTTTTTCGTGGCAGATGGCGGCTGCGGCGACGGTACGCGGTTCTGCACCTTCAGGCAGGACGATGCGCATATCGGCTTTGCGGGCAAAATCAATCAGGTTGTAACGGAATTGGGCGGGAGAAAGGCGGGAGGCTTCGCGTTTTGCCAACGCAGATACGTCTTTGAGCGCGCTGCTTGAGCCGTAGAATGTCAGTCCGGTCAGGCGGGCGACTTCTTCGCCTACGGATGCTGCCGCGCCTTCAATAATGAAGCCTTCCAAAAGACCCGGTGCGTTGGTATAAAGCTGTTTGGCAAGGTTGATTCGGTGTGCCACTTCGGCTGCGTCAGCACTATCAGATTGCAATGCCAAGACTACGCCTGCATCCAAAGACAATGCCAGCTCGACGTTTTTGCCGGACAGGAAGAGTTTGTCCGCTTCGGGGGCGATACCTTCGATAACAAGATTGTCGGTATTGAGTGCGACGGCTTTGCCGACCACAGCGTCAAACCAGTCGTCGCTTTTGCCTTGTGCCAACAGAGTTTCGGCGGATGCGTCGAGCGGTTGGAAAACTTGCGCGCCCAAAGCTTGGGCAAAGGCTTTGCTTGCTGCTGCTACGTCCAAACCGGCGGATACCGGAGCGACCAATAATTTAGCCATGATATGTGTCCTTTCTATTTGGAGGTTGTCCGTCTTGGAGGTTGTCCGTCGCCGCCGTGATGCAGACGTAACGGCAATGGCTTAATACTAACAAACAAACCGCGTTTCCAACAAGGTTAAATGTTAATGGATTGAGTGAAAATGCAATGGATTTTTAAGAAACGCATAGCGCAGAGAGAGTTAGTTAAAATCGAAACCAACCATCCCCTTCCCTTTTAATCTTTACTGATTACCGCAAACAATACCGTTTGAAATGAAAAAAGCCGAGTCCCGCAACATACAGAACCCAGCTTATATCAACCACCTGAACAGGTTTTGATGAATAATCAAAATTTAAAGAATACTTGCCTTCAAATCCAAGTTTTCAGACGACCTCTCGTTCCGGCAGACAAACCTGCCGTAGGTCAGATTCTTGAATCTGGCATCTCCATCTGCCACAACACCTAAAGGAAGCAGAAGCATTAAATAGTCGTCGAATACAAGTATCCCCGACTACACATTACCCAGCAACTGATTTTATAGTGGATTAAATTTAAACCAGTACGGCGTTGCCTCGCCTTGCCGTACTATTTGTACTGTCTGCGGCTTCGTCGCCTTGTCCTGATTTAAATCTAATCCACTATATTCCGCAACGGAAAGACAAAAAAGGTCGTCTGAAAACCTTAAATCATCAGGTTTTCAGACGACCTTTCATTTCGGCAGATTGATTAAGTCAACCCATCAAGCCTGTTTCAGCTTCGCATCGGCATCGCGCAACGCAGTGCGCAAACCTTCCTCAATAACGGGATGGTAAAACGGCATATCCAGCATTTGCGGAACGGTCATCTTCATTTGATGCGCCCATGCCAACAGGTGTGCCAAATGTTCGGCGGCAGGGCCTAAGATTTCCGCGCCGATGAAGCGGCCGGTGGCTTTTTCGGCATACAGGCGCATATGGCCTTTGTTTACCAGCATCACGCGGCTGCGGCCTTGGTTTTTGAACGATACTTCGCCGATGACAAATTCGTCGGGTTGGTATTGCGCGGCAACCTGCGCGTATTTCAAACCGATAAAACCGATTTGCGGATTGGTGAACACCACGCCGATGGTACTGCGGCGCAAACCGCCGCCGATATTCGGATAGCGGCCCGCGTTGTCGCCGGCAATCTTGCCTTGGTCGGCGGCTTCGTGCAGCAAAGGCAGTTGATTGGACGCGTCGCCCGCGATGAAGATATGCGGAATGCTGGTCTGCATGGTCAGCGGATCGGCAACAGGTACGCCGCGCGCGTCTTTTTCGATATTGATGTTTTCCAAACCGATATTGTCAACGTTCGGACGGCGGCCTACGGCTGCCAGCATATATTCGGCAACAAATACGCCTTTTTCGCCGTCTTGCTCCCAATGAACTTCTACATTGCCGTCTGCGTCGAGTTTGACCTCGGTTTTAGCATCCAGATGCAGTTTCAATTCTTCGCCGAACACGGCTTTCGCCTCGTCTGAAACGACGGGGTCGGAAATGCCGCCGATGATGCCGCCCAAGCCGAAAATTTCGACTTTTACACCCAAACGGTGCAATGCTTGACCCAGTTCCAAACCGATAACACCCGGTCCGAACACGGCGACGCTCTTAGGCAGCGTATCCCATGAGAAAACGTCGTCGTTGATGATCAAACGGTCGCCCAAAGACTGCCACTGCGGCAGGATAACGGGACGCGAGCCGGTAGCAATCACAAAGCTTTTTGCCGTGATTTGGGTATGGTCGTCGATTTGGACGGTATTCTCGTCGATAAATTTAGCCGAACCCATAATGCGCTTGTCGGCAGGCCACTCTTCCACATCGGCAACGACAAAACCGACAAAACGGTCACGCTCGGATTTGACGCGCTGCATGACCTCTTCGCCGTTGACGACGATGCTGTCTTTATCCAAATGCACGCCGAACGGGTCGGTATGTAATGCGTGATGGCGCGCCTCTGCGGCAGCAATCAAGAGTTTGGAAGGCATACAGCCCACGCGCGCGCAGGTCGTGCCGAACACGTTGTTTTCAATCAGGTAAACATTATCCGAATGTAAACGGGCATTGCGAAACGCGCCCATGCCGGCAGTACCGCCGCCGATTACGACGACATCTGCTTGAATTTTTTTCATAATCTTTGTCCTTTTTTGTTGAGCGTCCGAAGCGGTATCAGCGTGAAGCGTATCAGGTTTTCAGACGACCTATTTAATAAACTATCAAAAATAAAAAATCGATAGTTATTTTTAAAATATTGATTTAAAACAATAATCTCAAATTCTACTTGTAAATATAGAGCTATTCAGAACGACCGTGTAGCGTATCGTCTGAATAACTCTATTTTTCTGTTCAGACGGCTTTTTCAAACCGTCTTAAGCATCAAGCAATTAGTTTTTAGCCAAGTAAGCTTCCAAATCTTCGCTACCGCCGATGTATTTGCCGCCGATGAAGACTTGAGGAGCAGTCATCTTGCCGGTAATGGCGCGAACGGAAGTAACAGTTGCATCTTTGCCCAATACGATTTCTTCGTAAGACAGACCTTTGTCTTGCAAAGCTTTTTTAGCTTTAGCGCAGAATTGGCAGCCGGGTTTGGTGAAGATGGCAACAGACTCTTGAGCTTTCCAGTCAGGGGCGATGAATTTCAACATAGTGTCAGCATCAGACACTTTGAAAGGATCGCCCGGCTCTTCAGGCTCGATGAACATTTTTTCAACCACGCCGTCGTTAACCAGCATGGAGTAACGCCAAGAGCGTTTGCCGAAGCCCAAGTCTTCTTTGCCGACCAGCATGCCCATGCCTTCGGTGAATTCGCCGTTGCCATCAGGAATCATGTAGATGTTGTCAGCTTCTTCTTCAGCAGCCCAAGCGTTCATCACGAAAGTATCGTTTACAGATACGCAGTAGATTGCGTCAACGCCGTTTTCTTTGAACGCGCCGAACAATTCGTTGTAGCGTGGCAGGTGGGAAGAAGAACAAGTCGGAGTAAATGCGCCGGGCAGAGAGAATACGACTACTTTTTTGCCTTTGAACAAATCATCGGTGGAAACATCTTTCCAAGTGTCGCCCACGCGGGTACGGAATACGACGGAAGGTACTTTTTGACCGGTACGATCTTGCAAAGCCATTTTGGATCTCCTTGAAATTTTAGGTTTAGGGAATGATACGAGTGAATGTGTGCATTCTAGCGCAGGGAGTTTGATTTGTATAATTTATAGTTCAAATAATATTAATTACCTGAAACTATGAAACCCAACCTGCGAATGTTTCATTTAAATAGAGGTCGTCTGAAAGAAAACAAGCCCCTGGCCTGGAATTATTTTTCGGAATCGTGTGCATCGGGCAATACGACTTCACGGATGCTGCTTTCTACTTTGTCTTTCAACATAAAGCGGTCTTCGTCTTTGCCGGGGCGAATCGGGGCGGCAAAATCAATACGGATGCGCAGTTTTTTCATGGAAACGATGCGCCAAAGTGAGCGCACCAAATCAACTTGTGCATAAGACGGCACAGTCGTCCTTTTACCGGCATCATCATAATAGCGCAGCGTAACCGCCTGAACAGGCGCGTCGGCATCAATGGCGGATTGGAAGAGCGCGGCTTTGAACGGCAAAATATCCAAGCCCAAAGAAGTCCGCGCTTCGGGGAAAAAGCTGACATTCTGCCCGGCTTTCAACGCGGCGCAAATGGCTTGGTTAATCGGCTCGACATCGCGTCGGGAATTTCGATTGATAAACACCGTGCCTGCGTTTTGCCCCATTTTGCCCAAGACCGGCCAGTCTTTGATTTCCTGCTTAGCGATAAAGCTGCTCGGATACACCGCACTCATGGCGAAAATATCCAGCCAAGACACATGGTTTGCCGCCACCAAAACACCCTTCACATTATCAGCAGGCGGCATGCCGATTTCCAATTCGATATCCAAGGCTTCCAGCGCGCCTTTGCCTAAAGTGATGACCGCATGATCGCGTTCGGCAGGATTGCCGGCATCGATACGGCGCAAATGCCTTCCGGTTCGGAACAGCCATCCCGTCAGGCGGAACAACCTGCCTAAACGGGTAAAAAACGGTGCTTTTCGTGAGTGCATAACTGTTTTTCTTTTCGTCTTATGTGTATCAAATCATATCAATAAAATTTTCAGACGACCCAGATGACAAAGAGGTCGTCTGAAAACAGGTTCATACATTATTTTTGGCAGTTCGGACAATAAAACGTCCCGCGCTGCCCCAAAACTTCCTTCTGCACCAAACCGCCGCAACGGACGCAGGGTTCGTTGTGCCTGCCGTACACCGTATATTCCTGCTGAAAATAGCCGCTTTTGCCGTCGCTGTTGACGAAGTCGCGCAACGTGCTGCCGCCGGTTTCAATCGCGCGCTGCAACACTGCCTTGACCGTCTCTACCAACACAACGCATTCTTTTTTCTTAACCTTGTCCGCAGGACGGGTCGGCGATATGCCTGATTTAAATAGGCTTTCGTTCGCATAAATATTGCCTACACCGACCACGACGGCATTGTCCATCAGAGCCAATTTGACCGCACGTTTTTGCGTTTTGAGCTTTTGATACAGATAATCGGCGGAAAAGTCGTCTGAAAGCGGCTCAGGACCCAGTTTCTCAAGGAGCGGATGATGCTCGGCAATGCCTTCGTACCACAAAATTGCGCCGAACTTACGCGGATCGTGATAGCGCAACACCGTTCCATCCGCAAACACAATGTCCACATGATCATGTTTGTCAGGATGATCAATCCGTGCGTCGCCGTCCGTAAAAATCCGTAAGCTGCCCGACATACCCAGATGAATCAACAGAATACCCGTTGCAAAACCGATAATCAGATATTTCGCCCGACGACGACAGCTCAATACCTCCTGCCCCGCCAAAAGCTCCGCCAACTGCGGATTGACCTGCCAGCGCAACTTGGTTTGGCGCAACACGACATCCGCCACCTTTTTACCTTGAATATGCGGGCTGATACCGCGCAAAGTCGTTTCCACCTCGGGCAATTCCGGCATTTTCTTTATCCTCAAGCTAATACAGTCGACATCGACTTTTCAGACGACCTGCGATTCTACCGATGCCAACGCAGCCTGACAATTTGCAACCAATCGGCTTTGCAGGAAGCAAGCAGCAAATCCAAGGCAAAATGACAAATATAGAAGAGGCTATTTTTATGGAGTCAAACCTGCTGTTTTCAAATGTTCAGCCTCGAAAGGTCGTCTGAAAACCAGTTATGTCGGTTTTACCAACGCTGCATTTCTCAATCCGAAATCCGCGCCGCACCCAAAGCCACCGTCTGCGTTCCCAATATTTTTTCAAACTCCGGCAACGGCGTAACCCCCGCCATACGCTTGATCAAAACCAAGCCGTACACCGCCGCGCACTGCGGCCACCACCTGTCCCCCGCCTTCTCCATAAAACGCCAAAACCGCAGCCCTTTTTGCGAATTCACAGCAGGCAGGTACACCATAAACTGCCCAAACTCCACCTCAAAATCCAAATCCGCCAACCGCCGCTTCAAAGCAGGCAAAGTCAGACAATGCTCCTTTTTAGGCAGGTGCGTTCCATCAAACCACTTGCTGAAAAACCACAAAGATTTCGGATTAAACCCCGTCAAAACCAACCGCCCTTCAGGTTTCAACACCCTGGACGCTTCATGCAGCACTTGCGTCAGTGCGGCAGTTTCATGGCTGTGCGGCATCAGCAGCACATCAATAGAATGACTTTCCCAAGCCATAGCATCCGCCGCCATCAATACATCACGAGGCACGGCAACCACGTTTTCAGACGACCCCAACCATTCGCCACCTTGCTGAACGACGGTTTGTCCGTCGAAATATTGTAAATGCTGCTCAAAAAAAGCAGCTTCGTTTTGAGCAACATAACGCCCCATAGCCGTATTTTCAAACCATACATCCATAGTCGTTATCCTATTAACTGTTTCATGCGTTCATTTCTACTGTCCGATAGAAAAATACAATGCAATCGCCGTATTTATGCCACAGATTTTAACATTAAGACTCAAGCATATGTAAATTTCACCCCCTTTACCTTGACGGCTACATCTTCAAACAGTACCATCGGGTAGACTAAATTTAACCTTATATCATTGATAATTATTGATTCATCATGGCAAAACTGAAAACCATCGCACTTACCATTTCAAGTTTATCCGCAGCTTCAGGCGCAGCATACGCTCAAAATGCCACACCAGATCAAGTAGGTATGGCAATGATGCGCCTCAATTCCTCTCTTTTGGATCAAGCCAAAGCGCAAACTTTCGGAACGGGCAGCCTTTGGGCATCGTTGCGCAAGGATTTTCGCATGAACGAGGTCAATTCCGAACTTGTTCGCCGCCATGAGAGCAAATTCGCTGCCAATAGTGCCTACTTCGACCGCACCATTACCCGCAGCAAACCCTATATGTACCATATTGCCAACGAAGTCAGAAAACGCAATATGCCTGCCGAAATCGCACTGCTGCCGTTTATCGAAAGCGCATTCGTTACTAAAGCGAAATCTCACGTCGGCGCATCCGGTTTGTGGCAGTTTATGCCTGCAACAGGCCGTCACTACGGCTTGGAAAAAACCCCTTTATATGATGGCCGTCACGATGTCTACGCAGCAACTGACGCGGCATTGAATTACTTGCAATACCTGCATGGATTATTCGGCGACTGGTCACTTGCATTGGCTGCCTACAACTGGGGCGAAGGCAACGTCGGTCGTGCCGTCAATCGCGCCCGTGCGCAAGGCTTGGAGCCGATTTACGAAAATCTGCGCATGCCTGTCGAAACACGAAATTACGTTCCCAAACTCTTGGCTGTACGCAATATCGTTGCCAATCCGCAAACTTTCGGCATGAACATCAGCGAAATCAACAATCAGCCATATTTCAAATCTTTGAGCATCGACAAGCCGATTGACAACAGCACTATCGCCCGCTTTGCCAATATCAGCGAAAGCGAATTGCTGACACTCAATCCGGGATTTAATGCACCTGTATTCATCCCAAAAAACAATCGTCGCCTGTTGCTGCCTGTTGATTCTGTAGCCTCTTTCGAGAAAAACTACCGAAACGCAAATCCTGATACCTTGTTGTCTTGGAATGTATACACATCCCGAAACAATACCAGCTTGAACGCCATCGCTGCAGAAACCGGCATGAGCGTTGCAGAAATCAAACGACTGAACGGCTTGGGTAATAATTCCCTGTCTTCCGATCGCAGTATTTTGGTAGCCAAGAATGAAGCGTCTAATTCTGCCACACCTGCTGCGCTCTCATTCATCGATGTCGATAACAGACCGGATACTTACCGTTCCAATATGCCGGAAATGGCGCCTATTCAAACGGCAAAAGCAAATATTCCTACAACGAATTTTGCAAACATCAAGCCCGTTGCCGAAACACCTACTGATTATGTAGCTCTAGGCAAAAAAGCAGTATCCGAAACTTTGGTTGCACAATCAGCCCCTGTTATCGAAGAAAGCAAAGTCACTTCCGCAGCTTCTACGGTTGTCGCCAAAGCAGATATCACTGCCGCACCTGCAGCCACTCAAACCACCTCTTCAGCAGATTTGGGATCAACCAATATCAAAGAAGAGCGTATTCCTGAAATATTTGCCCAATTTGCTCAAACTGAAGGCAAGCCTGCCGTTGTCGAGCAAACTGCTGCGAATACAACTACTGAGTTGACTACTGCTCAAGCGAATGCGACGCAATCTACTGAAACAGCTGATGAACTGATGGCATTGGTGGACTCTAATGTTCGTACTCAAACTGAAAATACAGAAAATACAGTAGTCGCACAAGCCACCAGCGAGCAAAATGTTGCATCCGACGCAGTCAAAGCACGTAGCGAACGTATTGCCGCCAATACCGCCAAACAACAAAGCCGCACTGAGGCACGTTTGGCTCGTGCGGGCAATCAGCAGCAATCTCAAACCGCTGGTGCCGGCATGCACCGCGTAGCCGATGGTGATACGCTGTTTAATATCTCCCGTCGTTACAACTTGAGCGTTGCTGATTTGATTATCGCCAACAACATCAAAGGCAATAACATCCGTAAAGGTCAGCTGTTGCGTGTTACCGCAGCACCCGCCAAAACTCGAAACAGCATCCGAAACGTTTCTTATACCGTTCGCAGAGGCGATACTTTAAACACTATCGCCAACCGCTTCAATGTTGATGTAAACGATATCCGCCGTTGGAATCGAAATACCAATGGTGTGACACCAGGTCAACGTTTGAAATTAATCGGCAGTTAAGATTATTCTTCATACAAAAGTCGTCTGAAATTTTTCAGACGACTTTTTATTTGCCAATAAACTCAATATTCTCAACATCACCACTATACTTCCCTTTAAAGAGAAAGTTTTTATAGTGGATAAAGTTTAATCCCGATGCCAAATTATAGTGGATTAACTTTAAATTAGAACAAGGCGACGAAGCCGCAGACAGTACAGATAGTACGGCAAGGCGAGGCAACGCCGTACTGGTTTAAAGTTAATCCACTATAAAAGGACGTCTGAAACCCTTTTTCAGACGTCCTTTTTGCTTAAATCAAGCCTTCCAGTTTTGGATTACCCTCTTTCGGAATCGGGCGTTTATTGCCTTCACTGTCGATGGCGACATAAGTGAAGACAGCTTCCGTAACAAGTTGGCGATCTTCAGTAAGATGATCGTTCATCAATGTTTTTACCCAAACCTCGATTTTCAGTTGTAACGACGTATTACCCACGCTCACGCAGCGACCGTAGCAACAGACGACGTTGCCCACTTTCACAGGGCGGATGAAATTCATTTCCTGAACAGCTACGGTAACAATGCGACCTTGTGCGATCTCCGCCGCCAAAATACCGCCGCCCAGATCCATTTGCGACATAATCCAGCCGCCGAAAATATCTTGATTGGGATTGGTATCTCGCGGCATAGCAACGGTGCGCAGTAGAAGCTCGCCTTGTGGTTTAGCATGTTGTTTTTCATTTTGCGTCATGGGAAATATCCTTTTAGAGGTGCAGCTTTAGTGTGAAGTTGAGAAACTGATTGAAGCAGTATGGGGTTATTGCCTGCGATCACAAGGTCGTCTGAAAACTTCAATACCGTTTTCAGACGACCTCAAACCGATATTCTGAGATAAGGCTATTTCTAACATTCTGCAAATTTCAAATAAACACCGGTAACGTCCTGTTCTCCATAACCTGCTGTTACTGCTTGGCGATAGTTCTCAGCAACGGTTTCGACAGCAGGCAGCGACTTACCGGCCTGCTCCAGCTCTTTAACAGCCAGATTAAGGTCTTTGGAAGCATGTTTGAGTGCGAAGGCAGGTGGGAATTCACGGTTTGCCCACAGCGATTTTTTGGTTTGGAACATAGGCGAATCCATAGCGGAATTACCAATGGCTTCGATGATGGTACCCGTATCGACACCGAATTGTTGGGCCATCAGCATAGCCTCGCTGTATGCTTCGCCGAAAATACCCAGCAGGGAGTTGAGCACGAGTTTTGCGCCCGAACCTTTCCCTACCCCGCCAAAATGGAAAGTTTGTTTGCCAACAATGGAAAATACTTTTTCCAAAGGCGTTAAAACGCTTTCTTCTCCACCAAACAAAATCAGCAACGTACCGTTGGCAGCAGGACCGACCGAACCGGAAACAGGCGCTTCTGCAAACTGCCCGCCCGCAGCTTCGACCAATTCTTTAACGGCAAGATTTTCAGACGGAGCAATAGTGCTCATGTTGACAATGATTTTGCCCGCAAGCTCCTTGCGAACTTCCTCACTCAAAATATCGCGCACAGCTGCGAAATCCGAAACCATCAGAAAAATAACGGGAAAAGCGCGGATAAGTTCGACGGTGCTTGCGTACACTTTCGCACCTTTATCGGCAAGGTCAGCGGTTTTATCGGGCGAACGGTTGTAAACACCGACTTCAATACCGGCGTTCAAAAGCCGCGTTACCATCGGATTGCCCATTTGACCTAAACCTATCCAGCCGATTTGCGTGTATTCGTTTGTTGACATTGAATTTGCTCCTCTGTTTGTATCGCCGTGCAATCATATAGGTTTACAGGTCGTCTGAAAAGTTTTTCAGGCGATTGGATGAGATGTTTATATTGACGTGAACAAAATCGCCTTTCGTTTGCTGAGGTATATGCGCATGTTTTTCATATTAACACTGCCGATTAAGCCCGCTTAATGGCAAAAGGTCGTCTGAAAACCCAAGTTTTCAGACGACCTTTTACAATCAAACCATTATGCGAACGGATGATGCAAAACGATGGTTTCTTCGCGGTCGGGGCCGGTGGAGACGATGGCTACCGGCGCGCCGCAGACTTCTTCGATACGTTTCAAATATGCTTTGGCATTGACAGGCAATGCGTCGTAGCTTTTCACGCCGAAAGTGGATTCGCTCCAGCCGGGCATAGTTTCGTAAATCGGTTTGCAAGTTTCTACCGCATCGGAACCGCAAGGCAGGATGTCAGTTTTGCTGCCGTCGGGCAATTCGTAGCCGACGCAGATATTGATGGTTTCAATACCGTCCATCACGTCCAGTTTGGTGATGCACATACCGGAAATGCCGTTGACTTGGATGGAGCGTTTCAACGCGGCGGCATCAAACCAACCGCAACGGCGGGCGCGGCCGGTTACGGAGCCGAATTCGTGTCCGCGTTCTGCCAAACCTGCGCCTACTTCGTCAAACAATTCAGTCGGGAACGGACCTGAACCGACGCGCGTGGTATAGGCTTTGACGATACCCAAAACATAATCCAGCATTTGTGGACCTACGCCCGCGCCTGCGGAAGCGGCTCCCGCCAAGCAGTTGGACGAGGTAACGAAGGGGTAAGTGCCGTAGTCGATGTCCAACAGCGTACCTTGCGCGCCTTCAAACAGCAGTTTTTCGCCGTTTTTGTTTTTCTCGTTCAACACGCGGGATACGTCGGTAATCATCGGCGTAATGCGCGGCGCGACTTTTTCGATAACCGCCATCACGTCTTCCACTTGAACCGGCTCGGCATTGTGCAGATGTTGCAATTGAACGTTGTAATAAGCGAGGATGGCATCCAGTTTTTCACGCAGTTTTTCAGGATGCAGCAAATCGACGACGCGGATGGCGCGGCGTGCCACTTTGTCTTCGTAGGCTGGGCCGATGCCGCGGCCTGTGGTACCGATTTTGCCTTTGCCGCGCGATGCTTCGCGGGCTTGGTCAAGCGCGATGTGGTAAGTCAGGATCAGCGGGCAGGTCGGCGCGATTTTCAGACGACCTTCGACGTTTTTCACGCCTGCTGCGTTCAGCTCGTCGATTTCGCCCAACAATGCTTCGGGGGATACGACAACGCCGGAACCGATGAAGCAATCCAAGTTTTCATGCAGGATGCCGCTCGGAATCAGGCGCAAAATGGTTTTCTTGCCGCCGACGACCAAAGTATGACCCGCATTGTGGCCGCCTTGAAAACGTACGACACCGCTGGTTTCTTCCGCCAGCCAGTCAACGATTTTACCTTTGCCTTCATCGCCCCACTGGGCGCCGATTACTACAACATTTTTAGCCATAGCCATATAACCTATTAATATTAAAAAATTATCGTGAATCAATTCCAAACCAAGACGGCTTTGCGCCCTACCCTGATTTGCCTTTAATCCGCTATGAATGGGTATTTAAAGTTTCTCAACCTGCCAAACGCCGTCCGACTTTTTCAGACGACCTGTAATCTCTTCCGAAGCGTTGTGTCCGATACCGTAGTCAATCACGACACACTGCCCTTGTTCACGCAAGGCTTCGACTGCTTCACGAGCCGCTTCGGCATCATCCGCATCGACCAACACGACGGGTTGCCGCTCAATGGCGGGCAAACGTCCGATAAAGCTGCGCAAGTCGAAACTGAATCCCGTTGCCGGACGCGCACGGCCAAAATATTCGCCCAATCCGTCATAACGACCGCCCCGTGCAACCGCGTCATGGAAATTGGAACCGTATGCCGCATACAGTAAGCCCGTGTGGTAATTGTCCACACGCAGTTCGGATAAATCGATATGGACTTTCTGATTCGGGAAGGCGTCGCATACTGCCTGCAATTCATCCAACGCGCTGCCGACCGCAGACAAATCCGGCAATCGTTCGCGTGCGGCGGACAACACTTCACGTCCGCCATACAGACGCGGCAGCAGCGAGAATGCTTTTGCCCACATACCGTCCAGCTTCCAAGCCTTAACCTGCGCTTCGACCGCCTCGGTATCTTTATCCTGCATCAAAGCAAGCAGCGTTTTGGACTGCTCCGCATCCAAATGCGCCGCATCGGACAAAGCGCGGAATACGCCGATATGACCCAGCGATAGCAAAACCTCGCCCATATCGGCAATCTTCATGCTTTTGAGCATCAAGTCAATCAATTCGATATCCGCCTGAATGTCGGCGAAACCATACATCTCCGCCCCCGCCTGCAAAGGTTCGCGCATATTGAGCAAACCTTCCGGCCGCGCGTGCAACACAGGACCTGCGTAACACAATCGGTTAATCCCTTGATTGGCGGACAAAAGATGCGCATCGATACGCGCCACTTGCGGCGTAATATCGGCGCGGATGCCCAACTGCCGACCGCTCAGCTGATCGACCACCAAAATGGTTTTCAAAGACAAACCCGCGTCAATGTGCGTCAGCAGGGAATGGCTGTATTCCATCAGCGGAGGCTGTACCAGCTCGTAACCGTGCACTCGGAACAAAGTCAACAACTGCTCTCGCGCGCTTTCCAACTGTCGGGCGTTGGTCGGCAACACATCGGCAACATGTTCGGGAAGCTGCCAAGATTGCATGGAAATCTACCTTCTATCTGTTTTTGTAAACGCAAAGGGCTGCTTGAATTTAAAACCAGACAGGCAAATAGCCCGTTTCTCGAAATACGCCGCGCAAACGATGCAGCGTTTCCAACAAATCTGATTTTAAATTCAAACAGCCCCTGAATGACGGCTTTAAACCGCCGAGTTATTAAAAGCAAACTTTACCATACAAAACAGTTTTGTGCAGCCTGTTTTCATACGGGACAGCACGAGACTTCGCGCAAATCAGGTTTTGTGTGCGGGAAATGATAAGTTTAGAAGGCGTACCGGCAACTGGGGATTTCACAGTAAAGATGCTGCTTATTATTCCTCGATACCTCATCAATCCCATACTTGATTTAGCTTAAAGGTCGTCTGAAAACCTATTTCAGACGACCTTTAAAGTCTATCCACCAAAATCACCGTATTTCTTTGGCTGCTTCCTGCTCCGCTTTATAACGGCGCAGATAGGCAAGTGCGGCGGCTTTTTCTTCTTCGTTGCCATATTTGACATCGCGTTGGGCGCGGCGCAATTCAGCGCGCTCTTTGGCTTCTTCGATTTGTCGGTTTTTGAATGCTTCACGGTTGTCGGAAGCAACCAGTTTGTCTTGCTGGGATTGGGCTTTCGCCATGGCTTTGGCAATTAAATCCATGGGATTGAAGGCAGGTTTGGCGGCAGCTTGGGTTTCGGCTTGAATTTGCGCCTGCTTGGCTTTAACGGCGGCTTCGCGCTCGGCAAGCATGGCTTTGCGTTCCGCCTCGTCGCGCGCTTTGCGCTCGGTGTGCCAATCAAAGCGGCTTTGCGCGTGTTCGGCGGCGGCGAAACGCGCTTCGGAAGAGCGGCTCAGGCTGCGTGCAGCGGGAAGGTATTCCTGTTCGGAAGGTATCATGTCGATACAATCCACCGGACAAGGCGGGAGGCAGAGTCCGCAGCCTGTGCATTCGTCGCTGATGACGGTGTGCATGAACTTGCTTGCGCCCATAATCGCATCGACAGGGCAAGCGCGGATGCAGGCGGTACAGCCGATACAGGCGGCTTCGTCTATCAAGGCGACGGCTTTGGGCTGCGTTTTGACCGGTGCAACGCGCGGCTTGCCCAATAAGGCGGCAATGTCTACCATCACCGCTTCTCCTCCGGGTGCGC
This sequence comes from Neisseria sicca, assembly GCF_003044565.1. Taxonomy (GTDB): domain Bacteria; phylum Pseudomonadota; class Gammaproteobacteria; order Burkholderiales; family Neisseriaceae; genus Neisseria; species Neisseria sicca_A. The sequence continues at coordinate 52,565 of NZ_POXG01000003.1, read as the reverse complement.
ACAGATTAACAGGCGCATCCTCGTGCAGCAAAGCTTGTGCATAAGGCAGGCAGCCTTGATAGCCGCATTCTCGGCACTGGGTTTGCGGCAGCAGGCGGTTGATGGCTTGAAGGTCGGTCGGCATGGCAGATAGAGTCAAAATCGAAAGCGTGTATTTTATCGGGAAACGGAATACAGGGAAACAAAAGACCAAATTAAGAAAGGTCGTCTGAAAACCCAAACTGAGTTTTCAGACGACCTTTTATATTTTCTGACTACTTGTCCTGCTTAATCAGAATTTATGTGCCAAGCCGAAAGAAACGGCTTTTTGCTCAACAGAGCCTGTGTGATCAGGAGTCAGGCGGGTTTTGCTGCCCAGTTTCATATAGCCGGCATGAGCAAGCATAGAAGTGCGTTTGCTGAATTTGTATTTGGCACCAACCACAACTTGGTCGAATTTATCAACCAGTTTCTCACCGCTGTTCACGCCTTTTGCCGCCCAACCGTGAGCGTAGCTGATTTGCGGGGTCAAGTTACCGAAGGTATAGCCTACGGTAACGGCTGCATCTACAACCTTAACAGCTTCTTCTTTACCTGAATCTTTGGTGATGTCCACACCTTTGTAGGTATTGAAATCATCGGTAAAGTGCGCCAAATATTTGTTCGCGCTTTCATGGCCTTTGGCGTATTGCGCACCTACGCCGACAAACAGGTTGTCTTTGTCGTAGTAGCTTTCAATCTTCGCGATTTGGGCGGCTTTGACTTTGCCGTCTTTGTTGGTGTACGCGCCTTTATAATGACCGTAGCCCAGTTTGGTGGCGAAACCGTTGTTTTCGTAGATCAAACCGGCAGTATATTGCTCTTTGCTCGGTTTTTCGTGTACGTATTTATCGTCCGGATTGCGGTTGTCGCGCGGAGCGTAGGAGGCATTGAACTTGAATCCGCCGAACGAAGGGCTGTCATAACGCAAAGAGGTCGTACGTACGCCGGTGCGGGTGTTGATACCCAAACCCATGGCGTCGGTTTTGTACATCCACGGATCAATGGTGTCCATCTCGTTAAGCATGTTGTCGATGTTACCGGCACGGACTTTACCGAACTTGCCTTCCAAACCGATAAAGGAATTGCGGTTGCCGAAACGTTGGCTGTTGGATTCGCCTAAAATAGAGGTACGCTGTTCAACCTGCCAAATGACTTTGAGGTCGTCTGAAAGTTTCTCGTTGCCTTTGAAGCCGATGCGCGAAGTATTGTCGTTGATGCGGGTTGAAGTCGCGCTTTTTTCAGTACCTTCACTGCCTTTGATTTTCACTTGTCCTGCGGTAATGCTGCTTTTCACTTGTCCATAAAGAACAACTTCAGCGGACGCTGCAAAAGGTAGGGCTGCTGCGGTTAAAGTAATCAATATTTTCTTCATGAGTCCTCCTTAAATTTAAAAATTGAGTAAAAGTACCAGACTCAATCATAATGATTTTAGGATTATTAGACAACTCTTTTTATCTTGAGAAAAATTATTATTCATTTCAAATAAAATGTGTATTTCTGCAACCCGATATCGGGACAATCCTTAACATTCATTTGTTCTACGATTTTGCTGATTCAAACTTCGTTTTCCTCCGTTTGAAAATGGAAATATAAAGTGAGTGCAGCTTTTTTCAGACGACCTTTTCGGGTCGTCTGAATATTTTTTTGTTTATGAAGAAAACCATAGCTGAAAACAACGAAAAAAAGAAGAAATTTTCCCGTCTAACCTATTGCGCCGACAGGGATTTTGCCGTTTAATGCGAACCTGCTGAATCAAGGGCCTGAGGCATATGCCGGCCGCCCCCACAGTTAACCTTTTGCATGTGGTCAGTTTGTATAAACCGCTGCCACCGCTGCAATGTTTTCCTCTTTCGCAAAAGGACTGTATCCATGAAAAAAACTTCAATGGCGGCGGCACTCATCGGCCTCGTCTTGACTGCGTGCAGCGGCGGACAACAAACCGCCGCAGAATCTTCCGCCCCTTCTTCCCATACTGCGTCCGACAAGCTCAATATTTACAACTGGTCGGACTACGTCGATCCCGCCACGCTCAACGCGTTTGAAAAAAATACGCGCATCCACGTCCGCTACGACTACTACGACAGCAACGAAGCCCTCGAAGCCAAGCTCTTAACCGGCAAATCCGGTTACGACCTCGTTGCCCCGTCCATTGCCAATGTCGGACGCCAAATCAAAGCCGGTGCGTATCAAAAAATCGACAAAAGCCAAATCCCGAACTACGCCAACATCGATGCCGACCTGCTTGCCATGATGGCAAAAGTCGATCCGGGCAACCAATACGCCGTCCCTTATTTCTGGGGCATCAACACGCTTGCCATCAACAAAAAACTGGTTCAAAAAGCTTTGGGAACGGAGCAGCTGCCCGAAAACGAATGGGATTTGGTGTTCAATCCCGAATACACCAAAAAACTTAAATCCTGCGGCATCAGCTATTTCGACAGCGCCATCGAACAAATCCCGCTCGCGCTGCATTATTTGGGCAAAGACCCGAATACCGAAAACCCCGACGACATCAAAGCCGCCGTCAACATGATGAAAAAAGTGCGTCCCGACATCAAACGCTTCACTTCGTCAGGCTATATTGATGACATGGCGGCAGGCAACCTTTGCGTCTCAGTCGGTTACGGCGGCGACTTGAACATCGCCAAAACACGCGCACAAGAAGCGAAGAATGGCGTCGAAATCGAAGTTTTAGCACCCAAAAGCGGTGTCGGCATCTGGGTAGATTCCCTGATGATTCCGCGCGATGCCCAAAACACCGCCAATGCGCATAAATACATCAACCACACGCTCGATCCCGAAGTCGCGGCGCAAAACGGCAATTTCGTTACCTACGCTCCAGCCAGCCGCCCTGCACGCGCATTGATGGACGAGAAATATACCGGCGATGCGTCTATTTTCCCAACCAAGGAATTGATGGATAAAAGCTTTATCGTATCGCCCAAATCAACAGATGCAAGCCGCCTGAGCGTCCGTTTGTGGCAATCGCTGAAAGCTGGCAAATAACAGTTTGACTTTGAGAATCCAAAGGTCGTCTGAAAAATTTCAGACGACCTTTTTGACTGCTATTGAACAGGTTATCAACCCACTCAATCCAACTTGAAGATATCAAGCAAATCAGTGTTACCTCATCTGTTCATATACAGATTGAGACCTTTGCAAAAATAGTCTGTTAACGAAATTTGACGCATAAAAATGCGCCAAAAAATTTCAATTGACTAAAACCTTCCTAATATTGAGCAAAAAGTAGGAAAAATCAGAAAGGTTTTGCATTTTGAAAATGAGATTGAGCATAAAATTTTAGTAACCTATGTTATTGCAAAGGTCTCAGATTGCCACCTTATATCGAAAACATATCAATACGCCACAAAACCAAGATTTATTTAATTACTCGATTTTCTATTCCATCAGCAACAAAATTTGCACTATCTTCATATAATCACAAAGTATTACTTACCGCCAAAACCAGGTTTTAAGATTTGTAAATTTGATATAAGTCAAACTATCGCATTTTGTAGATTCATATAATATTAATGTTTAGAGTATCGAATAATCGGGGATAGTCATGTCCTGCCTTAAAACGAAACGCACATCCGGCATCTTGAATACGATGCTGGCAATGTTTGCCGTATTTGTCCTATTGTTTTCGACACTGCCCGCCTATGCCGAGCGTTTGCCGGAATTCCTGTCAAAAATCCAGCCTGCGGAAATTTTTCCGGGTGCAGACCGCTATGGCAAGCCTGAAGGTAAACCTATGGTTGCTCGTGTTTATAAAGGCGACGAGCAGGTGGGCTTGGTGTATATCACAACGGACGTGGTCAACACGCGCGGTTATTCGAGCAAACCGATTGATACAATGGTGGCTTTGGCCAACGACGGAACGGTCGCCGGTGCGAAGCTGGTCGATCACCACGAGCCGATTATGCTTATCGGTATCCCGCAGTCGCGCGTGGATAAATTCATCGATAAGTATATCGGTTTGAATTTCATTAAGAATCCGCCTACTCCGGGCATTGCTCCCGGAGACATCATCAGCGGCGCAACCGTTACGCTGATGGTAATTAACGACAGCATCCAGCGTTCGTTTAAAGTGGTTGCCGGTAAATATGGTTTGGGTACCGACAAAGCCGTTCAGACGACCTCTGCCAATACTGCGGATACGCAACAGGCTGCCGAACCTGCAACTCAAACCCGCCCTCGCCGCGCTGTCAATCCTGACAAACAGGACATCCAATCTTGGAATGCCCTTTTGGAACAAAAAGCCATCGGTCATCTGCATATTTCAGTGGATGAAATTAACAAGCTGTTTGAAAAAGGCGGCAAAGCCGGTGTTGCCGACCACGCCGAACAAGGCGCAGGCGACGATACCTTTATCGATTTGTATACTGCCGTAGTCAGCCAACCCTCCATTGGTAAAAGCCTGCTGGGCGAACAAGGATGGAAAAACCTGCAAAGCCGTCTGCAACCAGGTCAACAAGCCGTCTTGGTCGCCGGTGAAGGTCGCTATTCTTGGAAAGGTTCGGGTTATGTCCGCGGCGGTATTTTCGACCGTATCGAGATGATTCAGGGTGAAAACAGCTTCCGCTTTACCGACGCAGAACACGAACGCTTGGTCAGCCTGGCTGCCGAAGGTGCACCCCACTTTAAAGAAGTATCATGGTTTACCATTCCTGCCAATGTGGAATTCGACGCTGCCGAACCTTGGCGTTTACAGTTGATGGTTCAACGCGTATTGAGCGTAAACGACAAAGCATTCATCACTGCCGACTTGGATTACGAACTGCCTAAAGGTTACTATGTCGATGACCCGAAAGCACCGCCCGTTGAAATCAGCGCACCGGTAGAACCTGCTGCCGCAGCCGATACTGCCGATACCGGCAACGGCATTGCCGACCAAGCCAGTGCCGACGACGGCGCATCCAACCAACTTTGGAAACAAGTCTGGAAAGCGAAACAGGGTCAAATCATCGTAGTCGGCATCGCATTGACCATCCTGCTTTTGGTATTCCTGTTCCAAGACTGGATTGTCCGTTACGAAAAATGGTACGACCGTTTCCGCTTGGTATTCCTGACATTTACTCTGATTTATATCGGCTGGTACGCTCAGGCGCAATTGTCGGTCGTGAATACGCTGACCTTGTTCTCCGCCATCCTGACCGAATTCCGTTGGGACTTCTTCCTGATGGATCCGATCGTGTTCATCTTGTGGCTGTTTACCGCTGCAACCATGCTGTTGTGGAACCGCGGTACATTCTGCGGCTGGCTCTGCCCCTTCGGTTCGCTGCAAGAGCTGACCAACCGCATCGCCAAAAAATTGGGGGTGAAACAAATTATCGTACCGCACCTGCTGCACACACGCCTGACCGCGATTAAATATGTGATTTTCTTCGGTCTGCTGGCAATTTCGCTGTACGACTTGGGCACTGCTGAAAAATTTGCTGAAGTAGAACCCTTTAAAACAGCGATTATTTTGAAATTCGTCCGCGAATGGTGGTTTGTCGCATTTGCCGTTACCCTCTTGGTTGCCGGCTTGTTCATCGAACGCTTCTTCTGCCGCTATCTGTGTCCGTTGGGCGCAGGCATCGCCCTACCCGGCCGCTTCCGCGTATTCGACTGGCTGCGCCGCTACAAAATGTGTGGCAACCCTTGCCAAATCTGTACGCACGAATGCCCCGTTCAAGCGATTGCACCGGAAGGCGACATTCATCCGAACGAATGTATCCAGTGCCTGCACTGCCAAGTCATGTATCACCATGACACACGTTGTCCGCAAGTTGTGGCAACCAACAAGAAAAAACAAAAACAGGCGGCGGCGAAAGCCGAACCAGAAACCGCATCTGCAACACAACAGCCTACCGAACAGGTTGTGCAGTTTGTGAAAAAATAAACCGCCCCATGGCCGGCAAATAATCTAAACCCCTAAAGAACCCTGAAAAAATGCCGGCCCACCCGTAACCATACTTATAAACATAAATTCGTTTTTTTGATCGGCAGGTCGTCTGAAAACGCCGGCTGCCGAATTTTATCCAAGGAGTGTTGTATGTCAGACGAAAAATTAGAACAAAACGGTTTAAGCCGTCGTTCATTCTTAGGTACTGCCGCCGCTTCCGGCGCAGGTATTGCCGGCGCCGGTCTGTTGGGATTAGCAGGCTGCTCCAAAGAGGGTGGCGACAAAGCTGCTGCTTCAGGTGCGGCGCCCGCTTCCAAAGCCGAAGCCCAAGCCCCTGCCGAACCGGGTAAACAGACTTCCGAAGTCGGTCCGGGCGAGCTTGACCAATATTACGGTTTGCTCTCCGGCGGTCAGTCAGGCGAAATGCGCTTGATCGGTGTGCCCTCCATGCGCGAACTGATGCGTATCCCTGTGTTCAACATGGACAGCGCGACCGGTTGGGGCCGTACCAACGAGAGCTTGCGTATTTTGAATGAAAAAAATACGCCGGAAACCAATAAATTCTTGAAAGATGCCGGTTTGCGCTGCCTTCCTAACGGCGACTTGCACCACCCGCACTTGTCGTTTACCGACAAAACTTACGACGGTCGCTACGCGTATGCCAACGACAAAGCAAACAACCGTGTTTGCCGCGTCCGCTTGGACTTCATGAAAACCGACAAAATCACCGAAATCCCTAACGCTTCCGGTATTCACGGTCTGCGTCCGCAACGTTATCCGAAAACCGGCTATGTATTTGCCAACGGCGAACACATCGTACCGGTAAGCGGTGTGGGTACTTGGAACGATCCTAAAACTTGGAATGCCGTTTACACCGCAATCGACGGCGAAACCATGGACATCGCATGGCAAGTATTGGTGGACGGCAACTTGGACAACGGCGATGCCGACTACCAAGGCAAATACTCCTTCTCCACCTGCTACAACTCCGAACGCGCCCTGACCGTACAAGGTGCTTCTTCCAACGAGCAAGACTGGTGCGTAGTCTTCAATCTTGCTGCCATCGAAGAAGGCATCAAAAAAGGCGACTTCAAAGAAGTCAACGGCGTGAAAATGCTGGACGGCCGCGCAGAAGCCAATTCCCCTTACACCCGCTACATCCCCGTGCCGAACTCTCCGCACGGCTGTAACGCCTCCCCTGACGGCAAATACATCATGCTCAACGGCAAACTGTCTCCGACCGTTACCGTATTGGACGTCAGCAAACTGGACGATTTGTTCGCAGGCAAAATCAAAGAGCGCGACGTGGTTGTCGCCGAACCCCAACTGGGTCTCGGTCCTTTACACACCGCGTTTGACGGTCGCGGCAACGCCTACACCACGCTGTTTATTGACAGCCAAATGGTTAAATGGAACATCGACGACGCGATCAAAGCCTACAAAGGTGAGAAAATTGATCCGATCAAACAAAAACTCGACGTTCACTACCAACCAGGTCACAACCATACAACCATGGGTGAAACCAAAGACGCCGACGGTAAATGGCTGGTATCCTTGAACAAATTCTCAAAAGACCGCTTCCTCAACGCTGGCCCACTGAAACCGGAATGCGACCAGTTGATCGACATTTCCGGCGACGAAATGCGTTTGGTTCACGACAATCCGACCTTTGCCGAGCCGCACGACTTATGTCTGTTTAACGCATCCTCCATCAACCCGAAAAAAACTTGGGACCGCAACGACCCATGGTTCTGGCAAGATGCTTTGGAACAAGCGAAAAAAGACGGAGTCGAGCTGGAAAAAGCCGCCAAAGTCATCCGCGAGGGCAACAAAGTCCGCGTGTACATGACCGCGATTGCGCCTGCATTCAGCATCCCGCAATTCGAAGTGAACCAAGGCGACGAAGTAACCGTATATGTTACCAACGTCGAGACCATCGAGGACTTGACTCACGGCTTCACTTTGGAAGGCTACGGCATCGCCATGGAAATCGGCCCGCAAGCTACCCAATCGGTAACCTTCAAAGCCGTCCGTCCGGGCGTACACTGGTACTACTGCCAATGGTTCTGCCACGCCCTGCACATGGAAATGTCCGGTCAAATGATCGTTAAACCTCGATAATCGGGTTTGACGGTTTATCACCGACTTAACGAAAGGTCGTCTGAAAAAACTTTCAGGTCTTAGCGAAACCCGCTACCCTCGTTTTCAGACGACCTTTTATAGCAGAACCGTTTGGACGCAACAGACTGTTCCGCTATAAAACAAAAACACGGCCCTTACAGGCAGGCATCACCGTGCCGACGCACACCGCACGAATCAGAGGAACTCCATGCACACACCCCAATTCAAAACATGGCGACGCGCTGCCCTGACGTTTATGTTCGGCAGTATGATTCAGACGACCTTTGCAGCCACCATCGACGTTTCCCCGACCGACAACCTGCCCGAAGTCATCGCGCGTGCGCAAGCAGGCGATACGCTCAAACTCGCCTCCGGCACTTACAAAACCAAACTGCTTATCGACAAACCCATCACCATCGAAGGCCCTGCCGACCGCTCCGCCAAAATCGAAGGCGACCGCACCGGACGCACCATCGCCGTCATTGCCCCCGACGTTACCCTGCGCAACCTCACCGTCACCCGTTCCGGCATGAGCCTGCCTGCCATGGACGCCGGCATCTACCTCGAAGAAACTGCCCCCCGCGCCCTGATCGAACACAACAACATCCTTGACAACTCCGTCGGCGTGTATATCCACGGTTCTGCCGAATCCATGGTGCGCGAGAACAAAATCGTCGGCGACGCCACTTTGCGCGTCAACGAACGCGGCAACGCCGTAACCGTCTGGAACGCCCCCGGCGCGCAAGTTATCGGCAACGACATTTCCAAAGGCCGCGACGGCATTTTCTCCAACACCAGCAAGAACAACACCTACAAAAACAACCGCTTCAGCGACCTGCGTTTCGCCGTCCATTATATGTACACCAACGACAGCGAAGTCAGCGACAACATTTCCGTCGGCAACAACATGGGCTACGTCTTGATGTTCTCCGACCGCCTCAAAGTACACGGCAACATCGCCGTCGGCAGCCGCGATCAAGGCATCATGCTCAACTACGTCAACTATTCCGAAATCAACGACAATATCATTAACAAAGCCGGCAAATGCGTTTTCGCCTACAACGCCAACTACAACAAAATTGTCGCCAACCATTTTGAAAACTGCGAAATCGGCATCCACTTCACCGCCGCCATCGAAGGCACCTCCCTTTCCGACAACGCCTTCATCAACAACGAAAGCCAAGTCAAATACGTCAGCACACGTTTTCTTGACTGGGGTGAAGGCGGACGCGGCAACTACTGGAGCGACAACAGCGCATTCGACCTCGACGGTGATGGCTTCGGCGACAGCGCATACCGTCCCAACGGCATCATTGACCAAATCGTCTGGCGCGCCCCTGTTGCCCGCCTCCTGATGAACAGCCCCGCCATCAGCATCGTCAAATGGGCGCAATCGCAGTTCCCCGCCATCCTTCCCGGCGGCGTGATCGACAGCAAACCGCTGATGAAAGCGGGCAGCAACAAAACCACCACCAAATACGAGGCAATGAAAGAACAACTGTTGCAAGAAGCCAAAACCAATCAATCCAAATGGGGCGATGCCGAAAACGGCGCATTAAACTGAGCGGAACGCCGTGAACACATCCTGCAAGGTCGTCTGAAAACTTTTCAGACGACCTGATCGACAAACCGCAGCAAAGCTTTGCCCCATCATTTCCGTATCGATGGGAATCCGCCGGAAATACGGTGCAACCCGCGATGCAGGCAATAGTCAAAAACATAAGCCCATAACAAACGTCGTCTGAAATCCCTCTCCCCTTTTTCAGACGACCCCATACGAAGAACGCCCTTTCAGACGACCCTCAACGTCGTCTGAAACCCATCCACACAAGGAAGCACTCATGAGCGCACACCATGTCGAATTGAGAAACGTAACCAAACGCTTCGGCGCACAAAAAGCCGTCAACCAAGTCGATTTAGTCTTGAAGGCGGGCGAAAGTGTCGGTCTTGCCGGACACAACGGCGCAGGCAAGTCCACGCTCATCAAACTGATACTCGGGCTGATTACCCCCACCGAAGGCGAAGTCATGCTGCTGGGTGAGCGCACCGGCAGCAAAGCGGGCGCGCAGTTGCGCAGCCAAATCGGCTATCTGCCCGAAACCGTCGCCCTGCACCCTTCCCTCAGCGGCATTGAAACCCTCAATTTCTACGCCAAACTCAAAAAACAGCCGCTCACCAAAAACCACGAACTCCTCGAGCGCGTCGGCATTTCCCAAGCCGCCCGCCGCCGCGTCGGCACCTACTCCAAAGGTATGCGCCAACGCCTCGCCCTCGCCCAAGCGCTGCTGGGCGAACCCAAAGTATTGCTGTTTGACGAACCCACCACAGGCCTCGACCCCGCCTCGCGCCAAATGTTTTACGAAGTCGTGCGCGAACTCAACGGACGCGGCGCCACCGTCCTTCTCAGCACCCACGCCCTCGCCGAACTCGACGGCCACGCCGACCGCATCGTCGTCATGAAAAACGGCGTCAAAGTCGCCGACGGCAGCATGGACGAGTTGCACGTCCAAAGCGGACTCCCCCTCACCGTCAACATCCGCCTCAAAGCCCCGCGTCCGTTAAGCGAACACTGGCAGCCGCTTTCAGACGACCTCAGCTATCGGGCGCAATGTCAGGCTGAAGAACGCATGGCATTACTCAGCGAACTGGGCAACCTGTCCGACCTCGCCTACCTCGACATCCACACACCCACACTCGACGACATGTACGCACAATTCTTAAAAAGGGAGGACGTATGAACCCCGTTTGGATTATCACCGGAAAAGAAGTCCGCGACAGCCTGCGCAACCGCTGGGTACTCGCCGCCTCCGTCCTGCTCGCCGCCCTCGCCCTCTCATTGGGCTTCCTCGGCAGCTCGCCCACAGGCTCGGTTAAAGTCGATCCGCTGACCGTAACCGTTGTCAGCCTCTCCAGCCTGTCCATCTTCCTGATCCCGCTCATCGCCATGCTCCTCTCCTACGATTCCCTTATCGGCGAAATCGAACGCGGCACCATGGCGCTGCTGTTGAGCTACCCCGTTTCCCGTAACCAAATCCTTGCCGGAAAATTCATCGGACACCTCATCATCCTCGCACTTGCCACCACCGCAGGCTACGGAATCGCGGGCATCACACTCCAACTCGCCAACGGCAGCTTCGACATCGCCGCATGGAAACCCTTCGCCCTCCTGATTGCCGCCAGCGTCATTTTGGGCGCGGCATTCCTGTCCATGGGCTACCTCATCAGTGCGAAAGTCAAAGAACGCGGCACCGCCGCCGGTATCGCCATCGGCGTTTGGCTGTTTTTCGTCGTCATCTTCGACATGGCGCTTTTGGGCATCCTCGTCGCCGATACCCAGCAAACAATCACCGCGCCGGTCGTCGAAACCGTCCTCCTGTTCAACCCCACCGACATCTACCGACTGCTCAACCTGACCGGTTACGAAAACACCGCCATGTACGCCGGCATGGCAGGCTTAAGCGAACAAATCAGCCTGACCATGCCCGTATTGCTGACCGCGCAGATATTATGGGTTATCATTCCCCTTATCTTGGCAGCAAGAATTTTCGGAAAGCGACAAATATGAAAAAGATCTTACCCGCACTCCTCGCCACCCTACTCCTGAGTGCCTGCCCCAAAGCAGAAGAGACTCCGCCGCCCGCGCCGCAGCAAATCAGCGACCGCTCCGTCGGACACTATTGCAGCATGAACCTGACCGAACACAACGGCCCCAAAGCCCAAATCTACCTCAACGGCAAACCCGACCGCCCCGTCTGGTTCTCCACCATCAAGCAGATGTTCGGCTATACCAAGCTGCCCGAAGAGCCTAAAGGCATCCACGTCATCTACGTTACCGATATGGGCAAAGTCAAAGACTGGAGCAAACCCAATGCTGACGCCGCATGGATAGACGGCAAAAAAGCCTACTACGTCATCGAAAGCGGCTTCATCGGCGGCATGGGTGCAGAAGACGCCCTCCCCTTTGCCGACAAAGCCCAAGCAGAGAAATTTGCCAAAGAAAAAGGCGGTCGCGTCGTCAGCTTCGACGAAATGCCCGATTCCTACATCTTCAAATAATCTCTTCCCATCAAAAAGGTCGTCTGAAAACCTTATCCACTAGGTTTTCAGACGACCTTTTCGTATCTGCGGTCTTAATCGGGCGATTCAGTTCAAATCACAAAATCCATCGCCGTTCCCTGTAAGCTCTGGTCCATGTCCGCCGACGGGGTTTTGACCGACCGCCCCACCGGTTTGGCAGGCACGCCGACGACGGTAATCGAAGACGGTACGTCGGCAACGACCACACTGCCTGCGCCGATTTTGGAATTGTCGCCGATGCGGATATTGCCCAATATCGAAGCGTTCGCACCGATCATCACGCCGTCGCCGATTTTCGGGTGGCGGTCTCCGCATTCCTTACCCGAACCGCCAAGCGTTACGCCGTGTAGGATGGAAATATTGTTGCCCAACACGGCGGTTTCGCCTGCCACGAAACCGGTGGCGTGGTCGAGCATCAGACCATGACCGAAACGGGCGGCGGGGTGAATATCGACGCCGAACACTTCCGACATGCGGTTCTGCAGGAAATACGCCAGCGTTTTGCGGCCGTTTTGATAGAGCCAGTGGTTGATGCGGTGCGCCTGAATGGCGTGGAAGCCTTTGAAATACAGAAGCGGCAGCGAATATTCATCGCAGGCGGGGTCGCGTTCGTAAATGGCTTTCAAGTCTGCCTCGACGCAGTTGCCGATGCGCGCATCGCTGCCCAATGCCTGCTGGTAAATTTCAAACAAGGCGCGTACGTCCATAATCGGGCTGCCGAGTTTGCTGGAAAGATGATAGGCGAGGACGGAATCGAGCGAATCGTGGCGCAACACGGTTTGATGCAAAAAGCTCGCCAGCATCGGTTCGGCTGCGGCTGCGGCTGCGGTTTCTTCGCGGATGGTGTGCCAGAGGTTGAAATCGGTTGTGTTCAGGTGGTCTTTTTTCATGTCGGAGGTCGTCTGAAAACAGGATGGTATCGGCGTATCTTACCTTTTATCAACGATTTGCGATAGCGCATCGCGGAATATGTTTATTACATCGACTTTTATAGTGGATTAATTTAAATCAGGACAAGGCGACGAAGCCGCAGACAGTACAGATAGTACGGAACCGATTCACTTGGTGCTTCAGCACCTTAGAGAATCGTTCTCTTTGAGCTAAGGCGAGGTAACGCCGTCCTGGTTTAAAGTTAATCCACTATATATGCTTGAAGTTTTTTCAGACGACCTTATATAAAGTTGCATTGAATACCAACCCCTATTTAAAAGGATGTCCGACATGACGGAGCATAACGAACCGCAACAAACCGAAACTGAAATCGAAACAGCGGCAGAAGTGGAAACCGCCGAAGCCGTCGAAACCGAGCAAACCGAAACACAACCGGAAGCGCCGACTTACGAAGAATTGCAGGCGCGTATCGCCGAGTTGGAAGGACAGTTGAAAGACAGCGAACTGCGCGGTCTGGCGAACGAGCAAAACCTGCGCCGCCGCCATCAGCAGGAAATTGCCGATACACACAAATTCGCCGGACAAAAATTCGCCGCCGAAATGCTGCCGGTCAAAGACTATCTCGAAATGGCGCTGCTCGACCAAAGCGGTAATTTCGACGCGCTGAAAATGGGCGTGCAAATGACGCTGAACGAATTGCAAAAAGCGTTCGACACCACGCATATCAAAGAAATCAACCCGCAGCCCGGCGACAAACTCGACCCGCACCAACATCAGGCGATGCAGACAGTCGTCAGCGAGCAAGAGCCGAACACCATCGTCAGCGTCATGAAAAAAGGCTACACCCTGTCCGACCGCGTACTGCGCCCCGCGATGGTTATCGTAGCGAAAAAAGAAGCCTGAAGGCACCGCTTGATGAAGTTTATCAAGCATAAAATTTTCAGACGACCCTTCCCAGTTCCTCAAGCCTCAATCCCGCTTTTGGAAAATCATTCCGATGATGCCCAATTGGAAAACAAAGGCTAGGTCGTCTGAAAAATAAAATACCGACCTGTGGATAAATAGTTTAATCCATTGAATTTTATATTTAAAAAATTTCAACAAAACCCTTGAAAAAATATCGGACAACCCTATTTACAGGTCAACGGAACAAAATGTTCCACACAATTATTAATTTAGAAAAATCTTTTTAGGAGCAACATCAATATGGCAAAAGTAATCGGTATCGACTTAGGTACAACCAACTCTTGTGTATCCATCTCTGAAAACGGTCAAACCAAAGTTATTGAAAATGCAGAAGGCGCACGCACTACGCCGTCTGTCGTCGCTTATCTGGACGGCGGCGAAGTCCTCGTCGGCGCACCAGCAAAACGCCAAGCCGTAACCAACGCTAAAAACACCATCTACGCTGTAAAACGTTTGATCGGTCATAAATTTGAAGACAAAGAAGTCCAACGCGACATCGAATCCATGCCTTTCGAAATCATCAAAGCCAACAACGGCGACGCATGGGTGAAAGCGCAAGGCAAAGAGCTGTCTCCGCCGCAAGTTTCCGCAGAAATCCTGCGTAAAATGAAAGAGGCCGCAGAAGCTTACTTGGGTGAGAAAGTAACCGAAGCCGTGATTACCGTTCCCGCCTACTTCAACGACAGCCAACGCCAAGCTACCAAAGACGCAGGCCGCATTGCCGGTTTGGACGTAAAACGCATCATCAACGAGCCGACCGCAGCCGCTTTGGCATTCGGTATGGACAAAGGCGACAACAAAGACCGCAAAGTAGCCGTATATGACTTGGGCGGCGGTACCTTCGATATTTCCATCATCGAAATCGCCAACCTCGACGGCGACAAACAATTCGAAGTATTGGCAACCAACGGCGACACTTTCTTGGGCGGCGAAGACTTCGACCAACGCCTCATCGACTACATCATCGCCGAGTTCAAAAAAGAACAAGGCATTGATTTGAAACAAGACGTGATGGCATTGCAACGCCTGAAAGAAGCTGCCGAAAAAGCCAAAATCGAATTGTCCAGCGGCCAGCAAACCGAAATCAACCTGCCGTACATCACCATGGACGCAACCGGCCCGAAACACTTGGCAATGAAAATTACCCGCGCCAAATTCGAGAGCCTGGTTGAAGACCTGATTGCCCGCTCTATCGAACCTTGCAAAATTGCATTGAAAGATGCCGGCTTGAGCACCAGCGACATCGACGACGTGATTTTGGTCGGCGGTCAGTCCCGTATGCCGAAAGTACAAGAAGCCGTTAGAGACTTCTTCGGCAAAGAGCCGCGCAAAGACGTGAACCCTGACGAAGCCGTTGCCGTAGGCGCAGCGATTCAAGGCGAAGTATTGAGCGGCGGCCGCAGCGACGTATTGCTGTTGGACGTAACCCCTCTGTCCTTGGGTATCGAAACCATGGGCGGCGTGATGACCAAGCTGATTCAGAAGAACACCACCATCCCGACCAAAGCGTCGCAAGTGTTTTCTACCGCCGAAGACAACCAAAGCGCAGTAACTATCCATGTACTGCAAGGCGAACGCGAACGCGCCTCCGCCAACAAATCTTTAGGTCAGTTCAACTTGGGCGACATCGCACCCGCACCGCGCGGTATGCCGCAAATCGAAGTAACCTTCGACATCGACGCCAATGGCATCCTGCACGTTTCCGCCAAAGACAAAGGCACAGGCAAAGCCGCCAATATCACCATCCAAGGTTCTTCAGGCTTGAGCGAAGAAGAAATCGAACGAATGGTGAAAGATGCCGAAGCCAATGCTGAGGAAGATAAAAAACTGACTGAATTGGTCGCTTCCCGCAACCAAGCCGAAGCCCTGATTCACTCCGTGAAAAAATCTTTGGCCGACTACGGCGACAAACTCGACGCAGCCGAGAAAGAAAAAATCGAAGCCGCGTTGAAAGAAGCCGAAGAAGCCGTGAAAGGCGACGACAAAGCCGCCATCGATGCCAAAGCCGAAGCACTGGGCACAGCCAGCCAAAAACTGGGCGAAATGGTTTACGCACAAGCGCAAGCCGAAGCCCAAGCAGGCGAAAATGCACAAGCCGAGCCGTCTTCTGCCAAAAAAGACGATGACGTGGTCGATGCCGACTTTGAAGAAGTAAAAGACGACAAGAAATAATTGAGGCCGTCTGAAAAAAGCGCGAATCGTAAGGTTCGCGCTTTTTTGTTTTTTGCTTGGTGCTTTGTGTTTTATAGTGGATTAACTTTAAACCAGGACGGCGTTGCCTCGCCTTAGCTCAAAGAGAACGATTCTCTAAGGTGCTGAAGCACCAAGTGAATCGGTTCCGTACTATTTGTACTGTCTGCGGCTTCGTCGCCTTGTCCTGATTTAAAGTTAATCCACTATAAAAGCCCTCGATGTTTTCAGACGACCTCTTGAGATGCGGCATTTCCATTTAAGAGCAAAACACATCCAACATCCTGCCTTACTGCCTTAAAAACCAAAAGGTCGTCTGAAACCAAATACCATGATTTCAGACGACCTTTAAACAAAACAATCTGGTCTTATTCCGAGTATGTAAACTTCGCGCGCTTGACGTTGCAAAAAATTTCATACGGAATCATACCGGCAACTTCGGCGACTTCGTTGATATTAACAACGTCACCCCACAATTCGACTTCCGCGCCCAAACCTTCTTTGGAAGCGTCGAGTTCAACGGTAATCATGTCCATAGACACCCTGCCGATGATGCGGCTGCGTTTGCCTTCGACGGCAACGGGCGAGTTGGTCGAGGCGCGGCGCGGATAACCATCGGCGTAGCCGCAGGCAATCAAGCCGACGCGGGTGGATTTGCTGGTGTAAAACGTCGCGCCGTAGCCGATGGGAGAATGAGGTTGCAGAACGCGTTCGCCGAATACGCGGGAAGTCAGGCGCATGACGGGCTTCAGGCGTTTGTCCACGCCGCCGAACGGAGAAATGCCGTAAAGCGCTAGACCGGCACGCCCCCAATCGCGGCGCGCTTCGGGCACGTTCAGGATGGCGGCGGAGTTAGCGAGGCTTTCTTCGCCTTCCAAGCCTTCACACGCCAAATCAAAGGCTTCAAGCTGCATTTCGGTCATGCCGTTGTCGAGTTCATCGGCGCAGGCGAAGTGGCTGAATTTGACGATGCCGTCGACGTGTTTGCATTGCTTCAGCGCTGTGTAGGCGGAAGTGTAATTGTGCGGAAAGAAGCCGGCGCGGTGCATGCCGGAGTCCATTTTGAGCCAGACTTTGACGGGATTCTGCCAATGATGGGCGATTAAGGCTTCGAGTTGCCATTGGCTGGCGACGCCCGGCCACAAATTGTATTTATCGACGGCGGCGTATTCCGATGCTTCAAACACGCCTTCAAGCAATACGATGGGATTGGTAATGCCGCTCTCACGCAATTCGACGGCTTCGTCCACAGTGGCGACGGCAAATCCGTCGGCAAGGTCGGACAATGCGTGGGCGCACCGTACCGCGCCGTGTCCGTAAGCGTCTGCTTTGATGACGGCAAGCATCTTGCCGCCGTGAATCTGTTTCAGGGTTTGATAATTGTGGCGCAGATTGTCCAAGCGGATTCGGGCATTTAATGGACGCATGATTTGTTCTTTCTGTTAATGAAGGTCGTCTGAAAATGGATATTCACGTTTTCAGACGACCTTAAAATATGGCTAATGCTTATAATTATAGGCTTAAAGACGCATTTTTTAAATATCCGATGCGTCACACCCAATCAATTATCTTATTAACAGACAAGCATCAAGCCGACAGATCAAGATAAAAATTTTCAAATATTGGATGTTTGAACGTATTGCTTAGACGGAGTTCCTAGAACCTAGCCGAACCGAACTCAAAACCGGTTTTTCAATTCCCGCAGCGCGGCAAATACTTCCAAACCGCTGTCCAGTTGCTTCCCTACCAAATCTTCAACCCGTTCGCGGACATGGGGCAAATCGACCCGCAAAAACGGATTGATTTTGCGTTCATGTGCGAGGGTAACGGGCAGGGTCGGCGTATCTTCCGCCGCGCGCAAAGCCGCTTGAATATCGGGATTTTCCGGTTCGATAAATTCGGCAAAACGCAGATTGGCGGCGGTATATTCATGCGCAGGATAAAACAGCGCTTCTTCGGGCAACTGATTGAACCTTTGGAAACTGTCATACAACTCTTCTATCGTTCCCGTAAACACCCTGCCGCAGCCGGCGGAGAATAAGGTATCGCCGCAGAAAACGTGCAAACCTTCGGCGTTTTCCAAAAGATAGCTGATGTGGCGGTCGGTATGGCCGGGCGTCGCCCACACGGTAACCAGCCCATCGCCGAAGGGAAACTGCGTACCTGCCGTCACCGTATGCGTTGCCACATCGATATCCGTCTCACCGTACACAGGCGATTCCATAAAGCCGTTTTTGAGGGATTGAACTCCGCCGATATGGTCGTGATGCAAATGGGTAATCCACGTTTGCGCCAGCATCAGGCGGTTACGGACGAGGAATATCAAAACGGGAGTAGCATCGGACGGATCGACGCAGGCGGCGTGGTTACCGGCTTGAATCATCCAGATGTAGTTGTCGTTTAAGGCTTTGACGGGGGTAATTTTCATAGGATTTCTTTTTTGGTTCAGTGATTTGGAATGCGGTTTGAAATGAAACCGCATTGTATTTTCAAAACAGTTTAACAGAAATCGCTTGAAGCTTATTGGTATGCTTTATCGGCACAGATAAAAAAAGGTCGTCTGAAAAGTGATTTTCAGACGACCTTTGCTCATTTCCGACAACTTTTAAATCAGTTCCAAATCCGGGCCGGCGTTTTGGGCGCGGCGGCTGCGCAGTTGGATGTCCAAACGCAGGTCGTGGGCGGAGTCGGCGTTTTTAATGGCGTCTTGGAAGCTGATGTCGCCGCGTTCGTACAGCTCGTAGAGCGCTTGGTCGAAGGTTTGCATGCCCATTGCGGTAGATTTTTTCATCATTTCTTTAATGCCGTGAATTTCGCCTTTTTGAATCATCTCGGAAATAATCGGCGAATTGAGCAAGATTTCCACAGCGGCTACGCGCCCCTTGCCGCCCTCACGGGGAATCAGGCGTTGCGAGATGAAGGCTTGCAGGTTGAGCGACAAGTCGGTCAAAAGCTGGGTGCGTCGCTCTTCGGGGAAGAAGTTGATGATTCGGTCGAGCGCTTGGTTGGAGTTGTTGGCGTGCAATGTGGCGAGACAGAGGTGGCCTGTTTCGGCGAACGCCAAGGCGTAGTCCATGGTTTCGCGGTCGCGAATCTCGCCGATGAGGATGACATCCGGCGCCTGACGCAGGGTGTTTTTCAGTGCGGCAAACCAGTTTTCGGTATCCACGCCGACTTCGCGCTGGGTAATGATGCTTTTTTTGTGTTGATGGACGAACTCAATCGGGTCTTCGATGGTGATAATGTGGTCTTGGCAATTCTCGTTGCGGTGGTCAACCATCGCAGCGAGCGAGGTCGATTTGCCTGAGCCGGTACCGCCGACAAAAATCACAAGGCCGCGTTTTTTCATCACCACGTCTTTCAAAACGGGCGGCAGATTGAGGCTGTCGAAATTAGGGATTTTGCTGGTAATGGAGCGGAACACCAACGCCGTTGCGCCGCGCTGCACCATCGCATTGACACGGAAGCGGCTGGTGTCGGGCAGGCTGATGGCAAAGTTGCATTCGTTGGTAGAGGAAAACTCTTCAATTTGTTTGGTGGACATAATCGAAAAAGCGATTTCCATACATTTTTCGGAGGTCAGCGGCTCGTCGGTAATCGGCGTGATTTTTCCATCCACTTTCATAGCGGGCGGGAAATTGGTGGTGATAAAGAGGTCGGAGCCTTTGTATTTGTTCATATGGCGCAGCCAAGTGAACAATTCGTCTTTTGCGCTGGGAGGATTGGTCATCATGATATTTGATAATTTCGGTGGTTATTTTATTAAAATGGATTATATCAAATAAATTATGATACATAAAAATAGCATGATTACCGTATCGAATAATAAGATAGGCGTGCAATACGGCGAATTCAATACGGATATGGAATGCCGCCGCTGCTGTTATAATACCGCCCACAATTTCATGGAAAGGTAAAAAATGTCTGTACAAACAGTAGCAGTCATCGGCGCGATGGAACAGGAAATCGAGCTTTTGCGTGAAGCAATGGATAATGTCAAAAGCGTGTCTTTCGGTAAGTTTACCGCTTACGAAGGCGAAATGGCGGGCAAGCGCATGGTGTTGGTATTGAGCGGCATCGGTAAGGTCAACGCGGCGGTTTCAACAGCTTGGGTTATCCATCAATTCGCGCCTGACTGCGTCATCAATACCGGCAGCGCGGGCGGCTTGGGCAAGGGTTTGAAAGTCAGCGACGTAGTAGTCGGTACGGAAATCGCGCACCACGATGTCGATGTAACGGCGTTTGGTTATGTTTGGGGACAAGTGCCGCAACTGCCCGCCGTATTCGTTTCAGACGACCTCTTGGTCGGCAAAGCGAAACAGGCGGCGGAAGTGTTTGAAGGCGCAGCGGTAGAGCAAGGTTTGATTGTCAGCGGCGACCGCTTTGTCCACAGCAACGAAGGCGTGGCGGAAATCCGCAGCCATTTTCCCGAAGTCAAAGCGGTGGAAATGGAAGCGGCGGCGATTGCGCAAGCCTGCCACCAATTGAACACGCCTTTCGTCGTGATCCGCGCCATGTCGGACTCAGCAGACGAAAAAGCGGACATCAGCTTTGAAGAGTTTTTGAAAACGGCGGCGGCAAGCTCGGCGAAAATGGTGGAAAAGATTGTCGCGTCGCTGTAAAACACGCATAAAATCATGCGGAAACAGTAAATTTCCGCTAGAATGTCAGGCTATTTCACTTTACCTGAAGGTCGTCTGAACGGTCTATTTGATTTTCAGACGACCTTTTCAGAATCACTGCTTATCTTTCAAAATAACAATATGAAAAATATCCGAAATTTCTCCATCATTGCCCACATCGACCACGGCAAATCGACGCTTGCCGACCGCTTCATCCAATACTGCGGCGGCTTGGATTTGCGCGAAATGAGTACGCAGGTACTCGATTCCATGGACATCGAAAAAGAGCGCGGCATCACCATCAAAGCGCAAACCGCCGCGCTCAACTACAAAGCACGCGACGGGCAGGTGTATCAACTCAACCTGATTGACACGCCGGGACACGTCGACTTCTCTTACGAAGTCTCCCGCTCCTTGTCCGCCTGCGAAGGCGCACTTTTGGTCGTTGACGCATCGCAAGGCGTGGAAGCGCAAACCGTGGCGAACTGCTATACCGCGATTGATTTGGGCGTGGAAGTCGTGCCTGTCTTGAACAAAATCGACCTGCCCGCCGCCGACCCCGAGCGCGTGGAACAGGAAATCGAAGACATCATCGGCATCGATGCCGTCGGTGCGGTGCAATGTTCCGCCAAAAGCGGCATCGGCGTGGAAGACGTTTTGGAAGAAATCGTTGCCAAAATCCCCGCGCCAACCGGCGACGAAAACGCGCCGCTGCAAGCCGTTATCGTTGATTCGTGGTTTGACAACTACGTCGGCGTGGTCATGTTGATCCGTGTGAAAAACGGCACCATCAAGCTGAAAGACAAAGTGCGCTTTATGAGCACCAAAGCGGAAACGCAGGTCGAGCAACTGGGCGTATTCACACCGAAATCGGTTCAAAAACAAGAACTCAAAGCCGGCGAAGTGGGCTTTTTAATTACCGGCGTGAAAGAATTGGGACAGGCAAAAGTCGGCGATACGGTTACTTTGGTTGCCAACCCCGCTTCTGAGCCGCTGCCCGGTTTCCAAGAGGTACAAAGCCAAGTATTCGCAGGCCTCTACCCCGTAGAAAGCCACGATTACGAAGCCTTACGCGACGCTTTGGAAAAATTGCAGCTTAACGATGCTTCGCTGAAATTCGAACCTGAAGTTTCTCAAGCATTGGGCTTCGGCTTCCGTTGCGGCTTCTTGGGTCTGCTGCACTTGGAAATCGTGCAGGAACGCTTGGAGCGCGAGTTCAATATGGATTTGATTACCACCGCGCCGACGGTGGTTTACGAAGTCGTGTTGAAAAGCGGCGAGAAAATCGAAGTCGAAAATCCGTCCAAACTGCCCGAAATCGGTAGTATCGAAACCATTCTCGAGCCGATTATTACCGCGACCATCCTCGTGCCGCAGGAATACGTCGGCAACGTCATGACTTTGTGTAACCAAAAGCGCGGCGTGCAAGTCAATATGCAGTACATGGGCCGTCAAGTCATGCTGACTTACGATTTGCCCATGAACGAAGTCGTGATGGACTTTTTCGACAAACTCAAATCCACTTCGCGCGGCTATGCCTCGCTGGACTACCATTTCAAAGAATTCCAACCGTCTGATTTGATTAAGCTCGACATCATGGTCAACGGCGAAAAAGTTGATGCCCTAAGCCTGATTGTGCACCGTCAAAGCGCGGTTCACCGAGGCCGCGAGCTGGCAACAAAAATGCGCGAGCTGATTCCGCGCCAAATGTTCGACATCGCCGTCCAAGCCGCCATCGGCAGCCAGATTATCGCCCGCGAAAACGTCAAAGCCCTGCGTAAAAACGTCTTGGCGAAATGTTACGGCGGCGATATTACCCGTAAGAAAAAACTTCTCGAAAAACAAAAAGCAGGCAAACGCCGCATGAAACAAGTGGGCAACGTGGAAATCCCGCAAAGCGCGTTCTTGGCGATTCTGCAAGTGAGCGACAAATAATGAGCACAAATTTAATCTACGGCGCGATTGCCGCCATCGTTATCGGCATTTTCCTTTATTTCATAAGCAGCAAAGAACGTCAGGAAAACGGAGAATGGAGCTCCGGCCTGCAATGGGCGTATCTTTTGTGCATGATCGGCGTTTTCGGCATCCTGTCTTTTTACATGAGCTTTACCGCCGTATTGCTGATATTTGTCGTATTCACCGGCATCGTTTGGGTAATCCACAAAGGTCGTCTGAAAAAAGACCCGTCGCATCAGGACAAAGCCCACTTTACCGACTACATGAGCGGCTTTTTTCCGATCATTCTCGTCGTCTTCATCCTACGCACCTTTATTGTCGAGCCTTTCCAAATCCCGTCAAGCTCCATGCGTCCCGGCTTGGTTAAAGGCGACTTCATCCTCGTGAACAAATTTGCCTACGGCATCAGAACCCCGATTATCAACAACGTCCTGATTCCGACCGGACAAATCGAGCGCGGCGACGTCGTCGTGTTCAATTACCCCGTCCAGCCTGAAATGAACTACATCAAGCGCATCGTCGGACTGCCAGGCGATACCGTCGAATACCGCGACAAAGTCCTGACCGTCAACGGACAAGTAGCCCCCGACCAACCGAACGGCACCTACTCCTACCCTGATGATACCGAGCCGTCCGCGATTCACAACCCCGAACTTTTTCAGACGACCCTCAACGGCAAAACCTTCAACATCCTGAAAGAACCCGGACAACCCTCCGTCTTCATTCCTTCGCTCGACAACTACCGCATGAAAATCATGCCTGAAAACGGTTATTCCGTCGAACAAAGCGGTTTGGAACACTGCCAATACGCCGAAGACGGCAGCGGCTTTACCTGCAAAGTGCCCGAAGGCCGTTACTTCGCCATGGGCGACAACCGCGACAACAGCGCCGACTCCCGCTACTGGGGTTTTGTGGACGACAAACTTATCGTCGGGAAAGCCTTCTTCGTGTGGATGAACTTCGGCGATTACAGCCGCATCGGCAGCAGCATCCACTAAGTTGCCCGTTTCATTTCGATAAAACACAAGGTCGTCTGAAAACTGATTTTCAGACGACCTTTTTTTGCTCTAAACAAAGCTCAAATCAGAACAAGGCGACGAATCGTCTAAACATATAGATGGAGACCTTTGCAAAAATAGTCTATTAACAAAATTTGACGCATAAAAATGCGCCAAAAAATTTCAATTGACTAAAACCTTCCTAATATTGAGCAAAAAGTAGGAAAAATCAGAAAGGTTTTGCATTTTGAAAATGAGATTGAGCATAAAATTTTAGTAACCTATGTTATTGCAAAGGTCTCAGATGATACGCAAATGATCCACTACCTTAGAGAACTGGTTATCTTTAAATATAGTGGATTAAATTTAAACTAGTACGTCGTTGCCTCGCCTTGCCGTACTATCTGTACTGTCTGCGGCTTCGTCGCCTTGTCCTGATTTAAATTTAATCCACTATACAAACAAAATACACCGCCCCTTTCAAACTTAACCCATAAAAAAGCTGAGTCCTGTGATATACAGAACTCAGCTTTTTATCAACCCGTCCAAACAGGCTTTTATGAGCGTCCAATATTTTGGCGCATTCCGTGTTTTCAGACGACCTCTTTCATCAGCCGATCAACTGCTTCAACACTTCCGCTTTGGCTTTATCGTAATCGTCTTGAGCAATCAAACCGCCGTCCAGCAAAGATTTGAGTTTCGCCAATTTTGCCTGTGGGTCTTCGGAGGTCGTCTGAACGCTTTGCGCAGGTTGGGCTGCCGGTTGAGCTGCGGGCTGCATCATGCCCGCCATCGCGCCAGCCATTGCCTGACCGACACCTGCGCCCACGCCCAAGCCTGCGCCAATTCCGGCAAGTCCGCCTTCGTTTTGCGCGGCGAGCGGGATGGATTCGGCGGTTTGGTATTGGGTGTAACGTCCCAAGTCGCCGATGACGCCCATGGAAATTTTCTTATCCAAGGCTTCTTGGATGGCGGCAGGCAGAGTGATGCTTTCGACTGTGAAGTTTTCCAGCGTCAAGCCGAGTTTGGCAAATTCTGCGCCGAGCAGTTCGCCGATTTTCTGTGACAGCAAAACTTGGTTTGCCGCCATATCCAGAAACGGAATGCCGGAGCTACCGAACGCCGCCGCGAGTTGAGTGACGGCGATATTGCGCAACTGGGTTTCCAACTCGACACCGCTGTATTCTGCCGCCACACCACTGACTTCTTTGAAGAATTTTGCCGGATCGCTGATGCGGTAGGCGTACATACCGAACGAGCGCAACTGCACCGCGCCGAACTCTGCATCGCGTACGGTAACGGGTTGCGACGTACCCCATTTCCGCGCAAGCTGTTGTTTGGTATTAAAAAAGTAAACGTCGGATTTAAACGGGGATTCAAAGAGTTTGTCCCAGTTTTTCAGGTTGGTCAGCAGCGGCAGCGTTTGCGTGTTGAGCGTGTAACGTCCTGGTCCGAACACGTCGGCGGTTACGCCTTCATCGACAAACATCGCCATCTGCGCCTCGCGCACGGTCAGGCTCGCACCGTTTTGGATTTCCTCATCGGCAATCGGGAAACGCCACATCAGCAGGCTGTCGTCGGGATTCGGCCATTGGATGACGTCGATAAACTGTTTCTTGATAAAGTTGAACATTGCGGTTCCTTATTTTGAAGAATGGGATAACACGGAGCGGAGCGGAAATGCGACCAGCCGTATATTTTGTAAACCGGTTATATAAATCAGGTCAAACAAGCGGCATTCAAGATGCCGATGGACACGGACACCGCGCCAAACAGCGCGCCGACGGCGACGTTGTTGCCAATGAGTTCTTCCGTTGCGCCTTTAATCATCATCGTGGCGGCAAAATACACCAAAATCTGAATCACCGCCGCCGCGAGACCCCACAGGATAAAATCAACGAAACTGACGCTGTGGGCAATGCTGGATGCGAGCGTCAAACAAAATCCAACCAGCGCGCCGCCGAACGACAAGGCGCAGGCAAGGTTGCCGTTTTTAATCAGCCGCAATTCTTCCGCAGGCGTAATCCGCAGATACACCGCGCCGAAAACGGCAGTCATTGCCACGCCCGCAAGCATATATTGCAGGTAAAGCAGGTATTGAGGCAGAGAAATACTCACGATATGAAGTCCTTAGGATTTGATATAATGGATTATGCCATAATTTGCGCACCGCTTGAAATTCAAGAGCTTGCAGTATCGGCGGCAAGCATTTTTTCAGACGGCCTCAAACCCACTCCCCAATACCATGACCGCCAACCGCACCCTCATCATCTCCGTCTTTATCGTCGCCAGTTGCGGCCTCGCCTACGAACTCATCATCGCCGCGCTGGCGAGCTATCTTTTGGGCGACAGCATTTTGCAGTTTTCTTCCGTCATCGGACTTTATCTTTTCTCGATGGGCATAGGCGCACACCTGACCCGCTACATCAAAGACGAAGACGTGCTGCACCGCTTTATCGAAATCGAACTTTTGGTCGGCATCATCGGCGGCATTTCCGCGCTGGCATTATTCGTCGCCTTCGGTCTTTCCGCCGCCCCGTTCCGCACCCTGCTCTACGCCTTCGTACTGATTGTCGGCGCAGTCGTCGGCATGGAAATCCCGTTGGTGATGCGCGTGTTAAACCGCAAAGGCGCGGAGTTTAAAGAACTCGTTTCCAAAGTCCTGACTTTCGACTATTTGGGCGCACTCGCCGTTTCCTTGCTCTTCCCGCTTCTCCTTGCCCCCAAACTCGGCATGGCGCGATCAGCCCTCTTATTCGGCATCCTCAACGCCGCCGTTGCCTACCTGACCGCACGCGTCTTCAAAGCCGAACTGCCCCGCTACCGCGCCATCCGCCTGCGCGCGCTGATTGTCTTGTCCGTCCTCGCCGCCGCCTTCGCCTACGCCGACCGCATTTCCTTCAAAGCCGAACAAAGCTATTTCGGCGACCCTGTCGTCTATCAAAGCCACTCGCCCTACCAGCGGCTCGTCGTTACCCGCTGGAAAGACGACACCCGCCTCTACATCAACGGCAACCTGCAATTCTCCTCGCGCGACGAAGCCCGTTACCACGAAGCCCTCGTCCTGCCCGCCATGCAGATGGTTTCCAACGCCTCCCGCATCCTCATCCTCGGCGGCGGCGACGGTCTGGCAGCGCGCGAAGTCTTGAAATACCCGCAGGTCAAACACGTTACCTTGGTCGATTTAGACCCTGACATGACCGCCACTTTTAAAACCTCCGCCGCCTTAAGCGCGCTCAACCAAGGCTCGCTGTCCCACCCCAAAATGCACGTCGTCAACGACGATGCCGCCAAATGGCTGGAGGGGTCGTCTGAAAAATTCGACGTCATCATCATCGACCTGCCCGACCCGTCCAATTTCTCGCTGGGCAAACTCTACTCCGTCCCCATGTACCGCCTCGTCGCCCGCCATCTTCAGCCGCAGGGTAAAATTGTCGTCCAGTCCACCTCGCCCTACTTCGCCCCCAACGCCTACTGGTCGGTCGTCGCCACCCTCGAAGCCGCCGGCCTTTCCACCGCGCCTTATCATGTTTACGTCCCCTCCTTCGGCGAATGGGGATTTGTATTGGCAGGCTTCGATAAGCAATTCCCCGTTCCGCAGAAATTCGACGTTCCCACACGTTATCTAAACGCCCAAACCGCTGCCGAAATGTTCCGCTTCCCGCCCGACATGGCAAGGCGCAAGGTTGAGCCGAACTATCTGAACAACCAAATCCTCGTCAGCTATTTCGAAAGCGACTGGCGCAACGTAACCCGTTGAGCTTTTTCCCAAAACAAAGGTCGTCTGAAAATTTTCAGACGACCTTTGTCTATTGCTGCTATTGCCTCACCGGTTTCAGAGTCGGCAAAACCGTATCCCAAATCGCCAGCACTTCGGCTTCGCTGCGCTTCGTCCCGTCTTTTTTCTCAGTGCCGAACTGCATCATGATGCGCGGGTCGCCGCCGTCGCGTTCCCAAAAGAACATATATTTGTTGCCGTCCCATTTCACCAGTTTTTCCTCGCCCGACATACCGTTGATGTCGCGTTTGCCTTGGCGGATGGTGCGGGTTAAGGCTTTAACCATTGCGCCTTTCCCAAGATTTACTTTACGGTCTATCAGCGTTGGCGCACCTGTCTCCAGCACGTCGCCGTGTATGATTTCCAAACTCATATCGCGTTGTTTGTCAAATTCGACAGTGCTATGAACTTCAAACGGTTTTTTGCCGTCGTCCGCAATGAAACCGCCTATCAGGCAGATGCCGTGTTTATTTGGTACTTCAAATTCCTGCCTGGTTTTCAAGCCGCTGAGGATTTCTTGGCGGAATTTTTTCTCCATGGTGTTTATCGCTTCTTTCTCTTGGGCTTTCCAGTTGGCAGGGGCTTTGCCATGATCAGAAGGAATGCGGAAATAGCTGCGTACGATATAAGCGTCATCATTATCCAGCTTGAAATATAAATCGGCTTCGTAGGGCATACCACGATCCCTGATAATATGCTCCCATTCAAAATCCCTACGTGTTACCTGCATCATTGCCCGATCCGGAATCAGAGTATGGGTATCAACAACAATTTTTGTTCCTGCTCTACCCCTTTGCTTAAACTCATTGATATTCCTAACGTTTCTATTCCAATCATTAAACATAACCATCACGCTCCAGCCGTTGTAATCAAGGTGCGTACTGCCATGACGGCGTTTGGACGGCAGGTGCAATTGATAGCGGCCACTGCAATAGGGTCGTTCGGTCCAGTAGGCAGTGTCGATGGCGATTTTGGTAACGGTCGGCGAGGTTTCTGCCGATGGGGAAACGGTGGGCGTGCAGGCTGTGGCTGCGAGAATAAGCGACAGCGTAGTCAGACGGATAGACATAAATAAGCTCCGTGATTGAATAGAGGTCGTCTGAAAGTATAGTTTGATTCAGACGACCTTTGTCATAAAACGGGCTTGGCGGTATTTATTCAACATAAACGGAGGAATAAGAGGTAAATGAATCCGACTTTCGCTGAACCGCGTGTTTGGTTTGATCCAATATCGAGAACATGGCAAAACCAACAAAAATCCTGATTGATCAAAATGTTGGTTCCTAATATGAGCATTCGATAGGCAAAAAAATAACCGCTGATAAGCGGTTTTTTGTGGTGCCCAGGGTCGGACTCGAACCGACACACCTTGCGGCGGGGGATTTTGAGTCCCCTGCGTCTACCAATTTCGCCACCTGGGCTGGTGAAGAAGTCGCTATTATAGCGGCGTATTCGGGCTTGTAAAGAAAAATCTTGCCTTGTTTGCAGATATATTGCTTATATTTTTGATTTTTAAAAATATTAAATTCATTTTATTTTGTTCCCGACGCACCCTACTCTTTCCACTTATATCAAACATCATTCATTTTCAGCCGAAAAACGGCATAAACCGCTATATTAAATGTTGCAAACGCGCTAAGATGACGGCGTTCGTTTCATTTTTTATTTTCAGACGACGTTCACACACCATATTTGCATTGGAGAATTTTTATGATGCCTACTGCAATCCGTACCGCCATTTTGGGCGCATTCGCCCTTACCGCACTTGCTGCCTGCAAACCTGAAGCCAAAGCGCCGGAACAAAATCCCGCGACTGCTTCAGCCGCCTCTTCAACAGCATCCGCCCCAGCTGCAACGCCTGCTTCTTCTCCTGAAACGACCTCGCTTAACGCTGCTGCCGCTCCCAAACCGCAAGGTCCGGGAACAGATATGCGTAAAGAGGACATCGGCGGCGATTTCACGCTGACCGACGGCGACGGCAAGCCGTTCAGCTTAAGCGACCTGAAAGGCAAAGTCGTGATCCTGTCCTTCGGCTATACACACTGCCCCGACGTTTGCCCGACCGAATTGCTGACTTACAGCGACACATTGAAACAATTGGGCGATCAGGCGAAAGATGTGAAAGTAGTGTTCGTCAGCATCGACCCCGAGCGCGACACGCCTGAAGTCATCAGCAAATACGTCAAGCAGTTCAATCCTGAATTTATCGGTCTGACTGCGACAGGCGACCAAAGCCTGCCGGTCATCAAACAGCAATACCGCGTGGTTTCCTCCAAAGTGGTTCAGAAGGAAGACAGCGAGAACTATCTGGTTGACCACTCTTCCGGCGCGTATCTGATAGACAAAAACGGCGAAGTGGCGATTTTCTCGCCTTACGGCAGCGAACCGGCAACCATTGCCGCCGACATCAAAAAACTGCTTTGATCCGCATGGGGTCGTCTGAATGCCGGTCGCGGTTTTCAGACGACCTTTTTCCCATCTGAAACATATAGTGGATTAACTAAATCAGGACAAGGCGACGAAGCCGCAGACAGTACAGATAGTACGGAACCGATTCACTTGGTGCTTCAGCACCTTTAGAGAATCGTTCTCTTTGAGCTAAGGCGAGGCAACGCCGTACTGGTTTAAAGTTAATCCACTATACAACGGAGAAAGTCAGGCTGCCTGCTTGGTACGGGTTTAAAGTCTGACGGCACACAACAACAATGACTGAAAACACACTGACCATCGCCCTGTCCAAAGGACGCATCTTTGAAGAAACGCTGCCGCTTTTGGCGGCAGCAGGCATTGTTCCTGCCGAAGCGCCCGAGAAATCGCGCAAGCTGATTATCGGCACCAACCATGAAAACATCCGCCTCGTCATCGTCCGCGCCACCGACGTGCCGACTTACGTCCAATACGGTGCGGCAGACTTCGGCATTGCGGGCAAAGACGTTTTAATCGAACACGGCGGCAGCGGGCTTTATCAGCCGCTGGATTTGCACATCGCCGAATGCCGCATGATGGTTGCCGTCCGCAAAGGGTTCGACTACGCCGCCGCCTCGCAGCCCGGAAGCCGCCTGCGCATCGCGACGAAATATCCCAACATCGCCGCCGAGCATTTTGCCGGCAAAGGCGTACACGTTGACATCATCAAACTCTACGGCTCGATGGAGCTTGCGCCGCTGGTCGGCTTGAGCGACGCCATCGTCGATTTGGTCTCCACCGGCAACACGCTTAAGGCAAACGGTTTGGAAGCGGTCGAACACGTTGTCGATATTTCCAGCCGTCTGGTGGTCAACAAAGCCGCATTGAAAACGAAACACGCGCTGCTGGAGCCGATTATTCAAGCGTTCGGCAGCGCAGTGAAGGCGGGGTGAATGTTCCTTTGAATGAAGATGCGTTTTCAGACGACCCCATCCGTTCCCGCCGACAGGTCGTCTGAAAATTTCAACGGCAGTAAACTGTATAGGAGAAGTTAAAATGGTTGCAAAAATAAAAAAATTTTCAGATTCAACCCTTTCCGTTTTGAATAACGGCGAGCGTCGGTTTTACGTCTATTGTCTGACCGACCTGAAAAAAGACAAAATCCTCTACATCGGCAAAGGCTGCGACAACCGCATCTTCGAGCATGAACAAGCCGCCCGTTCACAAGACGGCGAATTCGGCGATATTGACGTACCAGAACGCAAAGCCATCGCCAAATGCAAGAAAATCGGCCGCCATATCATCAGCTACCATTTGACCGAAGCCGAAGCGCAAGCCGCCGAAACTGCCCTGATTCATTTCGTCAAATCCGTTGTCGATAAAAAGTTCAAAAACAAATCTGCCGGATGCGGCGCAGGCGGCATCAGCGCGGAAGAACTCGACGAACGCTTCAAATTCACGCCCTGCCCGCTCGACGAATTCAACCCCGACGGACTCGTTCTCGCCGTAAAAATCCAAGACGCTTTGGACTTGGATACCGACGAAGAAGCGGACTACCTCTTCGACAACCAAGACGATGCCAACCTCAAATCGCGCACGCTAGGCAACTGGATTGTCGGCAAAGATGCCGCCTCCAAAGTGAAATACGTTATCGGCGTTCACGCGGATTTACAAAACGCCGTGGTCAGCGCGTATGAAGTGGACGGCTTTGAAACGATGGCTGAAGAAACCAAAAACGGCAGAACACAAACCCGTTACCGTTTCCATACCGCCTCGTCCAGCAAAAAAGTGCTGTCCAAACTCGGTCTGCACCAAAAATGCCTGCCCGAATTGAAGTTCGGCGGTGCGGGCGAAAAAGCGTATATCAGACCTAAAACAGAGACAGAGACTGAACAAGAGGATATTCAGACGACCCCCAGTCCAAAAATAAAAAAGGAGAAAACCAAGTCATGAAAAAACTCAATACCCAATCGCCTGATTTCCAAGCCGAACTCAAAGCCCTGCTGGCCTTTGAGACCGCGCAGAATCCCGAAATCGACCGCATCGTCGCCGACATCTGCGCCGACGTGCAAAAACGCGGCGATGCGGCACTCATCGAATACACCAACCGCTTCGACGGCACGTCCGCCCAAACCATAGCCGACCTTATCCTCACCCAAGAGGATTTGCAGGCAGCGTTTGAGCGGTTGCAGCCCGAAATTCAAACCGCCTTGAAAACCGCCGCCGCACGCGTTGAAAGCTACCACCAACGCCAAAAAATGGAATCGTGGGCGTACGAAGACGAAGACGGCACGCTGTTGGGACAACAAATTACACCGCTTGACCGCGTCGGCATTTACGTTCCCGGCGGCAAAGCGGCGTATCCGAGTTCCGTCATTATGAACGCCATGCCCGCCCACGTCGCAGGCGTGAAAGAAATCATCATGGTCGTCCCCACGCCCAAAGGCGAACGCAACGACATCGTACTTGCCGCTGCCTTCGTCGCGGGTGTCACCAAAGTCTTCACCGTCGGCGGCGCGCAGGCGGTTGCCGCCCTCGCCTACGGCACCGAGTCCGTACCGCAGGTCGATAAAATCACCGGCCCGGGCAACGCCTTCGTCGCCGCCGCCAAACGCCGCGTATTCGGCGTAGTCGGCATCGACATGGTGGCGGGGCCGTCTGAAATCCTCGTCATCGCCGACGGCAGCACGCCCGCCGACTGGGTGGCGATGGATTTGTTCAGCCAAGCCGAACACGACGAAATCGCCCAAGCCATCCTTATCGGCACGTCGCAGCCCTATCTCGACGAAGTCCAAGCCGCCATGACCCGCCTCATCGAAGCCATGCCCCGCCGCGACATCATCGAAGCCTCACTCGGCAACAGGGGCGCGATGATACTCGTCAAAGACTTGGACGAAGCCTGTACAATCGCCAACTACATTTCCCCCGAACACTTGGAATTGTCGATAGAAAACCCGCAGGAATGGGCGAAAAAAATCCGCCACGCCGGCGCGATTTTCATGGGACGCTACACCAGCGAAAGCCTCGGCGACTACTGTGCCGGTCCCAACCACGTCCTGCCCACCAGCCGCACCGCCCGCTTCTCCTCGCCGCTGGGCACTTACGACTTCCAAAAACGCTCCAGCCTGATCCAAGTCTCCGAACAAGGCGCGCAGAAACTGGGCAAAATCGCCAGCGTATTGGCACACGGCGAAAGCCTGAACGCCCACGCGCGCTCTGCGGAATTCAGGTTGAAAGACTGATTCGGTCGAACCCGCCATCCATCAAAAAGCAAAGGTCGTCTGAAAACCTGTTTTTTAGGATTTTCAGACGACCTCTATTAAAAGAAACATCATGAAACAAACGATTCAAGAAAAACTTACCCACATCGCCCATACCGAGCCGCTGCATTTCCTGCTGGCGGTAGAGAGCGGCAGCCGCGCATGGGGCTTTGCCTCGCCCGACAGCGATTACGACGTGCGCGCCATTTATATCCGTCCGCAGGAATATTATCTGCAAATCGACGAAGCGAAAGACACCTTTGAATTTATCGAAAACCAATGGTTTGACGTTGGCGGCTGGGACATCCGCAAGGCGTTGCGTTTGCTGCGGAAAAGCAATGCCACGCTGCTCGAATGGCTGCGTTCGCCGATTGTTTATACGCAGGACGATGATTTCACAGGTCGTCTGAACGCGCTTGCGCCGCAATACGTCCAAGCCGCCGCACTGCTGCACCATTATCGCGGCATCGCGGGCAACGCTTTGAGAAACATGGATTTGGCGCACCCTGTCAAACTGAAAAAATGGTTTTACATCCTGCGTCCGCTGCTCGCAGCACGGTGGGCAGTGAAACAAGGCGGCATCCCGCCGATGACGCTGGTTGAGCTGATGAGCGAATGGCAAACGGACTGCGCCGCCCAAATCGCTGATTTAGTGGCCATCAAAGCGGAACAGGATGAAAGTTACCTACATACGCTGCCGCCCGAATTGCAGCGATTGACCGTTGATTTATATAACGAAGTTTCCGAATTATCCGCACATGCCGCCCAAGCTGCCGACAGCGCGCCGCTGAATGAATTGTTCCGCGAAACTTTGGCGGCGGTTTATCCGTAAAAGAAAAAGCAGCCTGCAATCTCCCCCTCTTTTTTATTTTAGAGAAAACACCATGAATATCAAAATATTACTAATTTCCGCATTATTTCTATCCGGTACTGCCTTTTCCGCACCCATCGACAAAGACACCTTGTTTTATTGCCGATTCAACAACGGCAAACAAGTCCGCATCCAGCAGCAAGGCGACAAAATCCGCTACCGTTTCGGCAAAAACCTCTCCCGTCCTGAATTGGTGTTCGAGCAGCCCAAAGACCAAGTTTTCCAAAACTATTTGAGACCACTGATGGACAACAACCAACGCGGTGAAATCATCGAAATCCATCTGCGCAACGGCGATGCATCCTATATAGCCGACAAAACCAGTACCATCGGCAAACCCGAATACACCTTGTCCGCCGAACGCGCAGGTAAAAGACAAGAAATGACTTGTAAAAAACGCGGTGCATTCATCAATTTGCATATGGTGTTAGGTTTGCCCGAGCTACCCGATACCTATTGAACAATTGCTGAAACCATTTAAGTAGGGGCAGCGGGTAGGTATGGTCAGCAAATCCGACGTTTTCAGGCAGCCCTTTCCCTTTTTCGGGTCGTCTGAAAAACCGCAAGTCGGATTCCCAGATCCAGCACACACCAATGGCTGCCTGAAAGTGCAGACTGCTTTTTTAATACCCAACCACCTCACAAAAGGTCGTCTGAAAATGCTCACCATCGAAGACTTGCACACACAAAACCTGCTTCTGTTAGAAGCCGTTTCCGGCAGCCGCGCCTACGGTTTGGCGACACCCGAATCCGATACCGACATCAAAGGCGTGTTTTACCTGCCCAAATCCATGTTTTACGGCATGGAATACATCCCGCAAATCAGCAACGAAACCAACGACATCGTTTATTACGAACTGGGGCGGTTTATCGAGCTTTTGCTGCAAAGCAATCCGAACACGCTGGAGCTGCTCGCCTCGCCGCCCGACTGCGTGCGCTACCGTTCGCCGCTCATAGATACCTTCAAAACCGAATGGTTTATGTCCAAAGCCTGCCGTCAGAGTTTCGCCGGATACGCCTACGGGCAAATCAAAAAAGCACGCGGGCTGAACAAGAAAATCAGCAATCCGATGTCGTCTGAAAAGAAAAGCGTGCTTGATTTCTGCCACATCGTAAAAGACGCGCAAACCGTGCCGCTGCGACACTGGCTTTCGCAACGCGGAATGGAACAGCGGCGCGTCGGTTTGGTCAAAATCGCCCACGCCCGCGAACTCTACGCCCTGTTTTACGACCCCGACGGCACGCGCAGCTACCACGGCGTCGCGCTCAAACCCGAAGCCACCAATCTCTCCCTCAGCTCCGTTCCCGAAGGCGAAACCCCGCTTGCCTACCTCTCCTTCAACCAAGACGGATACAGCAGCTACTGCCGTGAATACGCGTCCTATCAGCAATGGTTGGCGGAACGCAACGAATCGCGCTACCAAGGCACGCAGGCACACGGACAGGGCTACGACGCTAAAAACATGATGCACACCTTCCGCCTGCTTGAAACCGCCCTCGACATCGCCCGCCACGGCGAAATCCGCCCACGCCGTCCCAACCGCGACGAACTGCTCGCCATCAAACGCGGCGAATCCTCCTACGAAGACCTGCTAGAAAAAGCAGAACGGCTGATGGCGGAGGTAGAAACGGCGTTTGACGCTTCCGACCTGCCTGAAACAGTAAATGCTACTTCAGCGTTGGCGGCTTTGGTTTCAGTCAGGGAAAGCATTTACGGCTAGATGGCGAAAGGTCGTCTGAAAATGGGAACGGCGAGGTTTATCGTGAATGGACTTTAAAAAATCGCTGCATTTCGACTAAACGTCAGCCCCATAAACAAAAGGTCGTCTGAAAACCTGTTTTCAGACGACCTCTATCTTTTCAAAACTCAATAATCCGCTTCAAATCAATCCGCTTCCAAAACCACTTTCATGGCTTGGTTTTCGGCGGCGTGTTTGAACACGTCGTAGGCTTTTTCCAATTCGCTGAATTTGAAACGGTGGGTCAGCATTTTGGTGTAATCCACTGAGCTGCTGGAAATTGCCTTCATCAGCATTTCGGTGGTATTGGCGTTTACCAAGCCGGTTGTGATGGCGAGGTTTTTAATCCAGAGTTTTTCCAGTTTGAAATCAACGGATTGACCGTGTACGCCGACGACGGCGATATGACCGCCCGGTTTGACGATGTCTTGACACATATTCCATGTGGCGGGGATGCCGACGGCTTCAATGGCGCAGTCCACGCCGTCTTCGCCGACGATGGCAAAGACTTGTTTGGAGACGTCGCCGGAAGCGGGGCTGATGGTATGGGTTGCACCCAATTCTTTCGCCAGTTTCAAACGGTTTTCGTCCATATCGCAAACGATGATGGCGGCGGGGCTGTACAGTTGGGCGGTCAACAGGGCGGACATACCGACAGGACCTGCGCCTGCGATGAAGACGGTGTCGCCGGGTTTGACATCGCCGTATTGCACGCCAATTTCGTGTGCGGTCGGCAAGGCGTCGCTCAACAGCAGGGCGACTTCTTCGTTGACGTTGTCGGGCAGCGGAACAAGGCTGTTGTCGGCATAAGGCGTGCGGACGTATTCGGCTTGTGTACCGTCGATCATGTAGCCCAAAATCCAGCCGCCGTTACGGCAGTGTGAATAGAGTTGGATTTTGCAGTTGTCGCAAGTGCAGCATTTGCTGACGCATGAAATAATGACTTTATCGCCAACTTTGACGTTTTTTACAGCCTCGCCGACTTCTTCTACAATACCGATGCCTTCATGACCGAGAATACGACCGTCGGCGACTTCGGGGTTTTTGCCTTTCCAAATACCCAAATCGGTACCGCAAATCGTGGTTTTGACGATTTTCACCACCGCGTCGGTCGGATCGATAATCTGCGGACGGGGTTTTTCTTCAAAACGGATGTCGTTTGCGCCGTGATAAACCATTGCTTTCATGCTGATACTCCTTGCTTGTTGATAAATGATTTCAATACTGCAATAAAGTCTCTCTATATGAGTTATATACCCCTATAATCTGTATGTCAATAAGAATTACTTTCACAATGTTATACCATAACATACTGTTTTAAATATAAATAAAACCCCCGATTGATATTAATGAACACACCCATCCCCTTCTCCGAACGGCTCATCCGCTGGCAAAAACAACACGGTCGCCACCACCTGCCTTGGCAGGTGCAAAACCCTTATTGCGTCTGGCTTTCCGAAATTATGCTCCAGCAAACGCAGGTCGCCACCGTTTTAGACTACTATCCGCGTTTCTTGGAAAAATTCCCGACCGTGCAAACGCTTGCCGCCGCGCCGCAAGACGAAGTGTTGTCGCTGTGGGCGGGTTTGGGCTATTACAGCCGCGCGCGCAATCTGCACAAAGCCGCACAACAAGTCGTCGAACAATTCGGCGGCACGTTTCCGTCAGAGCGCAAAGACTTAGAAACCCTCTGCGGCGTAGGCAGAAGCACCGCCGCCGCCATTTGCGCCTTCGCCTTCAACCGCCGCGAAACCATTTTGGACGGCAACGTCAAACGCGTACTCTGCCGCGTTTTCGCCCGCGACGGCAATCCGCAGGACAAAAAATTCGAAAACTCGCTCTGGACGCTTGCCGAAAGCCTGCTGCCGTCTGAAAACGCCGATATGCCCGCCTACACGCAAGGTTTGATGGATTTGGGCGCAACCGTGTGCAAACGGACAAAACCCTTGTGCCACCAATGCCCGATGGCGGACATCTGCGAAGCGAAAAAGCAAAATCGTATCGCCGAACTGCCGCGTAAAAAAACCGCCCCCGAAGTACAAACCCTGCCGCTTTATTGGCTGATTGTCCGCGACCAAGACGGCGCAATCTTGCTGGAAAAACGTCCTGCCAAAGGCATTTGGGGCGGGCTGTATTGCGTGCCGTGTTTTGAAAAACTCGACGAAACATACACTTGCGCTGAGAAGTTCGGCATTTTTTCAGAGTGCGCAGCCTCTCCGTGGGACGACCTTTCCGAGCAAGCCTCCCTTACCTACCGCCTGACGCATCGTTTATTGATGATTACGCCGCTTGAAGCGCAAACCAGCTCGCCTGAAAATACAGCATTGCCGCCAAACTGCCTTTGGGTGAAACCCGAAAACTTGACGGATTACGGCTTGCCCAAACCGCTGGCGGATTATTTGAAACAACGACAGCAAGCATTGTTTTGAAAATGCTTGAAAATCAAACACGCAGCATCCAACTCTAAAACACAATAAACATATCCGTACGCCCCCATCAGGAATCCCATGCACACCCTCCCCCTGCTTACCCAACAGTTCGCCGAACTCTCGCCGTTTTTCTATTCCCGCATTTCCCCAGAGCCGCTGACTGCGCCCTATTGGGTCGCCTTCAACACCGATTTGGCGGCAGAGTTGAATCTGGATACAGATTTTCAGACGACCCCCAACCTTGCCTACCTCAGCGGCAACGCGCCGCAATACGCGCCCGCGCCCATTGCCAGTGTTTACAGCGGCCATCAGTTCGGCGTTTATACCCCACGCCTCGGCGACGGGCGCGCACTCCTGATTGGCGATTCCGTCGATACCGCAGGACAACGCCAAGAATGGCAGCTCAAAGGTGCAGGCAAAACGCCCTACTCACGCTTTGCCGACGGGCGCGCCGTCTTGCGCTCCTCCATCCGCGAATACCTCTGTTCCGAAGCCATGCACGGTCTCGGCATCCCCACAACCCGCGCTCTCGCCCTGTGCGGCAGTGACAACCCCGTTTATCGGGAAACCGTCGAAACCGCCGCCGTCCTCACCCGCATCGCACCGAGTTTTCTGCGTTTCGGTCATTTCGAATACTTCTACTACACCGGCCGCGAAGCCGAAATCCAACAACTTGCCGACTACCTCATCCGGCATTACTACCCCGACTGCCAAGATGCCGACAACCCCTACGCCGCCCTGTTGGAACAAATCCGCAACCGCACCGCCGATACCGTCGCCGCATGGCAAAGCGTCGGTTTCTGCCACGGCGTGATGAATACCGACAACATGTCCGCACTGGGGCTGACCATAGACTACGGCCCATTCGGTTTCCTCGACGACTACGACCGCCGCCACGTCTGCAACCACTCCGACACACAAGGCCGCTACGCCTACAATGCCCAGCCCTTCGTCGCCCATTGGAATTTCGCCGCCCTCGCCTCCTGCTTCGACGCCCTCGTCCCACACGACATCCTCGAACAGCTCATCGACGGCTGGACAGAAGTTTTTCAGACG
The DNA here is from genome assembly GCF_003044565.1 of Neisseria sicca. Lineage (GTDB taxonomy): Bacteria > Pseudomonadota > Gammaproteobacteria > Burkholderiales > Neisseriaceae > Neisseria > Neisseria sicca_A. Next base: position 13,294 of record NZ_POXG01000003.1, on the reverse strand, counting down.
ACCTATTTAGAAAAAATGCGTCGTAAACTCGGTTTGCAGCAAGCAGACAAAAGAGACGACGAAAGCCTTATCGCTGACCTCTTCGCCTCCCTGCAAGATCAAAAAACCGACTTCACCCTGTTTTTCAGAAACCTGTCCGAAGTCAGCAATACACACGGCGAACCCCTCCCGCCCAAACTCGAACAAACCTTCAAAAACGGCGTCCCACCCGCCTTCACCCGCTGGCTCGGACGCTACCGCCAGCGCCTGCGCGCCGAAAACAGCGATCCCGCCGAACGCGCAACACGCATGAGCCGAACCAATCCGCTCTACATCCTGCGCAACTACCTTGCCGAACAAGCCATCGCCCAAGCCCGAAACGGCGACTACCGCGAAATCGAACGCCTGCGCCGCTGCCTCGCCCGTCCCTTTGACGAACAGGCAGAGTTCGCCGACCTTGCCGAACCGCCGCCCGAAGGCAGCATTCCGGTTTGCGTCAGTTGTTCAAGTTAAACGTCGAAACAGACAAGTCGAAAACAGACAAAAAGGTCGTCTGAAAATTTTCAGACGACCTTGACCGAAGATAGCGACATCAACAAAAATACGCCCGTTCCCATTCAAGCAAACACATCTTTTGCCGGCAACCAAACAGACTGACCAAAAAGGAAAACAGATGAAAACCATCCGCATCAAAATCTGCGGTATCACCCGCCCCGAAGACGCTCGAAAAGCCGCCGAACTGGGCGTCGATGCCATCGGCTTGGTTTTTTACGCAGCCAGCAAACGCGCCGTCACGCCCGAACAGGCAAAAAAAATCGTAGCAGCCCTACCCCCTTTCGTCTCCGTCGTTGCCTTATTCGTCAATGAAACAGCGGAAACCATCCGCGAAACCCTCCGGCAAGTACCCATCGACATCATCCAATTTCACGGCGACGAAGACGATGAATTTTGCCGTCAGTTTGACCGCCCCTATCTCAAAGCCATACGCGTCCAATCCGGTTCAGACATCGAAGCCGCGCAAACCCGATTCCCCAACGCCCGCGCCCTGTTGTTTGATGCCTACCATCCCAATGAATACGGCGGTACGGGTCTAAGCTTCGACTGGGCGTTGCTGCCGGACAATATGACCAAACCTTGGATTTTGGCAGGCGGCTTGACCCCGCAAAACATTGCAGAAGCCATCCAAACCAGCAATGCGGCGGCAGTCGATGTTTCAGGCGGCGTGGAAAGCGCCGGGGGCATCAAAGATGAAGCCAAAATGGCCGCCTTCATCCAATCCATCCGCGCCATCCGGTAAACCGTTCTTTTGATGACGAAAACCACTGACGCATTTTATGCACCTTATACGGAAACAAGCATCCTGTATCTTATACAACACACAAATTACTCATTGATTTATATAATATTTTTAGGAAAACGAGCGTATTACACAGCACCAATTGGGCAGCAATCTGCCGTTTCCTCAAAAAATAGAAAATTTTTGCATATAAAAAATTGACAAACCGATGCCTTTCATACATAATGACGCCCGTTGAGTTGCTTGATGCAGCTTGATTTTTCTCCTCTATTTCTCCTTTGTAGACTTGGCGCATATCCCAAACGATATGCGCATTTTTTTATCTTGATTTTCCAATTTTCAAAATAAACTCAAATAAAACAATATATTCCTTCCCTACTGTCATTCTCACGCATACAAAAATCCATCTTTAGAAAAGGTGTAATCACTGATAAAAAATCAACGAACACCCACCGTTTGCCTCCCCTGCCAAAGTGGAAATCATGACCGCAAAGCGTGTTCCCTCTACCCCTCCTCCGTTAGTTTGAAATATCCATAAAAAAGGTCGTCTGAAAACAGAAAATCCGTTTTCAGACGACCTTTTAAAATCATTCGATATTATTCGGCGTTGTTTTGTGCCACTTCTTCAGTTTCGACTGCTGCGCCGACTTGTTCGGTTTCTACCGTCTCGGTTTTCGCTGCCTGTTTGGCTGCTTGACGCTCGGCTTGTTCTGCCAAGGCCTGTTGGACAAACGGATGCTGTTGGGCGATGGCTTGTTCTTCCGCGCTGACTTCGCCTTTGAAGCGGTTGTTCAAATCAAAACGTTTTCCACCGCGCGCGAGGGCTTTGAGGTAGCGGGGGCGGCGGCAATGGTTGGCGAGAACGCGGGCGATCAGGGCAGGATCGTATTGGGGCAGCGCGGCAACGAGGTCTTGGTCGATGCCGACTGCCAGCGGTTTGAATCGTTTGAAGACGTCGTATTTGCCGTAGATGTGGTCGGCAATCATGTCGGTCTGTTTTTTCTTGCTCATGGTTTGGACAGCGGATTTCAAAGCTGCGCCCAAAGCGGTTTCTTGTGTCATGTCGTTTGTATTCCTCTAAAATAAAGCCGTGCGTTTCGCTATGGCACGGTAATGGCGATATTTTAGTATAAAGCCTGTGTTTTGGCTAAGTTTTTTTGCGAATGTTCGATTGTAAATGTTTATTTGCGGACGGCGCCGATACACCTGTCGCCATAGCGTTGCGAAAAGGTCGTCTGAAAACGTTCGGCACAATCCGCCATGTTTGTTTTCAGACGACCTCAAGTGCGCAGATGTAGCGTTTCGTATTTTGCCGGCCTGCGAAGAGGGTTTGAAATGCCCATCCAATCTTTACTTGGCTTCTTTTTGCAAGAGCAGGCCGATTTTGCTGTTTTCGGTCTGTTCAATATGAGGCAAGATGTCGTCTGCAGTAAACGCTTTGCCATCATTGCCCACGCTGCGCAAATAATAATGCGCATCGCCGCTGCGTTCGTAATAAAACAATCGGAAAGGTTCGGCACTAAACGGCGTGTTGCTTGTATCGACTATAAATATCGGCTTGTTCGGTTGGGACTCTTGAAGCTGCTCCAGCGACTCCGGATAAGCGCCGTGTTGCAGGCGGTAGAATTCGATTTCGGAAACCAACGTAGACAAGGTATTTACCGTCAGTTGCTGCCTCAGTTCGTCGTACACGCCTCCTCGCTGAACAAAGCCGAAATAAAACAATGCGCCGTATAGCGCGACAGTGCATAACATTCCTAAGGAGGCAATCAAGGCAACGATTTTCGCACCGCGTTTGCGCCATCCCAATATGCTTAACACCAAAGCCGCTATGCCGAAGAGCAAACCGATAAGCGGGATAAAGGAAACGGCGGCAAGGACATAGGCGGCGGTGTGGATTTTGGGCTGCGGCGCGACGGGTGTGTGGTTTTCAGTATTTTCCATTTAATGTTTCTGAATATATAGCGTTAAGGTCGTCTGAAAAATGCCATATCATAATATCATATGAATAGGCATTTTCAGACGACCTCTTTCGATTTTATCCGCACTACTTGGTAATGTCTGGCGTATCGACAACTACGTCGGCATTTTGCGCGCGGTGGCGCAGGGCGTGGTCGATCAAGACCAATGCCAGCATAGCTTCGGCAATAGGAGCGGCGCGCAGTCCGACGCAGGGGTCGTGCCTGCCGTGGGTGGCGAGTTCGACGGGGTTGCCGTTGATGTCTATGCTGCGGCGCGGTGTGGCGATGGAGCTGGTGGGTTTGATGGCGATGTTGACGTGGATGTCTTGTCCGGTGCTGATGCCGCCGAGTATGCCGCCTGAGTGGTTGGACAGGAAGCCTTGCGGGGTGAGTTCGTCGCCGTGTTCGCTGCCGCGCTGGACGACGCTGCCGAAACCTGCGCCGATTTCCACGCCTTTGACGGCGTTGATGCCCATCATGGCGTAGGCGATTTCGGCATCGAGGCGGTCGAAAACGGGTTCACCCAAGCCCACGGGGACGTTGGCCGCTTCGATATGCAGTTTCGCGCCGACGGAATCCAAGGATTTGCGCACGCTGTCCATATAGTTTTCCAGCTCGGCAATTTGGCTTTGGTTGGCGGCGAAGAAGGGGTTTTGGGAAATGTGTTCGTAGCCTTCAAACTGAATTTCTTTTTCGCCGACTTGGGTAACGTAGGCGGTGATTTCCGTGCCGAATTTTTCTTTCAGCCATTTTTTGGCAACGGCTCCGGCGGCAACGCGGGCGGCGGTTTCGCGGGCGGAGCTTCTGCCGCCGCCGCGGTAGTCGCGCGTGCCGTATTTGTGCCAGTAGGTATAGTCGGCATGACCGGGACGAAAGCTGGTGGCGATGTTGCCGTAGTCTTTACTGCGCTGGTCGGTATTGCGGATTAAGAGGGCGATGGGTGTACCGGTGGTTTTGCCTTCGAAGACTCCGGAGAGGATTTCGACTTGGTCGGCCTCGCGGCGTTGGGTAACGTGGCGGCTGGTGCCGGGTTTGCGCCGGTCGAGGTCGGCTTGGATGTCTGATTCGTTCAATGCCAGTCCGGGCGGGCAGCCGTCGATGATGCAGCCCAAACCTGCGCCGTGGCTTTCGCCGAAAGTGGTAACGGTGAAGAGTTGTCCGAAAGTGTTGCCTGCCATGTTTTCCCTCTATCGGTCATATACTGAAAGATGACGGATTTTAGCATACAAAGGTCGTCTGAAACGCTTTCAGCGGGCGAATCTTGCCTGCTGCGCGCCTTCTGTTATCGAATCAAATCCCAAGCGAATTTGCCTATGGTCAGGCACAGCAACACCATAAATCCATAACGCAGAAACTGGGTTCCGCCGCGTATCGCCAATTTCGCGCCGACCACACCGCCGCACAAATTCGCCAGCGCAAGCGGGATTGCCCACGCCCAAACAACATGCCCTTGCGGAATGAAAAATGTCAATGCGGCAAGATTGGTGGTCGAGTTGATGACTTTTGCCGATGCGTTTGCCGTCAGAAAATCGTAGCCGTAAAAACGGACGAACACGAAAGCCAAAAGGCTGCCCGTACCCGGTCCGAAAATGCCGTCGTAAAAACCGATTAATGCGCCAAAAAACAAGCCCCACAAGGTTTCGCGGCGCGTCAATTTTTCGGTGCGCACCGTTTGTCCCAAATCTTTTTTGATAAAGGTATAAACACACATGGCAATCATGATGACCAGCATCGCCGGTTTCATATATTGCACAGGGAAAAAGACCACAGCTTTCGCGCCCAGATAGGAAGCGGCAAAAGCCAGCACGGCGGCGGGCAACAGCATTTTCCACGGCACGGGGATTCTGCGCAGATATTGCCCCGTCGCAGTAACCGTCCCGCAGCAGGAGGCAAACTTATTCACGCCCATCACCGAAGCGACAGGCGTGGAATTCGGCAGCAGGTTGAACAGTCCGGGAATTTGCAACAGCCCGCCGCCGCCAACCGCCGCGTCCATCAGTCCGGCACAAAATCCGGTGAGGAGCAAAAGATAGAAAAACGAATCTACGGGCATAGCCTCTCCCTTGAAAATGCCACCTTATCGGTGTCGCACGATTGTGGCGGAATGCTATCTGAAACAGGCGGTATTTTAACTGAAAACCAATCCGCGACGCATTGCCACACACCCGTTTCAGACGACCTTTCCGTTTAGATTCAGTGACTCACATTGCGGAAGAGGCGTTCCTCCATTAGAATCCGCCCTTTCTTGTTTTCCTGCCTATAAGTACGACCAGGGACAAAACCGTTTTCAGACGACCTGCTTGACCCGATGCCGCAAAAGCGCAATGCCATTGACGCTGACTGACTTTCTTTTCAGCCGCTTTAAAGATATAGTGGGTCAACTTAAAACAAGGGCGGCTTTGCATTATCCAGCCCTGCGTTTTATCCATCTGCCCAAATGATGCGTTTCAGCTCAGTTGAAAGAAACTCCGCGATGAAAGAATTAGACAAAACCGACCTGAAAATCCTGAAAATCCTTCAGCAAAATGCCCGCACACCCATGACGGAGTTGGCAGAAAAAGTCGGATTATCCACCACTCCGGTTACCGAACGCGTCCGCCGACTCGAGCGCGACAATTTTATTACCGGCTATCATGCCCGCCTCAACCCGCACCAACTCGGGCAAAGCCTGCTGGTCTTTGTCGAGCTGAAGCTGCGTTCCAAATCGGGCAATATTTTTGAAGATTTCCGCCGTGAAATCATGCGGATTCCGCAAATTTTAGAATGTCACCTCGTATCCGGCGAATATGATTACCTGATCAAAGTCCGCCTGCCCAATATGGCTGCCTATCGGGATATGTTGGGCAATATCCTGCTGCACCTGCCTGCGGCAGCGGAAAGCCGCAGCTATGTCGTTATGGAAGAGGTCAAAGAAACGGCTGTGTTAGACTTAGAGTGATTTAACTACATTAAAAAAGGTCGTCTGAAAGTTTATAACGTTCAGACGACCTTTTTTCAAAATACCTTTTATACAACCGAGAGGAACGCTATCAACCAAGAGGCTTTAACGCGTTCAAACACATCCCTTCCCCATCAAATCCAAGCATCTTCTCGCCAAACCTGCAAACAAAAAAAATGCACACATCCAACTGAATGTGTGCCAAGTCTACAAAGGAGAAATAGAGGAGAAACTATTAACTGACTACTCGAACCAGCTAACGAATCGGATTATCCATGAAAATAAAATTTTAGGCAAGTATCTTTCTTGTAAAATTTCTAAATTAATTTATTGGAATATTTAAGTTGTAACTCTATTTCATCAATCTTAGTACGCCGCTTCCGAATATAGTGGATTAACTTTAAATCAGGACAAGGCGACGAAGCCGCAGACAGTACAAATAGTACGGCAAGGCGAGGCAACGCCGTACTGGTTTAAAGTTAATCCACTATAAAAGTCACCCGCTGCAAACCAAACACCAAGCCAGCACCAGCATCCTCCAAGCCTTGCCTGCCGAATCAATGCTAAAATACGCGCCTCTTTCATCTACGAGTAAAACACATCATGACCGCCGCCATTGAACACGTCCAAGCCGCCGCCTTTGATTTGGACGGCACATTATGCGATTCCGTTCTCGACCTTGCCGCCGCAGCCGAAGCCATGCGCGAATATCTCGGCATGGAGCCACTGCCCGCCAAAACCATAGAAGGCTACGTCGGCGACGGCATCGGCAAACTCGTCCACCGCGTCATCACCAACGACCGCGACCAAGAAGCCGCGCCCGATTTATGGGAAAAAGGCTTCGTGTTCTACATGAAATACTACCGCGACCACTTGAGCGACTTCACCCGCCCCTACTCCGAAACCGAAGCCGGACTGGCATTGCTCAAATCCCTGGGCATCCCGCTGGTGGTCATCACCAACAAAAACGAAATCCTCGCCGCCGAACTCTTGAAACAGCTTGGACTCGCCGACTACTTCAGCCTGATCCTCGGCGGCGACAGCCTGCCCGAAAAGAAACCCAGCCCTCTGCCGCTGCAACACGCCGCCGAAGTCTTGGGCATTGATCCTGCCAACATGATTATGGTCGGCGACTCCCGCAACGACATCATCGCCGCCAAAGCCGCCGGCTGCCTCAGCGTCGGCGTGACCTTCGGCTACGGCGACATGACCCTGCTCTCGCAAGACAAAGCGACCAAGCCCGACTGGATTATCGGTTCGCTGCCCGAAATCTACGAAAATCTGCAACCGAAAAAAGCGGAGGACGACGAATAATCAGTATCCTTGTTTTCAGACGACCTTTATTCCTGCTTCAAAAGGTCGTCTGAAAATAGAGCAGTGGAAATAAAAAGATTCGTCATTCCCGAACAAAGAGAATGACGGAATGAAAGTTTCTTATCTCTCCTCCATCCTACAACCCGCAAGTCAGATTCAAGAATCTAACCTACGAATCGACCTTTTCAGACGACCTCTGCATGAAACCCCAAAAATCCCTGCGCGCCCGCGCGATGGACATCCTTTCCCGACAGGAAATCAGCCGCGTCGGACTCAAGCGCAAGCTCGCCCCGTATGCCGAAAGCGAAGAAGAATTGGAAAACGTGTTGGACGAATTTGCCGAACGTAACTGGCAATCCGACCAACGCTACGCCGAAGCCTACATCCACAGCAAAAGCCGCCAACACGGCTCCCTGCGTCTGAAACAGGCATTGGCGCAGCAAGGCATAGACGAAACCCTCAGCCGCGAATTTATGCCCGACAAAGCGCGCGAACTGCAAACCGCAATCGCCGTGTTGCGCAAAAAATTCAAACAGCCCGCCGCCGATTTAAAAGACAAACAAAAACAAGCGCGCTTCCTCGCCTATCGCGGATTCGACATGGACACCATCCACGCCGCGCTCAAAAGCAGTTGGGACGAAGACGATATTTTTGAGTACGGAGAAAATTGAAACGCCCCGCTTGAATCTTCATGTCCATCGGCGTACCCTTACGCTTTTGCCAACCATTCACAACCGAGATAACCATGTCTGAAGAACAACGCAACACCCCCAATCCGCTTTTGGAAGACGAACGCAAAAACCCCGTTTACCGACTCGGTCGGGCTGTTGCCGGATTTATGGTTATCGTATGGGCGGGCGTATTGGCTTTAGTGTTCTATTTAGTCTTCCGTTTTTGGTTCAACTAAATTTCTCACGCCCCCTCCATCCCATTTTCTACAACTGTTCTCACCTTGCAGAAAGGTCGAGACCTTTGCAAAAATAGTCTGTTAACGAAATTTGACGCATAAAAATGCGCCAAAAAAATTCAATTGACTAAAACCTTCCTAATATTGAGCAAAAAGTAGGAAAAATCAGAAAGGTTTTGCATTTTGAAAATGAGATTGAGCATAAAATTTTAGTAACCTATGTTATTGCAAAGGTCTCAGGTCGTCTGAAAAATCAAATATCGATTTTTCAGACGACCTTTTCCAATTTATCAAGATGCATTTAAGCTCAGTCTCAACAACACCAAACAGGTTTAAAGCCATTCACAATAAATTGTATATCCGTTCAAATCACAAACATTCAAAACCAACCGGCAACAGCGTGGAACAAATAAGTCATACCGCTCCACGCCCATCTACTTACTACAACCGTTATCCAGCCCATCAACACCAGCACAATCAAACCGAAAAAATCAGGCAGATGCAGATAAAGCCAAGCAGCAACAGGTTTGCACCAAAAGTCTGATTGCTGTTGCTTCTTCTCCAAAGCCGCGTGCATAAACGGACGCTCCAAATGTATGTCGTAGTCGATGCCATACTCACTGCGCACATGTTCATTGATGACTTTCAAAGTACGGCGGCTCGGTTGCAAGAAAATATCGATAAGCGTACCGACAACAGGAATCATGCCGAGCACCATATCCGCAAAAGCAAGATATACAGCCGGACGCATTTTATGATCCGGCACGCCCAACTCCCGTCCCATGCGAAAAGCCTTCATCGTCAACAAAAGCCCGGCAATATCCCCGACAAAAGGAATCAGCGACAATATGGCATCAACGCCGATTCCTTGTTTGGTAAAAGGAATGCAAAACAAACTATCCATAGTATTGGCATATTTAGCCAACTCGCGTTCACGTCGGATGATTTCCTGACGCTCATAAGGTATAGGTGTGTGCTTCATTATGTTTTCTTGTAATGGGTTAATGAATTTTAGAACGGTGCAACGTCATTACTGCTTACGGTCATTCTCTATAAAAGCCAATTGCAGTATGGCTGTTTGTGACGCAAGGTCGTCTGAAAATACGGTTTCAAATATTGAAAACCATATTTCAGACGACCTTCAGTTCGCCGCTTACATTATTTGATTGGTTTTAAAGTTGGCAGAACGGTATCCCAAATAGCAAGGACTTCAGCTTCGCTGCGCTTCGTTCCGTCTTTCTTCTCGGTACCAAACTGCATCATGATGCGCGGATTGCCGCCGTCTCGCTCCCAAATCAACATATATTTGTTACCATCCCACTTGATCAGTTTTTCCGTACCAGACATGCCGTTAATGGTACGCTGGCCTTGGCGGATGGTACGGTAGCCTGTGATTTTAAAGATTTTTGCCAATGCGCTTTTTTCTGGAGCGATATCCCGTTGCAGCAGCGTGGGTTCGCCTTTCTCAAGCTCGTCGCCATGCATGATTTCCAGACTCATATCATGTTGCTTGGCAAATTCGACAGTTGTATGCGCTGTAAACGGTTTTTTGCCATCGTCCGCAATAAAACCGCCTATCAGGCAGATACCATACCGATTCGGTACTTCAAACTCTTGACGTACACGTAAGTTATTCAGGAAATCTTGACGGAATTTTTTCTCCATGCCATCTATCAATTCTTTCTCTTTGGTTTTCCAGTTGGCAGGTGCTTTGCCGTTTTCGGCGGGAATATAGAAATAGCTGCGTACGATATAAGCATCGTTATTATCCAGCTTAAAATATAAATAGGCTTCGTAGGGCATACCATGTTTCTTAACATATCTACCATCCCAATCAAAATCACTACGCGTTACCTGCATCATCGCCCGCCCTGGAATTAGAGTACGGGTGTCAACAACAATATCGGTTCCATCTCGACCATTTTGCTTAGTCTCATTGATGGTACTAACATTTCTATTCCAGTCGTTAAACATAACCATCACGCTCCAACCGTTGTAATCAATGTGTGTACTGCCGTGACGACGTTGGGACGGCAGGCGCAATTGATAGCGACCGCTGCAATAGGGCTGTTCGGTCCAGTAGACGGTATCGATAGATGAAGAAGCGGTGGTCATGGAAGGATTCCTTTCTGTAAGTGTTGAAACGGTAGGGGTACATGCAGCAAGCATGGAAACTGTCAGCAATACACTAGCGATCGGTTTCATCATAAGCTCCTTGAAGAGATTAATCTTCCTGTCCGCGTAAAGCGACAGATTCTAAAACAGCAAACAAGGCATCATGGCGGACTTCATCAAAATTATATGAAGAACCATGCTCGTAGCCGCCTACATTTTTATTTCCGGTTACCAATACATCTTTTCTATCAAAAAAGCCTTGGGTAATCGGTGCTCCTCCCGAAGCAGTAGGGACGGTACCATCTCCTCTGTCTGTCCTCTTTTTTTCAGTAAGATGAAGAAAGTAATCTTCACCCCTCAGTTTCATTTTTACCGTACCTCTAGGTCCGGAATCTTTAGGCTTAGTTAATACCGCCTCGATCAACTCTTGCTTAGTCAAGTCTTCAGGGAAATTCCTATCACTCACCCATTTAATAGTATCCCAGGTGAGATGGTCTTTACTGTCACAAAGACTGATTCGAGTTTTATTGTCATCAGTCAAATAGTAAGTAGCATGCTTTTCTTGAAATTTTTCTACTCTTTCTAAGTTTTTTTCAAAAATATCCTCATCCACTTTGTCTTTTTGAAAAATAGTCTTTGTACCATTCGGATTAAAATTGATGCGGTCTATCTGCTCTTCTTGTTGTCCATCATTAAGATTTTTCGGCTTGGTCGGCCACAAACCAAACCATTTATCATAATTTTGATAGAGTTCCTTAGTATTGAAACTGAAGCGTATATTTTTGCCCTCATCATCTGCCACATGAAGCCAAGCATTGGGATCACTTACATTATCTCCACTAAAGCGACAGGGGGTATAATTCGGCCAAGGAGTCAGCTGCATGGCACCAGGCGAATTGAGCAAAATGGGGGAAGTTGCGCGTGAGGTAAAACCCAATACCACAGCCAATCCCGCCTCTTTCAATGCACTCACCCATAAAGTCGGCATGAAGTATTCATAAAAATGGCGCGGGGGCGGTTCATTACTAAAACCTGCCCTTAACCGTTTATAAAAAGCAGGAGAACCCGTAGCGGGCATAACATTATGAAAAATACCGCAAATTTTATCAGCGTTTTTAGTTTTACCCGGCTCATCGCTGGTTGCCTGCTTTGCATATGCACGCGTTACCAAACCGCCCATGGAATGGGTAAGAATCAAAAATTGTTCACTATTGCATTCTTCCAATGCTCGCTGGATCCTGCTATTCAAGTCACTGGGACCAAAGGGGAAATTGGTACCATCCTCTTTTTTTGATTCCAAATACTCTAAAGACTTCGTATGGTACCCAGTCCCCGATTCAGCATTGTCACGCAACCAGTTGTAACCGCATATATAAACAGGAAACTGATAATTCACCACTTTTTTCAGCCATTCCGCCAACATTTTCTGTGCTTCAACGCTGGACTTCTGTTTAGATAAAGGCTTTTCCAACTTTGGCTGCTCTTTGTCACGATTGATGATATATCGATCTATCCTTGCCAATACGGCTTTCCAAGGCTGCGTATCTATTTTCTTTGTAACAAAATTCGCATAATCACTATCACTCAAGCCATTTGTTCCACTTTGATTTCCATTACTGGTTTTAGCAGCATCTCGAATATCTTGAGCCAAATTATTCAGATTATTTTCTAAAAAAACCGCAAAATCTTGATAAGCATCGGCATTAACCGTTCCCCAGCCTCGAAAACGCAATTGTTCTTTGACTAACTCTTTAGGACGGGGTTTTCCATTTTCCCATCTTTCTTTCCATTCCTCATATTGTTTTTGCTCATCACGAATTTCCGAAGAATCAGAAGAAGGACTTTTCTGCAGTTGTGCCATTTTGAGATTGTGTCGCTGCTCACCGGCCTTTAAAATCTTATTTTTCAAACATTCAGTATTAGTTCTTATAGGATTTTTAGGAATATGTATTATCGGCCCTCGCCAATCGACAGCAGTCAATTCTTGATGAATTTCGCGATGACGTGCTTTTACCCTGCGAAACAGGCCATCTTTAAACACTGCACCTATTGATTTTAATAGACCGTTTGGCGGCATCCATGACTTTTCTACTGTCTCCTTCTTGAGTTCCTCCCAATCCTTGTCCTGATTCTCCTCTCCGTTTTCAACATCTTTAGCCGACTCTCCTGATTCAGATTTTTGACTGGGCTTTACCCAACCGTTTCGATATAGCAGATTGGATCCCATAATACCGGGGAGAAGCATGATCGGCATATAGCGTGCAATCTCCATCTGGCATTTTTGCTGATCTTCCGTAGATGTCATCCTCGCTTGCGCGGTCGGATTGCCGTTTTTATCCAATGTCGGATTTAATTTAATGTTTGGGTCAATCATTTCTTCTTGTCCTTAGGCAAAAGAGTCAAGGTAAATTTTTCCATAGTAGAATCATTGCGCTGAATGCCGGTACTACCATTTGCATCCGTAGTCCCCCGTATTTTGGTACCGTCAGCACGTGTTAGAACAAATCGGCGGTTTACAATCGGGCTTCCATTTAAAGTGGTAACGATTACTTCCTGATCAAATTTTGATTTAGGCATATTATTAAACATATGACTCAAGCTCTGAGACCCAGTCACCTCCAACGGCGCCTTCACCCGCACCAGCTTCGGACTGCCTATCTCAATTTCTCCATTCGAGAATTTGATGTATGCGCCTTTACAGGTAATTAAAACTTCCTCTTGCGCTGCAATATTTACTCTGCCTGAACTACTGGTCAGCACCGCGTCCTTCAGCGCATTCAGCT
>NZ_POXG01000002.1 GCF_003044565.1 Neisseria sicca | reverse complement strand
CATCCTAACCTTCCCCCGCCGGACGGGGGAAGGAACAAGATTGCTGCTATGGAAAAAGGTCGTCTGAAACCAAAATCCTGTTTTCAGACGACCTCTCTTCATTCTTCCGTAAAGTCTTTAACTCTCAAACGGCGCAATCTCAAAAGGACAATTTACCGCAAGCCGTTTGCGTCCAGCCATTTCTCCAAGTCTTTGGCGCTGATTTTGCCGCCGTTTTCTTCCAAATCGAGTTTGTTGACTTGTTTGCCTTTGCTGTATTTCGCTAGGACGGGCGTGCCGCCGAGTTTGTATTGTTGGCGGAACGCGGTCCATGCGTCTTTGTCTTGGTGCAGGCGGTGGACGTTGATGAAGTAGATTTTGCCGTTCAGGTTACGGCTGACGATGTAGCGTTTGAACATGGGCTCGAAGGCGTTGCAGTCGCTGCAGCTCGGGCGGCCGATGTAGGCGTAAACGGTCTCTCCGTTGGCGACGCGTTTTTTGAAGCTTTCGACGGTCAGGCTGTCGAGGTGGAAGTAGATGTCGGAATAGGTGTCTTCCAGCCGCTTGGTGTTTTCGGCTGAAAGGCGCACGGCGGTTTGCGCTTCGGACAGGCTGTTTTTCAGGGCTTCGGTTTCTCGGTCAGAGGCGCAGGAACACAAGAGCAGCGCAGCGGTCAGGACAGGCAGGATTTTCATGATTCGGCTCCTTGGTTGCGATAGGGAAAGTATACGCTTTTCGCGGCGGCGGGGTCGTCTGAAACGTGGGAAACGGCTTTTTTCAGACGACCTTTTGATGTATGGCAATGGGCGGGCGAAGTTGCGTTGTGTAGCTTGGGCTTTGCCCGCGATGGGTTGGGGGAGGGCATCGGTTTACTGCGGGTTGAAGCCATCCCCTGCAAAACGGTAGAATGACGGCAGTTTGATAGACGGTTTGCGCTGATATTTGGGCGCGCCGTTCCTATATTGATATAAACCATCCAATCAAAGGAAACCTTCATGACGACATTCCCCATCGCGCGCGCGGGCGATAAGACACTTGAAATCCAAGGCAAAATGGCGAACCGCCACGGCTTGATTGCCGGTGCGACCGGTACGGGTAAAACCGTGACCCTGCGCCGTATGGCGGAAGCCTTCAGCAGCGAGGGCGTTCCCGTATTTTTGGTTGACGTCAAAGGCGATTTGTCGGGCATCGCGCAAGCGGGTGCCGCCAGCGGCAAGGTGGGCGAACGCATTGCCGAGTTTGGCTTGGGCGAGCAATGGCTGCAAAGTTTCCCTGTGCGTTTTTGGGATGTTTACGGCGAAACCGGCATTCCGGTGCGCGTAACTGTTTCAGAAATGGGGCCGCTGCTGCTGGCGCGTTTGATGAATTTGAACGATACGCAGGAAGGCTTGCTGAACCTTGTGTTCAAAGTCGCCGACGACAAAGGCTGGCACATTCTGGATTTGAAAGACTTGCGCAGCATGCTGAAACACGTTTCCGACCACGCTTCGGAATACCGCACGCAATACGGCAACGTTTCCGCCGCCAGTATCGGCGCGATTCAGCGGCAGCTTTTGACGCTGGAGAACGAAGGTGCGGAAAAATTCTTCGGCGAGCCGTCGCTCAACCTGCAAGATTGGATGCAGAGCGAAAACGGCAAAGGCGTCATCAACGTCCTCAATTCGGAAAAACTGATGCGCTCGCCGCGTATGTACAGCGCGTTTTTGCTGTGGATGTTGGCGGAATTGTTTGAAACCCTGCCCGAAGTCGGCGATTTGGACAAACCGAAATTCGTGATGTTCTTCGACGAAGCGCATTTGATGTTCGACAACGCCGCCAATGCGCTGGTGGAGCAGGTCGAACAAGTCGTGCGCCTGATCCGTTCCAAAGGCGTGGGCGTGTATTTCGTGACCCAAAACCCGCTCGATTTGCCCGATACTATCCTTGGACAGCTCGGCAACCGCGTGCAACACGCCCTGCGCGCTTTCACGCCGCGCGACCAAAAAGCGGTCAAGGCCGCTGCCGAAACTTTCCGCAGCAACCCGAATATCAAAGTTGCCGAAGCGATTGCCGAACTGGGCGTCGGCGAAGCACTCGTTTCCTTCCTCGACGAAAAAGGTATGCCCGAGCCGGTAGAGCGCGCGCTCGTCCTGCCGCCGCAATCCGCCTTGACCCCGCTTGCCGCCGAAGAGCGCAACCGCTTGTTCCAAAACGATGATTTGTATCCGACCTATAAAGACATGGTGGACAACTATTCCGCTTTTGAAGCCTTAGCCGAAGCCGACAGTCAGGTCGCGGCGGAGAAAGAGGCGGCAGCGGCGGCAAAAGAGCAGGAAAAAGCGCAAAAAGCCGCTGAAAAAGAAGCCGCCAATGCCGATCCCGGCATACTCGGCGGACTACTCGGCGGCTTGAGCGGCGGACGTAAAAAGTCAGGGCAGGGCTTGGGTTACAACGTCGCCGACGCCATCGGCAGCCAAATCAACCGCCAAGTGACCAATGCCATCTCCCGCAGCGTGATGGGCATCATTAAAAATATGTTTAAAAAATAAGGCGTAAAAAGAAGGCAAAGGTCGTCTGAAAGCCTGACAATCGGTTTTCAGACGACCTTTTATAGTGGATTAACTTTAAACCAGTACGGCGTTGTCTCGCCTTAGCTCAAAGAGAACGATTCTCTAAGGTGCTGAAGCACCAAGTGAATCGGTTCCGTACTATCTGTACTGTCTGCGGCTTCGCCGCCTTGTCCTGATTTTTGTTAATCCACTATATGTTGAAGGGACAGGATGTGTTGATTGACGATATGGGAATAAGAAACTGAGATGACTGTACAAAAAAGCGTCCGTATTTTGGGCATAGACCCCGGCAGTCGGGTGACCGGTTTCGGCGTGATCGACGTATGCGGCAGGGAACATTTTTATGTGGCGTCAGGCTGTATCAAAACGCCGCCGAATGCGCCGTTGGCGGAGCGTATCGCCGTGATTGCGCGGCATATCAAGGAGATTGTGCAGCAATATCGCCCGCATCAGGCGGCGGTGGAGCAGGTGTTTGTCAATGTGAATCCGGCGGCTACGCTGATGCTGGGGCAGGCGCGCGGGGCGGCACTGGCGGTGTTGGTGATGGAAGATTTGCCTGTGTTTGAATATACGGCTTTGCAGGTCAAGCAGGCGGTGGTCGGGAAGGGCAAGGCGGCGAAAGAGCAGGTGCAGCATATGGTGGTGCAGATGCTGTCGCTGTCGGGTACGCCGCAAGCGGATGCCGCCGACGGACTTGCCATCGCGCTGACCCATGCTTTGCGCAATCACGGCTTGGCGGCGCAGTTGGGCACGGGGCAGATGCAGGTGAAGAGGGGGCGTTTCCAATAAGACTCGACACGGCATTGCTTTGGTATAGCGGATTAAATTTAAATCAGGACAAGGCGACGAAGCCGCAGACAGTACAGCTAGTACGGAACCGATTCACTTGGTGCTTCAGCACCTTAGAGAATCGTTCTCTTTGAGCTAAGGCGAGGCAACGCCGTACCGGTTTAAAGTTAATCCACTATAAAAAAGGTCGTCTGAAAGCCCCTTAATCTTTCAGACGACCTTTGGTTTTCCCGATCTGTATTGTTTTTGCTCGGTGTTTATTGCAGGGTAAAGCCTGCTTTGAATTCCAGCTTCGGTACGCCGACGATAAAGCGTTCGCCGATGCTGTCTTCAAACTCGTATGCGCCTTCGATGCTGCCCCAAGGGGTGCAGAGTTGAGAGCCGCTGTTGTACTCATAAGCCTCGCCCGGATAGAGGATTGGCTGTTCTTCAATCAGACCGGAATGACCTACCGGCTCGGTCGCTCCGTGTCCGTCGGTGATTTCCCAAAAACGCTGGCGCAGCGTGATGACATCGTTGCTGCGGTTGCAGATGGTAATCACATAGTTGAAGGCATAGCGGTCACGATAGACATCGCTTTGACCCGCAACGTAGCGTGGTTGAACATTAATTTCGATTTCGTTCATTTTTTGTTATCCCGTAATAGTGTTTGTTTTGTTTGCACCGATGTTTTCGATGTGTGTCCGAAAGTTTTATGGTTTCGGATAAGTGTGTTAAAAAAATCAGATAATCCAAGCGGCAATGCCTAAAACGATCAAGGTCATGATGGCGGCGATGATATCGTCCAACATAATGCCGAATCCGCCGTGTACATGCCGGTCAAACCATTTGATCGGCCAAGGTTTGATCGAATCAAACAAGCGGAACAGAATAAATGCTGCCAGCCACCAATTCCATTTAAACGGCGCAAAAGCCAGAATCAGAAGCATCGCTACCATTTCGTCCCAAACGATACCGCCGTAGTCTTGGATGCCGAGTGCTTTTTCGGTGTGGTTGCAGATGCGGATGCCCCACATAAACAGAGCGACACACAAAAAAGCCAGAATCCAGCCGTCGATACCGATTAAAACCAATAGAAATGCTATCGGCAGCGCCGCCATCGTTCCGAATGTGCCGGGCGCGACAGGCGCGAGACCGCTGCCGAATCCGAATGCCAGAAGGCATAACGGGCGCTGCTTCAACCAGTCAAAAGTAGGTTTAAATTCAGCCAAAGTGATCAAATCCTAATGAAGTCAGTTTTAATTCGTCGCCATTGGAATCTATTATTTTCAGACGACCTGTATTATTTATTTTCCCGATGGGCGTTACTGCTACGCCGCATTGTTCGGCTATTGTCTGAATCTCGCTGCGCCGGCATTCGGGGGCGGTGAAAACCAGTTCGTAATCATCGCCGCCTGCCAGTGCGCAGGAGAGCCAGCTTTCGTGCGGTAAGACGTTTTTCAATTCTTCTAAAACCGGCAGCGCATTTGCCGAAATTTCCGCTCCGACCGATGACGCGGTCAAAATGTGACCGAGGTCTTGTGCCAGACCGTCCGAAATATCTTGAGTGGCATGGGCAATGGGCAGAAGCGCCTGTCCCAATCCCACTCTAGGCTCCGGACGGAGCAGCCTGTCATGGCAGAGGTCGAACAAATCGGGCGGTAGTGTGTGTGTGTTCAGGCGGCAGTTTAAAGCGGCTGCTGCTGATCCGATTTGACCCGATACCCAAATATCGTCGCCGTCTTTCGCGGCATCGCGCCGTAGGGCTTGTCCTTGCGGAAGCTCGCCGATAATGGTGACGTTGAATACCAAATCGCCTTTGGTCGTGTCTCCACCGATTAGGGTAATGCCGAAACGCTGTGCCAAACTGAAAAAGCTGTCACAAAAACGTTTCAGCCAATTTTCGTCCAATTCGGGTAATCCGGCACTCAATAACACCCATTTCGGGGTTGCGCCCATCGCGGCCATATCGGATATATTGACAGCAAGCATTTTCCATGCCAAATCTTCCGGAGCGGTGTCAGAAAAAAAATGTCTGTCTTTTAACAGCATGTCCGCGCTAAAACATAAATCAAATCCGTGACTTGGGCGGATAATCGCGGCATCGTCGCCAATTCCCAAAATTAAACCGCTGCTTTTCTGTTTTTGCAAATATTGTCTGATAAAGTCAAATTCCGTCATATATTGCACACAAAGTGATAAAGAGTATTATTAATCGAAATGGAATTTTCGATAGACGAATAATGTATATTTATACAATATATATGTTAGTTAATGTAATAAATTACATTAAACGGTAATGTAATTGAGTAGATTGTAAAAATAAATAAGATTTTTTAGTCTAAATGATAAAGGTCAAAAAACGTGCTTCTATCAAAATGATTCCCTAAAAAGGGAAAAAGCGCCTCAAAAAAAGCATCAAGCCGCGAAAGAGGAAACTGATATAGTGGATTAAATTTAAATCAGGACAAGGCGACGAAGCCGCAGACAATACAGATAGTACGGCAAGGCGAGGCAACATCGTACTGGTTTAAAGTTAATCCACTATATATCAGGATATCGAGGTCGTCTGAAAAAGCCGTTTTAGGTTTTTCAGACGACCTTTTTGTCAAAGTAGGGTAGGGAGTTAAACAGGCATATCTTTCAACTCCGCGCCCAAATCCTTCAGGCGCTGCAATACTTCCGCCCATGCTTTGTCCAAATCGCGGCATGCTTCGCCTTCCGCCTTGATGCCGAACTCGATATGCGGTTTGACCGCCGTTCCGTCCGCATTCTGCCAGCCGACGCTGGGCAGGCTGTAAGAGCGCACGCCCGGGTAGGTGTGTTCGACGTATTCCATAATCGAGGCGACGCGCGATTCGGGTTGTCCGAATACATACACGCTGCGGCTGCCGTGCTCGGTTTGGTTGAAGCGGTCGGCGTAATAAGTATCCAAAACCCATTCCGCCATCGGGTGCGCCATCACGGGGAAGCCGGGGAAGAAATAATGTTCGCGGATGGAAAATCCGGCGATGTTGTTGAACGGGTTGGGCACAAGCTCTGCGCCTGCGGGAAACTCCGCCATTTTCAGGCGCTGGGCGTGTTCGGGGGCGTCAAGCGGCTCGCCGCGTTTAAGGGTAACGGCTTCGATGAACTTGGCGGCTTCGGGATGGCGGACGACGGGCAAATCCAAAGCGGCGGCGGCAGCTTGGCGGGTGTGGTCGTCGGGCGTGGAGCCGATGCCGCCGGTAACGAAGGTCGGCAGGCCATCTGAAAAGCTGCGGCGCAGTTGTTTGACCAGCAAATCGGGTTCATCGGGCAGGTATTGCACCTGATTGAGCTTCAGCCCGCGCGATTCCAGCAGGGATTTGAAAAAGGCGAAATGCTTGTCTTGGCGGCTGCCGTGCAGGATTTCGTCGCCGATGATGATGAGGTTGAACAAATGCTGTCGGTCTTTCATAATCTTTCTTCTCGGAGGTCGTCTGAAAATGTCCGGACGCGCCCAAAGGGTTAAACAAAAGGAAAACCATGCACGAATATCGTTTGAAACAACCGAAAAACCGGCTTGACCGTTTGGAAAGTGTCTTCTTTGCCGTCTTCGGCTTGGGTTTGATACTGATGGAACGGCGCATTGCACTAGGCTTAACTCTCTTTGCCTTTGCCGCATGGTCGCTGTGGCGTGACTTTTATAAATGCAGCCGCGAAATCGTATTTTCAGAAGAAGGGATTTGCAAAATCAGCCGCGAAGGCACGCAAACACTGCCTTTAGAGGATTTTTGCGGCGTGGCGGTATTTACTGATACGAAACGAAGCAGAATCATTAATATCTACCGGATTGCGCTCGTTCCCAAGCAGCCGTACGATACGCCGCTGACGGTATATACCGCAGTACAGTCGTTTACCCGTCTGCCGGCTTTACCCCCGGAGTCTGTAAATTACATCCGCCATCGGATTGTCGAATGCACAGGCTTGCAGGATTTTGGCGATATCGGCTCGGCGACTTTGTCGGAGCTGTATGCAAAATGCTGTTTTTTAAATCAAGATTGACATAGGTCGTCTGAAAACCGAAATCCGTTTTCAGGCGACCTATGTTGGTTTACTCGGCTGGATTGTCGGCAATATTTATTAGATAATAAACCTAATTTTACGAAAAGGGGCGGTTGCGCCCATTTATTTTTAGTCCAAAGGATTCCCCCATGAGCCAAAACAATACTATCCTGCAACACCTCCCCATCGGTCAAAAAGTCGGCATCGCCTTCTCCGGCGGTCTTGATACCTCTGCCGCGCTGTTGTGGATGAAACTCAAAGGCGCGCTGCCTTATGCCTACACAGCCAACCTCGGTCAGCCCGACGAAGACGATTACAACGCCATTCCCAAAAAAGCGATGGAATACGGCGCAGAAAACGCCCGCCTGATTGACTGCCGCGCGCAGTTGGCACACGAAGGCATCGCCGCCATCCAATGCGGTGCGTTCCACGTTTCCACCGGCGGCATCGCCTACTTCAACACCACGCCTCTGGGCCGCGCCGTTACCGGCACCATGCTCGTTTCCGCCATGAAAGAAGACGACGTCAACATCTGGGGCGACGGCAGCACCTACAAAGGCAACGACATCGAGCGTTTCTACCGCTACGGCCTCTTGACCAATCCCGCGCTGAAAATCTACAAACCCTGGCTCGACCAGCAATTTATCGACGAACTCGGCGGCCGCCACGAAATGAGCGAATTTCTGATTGCCAACGGCTTCAACTACAAAATGTCGGTTGAAAAAGCCTACTCCACCGATTCCAATATGCTCGGCGCAACGCATGAAGCCAAAGATTTGGAATTCCTCAACAGCGGCATCAAAATCGTCAAACCCATCATGGGCGTTGCCTTCTGGGACGAAAGCGTCGAAGTCAAACCCGAAGAAGTCAGCGTGCGCTTTGAAGAGGGCGTGCCCGTTGCATTGAACGGCAAAGAATACGCTGACCCCGTCGAACTCTTCCTCGAAGCCAACCGTATCGGCGGTCGTCACGGCTTGGGCATGAGCGACCAAATCGAAAACCGCATCATCGAAGCCAAATCGCGCGGCATCTACGAAGCCCCGGGCATGGCGTTGTTCCACATCGCCTACGAACGCTTGGTGACCGGCATCCACAACGAAGACACCATCGAACAATACCGCATCAACGGCCTGCGCCTCGGCCGCCTGCTCTACCAAGGCCGCTGGTTTGACAGCCAAGCCCTCATGTTGCGCGAAACCGCACAACGCTGGGTCGCCAAAGCCATCACCGGCGAAGTAACCCTCGAACTGCGTCGCGGCAACGACTATTCGATTCTGAACACCGAATCGCCCAACCTGACCTACCAACCCGAACGCCTGAGTATGGAAAAAGTCGAAGACGCCGCGTTCACCCCGCTCGACCGCATCGGCCAGCTCACCATGCGCAACCTCGACATCACCGACACACGCGCCAAACTCGGCATCTACTCGCAAAGCGGTTTGTTGTCGCTGGGCGAAGGTTCGGTATTGCCGCAGTTGGGCAATAAGAAATAAGGTTTGTTCCGATGAGCAAAGGTCGTCTGAGAACTCAATTTCGGGTTTTCAGACGACCTTTTATGTTGGTGGGTAGGTTTCAGGCTGAAACGAAAGCAGCGTATCCGAAAGACAGGCTGCTTTCGTAGGTTTATGGTTTGTCGTACTGGGGCTTATATACCGTTTTGGAGGAGTTCGTCCATCAGTTTGCCGGCATCGATATAACCTTTGCGGTTGGCGGCGCAGAATTCTTTTTTGCCATAGCGGTTAAAGCGCATGACGCCATCTTCGATGGCTTCCTCAGACATCGCCTCGATTTGGTCTTTATCGAAAGTATCGGAACATTGCTGCGAAATGACTTCGATGGTTTTATCTGATACTTTGCCCTTAAAGCCGCAGGTGCGTTCCAAATAAAAATTGAACGCGCCGCCCTGTATCAGGCTTTGGCACAGGTCTTCTTGGCTATGGATTTCGCGTACCGGATCGGCAACGGCAGCCAGCGGCAGGGAGAGTAGGAGCATGGGGAGCAGTTTTTTCATGATGGTTTCTTTGTTTGGGTTATGCAAAATGCGCATGCGGAATTATAGCTTAGGAATGACGGTATAGGAGTTTTGGTTATACAGAAAATCAAATCAAAACAGCGTATCTCAAGGATACGCTGTTTCATCATTACTTTCCCATCATTGATGATGGATGCCCAATACTTTGGCGTTGTGGCTGATGATTTCTTCTGCAAGCTGCGGATTGTCGTTGAGCTTGATGCCGAAGCCGGGGACAAGCTCTTTCAGACGACCTTCCCATGACGGGATGCGGCTTGGGAAGCATTGGTGGATGAGCTTGATCATCAAGGGTACGGCGGTTGATGCACCGGGGGATGCGCCCAAGAGCGCGGCGAGCGAGCCGTCGGCGTGGGCGACGATTTCGGTACCGAATTGGAGGACGCCGCCTTTTTCGGAGTCTTTTTTGATGATTTGCACACGTTGACCGGCGGTGATGAGTTCCCAGTCGTCAGGGTTTGCTTCGGGGTAGTATTCCAGCAGGGAGGCGAAGCGTTCTTCTTTGGTTTTGCGCAATTCGCCCAGCAGGTATTTGGTCAGGGGCATGTTTGCCCAACCGGCGCGCAGCATGGGGTAGAGGTTGTCCAAGTGGATGGACATGGGTAAATCCATGAGCGAGCCTTGTTTGAGGAAGTTGGAGCGGAAGCCTGCGTAAGGACCGAACATCAGGTGGCGTTTGCCGTCCACGTTGCGGGTGTCGAGATGCGGGACGGACATGGGCGGCGCGCCGACGGAGGCTTGTCCGTACACTTTGGCGTTGTGTTGCGCGGCGGTTTCGGGGTTGCTGTTGCGGAAGAACAGACCGGAAACGGGGAAGCCGCCGTAGCCTTTGCCTTCGGGGATGCCTGATTTTTGCAGCAGGGTCAGTGCGCCGCCGCCTGCGCCGAGGAAGAGGAAGCGGGTGCGGAGGGTGAGCTGTCCGTCGGGGTTGCGGGTATCGCTGGTTTTGAGTACCCATGCGCCGTCGGATTCGCGTTTGATGTCGTCGACGTGGCGGTTGAACTCGGTTTTGACGCCTTTTTCGCGCAGGTATTGCACCATTTGGCGGGTCAGGCTGCCGAAATCGACGTCCGTGCCTTCGGCGGAGTAGTTGGCGGCGACGGGTTGTCCTTCTTTACGGCCGTTGATGACCAGCGGCGCCCATTCGGCAATTTTGGCGCGGTCGGTGGAGAATTCCATCCGTTCAAAGAGTTTTTGGGATTTGAATGCGTCGAAACGTTTTTGCAGGTAGTCGCAATGGTCGGTGTTCATGACCAAAGACATGTGCGGAACGGTATTGATGAAGGAGTTGTCGGTGATTTTGCCTTCTTCGACAAGCGATGACCAGAACTGGCGGCTGATGTGGAATTGTTCGGCAATATTGAGGGCGCGGGTCGGGTCGATGGTGCCGTCTGCGCCGAGCGGGGCGTAATTGAGTTCGCATAACGCGGAATGCCCTGTGCCGGCGTTGTTCCAAGCGTTTGACGATTCCAACGCTACGTCTTCCAAGCGTTCGATAAGGGTGATTTCCCAAGACGGTTCGAGTTCTTTGAGCAAAACGCCCAAAGTCGCGCTCATAATGCCTCCACCCACCAAGACAACATCTGTTGCTTCAGCCATGGTTGTACTCCTAGAAACAGGCATATCCTGCCTTTATGATTATCCGTTGTATTACGAACGCCTGTTTCGGCGGTAAAACCTGCTGGCGCGGTGTTTTTGGCGTGGAAGATTGCGCGCGGGTTTTACATTTTGAACCGATGTTAAACCGTTCATAATATGTTATTGAGAATTTAGTGGATTTTTCTGAGAATTGCAAAGATTTTCTGTTTGGATTTACATAAACGCGGTTTGAAAAGGTCGTCTGAAACATTCAGACGACCTTTATTTATCAGGGGATTGACGGTGTCACACCTTGTTTCATTAATTTTTTAAAGACTTCAGATTGTCAGCAAGATGGACGTGTTTTGATGAAAAAATGAAGAAGAAAACGTTTTTTCAGGATGCGTCATAAGCTGCCGCTTTTTCGAGCAGTTTTGCCCTTGCCTGCGGCCATTCCTCGCGCAGCAGGCTGTATTCCACCGTATCGCGCACGCTGCCGTCTTTCCGCAATTTGTGGCAGCGCAAGATGCCGTCTTGGTGTGCGCCCAAGCGTTCGATGGCGCGCTGGGAGGCGGTGTTGAGGTTGTCGGTCTGCCAGCAGACGCAGCGGCAGTTTAAAGTGTCGAAAACGTAGTCGAGCAACATGATTTTGCAGGCGGTATTGATGCGTGTGCGCCGTGCCGACAGGGCGTACCATGTGAAACCGATGTAGAGGCGGGGGATGGCGGGGTCGATGTGGTAAAGCGAAGTCGAGCCGACGATTTTGCCCGTGTCTTCGTCGATGACGGCAAAGGCGAGACGGGTTTGCGTGGCGGTGCGGATATAGTCCGCCACTTGGTCGGGTTCGGGTGCGGTGGTTACGTTCAGCTTCCAGACTTCGCCGTCGCAAACTGCTTCGCGCAAACCGGCTTCGTGTGCCGCCGTCAAAGGCTCGAGACGGACGCGGTTAAAGGACAAAACGGGAACGGATGAAAAATCAGCCATGAGGTTTCCTTTGTATTTGATGGTTTGAGTTATCAGACGACCTTTTTGTTTGAGTGGCGGCATCTTTGAGGTCGTCTGAAAGCTATTGATTAATGATGTTTGAACACCAGCACGCCCGACTCCGATACAAACCCGTCTAGCGGCAGGTCGTGCGGTTCGCGCGGCAGCGTGTCAACCAGTTGGCAAGCGAAGCCTACGCCTATGGTTTTTGCCTGTAAACGGTATTTCATCGCTGCGAGCGTCGCATCGTAATAGCCGCCAGCCTGCCCCAAGCGGTAGCCTTCGCGGTCCATGCCGACAATCGGGACAAGCAATATCGATAAACCGTGTACGCGGATTTTACGTCCCGAAAATTGCGGCACATGCAGCTTCGCCCTGCCGCGTTTACGTTCTTGTTTCACTCCGTCGGCAGGATAGGGCGTGAACCACATCCGCCGCGAACGCGGTTCGATGTAAGGCAGATAAAGTTTAGCCCCGCGTTTTTGCGCCACACGGACGAAACCGTCCAAGCGAAGTTCGTTGCCCATCGGCCAATACACGCCGATCTTCCGCCCCTTCTTGATATAACGTTTGAGCAGACGGTTAACCGTTTGTCCCGCCGTCAGCCGCCCTTGATGCCCCATCTGCGCGCGGGCGCGGCGCAATTCGCGGCGCAGGGCGTGTTTTTCCTCATTCCTCATTTCAGACGACCTTTTGAGTGTTGTTGTAGAATACGGCGATTATAAACACTCCGTTAACATCAAAACAGGATTCCGCCATGTGGCATATCGTTCTTATCGGTTACCTCTTCGTCGCCGTCATGTATTCCGCCGCCCAGCCCAGCATTGCGCGCGCTTTGATTTATTTGGTTTTTTGGGCAGTCCTGCCCGTTGCGTTTACCGTTTTCACCGTCACCATCCGCCGCCGCAACCGTCTGATGAAGCAGCAGGAAAAGGAAGCATTCGAACAAAGCCGCCGCGCAGCCGGACAAGAAGGCGGCAAACACGACGGCAGTGCATAAAATCCCTTTTCAGACGACCCCTTATCCGCTATAATCCGTCAGTTTTCCATTTCGGAAACACACTATTTTTTAAAACTTATGCCCACTTTCGCCGAAGGGTGCTTGACAATAGGCGCAGCCTATCAAGTTCTATGCGATTGAATGTGTGCTCTTAACCCTTTCAAGGAAATAAAATGTCTCAAATTACTATGCGTCAGATGATTGAAGCCGGCGTTCACTTCGGCCACCAAACCCGTTTCTGGAACCCGAAAATGGCACAATACATTTTCGGTGCGCGCAACAAAATCCACATCGTAAATCTGGAAAAAACCCTGCCGATGTTCCAAGAAGCGCAAGAAGCCGTACGCCGTCTGGTTGCCAATAAAGGCACCGTGCTGTTTGTCGGCACCAAGCGTCAAGCGCGTGAAATCATCCGCGAAGAAGCTACCCGCGCCGGTATGCCTTTCGTCGATTACCGTTGGTTGGGCGGCATGCTGACCAACTACAAAACCGTTAAGCAATCCATCAAACGCCTGGAAGAAAAAACCGCTGCTTTGGAAAACGCTGCCGAAGGCGGTTTCAACAAAAAAGAAATTCTGGAAATGCAACGCGACGTTGAAAAACTGGAACGTTCTTTGGGCGGTATCAAAAACATGAAAGGCCTGCCTGACGCGATTTTCGTTATCGACACCGGCTACCAAAAAGGTACTCTGGTCGAGGCTGAAAAACTGGGCATCCCTGTTATCGCCGTAGTCGATACCAACAATAGCCCTGACGGCGTGAAATACGTTATCCCCGGTAACGATGACTCCGCCAAAGCCATCCGCCTGTACTGCCGCGGCATCGCCGACGCAGTTTTGGAAGGCAAAAACCAAGCGCTGCAAGAAACCGTAGCCGCTGCCCAAGAAGCTGCTGCCGAGTAATCCGGCAAACCGAAGAGGGGCGTTATGCCCCTTTTCTCAAATCCCGTTCTGAAACCTTTTCAGACGACCCCATTCCCAAACACGGATACCCCGTGTTTCCCCAAAATCTAGGAGATTCAAAATGGCAGAAATTACTGCAAAAATGGTTGCCGACCTGCGCGCCGCTACCGGCCTGGGCATGATGGAATGCAAAAAAGCCTTGGTTGAAGCCGAAGGCAACTTCGAAAAAGCCGAAGAAATCCTGCGCATCAAATCCGGCGCGAAAGCCGGCAAACTGGCTGGCCGTACAGCTGCCGAAGGCGTATTGGCTTACGCCATCAACGGCAATGTCGGCGCATTGGTTGAAGTAAACTGCGAAACCGACTTCGTTGCCAAAGACGCAGGCTTCGTAGAATTCGCCAACTTCGTTGCGAAAACCGCTGCCGAGAAAAAACCGGCTACCGTTGAAGAACTGAGCGAATTGGTTGAGACCGAACGCAAAGCCATCATCGCCAAATTGGGCGAAAACATGTCTGTCCGCCGCTTCCAAGTTATCGATACCGCCAACCAACTGGTTGCCTACATCCACGGTGCATTGGCTACCGAAGGCGTATTGGTTGAGTTCAAAGGCTCTGAAGACGTAGCGCGTAAAATCGGTATGCACATCGTTGCCGCCAAACCGCAATGCGTAACCGAAGCCGAAGTAGATGCCGAAACCATCGAAAAAGAACGCCACATCTACACCGAACAAGCTATCGCTTCCGGCAAACCTGCCGACATCGCCGCTAAAATGGTTGAAGGCCGTATCCGCAAATTCTTGGCTGAAATCACTCTGAACGGCCAAGCATTCGTAATGAACCCTGACCAAACCGTTGCCCAATTCGCTAAAGAAAACGGCACCGAAGTGGTTAGCTTCGTACGTTATAAAGTAGGCGACGGTATCGAAAAAGCCGTTGTCGACTACGCAGCCGAAGTTGCCGCTGCTGCTAAAGTGTAAGGCAGAGATGAAAAAGAAAGCACCTGGATTCCAAACGAATCAGGGTGCTTTTTTTTGAGAGCTACACTGTTTAGAATACTGTTGGAAATCGAATATTTCATCATAATCAACACATAATAATTTATCCAAACCCATACACCCACGGAAAACGCGTTACCCTGTCAGCCAAACATCCGGAAAGGTCGTCTGAAAATCAAACGCCCTTTCCCTGCATTGAAGCAGCGCCACAGGGTGAACTGATCATTTGGAATGAATGGTCAGTTCGCTCTGAATAATCGGCGCTAACCAACCCAAGAAAGCAAGGTATCCCATGACACAGCAAATCAAATACAAACGCGTATTACTGAAACTCTCCGGCGAATCCCTGATGGGTTCCGATCCTTTCGGCATCAACCACGACACCATCGTCCAAACCGTCGGTGAAATTGCCGAAGTCGTCAAAATGGGCGTACAAGTCGGCATCGTCGTCGGCGGCGGCAACATCTTCCGCGGCGTATCCGCCCAAGCAGGCAGCATGGACCGCGCCACCGCAGACTACATGGGCATGATGGCGACCGTGATGAACGCACTCGCCCTCAAAGATGCCTTCGAAACCCTCGGTATTAAAGCGCGCGTACAATCCGCGCTTTCCATGCAGCAAATCGCCGAAACCTACGCCCGCCCCAAAGCCATCCAATACCTTGAAGAAGGCAAAGTCGTTATCTTCGCCGCCGGTACGGGTAACCCCTTCTTCACCACCGACACCGCCGCCGCCCTGCGCGGAGCCGAAATGAACTGCGACGTCATGCTCAAAGCCACCAACGTGGACGGCGTTTATACCGCAGACCCGAAAAAAGACCCGTCCGCCACGCGCTACGAAACCATCACCTTTGACGAAGCCTTGAACAAAAACCTCAAAGTCATGGACGCGACCGCCTTCGCCCTCTGCCGCGAACGCAAACTCAACATCGTCGTCTTCGGTATCGCCAAACAAGGCTCGCTCAAACGCGTTATTACCGGCGAAGACGAAGGCACGCTGGTTCACTGCTGATTCCCATTGGGCAATGTATTGAAGTGATTTGATCAAGCAAAAGGTCGTCTGAAAAACCTGAAACTAGGTTTTCAGACGACCTTTTGGATGGTTGGGCAACATAAGAATCAGGCAATGAAGCAAAGTTTTTGCATCTATAGTGGATTAAATTTAAATCAGGACAAGGCGACGAAGCCGAAGACAGTACAGATAGTACGGCAAGGCGAGGCAACGCCGTACTGGTTTAAATTCAATCCACTATACTCTACATTTGCCCGTCTGGAGACTGATTTGCCTAGATTTGCATATTCTGTCGTACAATACGCGTCTTTCAGACGACGTCTGGACTTTTGAAGGAATAAAACGGATGAATTTGTTAGGGGCTTTGGCCAAGGTCGGTAGCTTGACGATGGTGTCGCGCATACTTGGATTTGTGCGCGATACGGTAATTGCCCGAGCGTTTGGTGCAGGTATGGCGACCGACGCCTTTTTTGTGGCGTTCAAACTGCCGAACCTGCTGCGCCGCGTATTTGCGGAAGGGGCGTTTGCACAGGCTTTTGTGCCGATTTTGGCGGAATATAAGGAAACGCGTTCGAAAGAAGCGACGGAGGCGTTTATCCGCCATGTGGCGGGGATGCTGTCGTTTGTCCTGGTGATCGTTACCGCGCTGGGCATTCTTGCCGCGCCTTGGGTAATTTGGATTTCCGCGCCCGGTTTTGCCAAGGAGGCGGACAAGTTTCAGCTTTCCATTGATTTGCTGAAGATTACGTTCCCATATATTTTATTGATTTCGTTGTCTTCCTTTGTTGGTTCGATACTGAATTCTTATCATAAGTTCAGCATTCCTGCGTTTACGCCGACGTTTTTGAATATTTCTTTTATCGTATTCGCACTGTTTTTCGTCCCGTATTTTGATCCGCCTGTTACTGCGCTGGCTTGGGCGGTCTTTGTCGGTGGTATTTTGCAGCTTGGCTTTCAGCTCCCTTGGTTGGCGAAACTGGGCTTTTTGAAACTGCCCAAACTGAATTTTAAAGATGCGGCGGTCAACCGTGTGATGAAACAGATGGCGCCTGCAATTTTGGGTGTGAGCGTGGCGCAGATTTCTTTGGTTATCAACACGATTTTCGCTTCTTACCTGCAATCGGGCAGTGTTTCGTGGATGTATTACGCCGACCGACTGATGGAGCTGCCCAGCGGTGTTTTGGGTGCTGCGCTCGGTACGATTTTGCTGCCGACTTTGTCCAAACATGCCGCCAATCAGAATACCGAGCAGTTTTCCGGACTGCTCGACTGGGGTTTGCGCTTGTGTATGCTGCTGACCCTGCCGTCGGCGGTCGGTCTGGCGGTGTTGTCATTCCCGTTGGTGGCGACGCTGTTTATGTACCGAGAATTTACGCTGTTTGACGCGCAGATGACGCAACATGCGCTGATTGCCTATTCTTTTGGTTTAATCGGCTTAATCATGATTAAAGTGTTGGCACCCGGTTTCTATGCGCGGCAAAACATCAAAACGCCTGTCAAAATTGCCATCTTTACGCTTATCTGCACGCAGTTGATGAACCTTGCCTTTATCGGCCCTCTGAAACATGTCGGGCTTTCGCTTGCCATCGGTTTGGGCGCGTGTATCAATGCGGGATTGTTGTTCTTCCTTTTGCGTAAACACGGTATTTACCGACCCGGTAAAGGGTGGGGGAGTTTTCTGGGTAAAATGCTGCTGTCGCTTGTCGTGATGGGTGGCGGATTGTGGATGGCGCAGGCTTATCTGCCGTTTGAGTGGGTGCATGTCGGCGGTTTGCGTAAAGCCGGTCAGTTGTGCATCCTGATTGCGATAGGCGGCGGTTTGTATTTCGTTTCGCTGGCTGCGCAGGGTTTCCGACCGAGAGATTTCAAACGGGTGGAAGCGCGCTAGAGGCTGTTAAGATGTAAAAAGAGGTCGTCTGAAAACCATATTTAAGGTTTTCAGACGACCTCTTTTCATAACGGCAAACTTACGCAACCGCAGGAGCGACAGCTTTTACATAGTTCAGCGCGATAAACTGCTTTTCGGGGTCAAGCTCGGTGATTTTGAGCAGGACTTGCGTTTTAGGCAGCGCGTCGAACGGGATGCCGGTGGCGCGGGTTACCAGCGGCAGGCCTTCGATGCGGACGAGGTCTTCTTTGAGAATGGTCGCGGTCAGCTCGCTTGTGCCTTGCTGTTGCAGGTAAACGAGGCTCCAGTAGGCTTCCATCTGCCGTTGGAAATCGGCGTAGGCGGCGTAGGTGGTATCGAAGTCGCGCAGCGCGGCGAAAAGCTCGGCATCGCTGTTTTGATACAGCGGCTTGGCCGTGTCGTTGATCAGGCTGATTAGCTGCTTTTGGTTGATGTAGTCGGCGGCGCGGCGCAGCGGCGAAGTGAACCAGCCGTAATGCTGCACGCCCATGCCGATGTGCGGCTCGGATTTGGTGCTCATGCGCACTTTGCCTGCTGGTTGGACGCGGAAAAGGCCGGGCAGGTCGTTATCATGGAGCATCTGCGCCCAAGTGCTGTTAGCCAAAATCATCATTTCGCTGACCAACATATCGATGGGCGAACCGCGTTCGCGGCGGACGACGGATACTTTGCCTTCTTCATCCAATTCGATGCTGTAATCGTATTGCGGCGCGCGGTCGGGTTCGTATTTGCCGCGCGCTTTTTGCAGGGCGATGGCGAATTGATGGAACCAAATCAGGTCTTGATGGTGGGCGAACATCATTTCGCCGGCTTCGTCCAAGCCCGCTTCGGCGTTGAAATGCGGCTCGATGGTTTGGATGCGCAGGTTTTCGGCGATGTTGACGGCTTCGATTTTGCAGGTCGGCTCGCCGACGTTGAACTCGCTGTCCACATCAAAATAAATGCTGACGGCAGGACGGTACGCGCCCGCATCAAGGCTGAACGCGGCAATCCAGTTTTCGGGCAGCATGGTGATTTTGCCGCCGGGAAAATAGACCGTGCTCAAGCGTTCCATGATGTTTTTTTCCATTTTGTCGCCTGGTTTAATGGCAAGCGACGGCGCGGCAATGTGTATGCCGACGCGCTTTGTGCCGTTGCCCAAGTTGGTCAGGCTTAAAGCGTCGTCCACTTCGGTGGTCGATTCGTCGTCAATGGAAAAGGCGGTAACGTCGGCCTTGGGCAGGTTGGGCATTTCGGGCAGGGCAAGGTCGGGGAAGCCCGTTCCTTTGGGGAAGTATTTGATTTCAAACCCGTCTTGCAGGTATTGGGGAATGGACGTAATGCCGCCCGTTTTTTTCGCCAATTCGTAGGCGGAGGTTTTCAGCGCGTCGGCGGCTTTGGTAAAGGCTTTGTAGGTCAGCGACTGTTTGTCGGGCGCGTGCAGGATGGTTTTCAAATCCGCCGCGATTTCAGACGGCATCTCGCCGCGTTTCAAGGCTTCCGCCCAAGCGTCGATTTGCGCGTCTTGCTGTTTTTTGCGTTCGATGGCGGCAAGTGCCTGTTTCAAAGTTTCTTCAGGCGCGGCTTTGAACACGCCTTTGGCTTTTTTGTAGAAATACATCGGCGCGGCGTAAAGCGCAATCAAGGTTGCCGCCAGCTCGGTTTTGGTCGGCGCATGACCGAAATATTCTTCGGCAATCGCCTCGGCGGAAAATTCTTCTTCGCCGCATACTTCCCACAATAAATCGGTGTCGATGTCCGCTGCCTGTGCCTGCGCGTTTTCCAAAAACGCCGCCATATCGCCGTCAAACTCGGTAAAGACGTTGTTCGCCTTCACTTTGGTGCGTTTGCCGTGTTGGGTATCGACTTGGTAGGTGGCGTCGTTTTTTTGGACAATGGCGGCGACTTTGAACTGGCCGGACTCTTCGTAAAAGATATTCATGTATTGGTGCTGTCAGGTTGAAGTGGGAAACGGGCGATTTTAGCAGATTCTTGTTGATAAAGACGGACAAAAGGTCGTCTGAAAAGCGAATCTGGTCTATTTGAAGGCATTGTTGTATTGAGGAAGGCGATGACTGATACGTTTTGTGTCAGTTTTTTATGATGTATTGTGCAAGTAGAGGAAATGAGGTTGGTATATTATAAAACACAAATAAGAATCGTTATCATAAACTTATTGAATTTATTAGGATTTTTTTAACAGTTGACCGACATTTACCTTTAAATGGATTTTGAAATTCGATAAAATAGCAGGATATTAAGATTTGTCTGTCAACCAGTTAGGCATAAACCATGTTGGCCAGTTACTTTCCCGTCCTCGTATTCATCCTCGTCGGCCTTGCGGCCGGCGTGCTGTTTATCCTGCTCGGCACGATTTTAGGTCCGAAACACCACTACGCCGAAAAAGACGCGGCTTACGAATGTGGTTTCGAAGCCTTTGAAAACGCCAGGATGAAGTTTGACGTGCGTTATTATCTCGTCGCCATCCTGTTCATCCTCTTCGATTTGGAGGTCGCGTTTATGCTGCCGTGGGCGGTGGTGTTCAAAGATTTGGGCGCATACGGCTTCTGGTCTATGCTGGTGTTTATCGTCGTTCTGACGGTAGGCTTTGTTTACGAATGGAAAAAAGGTGCGCTGGAATGGGAATAGAAGGCGTTTTGAAAAAAGGTTTCATCACCACCAGCGCGGATACGGTGCTGAACTATATGCGTACAGGTTCGTTGTGGCCGGTTACTTTCGGCTTGGCCTGCTGCGCCGTGGAAATGATGCACGCGGGTATGGCGCGTTACGACCTTGACCGTTTCGGCATTATTTTCCGTCCGTCGCCACGTCAGGCCGACCTGATGATTGTGGCGGGTACGCTCACCAATAAAATGGCACCCGCCCTGCGCCGCGTGTACGACCAACTTGCCGAGCCGCGTTGGGTATTATCTATGGGTTCGTGTGCTAACGGCGGTGGCTACTATCATTATTCCTATTCCGTCGTGCGCGGTGCCGACCGTGTCGTGCCGGTAGACGTTTATGTGCCGGGTTGCCCGCCGACTGCGGAAGCCCTGATTTACGGCCTGATGCAGCTCCAACAAAAAATCAAGCGCACTTCCACCATCGCGCGAGACGAGTAGGGGAGGGAACGATATGGCAAGCATTCAAAACTTATACGAAACCGTCAGCCGCGTTTTGGGCAATCAGGCAAGCAAAGTCATTCCCGCTTTGGGCGAGATTACCGTCGAGTGTCTGCCTGAACATTATGTTTCAGTGATGACCACGTTGCGCGACCATGAAGAACTGCATTTCGAGCTTTTGGTCGATTTGTGCGGTGTCGATTACAGCACTTAC
This sequence comes from Neisseria sicca, assembly GCF_003044565.1. Classification (GTDB taxonomy): domain Bacteria; phylum Pseudomonadota; class Gammaproteobacteria; order Burkholderiales; family Neisseriaceae; genus Neisseria; species Neisseria sicca_A. The sequence continues at coordinate 477,535 of NZ_POXG01000002.1, read as the reverse complement.
AAAAACGAAGCATGGCAGGGCAAACGCTTCGCCGTTGTCAGCCAGCTTCTTTCCGTTAAAAACAATCAGCGCATCCGCGTGCGCGTCTGGGTTTCAGACGACGATTTCCCTGTGGTCGAATCCGTGGTTCCCGTTTATAACAGCGCGGATTGGTACGAGCGCGAAGCCTTTGATTTGTACGGCATCATGTTCAACAACCATCCCGACCTGCGCCGCATTCTGACCGATTACGGCTTCGTCGGACATCCGTTCCGCAAAGACTTCCCGATTTCCGGCTATGTGGAAATGCGTTACGACGAAGAACAAAAACGCGTGATTTACCAACCCGTTACCATCGAGCCGCGCGAAATCACGCCGCGTATCGTCCGTGAGGAGAACTACGGTGACCAATAAATTAAGAAACTACACCATCAACTTCGGTCCGCAACATCCTGCGGCGCACGGCGTATTGCGCATGATTTTGGAGTTGGAGGGCGAAACCATCGTCCGTGCCGACCCGCATATCGGCCTCTTGCATCGAGGCACCGAAAAACTGGCGGAAACCAAAACCTACCTGCAAGCCCTGCCTTATATGGACAGGCTGGACTACGTTTCCATGATGGTCAACGAGCAGGCATACTGCTTGGCGGTAGAAAAACTTGCTGGAATTGATGTGCCTATCCGCGCCCAATACATCCGCGTTATGTTCGCCGAAGTAACGCGCATCCTCAATCACCTGATGGGCATCGGTTCGCACGCTTTCGACATCGGCGCGATGACCGCCATCCTCTACGCCTTTCGTGATCGCGAAGAACTGATGGACTTGTACGAAGCCGTTTCCGGCGCGCGTATGCACGCAGCCTACTTCCGTCCCGGCGGCGTTTACCGCGACCTGCCCGACTTCATGCCCAAATATGAGAGCAGCAAATTCCGCAACGCCAAGGTATTGAAGCAGCTCAACGAATCCCGCGAAGGCACCATGCTCGACTTCATCGACGCCTTCTGCGAACGCTTCCCGAAAAACATCGACACACTCGAAACCCTCTTGACCGACAACCGCATCTGGAAACAACGTACCGTCGGCATCGGCGTTGTTTCCCCCGAGCGCGCCATGCAGAAAGGCTTTACCGGCGTGATGTTGCGCGGTTCGGGCGTGGAATGGGACGTGCGTAAGAAACAGCCGTATGAAGTGTACGACCAAATGGATTTCGATATTCCCGTCGGCGTTAACGGCGACTGCTACGACCGCTACCTCTGCCGTATGGAAGAAATGCGTCAATCCGTACGCATCATCAAACAATGTGCCGACTGGCTGCGTGTCAATCCCGGCCCGGTCATCACCACAAACCACAAATTCGCTCCGCCCAAACGTACCGAAATGAAAACAGGCATGGAAGACCTGATTCACCATTTCAAACTCTTCACCGAGGGTATGCACGTTCCCGAGGGCGAGACCTACACCGCTGTCGAACATCCGAAAGGCGAGTTCGGCGTTTACATCATTTCAGACGGCGCAAACAAACCCTACCGCCTGAAAATCCGCGCACCCGGCTTCGCCCACCTGCAAGGCATGGACGAAATGGCAAAAGGCCACATGCTCGCCGACGTTGTTGCCATTATCGGTACGCAGGACATCGTATTCGGGGAGGTTGACCGATAATGTTATCCGCAGAATCCTTAAAACAAATCGACATTGAGTTGGCGAAATATCCCGCCGACCAACGCCGTTCAGCCATCATGGGCGCGTTGCGTATCGCCCAAACCGAAAAAGGCTGGCTCGCCCCCGAAACCATCGCCTTTGTTGCCGACTACATCGGCATCACGCCGGCGCAGGCATACGAAGTCGCCACTTTCTACAATATGTACGACCTCGAGCCGGTCGGCAAATACAAACTGACTGTCTGCACCAACCTTCCCTGCGCCCTGCGTGGCGGCATGGATACCGGCGAATACCTGAAGAAAAAACTCGGTATCGGCTACGGCGAAACCACGCCCGACGGAAAATTCACCCTCGTCGAAGGCGAATGCATGGGTGCATGCGGCGACGCTCCGGTTATGCTGGTAAACAACCACAGTATGTGCAGCTTTATGACTGAAGAGGCGATTGAGAAGAAACTGGCCGAACTGAAATAAAAGGCCGTCTGAAAAAGGGATATGGTATGGAATACATAATAGATATTTATGAAACAGATGAATTAAATAAATATCGTTTTGCATTAGGCTCTATATCTGAAAAAACGCTTTTTGTTTTTGGTATTAATCCTAGTACTGCAGATGACAAAGAACCTGATCCTACAATTAGAAAAATCATGGGTTTTGCTGAGGAAAATGGATATACAAGTTTTGTAATGTTTAATTTGTATCCACAAAGAGCAACGAATCCTAATGATTTACCGCAAGAAGCTAGTAAAGAAATTATACAAAAAAATGTTGAAATCATTTCTAAATTGATTTCACAACAAGTAACTAGTGATATTTTGTTGGCTTGGGGTGGTTTATTTTATTCTAGAGCGTATTTCTCCGACTGCTTAAAACAGCTTTACGAAAACTTAAAACAGTACCCTGTAAATTGGTTAAGAATTGGGGAGTTTTTAAAGAGCGGACAGCCTCGACACCCATTATATGCAGCGTATAGTAACGAATTAAAGAAAATGGACATGCTGAATTTTTTGGAGAAAATTTAGCGAAGTAGGTTGGGAACCAATACAAAATACATTCAGGCCGTCTGAAACAGCGGCCGCAACCGATACGAAAACGAACAGGCACACCAAAAATGGCTATTTACCAATCAGGCGTGATTTTTGACCAAGTGGATACCGCCAATCCCGACTGCTGGACATTGGACGAATACGTCAAACGCGGCGGTTACAGCGCGCTGCGTAGAATCCTGTCCGAAAACATCTCGCAAACCGACGTGATTGACGAAGTCAAAACTTCCGGTCTGCGCGGGCGCGGCGGTGCGGGCTTTCCGACCGGCTTGAAATGGAGCTTTATGCCCCGTTCCTTCCCCGGCGAAAAATACGTCGTCTGCAACACCGACGAAGGCGAACCGGGTACGTTCAAAGACCGCGACATCATCATGTTCAACCCCCATGCCCTGATTGAAGGCATGATTATCGCCGGTTACGCGATGGGCGCGAAAGCGGGCTACAACTACATTCACGGCGAAATTTTCGAAGGTTATCAACGTTTTGAAGCCGCACTCGACCAAGCGCGCGCCGCAGGCTTTTTGGGTAAAAATATTTTGGGTTCGGATTTTGAATTCGAACTCTTCGCCCACCACGGCTACGGCGCATACATTTGCGGCGAAGAAACCGCATTGCTCGAATCGCTGGAAGGCAAAAAAGGCCAGCCGCGTTTCAAACCGCCGTTCCCTGCCTCGTTTGGCCTGTACGGCAAACCGACCACCATCAACAATACCGAAACCTTTGCCTCCGTACCGTTTATCGTCCGCGACGGCGGTCAGACGTTTGCCGACAAAGGCATTCCGAATGCCGGCGGTACCAAACTGTTCTGCATCTCCGGCCACGTCGAACGTCCGGGTAATTATGAAGTGCCGTTAGGCACGCCGTTTGCCGAAATCCTGAAAATGGCGGGTGGTATGCGCGGCGGCAAAAAACTCAAAGCCGTTATCCCCGGCGGTTCGTCCTCGCCCGTATTGCCTGCCGACATCATGATGCAGACCAATATGGACTACGACTCGATTTCCAAAGCCGGCTCGATGCTCGGTTCCGGCGCGATTATCGTGATGGACGAAGACGTGTGCATGGTCAAAGCCCTTGAGCGATTAAGCTATTTTTACTACGACGAATCCTGCGGCCAATGCACCCCCTGCCGCGAAGGCACCGGCTGGCTCTACCGCATCGTCCACCGCATCGTAGAAGGCAAGGGCCGCATGGAAGACTTGGATTTGCTGGATTCCGTCGGCAACCAAATGGCAGGCCGCACCATCTGCGCCCTCGCCGACGCCGCCGTCTTCCCCGTTCGCAGTTTTACCAAGCATTTCCGTGAGGAGTTTGTGCATTACATTGAACACGGCGGACCGATTAAAGAACATAAGTGGGGAGGGTGGTAATGGCAGAAAGGAATTATTTTGGCTACCCTTGTGATGATTGGGAAGCAGCTAAACTAGAAGCAAAGAAATATTTGATTGAGAAAGTTGCGAAACTAGGCAATGACATCACTTATGGAAATTTGGCATTGGCTATTAAAACAATTGATATTCCTGCATACGGTGATGCCATGAGCAATTTCCTTGATGAGATGAGTCGGTCAACATATGATGCACACGGTTTTATGTTAAGTGCTTTGGTGGTCTCACAGAAAACTGGGGAACCTGGTAAAGGGTTTTGGATATTGGCAAAAGAATTAAATGGAGAACAGAAAAGCTGGGGGTATTGGTACCGCAATGAGAAAAAGAAAATTTGGGAAAAATATAAACAATCCTAAGGTCGTCTGAAAAACACATCGCCGTCATTCCCGCGTAGGCGGGAATCCATAGTGGAATTTACAGAACCCGATATTTGAAAAGCAGTTGCCGAAATTCAAAAAATGGATTCCCGCCTACGCGGGAATGACGGCGGGAGTGGGCAGATGTTTTCAGATGAAAACATCTGTAAATGATATTGAAAAAAGTTGTTTATATTGCAGGAAACAATAAATGCGAAACCATCCGCTTGCTAGGCAACCTGCCGTATATATTTTGGCAAACGGTAAAAACGGAACACTCTATATCGGTGTTACCATGAATTTGCCGGAAAGGGTTTGGCAGCACAAAAACCATGTCAATGTTGATGGCTTTACTGCCCGATATGATGTGCATGATTTGGTTTGGTATGAGTTTTTTGAGAATATGCCTGAAGCAGTTGCCAAAGAAAAAACAATGAAAAAATGGCGACGTGAATGGAAGATTAAACTGATTGAAGAACAAAATCCCGAATGGTTGGATTTATCGGGTGTGTTGTTTGTTTAGTTTTTTATTTCTAAAACTTTAACAACATTCGTCATTCCAGCCCCCGCCTACGCGAGAATAGGCTACGGCGGGAATCAGCGTATAAAGTTAAGAAACCGATGTTTGAAAAGCAGTTGCTGAAATTCAAAAGATGGATTCCCGCCTGCGCGGGAATGACGGCAAAGTGGGATAAACGTAACTGCCAACTACACTTAGATGGTCGTCTGAAAATGACGGTCATAGAGCGGAACGCAAATTCAAAAGGCCGTCTGAAACCCATTTTTCAGACGACCTCCATAAAAGATTATTTATCAAATACCCGTAACTAGGAACGAACCATGTTACAAATCGAAATCGACGGCAAACAGGTATCTGTGGAGCAGGGCGCGACGGTGATTGAGGCCGCGCACAAGCTCGGTACTTATATTCCGCATTTCTGTTACCACAAAAAGCTCTCCATCGCCGCCAACTGCCGTATGTGTCTGGTGGACGTGGAAAAAGCCCCCAAACCGCTGCCCGCCTGCGCCACGCCGGTAACGGACGGCATGATTGTGCGTACGCATTCGGCAAAAGCCCGCGAGGCGCAGGAAGGTGTGATGGAGTTTTTGCTCATCAACCATCCGCTCGACTGTCCGACCTGCGACCAAGGCGGCGAGTGCCAGTTGCAGGATTTGGCGGTGGGCTACGGTAAAACCACCAGCCGCTACACCGAAGAAAAACGTTCCGTCGTCGGCAAAGACATGGGGCCTTTGGTTTCCGCCGAGGAAATGAGCCGCTGCATCCACTGTACCCGCTGCGTGCGTTTCACCGAAGAAATCGCCGGCTTGCAGGAAATTGCGATGGCGAATCGCGGCGAACACTCCGAAATTATGCCTTTCATTGGCAAAGCGGTGGAAACCGAGCTGTCGGGCAACGTCATCGATTTGTGCCCCGTCGGCGCGCTGACCAGCAAACCGTTCCGCTTCAATGCGCGTACTTGGGAATTGAACCGCCGCAAATCCGTTTCCGCCCATGACGCTTTGGGCAGCAACCTGATTGTGCAGACCAAAGACCATACTGTCCGCCGCGTGCTGCCGCTGGAAAACGAAGCGATTAACGAATGCTGGCTGTCCGACCGCGACCGTTTCGCCTATGAAGGTCTGTATCACGAAAGTCGTCTGAAAAATCCGAAAATCAAACAGGGCGGCGAGTGGATGGACGTGGATTGGAAAACCGCGTTGGAATATGTCCGCAGCGCGATTGAATGTATCGCCAAAGACGGCAACCAAAACCAAGTCGGCATTTGGGCGAACCCGATGAATACGGTTGAAGAACTGTATCTGGCGAAGAAACTCGCCGACGGCTTGGGTGTTAAAAACTTCGCCACCCGCCTGCGCCAACAGGACAAACGTCTTTCAGACGACCTCAATGGAGCGCAATGGTTGGGACAAAGTATCGAATCGCTGGCGGACAACGAAGCTGTACTGGTGGTCGGCGCAAACCTGCGCAAAGAACAGCCGCTTCTGACCGCCCGCCTGCGCCGCGCCGCTAAAGACCGCATGGCTTTGAGCGTATTGGCCAGCAGTAAAGAAGAATTGTTTATGCCGCTTCTGTCTCAGGAAGCCGCACATCCCGACGAGTGGGCAGGTCGTCTGAAAAACCTGTCTGCCGATGCGGAACACGCGATTACCGCGAGCCTGAAAAACGCTGAAAAAGCAGCGGTGATTTTGGGTGCGGAAGTGCAAAACCATCCCGATTACGCCGCAATTTACGCCGCCGCGCAAGAGCTGGCGGACGCGACCGGCGCGGTACTGGGCATTCTGCCGCAAGCTGCCAACAGCGTCGGTGCGGACGTTTTGGGCGTGAACTCCGGCGAGAGCGTTGCCGAAATGGCAAATGCGCCGAAACAGGCGGTTTTGCTGCTCAACGTCGAGCCGGAAATCGATACGGCGGACGGTGCAAAAGCCGTAGCCGCGTTGAAACAGGCAAAAAGCGTGATGGCGTTTACACCGTTTGTCAGCGAAACGCTGCTGGACGTGTGCGACGTATTGCTGCCGATTGCGCCGTTTACCGAAACATCGGGCAGCTTCATCAATATGGAAGGCCGTCTGCAATCCTTCCACGGTGTCGTTCAGGGCTTCGGCGATTCGCGTCCGCTGTGGAAAGTGTTGCGCGTATTGGGCAACCTGTTTGACCTGCAAGGCTTTGAATACCACGATACCGCCGCGATTCTGAAAGACGCGTTGGACGTGGAAAGCCTGCCGTCCAAACTGAACAACCGCGTCGCTTCGATTCAAAAAGATTTTCAGACGACCTCAAACCGCCTTGTGCGTGTGGGCGGGGTCGGCATCTATCACACCGATGCCATCGTGCGCCGTTCCGCGCCGTTGCAGGCGACCAGCCATGCCGCCGTGCCTGCCGCGCGTGTGAATCCGAACACTTTGGCGCGCTTAGGTTTGCAAGACGGACAAAACGCTGTTGCCAAACAAAACGGCGCAGGCGTGTCCGTGATGGTCAAAGCCGATGCCGGACTGCCTGAAAACGTGGTGCATCTGCCGCTGCATACCGAAAATGCCGCGCTGGGTGCGTTGATGGATACTATTGAACTGGCAGGAGCTTGATTATGCAGGAATGGTTCCAAAACCTCTTTGCCGCAACGCTCGGTCTGGGCGATTTGGGCATCACCGTGGGCTTGGTGGTATCCGTCATCGTCAAAATCGTGATTATCCTGATTCCGCTGATTCTGACCGTCGCCTACCTGACGTATTTCGAACGTAAAGTCATCGGCTTCATGCAGCTTCGCGTCGGCCCGAACGTAACCGGTCCGTGGGGTCTGATTCAGCCGTTTGCCGACGTGTTCAAACTCTTGTTTAAAGAAGTTACCCGTCCGAAGCTGTCAAACAAAGCCCTGTTCTACATCGGCCCAATTATGTCGCTCGCCCCGTCTTTCGCGGCGTGGGCAGTGATTCCGTTCAACGAAGAATGGGTGCTGACCAATATCAATATCGGCCTTTTGTACATCCTGATGATTACCTCGCTGTCGGTTTACGGCGTGATCATCGCGGGCTGGGCTTCCAACTCCAAATATTCGTTCTTGGGCGCAATGCGTGCTTCCGCGCAAAGCATCTCCTACGAAATCGCCATGAGCGCCGCGCTGGTGTGCGTCGTGATGGTGTCGGGCAGCATGAACTTCTCCGACATCGTTGCCGCACAAGCCAAGGGTATTGCGGGCGGTTCGGTGTTCTCTTGGAACTGGCTGCCGCTGTTCCCAATCTTCATCGTCTATCTGATTTCCGCCGTTGCCGAAACCAACCGCGCACCGTTTGACGTGGCAGAGGGCGAGTCCGAAATCGTTGCCGGACACCACGTCGAATATTCCGGCTTTGCGTTCGCGCTGTTCTTCCTTGCCGAATACATTTTCATGATTCTGATTGCCGCGCTGACCTCGCTGATGTTCCTCGGCGGCTGGCTGTCTCCATTTCCGCAAAGTTGGGGCTTTATCGGCACGCCTTCCGCATTTTGGATGTTCATGAAAATGGCGGCTGTGCTGTACTGGTATTTGTGGATACGTGCAACCTTCCCGCGTTACCGCTACGACCAAATCATGCGCTTGGGCTGGAAAGTGCTGATTCCCATCGGCTTCGCCTACATCGTGATTTTGGGTCTGTGGATGATTTCGCCGCTGAATTTGTGGAAATAGGTCGTCTGAAAACGTTGATTCAGATGCGGCTTTTGAAAGGATGAAGCAAATGAAGAGATATGCAGCAATGTTGTGTTCCGCCATCTTGGCATCATGTGCGCTTGTCGGCGGTATCCAATACGGCGGTCAAAGTGCCACGTTCGGCGGTGACAATGTTTTGCGCAATGATGTCGCGAAGGTGATCAAGCAATGGGAAAGTGCCGCTTTCTTATGCCAAAACATCAAAGCCATCGATGCAAAAATCAGCGATGTCAAACGTGTGAAAGGACGTATGCAGTCCGAGGAAGTGTGGACGGTACAGGCCTGCGGTCAGGTGCATCATTACAATGTGCGTATGCGTGAAGATGAGCGCGGCGAAACAAATTTCAACGTTTCGTTTTTAAAATAACCAGTTTCAGACGGCTTAAAGCCCTCAAAATATTCCCTGAGATAAGGGGTTGAATAATATGGCTAACTTAGTAAAAACCTTTCTTCTGGGCGAGTTGGTAAAAGGCATGGGCGTAACGCTCAAAAACTTTTTCGCCCGCAAAGACACGATTTATTTCCCCGAAGAGAAAACGCCGCAGTCGGTGCGTTTCCGCGGTCTGCACGCGCAACGCCGTTACCCAAACGGCGAGGAACGCTGCATCGCATGTAAATTGTGTGAAGCCGTTTGCCCCGCAATGGCGATCAACATCGAATCGGAAGAACGCGAAGACGGCACGCGCCGAACCAAGCGTTACGACATTGACCTGACCAAGTGCATCTTCTGCGGCTTCTGCGAAGAGGCCTGTCCGACCGATGCGATTGTGGAAACGCATATTTTTGAATACCACGGTGAGAAAAAAGGCGACTTGCACATGACCAAGCCGATCCTCTTGGCAATCGGCGACAAATACGAAGCCGAAATCGCCAAACGCAAAGCCGCTGACGCGCCATACCGCTAAGGAGCAGACGAATGACTTTTTCCGCGATTCTGTTCTATATCCTTGCCGCCATCGTCCTATACGGCGCGCTGCGTACCGTTACTGCGAAAAACCCTGTCCATGCTGCTTTGCATCTGGTGCTGACCTTCTGCGTGAGCGCGATGATTTGGATGCTGATGCAGGCAGAGTTTTTGGGCGTTACGCTGGTGGTTGTGTATGTCGGCGCCGTGATGGTGTTGTTCCTGTTCGTCGTGATGATGCTGAACATCGACATCGAGGAAATGCGCGCCGGTTTCTGGCGTCATGCGCCTGTTGCCGGTGTGGTCGGTACGTTGTTAGCAGTTGTCCTGATTCTGATTTTGGTCAACCCGAAAACCGACCTTGCCGCGTTTGGTTTGATGAAAGACATTCCTGCGGATTACAACAACATCCGCGATTTGGGCAGTCGTATTTATACCGAATACCTGTTGCCGTTTGAATTGGCGGCGGTATTGCTGCTGTTGGGTATGGTGGCGGCGATTGCGCTGGTTCACCGCAAAACCATCAATCCAAAACGCATGGATCCTGCCGACCAAGTTAAAGTACGCGCCGACCAAGGTCGTATGCGCTTGGTGAAAATGGAAGCCGTGAAACCGCAAACCGAATCTCTCGAAGAAAACGAAGTTTCAGACGACCTCAAGCCGAAAGAGGAGGGCAAAGCATGATTACCTTGACGCATTATTTGGTATTGGGCGCGCTCCTGTTCGGTATCAGCGCGATGGGCATTTTTATGAACCGCAAAAACGTGCTGGTCTTACTGATGTCGATCGAGCTGATGCTCTTGGCGGTGAACTTCAACTTTATCGCCTTCTCGCAGCATCTGGGCGATACCGCCGGACAGATTTTCGTATTCTTCGTATTGACTGTCGCTGCTGCCGAATCCGCCATCGGTTTGGCGATTATGGTGCTGGTGTACCGCAACCGACAAACGATTAATGTTGCCGATTTGGACGAGTTGAAAGGTTAGGGAGACAGGGGTCGTCTGAAAAATGCAGATCCCCTTCCCAATATGTTTATAAGTGTATGGTCGCCAATAAATATAAAAAATGAGAAATATATCGAATTATGCCAAGCTAGGTTTATTAGCTTTCTTGATTGCTTGCTCTTCTAGTGTTGCGCTGGCTAAAAGTAGCCGTCCGGCAGGGTTATATATGACCCCATATTTTGGACAGGGAAATGCAAAAATTGTGACTGTTGCCTTATTTCCAAATCGTCAATATTGCATGCAGAGCGATGATAAGCCTGGAAAGGTACGACGTGGTACTTACCGACTGGTCAAACAAAAAATATATTTGGATAACGGCATGAAGTTGGCTAAATATAAAGATGATTTTGGCGACCCGAGTCATGAGTTTTATAGCTTTTCACAAAATGGCAAAGAGATAGATATGTTGGGTTATGCTGATGACCAGTTTTTCATTAAAAGAGAGGGTTGGAGCCCAAAAAAAATTTGGCGTTCTCTGAAAATAGAAGTATGTAACGATTACCGTTAGACAAAAACTGATGGGAAATTTGGAAGAGTAGGGGGCGTCTGAAAAGCGATTTCAGACTGTTTCAGGCGACCTGATGCGGTAGGTTGGGCTAACCCCGACGAAAAAAATAACATGACCGATTAAAGCCCATTGTCTTGAAGGACAGCTTTATCAGATTTGAGTATGTAGCGTGCAGTATGGGTTGAAGTTGAAAACCCATTAATAAAGATACGAAGACAGCTTGAAAGTGTCGAATTGGCAAGCCAATCTAAAAAACCTTTCGGGCAGTCTGAAGTTTAGAAAACTCCTAAAATCAAAAAGGTTCATCCAAAATGAACGACATGACTTTATATCTCATCATTGCCCTCGTGCCTTTGGCAGGCTCGCTGATTGCGGGTTTGTTCGGCAATAAAATCGGACGTGCCGGCGCGCATACGGTTACGATACTCGGCGTGGCGGTGTCCGCCGTGCTGTCGGCTTATGTGCTGTGGGGCTTTATCGACGGCAGCCGCGCCAAGTTTGACGAGAATGTCTATACCTGGCTGACGATGGGCGGTTTGGATTTTTCCGTCGGCTTCTTGGTCGATACGATGACGGCGATGATGATGGTCGTGGTAACGGGCGTGTCGTTGATGGTGCATATCTACACCATCGGCTATATGCACGATGAAAAAGTCGGCTACCAACGCTTCTTCAGCTATATTTCTTTGTTTACATTCAGCATGTTGATGCTGATTATGAGCAACAACTTCATTCAGCTCTTCTTCGGTTGGGAAGCGGTGGGTTTGGTGTCGTATCTCTTGATCGGTTTCTATTTCAAACGTCCGAGCGCGATTTTTGCCAATCTGAAAGCCTTTTTGATCAACCGTGTCGGCGACTTCGGCTTTTTGCTCGGTATCGGTTTGGTACTTGCCTATTTCGGTGGCAGCCTGCGCTACCAGGACGTATTCGCCTATCTGCCCAACGTACAAAATGCCACCATCCAGCTTTTCCCCGGTGTGGAATGGTCTTTGATTACCGTAACCTGCCTGCTGTTGTTTGTGGGCGCGATGGGTAAATCGGCGCAGTTCCCGCTGCATGTCTGGCTGCCCGATTCGATGGAAGGCCCGACCCCGATTTCTGCATTGATTCACGCCGCGACGATGGTTACGGCGGGTCTGTTCATGGTATCGCGCATGTCGCCGATTTACGAAATGAGCAGCACCGCGCTGTCGGTCATTATGGTGATTGGCGCGATTACCGCCCTGTTTATGGGCTTCTTGGGCGTGATTCAAAACGACATCAAGCGCGTGGTTGCGTATTCCACCCTGTCGCAACTGGGCTACATGACCGTGGCTCTGGGCGCGTCCGCCTATTCCGTGGCGATGTTCCACGTCATGACCCACGCCTTTTTTAAAGCCTTGCTGTTCTTGGCGGCGGGTAGCGCAATTATTGGTATGCACCACGACCAAGACATGCGCCACATGGGCAATCTGAAAAAATACATGCCGATTACTTGGTTAACTATGCTGATCGGTAACTTGTCGCTGATCGGTACGCCGTTCTTCTCCGGCTTCTACTCCAAAGATTCGATTATCGAAGCAGCGAAATACAGCACCCTGCCGGGCAGCGGATTTGCCTATTTCGCCGTCCTCGCCAGCGTGTTCGTTACTGCGTTCTACGCATTCCGCCAATACTTTATGGTGTTCCACGGCGAAGAGAAATGGCGCAGCCTGCCTGAACATCATGACGATCATCATGGTGAAGAGCATCACGGCTTGGGCAAAAACGACAATCCGCATGAAAGCCCGTTGGTCGTTACCCTGCCGCTAATTCTGCTTGCCATTCCGTCCGTCATCATCGGCTATGTTGCCATCGAGCCTATGCTTTACGGCGATTTCTTCAAAGACGTGATTTTCGTCAACGCCGACGCGCATCCGACCATGCACATCATGAAGGAAGAGTTCCACGGCGCATTGGCAATGGTGTCGCACAGCCTGCATTCGCCTGTACTCTACCTTGCTATCGCAGGCGTATTGAGCGCATGGCTCTTGTACGTCAAACTGCCGCACCTGCCTGCGAAAATTGCACAGGCGTTCCGTCCGGTTTACGTTTTGTTTGAAAACAAATACTACCTCGACGCCCTGTATTTCAATGTTTTCGCCAAAGGCACGCGCGCATTGGGTACTTTCTTCTGGAAAGTCGGCGATACCGCCATTATCGACAACGGTATCGTCAACGGCTCCGCCAAACTGGTCGGCGCGATTGCCGCGCAGGTACGCAAAGTCCAAACCGGCTTCATCTATACCTATGCCGCTGCTATGGTATTCGGTGTATTGGTATTGCTCGGCATGACTTTCTGGGGATTGTTCAGATAAAGGCAGAGTTTCAGACGACCTGTCCGTAGTCGGTTTAGAGGTCGTCTGAAAAGAACCATTCAAGTTGTAGGTCGGATACTTGTATCCGACATGAAAAAGAAAATAGTACAGCGTGTCGGATTCGAGAATCCGACTTACGGCATATCGGGATTGTGCAGGTAAAAATGAGATTTTCAGACGACGTTTAGGCCGTCTGAAAAAGAAAACACGAGAAACAATGGTTGAATACAAATTACCGCAAACCCTAGACAAAGTCCGCGAAGCCATCGACGGTTTGGACAAGGAATTAATAGAATTGCTCGCCCGCCGGCAGAAGCTGGTACGGCAGGCAGGCCGTCTGAAACCTAAAAACGATGTGCAGGCGGTTTCCGCGCCCGAACGGGTGGCGCAAGTGATTGCCTCGCGCCGTGCCTATGCCGAAAAGGCCGGTTTGTCGCCCGAAGTGGCCGAAGCAGTTTGGCGCAGCATGATTGATGCGTTCATTAAATTGGAGATGGAAACCAACCGTGCCGACGGGATTTAATAAACAGTTGTATCGACAGGTTTATCTAGATACAGAATCAAAGAGACGCGAAAATGCCCGACGCACATACCATCCGCTCCGCCGAATTTACCGCTTCCCGCGCATGGGGCGCACTCGACATCGCCAATATGAACGGCACCACCGTGCGCCTGCACTGGACGGACCAGTCCTACAAATGGCACGTCAACGACGGCGAGGAAGTGTTTGCCGTGATGGACGGCGAAGTTGATATGCACTACCGAGAAAACGGCGAAGAACGCATCGTTCGGTTGAAAAGCGGCGACATCTTCTACGCAGGAATCGGTACGGAACACGTTGCCCATCCGTGCGGCGAAGCTCGGATTTTGGTGATTGAGAAAGACGGCAGTGTTTGAGGTCGTCTGAAAAAGAAAACCATTCAAGTTGTAGGTCGGATACTTGTATCCGACATGAAAAAGAAAATAGTACAGCGTGTCGGATTCGAGAATCCGACCTACGGCTGGAAGATTCGGCAGAATTAGCTTGAAACAAATAGCAGAAGCCTGAACAATCTTTTTCAGACGACCTCTTAAAACGTCGTCTGAAAAACCAACCCACACAACTATATTTTTATTTTAACCACAGGTTAACCACTATGTTTTCCAACTACCTACTCAGCTTGGCAATATGGATACCCATCGCTGCAGGCGTGCTGGTTTTGGCGACGGGGCCGGACAGCCGTGCGCCGCTTGCCCGCGTGCTCGCTTTAATCGGTGCGCTTGCCGGTTTCTTGGTAACGCTGCCCTTGTTTACGGGTTTCGACCGTTTGAGCGGCGGCTATCAGTTTACCGAGTTCCACGAGTGGATTCCGCTTTTGCGAATCAATTACTCGCTGGGGGTGGACGGTATTTCGGTGCTGTTTGTCATTCTGAACGCGTTTATCACGCTGATGGTGGTGCTGGCGGGTTGGGAAGTGATTCAGAAGCGTCCGGCGCAGTATATGGCGGCGTTTTTAATCATGTCGGGCCTGATTAACGGCGCGTTTTCAGCGCGGGATGCCCTGCTGTTTTATGTGTTCTTCGAGGGTATGCTGATTCCGCTGTACCTGATTATCGGTGTGTGGGGTGGTCCGCGCCGCGTGTATGCGTCGGTGAAGCTGTTTCTCTATACGCTGATGGGTTCGTTGCTGATGCTGGTGGCGATTGTGTACCTGTCTTACCAAGTCGGCGGCTTTGCGATTGAGGATTTCCAAAACATCAAACAGATTCCGCTGGGCGTGCAACAGCTTTTGTTTGTGGCGTTTTTCCTGTCGTTTGCGGTGAAAGTGCCGATGTTCCCCGTGCACACTTGGCTGCCGGATGCCCACGTTGAGGCGCCGACGGGCGGTTCGATGGTATTGGCGGCGATTACGCTGAAATTGGGCGCATACGGCTTTTTGCGCTTCATTCTGCCGATTCTGCCCGATGCGTCGCGCTATTTCGCGCCGGTCATCATTGTGTTGAGCCTGATTGCGGTGGTGTATATCGGCATGGTTGCGCTGGTGCAGACCGATATGAAAAAACTGGTGGCGTATTCGTCCATCAGCCATATGGGTTTCGTTACCTTGGGGATGTTCTTATTCATTAACGGCCAGTTGAACGACTGGGCGTTGAAAGGCGCGGTCATCCAGATGATTTCGCACGGTTTCGTGTCGGCGGCGATGTTTATGTGTATCGGTGTGATGTACGACCGCCTGCACACGCGCAATATCGCCGATTACGGCGGCGTGGTGAACGTGATGCCCAAGTTTGCGGCTTTTATGATGCTGTTTGCGATGGCGAATGCGGGTCTGCCGGCGACTTCGGGCTTCGTGGGCGAGTTTATGGTGATTATGGGCGCGGTCAAAGTGAATTTCTGGGTGGGCGCGCTGGCGGCGCTGACGCTGATTTACGGCGCGTCTTACACGCTGTGGATGTATAAGCGCGTGATTTTCGGCGTGGTCGGCAATCCGCACGTTGCCGATATGAAAGACATCAACTGCCGCGAATTTGCGATTCTGGCGATTTTGGCGGTTGCGGTATTGGGTATGGGCCTGTATCCGCAGGCGTTTATCGAAGTGGTGCATCAGGCGGCAAACGATTTGATTGCCCATGTGGCGCAAAGCAAGATTTGAGGTGTGCGAATGAACTTGATTGATTTGAACTTAATGCCTGCCATGCCCGAAATCGTGCTGTTTGCGCTGCTGTTGGTGGTGTTGCTGGCGGACTTGTGGATTAGCGATGAAAACCGCTATCTGACCCATCTGATGAGCTTGGGCACCATTATTGTCGTGACAGGTGCGCAGCTTGCAGTGTGGGAGCAGGGCAGTGTGTTGGCATTTAACGGAATGTATGTCGCCGACGGTATGTCGCGCCTGTCCAAGCTGGTGCTGTACGGGCTGACCTTCGGGCTGTTTATTTACAGCAAGCCCTACAATCAGGCGCGCGGTATTTTTAAAGGCGAGTTTTACACTTTGTCGCTGTTTGCGCTCTTAGGCATGAGCGTGATGGTGAGCGCGGCGCATTTCCTGACCGCCTATATCGGTCTGGAACTTTTGTCGCTGTCGCTTTACGCCATGATTGCCCTGCGCCGGGATTCCGGACGCTCCGCCGAAGCCGCGCTCAAATATTTCGTCTTGGGTGCGCTGGCTTCCGGTCTGCTGCTCTACGGTATTTCGATGGTGTACGGCGCGACGCATTCGCTCGACTTCGCCACTGTTTTGGCATCGTCTTATAGCGAAATTGCCAACGAGTGGCTGTTGAAACTGGGGCTGGTGTTTATCGTTGTGGCGGTGGCGTTCAAACTGGGCGCAGTGCCGTTTCATATGTGGGTGCCCGACGTGTACCACGGTGCGCCGACATCCGTCGCCGCGTTTATCGGTACGGCGCCTAAAATTGCCGCTGTGATGTTTGCTTTCCGTATTTTGCTGACCGGCTTTGGCGAAGTGCATCAATACTGGGCGCCTATGTTTGCCGTTCTTGCCGTCGCATCGCTTGTGGTCGGTAATCTTGCCGCGATTATGCAGACCAATATCAAACGTATGCTTGCCTATTCGACTGTGTCGCACATGGGCTTTATCCTGCTGGCGTTTATGGCAGGCTCAATCGGTGCTACCGCAGGTCTGTATTACGCCATTACTTATGCGTTGATGGCGGCTGCGGGCTTCGGCATATTGATGGTATTGTCCAACGACAATATCGAGTGTGAAGAAATCAAAGATTTGGCAGGTTTGAACCAACGTCATGCTTGGTTTGCCTTCCTGATGCTGCTGGTTATGTTCTCTATGGCAGGTATCCCGCCGCTGATGGGTTTCTATGCCAAATTCGGTGTGATTATGGTGTTGCTGAAATTCCATCACGTTTGGTTGTCGGTTTTCGCCGTCGTTATGTCCTTAATCGGCGCGTTCTACTACCTGCGTGTGGTTAAAGTCATGTATTTCGACGAACCCGCCCATGACCAGCCCGTCGGCAGCAATTACGCCGCCAAATTCTTCCTAAGCGTCAACGCGTTTTTGCTGGTTTTGTGGGGTGTGATGCCGCAAACGATGATTGACTGGTGCGCAAGAGCTTTGGAAAACACTTTGTAAGGCGATGAACCGAAACGGCAGCCGTGTCAGAGGCTGCCGTTTTTGTTAAGATACACCGTCCCAACATTATTTTTCAGACGACCCTTTGAATCAAAGAGGTCGTCTGAAAACAGAAAGACACATACATCATGACCGCATCCATGTACATTCTTTTGGTATTGGCGCTCATCTTCGCCAATGCCCCCTTCGTGACCGCCAAATTTTTCGGCGTACTCCCGCTCAAGCGCAAACATTTCGGGCATCACCTCGTCGAATTGGCGGCAGGCTTCATCCTGACCGCTATCCTCGCCTACATCCTCGAATCCCGCGCTGGCGCGGTTCAGCATCAAGACTGGGAGTTTTACGCTACCGTAATCTGCCTCTACCTGATATTCGCCTTCCCTTGTTTCGTATGGCGTTATTTCTGGCATGCGCGCAACCGTGAATAAGCTTTTCAGACGACCTCAGCGTTATTTCTTGCCATGAGCCTTCGCTGGCTTATCTGAATTTTGGTCAACATGCGGTTAATTGTATTTGTTTTAAAACAGCTTTTTGGAATCCAGCAGCAGGGTAACGGGGCCGTCGTTGCAGAGTGAAACCTGCATATGGGTTTGGAAGCGGCCGGTTTCTACCGTCAGACCGTGGGTGCGTAATAATTCTGCAGTGCGTTGATAAAGGGATTCTGCCTGTTGGGCAGGGGCGGCAGCGGAAAAAGAGGGACGGCGGCCGCTGCGCGCATCAGCGTAGAGGGTGAACTGTGAAACGAGCAAGACGGATCCGCCCGTGTCTTTAAGCGACAGATTTAATTTTCCGGCTTCATCTTCAAAAATGCGCAGATTGGCTATCTTGTCGGCGATATAAGAGGCATCGGTTTCGTTGTCATCGTGTGTAATGCCTAAAAGAATCAAGAAGCCGTGACTGATTTTGCCGCTGGTTTCGCGGTGTCCTTCGCTCAGGACGTCAACTTGGGCATGGCTTACTTTTTGAATAACGGCGCGCATGTGGTTTCCTTGAATAAGATAATGCAGCAAGGTGGATGGTTTCGCTGCCTGATGTTGATTTGTCTGGGAAAGGTCGTCTGAAAACGATTGGCTCTAGTCTAACAGAGTATTTCTGTTGGTCTAGAGCCATTTGTTTTATAGTGGATTAACTTTAAACCAGTACGGCGTTACCTCGCCTTAGCTCAAAGAGAACGATTCTCTAAGGTGCTGAAGCACCAAGTGAATCGGTTCCGTACTATCTGTACTGTCTGCGGCTTCGTCGCCTTGTCCTGATTTAAATTTAATCCACTATATAAGTTTGGATTTTATAGCGGGATGCCGTCGGGTTTAAAGGCTTACTTCCTTCTGCCATTTTGCCAGTAGGGGACGCAAGGCATCGGGATTTCCATAGCAGCCGCTAATGGCAGCCTGCAACCAACGACAGGCGGTAGGGATGTGGCTGGAGACGCCTTGCCCGTGGTAATAGAGTCGTGCCAAATAGTATTGAGCTTCGGTATGGCCTTGTTCCGCCGCGATTTCAAACCAATGGGCGGCAGATTGGAAATCGACCTCAACGCCTTGTCCGTAATAATACAATTTGCCCAATGTGGCGGCGGCATTTTTGTGATGGAATTCGGCGGCTTCTAAATACAGTTTTCTGGCGCGGTCGTAATCCACCGCTGTTCCTATGCCGTAATGACATGCTTCGGCATCGCGGAAGGTTTGTTCCGTTTTTTGGAAGAGTAGGGCAGCTTCCCTGATTTGTTCATACTGCTGGGGATTATGCAGCGCGGCATCACTGAGCAGCTTTTGGATGGCGGTGGCGCTGCCGAGTGTCGCGGCACGGTGGTAATAGTCGTGCGCTGCGTGCGGGTCGGCTTTGACGCCGAGTCCGTAGCGGTAGAGGTCGCCCATAATGCGCAAAGCTTCCGGATGGCGGCGGTCTGCAGCAAAACGGGTGTGGCGCATGGCTTGGAGCGGGTCTCGTCCGATCAGTTTGCCTGTCAGACTGTGTTGCGCCAAGGCGGCCGCGGCGTCTCCACTGCCTTTCGTGGCAGCTTTCCGATACCAAATCATGGATTCCGTCTGATTTTGCGCAGCAAGTAAGTCGCCCAACATGACTTGTGCAGCGATAAATCCTGCATCCGCTGCCTGCCGTAAATGGTTTTCGGCTTGAGCAGTATCGGCTTTCACGCCCATGCCGCGGTAGTACATTTTCCCCAATTGCCAATGTGCGGGGGCAAATCCTTGTTCTGCCGCTTGTCGGTATAACTTGAGCGCGCTTTCAAAATCAGGCTTCAGGCTGTGGCGGTAGGCAAGGCAGTATTGTGCTTCGGCGGAGTTTTGCGCCAAAGCAAGCTGCGCCCAGTAGCGCATTTGGGATTCGTTTCGCTCTTGGTAAAAGCGCATCAGAATGTGCTGCGCTTCCAGCATTCCTGCTTCGCCCAAGCGGGCATATGCGGATAAATGGTGTGCGGTCGGGATGCCTTGTTGCTCGTTGTTTTGCAATAGCGAGAATTCTTCCTCGGGCGTCAACTCGACAGGTTTGGGTTGAGACTTGGGGGGCGCGGCGGTTAAGCGCGTCAGACCGGAGGCGTAGGTGATTTTGTTGACTTGATAGGCAGTACCGGCGTACCGATTGCCTGCTGTCTGTTGGGGCAGCAGTGCAGGGCTGACTGTGTCGGCGGTCATTCTGTTTGCCGGCTTGACAGAGAGCGTACGGGAAGAGTCGGGTACTGCGGTCATAAGGTGAGATCGGAAAACGGACTGGGATGGTTATTATACTGTTTTCTGTAATTTATTGTTAATAATATGACGAGAATATCGTTAGTTATTTGCAATCGTGGGAAATGGAATAAATACAGTGAGTTATATTTTCTTTTGATATTTGTGATAGGGACGTCAGGTCGTAGGGCGAATATTTGGGTGTGTTGTAAAATTCAAATATAAACAATAAGATAAATTGTTGTTGATTTGGAAGTGAACTAGGTGTAGTTGGCAATGGGTAGGGGGTGTGGTCGGAGCAGTGTGAAGTTGTTGGAGGTATCGGCTTCAATCAATTGTAAAGATGGAAAGGGGTTGTCTTTTGTTTACAACAATCTGAAGGCTGAGGAGATGGGGATATTGTACGGCGAATAGGGGAGTGGACTTTAAAGTAATACGCCATTCTCTTGCTTAAGCACCAAAGAGGGTGATTTTTATCGCGTCTGTCGCAAGCGATGACAAAAGGTCGTCTGAAACTTGATTTTCAAGTTTCAGACGACCTTTTTAGCAGAAGAAAGGCTTATTCGACTTTAAGCTTTGTTTTCCGGCGTTTCTTTTTTAACCGGTTTCTTGCCATCCTGCGGGGAATGGTAAGCGTAGTAGTCATACATACTGTTGGCTTCACGCTTCATGCCGTTTAGGATGACGCCTTTGATATTGATCTTGTTCTGACGCAGACGATCAGCGCTGATCTCAAGCTCTCTGGTGGTGGTGTTGCCGTAGCGGCTGACCAGCAGAACCGTACCTGCATGTTGTCCAACGATGGTTGAATCGGTAACCGCGAGAACAGGCGGGGTGTCGATGATTACATAGTCGTAACGTTTTTGGGCGTGTGTCAGCAGTTCTGTGAAACGGCTGTCCATCAGCAGCTCGGACGGATTCTTAGGATAACCGCCGTTGCTGATGAGATGCAGGTTTTCAATGTGCGTCTCGCAGACGGCTTTGGCAGGGGAGGCATGGCCGGAAAGGATGTCTGCCAGACCGTATTCGGGTGTCAGTTTGAACAGTTGGTCCAAATAGCCTTTACGCATGTCGGTATCGATCAGCAACACGCGTTTGCCTGATTGTGCCATTACAGTGGCGAGGTTGGCGGAAATAAAGGATTTACCCGCTTCAGGAGCCGCGCCGGTAATCATGAGTACATTGTTGCGCGCATCCAGCATGGAGAAGTAGATGTTGGTGCGTAGGGCGCGGATGGCTTCGACGGCGACATCGGAGGCGTCTTCGTTTGCCAGCAGATAATTGGAGCGGCCGGTCAGAGACTTGAATTTGCGTTTCAGCAGGTCGCGTTTTTGCTGGGTTTTGGAGTAGGGAACAAGGGCAGCAACTTCGAGATTGAGGCTTTCAATCTCTTCAGATGACGTGATGCCTCGGCGCATACGACCTTGCAGCATGAACCACATGGAGGCGAGCGCGCCTGCGGCAAGCGCGCTTAATGCGGTAATAACGGCTTTGCGCGGGGCGATCGGTTTTTCCGGTGTGAAGGCATGGTCGACGACACGGACGTTGCCTTGCGCACTGGCTTTCATGATGTTGAGCTCTTGCTGTTTCGCCAAGAGTTGGACGTAGGTCGCTTGGTTGGTTTCTACGTCGCGGGTCAGGCGGATGACTTCCTGTTGGGTGTTGGGTAGACCGGCGATTTGCTGGTTGATTTTGCTCTTGGCACGTTCGAGGACAGCCAGTTTGTCCAAAACGGCTTTATAGGAAGGGTGTTCCGGAGTGTATAGTTCCGCCAAGCCTGCTTCTTCAGTTTTGAGCAGGGTGATTTGGGTTTCGATGCTGGTCAGGCTTTCAAGCGCACCTTTGGATTCAAGCGGGATGTCGAGCGAGCCGGCGCGTTCGCGGTAAGCATTGAGTTTGTTTTCTGCTTCTTGCAGAGTCTCTTTCAGATGAGGCAATTCTTCGCTGATAAACGCCAAACCGCTGGAGGCGACTTGAATGTCGCGTTCGCGGTTTTGCGCGACGTAGTTGTCGGCGATGCTGTTGAGGACGGCGCTGGTTTTTTTCGGATCAACATCGGTGTAGGCAAGATTGATGATGGGGCTGGTTTTGCCTTTGCTGATTACCGAGAGTTGGTTTTTGATGTTTTCGATGGCGCTGAGTTTGGAAAACTTGGTCAACTCGAAATTCTGCTCTGTTTCGGCAAGTATTTGGTCGACTTTCAGAACGGTTTCGTTATTGATTTTCAACGGAGTGCCGACGCGGCCTTCTTTGGCTGTGCCGTTCGGGAGCGTCAGGATATAGCTTTTGCTGTCTTTGACGGTCAGTTTGAAAGGTTTGTTGATCCATTCTTCGGACACGGTAAATGTACCGATTTTTAAAATCGGATCGTCGTTGCCGCTGAGGTTGTGAACCATGTTGCCGAAAACCGGGAAGTAGGTGGCTTTGACTTCTTGGTCAAGCTGAAGCTCGTCAACGGTTTTGCCTATGACCATGCGGGATTGGACCAATTCGATTTCGGCTTCGGAAGGCGCCGGCTCGTTGGAAAGCATGTTGTTGATTTCGGTCAGAATCTGGTTTTGTTTGGTTTCGATTTCCAACATCGCGTCGGCACGGTAAACGGGTGTGGATGCAAAGCTGAAAACGGCACCGAGCAAGCCGCCCGCAATCAATGCGGTGGCGATTTTGGATTTGTGCAGCCACAGATTGTGCAGTTGTTGACCGAAATCGATTTCGTCGTTGTTGGAGTATGCTGATGACGGATATTGTTTATACATCAGTAGGCTTTCTGTTTGGATTTAATTGATTGAATCCGGCAAAGTGAATGTTATGCCGGGGTTGGTCCGTTCAATTTTTCAGCCCAAGTTTCGGCTGCGCTTTGTATTTGTTGGAATACGGCTTCAAACATTTCGCTGCTTTGTTTGAACGGGTCGGGTATGTTTTTCTTGGGTAGCCATTGGGCGAGCAGGATGGTTTTCCCGCGCGCGGAAGGCAGGATATCGGCAACCATGTCGATATGCGCCGGCTCCATCACCAAAATCAGGTCTGCTGTATCGCACATTTCAGGGGTCAGCTGGCGGGCGGTGTGACCGGCAACGACTACGCCGTGCTTAAGGGCTGTTTTGATGGCTTGAAAGTCGGCATCTTTCCCCGCCAATGCATTGATGCCGGCGGAGCTGACGCGGAGTCCGGGCAGTTTCTTCTGCAAAATGCGCTCCGCTATCGGGGAGCGGCAGATATTGCCCATGCATACTACTAAAATATTTTGAAACATAAGAGAAGCGATATTTTTTTCTTGTGTATGGTCAAATCATTATAAAACGGTTTGCGGTCGGTATTTTGTCGGACTGAAAGGATTTTTTATACGTCATCAGACGATAAATAACTGACCCGCCGTTTTGCCTGACAGCAGGTGCTGTCAGGCGTCGTCAGGTTATTTGAAAGTGCTGTCGATAGCGTTGACGTTGCTGACGAAGCTGGTTAATTGCGACACTACGCGGTTCCAACGGGTAACCGGGGCGGCAGTCACATAAACAACGTCGTTCGGCCGCAGGTCGAAGTCGCTGCCCAAGGCGTAAGCGGTCGCGTCTTTCAGGTTGAGTTGGTAAATGTGGATAGGTTTGACCGCATCTTCAGGCGCACGGCGGATGACGAATACGCCGGTTGCGTCTGCCAAGGCTTGATTCATGCCGCCGGTTTCACCCAAGGCTTGAGTGAGGTTCAGACCGTGGTTGCCGATAGGCAGGGTGGCTTGGCGGCCGACTTCGCCCATAACGTACACTTTGCTGTTGCTGTTGTTCGGCACGTAAACGATGTCGCCGTTGCTTAAGAGGTGGTTTTGCGACATGTCGCCGTACTGCATGATGCTTTGCAGGGAAATGGTGCGGTCAACGCCGTTGTGCGTCCATTTGATGTGGTGGGTGTCGGCATTTTGCGCCACGCCGCCCGCTTGGTTGACGGCATCAAGGATGGTCATGGGGACGTTGGTAATCGGCAGTTGTCCGGCTTGTCCGACCGCCCCGGCAACAGATACGCGTTGCGAGCGGAATTCGGTTACGTTGATGGTAACTTGGGGATTTTTAAGATAACGTTTCAGACGACCTGTCAGGATGTTTTGCAGCTCGTCTATGGTTTTGCCTTGCGCTTGGATTTTGCCGACCAGCGGATAGGTGATGTAGCCGCCTTCGTCCACCCAGGCGCCGCGGCTGACTTGGTTGGTTTGCGGGTTGCTTTGTTGTACGGGTGAATTGAGGTCGTTATGCGCCCAGACCATGATGTTCAATACGTCGCCTTTGCCGATGTGGTAGCGGTAGGCGGCTTTGCTGCGCTCAAGCGCACCGTTGTTTTGTGACAACACTGGCGGTTTGCGCATTTTTTCAACGAGACCGAAGGTAATCGGATAAATCGCGACGCGTTTGTCGAATTTGGTGTCTGCGACGGTTTCGCCGTTTTCGTAAACGATGGTTTTGTTGCGTGTGTTGATGGTGGAGCCGGGGATGACGGTGTTGCTGTTACAGGCGGTCAGTGCCATCAGAGACAGGCTGATGAGGGCAAGCTGTTTTTTCATGTCGGTATCCTTGTCAGTCTTATCGGGGTCGTCTGAAAACTTTCAGACGACCTTTTTGTGGAATGTTTTGCTTTTTCGGTAGGGTGTTTAATGTGTCTGCTGCCAAACCAAATCGCAAATATCGTCTTTGGGATTAAAGCCGGCAGGGGCTTCGAGCAGCAGGGCGCGCAGGGTTTGTTGGTCTGAATTTGAGCACGCTAAGTCCATACGCATAATTATGTCATTTAATTGCGCCCATGGCAGCATTACTTCGCTGGCGGTCATAATTCGGGGATGAGTGGTTTTTTGTACTTCGTCTCCAATAAGCAACTCTTCGTAAAGTTTTTCGCCCGGACGCAGTCCTGTAATTTTAATTTCGATATCGCCGTCGGGATGTTGGGCATCTTTCAATTTCAGGCCGCTAAGCGTAATCATTTGTTTGGCTAAGTCAATGATTTTAACAGATTCGCCCATATCCAACACGAATACGTCGCCTCCTTTGCCCATTGCGCCCGCTTGAATGACGAGTTGGGCGGCTTCTGGGATGGTCATGAAGTAGCGGGTGATGTCTTGGTGGGTCAGAGTGATGGGGCCGCCTTCGGCGATTTGTTTTTCAAATACCGGCACGACGGAGCCTGAGGAGCCTAAAACGTTGCCAAAGCGTACCATACAGAAGCGGGTATATTGGTTGGGTTCGGCGGCGAGTGCCTGCAGGCAGAGTTCCGCCATACGTTTGCTGGCGCCCATGGTGTTGGTCGGGCGCACGGCTTTGTCGGTTGAGATAAGCACGAAGGTGCTGACGCCGGATTCGACGGCGGCTTGGGCGCACAAGAGCGTACCGAAGACGTTGTTGCGTATGCCTTCGACAGTGTTGAACTCGACCATGGGGACATGTTTGTAGGCGGCGGCGTGATAGACGGTTTCAACGCCGTACGCGGTCATGATGTTGATCAGGCGTTCTTTGTTTTGTACGGAACCAAGCAGGGGCACAACTTCGATTTGACTGCCGGCGGCTGCCTGAGTTTCGCGCAATTCTTTGTCTATGCTGTACAGGGAGAACTCGGACAATTCGAACAGCAGTAATTTGGACGGGCGGCATTTCAAGATTTGGCGGCAGAGTTCGGAGCCGATGGAACCGCCCGCCCCCGTCACCATGACGGTTTTGTCGGTAATGTCCGCGCCCATGAGTTCGGGGCGTGGGGCTACCGGGTCGCGGCCGAGCAAATCGACGACGGAGATTTTTTTCAGCGCGCTGACTTTGATTTTACCGTCCACCAAGTCTTTCATGCCCGGAATGGTCAGCACTTCGCATTTGTATTGTTCCAGATTTTGGATGATGCGGCGGCGTTCTTCCTGAGTGGAGCTGGGGATGGCGAGCAGGATTTTTTCGACGCCGTAGCGGTCGATGAGCGATTGGATGTCGTCAGGACCATAGACGGTAAGGTCGTAGATGACGGTGCGGCGGATTTTGGGGTTGTCGTCAACAAAGGCGACGGCGGAATATTCGTTGACCTGTTTGATGGCTTCCAACAGTTGGCGGCCGGATTGTCCTGCGCCGTAAATGATGACGGGCGCCATTTGTTTTTTGTGCCGGTCGGTCAGGATGGCGCGCAGAATCATGCGAGAACTGGTGATACAGACGACCAGCAACAAGAAATAAACGACAGGCAGGGCAAGGTGTAGCTTACGTTCGAAAACCAAGGTGGTCAGGCAGAACAAGACGGCTGAAATCAGGCTGCCGAATGCGGCGGCGGTCAGGACACGGGTGCTGACGAAGCGGGTAACGGCGCGGTACAGCCCCAGTCTGACGAACAGGGCGATGGTCAGTATGGCGGTCGAGCCGAACGCCAGCCAGTTTGCCAGACTTGCCCATTCGTCGGAGTATTGGGCTCGGAGGCTTTGCGCAAACCAAAAGGCGATAAAAATCATCAAAACGTCGTGGATGACGAAGAAGGTTTTTTTGACGTTGCGGGGCAGGGATAACAGGGTTTCCAAATTCATTTTGGTATGTTCTGAATAATGTTGTGGGTGGGTTTCAGACGACCTCGGTCATGCAAAGGTCGTCTGAAAAGACGTTTGTTGCTACGGAGCATTGGTTTTCCGTATGTGTCGGCTGTTTGCCGATTCCCTTTTTTATAGTGGATTAACTTTAAACCAGTACGGCGTTGCCTCGCCTTGCCGTACTATCTATACTGTCTGCGGCTTCGTTGCCTTGTCCTGATTTTTGTTAATCCACTATATTCGGCTGAAGCGGTAAACCGCCGCCGTCCCGATGATACGGGCGCGGCGGTTTTACTTTATGCCGTGGCTTCTGCCAACACAGCTTCGATGTGTTCTTTGCAGAACGCGATTTCGCCGTCGGTCAGTGTCGGATGCACCAAGAACATCAGGCTGGTGTCGCCCAGTTCGACGGCGTTTTTCAGCCGATCTTTGGGCCGCCATGGTGTGTTGTCGAAGGCTTTTTCCAAATAGACTTCGGAGCAGCTGCCTTGATAACAGGGGACTTTGCGCGCGTTCAGTTCGTTGACGATGCGGTCGCGTGTCCAGCCGTCTTTGAGGTGTTCGGGTTTGACGAAGGCGTAGAACTTGTATTGCGCGTGTTCGATGTAGTCGGCGACTTTAATCAGACGGATGCTGGCGAACTTGCCCAAACTTTCTGCCAGCTTGGCGGCGTGCGCTTGGCGGCGTGCCGTCCATTCGGGCATACGTTTGAGCTGGATGCGGCCGATGACTGCCTGCATTTCCATCATGCGCCAGTTAGTGCCGAAACTTTCGTGCAGCCAGCGGAAGCCGGGGGCGTGTTCGCGGTGGTACACGGCGTCATAGCTTTTGCCGTGGTCTTTGTACGACCACATTTTGCTCCACAGCTCTTTGTCGTTGGTGGTCACCATGCCGCCTTCGCCGCCGGTGGTCATGATTTTGTCTTGGCAGAACGACCATGCACCGACGTGTCCGATGGAACCGACGGATTTGCCTTTGTATTTCGCGCCGTGCGCTTGGGCGCAGTCTTCGATAACCCACAAATCATGTTCTTTTGCCAAATCCATGATGCCGTCCATTTCGGCGGGCATACCGGCAAGGTGGACGACGATGATGGCTTTGGTATTCGGCGTCAGCGCCGCTTTGATGGTTTCTGCACTGATGTTTTGGCTGTTCAAATCCACGTCGGCAAACACGGGGTTTGCGCCCGCGGTAACGATGCAGGAAGCGGAGGCGAGGAAGGTGCGCGAGGTAACGATGACGTCGTCGCCTGCGCCGATGCCCATTGCCTTAAGCGCGACATCAAGCGCCAGTGTGCCGTTGGAAAGGGCGACGGCGTATTGCGTGCCGGCGAAGGCGGCGAATTCCTTTTCAAATTCGCGGCATTCGGTACCCGTCCAGTAGTTGACTTTGTTGGACAGCAGGACTTTGGAAATGGCATCGGCTTCTTCTTGGGTGAAGCTCGGCCACGGGGAGAGGGATGTGTTAAGCATTGGCTTTTCCTGCGAAAAGGCTGGTGGAGTCTTTGGGGGCGACTTCTTCCAGCAGTTGGCGGTTGATCAAGGTGTATTTTTGACCGTCGATTTCGACGTATGCACCGTCGTAAGGCGGGAACCAGAACGCGCGGATTTTTTTCTCCACATCGTCGCCGTCGCGGATTTGCTTCATGGCTTCCATCTCGTCGCGGCTGACGTAGCGGCCGCCGATGTTGGGCGTGGTCGGCAGTTTGGCTTGCGCTTCGATGGCGCGGGCGATGATGCGTTGTGCGAACGGCTCCAATGCCTGCATGGTTTTGCGTTCGAGCGATTGGGCGGTTTCGGCGGCAGGGTCAATGGGGAAACGGTCCACTTCGATGATTTCGCCGGTGTCGATGGATGCATCGACGTAGTGGGCGGTGCTGCCCCACTCGGACAATTCGTCCATGATGGCGAGGTTGTAGCCGCCCGTGCCTTTGTATTCGGGCAACAGGGCAGGATGGAAGTTGATCGTACCCAAGCGCGGGATAGTCAGGAATTCGTCGCGTAGTTTGCGCCAGTAGAGTACGGACAAGCCCAAATCGTATTTCAGACGACCTTCCTTCATCGCTTCCAAGGCGGTATCGAAAGTGTAGAGCGGCAAGCCCAATTCCTTGGCGGCGGCGGTCGTCGGCGAGCCTTGCAGGTGGCTGTCGGTCAGAACGCCGACGATTTCGATGCCGTCTTGTGAGGATAAGAGTCGGAGTAGGTTGGCGGAAAGCCGTTTACGTCCCATGAATAATATTTTCGTCATGAAATAGTCCTTTTTAGTATCGTGAGTGTACGTTTGATTATGTAATGTTTAAATGCTTGAATTGCCCAAAGATGCTAAATCTTGAAGGGAGTCAATCCAAAAGTTGGGATGATATTCTGTGTTAAAACTTTCAGGCTGATGGCGGTGGATGTTTTGTCCGGAGGGACGCAATCCTATGGTTATCCAGCCTAAAGCGTTCGGCGTGATGAAGTCTTTGGAAATGTTGTCGCCGATATAGATGAAGCAGTCTGCCTTTTCGGCATATTTGTCTTGTAGATGGCGGAAGCGTTTGCCGTCTGGCTTTTCCGAAGCGCAGGCTTCGGAGACGAGGATGTCGTCAAACAGGGAAGACAGCCCCAAGGCTTCCAGTTTCAGACGTTGGGTCAGGCTTCTGCCATCGGTAATCAGTGCGCGTGCGGCGAAAGGCGCGGTCAGTTCGTACAGGAAATCCGGCGAGACATACGGCGTCAGCGTCGGGCGGTGCAGCCTGTATTGCCATAGAAGAACCTGTTTCTCCGATTCGTTGAAACCGCAGTGGCGGCACAACTTGTCCAGCCAGTTTTTGCCGTCGGGGTCGATGCTGCGCCATAGGTCGTCTGAATTCCAATCGGGATACAGGGCGACAACGGTATCGACGACCGCACGAATACCGGACAGCTTGTATTCGTATTCCGAATACAGGGTATCGTCCAAGTCGAAGACAATGACGGCGGTTTCGGGATTAATCGTTTTCATGAACCAAGACCTTGGCATCGTAGCGCAGCATGATGAGGTTGTTTTCCCAGTCGTCTGAAAACGGGATTTCTCCGTCGCCGAGATATTCGCGCATCAGCCAGCCCGGATAATTGCCGCCTGCGGCATACGTCAGTGGGAAGCCGCCGCCGAAGCGCGGGTTGATTTCCACGCCGTAGAATTCGCCGGTTTCTTCGTTGCAGAAGAATTGCGCCGTGATGCAGCCGCGCGCGCCTTCCAATACCGCCATTTTTTCCAGCAGCGTTTGGTAGAGGCTGTTTTTGCGGGTAACGCCTTTGCTGACTTCGCCGGAGCGCACTTCCAAGCGTTTTCGCGGGATGGCGCATTTCAGACGACCTTCATGGTCGTAATACATATCGACGGTAAACTCGGCAAATTCGTTTTCGATGTCGATAAGTTCGCAGAACATCAGTTTGGGGTCGTCCACGATTTCAGGCGTCAGGCAGGCAGGTGTGTCGATTCTTTTGGCACCGATGGCGCGGCTGCCGTCGTAAGGCTTGGCGAAGCAAGGGAAAACCAATTTTTCGCGGTCGTAAATTTTGGGCGAGCGTATGCCGTAGCGGGCAAACAGGTCGGCGGTTTTCCGTTTGTCGCGGCATTGCGCGATGAAGTCCGAATCGGAAACGACGATGTGGATACCTGCCGCTTCGAAGCGTTCGCGTTCGTCTGCCAGCTTTTGCAGTTCGGTGTCTATGGTGGGGATGATTAAACCGATGTTTTCGCGTACCGCCAGCTTGAAAATACTGTCGATATACGAATCGTCATTAATCAACGGCACTTCAAACGAACCGTCTGAAACGTGGCAGGCGGAAGACATACGCGGCACCAAATCCGTCGTCAAAATCTTGACGTCGTCTGAAAACTTGGCGGCTTCGGTTTGAAAATCCTGTACCAATTCGACGCGCCTTCCCGCGGAAAGGATAAGTACGTTATTTTTTCGCATCAGTGTCATTTCCTGTGAAATAGGGCATGGTGGCTTCTCCCTCTGCCGAAATACCTTCTTTGATAAAGACTTTTTTGACTGTCAAAAACAGGATTTTCATATCCAGCCAAAAACTGTAATGGTCGATATACCAAATATCGTGTGCGAACTTTTCGTCCCACGAAAGCGCGTTGCGCCCGTTGACCTGCGCCCAACCCGTTACGCCCGGTCTCATTTCGTGGCGGCGGTTTTGAAATTCGTTGTAAAGCGGCAGGTAGCTCATCAAAAGCGGTCGCGGACCGACCAAGCTCATATCTCCTTTTAGAACGTTCCAAAGTTCAGGAAGTTCGTCCAAGCTCGTCGCGCGCAGTTTCTTGCCGAAAGGGGTCAACCGCTCGCTGTCGGGCAGTGGGTTGCCGTCTTTATCGACTGCATCGCGCATGGAACGGAATTTAATCATTTTGAACGGTTTGCCGTCTTTGCCCGGCCGCTCTTGGGTGAAGAATACCGGTTCGCCCAAGTTTTTGCGGATGAGGTAGATTAAAATCAAAAATACGGGCGAGAGGAAAATCAGTCCCGAGGCGGAGGCGACAATGTCAAACAGGCGTTTGAAGAATTTACTCATGGGCTAATCTTTCAATCAGGTTGACGATTTTTTGATACGCCACGTCGCGCTTGAAGCAGCGGACGATTTCGTCGGATTGAACGGGGTCGTTTTTGCGTGCCAGAATGTCTTTGGCGGCTTGGACGAAGCTGTCCACGTCGCCGGAGCGGTAGTCCGCGTGCGGCAGCAGGGTGAGGACTTCGGCAACTTCGTCGTTGACCTGGCTGTTTAAAATCGGTTTTTGCAATGCCATGTAGTCGGAAAGTTTGTTGGTAATCGACTGCATGGCGTAGGAATGGATGGCGTTGACGGAGATGTCACAACCTTTGGCGACCGACATCATTTCGGCGTAGGGGATGTAGCCGTAAAACCGGATGCCCTCGCAGGCGTATTGTTTGAGCCTGTCCAAATCAGGGCCGCCGCCCATGATGTGCAGCTCTACATTTTCGCCGTCGTCCAACAGTTTCCGAACGCCTTTGCACACGGTTTCCACGTCATAGCTGTAACTGAGCGTACCCAAGTAGAAGAAACGGGTTTTGTCGTCGCCGAAGTCTTTTGCCGGCGCGGCATCGAGTTTCGGAAAATCCGCGCCGATATAGACGACTTCGCCGGGCACGTTCGGATTGGCTTCTTTGGCGCGGTCGAGGTAGGTCTGCGATACGGCGACCAGCGCGTCGGCGTAACGGTAGGCACGGTTGGCGCGGGAGGAGAAGGGGAGCAGATTGTGCGGGATTTTTTTCAAAAACGGCACGACCGAGGAGAAAGACTCCGGCCATACGTCCTGCACGTCGATAATCAGCTTGTAGCCCAAACGCGCTTTGTGTTCGCCCAAAAGCAGGTTGGTGGCGATCAGCGGATAGGCGGAAAAGACGACGTCTTGCTCGCCCGGACGGCAGTTGTTCAGCCATTGCTCAAAATGTTTGACGAACACATGATGGCTTTTGACTCGGTCCAGCGAGACGTTTTTGCCGTAGCCGCTCTCTTCCAGCAGCATGACTTTCAGACGACCTTGCGAGGCAGATTCGGCATCTTCAGGTCGTCTGAAAGATTTGTCGTAGTGTTTGAAATTGCTGGTAATCAGCAGTACGTCATGAGACTGCGACAACAGCTCGGCAAGATACCAGAAGCGGTTGAAATGCGGCTCGGACGGCAGCGAACAATAAGGTGCGACGATGGTAATGTTCATATTTTCAGACGACCTCACATATCGTAAGCGGCCATTGTGGTGCGATAGATTTCATCATCGGAACACAAGGTCTCAACGTGTTTATGCAGGGCTTTGCCCATTTTTTCGCGCAATTCGGGCTGCTTGATGAGTTGATCGACGGCTTCGATAAAGGCTTCGTCTTCGCCGAAGGGGAAACAGTATCCGGTTTCGCCGGTAATGACCATTTCGGAAATGCCGCCCATGTTGTAGGTGACGACGGGCGTGTCGTAGAGGCCGGCTTCAAGGATGTTGTTGCCGACGCCTGCGCCGTGGTCGCCGATACAGTGCGGCGTGTTCACCAAAATATCCACGTCTTTGAAATAGCCGGTCAAATCGCGCACGCCGCCGAGAAAGGTGACTTTGTCGTCTATGCCCAGACGCTTCGCTTGCGCTTTCAGATTGTCCATCTCTTCGCCTATGCCCGCCACGTTGAGGCGCACGGGCATATTGCGGTCAACCATTTTCTTAAAGATGTCCAGCATCACATGCACGGCGCGGACGGTATCCAAACGCGACAGCGTACCGAGCATGACGTAGTCTTTGGCGGTTTTTTCAGGAACGTAATCGGTTTTGTGCAAAGCATTGTAGGTGTAGGTGATGCGGTTGGCAGGGAAGCCGTGGCGGATGAGTTTTTCCTGTTCGTGTCTGCAGTTGCCGATGATATATACGCCCAGCTTGTCGAAAAGTTTGGCGATTTTCGGATAGGTTTCCGCTTCCAAACCGCGCGCGTGGTAGAACACTTTGGTTTTCGGCGAAGAGATTTTCGCCGTGATGGCACAAGCGGGAACGATACGTGCCATTTGGCAGTGGACGATGTCGGGTTTTTCCTGTTTCAACATCTTCATGTAGGCGAACATGCCCTTGATGTAGCCCAAGATGCCGCCCTGATAAAAATCAATAGGACGCCATTGGATACCCAAGGCTTGGGCTTCTTTGATGAGCGGGCCATCGGAAGAGGCAAGGACGACCTCGTGGCCACGCTGCCTGAGCAACCGTCCTAAGCGGAAGGTCGCGTTTTCAGTGCCGCCGAGGCCGGACATGGAAGTAGTCAAAACAATTTTTTTCATAACGTGTTTTCTATCAAGGGGTGTATCGGTACGCGTTATACGCTGTATTGCGCTGCGGCAGGACGCTGTACAGGAAAATCAAAAAGCAGGGCAGCCAGATGAAGGGCATACGCAAAATGGTGGACGGGATAAAACCCGCCAAAATAAACAGACCGATTGCCGCCAAGCCGATGGCTTTTTGTTTGTTTCGCAGGTTTTGGCTTAAAAAGACGTTCATTGCATACCAAATGATGTAGCAGATGAAGCCGATTAAGGAAATGATGCCGAAGCCCAAATACAGTTCGATGATGAAGCTGTGCGGATTTTCAAAACCAAGACTGTCGCTCAAATGCCCACCGAAGTATTCCTGAAAGTTTTTAGGACCGTAGCCGTAAAGCAAAAGCGGCGGATTGCTCCAGAAGTAGTTGTAAATTTCTTGGCGGTAGCCGACCGAGTTGTCACTCTCCAAATTGAACAGGAACAAATACAGGCGGGAAGAAATGTTTTCCAAAAAGACGTTGCTGTTCATTGAAAGCAGAAAGTCGGCAATGTATTGCTTCGGAATCATCGACAAAATCGCGCCTGCAACGCCGACGGTCAGCAGGGAGAACAGTCCGTTATTGCGGTAAATCAGGTTCAATAAGAACAAAATGATGTAACACATCGTCGCCGTGCGTGACGCACTGGCAAAAATAATCGCACCCAAACTCAAAAACAAAATCCAGCCGAACAGATGTTCTCTTTTGCTGACGCCAATATTGAAAAATATCAAAACGGCAGGGGCGAAGCAGAGGGCGGTCGTACCCAAGTTGTTGGGGTTGAAGAAAAAGCCTTTAATAATACCTGCTTCAATCGCCAAAATTTCGTTTGAGTTGACAAACTGTGTGCCGGTCAATACTTCGATCACGGGCGGAATAATGATAAAGGCGCAAAAGAAAATCAACAGCCTGCGTATGAAGCGCAAAGGGTTTTCGTGTCGGCTCAAAATCAGATACAGCAAGTAAAACAAACCGGCAACCGACAGGAAGAAAAAGCTATCCATGACCCTCACCGAATCCATCGGCGTGATGAGCAAGTGGATGGCACTCCAACCGGTCATCAGTCCGACAGCCACCAGCATGAGTCCTACCTTGCTGTTGAACGTTTTGTTTTCAATGAAGAAAATCAGCAGGGTGACAGGCGTCAGCAGGAGGGTTAGCGGATTGTCGATACGCGGAATCCCCAGTTTATACGACAGCATCGGTCCCAACATGTAGGCGGTAACCATCGTATAAAACATAGTAATGTATAAGTTTTGTTTTTTAATTTTCACGTTGCTTCCTGAAATTTAGGTCGTTCCAAGAGCTTTATTATATGCAGAAATGATTTGTTCGGTAACAGGACGCTCTCCAAATTCTTTCAGACAGTTTTCGCGCAACAGGCGCGGGAGGTATTTTTTTCGGTTTCGATAGAGTGAGATAAGCGCCTCTGTCAGCGATTTTTGGTCTTCGACGTCAACCAAAAGCCCATTGGATGGATTGACGATAGTCTCGGGACCGCCACAGCGCGTCGCGATAACAGGCAATCCTTGCGCCAAAGCCTCGATGAACACGACGCCGAAAGTTTCGTGGCGGCTTGCCAATACGAAAGCATCGCTGTGATGCATCAAATCCAAGACTTCTTCGTTTTTCAGACGACCTTCAAAGATAACGTTGTCTTCCAAACCCAAATCTTTTGCCAAACGGTGCAACTTGAATTCTTCGTAGCCGCCCCCACCGATTTTCAGCTTCAGGTTCGGGTAGGCTTTGACTGCTTCGGCAAAGGCGGGCAGCAGGATGTCGTAGCCTTTTTTATGTTGCAGGTGTGCGACCGAGCAGAAGGTGAAGTCTTCGTTGGCAGGTTTGTCGGCAAGGTCTATCGGCGCTTCAAAGCTGGCGGACAGGATATTGGGAACATATTGCCACTCCAATCCTTGATATTCTTCCTTCAGTAGTTCGGCAAAGTCGCGGCTGACGGCCAAGCGGCCGGCGGCGTTTTGGGCAGCTTCATACATCAGCGGGCGCTGCCAGTCGCGGATGAGTTTGCGGGCGTAGGTGGTACTGTGTTCGGTGATGACATACGGGATGCCGGTTGCTTTGTGGATCTCGTAAGCAATAATGCCGCCGCTGTTGACGCAGTGTGCGTGCAGGACGTCGGGCATGCCGTGGTCTGTAACGTATTGGCGGAACAGTTTCATACTGGCGGCGATTTCCCGTTTTCGGTCGATATACGGAATGCGCGGGAAGAAAAACATGCTGTCGTACACATAAGTCGGTACGTCTTTGTCGATGTAGGTCCTTATTCCGTAATTTTTCGGGTTGAACGCAGTTTTCGCCTGGGTTCTGAACGAACGGAATATCGGTGCGATAACGCCCACTTTGACTCCGGACCTTTGCAAGGCTTGTGCCTGCAGGCGGAAGAAGATTCCGTTGACGTCGTCCGGAGTGGATGGATACCAAGAAGGAATGATTAATGTATGCATGATAATACCTGTGTCAGATGTGTCAGCGTACAAGCCGCATAGGTTGCGGACAGAGCACAAAATCAAAGATTCTCGGTGAGTAAGCGTTTTGTGGCGACAGAATCAAAACTGCGCGCGATATGGTTGTTATTGTGTTGAATGTTTTTTATTCAGACGACCTTTCACTGCCGATAAAGCTGAAGAAAGTTGCGTTTTGTATTTCAAAGTCAGGGCAATCAAACCTGCCAGCCAGATTAAAGCAAAAATGTAATAGTTTCCGGTGTTGCCGAAGTAGGTATAGCTCAGGCACAAAATCAGGCAGAGTGCGGTGTGGGTATAAATTTTCCGGCAGGGCAGCTTCTGCCACATCCTTGAAGACAATTCGGTCTTAATGAGCATAAACACCCAAAAAGAAGTCGCACTCGCCATTGCGGCGCCCCGTGCGCCCAAGAGCGGAACCAGCCAATACAGCAGGCCGAAGTTCAGCAGGAATGCCGCAATATTGACTGCAGTAATCAGCCAGGTTTTTTTGACGACGTTCAAGCCGATGCCGGTCACTTCCGTCAGCGTATAAAACAAAGGAAACATCATGCACGACAGTAAAATAAACTGTACCGCTGCATATTCCCCGGGAAGAATCCAAGTGACCACCGGCGAAAAAATACCGATAAAGCAAACCATCGCGCTGATGAGCGCAGTCATCGACAGGGTAATGCCGCCGATTTTGTCGAGGTTGGTGTTGTCCTCAACCCATTTGAACACCAATGGCGCCCATATGGTTGAGAATACGCTTTGGAAAATCAGGGCGACAGCGCCGAAGCTGACCGCCATCGAGTAAATACCCAGTTGCTCCAAACTTGCCATTTCTTTCAAAACAAAACGGTCGATAGAAGTCAGTCCCCAGTAGGCGAGATTGCCGAAGGCTAAAGGTAGTCCGTATTGCAACCCCATTTTGTGCAGCTTTGCCGACCAAGGCGAACGGATGGCGGCGGTCAAATCGGTTCGGGTTTGGTAGATTAATACGGCGACGGTCAGTATTTGGGCAACGGTATAGGCAAAGACCAAGCTGGTGGTGTGGGTGGGGATGCCGATTAGGATGAAGAGCAAAACCAAAACCAAAATCAGGAATTTCGGTGTCAGCTGGCTGAGCGAGAAAGCAATTGCCTTTTCCTGCATCCGTAGGATAAGCGAGAAAAAGCGGGTAAACAGGGTGGTCAGTAAGAAGACCAAAAACAGAATACCCAGTTTGGCATTGTTCAAGTCAAAAATGATTTCAGACGACCAAGAGGGATTCCACAAAAGTATCAGCAATACCCCGACAATACTCAAAACAAACGGAGACAGGCTGAAGGATTTGAACAGCGCAGCTTTGTCTTCTGCAGCGTAGTATTCGCGGATATACGCCTGATCCAAACCCAGCCCCAAAATCAGGATGGTCAGAGCGGATATGGTTTGCAGTAAGACGATACGGCCGATGTCTTCCGCAGGGTAGTACCATGAAATCAGCGGAAGCGAGAGGATGCCGAAAGCCGCGCTGCCTATCGGGCCTAAGGCATAGCCGAGTATTTTTTTTATATTCATAAATAGGTGGGGTTTGTTGCAGCCAAGATTTTCAGACGACCTGAAAACGCAGCCGCATCATGCAAATAAGAGCTTTCTTAGGTCGTCTGAAAACAAACGACCTAAGAAAGCCGACTGCCTGCCGAAGCTTGTCGGCAAGCAGTCTGCCTGAATCGTCAAAGAGCTTACGCCTTCACGACTTTCGGGTTTTTCGCAGGGAATTTACCGCGCGTATCGACAATCAGTTTGGCGTGTTCGGCAATCATGTCGTAGTCAAACTTGTCGTGGTCGGTCGTCAGAACCACGCAGTCGTATTTCGCTACGGTTTCCGGTGTCAGCGGCTCGCTCTTCAGGTCGAAGTAGTGGTGGCCGGGGATGTATGGGAACTCAAGCACGTGCGGGTCAGAGTAGGAGATGTTTGCGCCTAATTTGTGCAGGCGGTCCATCACTTCCACAGACGGGCTTTCGCGCATGTCGTCCACATTTTTCTTGTAGGCAATACCCAAAACCAAGATTTTGCTGTCTTTGATGGAACGGTTGTGTTCGTTCAAAGCCAGTCCCACTTTGCCGATAACGTAGTCGGGCATGTGGGAGTTCACTTCGCCTGCCAACTCGATGAAGCGGGTGTTCACGCCGTATTCGCGCGCTTTCCAAGTCAGGTAGAACGGGTCGATGGGGATACAGTGTCCGCCCAAGCCCGGGCCGGGATAGTAGGCAACGAAGCCGAACGGTTTGGTTGCCGCAGCGGCGATGACTTCGTGAATATCGACATCCATTTTGTCGGCGACGATTTTCATCTCGTTCACCAAGCCGATGTTCACGGCGCGGTGGATGTTTTCCAGAAGCTTGGTCAGCTCGGCGGCTTTGGTGGAGCTTACCGGTACGACTTTGTCGATGGCGGGCTGGTACAGCGCGATACCGACTTCCAAACAAGCAGGGGTATGACCGCCGATGACTTTCGGAATGGTACGGGTTTCAAAATTCGGGTTACCCGGGTCTTCGCGCTCCGGAGAGTACACCAAGAATACGTCCTTACCGACTTTCAAGCCGCCTTCTTCAACGCGCGGCAGCAATTCTTCTTCGGTTGTGCCGGGGTAGGTAGTAGATTCCAAAGACAACACTTGACCGGCGCGCAGGTAAGGTTTCACTGCGTCGGTGGTGTCGATAACGAAGCTCATGTCCGGCTCGCGGTATTTGTTCAACGGAGTCGGTACGCACAAAATCACGGCTTCCACTTCGCCGATGCGGGAAAAGTCGGTGGTGGCTTCAAACAGGCTGTTTGAAGCGGCGGCGATTTTTTCGGCAGGAATATGCTCGATGTAGGTTTCGCCTTTGTTGAGTTTGTCGACTTTGGTTTTGTCGATGTCGAAGCCCAAAACCTGATAACCGATGTCCACATAACGGAGCATCAGCGGCAGGCCGACATAGCCCAGGCCGACGATGCCGATTTTGGCGGTTTTATCTGCAAATTTCTGAATGGTAATATTTTTCATGACAAGTCTCATGTGATGGAAAAGGGCGTGCCGCACAATGCGAAATGCCGCAGCAGAACCCCGACCGGCAGTCATAAAAACAGCGTGGTCGGAATCCGTTTTGTCGGTGTCAAAAATAAATCTTTCCCTAAGATTGGTTTGGGACGTAAAAGTTTAGTATGCGCAAATGCAGCATTGCCCGACTATAATGGAGTGTTGGGAAATGTTTATGCAAATATTATAATCAAGCTAGGCGGTAAGATTTTGAATTGTATTATTTTTAGTGATTACTATACCGTTAGTGACTAAATATAATATCGGAAATACAAATAATTAATAAAAATTAGTATTAATATATTTGCGTAATTTAACCTAAAATTAATATTACTAAAGTATATGTTGAAGCGGTATTTGTAAAACTGGCAAGCAGATTGGGCGATACGGTCAAATATCGTTGCTTCTGACAAGAAAGGTCGTCTGAAAACCGAAAATCAGTTTTCAGACGACCTTTCTTGTTTATGAATCAGCTTATTTTTTACGCAAAACCCATTTTACGTCCTGCCCGATCAGCTCTACCGAACGGCTTTCCCACTCGCCTTCCGAAGTCAAAACGGCAGGGTTGGCGGGGAGGGAGAGCAGGCTTCTGCCTTCGCCTAAGATTTTCGGCGCTTGGTACAACACGATTTCGTCTGCCAAGCTTGATTCGATAAAGGCGGAGGTCAACGTCGCGCCCGCTTCTACAATAATCTCGCCGTAGCCCAGTTCTGCCAACTGAGGCAGCAGGGCGACCAGGTCTATGCGTCCGTCTGCGTTTTCAGACGACCTCAAGATGCGGATATGATTGAACGCGCGGTATGGTTTGAGACGTTCTTCGTCATCGACGGCGGTTACGATGACGGTGGGGCTGAGGTCGTCTGAAACCATGTGGCTGCCCAAAGGCGTTTGCAATTTGCTGTCCAACACGATACGCGCAGGCTGGCGCAGGGTCGGGAAGGCGCGGACGTTGAGGCGCGGGTTGTCGGCAAGCACTGTACCGATGCCGGTTAAGACGGCGCAGCTTTCCGCGCGCAAGATTTGTACGTCCGCCCTTGCGGCTTCGCCGGTAATCCAGTAGCTGCGGCCGTCGGCAAGCGCAGTTTTGCCGTCCAAGCTGGCGGCACATTTGACGCGGACAAACGGACGGCCGCGTTCGATACGGGAAAGGAAGCCGCGGTTGAGTTCGCGCGCTTCGGTTTCCAGCAAACCGCTTTCGGTGCGGATGCCTGCGGCTTCCAGCATTGCCAAACCTTTGCCTGCCACCAGCGGATTGGGGTCGGTCATGGCGGCGACCACGCGCGATACACCCGAGCCAATTAGGGCTTCGGCGCAGGGCGGCGTACGGCCGTAATGGCTGCACGGTTCAAGCGTCACATAAGCCGTCGCTCCACGCGCCATTTCGCCCGCCTGCCGCAGCGCATGCACTTCGGCATGCGGTTCGCCCGCTTTGACATGAAACCCCTGCCCGACGATTTGGCTGCCGTGTGCAATCACGCAGCCGACGCGCGGGTTGGGTGAAGTGGAAAAACGCCCGAGCCGCGCAAGGGCAAGGGCGTTTTGCATCATTTGGGTATCAATACAATCAAACATAATTTGGATTTCTTAAAGTTTTCCGTTTTCAGAC
This sequence comes from Neisseria sicca, assembly GCF_003044565.1. Classification (GTDB taxonomy): domain Bacteria; phylum Pseudomonadota; class Gammaproteobacteria; order Burkholderiales; family Neisseriaceae; genus Neisseria; species Neisseria sicca_A. The sequence continues at coordinate 436,908 of NZ_POXG01000002.1, read as the reverse complement.
GACCTTTTCTTTCGCCGTATTCCGTTCGTTAAAGCATTAACGCGACAAGCTCAATTCTTTCAATACTTCCGACAATTCCTTCTGACCCGCGTGATGGCTGTACGCGCAAACGGTATAGATATTGGCTTCGTGAATGGCGATGCAGTATTGGTTGAACTTTCCTTGCCGGTCTTCGCGGTCGGTTTGGTAATTCATGCGGTTGTCGGTGGCGATGCCGACGCGGACATTTTGAGTCTCGTCCGATTGCAGGGCGTTTTGGAGTTCGGTGAAATAGGCTTTGGCATCCGTTTGGACAGGACCGTTGTTTGCCGCATAAATGGTAATACGCGCTTCAGGATCGTGTTGGAGCAAAATCAGGCTGGAGGCGGGAACGTTTTTCGGATGGCGGGCGGAATCGGCGATGATGTCGGTGAAGTGGCTGTTGTGAACGGAGATGGAAATTTTGCCGTCCATGCTCGTCAGCGTTTGAACCGTATCGGAGGCGGCTTTCGACACCGTATCACCCTGTTCGGGGCGGCAGGCGGCAAGGCAGAATAGTGCGGCGGCTACGGATAAAATTCTTTTCATAAACATCCTCTTCATCATCAACACACCGCTTTCAGACGACCTATTTCCCGTCGGTCTGCACCAGCGTGGCGATTGCCTGAGTAAACTCGGACACGTCGTTGAAACTTTTATACACGGAAGCAAAACGGACATAGGCAACCTGATCGATTTTTGCCAATTCTTCCATCGCCATTTCCCCCACCATGCGCGACGGCACTTCCTTTTTGCCCGACTGATACAGACGCTGCTCAATCAGCGCGACCGTTTCGTCGATTTTTTCCTGAGCAATCGGACGTTTGTGCAAAGCCCGTTCCAAACTGGTTTTCAGCTTGTGCGGATTAAACGCCACGCGCGTACCGTTGGATTTAATCACCTGCGGCATCCGCATTTCAACCGTTTCAAACGTACTGAACCGCTGCCCGCACTCCACGCAACGGCGGCGGCGGCGGATACTGTTCGTCTCTTCCAAGAGCCGCGAATCGGTGACTTGAGTATTGGGATGCTGACAAAACGGACATTTCATAAGTTTTTGAATTTATTTGTTTGTGAAACGGAATTGTAGCCGATTGAGCTATTCCCGTATAGTCGGTGGGTTTATTATGGGTTGAAGAGGTCGTCTGAAAACTGTTTTCTGTTTTTCAGACGACCTCTTCGTTTTATACGGATACGCCGACGGCGCGGGCGATTGCCAGGCCTTCTTCTGCGCTCATGTAGACGGGGTTTTCGGGGCGGTCGCTGCGGACGATGTCGCCCTGTCGGAACATCGCCAGTTCGTCCACTGCCAATTGCGACCAGGTTTCGTCTCGGGTCAGCGGTAATGTGGCGATGACGGCGACTTTGTCGTTCGGGGTGGTGACTTCGGAAAAATCGACCATTACGTCGTCGTCTAAAAGCCGTGCTTTGCCGAACGGGGCTTTGCGCACGATGTAGTGCAATAGTGTGCTGGCGTGGGCAAACAGGTTGTCGCCGTTGGACATAACGAAGTTGAACAGGCCGAAGCGGCGGATTTCGTGGGTCAGTGCGGCGAGGGCGTCGAATAGGGTGTCCGGATCGGGTTTGGTAGCGAAGCGGCTGCGCAGGCGGTTGAGGATGTAGCAGAAGGCGCGTTCGGAATCGGTGGTGCCGACGGCATGGTAATACTCGCCTTGCTCGGGGTAGAAATCCATCAAATGGCCGTTGTGTGCAAACAGCCAGTATTCGCCCCACATTTCACGCATGAAGGGGTGGGTGTTTGCCAGTGAGGTTTGTCCTTGAGAGGCTTTACGGATGTGGGCGATGACGTTTTCGGATTTGATTTGGTAGGCACGAACGAGGTCGGCGACGGGCGAGGCGGCACTGGGTTTGTCGTCGTGAAACAGGCGGACACCTTTGCCTTCGAAGAAGCCGATGCCGAAACCGTCTGCGTGGTGGTCGGTGATGCCGCCGCGACGGCGGAAGCCTTCAAAGGAAAAGACGATGTCTGTGGGGGTGTTGCAGTTCATGCCGAGCAGTTGGCACATGGTGTTGACCTTTGTTATTTTGATATGGGGATTGGGCAAAACAGGGGGAAATCGGCGCAATGTATAAGTGTTTTGCGTGATAGATGGGATTATGGTCTATCGGAAGGGGTGTTTCAATAGGAAAGGGAGGGATATTGGGGGTAAATTCGGTGTGATTGTCTTTTGCTGCGTCTGATGGTGCGGAAAGGTCGTCTGAAAATGGGAAACTGTTTTCAGACGACCTTTGTTTAAGGAAGATGCTTCGTTCTTTATTGCGTGAGCTGCCTTTGTTTTAAACGGAAGCCATCAAGATAAAAGGGATACAAACATGATCGGTATTTAAAAAAGGTCGTCTGAAAACCGTATGGGCTTTCAGACGACCTTTCAATATTGTGCCTTGATGCTTACAAGGTGCCGTAAGAGTGCAGGCCGCTCAGGAACATGTTGACGCCGATGAAGGCGAAGGCGGTAACGAAGAGTCCGATGACTGCCCACCATGCGAGGATTTTGCCGCGCCAGCCTGCGACAAGGCGCAGGTGCAGCCAGACGGCGTAGTTGAGCCAGACGATGAATGCCCAAGTTTCTTTCGGGTCCCAGCTCCAGTAACGTCCCCATGCTTTGGCAGCCCACAGTGCGCCGAGGATGGTGGCGATGGTGAAGAATAGAAAGCCGACGGCGATGGCCTTATACATGACTTCTTCGATGACTTGCGAATGCGGCAGCCATGATTTTTTGCCGGCGTTTTCGTTTCTCAATGCCCAGAGTTCGGCGATGCCGAGCATGGCGGCGATACAGAATGCGCCGTAGCCGATAAAGTTGGCGGGGACGTGGATTTTCATCCACCATGATTGCAGGGCGGGAATCAGGGGTTGGATGGTGTGTGCTTCGCGGGAAAAGCTGTACCAAAGGACGAAGCCGACAACGATCGCCATAAAGCTGAAGACGAAGCCGCCGAGTTTTTGTACGGCGAAACGGGCTTCGTAGTAGAGGTACATCAGGGCGGTGATGACGAGGAAGAGGATGAAGACTTCGTAAAGGTTGGAAACGGGGATGTGTCCTGCGTCAGGGCGCAGGAGGTAGCTTTCGTGCCAGCGCACTAAAAGTCCGGTAAAGCCTGCAACGGCGGATACCCAGGCGAATACAGAACCCATGCCGAGCAGGGTGTTGGTGGCGACGTTTTTGCGTTGTGCCAGCACGGCGCCGGCGATGTAGGCGAAGAGTGCAAAGAAGATGAAGGCGCATTGCCACATAATCGCGGACTGGCTGCTGAGGAAGTATTTGAGCAGGAAGCCGTCAGCGTGTTTGATTTCGCCATCGTAGAGCATGACTGCGCCGTATGCGAGGACGGCACACAAAGGTACAAACCAGCGCATGGGTTTGAAAAACCAGCCTAAAAAGACGGTAATGCCCGCGCTTGCCCACAAAATCACCATTTCGTAGATGTCCATGGCGTGCTGAATGCGGGTTTGGGCAAAGAATGCGCCGGCTGCGGTCAAGAGGGCGAATATGCAGTCGACCGTATTCAAGGACTTGAGGAACGATTTGTGCGTCAGCAGCTCGTGTTCGGGTAGGGGGTTATGGTTATGCGTCATGGTTCAAATCTTTCGCCAGTCGTTGCAGGCTTTGTGTATGTTGCGGAAACTCTTTTTGCAGGTCGCGCTCGTTGCGGCTGGAAGACATGGCAAAGCGGATGCGGTCGTCTGAAAACAGGACCCACGCGCGTTTCTCGCGGATGTAGAACATAAATATCGTGCCGAGAACCAGCAAAACAGAGCCTAAATAGACTAAAAATGCACCGGGCGAACGGGTCATTTGCAAGCCGGAAGAGCGGACTTCTTCAAAGCTGTCCAGTTGCAGGAGCATGGGTGCGGGGTATTCAGTCAGGCCGGTGTAGGCGTCCATACTGTGCAGCAGGAAGCGGTTGCGCGCTTCATCTTGAGGCCACTCGGTCAGCTTGTATTTTTGGATGGTTTCTTCCAATACGGCGTTCATAACGCCGAACAGCATTTCGTAAAAATATCCCTGCATTTTTTCCTGCTGCTCTTTGGGGATGTTTTTAGTAATAAATTCGTCCAACGCCAAATAGCCGCCTTTCGCAAAAATGCCCAAGGTATTTTCGGCGGCAAGGGTAAATTGCTCGCGGATGTTTTCGGGGGCGTTCAAGGTGGCGTTTTGGATGACGGTTTTGCGTGCGGCTTCGTCTTTCAAGAGTTCGCGCATCGCCATGAAGGTATCGGGTTTGAAAGTCTTATCGGCAGGAATGCGCAGCCAACGGTATTGCTGTTCCAGACCTGTGCGCGTGCCGGTAATGAAGAAATAATCCTGTTCCTGCTTAACGGGCAGCATGTAGTTTTTATATTCCACAGCCTGCCCCGCTTTGTCGCGGATTCGGTAAACAACGGACGGACCGATGTTGGTGTATTTTTTGTTTTCTTGAGAGACGGCGCGCACGTCGTTAATCGCTGATTGCAGGGTTTGCTCTTTTTCAGACGACTTGCTCATGTCTTCCACGTTCATAGACGTGAATTGGTCAAACTCCAGCTTGTAGGACGTATTGTCGATGTCGAGCGGGAAATCGCGCATAGACGTCGCCCTGAGCGTAACCGGCTCGCGGCTTGGGTTGCCCAAATTCCAGGCTTTGAACTTCAAATCGGAGCCGCCGTCGGCAAAGCTCGCTTGATAGATGGTGATGCCGTGCAGCGTCAGCGGATGGTTGACGCGGATGGTGTGTTCGGATTTTTTGCCGCTTTCCTTGTCGGTAATTTCCAAATCGCTAGCAAAATCACGCGGCATACCGGTATTGTAAAAGTCGATGTGGAACTTCTTCAGCTTCACATCAAACGGCAAATCCTGAACCAGCATCCCGTTGTCGGCATTGAGGAATACCACGTCCGCACTTTGCCCTTCGGTAATGTTTACATTACCGCGGAACGACAGGTTTGACGTACCCAAGACGCTTTCCGGCCTGAAGTCTTTGGCATAGACGGAATGGTTGTCCGGCACGATTCGTCCGGTCAGCATGCCGATTTTCAGCAGCAGGTTGCTGTCTATCAAGCCGCCCAAACAAATCACAATCAGCGCGGCATGGGCAAAAATATAGCCCCACTTGTTCATCGCCCCTTTTTTGGCGGCAACCAAAACCGATCCGTCTTCGCGTATTACGGTTTTGCAGCTGAAACCTTGTACTTCGAGATAACGTTGGGCGATTTCAGACGACATCTTGCCTTCCAAAACGGTCGAATGACGCATCGCAGCCAATGATTTTTCTTTGGCGTTTTCACGGAATGATTTGATTTCACGAAGGAAAGGCGGAACATTGCGAATCAGGCACAAGCTGGTCGATATCACCAAAAACATCATGATGACCACAAACCAAGCGGATGCATAGACATCGTACAAGCCTAAAAAGTTGAAAATCTGCGCCCAAAACGGACCAAATTTCACGACATAATTGACCTGCGGCTGGTTTTGCTGCAACACCGTCCCGATAACCGAAGCGACGCCCAAAAGGCTGAGCAGAGCAACGGCAAAACGCATGGAGCTTAAAAAAGCGAACCAAGGTTTGTGGATAAGGGGGACGGATGAAGAGGATTTGCTCATAGCGGTTTGATTCTATAAGGAATACAAAGACTGTCAGGATTCGGAAGAACCCAAACATTGGAAACGGCGCGGACAGGTGGATATGATGGAGTAAAAAGCCCGGAGCCGCCATTTGAAAAAACTTATTGCCTTAAGAGCGGCAGCTACCATCGCACAAGGTCGTCTGAAAACAACCAAGCCCAAAAGAGCAGGAGTTTTCAGACGACCTCATATTCACGTTTGCCGCAAAAGCGGGCAAACAATACAAATCCGGCAGAAATCAATGCAGGCCTTGGATAAAGTTGGCAACTGAATTCAACTCTTCTTCGGTCATGCGTTTGGCGATGTCTTCCATAATCGCATTTTTGCGTTGTCCGGTTTTATACGCCTTCATTTGATCGACCACATAAGCCATATGTTGGCCGCCTAAGCGCGGATAAGCGACGATTTCAGTACCGCCGCCCGGAATACCTGCGCCGCTAGGACCATGGCAGGACATACATGCAGGGATTTTTTTATCCACCAAACCGCCGCGGTAGATTTTGCCGCCCAAAACAGGATCATTTTGTTTAGGGTTGGCTTCACCGGGTTTAGGCTGCTGTTTGGCATAGAATGCGGATACATTCAGGATGTCTTGTTCGGACAGGTTCATCACCATAGGTTTCATCACAGCGGCAGAACCGTGTGTACGTTTGCCTTCTTTAATGTCCAAGGTTTGACGGTAGATGTAGCCAGTATGTTGCGCGGCAAGCTTAGGATATGCGGCAATACCGCTGTTACCGTCTGCCGCATGACATGCCGCACAAATGGTAGTAGCCACTTCTTTGCCTTTTGCAATATCCGCTTTCGGGGCAGCGACAGCCGCACCGGCAGCCAAAACCAAGGCCGCTAAAGTCAATCGTTTCATGGAGTGCTCCTGATTACAGCATTGCATACCGCGACAATGCCTTTTTTATACTCAAAACGCCGGATAAATTTTACCCGATAAAAACCGATAATTCTATAAACGTGCTATTCTATACTAGATTTACATTAAATTACTACCATGTTTCGCAACATGGACACGGCAAATTCTGCCACTCCATCCTAGGAAACAAGGAAATACGGATGAACCTCTTTCAGAACGCCAAATTCTTCACAACCGTCAACCATCTCAAAGACCTGCCCGACACGCCCGCAGAAATCGCATTTGTCGGACGAAGCAATGCAGGCAAATCCAGCGCGATTAATACCCTGACCAACCATGTCCGACTCGCCTATGTTTCCAAAACGCCGGGGCGAACCCAACACATCAATTTCTTCGAATTGAGCAACGGCAGCTTCATGGTCGATTTGCCGGGCTACGGTTATGCACAAGTTCCCGAAGCCATCCGTACGCATTGGGTCAAACTCTTGGGCGACTACCTCCAACAACGACGTCAGCTCATCGGCTTGGTGTTGATTATGGATGCACGCCACCCATTAAAAGAGCTGGATTTGCGGATGCTGGACTTTTTCCACATCACCGGCCGTCCTGTTCATATTTTGTTGTCGAAAGCCGACAAGCTGTCGAAAAACGATCAAATCAAAACTTTGGGCGCAGTCAAAAAATCGCTCAAACCCTATATGACCCGTCAGCGCATCAGCGTGCAGCTGTTCTCCAGCCTTAAAAAGCAAGGCATAGAAGAAGTCAACCAAGTCGTCGGAGAATGGTTTGCTACGCATCAAGAAGAAATCGACAACTTAAATATTGAAAATCCGGAAAATTCCGAGTCATTGTAATCAATCGTAGTATGCTCCGTATTGACGGGACGCAAATCCGTTCGTTGTACGGTGGGGCGGGCAAGCAAAAATCGTTTTATTGTCGTGTATGTCGCTTTGAAATAGATAAGCCCGAAAGGTCGTCTGAAAATGTTGGATCATGTTTCAGACGACCTTGTTGTTTTTATAGTGGATTAAATTTAAACCAGTACGGCGTTGCCTCGCCTTGCCGTACTATTTGTACTGTCTGCGGCTTCGTCGCCTTGTCCTGATTTAAATTTAATCCACTATACAATCTATGGTTTGATTGATGGAGTGGGTGGAAGAGGTAAATTTTAGCGTGGTGAGATAGTTTGAAATCAAGGGGTAGGGGGTGAGTTTGATGAGTAGTGTAGATGGTATGAAACTGATTTTCAGCATTTGAAAACACTCTCCGCTTTGAACTCGAACGAGGAGATGCCATACCGGTTTAAAGTGAATTTTTCTATTTTGTTTTACATAGCAGTGAATCGAGATTGCGCTTCCACATATAAAAAGGTCGTCTGAAATTCCTAATTCGGGTTTCAGACGACCTTTTGGCGGGTTCAATTAGAACAGCGAGTCTAATTGTCGGTTGTTATTAACATTGCTTGGCTGTACCGGTGTTTCCTGCAAATCATTGCGACCGCGGCTGCCGCTGTCCCGATCGTTGTCAGGCGTTGGAGCAGTGTTGGCATTGGCCGGACGTTGCGGGCGCGGAGTTTGTTGTGCAGGGCGTGGAACGGTGCCGCTATTGTCCAACGTGATATCGGAGCTGGTGGTCATACGTTCCTTCATATAGTATTCGCCGCCGCTGCTTACGATGCCTGAAGGTGCTTTCATGCCTTTGATTTCTACGCCTTTGAGTGCGAAGCGCATGTACTCCACCCATACCGGCACGGCAATCGTACCACCGTAACCTGCGCGACCCATGCTGCGCGGTTTGTCGAAGCCGATATATACGGCGGTAACAACATTCGGGTTGAAACCGACAAACCATGCATCTTTATTGTCGTTCGTCGTACCGGTTTTACCGGCGATATCGGAACGGCCAAGTGCGGAGGCGCCTCGTGCTGTACCGACGCGGACTACGTCCTGCATGATTTTATACATGATGTATGCGTTGCGCGGGTCAATGGCTTGAGGGGCGTTTTCACCTGCAACAAGAGGTTGCATTTGCGCTCTCAGACGACCTTCGCTGTCATAAATCTTGTCGATGACGTATGCGGAAATTTTGTAACCGCCATTGGCAAAGACGCTATATGCTTCAGCGACACGCAATGGTGTTGTTTCACCGGTGCCAAGTGCCATAGACAGGCTGGCTGGAATTTCGGATGGTTTGAAGCCGAAACGTTGGATGTATTGTTGCGCGTATCCAATGCCGATAGACATCAAGATTCGGATGGAAACCATGTTTTTAGAGGCTGTTAATGCTTGACGCAGGGTAATATAGCCTGCATAACGACCGTCTGAGTTTTTAGGATTCCAAGCAGAACCATTGGCACCTTTTCCCGGCAGGGAGAGTGGTGCGTCGTTGATCATGGTTGATGCAGTCATACCTTTGGCGAGTGCCGCAGAGTATACGAAAGGCTTGAAGGTAGAACCCGGTTGGCGCATGGCTTGGGTGGCGCGGTTGAATGTCTTGCTGTGGAAGTCATAACCGCCGACCAATGCGCGCACGGCACCTGTTTTCGCGTCTAATGAGACCAGAGCGCCTTGCAGTAGAGGCTCCTGAACGACAGACCAATTGTTGCCGCCGCCTTTAACACGGATCACGGAACCGCGACGAATGCGGTCGTCCCCCATTTTTTCGTTATTGACTGCACGCGCTGCAAAACCGAGTGCGTAGCTGTTCAGATTGAATCTTTTTCCGCTAGGTAGTTGAATCAGAACACCTTTCTTAGAGGCTTCTAAAACAACTGCCGGAACCATTTTGTCGACAGTATATAAAGTAGAAAGATACTGGCTGACAGTTTCTTCTACGTCATCTGTTTTACTGAGGTCGATGTAGTTCTCTGCACCGCGATAACTGCTGCCTCTGTCGAAATTACGCAACGTTTTTCTAAGCGCTTCAGTGGCAACACGTTGGTTGGCGGTATTGACGGTTGTGTAGACTTTAAAGCCTTGGGTGTAGGCGTCCTCGCCATATTTTTCATACAACTCTTGGCGAGCCATTTCAGCAACATACAACGCGTTTTGATCGATATTTTGCACAAAACGTTCATAATGCAGCTCTTCTTTCAAAGCCTGCTCGCGTTGTTGCTCAGTAATCATATTTTCTTCCTGCATATTTCGCAGGATGTAGGCTTGGCGTTGTTTTGCACGCTCAGGATTAACGATGGGGTTGTATGCCGAAGGCGCTTTGGGTAAGCCTGCCAGCATGGATGCTTCAGCCAAAGTCAAATCTTTCACGTTTTTGTTGAAATAGATTTGAGCGGCAGAGGCAAAGCCGTAAGCCCGTTGCCCCAAATAAATTTGGTTGAAATAGAGTTCTAAAATCTGATCTTTACTGAGCGTCTGTTCAATTTTATAAGCCAATAAGGCTTCATTGAATTTGCGGGTGAACGTACGTTCGTTACTCAAGTAGAAGTTCTTTGCTACCTGTTGAGTAATGGTACTGGCACCTGATTGCAAGCCGCCGGCGACTACGTTACCGATGGCGGCACGGGCAACACCTACTACGTCTACGCCCCAGTGGTCGTAGAAACGTTTATCTTCTGCGGCGATAACAGCATCTTTCAAAACCTTTGGAAAATCTCCGATTTTCGTGAACTCCCGGCGCTGTTCACCGTAAACCCCAATAATCTGACCATCGGCAGAATATACTGTGAGGGGCATTTTAGGTTGGTAGTGTTGTAAAGAATCAAGAGCAGGCAACTTGGGGTATGTGACCAAAATCGCAATAGCGAGCAAGCCGACACCAAAGAGTGCCAATCCTAATATCAAACCAAGACAGGTCGTTATAATCTTTTTAATCATGACTAAGTAATAATTTTTGCCATCACTGGCATTAAATAAAGTAAAATAGAAACCGATTTCTGTGAAACACAGTATTTACTGTGCAAAGAAAAAGAAATCCTTTACGGATATCGAAACAGTTACTCACTCCTAACAATACAGGGAAATTATATGATTAGCTTATCAAAAAGCCCTAAAAGCAAAACTAGCAAAGCAAGTAAAGCTTCCGGAGGGTTAAGCAACCGTGCCGCTATCGGCATCGACATCAGTCAGCATGCCATTAAGATGGTTCAGCTGACAGGCCGTAGTTTAAACCAAATTCAGCTAGAAAAATACGTTATTACCAAATTACCTAAAAATATTGTAAAAGGTAACAAAATCCAAGATTACGACCAACTTGTCACCTATTTGCAACATACTTATACGCAATTGCGTAGCTCTTGCAAGAACTTTGTTGCAGCTGTGCCACAAAGCTTGGCTACGATAGAGAACATCACTTACAACCCTCGCGATACTGAACTTGATTTGGATGCGTTTGCCGAATCTGAAATTTCAGCAATCGGTCCTATTGATGAAATGAGTTATGATTATCAGGTGACTGGTGTGTCCGTTTCTCCGGTCGGTCAGCAGATTACGACAGTGGCAGCTAGAAAAGACGATATTGAGCCTGTTATTGAAATGTTTGAAAGTGCGGGGCTTGATCTGTCTGCATTGGACTTGGATCTTTTGGCTCAGAGAAATGCGTATGCTTTTTGGATCAATAATCATGCGCCAGAATTAACTAATGAAAAAGTTGCTGTATTTGGTATTCACGCTACCCAAATGTACGCATTGGTGATGCAGAACGGGCAGATTTTGTATAAGCAAGAAACCCCTGTCAGTACAGAGCAACTGAATCAACTGATTCAGCGTACTTATCAAGTTACAGAAGAAAAAGCGGCGCAGATGATAGCTTCATCCAGCAAGCCATCTGATTATCAAACCCAAGTCGCAGATCGCTTTAACGTTCAGGTTGCACAAGAAGTCCAACGTGTATTGCAGTTTTACTACACTACGCAGACAACAGAGACTTTCTCAAACATTAAACACATTTTATTGACGGGGTTTGCATCACAACAACCTGGATTGGCAGAGAGTATTTTTTCCCAAACCAATACTGCGACACAGTGCGTTCACCCAGTTTTATATGCTGAACGAAACAATAAAATTGATTTGCCACAGCTGCAAATTGATGCACCGTCTTTAACATTAGCATTCGGATTGGCATTAAGGGGACTGTAATATGATTGAATTTGTTAAGATTAACCTTCTTCCTTATAGGGAAGAAATCAAACAGCGCAAAAAGCAACAATTCAAAGTATTGATGCTTTCGGCATTGTTGGTTGGTGCAGGCATATCGGCATTGACATATTTGACGATTAATAATGCGATCAGCAGGCAGGAAGACCGTAATGCTCTTCTAGAGAGGGAAATTAAAAAGCTGGATGAATCTTTAGGGGAGATCCTAAAACTGCAGCAAGAAAAAGAAAATTTCCTATCAAAAAAACAAAAAGTAGAAGAGTTGCAGGACAAACGTTCGCAAGCTGCTTACATTATCGACAGCTTAAATGTAGTTACTCCCGATAACTCTTATTTGACAGCATTAGAGGCGGAAAGTTCGACATCTTATAAAATGACAGGTCGGGCAAGTAGTGATAATAAGATCGCTATGCTTATGCGTTCTTTGCCAAGTACAGGAGTGTTTGCTCAGCCAGAGCTTTTGAGTATTAAGAAAATTGATAATTATCAAGAATTTACTCTGAAGGTTTTGTTGAATAGTTCAAGTCACCCATCAGTGTCCGCACAAAATCCAGTCATTAACGCGACTGAGGCTGGCGAACAGAAGCAAGAGGTAAAATAAATGTCTGTAAGTAAAACAAAAAATATTGATATCCAAAACCTCTATTTATTAAATATGCCTGCTAAGTTGTTTATTGCAGGGTTGGCAATAGCGGGGGTTTTGGCGATAGGGTATGTAGGTGTTTTCAAAGAGCAACTCGAGACACTTTCTACGCAGGAAGCTAAAGAAGCCGAACTAAAGGAAACATATACGAAAAAAAGTATTGAGGCTGTTAATTTGCATAATCTTCAGGAGGAGTTGGCATCTATCCGTTCAGCTTTTGATGTTTTGTTGAAGCAACTACCGACAGATGCTGAGATTCCTAATTTGATCCAAGAATTGCATCAGGCTGGATCCGCTAATGGTTTGCGGTTGGACAGTGTTGTGCCTCAAGCTCCGGTTAATGATGGTCCAATTCAAAAATTACCCTATGAAATTTCCATTACGGGTAAGCATAATCAGATTAGCCAGTTCGCTCGCGATGTCGGAGGTTTATCGCGAATCATTACTTTGGAATCTTTGAAGCTTTCCCAAGCGGCAGACGGAAAAGGTGGTAAAGAGGGTAAAAGTGATATCTTAACGCTTAGCGCTACGGCAACAACTTACAAGGCTCGTCCTGCGGAAGAAGTTGCTGCTGAGCTTGCTGCCAAACAGAAAGAAGCGCAGGCTAATGGTAGCGATACTCAGAACGGTGCTGAAGTTGACAATAAATAAAAGTTATTAGGGAAATCATGAAAAATACTATCTTACTCGTAGGTGTTTTATCTTTAGCAGCATGTTCCCCCACTCATGATGATTTAAATATGTGGATAAAACAAACGCAAGATAAAGCTAAAACTAAGGTTACTCCATTTCAAGCACCGACGATTACTCCGCCGGCTGCATATACGCCTCCAGCATATAATGGGTTAAATGCATTTGACTATCGACGTTTGGAAAATGCACCCAAGGGGAATAATGCTCCTAATTTGAATCGTCAAAAAGAAACATTGGAAGCATTCAGTTTGGAAAATATGCGTTATGTCGGTATTCTGCGTGGTAATAACAAGACATCTGGCTTTATCGATGTAAATGGACATGTTTATACCGTTATGCCGGGCAACTATATCGGTCAAAATTACGGTAAAATCCAAACGATTACCGAGGATAAAATTACTTTGACTGAATTAATAGAGGACAGTTCTGGTAACTGGATATATCGAAAGGCAGAATTGCCGTTAAGTACACAGTCAGATGAAGGTTCAAGTGGTGCTTCGACAGCTGAAGCTCGAAGCGAATCTGCCGCAATTCCAAATTAAATTTAAGGGGTCTCACTTTATGAAAACTAAGCACATGACAAAATTTTTTGCCAGTATTGGCGTAGCCATGGCTGTGCAAACTGCTTTTGCAGGTAATATTACTGATATTAATGTATCTACTCTTCCTGATAGCCAAAAAATTATCAAAATCCGTTTTGATCGTGACGTAACCAGTCCGAGCGGTTTTGTTACTTCAGCTCCGGCAAGAATCGCACTTGATTTTGCGAATACTACAATTCGATTGCCTCAATCAGTATTAGAGTATGCTGATCCGTTGTTAAATCAGATTACGGCCGCGCAAAATAATGACCGTTCCCGTATTGTGTTGGGTTTGAATAAAACTGCCCAATACAATACTGAAATTCATGGTAATGAAGTTTGGGTTTTTGTCAGCGAGTCAGCTGACCGAAATTCAGCAATGTCTGTATCAAATAATAAGCCTTCTATGCAGGATTCTGTTCCGTCAGAAAAAGCAAAGCAAGTCGCTAATTCCGCGAATATCGACTTCCGTAAAGGCTCACGCAATTCAGGTGTTGTTGAATTAAGCGTTCCGACTTTTACTGGGCAGCCTGATATCAAGCAACAGCGTGATCGTGTCATCATTACATTGAAAAACTACCTGTTACCAACACAAGCACAACGTAGTTTGGATGTAGGTGATTTCAACACGCCGGTAAAAAATATCACTTTAAAACGTATCGGTAATGATACTCAGCTGATCATTCGAAATAGTACAAACTGGGAAGTTCGCACTAAGCCAGCGGCAGGACATTTCACTTTTGAAATTTTACCTAAAGCTGCTGACACAGAGTCACGTGGTTTGAAGGGCAGTAATTCAAATAAATCGTTCAATGGTCGTAAAATTTCTTTAGATTTCCAAGATGTTGAAGTCCGCACTATTCTGCAGATTCTTGCAAAAGAGTCAGGTGTCAATATTGTGGCTAGCGATACAGTAAACGGTAAAATGACTTTATCGCTCAAAGATGTACCTTGGGACCAGGCATTGGACTTGGTGATGCAAGCCCGCAATTTGGATATGCGTCGCCAAGGTAACATCATCAATATTGCGCCGCGTGATGAGTTGTTGGCAAAAGATAAGGCATTCTTGCAAGCGGAAAAAGAAATTGCAGAACTTGGTCCTTTGTATTCACAAACTTTCCAATTGAAGTATAAAAATGTGGAGGAGTTCCGTAAAATTCTTCGTTTGGAAGACAATGGAAGTAGCAATTCCAATGGTCGCAATACCTTGTTGAGCGGCCGAGGTAGTGCTTTGATTGATCCTGCAACAAATACTTTGATTGTTACAGATAATCGAAATGTCATCGAGAAATTCCGTAAATTGATTGATGAGTTGGATGTTCCTACGCGTCAAGTTATGGTTGAAGCACGTATTGTAGAAGCAAAAGACGGATTCTCACGCGATTTGGGTGTTAAGTTTGGTGCTGCCGGTGCAAGAGGACGAAACTCTTGGGGTAATGATTGGTCAGCTGCTCAGGGTAACCACAATACTAACGCCTCAGTATTCCGCGGAGAGTCTGCTTACCCAACTTGGTCTTTGCAGCCTAACGTGAGCCTGCCAGCTACGGCAGCAACAAATAGCATTGCCTTGGTACGAGCCTTGTCATCTGGTGCATTAGGTTTGGAAATCTCTGCTTCTGAAGCAACTGGTAAGAGCAAAACCATTTCTAATCCGCGCGTTCTGACTCAGGATCGTCGAGAAGCTACGATTGAATCCGGTACCGAAATTCCTTACCAAGAAGCTTCTTCAAGTGGTGCGACTTCGGTTTCATTCAAAAAAGCGGTTTTGGGTCTGACAGTTACCCCTAATGTAACTCCGGATGGTCAAATCATTATGACCGTTAAGATAACTAAAGATACTCCGGTCGACTGTACTGTAGATTCTTTGATAACCAAGTGTATTCAGACTAAGAACTTGAATACTCAGGCTATGGTTGAAGATGGTGGTACTTTGATTGTTGGTGGTATCTATGAAGAAGACAATAGCGATACTATCAATAAAGTTCCATTGCTTGGCGATATTCCTGTAGTAGGAAACTTGTTTAAATCACGAGCTAAGAAAGAAGAACGACGCGAATTGTTGATTTTCATAACGCCTCGCATCATGGATGGCGTGGGTAGTAATTTGCGTTATTAAGTAAATGAGTTAAAAACGGGCAGATATCTTTTTGATATCTGTCCGTTTTTTTATTTATTCGATTTGGGAATCGGGATTTGTACGTCTAATATAACAGTCAAAGAATTTTAGGAATTTGAAATAAAAAACGATTAAGGTCAATGGGTTACAAATTGATGCGTGGTGCTGGTAGGCATGAGTTTTGATGGGTAGCACAAATAATGCTGAGTATCGTATAAAATGCTTTTTATGGAAAAAATCAACGGTAATTTAATATTGATTGGCTTGATGGGTGCCGGTAAAACCACTTTGGGGCGGTATATTGCCCAAATGTTGGATCGTCCGTTTTATGATAGCGATCATGAAATTTGTACAGCATCAGGTGTGTCTATCCCGCTCATCTTTGAGATGGAGGGTGAGCAAGGGTTTCGCAATCGAGAGACTGCTATGCTCAAGAAACTGACTGCGATGAAGGATATTATTTTATCAACAGGAGGAGGGGCGGTTTTGCGTGAGGAAAATAGGCAAAATATGCGTCGGAATGGTACGGTCGTGTATCTTCATGCTTCGCCTGAAGTTTTGTTAGAGCGAACCCGTTATGATAATAGCCGTCCTTTGTTGCAAGTGAAGGACCCGCTTGCTAAGTTGCAGGAACTCTATAATACCCGTGATCCTTTATATCGAAATACTGCGCACATTGTGATTGAGTCCGATAGTTGTGCCAAAACTGTGAAGCGCTTATTTGAGGTATTAAATCAATAATGGATTTGTTATCAATAACTCAACGATAAAGTCTTTTCAGACGACCTTAAATGATCGTTGGTGCCTAGAGAACAACAAGGAATCAAGATGCGAACCCTGACTGTCCAAACTCCTTCACATCAATATCCCATTTTTATTGGGAATAATCTTATTGAACAGGCTGATGTTTTATTAAAGCCATATTTAAGTAATAAAGTGGTCATCGTTACGAATGAGACGATTGCGCCCTTATACTTAGAAGCTTTTCAGACGACCTTGGATAGATTGGGTATTCCCAGTTTCAGTATTATTCTGCCGGATGGGGAAGAATATAAAAACTGGCAAACGCTCAATCTTATTTTTGATGGCTTAATGCAAAATAGGGCAGAGCGCAAAACGACCTTGATTGCATTAGGGGGGGGGGTTATCGGCGATATGGTCGGCTTTGCTGCGGCGACTTATCAACGAGGCGCGCCATTTATCCAAGTGCCGACAACATTGTTAAGCCAAGTTGATTCCTCAGTTGGTGGAAAGACGGCAATTAATCATCCGCTTGGGAAAAACATGATAGGTGCGTTTTATCAACCTAAGGCTGTACTAGCGGACTTATCTACACTCAAAACGCTTCCGCAGCGCGAATTATCTGCCGGTATGGCGGAAGTCATTAAATACGGTGCGCTTGGTGACATTGAGTTTTTTGAGTGGTTAGAACAGAATATGACCGATTTGATGATGCAGGATCAGGAAAAACTTGCGCAGGCTGTGTACCATTGCTGTAAAATGAAAGCGGAGATTGTGGCTCAAGATGAGACAGAGCAAGGTATCCGTGCATGGTTGAATCTGGGGCATACTTTTGGGCACGCTATCGAGGCAGAAATGGGTTATGGCGTGTGGCTGCATGGAGAGGCAGTGGCAGCAGGATGCGTATTGGCAGGACGGTTATCCGAGAAACTGGGTAAAATCCATGAGACGGATACGCATCGTATTGCGGCATTGCTTGAGGCTGCAAAATTACCATCAGCACCGCCGAGGTTTGAATTTGAAAAATGGATAGAGCACATGAGTCATGATAAAAAAGTGAGTGGCGGCGTCATGCGCTTTATTGGTTTGGATCGTCTGGGTAAGGCAAACATTACGAAGGTTACAGATATGGAAATTTTGCGCCAAACTCTGATTCCGTATCTATAAAGGTCAAGTAATGTCTTTAGAATAAGTCCATAACTTCATATAAAACAGAACAAGTGAAAACTACGATATGAGAGGCTGCCAAGATAATTTCGCTTTGGCAGCCTCTTAAAAATAAAGGGGATGTGATGAAGTTGTGAATAGAGAGGATGGAGTGAGACAGATTTGTTTTTTGTATTGGGCACTTGGAAAATTGATTATTTGGAACGTATGCAGAGTTGTTAATCTACGCTGACGTTAATAAATACAAAAAAAGACCTTGTTTTAACAAGGTCTTTTTTATCTGGTGGAGGTAAGCGGGATCGAACCGCTGACCTCTTGCATGCCATGCAAGCGCTCTACCAACTGAGCTATACCCCCGAAATTTGGTGGCGAATCAGGGACTCGAACCCCGGACACAAGGATTATGATTCCTCTGCTCTAACCGACTGAGCTAATTCGCCGTTTCGTGAAGTCGCTATTATATGTTGTTTTGAATTTTTGGCAAGTTTTATTTTGTACTTTGTGTTTTGTTTTTGTTTTTTAATGGAATAAAGCATAGATGAGGTCGTCTGAAATTGCGTTTCAGACGACCTCTGTGTTTGTTAACGGGGTATGTGTGAGGGGAGGTGGTCAGAGTTTGTGGCAGATGTCGCCAAAGCGGAAGCCTGTCCAGTCTATGTCGATGTTTTTGCCAAAAGCGATGACTTTGAAGAGTTCACCCATTTCGTGCTGGTCGGTCAGTTTTTGTACGGCAGTGCTGACACGGAGGTAGTCTGCAGTGCCTGGAGGTGCGGTTTGTGCCAGCAGGTCGGTAATGCCTAGGTTGAATAGAAAATGGGACTGAGGCAGGTAGCCGATGAGATCCAGTCCGCCGTCAGTGCCTGCTTGGGCAATGTCGGTAAAGTTGACATGGGCGGTCAGGTCGGTCAGGCCGATATGGAAAAACGGATCGTGAATGGTGTGGTGGCGGTAGTGGGCGATGAGTGTGCCTTCATCGCGTTGCGGGTGGTAATACTGGGCGGCATCAAAACCGTAGTCGATAAATATCATGCCACCGCGTGTGATTTTCTGCGCGAGGGTGAGAATAAAGGCGTATTGGGCGGGGTGTAACTCGCTGGTGTAGGGGCGTTCGGTTTCGGGAAAGTAGGTGGCGGCTAAACGGAGGAGGTCGGGTTGGTTTAAGGGTTGCGGACTTTGTTCGAGTTGTCCGTCGGGGTTGATGGAGACACCGATGTGTTGAAAGGTGTTTTGATTGCGGCGGATGATTTCGACAGGCATGGCATCGAGGACTTCGTTGCCGATGATGATGCCGTCGAAGGATTCGGGCAGTTCGGTCAGGTGGATGACTTTTTGTGTCAGTTGCGGGGTGGTGTGTTCTGCGATGAATTGGCGTTGGCGTTCGGCAAGTTCGGGGGAAAGTTCGATGATGTAGTAATGCTTGAGGTCGTCTGAAAGGCTTTTCAATAAGGTGGCGGCAAGATGTCCTGTACCTGCACCGAATTCGTAGATGTTGCCGGCAGTTTGTGGGAGTAGTTCGGCAAGTTGTCGGGCGAGGGTTTGTCCGAACAATGGGGTGAGGGTGGGGGCGGTAATGAAATCGCCGTCTGTGCCGATTTTATGGCTGCCTCCGGTGTAGTAACCGTATTCGGGTGTGTAGAGTGCAAGCTCCATGAATCGTGAGAAAGGAATCCAGTTATTTTGGGCTTTTATTTCCTGTGTGATGATTTCAAATAGTTTGGAACTTGAGGCTTGCGCGACAGGGGAGGGGAGGGGGAGGTTTGCCTTCATAACTGTTAGATAATGTAAAATTTGTGAATTTATTTGTCTATTATAACGTGAACGGAAAAGGGGCGTTTTTTCATTTTTTCATACCATATATTGTGTATAAATGAGATTTTTAATACTACATATTGTGTTTTTAAAAGCCAAATCGGGTAAAATGGGTAGTTCGGCTTGTGTGCTTGTTTGGTTAAAATACTGTTTTTTAATGATTTTGTTGTTGCATATGTACTGGGATTTTAGAGTAAGGCGATTTGACCGAGGCGTTAAAATTTTTTATAGTGTGGGCTAGTGGGGCGATGTGGGTAAAAGTGTCTGCATTGCCCAAAAAATTCCGATTTAAACCGATAGGACGAAATTGTGTTTGGTGGCGCTCACGAATTGAGTATTGACAGCAAAGGGCGGTTGGCAATTCCTGCCAAGTTCCGCGATATTTTGCTGCGCCATTATACGCCGTCGATTGTGGTTACTTTGGATTCCCGTGAAAAATTGTTGATGTATCCGGAAGCTGAATGGGCAAAGGTTGTCGAGCAGCTTTTGCGCCTGAAAACAGCGGGGAACCAGATGTTGCAGCGCTACCAAAATCTGCTGCTGCACAATGCGGATACGCTGGAATGGGATAGTGCCGGTCGCATACTGATTCCTGCCAATCTGCGCAAACGGGTGGATTTTGAAAAAGACGTTACCTTGGTCGGTCGTGCCAACCGCTTGGAATTGTGGGGTCGTGAGCAATGGGAAGCTGAAATGACTCAGGCTTTGGATGACGATCCTGAAGAGTTGGCGTTCCAATTAAGTCAGACGGATTTGCAATTGTGAGTAATGCTGAATATCAACATATCACCGTTTTGTTAAATGAGGCGGTTGATGCTCTGGCGGTTCGTGAGGACGGTATTTATGTGGATGGGACGTTCGGCAGGGGAGGGCACTCCCGATTGATTTTGTCCCGTCTGGGCAGTCAAGGTCGTCTGATTGTGTTCGATAAAGACCCGCAAGCGATTGAGGCGGCGCAACAGCTGGCTGAGCAGGATGGGCGCGTTACAGTAGTCCATGACGGTTTTTCCAGTTTTCAGACGACCCTGGATAAGCTGGGTATTGAAGAAATAGATGGTGCGTTGTTTGATTTGGGGATTTCGTCCCCGCAGATAGATGACGGCGCACGGGGTTTCAGTTTCCGTTTTGATGCACCTTTGGATATGCGCATGGATCCGACACGCGGAATGTCTGCCGCAGAGTGGATTGCAACAGCATCGGAACAGGATTTGCACGAGGTTATCAAGAATTATGGTGAAGAGCGGTTTAGTCGCCAGATTGCGCGCGCCATTGTTGCGCAACGGACAGAAAGTCCGATCGATACAACCCGCAAGCTGGCGCAGCTCGTGGCACAAAACGTCCGTACTCGTGAGCGGGGGCAAGACCCTGCGACGCGCACCTTCCAGGCAGTTCGCATCTTTATTAACCGCGAGCTCGAAGAGGTAGAGGCGGTTCTGCCGCAAGTGATGGGTCGTCTGAAACAGGGCGGGCGTTTGGCGGTTATCGCGTTTCATTCGCTTGAAGACCGCATCGTGAAACAGTTTGTCAAAAAGTATTCGCAACATCCTCCTTTGCCGCGCTGGGCGGCAGTAAAAGAAGCGGATTTGCCTCTGCCGCCGTTAAAGACGGTGGGAAAGGCGATAAAGCCGGGTGTTGAGGAAACCGTTTCCAACCCGCGGGCGCGCAGCGCAGTTTTACGCGTGGCGGAGCGGACGGGCGGTGAGATTACAGAATAAGCATTATGTGGGGCAGGTGTCCTCGGAACAAACAGATTGAGATCGTCTGAAAATAATGAATAAATTAAATATCCTTTTGTTGGTCTTGGTATCGGTATCTGCTTTTGCGGTGGTCACTGTGCAAGACCAATCGCGTTTGCACTTCATCGCTTTGGATAAAGCGCAAAAGCAGGAAATCAAGCTTGATCAGGACTATGCACGCTTGAAATTGGATCAGGCGCGGCTGGCGAATCACAAGCTGATTAAGGTGGCGGCTGAGAAGCAGCGCCTCAAACCGCCCGGCGCGGATAATACCGTGATGGTGGAACGAAAAAAATAATATAGCCGGCTTATCCGGCACTGCAAACTGGTGCCGTTCGATAAAGACACGGTTCGGGTGATTATGAATTGAGATGTTAAGATGTTGATTAAAAACGAATATAAACCGAGCATGCTGCCCAAGACAGCCAAAGCTAAAAAACCCATCACCAGTGATGGGCGGATTTCTTTGGTGTTGTGGCTGATTGCGGCTGCGTTTGTCGGACTGCTGGCTCGCGGCATCTATTTGCAAACCACGCAGCATGAGTTTTTGAAAAATCAGGGCGATCAGCGTTTTGTCCGTACCCTGACTTTACCTGCGTCGCGCGGCATGATTACGGACCGTAACGGCGCGACTTTGGCGTTGAGTGCACCGACTGAATCCTTGTATGCCATGCCTTCCGGTATGGAAGAAATGCCGACTGCCGAACAATTGACCAAGCTGGCAGCAATTGTTGATATGCCTGTTGAAACATTGCAGGACAAATTGGCGAAAAAAGATAAAGATTTTATCTATCTGAAGCGTCAACTCAGTCAAGAGAAGGCGGAAGAAATCAAAGCCTTGGGTATTAAAGGCTTGGCATTCCAAAAAGAGCTGAAACGCCATTATCCGATGGGCAACCTGTTCGCGCACGTTATCGGTTTCACCAATATCGACGGCAAAGGACAGGAAGGCTTGGAATTGTCGCGTGAAGACAGTCTGCATGGTGCGGACGGTGCGAAAGTGGTTTTGCGCGACAATAAAGGTAATATCGTCGATAGTTTGGATTCTCCGCGCAACAGCGATCCGAAAAACGGGCAGGACATGGTTTTGTCTTTGGATCAACGTATTCAAACACTTGCCTATGATGAGCTGAATAAAGCAGTGGCTTATCACAAAGCCAAAGCAGGTACCGTTGTGGTATTGGATGCACAAACCGGCGAAATCTTGGCTCTGGTCAATAGCCCTGCTTATGATCCGAACCAACCGGGCAGCGCAGATAGCGAACAGCGCCGCAACCGTGCCGTTACCGATATGATCGAGCCGGGTTCCGCCATGAAGCCGTTTACGATTGCAAAAGCATTGGATTCCGGCAAAGTCGGTTTGGCTGATCGTTTTAACACCATGCCTTACAAAATCGGACCTGCTACTGTTCGCGATACCCATGTGTATCCTACTTTGGATGTGCGCGGCATCATGCAAAAATCTTCCAACGTCGGTACCAGCAAACTGTCTGCAAAATTCACTCCTAAAGAAATGTATGATTTTTATCATGATTTGGGTGTTGGCGTGCGGATGCACTCCGGTTTCCCAGGTGAGACAGCCGGTCTTTTGAGAAGCTGGCGCAGATGGCAGCCGATTGAACAGGCAACCATGTCTTTCGGTTACGGTTTGCAATTGAGCCTGCTGCAGTTGGCGCGTGCTTATACCATGTTGACACATGACGGCGAATTGTTGCCGGTCAGCTTTGAGAAACAGGCGGTTGCGCCAAAAGGCAAACGTGTCATTAAAGCTTTGACTGCGCGTGAAGTTCGTGATTTGATGGTTTCTGTAACCGAGCCAGGTGGTACAGGTACTGCCGGTGCGGTAGATGGTTTCGACGTCGGTGCGAAAACCGGTACGGCACGTAAGTTGGTCAACGGACGTTACGTTGATAACAAACACGTCGCCACTTTCATCGGTTTTGCCCCTGCTAAAAATCCCCGTGTAATTGTAGCGGTAACCATCGACGAACCGACTGCAAACGGTTACTACGGCGGTGTAGTGGCAGGTCCGGTCTTCAAACAAGTCATGGGCGGTAGCCTGAACATTTTGGGCGTTTCTCCGACCAAACCTCTGACTAATGTTGCAGCCGTCAAAACACCGTCTTAATCCGAGTATCAACGAGATTATTTTATGTTCAGCAAGTTAACCCCTTTAGCTGAAACCAACATTCCGCCTCTGCTGTGTGCAAACGCAGCAGGGCGTTTGTTGCATTCAGACAGCCGTCAAATTAAACAAGGTGATATTTTCGTTGCCTGTCAGGGTGAATATACCGACGGACGCAGTTATATTCCCGCTGCCATTGCCAACGGCGCGGCTTTTGTTTTTTGGGACGACGATGGCAAATTTGCGTGGAATCCCGAATGGAAAGTCCCCAATCAAGGCATCAAAGATTTGAAACACCGTGCCGGTATGTTGGCGGCGCAAGTGTATGGCAACGTTTCAGACGACCTCAAAGTTTGGGGCGTAACCGGTACTAACGGCAAAACCTCCATCACACAATGGCTGGCACAAGCCGCCGATTTGTTGGGCGAAAAAACCACCATTATCGGCACGGTTGGTAACGGCTTTTGGGGCGCATTGGAAGAAACCACGCACACCACCCCTGCTCCCGTCGATGTCCAAACCCTGCTCTACCGTTTCCGTCAACAAGGCGCAACAGCCGCCGCGATGGAAGTCTCCAGCCACGGCCTTGACCAATCGCGTGTCAACGGCGTGCCATTCTGCAGCGCAATCTTCACCAATCTCACACGAGACCACCTCGACTACCACGGCACGATGGAAGCCTATGGCGCCATCAAGTCGCGCCTGTTTTACTGGCACGGCTTGAAACACGCCGTTATCAACGTAGATGACGAATACGGCGCAGAACTCGCAGGTCGTCTGAAAAAAGACTGCCCCGATTTGGCCGTTTACAGCTACGGCTTCAGCGAACACGCCGACATCCGCATTGTTCATTTCACCGCCTCTTCAGACGGCATGGAAGCCGTATTTCAAACCCCGTGGGGCGAAGGCCGTTGCCGTACCCGCCTGCTTGGGCGGTTCAACGCGCAAAACCTCGCTGCCTGCATCGCCTTGCTTTGTGCCAACGGCTATCCGCTTGATAAAGTATTGGATGTGCTGGCAAAAATCCGTCCCGCCTCAGGCCGCATGGACTGCATTATGAACAGCGGCAAGCCCTTGGTCGTTGTCGATTACGCCCACACACCTGACGCATTGGAAAAAGCACTCTCCACCTTGCAGGAAATCAAACCGCAGGGCGCGGCTTTGTGGTGTGTATTCGGCTGCGGTGGCAACCGCGACCGCGGCAAACGCCCGCTGATGGGTGCAGCAGCCGTACAGGGCGCGGATAAAGTTGTCGTAACCAGCGACAACCCGCGTTTGGAAAATCCGCAAGACATCATCAACGACATCCTGCCCGCCGTTCCCGCGCCCGAATGCGTCGAAGCCGACCGCGCCGCCGCTATCCGTTACGCAGTCGAACGCGCTGCCGCAAACGACATTATCCTGATTGCCGGCAAAGGACACGAAAATTATCAGGATATGCAGGGCGTAAAACATCATTTTTCTGATTTTGAAGTTGCAGAGAAAGCGTTGGCAGAACTCAGGTAAAAATATTTTCCAGATGATTCCTTAAGGTCATTGGCAAATAGGAAATTACACATTACTCCATCTCACTTTTAATAGGTAAAAATATGCAACGTTATACTCCTTTATTTAATGCCTTACTTGCAGCCGTCCCTTACTTAACCCGTGAAGATTTACCCAAAGCTCCTCCGGCTGAAAATGAGGATTTGGTGTGTGATTGGTTATTTAAGCATTTAGGTTGGTATAGCGAATCAGGTGAATGGCATTATGCTGATCATCAATTTATGGATTATATGGAATGGAAAAATCCATATTTGGAATTAGAGCGGTTTTATCCTATACAAAAACTGGGTATTGAAATAGATACGACAGAAATTGATGACGAAGTGTGCGATCGTACGGTAGCAGCATTTTGCACTCAAGAAGGCATTGCCGTGCCGGATGAAGAAGATGAATTGGACGAGCTTTGTGAGAGTGATGAGATGAATATGTTTGCGATGTTCAATGCCCATATCTTTGTTTCAGATGCTTACGATGCATTACTTAAGCCCCATGGACTTCGACTAATAGACATTGGTTATACCGAAAATGCTTTCCTACTGATGGTAAAAGATGATGATGAGGCAGTCGGAAATGTGGAACAGGCACTGATCGATTTGGGATATATCGATATTGAAGACTAATTTTTGAGTATATGCAGACAGAGTGAAGTCACCATAAGGCAGAGAGGTTTTGTTGTACTTCATATTCAACTTATCGATTCCACTATAAATTTAACAACAATGTAATCAATTTTCAGACGGCCCGGCAGCCTTAAGGTCGTCTGAAAACGTTTATCCCCCACAATAAAAGCAACACAACACACGCATTACGGCACGTCAGCCATTAAACCCATCACAGTTATTTCAGACGACCCTGATTTCGAATTTCAAAGGTCGTCTGAAAAACGAGGAGACCGATTTGATGCTGAAAATGCCGACAAAAACCCTTTTAATCAGTGCAGCCATAATTTTATTTGCGGGCTGTACCACCAAACAACTGCCGCGCCCGAACGCCGAAATTGCCGAACTGAGGGCGAAAGAACCGCCGGCGGCACAAAGCCTGCCCAATCCCGTTAAAGGCAAGCGTTTTGACGACACTTGGGGCGCAGCGCGCAGTCAAGGACGCAGACATGAAGGCGTGGATATTTTCGCTAAGAAAAACACGCCGATACGCAGCACAACACCCGGTATCGTAACCAAAATCGGGCGCAACCGATTGGGTGGCAAAGTCATTGGCATACAAGGACCGGGCGCATGGCACTATTATGCCCACCTCAACAAATTCGCCAACGTCCGCCTGTACGAACGTGTGAAAGAAGGACAGGTCATCGGCTATGTCGGCAAAACCGGCAACGCAAAAACCACGCCGGCGCACCTGCATTACGGCGTGTATCTGCCAAGCGGTGCGATTAATCCTTATCCGTTGATTAATCAGGAAAGATAAAATTTTCAAACGTCGTCTGAAATAAATTTTGAAACAAATAAAAAGGGAACATTATGGGTATTTTTCGCTGCAATAAATGCGGCTGCATGAATGAGCATGACTATGAATCCGGAATGAGTGAAATTGCTTGTCCAAAATGCACGGCTCCGGTTAGGGTTTACGACACTTTATTTTTTGTCAGTAAATTGTTGGAGCGTTATTTTTCGGTGAACCGGGAATTGCAGGCTTTGAAGCAACAGGAAGACGGTGGGGAGGAAAATGCACAGCAAGATACCGGTTCGGAAAACCAAAATTATAATCCGCTGGCAGGCGTCAATTTATCAGAAACTGACATTTTAGCTACTGAAAAACAGCATGAGCCGATACGGCAATGGTTTGCCCGAGCCAATATTGTGCCGATGTTTAACTTACAGGCGGTAAATATGAGCGGTTTTTTTGATGAGGCTGCCGCTAAATTGGGCAGCAATTATCAGATTACTAAAAATATGTTGGGTCAGATCAGTTGGGCATATAGCCACAACCATACAAGCATTAGTTTGGATGTCGGCAAAATGTCGCAAAAAGATGGGCAAACAATGAATAATCTATGCCGACAATTTTATAGCCATACTCTGTTTTCTAAGTATTTTTATCAGAAACAGGAAAAAATTGTCCGCTTGAATCTGCAACGTGCCACTGCCATCAAACACTTTTTTTGTGGTGGTTGGCTTGAATGGTTTGCGTTGGGCAAAATGCTTGAAGAAGCAAAACAAAAAGGCAAGGGTTATGCTTTTTCTTGCGCGCGAAATGTAAAAGTCAAATTCGGCAATGAAGATAAACAGGAGTTGGATGTCGTATTTTTGCCGATAGGTAAAGAGCCGATTGTGGTGGAATGTAAATCAGGGGAATTCAGACGAGACATTGAAAAATATGTACGCTTGAAAAAACGATTGAATTTGCCGGATGACCGTTTTGTGATATTGGCTGCCGATTTAGAGGAAAACCAGGCAGTAGCATTAGGCAGTATGTACGGTTTAACTTTTGTTACACCTAAATCTATGATGAAACATTTACGGATGGTTATGTAAGGCCGTCTGAAAAAAACAAACGAAAGAAACCATGAAACCACTAGACCTAAATTTCATCTGCCAAACCCTCAACCTTCCGACGTCGTCTGAAAACAAACCTGTTTCGCGCATTGTTACCGACAGCCGCGACATCCGCGCGGGCGATGTGTTTTTCGCATTGGCGGGCGAGCGGTTTGACGCGCATGATTTCGTTGAAGACGTATTGGCTGCGGGTGCGGCGGCGGTTGTGGTTTCGCGCGAAGATTGCGCTGCAATGGATGGTGCGTTGAAAGTCGATGATACGCTTGCCGCGTTGCAAACGCTGGCGAAGGCGTGGCGCGGGAATGTGAACCCGTTTGTATTCGGCATTACCGGCTCGGGCGGCAAGACGACGGTGAAGGAGATGCTGGCTGCGGTATTGCGCCGCCGTTTCGGCGATGATGCCGTTTTGGCGACGGCGGGCAACTTCAACAACCACATCGGGCTGCCGCTGACTTTGTTGAAATTAAACGAAAAACACCGCTATGCAGTCATCGAAATGGGCATGAACCATTTCGGCGAACTGGCAGTTTTGACGCAAATTGCCAAACCCGATGCCGCTTTGGTCAACAACGCCCTGCGCGCCCATGTCGGCTGCGGTTTTGACGGCACGAACGATATTGCCAAGGCGAAAAGCGAGATTTATCAAGGTTTGGGCGAAGACGGATTGGCTTTGATTCCGTGCGAAGACGAACATGCCGCGGTGTTTCAGACGACCTCCCAAGATCATCAGCAACAGACTTTCGGCGTCGATAGCGGCGATGTCCACGCGGAAAATATCGTGCTGAAACCTTTGTCGTGCGAATTTGATTTGGTGTGCGGCAACGAGCGCGCCGACGTGGTGCTGCCTGTTCCCGGCCGCCACAATGTCCACAACGCCGCCGCTGCCGCCGCGTTGGCTTTGGCTGCGGGTTTGAGTTTGAACGATGTGGCGGAAGGTTTGAAAGGTTTCAGCAACATCAAAGGTCGTCTGAACGTCAAGTCCGGCATCAAAGGCGCGACCTTGATTGACGATACTTACAACGCGAACCCCGACAGCATGAAAGCCGCGATTGACGTGTTGGCGCGTATGCCTGCGCCGCGTATTTTTGTGATGGGCGATATGGGCGAACTGGGTGAGGATGAAGCCGCCGCCATGCACGCCGAAGTCGGCGCGTACGCCCGCGACCAAGGCATCGAAGCGGCTTATTTTGTCGGCGACAACAGCGTCGAAGCGGCGGAAACGTTTGGCGCGGACGGTTTGTGGTTTGCTGCCAAAGACCCGTTGATTCAAGTGTTGAGCCACGATTTGCCCGAACGCGCCACCGTATTGGTGAAAGGTTCGCGCTTTATGAAGATGGAAGAAGTGGTCGAGGCATTGCTCGATAAAGAGGTCGTCTGAAAATGAACAGCCGCGGTTTTGTGAAAGCCCTATTGCTGATTACCGCGCTGATTGGTGCGTTTTATGCCGGAATGCGGACGCAGGCGTATCTTTATGATGACCTTTGTCTGGACTTGGGCGGCGGCAAAAATCCAGGAAATGATCCGATTTGCGTGATTGAGAAAGACGCGAACGCCGTCTCCGCTTCATAACGCCGCCAGCGGTCTGGATAACGGATAAAAGTTCCCTAAAAACCTGAATATAAAGTGAACTTCATTAAGCCCTGACTGTCATAACCTGCTTGATAATCTCCAAAGGTCGTCTGAAACTTTTTCAGACGACCCCAAAACCAAACTTTAAAATGGGCGATAAGCCCAATGTAACAACAAAAACAAAAGGAAGCCCCATGTTTTTATGGCTTGCACATTTCAGTAACTGGTTGTCCGGTCTGAATGTCTTTCAATACACCACATTCCGCGCCGTCATGGCAGCCTTGACCGCCTTGGCGTTTTCCCTGCTGCTCGGTCCGTGGACCATCCGCAAACTGACGCAGTTGAAAGTCGGGCAGGCGGTACGCACCGACGGACCGCAAACCCACCTTATCAAAAACGGCACGCCGACTATGGGCGGTTCGCTGATTCTGACCGCCATCACCGTGTCCACAATCTTGTGGGGCAACTGGGCAAACCCGTATATTTGGATTCTTTTGGGCGTATTGCTCGCCACGGGCGCGCTCGGTTTTTACGACGACTGGCGCAAAGTCGTCTATAAAGACCCCAACGGCGTTTCTCCCAAATTCAAAATGGTGTGGCAGTCGAGCGTCGCCATTATCGCCGCGCTTGCCCTGTTTTACCTCGCTTCCAATAGCTCCAACAACATCCTGATCGTTCCCTTCTTCAAACAAGTCGCCTTGCCGCTGGGCGTAGTCGGCTTTGTCGTGCTGACCTATCTGACCATCGTCGGCACTTCCAACGCCGTCAACCTGACCGACGGCCTTGACGGACTTGCCGCCTTCCCCGTCGTCCTCGTCGCCGCCGGCCTTGCCATCTTCGCCTACGCTAGCGGACACTCGCAATTCGCCCAATACCTGCAACTGCCTTATGTCGCAGGCGCGAACGAAGTCGTGATTTTCTGTACCGCCATGTGCGGCGCGTGTCTCGGATTTTTGTGGTTCAACGCTTATCCCGCGCAAGTTTTCATGGGCGACGTCGGCGCGCTGGCATTGGGTGCGGCACTCGGTACCGTTGCCGTCATCGTCCGTCAAGAATTTGTTTTAGTGATTATGGGCGGTCTGTTCGTCGTAGAAGCTGTGTCCGTTATGCTTCAGGTCGGCTGGTATAAGAAAACCAAAAAACGCATCTTCCTGATGGCGCCTATCCACCACCACTACGAACAAAAAGGCTGGAAAGAAACCCAAGTCGTCGTCCGCTTCTGGATTATCACCATCGTCTTGGTATTAATCGGATTGAGTACGCTGAAAATCCGCTAAGCTTCTTCCCTTTTTCCGACTTTCACATTTTCAGACGACCCGATGAGATTCATCGGGTCGTCTGAATTTTTGAGAGGGCAGGGCGGATGAATGGCGGTCACACATCCCCCGTGTCGGAGCGGTTGTGGCTAAAATCCGCCACATTCATTTTCAGACGACCCCTCGACATATCAAGCTGATATAATCCCCGCCAATCATATTTACACGGAGTCATCATGCAGTTCTCGGCATTCGGCGAAAAATTCACGCAACACAGCGGCATCCTGCAACTTATGGACGACCTCGGCGACGCGCTCAAAAGCGACAAGCCCGTCAACATGCTCGGCGGCGGCAATCCGGCGCGGATCGCCGAAGTCAACGCCGTGTTCGCCGACGTATTTTCCAAGCTGGCGGCGGAACACGCTGTCGAGAACATCGGCAACTACTCCAATCCCCAGGGCGATGCCGCGCTAATTGACGCGCTGACCGCCTTCCTCAACCGCGAATACGGCTGGAACCTGACCGCCGACAATATCGCGCTGACCAACGGTTCGCAGAACGCGTTTTTCTATCTTTTCAACCTCTTCGGCGGAAAATTCAAGGTTTCAGACGACCTTTCCGTAGAGAAAGCCATCCTGCTGCCGCTCGCGCCCGAATACATCGGCTATGCCGACGTGCATGTCGAAGGGCAGCACTTCGTTTCCGTGAAACCTAAAATCGAAGCGGTCGAACACGAAGGCGAAGCAGGTTTCTTCAAATACCGCGTGGACTTTGATGCACTGGAAAGCCTGCCCGAACTCAAAGCAGGCAAAATCGGCGCGATTTGCTGTTCGCGTCCGACCAACCCGACCGGCAACGTGCTGACCGACGGCGAAATGGCGCGGCTGGACGCTTTGGCGCAAGAACACGGCATTCCGCTGATTATCGACAACGCCTACGGAATGCCGTTCCCCAACATCATTTACAGCGACGTGACGCTGAATTGGCACGAAAACATCATCCTCTGCTTCAGCCTTTCCAAAGTCGGCTTACCGGGCGTGCGCACCGGCATCATCGTCGCCGCGCCGGAAGTGGTCAAAGCCGTCAGCAGCCTGAACGCAATTGTGAACCTGTCGCCCACCCGCTTCGGCGCAGCCATCGCAACGCCGCTGCTACAGGATGGTCGTCTGAAACAGCTTTCAGACGACGTCATCCGGCCGTTTTACCGCAATCAGGCGCAAACTGCCGTCTTGCTGCTCAAACGCGAATTGGGCGCGTATCCGCTGAGAATCCACAAACCCGAAGGCGCGATTTTCCTGTGGCTCTGGTTTGAAAACCTGCCCGTTTCGTCGCAAACCCTGTACGAAATGCTCAAAGCCGAAGGCACGCTGATTATCCCGGGCGAACATTTCTTCGTCGGCATCGAAACGCAGGATTACCCACACGCCCGCGAGTGCATCCGCATGAGCATCGCGCAGGACGCTCAAATGCTGGAAAAAGGCATCGCCGCCATCGGCAGGGTGGTGCGCGGGTTGTATGATGCGGCGTAAACAGTAAAGTTGATAGTCATTAAGTTAAAAAGTTAGTGGATTTGGATTGAAGAGATTTTGTTTAAAACAATTTG
Organism: Neisseria sicca; assembly: GCF_003044565.1. Lineage (GTDB taxonomy): Bacteria > Pseudomonadota > Gammaproteobacteria > Burkholderiales > Neisseriaceae > Neisseria > Neisseria sicca_A. Next base: position 405,196 of record NZ_POXG01000002.1, on the reverse strand, counting down.
TTATGAATAAAAAGACTGATAATAATCAAAGAAATTTAGCCTAAATTTCACTATCAATTTCTTCCCCAATCGTATTCATATATGCCTGTAAATCAATCGCAGGCACTGTTCCGATTGCTTGTTGCAAATAACGGGTTAACTGCATAAAGAAAGTGATTAATGAATTTTCAGGCTGACTAAATACCAATGATTGAAAAGTTCGATTGTGATAATAATCACAGATTCGTTTGCTAAAATCCGCTGTCTCATTGGTATCTTCTTCCCCTTGATATTGCACAAAGAAACTACCATAGTCCACAATACAGCCCAAATCAATTCCCTCTAAATCAGTTAAAGATCTGATATGATTCTTAATGGTAGCATTATTACTGTGCGTGAAAGAATTAGTGGTGGTTAAAATCCCACCAATGATTTTTGTTAGTGGGCGGGCAGGTAGTTTTTGCCCAGAATTAATCATAGATGTTGATGTGCGGTCTAATCTTCTGACACTGGCAATTTTTTGACCTGCATACTTAATGTAATTAATATCACCTACATTTCCCCGAATATCAGGTTTGACTTCAAACACAGCGTAAACCCCTTCGGCTGGAATGTATTTAAAGCCATTTTGATTAAAAATAAATGGCGTAAACCAATTATCGTAAATAACAACATCGATTTGATCACTGGTATTTCCCTGATAATCAATAACAATTGCCTTATCTACACTATAACGATTTGGCAAATAATTTTGCAACCATTCAATCCAAGCATTTTCTAAGGCATCGCCTTTTGACCCCGGATGATGAATAAATTCACGATTAGTATTTAATTGGCTTTGCATTTGCCCTTGCATGCCACGAAACAAGGCTGATAAATCAACATTACTCATAAACAACCAACCTACCTTGATCAAAAATAAAGAAATTAAAATCTAATAATTTATTGCTAGAAATACTCAAAATAAGCAGCACTGGATTATAGAGTTGAACTGTATCGCAAGAAACAATATCATTCATTGCTTGTAAATCTGTCAAACTATACCACGCTGATGCATTGGGATGACTATGCCATTCACCTATATAATATAATCCAGTTTCTTGGAATATATTTTCAAAATTATGAATTTTTGAATTTAATTCACGCCTAAATTCCACAGATGAGCTGGTATATTTATCAACTAATAAAAAATCTTTAATATACAATCTAGTAAAATCATCAGCGTAACAACCTAAAAGAAACCCACCATATTCATTTGGATAATGATGAATTGCTATTTTTGTCATTTTTTCAATGAGTTGACGTTTAAAACATAATTGAAGGTTTTTATATTTTTTAACAATCATTAAAACCTCTCAACCTTTAAATTGAGATTATCATCATATTGAATAGTAAAATTTTGATAATTATTCTCTTGAATCATTAGGTTAATTGTTCTTAATGATAACTGAACCATAATGGCAATATCATTATAAGATGCTTTAAAAGTTGGATTCCAACAACCAATAGGATTATATAAATCTAAAGCATCATTCTCTAAAATTGTATCAAATTGATGCCTAATAAATCGGTAATGATTGGGTGAAATACCACACACTAATACTTTTGCGTGATTGGTTATGGATAAATTAAATATAGTACTGGTTAAATCTAACTTATCTGTAAGATACATTAAATCATCATCGGTAGAACAATCAAAAATATAATCAAATTCTGAAAATTGCTCTGATAAAAAATTAAGACATTCTGATGCAAGATCAAATTTAATATATTCCGTCACCAAATTACGAATGGGATTCAACTCAACAAAAGGAGAAATACTCCACAAAATACTTGCCAATTCATCTGCTTTATTTTCATAAGGCGGTATAAAATTATATTCCGACCGACAAATATTCTCTGGTTCTTTAATATCATAATCAGCAATCGTAATATTTGTGCAACCTCCGCGCACGAGCGTCCTTGCAACTTGACTTCCAATTGCGCCCAATCCAATAATAAGCACTTTTTTATAGGTTAGATTTGGATGAAACGCACCTCTTCCAAAAAAATAATGATAGGATGAATTTTTTGAAATAACCCAGTTTATTTGCTTATCGCAAAGTTCATATATTCCTTGCGTATTTTTGAAAAATTGGTCTTTCAAATCAATCATTGCAACTTGCCAGTGAATGTTCTGATTTTTTGTATTATATCCAATAAAAATAGGTATATGCTCTTGTTGAATGGTAAGAGTAATTCTCCAAATCTCACTTAACATCTCTTGGTTAAATAAGGATTTGAATTCTTGCCAGCTTGAAAATGAAAATCTGTCATAAATTGAGGGTTTATCTTCAATAAAGATATAAATTCCTAATAAGTCGTTTTCCTTGCCTGAGTAAAACGATGACCATTGGCAATTTTTATTAGTAATATTATGTGTAAAGGACTGCACTAAATAATTGTGCATATCCTTATCTTGATATTTTGATTTTGTTAAGTAAGTATTAGTAACAATGCCAATCTCATTTTGAGAAAATGATTTATCAACATCAGTAAACTGAAAGGAAAAATATGCTCCATTATAGCTATGATTTGGAGTAATTAGATGCTCATAATGCTCATCTTTTTCTTGATGAATAATATATTGAACAATCCATTTTTTGATTGCCTGGAAATCTTGCTGTAATTTCTTCTCAAAAATAACGCAATGCTGATTATGAAAGCAAATAGCATTATCAGCCATCACATGGCTGAATTTTTTATATTCATCATTTTTTAGATAAAAGCGAATGGATTCACTATCGCTAATTTTTAATGGGTAGGCTTGGTAGATAATGACATGAAAATCAATTGAGTTGTCTAATTCTTCAAAATCAAAAGTAATATCAAAACTTACCTGCTCTTGCGAAAATGAAAGAGCAGATAAATTTTGAATATATTGAATAGATTGAATGGTTTGCTCTAATTCAATTTGAGAAAATTTCATATCAACCAAATCTTTGTGAAATTGGAGGTGTTGAAACTAATACCGAACTTTTAAGGCCATAAGCCTTATTCCCATCGTTATTATCTTCAGCAAATTTTTTATTTAATGGTAGATAAAACTCTATTTGCTTCTCATTTGATTCAATTTGTTGCAACATGGATTTTAGTTGAGAAACTAGAATGGCTTTTTTTGTATTATCTAATGATAATGCCAAATCATTATTGCTGTTCCCAGGGTCTTTGAGCGTAAAAGTTTCGCTCTGAAGATTATCAATGATATAATTTAAAACAGTTTTAAAGTGCTCCCATAGATTATCCTGCGGAGATGATTCTGCATAAGCTTTAATCACCAGCAGTTCAATAAAAAAAGACTTGTACTTGTATTGATGGCAAGCTTTCCATATTTTTAGCAAGCGAATAACTTTTCTTTCATTTTCTTTGGCTTTAATGTGTTCAATTTGAGCATGAATATTGGTTTTAAGATATCCATCACTTTGTGTTTTATGTAAATTTAAGTTTTTTTCTAATGGAAATGAATCTTGACTTGTCTCTCTTGCAGGGACAACATCAATATTAATTTCATCTTCTTCATTAAAAGTCAAACCAATCGAAACACCTTGTTTTTTAATGGTCGTTTCATGCTGATATTTTTCAGTTAATTTTTCAAAAACATCTTCAAACATGTCTTCTAATGTTGAAAAAGCATTGCGTTTAAATGGTACGACCAAATCCAAATCAAATTTGGTATTGATAGCTGTGTGCTTTTTATATGAACCTGAATTAAATGGCTCATAAATGTGACTGCCGTATTGTTTATTTAGAAATAGCTTAATTTCATTTCGTTTGGTGCGATATGTATTGATTAGCTCTTTAATATGTTTCATCCTGTAACTTTCCAGAACAGAATTTAAGTAATCGCTTTTGTAGTCAGCCATAGTCAATCTCCATAAATTTTTTAGTACATAACGGATGGGGTTATGATGCACTCAGAATAGTTTTGTTTTTGCTATATTGGATCGTGCCTATGGGATTTCAAGCCTTAGGAGATTTCTACCCTGTAGGAAGGGGCAACATCGGTCAAAGTTTACTCGCATTGCCCGGTCACAGACCAACGGCAAGACGGAATGTGTGAATCGCACCTTGATAGAAATATGACATAATATTTTCTGTTTAGGGATTTTGAACACCGGCAAAAGGAGTTGTGCCACTTTGTGAATTTTTATAATAAGGTGAAGCCGCATAAGACTTGAAAGGTGATACACCTTTTGAGGTTTTACAGGCTTATTTTTCTCAAACTATTGTGTAAACAACGAGGTGATTTCTTACACATAAATATCTTGATGGGAATTTATGGGATTCTAGGGAATTTTGCAAAGGTCTCAGAAAGCAAATGGATACAAAAAAGGTCGTCTGAAACGGCATATTCGGTTTCAGACGACCTTTTATTTCAAATCTTCAAAAGATTATTTTTTGTTCAGAGAGTCGCGGATTTCGCGCAACAGCAATACTTCTTCGCTAGGCTCTGCAGGTGCTTCTTCAACAGGCGCTTCGGCTTTTTTCATGGAGTTCAATGCTTTGATAACAGCAAAAATCGCAGCAGCAATGATCAGGAAGCTGATAACGGAGTTGATGAACAGACCGAGGTTCAGGGTAACAGCACCGGCTGCTTGAGCGGCTGCCAAGTTGGCATAGCCTTCTGCGGGTGCTTGCGCACCGTTTTTCAGGGTGATGAACAGGTTGGAGAAGTCAACGCCGCCGATCAACAGACCGATAGGGGGCATGATTACGTCGTCAACCAAAGATTTAACGATGCCGCTGAACGCAGTACCGACGACCATACCGACTGCCAAGTCGATAACGTTGCCGCGCATAATAAACTGTTTAAATTCTGAAGCAATAGACATAAATGTCCTCCTGTATGTTTGTGGATAATGAAAGTGAAATTTATAAAAAAAGTGCGTCCGAAGTGACGGACGGGCTTTTCCAAACCGGCAGGCATAGTATCGTTTTATTCGTTAAATAAAATTCATAAAAGTTAAAATTTGTTTTTATGACAAAATTCCCGAAATATGCCGCCTTTTATACGAAAAAAGAACCGCCTGAAATAGCCGGTGTACCTTTTTTACACCACTTATTCAGACGGTTTTTTGTGTAATAAGTTGTCTTTTCTACAAAATATTACAAATCATTACGCCTCTTCGTCGTTCAGGGCGTTGATGCTGTAACCGCCGTCAACGTAAGTGATTTCGCCGGTAATGCCTGAAGAGAGTTCGGAGAGCAGGAAGGCGGCAGTGTTGCCGACTTCGTCGATGGTTACGTTGCGGCCGAGCGGGTTGTGGGAAGCGACGTGCCCCAAGAGTTTGCTGAGATCGGCAATGCCGGAGGCAGCGAGGGTTTTGATCGGACCGGCGGAAATGCCGTTGCAACGGATGCCTTCTTTGCCCAAGCAGGCGGCGGTAAAGCGGATGCCTGCTTCGAGGCTGGCTTTTGCCATGCCCATGACGTTGTAGTTGGGAATCGCACGAACCGCACCCAAGTAGCTCAGGGCGACGATGGCGGAGTTTCTGCCGCGCATCATCGGACGGGCGGCTTTTGCCAATGCGGGCAGGCTGTATGCGGAAATTTCGTGTGCGGTGTTAAACGCTTCGCGGCTGATACTGTCGAGGAAGTCGCCGCTCAAGGCTTCTTTCGGGGCAAACGCGATGGCGTGCACCAAACCGTCGAGGCCGTCCCAATGTTTACCCAAGTCAACGAAAACTTGGTTGATTTCGTCGTCGCTGGCAACGTCGCAGCGGAACACGAGTTCGGAACCCAATTCGGCGGCCATTTTGCGGACGCGCTCTTCCAGTTTGTCAACAACGTAGGTAAACGCCAAATCCGCGCCTTGTTCGCGGCAGGCTTTGGCAATGCCGTAAGCGATGGAACGCTCGGAAATCATGCCGGTGATCAGGATTTTTTTACCTTGCAGAAAACCCATTTTTTGTCCTTTAAAGTGTGGTATTGCGGTTTGATGAAACTGGGCATTATAGCAAACTGGGGCGGTTTCGGTATAGAAAACAAGAGATATAGTGGATTAAATTTAAATCAGGACAAGGCGACGAAGCCGCAGACAGTACAAATAGTACGGCAAGGCGAGGCAACGCTGTACTGGTTTAAAGTTAATCCACTATAACCTGTCGTCCTGACGTTTTTTGCATTTTTTCAGACGACCTCTTTGCGCTGTTTGCGGCTTCTTTCAAATGCCCGTTTAGTACCTTATGTTCAAACTTGTTTGTCCGGTTCGTGATGTTTCAGGCGCATGGCGAAAAACACCATCACCGCGCCCAATACCAGCGCGCTGCCCATCGCCAGATGGATGCCGTCGAGCATGGCTTGTTGCGGCGAGGCGGCGGAGGACAGTTTCTCACCGATATTGGTCGCGCCGACGAAAAATGCCGCACCGACCGCGCCGGCAATCGGGTTGATGGTGGTCAGAATCGCCGCACCGTGGGGGTTGAGTTTTTTCGGCAGCGCGTTCAAGCCGTGGGTTTCGCCTGTTACGCAGGCGGACACGGACACCGCCATCAGCGTGAACATGGCGGTCAGCATCATGACTTGCGTGTCAATCCGCAAAAACAGCCATAACACCGCCAGCGACACCGTCAGCATCACCGTGGCGGGCAACACGACAAACCGTCCGCCCTTTTTGTCCAGCAGTTTGCCGAACAAAGGCGCGGCAACCGCTTGGGCGATGCTCGCGGGCATCAGAATCAGCCCCGTCGCCGTGCCTGTCAGCATCAGCACCTGCTGTGTGTACATCGGCATCATCAGTTCCAAACCCAAAAACAGGAACACCGCGCCCGCCAGAATCACGACGCAGTGGCGGAACTGTTTATACTCAAACGCCCGAAGGTTCAGCAGCGGCGTCGCCAAGCGGGACTGGCGGTATGCAAACCAGCCCACCAGCGCGACGGAGGCGGCAAACAGCAGGATAAATTCCGCCAGCGGCAGACTAGCGAAATTACTGCTCGCATACACCAGCCCGCCCAAGCCCGCAATCGACAGTACGGCAGACAAAATATCAATCTTCGGACGGCTGATGGTGCTCAAATTAACCGTCAGATACTTGCCCACCAATGCCATCGCCGCCAACATAAACGGCGCGGTAAATCCGAACAGCACGCGCCAATGCGTGTGGTCGATGATGATGCCCGACAGCGTCGGTCCTATCGCGGGCGCGGCGGTGAACATCATGGTAATCACGCCCATTGCTGTTCCGCGTTTGTTCGGCGGGTAAATCGACAAAACGCCGTTAAACAGGAGCGGCACGAAAAACGCGGCGGACACCGCCTGCACCATCCGCCCCGCGACCAGAATCCCGAAAGTCGGTGCAAACGCGCAAATCAGCGAACCCGCCAGAAACGTCGCCTGCGTAAACAACACCATCTTGCGCGTTTCAAACCATTGAATCACGCCCGCCGTAATCGGCGTGAACGCACCCATCACCAGCAAAAAGCCCGTCGTCAGCCATTGGACGGTGGTCTTATCGACCCCGAAGTCCTTCATAATCGGCGTGAGCGCGACATTTAAAAGCGTGTCGTTGAGATAGCCGAAAAACGCGCCGATAAACAGCGTCGCCACAACGGTTTTGGCAGGGAAATCGGGATTGTCGGCGTGGTATTCGTGAGCCGCATCGTCTGTGTCAATATCGGAAGCGTGCATAACATCATATTGAAATATTTGAGGAATGCGGATTTTAACATGGGATATGTAAAAAAATGTTTATTTGGTTTTCCGCAAAACTTTTATATTCCGATATAATGACGTCTTCAAAAAATCATATTTCAAATAATTACGTTACGGACAAACATTATGGAAAATACTCAACATGTTTCGCGATGGCGTTTCGCCGTGAAAAGCGCCTCGCTGCATCTGCTTGTCAGTCTGGTTTTGGCGGGCTTGGCGGCGCTGCTTGTTTTTGAAGTCTGGTATCCCTTTCCCTATGCCGAACTGACCGGCGGTTTGGATTTGTATAAGTTGGTCGTATCGGTGGATATCGTGTGCGGTCCGCTGTTGACCCTGATTCTTGCCAGCCCCAAGAAAAAAATGCGTGAGCGCGTGGTCGATTTTTCCTTAATCGGCGCCATTCAGCTTGCCGCTTTGATTTACGGCTTGTACAGCGTATCCCTTGCCCGTCCTGTCGCCGCCGCTTTTGAGCGTGACCGTATCAATATTGTGACTGCTGCCGAAATCGATAAGGCGGATTTGGCAAAAGCCAAAGATGGCTTCAAAACCCTGCCTTGGTTCGGTATAGAGCGGGTAGGCGTACGCGAGGCTGCCAATGTCGATGAAGGCAATGAAAGCCTGAGCTTGTCGCTGACGGGTATCGAGCCGAGTATGCGCCCGAATTGGTGGCTGCCCGACGGTCCTGCTGAACGCGAAAAAATCCGCCGCGTGATGAAGCCGTTGGCAGAACTGGCTGCCGCGCGCAATATGTCTGAAGCGGACATCATCAAATCGGCCAAAGTATCTTCGTCCGGCAAACCTTTGTTCTTCCTGCCTCTGACCAGTAGCCGTACAAAAGACTGGGTAGTCATCATGGATGAAAACGCCGATTTCGTAGGTTATGCGCCGATAGACGGTTTTATGACGAATAAAGCCGCAGAGACCAAAACTAAAGAGCAGGTTATTTAAGCGGTTTGGCAGGTCGTCTGAAAACGCAAATTCCAGTTTTCAGACGACCTTTTGCCATCCGTCTTCCAAACTGTTAAACTATTTACATTACTTTTACTTGAGACATACGCACACATGAAAGACCCAGAGCAGAGCAGCATGACCGCCCGCCGTTTTTTGTGCGTATCGATATGAATCAGGCAGCTTGAGCGTTTCAGGCTGCCTTTTCGCGTTTGAACACAAAGGAATAAAAAAATCATGGATTTCAGTTGGTTGGCAGAGCCGCATACTTGGATAGGCTTTGCCACGCTTCTGGTACTCGAAGTTGTCTTGGGGATAGACAACCTCGTCTTCGTTGCTATTTTGGCGAACAAAGTCAAACCCGCCCAACGCGACCGCGCGCGTATTACCGGTTTGGGGCTTGCGGTCGTTATCCGCATCATCATGCTCGGCTTCATGGCACACATCATGACCCTGACGCGCCCGCTGTTCCACATCAGCGGGTTGGACGTTTCCGGCAAAGACATGATTATGCTCGCGGGCGGTATCTTCCTACTCTACAAAGCCACCACCGAGCTGCACGAACGCCTCGAAGGGCATAACCAGTTTGCCGTTGCCGACAGCCAGAAGAAACACGCGCGGTTTTGGAGCGTGGTTGCCCAAATCCTGATTCTTGACGCAGTATTTTCCATCGATTCGGTTATCACGGCCGTTGCCATGGTCGATCACATCGTCGTCGCCATGGGCGCGGTTGCTGTTGCCATGACCGTCATGATTTCCGCCAGTAAACCGCTGACGGAGTTTGTGGACAGACATCCTACCGTCGTCATGCTCTGTTTGGGTTTCCTGTTGATGATCGGTTTCAGCCTCATCGCCGAAGCCTTCCATTTCCACATCCCGAAAGGTTACCTCTACGCCGCTATCGGCTTCTCCATCCTGATTGAAGTGTTCAATCAAGTTTCGCAACGCAACAGCCGCAAAAACGACTATATCAGCAGCTCGTGGCGCAAGCGCACCGCTGAGAACGTCTTGGGCATGATGGGCATACGCGAAAGCGTGCTTGCCAAAGCAGGCGACGAAGCGGAGGACGACGGGCATTTTGAGGAAAACGAAAAATCCATGATACGCAGCGTCCTGACGCTTGCCGAACGCCCCATCCTCGGCGTCATGATTCCCCGTCGCGACATTGAGCGTTTGGACATCTCCCAAAGCCGCGAAGAGCAACACGCCCAACTGCAAAATACTCCGTACAGCCGCCTGCTCGTCGTCGGTAAAGCCGGTGTGGATGAACCGTTGGGCTACATCAACAAAAAAGACCTGCTCGCCCAACTGCTCGAAACCGGCGAACTCAATATCCAAGCCGTCCTGCGTCAGCCGCTAGTCCTGCCGGACAGTACGACCGCGTTGGGCGCGATTGAATTGTTCCGCCAAAGCAGCGCGGATTATGCTTTGGTGGTCGATGAATTCGGCGCGGTTTTGGGCATGGTTACCATGAAAGACCTGCTGGAAACCATCGCCGGCGAATTCCCCGAAGAGTTTGAACGCCAAGAAGAACCCGCCGTTCAAGAAAATGCCGATGAAAGCCTGACCGTGGACGGTTCGTTTGAATACGTCGACCTCGCCCCACAACTGAACCTCCCGCCGCAAGAAGAAGATGCCGACTTCCACACCGTCGCCGGACTGATTATGGAAGAGCTGCAAAGCATTCCAGATGTCGGCGATTTTGCCGACTTCCACGGCTGGCGTTTCCAAGTCGTTGAAAAAGACGGTCAGCGCATTGAGCGGGTGAAAATTACCAAACTGCCTGAAGAAGGTTAAATCGGGATAGGAAGTAAAAAGGTCGTCTGAAAACCTGAGATTTGGGTTTTCAGACGACCTTTTGATATTGAAATCGAAGTGCGTGAGTGTCGCGACCCCCTGTTTCAAGAAAACATCAATCCTGTCCGGGTATTGTCAGTTCGCTTAAGCCGGGGAGGTCGGCGAAGCTGCGTTCGCGGACGATTTGGCAGAAGTTGTCGAGATAGCTTTTGTCTGAGTCTTCGGTGCGCGTGGCGGCGTAGAGTTCGCTTTGCAGGCCGTTGGCGGTGATTTGGCGGTGGACGACGTAGCCTTTTTCGAGATAGGGCATGACGGTCCAGTAGGGCAGGGCGGCAATGCCGCGTTTGCTGGCGACGAGTTGGATGATGGCGATGGTCAGCTCGCTGCGGCGGCGCGGTGGGTTGATGCCTTTGGGCAACAATATTTTTTTGGGCAGGTCGAGCATTTCGTCGGGAACGGGATAGGTGATAAGGGTTTCGCCGATGAAGTCTTCTGCCTCCCAAACGGTTTTGGCGGCAAGCGGGTGGTCTTGGGCGCAGATGCCGACCATTTCGTAGGCAAACAGGGGGCGGAAGCTGATGCCGTTTTGTTTTTCGGCTTCGGATACGATGGCGAGATCGGCGCGGTGTTGCAGCAGGAGTCCGACGGGGTCTGCCTGAAAGCCGGAAACGATGTCCAATTCGACTTGCGGCCACATGGGGCGGAATTCGCCCATCGCGGGCATGAGCCAGTCGAAACAGGTGTGGCATTCGACTGCCAGGCGCAATTCGCCTGCTTCGCCTTCGATGATGCGGGCGAGGTCGCGCTCGGCGGCGGAAACTTGCGGGAGGAGTTCGCGTGCGAGCCGCAACAGGCGTTCGCCGGCGGGCGTGAAGCGCAAGGGTGTGGATTTGCGCTCGAACAGGGGGGTGTCGTAATAGTTTTCAAGCGCGCGGATTTGGTGCGAAAGGGCGGATTGGGTCAGGAAGACGCGCTTGGCGGCAAGGGATACGCTGCCGGTTTCTTCGAGTGCCAGCAGGGTTTTGAGATGACGCAGTTCGATGATGGAATCCATTGGTTTTTACGCTTTCAGACGACCTTTTGAGACGGGCAATATTAAAATATTTCATGCTGGGGTGTAAATGAGGGCGCGTGTCGAACGGTATGGGGATTGGGGCGCATCATGGTTTGCGGTTAGAATGTGTGTCTGATTTTGTATGAATGCGGTGAATTGATTTGAAACAGGGATGGCGTTGCTTCGTCTTGTTTTATGAAATTCAATCCGCTATGTGTTGAAAGGAATGATATGGCGAAACGCAACGATATTTTGGCGTGGTGCGACGAGGTGTTGCAGGTCGGAATGTTCAAAGACTATGCGCCCAACGGTTTGCAGGTCGAGGGCAGGGCGGAGGTTGGCAAAATAGCGACATCGGTAACGGCAAGTAAGGCGGCGGTCGATTTTGCTGCGGAGCAGGGTGTGGATATGCTTTTGGTGCATCACGGAATGTTTTGGAAAAGCGAGCCGGTAACGATTACGGGCTGGAAAAAAGCGCGCATCGAAACATTATTGCAACACCAAATCAATATGGTGGGCTACCACTTGCCGCTGGATGCGCACCCTGTCTTGGGCAACAACGCGCAGCTTGCCGAGAAGTTGGGCTGGGAGGTCGAAAGGCAGTTCGGCGAACAGAACCTTTTGAATATAGGTCGTCTGAAAACGCCGCAGACTTTGGCTGAATGGTTGCAACACATTGCTGCAACGCTGGGGCGGCAGCCCGTAGCCGTCGGCGATATGTCGCGCGAAATCAAACGCATTGCATGGTGTACGGGCGGTGCGCAGGGATTTTTTCAGACGACCATAGACGAAGGTGTCGATGCTTATCTGACTGGTGAAATCTCGGAAGCGCAGTTTCACCTTGCCAATGAAACAGGCGTTGCGTTTGTCAGCGCGGGACACCATGCGACGGAACGTTACGGCGTCCGTGCTTTGGGCGAAGCGGTAGCCCGGCATTTCGAGTTGGAAATCTGTCATTTCGACGAAGATAATCCCGCCTAAGTCTTGATAATCGTCATGAAAATTTACCTTAATTTAAATAATGCTTTGAGTATCACGGCAAACTAGGTAGAATTACATCGTTTAATGGCTCGGTATTCCCAAAATTTTAGGACGACTGAATAATGGATAATCAAGAAATCAATAGCGGTCGCCGCCGCTTTCTGACGCTGGCTACATGCGGCGCGGGCGGTGTGGCGGCTTTGGGCGTAGCTACGCCTTTCGTGGCAAGCTTTTTCCCATCGGAAAAAGCCAAGGCCGCAGGTGCTGCCGTCGAAATCGATGTCAGTAAAATCGAATCCGGACAAATGTTGACTGCCGAATGGCAAGGTAAGCCGATTTGGGTGGTTAACCGCACAGATCAGCAGCTCAAAGACCTGAAAAGTTTGAACGGCGCGGTTGCCGACCCTAATTCGGATGTGGATCATCAGCCCGAAAACTGTAAAAACGAGACCCGTTCGATTAAACCGAACATCCTTGTAGCCATCGGTATCTGCACCCACTTGGGCTGTTCGCCGACCTACCGTCCCGACGTTGCCCCTGCAGATTTGGGTGCAGACTGGAAAGGTGGCTTCTTCTGCCCTTGCCACGGCTCGAAATTCGACATGGCAGGCCGCGTGTATAAAGGTGTTCCTGCACCGACCAACCTGGTTGTTCCGCCCTACAAATATCTGAGCGATACGACAGTCTTGGTAGGCGAAGACTAAAAATAAGGAACGATAATTATGGCAAACCAAACCAATAACAAAGCAAAAGCATTGTTAGACTGGACGGACGCTCGTTTCCCTCTGTCTAAAATGTGGAATGAGCATTTGGCTCAATACTACGCGCCGAAGAACTTTAACTTCTGGTACTACTTCGGCTCTTTGGCTCTGCTCGTCCTCGTAATTCAAATCGTCAGCGGTATCTTCCTGACCATGAACTACAAACCGGACGGCAACCTGAATGCCTATCACCTGCCTGCTGCCTTTACTGCAGTAGAGTACATCATGCGCGACGTGTCCGGCGGCTGGATTATCCGCTACATGCACTCCACCGGCGCATCTTTCTTCTTCATCGTCGTGTATCTGCACATGTTCCGCGGCTTGATTTACGGTTCGTACAAAAAACCGCGCGAATTGGTGTGGATTTTCGGTTCCCTGATTTTCTTGGCATTGATGGCTGAAGCCTTTATGGGCTACCTGCTGCCTTGGGGACAAATGTCCTTCTGGGGCGCGCAGGTGATTATTAACCTGTTCTCCGCCATCCCTGTCATCGGTCCTGACTTGTCTACTTGGATCCGCGGCGACTTCAACGTTTCCGACGTTACCCTGAACCGCTTCTTCGCCCTGCACGTTATCGCCGTGCCGATAGTGTTGCTCGGTTTGGTCGTGGCGCACATCATCGCCTTGCACGAAGTCGGCTCGAACAACCCTGACGGCGTGGAAATCAAGAAACTCAAAGATGAAAACGGCGTTCCGCTCGACGGCATTCCTTTCCATCCGTACTACACCGTCAAAGACATCTTGGGCGTTGTCGTATTCCTGATTGTTTTCTGCTCCGTATTGTTCTTCGCTCCTGAGGGCGGTGGCTACTTCCTTGAAGCCCCGAACTTTGACGCGGCAAACGCGCTGAAAACACCGCCACACATTGCGCCAGTATGGTACTTTACCCCGTTCTACGCTATTTTGCGTGCGATTCCTTCATTCCTCGGTACTCAGGTTTGGGGTGTAATCGGTATGGGTGCGGCAGTTGTCCTGATTGCCCTGTTGCCTTGGTTGGATAAAGGTGAGGTGAAATCCGTCCGCTACCGTGGTCCGATTTTCAAAATTGCATTGGTTTTGTTCATCATTTCCTTCATCGGCCTGGGTATCTTGGGTGCGTTAGTAGCAAATGATACCCGTACCTTGGTTGCGCGCATTCTGTCCGTCGTCTATTTTGCATTCTTCTTAGGTATGCCGTTCTACACCAAACTGGATACAAACAAACCGGTTCCAGAACGTGTAACCATGAGCACCACTAAACAAAAAATCATGTTCTTTGTTTATGTCGGTATTACCGTCATCGGTGCTTACCTGTTTGCAACTAATATCTGATGAGGGCAGCGAAAATGAAACATACCCTGAAAAACTGGTTTGCTGCCTTGTTACTGGCAGTGCCTATGAGTGCCGCCGTCGCCAGCGGTGGCGGACACTACGAAAAAGTCGAGATTGACCTGCGCGACCAAGTCAGCTTGCAGCGCGGTGCTCAAATTTTCACCAACTACTGCTTATCCTGCCACTCGGCAAGCGGTATGCGTTTCAACCGTCTGAAAGACATCGGTTTGACTGACGAAGAAATCAAGAAAAACCTGATGTTTACGACAGACAACGTCGGTGATGTTATGCTGGCGGCGATGAATCCTAAAGATGCTGCCAAATGGTTTGGTGCGGCTCCGCCGGATCTGACACTGATTGCCCGTTCTAAAGGCGCGGATTATCTGTATGCCTATATGCGCGGCTTCTATAAAGATCCGACCCGTCCTAATGGCTGGAATAACGTCGTATTCGATAAAGTCGGTATGCCGCACCCATTGTGGGAGCAACAAGGCGTTCAAGCGGTTGAGTTGGATGCTAAAGGTCAACCGGTTATGGTTAAAGATGAGCATGGCGAATTGAAACCCAAGCTTTATTGGGAATCTACCGGCGCACACAGCCGTCGCTTACCAAACGGTAAAGTCATCCAAACAGAGTACGATGCTTATGTACGCGATTTGGTGAACTATTTGGTTTACATGGGCGAACCGGCGCAACTTCAGCGCAAACGTACCGGTTATATCGTGTTGATGTTCTTGTTTGCAGTGATGCTGCCTTTGGCATACTTCCTGAAAAAAGAATATTGGAAAGACGTTCACTAAGTCTTGTAATGAAAAAGGGCAAACCTCATCGGGTTTGCCCTTTCTTAACCATTTATCCAGTTTCAGACGACCTTTTTCATGGAGAAGTGAAATAAAGATGGTTTGATCGAGGGTGTATGCTGCGTATATTGCTTGTTCCTCTATCAAGTTGATTTGATCGCTTTATTTGGGATGGGTGTTAATCCAGTTTGGCGATTATGTTATAAAGGAAGCGAGGGGGAGGTAGATTTATAATCGCTTGCTTGAATACTATTATTAACTATTAAGAGTGTTCAGACTGCAAGCCGTACAAATTTCAGAAGACCTTTTGTCCTTGAATGGAACAATGCCAGCTTTATGTTTAAATTTGCTCAATAGAAAAGGTTGGGTAGGGCAGGCTTGAGAGTTGTTCAGACAGGCGAATTTATAGTGGATTAAATTTAAATCAGGACAAGGCGACGAAGCCGCAGACAGTACAGATAGTACGGCAAGGCGAGGCAACATCGTACTGGTTTAAAGTTAATCCACTATATATGAAAATCGCAGTTCGTTTACTCACTGAAGAAAAAGGGAGAATGCCAAAGTTGGTCATGACTTAGGTACTATCTTGGCAATGTCTAGAATATGAAAAAGGTCGTCTGAAAAGTAGGAATGCTTTTCAGACGACCTTTTAGCTTGCTATTGGTAATTATTGCGCTTTGGTCTCGGTTACAAAACCGACTTTGGTAATACCTGCCTCACGCGCGGCTTCGAGGGCTTTGTTAACGTATTCGTATTCAACGGTCTTATCTGCTGAAATGGCAATGATGGTATTAGCGTTTTTCTGCTTTTCTGTTTTCAGTCGGGAAATAACCGCATTAATATCCGCTTTAGTCGCAGAATCGCCATCAATGTAGTAGCTACCGTTGGCATCAATAGTCAGACGCAGCGGGTCTTTAGGCTGCTTTTCCTTCTGCTTTGCTGCATTTTCGGAAGCAGACGGCAGTTCCAAAGGAATCGAGTGGGTCAGTACGGGCATGGTGATCATGAAAACGATCAACAGTACCAGCATCACATCGACCAAAGGCGTGACGTTGATGTCCGACATCGGTGCATCATCGCCGGAATTCATTGAACCGAATGCCATAATTTAGTCCTTTTGATTCAGCAGACGGACGTGCAGATCGTGTGCAAAAGCGTCCATATCTTGAGAGAGGGTTTTCTTGCCGCGGTTGAGGAAGTTGTACGCCAAGACAGCAGGGATGGCGACAAACAAACCGATAGCGGTTGATACCAAGGCTTCACCAATCGGACCGGCTACCGCAGCGATACTCATTTGACCGCTTTGACCGATATTGATTAAGGCGTGGTAAATCCCCCAAACCGTACCGAACAAGCCGATAAACGGGGCAGTTGAACCGATGGATGCCAAAGCAGTCATGCCGTAATCAAACTGACGCATGTTTTGTTCCATGCTGTTTCGGATTTGAATGACGAGGTATTCGTTCAAAGGCAGCTCGGTAGTCAGTGTTTTTGCGTTGCTTTGACGATAGTTCTGATAAGCACGCAGGGATTCGTCCGCTACGCGGCTCATTGGCGCATCAATATCTTTCACTTTTTGCACAGCTTCGGTAAGCGTAAAGGCGTTAAGCATTTGCGTTTTAACGAGTGCGTTTGCGGTTTTGGCTTTTTTCAGTTTGATGGAGCGCAGGATAATCAGACACCAGGTCACGATGCTCATTACTAACATCAACACGAATACACTGATCAGAACAAAATCGCCTGATTCGAATATTGTTTTTAAATCCATAATTTTTCCAAATTTTCCAAGTAAATTAAAACTTTTGTCGATAAAGGTGTTACGCCCGATTACTCAAGAGTAAAAGAGACCGGGACTCGGAATTCAGTCCAGACAGAGGCATTGCAAGCACCATTTTTAACTGCTTTACGGGCAGCTTGGTCAAGAGCATTGGAGCCACTGCGTTTTAAAATTTTAACTTCAGCAACTTTTCCTCCTGGGCCAACCAAGACACTCAGCATAACTGTACCTGTATCTCCGTTTTCTGCCGCTATGGGAGGATATGGCGGTTTAGGAATATGGCAAGTGCCACCTTTAACCGGATTGGCTCTACTACTACCCGGTCCTGTTCCGGGACCATTTCCACCACCGGAACCGCCGCCACTGCCGCTACCGGAGCCATGTTCGCCTTTATTGCCGCCAGTACCGGGACCGCTGCCTTCACCTTGTCCGTTGCCAGGACCTTTATTGCCTCCTCCGTTTCCTTTGCTGTCGCCATGTGGAGCTTTACCTTGTCCGTTGCCTTTACCGTTTTCTGCAGTATTCGGACCGGTTTTGCTGCTGCTGGTATAGTCCGAGGCTTTAGGTGCGGGTTTAGGTTCTGCTTTGGGTTGGGGTTTAGGTTCCGGGCGTGGCTCTGGTTTGGGTTCTGGCTTAGGTTCCGGTTTGGGTTCGGGTTTAGGCTCAGGTTTTGGTTTCTCAACCGGCTTGGGCTTCTCTTTCGGCTGCTGAATATCGGCATCCGCTTTTTTTGTTATTACCGGCTTGATCTGTGGCTTGGGCTGTTCGACCGGTTTGGGTTTCGGTTGAGGCTTGGGTTTTTGCGGCTCGGGCGTTTTTTCCGGAGCGGCAGGCGCACCTTCGCCTTCGGGGGTGCCGTCTCCACCTCCGTCGCCACCACCCAAATCCGCCAAATCGACAAACTCAATATTTGCCATTTCCGGTATAAGCGGTTTGTATGTTTCCCACAAAAGCGCAATCAAACCCGCGTGAAGCAATGATACGGTAATGACGGCTACTGGGATTAAAATTCGGTCTTTATTCATAATCGACGCATGATAATAGCAACAATTTTTGTTTGCAACCTATTTTTTCATTTGTTTTTTAAGTGAATATTTTTTTCGAAATATTCCCAAGGATTAATATGTACAATGCAATGTTTTGATATTGCTATTCATTATCACAATGAAACAAAAGAAAAAGAGGAAGCGATGCCTCAGTTAACTGAATTAGAAATTGTTCAGCCGGAAAAGTTCATAAATTTACAATTTTGTGTGCAAATCAAGTGATGTTGATAGAGTATTTTAGAGAAGAAAAAGCTGAAAAAAGATTATTTTATTGATGGGTTTGTGTTTTTAGATTGATTTTCGTCGTTATTGAGGAGCGATTGGCGGGCGTTTGAATAGAACAATAGATCTATTTGCATACTTCCCGAAGGTCGTCAGAAAACTGAAAACCTGATATTTGCGAAATGCCATGATTACAAGAGTTACCAGGCATTTCTATTTTTGATTGTGCAGATTTTTAATCAGAACACCCAAAACATCAGCAGGGCGGGTTATGCCGATTTGTCGTCTATTTTTTCTACAATGATGTCGATTTTGGGTTCGTAAAGTAAATCGTAGGTTGGTTTATTGAGCAGATCCTGCAAAGTAAACCCGTCCAAATGCGCAAAGAAAGCCTTAATTGCTCCGCCCAAAATGCCGGTCAGGCGGCAGGATGGGGTAATCAGGCATTCGTTGTTTTCTCCCATGCATTCAACAACTTGCATGGGCTCAAGGTGACGCACGACCGCGCCGACGTTGATTTTATCGGGAGTGTCTGCCAGACGCAGTCCGCCTCCTTTCCCCCTTATACTGGTTAGAAAACCGCCTTTGACAAGCGCGGTGACGACTTTCATCAGATGACTTTTGGAAATGTTATAGGCTTCGGCAATGGTTCCGATATTGACTAACGAATCGTCGTTTACGGCCGCATAAATCAATACCCGCAGACCATAATCCGTGTGTTGCGTCAGATACATGGTTTTCTCTGTTCAGAATGTAATTATTTTTTGGAACGGCGGCAGTGTCCATAGTGGAGAACTGTCGCCGTTATGTGTTTGACTTTATATATGATTAAGTTTCATAATATCCGAAACATTTAAATTAATCCAGTGCAGTTTGATAATTTGTTATCATTATAATCAAATATTATGAAGCCGTTAAAACGCCATCCAGCACTTATCGAACTTTCCCGCGAACACCATCACGCCCTTTCGCTCTGTGTCCGCCTCCTGCGCGCGCCCGCTGAAAGCCATCAAACAGAGCTTGAAGCCCATTTCCTTGAATTGGAACCGCATTTTGTCGAAGAAGAAACCATGTTCGCCCCGCATTGGCAGAATATTCCCGTTGCGATGCGCGAACGTTTCGAAGCCGAACACGCCAAACTGCGCAGTATGATGGCAAATCCTGAATATCTTAACGAAGCATGGAATAAGGACTTTGCCGTTACCCTACGCGACCATGCCCGTTTTGAAGAACGCGAACTGTTTCCCGCAGTCGAGCCGTTTTTGCCGGAACCCGAAGGAATCTGATAAAAAAGGTCGTCTGAAAAGTCCAAAAGCACGATTTTAGTGTTTTCAGACGACCCTCCTGTCTATTCAAACCTAAAACAAACCATTCCAAAAAACAAACCAAGGAACTACCATGACCGCCTTTTTCAAACACCCTGTTTGGGCAATGGCATTCCGCCCGTTCTACTCACTGGCGGCACTATACGGCGCGCTGTCCATCCTGCTTTGGGGCTTCGGCTATACGGGTACGGGAGAGTTGCGCGGCTTTTACTGGCACGCCCATGAAATGATTTGGGGCTATGCCGGACTTGTTGTCATCGCCTTTCTGTTGACCGCCGTTGCCACTTGGACGGGGCAGCCGCCTACGCGCGGCGGCGTTTTGGTCGGATTAACCGCATTTTGGTTGGCAGCAAGGATTGCTGTTTTCATTCCGGGTTGGGGCGCAACCGCGAGCGGCATACTCGGCACTTTGTTTTTCTGGTACGGCGCGGTTTGCATGGCATTGCCTGTTATCCGGTCTAAGAACAAACGCAACTACGTCGCCGTGTTCGCCATCGTCGTCCTAGGCTGCACGCATGCCGCATTCCACTTCCAACTGCATGCCGGAAACGCAGCCGCACTTCTCAGCGGGTTGCAATCTGGTCTGATTATGGTTGCAGGCTTTATCGGTCTGATCGGCATGCGGATCATTTCCTTCTTTACCTCCAAACGCCTGAATGTTCCGCAAATCCCCAGCCCGATGTGGGTCGCTCACGCGTCCCTCTGGTTGCCCATGCTGACCGCCATGCTGATGGCGCACCAAGCCCTGCCTTGGCTCTCATCTGCTTTTGCCTTTGCAGCGGGCGTGATTTTTACCGTGCAGGTTTACCGCTGGTGGTATAAAGCTGTTTTGAAAGAGCCAATGCTGTGGATTTTATTCGCAGGCTATTTGTTCACTGGCTTGGGACTGATTGCCGTCGGAGCTTCTTACTTCCACGCTCCATTTCTCAACCTCGGCGTACATCTTATCGGCGTCGGCGGCATCGGCGTTCTGACCTTAGGCATGATGGCGCGCACCGCGCTCGGGCATACCGGCAACTCTATCTACCCGCCGCCTAAGTCCGTACCCATTGCCTTTTGGCTGATGATTGCTTCCACCGTTATCCGTATGGTCGCGATTTTTGTCGGCGGTACCGGTTATGTCCACAGTATCCGTACTTCCTCAGTCCTGTTTGCACTGGCGCTGCTGCTTTACGCATGGAAATACATCCCTTGGCTCATCCGTCCGCGTGCGGATGGTAAACCGGGTTAATCGAATCAAGCATATCAAACGAAAGGTCGTCTGAAACCTGTTTCCAAGTTTTCAGACGACCTTTTTATATTGGCATTCACTTTAAACCTGTACGGCGTGGTTTTATCGAAGTTCGCATCGTGTCAGCTTTGTCGCGTTGCCTAGTTTAATTTTAATTCACGTTGACAGGGTAGAAGCGTGTTATTGCTCGATACCGTTTTCACGCAATAGCTGGTGAATTTGCTGTTGGGCTTTATCTTCTTTCAGCAGCTGGGTGAGTTGATCGCGAATCAGATCAAATGGCGGTGCTTGAGGGTCTTTTTGTACTTCGCTGATTTTAAACAGGAAGAACTTGTTTTCAATTTCAACAGGATTGCGAGTTACCTCTCCCCGATTCATTGAACCCAAGATGCCTGCAAGCGGTTGGCGCAGCTGCCTTGCCATGACGAAATCTTCAAATGCAGGTTGCTGATTCGGATATCGTTTCGTCAATTCTTCAAATGATAAGCCTTTCAAGAGCAATTCTTGTGCTGCTCGTGCTTCTTCGGGCGTGTCGAAGCTAACCTGCTGAATCTTGATCATACGGGTTTGCTGATCGTAAAACTTCAATAATTCAGCATTGCTGATTTCGGCAGTGCGCTTCAGATAGTCGGCATATTGCGCCGCGTAAAATTCCGCTTCCATAGTGAGGAATTGGTTACGGACCTCGGGGTCTTTATCCAATCCGGCTTTGAGTGCAGCATTTTTGAGAATTTCAATGCTTTGCAAGTGTTTGACGACTTCTTGGCGGATTGCTTTGCCGTCAGGCTGCTTGGATTCAGGACGCTGTTCGGCTTGCTTGAGAATGCGGGCAACTTCGCTGTCTATGCGTGCCTGATCAATATCAGGCGCTTTTGCAACAGCGAATCCGGCAACAGCCGTCGCCATGATGACTGCGGCGGCAGTTTGGTATTTCATCGTGAAAACTCCGTGGGCAGTTATTTAATTGCGGCTTTTTGCAGCAGAGATTGGAGCGCTTCATCGACGCGGGATGTTTGCAGGTCTCTGGCTATGTCGTTTTTGGATTCGTCATAAGTCGGTAGTTTCACGTCACGACGGTCGTTGACATAGAAAACGGCATATACGTCACTGTCTTGCAGAGGCGTTGTAGTGTGCGCGCCTTTTTTCAAGTCTTTAACTGCGGCATAGAGCGGGGGAACGGCTTCTTGCAAATCTTTTAAAGGAACATAACCTTGCTGAATGCCGCCCGCTTGTTTGGCGCGTTCATCTATTGAGTATTGCTTCAAAACGGAAGCAAAGTTTTTCTTGGCATTTAAATCGGAAATGGCTTTTTGGGCATCGGCTTGGGTACGGGTAATAATTTCGCCCAATTGTACTTCTTGAGTGCCTTTGTAGAAGTTGCTGAAATTATCGTAAGCGGTTTTAACGTCTTTTTCTTGAACAGGATTTTGACGGAGGACGTGAATTGCATAAGCTTGTCCAAGTAAATCGCTCTCAAATGCCGCCCATTCGGTTTTGAAATGTGCTTTTTTATCGGCACCTTGTTTTTTGGCATCGGTACGGGCGTGTTCCAAAGCTTGTTTGAATTCGGCGCTTTGGTCGAGTTTCAGGCGTTTGGCTTCTTGTGATACTACGGTGTTGATGACTTGGCGCTCGGTCAGCTCTCTGCGCAGTTCGGGAGAGTCGGGAATTTTGTTGTTTGCTGCACGCAGCGCGGCAACTTGGGCATCAATGACGCTGCTGTCGATGGCTTGACCGTTAACAGTAACCAAAGTTTGGGCGGAAAGGCTGCCGGAAACCAAGGCAGTCATCAGCATAGAGATAAGATGTTTTTTCTTCATAATTTTCTCTTTTTATGTCCAGTATGTCTGTAATTAGTGGAAGTATTCGTCAGGCGTAGCCGCTTTGATGCTCAATGCGTGAATCAGTCCTTCTGAAAACAGATCGTGCAGTAAAGTTTTAATGGTGCGTTGGCGGTTGAGGCGGCTGACGCCGCCGAAAGCTTCACTGACGACCACGACGGTATAATGCCCGCCTCCTTTGTTTCCTGCGTGACCCGCATGCAGGTGGCTGTCGTCCTGAAAGTCAAAGAAGACAGGATTCAGCGTTTTCAGACGACCTTCAATGGCCTCGCGCATATCCATTATTTGAATACGGCTTTGAACGGTTTAATTAAGACTTCTTCATAGACGCCCGCATCGACGTAGGGGTCTTTTTCCGCCCATTCTTGAGCAGCATCCAAAGATTCAAATTGAGCCACAATCAAGCTGCCGGACACGCGCTCCGGATTGTCGGGAAGAGGGTTGGGGCCGGCGGTCAGAAGGCGTCCTTCTGCCTTCAAAGCTTCCAAACGTTGCAGATGAGCAGGGCGTGCCGCCATGCGCGCTTCGTGGACATCGTCGGCATCAGTAGCCAGTAGCATGTAATATTCCATCAACTATCCTTCTTGGGTAAATACCGGCTCAAATAGGAAAATTGAGCGATAAAGAAAACAAACAAAAAGCCGGTAGAGCCGAACATTTTGTAATTTACCCATTGTTCTTTGAAGTGGGTGAACACAAACCAGTTGGCAATACCTAAAAATATCATGAATGCGACCCAGGCATAAGTCAGTTTGCTCCAAACATGTTCGGGCAGCTCCAACTCTTTGCCCATAGTCGCTTTTAGTCCGTTCTTTCCACTTAAGTGGCTGATTAGCAAAACCAATGCGCCAATCCAGAACAAAACGGTCGGTTTCCACATGATAAAACGGTCATCATGAAGTAGAATGGTTGCGCCGCCGAATACGACAATCAGGATCAGGCCGACCCACTGCATCGTATCGAGTTTTTTGTATTTCCAGTACGTAAAACCAGCCTGCAAAATGCCGAATACGACGGCAACTGCAGTGGCAGTAATCATGTTTTTCGTTATCGTGTAAGTCAGGAAAAACAAAATGACTGCTAATAAATCGCTTAAAACTTTCATAATCAAACAAACAAAAAAGATGAAACCATTCAGTCAAACGCTAATCATACAGGCAGCCTTACCTTTTTGCACCACCTTGAACTGAAATTGCCGATGCAGGCGGGCGATAATCTAAAAAAGGGGTTTGAAAAATGCCTTTGGGATGATAAACTATGTTATCAGTAAGATTTGTAAAAAAGAAACACAGAAATTACAAACCTGTTAATTTCTCGTTTGTTTCATCACTTAATTCATCGGATTACTTGGCAGACTGCGACTTTAGAAGATATCATAACGTAATATATCGTAATATACGGTTAAGTATGTAGCAGTTCTAGCAGGATTGTCATTTTACACAGGGGACAAGTTTTGAAAAAACATCACAAAATCAAATTAATCGCGGCATCTGTAGCCTTGGCAGTGTCGTTTGGTGCGAGTGCCGGGCTTGGCGGGTTGAACGTCCAATCACACCTGGGCGAGCCGTTTTCAGGCAGTATCACCGTAACCGGTGACGAGGCCCAAGCGCTGTTGAAAGGCGGAAAAGCAACTGTTTCCAATAGCAATTTGCGTACCAGTGTTCATAAGTCGGGCGACAAAGCAGTCGTGACCATCCGCTCAAACAAAGCGATTAAAGATCCTGTGTTGATTTTCCAAGTCGGCGCAGGTTCGCAATCACGCGAATACACAGCCATCATTGATCCTGCGGGCTATTCCGGCAAAACGGATGGTTCAAGCCGCGCACGCAGTGAATCTGCATCTAATTCCAATTCTTCCTCTGACAACAATTCATACCATTCTCAATTTGATCGCCAAGCCGCACGCGACCGCATTAATCGTGCGATACAAAATGGAAATCAAAGTGAAGCTGGTCGCAAGGAAGCTGCAAAAAAAGATAAAAACAATACCAATAAAGCAGCCCAGGCTCAGCCATCAAAACAACAGCAACAACCTGCTGCCCGTGCCAATGGAACCGAGATTCGTTATGGCAAGCAGCATCTGGTTCGTCAGGGTGAGACTCTGACTGAAATTGCCACCAAAATCCGTCCGCAAGGCATGACTGTCGAGCAGACCATACAAGCATTGGTTAATGCCAACCCTGGCGTTTTCATCGGTAAAGATGCCGACCGTATGCTTGCAGGCAAGGTTTTGTATATCCCGATGCACGGCGATATGAAATCGACGGCGTCCAAATCAGCCCAAGTCAAACCTCCGGTTCAGGAAAGCAATAAGCCTCAAACTCAAGGGTCGTCTGAAAAAGCGGGTAACACAACAGCTCCTGCTGTAGCGCCTAAAGAGACTCCGGTAGAAAACACCAAAGTAGAGAATAAAAAAGAGGATAAAAAAGCTGAGCCGGTACAAGAAACCAAGCCCGAAAATAAACCGGCGGTAACGGCGGCGAGCGCTCCAGAGCAAAATAAAGCCGAAGCAGGCGCAGCATCTGCAGAACAAGTGAAAGTCTTGCCCGAGCCAGATGCATCGTCTGCAGCAGTAAACGCGGAACCCCAAGAAATTTCTCAGGCACAAGCTGACGTAGAAGCACGTATTGCCTCGGCAGTTGCCACAGAAAAACAACAACAAGAGGAAGCAGTTTCAGAAGACAGCGGTTTATGGCGCTGGTTGTTGATTGGTGGCGCAACCTTTGCAGGTTTGTTCCTGCTGTTGTTCTTGTTGGGCAAACGTAAGAAATCCGCTGTCGCGCCTACGTCTGTTGTTGGTGCGATAAATGAAGATGAGCAGGATGAAGACGATCTCGATATCAGTATCGAAGATGATGTGTTCCCTGCCGCTGCTGCACCACAACTGCAGCCACAACCACAAGCAGTAGTTCCGCAAACTGTAGTAGAAGCTCCCAAACCTGAAGAAGATGGTTTGGAAATTGAAGATGATTTCGATGATGAAGTATTCTTTAATGAGCCAACTCCTGTTGCCGAACCTGCACAAGAAAACGTCGATCTGGACCTGAACGAACTGGACAATACTCAAGCCAGCATCGTGTCTAGCGCCGTAACCATCGACGAAGAAACCGAAAAACGCCGTGATATCGATTGGGATACTGTCGAATCTACCGAAAGCGTATATGAGCCTGAGCCGGAAAATCCATATCAACACGTTGCTGTTGTAATGGAAGACAGAGCTGCTGAAGTGGAAACAGTAGAAGCAGAGGCTGCTCATGAGGAAGAGACCCCATACGTTTCCTCTTTTGTAGCACCATCTGTTTCAGACGACCTGTCAGAAGCTCAGCCACAAGCACCGGAAGAAGAGCCCATTCCTTTTGACGTAGAGGTGGAAGAGCCTAAATTAGAAACAATTGACGCAGTAGTAGAAGCAGAAGAAGTAGAAGCCAAATCTGAAGAATCGGAAGAGGGTTGGGATTTCTTCGCGGAAGAGCCAAAAGCGGCTAAAGCTATTGAGCCTTTCCCTGAATTAGGCGCACAAGAAGAAACGTCGTCTGAAGTTGAAGTTGCAGACATACAAGAAGAAGTGTTGGCTGAAGTTGAAACAGCAGACAAACAGGCAGATAGCTCTGAAGAAGCGCTGGATTTCGTCATTGAAGAAATTGAGCAGCCGCAAACTGAAGCCGATACTCAGCCGTTTGAGATTAAACAAGACGAACCTTTATCATTCCAAGATGGTGAAGATTTCAGTATTGAAAATACTCAAGAAGCCAGTGCTGATGAGACCATCGAATGGGAAAATCTGGGTGTAGAAGATACCGCCGACAGCAGTAACGAACATTCCGGTTTTGACTCAGGTTTCATCTCCGAGTCTGTCGGTATGACAGCTCCGCTGGAAGCTAAATACGATTTGGCCAAAATGTATGTCGAAATCGGCGACCCCGATGCCGCCCGCGAGACGTTGACCGAATTGCTGGATGAGGCAAGCGGTGAGATCCGTCATAAAGCCGAAGCATTGATGAACGAATTGAATGCCTAATATTGGCAAGTAAATCGAAATTGAACAATGCTAAAATAAAAGATGCCGTGAAAATGGCATCTTTTATTATTTTCAGACGACATATGACTTCATACACCGAATCATTATCCATAAAAACCATACAAAGATGGGCATTAACCCTGTCTTATGACGGCAGCCGATTTTACGGTTGGCAAAAACAAGCTGACGGTTTGCCGACTGTCCAGACGGTATTGGAAAGCGCACTCAGCCAAATTGCAGGCGAAACCATTCGGACGATCGTTGCCGGACGAACCGATACAGGCGTACACGCGACTGCGCAAGTCGTCCATTTTGATACCGTAGTGGTCCGTCCCGAGCAGGCGTGGGTGCGGGGCGTCAATGCTTATCTTCCTGAAGGTGTGGCTGTATTGTTCGCGCAGCAGGTTGCCCCACATTTTCACGCCCGCTTTGATGCATACGGTAGAAGGTATCGTTACCTTTTGGAATCATCTCCCGTCCGCTCCCCGATATTGCAAGGAAAGATAGGGTGGACGCACCTCAAACTCGATCCTGAAAAAATGCAGCAGGCGGCATTATTATTAGAAGGCGAACATGATTTCTCCAGCTTTCGTGCTGCCGAATGCCAAGCAAAATCCCCCGTTAAAACCCTGTATAGTGCAAAAATCAGCGGTACACCGCAATTCTTAAAACTAGACTTACACGGCAATGCCTTTTTGCATCATATGGTGCGTAATATCATGGGGGCATTGGTTTATGTTGGTAGCGGCAGGCTTAGCGTTTCCGGATTTCAGGACTTAATCGAAGAGCGCAGCCGATTAAAAGCCCCGCCGACTTTTATGCCTGATGGGCTGTACCTGACCGGAGTGGATTATCCGCCAGAGTTCGGTATCATTCGCCCCGAAATGCCGATATGGCTATGAGGTCGTCTGAAATCCAAGTGTGTATTTGGCGTCAATCTTTCTTTGCCAAAGTCTGTTGCGGGTAACGCCCGCGCTTCATCAATAAGGTCACAGTCCGCCCGAATAGATATGTCTATCAGCCTTTCCAGAAATTTGATTTGCGGGAATTGTATGTGCAAATGGCAAAAGGTCGTCTGAAATCAATACAAAGATTTTCAGACGACCTTTTCTTTTGAGGAAACTACGGGACATGTCATGTCGGTGTTACACCGACGAAACCGCAAATTCAAAGGGCAGGATTTATGTTTCTACATTGAGGGAGGGAATATACCTAATGTTCATGACCGGCTAATCCCATAAATTGCATGCTATAAGAAAGTATAGTGGATTAACTTTAAACCAGTACGGCGTTGCCTCGCCTTGCCATACTATCTGTACTGTCTGCGGCTTCGCCGCCTTGTCCTGATTTAAATTTAATCCACTATACACACCTGTACCCGCTTATTCATTCATCCGGCTGATTTAGCTAAAAAACAACAGCCAATCGCCCAAAACGACCGTTTAGGAAATTGTGTTGTAAAAATGCAAAAAACGGGTAAGTTGATATTACATTATGATTTATAAGGAAAATATTGCGAATGCCTTGTTGTGATGCGGGTGCTGTGAGGTCAGGTGGTCAGTAGGGGTAGTGAATAAAGTTTGTTTTTTTAGAGAGGAACAATTATAGTAAGAGTCATGGAATCGCTGATTCCAGCGATAATGTAAAGCCTAAGCGGATTCTATCCGGGTCTGCTTAAGTTATTTCTTCACGATAGAAAAGGAATACAGCAATGAAAAAATCTCTGATTGCTCTGACTTTGGCAGCTTTGCCTGTTGCAGCTATGGCTGACGTGACTCTGTACGGTCAAGTTAAAGCCGGTGTCGAAATTTCTCGTCATAAAGAAACTGTTAACCACGTAAGCAGCGCAAACAAAACTGCAACTGAAATCGCTGACTTCGGTTCCCGTATCGGTTTCAAAGGTCATGAACACCTGAGCAACAACCTGAACGCTATTTGGCAAGTAGAACAAAATACTTCTGTCGCTGGTGGCGACTCTGGTTGGGGCAACCGTGAGTCTTTCATCGGTTTGGAAGGCGGTTTCGGTAAAGTTCGTGCTGGTGGTCTGAACAACGCTTTGGACGATACTAGCGACAGCATCGACCCATGGGAATCTAGCAAAGCAAACTCAACAGTTCTGCAATTGGGTAAACTGAAACGTGTTGACGAGCGTAAAGTATCTGTACGTTACGACTCTCCAGTATTTGCTGGCTTCAGCGGCAACGTTCAATACCAACCACGCGACAATGCTAATCCTAGCGACAAACACGTTCACAACGACAAAACTCGCCACTCTTTCGGCTTGGGTCTGAACTATGAGAACTCTGGTTTCTTCGGTCGCTACGCTGGTACTTTCGCAAAACGTAAATCTTTGGATACAGAACATCTGGAACTGTTCAATAGCAACAATGGTTTGAGTTCTGGCGTTTACAAAGACTACCAAGTACACCGTCTGGTAGGTGGTTACGATGCTAACAACGTATTGGTTGCTGTTGCTGGTCAATACGAAGGCTTCAAAGCTGATACAGCTGATGCTAAGAAAAACGAACGTACTGAAGTTGCTGCAACTGCCGGTTACCGTATGGGTAACGTAATGCCTCGTCTGTCTTATGCTCACGGCTTCAAGGCTAAAGAAGACGGTGTAAAACAAGCTAACAGCCAATACAACCAAGTAATCGTTGGTGCTGACTACGACTTCTCTAAACGCACTTCTGCCTTGATTTCTGCCGGTTGGTTGAAAGAAGGTAAAGGTGGTGATAAAACTGAATCTACTGCCGGTATGGTTGGTCTGCGTCACAAATTCTAATCTGATACGATTAGTCTAAATAAAGAGCCTGCTTTATGCAGGCTCTTTTGTCGTTTGAATGATGTGTGTTTAATTGGATGTGTAGAGGCTGGAAATTTGAATTCGGTAGGTGGGTGCTTAAATCAGACTTTCCTGTTGTGTTAGTGGGGGCTAAATATAGTGGATTAACTTTAAACCAGTACGGCGTTGCCTCGCCTTAGCTCAAAGAGAACGATTCTCTAAGGTTCTGAAGCACCAAGTGAATCGGTTCCGTACTATCTGTACTGTCTGCGGCTTCGTCGCCTTGTCCTGGTTTAAAGTTAATCCACTATAAACAACCTGATAGCGCAAGATTGCGGCAGATTGTGGTGTGTCGCTCATTCAATTCTGGCTTGAAGTTTGTCGGATAGAAAAAGGTCGTCTGAAAACCGGATTCGGATTTTCAGACGACCTTTGTTTGAATGGACATCTTGTTTATTCGATGACTTCTTCGGTTGTCGTGCTGCGGTAGGTAGAGCCGTTGAACGTCGGCATGGGTGGGGGCAGCAGGTTGTTGAGGGTTAGGGCGGCGGGGTTCAGGGTGGGGTAGCCGCTGAAGGTTACGGAGTAGCCGCCGTTGGCGGTGCTGCGGATTTTGGCATGTGCACCCAAGGGGAAGGTGCTTTTATTGGTAATGTGTCCGAAGGGGAAGCCTGTCAGAACGGGGACTTTGGCGGTGCGTGAGACGTGGTTGACGACGGCGGAGAAGTCGTAGCTTGAGTCGTACACATCGCGGATGGTGCCCATGCGGAAGTCGCCGAAGATGATGGCGCGTTGTTTTTGCAGGATGCCTGCAAGATAAAGCGTGTTCAACATGCGTTCGATGCGGTAGGGTTGTTCGCTGACGTCTTCGACGAACAGGATGCCGCCTTGGATGTCGGGCATATAGGGCGAGCCTGCGAGGGAGGCTAGGACGCTGAGGTTGCCGCCCCACAAAGTGCCTTCGACGTTGACGTTGGCGCGTTGGATGGCGGGAACGTCGATAATGTTGACGTTGTTGGTGGTGCCGCGGATGAACGAATCCATGGTGAAGACACTGGGTTCGGGTTTGCCGAATTCGCTGTAAACCATAGGGCCGGCGAAACTTGTCATATTGCCTTTGGCGAGCAGGGCGAGTTGGACGGCGCAAACGTCGCTGAAGCCGAAGAACAAAGTGCCGCGTTCGCGCATTCTGGCGCCGAGTGAGGCGAAGTCGATTTGCGGCAGGATGCGTGCCGCGCCATAGCCGCCGCGCAAACCCATGAGGACTTTGGGTGTTTCAACGCGGCCGGTGGCGACCTCTTGGAAGTCGGCGGCACGTTGGGCGTCGGAGCCGGCGAAGCGTTGATAGCGTCGGCTGCCTGCTTGTTGGTTGGTCACGGTAAAACCTGCGTTATAGAGGCGGGTCAAGCCTGCGTTGACGCGGTTGGGGTCTTCGGCAAAGCCGGAAGGAGCGACGACGCGGAGGAGGTTGTCGCCGGAACGTGGGGGATGGTTGGTTTTGGGCTGCACGGGTTGGGCTTTCGCTGTGTTGCCGGTTTGAGTGGATGGGGTGACGGTAGTGCCGGTGCCGCAGGCTTGCAGCAGTCCGGCTCCGGCTGCGGCGGAGCAGGCGCGGAGGAAATGGCGGCGGGAGGTTTGCCAGGTCATATGGTTTCCTTTGGTTGGGTTTCAGACGACCTTTTCGGCAGGGGTCGTCTGAAAATCTGTTGATATGCGGTATCCGATACGCCTATTGAGGTCGTCTGAACGTTACGCCAGTAGGGCTTTGACTTGTTCCGTCCAGTTGTCCGGCAGGGTCATGCCGTGTTCGCGGACGGGGGCTGCCCAAATCGGGGCGGGAAAGTTGGCATCGTTTTCAAAGCGGGCGATGACGTGCCAATGCAGATGGGGGACAACGTTGCCCAGGCTGGCAAGGTTGATTTTGGCGGGGCGGAACACTTGGCGCATGGCGGCTTCGACTTTATACACCATTTCCATGATTTCGGCACGTTCGGCGGCTGAAAGGTCGGTCATCTCGGCGATGTGGTTGTTCCAGATGACGCGGCAGAATGCCGGGGCTGCGGCTTCGTTGTGGACGGCGATAACGCGCAGGTTTGGGGTTTGCAGTAAAATGTCTTCGTTGTCTGCGGTGCAGATGGGGCAGGTCATGGGTTTTTCTTTCTGAGTCTGAATAGGAATCGGATGATTTCAATCAGGATTTTTAGAACGAGGTAAATGGCACTCAGAGATATGAATGCGAAAAGCCACGGTTCAGGTATAAACCACCAAAATAAATAGGAGGGTGTGATTAAGTCGGCACATTCTTCGGCACTCTTAACGTGATCACACAAGCCAAAGCGAAAAAAATCATTGACATCATGAAAGGGCGAATAGGCAAACATAAATGCTATGGGCGTCACACAAATCAATGCAATGATGGCAATCCAAAAGAATGGTTTGAGATGTTTGAGTGCAGTCATGGATGAAATGTTATAAAAATTTTGCCGCGCCTCGGTTGGCGAGCTCGTCGGCTTTTTCGTTTTCAGGGTGTCCGGCATGGCCTTTTACCCAAGTCCAGTGGACTTCGTGTTGTTGAACCAAACTATCCAGCTCTTTCCATAAATCGTCGTTTTTAACCGGTTTTTTGGCGGCGGTTTTCCAGCCGTTTTTTTTCCAACCGTGTATCCAGCTTTCCATGCCGTTTTTGACGTATTGCGAGTCGGTGCAGATGATGACTTGGCAGCGGCGTTTTAGGGATTTCAGGCCTTCGATGACGGCGGTCAGCTCCATGCGGTTGTTGGTGGTTTCCGCTTCGCCGCCGAACAGTTCTTTTTCATGTGCGCCGTAACGCATGAACACGCCCCAGCCGCCGGCACCGGGATTGCCTTTGCATGCGCCGTCGGTGTAGAGATAGACGGGTTTGTCCATAAAATACCTTTGTGTGAAGAGCCATTATCATAACACAAGGCGGGAGGTCGTCTGAAAGCGGGGTTTGGGAATGGTTTTTTAAGTGGATGAATGGATGCCGCGCTGATTGTCGATAATAGGAAGCAGGTCGTCTGAAACCGTTTCAGACGACCTGCTTGACTATGGGCGCGGTGTTAACTGCCTGCGCCGACGGTGTAAACCTTACCGATGCTGTCGGGGTCTTGCAGGACGGTGGCGACGGCGGTAGCAAGTCCGTTTCGGCTCATGTAATTTTTAGGGATGCCGTCGGGGTGGTCGGTTAGGATGTGGCGGTTGTCTTCGCTGTTGTCCAATCCGCAGGGGCGGAGGATGGTCCAGTTCAAACTGCTTTGTTTGAGGTAGATTTCGGCTTCGGTTTTGGCGCGGACGGCTTCGCCGAGGGCTTGTTTGAAGGGTTCGCTCATCATGTCCCATTGTTCGCCGCAGCCCATGCTGGTAATCAGGATGAAACGGGCTTGCGGGTTGGCGGCTTGGACGGCGGCGATGATGTTGATGTTGCCCAATGCGTCGCTGCGTATGCCTTGTTCGTTTTTGCCGCCGACGAAGCTGATGACGCTGTCGGGGCGGTATTGTGCGAACACTTTGTCGAGCGCGTCGGCATCGAGCGCGTCGGCTACGGTCGTCTGAATGCGGTGTTCGCTGAAGAACGAATCTTCAGGCGGCTTTCTTAATACGGCAACGGTGTCGGCGGGATGGGTGAGTGTGCTGATGAACGCGCGGCCGGACGAGCCGTTGGCACCGAAGATGAGTTGCATGGGGTCTCCTTTGTTGGATGGTTTGGGGTAGGCTGGTTGATTTTCAGACGACTTGTTGTGTTTGATGTTGTGCGGTCGTGGGCATAGCCCACACTATAGTGGATTAACTTTAAACCAGTACGGCGTTGCCTCGCCTTAGCTCAAAGAGAACGATTCTCTAAGGTGCTGAAGCACCAAGTGAATCGGTTCCATACTATCTGTACTGTCTGCGGCTTCGTCGCCTTGTCCTGATTTAAATTTAATCCACTATACGTTCCGACTATTGTGAAACTGAAATCCCAAAGCGTACTCTGCACGGTTCGTTCTTTGCCCTCTCCCACTGGGAGAGGGGATGGGTTGACAGGGAAGCTAAAAGTGGCAGAGAAGCCAAAAATGGTTCAGTTGTAGCGTAGGCTATGCCCGCGATTTTGCTCCAACGGTCGTCTGAAATCTGTATTTGTTTTTAACGAAACTCGCTGTATTCGTTTTAACTTCATTGATACTGCTCTTTTAGACGACCTTTTTGTGTTTGATGTTGTGCTGTCGTGGGCATAGCCCACGCTACTTCTTTTCAGTTTTCTTTTGCGGCGGGGGAGGTCGTCTGAAAAACAGGCAAAGCGGGTTTTATGACAACTGCCGTAGCATGGGCTTGGCCCGCGGAATTGACTTGCCTGTTCGTGCTTTGCCCTCTCCCTAGCCCTCTCCCACGGGGAGAGGGGATGGGTTGACAGGGAAACTCCAAGTGGCAGAGAAGCCAAAAATGGGGGCAGTCGTAGCGTGGGTTTTGCCCGCGGAATTGACTTGCCTGTTCGTGCTTTGCCCTCTCCCTAACCCTCTCCCACGGGGAGAGGGAATTGAGGATACTGAAATTCAACCATTTTTGGATTCTCTGCCACTTGGAATTTGTCAGCAAATCTATCCCCTCTCCCCGTGGGAGAGGGTTAGGGAGAGGGCGGTAAGCGCAAGCTTACTTTGGAGCAAACGCCAATCTTGCAGGCAGCCTGTCGAATTTCATCGGCTATTTACGATGCCGAAAGATGGTTTCGTTTGTGCAGGAATGCGGCAATTTCTATCGGTTTCGGGCAAAGGTCGTCTGAAACCTGTTTAAGCTGCCTCGAACAGTTTTCTCATGGCTTCGATTTGGTGTTGTTTGAGTTCGCCTGCTTCGTCGCGGCCGACGAAGATTTTGAACATGGCGCCACCGTTGCGGTTGATGAAGTTGAGTGAGCAGGTATCTTTGCCCATAAACGGGCGTTCTAAAAGGTAGATGGCGGCGCAGTTTTCGTAATAGATATGACCGTGTACGCCGCCGTCGGTTTCGGGATGGTCGAAATTGTAGAAGCCGCGGCCGACTTTGCCGCCGGGCAGTTTGCCGGTAACTTCAACGATGGCGTCGGGGGTGTGGGCGATGAAGGTGACGGCTTCGTCCCAAGCGGCGACGGCTTGGAGGATTTCGACGATGCGGCTGCCTTCGGTTTGGCGGATGCAGTTTTCGGGCAGGCAGCGGATGACGTCTTCAAAGCTGCATTGGTTTTGCGCGGCGAGCATTTCGAGCACTTGGCCGGGATTTTTTTCCAATGATTGGCGCAACATGATTTGTTGTTCGGATGAAAGTTTTTGCATGGTTTGATCCTTTTCTTGGGTCGGAAGGGTGAGCATGAGTTTACGGATAAGGGTGGGCGACCAGTAGCGGCCGCTGGTGTTCAGGCGGATGAGGCCGTCTGAACCTTTTTCTTCAAAGAGTTGCATTGCCTGCCATTGGGCAATCAGTTTCTGCGCGGCGGCGTTGCCATCAAACAGCGAGGGATTCAGACGACCTGTTTCCATGTCGTGCTGCACTTGTCCGAGCAGGGTTTTGTTCGGGCTGTGACCGCTCATGAAGGCGATGTTTTTTTCGCCTTTCGGGGTGGCGAGGTAGCTGTCCAAATCGCCCTGCACCTGATAGCTGAAGCCGCCGAGGTTGCCGCCTGCGCCGGAGCCGAACGCCCAGCAGGGGATATTGGATTTGACCAAGGTGTTGTAGCGATTGCGTTCGCCGCGGCCGGGATAGGCGAAATGGCTGTTGCTGACTTGGTTCCAGCCTTTTTGCGCCAGCGTTTCGACGGCGTAGGCGTATTGGTCTGCCTGAACGTCGAAACCGGGCGGGGCGGGAAATGCGCCTTTCTCCACCATGCGGTTGATAGGCAGCATGGGATAGAGGTTGAAGGCGTAGGTGTCGAGTCCGGACAAAGGCAGGGCGGTGGCGCGTTCGAGGTCGTTTTGCCAAACGGCGTCGGTTTGGTTGGGCAGGCCGAACATCAAATCGACAACGATGACGGCATTGATTTCACATAGTTTTTCCAGATAGGCAAAGGCTTCGTCGCCGCCGTGTTTGCGACCGAGGCGGCGGCGGATGGCGGTGTCGAAGGTTTGCACGCCGATGGAAATGCGGTTGGCGCCCGCTTCGATGCAGGCTTGGGCTTTTTCGATGTCGAAATGGCTCATGCGGCCTTCGATGGTGAACTCGCAGTCGTCAGCAATCGGCAGGTATTGGTAACAGGCGCGGATGAGTCTGGCGAGGTCCGGGGTTTGCAGCGCAGTGGGCGTGCCGCCGCCGAAATAGACGGCGCGGATTTTACCGTTGCCTTGGCGGATTTCGGATTCCGCCGCCATTTCTTCGATGATTTTGTCGGTGTAAACGCTGCTGTAACTCTCTTTCCACGCGTTGCGGTAGAAGCCGCAGAACACGCAGTGGTTGGCGCAGAAGGGAATGTGCAGATAGGCGAGCGCGTCGGAATCGGCGGCATGGGGGAGCTTCTGCCGCCAAATATTTTGCCATTGCGGACGAGGAATCGGTATGCCGCCCCATATCGGCATCAACGCCTGCCGTTCGGGAAAGGCTTTGGGCGCGGATTGGCGCGGTGTCCAAACAATCTGCTGTTCCATAGTTGATTAAAAATGATTATTAATCAGATTTGAAAATTAAATCACTAGCAATCGATAGTGTCAAGGGCGATGACGTGGGGAAACAGAACATGAAAAATATCGGTAACTGACTATAGTGGATTAAATTTAAATCAGGACAAGGCGACGAAGCCGCAGACAGTACAGATAGTACGGCAAGGCGAGGCAACGCCGTACTGGTTTAAAGTTAATCCACTATAAATTTTGAGTTCGGTATTGTGCGGGATGGCTTGAGGTCGTCTGAAAAATCTTTAGCCTTAGTAATGAAGCATTCAACTCATGGCTTGTTTTCAGACGACCTCTTGGGTTCATGTTAAAACTTAAGCTGCACGCGGGCGGCGAAATTGCGTCCGGTTTCGGTGTACAAATCCATCACGCTTGAGCGGCTCATGCCGGCGACGTCTGCGTGTTGCCAGTATTTTTTGTTGCCGATGTTGTAAATGTTCGCGCCGATTTCGACGTTTTTAGACGGCTTGTACCACGCGCCGACATCCCATACGCCGTATCCCGGCGTTTGGAAAACGCTGTCGCTGCTGACGCGGCTGTGTTTTTTCGACCAGCGCAGTTTGGTATCGACGCCCCATTTTTCTTGCGCGTAGTCCACGCCCAAAACGCCGTTGAGCGGGTAGGCGGAATCCAGCGGCGTGCCGTCTTGCTGCTTGCCGCGCATCCACGCGATGCTGCCGGAGACTTGCCAGCCCGGCAGGAATTTGTAGGCGGCGGAGGCTTCGGCACCGTAGGTTTTGACCCTATCCAGATTTTGATATTGGTACTGGATAATCGGGCGGCCGCCTATGGAGGCAGTGCCGACTTCGGTGCGGTCGATGAAGTTTCGGTAACGGTTGTAGAACGCGGTAACTTGCGCGCGGGCGCGTTCGTTTTTGAACTTCATGCCCAATTCGAAGCTGTTGGAGCGTTCGGATTTGAGATTCGCATTCGGGATGACGGCATAGCCGTAGGTCGTGTTGGCAAACGCCATGGTCGCGCTGTCAAACGGCGGCGTGCGGAAGCCTTGTGAATAAGTGGCAAAACCGGTGAACTGCTCGCCCATCGGAACACTCAGGCGCAGGCTGGGCGTGAGCGCGGAATCGTTGAAGCGGGTTGCCGTGCCGTCGGGGTTGGCGTTGAGATAGGCTTGGTCGGTTTCGGTATTCAGTTTGTCTTTCTCGTAACGCAGGGCAGGGGTCAGGACGATGCCGTTGCCGAAGGTCAGGCTGTCTTGTGCGTACAGGCTGAGGGTTTTGCGTTTGCTGTCGGGGAAGGTTTTGTTCGGATAGGTGCTGCCCGCATAGGTTTTGCTGACGGCGCCGGTCAGGTTGTCCACGGTCAGGCTGTCGCGCGGACGGGCGGTTTCCGTATGTTTGTATTCGGCTCCGGCAACGACGGTTTGTTTGACCGCGCCGTCAAATTCCCATACGCCGCGTCCGGTCAGACCGCGTATGACTTGTTCGAAACCGTAATCGGAATAGCGGGTCGAGTTGCCCAGTTGGCGCGCGCCCATGCGGGTAATGCTGACATCGACGGCATCGTCTTCCGTGCGCAGTTTTTGCTGATAGGCGGTCAGGTTCGCTTCTTTCAGACGACCCTCGTCGGTGTAGCGGTAGCCCGCTTCAATGCGTTGGCGGCGGATGCGGTCGCGGGCGTTGCTTTCCGAAGTCGCCACCGTTACCGGCCCGCGCGATTGCGAACCCAAGCCGTTTGCCAACACGGTGTCGTTGGCGTGGTAATACTGTTCGTACAAGGTTTCAAAACGGTGGCGTTCGTTGCCGATACTGCCTTTCGCCAAAATATTGTAGGCATTGTTTTTCTGCGGATTGGTGGCGGTACGCGAAGTCGAGTAGCTTTTGTCGCCGCCCATGTTTTTCGTTTCGTGTCCTTGGCGGCGCGTCAGCATCAGCAGGCCTTCGGCGTTTTCATGGAAACCGGCGGCTGTCGCCGTTACGCTGTGGCTGCGGTCGCGGCTGCGGTAGCCGTGTTTCAAACCGAAATGCCCGCGGTTGTCCGCATCGACAAAATCACGCGGCGAGAGCGTGACCATGTTCACCACGCCGCCGAGTGCATCGCTGCCGTAGAGCGCGGAATAAGGGCCTTTGACAATATCGACCTGCTTGAGCGTGTCGCTTTCGACCATATCGCGTCCCGAAATCGCGCCGTTGGAACCGCCGCCCGCGTAGGACTCGGGAATGCGCACGCCGTCCACCATCATCAGGATGCGGTTGCCGTCTATGCCGCGGATATTGATGCCCGCATGGCCGCGGCGGTTGTTATCAGACGGCACACTGACGCCGGGTTCGTACAAAACCATGTCGTCCAAATTCTGCGCCGACGCTTGGTTTAAGGTCTTACGCCCGATAACCGACACATTCGGCGCGGCTTTGTCCAACGTTTGCGCGTTGCGGTCGGCGGTAACAAGCACGGGCGCCAGCTCTACTTGCTGGGCAGGCTGAACGTCCGCCGCATACAAATAATGTTGGGAAAACAATGCGCTTAAAGCGCAAACGACTGCCTTTTGTTTCATGAAGCGTACCTGTAAATCAAATAATAATCGTTTCTATTTATATTGTAATTTTGAGGAATGCGCAAGTTTTATGGCGAATATCGGGAATGGGGGAACGTGGCGGGCGGTGTGGTAATAGGGGATGGAAATGAAAAATATTCGGTTTCTGTCATGCCGAAGAAAGTGGGAAAAACGTTTCTCAATAACGCTGAATTTTCGATAAAAATTAACAAGCCGAATCGCTTCTGGATTTCTGTTTATATAGTGGATTAAATTTAAATCAGGACAAGGCGACGAAGCCGCAGACAGTACAGATAGTACGGAACCGATTCACTTGGTGCTTCAGCACCTTAGAGAATCGTTCTCTTTGAGCTAAGGCGAGGCAACGCTGTACTGGTTTAAAGTTAATCCACTATACAAAAAGGGCAGTAGGATGAATGCCTTGCCCATGTGACGCCGCTAAAGAACAAAAAGGTCGTCTGAAACCCGTATTTCAGGTTTCAGACGACCTTTTGTCTTTATCTTCAGATGGATAGCTTACATTTGCTGTTGCGCCGCTTTGATGGCGTTTTGGTCAGGATTGATCAAAATCTCGACGCGGCGGTTTTGGGCGCGGCCTTCGACTGTCGCGTTAGACGCGATAGGATGACGCGAACCGTAACCTGCGGTGGTCAGGCGCGAGCCGTTCACGCCGCGCGATTGCAGGTAGTCGGCAACGGCAAGTGCACGGTTGCGGGACAGCGGCTCGTTGATGGCATCGTTGCCGGTGTTGTCGGTATGACCGTTAATCGTCAAAGTCGTGTCGGGGTATTGCACCAGCGTTTCGGAGGCGGTCGCCAGAGCGTTGCGCGCGTGATCGCTCAATGCCGCGCTGCCTGTGGCGAAGGTAACGTTTTCAGGCATGACCAGCTTGATTTGGTTGCCTTGGCGTTCCACTTCGATGTTGGTGTTTTTCAGGTTTTCGCGCAGTTTTTTCTCTTGATAGTCCATGTAGCCGCCTACGCCCGCACCAATCGCGCCACACGCCAACGCGGAATTGCGCGCGCCTTTGCCGCCGTGGGTCAGTGCGCCGACGATGCCGCACACTGCCGCACCGCCCAAGCCGTACATGGCGGTTTTGCTGGTGTTGCGTTGTCCGCTTACAGGGTCGGTCACGCAGCCGGTCAGAGCCAAAGGAATTGCCAATGCGGCAACGGTAAGGGATTTAAAGAGTTTCATTAAGATGTCCTTTCGACGATGCAGGGGTCGTCTGAAAATCAGTTGGAAGAAGAGATGGCTCCTGCCATGATTTATATTGTCCTTAATCCAATCTCTGTTCATCCAAAATTGCCCGCGCGTTTCAGGGATAACGCAATGGATAATTTGAATAAGGTATTTTTATTCCAAACAATAGATTGGATTGGGTTGGATAGGGTCATCATGCAGGACTGTCTATTTGATTGGGTAAAAGAAAAGCGGTTTGGTTCACTGAAAGCCGATAATTTGACTATGGCGGCATACGGATTTACTGCGGCAACACTTTCCTTAACGCTGTTTCGCACGATGCCGCCGATACCATCCCGCCAGCGCAAATTTCACGCGCACTTTCACATCATAGCCCACAGAACCCGCGCCCAAGATGAACAAGATTGCCGATACCGGCAGCGCGAAATGGTGTCCGATTTTGTGGTAGCCCCAAGCACCCACGACGCCGCCCAGTAGAAATGCCCACATCAAACCGTTCAACAGCCACATCTTCGGCTTGTTCACATGCACATGCGGCAGGCGCGGATGATATTTTTTCGAATAATACAGCGCACGCGAAAGCTCGATGCCCAAGTCGGTAGCCGTGCCGGTCATATGCGTCGAACGGATAGCGCCACCTGATAAAAGCGTCATCACCGTATTGTGCATTCCCATGATGAAACACAATAAAAACAGAGCTAAAGACGGGAAAACCATATTGCCCATCCCGATGTTCCATTGTGAAGTCGTCAGCCCGAACAAACCGAATATCAGCAGATAAACCGCTTCCAGCCACATGGAAAAACCGAAGCTGCCGCGAAACCGCTTCTGCTGTGTCCACAAAACGACCCAGCCCGAATGCGCCGCACCGACCACAAAACACAACACGCTGATTAAAGCCACTGCCGCCGTTATCCATTCACGCAGATAAACAGCGTCCGCCAGCAGCGACATCGAGCCGGTAACGTGTGACGTATAGCGTGCAAACGCAAAGAAACCGCCCGCATTAATCGCACCCGCCAACATCGCCATGATATAGCCCAGCCTGCGGAAGCGCGCATCGGAAATATGGTGTTCGTGCAGATACGGCCTGTCCGCCTGCCAAAACGGCGGCGCATGCAGACGTTCGTGCCGACGCTTGTGGCGGCTGGTTGGGTGCTGTTGCCCGCTTGGTGTGTCTTCGTGATGATTTGCCGTCATATCAATCCCTTTTCAATTTTTCAGACGACCTTGATTCGATTGGATATGGGGCGATATTGTATCGCTAAGGGCTTCTTCAATGAATATGGCGAAATTACTATAGTGGATTAACTTTAAACCAGTACGGCGTTGCCTCGCCTTAGCTCAAAGAGAACGATTCTCTAAGGTGCTGAAGCACCAAGTGAATCGGTTCCGTACTATCTGTACTGTCTGCGGCTTCGTCGCCTTGTCCTGATTTAAATTTAATTCACTATGAAACCGCTGCAACAATCACTTCTCCGGGCCGATCCTTAAATCCGCCGAGTGTGGCGCACATAAACCCAGAGTATGAGTGCAGCACGATTGTTTCAGAATCATTAAAAAAGGCAGGGCGAGATACGAGGTCGTCTGAAAATGGCTCTTCACTTTTCAGACGACCTCTTGCCAGGTGGTACGGTTTGTTTTGGCTAGACTTTGTCGGTTGGATATGGACGGCACGACAGGCTTCACAATTTGCCGCAAAAGGCGTACATTATCCCTATCCCTTGATATAAAAAGGAAAAATCATGTCTCCCATTCGAGCATCTCTGATGTTGTGCATCGTGGCAGCCCTGACCGCCTGTGCCACCACGCCCGAGCAAAAAGCCGCACGCGAACAAGCGCAAAGACGTTATGAACAGGATCTTCAAGTCAGTCTGGCAGCCGAATGCGATCCGGAGACCGCCAAACTCATGCGCAAACAGTTCGAGCAGGCGGAACAAGTCGGCGCGCCCAGTGCAGAACAAAAAGCCTTCCGTTTAAAATACATCGACAAAGTGTCCGACCCCATGTTCCAAGCCTGCTATAAGATGGCATGGCAAAATTATATTTCCCAACAGCAATTGCGCGAAGCACGCTATTACCGCTATTACGACGAATGGGGATTCCCGTTTTACCGTCCTTATTACTGGTGGTAAAAAACGGCTTGATATAGTGGATTAACTTTAAACCAGTACGGCGTTGCCTCGCCTTAGCTCAAAGAGAACGATTCTCTAAGGTACTGAAGCACCAAGTGAATCGGTTCCGTACTATTTGTACTGTCTACGGCTTCGTCGCCTTGTCCTGATTTTTGTTAATCCACTATATTTCATAAGGAAAATTAAGCCGTAGGATACTTTCAATGCTCAAAGCCAATGGCGTGAAAAGCTGTCTTGTCTGCGCCTTGCTGCTTCGTTCTGATTTAAAGTCCATCCGCCGCAATATAAAAAGGTCGTCTGAAAACCCGTTTTCAAGTTTTCAGACGACCTTTCGTTTTATACAACGTCTTTATTTCTTCGCTTTGCCTTTGCCTTTAACAGGTTTGGCAGGTGCTTTGTTCAATTGAGCAGTAGCGGCTTGGTCCAATACGCAAGACTTGGTGATGATGTTGTCCACGACTTGGTTTTTGCCGTTAACGACAGTTTGTTGACGGATAGTCAGCATATTGCCGTCCACTTTGTCGATGTTGGCATAGTTGGCGCGGTTGGCAATCCATGCCACGCCTTCACCCCAGAAGCCATTGACATCATTGCCGGTACCGACAATACGGGAAAGACCCGGAGTCAGCTGGCCTTGGTATTTCACTTGGGCAATCACAGGCTCATCACCTTGGAAGCCGTACATGACATTCAAAGGATCAGTACCGTTTGGTCCGCATTTGTAAGCCACTTCCTTGGTGCGTTCAATATTATTGACTTCCATGGTTTTAGGCGTTTCAGGCGCGGGAGCGGATTGTTGCGCAGTAGGAGTCGGAGCAGTTTCCGGTTTAGATTTAGAGCCGGAGCTGCCGCATGCAGACAGCGCGGTAGCGATAAGAACGGCGGGAACGATTAATTTCAGATTGGATTTCATCAATTTACTCCGGATTTAGTCTATCGGGGTCAGCATAGGCTGACAGAAAGCCCTACCTTAACAGAGAAAAGAAGGCTTGTCTCGTCCATATATGAAAATACGATACTCATTATCAATAAAGCGCTATTTGTTCTTTTGAAAACAGTGGATTTGATTTACGCAAAGCTAATTGAAATTAAGTAAAGATATATCACGAATCAACAAAATGCCGATTTTGAAGGGCGGGGATTCATGTTTGGTGCTGCAAGGTAGGGAATGATGTAAGGAAAATGATGATGGACGAACTTTGAATCTGGGGAGGGTAATGAAAGTTGAAGATAGTGAAAAGGGAAGAATTAATCGGTTTAGGACGAAAGAAATTCTCGCTTTTTTCAGTATCTTGGAAAATGGTGCTTTTAAAATTTGAGTGGATGGGGTAAGGCTGTGCGCTGGTGTAAAGCCAATCTTTTTTGCTTCAAAGATATCAATAAATCACCTGAGTTTCCTGTCTGATAGGGATTGGTTTAACGAAATTCAATAAGGCGATGCTGTATGGTTAAAAAGGAAATTTTGGGATAGCAAGGGTTAATCCGAAAGCCTTGCCTTTATTGAGCTTGGTTTACGATGTGGGGTGTATTGGATGGAATACTTGGGATACATCGGCTAGGGAATAATAAGCGGTTTTTAATTTCTATCCTATGCATCGGATGATACAAAAGAGAAACCGCTTAGATTTTTAATTCTAAGCGGTTTCTTATTTTGGTGCCGACAGCGAGATTTGAACTCGCACAGCCTACGGCCACTACCCCCTCAAGATAGCGTGTCTACCAATTTCACCATGTCGGCATTTGAAAAAACTGTTATTTCTGCTGCTGAGGAGCGGGTGCAGCAGGTGCGGGTTGGTTTTCAGCAGGAGCGGCGGGCTTAGGTGCCTGCTTGGTTTGTTGTACGTTGCTGAAGTCCAAGCCGTGTTTGTTTGTATGGGTATGGATATAAACCATTGCCATGCAGGTCGCGAAGAAAAAAGTCGCTGCGATGGCGGTTGCGCGGCTCAGGAAGTTTGCGTTGCCTGCGGAACCGAATACGCCCTGCGCGCTGCCGCTGCCTGACCCGAAGGTCGCGCCTGCGTCTGCGCCTTTGCCGTGTTGCAGCAATACTAACACAACCACTGACAAAGCGGAAATAATATTAATAATCCAGATAAGGGTTTTAAAGGCTTCCATATGTTTTCTACGAGGCTTGTGCTGCGTTGATGATGGCGGTAAATGAGTCATATGATAATGACGCGCCGCCAACCAATGCGCCGTCTACATGAGGTACTGCGAAGATGTCGGCTGCATTGTCTGCTTTCACACTTCCGCCGTAAAGAACGCGGATTTTAACATCGCTTCCGCACAAAGACAAGATTTCTTTGTAGATGAATGCGTGCATGTCGGCAATTTGTTCTACGGTGGCGACTTTGCCGGTGCCGATTGCCCATACCGGCTCGTAGGCGACGGCGATGTTTTTGGTGTCCAGCCCTTGCAATACGGAGAGTTGGTGGGCGATGACTTCGTGTTCTTTACCGGCTTCGCGCTCTTCGAGGCTTTCGCCGACACACAATAGGGGAATCAGACCTACGTTGAGGACGTTTTCCATTTTGCGGCGTTGGATTTCGTTTTTTTCGCCGAAATAGAGGCTTCGTTCGGAGTGTCCGATAAGGACGATGTCGGTGCCGATGTCGGCGAGCATTTCTGCGGACACTTCGCCTGTGTAAGCACCGTTGTTGGGGAAGCGGCTGACGTCTTGGGCGCAGGTGAGGATGCGGTTGTTGAGGA
This sequence comes from Neisseria sicca, assembly GCF_003044565.1. Taxonomy (GTDB): domain Bacteria; phylum Pseudomonadota; class Gammaproteobacteria; order Burkholderiales; family Neisseriaceae; genus Neisseria; species Neisseria sicca_A. The sequence continues at coordinate 360,440 of NZ_POXG01000002.1, read as the reverse complement.
CAATCTGCATGGCGTTGTGCAGTTGCAACAGGTAAACGGTCGGGGCGGCGAGGCCGATGAGGACGCGTTCGGCGGTGGGCATGATGCGGAAGCGGTGCATGAGTGCGTTGTTGTTTTGGAGTCGGCCGTTCATTTTCCAGTTGCCGATGACCCATTTTTGATCCCACATTCCGATTTGGTGATGCATCTTTTTTGCTCCGTGTTGTGTTTCTTTGGCTGTACGCTGCGTGTAGCGTGATGTAACGTGAAGTTTAGTGGATATGCGACGGGTTCGCAACTTGAAACGGGCGGAATGTTTGGATACGGGATGGCTGCTTGGGGTCGTCTGAAATGCTGTTTCAGACGACCTGTTTTATAATAACCGCTTGATATACACATATATAGGACATGGCTATGCACGCGCTTCATTTTTCAGCTTCGGACAAGGCTGCGCTTTATCGAGAGGTGTTGCCGCAGATTGAGTCTGTGGTGGCGGATGAGACGGATTGGGTGGCGAATTTGGCGAACACGGCGGCGGTTTTGAAGGAAGCGTTCGGCTGGTTTTGGGTGGGTTTTTATTTGGTCGATACGCGCGCGGACGAATTGGTTTTGGCGCCGTTTCAGGGGCCTTTGGCGTGTACGCGGATTCCGTTCGGGCGCGGGGTATGCGGTCAGGCTTGGGCGAAGGGCGAGACGATGGTCGTTAAGGATGTCAACGCGCATCCCGACCATATTGCCTGTTCGTCGTTGTCGCGTTCGGAAATCGTGGTTCCGCTGTTTTCAGACGACCTCTGTATTGGCGTGTTGGATGTGGATAGCGAGCATTTGGCGCAGTTTGATGAAACGGATGCTTTGTATTTGGGCGAACTGGCGAAGATTTTGGAAAAGCAGTTTAAGGCTTCGCGCCAGGCGGCTTGAGACTGAAAAAACAGGCAGGCGGCGCGCGCTGAAGTTGGCGCGGCGGGAGTGTGGTTTTATAATGTCTGCCATGGATAAAACAATTATTTAACGGAGCACAAAATGGATTTTGAAAAAGCGCGGTTCAACATGGTCGAGCAGCAAATCCGTCCGTGGGATGTATTGGATTTTGACGTTTTGGACGCTTTGGAGGAGATTCCGCGCGAGCGTTTCGTGAACGAGTCTTTGCAGGGCTTGGCGTATGCTGATATGGAGCTGCCGCTTGCCAACGGTCATAAGATGCTCGAGCCTAAAGTCGTGGCGCGGTTGGCACAGGGTTTGAAGCTGACCAAAACCGATACGGTTTTGGAAATCGGCACGGGTTCGGGCTATGCGACCGCGCTCTTGGCGAAACTGGCGGGCAAAGTGGTTTCAGACGACCTTGATGCCGAGCAGCAAAACCACGCCAAAGCAGTGTTGGACGGCTTGGCTCTGAACAATATCGATTATGTGCAAAACAACGGATTAACTGAACCTTCTGCGGGCGCGCCTTTTGATGCGGTTTATGTCGGCGGCGCGGTGGACCGCGTGCCTGATGTATTGAAAGAACAGTTGAAAGACGGCGGCCGCATGGCAGTCATCGTCGGCCGTCAGCCGGTACAACGTGCGCTGCTGATTACGCGCAAGGGCGATCAATTTGAAGAAACAGTCCTGTTCGACACGCTGGTCGCGCATTTGGACGACAAAGAAAACCGTCCTTTCGGCGATTTCGATTTTTAATCTTTTTTGAACTCAAAGGTCGTCTGAAAACCAGCCGGACATGGCGAAACGTTTTCAGACGACCTTTCATCGTTTCCATCATTTCACACACACAGCATCATGACAATTCCACAACTCACTCCGTTGCAACTGCAACAATGGCAGGAAGAAGGCCGCGCGTTCCATCTGCTGGACGTGCGCACTGACGAGGAAACCGCCGTCTGCGCTCTGCCCGATGCCATCCATATCCCGATGAACCTGATTCCACTGCGCCAAAACGAGCTGCCCGACGACGATTTACCGATTGTCGTTTACTGCCACCACGGCATCCGCAGCCTGCATACGGCGATGTATCTGGCGGATGCGGGTTTTGAAAATCTGTTTAACCTGCAAGGCGGGATTGATGCTTGGGCTTTGCAGGTGGATGGGGTGATGGCGAGATATTGAGATTTCCAATTTCAAAATAGAGAAGGGCGGTAGAGCATGGCTGCCGCTTTTTTTGTGTGCGGATTATCTGAATATATAGTGGATTAAATTTAAATCAGGACAAGGCAACGAAGCCGCAGACAGTACAGATAGTACGGCAAGGCGAGGCAACGCCGTACTGGTTTAAAGTTAATCCACTATAAAAAATCCTGAAAGCCGTTTGTCGATTTCAGGATTTTTGTTTCCATTGTTTTCAGACGACCTTTTGCACAAAGGGGTCGTCTGAAAACCTTTATTTTTGACATTGGGTTTATGAAACCCATCGCCAAGACTTCAATGATTCAGGCGTTTTGAGCTTCGCGCTGCCAAAGGGTTTTTTGGGCGAAAACCAGTTTGTTGTCTGTAAATTTCACATTCTCCAAACGCAACGACCAAACATCGCTTTTCATCGCGCGGGCAATCGGATGGGCTTTGTAATAGAGGGCGAGCGCTGCTTTTTTATCGGTTTCGTCCGTCAGCAGTTGCGCGGTCGCCGTGAGCTGTATGCCGCTGATTTTGGCGATATTTTCCGGCTGGCCTGCGATGGTTCCAGCGATGTTCGGATTTTTCAGCATCAGGCTGCCGTGTTTAGAACGTGCTGAAGTCAGGACAATCAGCCTTGCTTGCGCTTCATCGGGTACATAAAAGCAGCAGGCGCTCCAAATTTCGCCGTCTGCGGCTGCCGCAATGCTGATCACATGGTTGGCGCGTAGGAATTTGATGATGTTTTCGGGGATGGACTGCATGGTGGATTTAAATTGAAAATGGTTCGGAAAGCTTGGATTAAAAACTTTCCGAACCATTGTCCGTTTAGCGTTTCATTTCGCCTTCAATGGCGCGGATATTGGCTTGACGGTCGTTGACGGCTTGGGTCAGACGGCTGATTTTTGCCTGATCGCCTTTTTTCTTGGCAACATTCAATTGCGCCTGCGCTCTGACCAAAGCCACTTGCTCGTTGCGGACTTCGTTTTCCAAGATTTGCTTGCGGGTCAGCTGCGGCTTGGGTTTGGATGCCGGTAAGATGGGCGCGGGCAGGATTTTGGCTTTGCGGTTCAACTCGGCGGCGCGGGCTTTGGCTGCTTTCAGGTCGCCGACGGAAGTCGCTTCGCCAAGTTTGCCGTTGCGCAATTTGATGTCCAAACGGGGATTGGCGGCTTCTGCCGTATTGGTTACACTGCCGCCCTTCGTGCGCGGCAAGACTTTGATGTCGCCCGGCTCGGGCGCGGCTTCGCCGAGGGCTTCTTTCAGGTTGACACGCTCAGGTACGACCCTGTCTGCCTCTTCAGGGCTGATGTTTGCAGTGCCGTCCGTATGGGATTCGGTACAATCGTTACCGATTTTTTTCTCGGTAAAGACCGTGTTGCCGTCCACTTTGCAGATATAGCTGGCTTGTGCGGAGAAGGCGGCGCTTCCCAGCCCGAAAGCCAAAATCAGTCGGTAAAAAATCGGTTTCATCTTTATTTCGGTATATAGCAAAGGTTTTGATTATACTATGCAGCCAGTTATAACGAATCAACTTATTTCAAACAAGGTAAAATTTTCCGCTGTCGTCTATCATTGGGAAACGCTGCATGGGATATCGTGGGCGCGAACCTAAACAGGCTGCGGTGATTATTGTGTTCAATAGGTCGGCTGGCGGGATAGGTATTCCGTTTCGGCTGCCTTATTGGTTTAAATAATGTCCATTTTTCTATTTTCAAACCACGATGACAAAAACTTTTCTGATTGCTGGCGTTGACGAGGCAGGGCGGGGACCTTTGGTCGGCAGCGTGTTTGCCGCCGCCGTTATCCTGCCGCCGTCTTACCATTTGCCTGGTTTGACCGACTCTAAAAAACTCAGCGAGAAAAAACGCGATGCGTTGGCGGTCATGATTAAAGAACAGGCATTGGCATGGTGTGTCGCTCAAGCCGATCCGCAAGAAATTTTCGAGCTGAATATCCTTCACGCCACGATGTTGGCGATGAGCCGCGCCGTACAAGAGTTGGCGATCAAACCCTATAAGGTGTTTATCGATGGCAACAGAGTGCCGAAGGATCTTGGCGTGGATGCCGAAGCGGTGGTCAAAGGCGACAGCAAAATCATGGAAATTTCGGCGGCTTCCGTTTTGGCGAAGACCGCGCGCGATGCCGAGATGTATGCGTTGGCGGAACGTTATCCGCAATACGGTTTTGACAAACACAAAGGCTACGGAACGGCGCAACATCTCGAAGCATTGCAGCAATACGGCGTATTGCCCGAACACCGACGCGATTTTTCGCCCGTGAAGGCGTTGCTGGCGCAGGGCAGGTTGTTTGAGTGAGGGCAGAATGGCTTAAAGGTCGTCTGAAACGCTTTCAGACGACCTTTTCTTTACACCCCGTTACAAAGCCGTGTATGCTTCGCGTTTAGACGGATGTGAAACAAATATCAACGGCCAAACAGATTTTGATGTTTGTGTGTTACTTTATTTCACTGTCCTCCTAATCAATAATTTTATCAACCGATACCGCACATACTATTTATGGACACTATTGCACGAATCAGCCACTTTGTCGGCAAAACCTTCTCATTTTGGGCGGCATTGTGCGCCGCCGTTGCTTTCTTCGAACCCGAATTGTTCAAATGGGTACTGCCTTACATCACTTGGCTTTTGGGCATCATCATGTTCGGCATGGGGCTGACGCTGACGCCGTCAGATTTTAAAATTGTCGCCAGTCATCCCAAAGCCGTTCTTATCGGCGTGGCGGCTCAATTCATTATCATGCCGCTGACTGCCTATTTTTTGGTCAAGTTGTTAAATTTGCCTGCTGAAGTTGCTGTGGGTGTGATTTTGGTCGGCTGCTGTCCGGGCGGGACGGCTTCCAATGTGATGACTTTTTTGGCACGCGGCAACGTTGCCTTGTCCGTTGCAGTTACGTCGGCCTCCACCTTACTGGCTCCGCTGCTGACGCCTGCTATTTTCCTGCTTTTTGCAGGTAAAATGCTTGACATCAATGCGCAGGCGATGTTTGTTTCCATTGTTCAAATGGTGTTGTTGCCCATCGCGCTCGGCGTGATTGCACATACTGTGTTCCGCAAACAGACCGAACGCGCTGCCGCTGCCTTGCCTTTGGTTTCTGTGGTTGCCATTGTGCTGATTATCGGTGCGGTCGTCGGCGCGAGCAAAGGCAAAATCATTGAAAGCGGGCTGTTGATTTTCGGTGTCGTGATGTTGCACAACGCCATCGGCTACCTGCTCGGCTTCTTTGCAGCCAAAATCTGCAAGCTGCCGTACGATGCGCAAAAAACGCTCGCCATCGAAGTCGGTATGCAGAATTCCGGTTTGGGTGCGGCATTGGCGGCCACGCATTTTGCCGCAACCCCTGTCGTTGCCGTACCCAGCGCGCTGTTCAGCGTGTGGCACAACATTTCCGGCTCGCTGCTCGCATCTTATTGGTCGGCGAAAGCAGATAAAGAATCGAAAGCGGAATTGTCCGATTAAAAGAGTTCGGCAAAGGACAAAAGGTCGTCTGAACATTTTCAGACGACCTTTTTGCATACCGTCAATACAGTATCCATCAATATTCCGCCGAATGCCAAAACGGCTGCCCCACGGTTGGCGTACTGGCTTGGGCTTTGGTTCGTGCTTCGACCGGTTCAGCTTCAAATGCCAGCCGTCCGGATTCGACGGCGAGTGCGAAGGCGCGCGCCATGTTGACGGGGTCGCCGCTGCGGGAAACGGCGGTGTTCAGCAATACGCCGTCAAACCCCCATTCCATCACTTGCGCAGCCTGCGAGGGCAAACCCAAGCCCGCGTCGATAATCAGCGGCGTGTCGAGCAGGCGTTCGCGCAGGACTTTCAGCGCGTAGGCGTGAACCGCGCCCAAACCCGTGCCGATCGGCGCCGCCCACGGCATTAGCGCCTGACAGCCCGCGTCGAGCAGGCGGCGGCAGGCAATCAGGTCTTCGGTGCAATAAGGCAGCACTTTGAAGCCGTCTTTAATCAGGATTTCCGCCGCTTCGACAAGCTGGAAGACGTCGGGCTGCAACGTGTCGTCGTCGCCGATAAGTTCGAGTTTGATCCAATCGGTTTCAAACACTTCCCGCGCCATCTGCGCCGTCGTTACCGCTTCCTGCACGCTTTGGCAGCCTGCGGTATTCGGCAACACGGGGACGCCGCTTTCTTCCAATAGCGACCAAAACCCCTGCCCGTGTGCCTCGCCGCCGCTTCCCGCGCGCCGCAGCGAGACGGTAATCATCGCGGGCCGGGCGATACGGATGGATTGTTTGAGGATTTCGGGCGTCGGGTAGGCAGCCGTGCCGAGCAGCAGCCGTGAAGGGAAAGTTTCTCCGTATAGGGTGAGCATGATGGGTTCCTTTGTATAGTGGATTAACTTTAAACCAGTACGGCGTTGCTTTGCCTTGCCGTACTATCTGTACTGTCTGCGGCTTTGTCGCCTTGTCCTGATTTTTGTTAATCCACTATAACGTTGTTTTTGGGACAGGGGTCGTCTGAAAAGGCAAAACCGCTTAGCCGCCGACCACCGGCCGCACGATATCGACTTTATCGTTTTCGTTCAAAACCGTTTCCGCATACGCGCCTTTGGCGACAAATCCGGTATTCACGGCGACGGCAAAGGGCTTTTGCGGCGCGGTTTGGGCGATGAGGTCGGCAACGGTTTTGCCGTGAAGTTCGGCGGGTTCGCCGTTTAAGATGATGTTCATGGTTTCTCGATATTTCGTAGGTGAGTTTCTTTATTCGCGATGCGCCTGCTCTTGCTTGAATCCGTCGCCCCATTCCTTCAATGCCGTCAGCACGGGCGCAAGCGTTTTGCCGTAGTCGGTCAGGCGGTATTCCACACGCGGTGGGACTTCGGGATACACAGTACGCAAAATGATGCCGTCGGCCTCCAATGCGCGCAGTTGCGCGGTCAGCGTGCGTTGCGACACATCGGGCAGGATGCGGCGGATTTGGTTGAAGCGCAGCGTACCGTCCGTGTGCAGGCGGTAGAGTATCGTGCCTTTCCATTTGCCGCCGATAACGGAAAGCGCGGCTTCCACCGAGCAGCCTTCGGCGCAGTCGTAGCTTGGGTGCGGTGTGCGGGGCATGGTGGTATCCTTTATGTAACTATCTGAAAAACAAGTGCGTTCTTGTTAATGATATGCTTCAGGCGCATGATACACGCTTTCAGACGACCTAACAGGAGAACATCATGAAAGCCATCGGTTTCAACCGCCCTTTGCCCGTTTCCAACCCTGAAGCCCTGCTCGACATCAATCTGCCCGAACCCGAACTGCAGCCGCACGATATTTTGGTTGCCGTGCAGGCGGTTTCTGTCAATCCTGTTGATGTGAAAGTTCGGGCGGCGCATACGTCTGAGGCAGGAGCGTACCGCGTATTGGGTTACGACGCGGCAGGCATCGTTCAGGCAGTCGGCAGCGAAGTGCGGAATTTCAAAGTCGGCGACGAAGTGTATTACGCGGGCGCCCTCAACCGTCAAGGTTCAAACGCACAATTACAAGCGGTGGACGCACGCATTGCCGCAAAAAAACCGCATTCGCTGGATTTTGCCCAAGCCGCCGCGCTGCCGCTGACGGCGATTACCGCATGGGAAACGCTGTTCGACCGCTTGGATGTAAACAAACCCGTGGCAGGCGGCGCAAATGCGCTGCTCTTAATCGGCGGCGCAGGCGGGGTCGGCTCGCTTGCCATCCAGTTTCTGAAAAAGCTGACCGACATCCAAGTCATCGCCACCGCCTCCCGCCCTGAAAGCCGTGCGTGGGTGGAGAAATTGGGTGCGGATTTCGTCATCAACCATCATGAAAACATGGCGGAACAGATTGCCGCGTTAAATATCGGCGCACCATCGTTCGTTTTTTCCACCAACCATACCGACCGCCATCTGCCGCAAATCGTCGAGCTTATCGCCCCGCAAGGCAGAATCGCGCTGATTGACGACCCCGAAACGTTGGACGTGAACCCACTCAAAGGCAAAAGCTTGTCGCTGCATTGGGAATTTATGTTTACCCGCCCGCTGAGCGAAACGGCGGACATCGAACGGCAGGGCGAAATCCTTGCCGAAACCGCTCGGCTGGTGGACGAAGGCATCATCCGTCCGACCGCCACCCAAATCCTGCATGGCATCAATGCTGCCAACCTGCGCCGCGCCCATGAGATGCTGGAACGCGGGGATATGGTAGGGAAGCTGGTGATCGAAGGCTGGGACAATTAAATCCGCCGATTATTCTTTACGCCGTTATGCCCGCTGGTGCCTGTATGGCATCCGAAATAACGGCAATCGAATATCCTAATTGAGCAGGTCGTCTGAAATTTGGTTTTCAGACGACCTTATTCATTCCACAAAGCCTGAAACGCGTTAACCACGGCCTCGGGATTTTCCGCTTCGGTAACGGCGCGGACGACGGCGAGGGAGGAAACGCCGGTGGCAAGTACGGCTCGGGCGTTGTTCAAATCGATGCCGCCGATGGCGACGACAGGTGTGCCGCGTGCCTGTTTCACATATTCACGCAGTTTGTCCAAGCCTTGCGGGGCGGTGGGCATTTGCTTGGTCGTGGTCGGGAAAATCGCGCCGCTGGCGACGTAGCTGGGATGTACAGACAGGGCGCGGTCGAGTTCGGCAACGGAATGGGTACTCAAACCCAAACGCAAACCGGCAGCGGCAATGGCGGCAAGGTCAGCGGTGTCCATGTCTTCCTGCCCGAGATGCACGCCGTATGCGCCCGCTTCTATCGCCTCGCGCCAGTGGTCGTTGATGAAAAGCTGGGTACGGCTGCCTTGACAGGTGGCGACGCAGCGGGCGATTTCGCGTTTCAATTCATCGCCGTGCAGGGTTTTGCAGCGCAGTTGCACCGTGTCGGAACCTGCTTTGACCATGCGTTCCACCCAATCGGCTGTGGGAACGACGGCGTAGAATTTAAGCGGGGATTTTAGGGGTGGGAAGGTCATGGGGGTGTCCTTTTAAGTTATCGCTGATGGCGTTCTTGCAGGCGTTCGGTATGCGCCCGCAGTTTTTCTCCATCGGCTTGGTATTCGTTTGAAGACAGCACGGCAATTGCCGCTTCTATTTCCTGTGGCAGCAATAAGGTCGTCTGAAAACGTCTGATATAGGATGCTGCCTGTCTGATACGGCAGACATTCGGCGGCATTTGCGTTTTCAGTTCACAATCGCCGAGAAAAACCACCATCGAATGAAATTTTTCTTCCGGCAGTTGCAGCAGTTCGGATAATGCCTTGATGTGTGCGTAATTTTGGCGCAACGGATTTTGAAAGTAGTGTTTCTGCTTATAGACGACTTGCGTCCATTTCGATTGCTTCTCGCTGCCGAAAATCCAACCTGTGTAATTCTTGGTTTCTATGACAAATATCCCAAAAGCCGAAACATAAATATGGTCGATTTGCGTCGTGCCGCTGCGGGACGGAATAATCAAATCGTGAAATTCGATATAGGTTTCTTCATCCAAATTTTTTCCGATTACTGAACGGACTGCCCGTTCGCCTATGCGTCCTTTCACTTTGGGGTTTTGGAGCAGCGCTTTCAAAAGAAGCAGGGGAATGATGAGCAGGAAAATCCAAAATATACCTGACAGGTTTCCTATTGCTTGTTCAATCATGACGTTTTCCTTTTTGTTTTATTGTTTAATGAAAGTGAGCCCGGTATAGCCATCTGATGAGGTCGTCTGAAACTCATTTCCTGCGTTTCAACAAGGCTTTTGCTTCGGGATAATCTTTCAAGCGAAACGGGTTGTCGTTCCAAGAGCCGCTTTTCTGTCTTTTGGGTTGTTCGGCAAGTGTGCTGCGGATTGCGTGGCGCAGGTGGGTTTCCAGTAGCTGCGGTGTTTCTTCTCCGACAGGCAGGGCGTAGAGCCGTTTGCCGTCCGCGCCGGCGAGAAAGCGTTCGCCTTCAACGGTGTTGCCTTTGCCGTCAAACAGGACGATTTCGTAATACGGATAGCCTTGAACAGGTGGCGACACGATTTCAAAGCGGTAGGCAGCGCGTTCTTCGGCGGTTTTGTATGGCGAATAGGAAACTGCTGCCAGTCCGACAATCAGGTTTTTGTAGCGGTTGATGCGTTGCAGAATATCGCGTTCGGCGGCGGTGTAGGCAAACGGGTGCGGATAAAATTTGCCGTTTCGTTCGATGTCGGAAGCGGCGCGGCGAGTGTCGCTGGGCGCAACGGTATTGCCGCGTGCGTCCATCATGCCCCAAGTGCCACCCTGTACGGCGGTGTGTTCTTCGTCCACGCGCACTTCTCGACAGCCGTCGCAAAATGCGGCATAGCCATATTCAAACTGTCCTGCCCAATCGTGTTGGGCGGGCGTGACCAAGTTGTCCGCGCGGTCGGCAAAACCGACCTTGCCGTCTTTGGAAACATAGCGGCGTTTGCCTTCCGAAAAATAGTCTGATGCCAAGTCATACATCATCGGTTGATATAAAAACTTGCCCTGCCGCGAATGCAGGAAGAAGGGCGAATAGGCAACTTTGCCTCGGACTTCTCGGCTGTTGTCGGTAAACAGCAACTCGCCGTCGGCGGTTTCGCCGTGTTTGACGTGTTCGCACATAAATTCGCAGTGGTATTGCGCAGGGACGATGATTTTGCCGCTTGTGGTTTTTGCACCGAATTTGCCGTTTTGTTTGAAATAAATGATTTTCTCGGCAGAACGCGGTTTGGGGTCGTCTGAAATCTTGGGCGCAGCAAGGGCGGCGGAGTGGGCGAGCAAGAGTGCAGGCAGTAAATACAGGGATTTCAGATTCATTGGAAACCTTGCTGATATTAAGTAGATTGATGACGATGAGGCGTTGGCGCGCCTTGTCATCTTATATTCATACAGGCTGGTATCGGGGTGTGCCGATTTGCTGTAAAACCTATGCCGCGACGTTTTCAGACGACCTCAAACTTATTTTTCAATATACGCCAAACCGCTTTCTTCATCACGTTCGGGCACGTCTTTTCCGTCAAACAGTGCCACTGCCAATCTGACGGCGGCGGCGGTTACGGCGGGGGAAATCATGAAGCCGTGACGGAAAAGGCCGTTGATTTCAATCAGGCGTCGGGCGCGGCTGTAACGGATTTCGGGGTTGTGGTGGTTGAGCGTTGGGCGCAGGCCAGTGGCGATTTCGAGGATGTCGGCTTCGCCGAAAGCGGGGTGGACGGCATAGAGTGCGGATAAAAGTTCCAACCCTGAACGCACGCTGGCAGGAGCTTGGCTTTCGCTTTCGATTTGGGTCGCACCGATGACGAAGACGTGGTTTTCTTTCGGGGCGATGTAGAGCGGATAACGCGGGTGGAGCAGGCGTACAGGGCGGTTGAGCGTGATTTCGGGCGTATAAACCCGCGCCACTTCGCCGCGTATGCCGCGCAGGGTGCTGGTGTGTCCGGGGGCTTGGTTCCACGCGGTTTTTGCGCCGTAGCCGCGGCAGTCGATCAGCCAGTCGTATTGGGCTTGCAGGTCTTCGGGGACGCATTCGTGTTCCCAATGGCAAGGGACGTTCAGCCCGTCCAAAGCGTCGGCAAGTGCAGACAACATCTGTCGTCCGTCGAGCTGGCCTTCGGTCGGCAGGTAGATGCCGTCTGAAAAACGTCCTGCGAGTTGCGGTTCGCGTTCGGCGATGTCGTCGGCGCGCCAACGGACGATTTCGTCATCCGCTACGCCGCCGCGTTTGAGATGGCGGACGAACTCGCTGGATAATGGCTTGTCCTGCCCGTGCCACACAATCAGGCTGCCGTTTTCCTGCATCATGGTTGGCGTTTTCAGACGACCTTTGATGTTGCGCCAAAGCGGAATGCTCTGTCTGCCCAGTTTGATGACTTCAGGCGTAGCTTCGACCGCTTCCGCAGCAGGCGCGAGCATGGCGGCGGCAACATAAGCGGCGGCGTGTTCGCTTTTGCGCCCGCCTTTGTCAAAGAGGGCAACCGATAAACCTTGTTCTGCAAGTTGTAAGGCAGTCAGACGGCCGCAGAGGCCGCCGCCGAGAATGGCGATACGGGGCATGGTGGATTCCTTTGTAGTATTGTGCAGTCGGGAAGACGAAAGATAAGACGGAAGCGGAATCCACCGAATAGCGGGAAATGCGGGAAAGGGAACGGAAGCCTTTTCAGGCGTTTGACAGCTTGTTTCCTACGCAGGCATTACCCCGACAGGTTCTACGGATTCCGCTGATGCGGTCTCAGCTGTTTGCGGGAACAAGCAGCACTCCGACAAGAGGTTTCCAGTTTACATAAAATCGATTGCTTTGGCAAAGTCAGGTCGTCTGAAAAATGGGTTTCGTATTTTCAGACGACCTGTTGTAAGGTGTTTTGGGTTGGTTGAGGAAATGGCGTTAGGGAGAAGCGCATCGGCATTATTGATATATACTGTCGCCAATGAACAAGGGGCTTTGCGTTGAAATTCGTTTTTGCGAAAAGCGCCGAAGTAGGTTTATTTATAGTGGATTAAATTAAATCAGGACAAGGCGACGAAGCCGCAGACAGTACAGATAGTACGGCAAGGCGAGGCAACGCCGTACTGGTTTAAGTTAATCCACTATAAATCAGGATTGGATTGTCAGGATTACCATGTTTCAGCTTGCCTATTTTCAAATGGTTGGTGCCGGTAAAGCACGAAATCAGGACGCCTTGTTTGACGGCACGGCGGTGCGTCAGGTCAGGCTGCACAAAACCCGCGTGTCCGAGGCGGACGATGCCGTGCGGCTGGCAGTGGCAGATGGTGTATCCAGCAGCCCTGCCGCGCATCTTGCCAGCCGGTTTTGGTTGGACGCTTTCGTTCGCGAGGGCGATGCGGAAGGGCGTTTCCTGCGAAGGCTGCACGGCAACTTTTGCGACACGCTTGCCGAGGAATATTTCGGCTCGTCCTCGACTTTCGCTTCGGCAGTCGTCGAGTCGGACGGTTTGTGCCGCATCTGCAATGTCGGCGACAGCCGTGTTTACCATATATCGGCAGAGGGGCGTTGGCGGCAGGTAAGCCATGACCACACGGTGTTGGCTGATTTAATCGAGCAGGGGGAAGCGCGGGCAGATACGGAATACGCCGATATGTACTATGCTTTGGCGCATTGCCTGATAGCGGATGACGAAGAAACCCATTTCAAAATTTTTACCGATTCATTTACTCTGCAAAGAGGCGAGGCAGTTTTGGTTTGTTCTGACGGTCTGCACGACGCGCTATCTCATGAACGCTTGGAAGCATTATGGAACGCTTCCCCATCTTTGCTAGATAAGTTGGAAGCCTTACGTCGGGCAGTAAAAAGGGTTCCCTATCATGACGATTGTTCGGTGGCGGTATGCCTGCGGCAAAGATAGTGAACCAATCCTAAAATCGGTTACGCAGTTTCTTGAGAATATTTCAAAGGATTGGGGTAAAGGGTCGTCTGAAAAGGGATGCTTAGATCAATTTATATATACCGCATCACATATTTCAACCATCTCATCAACGCCGCCAGCAGTATGCCTATCGACAATCCCACCAAGGCTGCCTGCCACGTCCATTTGATCAATAGCGCGCTGACCAAACCACCGATTGCGCCGCACAGATATTTGTCGCGCCGTTTGAATTCCGTTGTCTGCTCGGCTAAATCTTCTTCGATAAAACAAATTGCGAAGAGTGTAGCCAATGCCAGACAGAAGCCGATAATAGGGAGCCAAGGTGTATCAATGTGACCAAGGACTTTGTCCAGAATCATATCTCCGCCGTACATCAGTCCGAGAACAGTGGCGATAGTCAGCAATATCACATAGCCCGCCATGTTGCTGGTGACGAGCCAGTCAAGAATTCGTTCGCATAGTTTTTTGAGAAACTTCATGAGGTTTGTCGTTGGGTTGGATGGGAAAGTCATCTATGTTTTCTTCGGGAAATCTGTTTTATTGTATTGAAGCTGAGTTTTCAGACGACCTTCGGACTATTTCACGTTGCCTAATCCTGCCAAAACGATGCCCAGCCGAATTTTTGGGCAATATCGTCGCAAAGCTCCTTCTGCATGGTGGCAAGATTGGTGTAGCTGTTGGTGACGCACATAGAAAAATAGGCGGGCAGGGTGGAGGCGGTGTTTTGGGCGGCGGTTCGGAAGCAGTCCGTAAACCAGCGGTCGAAATGTTCGTATAGTCCACTGTAAAAATCGTCTACAGCATCCCATACTTGGTATTTGCCGTTTATACCCTGTCCCAATCCGTATATCTCATCTTCCACATCTGCATCAAATTTAGGCAGGCATTCTTCGGGGAAGTCTATGATGCGGTCGCCTAAATAGCTGCCATTTTGGTTGCGCAACCAGCCGCAAACAGAGAAATCCTGATAATCGTATTCCATAATCAGTGCCACGGCCTGATCAAATGCTTTGTTTTCATCCGAAAAAAACCAATGCCTGCCCTGCAATATTTCTTGGATAAAGGCGGTCAGTTTTGGAGTGAGTTCGGCGCAGTCCTGCATAAATTGTGTTTTATATTGTTGCATCAGTTGCTTTGCTTGGGTGGAGAGCATGGTTTTTCCTTGTTGTTGAAGGTTTCGGGTCGTCTGAAATTTGATAACCCGAAGGACAGGCTGCGCTTTCAGACGACCTTCGGCATTAGATATTTAACAAGCGCAGGTCGGCTCAAACCGCAACAAAACGGTCAAACATTCCTGAAATATTGGGTTTGAACCCAACCTATGCCTTGTGTTCTCGCCGTAGGGCGGTCATGTGCTGCCTACGCGTCCTGTGTTCAAAAACAGCCTGAAACCGCAAGGATGGAGGCATTTGCGTTTTTCAGGCTGTCCCAATTTACCGCTGAATCTGCGAGGTAATCGTGCTGTCGGTAATCTTGTCGTCTTCCGCCAGCAGCATGGCTTTGGAGAGGACGACCGAGAGCGTATTGTCGCCCTCAAACGGGATAAACAGCTTGTCGGATGCGTCTTTTTTGCGGCTGTCGGGTACGATGCAGAGGTATTGGTCGTCCGGCAGCATCAGGATGTTGCTGCTGCCGATGTGGATTTTATAGGTACGCAGCTTGCCCTGTACGACGAGGAAGTTGCCGTCTATGTGGGCAACCTTGGCGATTTTCAGGCGCGGCAGCAGGGTTTCCAATACGGCTTTGCGGGTTTTTGCCACTTCGCCCAAATCGCCGAAGGAATAGCTCTGCCAGTAGCTGTAAAAACGTGCCTCTCCGCCGTTGTCTTCCCAAGTCGGATCGTTGCCTACGCTTGCCACGCCGACAAACAAATCGACGTCGCGCAATACTTCGGAAAACACGCGCGGCGGGATATCAATTAAGTCCAGAGCGGTGGCATGGTAATCGTCGTCCAACCGGTGAAAGCGCACTTGGTCGGTACTGACATACTGCCAGATATAGCTTTCCGTCCATGCGTCTTCGCTGTCCACCGCGTTGGTCCAAAATTGGGCGAGTAGGTTGTATTCGGGCAATTCCAACGAAACGGTTGCGTCGTCGCCGCCGTCCCACGCGCCTGCCAGCGAGCCTCTCCAGCCGCGTCCTTTGGCAAGTGTCATGTATTGGTGTTGTTTCAGGATGTGGGCGGCAAAGCGGTTGCTGTATGTTTTGGTGTTGATTTCGGCTTCAGTGAGCAGATAGATTTCACGGTATGCCTGTTTCAGCGGCTGGCGGATTTCTTTGTTCAGCAGCAGTTGGCGCCACTGGGCGATGCTTTGCTGCGTGGCAAGCGCGGGATGCCACAAGCTGACTTGCAGGCAGTCTGAAACATCGGTTTGCTCCCCTGTTTCGTCCACCCATGTTCCGTCTAACCACAGTGCAGCGCGACCCTGCGTATCGTTTTCGTCGCGGAAAAACTGCCATATTAGCGGGCGCGTGAGGCAGGACATCAGCCCGTGCTGCCAGTAATACTGTTCGGCGTGTTCCCGTGGCACGCGGTGTTCGGAGCGCATCATCTGATCCAAGCGGTCGCGTTGGGCTGTGAGCGTGGTGTTGAGGTTTTTTTGTGTGGCTTTGAGCTTTTTCAGTTTGTCGGCATGGTCGGTTTTTACGAAGGCGGGCACGGTTTTTTGTGGCGAGCCGTCGGGTTTGAACCAGCGCAGTTCGGACTTGCCTACGCCCGTTACCGCCAGACGGCAGGTGTAGCCGCCGAAGTCATAGTCGCGGCAGCCTTCCTGCAAGCCGAAACTGTCCACCGCCATGTCTTCGATTTCGTTGCGGGATACGCCCCGCTGTGCGGCGGCTTCGTCCAAATATTTGGCAATCGCGCTTTGCACGTTGCTGAACTTAATCCGCAGGCGCAGGCGTGAGAGGCAGGCAATGCCGTCCAGCCCTTTGGAGCGGAACAGCGCATAGAAGCAGGCGTTGCCCATAGCAGCATAGCGCGCACCGAGATTGGGGATTTTGTCGTATGAATGCAGCGCAAGTTGGGTAAGGGCGGACAGGGTGGCGCTGTCGTGGAAATGGCTGCACATCCACACCAGCCCTTTGAGCACGGTCTGGTTGATGCTGCAAACGGGCAGGACATGGGTGTCGTAGTTGTATGAGCCGCCTCTGTATTCGTGGGTAAAGGTTTCAATACGTACTTCTTCATTACCGTAGACAAATTCTATCCAGCCGTGCAGCATCTTTTTGAACCTGTCCGCCCCCAGAGTGTCAATCAGCGTTTTGGCTTCTTTCAGGTATTTTTCGCTCGGCTTGCCCGCATTGGCGGATAGGGCAAGCGCAATGATTTTGCTCCATACGTCCTGCTGTTCGGGCGGCAGCGCGGCAAGCTGCGGATTGGCGTATCGGGCAAACTCGTCGTCTTGGGCGGGGAAGCAGGCTTCGGCGAAACTGCCTGACAGTTCCGCCAGAGCGGCAAGGTTGGCGGTAGCGGCTTTCTTGTCCCACAGGTGTTCCGCAAAGATGCGGTAACGGTCGCAGGCGTTTTTCAGGCATTCCGAAAGCGTTTCGCTCGGATTGGGAAACTGTTTTTTGATTTGGTTGATCAGATATTTGAGCGGATAGTCATCTGCCTGTCGTTCGGACAGCCCGTTGTCGTCCAGCATGGCGGCAAAAATGCGCTGCACATCCTGCTCTGTCATCGGCAGCGTTTTGCGCGCCAGAGCCATCGCCACCGCCGCACGGGTGGTGCCGTAATTGTGTATCCTGTCACTGCCTTTGTTGTTAAAAACTTTATTTCGCCCCCAGCCGCGTATCAAATCAATGCAGTGGATCAGGAAATCGACACGGTATTCGGGAGCGGCTTTCTCCACTTCGGCAAAGCTGGGGCAGAGCTTCAGGTTTATCGTGTCGTATTCGTTCAAACATTTTTGGCGCCATTCCTTTTGCAGTACGTCGAGAATCTGATTGAACTCGGCACGGCGGCTGTCGGAAATCTGCACGGTTTGGTTTTGGGTCATGGGACTTTCCTTGCGTATTAATGTGTTGGTTATTTTGCGGTAAAGACGAACAACGTCGGTAAGGGTTTTCTTGTCCGCACTATTCAGGCTGTATCGGGTGGTTTCGGCAAAGGCGCGGTGGCGTTGCGCGGCAGTTTTCAGGCTGCTTATCCGCCCACCAGCGGCGTGAGTTTGATGAAATTGACGACCAGTCCGTCATGCAGGTACACCATGTCGTCCAACGTTTCCAGTTGGCGGTTGTCGGCAAGGATGAAAAACGCGTTCTGCTCAAAAGCTTTCAGGGCAACGGCGATTTGCTTTTCCGCGTCCACGGGCTGCGGATTTGCCCCTTTTTTGCCGCGCGATTCCTGAATTACGATGTCGCCGCGATTGGTGGGGATAACGAGGCTGTGGCGCAGCAGGGCATCGGCGGCGCGGTCGTTGTAGGCGGCGACTTCCTGTCGCACGCGTTCGGCAATCAGCTCCGCCGCGCTGATGTGGTTGGTTCGGAACTTCAAAAACAGCTCGTGCAGCACTTTGCCTGCGAGGTTTTGATCTTGGATGGTGATGGTAGCTGCAATCATGGATAACTCCTCGAAACAGAAAACAGATGAATCATACTGTTTTTTGAGCGTTTCAGGCAGCCTGAAAATAAAGCATCCTGCACTTTGATGGCGGTAAGTGCAGGATGCTATTTATAGTGGATTAACTTTAAACCAGTACGGCGTTGCCTCGCCTTGCCGTACTATCTGTACTGTCTGCGGCTTCGTCGCCTTGTCCTGATTTAAATTTAATCCACTATATATTTTAGTTATGTAGAAACTTTGTTTAACTTCGTTGAAGTTCACGTTTTCAGACGACCTTTGACGGCAGGTATTTACCTGCTTCGCGTAAGCTCAGTTTGACCATTTTGTGTCGGTATCGGTCGATAAAGCCTTGTACCCATTCGGGGTTGGTTTTGCTGTAATCGCGCAATGCCCAGCCGATGGCTTTGTTGATGAAAAATTCTGTTTGCCCCAGATTGTTGCAGATGATTGTTTCCAGCAGCGCGGTGTCGGTGTGCTGTTTGCGGAGCAGTTGGTGGTCGATGGCGACGCGGCGCAGCCAGATGTTGTCGTGCGTACTCCATGCCAATAGGACGGTGTTGACTTCGGGGTGGCGCAGGGCAATGTCGCCGACAATGCGGTCGAGTACGTCGGAGCTGTCCCACCATGATTTTTCGGTAATCAGCGTTTGCAAACGCGGGATGTCCTGCGGGGTCAGGTGTTGCTGCATTTTTTTCAGGTATTCGAGCGCGGCGTATTGCAATTCGCGGTGCGGGTCGTCCCAACAGCGGCGCACGAAATCCCAATCGACCGGCTGTTTGGCGGCGTTTTTGAAAAACGGGCGGCACAGGCGGGCAAGTTCGGGTTTGCCGATGCCGAAATAGGCAAAACGGTGTTTCATGTATGCCTGCATCGGCACGGCGCGTTCGGGGTTGGCGTGTTGTTGCAGGACGGCGATCAGGGCGGGGTAGTCCATACGATTTTCCTTTTTGAAGGAGATGGCAGGGTTCGGGGTCGTCTGAAATCTTGGTCTTTGTTCTGCTTTCTTTTTAACTCTTCTTTTTTAGCCGCTTTGGCTTTTTTAGCTGTGTTTCCCTCTTGAGTGCAGGTGCCGAGTTTCTCGAAAAATCTTGGCAGGTTGTCTGGCTGAATCTGTTTTTCGTTTTTCTTTGATAGGCGGGTTTTTCGAAAGGATTTGTTTTCAGACGACCTCTTCCAAATCGCCTTCGCGGGTTTCGCGCAGGTGTTCACGCAGGCGTTGGAGTTCGTGTTTGTCCAGCCACTTGCGGCGGCTGCGTTGCAGGAGGATGACGAGTGCGGAAATTTCGTTGCGCATATTGGTGCTGAGCCAAAGGAAGCCTTGCCATTCGTAATGGAGGCGGGCGGCGAGTTTGCCCAGTTCGGGATTGATGGAGGTGTCGATGCGGATGCGGCGGGCGTAGTGACCTTTGATGAGGCGGACGGTCAGGCGCAGGTCGCGTTGGAGGAGGTTGAAATGGCGGTCGAGCAGACGGATTTCGTGTTCGTTGAGGGTGGGGGCTTGCAGCTTGGCGGCGGTGGTGAGGAGCAGCTCGGTGGTGTTGACGATTTTGCGGTGGGCGTGCTGCATGGCTTCCATCATGGCGGGGCTGATGTGGCTTTCGCCTGATGTGGCGGCGAGGTGGCTGCGGCTTTTGACCATGCGGGCGTTGATTTGGCGCATTTTGACCATGTTTTGCTCCAGCCGTTCGCGGGTCATGCGTTTGCCGTTGCTGATTTCGGCAATCATTTTGCCGCATTCGGTCAGGTTGTCGGCAAGCATGAACCGCCACATGAGGGTGGAACGCAAGGGGAGGAGTTTGGCGGCGACGATGGCGATGGCGGCGCCGATGAGAACGTTCATGGCGCGCATAAGGCCGCTGTCGAGCCAGTTGTTGCTGTTGTCGCCGATGAGCATACACATGGTCAGTCCGGCAAGCATGGGGACGTAACCGTTTTTGCCGACTGCCGCCCAGCCTGCTGCTGCGCTGGCGGTGCCGACGGTCAGGTAGAAGAGAATGCCGCCGTGGAAGTAGTGCTGGTTGAGCCACAACAGGGTCAGGCCTGCGCCCAAACCGATGACGGTACCAAGCATGCGTTCGACGGCTTTGGAGTAAATCGCGCCTTGAAATTGGAGCATGCCGAGTACGACGAATACGGTCATGCCTATCCATTCGCCGTGTTGGAGGTGGAGGAGTTTGGCGAGCAGGGTGGCGAACAGTACGGCAAGTCCGAGCCGGACGGCGTGTATGAGACGGCGGTAGCGGTAGCGTTCGTAGGAGTCGAGCCAGCGTTTGACGAAGCGTTCGCGTTGTAAGGCGTTCATGATTGGGGCTATCTTGTTGAGATTTTTGGGTTTATCGGGCGGTATTGTAACGGGAATCGATAGGGAGATACAGGTTTCTGAAATAAAGGTTTTGCGGATAGGGTGGAACAGATTGGCTTGGGAAGATAAAGCTAAGGTCGAGCCGTCATTGCATTAAATATTTTCGGTAAAAAGCAAAAGGTCGTCTGAAATACTATATGGTATTTCAGACGACCTTTTTAACTGGCTATGGGTTTACCAAATATCGGATTTGATTTTGCGTTTCAAGCCCGGATGTTCGGAAAGTTTGAAGACGGGATCTTTGCCCATTTTCAGTTTCGCCGTGTAGTCCCTCAACAGCAGGAAGGCAAGCGGAGAGAGGAGCAGGATGGCGACAAGGTTGATCCATGCCATCGTACCCATTGCCATATCCGCCATATCCCAAACCAGCGGCACGTTGGCGACTGCGCCGAAATATACCCAGCCCAACACCATCATGCGGAACAAGGCGGTCAACAGCCAATGGTTTTTGATGAACTGCACATTGGACTCGGCATAGGCATAGTTTCCGATGACGGTAGAGAAGGCAAACATAAACAGGATGATTGCCAAGAAATCCGCGCCCCATGCGCCGACTTGGCTGATAATCGCTGCTTGGGTCAGCTCTGCGCCGCTCAAATCGCCGTAAGGTTGTTGGTACACCAAAACGATAAACGCCGTGCAGGAACATACAATAATCGTATCGACGAATACGCCCAGCATTTGAATCATACCTTGGGAAACAGGGTGTTTGACTTCGGCGGCTGCGGCGGCGTTAGGTGCGGAACCTTGACCTGCTTCATTGGAATACAGACCGCGTTTGATACCGATCATCATGGTTTGCGAAATCAAGCCGCCGAGCAGACCGCCGCCGGCAGCTTTAAAGTTGAAGGCGCTGTCAAAAATCTGACCGAAGACATGCGGAATCAGGCTGATGTTGGTGATGATGATGTAGAGCGCCATCAGCAGATATAAAGTCGCCATCAGCGGAACAAGCATTTCGGCAAAGCGGGAAACACGGCGGATACCGCCGAAAATAATCGGCGCAGTCATGATGACCAATGCGACGCCGACCGCATGTTCGTCCCAGCCCCATGCGGCTTTGGCGGTTACGGCGATGGTGTTGGTTTGAACAGCTTCATAAACGAATCCGAAGCAGAAAATCAGGCTCAATGCAAATACGATACCCAACCATTTTTGACCCAATCCTTGGGTAATATAGTAAGCAGGACCGCCGCGGAAATGATGGTTGTCGTAATCGCGGATTTTGAACAACTGCGCCAGTGAAGATTCGACAAACGCCGAGCTCATACCGATTAATGCGGTGATCCACATCCAGAATACCGCGCCCGGCCCGCCACTGCTGATGGCAATCGCCACACCCGCGATGTTGCCCACGCCTACGCGGCTGGCAAGTCCGGTAACGAAAGCCTGAAACGGCGTAATACCGTGCGGATCATCGCCTTGTTTTCGGCCGCCGAGCATTTCTTTGATACTGCGTCCGAGCAGGCGGAATTGTACGAAACCGGTGGCAACCGTGAAAAACAGCCCTGCACCCAACAGGACATACACCAGCCCTGTCCACATCGGATCATTGATTTTCTGAACTAATTGGTGCAGCGATTCGGTAAAGTTGTTATCCATAAAAGCCTTTCTGAATTTGAATGACGGACGGTTTGCCGCCGTTCGGAAGTAGTGCATTGTAACAGACTGTCAACAAATTGAAAAAGTTTTATATCGGCGTGAAATAATGTATCTAATTGATTGATATTCAACAATTAAAACCCTTGATCAGGGGCGGATGAGGCCGGATCTGCTTTCCTGTGCGAAGCGGGCAAATGCCTAAAAGAGGTCGTCTGAAAACGGGTTGAGCCTGCCTAGGAACCAGGTGCAAAGTGCCGTATATTTCCCAACTGTGACCGCTTGTTATTCAATTGCGCCGAAAAATACGGTTTACGTTAGAATGCCATCCGAAATTCCGGCTGTATGGCGATAAACGCCGCAGACTGGTTTCAGACGACCTTTGTGCCACAAACAGGAAAATCTATGCATGCTACGATTCAAAGCCGTTTCGCGCCGATTTTATACGTCGTAATATTTTTTGCAGGCTTTCTGACCGCCTGTCTTTGGTTTAACCCCCAAGACTACCTTGCTGATTTGGCGCCCGTTGTTACCGCAGTTTCCGCCGTTGCGCTGGTGTGGTTGGCATGGACGGCGGTGTCGGTCATCGCGCGGAAAAAGAACGAATGGCTGCGCAGGGAAAAATTGATACAGCAGGAAAAAGTCCATCCTGTTTTGCATGCTTCCCTTCAAAGTGTGGAAGAGCAGCCGGAGATGCTGGCATTGATTATCCGCAACCACGGCAAAGGCATGGCGAAAAACATCCGCCTGCAAGTGTCGTCTGTTTCTGATAAAGCGGCGGAGCGCGCTGTCGTTGATGCAGTGGGCAAATTGGTTATCGTTGGCGACGGCTTAGATATGCTGGCTTCGGGAGAGGTGTACGGCAGCGTGTTTGGCGATATCCGCGAGCTGTCGGCAAGTTTGCCGGAGAAAAAATTCGGCGGCATCATGAAGCTCGTCATGACGTATTGCAATGTGTTCGGCGAAACCTGTACGTCCGAAACATCTTTGGATTTAAGTCTGCTTAACGCGGTGGAGCTGTCCGAAGCCGAACACAAACCCAGCAAATTATTGTATTGATGCGGACTGAACCTGACTTCAAAGGTCGTCTAAAACGCATTTTGGTGGAGCAGGTAAAAAAGCTTCTGGAAAATGAAAGCCGTTTCAGACGACCTTTATAGTGGATTAAATTTAAATCAGAACAAGGCGACGAAGCCGCAGACAGTACAAATAGTACGGAACCGATTCACTTGGTGCTTCAGCACCTTAGAGAATCGTTCTCTTTGAGCTAAGGCGAGGCAACGCCGTACTGGTTTAAATTTAATCCACTATATGATTGTCTTTGCGCGCCAACCTCTTTATAATGCGCACACTCTTACGGGAGTAGCCATCTGATTTCACTGAAAATCAGAGCCGTTATCAACATAATTGACTGAGTTCGACAAAAATCGGTCATGGTGGCGGCATCTTCCTGACAACTGGAAGACAGGCAAGACGTAAGCGTTGTCCATACCCTTGCGGGCGGTATGTGCAACGCTTTTTGTTTTTGCCCGCTTCGGTTGAGTATCTTATGGAAGCATTTTTCTCTTCAATGTTGGGCGTTGCCATTGCCGAAATCGGCGATAAAACGCAACTGCTCGCTCTTTTCCTTGCCGCACGTTTCGCCCAAAAAAACGCGGTAGTCTCCGGCATCTTCATTGCCACTTTACTGAATCATTTGGTCTCCGCATTTGTCGGCGTATGGCTGGCGGAAGCCATTTCTCCTGAGACTGTCAAATGGGGCGTCGGTATCAGTTTTATCGCGGTCGGTTTGTGGCTGCTTCTGCCTGATAAAGATGAAAACCCCGACAGCCGCTGGCTCAAATACGGCGCGTTCGGAGCGACAGTTTTTCTGTTTTTCATGGCGGAAATCGGCGACAAAACCCAAATCGCCACAGTCTTACTGGCGGCAAAATACCAATCCTTATCCATGGTCGTACTCGGCAGCGTTGCCGGATTGATGTTGGCAACCGTTCCCGTGGTTTATTTGGGCGATATGCTGATGAAAAAAATACCTGCCAAAGCCGTGCGGATTTCCGCCTGCATCCTGTTTTGCGTATTGGGCGCCATCACTTTGGCAGGTGGCGGCATTATGTTGAAATAGGTCGTCTGAAATGTGGGAAATCTTATTTCGACATCCGGATTTTGTTGCCATTAACAAGCCGCAAGGCGTATCCGTGCATCAGGAAGAGGGCAAAGTCAGCCTGACGCAGACACTGGCGGCACAGCTCGGTCTTGAGCAGGTTTGGCTGTTGCACCGACTGGACAAGCTGACCAGCGGCGTGCTGCTGTTTGCACTGAACCCGCAAAGCGCGTCGGTGCTGGCGCAGCAATTTGCCGCCAAAACCATGCGTAAAACTTATTTGGCGTTGGCAACGGACAAGCCGTCTAAGAAGCAAGGTTGGGTGAAAGGCGATATGGAAAAATCGCGGCGCGGCGCATGGAAACTGACGCGCGGCATGGAAAATCCCGCCGTGACCGAATTTGGCAGCCACAGCTTAGAACCCGGCCTGCGCCTGTTCGTCCTGCATCCGCATACGGGCAAAACCCACCAACTCCGTGTCGCCATGAAAAGCTTGGGCAGCCCGATTTTGGGCGATACGCTCTACGGCGGGAAGCCTGCATCGAGGATGTTCCTTCATGCGTGGAAAATCAAATTTGATTATCAAGATCAGGCGTTTGAAATCGCCGCGCCCTTGAGTGAGGAATGGCCGTTGAGGGGCATGGATTTTTTGTGAAAATTGAGTCGCCTGCAAACGCAGTTTCAATGCTTTGTTCTTTGCAAAACCTCTAGTCGCGTTCATAAAGTAAGTCTGACGGTTTGCCGTTTTCTCTTTCACAGAAGAGGGCGGCAAACCGTCAGGCTTTTTTAGGTCATGCTTGATTTTTAGAAACGCTAAACAAGGCAGTCGGCAGTTTTCAGACGACCTTGGGTTTCAAAACCGCTTAAGCCAGCTCTCGGACGAACACTTGCGAGTTACGGCCGTTGGCAAGGTAGTCGCGGCGGCGTTCTTTGGGTAATGCATCGGGAGAGGTCGTCTGAAAACCGCGTTCGACAAACCATTCGCCTGTGCGAGTGGAGAGGGCGAACAGACGGCGGATGCCCATGGTGAGGGCTTTTTGGAAGAGGTGGTCGAGCAGCATTTCGCCGTAGCCTCCGTCGCGGGCTTCGGGGGAGACGACGAGGCAGGCGAGTTCGCCGATTTCGGGGTCATCGAAAGTTTTGAGGGCGACGCAGCCGTAGATGTTGCGGTCGTGTTCGAGGACGGAGAAGCCGGAGATGTGGTTTTCGAGATATTCGCGGCTGCGGTGCAACAGGATGCCTTGTTCTTCCAGCGGGCGGATCAGGGCGATGATGCGGGGGATGTCGCGGCTGTGGGCTTGGCGGATGGAGACGAAGGAATCGCGGGCGATGGCGGTGCCGCAGCCTTCTCGGGTGAAGAGTTCGCGCAACAGTCCGCCGTCTTCGCGCCCGCTGAGGATTTGAACGCGGCTGACGCCGTTTTCGACGGCGTTGACGGCGGCTTGGAGCAGGCGCACGGGAACGTTGTGTGCGGTTTCTATCAGGTTGCGGACTTCGCCTGAGGACAGGGTGGACATGAGGACGCCGTCGGCGTTGCAAATGCCGGCTTCTTCGGTCAGGTACACGAGTTTTTCGGCTTGAAGGGCGACGGCGACGGCTTCGGCGGCTTCGCTCATGCTGAGGTTGAAGGTTTTGCCGCCGTAGGAGTGTCCGAGCGGGCTGATGAGGACGATGGCGCCGTCGTCGAGGCGGCGGTTGATGGAGTCGGTGTCGGTTTTGCGGACGATGCCGGTGTAGCCCATGTCTATGCCGTCAATGACGCCGAGCGGACGGGCGGTGAGGAAATTGCCCGAAGCGGTGGGAATCGGTTTGTTGCGCAAGGGTGCGGATGCGCTGCTGCACAGGGCGGCTTCGATGTCGCTGCGTATCATGCCGACTGCCTGCTTGGCGTCGCGCAGGGTGGCATCGTCGGTAATGCGGCGGTTGCGGTGGTATTGCGGAACGAATTGTCTGTCGGCGGCGAGGCAGTTGAGAAAATGGCGCGTGCCGTGTACCAACACGAGGCGCACGCCCAAGCCTGCAAGCAGGTGGAAATCGGCAGCGAGCCGGTTCAGGGTGTCGCCTTCGAGCAGGCTGTCGGTGATGCCGATAACCAGTGTTTTGCCGCGCAGGTAGTGGATATAGGGCGCGGCTTCGCGAAAATCGGCAACAAAGCCCGGAGATGTGTTCATAACAAAACCAGATAGAAAAGCTGCATGATGAGGACGGTCAGCGCAACCAGTACCGCCAGCGTCCAGTTGAAGCCTTCTTCGGATTTGGCGGGTTTGGCAGCGGCAGCCATCAATGCTTGGAACTCTTCAGTCCGCCGCTTTTCTTCTTCTGCCCGACGTTTTTCCTCTTCGGCACGCCGTGCCTCCTCTTCTTTGGCTTTTCGGGCGCGTTCGGCGCTGTCGAGTAGGTTGGCGATTTCGTGGCGGGAGAGTTGTTTGCGGTTGCGGATGTTGCCGCCCATGTCATGTACGAGGCGGACGTCGGTCACGGCGTTGGGCAGTGTATCGGGGTTGGCAGGGGCGGAGGACGGCGCCAGGCTGTCTTTGGCTTTGAACAGTCCTTCGCATTTATTGCAAACAACAAAGCCTTGTGCGACGTTGAGCTGGGTGTCTTTGACCCAAAGTGAGGTTTTGCAGTGTGGGCAGATACAGGCGGGCATAGGGGTTTTCCGTGTAAAGTGTGGAATGTGTTGTTTTAATGTGTGTTTGATTGGGGTGGGTCGTCTGAAAAGGGATTGTCCGTTTTCAGACGACCTTTTGTTTATCGGATTTTAGGCAACGCCGTAGCGTTCGCGGTAGGCTCTGACCGGCTCGAGGAAGCCGCCGAATTCCGCGTTGTTTTGCAGGAGCGTGAACAAGTCGTTCAGGTTGGCAATGGCAACGACGGGCAGGCCGTATTGTTTTTCCACTTCCTGAACCGCAGACAATTCGCCCGTACCTTTTTCCATGCGGTCGAGCGCGATGGCGACGGCGGCAGGCGTTGCGCCTTCCGCTTCAATCAGTTTGACCGATTCGCGTACAGATGTTCCGGCAGAAATCACGTCGTCGATAATCAATACGCGACCTTTGAGCGGCGCACCGACCAACACACCGCCTTCGCCGTGGTCTTTCGCTTCTTTGCGGTTGTAGGCAAACGGCACGTTCACGCCTTTTTCCGCCAGCATCATCGCCGTCGCCGCCGCCAAAATAATGCCTTTGTAAGCCGGACCGAACAGCATATCGAATTTCACGCCGCTCTCAATAATCGCCTGCGCGTAAAACTTCGCCAGTTGCAGCGTCGATGCGCCGTCGTTAAACAGTCCGGCGTTGAAGAAATAAGGCGACTGACGGCCTGCCTTGGTCGTAAATTCACCAAATTTCAATACATTCTGCGCCAGCGCAAACTTGAGGAAATCTTGACGGAAATCGGACATTTTGCTTCTTTCGAAAGATATTGATTTATAAAGGAAGAGATTATAAAGGATTCATGAGGAAAATGCAGGTCGTCTGAAAAAGTGGGTTGATTTGATGCGTTTCCTGCTAATGAATTGTTAACTTAGTCATAATTTAGTTATATTTTGTTTGTAAATTTACTTGAATTAACTATTACATATGGGTTGGCTTATCTTTTTAGTATAAAATGTCTAAGTCATTGATTCAGGTGCATCGCAAGCACAATCAAGACTTGTTCCCGAATACAGAAACTTCGAGATTCAATTTAAAAAAGGATGATACGACATGAAAAAAGTACTTGCATTGATTTGTACAGCAACTTTGGCTGCCTGCGGAGGCGGGGGCGGCGGTGGAAATTCCACTCCTTCTTCACAATCTACGCCTAACGCAGGTCCAAGCAACCCGCCAACGTCGCAGAAGCCTGCAACTCCCCCATCAACGACAACTCCTGCAAAACCTGAGACGAGTAAAACGCCGACTACTCCTAAAACTTCTACACCCCCTAAAACGCCTACTGCTCCTAAAACTCCTGCTACTCCGGCGGTTCCTACCGCCGCACAGCAAACAGTTGGTGGTAACAGCATTGCCATTGATAATAGCAATATCAAACACATCCGCGTTGACGGTGTGGATTTCGATTTGACCCAAAGCGGCGGTGTTTCTTTGAATAATTGGAAAGGCAAAGTCCCTGGTTTTATTTCAGGAATTGCATCCGGCGAGCCGAAATCCGTACAGAAATTCTTAGTCAATACTGCTTCAGCAAACGCTACTGCCGGCGTGTTGGAAGTTAACGGCAAAAAACAAGCTTTCTTCAGCGGACACTTTACGCCTGCAGCCGAGCTGCCTAAAGGGCAAGTTCATTACAACACCAGCGTTGCCTCTATGCATAGCGGCGCAAATTACGATATTACACGCACAGAGTTGACTGCTAATTTTGACAGCAAAAAATTAACAGGCACTATCTCCCGTGATGCTCAATTTGGCGGCAACATTGCTGTTAATGCCCAAATTAGCGGCAACAAATTTGACCAATCCGGTGCGACCGAAGTCAAAGGCGGTTTCTTTGGCAAAAATGCAGCGGAAGTTGCAGGTGGATTCTCTAGCGGCAATACGGTAGGCGCATTCGTCGGCTCGAAGAAATAATCTTCCGGTAAACGGTATTGTAAATAAAGGTCGTCTGAAAACAGGTTTTCTGGTTTTCAGACGACCTTTTGCTTTGGTACGCTTTTTAATTTTTTGTATTCAGCTATTATCTGTGTCAAATGGTGACGGCGATATATGGCGGGTTGGTACCGAGATTCTCAGCTTCTATCGGATAGGTTGATTGAGAAAAGAAGAGGTATAAAAGGATTCTTGAGGAAAACCTAGGTCGTCTGAAAGGGCAGATTGTGGCAAAGTGCAAAGAAAATAAATCTCGATTTTTCAGACGACCTTTGTATCAATGTTAATCCGACAAAATAAAAACCCCGCCGGGAAGCGGGGTTTCTGGGATGTTTCGATTAAGGCTTAGCGTAGCCGTGTACGCCGTTGTATGGAGAAGGAATCCAGCCTTCATCCACTGCAGGACGCTCGCCTTGACCTTCAATTGTTTGACCCGGAGCAACTTGTTTGGTAACAACGCTACGGATTTTCACGTCAACGCGACGATCAGGCTCGATACATGCGATCAGAGCAGAACGTTTTTTGGCTTTAGATACTTTTTTGCCCAGTCTTGAAACTTCGGCTTCACAAGTAGCAGTCATTTGAGCTTGAGATTCGCCCAAGCCGGCTGCAGAGATCTTGTTGGAAGGAACACCGCGGTTAACCAGGTAGTTGGCAACTACGTTAGCACGACGCTCAGACAGGTTTTGGTTGTACTCTTCAGAACCCATGAAGTCGGTGTGACCTTCAACACGTACGGTTTGTACGTTTTCGTTGCTCAGGCGTTGAGCCAAGCTGTTCAGGTTTTCTTGAGCTTCAGGACGCAGGATGTCTTTGTCGAAGCCGAACAGGGTTTTCGCAGACAGGGAAACAGTTTCGTCAACGTATTCGGGAGCTTGTTGAACTGCGGCTACCGCTTCGCGGTCACCACATTCGACACGACCTTGGGTTTCTTTGTCGAAGTAGCTGTTTTTCCAGCACTCGCCGTAGTTGTTACGGACGACTTCTTGAGATTGGCTGCTTACGGTGTAGCCGTGTTTGGTGTGCGCTTCACTTGCCATTGCAGTGCCTGAAGCAACCAATGCAACGAACAATGCGCTTAATTTCAGCTGTTTGGTCATTTTATTCCCTCATCAAAATTGTTATGCGGCGGATACAGGAAGCAGCCGCAGCAAATTACCAATATACAGGCCGCAGCATAAAACAGCGGCAAATCGGATATATCAGTTTGCACTATAAAGAAGCATGGCACAGACTGTCAATACTCGATGCCTTGATAAAAACATGAAACTGCTTGCCTCCTAATGGTGAATCATGCCTAAAAATCAAGCTTGTGTCATTTATTTATCAGGAAATTCGGGTCTGTTTCTATTTGCAGTTGCGGAAACGCAACAAGAGTTTGCGTGCTGTAAAGACGGTTTTCATAGTTTATATGTATAGTTTTATTGAAAACAAAAACTTCCTTGCGCGTTTTTTGGATGTCCGACAAATCCGGCAAAATATGTTAAATTATGTGCCGCTTGTCGTATAAAACATACAAACACAATACAACCGGACTACCTATGAAATTACAGCAATTGCGGTATGCATTGGAGGTGTACCGCCATAATT
This sequence comes from Neisseria sicca, assembly GCF_003044565.1. GTDB lineage: Bacteria > Pseudomonadota > Gammaproteobacteria > Burkholderiales > Neisseriaceae > Neisseria > Neisseria sicca_A. Next base: position 330,239 of record NZ_POXG01000002.1, on the reverse strand, counting down.
TGAATGTGTCTGAGGCTGCGGATGCGCTCTTTACTTCGCAGCCGGGTATTTCCAAGCAAATCCGCCTTTTGGAAGAAGAACTGGGGGTGCAGATTTTTATACGCAGCGGCAAGCGTGTGGTGTCTGTTTCCCAACCGGGTAAGGCGGTGTTGGAAATTTCGGAACGGATTTTGCGAGATGTCCAAAATATTAAGAATATCGGCAGCGAGTTTACCGATCACGACAGCGGTGCTCTGACGATTGCGACGACGCATACGCAGGCACGCTATGCGCTGCCTTTGATTGTGGCGGATTTTGTGAAGCGTTATCCGAGGGTCAATTTGACGATCAAGCAAGGGAGTCCTGCGGCGATTGCGCAAATGGTCAGTAATGGCGAGGCGGATATTGCGATTGTGACGGAGCGGATTGACGATCATCCCGAATTGAGCAAGTTGACGTGTGATGAATGGAATCATGCGGTTATCGTGCCGAAAGAACATCCTTTGTTGGAATGTATGAATCCTTTAAGTATCGAGGATTTGGCTTCGTTTCCTTTGATTACTTACGAATTTGCATTTAATCAGGGTGGTAGTATTGCGCGTGCGTTTAATAAGGCGCATTTGGATAATCCTGATGTGGTGTTGTCGGCAGCGGATACGGATGTATTGAAGACTTATGTCCGATTGGGACTTGGGGTCGGGTTGATGGCAAAGATGGCATTTGATCCGGAGAAAGATTCGGATTTGGAATTGGTCGATGCGGCGCATCTGTTTGAGCCTTCGCCCATTTGGATGGCGGTGCGCTCGGATACGTATCTTCGCGGGTATACCTATGACTTTATCGAAATGTTCTCGCCGAAGCTGACGCGGGATGTGGTCGATCGTATTCTTTATACGCCGGTGGTCGAAGATTTCTCTATTTGATTTTGGGTATGGTAAGAGGTCGTCTGAAAAGCAGAAATGTTTTTCAGACGACCTTTTTTAGTGTCATTGATATTAGCCGGGTGCTTTGAAATTTATAGTGGATTAACTTTAAACCAGTACGGCGTTGCCTCGCCTTGCCGTACTATCTGTACTGTCTGCGGCTTCGTCGCCTTGTCCTGATTTAAATTTAATCCACTATAATGTGTTAAGCACAGACAAAAACGCTGGACAAAAAAACGCCTCCTGCCGGGAGCTGGCGGAGGCTATCCAAGGAGTTTTAAAAAAGTAACCCTAAAGAACTATGAAACTAGTCAGAAAGAACTATATTACTAATCTGAACGGTTTGCAAGCTCGTTGAACGGTCTTAAATTAACTTTACGTCCGAACAAGGCTTGGATTTCGGGTTGGTGGCTGATGCCGATGACGAGGGTATCGGGAAGGTTTTGCTTGAGAACTTGCATCAGCGTCAATGCAGATTCGCCGTCGAGCTGGTTGGTGGCTTCGTCGAGGAACAGGATTTGCGGTTTGTGCAGCAGCGCGCGGGCGAGGCTGAGGCGTTGCTGTTCGCCGCCGGAGAGGATGCCGTGCCATTCGTATGGTTCGTCTAAATTATCTTTCAGAGTGCGCAGCCTCCCCGTGGGACTGCCTAGTCCGACTTGCTCCAAGGTCGTCTGAATAAGTCGGTCGTCTTGGCAGGCGGGGTGGGGATAGCTGACGGTGTGGCGCAGGGTGTCGGCGGGGAGGTAGGGACGTTGGGGCAGAAAGAGGAGGCTGCCGTCGAGGGCGAAGCTGCCTTGGTAATACGGCCATAAGCCTGCGAGGGCGCGCAGCAGGGTGGATTTGCCGATGCCGCTTCTGCCTTCAAGCAATACCCATTCGGGGGCGTGGGCTTCGAGGTTGATGTCGGTGAGCAGGGGGCTGCCGGTTTGGGTGTGGACGGTGAGGTTTTGTAAGACGAGGATGCCGCTTTGGCGGTGGTTGTTTAAAGTCAGGGCGGGTGCTGGACGGGCGGCGCTTCTATCTTCATGTTCCACTTGTTCCAATGCCGTCTGAAAACCGGAGAGGCGTTCGACGACTGCCGCCCATTCGATGAGGCGGCGGTAGGAGTCGGTAAACCAGCCGAAGCTGTCTTGGACGCGGGCAAACGATGTGCGGGTCTGCATCATGTCGCCGAAGGTCATGGTTTTGGCGAGGTACATGGGCAGGGTGGCGAGGATGGGGATGAAGATGCTGATGCGCACATAGGTTGCCCAGAAGGTTTCTTGGCGGAATTCGCAGTTGGTGAGCCGCCGCCAGTTGTCGCGGATGCGGAGGTAGCGCTGTTTCAGACGGCCTGTTTCGGCTTCGCCGCCGTTGTAGAAGGCGATTTGTTCGGCGTGGTCGCGCACGCGCAGGAGGGCGGCGCGGTAGTCGGCTTCGCGGTGCTGGCGGTCGATGTTGAGTTTTTTGAGTTTGCGGCCGACGAGGTGGGCAATCAGAGTGCTGATGACGGAATAAATCAGGGCAACCCAAACAAGATAGCCGTGTATGGTGATGTCGCGCCCGCCGATATTGAAGGTCTGCACGCCGGAGAGCGTCCACAATACGGCGACGAACGCGCTGAATTTGGCAATATTATTGATGAAGGAGCGAAAGAGGCCGATGCTTTTGTCAGCAAGGAGGTAGATGTCTTCGGCGATGCGTTGGTCGGGGTTGTCGGGTTCGCCAGTCAGGCGCAGGCGGTAGTGTTTGTGGTCTTCGAGCCAGTTTTGCTGGAATTGTTCGGTCAGATGGGTGCGCCAGCGGAAGATAAGGCGTTTTTGCAGCCAGTCGCCGCAGACGATGCAGCCGATAATCATCGCCATGTAGCCGAGGTATTCGACAATGAGCGCGGGCATGGACCCGCCGTCAAACGCGGCAAGCGCGTCGTAGAAACGTTTGTCCCACGCGGCTATCCAAACGCTGATGGTGATGGAGCAAAGGGTGAAGCCGATGAGGACGGCAAGCATCAGCCATTGGATGCGCCCGTGCGCCCCTGTCCAGAAAGGGCGGGCAAGTCGGGAGAATTTTTTGAGGATGTTCATGGATGGTGTGTTGGTACAAATAGCGGGAGGTCGTCTGAAAATCTACATTGGCGGGGCAACGGTATCAGACACGCTATCCGACGCTTTTGTTTCCTGCTGGGTTTCAGACGACCGTTTGCAGATGTTCAAATGAAAATACCGATGCCGTCATGTCGGGATGGGCAGCATGGCGGCAGGACGGGAGGTCGTCTGAAAGCCGGATGGTGTTTTCAGACGACCTCGCTTTATAAAATGGCTACATCTTCCACTTGAAGTTCAAGGTTACATTGCGCGGTTGTCCGTAGAAATGTCCTTGGTAGGTAGCGCGGTGGGCGTAACTTTCGTAATAGCGTTTGTCGGTCAGGTTGTCGACTTTCAGGCTGAGCTTGGTGTGTTTGGAGGGCTCGTATTGTACGGCTGCATGCCAAACGGCGTAACCGCCCAAATATTGTTTCTCTCCGTTCACCATAATCGGGCTGGATTTGCTTTGGACGTTCACACCGCCGCCCACCGTCCATTTGCGCGCCACACCGGGCAGGCGGTACATGGTATTGAGGCGGAAGATATGTCGGGGCGTGTGCTGGCTGAAATCGACCCCGCGACCGTTGCGCTCTGCGGTACGCTCGGCAGCGGTGGAGGTATAACGCCTTTTGTTGAAGGTATAGCCCGCAAAAATCTGCCAGTCGTCGGTGATGTTGCCGGCAATTTCGGCATCAATGCCGCGGCTTTCCATGCGGACAGGCGTGTAGATGGCGCGGTCGCCGCGTACGAAGGGGCGGACATTGCCCGTTGCGGGGTCTCTACCCAACCATGTGTTTGTGGGCTGGTTGTGTTTTTCGGTTTGGAACAGGGCGATGCTGGTGTTCAGCCTGTTGTTGTTCCACGCGCCTTTCCAGCCGATTTCGTAGCTGTTGCCCATCACAGGCGACATAGACTTGCCGTTGATGTCGTAATACTCACCCGGATAAAGAAAAATGCTGGTGTAGCTAGCATATAGGTTTTGTTGCGGGGTGAGGTCGTAGGTAATGCCTGCGTAGGGGATGAAGCGGTCTTTTTTATAGTTTCTGTCGGGGTTGTTCATCCATGACAAGTGTTGGGACATCCGCCAGCGGCTGTAACTTGTACCAAGCAGGATGTGCCATTTGTCGGTGAGGTTCAGGCGGGTGGCGATGGTCGCCGTGTGAGTATTCGGGACGGTTTGACGCGTTTCGAGCATGCGTGAATTGTTCCAATCGGGTTTGGCGATTTCATCACCCGTCCAAGAAAAAACAGGATAGTTGCCATCTTTCAAGGGTGTGCCTCGGCACATATTGATAAATTTACAAAAAATGCTAGCAAAAAATGCTAGCAAAAAATGCTAGAATAAGCCTTTGATTTTATCAGAGGCTTTTTTGTGAAAAAATTTATTATTTATTCATTGACCACTTTGGCATTATTGTCAGGCTGTACCACCATCAAACCTGTGTTAGATACCTTATCTATGAAGCAAATTCACAGCGCAAATTATGGTGCTTATCCAAGCAATTACCAATCTAGCGTTAGACAACATTTGCAAAGAAATTTGTTAGATTATGACAGCGCAAAAATTGAATTTTACATGAAACCTGTCAAAGTATTTTATACAACTGCGTTATCGTTTGATGGTTTTCATTCCGCATTTAAAAGCTCACACAAGGGTAAAGGCTGGTCAGGTTTTCCAGTGTATTTTGCTTGCGTGAATGTCAATGCTAAAAATACATATGGCGGTTACACAGGCTGGCAAACTTATGAATATTACTTTCAAGGTGATACATGGTATACAACTGGTTCATCTGGTTCAAGCTATACCTGCACGCATGCCGCTCAGAGTAAAGATATTTATGTTATCAATAGTGCCACTAATGAGTTAAAAATCGTGCCGTAAGTGCGTTGAGTGTAAAAATGCCCAAAACTTTGTGCTTTATGCATACCTGTCGCACCGCGCACGACTTCGATGCGGTCGTAAAGTGCGGTATCGGTCAGCTGTTTGGTATCGTGCGGATTGTTGCCGCACATGGTGCAGACAGTCGAATTGACACCGTCTTCGCTGATCTGCGCGATGTCGAAGCCTCTGGATTGAAAGCGGGTTTGGAAACCCTGTTTGTAAATATTCAGCCCCGTTGTGGTTTTCAACGCCTCTTCCAGCGTGGTCGCACCCGAATCATCCATCTGTTTGCGCGTAATGACGCTGACGGATTGCGGCGTGTCTTTGGGGGAGATCGGCAGGCCGGTGGCGGTGGACATGACCGGCACGGTATAACTGTCGCGCGAAGCAGTACGGCTTTGTCCGGTTACGTTAACGGTGGGCAGGTCAACATGTTCCGTCTGTTCGGCGGTTTGGGCGGAAAGTTGCAGCGGGACGACGGCAAGCAGATAGGCATAACGAATCGGATGGTTCATCGCAGCTCCTTCAGGTGGGAGTTAAGAGGTTTTTATGGGAAAGAGGGTCGTCTGAAAACTCAAACGGCAGTTTTCAGATGACCTCTTACTTTTACAACAACGGCAACCGTTTCCTGTCTGTCAGGAGCAGGTCGGATAGATTGCCGAATATGATTTGGTTATTGTTTTTTTTAATTTTGCTACCGCAGACGGACTACATCTTCCATTTCAGGCTGAACACGGCGTTGCGCGGTTCGCCGTAGAAGTTGCCGCTGTTGGCGGCACGGCTGTATTGGTTTTCGTAGTAGCGTTTGTCGGTCAGGTTGTTGACCGCCAGTCCCAGTTGCAGGTTTTTGCTTGGGCGGTATTGGACGTTGGTATTCCAAACCGTGTAGCCGCCTTGCTTGATGGAGCCGTAGGAATTGGCGGTTTTGCTGCTGCTCTTTACCCCCAGACCGACCGTCCATTTGCTGTCATCCACCGGCAGGATATAGCTGGTGTAGAGGCGGAACATATGTTTCGGCGTATGGCTGCTGAAGTTGTAGCCTTTTCGGCGCGATTCAACATTGTCCCCGACGCTGTTGCGGTTGGTGCTGTGGTTGAAGGTGTAGCCTGCGTAAACCTGCCAACCGTCGGTCAGGCTGCCGGAAATTTCAGCGTCCAAACCGCGGCTGCTTTGATCCAACGGTTCCCAATAAGGGTGCGGACGGGCATTGACGCGCTGGTTGTTGTTGTCCTTGTCGGTGCGGTAGAGCGCGACGGAAGTATTCAGACGGCCTTCGTTCCATTCGCCTTTCCAGCCGATTTCGTAGTTACGCCCCATAATCGGCGGCAGCAGGTTGTCGTTGTAGTCGCGGTTCATCGTTTGTTTAAAGATAGATGTATAGGCGGCGTAAACGCTTTGCTTAGGCGTGATGTCGTAAGTGATGCCGGCATAGGGGATGAAGCGGTTGCGTTTGAGCGCGTAATACGTGCCTTCCGAGCTGTCTTTGAGGTTTCTGTCCCAGTAGAGGTTGCGGTGCCAGTTGGTGTAGCGTCCGCCGACGATGACGTGCAGTTTGTCGGTAGGATTGATGCGCGCGCCCAAACCGAAGGCATGGGTGCGGTAGCTGCCGTTGCCGCCGCGTGACTTGGCGGTAGCGTCGTCCCAATCGGGTTTGGCTTTTTCGCTGCCGTTGAATGCATCTGCGTTATAGGTGCTGCCATCGTCGAACCAACGGTTGCCCGTACTCATCTTCTCTCTGGAATAGCTGTGCATGAAGAAGAGGTCGTGGCTTTGACCGAAGGCGAAGATGCGACCGGTCAGGTTGTTTTGAAAAGTAAACTGGCGGCTGTCCGTGTCGTAACGGTCGAAGCTGTAAGTTTTGCCCAAACCGTCCACGCCTATGCCGTTGCCCGTACCGCCCAGCGTGTAATATTCTTTTGAATTGTCGCTTTTGCGCCAGTCCAGCTTGCTGCTCAGTTTCCAGTTGTCGTTGAAATAATGTTCAAACTCGGCAAAGAGGTTGTGTTTTTTCAGACGAGCTTCGTTCCAATCTGCGCCGAGATAGCGGCTGCGTTTCCATTCTTTGCCGTCTGCGCGCATGGGCAGGCCGTCGGGGTCGGGCGTTTTGGTTTGGTTGAGATAGCTCGCGCCCCAAGTGAGCTTGCTGTTGTCGCCGATGTCTTTGTCCATCACGCCGTAAAGCAGGATGTCACGTCCGCCGGACTGGTCTTGGAAGGTTTTGTTGCCGCCAACCGAGCCGACAAAGCGTCCGCGCAGGCCGTGTTCAGGGCTTAAAGCGCCCGACGCGTCAAACGTGCCGCCCACTCTGCCCCATGTGTTGACCGTCAAATCGGCGGAAAGCTGGCGTTTGGAGGTCGGTTTCTTACGGACGGCGTTAATCGTGCCGCCCGGTTCGTTGTTTGCCTGCGTCAGCCCGGCTGCGCCCCGTACCACTTCGATGCGGTCGTACATCGCTATATCGGTTACGCTGGTCGGGTCGCCGGACGGACCGCCCAAGCCAAATCCGCCGGGCGAACCGATTTGAGTGGCAATGCCGTCTTCTTCAAGTTGCTCGATAAAATAGCCGCGCGACATGAAATGCGTGCGCCCGCCGCTTTTGAAGACGTTGACGCCCGTAGCGTTTTGCAACGCGCCTTCGAGGCTGGTCACGCCTTGATCTTCAAGTTGTTTTTTGGTGATGACGCTGACGGATTGGGGAATTTCCCTCGGAGAAAGCACCAATCCCGTAGTCGAGCGCATCGCGGATACGGTGTAGCTGTTTTGATTTTCGGTACGCAGGCTGCGGTTTTTGCCGACCACATTGACCTGCTTTAATTCGACCTGCTGCACTTCTTCAGAGGCGTGAACGGCTTGCGGCAGCGCGGCAAGGCAGAACGCCAAGGTGCTGAGTTTGAAAAGTTTCTCTTTGTTTGTATTGTTCATTTGATTGATTCCAGATAAAGCTGTTGTCGTAAAATGTTTATTTTTATTTGATATTTATAACCATAAAAACTATAAATATTCAAAGTATTATGTTTTTCAGACGACCTTCTTCAGATAAAACGAATAAAATTTATCAAACCCTTGCGGATAAAAAAATGTTGCCGCCGGGCGGGGTACCCAATGGCAACTACTTATCCAAGGTTGCAAAGATAGATATAAGGAACTAGCTGAAAAATAGTTATTAAGAACTATACTCTAACGGTAAAAATTGGCAATCGTTTTTTTCAGACGGCCTCACGTTTTTTCACACATCTTGCCATAAGTCAAAATTCTGGTCGGCAATAAAATACCCCTTCTTCTGTTTAGCGGAAGAAGGGGTATCTGCGTATCAGTCAGTTTTAGCTTCATTTTCTTGCGAACCGTGACAAGGCGGATTGCCGTGTGGCTAGGCAGGTCGTCTGAAAATCGGTCAACGTCTGTTCTGCATCATTATCTTTTGTGTATCCTCTATCCAATGGATTCATAAAGCTAAAGGTCGTCTGAAAACGGTTTTCAGACGACCTTTGGGTTATTTGCGGTTGGGATTGATCCATTGCCATTGTTCGCGCAGGGTGTTTTCGAGCGCTTTTTGTTTTTCCTGCGGGCTGTTGAGGCCGTCGGTCAGGCGGTTGTAGTCGATGGTGATGGACGGGTTTTGCACCGTGCCTCTGATTTTGAGCGGAATGGGTTTGTTTTGCGGGTTCAGAGCATTGCGGATGAGCAGGTCTTCCGATAGCTCTTGGGTGCTGAGGTTGGTGTAGCCGCTGCTGACAACGTTCAGGCTGTCGGAAAAGAGTTCGGTGTTGACGTGTCGGCTGATGCCTTTGTCGATTTCGCTGTTGAGGACGAAATGGTGGAAAGGGGTTTTGGGCGGCGGGGTTTGGTTGGTGTTGTCTTTGCTGATGATGCCGTTTTTGAGGATGTTGTCCATGTCGATGCCGTGCCATGCGCCTTCGGAGATGTTGAGGGTCAACATACCGTTGAGGTTTTTGAGCAGTTGTTCGCGGTTGTTGCCTTTGGCAGTCAGGTCGATGACAGCGTTGCCGTTGCCGCTGAAGCTGTGGAAGCCGAACAGGTCTTGCAGCAAGGGTTGGATTTGTACGCTTTCTGCGTTTTGTTGGAGGTGGTAGGAGAGGGGATTGGTGTTGGCTATGCTGATGCCGCCCTCGGTACGGCCTCCGTAGAGTCCGGCTTTGAAGTTGCTCAGAGTGATATGTTCGTTATTGGCGGTCAGCCGGGTTTCGACATTGTCCAATTGGAAGCCGGGCGTTTGGATATTGTTGACCTTGATGCTGGCTTCGATATCGGGAGTGTTGTCATGGTTGAGGAATTTCGGGTAGGGGGCGTCTGAACCGGCTTGAAAGTCTTCCAGGTAGGGGGTGAGGTTGAGTTTTTGCAGGGCGACGCCTGCTTCGAGTTTGGGTTTTTGCTCGGCTTGGGTTTGGTATTTTAAGCTCAAGGCAAAAGGTTGGCGGTCGAACGTGCCTTTGAAGCTGCCTTGCCAGTTGCCGGAATCGGTCAGGTTGAAATTGCCGTCGAGCATGCTGATAAAGCGCGGTTGGGGCAGTCGGTTGACGGTGTCTTGCAGGGTGGTAATGCGCACGTTGTCGGATTGTAAACCGGTTTTTTTCTGCCACAACATGGGGCCGCTGACGGTAAAGCTGGTTTGGTGCAGTTGGTTTTTGTATCTGCCGTTGAGCTCGAAGCTGTCAAGAGTAATGACACTCGGACGCAGATTGGTTTTGTCGAGTTTGAAGGAGCCGTCCCATTGGCTGTCGGGCGAGCCTGCGGTAAAGGCTCCGCTGACGGTATTGAGGTTGAGATGGTTGTCTTTGAAGATGAGCAGGGGCGCTTGGGCGGTCAGGTGGAGGTTGCGTTGAACGCTTTCTGCACGTAGGTTGATATTGCTGACTTGCAGGGTGTGGTTTTGAGTTTGCCAATCTAAGGCGCTGGTCATGTTGATTTTTACTGTGTCTTGGTCACGGCGGCTTTGCGCTTCAAAGCTCAGCTCGGGAATGCTCCAGTTTGCTGCGTTGGTTTTAAGCAGGCCGTTGCCGTTCCATTCGAGTGGGAACTGAGGGTTGCGGATGTTGCCGTTGATTTTGAAGCGGCGGCCGTTGGAATCTTCCGAACGGAGGTTGAGACCGAAGCCTTCGATGGTGTACGGTGTGTTGTCGAGTCTTAGGCGCAGGGTGCTGTTTTCTACGACGAGGCGGTTGAGGGTGGCTGCGTTGCGGGGCTGCTGCCAAAGGTCTTGCAGGCTCCATTTGCCGTTTTCGGCGCGTTCGATTGAAACATCTGCGCCTTTAAGCACCCATTTTTCGATAATGGGTGAGTCGTTCCACAGGCTGCTCCAGCCGATTCCGATGTTGGTCTCTTTAATATGGATGGCGGCTTGCGTGCTGTTGGGGTAGGAGATGACGACGTTTTTGAGGGTAAGGGTAGGGCGGGGGAACCAACTGCGCTGGATTTCGGGGCTGAAGCGGATGGTGCGTTGGGTTGATTGCAGGGCGGATTGGGTAAGGGTTTCGATGCGTTTGGGTGTGAAGAAGTTGTAAACCGATGCGTACAGTCCGGCTGCGGCAATGATGACCGCTGTGAGGCTGAAGACGAAGAATTTCAGCCAGAATTTTCCGGAGTTTGGCAGAAGGTTCATGGGTACAAATAAAGATTAAAGAGTAAAAGTATAACACATGCCCTTGGGATGGTTGGCGCGGTGGGACAGAGGGTTGCGAATGGGGCTGAGTGGTGGGATACGGATTTCAGACGACCCGATATCTGACCATGTTGTTTGGATATGAAGGCAGACGGTTGGTGCGCGCACCTTTGTGTTGAGGTATCGTTTTGATAAAACATGGCTATATAATGCAGGTTCTATTGGTTTGAGGAGGGTGTCGATGATTATCGTAATGCGCAAATGGTCGAACGAGGAGTCTGTCCAACGGGTGGTGGATACGATTCGCAGCCGCGGTTTGCGGGAACATATTTCGCGTGGTGAAGAAAGGACGATTATCGGCGCGCTGGGCGACGAGCGGGTCTTCCATTCCAATGAATTGGCGCGGCTGCCCGATGTGGAGCGCGTGTTCCGGGTTCTGAACGATTGGAAAATCATCAGTCGGGAGGAGCAGCCTGAAGACAGCAAGATTTCGATACGGGGTGTGCTGTTTGGCGGCGAGAAGGTTTTGGATATTACGGCGGATATCAATCGGATTGGAGATGCGGATGCGGGTTTTGTCGATCCGTTTTATCTGTCGGCACGACCTTATGCGGAAATGGACAACGGGAGCGAAAAGGCAAGAATCCAACTGATGCAGCAGGATATTCGGCGGCTTCATGAGCAGGGAAAACCGATTTTGGTGCGTATCCGCGATGTGCGTCAGATTGATGAGGCTTTGAACGCGCAGGCAGACGTTTTGTATTTGGGCGGAGAGCTGATGGGGAATCGGGTCTTGTTGGATGAAGTGGGTCGTCTGAATACGCCGGTAGTGTTGTGTAAAGATAAGCATCATCGTGTCGATGATTGGCTGGCGGCTGCCGAACACATCGCTTTGCGCGGCAATCACCATATTATCTTGGGCGAGGCGGGGACTTTGAGTTTCGAGCCGGAACATGCTTATCGTTTGGATGTGGATGCGATTGTCAGGGTGCGGCAAACCTGCCATCTGCCGGTGATTGCGAACATCACGCGGTTGTGGCACAACGATATGCCGCAACATATCTTGTATCGGTTGGCGCAGGCTGCCGGTGTAAATGGGATTGTCGGTTCCGGGGTGGATTGATATTTCAGTTTTTTGCTGAATTTTGGTATAAAATGCCGTTGCAAGAAGTGGGCGTATATCTGCCTTATGTTGTTATCAATTCTTCAAGGCAGTTTTTGAAGCCGGATAATAGGATTGTAGATATACCCTATCTTTCAGCGGGATCTGTATGGCGTTTGCGATATTTATTGTGCTTAATCGGGCGTCAGGGCTGAGTTATCAAAACCGTAGATAAAAAAAACCATTCATACCAAGGGAGAAGTATGAATGGCCAATACATTGCGGGAAAACGTCTTACTTGCTGCACCGCCCAAAAGGGATAAAAGAGCGGTGTGTGTCAGCAATTTGAATTCTACCAGCATTAGTATTAAATGCTGTTAAGAAGTGAAATCTTTTGAATAAATTGCGCGAAAACCCCGATAGACGTTAATTTATCGAGATAAACGGTATTAAATTCGTTGAATTTTAAATTTCATATGTCATATTTTTACAACAGCCATTTTAGAAGGTCGTCTGAAAAGCTATTTTCAGACGACCTTTTTGTATAGGAGATGTGCAAGGATACACGGCAATTGCTTTTTCATTCCGTCGGGCGAAATGCTGTTGTTGAGTCTACCCGTCGATTTGCCAGCTATTGATGGGGAGGAAGTGGGTGCAGAACCGCCATTCGTGTACCGCTTGATCATCAATATAGGCGTTTGGTTTGGGTAGAAATGCTTGGAAACATTCCGATATGCCCAATTCTTCTGCGCTGCGACGGGCGTAGTCGGCTCCTCCGCTGCTCCAAAGGTAAAGCATATGTCCGTTTTCATGCAGGTGGTGAACTTGGCGGATGACTTCGGGCATGGGAATGCGTGTACTGCCTACGCTTCGGACGAGGGTGTCGTCCACATCAATGAAAATAACGGAAGGTCTGCTCATCGGTTTGATTGTTTCGAAATGGGTAGATAATTCAAATAGGGTCGTCTGAAAAAAGGTCGTCTGAAACTTTTCCTATTTCTTTATGATTGTTTTATTCAATCTGCCGCTTTATTTGTTAAAACGGGCTTACTGGTTCTCCCGTATCCATTTTTCCCAACGCTCAAACAGGGCGGGTTGTAGGGCGGCGATGACGGAGCGTTTGAAGACGTGTTCGCCGCTCCAGAAGTCGTCGCCTTCCAAAGTGGACAGGTTGCCGCCTGCTTCTTCGAAAATCAGCGCGCCGGCGGCGTAGTCCCACAGTTTTTGCCCGCCGTGGACGTAAACGTCGTAGCGTCCGCTGGCGAGGTAGCACCAGTCGAGTGTGCTGCTGCCCATGCTTCGGATGGTGCCGAAGGGGGCGAGCGTGCTCATGCGGCTGGTGAGTTTGCCGGAGCGCAGGTATTTGATTTCGACGCCTGCGATGGCTTCGCTGAGTTTTTTGTCGACGGTGCGCAGGGGGAGTTGTGTGCCGTTGAGGTATGCGCCTTTGCCGCGTTCGGCGTAGAAACATTCGCCGCTGACGGGGTTGTAGATGATGCCGAGTTCGGCGCGACCGTTTTTGACGAAGGCGACGGAAACGGCGAAATGGGGCAGTCCGTTGACGAAGTTGTTGGTTCCGTCTATGGGGTCGACGACCCACAGCCCGTCGGTATGCGCGTGCATTTTCCAAAGGGTGGTTTGTTCTTGAACGCTCATTTCTTCGCCGAGCATGGGGCTGTCGATCAACAAGGGCAGGGCGGCGGCGAAGGCGGTTTGGGCGGCGAGGTCGGCTTCGCTGAGCATGGAGCCGTCTTCTTTGCGGTGCGACGGGGTATTCAGGAAGCGCGGCATGACTTCGGTTTGCGCGATGTGCCGGACGACTTTTTGCAATCGGTGTAACACTTTTTGTCCTTGTTTTTGCGGTTGGGGTGCGAAATCGTATAATCGCGTTATTATATCTGTTTTCACTTGAAGAACCATGTCCAGATTTTATCTGCCTGATGCTTTATATGCGGGGCAAGTCGTTGAACTGCCTGATAATGTTGTGCGTCATTTGAATGTTTTGCGCGTGCGCTGCGGGGAAGAGGTCGTTTTGTTTAACGGCAATGGCAAGGCGTATCCCGCGCGTTTGGATGTTTTGGAGAAACGCCGCGCCTGTGCGGAAGTGTTGCGCGAGGAGGAGGCGGACAACGAATCGCCGCTGAAAATCACGCTGGTGCAGTCGGTATCGAGCGGCGAACGCATGGATTTTACTTTGCAGAAAAGCGTGGAGTTGGGCGTGATGGCGATTCAGCCGGTAATCAGCGAACGCTGCGTCGTGCGCCTGAGCGGCGAACGGGCGGATAAACGGGTGGCGCGTTGGCAGGAAATTGTGGTGTCTGCCTGCGAACAAAGCGGCAGGAATATGGTGCCGGAAGTGCGCCCGTTGCTGCCTTACCGCGAGGCTTTGAAACAGATGTCGTCTGAAACGACCAAGCTGTTGATGAGTTTGAACCGCGCCCAAAGTTTGCGTGCCGTCAAGCCGTTTTCAGACGACCTGATTTTTATGGTGGGGCCGGAAGGCGGCTGGACGGACGAGGAGGAGAGGATGGCGTTTGAGTCGGGATTTCAGTCGGTAACGCTGGGCAAGAGGATTCTGCGGACGGAAACCGCTTCGCTGGCGGCGATTGCGGCGATGCAGACGCTTTGGGGGGATTTTGTGTAATCGAGGTCGTCTGAAAACGGGATATGGAAACGTAAATTTTTAGATGGTTTGAAAAGTAAGTTTCATTGAAATCATATGTTTATATTTGTTTTTCAAACCATTGCGCGCTTTACCTGTTTTACTCCTTCGCGGCGTTGGGCAATTCATCCGTTTTCGCTTACAATAGCCGATTATCCGAATCAACGCTCAAAGGCCTTCACATGCAATACGCCAAAATTTTAGGTACCGGCAGCTATCTTCCCGCCAACCGCGTCAGCAACGACGATTTGGCGAAAAAAGTCGATACGTCCGACGAGTGGATTACCACCCGTACCGGCATCAAGTTCCGCCATATTGCAGATGAAAGCGAAAAAACCAGCGACCTCGCCGCCGAAGCATCACGCCGCGCGCTGGTTGCAGCGGGTGTCGCTGCCGATGAAATCGATTTAATTATCGTGGCGACCGCTACCCCCGATATGCAGTTCCCGTCCACCGCAACCATCGTCCAGCAAAAGCTCGGCATAGCAAACGGCTGCCCTGCGTTTGACGTACAGGCAGTCTGCGCAGGCTTTATGTACGCCCTGTCCACTGCCAACGCCTACATCAAAAGTGGCATGGCGAAAAAGGCTTTGGTCATCGGCGCGGAAACGTTCAGCCGCATCGTGGATTGGAACGACCGCACGACCTGCGTTTTGTTCGGCGACGGTGCAGGCGCAGTAGTGTTGGGCGCGTCCGACGAAGCGGGCATCATCCACAGCAAACTCAAAGCCGACGGCAACTACCTCGACCTGCTCAATGTACCCGGTCAAATCGCCAACGGGCAAGTTTGCGGTTCGCCTTACGTCAAAATGGACGGGCCGGGCGTGTTTAAATTCGCGGTCAAAATGCTCGCAAAAATCGCCGACGAAGTCATCAGCGAAGCAGGTTATACCCCCGATCAAATCGACTGGCTCGTGCCGCATCAAGCCAACAAACGCATCATAGACTCCACCGCCAAACACTTGGGTCTGGACATGGAAAAAGTCATCCTGACCGTACAGGAACACGGCAACACATCCGCCGCTTCCATCCCGCTCGCGCTGGACGTCGGCATTCAAAACGGTCAAATCAAACGCGGACAAAACCTGCTGCTCGAAGGCATAGGTGGCGGCTTCGCATGGGGCGCGGTGCTGGTGAAATACTGATATTTTGTTTGTTTCAAACTTATAGTGGGTTAAATTTAAACCAGTACGGCGTTGCCTCGCCTTGCCGTACTATCTGTACTGTCTACGGCTTCGTCGCCTTGTCCTGATTTAAATTTAATCCACTATAGAAGGTCGTCTGAAACTGCGTCGGTGCGGTTTCAGACGACCTTTTTGATAGGAGCGCCGGGATTCGTATTTTGAAGGCTGGGTTAGCTGTTTAACGTCTATAAAAGATTCAGGGTGGTATCCGAAACGTATGCTAGGCAACAGGGAAGATGATGTTATCTCTGCTGAACATTCAAAAGGTCGTCTGAAAACGTGCAACTTCAGTTTTCAGACGACCTTTCGTCATTTAAGCCTTATGGAAATCCACATAATACGGAATTCGGGTAGGCTGCTCCTCCGGCATTATGTGGAAAGCCTGTATCAAGTGTTTTTATTTGTTACTGCGTGTACCGCCGAAACCGATAGAAAAGGTTGGATTGGCAATTTTCCCTGCGATCGCGTCGGCGTTGGGTCCGAAAAGGCCCAGTTCGTAGTCGCCGATATCGGTATATTGTTGCGCCGGACCATTGCTGGCTTGGGCCATATCGGCATTGCTTCGTACGCCAATGACTTCCTGTCCATCAAGATGGATTTTTTCAAGATTGCCTTTGTTCAGCCTAATCTCTCCGGCATCTAGCTGAAGCCCTGCAATTTCTCCCTCGCCTGTACGCTCGTCAAAATCGATGGTGTAGCTCAAATAGCCTGGGCGTGCGCCGGCAACAAGATCGGCATCTGTGGGATTAGTAAATTTGTTAAAAGCCAAGCCGTTATAAATCACCTTGCCCATCTTAGGCAGAGCTGCTTCAGGCGTAGGCGTGCCGCCGATTTCGATATGGGTTCTCTCATCAGAAGAACCATCATTCGCCTGTATTGTTTTCGTAAGCCCTGTAACAGTGGAATAGGGAAGTTCGTAAAGCCGCTTCACGCTGTCATCCGGCATATTTATGAGCGTCAGGGTTAGTTTTTGTGAAGCCGATGGGTCGGTCGACGGTTTGGTAGCAGGCGTTTGCGGCTTGGTGTTATTTGCTGTTTGGGTGGTGGGTGAATCGCCGCCACCGCTGCCACAGGCTGCCAGTGCGACTGCGAGGATGGTCAAAGAGAGGGCGCGTGATAGGTTTGTCATGATATTTTCCCTAAGTTAGTTATCGACAATGTAAAGGATAATGTAAAGATATTCTTCTGGTATGAAGATACTTATTTTCTTATGTTTTTTAAAATTTTTCAATAGCTTATTTTATTTAAAGGCGGGCAGTTTATGGATGATGGTTAAGGATGTTTTTTCATTTGATTACACTGAGGCGGTTGGTGACTCTCTGAAAAATCTTTGTATCCAGTCATGTCTTTTCCAAATGGTTTAGCCAATGTTGCAGGCAGATTCTGGCTCTGTCTCATGCTATAGTGGATTACCTTTAAATCAGGACAAGGCGACGAAGCCGCAGACAGTACAGATAGTACGGCAAGGCGAGGCAACGCCGTACTGGTTTAAAGTTAATCCACTATAAAAAGGTCGTCTGAAAACGTGCAGTTGCTTCAAACCGACACCATTTCAGACGACCTTTTATTTATTATGGTTAAAATGCACATGGATTATGATAAATTGGTATAATTTCAAAACTGATTATCCAATACATTTTTTCCTAATATAAAAATAAAATGAACCATAATAAACATTACGGGACAATCGCCCATTGGTTCGGGGAAATGAGCCGCGGCTCCATTATTTGCGACGAATCTTCGCAACGCATCTTTGCCAACCGCCAATCCCTCCACCCCGATTATCAAGAACCTGAAACCGGACACCGTGTCAGCTTTCAAATAGAAACGGAAAACAACCGCGCCGTCGCAAGGGATGTCGAGCACGTCAATCCGGGTTATAAAAACAATGACAGCGCGGTCATTACGCTGACCGACTGGGATTGGTCGAAGAATGGTGGTTATGGAATGGATGTTTCAAACGAAGGGCAGCCGGTGTTTGTGCTGGGACAGTTTCTTGCCGACCAAACCCGTACGCCTAGGGCGGGCGACCGCCTTGAAGGCACGCTCCGCCGCCATCCCAACGGACAATGGCTGCTGGTCAATGCCGTTATCCGCAGTACGCCTGAGTCCGAACCCGAGCCTGAATCGATACACGCTGCGCCCGCCCAAAAAGCGCAAGGTCAAACCGTACACTTTTTCCGTCCGGAGCACGGTCCTAAAGTTCAAGCCAAAATCGAGCAGCCGTTGGTTGCCGAAACCCGTTATCCCGCTCCGAAATCCGCCCAAAAGAATCTGCTGCCGCCCAATCAGGTCATGAGCGGTACGATTACTACATGGGACGATGCCAAAGGCTACGGCTTTATCCGTTTTGGCGACGAGTCTCAAAATATTTTCTTCCACATCAGCGCCTACCATTACAATACCTGTCGTCCGCAAACAGGTCAGCGCGTCAGCTTCTACTGCAACCGCCCGATAGAAGGCAACCGCCAGCAAGCCATCAAGGTGGTTCGGCTGGGCGACGAAGCATTCCTGTTTGACGAATTGCCCCCCGACCATAACAGGCTCAATATCGATATGCAGGCACTCCTGATCAACAGCGTCATCGCCGTCGTTTTCCTGACCGTTGTCGCCGTGTTGTCCAATAAGCTGTTTTTCATTTACGTCCTCATCAGTATTGCCGCCTTCATTCTCTATCAACAGGACAAGCAGACGGCGATTGAGTCCGCGCGCAAAATCAGACGTAAAAACGAATACCAAAACCGTATCCCTGAAAACAAATTGCACGCATTCAGTCTGTTGGGTGGCTGGCCCGGCGCATTGGTTGCGCGCGCCGCATTCCGCCACAAAACCAAGAAAGTTCCTTTTGTTCAGATTTTCTGGCTGACAGTGGCAATAAATGTTGCCATTACCTATGCCCTGCTGATACATTACGCCGACAATCCTCTGACGAATTTTCTGAAAAACTAAACTGAAACAAAGGAATATCATGTCTTTTGCATTTTTCTTCCCCGGTCAGGGTTCGCAAAGCCTCAATATGATGGACGGCTTCGCAGGACAATCGGTCGTAAAAAACACCTTCGATGAAGCTTCCGCTGTCTTGGGTCAAGATTTGTGGGCAATGATTAACGGTACGGATGCCGACCTCATCGGGCAAACCGTGAATACCCAGCCCATCATGCTTGCCGCCGGTGTTGCCGTTTACCGTGCTTATCTTGAAGCGGGTGGCAAAACGCCTGCCGTCGTTGCCGGCCACAGTCTCGGTGAATACACCGCACTTGTCGCCGCCGGTGCATTGGATTTTGCGGATGCAGTCAAACTCGTCCGCCTGCGTGCCGAATTGATGCAGTCCGCCGTGCCGCAGGGCGTAGGCGCGATGGCGGCGATACTCGGCTTGGAAGATGAACAGGTTAAAGCCATTTGTGCAGAAGCCGCGCAAGGCGAAGTGGTCGAAGCCGTCAACTTCAATTCGCCCGGACAAGTCGTGATCGCGGGCAATGCCGCCGCCGTCGAGCGCGCCATGAACGCCGCCAAAGAAGCGGGAGCCAAACGCGCGCTGCCGCTGCCTGTATCCGTTCCTTCGCATTGCAGCCTGATGAAACCTGCCGCAGAGAAACTTGCCGAAGCACTCAAAACCGTTGAAATCAAACAACCGCAAATCCGCGTCATCCATAATGCCGATGTTGCCGCTTACGATGATGCCGAGAAAATCAAAGACGCACTTGTCCGCCAGCTTTACAACCCTGTACGTTGGACGGAAACCGTTAACGCACTCGTTGCCGAAGGCATTACCGAATCCTCCGAATGCGGACCGGGCAAAGTGTTGGCAGGTTTGGCAAAACGCATCAACAAAGAAGCCGCGTGCAGCGCTTTGACTAATTCCGAACAAGTCGCTGCCTTTATCGAAGCGCATTAAACTTGCCGCCTTGTATGTTTCAGACGACCTTTCTTAATGAAAGGTCGTTTTTTAATGTCTGTTGGTTGTGTTCGGATAGGGAAGGGGATAGCAACAGGGGGATGTTTTATAGTGGATTAACTTTAAACCAGTACGGCGTTGCCTCGCCTTAGCTCAAAGAGAACGATTCTCTAAGGTGCTGAAGCACCAAGTGAATCGGTTCCGTACTATCTGTACTGTCTGCGGCTTCGTCGCCTTGTCCTGATTTAAAGTTAATCCACTATACATTCCGGTTTACTATTAATTTATTTTGAACATTTAAGGTCGTCTGAAAAAACTTTACAGAAATAAAAATCGTTATTCATTTAAAAACAGCAATTTCGTCGCATCGGTAACTTCATTGCGATATAATCATAGGCTTTACCAATCCGACAGATTGACAAAATATTCAATCTGCATTAATCCGGAACACCGAGCCAATGATAGAAAAACTGACCTTCGGCCTGTTTACCCAAGAAGATTCGCGCAGTTTCATGCGCTTGATGGCTTATATCCGCCCTTATAAAACACGCATCATCTTTGCTTTAATTGCTATCTTCGGCGTTGCCGCTACCGAAAGCTATCTCGCCGCCTTTATTGCCCCGCTGGTCAACCAAGGCTTCGCCCCGCCTTCTGCGCCGCCCGAACTCAACACCGCAGGCGGCATCATCGCTACGCTGCAAAACTGGAAAGATCAATTTACCTACCTGATTTGGGGTACGCCCAATAAAGTCTGGGTTGTGCCGGTATTTTTTATCTTTTTGGTCATCATTCGCGGCATCAGCCGTTTCGTCAGTACCTATCTCTTGACTTGGGTTTCCGTCATGGCAATCAGTCATCTGCGCCGAGATATGTTTGCCAAGATGCTGCAACTCTCTTCCAAATTTCATCAGGAAACCCCGTCCGGCACGGTGTTGATGAACATGGTGCAAATGGCGGAATCATCCATCAGCAACGCCAGTAATGTCTTTATCGTTTTGACCCGCGATACCATGATTGTCATCGGTTTGGTCTGCGTTCTACTGTATTTGAACTGGCAGCTCAGTCTGATTGTCGCCCTGATGTTCCCGCTGTTGTCTTTGTTGTCCCGTTATTACCGCAACCGTCTGAAAGACATCATTGCCAGCGCGCAGCAAAGTATCGGTACGCTGAACAACGTCGTTAACGAAGTCCACCAAGGACACCGCGTGGTCAAACTCTTTGGCGGTCAGAAGAAAGCGTCTGAACGCTTTGCCGAAGTCAATGACACCATCGTCCGTCTCGGTAAAAAAATCACGCAAGCCAGCGCCGCACGTTCTCCGTTCAGTGAACTGATTGCGTCGTTTGCTTTGGCTGTCGTGATCTTTATTGCCCTTTGGCAGAGTCAGCAAGGCTATACCACCATCGGTGAATTTATGGCATTTATCGTTGCCATGCTGCAAATGCTCGGTCCGATCAAAAACTTGGCGAACATCAGCATTCCCATGCAGACCATGTTTATCGCTTCGGATGCGGTTTGTCAGTTCCTTGATACCGAGCCTGAGCAAGACAAGGGCACCAAACATCTGAAAAACGTTTCAGGTCGTCTGAAATTCGAAAACGTCGATGTCCGCTACCACGAAGACGGTAAAAAAGCCTTGGATGGATTCAATCTCAACATCCGCCAAGGGGAACGCGTTGCTTTGGTCGGACGTTCAGGCAGCGGCAAATCCACCGTCGTCAACCTGCTTCCGCGTTTTGTCGAACCAAGCTCCGGCGCGGTTTATTTGGATGATGCCAACATCGAAGACATTAAACTCGACAACCTGCGCTCCCAATTCGCCCTTGTTTCCCAAGATGTTTTCCTGTTTGACGACACCCTTTTGGAAAACGTCCGTTACAGCCGTCCCGATGCCACTGAAGAAGAAGTATTGGCAGCCCTTAAAGCCGCGAATTTGCAAGACTTGGTTGACAGCTCGCCATACGGCTTGAACCAACCGATAGGCGCAAACGGCAATCAGCTCTCCGGCGGTCAGCGTCAACGTGTCGCCATTGCCCGCGCCATTTTGAAAGACGCTCCCATCCTGCTTTTAGACGAAGCCACCAGCGCACTGGATAACGAATCCGAACGCCTCGTCCAACAAGCCCTCGAACGCCTGATGGAAAACCGCACCAGCATCATCGTTGCCCACCGCCTGACCACCGTCGAACAAGCCGACCGCATCATCGTTATGGATGAAGGCCATATTGTCGAACAAGGCACGCACAGCGAGCTGATGGCTCAAAACGGCTATTACTCCATGTTGCGCAATATGCCGAAACAGGCAGCAGGTTGATTTTCAGACGACCTGTCGGTCAGTTTAAGGACGATTTGCTTAAGAGGTCGTCTGAAAACACCGAGCTGCAAGACAAGGAAGGCTGCCGAACAGACAGAAAGGAACTATCCGCATGAATCATCAAGCCCAGTCCCCCACCGTCTCCGTGATGATTCCTTACTACAACTGTAAGGAATACATCGTAGAAACCGTCCAGTCCATCCTTAGCCAAAGCCATCAGAATTTTGAAATCATCATTGTTGATGACGGCTCCGACCCGGAACACGCCGATTATTTGAGGGAGTTTCTGGCGGACAAGCCCGCCATACGTTACGCCGTACAAAACAATCAAGGCGTTGCCGCCGCCCGAAACCATGCAGCGCGACTGGCGGGGGGTAAATACTTCCTGTTTCTTGATTCAGACGACCTCATCCTGCCGGATTACATCGAAAAATGCGTCGCGGTTTTGGAAAACAATCCCGACTGCAAGCTGGTGTATCCGTTGGCAGAATATTTTGATGCGCAAGAAGGTTTGTGGAATCTGCCGGATTATGACGGTTTGGAAAGCCTGTTGACGGGCAACCGTTTCCCTTCATCCGTCTCCATGCACCGCGCCGAAGATTTTGCCGCCTTGGGTGGATTTGATGAAAACCTGACGACACATGAAGACTGGGACTTTTGGATACGCCTCTTAAGCAACGGCGGAACCGTTATCCGTATTCCGGAAGTGTTGTTCCGCTACCGCAAACGCCGTGACGGGTCATCGCTGATTAACCGCTTGGAACAAAATCCTGATTTAAACCGCGAAGACTGGCAAAAAGTCTACGAAAAAAACCGCGCGCTGTTTATGCAACATCATTTGGGATATTCCGACTGTATTCAAAAAATATTCTTACTAGAACAACAAATCCAATCTTTATCCGAGCTAAACCTTCAATTGCGAGAAGACAATACCAATATGCAAAATCAAAACCAAGAATTGCAGCATGTAATGGCAAAACTGCTGCAACAAACCGAACTGTCTGCCAAGCAGACCGAGTCTCTGCAACAGCAAATCGACATGTTGATGCAGTTGATGGTGCGCAGCCAGGCAGCAGAAGAGCAATCGAAAGAACAAGAAAAACAAATCGAACTGCTGAAAAAACAAATCGATACCTTGCAGCAGGAAAAACAGTCGCTCGAACACACCATCCATACCTTGAACGAAAACAGACAATCGTTTGATCAAGCCATACACGGACTCAATGAAAACCGTGCTTTATTGGAACAGCACATCCGTCAGGAAAGCCAACGGTTGGCGAAATACAAAGGCTTGTGGACGGTTAAGGTATTCAAGCCGTTCGTTAAAACCGAACAGGCCATCAGCTCTGCCAACCGCTACCGCAAAGGCTTCCGTCTTTTGGTGCGCGAGAAGGGCAGTATCGGCAAGGCATATCAGTTTTTACGCCGCCATTACAAGCAAACCCATTCGATTAAAAGCGTGAAACAGCTTTTAAAAACAGTTGGTTCTTCGCCCGTTGTTGCACAGGAAGTGCTTGGCGTTCAGGCCGACCCGATTCCGCAAACATTTATCCAGCGGTTGACCAAACACGCTGCCGATACGCTTGCACCTAAAGTTGCCATCATTGCCGAACTCAGTATTCCGCAATGCAAAAAATACCGCGTTATCCAAAAGCAGGAAATGCTTGAAGAGCTGGGTATTCCTTGTTCCGTGACTTCATGGACGGACAGCAACGAAGCCAAGAAACAGATTTCTTTGGCAAGTTTGGTGATTTTCTACCGCGTTCCCGGTTTTGACAGCGTAATGGATTTAATTGCGGAATGCCGTCGTCTGAACATCAAAACATTATGGGATGTTGATGATCTGATTTTTGACGAAGATGTCCTGAAAACCAGCAGCACCATCAACTCGCTTGAACCGGCTGAAAAAGAAGGCGTAATCAACGGCGCGAAACTTTACCGTCAAGCCATGTTGGCGTGCGACGAAGGCATCGCTTCGACTTCTGGGCTGGCAAAAGCCATGAAGGAAGCAGGTTTGGAAACCGTTTATGTGATTGAAAACGCGTTGGATGATGAAACGCTGGCAGCGGCACACAGCATCGAGGGTCGTCTGAAAAAACAAGAAGACGGTTTGATTCGGATTATTTACGGTTCGGGCACCAAAACGCACAATATCGACTTTTTGGAAGCCGCTCCCGTGCTTGCCAACATATTGAAAGAAAATCCGAATGTCAGGTTCAGAATCATCGGCTATTTGGAGCTGCCCGAATATTTCGACGAAGTACAAAGCCAAATCGAGCGCATCCCATTTTGCAACTATACGGAATACCTGACTTATTTGTCCGAATGCGACATCAGCATTGCGCCTTTGGAAAACTTCGTTTTCAACGATGCCAAGAGCAACATCAAATACCTTGAAGCATCAATTACCAAAGTGGCATCCGTATGTTCGCCAAGGGCGGCTTTTGCCGATGTGATTGTCAACGGCGAAAACGGCTTTCTGGCAGACAGCGAACAGCAATGGCATGAAGCGTTCGACACCCTGATTCAAAATCCCGAGTTGCGCGACAGTATGGCGCAGGCGGCATACCGTACGGTCACGGAAACATACAGCCCGCAAGCCATCGGCAGCACGCAGCTTGCACCCGCCGTCCGTTTTGAATCTGCCGCAAAAGGGAAAACCAAAGTCTTATCGTTTAATGTTTACTATCATCCGCAATCGTTTGGCGGAGCGACTATCGTTGCCGAGCAACTGAACAAACTGCTTGCCGATGAAGAAGCCTACGAAATATATGCGGTAACGACTTTGCCGATGAAGAGCTGGCTGCCGCCGTACAGCGTCATCCGTTACGAATACGGCAAAGTAACCGTTTTCGGCGTTGCCGTTCCTTCAGAAGATGCAGCCGCCCACGAAAATCCGCGTTTTGATGCAGCCGTCAAAGATATCATCGAACTCGTACAGCCCGACATCGCCCATATCCACTGCATTCAAAGCATGGGCGTCGGTATGGTCGATATTTGTCGGGAAGCTGGTGTCAAAACCCTCGTTACCCTGCATGACGCATGGTGGATTTGTCCGAACCAGTTCATGCTTGACGAAAATGAAGTCTTCCGCGAGCAATGGAATACCGAAGACGAACGGAGCAAAACCATAGCCCGCGCCTTGTCGAAAATCGATATGTTGCTTGCGCCCAGCAAATATTTTGCCGAACTGCATGAAAGAACTTTGGGCAGGAACGTCCTCGTCAACAAAAACGGCGTTACCCGCCCCTTGAGTCAAGTATCCAAACGGAAAAAAGACGTTATCCGCTTCGGCTATGTCGGCGGAAAAACCAAAATCAAAGGCGTTCATCTGATTTTGGAAGCCTTCAGGAAACACCGTTTCCCCAATACCGAACTGGTTGTCGTGGACAATATGCTCAACGTCGGCGCACGTTCGTTCTTTGACAGCGATTTCGACGGCGTGGAACGCTTCCGCATCGAACCCGCTTACAGCCAAGATACCATCGACCATTTCTTCTCGGAAATCGATGTTTTGCTGTTCCCAACCCAATGGAAAGAAAGTTTCGGTCTGACGGTCAGGGAAGCAGTGTTGCGTGATGTTTGGGTAATCGCCACGGATGCTGGCGGCGTGTCCGAAGACATTATCGACGGCGAAAACGGCACAGTCATTCCGTTTGACAGCGGCGTGGAAGAATTGAGCCGCGCTATTGCCGAAGTTTGCGAACGCTATCAAGCAATGGACGACGGTGCAGTCATTGAACTGCCGAAAAGCCATATTCGGACTTTTGCGGAACAAAAAGACGAATTGGCAGGCCTATATCAAGAAATACTGTCGAACCAAGCAGATTGATGTTTTCAGACGACCCTTTCGATGGCGACAAAGGGTCGTCTGAAAACACAAACCCCATTGATTAACCGCATTACACCCGAATCATGAATAAAACCATCATCCTTGCCGTTCCCTATATGTACGAACTCGACAAGTGCATCGAAAAAAACCTGCGTTTTTTGGGGTTCGACGTCGTCAACCTGTGTTACGACGACAGGGATTCTTTTTATCCCAATATGGTGAGTAGGGTGAAAAACCTGTATTACAAATATATTGCCAAAGACGGCGACTACAAAAAAGTTTTGAAATACAGCCGCTATCGGGATGACATTGCGCGTAAGCTGGGTTCGTTAAACGGAAAAAAAGCGGATTACGCCTTGTGTATCCGTGCCAACATTTATCCTAAAGAAATCATTGCCGCCATTCGTGCGCACAGCGAAATATGTGTCAATTACCAATGGGACGGCATCGGAAGGTTCCCCGATATCTTGGAATATCTGGACTATTTTGATCAATGCTGGGTTTTTGATCCGCAAGATATTGAGCAATATCCGGAGTACGGTTTCAAAGCCACGACCAACTTCTACTTCGATTTGCCTGTTCCCGAATTGCCGTCAAACGACGGCCTCTACTTCCTTGGTGGATACGAATTGAGGAGGGAAGAGCAGACCAAGCATTTCATCAGCGAAGCGGAGCGCCTCGGGCTGCCTTTGGATTTCCATATTTATTGCAAAGACGACCGCGCCGAAAAAGCCTTTGGAACCAAAGGTATCACTTATCTCGATCGCAGCAGCATTCTGAGTTTCGAAAACAATTTAAGCAAGGTGCAAAGCTGCGGGGCGGTGGTTGATTTTGCCCAGTTTGACCATTACGGTTTGTCGTTCCGCATTTTCGATGCCCTGCGGTTCGATAAAAAACTGATTACGACCAACCAAAGCATACGGAATACCGATCTTTATCATCCCGACAATGTGTTTTTATGGGATGGCGGCAGTTTGGACGAATTGCCTGATTTCTTGGCGCGTCCGTATCAGCCGGTCAGTCCGGATATTAAAGAAAAATATTCGTTTACCCGATGGCTTAACCGAATGCTAGGTGTCGTCAATTAATCAAGACGATTCAGCGTAGTAGCCGTTTTAGAAGTTTCACCCATTGTCTGAGTGTATTTTCAGACGACCCATTTTCTTGACCGCATCACGATTATGAAGAAAAAAACCGTTATCCTTGCCATGCCGGAGCTGTTTAAAATCCACGAGCTCATCATTGAAAATCTGGAAAAATGCGGCTTCGACGTGCTGTCCCTGACTTACGAAGAAAAAGAATTCAAATACAAAAGCATCTTCCAGCGCATGCAGAAAATCTGGTACCGCAACGTCCTCGGACAGAGGGATTTCAAGAAACGGGTAATGTTCCGTTTGGTGGAAGAGCGGCTGGAAGCATTGTTGGAGCAATATCCCGAGCAGGCAGATTATTGTTTCATGATTTGGCTGGGCGCGTATCCGAAAGAGTTTATTTCCAAGCTGCGCAACCACGCCAAACTGATGGTTTATTACAACTGGGAAGCGCTGACCTTTTTGAAAGAAGATTTTGAAAATATCGAATTTTTCGATAAATTTTATTTCTTCGACCCGTTTGATCAAAACAAGCTGCCCGAATACGACCATGTATTGCATCCGACCACAAGTTTCTATTTCGACAGCTTCACGTCGTCTGAAAAAACTGAAAACAAAATCCTCTTTATCGGATCGTACGCGGAAGACCGCAACAGCGACATCCGCGCCTTCTGCGATGCCGCACGCGCCATCGGTTTGGATATCGACTTCCGTCTGGCGAGCAAGAAAATTGCCGAAGAGCAAGCCGCACTGGGTATACCCGAAGTACAGTTCTTCTCGTTTGCCAACGCGTTGTCTTACCGCCAGAATTTAGAAGAAGCCGCCAAATCTTCCGTATTGGTCGACTTCCTCAACCGCAAGCATTACGGCTTGTCTTTGCGGATTTTTGAGGCCATCGGTTTGGACAAAAAACTGATTACCACCAATCCGACCATCGTGCATTACGATTTTTACCATCCCGACAATATGTTCTACTGGAACGGCAGCAATCTTGACGAACTCAAAGACTTCCTGACCCGTCCGTTCGCCCCCATCGCGCCGGAATTGAAGCGCAAATACAGCTTCAGCAACTGGATAAACTGCGCATTCGATATCGAGCCGAACATACCGATCGGGCTGCCGCATATCGACAAAGATGCCATTAAACAGATATAGCGGAGAAGTAAATTTGCGGGACCGGCGGTACAAATAAAAGGGAAACTATTCACTGAGTGTTTTGGCACTTTCAACGTCTATTCACCATAAACGATGCCGCGCGGACGCCGACTGTTCAAACGCAGGCGGTATGTCCGTTAGAAGACATCTTTCACGTCGAGAATGTACGGTTTGCCGTACCTTCTCCCGCTTGCCGTTTCCTGAATCTGAAACCTATCCTGTTTTCAAAGGTCAGTTTGAACAGGGCAATAAGATATTTATTCATCTGTATAACAATAATAAGTTGATGATTTTAAAATCAATAGGAGGACACACACCATGTCTCGGAAACCTATTATCCTATTAGGCATGTACCAAGTTAACGACATTTACAAATTGCTGATCCAAAATTTAGAAAAACAAGGATTTGAAGTTGTCGATATCAGCTACAACCATATCGCGCCCCCCTTCAAATATTCGTCTTTAAAAATGAGGCTGGGGGCATTTTGGTGCAAAAAAGTCCTGAAGCAGAAAAAGAAAAAAGAAATTTTGAGAAAAAAAGCCCGACTTCGGCATTTCGCGAACATTTATCAAGAAATGACGGAGAAAATAAAAACATTCGAGTATTTCGATTACGCATTGTTTTTAAACGGACAAATCTACCCGAAATATCTGCTGAAACAGGTCAAACGCAAAACCAAAAAATTGATGGCCGCCTACCAATGGGACGGGCTGGACAGATTTCCCAAAATTTGGGAAAGTATTGATATTTTTGACAAAGTATATGCTTTTGACCCCGAGGACAATCGGAAATACGGCGATAAAGTCATTCCCGCCGCCAATTTTTATTTTGAAGTAGACAAGGACGCCGATACCGACAACCGCTACGATTTTTATTTCCTAGGGTCTCATGTTCCCGATCTCGACAGGGACAAAGCTATTTCGACTTTTTCCGAATACGCCGAAAAGAAAGGCTGGAAAGTCGATTTCACGATATTCCATGTCAACGACGGCAGTTTGAACGAGCATTCCGACGTTTATCCTGACAATATCAAAGCGACGGCAGAGCCGCTTACGTTCGAGGACAACATCAAACGCGAACTGCAAAGCCGCGTCTTGTTGGATTTTAAAGCGGCGGTACATACGGGCTTATCGTTTCGGACAATCGAAGCGGTCGGTTATCGTAAAAAGCTCATTACCACCAATGCCGAAGTTGCCAAATACGATTTTTATCATCCCGACAATATCTATATTTGGGACGGCAAAACCTTTGACGGTATGGAAGCGTTTCTCGACAAACCCTATCGCGAGCTGCCGCCCGAAATCTACCAAAAATACAGCTTCGACAATTGGTTGAGATACATATTGGATCTGCCTCCGTATCAAGAAATCACGTTACCTGAGTAAGCCTCTTTGAGGTCGTCTGAAAGTCTTTGGTATTTTCAGACGACCTCAAAAATTAGATTCATCACACTATTTATGCTATAAGGTCGTCTGAAATTAACAGACTCCATTCCCAAAACAAGGAAGTAAACATGAGCACACAAGATTTAAGCGGCAAAATCGCATTGGTAACAGGCGCATCGCGCGGTATCGGCGCGGCGATTGCCGACACGCTGGCGGCGGCAGGTGCCAAAGTCATCGGTACGGCGACCAGCGAAAGCGGCGCAGCGGCGATTAGCGAACGTCTGGCGCAATGGGGCGGCGAAGGCCGTGCATTGAATTCCGCCGAACCCGAAACCATCGAAAACCTGATTGCCGACATCGAAAAAGAATTCGGCAAACTGGACATTCTGGTCAACAACGCCGGCATCACCCGCGACAACCTCCTGATGCGTATGAAAGAAGAAGAGTGGGACGACATCATGCAGGTCAACCTCAAATCCGTGTTCCGCGCCTCCAAAGCCGTCTTGCGCGGCATGATGAAGCAGCGCGCCGGCCGCATCATCAACATCACATCCGTCGTCGGCGTGATGGGCAATGCCGGTCAAACCAACTATGCCGCGGCAAAAGCAGGCTTGATCGGTTTCTCCAAATCCATGGCGCGCGAAGTCGGCAGCCGCGGCATTACCGTCAACTGCGTCGCCCCGGGCTTTATCGACACCGACATGACCCGCGCCCTGCCTGAAGAAACCCGTAAAACCTTCGAAGCGCAAACTTCACTGGGCAAATTCGGCGAAGCGCAGGACATCGCCGATGCGGTCTTGTTTCTCGCTTCCGACCAAGCGAAATACATCACCGGTCAAACGCTGCACGTCAACGGCGGCATGTTGATGCCTTGATTCGGCTTGGAAAATAAAGAAGGTCGTCTGAAAACGGATTTCAGACGACCTTTTTGTTTTGTCGCTTGGATGAAAAGGCAGGGATAAACAGTTTAACCTTTGTTGAGTATCTGTTTGTTCTCGCCTTCGCGCCGCAGCTCTTTGGGGAGGACGAAGACGATGCTTTCTTCCGCGCCTTCGCCTTCGCGTATGGTTTCGTGTCCCCATTGCTGTATGGTTTGCAGGACTTCTCTGACCAAAACTTCGGGGGCGGACGCGCCTGCGGTTACGCCGACTTTGTGTTTGCCTTCGAACCATTCGCGTTGCAGGTAGCCGGCGTTGTCGACCATGTAGGCATCGACGCCGCGTTGGGCGGCAACTTCGCGCAGGCGGTTGCTGTTGGAAGAGTTGGGCGAGCCGACGACGATGACGATGTCGCATTCTTCCGCCAATTCTTTGACGGCGGTTTGGCGGTTGGTCGTGGCGTAGCAGATGTCTTCTTTATGCGGGTTGCGGATATTGGGGAAACGGGCGTTCAGCGCGGCGATGATGTCTTTGGTTTCATCGACGGAGAGGGTGGTTTGGCTGACGTAGGCGAGTTTGTCGGGGTTTTTGACTTGCAGTCCGGCGACGTCTTCAACGGTCTCGACCAGCAGCATTCTACCGGGCGGAAGCTGTCCCATGGTGCCTTCGACTTCGACGTGGCCTTTGTGTCCGATCATGATGATTTCGCAGTCTTGCGCGTCGAGGCGGGCGACTTCTTTGTGGACTTTGGTCACGAGCGGGCAGGTGGCATCGAATACGCGGAAACCGCGTTCGGCGGCTTCCTGTTGTACGGCTTTGGAGACGCCGTGTGCCGAGTAAATCAGGATGGCGTCTTTGGGTACGTCGGCGAGGTCTTCGATGAATACCGCGCCTTTTTCGCGCAGGTTGTCCACGACGAATTTGTTGTGGACGACTTCGTGGCGGACGTAAACCGGTGCGCCGAATTCTTCCAGCGCGCGCTCGACGATGCTGATGGCGCGGTCAACGCCGGCGCAGAAGCCGCGCGGGTTGGCAAGGATGATGGTTTTTTGGGTCATGTGTATGGTCCGGATTTCAGACGACCTTATGGGTTGTCGGTTGCTGGTTCATCGGTCGGTTTGGGCTCTTTTTTGTGGAACAGTCCGTCCAAAACCAATAAAACGGCACCGACGCAGATAAAACTGTCGGCAACGTTAAACGCGGGATAATACCAATCCTTCCAGTAAAACAGTAAGAAATCAACCACATGGCCGTGAATCAGTCGGTCGATGACGTTACCGAGCGCGCCGCCGATAATCATGGCGGCGCCGATTTTGCCCGAAAGGCGGAACTCGTCGTGCAGAATGGCACGGGCGAGATACGCGCTGATAACGAGTGCCAGCCCTAAGAAAAAGAATTTCTGCCAGCCGCCTTGGTCGGCAAGGAAACTGAACGCCGCGCCCGGGTTGTAGGCAAGGGTCAGGTCGAATAAGGAAGGGATGATATTGAGGCGCTCGCCTTCTTGGAAGTGGGCGAGGATTTCCCATTTGGTCAGTTGGTCAAGCGCGATGCCGACCAGCGCAATCAGCAGGTAGGCGGTTTTTTTGGAAAGGGAGGAAGACATTTGGTTGAAGCTGCCTGAATAAAAACAAAGCGGCTATTTTACCCGAAAGCGCAAAAGCCGTGTTTCAAAAGGTCGTCTGAAAACCTTTTATTACAGGGCAAGGCGCAGGGTTTTGCAGGGTTATCGCAAAACCGCGTAAACGCTGTGTGCAAAAACAGCGTCATACGTAAAACAAAGTTTATTTGCTTGATAGGGTGTTGCCTTGCCGATAACATGGCGGCGTTTTTATATGCCTTCCCCGAAAGGATACAGTATGGCTAAAACAAAATCTTTATTGGCAACCGGCATTTTGGCGCTTTTCTCCGCCACCGCTTTCGCCGCTCCGCTTCCTGCCGAAATTTATCTTCCCGCAGGCGCGCATACGCTTAAAGCCGACCGTCAGAGCAACGGCGAATTTGAATACGAAGCCGAGCTGCCTGCACGTGGCAACCCGATTCCTTCTTTGGCAAAAAAAGTCATCGCCCACGCACGCAGTAAAGGTTTTCAAGTGGTTGAATCGGAAATCAGAAATGATGATGCCGATTTGAAATTCAAACGCGGCAGACAAGAATTGGACGTCTCCATCGAAAACAAAGGACACGGCCGCATCGAATACAAAGCAGATTTAGACTTGGACAAACGCTAAATCGACACATACCGTAAAGGTCGTCTGAAAAGAGGTTTCAGACGACCTTTTTGCATGGGGCTTTAATAATCTTTATGGTTTTTATAGTGGATTAACTTTAAACCAGTACGGCGTTGCCTCGCCTTGCCGTACTATCTGTACTGTCTGCGGCTTCGTCGCCTTGTCCTGATTTAAAGTTAATCCACGATACAACATCTGTTTGATTCGTGAAAACCGTTCAGAAGAAAACACAGGTCGTCTGAAACCTTTTTCAGACGACCTTTACATAGGATTGGACAAACGGCATTCAAGCAGCAGGGCAGGGCGAATTCAATCCGAATCAGGACAAGACCGAATCATACCGTATCGTTTTATTTGCCCCCGCAATATTTTGTTTTACTGTAAAACACGGTAAAATCCGCGCTCAACATAATATTGAGACAAAACAGTACCGAAGAGAATAAATGGTGTTGTCCGATCTCAAATAAAAAATATTGACGCAATCACTACAATACCAACGTTCACACATTGCAAAGATCATGAAAAAAACACTCTTGCTCCTCTCCCTGCTCGCCGTGTCCGCAGCAGAAGCCGCCGACGTGCCGTCCGAGCCTCAAAACCAGCCTGCCCCCGAGTTGCAGGTCAAAACGGCAGAACCTGACCCCGTCGAAGCAGAAGCGGCCAAACCTGCTGCCGAAACGTCGTCTGAAAAAGTCGTCAACGTCGATGCCAAAACCCTGCTCGACAATCCCCAATTACTTTCTCGTGCCATGTATTCCGCCGTTGTTTCGCGCAACATCGCGGGTATCAAAGTCGTCCTGCCGATTTACGAACAATGGCAGGGACACGATAAAAACATGGCGCTCTACGCACGCGGACTGGTTGCCCAAAACGACGGCAAAATGAAAGAAGCCATCGGGTATTACCGTCAATTTATCGCCGAAACCCCCGATGCCCCCGTCGTCCGCTGGCAGCTTGCCACCGCTTTGTTTGAAGACAAGCAAAACGAAGCCGCCGCTGACCAGTTCGACAAACTAAAAACAGAAGCCAACCTGCCCGAGCCGTTCGTCAAAGGCATCGAATCCTACCGCAAAGCATTGCGCGAGCGCGATTCGTGGAAATTCAACGCCGGATTGAGCGTGACCCGCGAACAAAACATCAACCAAGCGCCCAGCCGCCGCACATACGGCAACTGGACTTTCCCCGAGCCTATCGACGCCACAGCCATCAACTACCAACTCGGCGCAGAGAAAAAATGGTCGCTGCCCAAAGGCTGGTACGCCACGGCAGGAGCGGATACCTACGGCAAAATTTACCCCGAACGAACTAAGTATAACGACGTGACCACCCGCTTCTCAGTGGGCGCAGGCTACGCCGACCAGCGCAACGACATCGGCTTGACCCCGTTCCACGAACGCCGCTTCTACGGCAACGACCCGTACACCTACTCCAGCGGTGCGCGCCTGCACATCAACCGCTGGTGGCAGCCTAAGCTGCAAACCTTGAGTGCCGTTGAAATGGGTCGTCTGAAAAACACCCGCCGCGCCAAATCCGACAACAACAACCGCCTGTTGAGCAATTCCGTCGTCTATTACCGAAACGCCCGCCAATACTGGGTCGGCGGTTTCGACATCTATCAGGAACGCAATAAAGAAGACAAATCGGACAACTTCGACCGTTACAGCCTCCGTACCGCATGGGGGCAGGAATGGGGCAAAGGGCTGTCCACCATGTTGCGGCTGAGTGCGGCACAACGCCGTTATCAAACGCCCAGCCTTTTGAGCGGTCAGGAAAACCGCCGCGATAAAGAAGCGGATATTTCGCTCGCCGTGTGGCACCGCGCTTTCCACTTCAAAGGCATCACCCCGCGCCTGACCGTCGCCCACCACAAAACATGGAGCAACGACAAATACTACGAATACGGCAAAACCAGAATGTTTGTCGAATTCAGCAAAACGTTCTGACGGTTTGCTTTGAGCGATCAAAAAGGTCGTCTGAAAACCTTGTTTCAAGGTTTTCAGACGACCTTTCATTTAGTCCGACAGGAAATGCGGATTACAGGCTGTAATACATTTCAAATTCCAACGGGTGCGGCGCCATGCGGATGCGGCGTACGTCTTCTTCTTTGAAGGCGATGTAGCTGTCAATCCAGTCTTTGCTGAACACGCCGCCGCGCAGCAGGAATTCGTGGTCGGCTTTGAGGGCGGCGAGGGCTTCTTCCAAAGAGGCGCAGACGGTTGGGACGAGTGCGTCTTCTTCCGGCGGCAGGTCGTAGAGGTTTTTATCGGCTGGGTCGCCCGGGTGGATTTTGTTTTGAATGCCGTCCAAACCCGCCATCAGCAGGGCGGCGAACGCCAAGTATGGGTTGGCGGTCGGGTCGGGGAAACGCGCTTCGATGCGGCGTGCCTTGCTGCTGTTCACGGACGGGATGCGGATGGACGCGGAACGGTTTTTGGCAGAGTAGGCGAGCTTGGTCGGCGCTTCAAAGTGCGGCACGAGGCGTTTGTAGGAGTTGGTGGACGGATTGGTAATCGAGTTCAGGGCTTTGGCGTGTTTGATGATGCCGCCGATGTAGTAGAGCGCGGTGTCGCTCAAGCCGGCGTAGCCGTCGCCTGCGAACAGGTTTTGACCGTCTTTCCAGATGGATTGGTGGACGTGCATGCCGCTGCCGTTGTCGCCCATGATGGGTTTGGGCATGAAGGTGGCGGTTTTGCCGAAATTGTGGGCGACGTTTTGGATAACGTATTTCATGTCTTGGGTTTGGTCGGCACGTTTGACCAAGGTGGCGAAACGCGTGCCGATTTCCATTTGGCTGCCGGTGCCGACTTCGGCGTGGTGGACTTCGACTTCGATGCCGAGTTCTTCTAAAATGTTCACCATGGCGGAGCGCAGGTCTTGTCCGGCATCAATCGGGGCGACGGGGGCGTAGCCGCCTTTGACGGCGGGGCGGTGGCCGGTGTTTTGACCGTCCATGTGCAGCCCGCTTGCCCATGCGCCGCTTTCGGACGTGATTTCGTAACGGGTTTTGTGCATATCGGTTTCAAACTCTACGCCGTCGAAGATGAAGAATTCAGGTTCGGGGCCGAAGTAGGCAGTGTCGCCGATGCCGGAGGATTTGAGGTAGGCTTCGGCGCGGCGGGCGATGGAGCGCGGGTCGCGGTCGTAGCCTTGACCGTCGGCAGGGTCGATGACGTCGCAGGTGAGGACGACGGTGGTGTCGTCGTAGAAGGGGTCGATGAAGGCAGTCGCAGGGTCGGGGCGCAACTGCATGTCGGATGCCTGAATGCCTTTCCAGCCGCCGATGGACGAGCCGTCAAACGCCTGACCGTTTTCAAACCACTCTTCAGGGTCGTCGAGGACGATGCGGGCGGGGACGGTGAAGTGGTGCTGCTTGCCTTTGGTATCGGTAAAGCGCAAATCTACGAAGCGGGCTTCGCTTTCTTCAATCAGTTTTACTGCGTCTTTGATAGACATTTTCGGCTCCTAAATGGGAAGTAACGGATACGGAATCTCGCGGAAAATCTGCTGCATTTTATCACGCCGAAGGTCGTCTGAAACCGCAAATCCGTTAAATTTCTGACTTGCGGAATATAGTTTCAGACGACCTGATTGTCAACAATCCGATGCGTATTTGGATTTATTGGAAAACAGCGGTGTGAGGCGGCAAAGGCGGTTATAATGGGCGGTCTTTGCATTTGTCCTGCCGGATAGGATTTTTATGAACACTGTTCCCCGTTATGCCGTTTTCGGCAACCCCGTCGCACACAGCAAATCGCCGCAAATCCATCGGCAGTTTGCCTTGCAGGAAGGCGTTGAAATCGAATATGAACGCATTTGTGCTGACATCGGCGGTTTCGCGCAGGCGGTTGAAGCGTTTTTTGCCGACGGCGGACGCGGGGCGAATGTTACCGTGCCGTTCAAGCAGGAAGCGTTTGCCTTGTCGGACGAACATTCCGAACGCGCTTTGGCAGCGGGTGCGGTCAATACGCTGATTTTGCTGGAAAACGGTAAAATACGCGGCGACAATACCGACGGGCTCGGACTGACGGACGATATTTCAAAGAGGCTGGGTGTGGAAATGTCGGGCAAAACCGTCTTGCTGCTCGGCGCGGGCGGCGCGGTGCGCGGCGTGATTCCCGTCTTGAAAGAATACCGCCCCGCGCGCATCGTTATCGCTAACCGAACCCACGCCAAAGCGGCGGAAATGGCGGCGCATTTCGGTATTGAAGCCATACCTTTGGATGAACTGGAAGGCGGCTTCGACATCATCATCAACGGCACATCCGGCGGCTTAAGCGGACAGCTTCCCGCCGTATCGCCCAAAATCTTTGAACATTGCACCTTGGCTTACGATATGGTTTACGGCGAAGCGGCAGAGCCGTTTTTAGCGTTCGCCCGCCAATCAGGTGCAAAACAAACCGCCGACGGATTGGGCATGCTGGTCGGACAGGCGGCAGCTTCCTACCGGCTTTGGTGCGGCTTCGCGCCCGATGTCCTGCCCGTCGTCCAATATATGAGAGAGTTATAAAATGTTCCGCATCATCAAATGGCTGATTGCCCTGCCTTTGGGCGCATTTATCTTTTTCAACGCTTATGTGTACGGCAACATCATCACTTACCGCGCCGTCGCGCCGAACAAAACCGCCTTCATGGCGATGCGGATGCGGCAGTTTCAAAGCGAAGGCAAAGATGTCGCGCTCGATTACCGCTGGGTGCCTTACGACCGCATTTCGGTCAATCTGAAAAAAGCCCTGATTGCCTCCGAAGACGCCAAATTCGCCGAACACGGCGGTTTCGACTGGGGCGGCATCCAATACGCCATCAAGCGCAACAAACAAAGCGGCGAAGTCAAAGCAGGCGGCTCGACCATCAGCCAACAGCTTGCCAAAAACCTGTTTTTGAACGAAAGCCGCAGCTATATCCGCAAAGGCGAAGAAGCCGCGATTACCGCGATGATGGAAGCCGTTACCGACAAAGATCGTATTTTCGAGCTGTATCTGAACGCCATCGAATGGCACTACGGCGTATTCGGCGCAGAAGCCGCGTCCCAGTATTTCTACAAAAGACCCGCTGCCAACCTGACTAAACAGCAAGCCGCCAAACTCGCCGCCCGCGTCCCCGCACCGCTATTTTACGCCGACAACCCCAAAAGCAAACGCCTGCGCAACAAAACCAACATCATCCTGCGCCGCATGGGTTCGGCGGAGCTGCCCGAAAGCGATATGGATTGAGGTCGTCTGAAAATCAGGTGATGGGGTTTCAGACGACCTTTGCGCAACTGTAACCTTGTTTGCCGTATCACATATACCACTTATCCGAATACTTTTTCCGTCATTCCCGCCCCCGCCTACGCGAGGACGGGAATGATGACAATCGGTAAGTTGTGTGTCAAAAATAATATAGTCCATAAGGATGTTGGCAACGCTGTATCATTGCAAGTTTGATCCACTCCAGAAAACGCCCGTTTCGTCATCTTTACCCCGCCTGTGAGGGAATGACGAAACGGGCGTTTTTGAATGGATTTTCTTTTTGCGCCGCTGTCTTCGGCAAAATTTACGCCACGAAATCCAAACCTATGTCCAACGAGCGGCTGCTGTGGGTCAGATAGCCGAGGGCGATGCCGTCCACGCCGGTTTGAGCTACGCGCTTTAGTCGGTCGAAGCCGATGCCGCCCGATGCTTCGCAATAGACGGTGTGGGGGTGGGCGGTTTGAGTGTGGCAGCGGTTTGCCGCTTCTTTCAGGGTTTCGTCGTCCATGTTGTCCAGCAAAATCCGTTCTGCGCCCGCTGCGATGGCTTCGTCCAGTTGTGTCAACGTGTCCACTTCGATTTCTACACAAGTCAACGGTCCGACCGCCTGTTTTGCCTGCTGCACGGCTTGGGCGATGCTGCCGCAATAGGCGAGGTGGTTATCTTTGATGAGCACGGCGTCGTCCAAACCCATGCGGTGGTTCACGCCGCCGCCTGCCCTGACGGCGTATTTTTGCAGGACGCGCAGCAGGGGGATGGTTTTGCGGCTGCACACGATGTCTGTGCCGTATTCGGCGACTTCGGCAACGGCACGCGCGGTGGCGGTGGCGATGCCGCTCAAGTGCGTGAGGTAGTTGAGCGCGGTGCGTTCGGCGGCGAGCAGCGCGCGGGCGTTGCCTTCGACGGCGGCAAGCGTCTGACCTGCGCGGACGGCTTGCCCGTCGTGGATTTCGGCTTGGAAGCGGACGGACGGATCCATCGTCTGAAAGGCGAGGCGCGCCAAGTCCATGCCGGCGATGACGCCGTTTTCGCGGCTGACGAGGAAGAGTTTGGCGGTTTTGTCGGGCGCGATGACGGCGGCGGACGTAATGTCGCCGCGCCTGCCCAAATCTTCGCTCAAGGCTTGTTCCACCATGGGGCGCAACAGGGTGTCGGGCAGGGGGAAGAGGGTGTTTTCAGACGACATGGGGTTTCCTTTGTTGAAAAAGATTGATGTTGCACCGATGGGGCAAAACTTCATTTTCTAGTGGATTAACAAAAACCAGTACGGCGTTGCCTCGCCTTAGCTCAAAGAGAACGATTCTCTAAGGTGCTGAAGCACCAAGTGAATCGGTTCCGTACTATCTGTACTGTCTGCGGCTTCGTCGCCTTGTCCTGATTTTTGTTAATCCACTATAGGTCGTCTGAAAACGGGCTAACGGCTGCCCAACGGCAGTCCGATGTCCGAAATCAGCCTGTCGGGCAGGACGTCGTCGCGGAAGCGGTAAAGCTGCGCGGGACGGCCCTTGCTGCCCGATACGCCGGTATCCGACGGCTCGATGAGGTTTTGCTGCTGAATCTGGCGGCGGAAGTTTTGCTTGTGCAGCAATCTGCCGCTGATGGCTTCGACGCTGTTTTGCAGTTGCAGCAGCGTGAATTCAGGCGGCATCAGTTCGAAAATCACGGGGCGGTATTTGATTTTGGCGCGCAGGCGGGACAGGGCGGTCGCCAGTACGCGGCGGTGGTCGTGGCGCATGGGCTGTCCCGTGAGCGCGAAGTCGAAGTTTGCCTGCGGCTCGGCGGCTTCCGCTATCAGGCCGCTTTCATACAGCATTTCATAGCGTTGCAAAACGTATTCTTCCGACCAGTTTTCCGGTTCGACCCCCCAGCACAAATGAATGCGCTTGAGCCGCTTTTGGCGCACTTCCTCCGTGTCCGCCGAGTTTGCCCAAATGCGCAGGCGGCTGACAATGGCGTCGCGCTGCCCGCCGTCGGTACGCAAATCTTCCCACGGGAAATAACCGTAGCAGTCCTGCCATTTCGCGTCAGGATGCAGGATGCTGTCGGCTGCCTCGCGCACCAGCCCCAAATAGCTGACGTACAAGACGGGCATGCCGTGTTCGTTGCGGCGGTGGGTATCGACAAAGGTGTAAAGCTGTTCCACATAGCCCATAGGCTGCGAAGTCTGCTTGGCGACCCACAGCTTTACGCCCGCCTGCAGGGAATTGCGCAGGGGGGAGAGCGGGCCGTTGGGCAGGAGCGTGCCTTGGGCGACGGTCAACACCCGCAGGTCGCCGTCGGTAACGGCAATCAATACGGGAACCAGCTCGACGATGCTTTGCGGCGGGGCTTCGGCTTCGGGGTAGGCGTCCATGCTTGGCTTTCTGCGGGTGGGAAAGGCTTTATTGTAAACCAAAGCGGTTTGTCGGAACGAAGCGGGTCGGTTTTGCGGTATCTCAAACCTGTTTTCAGACGACCTTGCATATTATACTCAAGTTGAGCATAATATAGAAACAGTTTGAAAAACAGACGGCAAACCTTCATGCCGCCTCAAAAACCAGCTACAAGGAAACATCATGCAAACCGCCGCCCGCCGCTCGTTCGATTACGATATGCCCCTCATCCAGACACCGACTTCCGCCTGCCAAATCCGTCAGGCGTGGGCGAAGGTTGCCGATACGCCCGACCGCGAGACGGCAGGCCGTCTGAAAGACGAAATCAAGGCTTTGCTGAAGGAGAAAAATGCGGTCTTGGTGGCGCATTATTACGTTGATCCGCTGATTCAGGATTTGGCTTTGGGGACTGGCGGATGCGTGGGCGATTCGCTGGAGATGGCGCGCTTCGGTGCGGAACACGAAGCCGGTACGCTGGTGGTGGCTGGCGTGCGCTTCATGGGCGAGAGCGCGAAAATCCTCTGCCCTGAAAAAACGGTGCTGATGCCTGATTTGGAAGCGGAATGTTCTTTGGATTTGGGTTGTCCCGAAGAAGCTTTTTCAGCGTTTTGCGACCAACACCCCGACCGTACGGTGGTGGTGTACGCCAACACTTCCGCCGCCGTGAAAGCGCGTGCCGATTGGGTGGTAACGTCTTCGGTGGCGTTGGAAATCGTGTCGTATTTGAAATCGCGCGGCGAGAAGCTGATTTGGGGGCCCGACCGCCACCTCGGCGACTACATCCGCCGCGAAACGGGCGCGGATATGCTGCTGTGGCAGGGTTCGTGCATCGTCCACAACGAATTCAAAGGGCAGGAGCTGGCGGCCTTGAAGGCGAAGCACCCCGACGCGGCGGTGCTGGTTCACCCCGAATCGCCGCAAAGCGTCATCGAATTAGGCGACGTGGTCGGCTCGACCAGCAAACTGCTGAAGGCCGCCGTATCGCGTCCCGAAAAAAAATTCATCGTGGCGACCGATTTGGGCATCCTGCACGAAATGCAAAAGCAGGCGCCCGACAAAGAATTTATCGCCGCGCCGACGGCGGGCAACGGCGGAAGCTGCAAAAGCTGCGCGTTCTGCCCGTGGATGGCGATGAATTCGCTGGGCGGCATCAAATACGCCCTGACAAGCGGACACAACGAAATCCTGTTGGACAGGAAGCTGGGCGAAGCCGCCAAACTGCCTTTGCAGCGTATGCTCGACTTCGCGGCAGGACTCAAACGCGGGGATGTGTTCAACGGCATGGGGCCCGCCTGATTTGCCGTTCGTAATGGGTGCAGCCTGAAAATACCGCCCGCCTGCTTTCCCAAGACGGGGTTTGCGCACAAAAAATCTTTAAAAACAAGACTGTTTTTTATGTTATTGCATTGATATAATTATACTTTCTTTCATTTATCAGGTAAAAACATGCAAATGCACTGGCTCTTTCTGACTGTAGCAATTTTAAGCGAAGTCTGCGGTTCTTCCATGCTCAAACTGAGTGGCGGGTTTAGCAAACTGTGGCCTTCTATTGGCGTGATAGTCAGCTTTTCGGTGTGTTTTTGGGCCTTGTCTATGACACTGAAAACCATGCCGCTGGCTACAGCATACGCCATTTGGGCAGGCGTGGGACTGGTTTTAACGGCTTTAGTCAGCGTGGTGTTTTTCGGTGAGAAAGCTGATTTCATTGGGATTGTCAGCATCGGTTTGATTTTGCTGGGCGTGGTGCTGCTCAATACCATGTCGCATATGTCGGGGCATTGATTAATCCACTATACCGTTTCAGACGACCTCTCAAACAAGGACAACACCATGCAAACCGATTGCGACGTATTGATTGCCGGAAACGGGCTGGCGGCACTGACGCTCGCCCTGTCGCTGCCTGAATCGTTCCGCATCGTCATTTTGTGCAAAAACCGGCTGGACGACACCGCCAGCCGTCATGCACAAGGCGGGATTGCGGCGGCGTGGTCGGGAGAGGACGACATCGAAAGACACGTTGCCGATACCTTGGAAGCGGGCGCAGGTTTGTGCGACGAGGCCGCCGTCCGCACTATCCTGTCGCAGGGCAAACCGGCAATCGAATGGTTGCTGGCGCAGGGCGTGGCGTTCGACCGGAGTCATGACGGCCTGCACCTGACGCGCGAAGGCGGACACACCTGCCGCCGAATCGCCCACGTCGCCGACTACACGGGCGAAGCCGTCATGCAGAGCCTGATTGTCCAAATACGCCGCCGCCCGAACATCCGCGTTTGCGAGCGGCAGATGGCGTTGGATATCCAAACCGAATCAGGCGCAGCGTGCGGACTGACCGTCCTCGACTGCCGAACGCAAGAAACCTACCGCATCCGCGCCCGCCATACCATACTTGCAGGCGGCGGCTTGGGGCAGATCTACGCCGCCACCACCACGCCGCCCGAATGCACGGGCGACGC
Organism: Neisseria sicca; assembly: GCF_003044565.1. GTDB lineage: Bacteria > Pseudomonadota > Gammaproteobacteria > Burkholderiales > Neisseriaceae > Neisseria > Neisseria sicca_A. The sequence goes on along the minus strand of NZ_POXG01000002.1, from coordinate 287,997 downwards.
TATCGCCATGGCGATACGCGCAGGCTGCGCAGTCGAAAACCTCGAATTTATCCAATTCCACCCCACAGGCTTGGCAAGGCCGTCTGAAAACGGCCGCACCTTCCTGATTTCCGAAGCCGTGCGCGGCGAAGGCGGCATCCTGACCAACCAAGCGGGCGAACGGTTTATGCCGCATTACGACCGCCGTGCCGAACTCGCGCCGCGCGACATCGTTGCCCGCGCCATCGCCGCCGAAATCGCCAAACAAACGCAAGACTTCGTCTCGCTCGACATCAGCCATCAACCCGCAGCGTTCGTCCGTCAGCATTTTCCGTCCATCCATCGGCACTGCCTGTCCCAATGCGGCTTGGACATCACGCGCCAAGCCATCCCCGTCCGCCCTGTGCAACACTACACCTGCGGCGGCATCCAAACCGACCCCAGCGGCAGAACCTCCCTGCCGCAGCTCTACGCCTTAGGCGAAACCGCCTGCACAGGGTTGCACGGAGCCAACCGCCTCGCCAGCAACTCCCTGCTCGAATGCGTCGTGACCGCCAGACTTGCCGCCCAAACCATCGCGGACGGACAAGCATTCCAAACCGCACCGTCCCAAAGGTCGTCTGAAAACCCCTCCGCCGAAGCAGACATCTTTTCAGGCGACCTCCAAAACACATTCAGTCGCCCCGCCCTGCAAGCCTTCAACCAACGCCATCTGGGCATCCTCCGCAACGATACCGGCCTGCGCCGCGCCATCGCCCAACTGCGGCTTTGGAAACAAAATCAAACCGAGCCGCACACCGCGTCCGAATACGAAAACCGCAACCTGCTCGAATGCAGCCTCGCCGTCGCCCAAGCCGCATACGCAAGGCGGCAAAACATCGGCGCGCATTTCAATACCGATTTGGCAGAGCGTGTCGATTGGAAAAAGCAGGCGGCAGGCTGAAGGGTAGGGCTGCGCGGGGATTTGGGATATTCCTGTGAAAAATGAAGAAAGGTATCAGGCTGATTTTGGAGAATAGAATTAGATGCTAAATATACTGTTGTATGGTGTAATTTGGTTTTATAGTTTATAGGAATTAAAGTATGGATGAATTAAATTTTTTATCAAAAAAGGAAACTAGTATAAAAATAGATGAGATATTTTCTGAGCTATCTAACGAAGAAAAAAATTCTTTGTTTAGAATACATAGCATTTTGAAGAATATTGCCACTAATGAAACAAATACTAAGTTAAGAAAATCTCTATTCCTGTTGTCAAATATCTGTTCACCAATTCTTAATTTAGAAAGCAGAAATGATCCATTTCAACCTGTTATCACTTGGGGAAATGAACGCTCTTTTTTACCGATAGATTTGAATGATGAAGAAATTTTATATCTATCGAGTATTGTTGATGAAGATTTACCACCTATCTTGAAAGCAAGAATCGCTGATATTTTATGGACCTATTCAAAACCGAAAAATAAAAAACACTCAGAGATTGCCATTGAAAATTATATTTCAATGGATGTATTCAAAGATTTCTTGCAACCTGATATTTATGTTTTTTTGGAGAGGGCAGCAATGCTTGCTAAGCAAGCAAAAAATAACTCTCTTATCGAAAAAATAAAATCAAAACTTTTAGAAGAAATAGAAAATCCTTCAACAAATTGGGATTTCCATCTGCTAACAATAATTGAAATCTTTGATAATACAGATTTAGATGAAGAACGAAACCATAAATTAGCAGAAAAGTTGTTAGAAAAACAAAAAGAATTTAATCACAAGCAACAATTTCATATTGTTGAAAAATATCTGGAGTTAGCTGCTAAGCTGTTCAAAAAATCGGGTAATGCGGAGGATAGCTATAAAAGTCTTGCATTGTTGTCGCAAGCTATAGAAAATCATGGAGACTATCGAAAAAATGAAAGCGCTATGGTTGCGAATAGTTTTTATAAACTAGCTTTTCAAAGATATAGAGAAATTCCAAACTCATATAGAAGTACTCTGCAAATAGATCAAAAACTAGATACTGTTCAAGAAAAAATTACGCAATCTGGACTTCTGATTACAGATGAATTGCAATTGATTTCTACTGAGCAAATAAATATTTCTGAGTTACAAGAGCAAAGTATCACTCATGTGAAAGATAAACAAACCGCTTTTGAATCTCTTCTATATTTTTCTGGTGTTTCATCTTGTAATTTTGAAAGTATATGGAAAAGTACTGAAAATAATATTAATAATTTTCCTATTTCTTCACTTTTTGGTGCAACTTCAGTTTCAACTGATGGAAGAAAAATTTCTTCTATTCCTCCTTTAGCTTTAGATGGTAATAATAGGGATGAAGTAATTCCAAAAAAAGCTATTAAGAATTTTGGTATTCATATGCATTTGGCCGTAGAAGGTTGTATTCTGCCAGCTTTAAACCAAATTCAAAAAGAGCATTTATTTCCCAAAGAATTTCTGATTCAATTATGTAAACTGTCAGCCATCGTTCCTGAAAAAAGAGAAATTCTTGTTGCTAATGCTTTGTATCAAGGATTTGAATGGGATTTTAGAAGTGCTATCCATTTATTAGCTCCACAAGTCGAGAATATGATTAGACAGCGTTTAAAACAAAATGGACTGGTTACAACACATACGGCTCAAAATGATATTGAAAATGAAATAGGGTTATCTAGTTTGGTTAATCTAGATGGTGCTAGAGAAATTTTAGGAGATGATCTTTGGTTTGAATTGCAAGCAGTATTTACTGATTCATTGAGTGCTAACTTGAGGAACGAAGTTGGGCATGGATTATTAGATGATGAGACCAGTAATTCGTTATATAGTGTTTATGCTTGGTGGATGGTTTTGAGATTGGTTATTCTTAGTGTCATACTTGAAAACTAACTATTTAATTTAACATCTCCTATTAAGTGAGGATATTTAAGAAGGTCGTCTGAAACCACCATTTCAGACGACCTTCTTCCAAATCCGAACAAATCAATCCACTCCATCTATTTCCCCTCTAAACATCATCCGTGCAAGCAACAATTGGTGCAATCGGTTAAAATGGGTCGTCTGAAATTTGTTTGACCGAATTGAGAATACTATGTCCCAACAATACGTCTATTCTATGCTGCGCGTGAGCAAGGTTGTGCCGCCGCAGAAAACCATTATTAAAGATATTTCCCTTTCTTTCTTCCCCGGCGCGAAAATCGGTTTGCTCGGTTTGAACGGCGCGGGCAAATCTACCGTGCTGCGGATTATGGCGGGTGTGGATAAGGAATTTGAGGGCGAAGCCGTGCCGATGGGCGGCATTAAAATCGGCTATCTGCCGCAAGAGCCGGAGCTTGATCCTGAGAAAACCGTGCGCGAGGAAGTGGAAAGCGGTTTGGGCGAAGTGGCCGCGGCGCAGAAACGTTTGGAAGAAGTGTATGCCGAGTACGCGAATCCCGATGCGGATTTTGACGCGCTGGCGGAAGAACAGGGTCGCTTGGAAGCGATTATTGCGGCGGGTTCGTCCACGGGCGGCGGTGCGGAGCACGAATTGGAAATCGCCGCCGATGCGCTGCGCCTGCCGGAATGGGATGCCAAAATCGGCAATCTGTCCGGCGGTGAAAAACGCCGCGTTGCCTTGTGCAAACTCTTGTTGAGCAAACCGGATATGCTGCTGCTGGACGAGCCGACCAACCACTTGGATGCGGAATCGGTGGAATGGCTGGAGCAATTCTTGGTGCGCTTCCCCGGCACAGTCGTTGCGGTAACACACGACCGCTACTTCTTGGACAACGCTGCCGAATGGATTTTGGAACTCGACCGCGGACACGGTATTCCGTGGAAAGGCAATTACTCGTCTTGGCTGGAGCAGAAAGAAAAACGATTGGAAAACGAGGCGAAATCCGAAGCCGCGCGCGTGAAGGCGATGAAGCAGGAATTGGAATGGGTGCGCCAGAATGCCAAAGGTCGCCAAGCCAAGTCCAAAGCGCGTTTGGCGCGTTTTGAGGAAATGAGCAACTACGAATACCAAAAACGCAATGAAACGCAGGAAATCTTCATTCCCGTTGCCGAGCGTTTGGGTAACGAAGTGATTGAATTTGTGAACGTTTCCAAATCATTTGGCGATAAAGTGCTGATTGACGATTTGAGCTTCAAAGTGCCTGCGGGCGCGATTGTCGGCATCATCGGCCCGAACGGCGCGGGTAAATCGACGCTGTTTAAAATGATTTCGGGCAAAGAGCAGCCTGATTCCGGCGAAGTGAAAATCGGGCAAACCGTGAAAATGAGCCTGATTGACCAAAGCCGCGAAGGTTTGCAAAACGACAAAACCGTATTCGACAACATTGCCGAAGGCCGCGACATTTTGCAGGTCGGACAGTTTGAAATTCCCGCCCGCCAATATTTGGGTCGTTTCAATTTCAAAGGCAGCGACCAAAGCAAAATCGCAGGGCAGCTTTCCGGCGGCGAACGCGGACGTTTGCATTTGGCAAAAACTTTGTTGAGCGGCGGCAATGTGTTGCTGCTGGACGAGCCGTCCAACGACCTCGACGTGGAAACCCTGCGCGCGCTGGAAGATGCATTGCTGGAATTTGCCGGCAGCGTAATGGTCATTTCGCACGACCGCTGGTTCCTCGACCGCATCGCTACGCATATTCTGGCTTGCGAAGGCGATTCGAAATGGGTGTTCTTCGACGGCAACTATCAGGAATATGAAGCCGATAAGAAACGCCGACTCGGCGAAGAAGGCGCGAAACCGAAACGAATTAAATACAAACCGGTAACGCGTTGATAGGAAAATAAGAAAACGTCGTCTGAAAACTTGAAAAGGGTTTTCAGACGACGTTTTTGTTAAGTGGCTATTGTTCCGGCGTTGTTTGTTTATCGAGTGGATTCACAATAGTCAAACGCCTGCCCAAATCAAGAAGAGGTCGTCTGAAAACGTGTGATGTTTGTGTTTTCAGACGACCTCTTTGCGTGCGCTCCGTTATTTCTGTTTACGCAGTTGCGGGTGGTTTTTCAGATTATCCAAGAGGATGTCAATCACACGCGGTGCGGTTTGGGCAAGATCGAAATTTTTGCCGGACGAAAGCCAACGCCAAATCAGACCGTCCAGCGTCGATTTGATGAAGATGACCGCCATGTCGGTATCCAAATCTTCGGATAAGGCATGTTGGGCAATGGATTTGGTCAGGACTTCGGTAATTTTTTCGCGCCAAATGGCTTGGTGTTTGGCTGCAATGTCGATGACGGCGGCGTTCTGTTCGGTGTGTTCGCATTTTAAAAACAGAATGCTGTGGAATTTATAGTGGATGTCGTTGGTTTGCAGGCGCGTGAAAAAGTGCATCAAAGTGCGGCGGAAGAGCGACCACTCTTGTTCATTGCTATCAGCCGCGTCCTGATGCATACAGTTTTCGATGTCGTCGCAAATACGCTGGAAGAGGGCGTCGAACAAGTCTTCTTTGTTTTTGAAATGCCAGTACAACGCGCCGCGCGTGACGCCGGCGGCTTGGGCGATTTCGTTGAGGGAAGTGCGCGCGATGCCTTTTTGGTAGAAGGTTTCCAGCGCGGCGAGCATTAAATGTTCTTTGGTTTTAAGGGCTTCGGTTTTGGTTTTCCGCATGATGCCTGTTTCAAGTTAAGTGGAATGTTGGGGATTATAAAAAATACTTTGTATCCATGCAAGCATGTATGTATAATGACGCCTGTAATTGAGATTGGCTCTCAAATATAAACTCTTTTTTCAGACGACCTGCTTCAGATATTGAAGCAGGCGATTGTTGTTTTCGGAACCAAAAATCGGCTACAATAACAAAGTATATAGTGAAACTTCATAACAATTATCTAGATAGGAAAATCAATGATTTTTGATGCTTCTAAGGTGATGCGCATTGCGGCAATCGCTGCCGCTACCGCATTGGCTCTTTCGGCGTGTAACAAAGGAACCGATGCGGCGCAGGGTGCAAAAGATGGAAAAGGGCAGCAGGCAGCGGCACAACAAGCTCCTGCTCCTATGGTCGGTGTCGTTACCGTCCATCCTGAAACTGTTGCGTTGACGACCGAATTGCCGGGCCGTTTGGAGTCGCTGCGTACGGCGGATGTCCGCGCGCAAGTAGGTGGCATCATCCAAAAACGCCTGTTCCAAGAGGGCAGCTATGTCCGCGCCGGACAGCCGCTTTACCAAATCGATAGTTCCACCTATGAAGCAAATCTGGAAAGCTCGCGCGCCCAGTTGGCAAGCGCGCAGGCAACCCTTGCCAAAGCCAATGCCGACTTGGCGCGTTACAAGCCGCTGGTTGCCGCCGATGCCATCAGTAAACAGGACTACGATGCGGCGGTAACGGCGAAACGTTCTGCCGAAGCAAGCGTCAAAGCGGCTCAGGCGGCGATTAAATCTGCCGGTATCAATCTGAACAGGGCGCGCATTACCGCGCCGATTTCAGGTTTCATCGGGCAGTCCAAAGTATCCGAAGGTACGCTGTTGAACGCGGGTGATACGACCGTTCTGGCAACCATCCGCCAAACCAATCCTATGTATGTGAACATCACTCAATCTGCGACCGAAGTAATGAAGCTGCGCCAACAGGTTGCCGAGGGCAAGCTGTCGGGCGTGGACGGTGCGATTGAAGTGGGCATCAAGTTCGACAACGGCGAAGTTTATCCTCATAAAGGCCGTTTGCTGTTCTCCGATCCGTCTGTTAACGAAACGACCGGACAAATCACGCTGCGCGCTTCAGTGCCGAACGACAAAAATATCCTGATGCCCGGTCTTTATGTGCGCGTCTTGATGGAACAAGTGGCTGCCGACAATGCCTTCGTCGTGCCGCAGCAGGCAGTAACGCGCGGTACGAAAGATACTGTAACGATTGTGAACGCCAAAGGCGAAATGGAGCCGCGCGAGGTAACAGTCACCCAGCAGCAGGGAACCAACTGGATTATCACTGCGGGTCTGAACGACGGCGACAAAGTCGTTGTGGACGGCACCAGTATCGCCGCCATGAGTGGCGCGAAAAAGGTAACGCCTAAAGAATGGACATCTCCTGAAAATGCGGCGGCATCTGCTGCCGGAGCTGCTCCGAAAGCTGCTTCCGAAGCGAAAAAAGACGTTCAGATGACCTTTGAAGCCAAACCGGCATCTGCGGCTAAATAAGGAAGGCATCCATGGCTAAGTTTTTTATTGACCGCCCCATTTTTGCATGGGTGATTGCGATTTTTATCATCGCAGCGGGTATTTTCGGCATTCAAAAACTGCCGATTTCCCAATATCCGTCCGTTGCTGCACCGACCATTACTTTGCGCGCTACTTATCCGGGCGCTTCTGCTCAGGTAATGGAAGACAGCGTACTGGCCGTTATCGAACGTAATATGTACGGTGTGGAAGGTTTGGACTATATGACGACTTCTGCCAATTCCAGCGGCAGCGGCAGCGTCAGTCTGACGTTTACACCTGAGACCGATGAAGATTTGGCGCAGGTGGACGTGCAGAACAAATTGTCGGAAGTGTTGTCCACATTGCCGTCTACCGTACAGCAATATGGTGTAACCGTATCTAAAGCGCGTTCCAACTTCTTGCAAGTGGTCATGCTTTCTTCTGAAAAGCAATCCATTGAGGAAATGAACGATTACGCCCAGCGCAATATCATTCCTGAACTGCAGCGTATCGACGGGGTAGGGCAGGTACAATTGTTTGGTGCGCAACGCGCCATGCGTATTTGGGTTGACCCGAAAAAACTGCAAAACTACAACCTGTCTTTTGCAACGGTAACCAATGCGCTTGCGACACAAAACATTCAAATCTCAGCAGGCTCCATCGGTTCTTTGCCGGCGGCTGCAGGTCAGACCATTTCGGCGACCGTTACAGCGCAAGGTCAGCTGAGCACTGCTGAAGAGTTCGGCAACATCATTTTGGTATCCAATACTGACGGCTCGAACGTCTATCTGAAAGACGTTGCCAAAGTCAGCTTGGGTATGCAGGACTATTCTACTTCTACACGCTTGAACGGCGTGAACACCACCGGTATGGCAGTGATGCTGTCTAACAGCGGTAACGCTTTGGCAACGGCGACTGCAGTAAAAGAAAAAATGGCGGTTTTGCAGAAGTATTTTCCAGACGGCATGAGCTGGAAAGTTCCTTACGATACTTCCAAATTTGTGGAAATTTCGATTGAGAAAGTGATCCATTCGCTTTTGGAAGCCATTGTTTTGGTATTCTTAGTGATGTATCTCTTCCTGCAAAACATCCGCTATACGCTGATTCCGACCATTGTTGTACCGATTTCCCTGTTGGGCGGTTTTGCCTTTATCTCATACATGGGTATGTCGATTAACGTATTGACCATGTTTGCGATGGTATTGGTGATCGGTATTGTGGTCGACGATGCGATTGTGGTCGTTGAAAACGTTGAGCGTATTATGGCGAGCGAAGGTCTGTCGCCTAAGGCTGCAACCAAAAAAGCGATGGGTCAGATTTCCGGTGCGGTAATCGGTATTACTGCCGTGTTGATGTCTGTATTTGTGCCGCTGGCGATGTTTAGCGGTGCAACCGGTAACATTTACAAACAGTTTGCCCTGACCATTGCGGCATCGATCGGCTTCTCCGCATTCCTTGCTTTGACGCTGACTCCGGCATTGTGTGCCACCATGCTCAAACCGATTCAGAAGGGTCATCACGAAGAGAAAAAAGGTTTCTTCGGTTGGTTTAACAAAAAATTTGACAACTGGACACACGGCTATGAAGGCTGGGTTGCCAAAGTCTTGCGCAAGACTTTGCGCATGATGGTTGTCTATATTGGTTTGACTGTTGTGGGCGTATTCCTGTTTATGCGTCTGCCGACTTCCTTCTTGCCGTCTGAAGACCAAGGTAACTTGATGTTGAGCGTACAATTGCCTGCCGGTGCAACCAAAGAGCGTACCGATGCAACTTTGGCTCAAATCACTCAACTGGCAAAATCTATACCTGAGATTGAGAACATTATTACCGTTTCCGGCTTCAGTTTTTCAGGCTCCGGTCAAAACATGGCTTTGGGCTTTGTCATTCTGAAAGATTGGAGCGAACGTACTGCTCCGGGCAGCGATGCGACTTCTATTTCCGGTAAGTTGACCGGTATGATGATGGCTACGCTGAAAGACGGTTTCGGTTTGGCGATTGTGCCTCCAGCCATTATGGAATTGGGTACAGGTTCCGGCTTGACGATTTACCTGCAAGACCGTAACAACAGCGGCCATGCTGCATTGTTGGCCAAGCGCAATGAGCTGATTGACAAAATGCGCAAAAGCGGTTTGTTTAACCCAAGTACCGTTCGTGCGAGCGGTTTGGAAGATGCGCCGCAGTTGAAAATCGACATCAATCGCTCTGCCGCAGCTGCACAAGGTATTTCGTTCTCTGACATCCGTACTGCTTTGGCTTCTTCTTTGGGTTCGTCTTATGTAAACGACTTCCCGAATCAAGGCCGTCTGCAACGCGTGATGGTACAAGCTGATGCGAGTGCCCGTATGCAGCCTGCCGATATTCTGAACTTGACCGTGCCGAATAAATCCGGTGTTGCCGTACCGCTTTCTACCATTGCTACTGTTTCTTGGGTAAACGGTATGGAACAAAGCGTCCGCTTCAATGGTTATCCTGCAATGGAGCTTTCCGGTTCGCCTGTTAATGGCGTATCTTCCGGTCAGGCCATGGCTGCGGTACAGCAAATGGTTGATGACATGGGCGGCGGTTACAGTCTGGAATGGGGCGGCCAGTCTCGTGAAGAGGCCAAAGGCGGCTCGCAAACCGTCGTGTTGTACGCATTGGCCGCTGCCGCTGTATTCTTGGTATTGGCTGCTTTGTACGAAAGCTGGTCTATCCCGTTGGCAGTTATCCTTGTGATTCCGTTGGGCTTGATTGGCGCGGCATTGGGCGTTACGGGGCGCAATATGTTTGAAGCGCTGCTGGGCAGTATTCCGGCATACGCCAACGATATCTACTTCCAAGTCGGTTTCGTTACGGTGATGGGTTTGAGTGCGAAAAACGCGATTTTGATTATCGAGTTCGCCAAAGACCTGCAAGCGCAGGGTAAGAGCGCGATTGAAGCCGCGCTTGCCGCTGCACACTTGCGTTTCCGTCCGATTATCATGACCTCGTTTGCCTTCATTTTAGGCGTGGTTCCGCTGTATGTTGCCAGCGGTGCCAGCTCTGCCAGCCAGCGTGCTATCGGTACGACTGTGTTCTGGGGCATGTTGATCGGTACGATTTTGTCCGTGTTCCTTGTGCCGCTCTTTTATGTCATCGTGCGTAAATTCTTCAAGGAAACTCAGCGCGAACATGAAATGGCAGTAAAACACGCTGCCGAAGCGGGCATGATTTCCCTCGAAGATCAAAATACGGACAACAAGCACTAAGCAAAAAGGTCGTCTGAAAACCTGAAACACGGATTTCAGACGACCTCAAGGAATCCTTATGAACAAAAAGACATTCAAAACGGTATTGAGTACCGTCGCCGCAGCCGTCGCGCTGTCCGCCTGTACCATGATCCCGAAATACGAACAACCGCAGGTTGAAGTTGCCGAAACCTTCAAATACGACACCTTCGACGACGGTATCCGCGCCGCCGACTTGGGCTGGCAGGACTTCTTTGCCGACCCGCGCCTGCACCGCCTTATCGACATCGCGTTGGAACGCAATACCGACTTGCGCACCGCCGCATTGAACGCCGAAATCTACCGCAAACAATACATGATTGCCCGCAACGACCTGCTGCCGAGCATCAACGCCAGCGGTACCGGAACTCGGGTAGGCAGTTTGAGCGGCGGCGTTACCCGCAGCGAATACACCGTCGGTTTGGGCGCGGCAGCCTACGAGCTGGACCTTTTCGGACGTGTCCGCAGCAACAGCCAAGCCGCATTGCAAGGTTATTTCAGCGTAGCTGCGAACCGTGATGCCGCTCACCTTGCCTTGATTGCCGCCGTTGCTAAAGCCCATTTCAACGAACTGTACGCCCAAGAATCGATGGCATTGGCGCAGCGCGTGCTTAAAACCCGCGAAACCACTTACAAACTTTCCCAAATGCGCCACAAAGCAGGCGTGATTTCCGCCGTCGATTTGCGTCAACAGGAAGCCCTGATTGAATCCGCCAAAGCCGATTACGCGAACGCCGTCAAAAATCGCGAACAGGCCCGCAATGCCTTGGCGACCCTGATTAACCAACCCCTGCCGGAAGACCTGCCTGCCGCGCTGCCTTTGAGCAAACAGTTCAAAATCACCCGACTGCCTGCCGGCTTGAGTTCCGAAGTGCTGCTGAACCGTCCCGACATCCGCGCCGCAGAACACTTGCTCAAACAAGCCAATGCCAACATCGGCGCAGCGCGTGCCGCCTTCTTCCCTACCATCAGCCTGACCGGTTCGGTCGGCACAGCGTCCGGCGAGTTGAGCGGTCTTTTCAAAAGCGGTACAGGCATTTGGTCGTTCGCCCCCTCCATTACCCTGCCGATTTTCAACTGGGGTAGCAACAAAGCGAATCTTGACGTAGCCACGCTGCGTAAAGAGGCGCAAATCGTCGCGTACGAAGCCGCCGTCCAAGCCGCTTTCCAAGACGTATCCAACGCCTTGGTCGCACGCGAGCAACTCGACAAGAGCTACGCCGCGCTAAACAAACAAAGCCGCGCCTACAACGACACCCTGCGTCTCATCAATCTGCGCTACAAACACGGCGTATCCAACGCCCTTGACCTGCTTGACGCAGAACGCAGCAGCTATGGCGCAGAAACCGCGTTGCTTGCCAACCAGCTTACCCGCCTCGAAAACCTCGCCGACCTCTATAAAGCACTCGGCGGCGGTTTGAAACGCGAAACCGTTGGCCAGTCAGCCGCGCAGCAGTAAGACTGTTTGAAATAAACGGCATTAAAAACGTCGTCTTAAAACCGGATATCTGGTTTTCAGACGACGTTTTATATTAGGGTTCGCTTTTTGGATGTTTGGTTAGAGGTCGTCTGAAATCGGAGATTTCCATTTCAGACGAGCTTTTGTCCATGAATGAAAAGGTGTCATCGGAAGAGGGGCTTTCGCCAGTTTGGCTTTTTATAGTGGATTAACAAAAATCAGGACAAGGCGACGAAGCCGCAGACAGTACAAATAGTACGGCAAGGCGAGGCAACGCCGTACTGGTTTAAATTTAATTCACTATACAATGCTCAGTTTGACGGGGATTCCGTTTCGCTATCCATACAAACACAAAACCCGCTGTCGAGATAGCGGGTTTTGTGTTTTTCGGTTTTGAGTATCTGATATAAATGGGAACGGTATTTCTCGTATATGCGCACTCCAGAGGTAATGAGACAAAAGAAGAGGGGATAATCTGTCGTTTAATGGCTCGGAGCGGACGGCTTCCGAGTGGTTTTGATTATACGCTAATAGAAATAATTATCAATACTAAAAAGATAAGAAATTGTAAATTGCACTTAATGCTATGAAAAATAATAAGATTTAATGAGTGGTGTTGGTGATGTTCGGAGACAATGGAGATAAAAGCGTATTAAGTTGTATCGGTTTGAAGCGTTGTATAGTGGATTAACTTTAAACCAGTACGGCGTTGCCTCGCCTTAGCTCAAAAAGAACGATTCTCTAAGGTACTGAAGCACCAAGTGAATCGGTTCCGTACTATCTGTACTGTCTGCGGCTTCGTCGCCTTGTCCTGATTTAAATTTAATCCACTATAATGAGGATGTGGAGACGATCAAGCATATGGTGGTGCTTTAGGACGAGACTAGGCTGCGTCGGGTTAATTAAACGTTGATGGACTGAATGGTTCAAACTCAAAAGGGTCGTCTGAAATCCATTTTCAGACGACCCTTTGCCTATGTAGCAAACACGCTTGGAGGATTTGCGCAGAGACCTTAAACTTTGGTTTCTTCGGCTTGCTGTTCTTCTTGAGCGGCTTGTTCCGCTTTAATCGCTTCCAATGCGGCGAATTGTTCGGCGACGCCTTGCTCGATCTTGGACAGGCTGGCGGATTTTGCTTCGTGGTAGGCTTCTTCTAAAGCATAGCTGAAGCCGATATCGTCTGTACCGCCGTGGCTTTTGATGACGATGCCGCGCAGACCGAGCAGAATCGCGCCGTTGAATTTGCGCGGATCCAGTTTGCTTTTCAGACCTTTTAGGGCAGGGAGGGCGGCGACGGCGGCCATTTTGTTGAACAGGTTGCGTTGGAATTCTTGGCGGATGGCTCCGCTCATGAATTTGACCGCGCCTTCGATGGTTTTGAGCATGATGTTGCCGACAAAGCCGTCTGCGACAATAACATCGGCTTCGCCGTACAGGATGCCGTTGCTTTCGATGTTGCCGATAAAATTCAGTTTGCTGCTTTTGAGCAGTTTGAAGGTTTGTTTGACGGTGTCCGTGCCTTTGATGTCTTCGGTGCCGACGTTAAGCAGGCCGACGCGCGGGCTGCCTTTTTGCGGGTAGAGGGCTTGGAAGAGTTCGTTGCCGATGATGGCGAACTGTACGAGCTGCTCGGGCGTGCAGTCAACGTTTGCGCCCAAATCGAGGGCGAGGGTCAGGTGTTCGCTGTCGGAGGGCAGGAATTTTGCGATGGCGGGGCGGTCGATGCCGGGAATGGTTTTGAGGACGAAGCGGGCGGTCGCCATGAGCGCGCCGGTGTTGCCGGCGGAGACGGCGGCTTGCGCAGTGCCTTCTTTGACTTGGTTGATGGCAATGCGCATGGAGGAGTCTTTTTTGTTTTTCAGGGCAAGCTGCGGGGCTTCGTCCATGCCGACGACTTCGGAGGCATGGAGTACGGTAATGCGCTCCATCGGCGCGTTGGCTGCGGAGAGGGCTTGGCGGACGGCGGATTCGTCGCCGACCATAATGAGGTGTACGTCTTGCTGTTGTTTCAAAAAGGCAAGGGCACCGGGGACGGTAACTGCGAGACCTAAGTCGCCGCCCATGGCATCTACGGCCAATGTAATCATGTTGTTCTCCGGTTTGTGCGGTGAAGCGGAAGAGGGCGGTGTCGGCTGCCTCTGTGGGTTTGTTCTGCTTCACAATCGGTTTCAGACGACCTTTTTGCAATATGCGGTATGGGGGTCGTCTGAAAATAGGGTGTATGTGTGGTCGGGTGCTTCGGATTGAAGTGTTGCGTTCCACATTCTAATGCGTTTTATGAAGATGCGCTGAAAAGAGGCAAAATCTCGTTTTATCGGTGTTCTACGGATTTCGCTTTTGCTGTTTCGGGAGAAGGCGGGCTTCTCCGTCGCGGGCTTATTTTTTACCTTCGGCAGCGTGGCGGTTGTGTTCGTCGATGTCGAGCGCGTCCCAAGGGTAGTTGATCCACCAGTCTTCTACGGTAAGTCCGCTGAAGTAGGGGATGCCTTCGGGGATTTTGCCGACTTTGGCTTTGATTTTTTCGTGCAGGACGGCAACGCCGACGGTGCCGAAATCTTCTTTTTGCAACTCGGTCAGGCAGAATTCCATGGTTACGCGGCTGTCGTCGACTTCATCGACGACGAGTACGTTCTTGCCTTTCAGCGCGTCAGGCACGGGGTCGAGCCATTGGACTTTTTTGACTTCTTCCGTTACCTGTCCTTCGTTGTCGCTGTCGTAATAGGCGGTGGTTACGGCGTAAATCGGGATTTCCAGAAAGCAGCGCAGCATACGGGCGGGAATGAAGCCGCCGCCGCCGATGGCGATCATGGCATCGTATTTGACGCCGGAGTTTTGGATTTTTTCCGCCAACGCTTTGATAACGCGGTGGATGTCGTCGTAGGTGTACCAGATTTTCTGTTTCATGGCGATTCCCGATTTAATGGGGTGTATCAGTTTGAACTGCAAGGATTTTGTGCCGCATTTTGAAGCATGGTCAGGCATGAAGTCGGGCAGTTCGGATGTAATGTAAAAAAGCCAGCATTGCATGGCAATATTCTGGCTTTTTCAGTCAGTCGAATAAGATTATTCGCCTTTGGCTTTCACTACTTTACGACCGCGGTACATACCGTTGGGGGAAATGTGGTGCGGGCGGTGTACTTCGCCGGTTACGCTGTCAACAGACAGAGAAGGCGCAGTCAAAGCGTCGTGAGAGCGGTGCATACCGCGTTTAGAAGGGGATTTTTTGTTTTGTTGAACGGCCATTTCAAGCTCCTAGATAAATAAAACTGTGTCCTGGTTAACTGCTTTTCAAACCTGCTAAAACAGCAAAAGGGTTGGGTTTGTCCTGATTGACTTGTTCCAGCGCGGCATTGTCGCAGTTTTCGTGGCGCGGGGAGAAGGGGAGCGACATTAGGATTTGGTCTTCCACCAACCCGCGTACGTCGAGTTCTTTCTCAATCGGCATGCCTTCCAACTCTTCGTCGGCAAGCATTGCTTCATCCAAGTCCTCTTCATTGGCGAACAAAACAATGCGGCTGGTTTCGTCGAGCGTAAACGGCATGGGGCGGATACATCGTTGGCAAATCAGCGGCATATCGGCTTTGACGTTCAAATCGAGAAACAAACGCTGCAGTCGGTCGCGTCCGCCGCTAAGCGTAAACGACACTTTGGTCTGTTTGTCGGCCGGATAATCGTGTGAACGGACTCGTTCGTCCAATTCCTCAAGCAGAAAGCTGCCTTGCAGGCTCTGCTTTTCGGAGGCGAAAACTTCTGGGTCAATCAAATTAGGGTCTGACATAAACAGGGTATGATATAATTTCGACAGTCTAACGTCAATATTTTTAAGCAAAATATGAGTGCAAAACTGCCTTTGATATTGGGTTCGGGTTCGGTGTTCCGCCGCGCGCAGCTTGAGCGTTTGGGTATTGATTTTCAAACTGCCGCGCCTGATTTCGACGAAACGCCTGCTGCGGGTGAAAACGCGGCGGATACTGCCTTACGTTTGGCGGAAGGAAAGGCACGTTCGCTGGCGGCTCGATTTCCTGCCGCACTGGTGATCGGCGCGGACCAAGTGGCGTGGTGCAATGACCGCCAGTTGGGCAAACCGATGAACGTCGCAAATGCACAACAAATGCTCAGGGATTTGAGCGGCAGAAAAATCGAATTTTACAGCGCAATCGTGCTTTTGAATACTGCTTCGGGACGCATTCAGCGTCATGTCGATAACACGTCGGTCGTGATGCGTACGCTGACAGACGGGCAGATTGAACGTTATCTGGCGCGCGAACCGGATGCGGTTTACTGCGCGGGTGCGGCGAAGAGCGAGGGCTTGGGTGCGGCGTTGCTGGAGCGTATAGACAGCAGCGACCCGAACGCGCTTATCGGTTTGCCCATCTTCAAACTGGTCGAGTTTTTAAAAAACGAAGGCGTAGAAATCATTTAGGTCGTCTGAAAAAGCCGTTTGACGGTTTCAGACGACCTTCCGTATAGGAAACCCATCATGTCCCCGATTCTTTACCTGATTCCCACCCCTTTGGGCGCGCCCGACACGCCTTGCCTGCTGCCGCACGAACAGGCGCAGATTACCGGTTTGACCGATTTCGTCGTCGAAGCTGAAAAAACTGCCCGCGCCCATTTGAAACATTTGGGTATCACGACGCCCATCCGCGAGCTGAACCTGCAAACTTTAAACGAACACACCGACCTGAAAACCCTGCCCGAGCTTTTGAAACCTTTGCAGGAAGGGCGCAGCATGGGCATTCTCAGCGAAGCAGGTTGTCCCGCAGTTGCCGATCCCGGCGCGAATCTGGTGGCATTGGCGCACCGACACGGCTATGAAGTCCGTCCGCTGGTCGGTCCGTCCAGCCTGTTGCTGGCGCTGATGGCTTCGGGGGCAAACGGGCAGAATTTCACGTTTAAAGGCTATCTGCCGTCGGAGAAAAGCGAGCGTATTGCCACTTTGAAGAGCTTGGAACAGCGTTCACGCCAGCAAAACGAAACCCAGCTTTTCATCGAAACGCCTTACCGCAACGACGCGCTGCTTGCCGACGCACTGGAAACGCTGCACCCTGAAACCCGCCTCTGCACCGCAACCGACCTGACTTTGCCGACACAGGAAATCATCAGCCAAACCGTTGCCGCTTGGCGGAAAATGAAAACGCTGCCGAATTTAAAAAAACGCCCGACGATATTTGTGTTGCACGCGGGCTAGGAAAGTAGGGGCGGGCGGTTTGACGGACTCGCCCGTCATACTGAAAAAGGTCGTCTGAAAACCTTCTGTACAAGGTTTTCAGACGACCTTTGTTTTATAGTGGATTAAATTTAAATCAGGACAAGGCGACGAAGCCGCAGACAGTACAAATAGTACGGCAAGGCGAGGCAACGCCGTACTGGTTTAAATTTAATCCACTATATTTTGAAAAGCTTAAAACCAATGCAGTAATCCGACAGCCATCACCACTGCCGTGATACATGCTAAGAGCGCGCAGATTTGCAGGGCTGTTGAGTTGGTTTTGGGATAGCCCATCAGGTTGGGCAACGGGTTGGACGGCAATATCATGCCGTAGACGAATTGAAGCAGTCCGCCCGCGACCATAGGCAAGGTAAATACTGGCAAGATCAGGCTGATGGCGGCAAGTACGATGCTGATTCTGAACATCCATATCGCCGGATAATGTCCTTTTCCAGCATCATTGCACCGCTTTTCCAGCCAGGTACTTTGATAGTGCAGCAGACCGTAAAGGGCGATGCCAAAAACATGCACTGCGCCGCCGACCTGTCGGTTGATGCCGCATTGACCCAAACATGATTGGGTTATCCACAGCAATAGTGCGGACACTGCGCTGATGCCCAGCAAAATGGGCAGGTTTACTGCTGCAAAGCGCGTACGGCTGGCGCGGCGGTTGTCGAAGGGGTCGGGCCTGTCGTCGTAGAGGATGAAGCCGTCAGGTTCTTCTTGGTATGTGTTCATGATGTGGTGTGGTGAGTGATGATTTGGTTGTAATGTGGTGTGGTTTTGCGTTTTCAGACGACGTTTTTGAACATTTTAGATAGACAGTTATCAAACGTCGTCTGAAAAATAAGGGTATGTTTTTACATTTTATGGCGATGCGCTTCGGCGGCTTTTCGTCATGATTTCAGACGACCCCTGCGCCTTACCAATTTACGCGTACCGCCCGACTGCCGAGCAGTTTTTCCAATTCATCGAATAACGCGGAGCTCGGCGTAATCATCCATTTCGGCGGCACTTGAAACCTGCCCGACGCTTTGTGATTGCTGTACGACAGTTGCAGCGGGATGTGCGACGTGTCGTGCAGGCGGTGGGCGGTGAGGATGGCAGCGAGGCGTTCGATGTCGTGGCCGGGGGCGAGGGCGAGGCTGAGGCTGCGGGCGTAGCGTTCGCGCGCCATTTGCAGGGTCATGACTTGGTTTGCCATGATGCGCAGCCCGTCGCCGCCGCCGTAGTCGTCGCGGCTGACTTTGGATTCGATAATCAGCACTTGATCGGATTTGAGGTAGCCGGCGCAGTTTTCCAGCGTCTGGCCGCTGACCATGATTTCAATCTGCCCGCTCAAATCTTCGAGGCTGACGAAGGCGATTTTGCCGCGCTTGCCCATCATGGTGCGCACGGCGGTAACGAATCCGGCGAGGCGCACGCTGTCTTGCGGTTTCAGACGGCCTAATTTGGTCGGGGCGATTTGGCGGACTTCTTGGGCATACGGGCCGAACGGGTGGCCGGACAGATAAAAGCCGATGACGGTTTTTTCTTCGGCGAGTTTTTCCGATTCGCTCCACATGGGCGCGTCGATAAGCTGCACCGGTTCGATGGCGTCTTCCATCATGTCGAAGAGCCCGCCCTGATTGGCGTTGGCGGCTTTTTGGTCGGCGTTGTTCATGGCGAGGTCGATGTTTGCCAAGAGCATGGCGCGGTTGGGTTCGATGCTGTCGAACGCGCCGCCGCGTATCAGGGCTTCGAGGGTGCGGCGGTTCATGTGTTCTTTGCCGACGCGCTCGCAGAAGTCCAACAGGCCGGTAAACTTGCCGCCGCTTTGCCGCGCGGCGATGATGGATTCGACGGCGGCTTCGCCCGTGCCTTTAATCGCGCCGAGCGCGTAGCGGATTTTCATGTTCGGATACGGTGTGAAGCGGTAGTCGGATTCGTTGATGTCGGGCGGCAGGAACTCGATGCCGTTGGCGCGGCAGTCGTCGTAGAAATGCTTGAGCTGGTCAGTGTTGTCCAATTCAGACGACATGGTTGCCGCCATAAATTCGGCGGGGTAGTGGGCTTTGAGCCATGCGGTCTGATAGGAAATCAGGGCGTAGGCGGCGGCGTGGGATTTGTTGAAACCGTAGCCGGCGAATTTTTCCATGTAGTTGAAGATTTCGTCGGATTTTTCGCGCGAAATGCCTTGTTTTGCCGCGCCTTCGGCGAAGATTTCGCGGTGTTTCACCATCTCTTCGGGCTTTTTCTTACCCATGGCGCGGCGCAGCAAGTCCGCACCGCCGAGCGAGTAGCCGCCGATAATCTGAGCCGCCTGCATCACTTGTTCCTGATACACCATAATTCCGTAGGTCGGTGCGAGGATGCCTTCGAGCAGCGGGTGGATGTATTGGAATTCCTGTCCCTTCATACGCGCGACGAAGTCGGGGATGTTGTCCATCGGGCCGGGGCGGTAGAGCGATACGAAGGCGATGAGTTCTTCAAACTTGGTGGTGTGCGCCGTTTTCAGCATTTTTTTCATGCCGGTTGACTCGAACTGGAATACGGCGGTGGTGTTCGCGTCGCGGAAGATTTTGTAGGCAGCCTGGTCGTCGAGCGGGATTTTGCCGACATCGACAATATCGCCGGTGGTGTTTTTGATGTTGTTCTGCGCCATTTCGATAATGGTCAGGTTGCGCAGGCCTAAAAAGTCGAACTTCACCAAACCCACGTCTTCCACGTCGCCCTTGTCGTACATGGATACGGGCGAGGCGGATTCGTCCGCCTGATACACGGGGCTGTAATCGGAAATCTTGCCCGGCGCAATCAACACGCCGCCCGCGTGCATACCCAAACCGCGCGTCAGGTCTTCCAGCTTTTTCGCCAGCGTAATCAGTTCGTCCGCTTCTTCCGCTTCAATCAATTCCTGAATCTGCGGCTCCGCCTTCATCGCGTCGTCCAAACCCAAAGGTTTGTTGGCCTCCAGCGGAATCAGCTTCGACAGTTTGTCGCACAGGGTAAACGGCAGCTCCAGCACGCGCCCCACATCGCGAATCACCGCTTTGGACGACATCGTGCCGAAGGTCACAATCTGGCTCACCGCCTGCGCGCCGTATTTGTCGCGCACATACTCAATCACACGGCCGCGGTTGCTTTGACAAAAGTCCACGTCGAAGTCGGGCATGGAAACGCGTTCGGGGTTTAAGAAACGCTCGAACAGCAGCGCGTATTTCAGCGGGTCGAGGTCGGTAATTTTCAGCGAATACGCCACCAGCGAACCCGCGCCCGAACCGCGTCCCGGCCCCACCGGACAGCCGTGCGTTTTCGCCCAGTTGATAAAGTCTTGTACGATAAGGAAATAGCCGGGGAATTTCATCTGGATGATGATGTTCAACTCAAAATCCAGCCGCTCCTGATATTCCGGCATTTTCGCCGCCCGCTCCGCCTCGTCGGGATAAAGCTGAACCATGCGTTCCTGCAAGCCCTCGTTGGATAGCTTCACCAGATAATCGTCGAGCGACAGGTCGTCGGGCGTCGGGAACAGGGGCAGGAAGTTTTTGCCCAATGTGATGTGCAGATTACAGCGTTTGGCGATTTCCACCGTGTTTTCCAAGGCTTCGGGCAAGTCAGCGAAACGCTCCAGCATCGTTTCCGGCGGAATGAAAAACTGGCTCGGCGTAAAATCGCGCGGACGTTTCTTGTCCGTCAGCACCCAGCCGCCTGCGATGCACACCCGCGCCTCGTGCGCGTTGAAATCGTCGCGGCTCATAAACTGCGTCGGATGCGTCGCCACCACCGGCAAACCCAGTTCCTCCGCCAGCTTCACGCTGCCCGAAACGCAAGCCTCCCATTCGGGACGTTCGGGCAGGCGTTGCAGCTCCAGATAAAACGCATCGGGAAACCAAGCCGCATACTTCAACGCCGCCGCACGCGCCGCGTCTTCATTGCCGTTCAACAGATTCACGCCCACTTCGCCGTAATGCGCGCCGCTCAAACAAATCAAGCCGCTGTTGTCGCCGTTTTCCAGCCATTCGGGATTGAGTTCTGCGTGATGGACATTGCGGTCTTTGCCGACATAAGCCGCCGTCAAAAGCTCGCTCAAGCGCAGATAGCCCGCATCGTTGCGGATAATCAGCATGGCACGGAACGGCTTGTCGGGCGCATTCGGATTGCCTATCCACACATCCGCCGCCCCGACGGGCTTAATCCCCGCGCTGCGGCAGGCTTTATAGAATTTCACCAAACCGAATTCGTTCATCAAATCGCTGATGCCCAAAGCAGGCAAACCGTATTCCTGCGCTTTGGCAATCAGTTTTTTAATCCGCACCATACCGTCGGTAATCGAAAACTCGGTATGCAGGCGCAGCGGGATGTAGGTCGGCTCGGTCATGGCAAAATCGGCGTGAACAATAAAAGGCGTATTGTAGCAGGGTTGGAAAAAGGTCGTCTGAAAACGAGTGAAGCGAGTTTCGCCAAAAGGAGCGTAGCGGGGTTTCAGACGACCTCAACGGTAGGGGTAGATGGCGGAAGCATCATGGTATCGGTTTGTTTGGCAATCAATGAAAATGTGAAACGGTTTCACAAAAATGAAAAGACAACGGTATGAACTGCAAAGGCAGGCAAAACGGTGAAATAGTGATGATGAATATTGATTTAAATCATGCGTCATCTAACGATGAATACTATAATATGAACATGTTATTAAACAGCTTTAAACGAAAGGAAAACTATGAAAGCCGTCCGCTTGGTTCTTGCTGCATCTTTGGTCTCTACGCTTGCCGCTTGCGGCAGCTCCTCTTCCGCGCTGTCCGATGCAATCAGTAAAGGCTTTGATCCTAAGGCTAAGGGCGTGAAATACATTACCGTTTTCGAGAGCGTTCCCGAAAACGGCACGATGCAGTTGAATGCCAACAATAAGGTACAAACGCTTAAAAAAGGCGACAATTTGGACACTGCCTTTTTGAAGCGCGACAAGATTTCCTATTATGACTACGTCGGTAAAATCAATGTCAACGGACAGGTCATCGATTTGGAAAGCGGCGATTTTATGGTTTACAAGCAAGACAATTCGGCGGTCGCTGCCAAATATATCAAGCAGAAAGCCGATCCTACCGACGGCAACAAGCTGAAAGACTTGCAAGCGTATGAATTTAAAGTTGGCGAAGTGCAAGGTAAGGAAGTTGCCTTTAAAGACTTGCCGCAACTGGGCAGCTATACCTACCGCGGCATTGCGTTCAACGGCGACGATAATAGCGGCCGCCTGACGTACACCATCGATTTTGAGAAAAAACAAGGTCAGGGCAAAATCAGCGGCATGGCACCTGATTACAATGTCGACTTGGCTGCCGCCAACATTGCCGCAGCAGGGGCAGGTTCGGCAATCAACGGACGCGCGACGCTCAACAATGAAGACAAAGGCAGCTACCGTTTGAACATTTTCGGCAGCAAGGCTGAAGAGATTGCCGGTAAGGCGCAAGTGAAAGTCGGCGATAAAGAGAAAGATATCGGACTTGCCGGTAAAAAAGAATAATAATTGAAAGAGACGTGTTAAAAGGTCGTCTGAAAACGCGGTTCAACCAGGTTTCAAGCCTAGTTTGCTGCTTTTCAGACGACCTTTTTTGATGGGGCGGATATTGGAAGGAAGCCTTATAGTGGATTAACTTTAAACCAGTACGGCGTTGCCTCGCCTTGCCGTACTATCTGTACTGTCTGCGGCTTCGTCGCCTTGTCCTGATTTAAATTTAATCCACTATATTGTTCGGTGATTGCAGACGGTCTTGAAAGGGTCGTCTGAAACCGGACATCAGGCGTAGTGGCCTGCGCCCAAGATGCAGGCTTTGGCTGCGCCTGTCGCATGGTTCGGGCTGCTGGGCGTTCGGTTTATCCAGCACGCGGCGAGCCAGGCGAAAGCGGCGGCTTCGACCCATTGCGGGTCAAGGTGGAGTGCTGCGGTGCTGTTCAATCCGACAGCGGGGGAGAACAGGTCTGCCAAATCCTGCATCAAAACCGGATTGCGGATGCCGCCGCCGCAGACATAGAGATTGCGCGTGTCGGGGGCGGCTGTATCGACGGCGTCGCGGATGGTTTGTGCGGTGTAGCGAACCAAGGTTCTTAAAACATCTTCGGGCTTTTCACTGCCTTTCAGACGACCTTGAAGCCAGTTTAGGGAGAAAAGCTCCCTGCCCGTACTTTTGGGATGGGGTCGTCTGAAATAGGGATGGTCGAGTAGGTTGTTCAATAAATCAGGCAGGATAGTGCCTTGTGCGGCGCGTTGTCCGTCGCGGTCGTATGACTGCTGCCAGTTGTGCTGCATCCACGCGTCCATCAGCATATTACCGGGGCCGGTATCGAAGCCGAAAGCGGCTTGCTGCGGCGGTAAGACGCTGATGTTGGAGATGCCGCCGATATTGAGGACGACGCGGGTTTCCTGCGGATGCTGGAACAGGGCTTGATGGAAGGCGGGAACCAGCGGCGCGCCTTGTCCGCCCGAAGCCAAATCGCGGCTGCGGAAATCGCCGATGGTAAAAATGCCGGTCAGTTCCGCCAGTAGGGGCAGGTCGGCAAGCTGGATGCTGTAACCGTGTTCTGGGGCATGGCGGACGGTTTGTCCGTGGCAGCCGATGGCGGTAACGGCTTCGGCGGGCAGGTTTTGTTCTGAGAGGAGGGTGTGGACGGTTTGCGCGTAAAGGCGGCTGAGGGTCTGGGATAGGATATTGCTGCGGTGCAATTCGTTGTAGCCGATATTTTGAAGGTCAAGCAGCTCCTGACGGAGGTCGTCTGAATACGGGGTAAAGGCATGAGCCAGCGCGCCCTGCCATTGATTGCCCTGCATACGGATAAGCACGGCATCTGCACCGTCCATGCTGGTGCCGGACATGATGCCGATATAAAGTTGGGTATTCATGGGTCGTGGTTCGGATTAAGCCGTAAAGAAAAACATTTTAACGCGGTTTTGCGCTTTGTCAGGTATTTGGCGCGGCGCAGGTAAATAAATGTTTCAAGAAAGATTGCAAAAAGGTTACAATAGTCCGAAACACATCCGCAATTCTTAAGGAAGCTGATCCTATGGCTCAAACTCAGATGAGTGCCAACTTGAAGCTGATTAATGCTGTCTTTGCCGCTATGCTGGTGGGCATGGTCGGCTATTTTATTTACTGGGGCTTGGGCTATACCCATTACAACCATTCTATATTGTTCATTATCGCTACCATGTTCGGCGTTTTCATGGCGTTTAACGTGGGCGGTAACGATATCGCCAATTCTTTCGGTACCAGCGTCGGCTCCGGTACGCTGACGATTCCCCAAGCTTTGCTGATTGCGGCGGTGTTTGAGGTCAGTGGCGCGGTGATTGCGGGCGGCGAAGTGACCGATACCATACGTAAAGGCATTGTGGATCTGAACGGCATCGACCTTCAACCCATGCAGTTTGTCTTTATCATGATGTCCGCGCTGCTCGCAGCGGCATTGTGGCTTCTGTTCGCCTCGCGCAAAGGCCTGCCTGTTTCCACTACCCACGCCATTATCGGCGGTATCGTCGGTAGCGCGGTGTGTATGGCGGTCATGAACAATATGAATGCGGGCGAGCTGATTCAGTGGGGCAAATTGGGCGAAATCGCCTTGTCTTGGGTCTTGTCGCCCGTTTTGGGCGGTACGGTTTCCTATTTATTGTTTTCCCGAGTCAAGAAAAACGTCTTGGATTACAACGCTTGGGCGGAAGGTACGCTCAAGGGCATCAAACAAGAAAAAAAGGCTTACAAAGAACAGCACCGCCTGTTTTTTGAAGCCTTGAGCGAAAGCGAAAAAGTCGAATACGCCACCAAAATGGCGCACGACGCGCAAATCTACGACGAGCCGGATTTTGATCCCTCCGAGCTGCAATCCGAGTACTACCGCGGTCTGTACGACTTGGACAACCGCAAAAACAACGTCGATTCCTATAAAGCACTCCATTCTTGGGTTCCCTTCATTGCCTCTTTCGGCGGGATGATGATTGCCGCCATGCTGATTTTCAAAGGTTTGAACAACCTTCACTTGGGCATGAGCAACGTCAACAGCTTCCTGACCATCTTCATGATTGGCGCGGCAGTATGGATGGGTACGTTTGTATTCGCCAAAAGCCTGAAGCGCAAAGATTTGGATAAATCCACCTTTCAAATGTTCTCATGGATGCAGGTGTTTACCGCCTGCGGCTTCGCCTTCAGCCACGGCGCGAACGATATTGCCAACGCCATCGGCCCGTTTGCCGCCATCATGGACGCATTGCGTACCAACAGCATTACCTCACAAAACGCCGTTCCGCCGATTGCCATGCTGACATTCGGTATCGCATTGATTGTCGGCTTGTGGTTTGTCGGCAAAGAAGTGATTAAAACCGTCGGCAGCAGCTTGGCGGAAATGCACCCCGCTTCAGGCTTTACCGCCGAACTTTCCGCCGCCGCCGTCGTGATGGCAGCCTCCTTTATGGGGCTGCCCGTATCCAGTACCCATATTTTGGTTGGCGCGGTACTCGGCATCGGCTTGGTCAACCGCAACGCCAACTGGAAGCTGATGAAACCCATCGGCTTGGCATGGGTCATCACCTTACCCGCCGCCGCTATCCTGTCCGTGACCTGCTACCTGATTCTGCAGGCACTGTTCTAATATCGGATTTCCACACAAAAGGTCGTCTGAAAGTACCGTTCCCGCTTTCAGACGACCTTTTTTATGGCGAAATCAAGATAAAAATGAGGCAAGATAAGATGTTTGGTTGTGAATGGGTTTGGAACGTAGGACGTTGGCGTCTAAACGAAAAGAAGGATGATGGGACGCAATTTTTAGATATTTTCTTGAAGTTTGTCGGCTCAAACCTTTTTGAAATGCTCCCAAACCGGTTTGCAGTTTTCCGGCAGTTCGGGACACGCGCCGAGGATACCGCCGCTGAAGTCGTTTAAGCGGTGGAAATCGCTGCCCGCGCTGGCGAGCATGCCGAAGCGTTCTGCCAGCAGCGCGTAGTTGAGGCGGTCGTTTTTGCAGCAGTTGCCACTGTGGACTTCGATGCCCACACCGCCGAGGCTTTTAAATTCTTCAAACAGATTGCGCTTGGCGGTGGCGGACAAATCGTAGCGCATCGGGTGGGCGATGACCACCATGCCGCCCGCGCCGTTGACGGCGGATACGCAGTCTTCCAGCGTTGCCCATTCGTGGCGGACGGCGCAGGATTTGCCGTCGCCCAAGTATTTGGTGAACGCCTGCTGCTTGTTTTTGACGTGTCCCGCTTGGATGAGGAACTCGGCAATGTGGGTGCGGCTGACCATTTCTTTGTTTGCCGCCAGCGCGAGCGCGCCGTCGTATGCGCCGCCGATGCCTTTCTTTTCGAGCTTGGCGGCGATGGCTTCAAGGCGTTTCAGACGACCTTGCCGTACTTGTGCCAACAGGTTTTGCAGGTTTTCGTCCTGCTCGTCAAAATCCAAACCGACGACGTGTATGGTGCGCCCGCGCCAAGTTACGGAGATTTCCACGCCGTTGACGAAACGCAGCCCGAGCTCATTGGCTTCGGCACGCGCTTCAGCGATGCCGCCGGTGTGGTCGTGGTCGGTCAACGCCAGCAGCGTGCAGCCGTTTTGATGCGCGAGGCGCACGACTTCGGCAGGAGAGAGCATACCGTCGGAAACGGTGGAATGGCAGTGCAGGTCTATCATGGGGCGTTATGTGTGTGGTGAATGAAGGATGGGGACGGTCATGTTGAAAACCGAGTCGGACAAAGGTCGTCTGAAATCCAGTAGTTCGGATTCTTGAATCCGACATTTCAAATCCTGCCGTAATGATTTGAATCAGCGGAACATTAAACGTTTTGTCGGATAATAAGTATCCGACCTGCGGCTTTTGAAAATTATAGTGGATTAAATTTAAATCAGGACAAGGCGACGAAGCCGCAGACAGTACAGATAGTACGGAACCGATTCACTTGGTGCTTCAGCACCTTGGAGAATCGTTCTCTTTGAGCTAAGGCGAGGCAATGCCGTACTGGTTTAAAGTTAATCCATTATAAAAGGTCGTCTGAAAACGCGGTTTTATCCAGCCGAACCGTTTTCAGACGACCTTTTCGTTATCTCCGTCGTTCGACCAACCCGCTTCTTTCAATTTCCGCTGTTGCGCGTCGTAGCGGGCTTTATCCGTCCAATAAATCGTCTGGATGCAGGCATCGCCGCAGTCGCTGCCGCAGCATTCCCACGATTCGGGGCGGACGGGTTCGTCTAAAAGCGGCTCGCCCAAGAGCGCTTCGGCTTTATTCTTCTGGGTCGTATCCATCGGCGATTTCCAAGCGCGCGCCGTCAAACTCGATGACTTCGCCGCCGCGTATTTTGGCAGTTTTGCGGGTTTCGGTTTCACCGTTGCGCAACACCAGCCCTTCGGCAATAAACGCTTTCGCCTGCCCGCCGCTTTCGGCAAGTCCAGCGAGCTTCAGAAGGTCGCATAAGGCGATGTATTCGTTGTCTTCGAGATAGACGGTGGCTTCCATGAGGTTTCCTGTAATGGGGAAGGTTTGAATGTGTGAAATTGTAGCATAGGTCGTCTGAAAGCCGTTTCAGACGACCACGACTTCTATAGTGGATTAACAAAAATCAGGACAAGGCGACGAAGCCGCAGACAGTACAGATAGTACGGAACCGATTCACTTGGTGCTTCAGCACCTTAGAGAATCGTTCTCTTTGAGCTAAGGCGAGGCAACGCCGTACTGGTTTAAAGTTAATCCACTATATATCAGCGTTGCAATTCGCGTTGCAAGGCTCTGCAGGCGGCATCGTTTTCGCCCATGCAGGAACGTTGCAATGCCTCCAGCCGCTCTTGCCGTTTGGCTGTGCGGTCTTCCGCTGTTTGATTGCGCATTTCCTCTTCGGTTTCTTTGGCGTTGCGGCAGGCGTTTTCATAGCCGCCTTTGCAGGCTTTGCGGTAGAGTTCGAGGGCTTTGGGGTAGTCCATGCCCAGACCGCTGTATGGGTCTAAATAGAGGTTTGCCAATACGTTGCAGCCCTTCATGTTTTTGCCGTCGCAGGCTTTTTTCAGCGGCAGGTAGGCATCGGCGGGGCTTTCCAGATAGTCGCGGGTCCAAATGCCGAGTGTGACGCAACTGTCGAGCTGGTTGCGCGTGCATTGCGTGATCAGGTTTTGATAGGCTTCGTCGTCATAGTCATCGGCGTATGCCGCCGGCAGCAGTCCGAGAAGAAGGGCGAACAGTAGGGAGGTTTGGGCGGGTTTCATGGTTTCTCAAGAACCTTTGTGCGGATAAGGGTTTGTCGGCGGTTTCGCAGCGTAAAGGCGGGAGCGATATCAACGTTAACCTATTCGGTTTTCCAAACGGGATTTGACTGCCGCCTAATCTGTTGCATCTTTGCAAAAGGTCGTCTGAAAACGTTCAGACGACCTTTGGGTTTTATTTGCAGGTTTTCATATTCAGGCTGCCGTAGCGGCCGACGATGTTACGGATTTCCTGTGCGTCTTTTTCATCGACCGACATGAAGATGACGGTCATGCGGGAAACGCTGAGGGTGCTGTCGGCGGCGTTGCCTTTGTCGTCTTGTTCGACGATGCGTCCGCCGCCGAAACCTGCTGCAGACAGGCGTGAGATGAGGACTTGGGCGGAGGAGCGGCTTTTCATGACGCCGAGGCTGATTTCGCCGTTGTGAAGCGTGCCGTTGAAGCCTTTGTTGCCGAGGGCTTCGAGGCGGTTCATTGCTTCGCTGTCGGCGGGCAGTACGACGCGGAAGGTTTTGGCGGCTTGGTCTTTCGATGCGCCGCGTTTTTCTACGGTGCGGCTGGCGGCGTGCGGCCAACGGGTCAGCAGACCTTTGATGCGGTGGTAGTCGTCTTCGTCAAGGGTAACGCTGGCGTTGGACGTACATTGGCGGGCGGCGGATGCGTTTTTGGCGGCGGGATTTTCGTTGGTGGCAGCAGCCGGATTGGTGTTTTCGGCGGCGGCTTTTTCTTTTTCGCGGCGGGCTTTTTCTTCACGTTCTTTTTTTTCTTTTTCGCGGCGCGCCTGTTCCTCTTCTTCTTTCTTCTTGCGTTCGGCTATGGCTTCTTCGGATTCGGGTTCGGGCAGGTCGGCTTGTGTTTCGTCGGTTTGCAGCCAGTCGGGTTGCGCGTTGTCGGCAGACGCGGGGGCTTGCTGCGGGCGCAGGGATTCGGGTTGGGCAAGTTCGTGGGCGCCGCCTTCTACGGGCGTGGCGGCGGGGGATTTGGCGTTGTTGAGGCGGTGCGTAATCATGCCGCCGAAGACGATGATGTTGAGTGCCACGAGGGCGGCGAAAAGCCATTTCATGAGTTGTTTTCCTTTTTTGTGTTCGGGTGCCGTTGTGGTGTGCGGACGATTTTGTGTTGTTATTTTGTGGCGAATTGGCATCAAAACCAATCGGCTGAAGTTTGCTGCGTCTGAAGGTCGTCTGAAAACCCGGTTTGATGTTTTCAGACGACCTTTTTAAATCTGCGCTACGGCGTTGCTGCTTATTCGGGCAGTGTGTCGGTCTGTTCCTGCTCGTGCGCGACCCAGTTCAATAAACCGTAAATGACGAGATTATCTACAATTTTTACCGTATTGTCCAAAACAAACTGCTTGGGCAGGGCGTTGACGACTTTGCTTGCGCCGCCACCGGTAATGATGACGTCAACGGGTTTGCCTTCGCCCGTTTTTTGTTGCAGCCGCCCGTGCATCATGATGACGGCTCCGCAAACGGCATCCATCATGCCGCTGGTGATGGCGTTGGGCGTGGTAGTGGGGAAGGGGTACACTTTGCCGGCGGGGCGGTCGAGGTTGGCGGTTTTGGCGGCGAGGGCTTCTTTCATCAGGTGGAAGCCGGGCATGATGGTGCCGCCGAGGTAGTGGTTGTCTTCGGTGAGTGCGTCGGTGGTTACGGCGGTGCCGCAGCTGACGACGACGCAGGCGTTTTGGCTGAAGCGGCGGCTGCCCAAGGCGTTGAACCAGCGGTCGGAACCGTGTTCGGCGGGGTTGCGGTAGTGGTTGCGGATGCCGAGTGCCTGCGGCATCGAGGGCAGCCAGCGGACGGGCGCGGTCAGGTGGGCTTCGACGAGGGCTTTTTTGAGGTCGCCACACACGGCGCAGCCGACGATGCGGGTGCGGTCGTCTGAACGCTCTGCCCATTCTTCGCCGAGCCTGCTCAAGTCGCGGTAGGGCGCGCGGGTGACTTCGTTGAACACGCCGTTTTCCACCCATGCCCATTTGAGCTGGCTGTTGCCGCCGTCGAGCAGGAGCAGGCGTTCGGGCGCACGCGGCGTGGCGGCGCGGGGCGTGTCGTCGGGGCGCAGGCTGATTTCGCCGCTGACGACGGTTTGTTCGCCTGCCGATGTCATCAGGTGCAACGCGCCTTGCGCATCGACGTTGAGTACGGTGCCTTCGCTTACGGTTTGCCCGTCGCGTAGGAGCAGGACGGGTCTGCCGTGGTCGCGGTGGGCGGTTTGGTATTCGCCGAGGAAGGGGGCGAACCCGTTTTGCGCGTATTGCGTCAGGACGGTATCGAGTTCGCCCAAGAGTTTGTCTAATAGCGTTGAGACGGGGATGCAGTGTGCGGAGGCTGCACCGCGGGCAAGCTGCATATTGTGGAATAAGGCTTGGACGGAGGCGGCGTGTTCAACTTCTTTGGGCAGGACGAAGTTGATGCCGATGCCGATGACGGCGGCGGTTTTGCCCTCGTTGCGGACGGTTTCGATCAGGATGCCGCCGAGTTTGTCCCTGCCGGCGACCAAATCGTTCGGCCACTTGATTTGTATGTCCAACCCCGAGGCAGCCAAGGCGCGGCGGCAGGCGAGTGCGACGGCGGGGGCGAGCGAACCGAGTTCGTGCTGCGGTTTGTCAAATACCCAGCCGAAGCTGAACATCAGGCATTCGCCTAATCGGTGTGTCCACTTGCGTCCTTGCCGCCCGCGGCCTTTGGTTTGCAGATGCGCGACGCAAAGCGCTTTATGGGCTTGTTCGGGCGAAGTGCGCACCAGATTTAGGATTTCATCGTTGCTGGACGTGCATTCTTGCTTTAAGGTCGTCTGAAAACCGCGTTCCGCGCCCAAATGCTGCAAGGCTTCTTCGTTAAACAAGGCAAGCGGGCGCACGAGCCTCCATTGTCCGTCGTGTTGGCGCAGCAGTCCGCGGATGTGTGCGGGCATCTGTTGCCAAAAGCCGTTGAGCTGGTGCGGCTTCACGCCCGCGATACGCGCGAGATGGGAAACGTGTTGCGGCAGACCGTCGGCAAGTTCTGCCAAAACCCGACTGTGCGGCAGTTTCAGCGCGGTCATTTGCCGCCCTCGGCTGCGCGGATTTTTTCCAGCGTTTTCGTGGTGGAAGTCTGGTGCAAGAACGGAATGGAAAACACTTTGCCGCCGCGCGCCAGCGTTTCTTGTGCGCCGACGATTTTTTCGACCGGCCAGTCGCCGCCTTTAATCAGGATGTCGGGTTTGATTTGCTCGATCAACTCGGCGGGCGTGTCTTCGTCAAACCAAGTAACCAAATCCACGCTCGCCAATGCCGCCGCTACCGCCGCGCGGTTTTCCAGCGAATTGACGGGACGGTCGTCTCCTTTGCCCAAACGGCGCACGGACGCATCCGTGTTCAAAGCCAATACCAACGCTGCCCCCGCCGACCGCGCCTGCGCCAGATAGGTAACATGCCCCCTGTGCAGAATATCGAAACATCCGTTGGTAAACACCAGCGGACGGGGAAGCTCGTGCAAACGCTGCGCCAATTCTTCGGGCGGGCAGATTTTGCGTTCGAAATCGGGGAGGGACCAGTCAGACATAATCGGGATTCCGTTGGGGATAAACAGACAGGCGGTATGATACCGAAGCGGACGGAAAAGGTAAATTTGAGGGGAGGGGAAAGGGGTCGTCTGAAAAGGTGGGTTTGGGCAAAATTGCGACTTTTATGTGATGAACGGGCTGATACCTGTCTGAACCTGTTTTCAGACAGGTATTTTTAATCGAAAACAGCAGGTTGCTTTTCAGTAAGGTATTTCCAATAGCGTTGCGGCATTTGTTGGCGGTGCAACCGGGGATTACGTCGGGATGGAATATTGCTGCTGTTGAAATAGTCCTGCCAAAGGGCTTGGTAACTGCGTTCGTTCGGGGCATAGGATGTTTGGATGCGGTGGGCTTCCAGCCCGTTGATTGCGTGCAGTCCGTTTGGGCCGCTTAAGATGCCGTAAAGGCGCTGCATATCGAATATTGCCCATTGCTGTTGCGGATAACGGTTGCGGAAATGGCGTGCAATCAAGGGCAATACATCGTATTGAGGTTCGATACGCGCGAGATACAGACCATCTGTCAGCTCTTCAAAACGGACAAACGCTTCCATCCGGTGTTTTTCATGTCCGACGGTTTTAACCCATTGCGCCCATTGCATCACATCGTAAAGACCGTAATCGCAGAGCACATCTTTGCGCATCGGGCGGACAAGCATCAGGTTGACAATGCGCAGAAAAGTGTCGGGCATCTCAGGTAGGGCGATTAAAAAACCATACAGTAGTTTGACCATGCCGCTGCGCCCGATTTGCTGTTCGAGCCGCTTGAAAACGCGGTGGGCGCGTTCGGGGGAGGTGGCAACAGTTTCGCTGCGGCTGAATAAATCTGTATCCTGCGCATCATGGGTAATGTGTACGTTTTCAGGAGCGTATTTGCAGGCGTAAACATGAAACACGGTGCTTAACAGGCCGTCGAAGCTGCCGTCGTAGTGCAAAGTGATTTGCATAATGTGGGTCTTTTCGTTATCAGCCGAACAAATCGGTTTGCACGGCATCGCTTTGGCTGAATTTGGAGCGTGTGTTTTGCAAAAGCAGGCTGCGCAATTGCGGGCTGTCGATTAGGTCGGCGTAGCGGTTGGGTTCGGGCAGGGTGATGAAATAGCGTGCGCGGTTTAGCGCCACGCCCATTTTGCTCAGTTGTGCCATGGTGATTATGCGGAATCGGCGCGCCTGCACGATTTTGCGGGCGGACTTCACGCCGATGCCGGGTACGCGCAAGATGGTTTCAAGCGGCGCGTGTTGCAACGGCACGGGAAACCATTCGCGGTGGCGCAGCGCCCAAGCGAGCTTGGGGTCGAAATCCAAGTCGAGGAAAGGTTGCTGTTCGTCTAAGATTTCATGATCGGAAAAACCGTAAAAACGCATCAGCCAATCTGCCTGATAGAGCCGGTTTTCGCGCCGCAGCGGCACTTGCGTCGATAAAGGCGGCAGGCGTTTGTCTTCTAATACCGGTACATAGCCCGAGTAATACACGCGTTTGAGACCGTAATGGCGGTAAAACCCGCCTGCGGCGCGGATGATTTGACGGTCGGTTTCGCCTGCAGCGCCGATAATGAACTGCGTACTTTGTCCGGCAGGGGCGAACTTGGGCGTGGATTTGATGGTTTTGCGGCTGTCGGCAAAGGAAACGATTTCGTTGCGGACAAACGCCATCGGCTGCGTCATGTCGCTGTGGTTTTTTTCGGGCGCGAGCAGCTTGAGGCCGGAAACGGTGGGGATTTCCATGTTGACACTGAGGCGGTCGGCATACAGTCCGGCTTCGTGCAGGATTTCGGCAGACGCTTTCGGAATGGTTTTGAGATGGATGTAGCCGTTAAATCGATGTTCTTCGCGCAGTTTTTTAGCAATCCGCACCAAGCGCTCCATGGTGTAGTCAGCGTTTTTGAAGATGCCGGAACTCAAAAACAGCCCTTCGATATAGTTACGCCGGTAAAAGCTCATGGTCAAATCCACCACTTCATCGACCGTAAACGCCGCGCGCGGGATGTCGTTGCTGCGGCGGGAAGCGCAATAAGCGCAGTCGTAGATGCAATGGTTGGTCAGCAGGATTTTCAGCAGCGATACGCAGCGGCCGTCTTCGGTGAAACTGTGGCAGATGCCCGCACGCGAAGAGTTGCCCAAGCCTTGCCCGTCGTTGCCGCGCTTACCTCCGCTTGATGAACAGGAAACATCATATTTGGCGGCATCGGCTAAAATTTCGAGTTTGCGACTGATTTTTTGATAATCCATAGCTGAACTTTTATTAAGTGGAATAATATTTTTTATTATAATTGTTAGATTTTATTTAGTCAGCTAAATTTTTTCTTAGTATGTGAGGAATGATTCAGCAGGCATGATGCCTAGCGGATTTGGGTTTGACGTGCAACTTTCCATCACCGAAAAAGGTCAGTATGCGCTAGCATACGACCCTTCCTGCAAGAAAGATTGCCATTAGTTACACACAAAGGTGCATAGTGAATCATCCGACAATACTTCACTAAACCAACCGATTTCCGAAACATGAGTAATCGGGAGAGACGCAGGGTTCAAGATGAGGTGAACTGCCGACCAAGAAAAAACACTTGGCTATGAAACGCCAAGTGTTTTATTTTTGAATCGGCTTCAACCGCTAGTGCGCTAGTGCTGCACTTGAAATCCGAATCTAAGGTCGTCTGAAAACGGCTTGGACATAGCCGAGATTTGAAGGTGTTTTAACCTTGTTTCAGGTTTTCAGACGACCTTTCGTTCAGATATTCAGACGATGGGTTTAATCGTCGTCGTAATCATAGTAATCATCGTCCCAGTCGCGGTATTTGCGATAGTAATGTTTGTTTTTTTTGTAACGTTTCTCATAACGGTAGTAATCGTCGTAGTCATCGCGATCACGACCGTAGTAGTAGTCGTCATCACGGTCGTAGTGGTAGTAGTCGTAGTCGCGATAACGGTCTTCGTATCTCTCTCTGTCTTTTTGATTCAATTTTTTATTACGGTAGGCATAGGCGTTGCCTGCCAAACCACCTGCCACTGCGCCGATGATTGCGCTTTGTCCGTCGTTGCCCAACAGACCGCCCAAGGCTGCGCCTGCTGCCGCGCCGGCGAGGGTGGCTTTTTTCTGGTTTGCCGTGCCTCGCGCTTCCGCGTGGATGGCGGGGAGGCTGAGGCTGGCGGCGAGCAATACCGCCATAAGTGGTTTCATGGTCATTGTTTCTTCCTTTCGTGAAACACGGCAGATGCCGGAGTTATTTTCATTATAATCAGCCCTTTGTTTACCTTCGCCCGCCTGTGGAAAATTAGCGTAAACAAATGTTGCTTTTGTGCGGTACGGTTACTCGGCTGATAGATGGAAAGCCTTATCTGTCTTGGATTTGGCGGTAACAAAACGCCCCGAAGCCGGTATGCGGTTTCGGGGCGTTTGGGTTTCAGACGACCTGTGCGGTGTCTGCAACACTTGTTGGAAAAAGCCTATTCTTCAGGCAGCCGCCATACGGACAGAATGAATCCGCCCCAGATGACGACGAGTGCGATAATCATCATGATGATGGCTGAAGTACTCATTCTTTGTCTCCTTGTTCATGTTCGTGTTCGTCTTTGACGTTGAAGTTTTGACCATGTTTCCAAGGCAGAAGCGACAGCAACACGGCGATGACAATCAGACCGATCGACATGCCCCAGCCGAAGATATTGAGGAAATCGCTGGGATATTTTGAGTAGTTTTCTTTAAGCAGGCCGATTGTGTCTTGGTACAACATATAGCCGAGCATGGCGACGGTAAAGATGACGCAGGCAGTCCAAATCGCGCCGACGCGGACGGAGGAGAGCGCGTTCAGGTGGTTGCGCAGTTCGGGCAGTTTGCGCAGGGCGATGATGGCCAAAACATAGACGAAGCCGGCGGCGACGATGCCGTAGGTGTTGACGAATTTGTCCAATACGTCCAAAACGGGCAGGCCGGTGGTCGTGCCGAAGAGCAGGGTGGAGATAATGCCCATCGGAATGCAGACAAGCAGGGTAGCGTTGACGCGGCCGATGTTCAATTTGTCCTGAATGGCGGCGACGATGACCTCAACGATGGAAATCATCGAGGTAATGCCTGCGAATACCAGAGAACCGAAGAACAATACGCCGATCAGCGCCCCCATCGGAGCTTGGTTGATGATGGTCGGGAAGGCGATGAAAGCCAAACCGATGCCGCTGGAAGCAACTTGACTGACGGCTTGTCCATTGGCTTGTGCTATAAAGCCCAGCGCGGCGAATACGCCGATACCGGCGAGCAATTCAAAGCTGCTGTTGGCAAAGCCGACAACCAAGCCGGTACCGCCCAAGTCGGTTTTTTTCTTCAGGTAGGAAGAGTAAGTCACCATGATGCCGAAGCAGATGGAGAGCGAGAAGAAAATCTGACCGTATGCGGCAACCCAGACTCTAGGATCGGAAAGTTTCGACCAGTCGGGCGTAAACAGCGCGTCCAAGCCCTTAGCCGCGCCCGGCAGCGTCAGCGAGATGCCGACCATGATGATGAACATAATCAACAGCAGCGGCATGAAAAACGAAGATGCGCCTGCCACGCCTTTTTGTACGCCCAAAGCCATGATGATGCAGGTAAACAGCCATACGCCGATCAGCGGGCCAACGACTTTGCCGACAAAATCCAAGCCCAAAGCTTCAGGACCTGCCATGTTCAAAAAGTCTTTAAAGAAAAACGCCTGAGGATCCGCGCCCCATGCGGCGTTCAGCGAGTAGTAGGCATAGCTTGCCGACCAGCCGATGATGACTGCGTAGTAGATACAGATGATGACGTTGGTCATCACGTTCCACCAGCCCACAGGCTCGAACCAGCGGCCGAGTCGGCGGAAAGCTAGCGGAGCGGAGCCGCGGTAGCGGTGGCCGATGGCGTAGTCGAGCAGCAGCAGCGGGATGCCGGCGGTCAAGAGCGCGACCAGATAGGGTAGGAGGAACGCACCGCCGCCGTTTTCGAAGGCGATGTAGGGGAAACGCCAAATGTTGCCCAGGCCGACGGCAGAGCCGATAGCGGCAACCATAAACGCGCGGCGGTTGCTAAACGTCGCGCGTTCGTTTGTTTTGGAATCAGACACGTTGATACCTCTTGCTTTGATGTGGTATGAAAACAGCCGCTTGGCGGCTTACGGTTATAGAAATGAGGTCTGACAGGGGTAATGTCGTCTGAAAAAAACAGTCGGCTTGTGGCCTTTGTTTACAATCTATGGCTGTATCGTAAAAAAATTTAACAGGCTTGGCAAGTGGGAAAAACGGATTTTTAGCTGTATTTCAGGCAGTTTGGGGAAGATGAGGGAGTATGGGTCGTCTGAAAACAGGATTTAAGGCTTTTCAGACGCCCCTTCTTTTGAAGAGGAGCGTCCATCGTTCTTGGATGTAAAAAATTAATAACGTTATCAAGTATTTATTTTGTTTAAAAATATATTTTTTAATTTATTTCGATTATAATGATATCGTTTTACATTTGTATTCAGTAGAAAGTAATCTTTTTAACAAGTTGTATTTCCTATAACCCTCTGATTTTCATCGAAAGGAATCTTCATGAAAAGTTTTGGCAGCACTTTGTTTATCCTAGGTCTTTTAGCGTTCGGTTTGAATTATATGAATGCTGTGCCGAAAGTTTTAGCATGGATTTATAACTGGGGAGAAGATACTGCAATGTGGATTAAAGCAGGTGTTACCGGTGGCGGCGCTTTGATTTAGCTGCTGGGTCATTTTGCCGAAAAAGGTGCGCAAGAAGAATTGGAAGACGACGAGTAAAGTGAGTGTCAATGCTGCGGTCGTTGTCGATATACAATGATGCGGCGCTTTCAAAACGAATGATAAAAGGTCGTCTGAAACGGGTTTTGGCTTAGTTTGCCAAGCCGGTTTCAGACGACCTTTGGGTTTTTCAGTTTGCGCGTATCAAGCGGTTTTATTTTTTCATCGCATCAGTCAAGACTTTGACGTTGTAGCGGTACATGCCGATGTAAGTATTGGCAGGTGCGCCGCCGAGTGCGTCGGAGTAGAGCTTGCCGCTGACGTTGACGCCGGTTTCTTTGGCGATGCGGTCAACCATGCGCGTGTCTTTGATGTTTTCGGTGAACACGGCTTTGATGCCTTCGCGTTTGATTTGGCGGATGATGGAAGCCACTTGTTTGGCGGACGGTTCGGCTTCGCTGCTCACGCCTTGTGGGGCGATGAACTCGATATTGTAGCGTTTGCCCATGTAGGAGAAGGCATCGTGTCCGGTCAGGACTTTGCGCTTGGCAGCGGGAACGGCGTTAAACGCAGCTTGAGCGTCGCTGTGCAGTTTTTTCAGCTGTACTTGGTAGTTGCCCAAGCGTTGTTGGTAATAGGCTTTGCCTTCGGGGTCTGCCTGAATCAGGGCGTTGGCGACGTTTTGGGCGTAGGTCGTCATCAAGACGGGGTCGGTCCAGACGTGCGGGTCAAATTCGCCGTGGTCGTGGTGGTGGCCTTCATGGTCGTGATGATGTTCGCCTTCTTCGGCTTTAAGCGCCTGTATGCCTTTGGTTGCTTCGGCGAAGGGAACTTTGCTTTGTTTGACGGCGCGCTGAACATCAGCCGCTTCCAAACCCAAGCCGTTGAGCAGGACTAATTTCGCACCGCGGATTTTTTTGATGTCGCCACTGGTCATGTGGTAGGCGTGGGAGTCTTGGTTGGCACCGACCAAATTTTGCACGGCAACACGGTCACCGCCGATTTGTTTGGTAACGTCGCCCAAAATGCTGAAGCTGGTGACGACGTTCATCGGTGCTGCGTAAACTGCGCCGGACATTAATGCAGCGATGACGCCGAGTTTCCAATGTTTCATGTTTTTCTCTCTCCAGTTGATATAACGTAACATCTTTTTATTTTAAAACAGTAGGACGGAATCTTCAAGCCGCCCCCCAGTTGAGAACGCGCTTTGTACCTTGAAAACGGGAGGTTTGAGGAAGAGGGCAGGGTTTTATTAATGTGTTATGAAATCGGATATGGGATGGTATTTGTTGATTTTTAAGATAAAAGAGGGGGAATGGCGAGGAATTTTTGTTGCGCGATGTAGCAGGTTGGGATTGGGGATTATCCTTTCTAAATAAATAAAATCAGAAAAGCGCGGTTTTTTCCTTTTTCGAGGAAATGAAAAACCAAGATTAAATGCTTAAATTTCAAACAAAATTGAAATATAAATTTTGTGATTTTATTAATGATGGAACAAAATAGGAATTTGAGGTTTCAAGATAAAAATAAGCAGATGTAATTAAACAGGTTTTGTTTGATAAAATGTTAATTACATCACACTACAATTTTGTTATAATAATGCCCGAATTAGTTTACAACCCCACCTTACATCCAAAAAGGAAGAAAACATGGGCATTAAAGTTGCCATTAACGGATATGGCCGCATCGGCCGCCAAGTATTACGCGCTATTTACGATTACAACCTGCAAGACCAACTTGAAGTTGTCGCCGTCAACGCCAGCGGCAGCCTCGAAACCAACGCCCATCTGACCAAATTCGATACCGTTCACGGTCGCTTTAATGCCGACATTTCCCACGATGCAACCCATCTCATCATTAACGGTCGCAAAATCCCATTTTTCTCCACCCGCAACCCCGCTGAACTGCCATGGCGCGACTTGGGCGTGGACTTGGTGATGGAATGCACTGGCTCGTTCACCAGCAAATCCAAAGCCAACGTGCATTTGGAAAGCGGCGCGAAAAAAGTGCTGATTTCCGCACCGGGCGAAGCCGACGTTGACGCAACGGTTGTTTACGGTGTGAACGACGATGTAATTACCGACGACATGACCGTCGTCTCCAACGCTTCCTGCACCACCAACTGCCTCTCTCCCGTTGCCAAAGTGTTGAACGAAAACATCGGCATCGTCAAAGGCGTGATGACCACCATCCACGCTTTGACCAACGACCAAACCGTTACCGACGTGCGTCATAAAGACTTGCGCCGCGCCCGCAGCGGTGTGGAAAACATGATTCCGACCAAAACCGGCGCGGCAAAAGCTGTCGGTTTGGTATTGCCCGAGCTGAAAGGCAAACTCGACGGCCTCGCCATCCGCGTGCCGACCGTTAATGTTTCCATTGTCGATTTGAGCTTCCAAGCCGCGCGCGATACCAGCGTCGAAGAAATCAACGCGCTGATGAAAGCCGCTGCGGAAGAAGGTCGTCTGAAAGGCGTATTGAGCTACAACACGCTGCCGCTGGTGTCTATGGATTTCAACCACACCCCTCAAGCCAGCACCTTTGATGCAACGCTGACTAAAGTCATTGACGGCAACATGGTCAAAGTGTTCGCTTGGTACGACAACGAGTGGGGCTTCAGCTGCCAAATGCTGAACACCGCCCGCCGTATGTTCGGTTTGGAAGTGCGCCCGTTTGAATAAAACGGATTGCCAAAGATACTAAAAAGGTCGTCTGAAATAATTTCAGACGACCTTTTCTTTATAACCAATTACAGCTTCACAGAATGCTCGCGCGTTTCGTGGAACACAATGTCCGGCCAGCGTTCTTGCGTGAGTCCCAGATTCACGCGGTTGGGGGCGAGGTAGGCAAGGTTGCCGCCTGCGTCTATCGCCAGATTGCCTGCATTGGCTCTTTCAAACTCCGCCAGTTTTTTCTTGTCTTCGCACGATACCCAGCGCGCCGACCAGATGGATGCGCTGTCGAACACGGCTTCCACGCCGTATTCGTTGGCGAGGCGGGAGGTAACGACTTCAAACTGCAACACGCCGACCGCGCCCAAAATCAAATCTGCGCCGCTCATCGGTTTGAATACTTGAACCGCGCCTTCTTCGCCGAGTTGTTGCAAACCTTTTTGCAGTTGCTTGATTTTCAGCGGGTTTTTGATGCGGACGCTGCGGAACAGTTCGGGCGCGAAGAAGGGAATGCCGGTGAACGCCAGTTGTTCGCCTTCGGAGAAGCTGTCGCCGATTTGGATGTTGCCGTGGTTCGGGATGCCGATGATGTCGCCTGCGTAGGCTTCTTCCACCAGCTCTCGGTCGTGCGACATGAATGTAACCACGCTGGAGGCAGCGATTTCTCGGTTGATGCGCAGGTGTTTCATCTTCATGCCGCGCTCGAATTTGCCGGAGCAGACGCGCAAAAAGGCGATGCGGTCGCGGTGTTTCGGGTCCATATTGGCTTGGATTTTAAAGATAAATCCGGAAAATTTCGGCTCGTCCGGCTCGACCATGCGCACGGTCGCGTCGCGCGGTTTCGGCGCGGGCGCCCAGTCAATCAATGAATTGAGGATTTCCTGAATACCGAAGTTGTTAATCGCCGAGCCGAAGAACACGGGCGTGAGTTCGCCGGCGAGAAATTCGTCGAGATTAAACTCGTTGGAAGCAGCCTGCACCAATTCGATTTCGTCGCGCAGCTGCTGGATTTCCAGCGGAAAGCGTTGTTCCAATTCGGGATTATCGATGCCTTTGATGATGTCGAACTCGTGCGGCAGGCGTTCTCCGCCGGCTTCAAAGAGATAGATTTCGTCGTTCAGGATGTGGTACACGCCCTTGAAGTTTTTGCCCATTCCGATCGGCCAAGTAACGGGCGCGCAGCGGATTTTTAAAATATTTTCCACTTCGTCCAGCAATTCCAAAGAATCGCGCACTTCGCGGTCGTATTTGTTCATGAAGGTAACAATCGGCGTATTGCGCAGGCGGCAGACGTTCAAGAGTTTGATGGTTTGTGCTTCCACGCCTTTTGCCGCGTCGATGACCATCAACGCGCTGTCCACGGCGGTCAATACTCGGTAGGTGTCTTCGGAGAAGTCTTGGTGTCCTGGCGTGTCCAAAAGGTTGACGGTGTGGTCTTTGTAGTCAAACTGCATAACGCTTGATGCCACGGAAATGCCGCGCTGCTTCTCGATTTCCATCCAGTCGGAAGTGGCGAATTTACCGGTTTTCTTGCCTTTTACCGTACCTGCGCTCTGAATTGCGCCTGAAAACAGCAAGAGCTTTTCGGTCAGCGTGGTTTTACCCGCGTCGGGGTGGGAGATGATGGCAAACGTGCGGCGGCGGCGCACTTGGTCGAGGATTTCTTGGGACATGGGCTTTCTTTGCAAAAAGGTTCAGGCCGCTTTTGCGACGGCCTGAGAAAAGGTTGAGATGGCGGGGATTGTACAAAAAAACATTAATCGGTTCAATGATTAGGGGATAAAAAGGTCGTCTGAAAATTTTCAGACGACCTTTTCACGATGGCGGATTAAGCCTTGTCGTGGAATTCGTGGAATTCATATTGGTAGGACAAGTCTTTGCCTGCTTTTTTCTGCGCCAGATAATCGTCGTAAACGGCGCGGATTTCCTTGCGCAAGAGGAATAGGGCGATTAAGTTGGGGATGACCATGAAGCCGTTGAACATATCGGACAGGCTCCAAACCAAATCGACCTTGCCCAGCGTACCCAACACGATGGCCAGCAGCACGAGCGCGCGGTAGATGCCCAAGTGTTTTCCTCTGAAGAGGAAGCGGATGTTGGATTCGCCGAAGTAGTACCAGCCGATGATGGTGGTGAAGGCGAAGAAGGTCAGGCAGACGGCGAGCAGTTGCGAACCGAAGCCGGGGAAGGCTTTGCTGAAGGCGAATTGGGTAACCGCCGCGCCTTGTTCGCCGGAAAGGTTGGCATCGGTCAGGAGGATAATCAGCGCGGTGGCGGTGCAGACCAATATGGTGTCGATGAACACGCCGATAAATGCCGCCAAGCCTTGTTGAACAGGGTGTTTCACGTCGGCGGTAGCGTGTGCGTGCGGTGTCGAACCCATACCCGCTTCGTTCGAGAACAGCCCGCGTGCCACGCCGAAACGGACGGCTTCGCGCATACCGATACCCGCTGCGCCGCCTAATACGGCTTCGGGATTGAAGGCGGCAGTAAAGATGTGGTTGAACATCGGTATGATGTGGTCGGAGAATTTGAACAGGATAACGACGGCACACAAAATATAGATAATCGCCATAAACGGTACGATGAATTGGGCGATGTTGGCGATACGGTTGACGCCGCCGACGATAATCATGCCCGCGAGGACGGCGAGGGTGATGCCCACTGCCAAAGCCGGTACGTTAAAGGCGATGGTAACGGAGGAGGCGATGGAGTTCGCCTGCGTGGCGTTGCCGATAAAGCCCAGCGCGATAATCAGGGCGATGGAGAAGAAGCCCGATAAGAAACGCGCCGCACCGCGCCCGATTTTCGGAGTCAGACCATGCGTGATGTAGAACGCGGGGCCGCCGATGTATTTGCCGTGGCTGACGACGCGGTATTTTTGCGCGAGCAGGGCTTCGGCAAAAATCGTGGACATCCCCAAAACGGCGGAAAGCCACATCCAAAAAATCGCGCCCGGCCCGCCTGCGGTAATGGCGGTTGCCACGCCGGCGACGTTGCCCGTGCCGATTTGGGCGGAGACGGCGACGGCGAGCGCTTGGAATTGCGACAAAGATTTATCGTCTTTGTCTTTTTTGGAAAACAAACCGCCGAAAACGGATTTAAACCCCGCCCCCAATTTGGTAATCTGCGGCGCGCCCAGATAGAGTGTGAAAAACAGGCCGATGCCCAAAAGGGCGTAAATCAGCATGTAATCCCACAGAATCAGATTGACTGCGCCCACCAGTGCAGACAATGTTTCTTCCATAATTACAAACCTTATATTGAAAAATGAACAGATGACGGCATTCTGCGGCGGTTACTCCGTTGAATGCCGTTGTGTCGGACGGCGCGGCGAGCAGGCCGTTTTCGTCCGTTTTGCCCCAAGTTGTCAACAATCCTGAAGCAGGTCTGCATGATACCGTAAACCTTTTGTGAGGCAAACGAAAAAAAGGATCAGGTTTGGGCAAAGACAAGATTTTTGCGTTTTTTCAGGCGCAGGCAGCGTTTTCAGACGACCCTTTGGCAGGATGAGGGGTCGTCTGAAATATTTTAGGCATATCCAACCTATGTTAAAATGCGCACTTTGAAAATGAGCAAAAGCCCGCCGGATAAGGCGGAAAATCGAAAGGATTTATCATGGCAGGTCACAGTAAGTGGGCGAATATCCAGCATAAAAAAGCCCGTCAAGATGCCAAACGCGGCAAAATCTTCACCCGTTTGATTAAAGAAATCACCGTTGCAGCCCGCATGGGCGGCGGTGATCCCGGCGCCAACCCGCGCCTGCGCCTGGCTTTGGAAAAAGCCGCCGAAAACAATATGCCCAAAGACAACGTACAACGCGCCATCGACAAAGGTACGGGCAACTTGGAAGGCGTGGAATACATCGAGTTGCGCTACGAAGGCTACGGCATCGGCGGCGCAGCGCTGATGGTGGACTGCCTGACCGACAACAAAACCCGCACCGTTGCCGACGTGCGCCACGCGTTCACCAAAAACGGCGGCAATTTGGGCACCGACGGCTGCGTAGCGTTCAACTTCGTGCATCAGGGTTATTTGGTGTTCGAACCCGGCGTTGACGAGGATGCGCTGATGGAAGCCGCTCTGGAAGCCGGTGCGGAAGACGTGATTGCCAACGACGACGGCTCC
Organism: Neisseria sicca; assembly: GCF_003044565.1. Taxonomy (GTDB): domain Bacteria; phylum Pseudomonadota; class Gammaproteobacteria; order Burkholderiales; family Neisseriaceae; genus Neisseria; species Neisseria sicca_A. The sequence goes on along the minus strand of NZ_POXG01000002.1, from coordinate 243,756 downwards.
ATCGAAGTCATCACCGCCCCGAACGATTGGGCGGGCGTGAAAGCAGCATTGGAAGCCGCAGGCTACAAATCCGTTGACGGCGACGTCACCATGCGCGCCCAAAACGAAACCGAACTCTCCGGCGACGAAGCCGTCAAAATGCAGAAATTGATTGACGCTCTGGAAGATTTGGACGACGTACAGGACGTTTACACCTCCGCCGTTTTGAATCTGGATTAATCGGAAAGATTGAAAGCAGACCTGATGGGTCTGCTTTTTTTGCGTCTGAGATTTTTGGGCTGTTTACTGGAATCTTAAATGGTTCGCGGGCGGAGCCCACGCTACGGTGCCTGCTGGTAACACTAACGCCGTAGCGTGGACTTTGTCCACGAAAACCATTAACACAAAGGTCGTCTGAAAACTTAATGTAGGTTTTCAGACGACCTTTGTGTTTGAACTGCCTATCGGTTTTGGCTGGCGCGGTAGAAGGCGATGAGGCCGTTGGTGGAACTGTCGTGCTGTGGGTTGCCGCGGTCGAGTTCGGGTTCGATGGTTTTGGCGAGTTCTTTGCCGTATTCGACGCCCCATTGGTCGAAGGGGTTGATGCCCCAAATTGCGCCTTGGACGAAGGTGCGGTGTTCGTATGCCGCCATGAGCATGCCGAGGCGGCGGGGGTCGGTGGCACTGAGGAGGAGGCTGTTGCTCGGGCGGTTGCCGGGGAATTCTTTTTGCGGGGCGAGGCGTTCGCGTTCGGCTTCGGGCAGGTCGGCAAGTTCGGCGCGGGCTTCTTCGAGGGTTTTGCCTTTCATCAGGGCTTCGGCTTGGGCGAAGGCGTTGGCGACGGTGAAGCGGTGTTGGCGGTTGATGCCGTAGGCGGTGGTCATGGGGACGATGAAGTCGCAGGGGATGAGCCGTGTGCCTTGGTGGAGGAGTTGGAAATAGGCGTGTTGGCAGTTGACGCCTTCTTCGCCGAAGACGATGCCGCCTGTGGTATGGGGAACGGGTTGTCCGTCGGCGGTGCGGTTTTTGCCTAGGCTTTCCATGTCGAGCTGGTTGAGCCACGAGGGGAGGTGGCGCAGGTTGTGGCTGTATGGGACGGCGGTTTGTCCGTCGGCATGCTGGAAGTTGTTGTACCAGATGCTGATGAGCGCCATGAGGACGGGGATGTTGCGGCGGTAGGGGGTTTGGAAGAAGTGGGTGTCCATGGCGTGCGCGCCGGCGAGGAGTTCGCGGAAGCGGTCTGTGCCGACGGCGACCATGACGGGCAGGCCGATGGTCGACCAGACGGAATAGCGTCCGCCGACCCAGTCGAACATGGCGAAGACGTTGTCGGGTGCGATGCCGAAGTTTCGGGCGGCGGCAACGTCGGAGGAGATGGCGCAGAAGTGGCGGTAGATGCCGGATTCGGGCAAACCTGCATCCCGATACCATGCGCGGGCGGCGTAGGCGTTGAGCAGGGTTTCGGGCGTGCGGAAGGATTTGCTGGCGATGCTGAATACGGTGGTCTCGGGCTTGAGGTGGGCGAGTGTGCGGCTGATGTCGGCGTCGTCTGAATTGCTGACGAAGTGGACGCGGATGTTTTGGCGGTAGGCTTTGAGGGCTTCTACGCACATTCTGGGACCGAGGTCGGAGCCTCCTATGCCGATGTGGACGAAGTCGGTAATGGGTTTGTCGGTGATGCCTCTGTGGCTGCCGTTGTTGAGTGCTTCGGCGTAGGCGAGGGCGCGGTCGAGTTCGCGGTGGAGTTTGGGGAGGATGTTTTCGCCGTCAACGTAAACGGGTGCTGCGTCGGGCGGCAGGCGCAGAGCGGTATGGAGGACGGCGCGGTGTTCGCTGAGGTTGATTTTTTCGCCGTTTTGCATGGCGTGCATTTGTCCGGCAAGGGGCGAGGTTTCGGCAAGGCGGCACAAAAGTTGCAAAGTGTCTTCGCCGAGGCGGTTTTTGCTGTAATCGAAGAGGAGGCCGTCGAGGGTTTCGTGCATATTGCCGAAGCGGTCGGGTTCGGCGGCGAAGCGGTCGCGCAGGTGGATGTGTTGTGTGTCGAGCCGGTGTTGTTCAAGGGCTTGCCATGCTTCGGTAAATGCGGTCATCGGGTTTCCTTCGGGATTGGGTCCGCTCATTCGGCGGGATGTGATTCAGTTATAGATTGTCGTTGTAGTGATTGGTTCGATACGGTGAATATTTATGTAGTCATATGTAGTTTAACAAAGGGGCGCGGGTTTGGCGAATATGGGTAGTCAAATGGCTTAGGAATTGTATGCAATTTGCAATTTATATGCTTGATTTTTATCAAGGTTTTTTAAAATTTTCGGTATGACACCGATGTCTGGTGTGCTATGCTACGTAATCAAATGAAACAGGGCTGAGGCGGGAGTCGTAAGATGGCTACAATTTATGATGTTGCTGCTTATGCGGGCGTCTCACCCAAAACGGTCAGCCGCGTCATCAATGGCGATGCGCCGGTCAGCGATAAAACGCGTGCGAAAGTCGAAACAGCGATTGCGGCTTTGGGTTATATCCCGTCTTCGGCGGCGCGGGTGATGCGGTCGAACCGCTCGGACTTGGTCGGACTGATTACCGGCGCAATCTCGCGCACGGGCGAACACAGCGGGGTACACGGTCTGCCGGACATGTTTTTAATCAAAGGCATACAGCAGAAAATCCGCGAAGCGGGCAAAACGCTGATGATTGCGGATACGGACAACCGCTACGAGCAAATCGACCCTTTGGTCAGGACGTTTATGGAGCACCGCGCGGAAGGCATTTTGTATGTAACCGAGTCGCACCGCGAAATCGTCCTGCCCGAAATGCCCAACCGCTGCCCGATGGTTTTGGTCAACTGTTTCGACGCGGCGGGTACGCCGTCGGTTTTGCCGGACGACGAGCGCGGGCAATACGATTTGGTGCGCAACATCATCCGTCACGGACACCGCCGTATCGCCTACATTACTTTGCAGGCGGGCGCAGAAGCGACGCGGCTGCGTTTGGCGGGCTACCGCCGCGCTTTGGACGAATCGGACATGGTGTTCGATCCCGACTTGGTGCAAACCGGCATCACTGACTTTGCCAACGGCAGCGAACCTTTGATTGCGGCAGTGTTGAAACTATTGTCGCTTGCCGACCCGCCGACGGTCATTTGCTGCGGTAACGACGAAATGGCGGTCCGCGTTTACGGCATTTTGAGGACGCGCGGCGTGCGCGTTCCGGAGCAGGTATCGGTGGCAGGTTACGACAACCACAGCGCGATTGCCGAAACCCTGTTCCCACCGCTGACCAGCACCGAGCTGCCCTATATGCGCATGGGCGCGCTGGCGGCGGAAATCCTGTTCGACATTATCGAGACCAAAGAAACCGTCCGTCCGCCCGTTCGGGTTGTCGGGGAAACGATTTGGCGGCAGTCGGTCACGGCATTGAAGTAAAACATCCTTTCAGACGACGTCTGCATCATGAAGCAGACACAATACGACAATAAAAGGTCGTCTGAAAACACAAACAACACATCACGCTATCCATTTGCAACGTATCAACACGATACGCCAAAGAATAAAGAAAGCGGCCCAACCGCTTCGACTATGCAGTGTTTCCCGCAGTTTGTTGTTCCATGTTTTCTTCTTATAAAGTCCAGGAGTCGCTTCAAAATGAAGATTTCCCCACAAGTATCCCTGACGCTTCGCCAGATTATGCTGATGAACTTCGGCTTCTTCGGCATCCAATACAGCTTCGGTTTGCAGCAAACCGCCATCAATCCGATTTTCAGTTTCTTACAAGCTGACCCTGCAAAACTGCCTTACCTCAATATGGCAGGACCGATTACCGGTCTGCTGGTGCAGCCCCTTATCGGCGCCATGAGCGACCGTACATGGATTCCCGGACTCGGCCGCCGCCGTCCGTATTTCCTGCTCGGCGCCATCGGTTGCAGCTTGTGTCTGTTCTTCTATCCGCACGTTACCGCATTGTGGGTTGCCGTATTGCTGCTGTGGCTCTTGGACATCAGCAACAATACCGCCATGGAGCCTTTTCGCGCCTTCATCGCCGATACCGTTCCCGAACGCCAGCAATCCACCGGCTTCTTGATGCAGTCCGTGTTTACCGGCTTGGGCATTACCCTTGCCAACGTATCGCTCTATATCTTCAAGCAAATCGACTGGTTGAACCAAACCTCCGAAGCAGGCATCCCCTACTGGGTATTCGGCTCGTTCTATATTGGCGCCGTCTGCTCCATTGGCTCTGTTTTAGTGACCGTATTGTCCACCCCCGAACATGAGCCGTCTCCTGAAGAGCTGGCGGCGATTAAAGCCCAATCCGGCGGTCCTGTTGAAGCCGTTAAAGAAATTTACCATGCCATTAAAGATATGCCGAAACCCTTGTGGCAGCTCGCTTCGGTTTACCTCTTCCAATGGTACGCGCTCTTCATCTACTGGCAATTCATCTCCCACAGTCTCGCCAAATCTATATGGAATGCTACCTCTGCCAACAAAGTCGCATATGAGGAAGCAGTGGCATGGACCGGTGTGGTCAATGGTTTTTACAACGTCGTGACCTTCGTTTCCGCTTTCGGATTGATGTGGATGGCGCGCAAATACGCCGCCAAATACGTCCACGCCTTTGCCGTTACCCTTGCCGCACTCGCCCTTTTGGCGATTCCGCATGTTACCGATAAAAACATGATGCTCGCTCCGATGATTGGCTTCGGTATCGGCTGGGCAAGTATGATGGGCGTGCCGTTTATGATTGTCGTGCATTCCATCCCGAAAGAACGCTACGGCGTGTATATGGGCATCGTCAACATGATGATTGTGATTCCGATGCTGATCCAAACCCTTACCTTCAGTAAAATCTATGAGAACTTGCTCGGCGCCGACCCGGGACATGCCATGACTTTTGCCGGTGTCCTCCTTATCATCGCCGCCGTACTGACCCTGACCATCAAAACGTCAAACAAACCTTATGGCGTAGAATCGGCAAGCTGATTCAGGCATTTGCCAAGGGGTCGTCTGAAAACCGGAATTAAGGTTTTCAGACGACCTTGTTGTTTGATTTGGTTGTCCAGACAGTAATTAATGACCTGATACCGATGATTGGAGCTTGGTTTGATAGAGCAAAAGTTAGCTTTAACGGCTATAATCCAATTGGGTAATGAAATGGTTCGAAAAGCAGTCATCCCGCCCGCTCATTGCCTCAATGCCGTCAAACTACACCGATCATCAACCATAGGTGCAAAAAGCAGAACGCTACGTCTTTTATAAATCATCAACCCATCCCTAAATCTGCTCAAAGCAAAATCTGGGCGTTTTAATGTTTACCTTATAAGGAAGATACAGTGAAAAAACTGATGTTTGTTTTACTCGGATTGGCAAGTATGAACGCCTATTCCAACGATGTGACCCAAGGCGCTTTGCAGAATAATCCTGCATTATGCTCCTACGGTTACAATTCAAACTGCGGGGGAGGTGGGGGAGGTTACTATACTCCTCCGGTCAGAGTTGAACATATTGTCATCCAAGTCCCTCCAAAATATGGGGCGTTGTCATACAATACAAAAAAAAATTACTTGACAGGTGCTTTAGAGCAAGACTCATTAGCAGAAGCTAAAAGAAAAGCTTTAAAAGCTTGTAGGGAAAAAAGCGGTGATAACAACTGCATAATTTTTCGATGGACTAGGAACGGTTGTTTGGCAGCTGCTCAAGGTAAAATGGGAAACAAATATCTTATCATTTCTGGAGCCGGTAAAGTTGGTGAAGCGGAACCCGAAGCACTGAATGGCTGCATTGCTCGTGGTGCAAAAGATTGTAAAATTGTACTAACCGAACGCTGTTCACTACCTCCGGAACTGAAAGATAAAGATTTTTGACCGAACGTAGTCCGTCGCCTTGATTAATCTTGCCATTCATCCCGAAGGTCGTCTGAAAACCGGAATTAAAGTTTTCAGACGACCTTTTTATTTGATTGTGCCGATTTGTTTTAAGCGGGCGGGGACGGTTTGTGGAAGCTCGGATTGGATAGGAATATCGCCGCATTCCCGCAAAAGCTGACGGCAAAGCGTTTACATGGCAAAATACCGCCTGTTTGCAGGTCATCCGAATTTTTCAGACGACCTTTTACCCTCTTCAAAAGGAATCCCCATGTCTTTGCAAAACATCATCGAAACCGCCTTTGAAAACCGTGCGGACATCACCCCGACCACCGTTACCTCCGAAGTCAAAGAAGCCGTGTTGGAAACCATCCGCCAACTCGATTCAGGCAAATTGCGCGTCGCCGAACGCTTGGGCGTGGGCGAATGGAAAGTCAACGAATGGGCGAAAAAAGCCGTGTTGTTGTCGTTCCGCATCCAAGACAACGAAGTCCTCAACGACGGCGTAAACAAATACTTCGACAAAGTGCCGACCAAGTTTGCCGACTGGTCTGAAGACGAATTCCGCGCCGCCGGTTTCCGCGCCGTACCCGGTGCCGTTGCGCGCCGCGGCAGCTTTGTTGCCAAAAACGTCGTTTTGATGCCGTCTTATGTCAACATCGGCGCATACGTTGACGAAGGCGCGATGGTCGATACTTGGGCGACCGTCGGCTCTTGCGCCCAAATCGGTAAAAACGTCCACTTGAGCGGCGGCGTCGGCATCGGCGGCGTACTCGAACCCTTGCAAGCCAGCCCGACCATTATTGAAGACAACTGCTTCATCGGCGCGCGTTCCGAAATCGTTGAGGGCGTGATTGTTGAAGAAGGCAGCGTGATTTCCATGGGCGTGTTCATCGGACAATCCACCAAAATCTTCGACCGTACTACCGGCGAAATCTACCAAGGCCGCGTACCGGCAGGCTCGGTTGTTGTATCCGGCAGCATGCCTTCCAAAGACGGCAGCCACAGCCTCTACTGCGCCGTCATCGTCAAACGCGTGGACGCGCAAACCCGCGCCAAAACCAGCGTCAACGAATTGCTGCGCGGTATTTAATCGGCGAACAGAAAAGGGGAGGTCGTCTGAAACAGCCCGAAACATAAATGGGCTTCAGGCAAACGGTTTCCCTGTTTGAATGGCAAGAGGTCGTCTGAAAACCGGATTTCGGGTTTTCAGACGACCTCTTCATAGGGTAAGTCGGTTAAGTCAGGACGGCATTGTCGTTTTGTTTGATGCTGTTTTCTTTGCCATAAAAAAAGCAACGGATAAACCGTTGCTTTTTGTTTGACCTGCGAATCTTACAAACTGCCCAACACGATGCGCAACACGCGGCGCAGGGGTTCGGCTGCACCCCACAAGAGCTGGTCGCCGACGGTGAACGCGCTGATGTATTCGCCGCCCATGCCCAGTTTGCGGATGCGTCCGACGGGGACGGACAGCGTGCCGGTTACTTTGGCGGGGGTCAGCTCGTGGATGCTGGCTTCTTTTTCGTTGGGGATGACTTTCACCCAGTCGTTCGCGCCTGCCAAAATCGCTTCGATTTCGGAAACGGGCAGGTCTTTTTTCAGCTTCAGGGTGATGGCTTGGCTGTGGCAGCGCATAGAGCCGATGCGGACGCACAAGCCGTCGATTACGGTCGGATTGTCGCTGCGGCCGAGGATTTTGTTGGTTTCCGCGCCGCCTTTCCATTCTTCTTTGGACTGACCGTTGCCCAAATCTACGTCAATCCACGGAATCAGGCTGCCGGCGAGCGGTACGCCGAAGTTGGCTTTCGGATAGTCTTCGCTGCGCAGGAAATCGGACACTTTGCGGTCGATGTCGAGAATCGCGCTGGAAGGATCGGCAAGCTCGTCCGCTACTTGGGCGTGAATCGCGCCCATGCCGCTGATGAGTTCGCGCATATTTTTCGCGCCCGCACCGGATGCGGCTTGGTAGGTCATGCTGGTCGCCCATTCGACCAAATCGTTTTGGAACAGGCCGCCCAGCGCCATCAGCATCAGGGAGACGGTGCAGTTGCCGCCGATGTAGTTTTTCACGCCGTTTTTGAGGCCGTTGTCGATGACGTTTCGGTTGACCGGGTCGAGGACGATAATCGCGTCGTCTTTCATGCGCAGGGATGACGCCGCGTCAATCCAGTAGCCGTTCCAGCCGCTGTCGCGCAGGGGTTGGAACACGGATTTGGTGTAATCGCCGCCTTGGCAGGTTACGATGATGTCCATTTTCGCCAGCTCGGCAATGTCGTTCGCGTCCAATAATGTTTTAGCCGCCTGACCGAAATCAGGTGCCGCGCCGCCGACGTTGGATGTGGTGAAGAAGAACGCTTCGGGAATATGGGCGAAGTCGTTTTCTTCTTTCATACGCTGCATCAAAACCGAACCGACCATGCCGCGCCAGCCGACGAAACCTACTTTCATGTTGAGCTCCTTAGGGGGAAATTGTTAACAAATTTCTGAATAGGGGAAAAGGAAGAGTTTTAAACCTGTTTGAGGTAAATGTAAAGTTTTTTATGCTGTTTCGGGAGCAAGAGGGAAGGTCGTCTGAAAAATCAGCGTTCCTGCCAAACCGGAATGTTCCGAAAGCAAACCTGATGCAAAGTTGCAGGCTCGCATTCAAGAAGCATCCAAGGTTTCGCAGGAACGCTGAGAGCGATGACGTACCGTTTGCCAGCATTTTGATAACCGAAATGCCGCACTGTTTTTCAGACGACCTTTCGGATCAGTATCGGATATCGACGGTTACCTTATCCTTATATTCGCCCGGGGTGTAGTCGGTGTTTTGGACTTCTGCCGAGATGGTGTGTGTCTGGCTGCTGCCGTCGCCGGTAAACTCTTGCGCCTTGCCCGGAGCAGATGGCTTATTGCCCCAAAAAGGAGCAGTTGCATAGGTACCTTTTCGGAGGCGGTAGGGGACTTTGTCGGTGTTGGCGGGATTGGTGGATTTCATCTCGCCCCTGCCTTCCTGATTGTTGTTGGAAGGAATCAGACCGACGGTGTAGGGCGTGCCGTTGGTGCAGCGGACGCTGAGGTTGCCCGACTGCTTCAGGTTGGTACTGCCTGCGGTGTGTGTGCCGAAGTCGATGTCGTCGGCGGAGATGAATTCGCAGACGGGGCTGGCGTGTGCCTGTACCGTAAAGGGGAAACTGTCGTTGGATGAGTAATATGCACCGCAGTTGGCAGGATGTTGTCCCCAATAAGTCGTATTCCAGTTTAATGAGGCGGATATGCCGTTGAAGACAGCTTCATACGGGCTTCCGTCAGCGTAAGGTGCGGCGGTTTCCTGATGGTTGAGGAGTTTGGCGGTGAGGGTAATTTGACCTGATTTGGTACCGTCGGGACCGATTACCAGCTTCTCCGTCATATAGGGCTTGGCGTTGCTGTTGGGTGCATTGCTACCCCAGACGGTGCCGTCGGGTTTGTAAAGTTGAAATTGCAATGTATTGGTGGGGCGCTTGGGATGCGCAAGCAACCTTGGGGTGTTTTGTGAGGGAGAATTATTGCCGCCATCGATGTTGAAACACAGGCGGGTATGAGTGGTGCTTTTCAGGAAGCTTTTGCATTCATAGTTGATGGTAGCTTGTACTTCAGGAATCTGTCCTTCGAGCAGATTGATGCCTTGGGTAGGCGTACCAAAGGACAAGACGTTGCCACCTGTGCCTGAGATGCTGCTGACAGACGCGGTACATTTCATATAGTTGCCTACCTCTCCATTGTGAGCCCATGTTTGGACAGGCGCAAACATCAGCCATAAGGCTGCGGCGAATATGGTTTTAGGGAGTAGTCGCGAAGTTTGAATGAAACCTGCAGGGTTTATTTTCAGACGACCTCTCTTTATGTTTATCTGCATATGATGTCTCCCAGTTCCGGGATGGAATCCGGATTGTATGTTTCAGGGTAGTCCGCTTCGAAGGTGCAAGTGCCGCCGTTTTCGGGGAGGGTGACGGTGAAGCGGTTTCTACCTTCTTTCATGTTTTCAATATATGTTTTGCCGTCGAAGCCGGTTACGGCTGCCGGTGTGCCGTCTTCGGCAGTAATGCTGCCGCCGCTCGGAAGCAATTGGTTTTGTGCGTCTTTCAGCGTCATGGTGGCGGCGCGGGTGCGCTGTATCTTGAATTCGACGCGCATGCCAGAGCGTTCGGGCGGGGCGATTTCGGCGACGGTGTGTTCAAGCTGAACGTCCAGCGGCAACTCGGCAATATCGACGCTGACGGTGTTTTTTTGGTAGGCGGAGAGGCTGGGGATCAGTGCCAGCCCTTTGCGGTTGGTTTTGCCCACAGGCATGCCGCCTGCGCGGATGGGAACATTCGCCATATCGCCGGTGCTGACGACGGCGAAACTGTCGTTGACTTGGCGGGTGGCGAAGATGCTGCCGCCCATGAGGACGAGGCCGCCCCTCCAGCCTGCGTTCCAGTTGCTGTTGCCGCTTTGGCTGTAAACGTTTGCCCAGCCGTCGCCGTAGGTGTTTTGATGGCGGATGTTGCCGTTAAAGGTATTGCTGCGGCTGCCGTTTGCGTTGTCGTTTTGCTGCCAGCCTATGCCCCAACTGGTGCTGCCCATGCCGCTGCTGGTTTTGTTCAGGGTTGCTTGGTAGCTGTTGTTGTGTTTGTTTCTGCTGATGCCTGCGGAGGTTGAATAGCCGTTGTCGAGGCTGACGGAAAGACCTGCGTGGAAACTCAGTTCTCGCTTGTTGCGGAAGTTTTTATTGGCACCGGCGTAGAGCGAGGTGCGGTTTTTGAAGCTGCGGCTCCAGCCGAACGAGCCTATGCCGTCGGCGGGACTGCCTTCGGTGTGGGAATGGACGTAGGATAGGCTGAATGAGCCGAGTTTGTCGCTGCTCCAGCCTGCAGATGCGGATGCGGAGGTGGCGGGATGGCGTGTGGCTTTGAAAAAGTCTGCGCCGTATGCGGTGTCGCCCAGTTCGGCAAATTGTCCGTTGGTGCGGCTTGCGCCTGCGCTGAGGGAGAGTTTGTCCCATTGGGTACTGAAAAACGCGCTGCCGCGTCGTCCTGTTTTGCCTGCGAAGCGGCTTTCAGCATAGGTAAGATTGAGTTGTCCGAGCGAACCCAATACGGTATCGGCGGCAATGCCCGCCTGACGGTAACCACGCGCGGCTTCGCCGTGAATTTGGGCGGTCAGGGTATTACTGACGCCGTAACGCAACGTACCGGAGGCGGCGGGGTCGGATTGGTATTTTGCGGAACGGATGCCGTAATCGCGGCGGACGTAGCCTGCTTCAAACGACCATTCGTTCAAGCCTTTTGCTAAAAGTCCGTTGCCGCCGTAAAGCGGCATATCGACGACGACGGTGCGCCCCAGTACGTCGGTGGCGACGACTTGGGCGTTGCTGCGGCCGCTGATGGACGGCGGTAGGATGAGTTCGTATTCGCCCGCTTCGACGTCGCGGCTCATTTGTTTGACACCGTCAATATAGAGATCGACCGTGCCGGGTAGGGTGCTTTTACCGAGGTAGGAACGCAGCGGGGTGGTTTGTTTCCACGGGCGGGTGTTGTAAGTGCGGGAGATTTTGATGCCGCCGATGCGCGTACCGCCCCATGAGCCGATTTGTCCGGTCAGGGTGTCGCCCACGGTCAGCGATATGCCTTGTTCGGGCCAGACGGTGCGCCAGTAGGTATCCAGACGGGCGGTGTTGCTGCGGGAGCCGCTTTCTTTGTTGTGGCTTCGGTTGGCAAATTGGGTGTGGTTCAGGTAGCCCCAAGGCGTACTCAGGCGCATTTCACCGAAAACGCCCTGCGTGCCGCTGCCGGAATTGTTACGCGAGATATTGGTGTCGTAGTTCAGAACGGCGGCAAAGCCGGGTTTGGCGATGGCGTAGCGGTTTTCCTGCGGTGCGCCGATTCGGGCGGTTTTCAGGTCGGGCTGCCATTCGAGGGGGGCGGTGAGATCAAGGGTTTGCGCGGCGGCATCGTATTTCACCTGCAAACCGGGGATGGCGGAGAGTTCGAACCATACGCCCGCGCCGGGTGTGGAAGCGCCGTCCTGTATTTCAGGCACGACGCCGTTTTTGCCTGCCTCGGCAGCTTCTGCGTCGGGCAGGGCAATGCCGTAGGCGCGCAGAGATTCGGGGCGCGCATACAGGACGCCGTTACGCGACATGAAGGGTTCGATACCGTCGCGTATGCTGCCGTTGACTTTGACCTGCGGGTAAACGGTCAGCCATGCCTGCTCGTAGGCAGCAGGTGCCGCCTGCGTCAGGATGTCTTGAGCAGGAGAGGGCAGGGCGTAGAAACACAGCATCAACGCGGCACTCAGCCGCGTCAGCCGTATCCTTAGATCATGGGGCGGCAAACCTTACCTCCGTTTGGATCGGCATACCGTTTACCGTGGCATTCAGACGACCTTGGTTCAGAGAGACGGGGGAAACTTCCAATTCGCGTTTCCAAGTATTGCCCGGCAGGACGTAGCCCGCCAGACCGCTTGCCAGCGTCAATGCGTCTTTGGCAGCGGTCGTCTGAAAAGTAATATTGCTCAGTTGCGCATAGGCATTGCCCGTATTTTCGGCAACCAAAACCGTTTTGCCGTTCGCGGTTTTTTCCGCACGCCATTGCAGCTTCGGTTCGGCATTGTTTTGAACGTTGACAAACAGCGGCAGCGAATAGCGCATTACCAACTGAATGCCTTTTTGCGGTTTCGCATTGGGAGCGGGCAGCTCGTCCACGATCAAGCGGTAGGCTTCTTCTGCCTGTTTGTCGGACGGTTTGACACGCATCACGCGGAACTGCTGTTGCGCACCTGCTTCCAGTTTGACCATAGGCGGACTGGCAATGACGGCATCGGTGGGTTCGAGTATCTCGCCACCGTTTGCGTCCTGCGTCCAGCGGAACACGCGCACTTGCGCCGTCAACGGCTCTGTACCCTTATTTCCCAAAGTAAAAATACCCGCCCGCTGTTTGGCGGGCAGGGACAAAGACGTCGGATTGACTTGCAAACCGGCGGCATGGCTTGGTAAAACCGCTGCCGCCGTCAGCATACCGACAAGTGTGCTGATTGCTTTTTGCATGAGTATTTTTTAGTTGTTTTGTTTTGAGGAAGTGACTCAGATTAGTAACTCAGGGTTACTTTGACTTGGTCTTGGTAGGTGTCGATGAATTTGTTTAATTCACCTGCTTTAACAGTTGCATATACAGGGAGTTTGACTGCTTCGGAATCACTTAAACCTTGTCCTGTCAATGAAAGAAGGTCAGTACCTGAATTACCCCAAGGAGTGTTGCTGTTGGTCTCTTGGACTGTTTGATTTATACCTGAGCCGCTTACGACAGGTTTTTGAAGTTGATAGCTGATGGTGTCATTATTTTGTTTTGATGTGCGAGAGATACCCCACATTGTGCCTTCACCATTGTTGCTTGTTACGTTTTGAGGTTCCAAACCTACTGTGAAAAGTGTGTTTTTACTGCAACGGATATTCAGACCAGTAGCCATACCACCAACGTTTTTTTGGGTAATAGCGGTTGAATTTGATGATGCGACACGTGTGCTGAAATCAATGTCCGCTCCAGCCAGACTTGGGTCTTCGGTAGTAATTTTTGTACTATTCAATGCGCTGTTTGTTGTTAGAACTTCGCAAGTGCCGGTCAATTTCAGGTGTACGTTGAAATTGCCTTCTTTAGTTTCGGCCATTGCAGTATTGCCCATCATCATGAGAGAAGCCAGAGCCAGAGAAGTTAAAGTAAAACGTGTTTTCATCGGATTTATCCTTGTATGTGAGTTTAGGTGTGTATTGACACAGTCTCCGTAATATTTCTGTGTAACTGATATACGGCAGGCTTTTATGCCTGAACGGTATATATGACATTATTATGATTTGTGATTATTGTTGCAACTGTTATTGTTTGGTATTTTATAAGTTCCTGTGTTTTTTGTAAATTTTTGTATTATTTTTTGTTGTGTTTTTGCAAAGATTATATTTTATTCGGTATTTAAATTAGATAAGAGGTCGTCTGAAAGCGTTTAAAAGAAGCTTTAGTTTCTTGAAGTTGGCTTTCAGACGACCTTTGCAGATGTTTTGCAATAGACTATTTCGGATAGGGTGGGGTTTGGGAATTAGTGATGGACAATGAAATGGTTTGACAGGTATTGTCGATGATGGGCTTGCCTTGTCTTCGCATCTAAAAAGAATTAAAAATATGCGCCCCTGATGGAGCGCAATATATAAGGTCGTCTGAAAATCTCGATTTGAGGTTTTCAGACGACCTTTGTGTTTCTATCAATCCGTCAGGCGTTTACAGGTTGGGATTGACGATGATTTTGACGGCGGATTCGTTGTTGTGAATCAGACGCTCGAAGCCTTCGGAAATCAGCTCGTCCAGCTTGATGCGCTGGGTGATGAAAGGTTCGAGGTTGATTTTGCCTTCTTCCACCAGTTTGATGGTTTTGGCGTGGTCGTTGCAGTAGGCGATGGTGCCGCGCACGTCCAGCTCTTTCATCACGACGCTGTGGACGTTGATGGTGGCGGGGTGGCTCCATATGGATACGATGACGACTTTCGCAGTCGGGCGGCAGGCTTCAACCATGGTGTCCAGCACTTTATTGACGCTGGTGCATTCGAATGCGACGTCCACGCCTTCGCCGTTGGTCAGTTTTTTCACTTCTTCGACGACATCGACTTCGGACGGGTCGAGGATGTAGTCGGCAACGCCGGATTCACGGGCTTTATCTTTGCGCGCTTTGCTCAATTCGGTGATGATGACTTTGATGCCTTTGGCTTTCAATACAGCGGCAAGCAGCAAACCGATCGGACCTGCGCCACCGACCAATGCGACGTCGCCTGCTTTCGCGCCGCTGCGGACATAAGCGTGATGACCGACGGACAGAGGCTCAATCAAAGCGGCTTGGTCTAGCGGGATTTTGTCGGAAATTGGATGCACCCAGCGGCGTTTGACGGCGATTTTTTCGGCAAGACCGCCACCGCAGCCGCCCAAGCCGATGAAGTTCATGTCTTTGGAGAGGTGGTAGTTGCTGCCTTCGCCGGTCGGTACGTCATCGCGGATGATGTAGGGTTCGACCACGACGTGTTGTCCGACTTTGAGGTCGTCCACGCCTTCGCCGACGGCATAAACCACTCCGGAGAACTCGTGTCCCATCGTTATGGGTGCGGACTCGCCGGAAATCGGGTGCGGATGACCGCAGGGCGGAATGAAAATCGGGCCTTCCATAAATTCGTGCAGGTCGGTACCGCAGATACCGCACCAGGCGACGTTGATGCCGACGGTGCCGGGGGCGACGGTCGGTTCGGGGATGTCTTCGATGCGGATGTCGCCTTTATCGTAAAAACGTGCTGCTTTCATTGTAACGCTCCTTGTTTTGAGGTTGAAAAGAAAGGTCGTCTGAAAGGTAGGACGGCTTTTCAGTAAGGGCGGGAAGGATGTGTGGGATGTGCGACGAGTATATGGTTATTTTAATGCTGCGGCAGGGCGGGTTGTGTAGGATAAGCAACACAGACTGCGCGATATTGCTTTGATATTTTGTTATTTTACTACATTTCGATGTGAATGATGTGTTGGCTTGCGTA
Source organism: Neisseria sicca (assembly GCF_003044565.1). Classification (GTDB taxonomy): domain Bacteria; phylum Pseudomonadota; class Gammaproteobacteria; order Burkholderiales; family Neisseriaceae; genus Neisseria; species Neisseria sicca_A. The sequence goes on along the minus strand of NZ_POXG01000002.1, from coordinate 228,367 downwards.
AAAACAAAGCGGGGCTTGTTCGTGGTCAAGTTTTGGGCGGAATGGTCTTGAAGTATTCGTCAAAAGTATGTTGTTTGAAGGCGGGATTAACTATATGGATAGTGGGATGGAAATTGTTGACAACGGAGGTATTGATTATTGATTTGTTCAAAATTTTATTGCGAAAAATCTAAAATATTAGAAATTTAAATATATAAAAATAGTAAAAAATTAAATTTTTGAAATAAAATTGCCGTGTGGTTGGCGAAAGACTTGTTTAAAACAGGTAAAGAAGGTAATCTATGCCTCGATTTATCTGAATTTGAAAGCAATAACAATGACCCAACAATACCCTACCGACGATATTAAGATTAGAGAAGTCAAAGAGCTGCTGCCACCGATTGCCCATTTGTACGAGCTGCCGATTTCTGATGAAGCGGCGGGACTGGTACACCGTACACGTCATGAAATCGCCGATTTGGTTCACGGCAAGGACAACCGTCTGCTGGTGATTATCGGTCCGTGTTCCATCCACGACACCAAAGCTGCGTTGGAATACGCCGAACGTTTGTTGGTGTTGCGCAAGAAATATGAAAAAGAATTGCTGATTGTGATGCGCGTGTATTTTGAAAAACCGCGCACGACGGTGGGCTGGAAAGGTCTTATTAACGACCCGCACTTGGACGGTACGTTCGACATCAACTACGGCCTGCGTCAGGCGCGCAGCTTGCTGCTGACGCTGAACAATATGGGCATGCCGGCTTCGACGGAGTTCCTCGACATGATTACGCCGCAATATTACGCGGACTTGATTTCTTGGGGCGCGATTGGCGCGCGGACGACGGAAAGTCAAGTACACCGCGAACTCGCCAGCGGTCTATCTTGTCCGGTCGGTTTCAAAAACGGTACAGACGGCAATCTGAAAATCGCCATCGACGCGATTGGTGCGGCAAGTCATCCGCATCACTTCCTGTCTGTAACCAAAGCAGGGCATTCCGCCATTGTGCATACCAGCGGCAATCCCGACTGCCACGTTATCCTGCGCGGCGGCAAAGAGCCGAATTACAGCACCGAACACGTCAAATCGGCGGCGGAACAATTAATAAAAGTCGGTTTGTCGCCCAAGCTGATGGTCGATTGCAGCCACGCGAACAGCCGTAAAGATTACAGACGGCAGATGGAAGTTGCCCAAGATGTTGCCGCGCAACTCGAAAACGGCGAAGACAACATTATGGGAGTGATGGTTGAAAGCCATTTGGTCGAAGGCAGACAGGACAAGCCCGAAGTTTACGGGCAAAGCATTACCGATGCCTGTATCGGCTGGGACACTACCGAAGAAATGCTCGCGCTTTTGGCTGCGGCAAACCGTAAACGGGTCGCGCCTTAAGCCGGTTTGAGCGGCAAAAAAGAGGTCGTCTGAAAAGGCTGTGTGTGAACAAAAACAGACAGTTTCAGACGACCTTTTGTTTAATTTGTCTGATTTATCGGATTATGGTTTTTTCTAACTGTCCGCCTGTTAAATTATCTTAGTTTAAAATGACTTTACTTATTGGAATAAATATTAATGACTTGGTGTGACATACTTTCGTTACAGAGTTAACCCACAACGGAGAACACACCATGAGCAAGTCTTTCTTGACTAAAACTTTGACCTTGATCGCCATTGCTACTTCTCTGAGTGCATGTGCAGGTATGACCCAAACACAACGCAATACTGCTACTGGCGCGGTATTGGGCGGTGTGGCGGGTAACCTGATCGGCGGCGATACCGGCTCTACTTTGGGCGGCGCTGCATTAGGCGGCGTCATCGGCAGCCAAGTCCACAGACATCGTTAATTTTTAAAACGATAAAAGCCGGTCGAACCTTAAACGGGTTCGGTCGGCTTTTTTTATTTGGCGTGATTGAATCAGAAGAATGCTTGCGAAAGGGTAGGGGTTGATTGGGGTTCAAACTTATTGATTGCTTTGTTTTAAAAAGCTTGGGGGAGTATGAAAGTTTGTGGTCGGGCTAACGCGTCGCCGCGCATTCGCCGTTCTCAAACACCAACACCTTCTCCGGCCAGCGCAATGCTGCCAGCCTGAACTGTTCGGGACGGTATTTTTGCGGGAATTTCCTTGCCCGCCAGCTTGCGCCTATCGAGAAATCGACGCAGAACACGTTGCGCCCCGCCCCGTGCCACACATCTGGCTGCGGCGGCAGCAACAGCCGTTCGGCGGCAACGGTGGCGGGAGTCGGCTGCCAACTGCGCCAATAATGGCCGATAACGACGGGCGTATCATCGCGGTAGTCGTCCCACCACGCGCAACGGGTCGTACCGCGCCAGCGTCCTCCGGCGTAAAACGGCTTGTCCGCCAAACGCTCCACGCCGCTGGTGAGGGCGCGTATCGGATGCAGGCGGCTGCGTTCGAGTTCGTATTGCGCCGTGGCGGGCATGGGTGGCAGCGCATGGTCGGGATTTTCCGCCTGCGGGGCGTAATGCGCCTGTTCGTAGAGGTAGTCGGGATACCAAGAGGCCGTCTGAAGGCGGTGTTTCAACTCGGCATCGAAGCGGCGATATTGCGCGGTCAGGCTTTCGCCTTTTGCTTCTTCGAGGCGTTCGATTTGCGGCGGCAGCCAGGCGGCGTGGACGATGCGCAGGTCTTCGCGCTCCAGCAGCAGCGGCTGTTCGGCAAGCCATGCGCGCAATTCGTTTTTTTCTTTCTCTTCCACACAATGCCACGGCGCGTAATGGGCGTCTTTTTCGGCACGGACATCGAAAAACCAGCCGGAGCCGTCTTTCGGGTCGTCGGCAAGGATGTTCAATTCGTGGTTGCCCAAAACCATCCATGCCCATCCGCGTTCATAAGCCTGTTTGAACCACGACAGCATCGCGGGGCTGTCGGGGCCGCGGTCGCACAAATCGCCGACGAACACCAGCCGCCGCCCGTGCGGATGGAAACCGTCGTCGCGGTAGCCGAGCCGGTGCAGCAGCGATTGGAAGGCGGCAAATTCGCCGTGAACGTCGCCGACGATGTCCAGCGGCGTATCAGGCAGGGATTGGCGGTATCGGTAGGACATGATGGTGGGAGGTCGTCTGAAAAAGTGTGCTGACGGTGTTTTCAGACGACCTCAGGCAGTTTCAAGAAGTTTTCGCGGTAGTAACGCATTTCCTCAATGCTTTCGAGAATATCGTCCAAAGCCTGATGCGAACCGCGTTTCACCACGCCTTTGGCAACAGGCGGATTCCAACGTTTGGCGAGTTCTTTCAAGGTGGACACGTCCAGATTGCGGTAGTGGAAATACGCTTCGAGGCGCGGCATGTATTTGACCATAAAGCGGCGGTCTTGGTGGATGGAGTTGCCGCACATCGGCGTGGCTTTTTCGGGAATCCATTGCGCGATAAAGTCCAGCAGTTTTTGTTCCACTTCGGCTTCGGTCAGTTGCGATTCACGCACGCGCTGCGTCAGCCCCGTGCGGCCGTGGGTGGCGGTGTTCCATGCGTCCATGTTCTCGAGCAGTTCGTCGCTTTGGTGGACGACATAAACTTCGGACTGAGCCAAGACGTTCAAATCGGAGTCGGTGATAATCATGGCGACTTCGATGATGCGTTCGCGTTCGGGATCCAGCCCGGTCATTTCCATATCGAGCCAGCAGAGGTTGCTTGCGTTTTGAGTCATTTCAGACGACCTTTCGTCGGTTTAAAAACAATGGGCGGTATTATAGTGGATTAACTTCAAATCAGGATAAGGCAAAGCGACGGTGTGAATCAAAGGTCGTCTGAAAACCAATGCGGCAGGTTTCATTCGGTTTTTCAGACGACTATTTCATCGGGCAGATTCGTGGGCAAAGCCCACGCTACGGGTGGTCGTGGTTGAGTTTAATTGGATGCAAAACATAAAAAGGTCGTCTGAAACCCGTTTTCAGACGACCTTTTTGCTGTTTACTTCACTTCAGATTCAAATCAGAACAAGCCGTGGATCACTCCGTCTGCGTCCACGTCGATTTTCTCGGCGGCGGGGACTTTGGGCAGACCGGGCATTTTCATCATGTTGCCGCACAGGGCAACGATGAAGCCTGCGCCGGCGGAAACGGTGATGCCGCGCACGGTGATGCGGAAGCCTTCGGGGCAGCCCAAGAGTTTGGCGTTGTCGCTGAGGGAATATTGGGTTTTCGCCATGCAGACGGGCATTTTGTCCAAGCCCAGTTTTTCCAGCGAGGCGATTTCGGCGGATGCTTCCGCGCTGAAATCGACGTCTTCCGCGCCGTACACTTTTTGGGCGATGGCGCGGATTTTGTCTTTGATGCTCAATTCGACATCGTAGGCGAAGCTGAAGTTATTGGGTTGGTTGTCGATGGCGTTGACGACTTTGCGTGCCAAATCTGCGCCGCCCGCGCCGCCTTTGCCCCACACTTCGGTCAGGGAAACTTCGACGCCGTGTTCGGCGCAGGCTTTTTCAATCATTGCCAACTCGGCATCGGAGTCGGACACGAAGCGGTTGATGGCGACGACGACGGGTAGGCCGAAGACGTTTTTCAGGTTGGAAATGTGTTTCAGCAGGTTGGGCAGGCCTTTTGCCAAGGCTTCGAGGTTTTCTTCGCCGAGGTTGGCGCGTTCTACGCCGCCGTTGTATTTCAAGGCGCGGACGGTGGCGACGACGACTGCTGCGTCGGGTTTCAATCCGGCAAGGCGGCATTTGATGTCGCAGAATTTTTCCGCACCCAAATCCGCGCCGAAGCCTGCTTCGGTTACGGCGTAATCGGCAAGGTGTTTCGCCAGTCGGGTGGCGGTAACGGAGTTGCAGCCGTGGGCGATGTTGGCGAAGGGACCGCCGTGTACGAAAGCGGGCGTGCCTTCGATGGTTTGTACCAAGTTGGGCTTGATGGCGTCTTTGAGCAATGCCGCCATCGCGCCGTGGGCTTTCAAATCTTTGGCGTAAACGGGGCTGCCGTCTTTGGCGTAGGCGACGAGGATGTTGCCCAAACGCTCTTTCAAATCGCTGATGTCTTTGGCAAGACAGAATACCGCCATCACTTCGGAGGCGACGGTAATGTCAAAGCCGTCAGGACGCATCACGCCGTCAACAGGTTTGCCCATACCGTCGATGATGTTGCGCAACTGGCGGTCGTTCATATCGACCACGCGCCGCCACAGGACGCGTTTGGGGTCGATGTTCAATTCGTTGCCTTGGTAGATGTGGTTGTCGAGCATGGCGGCGAGCAGGTTGTTCGCCGCACCGATGGCGTGGAAGTCGCCGGTGAAGTGCAGGTTGATGTCTTCCATCGGCAAAACTTGGGCATAGCCGCCGCCCGCCGCGCCGCCCTTGACGCCGAACACAGGCCCCAAAGAAGGTTCGCGCAGGGCGATAACGGCGTCTTTGCCGATGTGGCGCAACGCGTCCGCCAAACCGATGGTCACGGTGGTTTTGCCTTCGCCCGCCGGAGTCGGGTTGATGGCGGTAACCAAAATCAGACGGCCTTGTTTTTGCGGCAGTTTGAACGCCTCGGCAGGATTGATTTTGGCTTTGTAATGGCCGTAGGGTTCGATATTGTCCACGTTCAAACCCAGCTTGGCGGCAATTTCGCCAATCGGACGCATGGTGGAAGATTGGGCGATTTCGGCATCGGTTTTGAAGCTCATGATTTTCCTTTACTGAATGGAGAAGAAAAAGAGGAGGGTCGTCTGAAAGCCCATCGGAAAGACAAACGCTGATGGATTCAAAAGAATATTAGGCATATTATAGCGTTATCTGAGAATGAATCGCAGTGAAAAATTCGATAATTCAACAAAAATACGGTTCATATTGTTGACAATCCACAAGAGAAACGGACAAACATGGGCAGCAACGCATGGCTTTTCTGGGCATTGGCTTCCGCAGGCTTCGCCTCGCTGACGGCGATTTTCGCCAAAATGGGTTTGCAGGGCATCGATTCGGATTTCGCCACCTTCATCCGCACGCTGGTCATCCTCGCCGCGCTGGTCTTGTTCCTGACCTATACCGGCAAATGGCAGGGCGTGAACGGGTTTACCGGTCGCAACTGGACATTCCTGATTCTCTCCGGCCTCGCTACCGGCGCATCTTGGCTCGCCTACTTCAAAGCCCTGCAACTGGGCAACGCCTCGCAAGTCGCCCCCGTCGATAAATTCAGCCTGGTTTTGGTCGCGCTGATGGCGGTGGTCTTTCTGGACGAACGCCCCAGCACGCAGGAATGGGTAGGCTTGGGACTGGTTACGGCGGGCGTGTTGACGTTGGCTTTGAAGCGGTAGGGCTGAATGATTTTTCAGACGACCTTTTAAGCCGAGAGGTCGTCTGAAAATATTGCGTTGCAAAAATAGGGCTGCTGAAGACTTGTTGTCATTTGCGGCGATGGTTTTGTGTATAGTGGATTAACTTTAAACCAGTACGGCGTTGCCTCGCCTTAGCTCAAAGAGAACGATTCTCTAAGGTGCTGAAGCACCAAGTGAATCGGTTCCGTACTATTTGTACTGTCTGCGGCTTCGTCGCCTTGTCCTGATTTTTGTTAATCCACTATAAAATGAATCGAGTCAAACAAAAGGTCGTCTGAAAAACAAAATGTTCAGACGACCTTTTTGTCTGCTCCGTTTTCAACATTCCACAACGCGGACGGAGACGGGGACGGCTTTTTTCTGGAGGGTGATGGCGAGTCCGGCAAGCGAGGTTTCTTTGTAGGTGGACTTCATGTCGCGCCCTGTCTGCAGCATGGTTTGGATGACTTCGTCGAGCGAGACTTTTTTGTCCGTGCCGTCTTCCAGCAGGGCGAGGGTGCCGAGTTTTAGGGCTTTTTCGGCGGCGATGCCGTTGCGTTCGATGCAGGGGATTTGCACCAATCCGCCGACGGGGTCGCAGGTCAGGCCCAAATGGTGTTCCATCGCCATTTCGGCGGCGTTTTCCACTTGTTTGGGCGTGCCGCCGATGACTTCGGCGTATGCACCCGCCGCCATCGAGCAGGCGACGCCGACTTCGCCTTGGCAGCCTACGTCTGCGCCGGAGATGGAGGCGTTGGTTTTGTAGAGGATGCCGATGGCGCCTGCGGTGAGCAGGAAATTTTCGACGCGCTCTTGTGTGGCGTGCGGGTTGAACTTGCGGAAGTAGTGCAGAACGGCGGGGATGATGCCGGCGGCACCGTTGGTTGGGGCGGTCACAACGCGTCCGCCGGCGGCGTTTTCTTCGTTGACTGCCATGGCGTAAACCATCGGCCAAAGTTGGGTGTTGACGATTTCGGTTTCGCGCAGGGCTTTGAGTTTGGCGGCAAGCTGCGGGGCGCGGCGGCGGACGTTCAAGCCGCCGGGTAGTTCGCCGTCCGCTGCCAGCCCGCGTTTGATGCAGCCTTCCATAACGTCGGCAACGCCGGCGACGCGGCGGCGGATTTCGGCTTCGCTGCAACCGACAAGCGCGGCTTCGTTTGCCAATACGGCTTCGGAAATGTCGAGCTGGTTCATGCGGCATTGGGCGAGCAGTTCGGCGCAGCTGGTGTAGGGGTAGGGGACTTGGCGCGTTTGTTCGGCTTGTTGGTCAAACTCTTGATCGGTAACGATAAAGCCGCCGCCGACGGAGTAGTAAATTTGTTCTTTGAGTTTGCCGCCGTCTTTGCCGTAGGCGGTGAAATTCAGCCCGTTCGGGTGTTTAGGCAACACTTGGTCGCCGCGTATGTTCAGGTCGCGGTCGGGGGTGAAGCTGATTTCGCGTCCGTTGAGGCGGAGGATGTGTTGCGTGCGGATGCGTTCGAGACGGTCGGGGATGTCGGCGAGGGGGATGTCGTGTGGCAGGCTGCCTTCCAAGCCGAGCAGAAGGGCGTCGAATGTGCCGTGTCCGCGCCCTGTCAGAGCCAGCGAGCCGTAAATGTCGATGACGATGCGTTCGGTTTGTACGTCCAGCCCTGATTGTTTGAGGTCGTCTGAAAAGGCGGCGGCGGCTTTCATAGGGCCGACGGTGTGGGAGCTGGAAGGACCGATGCCGATTTTGAAAATGTCGAAAATGCTGATCATGATGTGTTTTCCCTGATGTTGGCTAGCGTGCTGATGTTGGCGCAAAAACCGGTCGAGTTGCGTGTCTGCTGTTGTTGGTTTGTCGGGTGTTTTAAGCGATTGAAAGTCTGCGTATTTTAGCCTTTTTTGTCGGACGGATGATGAACAATGCTGCCGTTGCGTACAAGGTCGTCTGAAAGATTCTTCTTCGGCTAATACCACGCACTCTTGCTGTCGCAAAAGTATACGGCATTATCCTGCTTTGCAGGGTGGGCGGATAGTGGGGAAGATGGTTTGTATAGTGGATTAAATTTAAACCAGTACGGCGTTGCCTCGCCTTAGCTCAAAGAGAACGATTCTCTAAGGTGCTGAAGCACCAAGTGAATCGGTTCCGTACTATCTGTACTGTCTGCGGCTTCGTCGCCTTGTCCTGGTTTTTGTTAATCCACTATAACGGATTTGTGTGGTTTGCCGAGCGTAGAAAGAATCGATGAGGTCGTCTGAAACCTTGTTTGTGCTTGAAACAGGGCAAAACAGGGTTTCTGACGACCTTGGTGTATCGGCACGTTGTACGGTTCAGCCTAATGTAAACAATTCGCGCCCGTGGGCTTTCAGCCATTTTTCGGCGGCTTGGGTGTGCGGGGTGAGGCGGTTGACGGTTGCCCAAAATTGCGGGCTGTGGTCGGGGTGGGGCAGGTGGCAGAGTTCGTGGATGCAGATGTAGTCTGCGACGTAATCGGGTGCGCCGATGAGCCGCCAGTTGAGGCGGATGCCGGTGGTGTGGCGGCAGACGCCCCAGAAGGTTTTGGCGTTGGAGAGGGCGGTCGCGGCGGGAATGAGGGCGGTGGCGCGGGCATGGTGTTCGAGGCGCGGCAGCAGGTATTCGCCGGCGCGTTCGTGCAGGAAGCGGCGCAGGTGGGTCAGTTGGGTGGCGGGTTCTTTGTCGGGCAGTAGGATTTCAGACGACCTGATTTGGATGTGGCTGCCGCTGTGGACGGACAGGGTCGTCTGAACACCTTGATACCAAATCCATTCGGGGAGGGTGTCGGCGGATGCGGCGGCGGTCGGGGTTTTGGCGAGGGTGCGGCGCAGCAGGGGTTCGTTGTCGGTCAGCCATTGGGCGAGAAAGCGATGGTTGATAAATGGGGGAACGTTGATACTGACGGTGTCGTGTGATACGGGGCGCAGGATGAGGTTTTTCTTGGCGCTGCGTAGGAGTCGGATTCGGATGGACTGACCGTCAGAAAGGGTGTGGGCGTAGTGTTGGGGCATGGATTGGGCTGGTGTCGAGGAGATGCGTTTTCAGACGACCTTTGCGACGGCAAACGGTCCTTTTCCTTCAATCAGGGGTTGTTGCGTTTCAATCCGTTTTTCGCATTCCGCCATCAATTCGACCTCCGTCCCGCTGCTGTGGGGGATAACGGGGTGGATGACGACGGTGATGGTGCCGGGGTGTTTGAGGAAGGAATTTTTCGGCCAAAATTCGCCGCTGTTGAGGGAGACGGGGACGATGTCCATTTCAAACATTTTCGCCATGCGCGCGCCGCCGAGTTTGTAGCGGCCTTTTTCGCCGGGCGGCAGGCGTGTGCCTTCGGGGAAGATGGTGATCCAGTAGCCTTCGTTTTTGCGCGCCATGCCTTGTTCCATCAGCTGTTTGTTGGCTTCGCGGCTGTTGCTGCGGTCTATGCCTATGGTTTTGACGAGTTTCAGACCCCAGCCGAAAAAGGGGATTTTGAACAGCTCGCGTTTGGCGACGTAAACCTGCGGCGGGAAGATTTCTTGCAGGGCGAGGGTTTCCCAGCCGCTTTGGTGTTTGGCGCAGATGATGGAAGGGCGGTCGGGGATGTTTTCGGCACCGATAAGGTGGTATTTGAGTCCGATGATGTGTTTGAGCGACCAGTTGAGGATGCGTACCCAGATTTGCGCCATTTTGTGCGCGCCGCCTTGGACGGGCAGGGCGAGGAGCATGAAGGGGAAAAGTAAAATCAGGCTGGTGCTGAGGATGAACCAGTAGGTCAGGTTGCGGATGAGGAGCATGTTTTTACCTGTCGGATGGGTCGTCTGAAATCTTGTTCGGGCTTGAAACGGGGCAAAACAGGGTTTCAGACGACCTCGTGTATTTATGGGTTTGCCTGTCCGTCTGCACAATCTTGTGCGGTTTCGTGCATGATGTATTGGGAGAAGGCGAGCAGGTTGTCGAAAATTTGGGTGTTTTCGGGCAATTCTTTTTCCTGTTGCGACAGGGTTTTTTTGCCTTTGCCGGTCAGGACGAGCGCGGTTTTGCCGCCCGCTTCGTGCATGGCTTGCAGATCGCGCAGGCTGTCGCCGACCAGCCAGGTTTCGGCAGGGTTGGCTTTGAAGCGTTCAAGGATGTCGTAAACCATGCCGGGCTTGGGTTTGCGGCAGTCGCAGTTGTCGGCGGCGGTGTGCGGGCAGAACCAGATGCCGTCGATTTCGCCGCCTGCCTGACGCACAAGGCGGTGCATTTTTGCGTGCATTTCGGTCAGGTCTTGGACGGTAAAATATTTGCGTCCAATGCCGGATTGGTTGGTGGCGATGGCGATGTTGTAGCCTGCCTGCGTCAGGAAGGCGATGGCGTCCATGCTGCCTTCGATGGGTATCCATTCGTCTACGGATTTGACGAAGTCGTCGCGGTCTTGGTTGATGACGCCGTCGCGGTCGAGGATGATGAGTTTCACTGTTGCTCTCCGACAGGGGATTCCAAATGGTTTTTCCATTGCTCAAACGCTGCTTGGAAAACGGGTTTGAGGCGTTTGTAGATTTCGGGGGTGTTGGGGACGTGGTAGAAGCCGCCGAGCGACGGGGTATCGAGGGTGCGGACGTAGTCTTCTAAAAATGCACCGTAGCCGTCTTCTTCATTGTCGTAGTAGTAGGAGGTGAATTTCTGCCCTTGTTCGGTGAAGTCGTCGGGCGTAAGCGCGCCGTCCATGTGTTTGAGCAGGAAGCGGCGGCCGCTGGTTCTGCCTTTGAGCATATTGGCGAAATCTTCCGCGCTTTCAGGAGCGGTTTGCCAAACGGGATTCGCCAGCCCTGCCTGCGCCGCCCATATCCAGTACATGCCGATATGCGTGGCGGCGTTCTCGGACGGCAGTCCTTCGGGATATTCTTCGTCTAGGTGGAAGCGGATGTTGTCGTACATGGACGGTTGTGTGCTGTGATTCGGAGGGTGTTTATTGTAACGGAAAACGGGAGAGGTCGTCTGAAATCTGTTTTCAGACGACCTCTTGGGGTAGTTGATTGTCAGCCTTTGAACACGGGAACGAGTTCCATTTGGCTCAATATCTGAGCGGCGATGTTGATGACGCCGAAGAGGAAAACCCAAACCATCAGTCCGAATCCGCCGTAAATCTTGTAGTTTTTACCTGCGCCGAATTTTTGGCGCGAACGGTAGAGCAGCATGGCGGGGATGATGCCAGTCCAAATGGTTGCCGCCAGACCGACGTAGCCGATGGCGGTAACGAAGCCTGTTGGATACAACAGACAGAAAATCAGGGGCGGCAGGAAGGTGAGGGCGGCGGTTTTGGTGCGGCCGGACACGCTGTCGTTCCATTTGAAGATGTCGGCGATGTAGTCAAACAGGCCGAGCGTTACGCCGAGGAAGGAAGTGGCAATCGCCATATAGGAGAAGAGGGTCAACACTTTGTCCATGCTGCCGGTTTGTGTGAACTTGGACAGGGCTTCGATGAGGACGGAGACTTTCCCTTCGGCGGCAATCACGGGGGCGAACTCGCTGCGCGGCAAGTTGCCTTGGATGGCGATTTGCCACAGGACGTAAATCACCAGCGCGACCAACGTACCTGCCCAAATGGATTTGGCGACTTTGCGCGCATCGCCTTTAAAGTATTTGAGCAGGCTGGAGACGTTGCCGTGGAAGCCGAAGGACGTGAGGCAGACGGGTAGGGCGGTAGCGGCGTAAATCCAGTAGCTGGTGCCTGCGGGGGCTTGGGTGTCGAAGAGGACGGGCAGTTTGACATCGGCAATCAGCCCGCCGGTCGCCCAGATGAAAGTCAGCACCATGCCGCCGATGAGGATGGAGGTGAAACGGTCTACCAGGCGGGCGGATGCCCACACGCAGGTGGCGAAAATCAGGAAGAAGGCGAGTTGTCCGACGGTCAGAGGGATGTTTACACCGAACGTGCTGCCCAGCCCTTTGGCGGTCAAGTCACCGCCGACGAAGATGTAGGCGTAGGTGAGCAGGTATAAAACGAAGGCGACGGCGATGCCGTTGATGGCGTTCCAAGTCGGTCCGAGCAGGTCTTTGACCATGGTGTCGAAGCTCGCGCCGTGCGGATAGTGGGTGTTGACTTCCAATATCATCAGACCGCTGGAGAGCATGGAAAACCAAGTGTAGAGCAACACAATCAGCGAGCCTGTAAACCAAACGCCGGAGGTGGCGGTCGGGTTGGCAAGCATACCTGCGCCGATAACCGTACCGGCGATAATCATGGCGCCGCCGAATAGCGACGGGGTTTTGACGGACATGGAATTCTCCTCGGAAAAACAGTCCGCCATTATGCCGTAAAGTGTAAGGATTGGTAAGGAGGTCGTCTGAAAATTGCAGGGGCATGATAGGCAGTAGGGAACTTTTCGGACGGGGCGGCGGCGTGTGGATGAGGACGATTTAATTTTTTGAAAGATAGGGAGAAACTGCGGTTTCTCCTTTTTTTGTCCGATTGGGTTGAAAAAGGGTTTTCAGACGACCTCTTGCTTGAAAATGCTGTATTTACATATTTATACGGCATTTTATGGCTAATTTTTCTCTAATTTTGCCTTCCTAGAATGCGCAACCCTTACAGAGGTCGCATCCGAAACAGGGTGCGATAACAAAAAACATACGACACATCAAGCAGAAAGGAAGCCCGCATGAGCCAATCATACGAAGTCATTTTTGAAAACAACCGCAAATGGCAGGAAACGAAGAGGCAGCAATGCCCCGATTACTTCAAAGACCTCGCCGACGGACAAAATCCCGAATACCTCTACATTGGCTGCTCCGACAGCCGCGTCGCGGCGGAAGAGTTGATGGGTTTTGAACCGGGCGACGTGTTTGTACACCGCAACGTTGCCAACCTTGTTCACGGTTTGGACATGAATGCCGCTTCCGCCATCGAATACGCCGTCTCGCATCTGAAAGTCAAACACATCATCATCTGCGGCCATTACAACTGCGGCGGCATCAAAGCGGCGATGCTGCCCGAAGATTTGGGCGCGATGAATCCGTGGCTGCGCAACATCCGCGACGTGTACCGCCTGCATCAGGAAGAACTGGACGCAATCGAAGACGAACATCTGCGCTACGACCGCTTGGTCGAATTGAACGTACAGGAGCAGTGCCTCAACGTCATCAAAATGGCGTGCGTGCAGGAGCGTTACCTGCTCGACGGCTACCCGATTGTGCACGGCTGGGTCTTCGACCTGCGCACCGGCGGCCTTATCGATTTGAATATCGACTTCAAAAACATCCTCGCCGACATTCAAAAAATCTACGACCTCACCGATTCAGAATGGGTGGTCAACGCGCGTAAGAAAGTGGGTTGATGGCTCGGAGGTCGTCTGAAAATGCAGTTTGGACAAGCATTCTGACTTTTCAGACGACCTTGATTTGCCCCAATCCTATCAAATACAAAAACACACACATCAGGAGTACCCCTCACCATGAAACCCCATCAGAAAAAACAGCCTTTGGGCAGCCTGTTTAAGTCTAATTTCGCTTCCGGACTGGTCGTCTTCCTCGTCGCCCTGCCGTTGTGCCTCGGCATCGCGCTAGCTTCCGGCGCGCCGCCGTTATCCGGTGTATTGGCGGGCATCGTCGGCGGCATCGTCATCGGTTCCCTCAGCACTTCGCACATCAGCGTTTCCGGCCCTGCCGCGGGCTTGGCGGCGATTATCCTTGCCGCGATTACCGAACTCGGTTCGTTCGAGCTGTTTCTGTGCGCGGGTTTAATTGCCGGTGCCATCCAGCTTTTACTCGGCTTTATCCGCGCCGGCAGCCTTGCCGAATACATCCCCGTGTCCGTTATCGAAGGCATGTTGGCGGGCATCGGCGTGATTATCGTCATGAAACAGATTCCGTTTGCCTTGGGCAGCAGCGGCAGCCTCGCCGACCCTGCCGCCCTGTTCGCCGACATCCATACAGGCTCCCTTTTGGTAGCGGGCGTGTCGATGGCCATCCTAATCGTATGGGACAAAATCCCCGCGTTGAAAAACATCAAAGCCCTGCCCGCCGCGCTGGTTGCCGTGGGCGCAGGGATACTGATGAACCAATGGTTTATTGCCAGCGGCAGCAGCCTTGCCATTCCCGCCGGACAACTCGTCCAACTGCCCGTTCCCGACACATGGCGCGAAGCCGCAGGTATGCTCACGCTGCCCAACTTTTCAGGTTTCGGCAACAGCTACGTTTGGATGACCGGCATCACCATCGCCATCGTCGCCTCGATTGAAACCCTGCTCTGCATCGAAGCCGCCGACCGCCTCGACACCCGCCGCCGCATCACCGACACCAACCGCGAATTGCGCGCGCAGGGCGCAGGCAACATCGTCAGCTCGCTTATCGGCGGCCTGCCCATCACCTCCGTCGTCGTGCGCTCGTCCGCCAACGCCAATGCAGGTGCGACGCACAAACTGTCTGCCGTTATCCACGGCGTCCTGTTGCTGGTGTGCGTTTTGGCGATTCCCTTTATCCTCAATATCATCCCCTTGTCCACCCTCGCCGCCGTCTTGCTGCTGGTGGGCTACAAACTGGCGAAACCCGCCACTCTCCTGCATTTCTGGCATAAAGGGTTGTACCAGTTCATCCCCTTCGCCGCCACCCTCGTCGCCGTCGTCGCGCTCGACCTGCTCAAAGGCGTCGGCATCGGGCTGGCCATCAGCATCATCTTCATCCTTCAGGGCAACATGAAACGCGCCTACTACCTCAGCCGCGAAGAACTCGCCGAAGCCGACGAAATCAGCTTGGAACTGGCGGAAGAAGTCTCGTTCCTGAACAAAGCCGCCATCAAGAAAACCCTGAAAAACATCCGTCCGGGTTCGAAAGTAACCATCAACGCCGAACGCTCGTCCTACATCGCCGGCGACGTATTGGAACTGATTGAAGACTTCGCCAACGTCTTTGCCAAGGAAAACGACATAGACGTTGTACTCAAAGGCTTCAAATCCGACTACGACCACGAAGGCCGCGACCACCACAGCCATGTGCGGGTGGGGCATAGCGCGAGTATTTAGAAGTCGGGTTGGAATTCGTAGGAGAAGAAAAGGTCGTCTGAAAAACCTGTTTGGGGATTTTCAGACGACCTTTTTGTATTCCGAAACTATAAATCCATTATCGCTTCAATACGATAGGATTCGCGGGCAAAGCCCACGCTACGCTGTTAGGCAATGCCTAAAGTTGGTGGAAAGCCCATAGCGGGAGGTGTTGTGTTGATTTGTGGGATAACCGTAGCGTGGGCTTTGCCCACGAGAATCCGCCCCTTCTCATGTTTGGTGGAAGAGGAGTCGGAAGAGGGGCTTTGCACCTTATGCCGTATATCCGTAAGCCACCCCCATCCTAACCTTCCCCCGCCAGACGGGGGAAGGGATTAGGTTGCTGTAACTGAAAGAGGTCGTCTGAAAAACCTGTTTTGGGGATTTTCAGACGACCTCGTTGCATTCCGATACTCTAAATCCATTCTCGCCTCAATACGATACTAAAAAACAGTAACGGCGGCATTCAGTAATCCGCCCCCTCTCCCGTCTGGCGGGAGAGGGGTGGGGAGAGGGTGGCTCTTGTCCTTTATGCCGTATATCTGCAAGCCTACCCCCATCCTAACCTTCCCCCGCCGGATAGGGGGAAGGGATAAGGTTGCTGTAACTGAAAGAGGTCGTCTGAAAAACCTATTTGGGGGATTTTCAGACGACCTCGTTGCATTCCGATACTCTAAATCCATTATCGCCTCAATACGATACTAAAAAACAGTAACGGCGGTATTCAGTAATCCGCCCCCCCTCTCCCGTCTGGCGGGAGAGGGTTGGGGAGAGGGTGGCTCTTGTCCTTTATGCCGTATATCTGCAAGCCTACCCCCCATCCTAACCTTCCCCTCACTAGACGGGGGAAGGGATAAGGTTGCTGTAACTGAAAAAGGTCGTCTGAAAAAAACTTATTTCGGGTTTTTCAGACGACCTTTCTGCATTCTGATACTTTAAATCCATTATCGCCTCAATACGACAGGATTCGTGGGCTTTGCCCGCGAGAATCCTATGAAAAACAAATCAAAAGGTCGTCTGAAAATAGATTTCAGACGACCTTTCCATATTACCGCGTCAACACTCAAATCAGCTTTTGCTGTTTCAATTCATTCTTCAGATACGCATAATAAACCGGCGCGACGATGATGCCGCCGACGCCAAAAATCCGTTCGAATACGACCATTGCCACCAGCAGTTCCCATGCGCTTGATTCGATTTCCGAACCGATGATTTTCGCGTTCAGGAAGTATTCGAGCTTGTGGATGACGACCAGAAACACCAGCGAGGCGACCGCCACATATAAAGACGCGCCGAGGCTCAAGATGATAATGATGGTGTTGGAAATCAGGTTGCCTGCGACGGGAATCAGCCCGACGATGAAGGCGATAACCAACACGGTTAGTTTAAACGGCAACTCCACGCCGAAAAGCGGCAGGATCAGATAAAGGTACACGCCCGTCAGAGCGGTATCGATCAGCGAGATTTTGACCTGTGCCAGAAACACGCGTTCGAAGCTGGTTTCGAAGTTCACAATCCGCCGCACCAGCTCTGCCTTGAAGGGCGGCATTTTGCGGCGGTTTTTGCGCATATTGAGGCGGTGGAAACTGAGCATCGCGCCGATGATGATGCCGATAAGGATGTACACGAACGAGGTGAAGCTGTTTTTGCTGATGCGCGTCAGCGCGGCGCTGTATTCTTCAATCAATTTGACCGCAGAGGCTTTGATTTCGGCGGTATTGTTGGGCAGCATGTTCAAAATCGATGGCGGCAGGCTGCTGCTGTTTTTCGTGTCTTCCAAAATCGCCGCCAGCTTGGTCAGCATCACGGGGATATGCCCGCCGTGAATCAGGTGGTAAATCCCTAGCGACATCAATAGGATAACCGTCAATACGATGCCTATCGTCAGCGTGGTCGAAATCAGGTTGATATTGCGCGCGTTGAGCGATTTGTGCAGAAACGTATTGCGCGTGAGCATACGGCGGCGCAACCAAAGAATCAGACCGTTGGTCTTGGTGATGAAGACGTAGGTTAGGATGACGGCGAGCAAAAGGGGCAAAAAGTGGAAGTACAGCACCACAAACAGGGCAAGCCCCATCAAGATGTAGGATGCATTGCGAAAGCGGGAATGTTCGAAAATCATTGGATGTAATGCCATGAAATATATAAATTTAAACAATCAAGCTATGAGGTGCGATTAATAAAGCAGGACAAGGGGGTTAACCCGCCTTTTGAAACTTTATTTCAATTTCGCTTGACCTGACTTCGGTTTACAAACAAACCGTTACAATAAAAACTCAATCGCACCAAGTAGTTATGCGGTTGTTTTTACGCAAATTGCCATTTGGCATTTGACGGAATTATTTTATCAGACAAATTTCCCGAAAGGATATTACACATGAAAACATTGTCTAAATTGACCTCTCTCGTTCTTGTTTCTGCCGGTTTGATCGCTGCTCCTGTGGCTATGGCTCAACCTGCTTCCGGTAAAGCCGCTACTAAAGCAGGACATGTTCACAAAAAAGCCAACAAAGCTAAAAAACAAGCCAACGATCTGAAACAAGACAAAGCTGCTGAGACTGTTGCACCGGAAGCTGAAGCTACTAGCCCGCTGACCGAGCAAGGTAAAACTACTACCGAAACTGCACCTGCTGCCGCCCAAGAACAGGCTCCTGCTGCTAAATAAGTAGGATATAGTGGACTGAATTAAAAGAGGGATTCTGCTCCCGCGCACCGTTTTGACGGCTGTCGTCCTTTTTGAATTTAGGCCATTAGAAATCTCGCAGGCTGATGTCTGCATATTGGGAAAAAGGTCGTCTGAAAAGATTTTCAGACGACCTTTTTCAATTCGTATCTGGTGATTGTGGCTATATAGTGGATTAAATTTAAATCAGGACAAGGCGACGAAGCCGCAGACAGTACAGATAGTACGGCAAGGCGAGGCAACACCGTACTGGTTTAAAGTTAATCCACTATATTTTCAATACGCTTGCTGCCATTTCTTTGCGTCTTCTATATCTTGTTCGATTTGACGTTTTAATGTTTCGATATCGCTGAATTTTTGTTCGTCACGCAGCTTGTGTAGGAAGCGCACTTTCAAACGTTGACCGTAGAGATTGCCGTCGAAATCGAATAAATGGACTTCGAGTTTTTGCGAATTGTTGTTGCTGACGGTCGGGTTGAGACCGAAGCTGGCAACGCCGCGCCGTGTGCCGAATGCGCCGTCTGCTTCGACGACGAATACGCCGCGCAGGGGATAGCGGTGGGGCGGAAGTTGGATGTTGGCGGTGGGGGCGTTGATGGTTCTGCCGAGTTTTTTGCCGTGTTTGACTTTGCCGCTCAAAACATAATCGTGACCCAAAAGCTTTTTTGCGTACGCCAAGTTGCCGTCTGTCAAGGCGTTGCGCACGGCCGTGCTGCTGGTGCGGATGTCTTCGACGATGACGGAAGGTGTGCGCTCGGTTTGTATATCGCTTTGCTGCTTTAATAAGTCGAAACAGCCTTCGCGTCCTGCGCCGAAGCGGAAATCGTCACCGATAAGCAGGTAGCGGGTGTGGAGTGTTTGGCGCAGCAGTTTGTCGATGAAATCCTGTGCGCTCATGTTGGCGAAGTCTTGACTGAAGCGTAACACCCATACGGCGTCGATGCAGCCGGTATCGCGCAGAAGCTCGAGTTTGGTGCGCAAGGGAGCAATGCGGCATGGGGGCGTAAAGCCTGCTTTTCGGGAGAAAAATTCTTTGGGTTGAGGCTCGAAAATGACGACGATAACGGGAAGGTTGCGCGAATCGGCTTCGTTTTTGAGTTTTTGCAGAATGTGTTTGTGACCGAGGTGTACGCCGTCGAAATTACCGATGGTGACGGTCGCTCCTTGCGGAAAATCAGGTGCATTGTGCTGACCGAGTCGGATTTTCATGGGCGGTTGGTGCGAGTAGTGGAATGGTCGCGTATTGTAAACGTTATTGGTGTTTCTATAAACAGGGCGGCGAGGTAGTGCGGGCTCGTCACCATCTGCCGGTAAATGTTTTTTTCGGGTGCCAGAATTTCCATTTTGAAAACGGCGTGATGTGTAAAGTGCCACCGTTTTCTCCGTCGGTACTGATAGATAGTTTTTTCAGACGACCTTCAGAGACTGCCTGCCAAAGTGGGGCAAACCAGCGGGTTTCCCAACTTTCTAAAATCTCTTGGTATGTCTGAATATCGCCCGTTTGTTCCGTAATTGCCAAGTCGTCTAGAAAGATAACAGGGTTGGCAGGGCGAATACCCGATTCATCAACCGCATCCAGCCAAGCCTGAAAATCATAAGGCGCATCCAAGCTGAGGTCGTCTGAAAATTGCGCCCAGATGCTGTCGGAAGCGATTAAGTCCGCAGAACGCAGCCCCGTCAAATCCTGCCACAGCCAAAGGCCGTTGATTGCGGGTGTATCGTTTTGAATGCGGACGGTGTTGAGTGGGTGTTGATGCAGCCACATTTGAATTTCAGTCTGCATTCCCAGCCATTGCAAAGTATCTTTTCCATTCGCTTGGTCAGCCGATCCGATTTGCCCGTAGATATCCAAGACCGGCGCAATCCCCCAATCGCATTCCGATGGCAGAGTGAGCAACCATAAATCAGGACGTACCGCTAAAAACTGCCAACCTTCTTTGCTGTAAAACTCAGACAGCTCCAAACATAATTGAGCCGCTTCTTCTTTAGTGATGTGCAGATGTTCGCCGTTGACTACGCTGACTTGGTGCAATCCCATTTGCTGCCATATCGGGCTGGCAAACGCAGCCGCCTGATGCGGTGAAATCCCCATCAGCTCTTTGACTTGCGCCAACAAGCTTCCCTTCCATAAATATCGGCGATAAAAATCAGACGGCTTCATTTCTTGTTTATGTAATAATCCATATCGCAAGATTTGGTTAAACGCAGGAAGCGGGAGAGGAGGAAGTGTCTCATCTTTTTGACGGTTGAGAGAGGGGAGGGCAAGCGTCAGATTCATGGCAGTCGTCAGAACGGAAAAAGCTTATTTTACGCGAGAAAATACAACATACTCAAAATAACCAATGTCATTATCAGGCAGGATGATGGATAGCGTTTTTGAGTTGGAAGTGTGCATATGTTATAATCAAGTTCTCGTAAATTTCAGAAAAAAGGGGTGTAAATCAAAAGAATAGCCCCGATAATCATGCTCGGTTCTGAGTAAATTTGATTGTTTATTTTATTCACTTGGTATATATATTGTCTGGGAGAGACCGTAAACACGGTTGATAAGATAAACAATTAAACTCAATAATTTCAAATGACATAAGAAATGCGGTGGTAGAGTGATTATTACCGCATCGAAGGATAATGCGTGACTAAAACAACTCGATTTTCATTCATGCGCCGTTTCTGGCACAACAAACCCGTACGTTGGTCGTTGTTGGGCATCCTGCTGCCTGTGTCAGGAGTAATGACTGCCTATGCGGTCACTGAGCCGGTTTCCAATCCTCAAGGCATTGCGTTGGAGCGGATTTCTGAGGAATTGCCCGCCGTTTATGTTGAAACCAATAATTTCCAGTCCAGCTATTGGGCGCAGGAAGTTGTCCAACAGGGCGACTCCCTTGCCGACGTTTTGGCGCGTATGGGCGTAGCGCAGACCGACATCAAACAAATCATGGCGAAAAACAGCGCAGATCAAAATATGCAGCATTTGCGCGCCAACCAATCCGTCAACATCCGTGTCGATTCATCAGGTCAGGTAACGGACGTGCAATTCTTTACCGATGAAGAATTGGAACGAAACCTTGTCGCGTTGGAAAAAGTCAAAGGCAAATGGCAGCTGTCTACTTCTGAAGTAGACATGAAAGTCATGCCGACTTTGCGCTCTATTGTTGTGCGAACTTCCGCACGCGGCGCGATGGCGCAGGCTGAAATACCGGTTGAAATCCGCGAGTCGCTAAGCGAAATTTTCTCTGACGTATTGAGTTTGGAAGAATTGCAGGAAGGCGATGTTGTGCGTCTTCTGTACAACAATATGTATTTCCGCGGCCAGCAAATGGGTACCGGCGATATTCTGGCGGCTGAAATTGTCAAAGGCGGAAAAACCTATCAGGCTTATTATTACAGCCAAGGCAAAGGCGACGAAGAGAGCGGCAGCTATTATGATCAAAACGGTAAATCGCTCCAGCAGAAAGAGGGATTCAACATCGAGCCGGTTGTCTATACCCGTATTTCCTCGCCGTTTGGCTACCGAGTTCACCCCGTCTTGCATACCGTCCGTATGCATACAGGTATTGACTATGCCGCACCAACAGGCACACCGATTAAAGCCTCTGCCGACGGTGTGATTACCTTCAAAGGCTGGAAAGGCGGTTATGGTAATACCGTCATGATTAGACACTCTAATGGCGTCGAGACACTTTATGGCCACATGAGTGCATTTACGCCGGCGGAAGGTAATGTCCGGGCAGGCGAAGTGATTGGCTTCGTCGGTACAAGCGGACGCTCGACCGGCCCGCACCTCCACTACGAAGCACGCGTGAACGGTCAGCCGGTCAATCCGACGACAGTTGCATTGCCGACTCCGAAACTGACGCCTACCAATATGGCAGCGTTCCGCCAACAGCAGAAAACTGCCAATACCATGCTTGCCGCAATACGCGGTTTGCCGGTATCCGTTGCACAGTTGGACTGATGGGATTTGCTTGAAAAAAAGGTCGTCTGAAAAATTTCAGACGACCTTTTTTGATGTTTGGTGGAATTGATACGGACTATCTGCATCAACATTTTTACAACTTGCTTTTGCCCCATGCTTGATATTGCTGGGGGAGGGGGGATAAATAAATGTATTCGATGGAAAAATCCGCTATAATTCGCACCCATTACGTTTTAAGAAACAGCGTTCCCTGAAAACAACATTGGAGAGGCTCATTCTCGAAAACAATCGTTTTTTCATCAAACAGCTTGAATGAACGCTGCTTTTTATGGTATAAATCACGTTTTACTATTTTAGAAGTTTGGAGACTAACCATGGCACGAGTTTGCAAAGTGACCGGTAAGCGCCCGATGTCTGGCAACAACGTATCACACGCCAACAACAAAACCAAACGTCGTTTTTTGCCTAACTTGCAATCACGTCGTTTCTGGGTAGAAAGTGAAAACCGCTGGGTTCGCCTGCGCGTTTCTAACGCTGCATTGCGTACCATTGATAAAGTAGGCATTGATGTCGTATTGGCTGATTTGCGTGCTCGCGGCGAAGCTTAATTTAAACTGTTAATTAAGGATTACTGCAATGCGCGATAAAATCAAACTGGAGTCAAGTGCAGGTACTGGTCACTTCTACACCACTACCAAAAACAAACGCACTATGCCCGGCAAACTGGAAATCAAAAAATTTGACCCTGTTGCCCGTAAACACGTTATCTACAAAGAAACCAAATTGAAATAATCCGGTTTCTGAAAAAATAAAAAACCTCTGTCTGACAGAGGTTTTTTTCTTGGTTTGCCATATCTGATTTAGTGTCAAGGTCGAAAGCGTTGAACGTTCGGATCGATTAGACCGATTTATTCATATTTCTAAAGTGTGCCTTAAACCAAGTTAGAACCTGATTTCTGTTTTCAGACGACCTTTGGTGCTTACAGTGCCTGTATTTTCTTTCTTTTGCCCACGTTTCAAATGCTTTTGATAGGCAGCAACATAGTCCGCTTTGGGTAATCCTGCTAAGACACCGATATGGGCTGCAGCGGATTTTGCCAAAGGCTCGAGCGTGTAGCCGCCTTCCAGTACGGAAACGATTCTGCCGGGACAACTTGGAGCGGCTTGGATGATTTTGTGTGTCAACCAAGCGAAATCGGCTTCGTGCAAGTTCAGACGACCTGTTTCGTCTTGTTTGTGTCCGTCGAAACCTGCGGACAGGAAGACCAGTTCGGGTTTGAATGAGGTCAGTTTGTTCAACCATTGTTCGCGTACGGTGGTACGAAAGACGCGGCTGCCGGTATTGGATGCAAAAGGCAGGTGCAACATATTGGTGCTGTTGGCAGAATGGTTGGTTTCAGGGAATGGGAAGAGGTCGGTTTCAAAAAGGTTCATAAACAGGACGCGCGGATCGTCTTTGAAGATTTCCGCTGTGCCGTCGCCGTAATGGACGTCAAAGTCGATGACGGCGATGCGTTGGAGTCGATATTCGGCGATGGCGTGCATGACACCTGCGGCGACATTGTTCAGTAGGCAGAAACCGCCGGCTTTGTCGCTGTGTGCGTGGTGTCCGGGGGGGCGGATGGCGCAAAAGGCGTGCCATGCTTTCTTATTCATTACCATGTCCACCGCCTGAACGACAGCACCTGCGGCGTGACGGGCAGCTTTGAGCGAACCATGACTCATGACGGTGTCGCCGTCGAGACGGTAGATTTTGTCCGGCTGGGGTAGGCAGGCTTCGAGTGAGCGCAGGTATTTGCGCGGATGAACCAAGGCGAGGCGGGCATCGCTGATTTCTTCGGCTTCGGCAGTTTGCAGATGCCGCCAAATATCCTGGCGTTTGAGTTCCGCCTCGATAACGGCAGTGCGTTCGGGTGAGTCGGGATGACCTGCACCGGGTTGGTGTTGCGCAAAAACGGGATGAGAAATCCAGACCGTGCGCGCATTTTTACCCAAAAGGCGGCGTAGGCGCGTACGCAGTCGTCGAATGAGTTTTTTCATGAGGAAAAGGGCGCGGGGCCTGTCGTTGGTGGGAAGGAGTCAGGTTTTGAATGTCGTTGAAACTTCATTTTCAGACGACCTGACATGATAAATATGGTTAATAAATAGGGAAAGGCTTGGAAATTTTTCAGACGACCTTTAGAATAGCTTAATTTTGCGGCTGTACCAATGCTTTTTTCTGCCGCAAGCGGTGTTTTACTTAATTTTAATCTCTTAGAAAACGGACGAATTATGAATCAAACTGTGGCCCAATTTGCCCCTTTAGTGCTGATTATGGTGGTGTTCTACTTCCTGATCATGCGTCCCCAACAAAAGAAATTCAAAGCACACCAAGCCATGCTTGCCGATCTGAAAGTCGGTGATAAGGTTGTTTTGGCAGCAGGCTTCAAAGGCCGTGTTACCAAAGTCGGCGAACAGTTTTTCACCGTAGACATCGGTCAAGGTGCAAAAATCGAAGTCGAAGTGGAACGTAACGCGATTGCCGCCAAAGCTGAGTAATCCGTATTTTTGCCAAGAGCCGCCTCGGAAAACTGAGCGCGGCTGTTTGTCTTCATAATAAATCGAAGGTTTACCATGAACCGTTATCCTTTATGGAAATACCTGCTGATTGCGTGCTCGATTTTGGTTGCTGTAGTGTATTCGCTGCCCAACCTTTTCGGTGAAACGCCTGCAGTACAGGTATCAACCAACCGACAAGCCATCGTTATCAACGAACAGACCCAGTCCAAAGTCGATGCCGCGCTGAAGCAGGCAGGTATTCAGACCGACGGGATGTTTGTCGCGAACAACTCGCTGAAAGTACGTTTCAAAGATACTGAAACCCAGCTTAAAGCCCGCGATGTCATCGAAAACACTTTGGGCGATGGCTACATTACTGCGCTCAACCTGCTGGCAGACAGCCCCGAATGGATGGCCAAAATCGGCGCCAATCCGATGTTCTTAGGCTTGGACTTGCGCGGTGGCGTTCATTTCACCATGCAGGTGGACATGAAAGCTGCGATGCAGAAAACGTTTGAACGTTATTCAGGCGACATCCGTCGCGAAATGCGCCGTGAAAAAATCCGTACCGGTACCGTCCGTCAGATTGAAAACGGTCTGATTGTTCCGATGCAGGACGCTGCCGACGTACAAAAAGCCATGCCTAAGCTGCGTCAGCTTTTCCCTGAGGCAAATTTGAACGCTGATGGCAATAACATCACGCTGACATTATCCGAAGAAGCGATTAACAAAGTACGCTCTGATGCGGTGAAACAAAACATCACCACCTTGCATAACCGTGTCAACGAGCTGGGCGTGGCTGAACCTGTCATCCAGCAATCCGGCCTCGACCGCATCGTCGTGCAGCTGCCGGGTGTGCAAGATACTGCTAAAGCAAAAGATATTATCGGCCGTACCGCGACTTTGGAAGTGCGTATGGTAGAAGACGACCCTGTCAAAGTGCGCGAGGCTTTGGAAGGCAATGTTCCGAGCGGTTTCGAGCTGTTGTCCAGTAGTGGTGATCATCCACAAACCTTGCTGATCAACAAACAAGTTGAACTGACCGGTGACAATATTAACGACGCACAACCAAGTTTCGACCAAATGGGTGCTCCAGCAGTCAGTCTGAGCTTGGATAGCGCAGGCGGCAGTATTTTTGGTGAATTGACCGCCGCCAACGTCGGCAAACGCATGGCGATGGTGTTGATCGATCAAGGCAAATCCGAAGTGGTTACCGCACCAGTTATCCGCTCTGCCATTACCGGCGGACGCGTGGAAATTTCCGGCAGCATGACGCAGGCGGAAGCCAATGATACTTCTTTGTTGCTGCGTGCCGGTTCGCTCGCTGCACCGATGCAAATCGTGGAAGAGCGCACCATCGGCCCGTCTTTGGGTAAAGAAAACATTGAAAAAGGTTTCAATTCCACCTTGTGGGGCTTTGCCGCCGTTGCCTTGTTTATGGTGGTTTACTACCGCTTGATGGGTTTCTTCTCGACCATCGCCCTGAGTACCAACATCTTGTTCTTGGTCGGTATTTTGTCTGCCATGCAGGCAACGCTGACGCTTCCCGGTATTGCCGCATTGGCGTTGACTCTGGGTATGGCGATTGACTCCAACGTATTGATTAACGAACGTATCCGTGAGGAATTGCGCGAGGGCGTGCCGCCTCAACAGGCAATCAACCTCGGTTTCCAACACGCATGGGCAACCATCGTCGACTCCAACCTGACCTCGCTGATTGCCGGTATCGCCCTCTTGGTATTCGGTTCCGGCCCGGTCCGCGGTTTTGCCGTCGTACACTGTCTGGGTATCCTGACTTCGATGTACTCATCCGTCGTAGTCTTCCGCGCCTTGGTTAACTTATGGTACGGACGCCGCCGCAAATTGCAGAATATTTCCATCGGCGCAGTATGGAAACCCAAAGCCGAAACAGCGGCTGGCAAGGAGTAAGACATGGAACTCTTTAAAATCAAACGCGACATCCCGTTTATGAGCTACGGCAAACTGACGACCTTTATTTCGTTGGTAACCTTTATTGCCGCCGTATTCTTCCTCGTTACCAAAGGTTTGAACTTCTCCGTCGAATTTACCGGCGGTACCGTGATGGAAGTGCAATATCAACAGGGCGTGGACGTCAATAAAACCCGTGAAAAACTCGATACCCTGAAAATGGGTGAGGTTCAAGTTCAGGCGTTGGGTACGAACAAACACATTATGATTCGTCTGCCCAACAAAGAAGGCGTAACTTCAGCGCAGCTTTCCAATCAAGTGATGGACTTGCTGAAAAAAGAGCAGCCTGACGTTACTCTGCGCCAAGTTGAATTTATCGGCCCGCAGGTCGGTGAAGAGTTGGTCACCAACGGTCTGATGGCATTGGGCTTCGTCGTGGCGGGTATCATCGTTTACCTGTCGATGCGCTTTGAATGGCGTTTCGCCGTATCCGCCATTATCGCGAATATGCACGACATCGTGATTATTTTGGGCTGCTTCGCCTTCTTCCAATGGGAATTTTCACTGACCGTCTTGGCGGGTATCCTTGCCGTATTGGGTTATTCCGTGAACGAATCCGTCGTCGTCTTCGACCGTATCCGTGAAAACTTCCGCAAACCGAGCATGCGCGGACACACCGTTCCGCAAGTCATCGACAATGCGATTACCGCCACCATGAGCCGTACCATCATCACCCACGGCTCTACCGAAGCAATGGTCGTTTCCATGCTGGTGTTCGGCGGCGCAGCGTTGCACGGTTTCTCAATGGCATTGACCATCGGTATTGTGTTCGGTATTTACTCTTCGGTATTGGTCGCCAGCCCGCTCTTGCTGATGTTCGGCCTGAGCCGCGACAATATCGCGAAGGAAGTGAAGAAGAAAGAAGAAGTCGTGGTCTGATGGTTATGATTGCGATTTAAAGGTGTCGTCTGAAAACTTGGCAACAGGTTTTCAGACGACCTTTTTGTTGAGCCATCAAACATGGCATTCAAACCGGCTTTGTGCTATATAGAGGGTTTGTTTCGAGCAGGTACGGCTTTGCTCTGTGCCGGGTTGAAGAAAATGGCTTGCAAAAGCGTTAAGTATTAGCCAATCGGTTTGCACCGTCTGTCGCAGTATTTTCCGAATATAGCCTGTATCGTTTTGATGGTTCCACAAGGAATCCTGTTTAATAAGATGGATTCCGTTGTTTCAAATGAATTGAAAGATAAAATATGGATGCTTTACAACTTTTGACCACACGTCGCTCGTCTAAAAAACTTACCGCCCCCGCGCCGAATGCGGAACAGCTCGAATATATGCTGCAAGCGGCTACGCAGGTTCCCGACCATGGCAATATGCGTCCGTTTCGTTTTACCGTCATTCAAAGCGAGGCAGGCTTGCAACGTTTCCGCGAATTGTTGCGCCAAACGGTTACCGAGTTGAATTTTGGCGATGATGCGATGAAAAAAGCCGAGAAAGTCGGCAATATGGCGCCTATGGTGATCGGCGTGACTTTTGTGCCCAACCGCGAAGTGGCGAAACCCAAGCCCGAGTGGGAACAAATGCTGAGTGCGGGCTGCGCTGCTTACGGGCTGCAGCTTGCCGCGTCCGCACAAGGCTTTGACAATGTGTGGATTACTGGAATGTGGGTCAACAGCCCGCTCTTACGCGAAGCGTTTGGTTGTGAAGACAAAGATAAAATCATCGGGCTGATGATGGTCGGTTCGCCGACTGAAGAGGGTGGCGGCGCAAAGAATACCGATTTGAACCAGTTTGTGACGGTTTGGTAAACAGCCTGAAGAACAGGCTTAAACGTAAGCCTTTATTTTGAAGAGTAAATTGGCTATATAAAAGGTCGTCTGAAAATAGATTTTCCGTTTTCAGACGACCTTTCGTTGTGACATCCTTTGATGGCAAACATCAAGCCGGATTCATGAAGCTTTCGATTTCCTGTAAGGAAATGTCGGGCGTCGCGCCGTGTCTGGAGGCGACTAGGGCGCCGAGTGCGCAGGCGAAGGTAATGGCTTCTTGCGGCTCGGCATTGTTGAGCAGTTTGTAAGTCAGTCCTGCCAAGAAGCTGTCGCCTGAGCCGACTGTATCGGCAACTTTGATGCGGAAGCCGCAGTGGCGGTAGAGTTCGCCGTCTTTGTATAAAACCGCGCCGTGTCCGCCCAAGGTGACGCAGATGATTTTTGCGCCGGTCAGCTGAGTGAGGTAGGTAATGTTTTGTTCGATGCTGTGGTAGGGCGAGCCGTAAACTGCGGACAGTTCGTACAATTCGTCGTCATTAAGTTTGAGCATATCCGCACGCTTTATGGTGGCAAGCAGGCGGTCGGTGTCGTAGTGGGGTTTGCGCAGATTGACGTCAAAGATTTTGAATTTGGCTTTTTCCATCAGTTTGTCTAATGCCGCACGGGAAATCTCGTCGCGGGTGGCGAGGCTGCCGAACACGAAGGCATCGGATTCGGCGACACGTTGCAAGGCGGCATCTTCGATGACGATGCGGTCCCAAGCGCAGGGATATACGATTTCGTATGACGCGCTGCCGCATTTGTCCAAGATGACTTTGACAAGGCTGGTATCACATTCTTTGCACACTTGCAGCAGGTCGGTATTGACGTTTTTCGCTTTGATTTGTCGCAGCAGCTCTTCTCCGTCGGCATCATCGCCGCGACGGCTGATGATGGCGGTATCGACTCCGAAGGATTGCAAACGGACCAAAACGTTCAGCGGCGCACCGCCCAACACTTTGCCGCTTGGAAAATCGTCCCACAACACTTCGCCGAAACTGGTTACTTTCATTTTAGGCCTTCCTTGCTTTGAGTTGATCGGTTGGAACTGCTGCGCTGCGTACGGTTTACCCATCATTTATTTGTAGTAAAACTCCAATACTTAGGCGCGTAAGCATTATGTTTTAAAATCTACCGACTGACAAGCAATCGCGGGTTTATCTGTCAGGAAGTTTGATTCATCACAAATTGCGTCTAAAGTGTTTGAATAGAAGGGTGATTTTTGATTTTGTTTTCTTTCGGTCGGCTGGTTTTGATCATGCGGATAAAGCTGCTTTTTTGAAATTTAAATACAAGTTGTGCGGGTGAGCTATCATCGGAAACGGATAATATTTCAAATTAATGCACAATTATCTGCCCTAAATAAAAGGTCGTCTGAAACCCGATTTTCGGTTTCAGACGACCTTTGCTTGTATAAACCTTAAGCGGCTTCCCAATAGTCGATGTAAAGCTGCAATTCCATCTGATTGCGCCACTCGTTTGCCACGGGGCGGTAAACCGTGCGGATGTATTCGGGGATGTCTTCGCTGCACCGCCAGAACATGGCTTCAAATTCGTAGCCATCTTTTTGCAGCCAGACTTTTTTGTGTTTACCCTCCGCGCCCAAAGGCTGCTGGCGGATGACGTGAAACTCGTCGGTAAAGCTCGGCGGCGCGAAGCCTTGTCCCCAAACGTGGCGGGCGAGGTTTTGCGCCTGTTCCAGCGTGATGTCGCAGGCTTTCAGGCTGCCGTCGGTGATGAAAGTTTGCGACAAATCGTCTTCGCACACCATTTCGCGCACGGCTTCTTCAAAGGCCGTCTGAAACGCGGGAATGTTGTGTTCGAGTATGCTCAAGCCCGCCGCCATCGCGTGTCCGCCGAATTTTAAAATCAAATCGGGGTGGCGTTTGGACACCAAATCCAAAGCGTCGCGCAGGTGCAGATTGGGAATGGAACGCCCCGAACCGCGCACTTCGCCGTTGTCCGCGGGGGCGAACACGATGGTCGGGCGGTAGAAGCGGTCTTTGAGGCGGCTGGCGACGATGCCGACCACGCCTTGATGAAAGTCGTCGCGGTAGGCGACTAGGGTCGTCTGACCTGAAGGGAGTGTTTCGGGAAAGGCGTTCAGCGCGTCTTGCAGCATGGATTGCTCAATTTCGCGGCGTTCGATATTGAGGTCGTTCAACTGCGCCGCCAATGTCTGCGCTTCTGCGTCGTCGCGCGCCAACAGGCAGGCGATGCCGACCGACATATCGTCGAGCCGTCCGGCGGCGTTGATGCGCGGACCCAGTGCGAAACCCATATCGAAAGGCTGCGCTTTGCGCCAGTCGCGCCGCGCCACTTCAAACAAGGCGCGGATGCCGGGCCGCATTTTGCCGGAACGCATCCGTTTCAAACCTTGCGACACGAGGATACGGTTGTTGTGGTCGAGGGGAACGACATCGGCGACGGTGCCGAGTGCGACCAAATCCAAAAGTTCGCCCAGATTCGGTTCTCTAAGGTCGTCTGAAAAATAATCGCGGCGGCGCAATTCGGCACGCAACGCCATCAATACATAAAAAATCACGCCCACGCCCGCCAGACTTTTGCTGGGGAAGCCGCAGCCTTTTTGGTTCGGATTGACGATGATGCAGTCGGGTACGGTTTCAGCGGGCAGGTGGTGGTCGGTAACGATCACGTCCAAACCCAATTCCTGCGCCCGCGCCACGCCTGCGATGCTGGCGATGCCGTTGTCGACTGTAATCAGCAAATCCACGCCTTGCGCGGCGGCGATTTCGGCAAGCTCGGGCGTCAAGCCGTAGCCATGTTCGAAGCGATTGGGTACGAGGAAATCCACCGCCGCGCCCATCGCCGCCAAGCCGCTTATGCCGACGGAACACGCGGTCGCGCCGTCGGCATCATAGTCGGCGACAATCAGAATTTTTTCCTTGCGCTCGATGGCATCCGCCAGACGGCGGGCGGCGGCTTCGCAATTCGTCAGCGATTGATAAGGCAGGAGGCCGGCGAGTTTGTCGTCCAACTCGGCAGGACTCTGCACGTCGCGCGAGGCGCACAGCCGGGCGATTAAAGGATCGGCACCGGCGGTGAGCAAATCATCGAGGACGTTTTGGTTGACGGGGCGGGTTTGGATTTTGACGGGCATGGTGTGTGGAATATATTTTATGTATTCAAGGACGGAAAGGTCGTCTGAAAACAGGCGTAACGAGTTTATTAAAAGCTTGGGGTAAAGCCGCCGCCTGTCATCATGGCAGGAATGAACAGTACTGGGGTAAGGGCGTCAACAGTGAGCGTCAGCGGCGTTATCAACAGAGTACCTACTACTTTCACCGGACTGGTGTATACGCGAGAAGTGGTATAGCCGATGGAGACAGGAATGCTTTGTTCAAATTTGTAGTCAGCAGGCAGGTTTTTCGGGGTGGCGTAGTATTTGCCTTTGGCGTGAACACAGCGGTGGTAGACAGTGTTGTTTTTACCTTTGCCGGTTTCAAATGACAGGTTTTTCAGTTTGGCGATTTCATCAGCTTTTTGAGTATCGTAGCGTAGGCAGAAATCGGTAGTGAAATCGGCTTCTTTTTCATTGTTGACCACAACAGGCAGGGCTTTGAGGTCTTTTTTGTATTTTTTAGCATCGGCAATTTGGAATTTTTTGTCGAGTTTGACATTGAGGATGGGCGTCAGGTCTTTTGAATCTTTGGCATTAATGACGAACCAGTATTTTTCGCCCATCATGACGATGCTGCCTTTTTCAAGTTGGTCATTGTCTTTGTTGACGATACCGAAAGAATGTACTTGGTCGGAAGTAATCGGATGAAAAGTGATTTTTTCTACTTTTTTATCCTCTTGCCACAGTTGTTCAGTTAGGCAGCCGTTTAATGATAAGACGAGGAGGGCAGTGAGGGTAAGGCGAAGTTTCATAAGTGTAGTCCTTGAAAAGGTTGGTTTGTTTTATTGTTAAAGGGATGTCTGAAAAATGACGATATATTTTAATAAGATTATATGAAATTTGAAAAGGTCGTCTGAAAACAGGCGGTAGGATTTGCAGAACCCAAACCCTGTTTTCAGACGACCTCGATATTTATTCTTCCCAGTCCTGCATTTCTTCCGAATCGTCAGGCTGACCGCCTTCCATGACGGATTTGATTTCTTGGAAGAGGGCACGGAAGTTTTTCGGCGGTTTGTTTTGTTCCTGCTCTTTTTTCGTGTTGCGGATTAAGGTGCGCAATTTGCCTGCGTCGGCGTGGGGGAAGTCCGCCATAAACTGGGTAAGCGCGTTGTCGTCTGCCAAGAGGCGCGTGCGGGCTTGTTCGACGCGTTGCAAGAAGGCGTTGTGGGCGGTATTTTCGCCGCGCAGTTTGGCGAGGAAGGCTTCGATGGGTGCGGGGTCGGTGTCACGCATCAGCCTGCCGATGAATTGGCTTTGGCGTTTGAGCGCGCCGTTGGAGGTGATTTTTTTGTAGGTAACGACGGCTTCGTACAAGTCTTCGTCCAAGCCGATTTTTTTCAGCGTATCGGTCGAGAGTTTGGTCAACTCCATACCCAAAGCCTGCAAATCGTTCATCTGCTTTTTCATTTGGGTTTTGCTGACCCATTCGTCTTCGTTTTCAAACATTTTGATAAACCTTTAATTTTGTTTCGGGTATTTTAGCACGTTCGAGCAGGTTTCACGTCAACGCCCTGTTGAAACGGCGTTTTCAGACGACCTTTTATAGTGGATTAAATTTAAACCAGTACGGCGTTGCCTCGCCTTAGCTCAAAGAGAACGATTCTCTAAGGTGCTGAAGCACCAAGTGAATCGGTTCCGTACTATTTGTACTGTCTGCGGCTTCGTCGCCTTGTCCTGATTTAAATTTAATCCACTATATCTTCTGTGGCGGTATTTTTGCCGAGGTCGTCTGAAAACGGTTAAAATGCCGCAAACCTCTGTCAGGAAACCTTTTATGCTGTTTAACCACACTGCCTCCGAGCTGACCGGCTTATGCGGACACGCCTTGGATTTGGCAAAAAACATGGGCGCAGCGGCTGCCGAAGCCGACTTTAGCGAATCCATCGGACAAAGCGTCAGCGTACGGCTGGGCGAAATCGAACAAATCGAGTTCCAGCAAGACAAATCGCTGGATATTACCGTTTATGTCGGCAAGCGCAAAGGTCGCGCCAGCACCGCCGACTTCTCCGAACAAGCTCTGCAAGACACCGTCAAAGCTGCCATCGACATCGCCCACTACACTGCCGAAGACGATTGTGCAGGTCTGGCAGATGCTTCACTGATGGCGCAACACGTCGGCGACCTCGACCGTTACCACGAATGGGATTTAAGCACGGAAGCCGCCATTGAGTTGGCAAAACAATGCGAACAAGCTGCCCTGAGCGCAGATGAACGCATCGAAAATTCCGAAGGCGCAGGCGTTCAGACCGGACATTACCAATACGTTTACGGCAACACCCACGGCTTCACCGCCCACCAACAAGGCACGCGCCACAGCATTTCGTGCAGCATCGTCGCTGCCGATGAAAACGGCATGCAGCGCGACTACTGGTACGATGCCGCCTGCCGCCATCAAGATATGGACAGCCCCGAGCAAATCGGCAAAACCGCCGCCGAACGCACCTTACGTCGTCTGAACAGCCGCAGCATCCCGACGGGCAGCTATCCCATCCTCTTCGATACCACCGTCGCAGGCGGCCTTATCGGACACCTCGTCGGCGCACTTAGCGGCGGCGCGCTCTACCGCCAAAGCAGTTTCCTGATTGACAGCATAGGCAGAAAAGTCCTGCCCGATTTCCTCAGCCTGCGCGAAGAGCCGCACATTCCCCGCGCCTTCGGCAGCACCTATTTCGACTCCGAAGGCGTCGCCACGCAGCCGCGTTTCGTCATCCGAGACGGCATTGTTGAAGGCTATTTCCTCAGCAGTTACAGCGCGAGAAAACTCGGTATGCAGACCACGGGCAACGCCGGCGGCGCGCACAACCTTTATTTGAACCATACACATGAAACGCAGTCTGATTTGCTGAAAGAAATGGGTACCGGATTGTTGGTTACCGAACTGATGGGGCAGGGCGTGAACACCATCACGGGCGACTACTCGCGCGGCGCGGCGGGTTTTTGGGTGGAAAACGGCATCATCAGCCACCCCGTCCAAGAAATCACCATCGCCGGTCGCTTGCAGGATATGTACCTCGGCATCGTCGGCACTGCCAACGATGCGCTACGCCGCTCTTCCAACAAAATCGGTTCGGTGCTGATTGAGAGCATGACCGTGGCGGGGGAGTAGTTTCTAGGGCGGCAAGGTCGTCTGAAAACCACAGTCTTGATAAAACAAAGCCTGAAGGCGGGATTTAATCGTGCAAAACCGTCCAAACTGTGGCATAATCCGCCCGTCTTTACAAAAAGACTTCAGGAGTTTGAACGGGTTTTTGGCTCGTCAAACTTGTCCGAGCCCGAGTTTTTACGAATGACGGTTCTTTTATTTTTCGGAGTTATCCATCATGGCATTGACCGTAGAACAAAAAGCACAAATTGTTAAAGATTTCCAACGTAAAGAAGGCGATACCGGTTCTTCTGAAGTACAAGTCGCTCTGTTGACTTTCCGTATCAACGACCTGACTCCCCACTTCAAAGCCAACCCTAAAGACCACCACAGCCGTCGCGGCCTGTTGAAAATGGTCAGCCAACGTCGCCGTCTGTTGTCTTACTTGCGCCGTACTCAACCTGATACATACCGCACCCTGATCACCCGCTTGGGTCTGCGCAAATAATTGCTGCTTTACCGGACACCGCTTGCGAAAGCGGTGTTTTTTCATATGGGTTGACGATAAATCATAAAAACAATAGCGCAGGTTTATAGGGGTCGTCTGAAAAAGGTCGTCTGAAAATATAGTGGATTAACTTTAAACCAGTACGGCGTTGCCTCGCCTTACCGTACTATCTGTACTGTCTGCGGCTTCGTCGCCTTGTCCTGATTTAAATTTAATCCACTATATATCCGTATCTCAAGCAACATCGTTTCAGGATAAATAATGGATCAAAAACTGACCAATCTGTTCGCCAAATATCAAAATCACTTGGCTTTCTCCTCGCGTTCCTGTATTGCCTCCGTGCATGATGTGGGTACTATGGACGAAACATTGCTGAATTTGGCAGTCATCAACCAAGCCTACGAAGATATCTTATTGCTGATTCAACATGGCGCGGATGTCAACAAACAGGGCGAAATGGGTTTTACGCCCGTCCAAAACGCCTGTTTCAACGGCAATGTAGCGATACTCGAAATACTTTTGGCAAACGGCGCAAACCCGAACATCAAAAATGAATTGGGCAATAAGGCAGAAGATTTTGTCACTGACGAACGGCATGGAAAAAAGAGGGCAAAAGAAATGATGTCTTTATTGAAATACTATAAAAATCATCGATCAAAATGAAAGATATAGCTCAAATTTCAGATGATGTCTCCTGACTTGTTTCCCTGAACTTATCGAATGGACAAGATGAATATTTACGACTTTACATTAAACGATGCGCAGGGTAATCCGGTTTCCCTGAGTGTTTACCGCGGCAAAGTGCTGCTGATCGTCAATACCGCCACGCGCTGCGGATTGACGCCGCAATATACGGCATTGCAGCGGCTTTATGAGCG
Source organism: Neisseria sicca (assembly GCF_003044565.1). Lineage (GTDB taxonomy): Bacteria > Pseudomonadota > Gammaproteobacteria > Burkholderiales > Neisseriaceae > Neisseria > Neisseria sicca_A. The sequence goes on along the minus strand of NZ_POXG01000002.1, from coordinate 192,677 downwards.
GTACTGCGGGCAAGGTTTGGAAATATTGGATTTTCCGTGCAACCAATTTCGCGGACAGGCGCCGGAGAGCAGTCGGGAAATTGTTTCCGTCTGTCAGACAAAATTTGGTACTGCGTTCAAAATCTTTGAAAAAATCGATGTAAACGGTGCATCCGCATCGCCGCTTTATGCGTATTTGAAAGCGCAGCAGCCGCAGGACAGGGGCGGGCATATGCTGAAAGAAGCAGTGTTGCGGCTAGCGGCATTGGGCAGCAAACATCAAGCGGGCGATATCCGCTGGAATTTCACCAAATTCCTGATTAATCGTGAAGGCGAAGTGACAGCGCGTTTTGCACCCAGCGTAGCGCCGAAAGAAATCGAAAACGATATCAAGAAGTTGCTATAAAGGCGCGAGCCGTTTCAGACGACCTCGTCTGAAAAAATGTGTCGAAACCTTACGGTTTTTCACATTCCGCCGCCTTGAAAGTAGGGCGCATTATCTTTATGTTAAGGGAAACCGGCTATTCGGTAAGCGTAAAATGTCGGTTTGTGATATCCAAAAAGATTCAATAAGATATATTGAAATTGCGACTAAACGTGTCGGCTTGCGCGGCATGAAGCGGGTTTGGAATTTAAAGGAGCAGAAATGCAGTATTTCGGTGTGGGTTTTTTAATATTATTGTTTTTGGAAATTATGTCTATCGTTTGGGTGGCGGATTGGCTGGGCGGCGGATTCGCTTTCCTGCTGATGATTGTCAGCTTTATCGGCGGCACGATGATGCTGCGCCATACGGGGCTGTCCGGTATTTTGCTGGCGGGTGCGACCATCCGCAGCGGTGAAAACGTTTCCATGTATCAGCTGCTGTGGCCGATACGCTATACCGTCGCTGCAATTTTGCTGTTAAGTCCGGGCTTTGTGTCCACCATTATCGCCTTGCTGTTGCTTTTGCCGATCAAAGGCCGTCCGGCGGCTCAAATGGATATGCAGTCTTTCCGTCAGCAAACCTTTGCGCGCCATACTCAGGACGACGGTGATATTATCGAAGGCGAATACACGGTGACCCGCGCCGATCCGCAAACCAAACACCAAGACTATATCGAGCACAAACGCGATTAAACGGTTGAAAAACGGCATGGCGGCAGCAGTCTGACTGCCCAGTTTTTGAAAGGTCGTCTGAAAAGATTTTCAGACGACCTTTTATCTATATGAAAAAATGACTGAAAATGTCATGCAGTTTCGCCCGAAACAGACAGTCAATGCTATACTTGCCAACTTATTTCGATGAAAACCGGCTTGAAGCAGCCGTTACGGAAACGAGAAATCAAGATGAGCAGAATCCAGCAAACCTTTGCCGCACTTGACGGCGCAAAAGCCCTGATTCCCTATATCACCGTAGGCGATCCCAATCTCGACACCACGCTTGCGCTGATGCACAGTTTGGTTGAAAACGGCGCCGACATCCTCGAATTGGGCGTTCCTTTTTCCGACCCGATGGCGGACGGCCCGACCATCCAGCGCGCCGCCGAGCGTGCGTTGGCAAACAAAGTTTCCCTCAACGACGTATTGAATATCGTACGCCGCTTCCGCGAAACAAACGGCAACACGCCCGTCGTCCTGATGGGTTACCTGAACCCGATTCACAAAATAGGTTATCAAGCATTTGCCCAAGCGGCGGCTGAAGCCGGCGTGGACGGCGTACTGACCGTCGATTCCCCTGTCGAAACCATCACCCCGCTGCACGACGCACTCAAGGCGCGCGGCATCGACTGCATTTTCCTGATTGCCCCGACCACGACCGAAGAGCGTATCCAAACCATCGCCCGCGTTGCCGGCGGCTTTGTCTATTACGTTTCGCTCAAAGGCGTTACCGGCGCGGCAAGTTTGGATACCGAAGAAGTTTCGCGTAAAATAGAGCTTTTGCGCAAGTATATCGACATCCCGATCGGCGTCGGCTTCGGCATCAGCAACGCCGAAAGCGCGCGCAAAATCGGTGCCGTTGCCGATGCAGTCATCGTCGGCAGCCGTATCGTCAAAGAAATTGAAAACAACGCAGGCCGCGAAGCAGAAGCCGTCGGCGCGTTGGCGAAAGAATTAAAAGACGCAATCCGTTAAGACCTTTTCCGAAAACATACGCAAAGGTCGTCTGAATCCCGAATTTCAAGGAGTCATCCATGAGTTGGTTAGACAAAATCCTACCGCCCAAAATCAAAAACCGCAGCAAAGATGAAGGCTCGTCCAACGTCCCAGAAGGTTTGTGGCACAAATGCCCGTCCTGTTCGGCAACCATCTACTCGACCGAGCTTCAACAAAACGACCGAGTTTGCCCAAAGTGTAACCATCACAACCCGCTTTCTGCGCGCGAACGCCTCAATTTGCTTCTGGACGAAGAGGGCCGCGAAGAAATCGCCGCCAATATCAAACCGACCGACCCGCTGAAATTCAAAGACAGCAAAAAATACCCCGAACGCCTGACCGCCGCGCGTAAAGCCACCGGCGAAGACGACGCGATGGTCGTCATGAAAGGCTTTATGAATGGCCTGCCCGTCGTGATTGCCGCATTCGAATTCCGCTTTATCGGCGGCTCTATGGGTTCCGTTGTCGGCGAACGCTTCGTCCAAGGCGTGCGCCGTGCCGTAGCCGACAACTGCTCTTTTATCTGCGTCGCCGCATCAGGCGGTGCGCGTATGCAGGAAGGTGTCAACTCATTGATGCAGATGACCAAAACCAGCGCGGCATTGCATCTTCTGACTGAAAAACACCTGCCGTTCATCTCCGTCCTGACCGACCCGACCATGGGCGGCGTATCCGCCAGCTTCGCCTTCCTCGGCGATGTCGTGCTTGCCGAACCCAACGCCCTTATCGGCTTTGCCGGCCCTCGCGTTATCGAACAAACCGTCCGCGAAACCTTACCCGAAGGCTTCCAACGCGCAGAATTCCTGCTGGAGAAAGGCGCTATCGACCAAATCGTCGACCGCCGCAACATGAAACAGCGCATCAGCGACCTGATTACCCTGCTGCGCCGCCAAGACAAAGTCAACGCCGCTTAAACCGAGAAGGTTTGAAATAACAAAAGGTCGTCTGAAAATTGATTTTTCGGTTTTCAGACGACCTTTTGTGATGTGTTTCCCGCTCAGTGGCTAAACGCTTGATACACGGCAGCAAGTAACAGTGAAGGATTGGGGTGGGGCAATGCAACCGACCTATTGCCAAGAATGCGAGCGGGCGATGAAGATTTAAGCTTTCGATTTGCAGTTTTCATCAGCATCCACACTAAAAAGGTCGTCTGAAAACACATTTTCAGACGACCTTTTCAAGTTTGGCTTCCGTATCTGTCAAACAATCTGGTCAGATACAGCCGCACCAATCAATAACGGTCCGGAACGGTTCCCATACGCTGTTTCAACGAGGTTTGCGGCTCGTTGAACAGGGAGGCGTAGAAGGTTGCGTTGGTCATGACTTTTTTGACGTAGTCGCGGGTTTCGGTGAAGGGGATGGTTTCGGCGTAAATTGCGCCTTCCAGAGGTGTAGAAGCCTGCCAGTTGCGGGCGCGGCCGGGACCGGCGTTGTAGCCTGCGGTTGCCATCACTTCGTTGTTTTGCAGGCGGCGTTTGGCATCTGCCATGTACCAAGTACCCATGCGGATGTTGCCGTCCATGGTGTAGAGTTCGCTGCTGCTCATGCCGATTTTGCCGGCGATTTCGCGGGCGGTGGCGGGCATAACCTGCATCAGGCCTTGCGCGCCGACGCTGGATTGCGCGCCCATGACGAAGCGGCTTTCTTGGCGGATCAGGCCGTAAACCCAAGCAGGATCGACGCCTGCTTGTGAGGCGTAACGGACGGTGGTCTCTTTAAACGGAGAGAGGTAGCGCAGGTTGTAGTTGAGTTTGCGCTCGGTACGGTCGGCGCTGTTGATCGCCATATCGTAGAACTGGTTTTCAAAGGCGACTTGCGCGGCAGTCAGGAGGTTGTCTTCGTTGAAGTCGCGGGTGGCGAAACGCCATTCTGCCTGTGCCTGACGGCGCATTTTGGCATCGTTGCTGCTTTGGCTGTTTTTAAACAGAACCAGCGCGCGTCTGATGGCGCCGTCTTCTGCCATGCGACGGACGTCTTTTTTATCGGCGTCGGAAACGTTGTTTTTGGTATTGACGCGGCGGCCGAGTTCTTCGCCTGCTAAGACGGCGTAGAAATTGCGTCCGCTTGCGGCGGCTTTTTCGTACATGTCTTTAGCGCGGCTTTGGTTGCCTTGTGCGGCGTAGCTGCGACCCAGCCAGTATTGCCAAGTCGGGTCTTTTTGCAGCTTGTCGGGCATTTGTTGGATGATGCCGGACAATTCGTTCCAGCGTTGCAGGCGCAGGGCGGCGCGGGCGTACCATTCAAACTGCTCGTCGGTCAGTTGCTTGCGGTCGGAAACGCGGTTGTAGTAGCTCAACGCAGTCGACATGTTTTGGTTTTGTGCGTGGTGATGTCCCAATACACCCCATGCGAAGCTGCTTTGTTCGCGGCTTAAGCCGGATTCCATGCCGGACAAGGTAGAAGCTGCGGAAGAGGATTTACGCGCGTCTTTGCCGATGACGTTCAACAGGCTGTATTCGCGCGCACCTTGCGAGCCGCCTTCAAACGGGCTGCCCAATGCGGCTGCCAAGCTGCGTGCGTCGCTGGTTTGGCTGTTGCTCAACAATCCGCGTACGCGGCGCCATGCGTCGTTGCTGTTCAGACGACCTGCCGATGCCGCGCTTTCGACCAGGCGGGTACAGCCTGCGGGCAGTTTATTGGTAACGCGCACAAGCTCTGCCGCCATGTTGTAGCTGCCGCTGCTCAATTCGGCATAACATTGCACTTCCTGCACCCGACCCGCCGCATTCAGCTTTTTGTTTTCTTGGCGGAACGTATCCCATTGTCCGCGTGCGCCGAGGCTTTTGAGCCATTCGTTGCGGACGTTTTCAGCCATCGCGCTGTCACCTGCCTGCGCCAAGAATTGTTGCACCCACATATCGTCGCCGCGTTTGGCAGCATCCAGCGCGCCTTGATATTGACCGTAATCGGACAATACTTTGGATTCGCCTTCCGCGCGGCGGGCGGGGATGGAGGCGGGTTCGGTCAGGGAAGAGCCAGGCTCTTTGGATGAAGTCGTGTCGTTTTCGGAGGCACACGCCGACAAAATCGCGGTGGCGATCAGGCTGAGTGAGAGAGAAAATATGCGTTGTGCGTTCATTACGTACCGTATCTTTATTAGAATCAATTAGAACCGCATTTTAAACGATTTGGCGGCATTCTCCGAATCTGAAGCCGATATTTACATTAACCGCGTAATCAGGGACAACAAAAAAGTCGTCTGAAAAGCAGGATGGCTGTTTCAGACGACCTTTGGTGCATGAGCACAGTTTACATGCAGCCTTCGTTTTGCAGCAGGGTGAACAGGGGAACGCCGTTTTCGCGGATTTTGCTGCCGCCGATCAAGTCCGTAAATTCCAAAATCGCAGCCGCTTCAACGACTTCGCCGCCGAGTTTGCGGATTAATTCCACACCCGCCAGCATGGTGCCGCCGGTTGCGACCAAGTCATCGACCAGCAGCACGCGCGCGCCGGGTTTGACCGCATCTTTGTGGATTTCGACCGTTGCTTCGCCGTACTCCAGCGCGTAGCTTTGCGAGATGGTATCAAAAGGCAGCTTGCCCTTTTTGCGGATGGGGACGAAGCCGACGTTCAACTGATACGCCAGCGCCGCGCCGATGATGAAGCCGCGCGCGTCCAAACCTGCCACGACATCGATTTTCTGACCCATATAGCGATAGACCAGCAAGTCCACCAGAAGACGGAAATATTCCGCGCTTTGCAGCACCGGTGTAATGTCGTGAAATAAAATACCTTTTTGCGGCCAGTTTTCGATTTTGCGGATTTTTTCCGCCAATGCGGCGACGCCCATCGCCTCAGGATGAACCAACATTTTGCGCGTTCCCAAATGAAAAGTTTTTAACATGATATTGTAGCCGTCAGACTGCCGGTTGCCAAATCCATCAGGGCGGTTTAACCATTCCCCGACGCATTCATGACTTGGCGCACGACACGGTATAGTGGATTGAATTTAAATCAGGACAAGGTGACGAAGCCGCAGACAGTACAGATAGCACGGAACCGATTCACTTGGTGCTTCAGCACCTTAGAGAATCGTTCTCTTTGAGCTAAGGCGAGGTAACGTCGTACTGGTTTAAAGTTAATCCACTATAATGCGGCTCAATTGTCTTTAAGATATAAAAGGCAAATAAAGGTCGTCTGAAACGCCGGAAGATGGTTTTCAGACGACCTTTTGACTGTTTGATAACGTGAATATGGATTTAGCTGTGCGCGGCGAGGAATTGTTCCAATTCTTCTTTGAAAGGCATCCCGTTTTGCGCGCCATCTTTGGTAATGGAAAGCGCGGCAGCAGCGCATGCCTTACGGACGGCGGTTTCGATGCCTTGATTCCAGAAGACGGACAACGCGCCGTTGAATGCGTCGCTGGCGCCGGTGGTATCGGCGGTGTCCACTTTAAAGCTGGAAACATAACGCAAGCCGTCTTTGCCGTCTTTATAAACTGCGCCTTTGTCGCCCATGGTCATCAGGACGGGGCAGGGGGCTTTTAGAATCAGCTCTTCGGGATTCAAATCTTGCGACAGGTCGAGACAGTCGGCAAGTTCGTAGCGGTTGGGCGTCAGAAGGGTGACCAATTCCCATAATTCCGAAGGCAGGAATTGGGCGGGAGCCGGGTTGAGGATAAAGGGTTTGCCGTATTTCTTCGCCAATTTTGCGGCGGCGATGACGCAGTCCATCGGGATTTCGAGCTGGCTCAAAACCACATCGGCGGAGGCGATTTGCTGCTCGGCGTTTTCGACATCGGCAACCGTCAGCCCCATATTGGCTCCGGCGATAACGATGATGGAGTTTTCATCGTCGGCGACGGTGATGTTTGCCATGCCGCTGGGCAAGCCTGGGAGGGTTTGGATGTGTTCGGTAAAGACGCCTTCGCGGCTGAGGTTGGTGGTCATTTCATAGCCGAAATCGTCATCGCCGACCGCGCCGATCATACAGACGTCCGCACCCAAACGCGCCGCTGCAATCGCTTGGTTTGCGCCCTTGCCGCCCATGAAGCGGTGAAACGAGCTTCCCAGTAATGTTTCACCCGCTCTGGGAAATTTTGAAGCGCGGGTGACTAAATCCATATTAATACTGCCGATAACGACAATTTTAGCTTGGAGCATCCTTGATATCCCTTTTATGAAATGCAATAGACCGTTTGAAACGGTCTTATTTTGTCTGCTGTCCCCAAATATCAATCATAGTTTGAAATAATGGACAAGATAGTCTGAAATTGTACCTGCTAATATTATAAATGCAAAATTAATTGTCAAATTCATATTACTTTGGATTAATTTTGTTGCGATAAAATCAACATATCATAGGATTTAAGGCGGGAATGGCGGTGCTTGGGGAGAAATTGTTTTTATTTTAATAATCTGTGTTGCAACGCGGGCAGTCTGGTGCGCACGCTTTGCAGCCTTGTGCCGTCCAAGTCGGCAATGACGATGCCTTCGCCTTCGGGCAATACGTCCAAGATTTCTCCCCACGGGTCGATAATCATGCTATGACCGAACGTCTTCCTGCCGCTTTCGTGTTCGCCGCCTTGCGCCGAAGCGATGACGTAGCATTGGTTTTCCACCGCGCGAGCGCGCAGCAGCAGCTCCCAATGCGCTTTGCCCGTCGTGTAAGTGAAGGCGGCGGGCAGCAGTAAAACGTCAAACGGCTGCTGGGCGCGGAAAAACTCGGGAAAGCGCAAGTCGTAGCACACGCCCACGGCAAGCGGCACGCCGTCGGCAGTCAATTTCGGCACATCGCCGCCTGCGCTGATGGTGTCCGCCTCGGCATAGCGTTCGCCCAAGCCTGAGAAACCGAACAGGTGCATTTTGTGGTACAGCCCGATTTGCGTGCCGTCGCGGTCGTACACCAACATAGTGTTCATCACTTTGCCCGCATCAGGGCTTTGCAGCGGAATCGTGCCGCCAAAAAGTACCACGCCGCATTCCGCCGCCGTCTCGCTCAAGGTCGTCTGAAAACGAGTGTAGCGAGTTTCGTCAAAACGACCGTTGATTAAAGGTTCGGCAAAAGCGAGTTTGTCGGTATCCTTGCGCCCCATTAGCGGCCAATATTCGGGCAGCAGCACCCAATCCGCACCTTGCTCGGCAGCTTGGCGCACAAGGCGTTTCATGGTGTTAATGTTGGCATCGGGGTCGGTGGACGAAATCATTTGCACGGCGGCGGCGCGGATGTTTTGCATGGCGGTTTTTCTGTTAGGTCGTCTGAAAAGGGCAAGGGATGGTTAGTTTTATAACGAAATCGTTCCAAAAAAACAATCAATAAGGAAGGTAACGTTTCAGACGACCTTTTATTTTTCTGAGCCGTTTCATGATGATTCAAACGGCAGATTTAGTATTACTTTTTATGTAAATATTATTTTTTATTTTTTGTTGATTTTAAAAAAGAAATTTTTAAATGCTAATAAATCGATAAAATATAAATGTTTTCAAAACTTAACGTCTGTATATAAGCCGTTGATTCTTTGTTTGGTTATTTCATAATTGGGCAGATTTCTTGAAAATTTGTATTGTTACGGTTTGCTAAGTTGGAAGTTATCCGATAAGGTGTACTACAAGCGGTTACATCCGTGAGTATTAAATTAATCAATAAGATAGTTGATCCAATATAAAACTGTTACATCTCACAACAAACGGAAGGCTCTCCTCCGACCGTTTGCACATCAAACCGTTTGCACACCAAACAGAAAGGAAAAAACCATGCTTCATTATGCAGTTGTTTTCTTCGTCATCGCCATTATTGCAGCCGTACTGGGCTTTGGCGGTATTGCAGGCAGCGCGGCAGGTATCGCTAAAATCCTGTTTGTCGGTTTCCTGATTTTGTCAGTGTTGTCCCTGATTTTTGGCAAGAAAAAATAAAACTGACAAACAGATAAGGCGTAACCTCGCTACCTTCTGAATGAACGTTTTTTAAAACAAAGGTCGTCTGAAATTTTCAGACGACCTTTCTTCATGTCAAACCTTAATCTTCATACGCTTCCATCGGCGGGCAGGAGCAGACCAGATTCCGGTCGCCGTACACGTCGTCCACGCGGTTGACGCTCGGCCAGAATTTGTTTTCGCGCACGAAAGGCAGCGGGAAGACGGCTTCTTCGCGGGAGTACGGATGCGCCCATTCGCCGGTTACGTCGGCGGCGGTGTGCGGGGCGTTGACCAGCGGGTTGTCGTCTTTCGGCCATTCGCCGCTCTCGACTTTCAGCACTTCCTGTTTGATTTGTTTCAGGGCGGCGATGAAGCGGTCGAGTTCGGCTTTGCTTTCGCTTTCGGTCGGTTCGATCATCAGCGTGCCGGCAACGGGGAAGGAGACGGTCGGGGCGTGGAAGCCGTAGTCCATCAGGCGTTTGGCGATGTCGGTTTCGGTGATGCCGCTTTCGGCTTTGAGCGGGCGCAAATCGACGATACATTCGTGCGCGACGCGGCCGTTTTTGCCTGTGTAAAGGACGGGATAGTCTTCGCTCAGGCGTTTGGCGACGTAGTTGGCGTTGAGCAATGCCCAGCGCGTTGCCTGTTCCATGCCTTGTTTGCCCATCATGGTCAGGTACATCCAGGTAATCGGCAGGATGGACGCGGAACCGAAGGCGGCGGAGGAAACGGCGGTTTGCCCGGCACTGGCGCTGTGCGTGTCGGTCAAGGCGTGTCCCGGTGCAAACGGAGCGAGGTGGGCTTTCAGGCCGATGGGACCCATACCCGGGCCGCCGCCGCCGTGGGGGATACAGAAGGTTTTGTGCAGGTTCATGTGCAACACGTCCGCGCCGACTTCGGCAGGCTGCATGATGCCGATTTGGGCGTTGAGGTTGGCGCCGTCCATGTAAACCTGTCCGCCGTTTTCATGGATGATGCGGCAGATGTCGCGGATGCCTTCTTCGTACACGCCGTGGGTGGACGGGTAGGTAATCATGATGGCGGACAAGGCGTCGCTGTGTTGTTCGGCTTTGGCTTTCAAATCGTCGATGTTGACGTTGCCGTGTTCGTCGGTATCGACGACGACGACTTTCAAACCGAGCATGGCGGCGGTGGCGGGGTTGGTGCCGTGGGCGGATTTGGGAATCAGGCAGATGTTGCGCTGCGCTTCGCCTTGGGCTTCCTGATAACGGCGGATGGCGAGCATACCGCTGTATTCGCCCTGCGCGCCGGAGTTGGGCTGGAAGGAAATCGCGTCAAAGCCGGTGATGGCTTTCAGGCTGTTTTCCATGTCGGTCAAGAGTTCGCGGTAGCCTGCGGTTTGGGTTTCGGGGGCGTAGGGGTGGATGTCGGAGAACTCCACCCAAGTAATCGGCAGCATTTCGGCGGTGGCGTTGAGCTTCATGGTGCAGCTGCCCAGCGAAATCATGCTGCGGTTCATTGCCAAGTCGCGGTCTTCGAGTTTTTTCAGATAGCGCAGCATTTCGTGTTCGGTGTGGTAACGGTTGAACACGGGATGTTGCAAGATATTGTCTTGGCGCAGGAATTCGGTTTTCAGACGACCTTTGACGTCGTCTGAAAGCGTGAAAGTGTTGTTGCCGGTGAAGGCATAGTACAACACGGCAAGGTCTTCGCGCACAGATGTTTCGTGGAAGGCGGCGGCGATTTGGGTGTCGCTGACGCGGCGCAGGTTGTAGCCCAGTTCCAAAGCGGTTTGGAACGCTTTGTCCGCTTTTTCTTTGCTGCCGAAATCGACGGTAACGGTATCGAAGAAGACTTCGTGAACCACTTTGAGACCGTCTGAAACCAGCGCGTCGGCAAAGGCGGAAGCCAGCGCGTGAATGCGGTTGGCGATGCGTTTCACGCCTTCGGGGCCGTGATAGACGGCGTACATGCCCGCTAAGTTCGCCAGCAATGCCTGCGCGGTACAAATATTGGACGTGGCTTTTTCGCGGCGGATGTGTTGTTCGCGGGTGGACAACGCCATGCGCAGCGCGGGTTTGCCCGATGCGTCCTTGGATACGCCGATGATGCGGCCCGGGGCGGAGCGTTTGAACTCGTCTTTAAACGCAAAATAAGCGGCGTGCGGCCCGCCGAAGCCCATCGGCACGCCGAAGCGTTGGGTGTTGCCCAACGCAATGTCCGCGCCCAACTCGGCAGGCGATTTCAGCAAGACCAAGCTCATGATGTCGGCGGCAACGGCAACAATCGTGCCTTTGGTTTTCAGACGACCTATGACGCCCTGCAAGTCTTGTACGTCGCCGTCTTTGCCGACGTATTGGAACAGTGCGCCGAAGTATTCGCCGTCATCGGCTTTGGTAAAATCGCCGACCACCAGCTCGAAGCCGAAATATTTGGCGCGGGTTTTCATCACGTCCAAAGTCTGCGGATAAACGCGCTCGTCCACGAAGAAGCGTTCGGATTTCACCTTGCCCACGCGGTGCGCCATCGCCATCGCTTCGGCGGCGGCGGTCGCTTCGTCCAACAAAGACGCGCCCGCCACGGGGAAACCGGTCAAATCGATACACACCTGCTGGAAGTTCAACAACGCTTCCAAACGCCCCTGCGCGATTTCCGCCTGATACGGCGTGTAGGCGGTGTACCAGCCCGGATTTTCCAACACGTTGCGCAAAATCACGTTCGGCACGCGGGTCGGATAATAGCCCAAGCCGATATAGGATTTGTTGATCACGTTTTTTGCCGCAATGGCTTTCAGCTTCGCCAAAGCGTCCGCCTCGGTCAGTGCTGCGGGCAGGTCGAGTTCGGACGGCATACGGATGCTTTGCGGCACGGTGTTGCCTACAAAGTCGTCCATACTCTTCTCGCCGAGCGCTTCCAAAAGCGCAGCCTCGTCGCCGAAACTCAAATGACGCGCGGCAAATTCGTTGGGGTTGAACAGTTCGGATAGTTTCATTTCTACTCCTTTTTTGTTGTAGGAATCTGCCGCGAAGGCAGGTATTTGGGTTTTCAGACGACCTTGCGGGCGGATAATCGGGTTTTGTGTCTGCTTACCATTTCCGTCAGGCAGGAAACTACTTCCAGTCCTGCACCCGCTTCAAGTCGTTCTGCGCCAGCGTGTCGGCGTGTTCGTTGCGGCTTTTGTATTCCCTGTTTTGCAAGATGCTGTTGGCGACGTAGTTTAAGTGTATTTTGGCTGCTTCGGCGGCGTCGGCAGGGCGGCGTTCGAGTATGGCTTCGTAGATAGCGCGGTGTTGGGCAATCAGCTTGGGGCGCGGGTCTTCGGTTTGGTTGAAGTAGATGATGCTGCTGCGCGTCTGGCGGTAGAGCATTTTGAGCAGGCCGCCGGAGAGATGGCTGAAGAGGATGTTGTGTGCGGCGTCGGCGATGGTTTGGTGAAAGCTCACGTCAGCTTCGGTTTGGTGTTCCAAATGACCGCTTTCGCAGGCGGATTCGAATTTTTGCCGCCAAAAATCAATCCGCTTCAAATCGGCATCGGTGCGCCGTTCGGCAGCCAGCGACGCCATGCAGCCTTCGATGTGGCAGCTGAAATCGAAAACATCGGTTTCCCAGTTGGAATGTTTGCCGAGCAATTCCTGCCAGCTTTGGAGGAAATCCTGCTGCGGTTTGACGGAAACGTAATAGCCGTCGCCCTGTCGCGCTTCCAAAACCTGCCGCGCAATCAGGATATTCAGCGCGACCCTGACCGACGGGCGCGATACGCCGAATTCTTCCGCGAGCGTGCGTTCGGGCGGGATTTTGCCGCCTTCTTCGTAAACGCCCGTCGCAATCCTCTCTTCTAATATCGACAATATTTGGTCGCTGATTTTTTGTGGTCGAACCAGTTTTGTCATTTTAATTCCCTCATTTCCCTCATGTTTTCTGTATGGAGAAGACTCAAATCCGATAATGTGGTGTGGCAGGTCGTCTGAAATGGCAACCTGCGTCAAAATTGGCATGACCAATGTCGCCGTATTCTAATTACCGCCCCCTATCCCGTCAATATGGACGGTTCTACCCGAATGTGTTTCAAAATTACATCGGGCTACATTTTTACACTTCGTATAATGATTTGTTTTATTTAAAATTAAACAACAATTTTGCGCCGACGCAGCAAGGTCGTCTGAAAAAATAATTGACCGCCATATTAAAGTTTCGTAAAGTGTCCTCCGTTCTCAAAATTGGTTTTACCAATTTAAGAAAATATATTAGAAAAATATTCGGAGATTTTCCCTATGGATACTTGGATTCAAAACTATACCGCAGTGGGCGGCAGCCTGTATTTGACGGCAGCCGTCGCCCTCCTGCCCATTATCTTTTTCTTTGTTGCACTGACCATCCTGAAGCTCAAGGGTTATCAGGCGGGGCTTTATACGCTGCTGATTGCACTTGGCGTTGCCATATTAGGCTTCGGAATGCCTGCGGGCATGGCGGTTTCTTCCGCGCTGTACGGCTTTGCTTACGGTTTGTGGCCGATTGCATGGATTATCGTTACTGCCGTGTTCCTGTATAAAATTACCGTGAAAACAGGGCAGTTCGACATCATCCGCGCTTCCGTGATTTCGATTACCGAAGACCAACGCCTGCAAATGCTGCTGGTCGGCTTCTCTTTCGGCGCATTCCTCGAAGGCGCGGCAGGCTTCGGCGCGCCGGTGGCGATTACCGCCGCTTTGCTGGTGGGCTTGGGCTTCAATCCGCTCTACGCAGCAGGTTTGTGTTTGATTGCCAATACCGCGCCCGTGGCTTTCGGTGCGATGGGCATCCCAATCCTGGTTGCCGGTCAAGTGTCCAACCTCGATCCTTACCACATCGGTCAAGTAGCAGGCCGCCAACTGCCGATTCTGTCGATTATCGTTCCTTTCTGGTTGGTCGCCATGATGGACGGTATGCGCGGCATACGCCAAACTTGGCCTGCCGTATTGGTGGCGGGCGTATCTTTCGCCACTACCCAGTTCATTACCGCCAACTTCATCGGCCCGGAATTGCCCGACGTGACCTCCGCATTGGTCAGCCTGGTCTGCCTGTCTGCCTTCCTGAAAAAATGGCAGCCTAAAGAAATCTTCACCTTCAACGGCATGAAAAAACCGTCCGAGCGCAAAGCGGGTGAATACACTGCCGGACAAATCATCAAAGCCTGGTCTCCTTTCGCCATCCTGACCGTTTTCGTCAGCGTGTGGACGATTAAGGGCGTTAAAGAGGCTTTGGGCGTTGCCACCATCAAATTCGACTGGCCGATGCTGCACAACTTGGTACAAAAAGCCGCGCCCATCGTCAGCGAACCGGCACCATACGCCGCCGTGTTCAAAATCGACTTCCTCGGCGCAGTCGGTACGGCAATCTTGTTTGCTTCCATCGTTTCCGCCGCTTTGCTGAAAATGAAACCTTCCGAAGCCGTCGGCACTTTCTTTGAAACGCTTAAAGAACTACGCCTGTCCATCCTGTCTATCGGTTTGGTACTCGGCTTCGCATTCGTGGCAAACTATTCAGGGCTGTCATCTACATTGGCACTCGTCCTCGCCGCTACCGGCGCCGTGTTCCCGTTCTTCTCGCCGTTCCTCGGCTGGTTGGGCGTATTCCTGACCGGTTCGGACACCTCCGCCAACGCGCTCTTTGGCTCGCTGCAAGCCAGCACCGCGCATCAAATCGGCGTCGTGCCCGAGTTGACCGTTGCTGCCAACACCACCGGCGGCGTGACCGGCAAAATGATTTCGCCGCAATCCATCGCCATCGCCTGCGCGGCGGTCGGTCTGGAAGGCAAAGAATCCAACCTGTTCCGCTTCACCGTGAAACACAGCTTGATTTTCTGTACCTTCGTCGGCCTGTTGACCCTGCTGCAAGCCTACGTTTTGCCGTGGACGCTGATTTTCTTCAATAAATAAGCCTATCGGCTTGAAATAAAAGGTCGTCTGAAATCCAATTTGGGTTTCAGACGACCTTTTGTCTGTGTGGCGAAACAGTGGAACACTCAGTTTTCGGATGTTTCCTGTTTCAAATCGACCAATCGCGTTCCCGCCAAGAAATCATATAAAAACTGCCGGTCGGGGTTCAGCAGGGCGAAGCCCCACGGCAGGATGAGCCAGATAAGGGCGGCGCCGAAGGCGGGTATGGGCGGGATGGCGAGCAGGTGGCGCAGGCCGGCGTAGGCGAGCAGGGGGATGAAGACGACGAAGATACACGACCAAATAAAGCGGATGCGCAGTTGCGACAATGGCGGCAGCGTGCCGTTGCGGCCGTGCAGCCCGATTTTCCAAGTCTGCATGGCGAGGGTACGGCCGGTTTTCGTCCAGTTGGTTTTGAAATAGAGCCACCAGCCTCCTACGAAGATAATGCAGGTAGCCAAGCTGGAAAGGAGCTGGGAGACGGGGTTGAGGAAAATCGCGGCGATGCCGGCAAGGAGGGCGGCGATGGCGGTCACGGCGCCGGTCAGCAGCAATTCGTACATCAGGGCGGCAAGGCGGCGTTTGACGGGGGCGGGGGGAAGGGCGGTCATGGCGGTCTGCTCGGTAAAAAGGTCGTCTGAAAAACGGAATGCTTGGTTCGGGCGAAACCGCCGCATCCGTTTTCAGACGACCTTTGTGTGGGAGGAATCAGCGGTGGGGACGTTTTTGTCCGCGCGCCTGCTGGGCTGCCATTTGGTTCATTTCCTGACGGGTCGGGCGTTTTTTGAACATGGCGTGCGCTTCGTCGGCTGAACATTTTTGCGACAGACAGACCAACGTTATCGCGTCTTTTTGGTGTTGACCGCCGCTGTGGTACATACGGCGCAGGTTGGCTTCGTTGATGCGGCCTTTTTCAGGATCGATGTCGAATTTTTTCAGACGCTCGATGAACTGGCGCTGTTGGCGGCGCGAAGACCAGACAAAGCCGCCGGCGGCTGCGGCGACGATGATGACGGCGAGCAGGATGGCGAGCGGCCATGAATCGACGATTAAGACGATGAGTAGGCTTAAAACGGCGGTGGTCAGCACAAGCAGACCGCCGATGCGGAGTTTGGTTTGGTTGTCCATGAAGTTGCAGTTCCTTATTAAGGGTGGGAGGTCGTCTGAAAAAAGGTTTGCAGTGGACGGGCAAGCGGCGGTGCATCTCTGAACGCGCCGAATACTTGTCTATCCGCTGCATCGGGTTGTGGACGGATTTCAGACGACCTCAAATATCATAACTTTATGTTTAACGGTATTTTACAGTATTTTTGCCGTTTGGGCGCGTACAGAAGCGATGCGGCATACAAACTTCCACGCTTTTTGAACAGGCGCGCCCTTGTCGCGAAAAGCGCCTATCCATGCCCAATGAAATCAGACTGCCAGCCCCGTCACCAACTGCTTAAATTCCGTCCACGCGTCGCCGTCTTCTGTGCCTTTGATGATGCGGTCGATTTTGGCGCAGGTTTTGAGCGCTTCGATCAGGCGGACGGCGGGAATGCGTTTGACGGCAATCGGCGCGAGGGTTTGTTTGTCGCCCCACAGGCGCAGGCTGTTGCGGACGGATTGTACGCTTTGCCCTTGTTTGAGCGCGGCGGTCAGGCGGATGAGGGTGCGGATGTCTTCGGCAACCGCCCACAGCAGCAAGACGGGTTCTTCGCCTTCTTCTTCGAGTCCGTCCAGAAGGCGGGCGACGCGCAGGGCATCGCCTTTCATCCATGCGCCGGAGAGCTGGAATACGTCGAAACGGGCGACGTTGGCGACGGCGGCTTCGGCATCGGCGATGTTGACGGTATGGTTTTGCGGGTGCAGCAGGGCGAGTTTGTCGATTTCTTGGCGGGCGGCGAGCAGGTTGCCTTCGACGCGTTCGGCAAACAGGGCGAGCGCGTCGGGTTCGATGTCGAGTCCGACCTTTTTCAGACGACCCTTTATCCACTGCGGCAAGGCTTGCGTGCTAATGGCTTTGGCTTCGAGTACCGTGCCTTTGGCGGCGAGCGCGGTGAACCATTTTGCCTGCGTTTGGGCTTTTTCGAGCTTGGGCAGCAGAATCAGGGAAACGGTGTCTTCGGGCAGGCGTTCGGCGAAGGTTTGCAGTGCATCGCCGCCGTTTTTGCCGGGCTTGCCGTTCGGAATGTGGATTTCCAAAAGTTTCAAATCAGCGAAAAGCCCCGCGCTGCCTGCGCTTTGCAGCAGTTCGTCCCAGTCGGCGCCGTTGTCCGCCGTAAAGACTTCGCGGTTGAGATAGCCTTGTTTTTTGGCGGCGGCGCGCAGGGTGTCGAGGGCTTCGATGCGCAACAGGTCTTCTTCACCATGAATGATGTACAATGGCGAAAGCGGCATATCCGCGTTGATCTGTTCGATATTCATGACCGCCATCAATATGCTTTCAGGAACGTCAGGCGGCGGACGATTTGGTCGGCAGCGTCGGCGCGCATTTCCGCCCAGATGGTTTCGCTTTCTTCCTGTTTGCCCAACACTTCGCTGTCGTTGTAGTCCATCGTGCGGTTGACGAGGATGGTCATCGGTTCGCCCACAGGCTCGCCGTTGCGCATGGCTTGGGCTTCGACGCGCAGCGTCAGCAGGTATTCGTTGACCAGCGCGGCGCGGGTGATGGTGTAGATGTCCTGACGGGTTTCAATGTTCTTGATGTGCAAAGTCATTTGCGCTTCGGCGGCGGAAACGGGTTTGCCGTCGGCGCGGCGCAGGGCGTTTTCCAAAGCCTTTTGCATGACGGAGGCGTTTTGGATGTGCCAAGCGGGATACGGCAGCGTGCGTGCGGGGTCGCCCATGCCTTTGAGGTGGAAGCCGCAGGCGGACAGAAGCAGTACGGCGGCGGTCATCAGGATTTTGTTCATTTCATTCTTTCTGTTGCGCGGGTATCGGGGAATTATAGCGGATAGTCGGGCGGTCGGGAAACGCGGCGGCAGAAGGGGATTTCAGACGACCCCTTGCCGTTTGTCGTTTACCGGCACGATGGGTACAATCCAAACGTCAGACAACAGGAGAGAAACATCATGCACCCCATCCGCGAATCCATCCGCAGCGGCCTGCTGCCCGTATCGGACATCCATCAAATCTATTGGGAAGAATCCGGCAATCCCGACGGCCTGCCCGTCATCTTCCTGCACGGCGGCCCGGGCGCGGGCGCATCGCCTGCCTGCCGCGGCTTTTTCAATCCCGACGTGTTCCGCATCGTCATCATCGACCAGCGCGGCTGCGGTCGTTCACTGCCTTACGCCTGCACCGATGACAACACGACTTGGGACTTGGTTGCCGACATCGAAAAAGTCCGCGAAATGCTGGGCATCCAGAAATGGCTGGTGTTCGGCGGCTCGTGGGGCAGCACCTTGTCGCTCGCGTATGCCGAAACCCATCCCGAACGCGTTGCCGGACTCGTATTGCGCGGGATATTCCTGTGCCGTCCGTCCGAAATGGCGTGGCTCGACGAAGCGGGCGGCGTCAGCCAGATTTATCCCGCACAATGGCAAAAATTCCTCGCGCCCGTCGCCGAAGAAAAACGCGGCAGCCTGATTGCGGCGTATCACGAAATGCTGTTCGGCGAAGACGAAGCAGGTCGTCTGAAAGCCGCCAAAGCATGGGCGGACTGGGAAAGCTACCTGATCCGCTTCGAGCCGCAAGACGTCGATGAAGACGCCTACCAATCGCTCGCCATCGCCCGCTTGGAAAACCATTATTTCGTCAACGAAGGCTGGCTGAAAGGCGACAAAGCGATTTTGGCGAACACCGACAAAATCCGCCATATTCCGACCATCATCGTGCAAGGCCGCTACGACTTATGCACCCCCATGCAAAGCGCGTGGGAACTTTCGCAGGCGCTCCCCGATGCCGAA
Organism: Neisseria sicca; assembly: GCF_003044565.1. Classification (GTDB taxonomy): domain Bacteria; phylum Pseudomonadota; class Gammaproteobacteria; order Burkholderiales; family Neisseriaceae; genus Neisseria; species Neisseria sicca_A. The sequence goes on along the minus strand of NZ_POXG01000002.1, from coordinate 173,945 downwards.
CTGCGCGTGATTCAGGCGGGACACTCGTCGTTTGATCCGCCTTTGGCGGCGGCATTGGTGGAAGCGGTGGAAGACATGAGGGAACGTGCAGCGTGGGAAGATAAGGTATAGTTGACGCCATACTGCCGTTATAGTGGATTAACTTTAAATCAGGACAAGGCGACGAAGCCGCAGACAGTACAGATAGTACGGAACCGATTCACTTGGTGCTTCAGCACCTTAGAGAATCGTTCTCTTTGAGCTAAGGCGAGGCAACGCCGTACTGGTTTAAAGTTAATCCACTATAAATATAGAAAAGGTCGTCTGAAAACAAAATTTCAGACGACCTTTTTTGCTGCAAGCAATGTGATGCAAGCGGTCGGGCAGGGCTTTGCGCTTATGCCCGCTTATTCGTACTCGGGGTAGAGCGGCATGGTGCCGGCTTCTTCGAAGGTCGAGTGTGCTTTGACTTCTTGCAGGCGGCGGCTGATGCGGCGGGTGACGGCTTCGGCTTCGTTTTGGTGGTCTATGGTCAGTCCGGGGATGGTTTTGCCGAAAAGTTCGGCATCGAGCAGGCGCTCGGCGTGGATGCCGGGGCGGTAGTTGTGTCTGACGGCGGGGTCGCGTTCTTCAAAGAGGTAGCCGACGACGCTGTCGCGGGTCAGTGCGATGCCGAGTGCGGCATCTTCGCCGCCGAAGATTCGGAAGAGTTCGTCTTGCGGAAAGCCGCCGCAGGCGAGAAAGATGCTGCGGCGGAATACGGTGTTGCCGCCGACGGTCATTTGAAGCCGTTCCCATGCGGTAGGGAATTGCGGGTGGTTGAGGTAGTGTTCGGGAAAGCCGATCGGGCGCAGTTTGAGGCGGACCAGGCTGAGGTAGGAATAGGCTTCCAAGCCGAGGTAGGCGGCGTTGAGGACGTTGTTTTCATAGACGTCGTCGGCGTCGAGGAAGGCGATGAAATCGGCTTGGCTTTGCATGGCGCCCCAGTTGCGGGCTTTGGCTGCGCCACCGTTTTCGAGCATGTATTCGCAGCGGACTTTGGGATGGATGGCGGCGAGGTCGCTCATGATGAGGCGTGTGTCGTCGAAGGAGGCGTCGTCAATCAGCCAGACGTTTTCGACGGCGGGTTGGGAAACGGCGCTTTCGACAGCCGCTTGAAGGGTGGCGGCGGAGTTGTAGCAGGGGATGATGACGTCTAGTGTGGGTCTCATAATGTGATGCTTTAAGGGGTTGTTGTGTCAAACGGTGGGGAAAGGTCGTCTGAAAACGGTATTTCGGGTTTTCAGACGACCTTTTGGTATTGCCTGATGCGGATTACAACACTTTCACGATGCTTTCGCACAGGTAGTCGATGTTGTCATCGGTAATGCCGGCGACGTTGATGCGGCCGGAGCGCACGGCGTAGATGGCGAACTCGTTTTTCAGGCGGTCGACTTGTTCGGGCGTGAGGCCGCTGAAGGAGAACATGCCGTTTTGTTCGATGATGAAGTCGAAGTCTTGAGTCGCGCCTTTGGCTTTGAGAAGCTCGACGAATTTTTGGCGCATGGCTTTGATGCGGCCGCGCATTTCGTCGAGTTCGGCAATCCATTGTGCTTTCAAATCCGCGTCTTTCAACACGAGGGCGATGGTGTTCGCGCCGTGGGAGGCGGGGTTGGAGTAGAGGGTGCGGATGATGGTTTTGACTTGGCTGTGGGCGCGGGCGGCGGTGGCTTCGTCTTCTGCGACTAAGGTGAATGCGCCGACGCGTTCGTTATACATGCCGAAGTTTTTGGAATAGGAGCTGGCGATGAGCAATTCTTTGTTGTATTTCAGGAAGGTGCGCAAGCCGTATGCGTCTTCTTCGAGGCCGTTGCCGAAGCCTTGGTAGGCGAAGTCAAACAGGGGCAGCCAGCCTTTTTCGGCGGAGAGTTTGGCGAGGGTTTCCCATTGTTCGGGCGTGGGGTCGATACCGGTGGGGTTGTGGCAGCAGCCGTGCAAAAGGACGACGTCGCCTTTTTGCGCTTGGCTGAGGTCTTCAATCATGCCGTCCCAGTCTAGGCTGTGTTTGGCGGCGTCGTAGTAGCGGTAGGGCTTGTCTTGGATGCCGACGGCTTTGAAGATGGCGTTGTGGTTGGGCCATGTGGGGTTGGAAATCCAGATGGTTTGCGCGTTCAACTGGCGTTTGGCGAACTCGGCGGCAATACGCAACGCGCCTGTGCCGCCGAGGCTTTGGGCGGTTTTGGCGCGGCGGCTGGCGACGATTTCGTGGTCTGCGCCGAAAAGAAGGATTTGGGTTTGCTCGTTGTAGTCGGCAACGCCGTCGATGGTGAGGTAGTTTTTGGTGGTTTCTCTCTCGAGCAGGCGTTTTTCGGCTTCTTTGACGGCTTTGACGATGGGGGTTGCGCCGGATGCGTCTTTATAAACGCCGATGCCGAGGTTGACTTTTTCGGGACGGGTTTCGGCTTTGAATGCTTCGCCCAAGCCTAAGATGGGATCTGCGGGGGCGGCTTCGATGTGATTGAAGAACATGATCTCTCGCTTTGCAAAAATGAAGGGACGGGATATTTCCTTTGGGATTTTACGCTGTTTCAGGTCGTCTGAAAATGAATGCGGCAGGTTTTGTCGCAACGTGCTACATCATGCCTTTGATGCAGGCGAGGATGATGCCGTAGCGCAGGATTTTTCCGGTCAGGAGCATGAGTGCGGAGGTGTAGGGGTTGAGCCTGAGCCAGCCTGCGGCAATGGGCAGCGCGTCGCCGATAACGGGCAGCCAGGCAAACAAAAGGGGCAGGGTTCCCCAGCGTTGGAGCAGGTGCAGGGTCTTTTCAGACGACCTTTTCTTATTCTTAGACGGAATCAGCAGCCCCATCCAATAGGAAACCATGCTGCCCAAGCCGTTTGCCAGTCCGGCGCACAACCACGCGCCGTATGCCTGTTCGGGATAGGTATAGATGAACGCGGCGAAGGCGGCTTCGGATGTGCCCGGCAGGATGGTGGCGGAGGTGAAGGCGGAGGCGGCGAGTCCGAGGTAGGCGTAAATGAGGGGCATGGCGGAGAAGTTTGCGTCAGGTTAAAGGTCGTCTGAAATAAGATTTTAAGTCGTTTGCGGGTAGGTTTTTTTGTGAAATTCAGACTGATTCTGTCTATAAAATGCTTTATCGGACAGAATCTTGCTGAAACGCTATGTAGTCGACGTGTTTTCAGTGTTTGCAAGAATAGCAAAAGCCAGTATGATTCAGCCCGTTATTAACGGATATTAACTGTTTGTACGGTCAATTCCAATAAATCTAAATCGAAAGGCAAATCATGTCTACGCCATCACAACAAAACCATAATCCCGCGCTGGTTGTCCTGACCACGCTCTTCTTCATGATGGGTTTCATCACCTGCATGAACGACATCCTGATTCCGCATCTGAAAGAAATTTTCGAGCTGACTTATGTTCAGGCGATGCTGATTCAATTCTGTTTTTTTACCGCCTATGCCATCATGTCGATTCCGATGGGGCATCTCGTCGGTAAAATCGGCTATAAAAACGGCGTCATCGGCGGCTTCTTGCTGACCGCCGTCGGATGCTTGCTGTTTTATCCCGCTGCGGGCAGTCACTCTTACCCGACTTTCTTGGGCGCGCTCTTCATTCTTGCTTCAGGCGTAACCCTATTGCAGGTTGCAGGCAACCCGTATGTAACCTTGTTGGCGAAACCGGGCAAAGAATCCGCTACGCTGACTTTGGTGCAGGCGTTCAACTCACTGGGTACGACCATTGCCCCGCAAATCGGCGCATTCCTGATTCTGGCAGATGCAACGCAGACCGCCAGCAAAGCCGAACAGATTTCCTCCGTTCAAATCCCTTACTTGGGTTTGGCAGGCCTGTTGATTATCCTTGCCGTCTTCGTGAAGATGATCCGCCTGCCTGACGCGCGCAAAATCGCCGAAGAAGAAAGCGAACACAACCACGACGGCAAAAGCAGCGTGTGGCAATACAAACACCTCGTCCTCGGTGCGGCAGGTATTTTCTGCTACGTCGGTGCCGAAGTATCCATCGGCTCATTGATGGTCAATGTCTTGGGCTTCCTGAAAGGGATGGATCACGCTTCCGCCGCCCAATACCTGTCGTTCTACTGGGGCGGCGCCATGGTCGGACGTTTCCTCGGCTCAGCAGTTATGGCGAAAATCGCGCCCAACCGCTACCTTGCCTTCAATGCCACTATCGCTGTTGTCCTGCTCATCATCGCCATGATGACCGGTAAAGGCAATGCCGACGTCGCCATGTGGTCGCTGCTTGCCATCGGCTTCTTCAACTCCATCATGTTCCCGACCATCTTCTCGCTGGCGACCAAAAATCTCGGTAAATTCACCAATGCTGCTTCAGGCGTACTCTGTACTGCCATTGTCGGCGGTGCGATTGTTCCGGTCGTACAAGGTTGGGCGGTCGATACTTACAGCCTGATGTCGTCTTTTGTCGTATCAGCCGTGTGCTACCTCTACATCGTCTTCTTTGCCCTCAAGGGTTATAAAGCCGACGATTAAGCATGGTTTGAACAGAAGGTCGTCTGAAAACTTGGAAATCAGGTTTTCAGACGACCTTTTTGCTTTGCGGCGGACTTTTAAACCTGATCCGTTCCAACAGAGGTCGTCTGAAAATACGGCAACAGATTTTAACCGGAGCTTAAACCCGTTTTCAAAAGACAAAATGCGTCCGCAATACGGTCTGACTGACTTATGGCATAATGCTGGCGGCAAAAATACAGGAGGTCTTCATGTCGAAAATCATCTTATTACACGGACTGCACATGCACTCTTGGGTGATGAAACCTTTAGCGGATATGCTGGAAAAGCAAGGCTTTGACGTTTCCCTGTTCGGTTATTACAGCGTCTGGCACACCATGCCGCAGCACACGCAGGCATTGGCAGAGTTTGTTGAAAAACACAATACGGGCGAGCCTCTGCATTTTGCCGGACACAGTCTGGGCGGGCTGGTGTTGCGCCACTTTGCCGCCGCCCATCCCGAAAAAATTACCGGCCGCATCGTTACCTTCGGTACGCCCCACCAAGGCAGCCGGGCTGCGCAAAGGGTGTTCCGACTCGGGTTAAAAACCCCCGTACTCGGTGGCGCTTATCGCGATGCGCTCGACGGCGGTACGCCCGATTTGCCCGAACATATCGAACTGGGCAGTATCGCCGGCAACAAGCCGCTCGGGCTGGGGCGCGTATTGGGTTTGCACGGCGAACACGACGGTACGGTTTTGGTCAGCGAAACCCGCTGCCCGAATATGCGCGACCACGTTATCTTGCCCGTCAGCCATAGCGGTATGCTGTTCAAACACATTACTGCTGAGCAAACCGCAACATTTTTGCGTGAAGGGCAGTTTAATCATGATAAAAAGAAATAATACGGCTTTATTTTGAAAATAAGGATATTTTGTTTCAAAAAATCAAATTTAAAACCATATCGCATCAACTAAAATCCGTTATTACATTCATAAAAAATCACGGGGTCGTCTGAAAAGCGGTTTTTCAGACGACCCCGTGTGCTAAACTTCGTTAAATACACACAAAACAGGCAAAGCAATATGTTTGCATTCAAATCACTGCTCGATATGCCGCGCAAAGAGGCGCTTGCCGTCGTTGCGGCGTTAATCGGAGCGATGGGTTACACCATCATTTCGCTGGGCTGGCTGCCCCATATGTCCATCATCGCCGCCATTACCGTCCTCATCCTCTACGGTCTCGCGCGCGGGTTGAAATATAACGACATGCAAAAAGGCATGGTCGGCGCGGTGGGGCAGGGCATGGGCGCGATTTACCTGTTTTTCTTCATCGGGCTGATGGTCAGCGCGCTGATGATGAGCGGCGCGATTCCGACGCTGATGTATTACGGTTTCGGGCTGATTTCCCCTACTTATTTCTATTTCTCCGCCTTTGCACTTTGTTCCGTCATCGGCGTGTCCATCGGCAGCAGTTTGACCACTTGCGCCACCGTCGGCGTTGCCTTTATGGGCATGGCGGCGGCGTTTCATGCCGATTTGGCGATGACGGCGGGTGCGATTGTTTCCGGCGCGTTCTTCGGCGACAAAATGTCCCCGCTCTCCGATACCACGGGCATTTCCGCCTCCATCGTCGGCATCGATTTGTTCGAGCACATCAAAAACATGATGTACACCACCATTCCCGCGTGGCTCATCAGTGCGGCATTGATGCTGTGGCTCTTGCCCAATGTTGCCGCCCACGATTTGAACAGTGTCGAATCCTTCCGCAGCCAGCTTGAAGCGACGGGCTTGGTACACGGCTATTCACTGATTCCGTTTGCGCTGTTGGTCGTGCTGGCACTGTTGCGCATTAACGCCGTTGTCGCCATGCTCTTCACCATCCTCGCCGCGCTTGCGGTAACTTATTTCCACAGCACGCCCGACTTGAACCAGCTCGGCACATGGTTTTACGGCGGCTACAAACTCGAAGGCGAAGCGTTTCAAGACATCGCCAAACTCATTTCGCGCGGCGGTTTGGAAAGCATGTTCTTCACGCAAACCATCGTGATTCTCGGCATGAGTTTGGGCGGGCTGCTGTTTACGCTCGGCGTGATTCCGTCGCTGTTGGACGCCATCCGCGCGTTTCTGACCACTGCCGGACGCGCCACCTTCAGCGTTGCCGCCACATCGGTCGGCGTGAATTTTCTGATTGGCGAACAATATTTGAGTATTTTGCTTTCCGGCGAAACCTTCAAACCCGTGTACGACAAGCTCGGACTGCATTCGCGCAACCTCTCTCGCACGCTGGAAGACGCGGGTACGGTCATCAATCCGCTTGTGCCGTGGAGCGTCTGCGGCGTGTTCATCAGCCACGCCCTCGGCGTACCCGTCTGGGAATACCTGCCTTATGCCTTTTTCTGCTATCTGAGCCTGATTTTGACGCTGCTGTTCGGCTGGACAGGTCTGACGTTGAGCAAGAAAGAAACCGCGTAAAGCGGCAGGATAGAAAGGTCGTCTGAAAAAGCGTTTGGCGTTTTCAGACGACCTTTTGCGATATAATCGGGCAAACGATATAGTGGATTAAATTTAAATCAGGACAAGGCGACGAAGCCGCAGACAGTACAGATAGTACGGCAAGGCGAGGCAACGCCGTACTGGTTTAAAGTTAATTCACTATAAAGACACACACAAATCCTACCCATATCTCCATGAACAAACAGATCCGCCAAGAAATTTTCGAGCGTTTCCGCGCTGCCAATCCCCATCCGACCACCGAGCTTCATTTCAATTCCCCCTTCGAGCTTTTGATTGCCGTTTTGCTGTCGGCGCAGGCGACCGACGTGGGCGTGAATAAGGCGACGGCGAAGCTGTTTCCGGTTGCCAATACGCCACAGGCGATGCTGGATTTGGGGTTGGACGGTGTGATGGAATACACGAAAACCATCGGGCTTTATAAAACCAAGTCCAAACACATCATGCAGACTTGCCGCATCCTGCTGGAAAAATACAACGGCGAAGTGCCGGCAGACCGCGAGGCTTTGGAATCGTTGCCGGGCGTAGGGCGCAAGACGGCAAACGTGGTGTTGAACACGGCGTTCGGTCATCCCGTCATGGCGGTCGATACGCATATCTTCAGAGTGTCCAACCGTACCAAAATCGCGCCGGGCAAAGATGTGCGGGAGGTGGAAGACAAGCTGATGCGCTTTGTGCCGAAAGAGTTTTTGATGGATGCGCATCATTGGCTGATTTTGCATGGACGCTACACCTGTAAGGCGCAGAAGCCGCAATGCGGGAAATGTATGATTAATGATTTATGCGAGTATGGTGCGAAGTTGATGTAAACGTTGATAAATTGTAAACAATCAACAAAACAACCTTCCCATTAGGTTAAAATTTCTGACGGCATTTTTTTATTCAAAATGAAATGCTTGAAAAAATACGGGCAAAAGGTAAAATTCGACCTTATCGGGTTGGAAAACGATAAAAGTTTCAGACGACCCCGGTTTTTTAAGATGCAAGAACACAATCCGTTATTCGGAAAAGGAAACGCGGTGCGCGAAAAAATGAAAAAATACAGATACTTTGCTTTGGTAACGGCTTCTGCGCTGGCCTTGGGCGGCTGTGACAAAATCAGCAGCTTCTTCGGCGGCGACAGCAAAAGCGAAGAATTCGTACAGAGAATCGAACCCTCGAAAAACGACGGCAGCGTCGGTATGCTGCTGCCCGATTTCGCACAATTGGTGCAAAACGAAGGTCAGGCGGTGGTCAATATCCAAGCGTCCCCCGCCGGACGTGCCGCAGGCAGCGGGCAGTCTGAAGAGCAGGGCATGGATTTGAGCCAGTTTCCGGACAACGACCCGTTTTACGAGTTTTTCAAACGCCTGGTTCCGAATATGCCCGATATGCCGGAAGACCAATCTGCCGACGATGATTTGAATTTCGGTTCCGGCTTTATCATCAGTAAAGACGGCTATATCCTGACCAATGCCCACGTCGTCGCCGGCATGGGCAATATCAAAGTCCTGCTCAACGACAAGCGCGAATATACTGCCAAGCTGATCGGTTCGGATACGCAATCCGATGTCGCGCTGTTGAAGATTGATGCGTCGGAAGAATTGCCCGTCGTCAAAATCGGCAATCCGAAAGATTTGAAACCGGGCGAGTGGGTTGCCGCCATCGGCGCGCCGTTCGGTTTTGACAACAGCGTTACTTCAGGCATCGTGTCCGCCAAAGGACGCAGCCTGCCGAACGAAAGCTACACGCCTTTCATCCAAACCGACGTTGCCATCAATCCGGGCAACTCCGGCGGCCCGCTGTTTAACCTGAAAGGTCAGGTGGTCGGCATCAACTCCCAAATTTACAGCCGCAGCGGCGGATTTATGGGCATTTCTTTCGCGATTCCGATTGATGTGGCGATGAACGTTGCCGAGCAGTTGAAAACCAGCGGTAAGGTTCAGCGCGGTCAGTTGGGCGTGATTATTCAGGAAGTGTCTTACGATCTGGCAAAATCGTTCGGCTTGGACAAAGCCAGCGGCGCGTTGATTGCCAAAGTGATGCCGAATAGCCCTGCCATGCAGGCGGGATTGCAAGTGGGCGACATCGTCCGCAGCGTCAACGGCGAAGAAGTGCGCGTTTCCAGCGATTTGCCGGTCATGGTCGGCTCGATGCTGCCGGGTAAGGAGGTCACACTGGAAGTATGGCGAAAAGGCGAGAAAATCAATGTGAAAGTCAAACTCGGCAGCATGGCGGAGCAGAACGAAACTTCTTCGCGCGCTACCGAGCAGCCGCAGCAGGAAAATCCGGCGGACGGCTTTACCGTCGACAATACAGGTCTGATTCTGCGCGTTGATGAAGGCGCAGGCAAAAGCCGCCTGATTGTTTCCCGCGTCAGCGGCGCGGCGGAACGTGCCGGACTTAAGCGCGGCGATGAAATTCTTGCCGTCAGCCAAATCAGCGTCAACGACGAATCAAGCTTCCGCAGCGCGTTGGCAGGCGCGGGCAAAAACGTGCCGCTGCTGGTTCAGCGCGACGGCAATACGCTTTTCCTCGCCCTGACTCTGCAATAAGGTGCAACGCAAGCGCCATTCAATGATAGAATACCCGCCATCCTAAGGTGGCGGGTATTTTGCAATTTTGACAACGAATTGATTTGTTTAAGTTTTGATTGTTTACTCTTTTGGGGCTTTGTTAACAATTATATTCAAAGGTCGTCTGAAAACGTTCCGCTCCGATTGACTTCCTATTATAAAAAATATTATGCAACTGATTGATTATTCGAATTCGTTTTTAGCCGTCGTGCCGCCGTTTTTGGCGTTGGCACTTGCCGTCATTACCCGCCGCGTACTGTTGTCTTTGGGCATCGGTATTTTGGTCGGCGTTGCCTTTTTGGTCGGCGGCAGTCCGATTGACGGTTTGGCGCATCTGAAAGACATGGTGGTCGGACTGGCTTGGGCGGACGGCGATTGGTCTTTGGGAAAACCTAAAATTCTGATTTTCTTATTGTTGCTCGGTATTTTTACTTCACTACTGACCTTCTCCGGCAGCAATCAGGCATTTGCCAACTGGGCGAAGCAACACATCAAAGGACGGCGCGGCGCAAAAATGCTGACTGCCTGCCTCGTATTCGTTACCTTTATCGACGACTATTTCCACAGTCTCGCCGTCGGCGCGATTGCCCGCCCCGTTACCGATAAATTCAAAGTCTCCCGCGCCAAACTGGCGTATATCCTTGATTCTACCGCCGCGCCGATGTGCGTACTGATGCCGGTTTCAAGCTGGGGTGCATCGATTATCGCCACGCTGGCAGGTCTGCTCGTTACTTACCACATCACCGGATACACGCCGATGGGTACGTTCGTCGCCATGAGCTTGATGAACTATTACGCCTTATTTGCCCTGTTGATGGTGTTCATCGTCGCATGGTTCTCCTTCGATATCGGCTCGATGGCGCGCTTTGAGAGAGCGGCATTGCAGGAAGTTCACGACGAAACCACCGTTTCAGACGACCCTAAAGGCCGGGTTTACGCGCTGATTATTCCGGTTTTGGTGTTAATCGTCTCCACCGTTTCCGCCATGATTTACACAGGCGCGCAGGCAAGCGAAACCTTCACCATTTTGGGCGCGTTTGAAAATACCGATGTAAACACTTCGCTGGTGTTCGGCGGCACTTGCGGCGTACTGACCGTCATCCTCTGCACGCTTGGTACCATCAAAGCTGCCGATTATCCCAAAGCCATCATTCAAGGCATATCTTCGATGTTCGGCGCGATTACCATCCTGATTCTTGCCTGGCTCATCAGCACCGTCGTCAGCGAAATGCACACCGGCGACTACCTCTCCACGCTGGTTGCAGACAACATCCATCCCGGCTTCCTGCCCGTCATCCTCTTCCTGCTTGCCAGCGTGATGGCGTTTGCCACAGGTACAAGCTGGGGAACGTTTGGCATTATGCTGCCGATTGCCGCCGCGATGGCAGTCAAAGTCGATGCATCGTTGGTTATCCCGTGTATGTCCGCCGTGATGGCAGGCGCGGTGTGCGGCGACCACTGTTCGCCCATTTCCGACACCACCATCCTGTCTTCCACCGGTGCGCATTGCAACCATATCGACCACGTTACATCGCAACTGCCTTACGCCTTGACCGTTGCAGGCGCGGCAGCGGCAGGCTACCTCGTGTTGGGCATGACGCAATCGGCTTGGCTGGGCTTTTTCGCAACCGGCGTCGTCATGACCGCACTCATCTTCATACTGAAAGACAAAAAAGGCAAAGCTGCCTGATGTGTTTTCCCGTTTTCAGACGACCTTCGATACTTTAAGGTCGTCTGAAACATTTTAAGGAATCCAAAAATGAACGCTCCCCATTCCATCCCGCGCGGCCCCGTTATGGCAGACGTCGCCGCCTACTGTCTGACCGAAGAAGAAAAACAACGCCTGCTCGACCCGTCCATCGGCGGCGTCATCCTGTTCCGCCGCAATTTTCAAAACGTTGAGCAGCTCAAAGCCCTGGTTCAAGAAATCAAAGCACTGCGTACGCCCGAACTCATCATCGCCGTCGATCACGAAGGCGGCAGGGTGCAACGCTTCATTGACGGCTTCACCCGACTGCCCGCGATGAACACCTTGGGGCAGATTTGGGACACCGAAGGCGAAGCTGCCGCCAAAGAAAAAGCCGAGCAGGTCGGCTGGGTATTGGCAACAGAGCTGACCGCCTGCGGCATAGACCTTTCCTTCACGCCCGTCCTCGACCTCGACTGGGGAACATGTCCCGTCATCGGCAACCGCAGCTTCCACCGCAACGCCGACACCGTAACCCAGCTCGCCCTTGCCCTGCAAAAAGGTCTGAATCGAGGTGGCATGAAATCCTGCGGCAAACATTTTCCCGGACACGGATTCGTCGAAGGCGACAGCCATTTGGTTCAACCCGAAGACACGCGCAGCCTTGCCGAACTTAAAGTCGCCGACATTATCCCGTTCCGCGCCTTAAGCGATGAAGGCATGGCGGCAGTCATGCCTGCCCACGTCGTTTATCCGCAAATTGACGGCAAACCCGCCGGTTTTTCCGAAAAATGGCTGAAAGAAATCCTGCGCCAAGACATCGGATTTAAAGGCGTTATCTTTTCAGACGACCTCACCATGGAAGGCGCGGGCGCAGCGGGCGGTATCAAAGAACGCGCAAACGCCTCTTTCACGGCAGGCTGCGATATCGTCCTCGTCTGCAACCGCCCCGACCTCGTCGACGAACTGCGCGACGGCTTCCAAATCCCCGCCAATCCCGATTTGGCAAACCGCTGGCAATACATGGCGAACACATTGGGCAAGGAAGCCGCCCAAGCCGTGATGCAAACGCCCGATTTCCAAGCCGCCCAAGCCATGACCGCGCAACTTGCCACGCCTAAAGACACAGCCGGCGGCGTGAAAGTCGGCGAAGCGTTTTAAAGGCGTTTGATTTAGAAAGCATGAAAGAAAGTCGTCTGAAAAGCTGAATTTGGCTGTTTCAGACGACCTTTTGTCCGTTTAAAGAATGTGGTAGATGTGAAATCACACTCAGGTGCGCTTTATTGCGTGCCTGCCTTTGAATTCACTTAAGCAGTTTCGAACACTAAAAAAGGTCGTCTGAAAACCTTGAATTAAGGTTTTCAGACGACCTTTCCACATCTTCAAGTCAGGAAAATACAGGCTTACACAATGCCTTGCGCCAGCATGGCATCGGCGACTTTGACGAAACCGGCGATGTTCGCACCGTTGACGTAGTTGGTTTTGCCGTTTTCAGTACCGTATTTCAAGCAGGATTCGTGGATGCTGTGCATGATGTCGAACAGGCGTTGGTCGACTTCTTCGCGGCTCCAGGACAGGCGGACGGCGTTTTGGCTCATTTCTAAGCCTGAAGTTGCCACGCCGCCGGCGTTGGAGGCTTTGCCCGGCGCATACAGGATGCCCGCTTTGACGAACTGCTCGACCGCGCCCAAAGTGGAAGGCATGTTCGCACCTTCGGCAACGACGTAGCAGCCGTTTGCCAGCAGGGTTTTGGCGGCGTCTTCGTCCAATTCGTTTTGGGTCGCGCAGGGCAGGGCAACTTCGGCGGCAACGCCCCACGGTTTTTGGTTTTCAAAGTATTTCAAACCTTGTTCTTGGGCGTAGGTGGAAACCCGTTCGCGGCGGACTTCTTTCAGCTCGATAAGCGCGGCGAGTTGGTCTTCGGTCATGCCACTGTCGGGGAAGAGGACGAAGCCGTTGGAGTCGGAAACGGTCAGCACTCTCGCGCCCAGTTGGATGGCTTTTTCGGCGGCGTATTGTGCGACGTTGCCGGAGCCGGAAACCAGCACGCGTTTGCCTTCAATCGAATCGCCGCGCGTTTGCAGCATGGATTGGGCGAAGTACACGGTACCGTAGCCGGTCGCTTCGGGACGGATGAGGCTGCCGCCCCATTCGAGGCCCTTACCGGTCAGGACGGAGGCAAATTCGTTGCGGATTTTTTTGTATTGACCGAAGAGGAAGCCGATTTCGCGGCCGCCTACGCCGATGTCGCCCGCAGGTACGTCGGTGTTCGGGCCGATATGGCGGTAGAGTTCGTTCATAAAGGCTTGGCAGAAACGCATCACTTCGGCGTCGGATTTGCCTTTGGGGTCGAAGTCGGAGCCGCCTTTGCCGCCGCCCATAGGCAGGGTGGTCAGGGCGTTTTTGAACACTTGTTCAAAGGCGAGGAATTTTAATACGCCCAAATCGACAGTAGGGTGGAAGCGCAAGCCGCCTTTGTAAGGGCCGATGGCGGAGTTCATTTGGATGCGGTAGCCGCGGTTGACTTGGACTTGTCCTTTGTCGTCCACCCAAGTGACGCGGAACATAATCACGCGCTCGGGTTCAACGATGCGTTCAAGCAAGTTTTGCTGGGTATATTTCGGATTTTTCGACAAAAACGGACCCAAACTCATGAATACTTCTTCAACCGCTTGGTGAAACGGCTCTTGATTGGGGTTGCGTTGTTTTAGATTGGCAAACAAGGCATTCAGGTCAGCCATTTGGTGCTCCTTGAGAATAGGATTAAAGAGATAATGAATTTATGGAAAGAAATATAAACCTAATTTTTTTACCTGCCAAGCGGTTTTGACGAAAATTGTTGACATTATTTTTTTGAGAATTTTATTATTTGGTATATTTTGCCATTAAAATACAAAATTGATTTTAAAAATTCTATTGTATTGATATAAGTTGAATTTATGTTCTAAGTAGTTAAATTAGAAATTTAGAGTGAGACGGCATAAAAATTTAATCTGGCGCAAATTTTCATGTAAATATGACTAATATTGTCAACAATAACGCTGATTTTTTGCTTGAAAAAGAAGCTAAGAAAGAAAATAACATGTTGAAAAAATGAATCTTGTTTTAGGTGGAAGAGCGTGTTTGTGGAACGTTCAATAGCGGTTAACGCAAAGGTCGTCTGAAAACCGGATTTGCCGTTTTCAGACGACCTCTATCATGCAGCTCATCGACAAATTGCTATACAATACGCCCCAAGCATTTCCAACAACACACACTCTTAAAGGATACCAATGAAAGCCTACCACGACTTAATGCGCCACGTTCTCGAAAACGGCACCGACAAATCCGACCGTACCGGTACAGGCACGCGCTCGGTGTTCGGTTATCAAATGCGCTTCGATTTGAGTCAAGGCTTTCCGCTGCTGACCACCAAAAAGCTACACTTGCGCTCGATTATTCACGAGCTGCTTTGGTTTCTCAAAGGCGATACCAACATCAAATACTTGAAAGACAATAATGTTTCCATCTGGGACGAATGGGCGGACGAAAACGGCGACTTGGGACCTGTGTACGGTTACCAATGGCGCAGTTGGCCTGCACCCGACGGCCGACATATCGACCAAATTGCCAATGTGGTGGAACAAATCAAGAAAAATCCCGATTCCCGCCGCCTGATTGTCTCGGCATGGAATCCCGCGCTGGTGGATGAAATGGCATTGCCGCCTTGCCATGCGCTGTTTCAGTTTTACGTCGCCAACGGCAAATTGTCCTGTCAGCTTTACCAACGCAGCGCGGACATTTTCCTCGGCGTACCGTTCAACATTGCTAGCTACGCGCTGTTGACCATGATGATTGCCCAAGTTTGCGGGTTGGAAGCAGGCGAATTTATCCACACCTTTGGCGATGCGCATCTGTACAGCAACCATTTCGAACAGGCAAAACTGCAATTGAGCCGCGACTTCCGCGCGCTGCCGGTGATGAAAATCAATCCAGAGGTCAAAGACTTGTTTGCATTTAAATTTGAAGATTTCGAGTTGGAAGGCTACGACCCGCATCCGCACATCAAAGCTGCCGTAGCGGTGTAGGGCAGGGAATAGATAAAAGGTCGTCTGAAAAGTTTCAGACGACCTTTTTGTTGGTTTGGTTTACACCTCGATTTTATTGGGCGTAAAGGTTTCCCATTTGTTGCAGGCGGGGCAGTGCCAGAAGAAGACTTGGGATTTGAAGTGGCAGTTGCGGCAGCGGTACATGACGCTGCGTTGGAGTTGGCGGCCGATGACGGAGCGCATCATGTCGGCGTCGGCTTTCCACGCGGGGTTCATGTCGCTGATTTTCAAACCGAGCAAGCGGTACACGCCGTTGAGGTCGGGTTTTTGGCGCACGAGTTCGACGGCGAGTTGGGCGGCTTCGCTTTCGCCTTTGAGCAGCAGGGTTTTTTCGTAGATGACGTTGATGAGGTCTAAATCGGGGAAGGTCTGCATATAGCCGATAAGCCGGTTCAGCCCTTCTTCCTGTTTGCCTTGTGCGGCGTAGGCTTCGTAGAGTTTTTCGCCGACCATGCTCAGATAGGCATGATTTTGCTGCTCGATGGCGCCGTATGCCTCGACAGCGGCGGGGAAATTGCCCTGTTTGGTTTCGATGTCGCCCAAAATCATGTTGGCGCGGGCGCATTTTTTGTTGGCGTCCAAGGCTTTTTGGACGTTGTAACGGGCGGCGTCAAGATTGGATTTGAACAGCGCGGTTTGGGCAAGTTCGCAATAAAACTGTGCAATTTCAAATTGGTAGGTCTGCTCGTCGTGGCTGAGGAGTTGCGCGGTTTCGATGGCTTTTTCCCAGTCGCGGTCTTGCTGGTAGATGCTGAGCAGGTGCTGACGGGCTTCTCGCGCCATGTTGCCTTCCTGCAAGCCGATGAAGATTTGTTCGGCACGGTCAACCAAGCCTGCGCTTTGGTAGTTTTGCGCGAGCTCGAACAATACCCGCGCGCGTTTTTCGTTGACGGTATCGGGCGAGTTGAGCAGGGCTTGGTGCATATTGATGGCTTTGTCGTTTTCGCCGCGCTGACGGTAGAGTTTGCCCAAGGTCAGATTGAGGTCGTAAGACTGCGGCTGCTGGTCGATGACTTCCGCCAGCTCGCGGGCGGCACGGCCGCTGTTGCGGTCAACCAATGCGTCCAGACTTTTGTAAAAACCGGCAGGCACGCTTTTCGCCTGTTTCAACACGGTTTTCATGTCGATACGCGCGGCAAACCAGCCCATGGCAAAGAAGACGGGCAAAAGGGTAATAGGCAGCAGGATGACCCACAATTCGTTGTCCATGTGATTCCTTCTTTAAGGCTTGGGCGTTTGTACGGGTGGGTTGGCGGGAGTAGTCGTCTGCGGCGCAGGTTGCTGCGGTACGGGGGCAACAAGGTCTTTTTCGCTCAAATGCGCGTGTTTTTTGACTTCGGCACGCAAGCGGTTGTTTTCGCTGCGCAGCGCCAAAAGTCTGCCGAACAGGGCGAACATGCCGAACACGATGCCGATAACAAACGCGCCGAAGAGGACGACAATCAGCGGTAAATCGGCTTTCTGACCGGGCAGATAGTGGAAGGCGACGCTGTCGGTATTGATGACGGCGAGCAGTAAAAACAATAATAAAATGATGACTTTGATAATGGTGTAAATCAGTTTCATGGATGTCTCCGGCGGTATGCCTGTCGGAAAGTTTTGAAAAGGTCGTCTGAAAATTCAGTAAGGCGGTTGAGATGGGATTCTGTTTCTGAATCCGTTTACCGCAGATGCGGCTTAGTTTAAACGATTTGGATTGTTTCGGATAGGATGTGCGGCAGTTTTCAGACGACCTCAGGCTTCATTATATATATGTAGTAAACAGTAGGCATGATTGCTGACAATTTGTATCCATATTGGAATGGGTAGTTTTCCGTATTTCGTTATCAGGCAAGGGCTTGGGCGGAGGCCGTTTTTGAAACAGATATTCGCACTTGTCAAAACCATCCGTACAGGCGTATCTTTCAACTTTTAATATCTAAACAGAACCAAACAGAATAAGAAAGGCAATCATCATGAGCAGACCTGTACCCGCCGTGTTCGGCAGCGTCTTCCACGCCCAAATGCCCGTTATCGCCTATAAGGACGGCAAATGGCAGCCGACCGAATGGCAAACTTCCTCAGACCTTACCCTCGCGCCCGGCGCGCATGCCCTGCATTACGGCAGCGAGTGCTTTGAAGGCTTAAAAGCCTTCCGTCAGGCAAACGGCAAAATCGTCTTGTTCCGCCCGACGGCAAACATCGCCCGTATGCAGCAAAGCGCAGACATTTTGCACCTGCCGCGCCCCGAAACCGAAGCCTATTTAAATGCCCTGATCGAATTGGTCAAACGCGCCGCCGAGGAAATTCCCGATGCGCCTGCCGCGCTGTATCTGCGCCCGACGCTCATCGGTACCGACCCCGTTATCGGCAAAGCCGGTTCGCCGTCCGAAACCGCGTTGCTCTATATCCTCGCTTCTCCGGTCGGTGACTATTTCAAAGCCGGTTCGCCCGTGAAGATTTTGGTTGAAACCGAACACATCCGCTGCGCACCGCACATGGGCCGCGTCAAATGCGGCGGCAACTACGCCTCCGCCATGCCTTGGGTGCTGAAAGCAAAAGCCGAACACGGCGCAAACCAAGTCCTGTTCTGCCCGAACGGCGACGTACAGGAAACCGGCGCATCCAACTTTATCCTGATTAAAGGCAACGAAATCATCACCAAACCGTTGACCGATGAATTCCTCCACGGCGTAACCCGCGATTCTGTGCTGACCGTTGCTAAAGACTTGGGCTACACCGTCAGCGAACGCAATTTTACCGTGGACGAACTCAAAGCCGCAGTCGAAGAGGGCGCAGAAGCGATTCTGACCGGTACCGCCGCCGTCATCTCGCCCGTTACTTCTTTCGTTATCGACGGCAAAGAAATCGAAGTGAAGAGCCAAGAGCGTGGCTACGCTTTGCGCAAAGCCTTGACCGACATCCAATACGGTTTGGCAGAAGACAAACATGGCTGGTTGGTTGAAGTGTGCTGATTTGATTTTGTATTGATAGCACGAATCCAAGGTCGTCTGAAAAGAAATTTTCTTTTCAGACGACCTTTTTTATTTTATCGGTGGTTTTTTACGCGGCATTTGGCAAAAAATATTTTGATATTTTGTTTGTTGTTGTGAAAAACAGTCACTCTTCAAACTAAAAAATAAAAAAATTTTATTATTTTTCAGATAATTAAGTTTTTTTAATATTTGCTAAGTTATGAAAATGTAATTATACCAATTCAATATGCTAAAATCATTTCATTACTCGTTTGGTATATTAGTTTGCTAGAAGGCATCGGCAAAAGGGATTTAAATCGATGTTGTAGTGAACTAAATAGATACTCTAGAACTCTGATAGGCTTAGGTTTACGTTTTTTAATATAAAGCTGCATTTAATTTATTAATTTGACATTTCAAGATGACTGTTCCAGGTGAAAACTTTGGAACGACTTTTCCAAAAAGTCAGAAAACGTCGTCTGAAATGATATCGAAATAATTTAAAGATTGGTTTTTGTTTAAAAGGCGAAGGGATTAAAAAAGAGCATTAGGTTTTGAGGTTTTAGAATGAGTAATAATCGTTACGTCTATTTATATGGCGATGGAAACGATTCCAAATCATACAAGCGACATATAAAGATCGCAGAAAAAGGGTAGAAAGCATTGCTTTCTTTGCTTCGGGCGCAAGCCTGCAGCTTTTTAATTAGGGAAAATATATTATGTCATCTAAAACCACGCACTCCTTCTTTAATCTCGGACAAACAAAAGTTCATACTAGAAGTCAAACTTCTCAATCTAATCATGCGGTTGCTAAAAGCCAAGACAATGCCGGCAATGCTCCTTCTGCATTGAACAAATTGATTTACGACCATTCTTTTGGCGGTCTGAATCTGGCAGCCGCCCTGCCTAAGCAATTGAGGGGGCAAGATAAAATTCTCGGTCTGCAGAACACATCCTTTGCCGATAACACTACATCCAAAGTTTCAAAACCTGCGCTGGTTGCTGACCGCAGTAAATTAACCAGCAAAGAAATGGCCATCATGTCTCAGGCTCTCCGCGCTGATGCCGTCGCACGCAAACAGGCTGAAGCTCAAGCAGCCAAAGAGCAGCTCATGGCAAAATACCAAGCTGCAAGACAGGCTGCCGTTGCCGCTGCTGCTGCAAGACATGCAGAAGCTATGGAAAAAGCAAAAGCCGCCGCTGCAGCACGCCAAGCCGAAGCTGTTGAAAAAGCCAAAGCAGCATCGGCTGCAAGACAGGCGGAAGCATTAGAAAAATCAAAAGCCGCGCATGCTGCCAAACAAGCCGAAATTGCGGCTAAAACCAAAGCAATCCTGGCTGAAAAACAAGCTGCCGAGAAAGCGCAACATACCGAAACTGATGTCGCACACAATCAGCAAACCAGCGGTAAAACAGCGTATTCAGCAAACACGGTAACAGTTGCCCACAAACATGAAGACAATCAGGTAAGTGGCAATAAAGAAGCGGCTCGACACAATACGTCCAAACCCAATGCCGCTCATATTGCCAAACAAGCTGAAAATCATGTCGATCAACAAGATGACGTGAAAGAAGAGGAAGTTTTCAACTACACCGTCCATCAATCAAAAGAGTTTGGCAAATACATTAACGTCGATGATTTTGGTGCAGATCCGACAGGCAAAAAAGACAGCTTGGCTGCCATCAAAGCGGCATTGAATGCGGCACACAAAGAAAAAGCCATGCTGTTTATGGACGGCACTTACTATATTTCTGATCAAATTGTTATCAATGGCAATAATTCAGGTGTCAAAGGCATTTTCGGTTCCGGCATGGGTAAGACGCTGATCACATTTGATAAAGCACAAGTAGGCGTGTTCAACCCCAACACCAACCATGATGATATTCGCGCATTTGCCGGTATTTTGGTGGACGGACAAAACCACAAAACGATTGCGAATCTGTCTGTCAAATATACCAATTCGGACTTCTATCGGAAGGGCTTGAGCTACTTCGGAAAAGTGAGCGGCATTTTGGTCAATGATGCCGACCATACTTTAATCAGTAAAGTTGAGGTATCCGGTGCCAACCGTGCAGGTGTGATGTTTACATCGACTGATGCATTGGTTCGTGAAGCAGGTAAGAGCCAAACCTACAAAGCGCGCGTCCAAAGCGGTGAGATCAACGAACAATATGACCATCTTCCTTTGGGTGAGAACAACCGTATTGTCGACTCATATCTGCACCACAACCGTGTTGCCGGTGCGATGGTCGGATACCAAAAGAACTTTGTCGGTGAAGGCAACAGATTGGAGTGGAACGGTCACGAGGCAGATGGCGGTACAGGTTACGGCATGACCGCTATGGCAGGCAGCTACAACTACGGCATTACTTTCCGCAACAACACGACCGACCACAACTACCGTAAAGGTTTGGATGTACACGATGGTACCGGTATTGTTATTGAAAACAACGTGTTAAACGGTGACCGTTTGTATGGTATCGCTGCTTACAACCGCCAATTTTCCATGGATAATGTGAAAATTAAAGGCAACGTCATCACACAAGACCCGAATTTCCGTCTTTATATGGATGATGATTTAGGCAAGCATTACCACATGTATTCCGGTATCCAAGTGCAAACCAATACCCAATTGCGCGATTTGCATACGGCGGATAAAGGTTATTACGACATCAGCGGCAATACCATTAAAAATCTGGCAGTGTATCAAAACAACATCCAAACTTATGGTATTGAATTCCGTAACCATGAAAGCAAAATGGATTACACGCTGAATATTACCGATAACAAAATCGACGGTGATTCCACTAAATACCTGATGGCAGTGATTAACAACACATACGATCATGTCAACAAACACAACGGTATCGGTACGGGCACCATCAATATCAGCGACAATACTGCCAATATCGGAAAAATTGCACCGGGAGCCGTGCCGTTCTACATTGAAGAACACCGTTCAGAAGTCCCCCTGCATGGTTCGGTAACATTGAACAACAACGATATTACTGTTCGTGAAGAGTCAGCCGGTTATCGTGAATTTGCCTATATGCGTACCAATGCCAAAGAGTACAACGTGACCAACAATACCTTGTCCCTCCACGGCAAACTGAACGATGCCATTGTGGATGTCAACAGTACCGGTGACGGCGCAGGAAAAGCCACGTTGAATGTTGCCAACAATACCCTGCATACTGACATCAAAGGTAAACTGTATGCGACTTGGTTGAAACATGAGGCAGATATCGATACCTTTGCCGGCAGCAATACCCATAATGGCGACCAATTGAAAGATGTGAATACAACCGGTAAGGACATCGCGCTTTCTGATGTATTGGGTCATGTGCATAACAAAGTTGAAGCAATCCACGATACTGTTTATGCCAATCATCCGAAATATCCGACTATGATTGATGACCAGGCTTACCATTCCGGCATTTTGTAATGGAGTTTAAAAGGTCGTCTGAAACGGTAAGTTGCCGTTTCAGACGACCTTTTAGCGTTTTTAGAAACCGAACAATCCGATGCTGTTGTCACATTAAATTATTTGTGTTAAAAGTCATTTACATTCCCATTGGATTGTTTTTTTAAGGAACAGTAAATGAAAAAGACGTTTTGTCTAGTATTGGCGGCGGCATTTGGTTTGAGCGCATGCAGCAGCCTTGAAAACAAATCTGCCCATGAAATGATGGCAATTTCCCTTGATCGCGTCTATACGGATGATTACAGCTATAACATTGATAGCGAAGTGAAATTTCATACTTCTACTGCCGAAGCAGGGGTAGCGCCGGAAAGCGAGAAGAAAGCACGTTTGGAAGAGGCGAAGAAGGAACAGGCCGAACTTGACAAACAAGTCAAAGAATTGAACGAAGACGGAATCGAACTTTCTGAAGAAGATCAAACCAAGCTGAAAGAAGCTTTGTTGAACACCGGCGATGATAAATGGTTCCCTGAGATGCTCGACAAATGGCAGGAATATCCGGTTGCCGGACGTTATTTGGAAGGCGTACGTTTGAAATCGCATATCGCAATCGACTTGCCTGCTAAAAAAGCCGAGTGGATTCCTGCCATCTCGATTAACCATCGTAATGAGCAATTACATATCCAATCTCCCATGTTGCTTGATGGTGAAAATCTCAGCCTGACTATTGATCAGCCTTTGCTCAACTCCATGATTATGAGCTTCTTTACGAGCGAAGAGATCCGTAAGCGTTTGGCTGAAGAGCAACCCATCAGCATCCAGCTTAAAGATGAAGAGATGGTAAAAGGTATTCCTTTGCGCCATGCAACAAAGGCGGCATTCAAAGCCTTTATTGAAGCCAGCAAAGCTGCTCCTGCTGAGGCATACCGTCTTGAAAATATGGATGAATTCGGCAAACAAAACAAAGCGAAATACCGTATCCATTACACCCATAAAGACGAATATGACCCACTCTTTATCAACGCTTTCGCTAAAGAATTCAAAAAAGAATTTGATGCTCTGAAGAAAAAACCGGAGGAAGGCTCTACGGCTGAAGGCTACGAGAAAGTTGAAAAATTCTTTGGCGAGTTTATAGACAGTACAAAAGAGAAAGGCATTTCAATGCACTCCGGCTTTGAAAAGATGGTCGGCATGCCTCTCTATTATGACTACTATCTGAATGGAAAAGGCAGATTGTTGGCAACGCGTATTTATACGCAGGTCAACAGCAAAAGCAACACTCAGGCATTGAACATCGTTATGGAAAGTATTTACCACAATTACGGCAAACCCGTATTCAAGTTTAAGCCTGCAAGCGAAAAAGTCATCACCATGAAAGAGTTGATGGCATCCAAATACGGATTGTGGTCGTCGTTGCTTGGTGAATCAGAGGCAGAAACTGATTCCGAAGAAAATACTGAAGAACATTCAGCAACTGAAGAATAATCATCTGCCGACAGGCCGCCGAGATTCTCGAGCGGCCTGCTTATTGCAAATTTGACAGTGTTTACCTACGATGCGCCCTTGGTGCATTTCGTCTGAGTTTTTCAGACGACCTTTTTAAGGAAAACTATGTTTGGAAACTTTGATTTCAGTTATGTGCTGCTTGCTCTTCCTCCCGTGATGCTTTCCTTGGTCATGCGTGAAATTGCGCGCGGCTATGTAGCATATCGCTGCGGCGACCCTACCGCATTGCAATTCGGACGATTAACATTAAATCCGATGGCGCATATCGATTTGATAGGAACCATCGTCGCACCCGCATTGAGCCTGATGCTAACGCCGTTTGTCTATGGCTGGGTACGCCCCATACCGATTAATGCCCGCAATTTTAAGAATGTGCGCAGCGCGCGGAGATGGATTGCCTTGGCAGGTCCGGTCACCAATCTGATTCTGGTGTATATCTGGGGGATGCTCTCGTTTTTAGGTGGAGCTGTCCCTGAGGCGTATGTTGACCCATTAATGATCATGACCCAGTTTGGTATGACAATCAATATAGTTTTGATCGTCATTAACCTGCTTCCGATTTTGCCGCTTGATGGCGGCGTCATTGTTGACTCGTTCCTAAACGCCAAATGGTCTATGAAGTTTCGTCAAATCGAACCTTATGGAACATGGATTGTTTTGGCTTTGCTTCTTACGGGCGCGTTGTCAGGTTTGATTAACTTATTCTCTCTGGTGATAGGGAGCTCAGTCTCTATCTTTACCGCATTGATTTTTGCAGGTATAGCCGACTTAGTAAAATAGCAAGGTGAATGGAAAACAAAGGTCGTCTGAACTTTTTCAGACGACCTTTTTCCCTATCCGTCAAAGTAAATCCCATTGGAAACCCTGCTTAAAAATTGTACAATGGCAACCCTTTCCATACGGCGGTTTGACCATGCGCATCGGCGGCTACATTATCGACAATCCTATTGCACTCGCCCCGATGGCGGGCATTACGGACAAACCGTTCCGCCGACTTTGCCGAGATTTTGGCGCGGGTTGGGCGGTGTGCGAAATGCTGACCAGCGACCCGACGCTTAGAAATACCAAAAAGACCCTGCGCCGCAGCGATTTTGCCGATGAAGGCGGCATCGTTGCCGTCCAAATTGCCGGCAGCGATCCGCAGCAGATGGCGGATGCCGCGCGTTACAACGTCAGTCTGGGGGCGCAGGTTATCGACATCAACATGGGCTGCCCCGCCAAAAAAGTCTGCAACGTTCAAGCCGGCAGTGCGCTGATGCAAAACGAGCCGCTGGTTGCCACCATTCTTGAAGCCGTCGTCCGCGCGGTGGACGTTCCCGTTACCCTTAAAACCCGTTTGGGCTGGCACGACGACCACAAAAACCTGCCTGCCATCGCCCGCATCGCCGAAGATTGCGGCATTGCCGCGCTTGCCGTCCATGGACGCACACGCACGCAAATGTACAAAGGCGAAGCAACTTACGATCTGATTGCCGACACCAAAGGTCGTCTGAAAATCCCCGTCTGGGTCAACGGCGACATCACCTCACCGCAAAAAGCCGCCGCCGTCCTCAAACAAACCGCCGCAGACGGCATCATGATAGGGCGCGGCGCACAAGGCAGGCCGTGGCTCTTTCGCGATTTGAAATATTACGCCGAACACGGCGTTTTGCCGCCTGCCTTGAGCTTGGCAGAATGCAATGCCACCATTTTGAACCACATCCGCGCCATGCACGCGTTTTATGGCGAAGTTGCCGGCGTACGCATCGCCCGCAAACACATCGGCTGGTACATCGACGCCATGCCCGACGGCGAGCAGACGCGCCGCGACATCAACCGCTTGGACAGCGCCGCGGCACAATACGACACCCTTGCCGCCTATCTTGAGACGCTTTCAGAGAAAACCGACCGCTGGGTGTGTGAGTATCGTGAAGGTTAGGGCGTTTCAGACGACCTTTTTATCTTGGGAGAAGTAAATATGAAATTAACGCCGCGTTTACAAAGCTTGGGTATTGCTGCGCTGTTGATGACAGGATACGGTTTTTATGCTTATGACTATAATTGGATAGCCTGTAAATTAATGGATCGCTATTGGAGTGAAGACAAGGGCAGGTGCATTAATCCCGATTGTCGTCAACATGATGCTTGCGGGCAGCATCCAGAAGATACTAAGGCGACATGTGAAACTATCCGACCCGGTGACAGTTTAGATAAGGCTTGGTATGTACTGGGCGAGCCTGGGCGTGAGGAAAACGGGCGTTTCATTTGGACTGGTAAAGCTTCAGGTTATATAGCAGAAATAGAACGTGACGGAGAAAAGGTTGGCAAGATTACCTGCTTTGAGCAGTAGGTTGCGTGAGAAGATGGTTTTAGGAAGTCTTATGTTTCAGTTGTTAAAACGGCTCTTTGCACAAAAACATCAAACTGATTCCATGTTTCCGCGCAATCGTTTTGAACATGTGGATTGGGAGCGGGAATTGACCGGCGCTAGCCGTCGGCTGGTCAATGCTAATGGACATTATGATGAGCAGGGCAGTACGGTCGAATTGGAGCTAAGTGAACGTGCGCACAATATTCTGCTGTATTTTCCCCGTGATAGCGAAACACCATATAGCGAAATTTTGCATTGTCTCAATGGCTGGGACAATCAAATCCAAGCCTCTTTGGAAAAAGAAGCGCAATCGCCTATTCCCAGTATGTATAAAGAAAAGGGATATAGCCGCAAATCTTGGCAACGAACCCGGCAATATCATGTTTGGATAGTGGATTGCGAAGAAAAACCGTATTGCATCCAATACGTTGCCGATCATGTCAATAATTAATTTGTTATCTTTCTTGCTCAAGAAAACGGCACATGGCGGGCATTTTGGGATAGGGAGTTACAGAAACCCGTTGCTGCATAAATCTTACGGCGCATCTCAAAACGAGCAGGGGAGCTAAGGCAGCTTTCTGAAAATTAAATCAGTCAAATATAGTGGATTAAATTTAAACCAGTACGGCGTTGCCTCGCCTTGCCGTACTATTTGTACTGTCTGCGGCTTCGTCGCCTTGTCCTGATTTTTGTTAATCCACTATATATTTCAAACAAATAAACAAACGTCGTCTGAACCCCGTTTCAGACGACCTGTCATCTTTAAAAACAACGAAGGAGGATATGTTATGAAACAACCCATCCCCGATATTGCGCAATGCGTTGAACAGAATTTGCAACAGTATTTCAAAGACTTGAACGGTACGGAGCCTTGCGGCGTGTACGATATGGTGTTGCACCAAGTGGAAAAGCCGATGCTTGCGTGCGTGATGGAACAATGCGGCGGCAATCAGTCCAAAGCGGCGGTGATTTTGGGACTGAACCGCAATACGCTGCGTAAGAAACTGTTGCAGCACGGTTTGCTGGAGGGCTGAGGTCGTCTGAAATGTTCTATCAAGTCCTTGCCTTGATTATTTGGGGCAGTTCGTTTATCGCCGCCAAATATTCCTACGAGATGCTTGATGCCGCGCTGATGGTCGAGGCGCGGCTGCTGATTGCCGCCTTGATGGTGCTGCCTTCCTGTTACCGTCATTTCGGCAAGATTCCGCGCCGCGAGTGGAAGCCCTTGTTGTGGATTGCCTTTATCAATTACGTCGTGGTTTTGCTGCTTCAGTTTATCGGTTTGAAATACACCTCTGCCGCCAGCGCGATTACCATGGTCGGGCTTGAACCTTTGCTGGTAGTTTTTGTCGGGCATTTCTTTTTCAACGACAAAGCGAAAATTTACCACTGGATTTGCGGTGCGGCGGCGTTTGTCGGGATCGGGATGATGGTGTTGGGCGGCGCGGAAGAGGGCGGCGCGGTCGATTGGTTCGGCTGTTTGCTGATTTTGCTTGCCGGAATCGGTTTTGCCGGTGTGATGCGCCCGAGCCGAGAGATGATTGCCCGCATCGGCGCGCCTGCATTTACTTCTGCTTCCATGGCGGCGGCGGCGGTGTTGTGCCTGCCGTTTTCGCTGGTGTTGGCTGAAAGTTATGAAGTACGCTGGTCGTGGGGCGGCGTGTTGTCGGTTTTGTATTTGGGGATCGGATGCAGTTGGCTTGCCTATCTTTTATGGAACAAGGGCATGAACAAAGTCCCTGCCAATGTCTCCGGCCTCTTGATTTCGCTCGAACCCGTCATCGGCGTCATCATGGCGGTACTGATTTTGGGCGAACATTTGTCCGCCGTGTCCGCTTTGGGCGTGTTCATCGTCATCGCCGCGACGTTTGTCGCAGGATGGCTGTCGAACAGAGGAAAGAATGCGTAAGGGGTCGTCTGAAAACGTGTGAATCGGGTTTCAGACGACCTGAGAAGGTACGCAAGTATCTTGTTTTAATGTGGTTTTATAGTGGATTAACTTTAAACCAGTACGGCGTTGCCTCGCCTTGCCGTACTATCTGTACTGTCTGCGGCTTCGTCGCCTTGTCCTGATTTAAATTTAACCACTATAACAATATCAGGAAATTTTCGATGAAATATATGATTGCCCTGTTGCTTGCCGCCTGCCCCGTTTTGGCATCGGCTGCGCCCAATAACGACAAAGCTGCCGTCCCAGCAGCTATTGCCCAGTATTACAACCGACCGCTTGCGGCGCACAACTGTCAGCTTACCGAGCCGCCGAAAGACAGTGAGACAGCATCTGACAATATTATGTATTGTATGAAACCCGTTGCCGACCATAGCGTAACGCGCAACGGCACGCCTACGCGCTATGTGTTGTATACGGGTTTTGCCTACGATATGAAGTACAAATTAAAACAGAACTCGCATGCTTCTTCGGGCTTGGCAGAATTGTTTGTTTTGGAAAAAACAGACGGCAAGTGGGCAATCAAACAGCACGGAAAAGATGAAATCGGCGCATGGGGGGATGTGCCGGAGAATAAGGATTGGCGGTTTGTCCAGATGGGTGAGCAAAACTGGGGCTACACTGTCGAATCAGGCTATACGGGTCAGGGCGAAACGACGACCGGAGAAAATTTCCTGTTTACCGATAACAGCAACCGTGTCCGCCGCAGCTTCATTATCAACGGTAGAGATAATGGCGCATATTATGGCAATTGCGATGTATACAAAGGGCGGGAAAAACGCGATTGTGAAGACCGATATACCAGCATCGATGCGAAAATTGCCTTGGACAAAAGCCATCCTTCAGTCTCAGGCGTTTGGGCATTAAGCGCAACGGTGAAGGGGGTGGATGGTAAAAAACGTTATAAAAATCAGAAATATGCGATTCCTTACAACGGCAAGACACACGTTGCGCCGAAAAGCTATCCGCTCAATGTTAAACATTGAGGCCGTTTGATTTTTTAACGAAACTGCCGAACCCTGTCTCAAAAACAAAATCCCCATGAAACATACGCACAAACTTTGGATAGCCCTCATCCTCGCCGGCATCGTCGGCGGCATGGTCGGCATTGCCTTAACGGAGCTTATGCACTTTATCCAGCACACGGCTTACGGTTACGGCACGGGCGGCGGGCATGTTTCCTTTCGGGAAGGCGTGGTTCAAACGTCGTCTGAACGCCGCGTCCTCGTATTGATTTTGTGTGGTGTCGCGGTGGGGTTCGGCTGGTGGTCGCTCAAACGTTTCGGCAGACCGCAAATCGAAATCAAGGCAGCCTTGAAGCAGCCCTTGCAGGGGCTGCCGTTTTTGACCACCGTTTCCCATGCGCTGCTGCAAATCATCACCGTCGGACTCGGTTCCCCGCTCGGACGCGAAGTCGCCCCGCGTGAAATGACCGCCGCGTTTGCATCCGTCGGCGGCAGGCGTTTGGGTTTGGGCGAAGACGACACGCGCCTGCTGCTCGCCTGCTCGTCAGGTGCAGGTTTGGCGGCGGTCTATAACGTCCCGCTCGCCTCCACGCTCTTTATCCTCGAAGCCATGTTGGGCATTTGGACGCAGCAGGCAGTGGCCGCCGCATTGCTGACTTCCGTCACCGCCACCGCCGTCGCCCGCATCGGCTTGGGCGACGTACAGCAATACCATCCCGCCCATCTCGATGTGAACATCCCGCTGCTGTGGTTTGCCGCCGCCATCGGTCCTGTTTTGGGCGCAACGGCGGTGTGGTTTCAGCGCAGTGCCAAAAAATTTCCCTTCCTCAAGCGCAACGACCCGAAAATCATTCCTTTGGCGATTGCATTATTCGCCCTTATCGGCATCGTTTCCGTTTGGTTTCCCGAAATACTGGGCAACGGCAAGGCGGGCAACCAGCTTACATTCGGCGGCATGACCGACTGGCGGTACAGCTTGGAAATGACCGCCGTCAAATGGTTCGTCGTCCTGCTCGCACTCGCCGCAGGCGCATACGGCGGGCTGATTACCCCGTCCATGATGCTCGGCGGCACCATCGCCTTCGCCGCCGCAGCCGCGTGGAACACCTTCTTCCCTGCCATGTCGTCTGAAAGTGCCGCCGTCATCGGCGCGGCGGCTTTTCTCGGCGTTTCCCTCAAAATGCCCCTGACCGCCATAGTCTTCATCCTCGAACTCACCTACACCCCCGCCGCCCTGCTGATGCCTTTGTGCATCACGATGGCGGGCGCAGTGGCAACGGCAAGGAAAATGGGGTTTGAATAAGCAGGGCGGGGAAAAGGGTCGTCTGAAAACCGTCAGCGCGGATTTTGTCCGAGCTGTCAGCCGCAGGACGGGCGTATCTGAATCGTTAGCCTTATGCAGGTAATAATGACGGAAGGGAACGGCAGAAAGGTCGTCTGAAAATCAATTCAGACGACCTTTTTTCTAGAAAAATTGTCAACAATATTTCCAGAAAACTGCTGCCAAAAAACCGAAACTAGGGGATAATACCGCCCTGAAAATTCATCTCATAATGTTTTGCCAAGATTGAAGACGTATTCTGTCAAACTGACCACCAGTGTCTTCAAACTTGTATAAGGCAGTTGGAAAACTAAGAAAGTAGCTTATTCACTCCCGATTTTATAGAAAGAAACTGTTATGCAAAAAAAAACACCTGATTTTTCTTCTTGCTGCCTTTGCTACTGCGCCTGTGTTGGCAAAACCTATTGTTGTTCAAGAAGCACAACTGCTCGGTAAATGGCAATGCGTTGCCGCCGATAAAACTCCGATGACGTTTATTTTTGGCAGTGAGCAAAAAGTAAGTGTGATTGTGGATATGAATTTTCCTTCACCTGATGATGAAACCTTAGTTTATCGGAATTTTGCAGACGGTACTTGGACGTTGGACGGAGGAAAAATTGTTTTGAATATTAAAATCACCGATGTTCAAAGACAACATAGCACAGCTAAAATTCGCACCATTCTGTGGCGTAAAGTGGATAACGAAATGTTTGCCCAGATGAGAAACGACATTGGTAAATCAGATAAATCGCAAATGCAGGTTAAAAAAATCGGGAATGACAGCCTAAGCGTCCGTATGCAGGGTGATAGACAAGATATGGCTTGCCGTAAGGCGTAAATTTATTGAATTGCCCAAGAGGACATCATCGGAGCTAAACATCTCATCAAATTTTGTTTCATTTTTGCGCTAGCAGCGTGTATCGATTAAACCTTCAAAAAAAGGAATCCCCATGCCTTCCATCAAACGCGCCCTGATCAGCCTGTCCGACAAGACAGGTGCAGTTGAATTTGCCCAAACCCTGCACAAACTCGGTGTCGAAATCCTCTCCACCGGCGGCACGGCGAAGCTGCTTGCCGATGCGGGCGTTCCCGTGATTGAAGTCGCCGACTATACCGGTTTCCCCGAAATGCTCGACGGCCGCGTGAAAACGCTGCATCCGAAAATCCACGGCGGTATTTTGGGCCGGCGCGATTTGGGCGAACACGTCGCCAAGATGGAAGAGCACGGTATCGGCAACATCGACCTCGTGTGCGTCAACCTTTACCCCTTCGCCGCCACCATCGCCAAACCAAACTGCACGCTGGAAGACGCGATTGAAAACATCGACATCGGCGGCCCGACCATGGTGCGCTCCGCCGCGAAAAACTGGAAACACGTCGCCATCGTTACCGACACTGCCGACTTTCCCGGCATCGCCGCCGAAATGGAAGCCAACGGCGGTGCGTTGAGCGACAAAACCCGCTTCAACCTCTCGCGCAAAGCATTCAGCCACACCGCCCAATACGACGGCATGATTTCCAACTACTTAACCTCGCTTTCAGACGACGTCTTGAGCGGCACGCCCAAAATCGGCGAATTCCCCAGCCAGTTCAACCAAAGCTGGATTAAAGTGCAAGACATGCGCTACGGCGAAAACCCGCACCAACGCGCCGCATTTTACCGCGATGTTCATCCCGCCGCAGGCAGCCTCGCCGCATACAAACAACTGCAAGGCAAAGAATTGTCGTACAACAACATCGCCGATGCCGATGCCGCTTGGGAAGCCGTCAAATCCTTCGACGCGCCCGCCTGTGTGATTGTGAAACACGCCAATCCTTGCGGTGTCGCCGTTGCAGCCGATACATTGACCGCCTACAAACTCGCCTACGCCACCGACACCACCAGCGCGTTCGGCGGCATCATCGCCTTCAACCGCGAAGTGGACGGCGAAACCGTCAAACAGATTACCGACAACCAGTTTATGGAAGTCCTGATGGCGCCGAAGTTCACCGCTGAAGCCCTCGAAATCGCCGCCGCCAAGAAAAACGTGCGCGTATTGGAAGTGCCTTTGGAAGCAGGCGCGAACCGCTTTGAACTCAAACGCGTCGGCGGCGGATTATTGGTACAAACGCCCGACATCCACCGCATCAGCCGCGCCGATTTGAAAGTCGTCTCCAAACGCCAACCGACCGAGCAGGAATGGAACGATTTGCTGTTCGTTTGGAACGTCGCAAAATACGTCAAATCCAACGCCATCGTGTTCGGCAAAGGCGGTCAAACCTACGGCATCGGTGCAGGTCAAATGAGCCGCGTGGACAGCACCCGCATCGCCGCCCGCAAAGCGCAGGACGCAGGTTTGGACTTAAACGGCGCGTGTGCCGCTTCGGACGCATTTTTCCCGTTCCGCGACGGCGTGGACGTGATTGCCGAGCAGGGCATCAAAGCCATCATCCACCCCGCAGGCTCGATGCGCGATCAGGAAGTTTTCGACGCGGCAGACGAACACGGCATCGCTATGGTGGTAACGGGTATTCGCCATTTTAGGCATTGATTTTAGTTTGATTAAAACCAAGGTCGTCTGAAATGGGTTTTATGCCTTTTCCTGCTCGATTTTTTCTAGAATGATTCGGTTTAGCAGCTGAAGTGAACCATTTAATCTCTACGCGAAAACGCGCAACACGGGTAGAACTGTGTTGCGCGTTTTATTTGTTTGGGGCTGTGGCGGTTGGTATGGCAAGGTTTTTGTACCGTTTATTTTTGCCCTTGACGGGATAAAAATCAGCTTGTAATGCGGATATTGCCAACAATTTCTCGCTTTTGGGGGCGAAATTTTCTTTTAAACAACAGTTTTATTCAATATGTATCATATTTCACGAATGCAGAGAAACCATAAAATAAATAAGAAATTAATGAATGAAAAGAATTGCTTAAAAATGATATTCAATTAGAGTATTAAACTTAAATACCATGAAAATTATATTTACTACAAGTATTGTTACAAATCTTAAATTATTTACTAGCCATATAACGATTATCCTGATATTATACCGCTCATCATAAATATACCGATTATCTTCAAATTAAACCATTCGTCTGGTGTCAGTGATTGAACGGAGCAATCCTGATTCTGTTTGCAGAATAGAATTAAATAAAGAGAGCCATATCATATGACTACCGTTGCAATCGACATCCAACCGCAATTTCGCTTTACCTGTATGGCTGCTAATGCAACCCATTTTTTATTGCGTCCGGAAAGTATGGTTAATGAGCTTAATCATCAGGCAGCTTTGGCAGATAAACGGGTTTTAATCGAGAATGTGAACATTGATCCCGAGAGCGTTTGTGCGACTATCGTCAATCGTAACGGTGTGATGTTTGGCCGACCATCCGGTTTTTTTAGCCAATGTGCCGGCGGTTGTCGCGGTGCGCATTTGCTTCAAGGTTTGCCGTCTCCGGCAGATTATGATCATACGCTCGAATTAAGCGGTAAACATATCCACGGTGCTTGTTTTAGTGATGCCCATGAGGCAAACAGTACGGGACTGTTGGAATGGCTGCACGAACAAAATGCCGATACCGTCATTATTGGCGGATTGGCTATCGAAGAAACTGTCGCCAATACGGCTAAGCAATTGTCTTGGTACAGCGACAATCTTCATATTATTGTCAATCTCGGTGCCTGCCACGGCTACGCGCCTGAAAGCACCATCGAGACTATCTATCAGATGCGGAAAATGGGCATCACTGTTGCTTCGAATGCGGAATCAATTCCGGAGCTGATGCGCCGTTTCTCCGGCATAAACCAGGTTAAAGTGTCGTAATCTCTTGCTATTACTCCCAGCTGCAAGAGTTTCTTAGGGTCGCCTTTTGGCGGCCCGTTTTTTTATCTGCATTTTTTATCTTTAAAAGAAGAATTCAGACGACCTGCTGCTGTTGGATGGTATAGGAAAAGGGAAATATCGTTTGTTTATAGTGGATTGACAGGTTTTTACGACCATATTGTCTTGCTTTGGATTTGTTTTTGATATTGGCTTCAATAGAAATGGGGCATTTTATAGTGGATTAACTTTAAACCAGTACGGCGTTGCCTCGCCTTAGCTCAAAGAGAACGATTCTCTAAGGTGCTGAAGCACCAAGTGAATCGGTTCCGTACTATCTGTACTGTCTGCGGCTTCGTCGCCTTGTCCTGATTTAAATTTAATCCACTATATATGCTTCCGAAGCAGTTGAGCCATAAAAAAGGTCGTCTGAAAATTTTCAGACGACCTCTTGCTTTAGAAGGTTTTTACATGAAGAAAATAGCTGCTATGGCGACAGCGATTACACCGTAAATCGCCATCGGAATAACGGTTTTCTTGATAATCGCACCTTCGGCGTTTTTCACGTCCAGTACGGTACATACGGCGATAATGTTGTTGATGCAGACCATGTTACCCATTGCGCCGCCGACGGATTGCAGGGCGAGGATGAGGGTAACGGACAGGCCGGTATCAATAGCGATTTGTTGCTGAATCGGGCCGAATGTCAGGTTGGATACGGTGTTTGAACCGGAGAAGAATGCGCCGATAGCACCAAGGTAAGGGGAGAAGTAAACCCAGTGTTCGCCTGCCATCGCGGCAAACTCTTTACCGATGATTTTCACCATGGAGTTGTCGCCGCCAACCATCATCAGTTGAACCATAATCAGCGCGCCCATCAAGGCAAGCAGCGGTTTTTTGGTTTGGTTGAAAGTTGCAGCGTAGAAAGCCCATGCATCTTTGAATTTGGTTTTATAAAGCAGGATACAAATCCAAACGGTAAAGACAAACGGAATCCATGCCGGAACGTAGAGGGTTTGGTAAGACGCGCTGACGCCTTGTCCGAAAATGTTGCCGAAGGTAATGGTCAAAGAGTCGCTGACGGTGATTTTGCTCAAATCAAACGGCAGTTGGAAGCTGAACCATTCTTCTTTGCTGGTCAGCAGACCTTTGATGCCGAGCTGTTTGATACGGGTAACCACCAGCATACCGATAAGCATACCTAGAGGGGCAAGTGCTTTGGCAACTTGGGCGAAAGGTACTTTTTCAGCATTCGGATCTTTCGGATGGTCTTTGCTCAAGCCCCAGCCGTGATTGGCTGCGAATACGGATACCATCAGACCGATTGCGCCGGCAACGAGTGATGGGAATTCTTCGTTAACCATCGCCAAGGCAACATAAGGAATGGTACAAGAGAAGACGGCGATGCCGATGAAGCCCAAGTTTTTACGGATTTCAGACCAAGGCACGATGAAGCTCAAGCCAATGACGGGGATGATGAAACCTGCGAAGAAGTGCATCACGCCGGTTTGTCTGCCGATAGCCAAGATGTTTTCGGGACTCAGGTTTAATGGCGCAAAACCGAACCAAGTCGGTGTACCCACCGCGCCGAATGATACGGGTACGGAGTTCATGACCAGCGTAAAAATCGCCACTTTCAACGGATTGAAACCCAAGCTCATCAGAATCGGGGCAGCAATCGCAGCAGGCGTACCGAAGCCGGATGCACCTTCAATCATAAAGGCGAACGCCCAGCCGATGATCATCAACTGCGCCACAGGGTTCGGGCTGATGGTCGCCAGCCATTTACGGATAATGTCGATACAGCCGGTGGTTTCCATCATGCGGTTGAACATAATTGCACCGAAAATCACGGTAATCGGCGTCAGTGTGGAAACCAAACCGGACGCTGCGGTTGCGTTGAGCAGCATAGCGTCGTCGTTGAAATAAAACAGCTTGATGGCGTAAATCAGCGCGGCGGTAATCGGCAGCGCAATGTAGGAAGGCATGCTGTTTTTCTTAACCATCAGCCAAATCAGCAGGATGATGGGAAAAATGCTGAGGAATAGTGCCATGGTGAATCCTTAAAATCGGCGTTGTTTATCAATTTTTCTAATGATGTCGGCTGCGAGAGAGATATCGAACCTTAATCTGAGAGTAATTATCAAATAAATTGGTAACACCAATTTAAAAGAACGCCGCATACTTTACGTAATCCGATGTAATCGGTCAAGTGGTTTGTACGCGAACTGCGCTTTATCAGATAAGGATTTCGGCTGAGGAGAAATTAGTTTTTTATTATCAAAATATTGCAAAACGGATAAACGGGAGAAGGAGAGAAGTGTTGGAAATGCTGCAACAGGTAAATTCAAAAAAAGGTCGTCTGAAAACAGCTTCCGCTTCGTCGGTATAGTGGATTAACTTTAAATCAAGACAAGGCGACGAAGCCGCAGACAGTACAGATAGTACGGAACCGATTCACTTGGTGCTTCAGCACCTTAGAGAATCGTTCTCTTTGAGCCAAGGCGAGGCAACGCCGTACTGGTTTAAAGTTAATCCACTATATTTATGACTTGATGGAACTTGC
The DNA here is from genome assembly GCF_003044565.1 of Neisseria sicca. Taxonomy (GTDB): domain Bacteria; phylum Pseudomonadota; class Gammaproteobacteria; order Burkholderiales; family Neisseriaceae; genus Neisseria; species Neisseria sicca_A. The sequence continues at coordinate 137,826 of NZ_POXG01000002.1, read as the reverse complement.
TGTATTTGTTTTCAGACGACCCCTTGGCAGCTTTATTCTAAAGGCTCTGCGAACCAGTCTTGCGTGGCGGTATTGGCATCAAAGACTTGTCCCATTAGCGGAGTCAACGGATTTACGCCCAAACTGCGTGCCAGAGGGATACTTTGCAGCAGGGGTTCGTTCCAAACGTGCAATGCCATGGCGTAGGCGCCCCAGTGGATAGGCATGAAGCGTTTGGGGGCAAGCTGCGCGGCATAGCGGGCGGTTTGCTCGGGGAAGAGGTGGTTGTTGGGCCAATGTTCGCTGTATTGTCCGTTTTCGATGAACACGATATCGAACCCGTTGAATTTTTCGGCGATTTTGTCGAAATGGCTGCCTTGTGCCGAGTCGCCGTGAAAATAGAATTTTTCGCCGCCGTGTTCGATGGCAAAGCTGGACCACAGGGCTTGATTGCGGTCGGTCAGGGTTCGGGAGGAGTCGTGACGGGCAGGTAGTGCGGTGTAGCGGATGCCGTTGCGTTCGGTGCTTTGCCACCAGTCAAGTTCGGTAATACGCTCTTGCGGTACGCCCCATTTTTTCAGCAATACGCCCATGCCGAGTGAGACGACAAAGTGGCTGTTGCCTTTTGAATTGAGTGCCTGCACGCTGTCTTTTTCGAGGTGGTCGTAGTGACTGTGGGAAATCAGGATGACATCGACCGGCGGCAGTTCGTCAATTTCTGCGGGCGCAGGCTGGAAGCGTTTCATGGTGATGGGGATGGGGGAGACGGAATTGCCGAAAACGGGGTCGGTAATGACGGTTTGCCCGCCGATCCGCATCAATAGGGTGGAATGTCCGAACCAGACAAAACGGCTTTTCCCTTCGGGTGCGGCGAGGAAGGTCTGCCAATCGGGCTTAACGGTAGGCAGAGGTTTGGGCGGGCGCGTTGCCTGCGGGTCGGTCAGGATTTTCCAAAATGCGCTGACGAGACCAGTCGGTTTTTGCTGCGGTTCGGGGTTGAAGAAGGTTTGCGTTTTTGGGTCGTAGTGGTCGCTTGCGGGGTAAACGGGATGTTGGTCGGGATAGAGCCAGTAGGTGAGTAGGGCGCAGGCGGTGGTAAAGGTAATGAGTTTTTTCTTGTGTTTCATATTGGTTTTATGAAGAAGGTCGTCTGAAAATTTTCAGACGACCTTGGATTCTGTTTGAAGTTTGAAATCGTTTCGGTATCCATCAGATGGCGTGCGAACAGCCGGACACCATTTTTTTGAGGGCTTGCGAGTCGAGGATTTTGATGTGTTTGTGTTCGACCGAAATCAAGCCCTCGTGGTGGAACTTGGACAGCGTGCGGCTGACGGTTTCGAGTTTCAGACCCAGATAGCTGCCGATTTCTTCGCGCGACATCCGCAGGATGAAATCGTTGGCGGCAAATCCGCGCGAGTAAAGGCGTTGGGACAGGTTAAGCAAAAACGCCGCCAGACGTTCTTCGGCGCGCATATTGCCTAAAAGCAGCATCACACCTTGGTCGCGCACGATTTCGCGGCTCATTAATCTGAAAAAATGGCTTCTCAGGCTGGGGATGTTGTGTCCCAATTCTTCAATGTGGGAAAAGGGTAACTCACACACTTCGCTGTCTTCCAAAGCCACCGCGTCGCAGCTGTGGATATGGGAACAAATGCCGTCCATGCCGATGAGTTCGCCGGACATAAAAAAGCCGGTAACCTGATCGCGACCGTCCTGACTGGCAACCGTGGTTTTGAAAAAACCGGCACGGATGGCAAACAGCGACGCGAAAGGCTCACCGGTGCGGAACAGATATTCTCCCTTCTTCAAGCGGCGGCTCTGACGGATGACCGCGTCCAATTGTGCAAACTCATTCGGCAGCAGCCCGACGGGCAGGCAGAGTTCACGCAGCGAACAGGAAGAACACAGGGTTTTCATCTGATGCAAGGCATTGTGTGTGGTCATAAAATACCCTTAAATTAAGGTTTTTATCCTGTCATGATTACGTAAGTTATTGACACATATCAAGACAGGTTTATCATACTGTGGCATTCTACCAAACTATCCGAAAATTGCCTAACATCATTACTCTAAACCACGCACATGCCATGAAAGTAATACCAATACAAAATAATCACAATAGAAACAATGACAAACCTGAGTTTGACCGCGAACTCATCGCCAGTCTTCCGTCCAGTGGTCCGCGCTACACGTCCTACCCGACAGCCGACCGATTTCATGACGGATTTCGCGAAGCCGAATATATCAATGCCTTGAATCAGCGCGGTATGGGGGCTTTGAACAAGCCCCTTTCGCTTTATATCCATATCCCCTTCTGCAACACCATTTGTTACTACTGCGGCTGCAATAAAATCATCACCAAAGACAAAAGCCGCGCCGATGCCTACATTAAATACCTTGAAAAAGAAATGGAGCTGCTCGCCCCGCATCTGGGCGGACGGCATCAGCTCGCGCAACTGCACTTCGGCGGCGGCACGCCGACCTTCTTGAGCGACGACCAAATCGAACGCGTATTCCGCATGATACGCAAGCACTTCAAATTGATACCCGGCGGCGAATACTCCATCGAAATCGACCCGCGCAAAGTCAGCCGTGAAACCGTCCTCATGCTCGGCAAGCTCGGCTTCAACCGCATGAGCGTCGGTATTCAGGACTTTGACCCCAAAGTGCAGGCAGCAGTCAACCGCATCCAAAGCTACGACGAAACCAAAGAAGTCATCGATGCCGCCCGCGAAGCCGGATTCAAATCCGTCAGCGTCGATTTGATTTACGGCCTGCCGCACCAAACCGCCGAAAGCATCAAAACCACCATCGACACTGTCTTGTCGCTCGATCCCGACCGCCTTGCCCTTTATCACTATGCCCATCTGCCGCATATCTTCAAGCCGCAACGCCGCATCGATACCGAAGCCGTTCCCGGTAGTGAAGAAAAACTCGATATGCTGCAATATTGCGTCCAAACCCTGACCGAACGCGGCTATGTCTTCATCGGCATGGACCATTTCGCCAAACCCGATGACGAACTTTCCATCGCTCTTAAAGAAGGCTTTCTCCAGCGCAACTTCCAAGGTTACTCGACCTACGCGGACTGCGATTTGGTCGCCATCGGCGTATCTTCCATCGGTAAAATCGGCAGCACCTACTCCCAAAACGAACGCGACATTGACGCCTACTATGCCGCCCTCGATGCAGGACACCTGCCCATCATGCGCGGTTACCAGCTCAATCAGGACGACCTTTTGCGCCGCAATATCATCCAAGATTTGATGTGCCGCTTCGCCTTGGATTACCAAATCTACGAAAGCGTGTTCGGTATTCCGTTTGACCGTTATTTCAAGGACGAAATTGCCGACTTGGAGCAACTTACCGCCCTCGGTCTCGTCCGCCTGAAACCGCACGGACTGACCGTTACCCCCAAAGGCCGCTTCCTGATACGCAACATCGCCATGGTGTTCGACTACCACCTGCGCCACAGGGAAACCAAAGCCCAATACTCGCAAACGGTGTAAATTAGGAATAGCAAAGGTCGTCTGAAAATTTTCAGACGACCTTTGTTTTTATTTTCAAGACTTTCGGGTAACATAAAACCATATTTGCCGCGTTGTCATGATTCAAGTTAATTTGCTCTAGATACGCTCCCTATGATTACCGAACAGCAAAACGATATCCTCAGCATCAATCAAGTGCAGCTTCTCCTTGCTGAAAAGCGCACGGCACTTGCTGTCATGCGTACGGGTATTGCCGTGTTCGCGCTGCCTTTGTCTATTTTCAGTGCATTGATTGCGACATCGAAATGGTACGAGGCTGTCGATGTTTGGCCCTTGCTCGCGCTGGTCAGCCTGATGAACATCAGTTTGATTTTTTTCTCGGTCTATCTGATTACCCGCTCGCTCCGTAGAATGCACCAATACGACCGAATGATTGCCGACATCAAATACAACAATCAGTCTTTGCGTAAACTGATTAAGTCATAAAATCCAGACGGTTGGGGCAGGGTATAGGTCGTCTGAAAATCAAAATATAGAGGAATTTTAGTTATTTAGTATAGTGGATTAAAATAAAAATGAGACAAGGCGGCAACGCCCGCCGTGTACGGGTAGTACATAAGGGCGTTGGCAACGCCGTATCATTGCAATTTTAATCCACTATAAAACATGGCTCCCCCCTATTTTAAGCGACACGATACCATCGCAGTATCAGGATATAAAATGAACATTAAACATAAAGAATGGATAAAAATCTTACTCTTCCCTCATTTAATAACGGCTGGTCTCTTAGGTCCGACAATAATTATTTTTTGGGTAGGTGGATTTATCGGTCTCTACTCTGCTATAAACGTATTCAGTGAATTAGGTCGGCTGAAATATTATATTTATATTGGGCTTCCTTTGATTTTTGCGGTGCTTTCACTTGGGTTGTATTGGAAAAGTCTGAGGATAGGGAAGATACTGATTTCTTCTGCGATATATTTATGGTTTCTCTTAGGGTTTTTATGCCTAGGGTGGCAGATATAAACTTATTGAAATGACCAACTCACTTGGATATTGGTAGGAATCCTGCCGGATACACTGATCGTGTTTAGACAAATGCGAAAGCAGTCTGCAATTTTGGTTTGTCCGGTCTTTTGTCTCAAACGCTTTAAAAATATGGAACAACCTGATTTTTTCCCCATCCCCAGCCCCTGTATCGGCGTCTGTGAAGCCAATGCCAAAGGCTATTGCAAAGGCTGTCTGCGCAGCCGCGAAGAAAGGCTGTATTGGCAAAAAATGACCGATGATCAAAAGCATCAGGTGATGCGTCTTCTCGGTATGAGGAAAACCAAAATCCGCAACCGTCAGCTTGATGCCATGGCCGCGCCTGAAATTGGTGGAGAGGTGCAAAGCGGTTTTTTGTTTGATGATGAGGGATAAGATAATGAAATATAAAAAAGGACGGTTTGCTTCCGTCTTTTTTATTTGTCGAAAATATAGTGGATTAACTTTAAACCAGTACGGCGTTGCCTCGCCTTAGCTCAAAGAGAACGATTCTCTAAGGTGCTGAAGCACCAAGTGAATCGGTTCCGTACTATCTGCACTGTCTGCGGCTTCGTCGCCTTGTCCTGATTTAAATTTAATCCACTATAGTGGCAAATCAGATGATTTTAAGAGAATTGATGAAGACTACAATAATGGCAATCGGAGCGATGTAGCGCAACGCGCCCAGCCATAAATATAAAACCGTTCTCGGTACGGTACTGCCCATGCCCGCATTGGTCAAAACGGACTGCCTGTCTTGAATCCAGCCGGTAAAGATGGAGATGCTTAATGCGCATAGCGGCATAATGATGGCAGTAATAATGTAGTCCCATAAATCAAAAATAGATTTATTGAAAATAAGCACATCGCTCCATACGCCAAAGGATAGGGCAGAAGGGATGCCGACGATAAAGATGGCAATGCCGATGACCCAAGTGTGCCGGCTGCGTTTGCGTTCATCTTGGCGGATGGTTGCCGCAATCACAGTTTCCAACATGGAAAACGCTGAAGTCAGCGTGGCAAAGACGACCAACATCATGAACACGGCAAATAAATAGTTGCCGGACGGAATTTTCATGAAGACGGCAGGTAAGACCACGAAAATCAGACCGGGGCCTTGGCTGGGTGTGGCACCCAATGCAAATACTGCTGGAAAAATGACCAAGCCTGCCAACAGCGATACCAACAGGTTCATCCACATAATGATATTGCCCGAGCGGAACATATCCTGATCTTTACCCAAATAAGAGGCATAGGTAATCATCGCCGATACGCCGATGCTCAATGCAAAGAATGCCTGACCCAGCGCGGTCAGCATTGTTTCCGATTTGATGTATGACCAATCCGGCTTCAATAAAAAGCTGACACCTTTCATCGCACCAGGCAAAGTCAGCGAGCGGATTGCCAAAATAATAAACAGGATAAACAAAGCGGGCATCAGATAGCGGTTTGCTTTTTCAATGCCGTCAGAAACTCCGCCTTTGACTACCCAAATGGTAATCAGCATGAACAGTCCCTGATAAAAAACCGAACCTGTCGAATTGGAAATGGTGTTTTGGAATAGAACTTCAAAATCAACGTTTTGAGCAATTTCGCCGGTGAAACTGTGTACGACATAATTCAAAACCCAACCGCCGACTACGCTGTAAAACGATAACAAAATGAAACATGCAGCCACACCAATCCGACCAATCCAAGGCCAAAGCGAACCGGGGCGCAGGGTTTTGAACGAATCGATGGCGTTTTTACCGCCCGTACGCCCGATATAAAACTCGGCAAGTTGTACCGGCAACGCCACGATAATCGTGAAGATGACAAACAGAAGAACAAAGACTGCCCCGCCATTCGTGCCGGCGGTATAAGGAAATTTCCAAATCGCGCCCAAACCAATGGCAGAGCCTGCGGCAGCGAGGACGAAACCGATTTTGGAAGACCAAGAGGATGAATGACTCATAGCGGGATATATCGAGAAATAAAATTGGCTGAATTGTAACAAAGCGTAGTCGGGGATAATACTGGATGGCGGACGCGGTGGAAAATAACGCATAGATGGTGCGTAGAACGATAAGCTTTTGGCGTGAATTTTTTAAATGGCTATGATTTGGGAAATGATTTAAATTAAAATGTGTAAAAAAAGATATTTTGTGCCAAAAATTGAGAGAGGTCGTCTGAAAACCGGTTCAGACGACCTCTTGTTTGTGCCGACAGCGTGAACATTTCAGCCTGACTTCGCCATACTGTTACAGCAGCCTAATATCCTACGAGGGGAGCGTGGAATTCAGGATCAAACCACACGCCCCCTAAATTTCCATCAGGCCGCTATAAAATTGCCGGCTGCGTTACGGCATCGTAGTGCTGCACGTTTGCCGTATCGGCGGTGTAGCTAAAGCTGCCGACCCCGTTGTTGACCGTTTCAAACCCGCTGGTTTGACCGCTTGCCGACAGTTTGTCCAGCAGGGTTTCTACGGTAAATGTCCCTTCGTCAAATCGGAATTCTCCGACAGAAGCGGCGTTGCTGCCTTTGAGATATTGGTTGTTGATGGTGATTTTGCCGCCTGAGTTGGCAATGGTGATTTCCCAATCGATTGCCCCGTTTGCGTCGGTGCTTGCATTGATATGCAAATCCTTGACGGCGATGCCTTGTCCGAATTGGAGGGCGTTGTTGCCGTGATTGTCGGAAATGGTGTCGTGTCCCTCTCCGAAGCAGAAGACATAGGTATCATTTCCTGCGCCGCCATACAGGAGATCGTCGTCCAAGCCGCCAAACAGTAAGTCGTCGCCTGAGCCGCCATACAGCACGTCTTTGCCCGATTCGCCATAGAAGACATCGTTGTTTTCGCCGCCGAACAATGTATCATTGCCCGCACCGCCATTGAGATGGTCGTCTCCGCCGTTGCCGAAAATTACATCGTTTCCCGAATCTCCATTGACGGTATCTCTGCCGTCGCCGCCTCTGACGATATCGTCGCCATCGCCGCCACTGATGAAGTTGGTCCCACCGCTGACGAATACGGTATCGTTGCTGCCGCCGGCATAAATGCTGTCGTCGCCGCTTTTGCCGTCAATATGGTCTATGCCGTCAGAGCCTTTGATACTGTCGCTGCCTGCCGTGCCTGTAATATAGGTAACGCTGACGGATTTGAAGCCGGCAGTTTCGTTGGCGTAATAATAATTTTGATCGGGAATATTGCTGAGTTCCTGACGAGTAATGGAGGTAACTTTTTCCGGATGATCAACGGCGGATGGATCAGAAACCGTCGCATTTCCGATGATGTTGTTGCCGGATAGGGTGATGCCTTTGCCGTTTGAAATCGGCGATGTCTGAGTAATGGCTGTGTCGGACAGGTTGTTGGCAATGATGTTGTTTTCGACTTTGACGTTTTTGATTGCGCCATGCTCTTCTTCGAAGTCGATAGAGCCTTTTTCGCGTCCGTATGTGTCGGTTCGTGTGCCATTGCCGATTAACAGATTGTCCCGAACCGAAATACCTTTTTTGTTCAGGTCAAAATTGTGTCCTTGGAAAACGGTGTTGAGGCGTATGCCCGACCATGCGGTGTTGTCGCGAATCAGGTTGCCGGCTACTTCATGTCCGGCGCCGCTGAAGATTCCGATACCTGCCGCGCGCCAGCCGAGTTCGACGGTATTGTTCAGGAAACGGTTGTTTTCAGCTACTTTGGATTCTGTTTGGTCTGCAATGCTCGACCATGTCGCCAGACCGTCGTCGCCGTTGCCTCGGATATTGGCATTGATGACGGTCGAATGGCTGGTTCCCTGCGCAAAATTAATGCCGTCTGCGAGATTGTTCCGAATGAAGGCGTTGGAGACGGTCAGTCCGTCTGTGTAGTGCAGTGGGTGTTCATTGTCCACTTTGGCGTAATCGCCGGTCCAGATGCCTACTTCAAAATGTTCAATGGCGATGTCGTGGATGGACGAGCCTTTGCCCAAGGTGCCGGAAATGCCCTTGTAGTTGGCTTGTTGGTGGTAACGGGATGCCAAATTTGAATCCATCGACAGATTGCCGAAATCAATATTGTTGCTGCCGTGTTCAAACACGATACCGCCGCCTTTTTTCACTGTGCCGTTTTCAAAAACGGGCGGTTCCGCGCTCGTGAAATGCAGTTTGGTATGCCACCTGCCGGCGCCGCTGATGCTGATTCCTTTAGGGGCATAGATGTGGAGCTGGTGGTCGAAATCAAACTGCCCTTCGGGAATGTAAACGGATTTTCCGGAGGTTTTTGCCGATTCGATTGCCGCTGTCAGGGCTTTTGAATCATCGATTCCGTCATTTGCTTTTGCGCCGAAATCGGTAATGCTGACGCTGTTTGCGGGCTGTTTGATCGCGGCAGGGGCTTTTTCCAATTCAACGAAGTCGATACCGACCGGGGTGTTGCCTGATTGGTTGACGATGGTAACGGTGTCGCCGCTTTGGATGGATGTATTTTTCAACAGCGTACCCGTTTCGTCAAACTGGAAGCGGGCGACACGGTCGGCAGCAGGCGTATCGTGGATTTTGATGTCTTCGCCTTTGTGGTGTTCATAATTTTCCAAATACTGCCAGTTGTGTTTTGATGATAAATCGAGGTTGGCTACGGGGTTGCCGTTTACTTGAATTTCAACTTTGCCGGTTGCCCCGTCGGGAACGGTATAGCGGAGGGTGGCGGCATCCGCATCCGCCTTTGCTGTAAACGAAACGGCGGCATTGGCCGGCAGGTCAACGTAAGACTGTTTGCTGGCTTCGTGGGCAGTGGAGTGTGTGGAAGAAGCGGCTTTTTTGACTGTTGCACCTGCTGAGAGTGTACCCTGGTCGGCTTCATAAGTCGTGTATGCGGCTTTGGCACCGTAGCGGGATGGATCGTAGGTAACAGTTTCTGACATTAATATGTTCCTTTTGAAATGATCTGTCATTTTGAACGGTAAAACATAATAGGCAATGCAACCGCTGAAAAGTTCTATTTCGATTTAAAAGGAAACGTCGTCTGAATAGGGGTATCATTCAGAAGGGATGTAGATGATGTGTCCTGTTTTTATTCGGGAAAGCATTGCACTTCAAATACGAAGGTACGAGGTTTCATGACGGCTCGTCTGAATCAAACAGTCCTCGGCACGCATACAGCAGCCCGCCCGCCAATACGGCAAGACCCACCGCCGCCCAATACGAATCGGCATAGCCGACTGCCTTTGCCAGCCGTAGGGCGGCGAAACCCGCCGCATAACTACCGAGCAGAACCACGGAAAATTGCAGGCTGCTGTCGAGTGCGGCGGTGGCGCGGTCGGATTTGTCCATCACCAACGCCAGTATCACTGGCAGTAGCAGCGTGTAGCTCAGGCTCAGGGCGATGATTTGCGCGGGTGGCAGCCAAGGATGGACGCGGGCGAGCGCGTCGATGGCGGTCATGGACGCCAAAAGCGGCAGTTGCAGCGCGTAGAGCAGGAACACGAGTTTGCGGCATGGATAATTGCGCGAAAACCAGCCCGACAGCGGCGTCACAATCAGGCAGGCAACAGGAATACCCACCGCCAGAATCCCGCCCGTCTGCTTCGGGGTAAAGCCCAAATCCGCCAGCTTTGGAACAAAAGTCGCCGCCGCAAACGCATACGGCGCGGCAACGGTAAACAGCAAAACCAACCACCGCCAGCCCGTTTCAGGCCGCCGCCAAAAGGAGAACAGCCGCGCCGCCAACGCTACTAAACCACCTTGCGCCGCCGGGCTTTCCGGCTCGCGGTAGCACAAGAGTTGCAGCAGCATCAGCAGGGTGAATGCCAGCATAAAGCTCGCCGCCGCCGTCTGCCCGTATTCCTGATACAGCCACAACACCAGCGCGCCGCCGATCATCTTGCCGCCGCGCGCCGCCATCGTCTGAATCACGCCGCCGAAACCGCGTTCGCGGTGCGGCAGGACGATGCACGACAAACCCAGCATCGCGCAGCCGTACACCGCCGACATTGCCGAGAGCAAAACGCAGCAGGTCAAAAGCAGCGGGAAGTTCTGCGTTGTGTCGGTGCAGGCCATCAGCCCGAACACCGCCGAAAGCCCCAGCGTCGCCGCCAGCAGCCAGCCGCGAAACCGCCCGAACCGCCCCGCCGGCCGCCGCTCCATCAGCGCGGCAAACAACACCTTCGCCGCTTCGATACCGCCGATTAAATGTATCCAGCTCAGTTGGTTCAGGCTGTAACCGTGGTTTTTCAAAATAGCGACCAGAGCAACCAGATAAAAACCGGTCAGCGTGAATTTGTAGGTACTGCCGCCGATAAGCAGCAGCCAGTCGCGCGGGGCGGGGGATGTCGGGGTTTGTTGGGACATGGATGGCTCCCTATTGCGAGTGTACGGGAATGATGTGGGTGCGGTAGGTCGTCTGAAAAACGTTTCAGACGACCTACGGCTTTTCTGTTTTACATTTTCAAGTAGTTTTTCAGACGACTTTCGGGGGCTGTCTGAAATGGAAAAAAGCAGCCCCTTTTTATCTTTTCATCACCCGAAACGTCAGATTAATCCGCGGCTCTTGGATGCGGGTGCTTTTCAGGATGGTGTGCAGCCAGTGTTTCTGCGTTTCGCCGTGCATGACGATGAGCTGACCGTGTTCCAGCCACATTTCGCGTTTTTCCTTGCTTTCTTTGTGTTTGAAGGCGAATTTGCGCGCTGCGCCGAGGCTGAGGGAGGCAATGGCGCTGTCTTCGGCCAGCCCCTGCCCTTCGTCGCTGTGCCACGCCATGCCTTCGTTGCCGTTGTTGTAGCGGTTGAGCAGGCAGGAGTTGAAGTGGGTGGGGCAGATGTCGGCGATGGCGGCTTCCACGTGGTTTTTGAGTTCGGGCAAGACGCCATCCCACGGCAGGGCGATGCGGTTTGCGCCGGAATAACCGTAGTTGTAGGACGTGTCGCCGTACCACGCGACTTCGCGGGCGGTGATGATGTGTTTGCCGTATATCACGGCTTCGTCGTGCCGCCAGGGAATATCACGCTGCAAAATTTCAAAATAACGGCCAGCTTCGGCGGCGGTGAAAATCCGTCCGAAATCGCTGACGATGCCGTCGTAGGGAAGCAGGTTGGCGTGCGGGTTGACGGTTTCGGGGAAGAGGTCAAGCGTCATCAGTGTCTCCCAATTCGTGCGCCAATATCGCCATTTTGCGCCCGCGTTGCCAGCGGTAGCCGCCGATGATGCCGCTTTCGCGGATGACGCGGTGGCAGGGGATGAGTAATGCAACGGGATTCTGCCCGATGGCCATCCCAACGGCTCGCGCGGCGTTGGGCGAACCGACGGCCTGCGCCACTGTGCCGTAGCTTTGCAGGCTGCCTGCGGGAGTATCGAGCAGCGCCTGCCAGACTTTGAGCTGGAAGGGCGTGCCTTTGATGTGTAGGGTAATGCGGCCGCAACGGGTGCGGAAGATGTCGGCGGCTTGGCGCTGGAACGCGGTTTCCTGCCCGATTAGTCGGGCGTTCGGATACTCGGCGCGCAATTCGTTCAGGGCGGCGGAAGGGTCGTCTGAAAAACGCATGAAGCAGATGCCTTTGTCTGTTGCTGCTGCCAACAGGTCGCCAAAGGGGCCGGGAATCAGGCTGTAATGGATTTGCAGGCCTGCTCCGCCGTTTTTGTATTCACCCGGAGTCATTTTTTCGATGCCGACAAATAAGTCGTGCAGCCGCCCCGTGCCGCTCAGTCCGCCGCAATGCGCCGCTTCCGCCACGCTTTCGCTATTTTTCAGGGCTTCTTTGGCACGGCTGATACTGATGTGTTGCAGCATTTTTTTCGGGCTGATGCCCGCCCATGCGGAAAATTCGCGCTGCAAATGTTCGGGACTAACGTGCACTGCCGCCGCCACTTGCGCCAAATCGGGCTGCTCGGCGGCATGGTCGTAAAGGTATTCGATGGCGCGGGCAATGCGGAGGAATTGGCGGGTTTGATTTAAGTTCATAAATTATCCTGTCGTTGTATGGGATAGGATAGCCTGAAAGCCGACAAGAAACGACCCGATTGTTGATGGAAAAATTGTTTGTCTGTCTGAAATTCATCAATAATCGGGTCGTCTTTATATCGCGACTTCCTTAAACTTGCATCGTCTTTAACCGCACATGTAAGGAAAGTTATGTCAAACCTGTTGAATTTGAAAAATAAAACCGCCGCCGTTATCGGCGCGTCGTCGGGTATAGGTCGCGCGGTTGCACTGCTGTTGGCGGAGCACGGCGCAAACGTTGTCTTATGCGCCCGCCGTGCCGACAAACTGGAGGAAACCGCAGCCCTGATTCGCTCGCGCGGCGGACGGGCTGTTGCTGTTGCAGGCGACGCGGTGCTGCCTGAAACGCATGAAGCCGTCGTCCATGCGGCAGAGCGAGAGTTCGGCAGCTTGGATATCGCCGTGAACAACGCGGGCATCATCGGAGTGTACAAACCCTTGGCGGAACTTTCGCCCGAAGAGTGGCGGGTAACGCTGGACGGAAACCTGACTGCTGCCTTTCTCGGCGCGCGCAGCCAAATTCCCCTTATGCTCGCACGCGGTGGTGGCGCGATTGTGTTCACGTCCAGCTTTGTCGGCACCAGTTGTGCCCTGCCTAACAAAACCGCCTACGGCTGCGCCAAAGCCGCACTTGCCGCGCTGGCAAAAGGCATTACCGCCGACTATGCAGCCCAAGGTATCCGAGCCAATGCCCTGCTTCCCGGCGGTACGGATACGGAAATGATGACTACCGACCCGCAGCAGCGGGCATGGGCGGAAGGGGTGCATGCGGTCAAACGCATCGCCCGACCCGAAGAAATCGCCGCCGCGATTTTGTTCCTTATTAGCCCGATGGGTAGTTTTGTAACGGGTACGGCGTTGTTTGCGGACGGCGGAAATTCGGCGGTGAAGTAAGAGACCGCCTGAAGATTACACGCTTCGGCTCAAATCTACCAAAAACGCCTGCCGCTGTTCGTCGGTGGATTTGTCCATATTGCCGAAGTTGAGCCACCGGCGTTTGGCGATACCGATGCCTTTGAGTGTGTATCCCACCATCGCTTTGCCGATGCCGTTGCCGCAAAACCATTTCAGATACCATGTGGGGGCGGTGGACGTGCTGATGACCAGTGCTTCTTTGATGTGGGATAGGTTGCCTTTCAAGCCTGTGGCAGTCGGGACGTAAGCGAGTGTCTTTAGGAAAACTTTGTCTTCAAATCCTTTGACGATGGCGGGCATATCCGCCCACCAGATCGGAAAGATAAAAATCAGACGGTTGGTGGTTTTCAAGAGTTCTTGATAATGTAAGACCAGCGGATCAAGGGCTTTGCCTTGGTTGAACAGGGCAAGCTCTTCTTTGGTGTAGGCGGGATTGAAACCGTCTGCGTATAAGTCGATCAGTTGGTATTTTTCGCCTTTTTCGTCCAACAGTTGCTGCACGCGCCGCAAAATGCCGTAATTGAAGCTTTGATCGTAGGGATGGGCATAAATGATTGTGGTAAATGACATTTTTGTACTCCTGAAAGTCAGTTGCCGAGTTTTCCCATGCTATCAAAAGAATGTCGGTTTGCTCAAATCCGTATCGGGCAGGCAAGGCTGAATGATATAGTGGATTAACTTTAAACCAGTACGGCGTTGCCTCGCCTTAGCTCAAAGAGAACGATTCTCTAAGGTGCTGAAGCACCAAGTGAATCGGTTCCGTACTATCTGTACTGTCTGCGGCTTCGTCGCCTTGTCCTGATTTTTGTTAATCCACTATAAAGCCGCTGCCGGAGCATGGATTCTGTTTTCAGACGACCTTCAACGCTTCTTCCGCCTTTTGCAGGGCGGTTTGCTCGTCGGCTTCGACGATGTAGTTCACGCCCAGCGCGGGGGCGAGTTTGGACGATTGTTCGCGGAAGAACGCCAGTTGCGCCGCGTCGGGTTCGATGAGGAGCATGGCGGCGCAGCGTTCGGCGAGTTGCGGGCGGTGTGCCTTTATCCATTCGATGTAGGTTTTGCGGTCGGCAATGCGCTGTTCGTCGCTCACCTGTCGCCGCATCGGGGTGCAGACGGTGGCGAAGCGGCGGTTTTGGTTTAACAGGGTTTCGAATTCGGCCAGCCAGTCGGAAAAGTCGGCAACGTGGGTCAGGTCGGTCAGGTAGACGGTGCCTTCGGGCAGGGTTTTGGCGGGGGTGAAGTAGTGCATGGGGTTCCTTTGGGTGTTGGGGAAATAGGCACAGGTCGGGCATGAATGCCTGACCTGTGCTCTTGCCTAAAACTTCCATTCCGCGCTCACGCCCACGCTTCTGGGGCGTTGGTAGAGCGCGTCTTGGCGGTCGGCACTGGAAATGAATATGGGGCGGCGGCGGTTGAACACGTTGTCGGCGTAGAGCGAGATGCGGCCTTGTTTGAAGTTGTAGGCGGTGTAGAGGTTGACTTGGTTGTATGCACCGATTTTGCCTGATTCGGCATTGTCGGCAGCGGAGTAGTAGCCGCCGTAGAAGCGCACGTCGCCGCCGGCTTCCCAGCCTTTGTCGTTCAGGTATTTCACGCCGATGTTGGCGGTGTATTTGGGCGCGCGGCCGAGTTTGTTGCCTTCGATGCCGCTGTCGGGATAGCTTTTGATTTTGGTGTTGAGCAGCCCCAGTCCGGTGGTGAGTTTCAGGCTGTCGGTCGCCTGCCAGTCGGCGGCGAGTTCTGCGCCGTAGGTATGGACTTTTTTGGCGTTGCGGATAACGACGGAGTTGGTGCCGAGATAGAAGGGAAGCTGTATGTCGCGGTAGTGGTTCAGGAACAGGTTGCCGGAGAGTTGCAGGCGGCGGTCTGCGCTGCGCCAGCGGGTGTACCACTCATAGTTGTTCACATATTCTGGCTCGTAAGTGTAGGTTACGACAGGGCGGCCGAAGGTGATGCCCGCGCCGCCGGGGTTGTAGCCGCGCGCGGCTTTGATGCCGCTGACCCATTGGTCGGTGGGTTTGAAGGCGATGTCGATTTTGGGTAGGAACACGGTCTGACCTTTGTCTAAATCGAGGTGCAGTGCGCCGCTGCCGCCGCTTCGTTTGTGCGTTTCTTTTTCAATGCGGGCGGCGGCTGTGATATCCCATTTTTCGCTGGGGCTGTATGTGGTTTCGGCAAACAGGGCGCGCACGCTGTTGCGGTCGTCAAAGGTGTTGCGGCCGCCGACGCTGCGGATATCCACCCATTCGTCTTGTTTGCTGTGGAAGTAGTGCAGTCCGGCAAGGCCTTTCAGACGGCCTTTGTTTGAAAAATGCAATACCGGTTCCCATTGCAGTTCGCGGCCTTTGAGTTCGGCGGGCACGCCTTGCGGGCTGACGGTCATCGGCAGGTGCAGCCGCTCGTTGTGGTAGCGGCCGTAAACCAGTTTGTTTTCCAGTTTCAGATAGTCGTTAAGCTGCCACGATACGTCCCAGATGCCCGATGTCGAGCCGGTTACGAACACGGGCTTTTCTTTTAAAAAACGGCGGCTGGCGGTATTGCCCATGATTTCGTTTTGCGGTGCGCGCGAACGGATGTGGTTCAGCGTCAGGCGGCTGTAAAAATCGGGATGGTTTTCGGGCGTGAGCAGGAGTTTGAAGCGCACGTTGGTGTTTTCCACGCGGCGCGGGTTGCCGGTCGGCTCATAGGACACGAACGGCTCGTAGCTTTCGCGCTGCTGCCGCTCCGCGCTCAATCTGAAGGCAAGGTTGTTTTTCACAATCGGGCCGGACACTACGCCGGCAACATTGCGCGTTTTCTGGTTGCCCAAACCCAAGCGCAGCGCGCCTTCCCATTCGTCGGTCGGATCTTTGGAACGCATCACCACCGCCCCCGCCACCGCATTCTGTCCGCGCACATGGCTTTGCGGCCCGCGCAAGACTTCCACCTGCTGCATGTCCCACAGCGACTGCGTGCCGAAGGCGTATTCGTTATAAGTGGCGGAGCGGCCGTCTATGGACAGGTTCAAGCGCGGCCGCGTGCCCGCGAAAAACGCCACCGCACCGACGGCAGGGCCGGAGCCGTCCACGCCGCGCACGGTCGGCAAATCGTTGCCGCTGCCCAAGTCCACCGTGTTCACGGTCTGTTTGAGCAGGTCGGTTGCGGAAAGGTTGTGGCCGCTGCGGTCGATGTTCGGCGTGGTGAAAACGCGGTTGGACGTGGCGGTTTCAAAGCCGCTGCGGTTGGTGCGTTCGCCGGTGACGACGACTTCTTCCAACTGCACTTGTTCCGCATCTTGCGCCGCATCGGCGGCATAAATCCATTCGGAGGCGAAAGCGGCGGCAAGCAGCAGCGGCAGGCGGCGGAGGGTAGGTTTCTGCATTTCCTTATCCTTTCAGACGACATACGTCGGGGCGGATTGAACATCAGACAATCCAACCGCTCCGTCAGTATGCAAATATTTGTTGTTTACACATTTACATAAAACAAACTATTAATGTAAAGTATAAAAAACAAAAAACAGGAATGCAAGTGTTTATCATTCACTTTACTTCCCCCCTTTTTACAGTGAACCATCTAAAAACAATTCCCTCTCCCAGTTCGGCAGGAGAAGGTTGGGGAGGGCAATTCCGTGACCTTTATGAATTTGGCCTGCTAAGCATCCGACAGCCCTCATCCGTAGGGCGGAGAGGAGAGGTAAGGAAAGAGGTCGTCTGAAACACCGCCGTATTGCCATTGCCGCCGTGGGGAAATATGATGAGTATCCGACTCGCGGATAACTTTAATGAAAACCCTTTATGAACAAAATCAAAAGCTTCCTACCGTCATGACCGCCAGCAAACAACAAACCATCGCCGACACCGCCCGCCGCCTGTTCCGCGAACACGGCTTTTCCGCCGTATCCGTAGGCGGAATCTGCGCCGAGACCGCCGTCAGCCGCGTTACTTTTTACAAACATTACAGCGGCAAAAACGCGCTCTTGCAGGAAATCGTTACCGAGCAGAAAAACCGCATCCGTGCCGAATTTGAAAACCTGCTCGCACGGCAATGCAGCCTGCGCGAAGCCGCCGAAGCCGTGTTCGCCCTACAAAAACAATCGTTTGAAGAACTCTATTCCGCCGCCTTCCTGCGCGACATCGAAGAAAACACCGATTTGGAGCTGGAGCGGTTTTTCCATGAGTTGAACGAAGAAAAATACGCCTTTATGCGCGGTTTCTTCCATACCCTGCAACAACGCCGCCTGATTCAGCCCGATTTGCCGGTGGAACTCATCGACCTGTTCATCCGACAGGCAGATATATTGATGCGCCACCCGCAATTGGCCGCGCTTTATGCCGCTGCGCCGCAAAAGCTGCCGCAGGATATATTGGGATTGCTGCTGCACGGTTTGGCGGGGGAAGAAGGAAGGAACGAGTGAGGAGATTGATTTTTTGGGGAAGATGAAAGGGATTCGCTGAATTTTTCATAAAACGTCGTCTGAAAACGAATTGTCGATTTTCAGACGACGTTTTAATCAGGTGGCACTAGATTGGCACTATAGTGGATTAAATTTAAATCAGGACAAGGCGACGAAGCCGCAGACAGTACAAATAGTACGGCAAGGCGAGGCAACGCCGTACTGGTTTAAATTTAATCCACTATAAATGCCACACGATTCTTTGTCGGTTGCTTGGGATTTGGAATGGCAGCAAGTGGATTGGGTGGGAACTGCATGGGTTTACCCTGATGTAAGCAGATCAGACAGGGAACGGATTTAGTGAATTTGTCGGCGGAACATCTGCAGGTCCATGCCGCGGTATTGGACGGAATCGGGCTATTTACAAAGACACAACTTGGACACAGTTGCGACATGAAAAAATACCTTGCTTACGCAAGGCATTGATTTGTTTGGTGGGTCCGGTGGGGTTCGAACCCACGACCAAGGGATTATGAGACTTAAATACAAAAACTAACCCATTGTTTTTAAATAGAAGTGAAGTCTGCACATACCATCACATACTATTTATTTCAATGTGTTTCAGTCACAAAATGGACACACCCCAAAGAACGAAAATCCAAGCATTTTTAATCAATTTGCTTCGCTTTTCGTTTTTTTTATTTTTCAGAAAAAATAAAGGATAAGTAATGGGTAGAAGAATTCATAAGGAACAACCGGATGGTTGGAACGGTTCGCATTTTCTTAAATGTTCGCATTCATTGAATAGTCGGTCTCGGATTGATTACTTGATGTACTGCAATGTGTTGAAAACCATGTCTGACGGTCGTTTGAAAGTGTATGTTTATGGAACACGGTATCACTCAATTGAGGGCGGCCGTATCCGTTATGTAAATGATTGGCAGGTGTCCCCTGTTGAGAAATGGGATGTGAAAAAAACATGAAAAAAATATTGATACTGACTACATCACTCTTTGCTTTTTACCAAACATCAGCAATTGCCGCAGCCCCTTATCCACAATATGAGGCTTTGGTTGAAAAGCATGCCGCATTGCAACGATTAGACAAAAACATTGTATGGGCGGTTATGGGGCGTGAGAGCTCAGGAAACCGTTATGCCCTGTCTAACAAAGATGCGCGAGGCCTTTTGCAGGTTATTCCTGGGACGGCAGCACGGATGGGGGTAAACCCCAAAAACCTTTACGATCCGGAACAAAACATCATCGCAGGTACTCGTTACCTGCGTTTTTTATGTAACCATTTTCCTGATAGATCCAGTATTCACGGCTGTAATCTTGACTTAGTGCTTGCCGGCTATAACGCCGGCGAAGGAGCAGTTCGTAGATATGGTGGTATTCCACCATATCGGGAAACCAAGCTTTACGTCCGCAACGTCAAAGCACGTTACGCACGTTTAAGTGGAAAAAATCCAGCTGCAATACAACCTGTTCCGGTAACGGTTGCCAATAAGAAAACATCTGATTCGCCATACAGACAGGCAGTATTCTCAGAGCGAACCAATTTCTCCGATATACCTGTCCGAATTGAAAGAGGAATACATCAGCAAGTTGTTCTACAAAAACCAGAACCTAAGTCTTGGGATGTTTTCGGTGATTTTTAATACACGACCTTATGGTCGTTTTTTTGTATCCGCCATATTGGCGGTCTTTTTTTTGGAGCTTCAAAAATGAAATATGTAAGTGAAAACACCCGTCAATGGGTAAAAGCGTTTTTGTTTTGTGCAATGTTGGGGGGTATTCAGACGGCTTTGGCCGCCGGCGGCCTGTCAACCGGAGAGAGTACAGTCAAACAATGGTTTCAAGAGTGGTACAACATTTTGGCGATTGTTGCAGGTGTGGCAATTGTCATGGTTGCTGTTGGCGGTTATTTTCAAGAAAAAACTATTGGCGACATTCTTCGGGTTTGCGGTTGGATTTTTCTGTTCGGATGCGGACCGGCGTTGGCGGCAGGGATTATTAAAGCAGCAAAAAGCGTTAACTTCTAATTGACACAGGGTGAATACGGATGAACGGATTACCCGAAATCAATATTGACACAGAGTACAGTTCTTATGAGGGACTGTCACGTGTCGCCATGCTGGCCGGAGTTCCTATTATTCCGGGCTTTATTATCTTAGTGGTATTTATGGCTACCGCCATGTTTCTTATGCCTGTTTACGGTTTGAAGGCTTTCGGGATTTTCCTGCTGGCCCTGCCCTGTATCTATTTCTTGAGGATACTCACGAAAAGGGATGATCAGGCATTACGTATATTGGGTTTGGAAATTTACTGGTGGTTCGTCCGGAGGAAGTCAAATCTTTTCGGTGACACCCTAACCATTACAGCAACCAAATTTGGAAGAGACCGCGATGATTACATCCGATTTATTAAGGAAGAAACTGAAGAGGCAGCCGCCGCAGCAAAACTTTTTTCCGAAAGTCAGTCGGCACGTTGCTGAGCACATTGTGCATTATGAAAACGGCTACTTGGGCTTTACCGTTAAATTTGACGGTATTCCGTTTGAAGGCGTGAATGACGGGCATTTGATAGCGGCAAACGAAACCCTCAAAAGGGTTTTGAATGCTGCTGGCAAGCAGTATGGCAGTCGGCTTGCCATATGGACGACGCTCCAACGGCAGAAAATTGATTTGAAAAGAAACTATATTTTCAAAAATAACTTCTGCCGACAGTTTGCAGATCACTATATCGAACAATTCAACCAAAAAGACTATTTTGAAAATTTGTTCTACTTATCGGTCGTCTTAAAATACCATGATTTTTCAGATGGGGTTGAAGAAACGGCGGAGCTGTTGGATTTGATCGTAAAAGGATTAAGCATATTTGATCCCGAACCGTTGGGCGTTTATGAAAACGAGAACGGGGTGGTATTTTCAGATGTCTATCAATTCTTTGGAACACTTTGCAATGGGGGATTAAGGGAAAATATTCCCCTAACCCCTTCTGCGGCATATAAAGTGATCCCTACTGCCGACCTGCATTTCGGTACGGATATTCTGGAGATCAGAAGTGCGGAACATCGAAAGTTTGCTACCTGCTATGATTTGAAGGACTTCGGCCGGAGTAAAATTATGACTTTGCTGCCGGTCTTGTCACTTCCGTGTGAATTTACGCTGACGCAAAGTTTTATCTATACGGAAAATGCTGATATGCAGTCGGCCATCAACCAACAGCGTAATGCCTTGAAAAGTGCCAAAGACGAAGCGACAGATCAGCAGGACGAACTGACTTTGGGAAAAGGTGAACTGTCTGCGGGGCGCACCATGTTCGGCGATTATTCCGCCTCCCTTGTTGTATATGGTGATACCCCGAAAGCTGCCCGTAAAAACGGTTCGACGGCGATGACGGAGTTCCTCAATGCAAACGGATTCCGTTTTGTCCATGCAGCCGGTTCGATGCCCTCAACCTTTTTCAGCCAAATTCCGGGTTACAAACAGCGTCCACGGATGATGCCGAAAACAACCACCAATCTTGCCACCGTATTCGGAATGCACAACTACTCCCAAGGGAAAAGCTGGGGCAATCCGATTGGCGACGGTTCACCGGTGATGCCTCTGAAAACGCTGTCAAACACCCTGTTTAACCTGAACCTGCATTACAGCCGCAAAGACATTAATATGCGCGGCAAACGGATTGCGGGACATACTTTGATTACTGGAGCAACCGGTACGGGTAAAACCGCTCTGGAAACCGCAATTCTGACCTTTATGGCGCGGTTTGATCCTTATCTGTTTGTTCTGGATTTAGATAGGGGGATGGAAATCTTCGTTCGGGCATTAGGCGGAACTTACTACGCGGTCGAAGAAGGCGTTGACAATGGCTTTAACCCGTTCCAACTGCCCGATCAGCCGAAACACCGTAGTTTCCTGTACCGCTTGGTCAAACAATGTGCCGGCGGCGCTGACGCTTCGGAGGAACGGCAAATCAAGTTGGCAGTCGATACACTCTACGAACTGGAGTTTGACCTGCGTAATTTCAGCACCCTGCTGGACAACTTGCCATACTCTACCGCGCCAAACTCTTTGCGTACGCGCCTCTCCA
Source organism: Neisseria sicca (assembly GCF_003044565.1). GTDB lineage: Bacteria > Pseudomonadota > Gammaproteobacteria > Burkholderiales > Neisseriaceae > Neisseria > Neisseria sicca_A. Next base: position 115,999 of record NZ_POXG01000002.1, on the reverse strand, counting down.
AGTGGTGCCGCAGCGAGGGCGGAGAATTTGCTTGGTGCTTGGACAGTCTGTCAAACCGCTTTGATCCGGAAGCGTTTTTCCGTATCGGTCTGGACGTAACCTGTATCTTGAAAGAGGATTATGAACCGACAGGTCCGGTATTGGCTTATCTGCTGTATTTGAAGGAAATAATGGCAGACCGTGTGGCAGATGAAGGCAGTTTGATGGCTTCGGTCATTGCCGAGTTCTGGTATGCCGACCGGTTTGATATTACAGCCGATTTGATGCTTAAAACACTGAAAACCGGCCGTAAATCAGGTGAGTTTTTGCTTTTAGATTCACAGTCGCCAGAAGATGCCGCCAACTCCCCCAATTTTGCGGCCATCGTACAGCAAACGCCGACCAAAATTTTCCTACCTAACCCTGACGGCAGCAAAGAATCTTACATGAAATGCGGCCTTTCCGATAAAGAATGCGCCGAACTTCTCAAATTACCGGTTGAAAGCCGTATTTTCCTGATTAAGCAAAGTAAGCAGAGTACGTTCGCCACTCTTGATTTACACGACTTTCATGATGAATTGGTCGTACTTTCAGGCACATCAGAAAATGTTGCCCTAATGCACCGCATTATGGAAGAAACCGGTAGCGAAGATCCCGATGTTTGGCTGCCACTGCTTTATCAGGCTGTATCTGGTAAAACATCTACTTAGTTCGAAGGAGAAAAGCCGAACGCAAATATTCACTGAAATATAAACACATAGGCCGTCTGAAACTGTTTTCAGACGGCCTTTTACTTTCCTGCCGTTTACGGACGGCCTCACCCATCCGCCGCACAATGCGGCGTTTCTCATTGTTCGTAGGAGATTTCGATGAAACTTTACAAAGTCAAAAAAACAGCGGGGGCGTTTGCCGTTGGTCTGATGATTGCTACCTCTGCCCCAACGATGGCGGGTGGTATTCCCGTGATAGACCCTGCGCAGCTTGCCCAGTCGATACAACAGGGCATCCAACTGGGGCAACAAATTCAAAACCAGATCAAGCAAATTACCGAATTGAAGAACCAAGTCAAAGCCCTGACCGGCAACCGCAATCTGGGCAATATCCTGAAAACCGATGCCCTCGAACAACTGCCCGATGAGTGGAAATCGGTTTATGATGCAGCCATGCAGACGAAAGGTGGGAACTTTAACAATCTATTGAGTTCCAAAGGCTATAATCAAAACGCGGATAATGAGCGTTTGATCAAACATTTTGATCTGACTCTGAAAGCCATCAAGGATTCAGAACTACGCTTTCAAAACATTAAGGCGTTGATGGATAGGGTAAATACTACCCAAGATGCCAAAGCAGCCGCCGACCTGCAAAACCGTATCGCCTTAGAAAACGCCTATATCCAGCAAAACCAAACTCAACTGGATATGATGGAACGGTTTATGGCACTGGATGAAAAAGTCCAAGTAAAAAAACGTGCGGCTCGCAATAGTTGTATTCGTCAAAATCGGATTAACAACTCCAATACGGCTTGTAGTTAACAACTGAAAGGACATCTGAAATGAAACTTCATCTATCGGGGCTGCTTTGTGCGGCATTATTATTATCCGCCTGCGGTCAGTCCGAAGAAGAGAAGTTTTATCAACAGATGAACAAGGATAGGGAATTATCTGAAATCAATAAACAACGTAACAGTTGCATCCGTCAAAATCGGATTAACAATACGAATATTGATTGTGATAAGAAATATCCTCGTCCTGAAAAATAAACACTGATTAACTAGCTAAAACCACCGTTTCGACGGTGGTTTTCTTATTGGAGACGTTTATGTCAACCTTTTTTGCCGACGTGGCCAAAACGCTCGGGGCGGATTTGGGGCAGAACCTGTTGGATAAGACTGGCGACTTTATCGGACAGGTTACACCACTGTTCGTCGCCTGTTTTTCTTTTTACGTACTGCTTGTCATTTGGGATTATTACAATTCTAGTCTTGATGTTCTGGCCGTGGATTTTCTCAAAAAATGCTGCGGATGGATGTTGATTATCGGGCTCTCGTTGGCTCCGGCGACTTACATGAAATTGGCCCATATCATTTACAGAATGCCAGACGAGATTGCTGGAATCTTTGCCGGCGGCTACAAAGTGGATGCGTCGGCAATGGATGCCAGTTGGAAATTGTTAATGGATTTGCTTGATAAGATATCAGAACTACATGATCAACATCAATGGTATGAGATAGCCGTACATTTCGGACTTGTTATCAAGATAGGTCTAGTTATCACGATTTGTGGAGCATTGGTTGTCGGGCTGTCTTTTGCCTTCTACATGGTCGCTAAAATTTCCTTGGCTTTGGTTCTGATGATCGGACCTGTATTTCTCGGCTGCATGTTGTTTCCGGCAACGCGGCAGTACGCGATCAATTGGATCGGCCAGTGTTTGAACCATATTCTGACCTGCACGATGTTTGTTCTGTTGGTTAAAATTCAGATGGCGGCATTTGATAAGGCGATTAACATGGCCATGTCTGGCGGTATTGCCGATTACGCTGCCGCCGAAGTACTACCACCGCTGTTTTTGTTACAAACCATCATCTTCCTAGTCGTCGTTTTCAACATTCCGAGTATTGCCTCAGCTTTGACGGGTGGTGCGGCTGTGTCGGGAGCTTCCCGTCATATGATGTCTCTCGCAAGTGGTTTAGGTACGGCAGGCCGTTTAGTAGGTCGAGCCGGGGCTGCCACACTCAATGCGGCCTCCAATCGCCGTAGCGGCGGCGGTGTCTCCCCGGTGTCTAACAAACGCCCATCTTAATTTAATCGATAGGAGTCGAACATGACTGCACGCCTGTCTTGGGTAGCGTATATCCAGTATTTTGTTATAGGAATCCTGCTCTATCTGTTTGTTGTGTCTTCCGCCTTTGCCGTTATTTCAGGGATGCTCGGATTGGCATTGGGTAAAAGCGCAGCACAAACGGTATTCTATGGTCTGACACTGCTGTATCTGGTTGGGTTCGGTTGGATACTGTTCCGACTTTCCTGTTGCCGTGCCTATATGGATGAGACCGGTGTATGGTATTACAGCGGTCTGTTTCCGTGGTCTGAAGGCATTCGCGGCATTCGCTGGGAAAACTTCGATCAGGCGCAGTACCGGCAAAGTATTTTCGGCTGGGCTTCTCATAGTTATACCATCTACCTGCTCGACAGATATGGAAGAAGCGTTACGGTCAAAAACCTGCATAACGGCCGCGACTGGAGCGCGTTTGTTAATGATTATGCCTTTGATAACATCAAATAAAGGGAAGGAAATTCCATTATGAAAATGTTGCTAGGAGTCGGTATCTTGTTCGGTTTGGTATTTATTGCCTATTTGAACCGCCATAACAACATCGGTCCTGCCATTATGATGGCTTTGGTGTTCCCTATTGCATTGGTAGGAATGGTCAGTTTCGACCGCAGAGATTGGTACGACAACTGATTTTATACCTGAGCGTTAAAAGCCCGACAGTATCCACTGTGCGGGCTTTTGTACTTTTAAAAAAGGAAACTGATATGAAAATGATTTTATTGGCTGCACTTGCCGCTGTTCTGGCCGCCTGCTCCTCTGCTCCCAAACAACCTTATGGGCAGGCATTTCCGATTAACGTTCAGCAACATACCGGAGCACGATAATGTTTTTCCGTAAAAAAACCAAACAACCGCAGACTGAAGAACAGTTACAGAAAGAGCAAAAAAAGCGCATCGGCAAAGAAGTAGATCAAATGATCCGGATGGCACTGGGATTTGAAAAAACCTTGGTAGATATCGCACAGCAAAATGCAAGCACTTGGAAGCGCGTCGGCATCGGCGGACTGGTTATTGCAGGGTTGTCTGTTGTTGCCGTTACCAGTCTCACGCCCTTAAAAGAGGCCTTTCCCTTTGTTATCGAGGTGGATAAGACCTCGGGAGAGACCAATATCGTAACTACTATTAAAAACAAACAGATGACTTACGATGAAGTGATTAACCGGCACTGGCTGCGCCAATATGTCATGTTCCGTGAAGGTTATAACTGGAACACGATTCAGGCGACATATGATACGACAAAACTCTTCAACTCTCCCGAAGTTCAAGCCAAATATCGAGCTTTTTACGAAAGTCCAACTGCACCGCATAAGGTTTTGAAACAAAATGCCGAAGTGCTTGTAAAGGTGACAAATATCTCGTTTGTAGGCGATATGGCGCAGGTACGGTTTGAAAAACGGTTGGTTCCAGTGGGTAATTCCGAAATCAAACCGGCACCGCCGCAAAAAATGATTGCCACTATTGCCTTTGAGTTTAAGACAACCCCGATGACCGAGGCGGTTCGAGATATTAACCCCCTGGGCTTTCAAGTGTTAAGTTACAACGTTACCGAAGAGGTTGCGCAATGATGAAAAAAACCTTGCTGATAACCGGCCTTGTGGCCGGTTTGTCTTTTCAGACGGCCTTTGCCGCAGTCAATCCCAACCGCTCACCATATGATAAGAGGATTCAAAGTATCAACCATAATCCCTATGATGTTGTGGTTGTAAGGGCAAAAGTCGGATATGCAACTTTGGTTCAGTTGGAGGAAGGAGAAACGGTTGATGTCGCCAATCCCGTGAATGAAGGTTTGGTAACGGGATATGGTAAGGCCTGGGGGGTGAAGGTTCGCGGAAACAACATTTTTTTCAAACCAACCAAACCCCAACCGTCCACCAACTTATTGATGGTATCCAACAAAAAACGCCGCTATTCGCTTGATTTAAAAATGGCAGATCAAAATCATCCGCCTACGTTTGTATTGGAATTTCTCTATCCGAACGATGTCCGCAAACGGCAACGGGCTGAAATGTCGAAACAGCTTGAAGCTGCTGCCGTTTTACGTGCAAACGAAGCACGTAATCCTAGCGGTGGCGACTATAACCGGAATTATTGGGGGCGCGGCAAAAAATCATTGGCACCGACCGAAATTTACGACGATGGCCGTTTTACCTACTTCCGTTATGACAATGCTAAAGATTTGCCGGCAGTATTCAGGGTAAATGCCGATGGATCTGAAGCTGCCGTAAACAGTCATGTTGAAGGCGATACGTTGATTGTCCATGAAACGGCAGAAAAATTTGTTTTGCGGCTGAATAACACAGTTCTCGGTATAGAGAACCGCAGTTACAACCCGCAAGGTAAGTTCAATCTGACCGGCAGTACTCAAAGCCGAACCGTCCGTATGAAAAAGGATAAAAAATGAAGCAAAACGAAATCAGACCCGATGATGAACAACCAAGCCTGCAAGAACGTATCGGTGACAACAGTATTGAACGCGGCATTCCTACCGACCTGAATGTTAAAAGCAGGAGCACCATGAAAAACATGATGTTCCTGCTTGCTGCATTAGCTGTTGCCGGAGTTTCCGCAGCCGCCCTGTTTAATTATTCCGGAGGTTCCGACGAAGTAGAGAAAAAAACGGAAGAGGAAGTGGTTGATGGCAAGGCAGACAGTAAAAATTTTAAAGCAGAACAAGATGAAATAATAGAAATGACTGCCGATACCTCGTCTGCCGCAGCATCCGAGCCTGCTGCGGCGAGTGAAGTAAAACCTGCATCAAATCCACAGCTTACGGAAACGGACCCTGAAAAGGGCCCTGAAACGGGCGTTACAACAGAAATTCCGCCTGACGAGCGTTTTGATGTGGACCTATCCCCACAAGGCATGGATGGAGGAACAGTTTCAGGCGCTGCGGCAGCCACACTTACTAACATACACCCTGACAGTACGGTTGTCGGTGAAACGGATGTAGGTTCGTCAATCTCTTCGGGCAACCCGCTGACCGCAAGACTGAGCCCTGGAAATTATAAGCCTACCGTTGCTGAGAGTCGCGGCGACTTAACCTATGTGTTGAATCGCGGTACGGGTATTCCCTGTGTCACTACCACAAAGATTGTCACAACCCATCCTGGTTTAACCCGTTGCCAAGTGGCACGTGACGTCTATTCGGCCAACGGCAAGACGCTTCTGGTTGAGCGTGGTTCTACCATTATCGGCGAACAGACTTCCGCGCTGACACATGGTCAGGCCCGAGTTTTTGTTTTATGGAATACCTTGGAGACACCGGAAGGCATCCGTGTGGCTCTGGACAGTCCCGGCGGCGATTCGCTCGGCGCATCAGGGCATCCTGCCAAAGTGAATTATCACTTTTGGCAGCGGTTCGGAGGTGCCATCATGATCAGCATGATTGGGGACATAGGCAACGGATTCAGTAACGGACAGAACCGCACGTCGGGTAATAACAACCACATTTCATATGAAAATACGGGTAATGCCGTACAGGAAATGGCTACTGAGGCTCTGAAAAACAGCATCAACATTCCACCAACCGGATACGTCAATCAAGGCACGGAAATCATGGTCTTTGTTGCGCGTGATGTAGATTTTTCAGGGGTATATGAAAACGTTACGGTCTCCAACCGATATTAACCCGAAGCCGCTCACTTAAAAGGAGCGGCTTGTTCTATAACTGCCCCGACAGGCAGTTATAGAACAAGCCGTTAATAACAAAGGAATATGTAATGGTTCACGATAATTCTGTTTCGTCACGCAATCTACTGGACAAGTTGAAGCTGACGGAATATCTCAATACCCCTGGAGTAACCGAAGTATTCATAAACCGACCTGGGGAAGTGTTTCTTGAAGATGCCGACGGCTGCCGCCGTATTGAACGACCTGATTTACCCCTGCCCGTATTGGAAAAACTGGCAAATACGCTATGTACTTACAATAAAAAGCATATCTCATACGAATCCCCCATTCATTCGGTAACGCTACCCAACGGTGAGCGCGGCCATATCATGATGTCCCCCAGTTGCGAAAACGGAACGGTTGTTTTTGCTTTCCGCAAACCTTCGAACAGCCGTTTCACGATGTCGGACTATCTTGATACAGGTCGTCTGAATGGTTTTAACGACGTATCGGGGCACGGCGTGGCAGAACGTCGTACAGAGTCGGAAATCGAAATAGAGAGCCGCTGGGTCCGTGACGTATCCGACAGGATGAAGCTACCGTCTGACGTCAAATTGACCGACTGGCAGTACAAAATGTTGGAACATAAAGCCAACGGCGAACTGAATGAATTTTTCAGAATTGCGATAGCACAGAGGTTGAATATTTGCATGGTAGGCGGTACGGGGTCGGGAAAGACTACGTTTACCAAAACACTGGCCGACATGATTCCTGCTCATGAACGGCTGGTTACTATTGAAGACACTCACGAACTTGATCTACCTTTGCATCCTAACCATGCACATTTGTTCTACAGTGGACATATCACAGCCAAGATGATTATTGCGGCGTGCATGCGGCTTAAACCGGGACGGATTTTTTTGACGGAATTAAGGGGGGATGAGGCTTGGGACTATCTTGCCGCTCTTAATACCGGACACCCGGGAGGACTGACTTCCGTTCATGCAAACAGTGCTCGTGATGTTCACTACCGCATCATGCAATTGGCCAAAGAATCAGCTACCGGCCAAACTATGGATCCCGGTTATATTCTTAACACTGTCCGTTCCACTATTGACGTTATCTGTTACTTTGAAAAAACCCGCATGACCGAACTCTATTTCGACCCTGTCGAAAAATACTACGCTATGCAAGGGCGTTTACAGTAATACAAGGTCGTCTGAAAATTTTTTCAGACGACCTTTTTACCTTGTGAAAAGAGTTGGATATGTCTGTTTACATAGATGAAGAGGGACTTGGGGACTGACATCATCAAAACATCATCGTATATGCGATTTTGTCTATAGATGAAAAATCCTATAAAATTGTCAGACATTAAAGAGAGGTTTGAAATGGCTGTTGCCGCAACTGTCGCACCAAGTGCGTTTCAAAGGCTTAAACAAGCACTGGAACAAGAAAATCCGCGCCCGCTGCTGCTTTCCGGATTGGAACGGGATGCAAAATCTTTGTTTGGCACTCCGGACGCACCTTACGGTTATCTGATATTGGGTATGTTGGATGCAATCAATAACCGTAAGGACGATTTCGACAAACACCTTGACGTCATATCCGCATCGGACATTCCGGCTATGGCCAATTTTTTCAGATTGAACGGTTTAAACAGGATGGGATACTTTGAAGAGGCAACCGTATATTTGAAACAAATGTTTGCTGCTTCCGAAAAAACAGATGATCCTTTGTTTTTAAAGCCGTTGGCTCATCTCGGTATGTTATATGGTTTTATTGAGCGACCGGGACGGATTATCGAACGTCTAAACAAAATGAATTCCCTCGAAACGAACCAACAGGACGAATTGGAGCGGTTGCACCTGCTTTTGAAAAATACAGAAATTGATGAAGTCGTCTTGGTCTCTGCAATTTTGGCTGCGAAAGAACGGCTTAAAGAGATAGGGTTTCAGATACCTACCTATTCTTTTGGTTATTCGATTGAATCAGACATATTTATCGAATTGAAAATGCTGTGCTTTGGCAGTGATATTGACCGTATGGCAGAAGCGGATGAAATGTTGTCACGGTTATTGATCGATATGGAAGAGTCGGCAGATGCAAACTTAATTAATTTCAGCATCTCCTGCCGCCCTTATAACCGCAGTTACGGAATAGGTAGTTGAGATATGATTGAGCCTAAGGATTTCATGACCAGTGGCAGATTAATGATTGGAGAATCTGAAATAGGTAACCGGAATGCCGTCAGCCGTATTTATTACAGTGTCTATCATACCGGTCTGATTTTTGCGCGCTCTCACTTGGGATTTACCTATGAAACAGGGAAATCCATGCACAAGCAGCTTATTGATTTTTTCAAATCTTGCGACAGCAAAAACTTGAAACTCATCGGCAGACAAATGGAAAAACTGAGAAATGCCAGAAACGAGGCAGACTACATCCTTACAACATATGTTTCCCCCGAAGATGTCAAATTGGATTTGAGACTGGCATTGCAGACCATTGCCCAAATCGGACAACAGGAAAAGACACAATCTCCGTAATATCATGCAAAACTTAAAGCCGTCCGAAGTTTAGGACGGTTTTTTTATATCCAACAATTTTGAAAAAAGGATTGTAAATGCCGTATGTCAACAAAATCGAAATTATGGGCAACCTAGGGCGTAATCCAGAATTACGGTATATGCCCGACGGTCGGGCGGTTACGAACGTGTCGGTAGCCGTACAAAAAACGTGGAACGACCGTGAGACGCGCGAACAGAAAGAGCGCACCGAATGGTTTTCCGTCATATTGTACGGAGGACAGGCAGAAACCGTATGCAGACTGATGGAAAAAGGTGACTGCCTGCAGGTATGGGGGGAAGTACAGTCTCGGCAGGTTCAGGGGCGAGATGGTTCTGCAAAAACCGTGTTCGAAGTAATTGGCAAAGAAATGCAGATTATACGAACCAGCCCTCGTGAAAAGGTTTCCGGCGGTATTCACGACATGATGAAAACTTCCGTCGGACAGCCGGTTCAGAAATAACGACTGGCACAACCACCTGCCACATACTGAGTTTTCTATGCCCGCCTTTTGGCGGGCTTTATTTTGGAGTATTTGTAATGAGAAAACCCGTAACCGACATTCTGCTATCCCTGCTACTAGCTATTACTACCATATGTGTCGGTCTGTATCTAGGAGCGGTGGTTTATACGAAATGGCTGGGACTTAAAACTACACCGTCGTTATCTTTGCTTTATGCCTATTGGCAGCATTTCGGCCGGTTACCGCAAGGCATGGTTTTTCCGCTGAAGGTTTCAACGGCAGTTGCTGCCGCTATCCCTGTTGTCGGACTGATTATGTTACTGGTCTCAGTTCTGAGGGGAAAAAGAAAGGAGTTGCATGGTTCATCAAGGTTTGCGAGCGAGCGCGAAATCAGGAAATCAGGGTTGTTGGACAACCCGTCAGCAAAGAAACGCAAAAAGGGAAAAGATGTGCCGGATCTGATTTTGGGCAAATACAAAGGGAAATATCTGCGTTGGTCAAACGATGGCTTTCTCTACTTGGCTGCCCGTACCCGAAGCGGTAAAGGTATAGGTTTTGTTATACCCAATTGTCTGCACTACCGACACAGTATGGTGATCAACGACATAAAGAAGGAAAACTTTCTGATTACCGCCGGCTTCCGCGCCAAACACGGGCAGAAGGTATTTTTCTTCAATCCGTCAGGAACGATGCCTTACCACGTCGAAGAGCCGGACGCACCGTTGATCAGTCATCGTTGGAATCCGCTGACTTATGTACGCCGCGATCCTGTTTATACCTATAAGGACGCACTATCTGTGGCGGCGATTTTTTATCCGCTTAAAAATGACGATAAGGACGGCTCGAATTTTTGGCAAGAAGCTGCACAGAAATTGTTCACAGGACTGCTGCTGTATTTGATTGAAACAGAGAAGGAACGTGATCTCAATCTAATGCAAAACATGACAACAATGACCAATCTTTTCCGACTTACCTCCCCCGCCAACGGTAAGACTTTGAAGGAATGGATAAATGACGAACTGGAATTGCGTGCTATTTCTTCTACGGCAAGTCTTAGTAGGAACTGTGTATTCTTACTGAGGGATTTTCTCCAAAAAGCAGACAAAGAGGCGGCAAGCGTCTTATCAACAATGAATGCACCTTTGTCAATCTTTCTTGATCCTGCGGTAGAGGCTGCTACAAGTGGCGACGATTTCCGCTTAGATAGACTGCGCATGGAACCGACAACCATCTATTTGGGTGTTGCTCCCAACGAGCTGAAAATTTATAGCACGCTGTTGAAACTGTTTTTCAGCCAGTTATGCGATGTCAATGTCCAGCAGGGTCTGCCGTCTGACAACCCCAAATTGAAATACCAGTGTCTGTTGCTATTAGACGAATTTACCGCGCTGGGCAATATCCCTGCCATCGAAAAAGGGGTGGGCTATCTGGCCGGTTACGGTATCCGTCCTATTCTCGTCTTTCAAACTCCTTCGCAGGTGGAAGAAGTATATGGCAGTACGGCACGGCAGACGTTCTTCTCCAATTTTGCCGTCCGTATGATTTTTGCCCCTCGCGAACAAAACGATGCAGAAGAATTGAGTAAGTTGATCGGCTTTTATACCTATAAGGCGAAAGGAACGTCCCGTTCCCGAGGTAAAAGCAACAGTAGTGGAGTGAGTATCAGCGATCAGAAACGTGCGGTTATGAATCCCGATGAACTCAAGGTCATGCCGAATTCCGACTGCATCATCAGTATGGCAGGGATGTCTGCTATCTATGCAGAAAAGATTATCTATGATGAAGACCCTGCCCTCAAAGATCGCGCTTTCCTGCCTATCCCACATGTTCCCGAGTTGAATGTACATCTTGAGGCAAAGAAACCGGCTGAGGTTTCTAAACCTGCATATGTTTCGCCGGAGGAGATGGAAAGTTTCAACTGGCGTGACGCGGTTAACGCTGAAGAACTGGCTCGTTCGGTACTGGAAGCTATTATTCCGGCCGGCAGCCCACCGGAATTTGTCGCGCAGATAGTTCCGGTGATTGCCCGCAACTGGGGCGAAGGCAGCCTGTCGGTTATTGCCGAGATTTTAAAAACCTCATCCGGCATCGAAATAAATCCGGAAGATTTGGAAGGGGCCACCTGATTTTTGAGGGGTGTATGTGAAAGCAAACGAAACCGTAAGACTGCTATTTCATAGTGGTCTTTGTTTTTTCAACAAGGAGTAAGAAATGGCAGATTATGACGAAATTCGGGCAGCCTTAAATCATATCGGAGCGGACGACCGAGATATGTGGATACGTATGGGGGCAGCCGTCAAAGACGAAATGGGTGAAGACGGTTTCCACCTTTGGGATGAATGGTCTCAGACAAGCGGCAATTACAACACCCGCGACGCAAAAGCGGCCTGGAAGTCGTTCAAAGCTGGACATATCAGTATCGGTACATTGTTTTATCATGCCAGGCAGAACGGCTGGCGGCCTGAAAAACCCTATGTTCCGCTTTCTGATGCCGAAAAAGCCCGGCGGCAGGCGGAATCCGAAGCAAAACGGCTTGAAGCAGAGCGGTTGCGGCAAGAAGGCTACGAACGTGTGAAGGGAACGGCGCAAAGAATATGGGCGCAGAGTGTGCCCGCCACATTGGCGCACCCCTACCTTACTGCCAAGGGCATAACCGATCCCGCCGTGATTTCAGGTATCCGCCAAAACGAATACAACGACAGCCTGAGACTGCAAATCCCTGTTTTCTACGACGGCCAACTGTACAACCTGCAATCTATTGATCCCACCGGCGGCAAACGCTTTTTGAAGGACGGTCGAAAAGACGGCGGTTATACGGTGATCGGCGATGCATCCAAAATTTCAAACGGCGTGGTAATCGCTGAAGGTTTCGCCACCGCCGCCAGTATCCATCAAGCAACTGGACAGCCTGTTATCGTAGCTTTCGATGCAGACAATATGGTCAAGGTGTCCGAAACACTGGCGCGAAATCTACCATCCGACACCAAAGTAACGATTGCGGTCGATAACGACGCGTCGGGAAAAGGTTTGCATTCTGCCCGGCAGGCGGTGGCCTTTTTCGGAGATCGTGCCGTGGCCATCGAACCGGAATTCAGTATGCAGCAGATTCAGAAGTTTCAACAGACGGCGGGAATGGATAAACAAGGCAGACCGAAACTGCCGAGCGACTACAACGACCTGCACCAGTTGGCGGGCATCGAAGCCGTCAGAAAGGCTTTGACAGAAGGTCGGAATCTGGCCGCTCCTGCGTCCGAGCATCGCATACAGCTTGATACAGATATGGAGCAGGCGATTGCCGACGAGATTGCTGAATGGCAGGCACGGCAGCAAGCAGCGGATCGTGGTCATACGGCAGAATCCTCGGACAGGTCGTCTGAAAGCCCTGCATCCGAACAGTCCGGCAAACAGAAGGAAGAAGAGATGATTCAGCAAACCGAAACATTGCAAGCTGTAACCTCAAGTCAGGCAGAAGTCAACGGCATCGAATACGCGGAAAAACGGCGTGAGCGACCAACCGAACCTTATCAGCCGATTGATCCCGATCATCCATACGGTATCGGCCGTACCGGCAGTCACTTCGGCGACGCTCCACCGTTGGAAACAGATGAGCACGGCAAGGCAAAATATTTTTACGAATCCGACTTCGCCAAGTATCAACTCGATGATGCCAGAACCGATATACGGTATGTACGCACCTCACCCGAAGCCATACAGAAAGACTTGGATGCTGCGGGAGACATCAATTTTTATTACGGTATTACCGAAAGTGGGCGGACGGTCATGTTTACCAAGACTGAACAAGGATGGCAGTCGCTGCAGCCCGGCAACCGTCCCGTCCCAGCTCAAGATAGAGCCGAGCCGCCTCCACAACGGGAATCGGATACCGAACCGCTGCGGGCTTTGCAAAATGAGGGTAGAAAAGCCATTCTCGATCTGAACTACAATATCCCGCCGGACAGTATTGCCCACCGCTATATCGTTTCAGACGGTAAATATATGTCTGCCGAAAACGGCACGACCGTAATGTTTACCGATAAAGGCAACAAATTGAGCACGGCCCGTTCGGATGCACAAACCGTCAATGATATGTTGGAAGTAGTCAAAGAAAAAGGCTGGGACAACATCAAACTGACGGGCAGCAAAGAATTTAAGCGTGTGATGTTTCTTGCAGCAGAAAGCCGGGGGATCCGTACCGCCGGCTACCGTCCGACCAAAGAAGATTTGGCTTATCTCGACCACCTACGTGAGGAACGGGCATTGAACGGCGTGGAAGAACGGCACACGCGCGAACCGGTTAAAACCGGTGAAAGCAATTCCCCATCCCCTCACCATAACAAAAATCCTGATAGGTCGTCTGAAAAGGCAGTGCCAACCCGCGAACAGTCATCCGTACCTACCGAGGGCGAGCGTATCGTGACCGTAGGTAGTGCCCCCTATCTTCATAATGCCCAAAATAAGGAAAGCCCGTATATCGTACTGGAACGGGACGGCAAAGAGCGCACGGTATGGGGCGTGGACATTCCTGACGCAATGGAACGCAGCGGCGCAGAAGTCGGCGACCGCATCCGGCTTCATTCGTTGGGCAGGCAGCCGGTAGAGGTGGAAGTACCGATTTACGACAAAGACGGCAAAGTTACCGATATGGAAACAAAGGCTGCATACCGTAACATGTTTGACATGGAAATCGTACGCGAACAGGAAAAACAGAAAGAGCATGAAACCTCTGTCCCGCAACCTGATACCGCCGCCCTGTCGAAGGCAGACGAAATGCTGGCGCGGAGCAAAACACCTTCCGATGCTACCATCAATACTTCCCATACCGCCGATACCCAAGCAGGCGTGCCGTTACAGGGTATAGGCCAGGGTGAAATACCTGCCGAAGTGGCGGTACGTGCGGCCAAGATGAAATCTGACGCGCTGGATACCCGGCTGCAATCGTCCAAAGCCGTCTATATGACCAAGGCCGGAAAGCTGTCCAAAGCCAACAAATCCCACCTGCAATTCCACGAACGCAACGTTATGGATGCAATTCGGGGGGTGAAAGGAGATGCACGAAAACTGGCCTTGGCCAACTATTACGAACATACTGCCGAGAAAATGAAGGGGTCGAAGCTGGATTTACCCAAACCGGTTCAGATACCAAGCCCGCAGCATTCGGTACGGCAACAGAACGACCGGGATCGGCAGCATGAGAAAGAGCAGGAAATGGAACAGGGTCGTTAAGTTTGTCTTTCAACCATACGGTCTGAAACAGCATTGTTTCAGACCGTTTTTTTTTCGGAGTAAAACGATGGCAGATGAACTTCAACAACCGGGCAGCAGAAGGGAAATTGTGAAATCTCAAGACAACATCGATCGTGTGAGTAATGCCGACATTCCCGAGTTTTTGAAACCGATGATTGAATCTGGCGAAATTACCCAATGGAGAGAATTCCCGAACCGCTTTTTTGTCAATGGCGTGGACAAAGCAAGAATTATTTGGCACACGGACGAACAGGAGTTCGGTTATGCCTACCTCAACGAACTACCAAAAGAACAGTTTGAGAAATTCCGAGATACCTACAACCATATCCGTACACTCCACAAGGCAGAGAAAGAGCATCTGTACAGTGCAGAGGAGGGGGTATTGGAAAAAACAGTTAAGGAAGTGCCCACTATCCGGGACGTGGTACCGCCATCTCCTGAAGAACGGTTACACGCCGCCAAACATCGTTACCTGATGCAGGATACTTTTTTGACGCAACCCGAGAGACAGAAGCGGCAATTTAAAGAGTATCTGATGGAAAAAGCAATCCACGACATGCCGCCCGATATGCAAGTAAAGGCGCGGGCTAATTTTTACGAGTCGCAGATTATTGAAACTGCCAAGGAGCAGGACAAGTTATCGGATAGTCTTGGTTTTGATCCGATACGGTGATTCTCCTTTTCTCTATTGAATTTCACCCTTTAAGGCCGTCTGAACATCAGACGGCCTTATTTTTGAGTAATCGTATGAATAATGAAAATGGCAAAAGCAGCCCAATCAGGGTGTTCGGTCTATCCGAAAGTGAACAGTCATCATTGCGCGCGTTGGCTGTCATGCGATACGGCAAAGATAGTATTTCTCTACTGCTTAAGAAAACAGCACAATCTTTATTAGAACAAGCCGCAGAACCCGAACCAGTTTCACTGCCACCGCCCAAAAGCAACAAGCGCATTACCGTCCGACTACCGGAAAAAGACCGTGCATATTTGGAAGAGGCCGCTAAAAGGCGTGGCGGCACGATCAACGATGCAATACGCGACATCATACAGACACATATCAGCCGCCATCCCATCCTCTCTGCCGTCGAGCTGGACGAATTACACCATTCAAATTACCAACTTTTGAGTATCGGGCGAAATCTCAACCAAATCGCCCACAAACTCAATGCGGGCGAACCTGTCTCTCTGACATCACAATACATCGCTGAACTGCGCGAAATCATCAACAACCACACCGAGCGCGTCGGGCGGGTACTGCATACCCAGCGAAGGCGTAAAAAATAAGGAGGCAGACTATGGCGACCAATCCCATAGACGACTGGTTTTTAGGTTATAAAACCCGTGCCGTCAAATCCAAAGACCGGGGCGGCTTGTATTTGGGTAACGGCCGCCGCCCGTCAAAACCGTTGAAATCCGGCAGTGGCCTAACCAACCTCAAGGCCGCCGCTCTCAAGCACCCCGAAGTAATGGTAAAAATACCTCGTCGCCTCAGCAGTAATTCAAAAGGGATTGCCGGAGTACGCGGCCATTTGGACTATGTATCACGCAACGGTAAGATACAGGTTGAAACCAATGACGGCGAACGCCTAAACGGTAAACGGGAAGTACGCGACTTGGTGGAGGACTGGAAACGACTGGGAATTGCCGAACACACCAAGCATAAAGAGGCATTGAACATCGTACTGTCGATGCCGCCAGGTACACCGCCGCAAGCCGTACTGGATGCCGCCCGAAACTTTGCTGCCGAGCAATTTGAGGGACACAAATACGCCTTTGCACTGCATCACGAGTCGGACAAAGAGGGGGAGCCGCCGCATCCACACGTCCACCTATGCGTACTAGTACGTAATCAATTCGGTGATCGGCTCAATCCGCGTAAAAACGACCTGTTCGAATGGCGTGTTCGCTTTGCCGAAAAACTCCGGGAAGAAGGTGTACAGTGCGCCGCCACTAGACGACAGCATCGAGGAATAACGCAAAAACCGGAAAAAGGCGTCTTTCGTGCCATAAAATCTCGCGGCCAAGTACCGGACCGCTACCGGCAACAGGCTGAAGAACTGATTGAAGCCGTCAAACACAACGAACGACCGACGCATCAGTCTTGGAAGAAAATAATGCACACCCGCGGACTGATAGTGGATGAGTACGGCAAAATAGCCAAAGAGCTGTACAAAATGGGGCATAAGACCGAAGCACGTATCATCAGCCGGTTGGCCAAAGAAACCGCCGCTCAGCCGCGTGATACTAAGGCTCAGCAACAGTTTGATACAGCCCTCAACAACGGCATGACTGCTGAAAAACTGACCCAAAACCTGAAGCATCAACTTGATGAAAGCGAGCAATTCAGCAATCTGGCACGAAAATTGTCGGAAAGCGGACATAGAGCGGAAGCGAAGCTTATGCAGGATTTTGCCGTTGCGGCAGCCGGTCGATCCATTGTTGGAGAAACATCAGTGGAACGCAGCAATACCCAATCGGCAGAAAAACCGTCCCTGCATCATGAACACGGGGATGACGGATTGACACGGTAGTTTTGAATCCGTACATACGACAAACCATATTTGCAGAAACCAATACAGCAACGATAACCCGGCCGCAGCACTGGAAACGGTGCTGCGACCGGGCTTTTTTGTTTATAGGAAATACACACCTCACTTGCTATCAATTTACAAAAATGATAGCATTTGACAGTATTCAAACAACCTCGAAAGGAACGGATATGCCTTCCATTACAGTCAGAAACCTATCCGAAGAGACCCATCGAGCCCTTAAAGCACGCGCATTAGCCGCCGGTCGGAGTACGGAAGCCGAAATACGGCTGATACTGGATCAAGCTGCACGTCCCAAACAACGCATCCGTCTTGGTTCACTGTTATCTGATATCGGTCGGGAAGCAGGAGGCGTGGATTTGGACATAGAACGGCAAGAGCAAACTGAGGTACGGTTCTAATGATTCTGCTGGACACCAATATCATTTCTGAACCGCTCCGCCCCAAACCTGATTCTGCCGTCATCGCTTGGTTGGACAGACAACCGGTGGAAACACTATATCTTTCCAGCATTACCGTGGCGGAACTGCGTTTCGGCATCGCCATCCTTCCCGAAGGCGGAAAAAAACGGCTGTTGTTGGAAAAACTGGAAGAAACAGTATTACCTGTATTTTCAGACCGTATTTTGGATTTTGACATCGAAGCTGCCGTTGCTTACGCCGAAGTTCGTGCAACAGCGCGGGCGGCAGGATTCACTGTTGCGGCGGCAGACGGCTATATTGCAGCCATAGCGCGTTACCACCATATGACGGTAGCTACCCGAGATACGACTCCGTTTACCGCAGCCGGATTAAAAGTCATCAACCCGTTTCTAGGTGGTAAATAAATAGTCCATACCAAACAACAGTCTCTCTCAACCGACTGATAAACAAAAAAAGCCCTTCCCCGACAGCCGAAACCCAAACACAGGTTTTCGGCTGTCGGGGAAGGGCTTTTTTGCGAAGGTCTCGGTCGATGTGTTTGGCAATCATGGCTTGTGCGGTTTGCCGGAAGAAGGTGCTCATGAGAAATCCCCTAAATGTCTTGGTGGGAATTTAGGGGATTTTGGGGAATTTTGCAAAGGTCTCGGTTAGGTTTAGAACTTATAACTGATGGTAAACAGCAAAGTCCTGCCACGCGCATAGTTATTCAGGACGGAGCGTGTCGTGCCGCCATATTTGCCATTGCATAAACCGTTGGCATCACATTCGACTTCTTCGTCATCTAAACCGCCTTTTCTTTCAAATACGCTGAAATAGCGCTGAGTTGCGGCATCGTTTGCGGCATCCAAAGGATCGATATAGCGCTTATTGAACGCATTTTGAATGTCGAAACGAAGGATAAGGTTTTTCTTCGGTTCGTAATTGGCATAGAAATCAAAAATCAGCGGCTGTCTGTTGATGCTTTCTGTTTTTTTGATCGCCCTTCTGCCCATTTGGTGTGAAGAGTAGGTGTTGGCACCGGTTGTACCGTCAACAAATTCTTCCTCAGTCGTCGCCCGTGTACTTTTGCCGTAATAGCGCATAATGCCGCCGATGGTCAATTTGTTGCCTAACCAGCGGGAACCCAATTCAAACCGCCCGTAATCTCGGGGCAGGCGGGAAATTTTGCTTAAGCCGTAACCTTGTTTGATCTGGTCTTCTTTAGAAGAGTTACGGGGCGACTCGCTGGCATCGCTATAATTGGTCGGCTGGTTGGTTTTTTGATATGCGTAAGACAGGGTTGAAAAAAAGCGGCCAAAATCATAGTTCATTTCCACTTCCAAACCATTTTTATGGACAGGTTTGGCATAGTTTCGATGCTGGATAGAGTATTGCAGGCCGGTACTGGTTACCCAGCTGGGTGCTTTATCCAAATCCCACCATTTGCCATAAACATTGTGAATATAGTTGTTTATCCTGCTGCGATAGGCGACCAGTTTGAAACCCAATACATCATCCGGCTTGAAAATCCCTTTTTTGAAGGTATTGAAGCCTATTTGGTAAGTATTGGCCTGTTCCGGCTTAAGGGCGGTATTGACGCCCGAGTCGCCGATTTGTGAAAAATACATTTCTTGAATATTTGGCATTCTATGCGTACGCGAATAGCTGATAAACGGCATAAAGTAGTCGTTGACATTGATGTTTAATGCCACCGAATGGTTTACCGCATGCTTTTTACCGGATTTGGTATAAACCGGTTCGTAAAGGTCGCAGCTTGGCGTGCAATGCTGTTTATAAATTTCAGAATCTTCTCCAAATGCTTTTTTAAAGTCTTCTTGGGTATTGAAGTAGTCGGTATATTCGCCTTTGTAGCGATAGTTGACTATATTGGTGCTGTAATTCAGTTGATAAATGCCTTTTTTCAAGGAAGTATCAAAATAGAACGTATTGAATTTTTGCTGGCCTGAAGGTTGTAATATGGTTGATTTTTGAGGAAATATTCCTTTGTCGCCTTTGAAGCGACCTAAAAAGCTGTACAGGCCGGCATCTTGATCGGGACCGTCGTAAAACAGGCTCAGCTCTTCCGGAAAGCGGTTTTTACTGTATTGGTTTTTAAAGAAATTGAAACCGACGGTGGCTTTTAAATCTGTTTTGTTGGGAAGGTCGAAAGAGAAGCGGTTGTTGATATCCAAAAGATTGGCTGTGTTTTTGGTTTCCAAATAATCCAGCAGCCCCCATCCCGAAAAACGTGAGTTTTTCGGATATTTTTGTTTTCCCAGATTATGGGCGGCCAATACGTTTAAATCGACATAATCGCCAATGTTTAAATTGTAATTGGCTTGGTAGCTGCGATTTTCTACTTTGCGGCTGCCGATACGGTTGTTCATGGTACGAAGCTGAAGATCCAGCTTGTTGTTGTCGTTTTCGTATTCCACTTTGACCAAATGACTGTTTGAGCGTTGTTGCAGGCTGGTAGGGTCGATAGGCGTCAGATCCCATTGCGGTGCCAAATTCTCTTTCCAGCTTCTTTCCAAATCATCAACATAATCTCTTTGCAAAACCTCAGGATCGTTATATTTTTTGGAGAAAGGGTAGTCCCAATAGCTTTTACCGACTGCGTTGCGCTTGGAAAAGTCACGAACCCAACGATTTTGCCCTTGGTCGAATTTTAATAAGTTGCTTTCAAAATATTCTTGTTTTTTACGGTCCAAATATTCTTCGCCAAAATTGCCGATACGCTGACCGCCGCCGCCTACTTTATAGTTTTGCTCGACATTACGGTGGCTGTAACCATATAACGCGCCAAGGCGCGCACCGCTGTCAAACCATTTTTGTACCGCTCCGGTTGCCATAAAATTGCTTTTGGTGCTGTTTGTGCCGGTCAATCCTTTGGTTAAAAGGCCGAAGGTATTGTTTCCGTGTACTACATCGTCTACCCGTAAAGTACGGAAATTGGCTGTACCGGATAAGGTATTGATGCCGTTGGCCCCCGAGAAACTGCCTTTGGTTACATCCACACCGGCAATAAAATTGGGATCCAGTGCCGTACCGAATTGAGAAGAGCTGCCGCTGCGTCCGGCATCGGCAGAAGTGGAATAGAAGGTTTGGGTGACGCCGTCAACCATCGTATTGACGCGTCCCAAACCGCTATCGCCACGGATATTGACCGCCAATACCCCCGATCCCTTGTCTTGTTGGGTGAAGACGCCGGGCATGCTCCGCACGATGGCATCGATGTTTTCGCTGGATTGATAAACGCGTTCACGCGAACTTTTGGCTTGGCCTTCGGTAAAAACTTTTTTCTCTTTGGCAATGTATTTGCCTTTGACTTGAATTTCATCAAGCTCTTGAGTTGAAACCTCGTCTTCTGCGTGTGCGATACTTGTTATAGCCAGTAAAGATAATGTCAGTAGGTTTAATTTGAAATTCGGATTCATAATAGTTACCCCAGAAACGAAGCCTGTTACTTTATAACATATTATCGAACTTTACAAATATTTTGATAATGAATTTCATTAATTAAAAAATAAAGCGGATTTTTGTTTTAGGGGATAACCCAAAAGCATATGCTGAATGTGGCTGAAAAGATAAAGCGGGTCTTAATTTGAATTTGATTCGCCGGGAAAAGGGAAGATTTAATTGGATTTAAACAGACGAAAGAAGAAAATTTGATTGCAATATGTGAATTGGGCCGTCGGTTTAAAATGAAACCGGCAAAAAACGTGAAATGCAAAATATAAAATCAATATGAGACCTTTGCAAAGCATATTGCCCGTTGGGCAAATAGAATGGACAATTTGATTATGGACAATTTAAGTCCTGATTATTTTAAATTAGCCAAATTCAAAGGCATTTATCTGATAGGTAATTAGAGCATACCCAAAATAACCAGGAGCAACATTTATGATTACAGATGGCATGAAGACTTTAATTGGAAAAAAATATTACCAACTCTCCCGTGATGAGAAACTTATTGTTTCAGATATATTTAAAACAGGGAGAAAACACGGTTTCAAATTGATTGTCAATTTACCGTCGGATGCAGATGAAGACCTCAAAAAATCGTTACAGAATGGCGTTTGGGGTATTCGTGAGATGGAACATAAAGACGCGATTGGTCTCGTTGTTCAAGTAGAAAAAACATGAAAGCAGCGAGAATCTACCAACGTGTCAGTACCGAAGAACAAAATCTCGAGCGACAAAACGCCCAAATTGAACAAGCTAAAGCTGAAGGTTACTACATTGCGGGTGTCTATAAAGAAAAGGCCTCCGGTGTCCGTGCTGATCGACCTGTGCTGAATCAACTGATTGCAGACTTGCAAGAAGGCGATGTGATCATCACCGAACATATCGACCGCATCAGCCGTTTGCCTTTGGCAGAAGCGGAAAAACTGGTCGCCCGCATCCGCGAAAAAGGTGCGTTCCTGTCCATTCCCGGCATTATCGACCTGAGCCAAATCCAAACCGATTCCGAAATTGCCAAAATTGTTTTGGACAGCATACAAACCATGCTGCTCAAAATTGCCCTACAAACGGCCAGAGACGACTATGAACAACGGCGTAACCGTCAAGCCGCCGGCATTGCTGAGGCAAAAAAACAGGGACTTTACAAAGGCCGTCAGGCAAATATCCAAAAGCATAAACTGATTGTCAGCCTACGCCAAAACCATACCCTTCAAGAAACGGCCGCTCTAGCCGGATGCAGCGTATCGTTAGTCAAAGTGGTAATGCGGCAACACAAACAATCTCAAATCCCAAAAGAGGAATGAAAATTGGCTACCCTATTCGGAGGTGCGCTCAGAAAGTTAATTCTCTTGGCATTACTAACAACCTTAATTATTGTGTAAGTTTAGCTATCAACTCTACCCATTTTTTTAATGGCATATCTGTATGGCTTTTGAGATTTATATCAGCCTCCCAGCGTTGAAATGCTGATATATTTACCTCTAACAGATCGGCGGTAGCCTGTTGCGTCAGGTCGTATTTTTGGCGTAACGCCTTTAAATTTGCGGGGGTGTATCCCAGTTCGGGGTTATCAATCATGCTTGTTCCTAAAAAATCGGTTGAAACTTAGTAGTTTCAACCGATTTTTATTATTTATATGGTGATTTATATAATCTTAAATCAAATGCCGCTTGCTCCTCTAGGTTTGCGGGGCGTGCAAAATTAAAATCATCAGGGTTGTCGATTTTGTCCATAAGCTCGGCCACTTTTTTGCTGTTGGTTGGAAACTCGCGTCGTTGTACTATCAGCCCAATTGCCTGCATAGGGTTGTATATTGCGTATCTTTCTACATTTGATGGTATTTTTGCCTTTTCACCGTAAATGACAATCAGCAAATCCGCCATAATTTCAAGGGCTTTAATTCGTTTAGCCTTATCGGTTGGCTCGGTATCTCCTGTTAGGTGGGGAGGGATGTGTGCTAATACCTCCGGTGGTGCTACTATGGCCGCACCTGTTGATGTAGCTAGATTGGCTAAAATCTTTGTTGCTTCTGTTGCGGCTGCAAGCGGGGTTAACCCACACTTAACTCCGCGTTTAGTTGCTTGGTCTGAAAACAGGTCATAAATATAGCCTTCGCCGCGTTTTTCGATGGTTAATGTTGCTTTCATTTTTTCGCTCCTGTTGGTTTGCCGACACTGCCCGTCGGTATGGGCTGCCACCCCAAAGGGTGGCGGATTAATCAATAAAAAGAATCTTGCAGGACTAAATCAGTGCTGCCGTCCCAGTCGCTGATCGCAATGCAGCGCCCGTCTTTCGGGGTGTGAAATGTATTAGGATAGTAAAAGTGGATTTTTTTGATTCCCCAGCCGTCTTTATATTTGACAGCTTTAAATTCGGGTTGGCTATATTCGCCGTGGGCAAGGTAATAAGTGCCTTTAGGATAAAAGTTGCCGTTTGACATTTCTTCCAAATGTTCGATATTTCTCAAAAATTCAACGGCTTCTTTTTTTGTTTTGAATACTAAGTTTGACATTTTTTAATCCTTTACTTGGTTAATAAGTCCGAACCTCGCCCCGATTCGGTGGGGTGGCAGACATTGCTGTCTGTCCATGTGTGTATATTACCGCGATTTTCGCGGTAATGCAATATCTATTATGTTGATTTTTCAAATTTTAATAAGATCATCAGATTTCAGGCTATACCTTTGTTTATTGTGTGAGCCTCCCTCAGTGTTACGTTGACAAACTGGTCTTTATTAAGAATGTTTAACTAAGGAGAATGTAATTTCAAATGAACTCTATTTTGGGGTAAAATGATTTTGTTACAAAATCAAATAAGGGAAATATATGGTCGAATTGCCTAAAAAACGTGGTGGGCGTAGGGAAGGAGCTGGGCGAAAAAGCAAGAACGGTGAAGCGACGACAGTAAAGCGTATTCCTGTTTCTTTAATACCCGCTGTTGATGCCATGATTGCCTCTTCTACCCTGCCACCGGACAGTCTGATTCCAATAAGTCGGACAAATCTGAAGGTTCCGGTTGCCTTAGAAAAAGTACCGGCCGGATTTCCGTCACCTGCGGAGCCGTATGTTGCTGACTATCTCGATTTTAACGAGTACCTTATCACAAACCCGTCTGCCACTTTCGCCGCACGTTCTGGCGGATATTCCATGCTTGATGCGGGTATCGGTAAAGACGATATTATGATCATTGACCGCTCTAAAACGCCGAAGCACGGCGATATTGTGATGGCGGATTTAGGTAACGAGTTTACGATCAAACGGCTATACAAAGTTCCCGGTCGTAAGCCTGAGCTGCACTCTGAAAATGCTTCCGGCGAGTACCCTGATTTTGTACCGACCGATGGAGATACATGGTCGGTTGTAGGAGTCGTGACTTTCGTCATCAAAGACGTGCGTCAGGGGGGCTGACATGTACGCACTGATAGATGGCAACAGCTTTTACTGTTCCTGTGAGCGGGTATTCCGGCCGGACTTGAAGAACGTCCCTGTCGTCGTCCTGTCAAACAACGACGGTTGTGTGGTCGCTCGCTCTGCTGAAGCAAAGGCTCTCGGCATCAAGATGGGCGAGCCGTATTTCAAAGTAAGGCATTTAGTAACACAAGGCCGTCTGAAAGCCTTTTCCAGTAACTACGAACTCTATGCCGACCTGTCCCGCAGAATGATGGAAACCATCGCCGGTTGTGTCCCTGCGGTTGAAGTCTATTCGATAGACGAATGTTTCGCTAGTATGGACGGTATCCAAAACCTCGCCGAACTCGGCGGTCAAATAAGACATCGCGTATTGCAGTGGGTCGGTATTCCAACCTGCGTCGGCATTGCACCGACCAAGACGCTGGCCAAGTTTTGCAACCATCTTGCCAAACGTTACCCTGATCACTTTGGAGGAGTGGTGGTTTGGTCAGATTGGAATGAGTCTGTCCGCCTTCGTGCCTTGCGTAGCCAGGGTGTTGATGAGATTTGGGGAATCGGAGGGCGAACGGCGACCAAACTGGCAGCACAAGGAATTTATACCGCGTTGGACTTCGTTCGTGCAGATACTGTTACCCTACGCCAGCGATACGGCGTGACGGTCGAACGGACGCAGCGTGAGATGCAGGGCATTGCCTGTGATGGTTTGCACTCCGAGCCGCAAACAAGGCAGAATCTTGTCCGCAGCCGCAGTTTCGGAACTTGTATCGAAACGCCGGAGGCGTTGCAGGCCGCGATTACACATCACATCAGCTCGGGGGCGGAAGCCTTGCGTCGTGACGGACTGACGGCTTCTGCCGTTACCGTATTCCTACACACGGATTTTTTTCGGGAAGAAGCCCCTCAATACCATAAGAGCCTGAGCCGTAATTTGACCGTGCCGACAGCCGATACCGTTCTGCTGAACCGGGAGGCGCAAAATCTGTTGGCGACCGTTTACCGAGGCGGCTACCTCTATAAAAAATGCGGGATTGAATTGGGTGGGCTGAAGCCAGCCGGACAGGTACAGGCTGACCTTTGGCAGCCCGAAAGTACCAATCCGGTCATGGAGGCATGGGATAAAATCAATCGTCGGTACGGTAGAGGCCGTCTGAAACTTGCGTCAGAACTATTGGCCAACAACTGGGAGATGAATAGGGACAGATTGAGTCAGTGCTATACCACACGTTTTGTTGATTTACTCATAGTTTGACAGAGGATTGTCCCCATGACCTTATCAAATTAAGATGGGCAGTGGCATATGGAAATTTCAAATGAAGTGTTACGGCATATTTCATTTATTCGGTAAATTTCCTGCCATGCCTTATACAATAAAATGTTCCGCACAATTGGGGTGGCTTTCAATATCCGGTATCGGTAAAAATAAATTTTTTGGCGGTTACACCAAATCCTCAAAAGCTCGTCTTCGTCATTAATCACGATATGCTTCAGAATCAGTCCTTTTGAACCCACAGGAAGCAGGTAACGTGGATCAGGGTTATCAAAGTGCCGTCCTGACCCGTTAAAGTCATAAAGGATGTTTGGCTTCATCCCCGCAATATCATGGGTATCTCGTGGTTCAGAAATCTCCCCTTTCCATTCAAAGCACAATGTCGCTGATCGGTTTCCAAGCTCGTGTACCGGGACTTCGCCAAACGTACCCAAAAAATTCATCCCACCATCGTACTCCGTAATTTTAAATGGAGTATCAAACCTGCGGTTTGCTATTAACATATCAAACAACCTATCAATGTGTTCACGCCGTAGTAAAAGCATTAGTTTTCCTTATGTGTTATTTTCCATCCCTGCCCACGTCAAACACCACTCAAAATCGACAAAGGCAGATATTTTGTCTAAATAGCTCCAGTTTAAGAGCTGTCAGCTACTAGATTGAATAGTACTAATTTTTCATAAATAAAAAAGCCCGCCGTAGGGGGCAAGAGAAAAATAGGCGTGGCAATTTTGCAGGCTGCCGAAGGTGCTGGAAAAGTTGCCTAAGTCTGTTTTTCTCTTGGGGGCGTGGGGACGTTTCTGCCGAACCTTGAGAGGCGGTAACGGGGCTGCGGCGGGCGTTTTTTTCCGTTAAGTTCCCTTCGGCATATAGAGGTCGTCTGAAATCGCCGTTTCAGACGACCTCTATATCTTAGTCATTGTAAATAACCTGCTCTATCGTCCACTATGTATGCGGATAATTAGCCTTGAAATCTTAAATTTTCCATTGATAATCTTCATCATCAATTCCTGTACCATAGATAAATTTTTATCTGAACCTATAAAATGTGTTGCCCTATTACAACTTTTTCTAATGCTTGCTTCAATTTCAGAAACATTATCCAACATCAAAAACTTAATTAGGGCTTGGGTATCCAGCTTTTCTTTAAAACAAAACTAACTGTTCTTCCAATGTCAACAAGGGGGCGGTTATCTTCGTTTCGTCTTGACTGTGCTGTTTTGCGTCAAAAGCGGCTATTTTGTCGGCTTCAATTTCGGCTTTCATAAAGTCTTCAAAACCGCCACGCAACCAATGCACCGTCCGCCATGCCGTATGAAATTCGTTTTTTAAACTGTCTCCATGTATGATTTTTGCGGGGATACCGTAAAAATGGCATTGCACAAAACACATCCACACACACAAAACATCTATATCCACCGCAACCGCTGCCATATGTAAAGTCGGAACTTTTCCGCTATCGGCGATATGTTCCGCAAAGGCAAGCAGATTCGCACCGCTGCCGCAACATGGTTCAAGTAAGGAAACAAATCTTTGTTTCTCCAGTTTCTCCGCTGCATCGATTCCCGTCAGTCTTGCCATCACTCTTGATACAGCCATCGGCGTAAAATACTGCCCGTTACGCTCGTTTGACGCGCCCAAGTCCATATAAAGCTCACCCAAAAAATCTTCATAGCTTCCGACGTTCACCGCTCTAATGCAGCCCGAAGCCAAAACGCCCAACAGCTCAGGAAAAATTTTAAAAGCCTCTTCTTTATATTCTCGCCGGATAGTGTGGTATCGCTCCTCGCGTATTTCCCAATCATCATCCCGCATATAACTATTAAAAATCGCAAGGGCTGCCAGCTCTACGAAATCACGAAAAACATCAGACGGTTTATACGTCGCACCGAATGAATAAATGAGTTTTTTCAGCTCTTTAACCGTGTTATCCATTTTTTGCTCCCGAAGGTTTCAGACGACCTTTGCCGCCCGAAACCGTTTAGCCATTACCACCAACTGTCATAGAAAACTGCTCGCCCCTCAGCTATCGCTAACCGCGCATTCGCTATAAAGGTTTTGGTTTCTGTAATGTCTTCGGGATAAATTTGCGAATCTCCAAAGAAAAAGCCCGGCGTGTATTCTAGTTTTTCATCATTTAAATCAGCTTCCAGCCGTTCCAAATCTTCGAGTTCTAGTCGTACAGTGCAACAATTAAATACATCGGCTTTGCCGCCTTTCTGCCGATATAGTTTTTCCATCCAGCCATGTAGATGGTTAAATTTCCGCCAGTACGCAAATTGATTCAGTTCTGCTTCATCGCGTTCATCTTCACTCACATTCACATCGGTTTGACGGTCGCCGACAAACTCGGCATTCATGGTGTAGCCGTACATATCAAGTCCCATTTGATAATCCTTTCATAAATGTTCATTCATAAATAAACAACCATCGGGGGCAGCGGCCGCCGTGTTGTGATGTCGTAAAAAATTTCAAAGCGCAAAAAGTCCAGACTGGCTTTGTGCGGCTTTCATCTTTGTCCGGTGCGCCCTCTGCGGCGTGGTGGAAAAGGTGGAAGACGTGCAAAGACACTTGTCTTGGTCTGGACTTTTTGCGCTTTGAAATTTAGACATCAACCAACAACACGGCGGCCGCTGCCCCCGATGGTTGTTTCAAACCTTCAGCCGCTCTGCGGCGTTTCCGCCCTTTTGGGCGGAATTGAAAAAACGCTTTAGGGCGTTTTTTGGCACTCGTTGCCTATCCTGCGTATTGTTTTGATTTGCTGTTTATATGGGATATAGGCGTTACTTTGAGGAAGTGATACGCATGGACTTGGATATGTGTGAATATACTGAAGTATGGAAATGTATTTATTTGATTATTTGACATACTAATTATATAAATAATGATTATTTATAATTTCTTTAGTATTTTTAGGATTAAGAATGTTGATTTTTAGAATAAATATGTATATATTGACACTTATATATGAATATAAGTGAATAGATACGCATATGAGCGATTTAGAAGACTTCGTGAAGAACAATGCTCCGTCAGGCAAAAAATCCAAACTTGATGCCTTTGCCGGAGAGATTTTCACATTAAAAAACTTGGGTTACTCAGAAAAAGATATTCTGAGATTCCTGCTTGAAAAAAAGGGAATGACAGTAAGCCAGCCAACTCTGAACAGGTTTATCCGTAGCCATACTGGTAAAACTGTCGCATCACCCGAGATAAATCATCAATCTATTAATGATTCCGTACAAGTCAAAAACAGACAGGCAAGCACCGTTACTCAGACAGTTCCTGACCAAAAACAAACTAACTCTGAAATATCGGAACGTCCAATCATCGGCAAGTTTGACTTGAACCGTGAAATCAATGTTGAAGAGCTGATGTAGAAAAGCCGTCTGTGCCATTCAGACGGCTTCCAATGTATCAAAATACTATTTGCCTACTGCCTTTGCTCCTTCTTCGGCAATCCCTTCATTCATCTCCTCACCTGCTTCAATTTATCCACAAAACCTGTACATATCCCTCACTCAAAAACACTCAATATCCTGTCAAACGCCAATATCCATCTACATAGATCATAAATTGCACAAAAAACAATCAGGCGGCCGCCTGAAATATTTTTTGATAGTGGTCTGTGATCGTGGTCTTTGTATAAAGGTCGTCCTATGTGGACAAAGTTCTTTGTCCTCAAAAGCCAATGTTCTTTGTTCAATATGTACAAACACAGTATTTTCAATCACTTATTTATAACAAAAAAGCGGATTCTGATAATCTAATTGGTATAAAACCACGAAAGCAGGACATAAAAACAGACCGGCATATCCCACTTTGCGCCGAAAAACAGGCAAAACCGCCTTTCAGACGACCTTTCCGGCTTCAAAGGGCGCAAAAAAAGCTGCCGGAGCAGCGTTTGGGCGTGGCGGTGCCAACAGCCTGATGATTACTGTTTTTTGTTGAAAAATTTTTGGAGGTTTTGACGGGCTGAATTGTCAGGATTCCGCTGTCCGCCTGTATCGGGCGGCGGGTCGGCGGATTGTTTGATTTGCGCTTCGTATTCCGCCTTAGCTTTGCGCGTGGCCGCTTCGGACGTCGGTGGCGCAGGGATGTTGGGGGAACGGTCGGATGGATAGAAGCCTGCCCAGCCGTTCAGAATTGATTTCTGCATCACGGCATCGAGGTCGTAGTTTTTGTTTTTTAGGTCTTTAAGCTGTTTGAGCAGGATTTTTTTCTGCTTGATATTGAGGGGCTTGCCTTTTTCGGCGCGCATTTTGAGGAATTCGTTCCAAAGGTCGAGATTAACCCACTTTTCAAGGCGGAAATTGTCGATGTCGAGATGGTAGCGGCTGTCAAACTGCGGTAATGGCTCGCCTTTAACTAGATAGCACAGTTCCAATAAACGCTCTTTGTTGAGCTGCCAGTGCAATCTGCCGTGTACGCCTGCGCGTCGGCATTGGATCACACCTTTGCCCAATAAAAATTTCCGCGCCTTTTCGTAACCACGTCTCGTCAGCCCAAACTCGTTGAACAACTGGGCGGCTGTCTTGTATATCCAGCCATGACGTTTCGGTTCTTTGTCAATCACATCGCTCCACCAAAACAACCCCGACAGCAATGTTGCCGCCTGAATATTGGATCCGCACAAAAGCCCGAACTCGCGGTAAACCACGAAGTCCGTTGTAATGTGATGGCGGATGTCGGAGATAAGCATGATTATTTTGCGGTTTGCACGCTTTTGTGCAATTTCAAAAGTGCAGTTCCCACCTCAAATGAAATAGCCTTTTTACTTTTGCTATTTTGAGTACGGTAATAGTTATTCTTCACTTGAGAAATAAAACCTTGTGAACATCCACAAATCTCTGCTATTTGTCTTTGGGAATAACCTGCATCTTGAATTTCTTGAATGATTTTTGTCCAATCCATAATGTTCCTTTCCATACAATCCACATTCTAATTAGAAAGCTAATTTAGTTCAATAACCAAACTAATTAAACAAAACCATAGACTGTTTGTTTTAAATAGAGCGCAAAGACTATGGAACACATTGGAGACCGTATCCGTATTGCGAGATTGAACCTAGAGCTCAGTCAGTCTGCGTTAGCGAAAAGAGCAAATGTAAGCCAAGGAACAATTGGTCAATTAGAGAGTGGACGAAATCAAAGTTCAGCTAAGATCGTTGAACTGGCTTCGGCATTGAATGTTTCTCCTGAATGGCTACTTTATGGGAAAAATCCTCCTTCAGTATTCCAAAAGCCGGAAAATATCGAAACTTCAGAATCTTATATTACTTCTGAAATAAGTGCTGTTGCACTCAAAAAGGAATTTTTAAAAGCCCAAGGATTTGATGTTGATTATGTAGATTTCATTAGATGTAAAGATGAAAGTATGTCACCAACAATCAGTATTTTTGATGATGTGGCGTTTTCTCGGCTAGACAAAGTCAAACATGAAAATGGGGTGTTCGTTATAAAACGAAGTTCTGGTTTAATCTTCATTCGAAGAACAATTCTTGATTCAACCCAGAAATGGATATATCGCTGTGACAATTTGGACAAAACACGTTTCTCAGATGTGGATGCAATTGAGTCAGATGAAATTCTTGGTAGAGTTATTTGGCGTGGTGGGCTTAACTCCTTTAATTTATAAGATATAAATAATATGAAATAATGATATAAATTACTATCTAATTCAACTATTTTCAGGTCGCCTAATAATTTAAGGCGACTTTTTTTGTAACGATAAATTACTATTCTAATAAAATTTTACACTAAAATATTAGCAAACTATTTACTTGGTTCAATTAGTTTGCTAATATTTGCGTATCGAAGCTCTTTAACAGTTTGGAACGAAGCAACCGGCCTTCGGAGTTATTTCGGCTTAAAAAGTCCGAAACAACAAACGTAGAAAAGGCGATCGAGCCTTTGGGTAAATCGGATAAACGGTTGCGGGCAGCATCAACCTGCCCAAAAAAAATGCCGCGCATCCGGGTAGCCTGATGAGAGGGTCCGGTAACAGGCGGCAAGTTGGACGTATTTTTTAATCGGGACGTAATCCCGATGCAGCAGCGATAATCTGCGGACAAGCTGCAAAATACATTTTGGTTTTTCTTTTCGCCCGCCGTGAGCGGGTATTTATCGGATAAATCCGATAGGGCATAGGCCCAAATGTTCTGACGGCTCTACCCGTCTTTAAACATGTATCCAAATCCAAGCCCACTTCTTGCACAAGTGGGTTTCCGTTTGGGTTCATCCGAAATAATAATAAAGTTTATTATTTCAGATAGTTTATTATTATAGTTCAAAGGTGAAGTTATGACAAATATGACAAAGGATGAAATTAAAGCCCTGCAAATTAAAGCAGCGGAAATCAGTGATCATTTTGAAAAACGCTCGGCGGTTTATGTGCGCTCGGGACAGGAAATTTTTGAGGCGAACCGTGAGAATCATGATGACGCATTCATCGCATCGTGTGTTGCGAATGACTACTGGTGGAAGTTCGAGTCGTATCTGAAGGGCAGTGATCTTTGGAAAGATGCAGAGTCTGATGATATTGATGATGTGGCGGCGGAGTTTGAGGGTAGGTTTGCGGAATTTTTTCGGGAAGGTTGAGAACGATGCCCGTAAAGATGGGAATGACTTTATTACTTAGTCTGTTTTTTGATGATTATGGTTTTCCTAATCTATGGGCGTGGGTAATCTATTTTATTCTTTGTGGTATAACGGTGGCCTGTTTCTGGATATTCTCTTCGGGTAGAAAAAAAGAAGAAGAGGTATTATTCAAATATACTTCGCTTTCTGCAATTTTCTTGTATTTATGCCTATTTGGCTTAGTTTATTCATTAAACCCATATGGATATATACCTGTTAGTGGTACAAATATCCAAAAGGATAACATAAGAAGATGTACGCTCGGAAAAACCATTACCCTTGAAAACATCGAGGATATTATGTTCGATTGCAAAAAACATGATTTGGAAATGGGACTTAAGTCCATAACAAAATAAGCAAGGTTAATTTCAGGTCGTTAGAAGTTTCAGACGACCATTTCTACCGCCTAGCTACACAAAAGGCGGCGGGCAACTCAGCGGCTCGAGAGAAAGGAAGACTGAGCGGTTCCGATACCGTCCGTGTGTGATGTTGTGTGAACAAGCACTTTGCCCGTGAAACAACGATCAGTAACGGGAGGGTAAAAATCGGCGGTATTGGTATTTATCACACCCTGCCGTTTTGAGCGATGCCCTGATAAGGCTGACTACCGGCAATACGTCGGGGAGCAGGTGGAAGCCCTGCAATTAAATTCTGAGGTCGTCTGAAGAAAGTTTTCAGACGACCTTCAATTTATCTAAAAGCGAAAGGAAGCAACATGAAAAAACTCCGCAAGCCCGTCAAACAGATCGTCATCGGGACATATCAAAGCATGAGAGCCGCTGCACAGCAGGTTGACCTGCTGATGAAGGGCAATGGTGATTTATGTGTGAACATTGTCCAAGAAGGAAGAAAGTTCCAAGTTCGGACGGTCGTATGGCAATGAAAAAACCGCTTTCTTACGAAAGCGGCTTTCTCGGAGACTTGGGTAATCTCGTAGGGGTACGCAGATTATCCTTTTTTTCGTCTTTTATTTCAATATGGAAAAGGTATTGTATGAAAAAATACTTGGGTTTGTTGACAGCGGCGTTGCTGGGTGCCGCGCCCGCCGTTTATGCGGATGATGTACTGACAGGAGATACGCGATTGGCGTGTGAGGCGATTTTGTGTCTGTCATCAGGCGACCGTCCAAGCGAGTGTACCGCTTCGATTAAACGGTATTTTTCGATTCGGCATAAAAAGTTGGGGGATACCCTCAAAGCACGTCGGAACTTTTTGAAAATGTGTCCGGCAAGTTCGGAAAACGCTGAAATGGCGGGTTTGACAGACGCGATTGCGGAGGGAGCGGGTCGTTGCGACGCGCAGGAGTTGAACCGCATGATGCGCTATAAGAAGCTGGAAAAGGTTTGCGAACATAAGACCAAATACAGCTTGGGACGTAAATATGTTGTCGAGGACAACTGCCAAACGGTCAAGAAAACCTACATTCGCCCAGACAAGCCGGGTTATTGCAAGGCTTATTTCGATCACGGCTGGACGACGGTAGCCGACAAAGTACGCTACGTCGGCGAAGAACGAAATGGCGGACGCTGGGTTGATGTCCGCTAGATTATCTCGGTTGTTATTTCCTCCTGTGTTCGGGCAAGCCCTTTCCTGATGTCCGACACGCTCTTTCCCTGCGGGCAACTCCTGTCCGCAGGGCTTTTTACAGACCAAAGTCCGTTTGAAAAGCGGGTTTTGATGTGTAAAAAATCCAAACGGCCGCAAAAACGGTATTTTTTTTATAACGAAACGACAATCAGGAAAGGTTGGAACAAATATGCAAGAAGTAAATTTGATAGTTCAAAGTAAAGGCGGATGTGGCAAAACGTTTTGCTGCGCCTCATACGCGCAATATGTGGCGGCAAGGGCTGCTAATCAGGTAGAAGTACACTGCTACGATACCGATACCAGCAACCGTACGTTGAGCCGGTACAAACCGTTGCACGTCCAAGTAATCAACATCCTGACACGGGATAACAACGTTGATATTCGTAATTTTGACGGACTGGTTGAGCAGTTCTTGGAAAAAGACGGTATAGGCATTGTCGATACCGGTTCCAACACTTTTATTCCACTGATGTCGTATATCGCTGAAAACAACATCGCCGAACTGCTACGGGAATCAGGTGTGCGCCTGATTCTTCATGTGCCGATTGAAGGCGGACAGGCGCAAGTAGACTGCATTGAAAGCTTGGGACGGATTTTGAACGACGTCGATGCTGAAGTAATAGTTTGGCTGAACGAGTTCCACGGCGCAGTGGAGAATGGCGGTAAACCGTTCGAACAGTTCGGTGTTTACCAAAAACACAAAGACCGCATCGTCGGTATTGTGCGCGTGGAAAAACGCAATCCCGACACCTACGGGAAAGACATTGAACAGATGACTAAGCTGCATCTGACCTTTGACGAGGTGGATTCCACGGCAGAAATGACCTTTATGCCTAAACAACGTCTGCGGAATGTGAAGCGCGATATTTTCGCGAAACTGGCAAACCTGCCGGTTGCAGTAAACGCTTTGAATGGTGCGGACGATGGAAAATAAGCCCGCCGAAATTGTCGCTGAAGTCTTCCGGCATTCGGGTACG
Organism: Neisseria sicca; assembly: GCF_003044565.1. GTDB lineage: Bacteria > Pseudomonadota > Gammaproteobacteria > Burkholderiales > Neisseriaceae > Neisseria > Neisseria sicca_A. Next base: position 81,011 of record NZ_POXG01000002.1, on the reverse strand, counting down.
CGGCTGACGGAAGACGATCCTATCGTCGTTATGTTGATGATGCAGGATCAGTCTTTCCGCCAAGCCTTTGACGCATTTGCGAGGCAGCAAACGGAAGAACGGCTGGTCTTCTTGGAAGAACTTTCCGTCCGTGAAGGCAATATTACCGCTGCCGCCGCCAAGCTGGAAAAGTACCGAGAGCAACTGCTGGCAGAGCTGGCGCAGTATGCCAACGGACAGATTGCAGAGGCAGAACAAAAAATCTATGGTTCGGTATCCCAACGTATCGCCCGTGATACGGAAGAAGCCAACGAACGGCTGGTCAAAAGGCTGGAACGACTGGTCGTCTGTACTATGGCGGCAGCTCTGGCAGTGTTGCTGATAGTGGGATGGGTTATTTGGAGAGGAGGTTGATGTGGATGAGAAAAGTTACAAGACCCTGCTTGCAAAGCCGCCAGAAGGAATCGGCGGTTGGCCGTTGGTTTTAATCATCGAATTTAAAGATGCCGTTTACGAGGCAAACATTGCCCTGAGTCGTTCGAGGTCTGCCAACGGCTGGCGGCAAACGTTTGCTGAAAAAGCCGAAAAAGTATGCGGTTTTTACCGACTCCAAAACGAAATAGAAAAAAGGAAGCACCAATGCTGATTGACAAAAAAAATCCCGTCAGTACGGTAAAGATACCTTCCATTGTAATTCCGGCAGAGGAAGATTATCCACATTACCGGCTGATACCGGTGCAGACGGAAGCAGGCAACGATATGTGCCTGCTTTTTTATGTCAATGAAGAATACTATCTGATGCTCGAACCGCGCATCAAACGCTATTTGGCCCTCAGAAAACTGGAACAGTTGACCGAAACTGCGCCGTTTAAAGTTTTCGAAGTGATGCGGGAGGCAGAATGAGCAAAACCTACACCGTGGAAGAGGCAGCAGAATACTGCAAATGCCACGCCGAAACCATCCGACAATACATCCGTAAAGGGATGCTTGAGGCCAGCCGACCTGGCCGCCGTTATTGTATTACCCAAGCCGCACTTGACGTTTTCCTGATGCAAAAAGAAAATGAACAGGTGCAGGCTTCGCTCGAACACAGGAGCAAAGCAAAATGCCGATCTACTTACGAAAAGGCGTTTACTACGTCGATATTAGGACAGAAAGCGGCCGCAGAATTAGACAGTCTGCTGGCACTAAAAACAAACAGGAAGCGCAAAGGCTGCACAATAAATTGACATACGAGTTATGGCAGCACGAGCATTTTGACGAAAAACCGAAACGGCTGTGGGAGGAGGCCGCAGTCAAATGGATTGAAGAGAATGGCAGCAAGAAAAGCATCGGGAACGATTTGTGCAGATTGCGTGGTCTGCCGGAACTGCGCGGGATTTACCTGCATCACTTGACCCGTGATTTCATCATGGATACCGTCGCAAAAAAGAACTGCTCCGACAGCACGAAAAACCGTTATCTTGCGCTGATTCGCGCCATACTGAACAAAGCCGTCAAGGAATGGGGGTGGTTGGAAAGGGCTCCCCATCTGACGCTTTATCGAGAGCCTAAACGGCGGATCCGCTGGCTGACGAAAGATGAGGCAAATAGGTTGATTGCCTCCTTGCCCGACTATATGGCCGAAATGGTCATATTCAGCTTATCCACGGGATTGCGCCAGCGCAATGTTTTGGACTTGGAATGGCAGCAAGTGGATTTGACGGGGAGAACCGCATGGATACATCCTGACGAAAGCAAATCAGGCAAGGCGATAGGTGTTGCCCTGAATGATACGGCCATAGGTGTAATATCAAGGCAGATGGGGAAGCATTCCCGATTTGTCTTTACTTATTCCAATGGACGAAAAGTTCAAAGCATCAGCTCGAGGATTTGGAAAAACGCCTTGGAAAAGGCAGGAATTTCTGATTTCCGCTGGCACGATCTTCGGCACACGTGGGCAAGCTGGCTGGTTCAGTCTGGCGTGCCGTTGTCCGCCTTACAGGAGATGGGTGGTTGGGAAAGCGTTGAGATGGTACGCCGTTACGCACATTTGTCGGCGGAACATCTTCAAGCCCATGCCGAGGTATTGGACGGAATCGGGCTATGTAAAGACACAAATTGGACACAGTGCCGACCCGAAAAAAATGCCAAGCTTACGCAAGTCATTGATTTGATTGGTGGGTCCGGTGGGGTTCGAACCCACGACCAAGGGATTATGAGTCCCCTGCTCTAACCCCTGAGCTACAGACCCGTTCAAGAGTAGGGGCGTATTGTATCATAAATTATTCCGCTTACAAGGTCGTCTGAAAAAGATAATGTGTGTGTTATTGTCGGTCGATTTTATATTGATGAAATATATTGTGAATCGTCTTAATTTTGGTCACTACAGTGCAGCAAACTTGGGTTGTCTGTGATTGGCTGCCTTGATTTGAACCCTGATTTAAGCAGCAGCAGATTGGTTTGCTTGATGGTCTGATTGTAAATTTTTGAAAGAATAAATCTAAAGTTATATTTCGATAGTTTACATTATTGATGACCTAGCATTCTATTTTCAAAAGGATTTTGAAAATATGGTTGGCTGAGTAGGGTGTAACAGGTGCTTGAAGATTGGGAAACAGGGTTGGGCGGTCGGTTATTTTGACTGGTTTGGGGCGGGGTTTTCACTTACAATCAAACAAGGTTTACGTATGGCAACATTTCTCCGTTCAATGTCAGGATGGGTCGCAGGTGTTTTCTGTTTGACTTCTCGGCATTGTGCGGGCGTGTTTGTTCGGGCTTTTGTCTGTAAGAAAAACAAGGAAAAACAATGCGCCGCTTACCAATTTTATCCCTCATCTTATTCCCTACTTTGTCGCACGCTGCTGATTTTGACGGCGCGTCGCTCAGTCTGTTTTGGGGTGCGCCGTTTGCGTTGATTCTTTTGTCTATTGCGTTGGGGCCGCTCTTTTTCGCACATACTTGGCACCACCATTTCGGCAAGATTACGGCGTTTTGGACACTGCTGTTTTTGGTTCCGTTCGCCGTTGTGTTCGGTTTCGGGGCGGGTGTGCATACGGTTGCCCATGCGTTGGTTGAGGAATATATCCCCTTTATCCTGCTGCTTTTGGCTTTGTACACGATTTCGGGCGGGATTTTGGTTTGGGGTAAGCTGCACGGTACGCCCGCGCTGAATACCGGGTTGTTGGCGGCGGGTACGGTGATGGCTTCCTTTATGGGAACGACCGGTGCGGCGATGCTTATGATTCGTCCGCTGCTGAAAGCAAATCATTACCGCAAGAAAAAAGTACATATCGTTGTATTCTTTATTTTTTTAGTGGCAAATATCGGCGGTGGACTGACGCCGTTGGGTGATCCTCCGCTGTTTTTGGGCTTCTTGAAGGGCGTGGATTTCATGTGGACGGTGAAACACATGTTGATGCCCGTATTGATCAGTACGGTGGTGCTGTTGCTGGTGTTTTATATTATCGACAGCCGCTATCACGCGAGTGAAACTACTGTGGAACAGATTCAGCAGGAAGAGGAAGTCGAGGAAGATTTACGGATTTCCGGTAAATGGAACTTCCTGCTGCTGGCGGGCGTGGTCGGTGCGGTTTTGCTGTCCGGCTTGTGGAAGCCCAATCATCCGGGATTTGAAATTTTTGGCAGCCACTATGCTTTGCAAAACTTGGTCCGCGATGTGATTTTGCTGGTGTTGACCATTGTTTCGCTGCTGATTACGCCCAAGCAGGTCAGGGCGGGCAATGAATTCAATTTCGACCCGATTGCCGAAGTGGGCAAACTGTTTTTGGGTATTTTCATTACGATTTCCCCTGTTTTGGCGATTTTGAAGGCAGGCGAGGCGGGTGCACTGGGTGCGGTGGTGTCGTTGGTGCATGACGCCGCAGGCAATCCGATTAATACGATGTATTTCTGGATGAGCGGTTTGTTGTCCGCCTTTTTGGATAATGCGCCGACTTATTTGGTGTTCTTCAATATGGCGGGCGGTGATGCTCAGGCTCTGATGACGGGGCATTTGTTCCATTCGCTGCTGGCTATATCCATGGGTTCGGTGTTTATGGGCGCGCTCACTTATATCGGTAATGCGCCGAACTTTATGGTTAAAGCGATTGCCGAGCAGCGCGGTATTCCAATGCCGACTTTCTTTGGTTATATGATGTGGTCGGTAGGGATATTGATTCCGCTGTTTATACTGCATACGCTGATTTTCTTTGTTTGGCAGTTGTTCTGATACTTGCTTGTCCTCAAAAGGTCGTCTGAAAACCTGATTCTTGTGATTCGGTTTTCAGACGACCTTTTTGTATTCTGCCGCTTGTTTTGAAGAGATTAATTTTTGGCATCAATATGTTGTGCTTTTATTGAAGGCTTATTTCGTACGAGACATGGGGTAGAAGGCTGGAAAAAATCTGCGTAAATCTGACATAAAGCGGGCTGTTCCTGCTAAAATCAAACACTTTACAGTTTTCATTTGATTGTTGTTTTCCGTAAGTAAGGCTTTACTTTCAGACGACCTCTCCCACGCTTTCCAGTTTCAAACGTCGTCTGAAAAGTTGGATCATTTTATTCTGTTTAACTCATCACAAGTAATGCAAACCTATGATTAAAATCAAAAAAGGCCTAGACCTGCCCATCGCGGGCAGACCGGAGCAAGCCGTTTACGACGGTCCGGCCATTACCGAAGTCGCGTTGCTTGGCGAAGAATATGCCGGTATGCGCCCCTCGATGAAAGTCAAGGAAGGCGATGCCGTCAAAAAAGGCCAAGTGCTGTTTGAAGACAAGAAAAATCCGGGCGTGGTGTTTACTGCGCCGGCTTCCGGCAAAATCGCTGCGATTCACCGCGGCGAAAAGCGCGTGCTTCAGTCGGTCGTGATTGCCGTTGAGGGCGATGACGAAATCGAGTTCGAACGCTATGCGCCCGATGCGTTGGCAAACTTAAGCGGCGAAGAAGTGCGCCGCAATCTGATTCAATCCGGTTTGTGGACTGCGCTGCGTACCCGTCCGTTCAGCAAAATTCCTGCCGTCGATGCTGAGCCGTTCGCCATTTTCGTCAATGCGATGGACACCAATCCGCTGGCGGCAGACCCTGTGGTCGTGATCAAAGAAGCCGTCGAGGATTTCAGACGAGGTTTGCTGGTGTTGAGCTGTCTGACCGAACGCAAAATCCATGTTTGTAAGGCAGCCGGTGCGGACGTGCCGTCTGAAAACGCCGCCAACATTGAAACACACGAATTCGGCGGCCCGCATCCTGCGGGTTTGAGCGGCACGCACATTCATTTCATCGAGCCTGTCGGCGCGAATAAAACCGTTTGGACAATCAATTATCAAGACGTGATTGCCATCGGACGTTTGTTCGTAACAGGTCGTCTGAACGCCGAGCGCGTGGTTGCTTTGGGCGGCCCGCAAGTCAACAAACCGCGCCTCTTGCGTACCGTTTTGGGTGCGAAGGTGTCACAAATTACCGCCGGTGAATTGGTTGCCGCGGACAACCGCGTGATTTCCGGTTCGGTATTGAACGGCGCAATTGCACAAGGCGCGCATGATTATTTGGGACGCTACCACAATCAGATTTCCGTTATCGAAGAAGGCCGCAGCAAAGAGCTGTTCGGCTGGGTTGCGCCGCAGCCGGACAAATACTCGATTACGCGTACGACCCTCGGTCATTTCCTGAAAAACAAACTCTTCAAGTTCACGACAGCCGTCAACGGCGGCGACCGCGCCATGGTGCCTATCGGTACTTACGAGCGCGTGATGCCACTGGACATCCTGCCTACCTTGCTTTTGCGCGATTTAATCGTCGGCGATACCGACAGCGCGCAGGCTTTGGGTTGCTTGGAATTGGACGAAGAAGACCTCGCTTTGTGCAGCTTCGTCTGCCCGGGTAAATACGAATACGGCCCGCTGTTGCGCAAGGTGCTGGAAACCATTGAGAAGGAAGGCTGATTATGGGCTTGAAACATTTTCTGGAAAAAATCGAACCGCACTTCCTGCCGGGCGGCAAACATGAAAAATGGTATGCCCTCTATGAAGCTGCGGCGACGATTTTCTACACATCCGGCGCGGTAACGCGCAAAGCGGCACACGTCCGCGACGCGCTCGACTCCAAACGCATGATGATTTTGGTATGGCTGGCTTTGTTCCCCGCCATGTTCTTCGGTATGTACAACGTCGGCGCACAGGCATTCGGCGCGCTGACGCCCGATTTGCTGCAACAAAACATCGCCAACGACTGGCACTACGCCCTTGCCAACGCTTTGGGCATCAATATGTCGTCTGAAGCGGGCGTGTTGGGCAAAATGCTGTTCGGCGCGATTTACTTCCTGCCGATTTACGCGACCGTATTTGCCGTCGGCGGTTTCTGGGAAGTTTTGTTCGCCACCGTGCGTAAACACGAAATCAACGAAGGTTTCTTCGTTACTTCGATTTTGTTCTCCTTAATCGTTCCGCCTACGCTGCCGCTGTGGCAGGCTGCCTTGGGTATTACCTTCGGCGTGGTGGTTGCGAAAGAGGTATTCGGCGGTACGGGTAAAAACTTTATGAACCCTGCGCTGGCAGGCCGTGCCTTCTTATTCTTCGCCTATCCCGCCAATATTACCGGCGACACCGTTTGGACGGCAGTTGACGGCTATTCCGGCGCAACCGCGTTGGCTCAATGGGCGGCACACGGTTCGGAAGGCCTGAAAAATGCTGTTACCAATCAATCCATCACTTGGATGGATGCGTTTATCGGTAACGTGCCAGGTTCCATCGGCGAAGTATCCACTTTGGCGCTTTTAATCGGCGGCGCGTTTATCGTGTTTGCCCGCATCGCTTCTTGGCGCATTATTGCCGGCGTGATGATCGGTATGATTGCCATGTCTTCGCTGTTTAACGTCATCGGTTCAGACACTAACCCGATGTTCAGCATGCCTTGGTACTGGCATCTGGTCGTCGGCGGCTTCGCCATCGGTATGTTGTTTATGGCGACCGACCCCGTTTCCGCTTCCTTTACCAATGTCGGCAAATGGTGGTACGGAGCGCTAATCGGCGTGATGTGCGTGTTAATCCGTGTGGTCAATCCGGCTTACCCTGAAGGCATGATGTTGGCGATTCTGTTTGCCAACCTGTTTGCCCCGATTTTCGACTATTTCGTCGCACAAGCGAACATCAAACGCAGAAAGGCGCGCAGCAATGGCTAAGAAATTCGATAAAGACAGCTTCAGCGGCACGCTGATTGTGGTGTTGGCGGTCAGCCTGATTTGCTCGGTCATCGTGGCGGGCGCGGTTGTCGGCTTGAAACCGGTGCAGGAAAAACAAAAGGTTCAGGATAAACAAAGCTACATCCTGAGCGTTGCCGGTTTGCTCGATAAAAATACCGACATCAGCAAAACCTTTACCGACCGCATCGAACAACGCGTGGTCGATTTGGCGACCGGCGAATATGTGAAAGACGCGCCGAAAGACTTCAGCGCGCGTGTTGCCGCCAAAGATCCCGCGCAAAGCATCCAAATCAAACCTGAAGACGATTTGGCAGGCATCAAGAGCCGCGCCAAATACACCGAAGTTTATTTGGTAAAAGGTGATGACGGCAAAGTCAGCCAAATCATCCTGCCTATGCACGGTAACGGTCTGTGGTCGGTCATGTACGGCTTCGTCGCCATCCAACCTGATGGCAATACCATCAACGGCATTACCTACTACGACCAAGGCGAGACTCCAGGCTTGGGCGGCGAAATCGGCAATCCGTTGTGGCAACAAAAATTCGTCGGCAAAAAACTCTTTGACGAACAAGGCAAACTTGCCCTGCACGTCGGCAAAGGCGCAGGTTCAGATAAAGAACACGGCGTAGATGCACTCTCCGGCGCATCGCTGACTTCCAAAGGCGTGCAAGGTTCGTTCGATTACTGGTTCGGCGAAAACGGCTATATCCCCTACCTGAACAAATTGAAATCAGCAGGAGCACAATAATGGCTGATATGAAACGCTTGAAATATTTAATGTTTTCACCCTTTATCGACAACAACCCGATTGCCTTGCAGGTTTTGGGTATTTGTTCGGCGCTGGCGGTTACCACCAAACTTCAGACGGCCATCGTGATGGGTATTTCCGTCAGTTTGGTAACCGGTTTTTCCAGCTTCTTCATCTCGCTGGTGCGCAATTACATTCCGAACAGCATCCGCATTATCGTGCAGATGGCGATTGTCGCGTCGCTGGTTACGCTGGTTGACCAATTATTGCAGGCCTATGCCTACGAATTGTCCAAACAGCTTTCCGTATTTGTCGGTCTGATTATTACCAACTGTATCGTGATGGGTCGTGCCGAAGCCTTCGCCATGAAAGAGCCGCCGCTGGAAAGCTTGGTGGACGGTATCGGTCAGGGCGCGGGTTACGGTATGTTGCTGATTATTATCGCCAGCATCCGTGAATTGATCGGTTCGGGCAAACTCTTTGGGTACACCATTTTCCAAACCGTACAGGACGGCGGCTGGTATCAAACCAACGGCCTCTTCCTGCTGGCACCGAGCGCGTTCTTCATCATCGGCTTTTTGATTTGGGGTTTGCGTACTTGGAAACCCGAACAGGCGGAGAAATAAGACATGGAACACTACTTAAGCCTTTTTGTGAAATCCGTCTTTATTGAAAACATGGCGCTGTCCTTCTTCTTGGGCATGTGTACTTTTCTGGCGGTATCGAAAAAAGTATCCACCGCATTCGGCTTGGGCGTTGCCGTTACTTTCGTACTCGGTCTGTCCGTCCCTGCCAACCAGCTCGTTTACTCGCTGCTCAAAGATGGCGCGATTGTCGAAGGCGTGGATTTGACCTTCCTGAAATTCATCACCTTCATCGGCGTGATTGCAGCTTTGGTGCAGATTTTGGAAATGTTCTTGGACAAATTCTTCCCTGCCCTCTATAACGCACTGGGTATTTACCTGCCGCTGATTACCGTAAACTGCGCGATTTTCGGTGCCGTTTCGTTTATGGCGCAACGCGAATACAACTTCGGCGAATCCGTCGTGTACGGCTTCGGCGCCGGTTTAGGCTGGATGTTGGCAATTGTCGCTTTGGCGGGCATTACCGAAAAAATGAAATATTCGGACGCTCCCAAAGGCCTCAAAGGACTGGGCATCACCTTTATCTCCGCCGGCCTGATGGCGATGGCGTTTATGTCGTTCTCCGGCATCCAGTTATAAGAAAGGATTCGGCATGGAAATTATTTTAGGTATCGTGATGTTTACCGTCATCGTCTTGGCTTTGGCACTGATGATTCTGTTTGCCAAATCCAAGCTGGTGAGCGAAGGCGACATCACCATCAAAGTCAATGATGAAAAAGAGCTGACTATGCCCGCTGGCGGCAAACTGTTGGGCGCGCTTGCCAGCCAAGGCATCTTCGTACCCTCCGCCTGCGGTGGCGGTGGTTCGTGCGGACAATGCCGCGTTGTCGTGAAAAGCGGCGGCGGCGACATTCTGCCGACCGAGTTGTCCCATATCAGCAAACGCGAAGCACGAGAAGGCTGCCGTCTGTCTTGTCAGGTCAACGTCAAAACCGACATGGACATCGAAGTCCCTGAAGAAGTGTTCGGCGTGAAAAAATGGGAATGCACCGTCATCTCCAATGACAACAAAGCCACGTTCATTAAAGAACTCAAGCTTGCCATTCCCGAAGGCGAGGAAGTTCCCTTCCGCGCCGGCGGCTACATCCAAATCGAAGCTCCGCCGCACACCGTTGCCTACAAAGACTTCGACATTCCTAAGGAATATCACGAAGACTGGGACAAATATAATCTGTGGCAATACGTTTCCAAAGTGGACGAGCCGATTTTGCGCGCCTACTCCATGGCTTCATACCCTGAAGAAAAAGGCATCATCATGCTGAACGTGCGTATCGCCACGCCGCCTCCGCGCGTACCCGATGCGCCTCCGGGACAAATGTCGTCTTACATTTGGTCGCTCAAACCCGGCGACAAAGTAACCATCTCCGGTCCGTTCGGCGAATTCTTCGCCAAAGACACCGATGCTGAAATGGTATTCATCGGAGGCGGTGCAGGTATGGCTCCGATGCGCTCCCACATTTTCGACCAGCTGAAACGTTTGAACTCCAAACGCAAAATCACCTTCTGGTACGGCGCACGCTCCAAACGCGAAATGTTCTATGTCGAAGACTTCGACCAACTCGCAGCGGAATTCCCGAACTTCACATGGCACGTCGCCCTGTCTGACCCGCTGCCGGAAGACAACTGGGACGGCTACACAGGCTTCATCCACAACGTGGTTTACGAAAACCACCTGAAAAACCACGAAGCACCGGAAGACTGCGAATTCTATATGTGCGGCCCGCCGATCATGAACCAGTCCGTCATCAAAATGCTCAAAGACTTGGGTGTGGAAGATGAAAACATCCTCTTGGATGACTTCGGCGGTTAAAATTTTACCTCAAATGCAAAAGGAAGAAACCTCGGTTTCTTCCTTTTTTTGTGGATGTGAATTGAAATAGAAGCAGGGGATTTTGTTGCCATTAAGTATTATAGGGATGGCGAGGGAGGCGGTTTTCTCATTGTGCCCACTATATATTTCAGTCTCCTGCTTCATTGCCGAATACATTGGACTTGAGAGGATGGCTCTTTTATCAAAATAGAAAAAGGTCGTCTGAAAACGGACTTGGCGGGTTTCGCCAACGTTTTCAGACGACCTTTGTTTCAAACGCTCTTGCGTTTATTCACTCCTTTTAGTCGGCAACTGCCATCAGGCTGGCGTTGCCGCCGGCGGCTGTGGTGTTGACGCTGCAAGAAATTTCTTCAAACACTTGCAGGATGTCCAAGCCTTGTTCGGACGGGAGAATGCGGATGAGTGCGCCGTCGCGTTTTGCCAGTTCTTGCTTGCGGCTGCTGTCCAGCGGGCTTAGGGCGGCGACGTGGTTTACGCCTGTGCTTTCAGGTTTGCTGTTGACTTGCAACAGGTCTTCAAGGTCGGCGGTGTAGGCGGCAAGCGGGCTGTCGGGTTCGACGACGGTTACGATGCCTGCGGCGGCAAGTTCGGTCAGGGCGCAGAAGGCTTGCAGGAGGCTGCCGCCGTGTACCCAGACGCGTTTGGGCGCGCGCCAGCTCAGGGCGTTGCGTTCGCCGGTCGGGCCGACCAAGACAGATTCTGCTTGGCGCAGGGTGCGGATGCGGGCGTGTCCCAATGCCGATGCCGCTGATTTTTTCTCTTCCGCATTAAACGGCAGCTTGTGAATCAGGGCTTCGAGGCGTTTGAGCGCGGCTTCGTCTGCTTGTCCGATGCGGCTCAGCGGCGGGGCAACCCATTCGGGAATGCGGGTCAGTTTTTGCAGATAGAACGAACCGCCTGCTTTCGGACCTGTACCTGACATACCGTGTCCGCCGAACGGTTGTACGCCGACGACGGCGCCAACGATGTTGCGGTTGACGTAAACGTTGCCCGCTTCGATGCGCTCGCGGATGCGTTTGACCGTGCCTTCGATGCGGCTGTGTACGCCGCTGGTGAGCGCGTAACCTTTGCTGTTGATTTGGTCGATGATTTGGTCAAGCTCGTCGGCGCGGTAGCGGACAACGTGCAGCACAGGACCGAAAACTTCGCGGGTGAGTTCGTTCAAGTTGTTGAGTTCGAACAAAATCGGCAGCACGAAGGTGGATTTCGCAGGGTCAACGTCGGAAGCGGCTTTGACTTCGTGGTAAGACTTGGCAACGCCCTTCATTTTGTTGATATGCGATTGCAGGTTTTGCTGCGCTTCAGAATCGATGACGGGGCCTACGTCGGTGGTGAGCTGAACGGGTTTGCCGACGACCAATTCGTCCATCGCGCCTTTGATGATGGCGAGCATCTTGTCGGCGACATCTTCTTGAACGCAAAGGATACGCAAGGCGGAGCAGCGTTGTCCCGCGCTGTCGAAGGCGGAGTTGAGCACGTCCAAGCAAACTTGCTCGGGCAGCGCGGTAGAATCGACAATCATGGCGTTTTGACCGCCGGTTTCGGCAATCAATACGGGGCTGTCGTCGCGTTTGGCAAGGGCTTTGTTAATCAGTTGCGCCACTTCGGTCGATCCGGTGAAAATCACGCCACCGATACGCGGGTCGCCTGTCAGTGCCGCGCCAACATCGCCTGCGCCGAGGACAAGTTGCAAGGCGGAAGTCGGGATGCCTGCTTCGTGCATCAGGGAGACGGCGTAGCTGGCAATCAGGCTGGTTTGTTCGGCAGGTTTGGCGATAACGGTGTTGCCAGCTGCCAATGCGGAAACGACTTCGCCGGTAAAGATGGCGAGCGGGAAGTTCCACGGGCTGATGGCGACGATGGCGCCGACGGCTTTGGCATCTTTGGGCAGGGTGTTTTCGGCTTCGCCTGCGTAGTAGCGGCAGAAATCGACGGCTTCGCGCACTTCGGCGACGGCGTTGTTCAGCGTTTTACCTGCTTCGCGCACGGCAAGCATCATCAGCGCTGGGGTGTGCTGTTCCAGCAAATCGGCAAAGCGGCGCAGGCATTCGGCGCGCTCGGCGGCTGGCGTCGCGCTCCATTCGGGGAACGCGGCAACGGCTGCGCCAATCGCTTCTTGGGCAAGCGCGGCATCGGCAAAGCTGACTGTGCCGACGATGTCGTCGTGGTCGGCGGGGTTTTTAATCGGTTGCGCTTCGCCGACATCGCGGGCTTTGCCGTTGATAATGGACGCGGCGTGGAAGTCTTGCGCGGCGGCTCGGTTGAGTTTTTCTTGAAGCTGTTGCAACACGGTTTCGTTGCTGAAATCGACGCCTTGAGAATTCAGACGACCCCTGCCGTACAAATCGCGCGGCAGCGGCAAGGCGTTGTGCAGATGGATGCCTTGTTCGGCGATGGTGTCGAACGGGCTGCGGATCAGCGTGTCGATGCTGATGTTTTCATCGACGATTTGGTTGACAAACGACGAGTTCGCGCCGTTTTCCAACAGGCGGCGTACCAAGTAGGCGAGCAGGGTTTCGTGCGTACCGACCGGAGCGTACACGCGCACGCGGCGGCCTAAGTTTTGCGGGCCGACCACTTGGTCGTACAAGGTTTCGCCCATGCCGTGCAGGCATTGGTGTTCAAAGTCTTTGCCTTTGCCCATTTGGTAAATCGCGCCCAAGGTGTAGGCGTTGTGGGTGGCGAATTGTGGGAACACGGCGTCTTGCGCGTCCAGCAGTTTGCGCGCGCAGGCGAGGTAGGAGATGTCGGTATGGACTTTGCGGGTGTAGGTCGGATAGCCGTCCAGGCCGTCCACTTGCGCCCATTTGATTTCGCTGTCCCAGTACGCGCCTTTAACGAGGCGGATCATCAGTTTTTGGTTGTTGCGGCGGGCAAGGTCAATCAGATAGTCAATGACGAAGGGGCAGCGTTTTTGATATGCCTGAACGACAAAGCCGATGCCTTTGTAACCCGCCAAATCGGGGTCGGAAACGAGTGCTTCCATCAAATCCAAAGACAGCTCCAAACGGTTGGCTTCTTCAGCGTCGATGTTGATACCGATATCGTATTTTTTACCCAAAAGGAACAGCTCTTTCAGACGAGGCAAGAGTTCGCTCATCACGCGTTCGTGTTGGGCGCGGGAGTAGCGCGGATGGATGGCGGAAAGCTTGACGGAAATGCCGTTGCCTTCATAAACGCCTTGCCCGGCGGCGTCTTTGCCGATGGCGTGAATGGCTTGAACGTAGTCGTTGTAATAGCGGTCGGCATCTTCTTGGGTGAAGGCGGCTTCGCCCAACATATCGAAGGAGAAGCGGTAGCCCATTTTTTCGCGCTCTTTGCCGTTTTGTAGGGCTTCTTCAATGGTTTGTCCGGTAACAAACTGCTTGCCCAACAGGCGCATGGCGTAGTTCACGCCTTGGCGGATCAGGGGCGCGCCGCCTTTGCTGACGAGGCGGTTCAGAGCCGAACCCATCTGCTTGTCGCTCGGCGCGGTCAGTTTGCCGGTAATCAGCAAGCCCCATGCGGCGGCGTTGACGAACAGGGACGGGCTGTTGTTCAAATGGCTTTTCCAGTTGCCTTCGGAAATTTTGTCGGCAATCAGGCGGTCGCGCGTCGCATTGTCGGGAATGCGCAGCAAAGCCTCCGCCAGACACATCAGCGCAATGCCTTCTTCGCTGGAGAGCGAGAACTCGTGCATCAGCGCATCCACCCCGCTGGCTTTGGTGCGGCTGGCACGAACCTGCGTAACCAAACGGCGCGCGAGTTCGGACGCCGCCCGACGCTCCTCATCGCTCATCTGGGCGCGTTGCAGCATATCTTGAACGGCTTCGATTTCGTTGCGGCGGTAAGCATCGGTAATCGCTTGGCGCAGTGGCGTTTGTGTCGGAAAAGCAAAGTCAAACATTTTAAGGTTCTCCAAAGTTTTTATGATGATTTTCAGACGACCCCATCCCTTTTCGAGGTCGTCTGAAAAGATTTAAAGCATATAGATAATATCTTAATAAATTTATAAGGGCCGGACAAGCAATTTATCTCAAAAACAGGATTTTTTGCTTTGATAAAAAGCAGATAAAGCCCAAAGAGTGCATTATCCGCATGAGCATCAATATAAAAATAAAACCTGCCTCCCTATATAAAAATTCAGACGACCTGCGGTCAACGGCAGGTCGTCTGAAAACACTTATTTCGCCTCGCGGTATTCTGTGTCCGATTTTTCAAAACGTTCTTGGACTTCACGAGACGGCTCTTTGTCGATAAGTGAAACCACAATAGCGACCACCAAACAAGCGATGAAGCCGGGGATGATTTCGTACATGGTCCAAATACCGGTTTGATTTACAGCCAAAGCCGGTTTCTTGACCCACTCCGCCCACGCCACCACAGTCAGCGCACCAGCAATCATGCCGGACAAAGCGCCGTATGCCGTAATGCGTTTCCACAATACCGACAGAATCACAATCGGACCGAACGCCGCGCCGAAACCTGCCCACGCATAAGATACCAAGCCTAAAACTTTGCTCTCAGGGTCGGAAGCAATCAGAATCGAGATAATGGCAATCGCCAATACCATCAGACGACCAATCCACACCAATTCTGACTGCGGCGCGTTTTTGCGCAAAAAGCCTTTATAGAAGTCTTCGGTAATTGCGCTGGAGCAAACCAAAAGCTGGCAAGACAAAGTGGACATGACCGCCGCCAAAATCGCGCTCAAAATAATGCCTGCAATCCAAGGGTTGAACAATAAAGTAGAAAGCGCGATGAAGATACGCTCGTGGTTGCCGTGCATGGAAGCGGTTTGGTCGGGATTCGCACCAAAATACGCAATACCGAAATAACCGACCGCTACCGCGCCTGCCAGACACAACACCATCCAAGTCATACCGATGCGGCGTGCGGACACCAGCGATTTCGCGCTTTCAGCCGCCATAAAGCGCGCCAGAATGTGCGGCTGACCGAAATAGCCCAAGCCCCATGCAGCTGTGGAAATAATACCGATAACGGTCGTGCCGGCAAGCAGACTGTTATATTCCTTGCCTGTACTTGCGGCAACGCTTTGAATCGCGGCAGACATTTGTTCTGCACCGCCCAGACCCAAATACACCATCATAGGTGTCAAAATCAGCGCAAAAATCATCAAAGAAGCTTGCAGCGTATCCGTCCAGCTGACCGCCAAGAATCCGCCCAAGAAGGTATAGGCAATGGTTGCACCCGCGCCCAGCCACATCGCCTGCTTGTAAGTCATGCCTTCAAACAGGCTTTGGAATAAGGTTGCCCCCGCCACAATGCCCGAAGCGCAATAAATCGTGAAGAAAAACAGAATAATCAGCGCGGAAACCACTTTCATCAAATGTCCGCCCGCGCCGAAGCGGTGGAAGAAATAATCCGGCAGCGTCAGCGCGTTATTGGCATGTTCGGTATGAACGCGTAGACGACCAGCTAGCAAAAGCCAGTTGAAATACGCGCCGATCACCAAACCGATGGCAATCCAAGATTTATTCAAACCGTAAAGATAAATCTCGCCGGGCAGACCCATCAAAAGCCAGCCCGACATATCGGACGCGCCCGCCGACATCGCCGTAACGAACGGGCCCAAGCTGCGGCCGCCCAAAATATAATCATCGAAATTGCGCGTGGAGAAATACGCGGCCAGACCAATCAAGAGAACAGCAACCAGATAGATTGCAAAAGTGATATACATGGGATTCATGTACTATTCCTCATCTAAAACTTCAAAATCACGGGCTGATGAAATTGCAGGCAATCCACGCCCAAACATTTTTCTAATTAAAATACAGCGGAAATTTCTATTTTTTGTAGCTTATTGAAAATAAATTATTTATTAATTCAAATGGATATGTAATTGAGGCATATGAAATTGTAAATAATCTGTTTGAGCATACCTGAAAACAGAAAGCTTGCAAAGCTCATGATGACCGTTGCCCGCCGGTTTTACTCAAATATTTTTCAAACCATATTAAAAACATTAGTTTACAAATCATTTTGAAATATATTGCATCCGAATAGGTTTGAAACTATCTTTCCGAAGCGTTTGGAAACGGATGCGGATTGGGTGTAGTCAGACAACAAGTTGAATAAATCGGAGATGATTTTGTAGGACGAATGTGCAAGCCAAGGGGTCGTCTGAAAATTTCAGACGACCCCTTGGCAAACTGTTGGGTATGGATAAAGAGCGGAATCGGGTTTGTGCCGGTTGTCGAAAATATAGTGGATTAACTTTAAATCAGGACAAGGCGACGAAGCCGCAGACGGTACAGGTAGTACGACAAGGCGAGGTAACGCCGTCCTGGTTTAAAGTTAATCCACTATATTACATTATCTTTATTGGATTTCTCTATATTATTCCGCGTTGTTTCACTATACTTACGCTTTATTTTGATAACAAAGGCTTTTTATGAACCATTTGGGTTTCCCCATTGAAACCGTCGCCGTTTTCGTGATTTTGTCTGTGGGCGCGATTGCCATCGATTTGTTCGCCCATAAGGACAACAAACCGATGTCGCTGAAAAGTGCTGCGATATGGTCGCTATTTTGGGTGTTGATATCGATTTTGTTCGGCGCATTTTTATGGGTTCATCACGGCAGTGAAGCCGCCAGCCTGTTCTTTACCGGCTATGCTTTGGAAAAAGTGTTGTCCGTTGATAATCTGTTTTTAATGATGGCGGTTTTTGCTTGGTTTAAAGTGCCTGAAGGCCTGCGCCACCGCGTTTTGTACTGGGGGATTATCGGCGCGATTATTTTCCGCATGATTTTTGTCGCCATCGGTGCCGGACTGTTGGCGTTGGGACCGATTGTAGAAGTGGTTTTCGCCGTCATTGTCGGCTATACCGCCGTTATGATGCTGCGTCGGGATGAAGAAGAGGGTGAAGAAGATGCCGATTATTCCGAACACTTGGCGTATCGTGTCGTCCATCGCTTCTTCCCCGTGTTCCCCCGTCTTTACGGCAGCCATTTCTTCTTGAATGGCGAGGAGTTGAAAAAGGCGCATGAGCAATATCCCGAGGTGCGGCTTGAACCGGCGGGTGAAGACCTCAAGCATCCTGAAAATAACCATCCTCAGAAAATGCGTAAAGGGCAGTTGGTCGCAACGCCGCTGTTTTTATGTTTGGCAGTGATTGAGTTGTCGGACGTGATGTTCGCGTTTGACAGCGTACCTGCGGTGATTGCCGTATCTAAAGAACCGTTGATTGTTTACAGCGCCATGATGTTTGCCATTTTGGGTTTGCGTACGCTTTATTTCGTATTGGAAGCGTTGAAGGGCTATTTGGTTCATTTGGAAAAAGCTGTGGTTGTGTTGCTGTTCTTCATCGCTGCCAAACTGGGCTTGTCGGCAAGTAACCATATGTTCCATCACGGATGGGACATTTCTCCCAATACGTCTTTGCTGGTTGTATTGGTTGTACTGACTTGCGGGATTGCCGCTTCCTTCATTTTTCCTGATAAGAAAAATAAAGGTAAAGCCGATTCGTGATCTGCTTCGGGGAAGGAAACGAAACAGTAGGATTTACAACCTCTGAAATACACTTCAGGCAGCCGGAATTTCATTTCTCGGCTGCCTGAAGTGTATTTATGTTTTAAGCTTCCATCCGTTCTTCGCACTTCATTCTTGCATCTATCCAAGTATCGCCGCCCGGCTGTACGATTTTTGAAACCAGTTTATCCAAGTCGTTTAGATAGTTGGTTGCATTCGGACTGTTAATCACGACGACTACAATCATGGGCTTATCCCCTAACCAGTATCCTGCGAGAGCGCGTACGTCTTTGAGCGTTCCCGTTTTCAGGCGCAGGGCAGGACCTGCTTGTTTGAGGCGGTATTTCAGCGTGCCATCTTGACCGGCGATGGGTAAGGTGTCGATGAAGTCTTGTTTGAACGGGCTGAAATAGGCTTTTTCCAGCATTTGCGCGAGCATATTTGCGCTGACGCGTTCGCGGCGGGATAAACCGGAGCCGTTTTCCAAGACCAAATTTTCCGTATCCACGCCCGCGGTAGCCAATTCACGTTTTACGGCTGAAGAGGCTTGCTGCAAAGCAGAGTTGCCGGAATGTTCGCCGCCCAATTTCAAAAATACGGAGCGCGCAATCAAATTATTTGAATATTTGTTCATGTCCGTCAAAATGGCAGACATGGGTTTGGATTGGTGTACCGCCAGCGTTTTGGCATGGGGCGGCACGGATGCGACCTTGATGCCGTCGGTAATTTCTCCGCCTGAGTAACGCCATTGGTTGATAAAGCTTTTTTGTACAAATTCACGCATGTTCAGCATGTTGACGTACATTTCATTGCCCAAACACGATTCCGGAACTTTGCCGGAAACATGCAATACGCCGCCTTTGTAGTTTGCGCGCATATGGTTTTGCAAGGCTTTGCAGGATGTGTTTGATGGCGTGACGTTGATTTTGTTGTCGATTTTAATATCGGGGAGGGGCGGGTTGGTCACAAGATCTACGCCGCCTATGTCGTTGCGTTCTGGTTTGACCGATACGACTTTGTAAGCCAGCATATTCGGGTCGGGCGGCGTCATGAATAGAGAGCCGATATCGGATTCGAAATCGCTCGGATTTTGAATATCTCCCCATAAATGGCGGTCGAGTACCAAGCCGCCGGTGATTTTGCGTATGCCTTTATCGCGCAATTGCTGCTGCATCCCGACCAAGCCTTCTTGGTCGAAAACAGGGTCTCCGCTGCCGACCCAATAAATATCGCCTTGCAAGGTATCGCCTTGAATCGTGCCGTCGCTTTTGAATTGTGTCGTCCAGCGATAATCGCCGCCCAAGGCTTTAAATGCGGCAAACGCTGTAACCAGCTTCATGGTCGATGCGGGGTTGACCGGCACATTCGAACGGTGGTCGACCAAGACGTTTCCGCTGTCCAATTCTTGAACATACACAGAAATTTCGTCTTGAGGGATGCGGCCGAAATCGATGGCAAATGCCGGCAAAGAGAGGATGGACAGCCATAAAAGAGCGGCTGTTTGTCTTAACTTCATGATAGTTCTGAAAAACACATAAAGCATAATTATAAAGCAAGGTCGTCTGAAAAACGAGGATGGCTGCTTGGCGGCTGAAAAAGTTGTTCCTTATGGATGAAATGTGTCACTATTTCGTTCGGTGCAGACAATCGGCGCTTAGGACGAACTATGATAGAATTCGTTTTTAAAACAAGATAAAAGGAATACATTATGCGACTGCTTCATACGATGTTGCGCGTTGGCAACCTCGAAAAATCTTTGGACTTCTATCAAAATGTTTTAGGTATGTCTTTGCTGCGCCGCCACGATTATCCCGAAGGACGTTTTACTCTGGCGTTTGTCGGTTATGGTAATGAGGCTGAAAATACCGTACTGGAATTGACGCACAACTGGGATACGGAAAGCTACGATATCGGCAATGCTTACGGTCATATCGCGGTAGAAGTGGATGATGCGTATGAGGCTTGCGAACGGGTCAGACAAAAAGGCGGAAAAGTCGTGCGCGAGGCAGGACCGATGATGCACGGCACAACCGTTATCGCTTTTGTCGAAGATCCTGACGGTTATAAAATCGAATTTATCCAAAAAAACAGCGGCAATGATTCAGTGAAATACTGATTTTCCAATCGTCTGATAAAAAGGTCGTCTGAAAAACCCTTCTCAATCGGGTTTTCAGACGACCTTTTTGTTTTAATAGCCATGATTTATGCCACAGGCGGCATTTGGGCGGCGATTTCCTGCATCCATACCGTGGTTTCAGCGAAAGCGGGGCGGGCGAGATGTTTGGCGGCGTAGCGTTGCAATACGTCGGTTTCATCGGCGGGCAACACTTTCCAATTTTGCGTTAAGTGCAGAATCAGTGCGGAGCAGTACAAATCCATCGCGGTAAAGCTGTTGCCGACGATGTAGTCGCGGTTTTTCAAGTGTTCGCGCAATGTGTTCCATGCGGTATCAAAATCGCCGTAACCGATTTGGCGGCGGCACTCGGGCGTTTCAACAGGCAGGTTGTGCAGTTTGTTGAAGCCTGCGTATTCGAGGTGCATCAATATGCACATCCAGCGGTAGTATTCTCCGCGTTCCACCGTACCCGCTGCGGGGATGAGGTGTTTGTCGGGGAATTGTTCCGCCAAAAAGGTAATGATAGCGGTCGATTCAGTCAGTACGGCATCACCGAATTTGAGCGCGGGGACTTGCCCTTGTGGATTGATGGCGAGATATTCGGCGGATTTCATTTGTGCGCCGAACTGGATAGGTACGACGGTGTATTCCGTGCCGCATTCTTTGAGCATCCATACGACGTATCTGCCGCGTGAAAAGGGATGGGTATAGAGCGTGATGTTGTGCATGTCTTTTCCTTTTGCACGATGAATGGTTTTGGCGAAACCCATACGGCTGGTTTTCAGACGACCTCATCAATAGGCGATGCTTTTTGCCGCTTCGTTCAAACCGTTTTCCAAAGATTCCAGCATGGCGGTATAGCCGTCGCCTTGTTGCGGGGTGGTAACGTCAAACGGTTTGTTGCGTCCGTCCGGCCACAGGGCGTAGCCGCTGACGGTAGTCTGTCCCTGGTAGCTGCCTTGGAAGGCTTCAACATAGATTTTCAGGGTTTGGGCGCTTTGGCTGCGTGCGGCGGGGACAAAAGTATGGCGCGGGTTGAGGCGGTTGAGTTTGTTGCTGAAGTTCGCCGCCAGCGCGCCGTCGAGCGGTGCCGCCCAAAGGTGGTTCTTCGCCAAATTCATATGATATGCGTCGGTTTGGTAAACGAGGCCGCCGTTGGCGAGCGGTTCGGTAAGGTTGACTTTGACCGCGATTTCGCTGCCTTGCGCCGCCGGCCGGATGTATTGGCTGTCGGGCAGGACGAAATATTGCGGGCTTTGCGTAGTGCCGCAGGCGGCAAGCGTCAGGGCGGCGGCAATCGGGAAGAGGCGCATTATCGGCTTCCTTTCGGGATGGGGTCTTTGCTGCTGCTGTTAAAAATCAGCGCGTTGGGTTTTTCTTTCAAAGTATTAATGACGGGCTGTACGTCTCTGAGGGTTCTATCTAGGCTTTGCAGGGTATTTTGTACGTCGCCGTAGATGGGCGATTGCGGCGATACGCCTTGCAGGGTCTGGCGCAATTCTTTCAGGGTTTGGTTCAGCTCGTTGGGGATGTTTTGCGTTTGCGGTTTGCCGACCAGTTTGTCGATAGAGCTTAGGGCGGCATTGGCGGATTTTAGGGTGGATTTGAGCTCGGCTAGCGAGCCGTTCAACCCGGCAACGGTTTTATCCAACGGCAAGTTGTTGAATTTCTCTAACAAGTCCGCCACTTTCGCCTGCAAATCGTCCAAACCGCCGCCTTGTGTGGCAATGACGGTATCGCCTGCGTAAACGGTGTGCGGTCGCAGCTTGGGCGAAGAAGAAGGCTGGTCGTTCAATTCAATCATTTTGCTGCCGGTCAGCAGATTGTTGCTGGAGATAGTGGCGGTCAGACCTTTGCCCAAAGCCGCTTGGAATTGTTGTTTCCAATGCTCTTTGCTTTGTTCGTCAGCGTTGATTTCCATGCGCGACGGCTCGATGCGGATGCGCACGGGAATCCAGCCGTTTTCAAACAGATGCAGGCTGTCGTTTCGGTCGAAATAGGGAACATCGGAAACCACACCTACATTAAGCCCTTTATATTCGACGGGCGAGCCTGCGGTAAGACCGCGCACGGACTGTTTGAAAAACGCAGTGTAATACAGCGAACGGTCGTCGGGCAGATTTGCCACTTCGCTGCGGCTGTCGTAAAGCGTAAAACTGTCTTCGCTTTTCACATTTTTGTTGTTTTTGGTTTTCGGCGAATCAAACGAAATCGCGCCGGAAAGCAACGCGGGCAGAGGGGCAGAGTTGAGTTTTACGCCGCTGCCTGTGGTTTCGATATTGATGCCGCTCTCCAGCCAAAAGCGGCTTTCCGAATTAATCAATTTATCGTTCGGGCTTTGGATGAAGATGGTGTAATGCACGGTTTGGTCGGCAGGCTCGAAATACGCGCTTTCGACCTGTCCAACCATAAAGTTTTCATAAAGCACAGGGCTGCTGACGTTGAGGATTTTGTCGTTTTGACCGACCAGCTTCAGGCGCAGGCCGCTTTGTCCGATGGCGGCAATCGGCGGAATGTCCTGAACTTCAAATACGTCCTTCGTTTCATTGCTTTTGCCGGGCGTAAACGCGATATACGAACCAGACAGGAGCGTGCTCAAACCCGTTACGCCGCTTTGGTCGATACGGGGCTTGACCACCCAAAACTGCGTATCGCTGCGGATGAGGTCTTTCGCATCGGCGTTAAGCTGGGCGGTGACTTCCACGCCTTTTTGGTCATCGCGCAGCTTGATGCGGGTAACGTGTCCGACATCGACGTTCAATACTTTAATCACCGTGTTGTTGACCTCAATGCCTTCCGCGCTGTCCATCAAAAGCGTGACGACCGGACCTCGGTTGCGGATGTCTTTCACCAGCAGCCAGCCGCCTGCAATCAGCGCAATCAGCGGAATCAGCCACACGATAGACGTGAAGACATTGGTTTTTTTGACACGCGCAGGTGCGCGATGTGTTTGAGAAGAATCGTGTTTTTTCATTGTTTCTGGTTATCGTCGGAATCGGGGTCGTCTGAAAGCTGCTGGTGTCTGTCCCAAATCAGGCGGGGGTCGAAATAATAGGCAGACAGCATGGTCAATACCACCACCAGGCAGAAATAAACCGCCGCCCCGCCGGGGACGACGCGCGCCATGTTGGTGTGGAACGAGCTCATCAAAATAATAATCACAAAAATATCAATCATCGACCAGCGGCCGATGGATTCGGTAATCCGGTAAAGCACCGACATTTTTGGTGCGCTCATCGGCGGTTTGAAATAAGCGGATGCAATCAAAACCGCCATCGCGATAATCTTCAATACCGGCACCAAAATACTCGCGCTGAAAATAATCACCGCAATCAGCCTGTCGCCGTCGTTCCACATATACACAATGCCGTTGAAAATCGTATTGACCTCCAGCGCGGTAGGGTTCGACGAAATCATAATCGGCAGAATATTCGCAGGGAAATACAGGATAAACGCCGCAATCAAAAACGCCAGCGAAATGCTCAGGCTTTTCGGACGGCGGCAATACAAATCCGCACCGCAGACCTCGCAAGGCTGCTCGTCTTTATCGCGGAAATACAGGCAACGGCTGCAACAAGTTTTGTCGTCAGATGCCGTTTGCACCGCATCCCCGCCCGTCAGTCTGTGGATTTTATAATAAACCCAATGCTGCGGAATCGAGACCGAAGTCCGAATCAGCATGACTGACAGCGCAAACATCAAATAAAACGCCGAGCCGAATTCTACCGCCGCCACAGACGAGAGCTTGATATACGCCACCAAAGTGGAAATAAAAAACACATCCACCATAATCGCATGGCGCAGCCTGACCAAAACCCGCGTCGCAAACCGCAGTGCAGGATACGCCCGCTCGCGCACCAGCGCAGTATAAACATAGAGGCAGAGCAGCAAAAACAATACCGGCGCGCCAAAAGTGAGGACAAACATCACTTCCGCCAGAAAACCGTAATCCTGATAAATCAAAAGCCGCATCATTTCCGGCAGCGACAGGACGGATGTTACGCCGAAGAGTTCCACGCGGATATAAACCATGCTGTACGCAAACGCCATCAAAATCAGCGAAGTCGTCGCGTAAGCCAGCGGGGCAACATAAGGATTGTTTTCCACCTCGACCACTTCATGATTGCACACCGGACAATGCGCTTCCTGCCCCTGCCGCAGGCGCGGAATATCCATGCGGTTGCCGCAGTCCGGGCAATCCACCGTATGCGCCGGCAGCGATGCGTCGGGTAGGTAGGATTTATAACGCCACCAGCGCGTATAGCTAGGAATCGGTTTCATGGAGGAGGGAAGAGGTCAAAGAGGCAGGTATTATAAAGGAAAACATAGGGATAGCCCAAATTGCTTACATATGGGGGAGATAGTGTCTGGAAAACGAATTATGACTATATAAATAGTATTGTTTGTAATCAAATTGAGGTCGTCTGAAACGCTTTCAGACGACCCTTTGTCATATTTGTTGCAAATATGTAGAAACAACAGGTTTATGTAAATAATAGCAAGTTAAATTCTTGCTATTGTAATAGAAATGATATATATTCCTAAATTGTTTTGTAATATGACAATCTTCGTTTGTAAACGAGTCAATGTCGAAGTATCTTAATTTCCATTTCTAGATACAGATTTTTCATCAGTTAATTTTTTATTGATTCGGGGCGGTCTTCATTTGAGGTCGTCTGAAAACCCGCTGTGCGGGTTTTATTAAAACATTCATTGAATTTTGTAGATTATCAAAGGATATTCACATGAGCGAAACACAAGAGCTGACTTTTGCCAAACGTCTGAAAGAGCAAACCACCACCGTTCACGACAGCGTGGACAACTTGGTTATGTCTGTCGAGCCGTTTACCAACAAAGAGAACTACATCAAATTTTTGAAACTGCAATCCGTGTTCCACAAAGCGGTCGATCATATCTATAAAGACCCGGAGTTGAACAAAGCCATTCCCGAGCTGGAATACATGGCGCGTTACGACGCGGTAACGCAAGACTTGGCGGATTTGGGCGACAAACCTTACGAATACGGCAAACCGCTGCCGCACGAAACCGGCAACAAAGCCATCGGTTGGCTGTATTGCGCCGAAGGTTCCAATTTGGGCGCAGCATTTTTGTTTAAACACGCGCAAAAGCTGGATTACACCGGCGAACACGGCGCGCGCCACCTCGCTCCCCATCCGAACGGCCGCGGCAAACATTGGCGTGCCTTTGTCGAGCATCTGAATGCTTTGGGTTTAAGCCCTGAAGCTGAAGCCGAAGCGATTCAAGGCGCAAAAGATGCATTTGCGTTCTATAAAGTCGTTCTGCGCGAAACATTTGACCTGCCTGCAGGTGCGGAAGCTCCGGAAGGCTTTGTTCCGCATCGTCATTAATGGTTTGACGATATAAGTAGAGGTCGTCTGAAACACATCTGTATGCACGGATTCATAAATTCTGTTTTCAGACGACCTTCATACTGATGCAAGTTTAGTACCGTTTGGTTATCCGCATTTGCGGTATATTTTAATTGGTTTGATGTAAATAATTATCAAATATTTTATCAGCATCATTCCAAAATGCTATTGTCACATTCAGGAGTTTGACCATGAAGGAATCATTTAAATTAAGTATGTTGGCGATTGCCTGCAGTATCGCATTGAGTGCATGCGGTTCAAGCGGTGGTGGCACGCCATCTGCACAGCCTGCACCGACCCCGCAACAGCCGGGCAATAATTCCGGCTCGGGCGGAGGAGGTGATTCAAAACAAACTGAAGACGCTAAGAAAGCTGAAGAAGCCAAGAAAGCTGAAGAAGCCAAGAAAGCTGAAGAAGCCAAGAAAGCTGAAGAAGCCAAGAAAGCTGAAGAAGCCAAGAAAGCTGAAGAAGCCAAGAAAGCTGAAGAAGCCAAGAAAGCTGAAGAAGCCAAGAAAGCTGAAGAAGCCAAGAAAGCTGAAGAAGCCAAGAAAGCTGAAGAAGCCAAGAAAGCCGAAGAAGCTAAGAAAGCCAATGAGGCCAATTCAGGTCAAGGTTTTGGCGGCGAAGGCAAAGTAATGGGCAAGGCTTTGGATGGCGGTGTCTTGGTAGCGAAAAAACGTGAAACCGGCGATTTGGAATATGCAAAAACCGAAGCTCCGACTGCCTCGGATAAAAACAGCGTCGTACTTGATGGTGTCGCCATTAATACCAAAGACGTTAAAGCAGGTGAGTTCACGTTGGGCGAAAGAAGTACGAACGGCGGTAAAGCCGATGCAGCACAATATGCGGTACACAGCGGCGACCTGCTGCCTGACGTTCGTTACGGCGGTGTTGCCGATGTAACCAACCTGCGTGATTTCAAACAAGCTTTATTTGTACAAGGTACTCCTACCGGAAGCGATACTGTTGCCGCTCAAAAAGGCGAAGCTACTTATAAAGGTATCGGTTTGCATTTTGCAAACGGATTGCCGGTCAATACCAGCTTGTTAAACGAGCTTCCTGATACAAGCTCTGCATCTAAATTGGAAAACCTGTATCCTGCCGCCAGAGCAACCGATGTTACCGCAAAAGTCAATTTCGACCAAAAAACCATCAATGTCGGCATCAACCGCTATTCCGATCAAACGGTTGGCGGTGGTAGCGGTGGCAACAGGATTGCAGGTGTCGTCAAATCCAATGCGCGCGATATGGCGGAAAATCTGTCTTTCAATGGCGATTTGCACGGCAACACCTTCTCCAACAAGCAAGGTACGATGCAAGGCGGATTCTTTGGCGCGAAGGCAGACCAACTTGCCGGTACATATAGTGCGGCAGGCAAAAACCAACGTGATGAAGACGTAGTGGCGCGCGGTGTGTTTGGTGCAAAACGCCGAGATGCAGCAGCTCAAGCAGGCGGACAGCCTGATGCGCCGGTTGCCAAACCTGATGCGCCTGTAACTCAGCCTAAAGTTGATGCCGCTGCAGCCGAATTGAAAAAAGGCGAAACAGGCGAGCAATACTTCTTATCGAATATCGCGGACTTGACCAAAGTCATTATCAACGGTACGGCAATCGCTTTGGCACCTGTTACCAACAAGCTCCATCAAACTGAATTGGGCTCAGACTATAAGTCGTTTGTTGCTTCAGGCAATTTGAGCAATGTTGTCTTCGGTGCGGCAAAACTTGCCGATAATGCTTACTCCTTGTTTGTTCAGGGTGAAATGAGTGCTTCTCTGCCGTCCGGTACTGCCAAATATGCCGGCGATGTGTTGAATTTCCGTGCCCGCAACTTAGATGATAAGGAAAACTGGGTGGGTGCCGGCAACACCTATCGTACCACCGGTTCATTTACCGCCGATGTTGATTTTGATGCAAAAACCATCGCAGGTAAAATCAATAGTGGCGATAACCGATATATGGGTGAAAAAGCCTTTACCGCAGGTATTTCAGGCAGCAGCTTTAACGGCAAGTGGAATTCCGGTGTCGAAGGTTCTATATCCGGCGGATTCTATGGCGACAAAGCAGCCGAAATGGCGGGGCGTTACAGTTACAATAAGACACCAGGCAACAACGGTTCTTTGAGTGACAATGCCTTTGGTGTATTCGGCGGTAAAAAACAATAACCGTCTGTTTAAGCTGAAAACAAACCGCCTGAAAGGGCGGTTTGTTTTTGAGTGGGTAGGATTTTTAGATGACCTTAGACTTTTAGAGTAAGTTTGGGAAAAGGGGATGCAAGACGTTTTCAAAGTAGGGGAGGGGTCGTCTGAAAACAGCCATACCCATTCTGTTGTAAAAAATTCTTTATGCATAGACATTTCATCCCTAATTTGCTGCACTTGTCCGAACTCAATATAAATTCCGTCCTATATCCGCTATAATCGAAAATCGATTATCCAATGTATAAGACAGGAAAATTCATGTCCCAAAGCCGTTTCAACCAAACCGGCCCCAAAATCGGTCTGAGCGTGCGCCTTGCGGAAACGCAGGCGGAAATTGAAGCAGCACAACGCTTGCGTTATCAAGTATTCGCCCAAGAGCTGGGTGCAGAAATCGAAAGCGACGACGGTCGCGATGTCGATCCTTACGACGAACATTGCCACCACCTTTTGGCTTTTGACGACGCAACTGGAGACGTCATCGGCTGCTACCGCCTGATTACCGAAGAAACCGCCAAAAAAGTCGGCGGCTGGTATAGCGAACATGAATTTGACTTGTCCCCTTTGAAAGACATTTTGCCGCAAACCGTCGAACTAGGTCGCGCCTGCACCCATCCCGACTACCGCAACGGCGGTTTGGTCATGCTTTTGTGGTCGGGTTTGGTCAAATTCATGAAAGACGAAAACCTGCGCTTCATGATAGGCTGCGGCAGCATTGATATGCACGACGGCGGCAGCGATGCGGCGGGTCTGTATCATGCCCTGAAATCCAAATACCTCGCGCCTGAAAAATGGTGCGTCAAGCCGCTCAATCCACTCAAGTGGGACAAAATCACCCCGTCGGACAAACCGGATGTTCCGCCGCTGATTAAAGGTTACCTCAACGCAGGCGCATGGTTTTGCGGCGAGCCTTGTGTCGATGAAGCGTTCAACTGCGCCGACGTGCTTATCATGATGGACATTACCCGTCTGGCAGACCGTTACCTTCAGCGTTTTGCCCCCAGACTATAAAGACTAAAAGGTCGTCTGAAAACCTTTTCAGACGACCTCAACTATTGTGAAATCAACAATTTTTAGCAATTTCACCCTATACCAATATACACACACCACAACCTTATGATTGCCAAACTACGTTTTACTTTCCGCCTGCTCTGTATCGGCTTCTGCCTGCTTTACGGTATGGCGGAAATGTTCTTCCTGTTTCCTTTTTACAGCAAACGGCGCAAACTGCGTGCCATTCAAATCTGGTCGCTGCGCGTCCTCGCTTCATGCGGCATGAAGCTGGAAACCTTCGGTACGTTGCCTCAGGAAGGGCAGGCGCAGTTGTTAATCAGCAACCATATCTCTTGGCTAGACATCATGGCGGTCAACGGCGCATTTCCGGGTCGCTTTGTGGCAAAAGACGATGTCGCCAAATGGCCGGTGGTCGGCTATCTCGCCACGCAGGCGCAAACCGTTTACGTTTCACGCAATAAAGGCACCAAAGGCAATACCGCCAAAATCGCTACCGTAACCGAAGCCCTCAAAAACGGCGATACCGTGACTATTTTTCCTGAAGGAACGAGTACGGAAGGTTACGAAATCCTCCCGTTCAAACCCAGCTTTTTCCAAACTGCCTACGATGCAGGCGTTCCCATTATCCCCATGCTCTGCCGCTACCCCAATCCCGACGGCACAAGTCCGAACCTTCAGGCGGCTTATGTGGGCGATACCAGCTTGTGGCAATCCATCTGCATGATTATCAGCCAGCCTTCCAGTAAAGTGGAGCTGCATTTCCTGGAGCCGGTTCCCGCTAAAGAAGACCGCTATGAAACGGCGCAGGAAGTACACGGCATCTTGAGCCGGAAATTGAAAGAATTGGACTGAAGAGTCAAAACAAATGAAAGGTCGTCTGAAAACGATATGGCAAGTGTAACGAAGCATGCCAAACTCGTTTTCAGACGACCTTTTTATGTCTTTGGGGAGTAAGTTGGCGGGGGGTAAAGCTGCTGATTTTTTTCCCTCTAAACAGAAGGAGAGGCGGCTTTGTCCTGCTTCCATTCAAACCCGCTATAAAAATCGAGATACATCAGAAAAGCAAAAAATCCGAGTTTATCCATCATTTTTTAGGATTTTAAATTTTACTAAAAATATTTTGATAAACAAAAGGATATACGCTTTTTGTGGAATTGTTAGATACAATCGAGTATAATTTTGCGATTGTTTTATTCTGCAATTTCAGGCAGTGGATTGTCTGGGATGCTTATAGGAGCCCAATACCATGATGATATTATATTCAGGCATTACATGCCCGTTCAGCCAACGCTGTCGCTTCGTCCTATACGAAAAAGGCATGGATTTTGAAATCAAAGACGTTGATATTTTCAATAAGCCCGAAGATCTTGCCGTAATGAATCCGTATAACCAAGTTCCCGTTTTGGTTGAACGTGATTTGATCCTCTATGAATCCAATATCATCAATGAATACATAGACGAACGTTTCCCACATCCGCAGCTGATGCCCGGCGACCCCGTCATGCGCGGTCGCGGACGATTGGTTTTGTTCCGTATGGAGAAAGAGCTGTTCAGCTTGGTGCATGTATTGGAAAACCCAAATTCCACCAATAAAGAAATGGCGAAAGCGCGCGAAGCCATCGGCAACGGTCTGACCATGCTTGCGCCTGCGTTCACCAAAAACAAATACATTCTCGGCGATGATTTCTCAATGATTGACGTGGCGCTGTCTCCGTTGCTGTGGCGTCTCGACCATTACGACATCAAACTCGGCAAATCCGCCGCACCGTTGCTGAAATATGCCGAACGTATCTTCCAACGCGAAGCCTTCATTGAGGCAATGACCCCAGCTGAGAAGGCAATGCGCCGTTAAAGGCCGAAAGGATTCATCATGACGACATCTACCAAGCCTTATCTGATTCGAGCTTTGTACGAATGGTGTACAGACAACAATGAAACGCCGCACATTGTCGCATGGGTAAACGAACATACCCGCGTTCCCATGCAGTATGTTCGTGAAAATGAGATTGTCCTCAATATCGGACCGACTGCCAGCCATAATCTGAATATCGACAACGATTGGATCAGCTTCTCGGCTCGGTTTGGTGGCGTAGCGCACGATATTTGGATTCCGGTCGGACACGTTATCAGCCTGTTTGCCCGAGAAAGCGGCGAAGGCATGGGATTCGAAGTCGAACCTTATGAACCTTCCGATAAAGAACAACCGGAACAGGAAACTGAAAGCAAACAAGAAACCGATGCGGCGGCAAAATCCGGCAAGGTGTTGAAGTTTGTGAAATAGGTTGGAAATGTAAAAGGTCGTCGGAAATTAAGTTTTCAGACGACCTTTTTATATTGATAGGAAGGGCGGAGTATTTCAAAAGCGTACTCTAGTTGAGCAAGTTTATGCTTTCAGACGACCTCTCGGAGATTTCAGGTAAACATTGATTTAATCCGATATAATTTATTCCATTCAATACTTTCTATCCGATAGGAGAAACTCATGTACCGTCCTACCGTCCGCTTCACATTGGGCGAAGCCGCCGCCACCACGCCTTATCAAAGCAAAGTCGGCGGTAAGCCCTACTTGCCAAAAAACGCCGAATACCCGTATCACGCAGAGAAAAATCATCCGTTGACCTTGGTGGCGCAAATCAACTTTGCCGAAGTGCCGCTGTTGCCTGGTTTCCCTGAACGCGGCATCTTGCAAGTTTTTGTTGATGGGCTGGATTACGGCTTAGGCTACGACTTTGAAAACCTGTCGGAACAAACCGGTTGGCGTATCATGTACTATCCCGAACTGTTGCCCGAGAGCGAATTGCAAACCGATTTTTCCGCTTATCAGGCAACCGATTCTGAATGTCTGCCGTTTTCCGGTGAATTTCCGCTGATTTTCCAAGCGGCAAGTGAAGAAGAGGAGGATGAAGATTTCAATAAATTTCAAGGACATAAAATTGGCGGTTCTCCGATTTTTCTTCAGGGCGACCCGTTTATTGAGTATGACGAAAAAGCCGATTTTGACGATCCTGCTACCATCACTTATTCCGACTGGCGCAAATACATCCTGCTGCTGCAATTAGACACTGATATCAATGAAAAAGACCACCGTACCGGAAAACTGATGTGGGGCGATTCTGGCGTAGCGAATTTCTTCATTACGCCCGAAGATTTGGCTAAACGTGATTTCAGCCGTTTGGCATTTGTGTTTGATTGTTGCTGAATGTCCAATCAATCAAGTTTTGTGACGTTCCCAAACGAAAAGGTCGTCTGAAATTAAGTTTTCAGACGACCTTTTTAGTGTGTCAAACCGCTGTTAGGAAACCACTTCGCCTTGGGCGCGTTGTTTGTCGATGCTGCGGTTGATGTGCCATTGTTGGGCGATGGTCAGGAGGTTGTTGACTACCCAGTAAAGTACCAAACCGGCAGGGAAGAAGAAGAACATGGCTGAGAAAACCAGTGGCATGACTTTCATCATTTTTGCCTGCATCGGGTCGGTCGGCGGCGGGTTGAGGAATGTTTGGGCAAACATCGTTACCGCCATAATTACGGGCAGGATGTAGTAGGGGTCGGAGCGGCTAAGGTCGGTAATCCAGCCCAGCCAAGGAGCTTGACGCAATTCTACGGAGGCGAACAATGCCCAGTACAAGCCGATGAAGACGGGGATTTGCAACAACATAGGCAGACAGCCGCCCAGTGGGTTGATTTTTTCGTCTTTGTAAAGCTGCATCATGGCTTGCTGTTGCGCTATACGGTCGTCGCCGTATTTCTCTTTGATGGCTTGCAGTTTGGGCGCGGCGGCGCGCATTTTTGCCATCGAGCGGTAGGACGCGTTGGTCAGCGGGTAGAGTACGGCTTTGACGATGATGGTCAAAACGACGATTGCCCAGCCCCAGTTGCCGATGATGTTGTGCAGTTGGTTCAGAAGCCAGAAGAGCGGCGATGCGAACCAGTGTACTTTGCCGTAGTCTTTTGCCAGTTGCAGGTTGTCGGCGATGTTTGCGATGACGGATGTGGTCTGCGGGCCGGCGTAGAGGTTGATGGAGGCTTCGGCTTTCGCGCCATTTTGGATGGCGGCAAGGGGAACGCTGACGCTGGCGCTGTAGAGGTTGTCGTTGCGGCGTTTGATGTCGATACGGCAGTCGCCTGCGGCGCAAACGCTTTGTCCGCCTTTAGGCTGGAGGATCCAGGTGGACATGAAGTGGTGTTCAATCATGCCGAGCCAGCCGGTTTGGGTTTTGCGGGCGTATTCGGCTTCGTTTTTGCCTGATTTGGCATCGTCGTCCAAGTCGGAGAAGCTGACTTTTTGGAATTTGTCTTCAGGAGTGTAAACGACGGGGCCGACGAAAGAGCGGGTAAAGTAGCCTTGACCTTCGGGTTCGCTGTGGTCGCGTACGATGCGGTAGTCCGCGCTCAGGTTGGCGGGCTTGCCGCTGGTGTTGGTGATGTCGAAACGGACGTTGACGAGGTAGCTGTCTTTGGTAAAGGTATAGACTTTGTCGATTTTCAGTCCGTTTGTTTCAGGCGCGCTCAGGCGGACTTCGACTTTGTCGCCGTTGAGGCTGTATTCTTTTTGCGCTGCGGTAAAGTTGACGCCTTTCAGGATGTTGTTACCTTGTGCATCCAAAAGCTCGGATTGGGCGACGTAGGTGTATTCTTTGCTGTCGTTAAACAGGGTGAATGCTTTGTTTTCGTCGCCATTTGCTTTGTATTTGAGCAGGGTCATTTGACGCAGGTCGCCGCTTTTTTCGTCGATGACGGCTTTGACGGTGTCGGTCGTTACGGTAATCGGCGTTGCGGGGGCGAGTGCGGCTTCAGCGGCAGCGGTTGCTGCGGTTTGCTGCTGTTGCTGCGCGGCTTGTTGTGCCGGATTGGGTTTTGGGCTGGGGAAGAAATGTTCCCAGCCGGCAAAGATTGCCAGCGAGATGGCAAAAAATGCCACTAGTCTTTTAAAATCCATAAGAGATTCCTGGAATTGACGGGTATGTAATAGAGATGAAAACTGCTTCAGACGGCATTATATAGAAACCGACGGGAAATTAAAGGAAATCAAGTTATCCGAATGATTCGGATTACGGGACGGGGTCGTGTCCGTGTCCGCCGAAGGGGTGGCAGCGGGCGATGCGTTTGAGAGCAAGCCAGCCGCCTTTAAATGCGCCGTATTTTTTGACGGCTTCGACCGCATATTGCGAACAGGTCGGGGTATAGCGGCAGCGTGGCGGTATCAGCGGGCTGATGGCGTATTGGTAAAAACGTATCAGCGCGAGGATGAATTTGGACAATAGGGTATTCATCAGCGTTTGCGCATGAGTTGCGCCAATTGGTGTCGCGCTTCGACCGCGTTTTGCCGGTTGAATGCCAAACGGACGCGTACGACGAAATCATGCGGCGGCAGGCTGTTTTTGTTCAGTCTGAACCAATCGCGGATGACGCGCTTCATATAGTTGCGGTCATGCGCGCGTTTCGCTGTTTTTTTGCTGACGACCAAGCCGAGCCGCGGATGGTTCAATCCGTTGTCGGCAGATTGGGAAACTTGCAGCAAATCGCGGCTGCGCCGGTTTTTGAACGCAAAAACGGATGAAAAATCATCCGTTTTTAATAAGCGGTACTGCTTTCCGAAGCGGTAGTCCAAAATTACACTGCCAAGCGTTTGCGGCCTTTGGCGCGACGGGCTGCCAATACTGCGCGACCACCGCGAGTTTTGGAGCGAACCAGGAAGCCGTGGGTACGTTTGCGTTTGGTAACGGAAGGTTGATAAGTGCGTTTCATGATGTTTCCTAAAAAATCGGTAGATAAATAAACCGTGAATTACACTCTAATTTTCATCTTTTGTCAATCTCGGTTGAGTAAATGGATATGGCGCGCGGGGTGATTCGGTTTGCGGATTTGCGCGGCACTTTGTGGATAAAATTTCCGGCGGGTTGTGGATAAAGTTGGTCGGAGTGGGTATAATCGGCAATTCCTGTCCCTTTGCCGGGCGATAGGTCGTCTGAAAATGTTGATACGGATTTATCGTGATGATTTTCCGAAAATAATTTAATTGTATTTTCAGACGACGTTCGGTTTGGCGGATAGGGTTTGTGCGGTATTTGCGACACTTTTCCCCTCGGGCTGAAACCGCATTTTCAAGGGCTGCAATTTCCGACGGTTTTTCTCCGTTTCTTTCCAACGATTTCCACGACTCGAGCTTATTCATGACGCTAGCAGAATTTTGGCCGCAGTGCCTCCGCCGACTTCACGATATTTTGCCTGCCGGGCAGTTCGCGCAATGGATTGCGCCCTTGACGGTGGGCGAGGAAAACGGCGTGTGGGTGGTTTACGGTAAAAACCAATTTGCCTGCAATATGCTCAAAAGCCAGTTTGCCGCCAAAATTGAAGTGGTGCGTGCGGAATTGGCTCCGCTGCAAGCTGCTTTTGCGTTTAAGGCGGGTGCTGGGCAGCATTATGAAATGGCGGAAAATGCGGAGGCGGTTGCGTCCGAACACACCGCGTTGACGGAAGAAATGCCGAAAGCGGACGCGCAAGAATCTTTTTCGGACGAGACGTCGTCTGAAAATGCAGACAAGCCCTCCGTTGCGAAAACAGCGGCGGACATTTTGGCGCAGCGCATGAAAAATCTGCCGCACGAAAACAAGCATCCTGCCGCTGCGCCCGCAGAATCCAAAGTTGTTGCCAAAGCCAAAACGGAAGCGCAGCGCGATGCGGAAGAAGCGCGTTACGAGCAAACCAATCTGTCGCGCGACTACACATTCGATACCTTGGTCGAAGGTAAAGGCAACCGCCTTGCCGCAGCCGCCGCCCAAGCGATTGCGGAGAATCCGGGGCAGGGTTACAACCCGTTTTTCCTGTACGGCAGCACGGGTTTGGGTAAAACCCACTTGGTGCAGGCCATCGGCAACGAACTGCTGAAAAACCGTCCTGATGCCAAAGTGCGCTATATGCATTCAGACGACTATATCCGCAGCTTTATGAAGGCGGTGCGCAACAACACTTACGATGTGTTCAAGCAGCAATACAAACAATACGACCTGCTGATTATCGACGACATCCAGTTCATCAAAGGCAAAGACCGTACGATGGAAGAATTCTTCTATCTGTACAACCATTTCCACAACGAGAAAAAACAGCTCATTCTCACTTGCGACGTGTTGCCTGCCAAAATTGAAGGCATGGATGATCGCCTCAAATCGCGTTTTTCATGGGGTTTGACTTTGGAACTTGAGCCGCCCGAGCTGGAAATGCGCGTGGCGATTTTGCAGAAAAAGGCAGAAGCGGCAGGCATCAGCATTGAAGACGAGGCCGCATTGTTTGTTGCCAACCTGATTCGTTCCAACGTGCGCGAACTGGAAGGCGCGTTCAACCGCGTCAGCGCAAGCAGCCGTTTTATGAATCGTCCCGTTATCGACATGGATTTGGCGCGCACGGCTTTGCAGGACATCATCGCCGAAAAACACAAAATCATTACCGCCGACACCATCATCGACGCGACTGCCAAATATTACCGTATTAAAATCAGCGATATACTTGGTAAAAAGCGCACGCGCAACATTGCCCGTCCGCGTCAAGTCGCCATGAGCCTGACCAAAGAGCTGACCACCCTCAGCCTGCCGTCCATCGGCGATGCGTTCGGCGGACGCGACCACACGACCGTCATGCACGGCGTGAAAGCCGTAGCAAAACTGCGCGAAGAAGATCCCGAATTGGCGCAAGATTACGAAAAACTCCTGATTCTGATTCAAAACTGAGTCAGAACCGGCTTTCAGACGACCCCTCTCTTAAAAGGTCGTCTGAAAACGCAAATACACTTTGATTTTAACGGCGACGCATTATTCATCGCGCACGCCGAACCCGATTCAAAAACACCCGAAATAACCGATTCAAAAGGAATTGACCATGCTGATTTTACAAGCCGACCGCGACAGTCTGCTCAAGCCGCTGCAAGCCGTTACCGGTATCGTCGAACGCCGCCATACCCTGCCCATCCTTTCTAACGTCTTGCTCGAAAGCAAAGACGGTCAAACCAAACTTTTGGCGACCGACTTGGAAATCCAAATCAACACAGCCGGCCCGGAAAGTCAGGCGGGCGATTTCCGCATCACCACCAACGCCAAAAAATTCCAAGACATCCTGCGCGCTTTGCCCGACAGCGCCATCGTTTCGCTAGACTGGGCAGACAACCGCCTGACCCTGCGTGCAGGCAAATCACGCTTCGCCCTGCAAACTCTGCCTGCCGAAGACTTCCCGCTGATGAGCGTCGGCGAAGACATCAGCGCCGCGTTTTCCCTGTCGCAAGAAACCTTCAAAACCATGCTTTCGCAAGTCCAATACAGCATGGCAGTGCAAGACATCCGCTACTACCTCAACGGCTTGCTGATGCAGGTTGAAGGTAACCAACTGCGCCTCGTTGCCACCGACGGTCACCGCCTTGCCTACGCCGCCAGCCAAATCGAAGCCGAATTGCCAAAAACCGAAGTCATCCTGCCGCGCAAAACCGTTTTGGAACTCTTCAAACTGCTGAACAACCCGTCCGAACCCATCAGCGTCGAATTGCTCAACAACCAAGTACGCTTCCAATGCAACGGTACGACCATCGTCAGCAAAGTCATCGACGGTAAATTCCCCGATTTCAACCGCGTCATCCCGCTGGACAACGACAAAATCTTCCTCGTTTCCCGTACCCAACTTTTGGGCGCGCTTGAACGTGCCGCCATCCTTGCCAACGAAAAATTCCGCGGCGCGCGCCTGTTCCTGCAACCAGGCCTCTTGAGTGTCGTGTGCAGCAACAACGAGCAGGAAGAAGCCCGCGAAGAACTCGAGATCGCCTACCAAGGCGGCGAACTCGAAGTCGGTTTCAACATCGGCTATCTGATGGACGTGTTGCGCAACATCCATTCCGACGATATGCAGCTTGCCTTCGGCGATGCCAACCGCTCGACCTTGTTTACCGTGCCGAATAATCCGAACTTCAAATACATCGTCATGCCGATGCGCATCTGATGCGGCAGTTGTTTTGAAATCGGTAAAAGGTCGTCTGAATAATTGGAAAGTTTAAGGTTATGAATTTTTTTAGAAAAACTATCTTTTTTCTGGTTGTTTTATCGATCTTGGCTGCCTGCGGGTCGTTTGTCTCGCAATATGTTTTGGGGATGGATCCCTGCGTTTTGTGTATTTTGCAGCGTTTGTCGGTTTTGGCGGTCGGGTTGGTGGCTTTGGCAGCAGCCTTTTCCCGTCAGGCTTCTAAGTTGAGCAGGCTGTTTAGCGCCTTGTTGGTCAGTGTGCCAGCGGTGTATGGCGCGGGCGTTGCTGCCTATCAATTGTGGCTGCAAAGCCTGCCGCCCGGCAGTGCGCCGTCCTGCGGGGCGCCGTGGACTTTCCGTTTAAAAGACTGGCCGCTGTTTGACTGGTTTGAACCGATTGTGCGTGGCTTTGGCGATTGTGCCGTGCCGGACTATCTGCTGGGCATTGCATTGCCGTACTGGAGCATCGCCTATTTCGGTTTTGTAATTGTATTGGTGTGGTTCGCCTGGTTTAAAACCAAATAACAGTAAAGATGAAAAGGTCGTCTGAAAACCGAAAATATGGTTTTCAGACGACCTTTGTTGTATTTGGTAACTATATGTTCCCGTTGTATAATCACGGGTTTGCAATTCAATAATAAACATACAGGAACCGCCATGACAGAATCCATCACCCGCGACAGTATGCAATACGATGTCGTGATTGTCGGCGCAGGCCCGTCGGGTTTGTCCGCCGCCATCAAACTCAAGCAGCTTGCCGAAAAAAACGGGCGCGAAATCAGCGTTTGCGTGGTGGAGAAGGGTTCGGAGGCGGGCGCGCATTCGCTGGCGGGGGCGGTCATTGATCCGATTGCGCTGAATGAGCTGATTCCCGACTGGAAAGAAAAAGGCGCGCCGCTGACGCGTGCGGTAACGCAGGACAAAGTGTTGTTCCTGACGGAGAAAAAGGCGTTCAATCTGCCGGTTACTCCCAATTTCGACAATCATGGCAACTACATCGTCAGCTTGGGCGAAGTCGTGCGCTGGTTGGCGGAGCAGGCGGAAAATATGGGCGTGGAAATCTATCCGGGCTTTGCCGCTGCCGAAGTGCTGTATCACGAAGATGGTTCGGTCAAAGGCATTGCGACCGGCAATATGGGTATCGGCAAAGACGGCGAGCCGACCGACAGTTTCCAGCCCGGCATGGAGCTTTGGGCGCAGCAAACCTTGTTTGCCGAAGGTTGCCGCGGTTCGCTTTCCAAACAAGTCATCGAACGTTTCCAACTCGACCAAAACAGCCAGCCGCAAACTTACGGCTTGGGCATCAAAGAGATTTGGGAAGTGTCGTCTGAAAAACATCAGCCCGGTTTGGTGGTACACAGCGCGGGCTGGCCGCTCGACAGTCAAACCTACGGCGGCGCGTTTGTTTACCATTTCGACGACAACAAAGTCGCCGTCGGCTTTGTGGTCGGTTTGGATTATCAAAATCCTTATCTGTCGCCGTTTGAAGAGTTCCAACGTTTCAAAACCCATCCCGAAATCCGTAAAACCTTCGAAGGCGGCCGCCGCATTGCTTACGGCGCGCGTTCGCTGATTGAAGGCGGTCTGCAAAGCCTGCCGAAGCTCTCGTTCAAGGGTGGCGTTTTAATCGGCGATGCGGCGGGTTTCCTCAATATGCCGCGCATCAAAGGCATTCATACCGCGATGAAATCCGCCATGCTCGCCGCCGAAGCAGTGTTCCCCTTGTTGGAAAACCTTGAAGAAGCGGAGGGTTTCGACAGCGGCAAAGAAGCGGCGGATTATCAGCAACGTTTCGAAAAAAGCTGGCTGTATCAAGAGCTTTACGCCGCGCGTAATGTCCGTCCGTCATTCAAATGGGGCGTTTACCTCGGCTCAATCTATACCGGCATCGATCAGATGATTTTCAGAGGCAAAGCTCCGTGGACCTTGAAACATCACGGCAAAGACAACGAGCAGCTCAAAAAAGCCGCCGCGTGCAAGCCGATTGATTATCCGAAACCCGACGGTGTATTGACCTTCGACCGCTTAAGCAGCGTCTTCCTCGCCAATCTCGCGCACGAAGAAAACCAGCCCGACCATTTGGTGCTGAAAAATCCGCAAACGATGATAGACGTGAACTACAAAGAATACGCCTCGCCCGAAACGCGGTATTGTCCGGCTGGTGTGTACGAAATCGTTGAAGAAAACGGTAGTCCGCACCTGCAAATCAACGCCGCCAACTGCGTCCACTGCAAAACGTGCGACATCAAAGACCCGACGCAAAACATCACTTGGATTTGCCCCGAAGGCGCGAGTGGACCGAATTACGCTGGGATGTAGTTTTCGGCGGTAACTTTGGCTAAGTTGGTCAAACATTTGCCACGTCGGATAAAGAAAGGTCGTCTGAAAATCTTGGTTTAAGGTTTTCAGACGACCTTTTGGGTTTTTCAGGGAACGGGCGTTAACAGAATTCAGCTGTGCTTTTAAAGGCGCATTTTGTCTTAGCCGTAACGCCGCTGGAAATCGCTCATAAAGTCCGCCAAAGCCTGTACGCCTTCGAGCGGCATGGCGTTGTAGATGCTGGCGCGCATACCGCCGACGGTTTTGTAGCCTTTAAGCAGGCACAAGCCTTGCAGTTCGGCTTCGAGGACGAAGCGGCGGTCGAGTTCGGTTGAGGCGGTTTGGAAGACGACGTTCATTTTCGATCGGGCATCGGGGCGGATTCGGTTGACGTAGAAGCTGCCGCTGCCGTCGATGGCATCGTAAAGCGTTTGGGCTTTGATGTTGTTGACGGCTTCGATTTTCTTCACGCCGCCTTGTGTCAGCAGCCAGCGGAACACTAAACCTGACATATAAATGGCGTAGGTTGACGGGGTGTTGTACATGCCGTCGCGGTTGATGTGCGAGCGGTAGTTGAAGACGTCGGGAATGCTGTCGGGGCAGCGGTCGAGCAGGTCTTCTCGGATGATGACGACGGTTGCGCCGGCAGGACCGATATTTTTTTGCGCGCCCGCGTAAATCAGCCCGTAGTCGGAAACGTCAAATTCGCGCGAGAGGATTTCGCTGGACATATCGCAAACGAGCGGCGGCAGGTCGTTTGAAAGTTTGGGAACGGTTTGGTATTGCAGGCCGTTGACGGTTTCGTTGATGGCGAAGTGGACGAAGGCGGAGTTTTTGTCTATGTCCCAAGTTTCGACGGGTGGCAGGGCGGTATAGTCGAATTGTTCGCCGCCGTGCGCCGCTAGTCGGATTTCGGCATCGGTAAGGCGGCTCATTTGTTCGTAAGCAATGCGGCTCCAGTTGCCCGTTACCACTGCGTCGGCGGACGGGAATCCATGCGCCAGATTCATCGCAACCATGTTGAATTGCGTGGTCGCGCCGCCTTGCAAGAACAGGATTTTGTAGTTGGAAGGAATGTTCAGCAGCGTGCGCAGGTCTTGTTCGGCGTGATGGAGGATACTGAGGAACATTTCCGAGCGGTGACTCATCGCCATGACGGGGAAGCCTGTGCCGTTGTAGTCGAGCATTTCTTGCTGCGCGGTACGCAATACGGCTTCAGGCAGGACGGCGGGACCTGCGGAAAAGTTGTAGATGGGGCGGGCGGACATGGCGAGGCCTTTTTGTTTCGATGATAACAGCTTTGGATTTTAGAATGACGGCGTGCTTCGTGCAAGCCGTACGGAAGGAAAATGGGGTCGTCTGAAAAAGAAAGGTTGAAAATAATATGATGATTATCAAGGGGTAAGTTTGAGCAGTTATTTTTCAGACGACTGTTTTTGTCAACAATGTTAAGTTTTAATTTATGCAATCCGACATATTCATTCTATGAGGTCGTCTGAAAAAAGCCGCGATAAATCAACGCTTTTCTTTTGAGTGGAAAGCGGTTATAATAAGCCAATTTTTCAACTCCGACGAAAAATGGCCACTGGGCCATTTTTTTGTTTATGTACTCAGGGAGATTCATGGATATTCAAACAATTCTCGAAAAAACCCTGCCGGGTTTGGGCTACGAACTGGTCGATTTCGAGCTGACCGCGCAAGGCACGCTGCGTGTTTTTATCGATAAAGAAGGCGGTATTACCGTCGAAGACTGCGCGACTGTCAGCAATCATTTGAGCCGCGTGTTCATGGTAGAAGACATCGATTATAAAAATCTGGAAATTTCCAGCCCCGGCCTTGACCGGCCGCTGAAAAAAGCCGCCGATTTCGTGCGCTTTGCAGGACAGCAGGCAAAAATCAAAACCCGCCTGCCGGTTGACGGACAAAAGAACTTTATCGGCTGCATCGAGGATTGTGAAAATGATACCGTAACGCTCTCTTTCGACGGCAAAACCGCGCAAATCGGCTTGGATAATATCGATAAAGCCCGCCTGCGCCCCGAATTTAAATTTTAAAACTTGATATTGGAGATTCTAAAAAATGAGTCGCGAAATGTTGCAACTTGCCGAAGCGTTGGCAAGCGAGAAAAACGTTGAAGCGGAAGTGGTGTTCCAAGCATTGGAATTCGCCCTTTCTACCGCAGCCAAGAAAAAAGCCGACCGCGAGCATATGGACGTGCGCGTCGAAATCGACCGCGATACCGGCGAATACCATACTTTCCGCCGCTGGCTGATTGTTGCCGACGAGGATTACACCTATCCCGACCTGGAAAAGACCATCGAAGAAATCCAAGAAGAAATTCCGGATACCAACATTCAAATCGGCGACTACTACGAAGAAACGCTGCCGAACGAAGGTTTTGGCCGCCAAGCCGCGCAAACTGCCAAACAAATCATCCTGCAACGCATCCGCGATGCGGAGCGCGAGCAAAATCTGAACGAGTTTCTCGCCGTTAAGGAAGACATTGTTTCCGGTACGGTAAAACGCGTGGAACGTCACGGCATCATCGTCGAAGTCGTTCCGGGCAAACTGGACGCGCTGATTCCGCGCGAACAAATGATTCCGCGCGAAAACTTCCGCGGCGGCGACCGTATCCGCGCGCTGTTTTTGCGTGTGGACGAAATCGGCAACACCGGCCGCAAACAAGTTATCCTCAGCCGTACTTCGGGCGATTTCCTCGCGAAGCTGTACGAAATGGAAGTACCTGAAATTGCAGACGGCTTGTTGGAAATCCGCGAAGTGGCACGCGACCCGGGCCAACGTGCGAAAGTGGCGGTCAAAGCCAACGACCAACGCATCGACCCGCAAGGCACTTGTATCGGCGTGCGCGGCTCTCGTGTGAATGCCGTCAGCAACGAATTGGCAGGCGAGCGCATTGATGTGGTGTTGTGGTCGTCTGAAACTGCCGAGTTCGTGATGAACGCGCTGTCTCCTGCCGAAGTCAGCCGCATTGTGATTGACGATGACAAACATGCGGTTGACGTGATCGTTGCCGAAGACCAGCTTGCGCTTGCTATCGGTCGCGGTGGTCAAAACGTGCGCTTGGCATCCGACCTGACAGGTTGGCAGTTGAACATCATGACTGTCGAAGAAGCGGACGAACGCACCGCCGCCGAAGACGCAGCCATCCGCGACCTCTTCACCGCGCATCTGAATATCGACGACGAAACCGCCGATATTTTGGTTGAAGAAGGTTTTGCCACGCTGGAAGAAGTCGCTTACGTTCCGGCTGCCGAATTGCTCGCCATCGAAGGCTTTGACGAAGAGATCGTCGAAACCCTGCGCAACCGCGCCCGCGATGCGATTCTGACCATGGCTATTGCGTCCGAAGAGAAGCTGGAAGAGGTTTCAGACGACATGCGCAATTTGGACGGCGTAGATTCCGACATGCTCCGCAAACTGGCGGAGGCCGGCGTAACCACCCGCGACGATTTGGCGGAACTGGCCGTTGACGAACTGATTGAAATAACCGGTGTAGATGAAGAAGCGGCGAAAAAAGTGATTCTTGCCGCCCGCGAACACTGGTTTACCGAAGAGAACTAATGGGGGTACAGATGAGTAACACAACCGTAGAACAATTTGCCGCCGAACTGAAACGCCCCGTCGATGATTTGTTGAAACAACTGAAAGAAGCCGGCGTCAATAAAAACAGCGGCAGCGATTCCCTGACGCTGGACGACAAGCAACTGCTGAACGCCTATCTGAAAAAGAAAAACGGCAATGACGGTGGAACCATCAGCATCCGCCGCAAAAAAACCGAAGTCAGCACCGTCGGCGGCGTCAAAGTCGAACGCAAACG
Source organism: Neisseria sicca (assembly GCF_003044565.1). Taxonomy (GTDB): domain Bacteria; phylum Pseudomonadota; class Gammaproteobacteria; order Burkholderiales; family Neisseriaceae; genus Neisseria; species Neisseria sicca_A. Next base: position 37,298 of record NZ_POXG01000002.1, on the reverse strand, counting down.
CGGCCGCGCCGTAACGATTCCTTCGCCGGAAGAGCTTGCCGCCGAAGCCAAAGCCAAAGCAGTAGCTGAGGCGCAAAAAGCCGAGCAGGCAGAAGCGAAAGACCAAGCCGCAGAACAGGCGAAAGCCGAAGCTGAGGCCGCCGCCCGTGCCGAAGCGCGCGCGAAAGCCGAAGCGGAAGCTGCGAAGTTGAAGGCTGCCAAAGCAGCAAAAGCCGAGCCGAAAGTCAAAGCGGAAGAAGCGAAACCTGTTGAAGCGGCTGAAAAACCTGCCGACGTGAAAGCAGCTGAAAGCAAAGCCGACGACAAACCGGCAGAACCTGCTGCACAAGCAGTTCAGGCTGAAGAAAAACCTGCCCAAAGGTCGTCTGAAAAACCTGCCGAAGGCAAAGCCAAGCCTAAACAAGACAAAGGTAATAAAGGCAAAGACGCGAAAAAAGCAGCCAAACCTGCTGCCCCTGCCGCTCCGCAACCTGTGGTCAGCGCGGAAGAGCAAGCGCAACGCGATGAAGAAGCGCGCCGTGCCGCCGCTTTGCGCGCCCATCAAGAAGCATTGTTGAAAGAAAAACAAGAGCGTCAGGCGCGCCGCGAAGCCATGAAACAACAGGCGGATCAGCAAGCCAAGCCCGCAGCCGAAGCCAAAGCTGCCGAGCAGCGCAAGCCTGCCGAAAAAGCCAAAACCGCATCGGCAGAAGGCAAAGCCACCAATCCTGCCCGTGCGAAAAAAGAAGACCGCCACAACCGCGACGATGACACCCAAGGCCGCAACGCCAAAGGTAAAGGCGGTAAAGGCGGACGCGACCGCAATGCCCGCAACGGCGACGACGAGCGCGTACGCGGCGGCAAGAAAGGCAAAAAGCTGAAACTCGAGCCGAACCAACATGCTTTCCAAGCGCCGACCGAACCTGTCGTACACGAAGTCTTGGTTCCCGAAACCATTACCGTGGCCGACTTGGCGCACAAAATGGCAGTCAAAGGCGTGGAAGTGGTCAAAGCCCTGATGAAAATGGGCATGATGGTTACCATCAACCAATCCATCGACCAAGACACCGCCCTGATTGTGGTGGAAGAACTCGGCCACATCGGCAAACCTGCCGCCGCCGACGATCCCGAAGCATTCTTGGATGAAGGCGCAGAAGCAGCGGAAGCTGAAGCTCTGCCGCGTCCGCCGGTGGTTACCGTCATGGGTCACGTCGACCACGGTAAAACCTCGCTGCTGGACTACATCCGCCGCGCCAAAGTGGTACAAGGCGAAGCGGGCGGCATTACCCAGCACATCGGTGCATATCACGTTGAAACCCCGCGCGGTGTGATTACCTTCTTGGATACTCCGGGTCACGAAGCGTTCACCGCCATGCGCGCGCGCGGTGCGAAAGCAACCGACATCGTGATTCTCGTGGTTGCCGCCGACGACGGCGTGATGCCGCAAACCATTGAAGCCATTGCCCACGCTAAAGCAGCGGGCGTGCCTATGGTGGTTGCCGTGAACAAAATCGATAAAGAAGCCGCCAACCCTGAGCGTATCCGCCAAGAGTTGACTGCGCACGAAGTCGTGCCGGATGAATGGGGCGGTGATGTGCAATTTATCGACGTATCCGCCAAAAAAGGCATCAATATCGACGCATTGCTCGAAGCCGTATTGCTCGAAGCCGAGGTATTGGAACTGACCGCCCCTGTCGATGCGCCTGCGAAAGGCATCATCGTCGAAGCCCGTCTGGACAAAGGACGCGGCGCGGTCGCCACCCTCTTGGTGCAAAGCGGTACGCTGAAAAAAGGCGATATGCTGCTTGCCGGTACCGCGTTCGGTAAAATCCGTGCGATGGTTGATGAAAACGGTAAAGCCGTCAACGAAGCAGGCCCGTCTATTCCGGTTGAAATCCTCGGCTTGTCCGACGTGCCGAACGCCGGTGAGGACGCGATGGTGTTGGCGGACGAGAAAAAAGCACGCGAAATCGCGCTCTTCCGTCAAGGCAAATACCGCGACGTTCGCCTTGCCAAACAGCAGGCGGCGAAGCTGGAAAATATGTTCAACAACATGGGCGAAAACCAAGCTCAATCCTTGTCAGTCATCATCAAAGCAGACGTACAAGGTTCTTACGAAGCTTTGGCGGGCAGCCTGAAAAAACTGTCCACCGACGAAGTGAAAGTGAACGTATTGCACAGCGGCGTGGGCGGCATTACTGAATCGGATGTCAACCTTGCCATCGCTTCAGGCGCGTTCATCATCGGCTTTAACGTGCGTGCAGATGCTTCTTCGCGCAAACTTGCCGAAAATGAAAACGTGGAAATCCGCTACTACAACATCATTTACGATGCCATTGACGACGTTAAAGCAGCCATGAGCGGCATGCTGGCGCCGGAAGAGAAAGAGCAGATTACCGGTATGGTCGAAATCCGTCAGGTCATCAGTGTATCCAAAGTCGGCAACATCGCAGGCTGTATGGTTACCGACGGCGTGGTCAAACGCGATTCCCATATCCGCCTTATCCGCAACAACGTGGTCATCCATACCGGCGAACTGTCTTCTTTGAAACGCTACAAAGACGACGTCAAAGAAGTCCGCATGGGCTTCGAATGTGGCTTAATGATCAAAGGCTACAACGAAATTATGGAAGGCGACCAATTGGAATGCTTCGACATTGTCGAAGTTGCCCGCTCGCTGTAATTCTTTGTTCTTAAATAAAAGGTCGTCTGAAAACCATGAAAAGTGGTTTTCAGACGACCTTTTTTAATTTTATAGCGGGATAAGTTTACAGTTGCCTGGCTTTATCTTAGTTTGAACTTATAGTGGATTAACTTTAAACCAGTACGGCGTTGCCTCGCCTTGTCGTACTATTTGTACTGTCTGCGGCTTCGTCGACTTGTCCTGATTTAAATTTAATCCACTATAACTTATCATAGACGGCAAACAAGTTAATCAATTGAAATATAAATTCCGATTGAATAATTTTTTGGTAAAAGGTTAGAACTTGTTGATATTAAAGCAGTCTAAAAATATCGCGCAGTTCGGCTGCGGATAACGATTCAATTAATAAATTACGATACTTTAATCTGGTTATTTATCCCATTTCCACGGATAGGCAACCGTCAGCTCACGGAAAAAATAATATCATGGATGCAAAACAAGTCTTTCGCACTATCGTTTCTGAAGAATCTGTCGCACACTCCGCGTCTTTGGAAAGGTCGTCTGAACCTAAGGTTTCCCAAGGAACAAAAAACAATGATGTCTATTATGTTACCCATACCGCAGACAGTATTGCGGAAAAGGTAAATGAAGGACAGGATACGGTTTACAGCAATGTCAGCTATACCTTGCCGAACAATGTTGAAAATTTAGTTTTGACCGGTTCGGACAATATTTATGGCGCGGGCAACAATTCAGATAATGTGCTGGTCGGCAACCGCGGCAACAACCGCCTGTATAGCGGACGCGGCAATGATATCGTTTACGGAGGCGCAGGCAACGACAACATCAACGGCGGGGAAGGTAATGACCAACTGTTCGGTGACGAGGGTAACGATATCCTAGACGGCGCGGCAGGAAACGATGTTTTACAAGGCGGGGAAGGCAACGATACCTATCTGTTTGGCGAGAAAAGCGGCAAAGATACGGTAATCGACCGCCAAGGCAGCAACAGCATCCGCTTTTTGGACGATCTCAGTGTAGAAGATTTGACCGTTACCGCCGTGCGCAATGCCGAAGGCGGACAGGACTGGCGTATCGCCGTGAAACACACACAATCCGTCCTGACCATTTCCAATCAATATCAAGAAGGCAGCAATATGCCTTCCGTTCAACGGTTTGTTTTCGCAAACGGCACATTAAACCTCAACCAATTCATCAAAGCCACCCAAGCGCAAGTAGAAATACGCGACAATGCAGGCGAACGTATTGAAGGCACGGATGGAAACGACGCGCTGAACGGCACCGTCGGCAACGACGTCATCGACGGCAAAGCAGGCGCGGACATGATGCGCGGCGGCATCGGAGACGATACTTACTATGTGGATAACGCAAAAGATGTTGTCGTTGAGAATAGCGGCGAAGGCAATGATACCGTGATCAGCAGCGTTTCTTATACCGCCTCAACCCACGTTGAAAACGTTACCCTGACCGGCAACGCCAATATCTACGCGGCAGGCAACAACAGCAATAACACCCTGACCGGCAACGACGGACACAACCGACTCAACAGCGGCCGCGGCAACGATACCGTTTACGGCATGGGCGGCAACGACAACATTAACGGCGGCGACGGCAATGACTATTTGGACGGCGGCGATGGCAACGACACCATCAACGGCGACGCAGGCGACGACACTTTAATCGGAGGAGCAGGCAAAGATATGTTGAAAGGCGGAACAGGCAACGACACCTATATTTACGGCAGCGACGATACGATTATCGACAATCAAGGCAACAATACCCTGAAGTTTTCAGACGACCTCCGTGTCAGCGACATCAAAGTAAACGTCATCAACAATGCCGACGGCAGCAAAAACTGGGAAATCACATCCGCCAACGGCTCGGCAACCATTCAAAACCAAGTTGACGCCCAAGGACATATTTCCATCAACCAATTCCAATTCCTCGGCGAAAACTATACAGCCGAAACCCTGCTCAAAGCCGTCAACACCGGAAAAGCCGACCAAGGCATCAAAAATGAAGGCACACCGAACGACGATGTGATTGTCGGCAGCAAGTTTAATGACGAATTAAGCTCCGGCACAGACGGCAGGGACGTGATCTACGGCATGGACGGCGACGACATCATCCGAGACGAAGGCACCAGCTACTGGGGCAACGAATGGTCTTCAGACGACAAACTGTACGGCGGCAACGGTAATGACAAACTGTATGCGCGGGTCGGAGCCGATTACCTAGACGGCGGCGCAGGCGACGACTATCTGGAAGGCGGCGATGGGCGCGATACCTATGTCTTCGGCAAAGGATACGGACACGACACCATTTTCGACTTCGGTTTCGATATCGACGAAGAATTCAATCCTACCTCCATCAGCAACGCCGTAAAATTTACCGGCGGTTTGACACTGGATGACTTAAGCATTTCCGTTACCCAGGGCTACGATAAAAACGGCATCGACTATATGCCCGAACCCTACGACTTCGTCACTGTGCCTCGTCTGAACGGCAACACATGGACCGTTTCTATCAAAGGCAGCAACGACGTATTGACGATTAAAAACCAAATGGGTTCGCAAGGCGCCATATCCGAGTTTCAATTCGACAACGGCACATACAGCACGGAACAAATCATCGAACATTTCGGTTTGAAAGTATCCCATGTCCGCAAAGACGGCACGATTATTCAATACCTGAATGACGACACCGATACCTTTGAACAACGGCTGTACGAAGGCTCCAACCGCATTATTCACGGCACCGACAACGGCGATACCGTCAGCGTTTCAGGCAACTACGGCGGCAAAACCACCTTTATCGGCGGCAGCGGCGACGATACCGTCAAAGTCGGACACGACAGCACCATTGATGCCGGCGCAGGCAATGACACCATTTCCGGCGGCAGCTATGCCAATACGATTACCTTCGGCAAAGGCAGCGGGCATGACAAATTGTCACTGAACGCAAGTGGCGAGGACAATACCGTATTGTTCTCAGGCAATCTGACGCTGAAAGACATCGATTTGGAAATCAATAAAGCAGGAAACAACAAAGAGAACTGGGTGCTCAAACTCAAAGGCAGCGACGACACCCTGACCGTCTTGGATGCCGTCCACTCCTCAGATGGCGGCGATACCGTAGACGCGTTCAAGTTTGCCGCTTCAGGCGAAACATACAACATGTCGCAATTCCTGACCGCTTTGGGACACGATACCGCCCATCAAGGCGTTTTGTAAGCTTCACAAAGCAATACGGCAGCATTGTCGATTGATTTGTTTTTTCAGACGACCCTTGAAGGCTTAGGGGTCGTCTGAAGCTTTATTGTGTAACGATAGACTATAAAATGGGAACAGCCCGTCTGATTTTGACTGGGTTGTTTGGGGAACAGGGTAAAGTAAGAATATGATTGATGTTCAAAAATAAGGAATAAACCGATGAAGCATATATTATTAATAGCTGCCATGATTTTAAGCAGTTTCGCGAACGCAAACGAAATGAGCAATCCTTGTGTCTATCATCCCGACTTGCCGGGTTGCGCGGGAGGTAATGCTCCTATGAGACAAACAAGGCAAGTGATTAATATCCCTGATCGCTGGGGCGCTATTTATTTAAATAGTGCTAATTTGGCTATCGGGTATTCTGAAAATAACACCAAGGGTGAAGAATTTGCAAGACAAGAGGCTTTAGCAAATTGTATCAAGGCAGGTGGGGGTAAGAATCCAATTGGACGTAACGGGAAAGGGTGCGATCTGATGACCCAAAATCGTAATTCTTGTAGTGCTATTGCCATAGGAGGTGTAGTTGGAGATGGTGGTGCTGCTGGACATAGTGATTCTTCTTTAAAAAGAGCAGAGGAAGAAGCTATCGCTAAATGTAGTAATTTCACGACGCATAAGTGTACCATCCGCTATTCAGGCTGTTCCCGCCATCCCGACTACCTTCGTTACTAAATGAATTTTCAGACGACCCCAAATATTCAAAGGTCGTCTGAAAACTTATTTTGCAGCGATAAGGTCGAAAGCAATGCCGAGTTATGCGGCAGGGTTTTGAGAGAAATGAATAGTGGAAAAGATTAAGAGGTATAAAGATGAAGAAGATATTTTTGATGTTGTTGGCAATGCAGGTTAGCCACTTTGTTTTAGCCGACGGATTGAATGCTATTAACGATCCTGTAATGAATCCTTGTATTCAAAGACCGGACTTGGCGGGGTGTAGCGGTAATAACCAGTCAGGAGGGCAGGCACGTCGGGTTATCAATATTCCTAATCGTTGGGGGGCGATTTATTACAATGCAGCAAACCGTGCAGTAGGGCATTCTGAAAACAATACCAAAGGCTACCGTTCTGCTAATAAAGAAGCCTTGCAAAACTGTATTAAAGCTGGAGGAGGTCAAGACCCGAAAGATGAAAATGGTGAAGGATGTGGTTTGATGACCGAATATCGCAATGCCTGTGGAGCGATTGCATTGGGTGGAAAAAATCGAGGAGCTGCACGGAGTGCTGTTTTATTGGAAGATGCGGAACAACAAGCTATTGCTGCTTGTGAGAAAGGTCGTTCTTATAAATGCACGATCTATTATTCAGGCTGTTCCCGCCATCCTGATTACCGTTATTAAGTGATTTTATTTTTCAGACGACCTCTAAATGCTAAAAGGTCGTCTGAAAACTTATTTTGCAGCGATAGGGTCGAAAGCGATGCTGAGTTATGCGGCAGGGTTTTGAGAGAAACGAATAGCGGAAAAGATTAAGAGGTATAAAGATGAAGAAGATGTTTTTGATGTTGTTGGCAATGCAGATTAGCCCCTTTGTTTTAGCCGACGGATTGAATGCGATTAACGATCCTGTAATGAATCCTTGTATTCAAAGACCGGACTTGGCGGGGTGTAGTGGTAATAATCAGTCAGGAGGGCAGGCACGTCGGATATATAAAGTGCCGAACCGTTGGGGAGCGATTTACTTTAATCCCGTCAATCGTGCGGTGGGTTATTCGGAAAATAATACCGAAGGCGAAAGATCTGCCCGTCGAGAGGCATTGGCAAGTTGTATTAAAGCCGGTGGCGGTCAAAATCCGATTGCTCGTGATGGTAAAGGCTGTCGAGTAATGAATGAGTTTCGTAATACTTGTTCAGCGTTTGCAGTGGGTGGTAAGGAAGAAGGTAAAGGTGGTCTAGGGTGGAGTAGTAATGCTTATGTAAAAAAAGCGGAAGCAGAAGCACTTGAATATTGCAGAGAACATTCCAATGAATGTGTTATCCGTTATTCAGGCTGTTCGCGCCATCCTGATTACCGTTATTAAGTGATTTTATTTTTCAGACGACCCCAAATGTTCAAAGGTCGTCTGAAAACTTATTTTGCAGCGATAGGGTCAAAAACGATGCCGGGTTATGCGGCAGGGTTTTGAGAGAAACGAATAGCGGAAAAGATTAAGAGGTATAAAGATGAAGAAGATATTTTTGATGTTGTTGGCAATGCAGGTTAGCCCCTTTGTTTTAGCCGACGGATTGAATGCGATTAACGATCCTGTGATGAATCCTTGTATTCAAAGACCGGACTTGGCGGGGTGTAGTGGTAATAGTCAGTCAGGAGGGCAGGCGCGTCGGATATATAAAGTGCCGAACCGTTGGGGGGCTATTTACGTAAATCCTGCAAATGCAGCAATAGGTTATTCTGAAAATAATACTGAAGGCTATCGTTCCGCCAATAAAGAAGCTTTGGCAAATTGCATTAAAGCGGGAGGAGGAAAGAACCCTATTGCCAGCGATGGCAAAGGTTGTCGCAGGATGACGGAAGTCCGTAATTCTTGTAGCGCGGTTGCCATTGGAGGCGTTGTTGGCAATGGTGGGGCTGGTGTAAAAAGTGATGATAATTTAGAGAAAGCTGAACAAAAAGCCTTAGCTGCATGTAGTGAATATTCTGATAAATGTGTCATTAAATATTCAGGCTGTTCCCGCCACCCTGATTACCGCTATTGAGTGATTTATTTTTCAGACGACCTCTAAATGCTAAAAGGTCGTCTGAAAACTTATTTTGCAGCGATAGGGTCGAAAGCGATGCTGAGTTATGTGGTAAGGTTTTGAGAGAAACGAATAGCGTGAAAGATTAAGAGGTATAAAGATGAAGAAGATTTTTTTGATATTGATGGCATTGAATAGTTTTACCGCCTTGGGCAACCCTTTGGGAGGGAATCCGACTGACGGTTATTGCCAAACTGTCGATGGCAGCGCGTGCGGTTGGGGAGGCGGCAGTTCGTCTTCTCGACGGGTGTATAGAGTACCGGACCGTTGGGGAGCGATTTATTTTAATCCAGTAAATCGAGCTGTTGGTTATTCTGAAAATAACACTAGAGGTTATCGCTCTGCTAATAAGGAAGCATTGGAAAGTTGTATCAGGGCTGGCGGCGGTGAAAATCCGATTGCCCGTGATGGTAAAGGTTGCCGGTTGACACATGAATATCTTAATACTTGTGCGGCTGTTGCTGTAGGCGGGAAGGAAGAAGGCAAAGGTGGTATAGGGTGGTCTGGTAATGATTATGTAGATAAAGCTGAACAAAATGCGTTAGCCAAATGTAGTAAATATTCTAAAGAATGTGTCATTCGTTATTCAGGCTGTTCCCGCCATCCTGATTACCGTTACTGATTGATTTGTTTTTTCAGACGACCCCTAAATGTTCAGAGGTCGTCTGAAAAGCCTTTCGTTTCCCGTTCCGACAAAAACCTTTTTAAAACCGACCGCGCTTTGATGGGCGGTTTTTTGTTGTCTGTGTTCTGTTTGTTTTCGGTTTCAGACGACCTTGTTTTCTAAACGGCATTGGGGTCGTCTGAAAAATAGGGAAAACAGGGCGGGCGGATGCTGCGGGCAGGGAAGGAATTCAAGTTGTTGGAGGAGGGCGGGGAGTAGGGTAGGGATAGGTGGGCAAAGAAGGACATTCTGTGCATATGGCGGTTAAACGGGGGTGGTGTGTTGCTGAAATGAAAGTAGGCAGGCATTAAAAAAGGTCGTCTGAAAATTTTCAGACGACCTTTTGATTGCATTCAAGCTAGGATTTATTTATCGCGGCTGAATACGATTTTGGTTGCTTGGATGGCTACGCAGATTGCGCCGCCGATGAAGATCAAGTCGGCTGCTGTACGTACCCAGCGCAGGGTGTCGAGGATTTCCATTTGCAGGAATTCTTCGCTACGGGCATACCACAGGCCATGAGTGATGGAAGCGTATGCTTGAATCGCGCCGACAGGCAGCAGGCTGATGGCGATCATGCCGACCAAGCCGCCGTTGAGCAGCCAGAAGCCCCAAGTCATGAGTTTGTCGTCGAAATGTGCGTTTGGTTTCAGGTAGCGGGCAACCAGTAATACGAAGCCCAGTGCCAAGAAGCCGTACACACCGAACAAGGCTGCGTGTGCGTGAACTGCGGTAGTGTTCAGACCTTGGATGTAGAACAGGGAAATCGGCGGGTTAATCAGGAAGCCGAATACGCCGGCACCGATCATGTTCCAGAAGGCAACTGCTACGAAGCACATCAGCGGCCAACGCAGGCGTTTCGCCCATTCGGACAGGTGTTGGTAAGACCAGTGTTCGTAAGCTTCACGACCCAGCAATACCAGCGGTACGACTTCCAATGCGGAGAAGCAGGCACCGATTGCCATAGAGGCGGAGGTAGAGCCGGAGAAGTACAGGTGGTGCAGTGTGCCCGGGATACCGCCCAACATGAAGATGGCGGCGGCAGCCAGAGTGGATGCGGTAGCGGTACTGCGGCGGACGAAGCCCATGTTGTAGAAGATGAAGGCAAAGGCTGCGGTAGCGAATACTTCGAAGAAGCCTTCTACCCACAGGTGAACTACCCACCAGCGCCAGTATTCCATAACGGCAATCGGGGATTTTTCGCCGTAGAACAGACCGGGTGCGTAGAACACGCCGACACCGACCATGGAGGCAACGAAGATTGCCAGCAGGTTTTTGTCCACGCCTTTTTCTTTAAAGGCGGAGATGGTGCAGCGCAACATCAGGAACAGCCACAACAGCAGACCGACCATCAGCAGGAGTTGCCAGAAACGGCCCAAATCGAGGTATTCGTAACCTTGGTGTCCGAACCAGAAGTTGAGATCGGGGCGAATGATGTGGGTCAGGGCGAAGAAGTTACCTGCATAAGAACCGCCGACTACGATGAACAGGGCGATATAGAGGAAGTTTACGCCGGCGCGTTGGAACTTGGGATCTTTGCCGCCGTTAACAATCGGAGCCAAGAACAGACCTGCTGTCAGGAAGCCGGTTGCAATCCAGAAGATGGCGGATTGGATGTGCCAAGTACGGGTCAATGCGTAAGGGAACCAGTCGGACATTTCGAAGCCCAGTGCTTCGTCGATGCCGTAGAAACCTTGACCTTCGACGGTGTAGTGTGCAGTCAGACCGCCCAGCAACACTTGTACCACAAACAGGGCGACTGTCAGGAAGACGTATTTGCCCAATGCTTTTTGGGAAGGAGTCAGCTGTACTTTGGAAATCGGGTCTTCAGTCGGAACTTCTACTTCTTCGTGTTTGGTCAGGAAGGAGTAACCCCACATCAGCAAGCCGATACCCATCAAGAGCAATACAACGCTGGTGAACGACCACATGTAGTTTTCAGTAGTCGGTACGTTGTTGATCAGAGGCTCGTGCGGCCAGTTGTTGGTGTAGGTGAAAGTTTCGTCAGGACGGTTGGTCGAGGCAGACCATGAAGTCCAGAAGAAGAAGTTGAACAGTTTTTCACGCGCTTCTTTACTTGGCAATGTGTTGTTTTTCATTGCGAAGTGTTCGCGGGTCGTCTGAAGGGCGGGATCGTCGCTGTATACGCCGTGGTAGTAAGGCAGGATGCTCTCAATGGCTTTGACACGGGTATCGCTGATAACGACGCTGCCGTCTTCTTTAATACGGCTTTGGTTGCGGTATTCGTCGGCAAGGCGGGTTTTCAGTACGGCTTGTTCTTCAGGAGAAACTTCGTTGAATTTTTTGCCGTAAGTCTCTTGCGCAGTCAAATCCAACCATGCGACAAGCTCGCGGTGCAGCCAGTCGGCTGTCCAGTCGGGAGCTTGGTATGCGCCGTGTCCCAATACGGAACCGACTTCCATACCGCCGGTGGTTTGCCAGGCTGATTGACCTGCCAAAATATCGTCTTTAGTCATCAGCTGCGTGCCTGATGCCGAAACGACTTTCTCAGGGTAAGGCGGGGCTTTTTTATAAACCTCGCTGCCCATGTAACCAAGAATGGTAAAGCAGACTGCCAGGACGGCAAACAGCAAGTACCATAGCTTCTTGTACTGTCCCATTTCAGAACTCCTTATTTTGGTAAAAAGTGGTTGCTTATAAATTCATACTATATGAATGTTAAAGATTGTAGCACTCTTTTCAGGCAAAAGAAATATTCTCTTAACAACAATCTTTAAAAAACAGATATATAGTCAATAATAATTCTTATTATCAAAAATACGATGGCATTTTTGTAAAGAATTGGATAAAACATGTGAACAATAATAGACGATTTGATGTAGTTTTATCTAGTTATTAAGTAGTAAAACAGGTAGTAAAAGTTCATCTTTGATGAATTAATTGATTTAAGTCAAGATATAGCGGTAAAACCACCTACATAATCCTACAAAAGTTCACAAGAGATGCCTTTCAGACGACCCGGAATAAGGCGGTTTGAAAGAGCCGAAAGCGGTATGCCGCGGACGACAAAGGTTGAAAAAATATACCCTGACCTTCTTAAAATAGTTATTAAAGGAAATGACAACTATGAAACGCCAAGCTTTAGCTGCAATCATTGCTTCAGTTTTTGCTTTAGCCGCCTGTGGTGAGCAAGCTGCCCAAAAACCTGCCGAGCAAACCGCTTCCGCTTCCGCTCCTGCAGCTTCCGAGGCTCCTGCTTCCGGTGCTCAAGCTGCTGCCGAAACCCCCGCTGCCGAGCTGCCTGTTATCGACGCGGTAACTACCCACGCTCCTGAAGTTCCGCCTGCCATCGACCGCGACCATCCTGCACGTGTCCGCGTGAAAATGGAAACCGTCGAAAAAACCATGAAAATGGACGATGGCGTGGAATACCACTATTGGACATTTAACGGCGACGTTCCGGGCCGCATGATCCGCGTACGCGAAGGCGATACCGTAGAAGTCGAATTCTCTAACAACCCGTCTTCTACCGTACCGCACAACGTTGACTTCCACGCTGCTACCGGTCAAGGCGGTGGTGCAGAAGCCAGCTTCACTGCTCCGGGCCGTACTTCTACATTCAGCTTCAAAGCCCTGCAACCCGGTCTGTATATCTACCACTGTGCCGTTGCCCCTGTCGGTATGCACATTGCCAACGGTATGTACGGTCTGATCTTGGTTGAACCTAAAGAAGGTCTGCCTAAAGTGGACAAAGAGTTCTACATCGTACAAGGCGACTTCTACACCAAAGGTAAAAAAGGTGCGCAAGGCCTGCAACCGTTCGATATGGACAAAGCCATCGCCGAACAACCTGAATACGTTGTATTTAACGGTCACGTAGGCGCTATCGCCGGCGACAACGCCCTGAAAGCCAAAGCAGGCGAAACCGTCCGTATGTACGTTGGTAACGGTGGTCCGAACCTCGTTTCCTCCTTCCACGTTATCGGTGAGATCTTCGACAAAGTTTACGTAGAAGGCGGCAAACTGATCAACGAAAACGTACAAAGCACCCTGATTCCTGCCGGTGGTGCAGCGATTATCGAATTTAAAGCCGACATCCCGGGCAGCTACACTGTGGTTGACCACTCTCTCTTCCGTGCGTTCAACAAAGGTGCTTTGGGTCAATTGAAAGTAGAGGGCGCAGAGAACCCTGAAATCATGACCAAAAAACTGGAAGACAAAGCCTATGCAGGTAGCGGTGCGGCTTCAGCCCCTGCCGCTTCAGCTCCGGCTGCCCCTGCATCTTCCGCAGCAGCGCCTGCTTCCGCAGCATCTGCAGGTAAAGGCGGCTACTAATCCAGTCATCTCGGCGTAGAGACAGAAAAAAGCCACTGCTGTTCCGGCTGATGCAAGGACAACAGTGGCTTTCTTCCACAACCAATCGAAAGATTGGTTTTTCAGACGACCTATCAAGTATCGAAGGTCGTCTGAAAAACCAGTTTCAAGTATAGTGGATTAAATTTAAATCAGGACAAGGCGACGAAGCCGCAGACAGCACAGATAGTACGGAACCGATTCACTTGGTGCTTCAGCACCTTAGAGAATCGTTCTCTTTGAACTAAGGCGAGGCAACGTCGTACTGGTTTAAAGTTAATCCACTATATGCACGAACCGACAAGCCCAAAGCACAATAATCAGACGGCTTTTAAGGATTTTTATCCGGTTTCGCTATATAATCAGAGCCTAATACTCCGTATTCAGATGAGAAAGCCCGTTATGAAACTCATACCACTCCTCGCCTTCTTTACCCTTGTCGCAAGCGGCAGTGCAGCGGCAGCCGAAATGGCAAAAGTTGAAGGTGGCAGCTATCGCCCGCTCTATCTGAAGAAAGAAACAAACCTCATTAAAGTCAAACCCTTCCAAATCGACAAATATCCCGTTACCAATGCCGAATTTGCAGAGTTTGTCAAAAAACACCCGCAGTGGCAAAAAGGCAAAGTCAGCTCCAAACAAGCCGAGCCTGCCTACCTCAAACACTGGGTTAAAACCGGCAGCAACAGCTACGCGCCCAAACCCAACGAACTGAAACATCCGGTAACCAACGTATCTTGGTTTGCCGCCAATGCCTACTGTACTGCGCAAGGCAAACGCCTGCCGACCATAGACCAATGGGAATTTGCCGGACTTGCCTCTGCCACACAGAAAAACGGTTCTGCCGAACCGGGCTACAACCGTACCATTCTTGACTGGTATGCAGACGGCGGCAGAAACGGCTTGCGCGATGTCGGCAAAAGCAAACCCAACTACTGGGGCATTTACGATATGCACGGCTTGATTTGGGAATGGACGGAAGACTTCAACAGCAGCCTGCTCTCGTCTGGCAATGCCGATACGCAAATGTTTTGCAGCGGCGCATCCGTAGGCTCCAGCGACCCATCGAATTACGCCGCCTTCCTGCGCTACGGCATACGCACCAGCCTGCAATCCAAATACGTCCTGCACAACCTAGGCTTCCGCTGCGCCTCGAAATAACCAGTTTCATCACCAAAGCAGCTTTGGCGGTACTGAAAGGTATCGCCTTTTTTTTGCCGATATAAAAGGTCGTCTGAAAACATTCCGTTTCTCCGAAACCGTGTTTTCAGACGACCTTTTTAGATGATTGGGTTCTATTGATCTGAATGGGTTGCGTACATTCTATAGTGGATTAACTTTAAACCAGTACGGCGTTGCCTCGCCTTGCCGTACTATCTGTACTGTCTGCGGCTTCGTCGCCTTGTCCTGATTTAAATTTAATCCACTATATAAACCTTGCTTATCATTTTCTTCAGATGATTCAAATCAAATATTAATTACATATAATTAATAATATTGTAATAATACTATACAATATAACTAATTCTAAGTAATTAAATATAACTATTTGGGATTAGTTAGTATTGTTAAAAATTCAAATTTGGAGAATGAAAAGATGAAACTAAACTTATCCGTCAAACCGCTGTGTTTGGTGTTGTCCCTTGTTTTTGCAAATGTTTGTGTTGCTGAAGGTATTGCGACAGGAGCGATGCACAAAAACGGTTCTGCCGCATTGGGCAAAGAATCGAAGGCGGGGGAGAATGCGACTGCGTTGGGCGATAAAGCAGCTGCGGCGGGTTATAAGTCTGTTGCTGCCGGCTATGATTCAAGCGCTTCGGGTTTGAGCGCGTCGGCATTTGGCAGCGAGGCTAAGGCGGAAGCATTGCGGACGGTTGCCGTCGGTTTCAGGGCGAATGCAAAAGGAACCAACGATATTGCCGTCGGCGGCGCATCGAAGGCTTCCGGTGGGCAGTCGGTGGCGGTCGGTTTGATGTCGCAGGCAACGGGTTTGCGTTCTATCGCGGTCGGCGAAAGCGCGAAGGCTGGCGACATTGATGCGGTTGCGTTTGGACGCGGCAGCGAAGCCAATGCACTCAGTTCCACTGCTGTCGGGGATAGGGCAAAAGCCAACGGTACGCAGGCGGTTGCGCTGGCATCTGCTGCCGAGGCAAACGGTTATCAGGCGGTTGCAGTCGGTACGCGCGCGGTTGCCGAAGAAACCAACAGCGTGGCATTGGGCGTGGAATCTTCGTCCACCGCACTCAACGGTCTTGCCGCAGGCACGCGCGCACGGGTACGGAAATCCGGCGGAACGGCTTTGGGCGCAGGTGCTTCCGCATTTGAGGAAAAATCCGCTGCTTTGGGCTACAAAGCAGAAGCGCGTCAGCAAAACTCCGTGGCACTCGGTACGGACAGCGTTGCCGATACTGCGGCAGGCGTTGCAGGTCATGATTTTGCTACCGGCGCGGCAAGTACGGAAACAGGCAAAACATGGGTATCGACTTTAGGCGCGGTATCTGTCGGCAGCGAACAAAACAGCCGCCAGATTACCAATGTTGCTGCGGGTAAGGAGGATACGGACGCGGTCAACGTTGCCCAAGTGAAGAGCCTTGCCCGCCAAACCCAAAACAGCTTTGCCGCAGCCGAGAGCAATCATCAAACCCAAATCGCCACTTTGCGCAACGAAGCCAAAGTCCGTATGGACAAACTTGAAGAGCGCGCCGATTCAGGCTCCGCCGCTGCAATCGCGGTCGGCAGCCTCGGACAGGCATATCAGCCGGGACAAGGCGCGGTTTCCGTCGCAAGCGGTATCTGGCGAGGTAAAAGCGGCTACGCCGTAGGTATTTCCAAAGTATCCGCCAGCGGTAAATGGCTGGTTAAAGGCTCGGCAGTCGGCGCGGCGAAAGGCGGTGCGGGCGGCGGCGCCAGCGTAACCTACCTCTGGTAATCGTTGTTAGGCGTATCGCCAAAAGGTCGTCTGAAAACATTCCGTTTCGTCGAAATCGTGTTTTTCAGACGACCTCGTTCTTGATAATTCCATATTTGTCCCAATTATGTCGAAGTTATTAATTTCGACAGAACAAAATGAATCCCAAATACGCTCCGCTGTTCCAATCTTTCACACTCAACAATGGCGTAACCGTCAAAAACCGCCTCGCCGTTGCGCCCATGACCCATTTCGGCTCGCACGCCGACGGTTTAATCAGCGACCAAGAGCGCGCGTTTCTCGGCAACCGCGCAGGCGATATGGGGCTCTTTATCTCCGCCGCCACTTTGGTTCAAGAAGGCGGCAAAGCCTTTCGCGGACAGCCCGAAGCTACGGGCGAAAACTGCCTCGACAGCCTGAAAGAAACCGCCCGAATCATTCAAAAACAAGGCGCGAAAGCGATTTTGCAAATCCATCACGGCGGCTCCCAAGCGATGGTAGAACTCAACCGTCGCGACAAAATCAGTGCGTCCGCCAGCGAAAAGGATGGAGCGCGTGAAGCGAGTGCTGCAGAAGTGGAAGAACTCATCGCCTCCTTCGCCCAAGCTGCCGATTTGGCACTTCGCGCAGGCTTTGACGGCGTGGAAATCCACGGCGCGAACGGCTATTTAATCCAACAGTTTTACTCCGCCCAAAGCAACCGCCGCAACGACCAATGGGGTGGCAGCTTGGAAAACAGAATGCACTTCCCGCTCGCCGTCGTCGATGCCGTTGCCGCCGTCCGTGAAAAACACCAGCGCAACGATTTCATCATCGGTTACCGTTTCTCGCCCGAAGAAGCAGGCGAAGATGGGCTGACCATGGCTGAAACGGGCGCGTTGATTGACGCCTTGGTGCAAAAGCCGTTGCAATACCTGCACGTTTCCTTGTGGGAATTCGACAAGAAAATCCGACGCGGCGGCGATACGGCGCAAACCCGTATGCAGTTTATCCACGACCGCATCAACGGCAAGCTGCCTCTTATCGGCGTGGGCAACCTGTTTACCGCCGACGATATTCTGGCGGCGTTTGAAACCGGCTGGGCGGAATTTATCGCATTGGGCAAAACCGTCATGATCAATCCGCACATCGCCACACAAATCAGCGAAGGCCGCGAAGCCGAAATCGAAACGCAACTCGACCCGATGCGCGCCGACCATTACGGCTTGCCCGACATCCTGTGGGAATTTTCCGCCAGCGGTACGCAATCTTGGTTGCCGCCGGTAAAAGGTGCGGACTGGAAGCCGGTGGATGCTTGATGGACTGTAACGACAGCTTAAAACGGTAAAATTCATGTTTGCTGTTTGATGAGGTCGTCTGAAAAGGTTTCGTCATACGCATAACCTTTTCGCTATGACTGAGAGGTCGTCTGAAAAATCAAATACGAGATTTCAGACGACCTTTTTATTGTTTAGCTTCAAGGCAAAGACGGTTGGTGATTCCAGTCGGCTCTGTGCTGTGAATGAAAATGGATTATCGAGCGAGGGGAACTATAATGGATTAAATTTAAATCAGGACAAGGCGACGAAGCCGCAGACAGTACAAATAGTACGGAACCGATTCACTTGGTGCTTCAGCACCTTAGAGAATCGTTCTCTTTGAGCTAAGGCGAGGCAACGCCGTACTGGTTTAAATTTAATCCACTATAAACAATCATGGTCTTGCCGTTGTTTAGCCTATGGGTCGTCTGAAACGGAAAATGTCGGCTTTTTGAAGAGCCGTATTTATTAAGCCAATGCGCGTGATGAAATGGTTTGGCGATGCGTAGTTTTCAATGTGTTGTTATATGTCATATATTATTTCAATTTAAATCAGTTGCTTGAAAAAATAGGGAGATTTTTTTAACTTGCAGTTTGAGTACTTTGTCATATATATGGTTTAATTCATGCTTTGAGTTGTAATGCTGTTGTTTATAATCACTTGAAAATGTACTGTTATTTATAATATAACCAAATTATTGATTTTTATATTTTTTGACTTTGTGGGCAATGATGCAGATTGTCTTTGGCAGGGTTGGTGTAAGGAGTAAAAAATGCATGTTGTCGTTCTTCCATCGTGGTATCCGAAATCTGAAACCGATGTGGACGGGATTTTCTTCCGTTTGCAGGCGCAGGCTTTGCAGCGCAAGGGTTTGAAAGTAGGGGTCATTGCGCCTTTGTTCCGTTCTTTGCGGACCGAATGGAAAAGTATTCTGACCGGACCTTACGGAATGCGCCATCACAATCAGGGCGGTTTGAATACTTATGTTTACGACAGCATGTATTTTTTCCCGCATTGCCCCGTCGTCGATATCGACCGTATCCGTTGGGTAAGGGCGGGCATGAAGGCTTTTAAGCGGTATGTGGCGGAAAACGGCAAGCCTGATGTCCTCCATGCGCATACGATGAATTTTGGCGGCGTTTTGGCGTATGAAATCTCAAAAAAATACGGTATTCCTTATGTGATTACCGAACACAGCAGCGCAATCGCCCGCAATCTCGTCCGCCCAAACCAATGGCCGATCATGAAAGAATCCGCACAGCATTGTCAGGAACGCTTTGCGGTCAGCAAGGATTTTTGTGCGTTGCTGCGCGAGAAATACGGATTGGACTGGGAATATCTGCCAAATATTTTGGGCGATAACTTTGCGCGTCCGTTCGAGCCTTTCGATAAGTCCCATCAGGATTTCACGTTTTGTTCCGTCTCCCATCTGCGTCATCTGAAAGGGCATGATTTATTGCTCCCTGCCTTTGCCAAAGCTTTGGAGAAATACCCCTTCCTTAAACTCAAAATCGGCGGCAATGGCGTGGAAGCAGCGAATCTGCGCCGTTTGGTTGATGAGTTGGGCATCGGTCATGCCGTCACCTTTTTGGGTGCTTTGAAAACGGAAGAGGTCTTGGATTTGATGCGCCATAGCAATGCTTTTGTACTCGCCAGCCGTGTGGAAACGTTCGGCGTGGTGTTTATCGAAGCACTGTCACAAGGCTTGCCGGTCATTGCGACAATGTGCGGCGGACCTCAGTCGATAGTTAATGAAAATAATGGTTATCTGATTCCGACTGAAAATATAGAAGCATTGAGCGAGGCACTGATTCGGATGTATGAAGAACGCGAGAAATTTTCGGCGGAAAAATTGCGTGCGGATTGTTTGAACGAGTTTGGCGAAGATGCCGTGGTTGGAAGGCTGATTCAAGCGTTTGAAAAAGTGACCGGCAAATCGGCGGAAGCGTGAATCAATCACGGTATGTGAAAGAAGGGGCTTGCGGTCAGGCTTAAAGTCTGGTGCAAGCCTTTATTGTTTGCGGATATGGGTTCTTTGTGATTAGAATTCCCTTTTTTGACGATATAGTGGATTAAATTTAAATCAGGACAAGGCGACGAAGCCGCAGACAGTACAGATAGTACGGAACCGATTCACTTGGTGCTTCAGCACCTTAGAGAATCGTTCTCTTTGAGCTAAGGCGAGGCAACGCTGTACTGGTTTAAAGTTAATCCACTATAAATTCAAATTTTGGGCAGGCAAAACAAGATTTATGCCGCTTTAAATACGCAAATATTAAGGAATTCCCAATGAAAATCAAACTTTCAGCATTCGTCTTGTCACTTGCCGTTTGTACGCATGCCCATGCGCTGACTACGCGTCCGGTCGAGCATACTTGCCCGATAGGCGGCGAAAAATTCACATCGGTTATGGTAATGTCGGGCTTTTCGATCGATATGAAGACTGATTTGGAGCCGGTAGGTATGGTTATGGCGCCAGCCCCCATTCCGGTTTGTCCGAGCAATAAGTTTGTCATGTTTAAGGACGACTTTACGCAACAAGAATTGGATAAGTATGAAAAAGTTATCCGAAGCGAGGCTTATCTCAAGCAGGTGGCTGAAAAGGCTTCCGCGCAAAGGTTGGCGGGGGTGATGTTGGAGTTGGCAGGCGAAAATCAAAACGCAGAACAAATGATGTCGATATTTTTGCATGCCAGCTGGCTGGGCGGTCATCAGCAAGATCTGGAGAAAGTCCTGCATTACGCCGATTTGACTTTGAAAGATGACAGCCTGCCGGCTGAAAAACGTGTGAATACCAAGCTTGTGCGCGGAGAAATGTTGCGCAAACTGAGCCGGTTTGATGAGGCGAAAAAGCAGTTTGAAGAATTGACAAAAGAGCCGATGGTTAAAGCTTCCGAGTATTTGCAAAAACTGACGGAGCTGGAGTTGGAACTGACGGCGGAAAAAGACACCTATTCGCATCCGGTAAGGCAAACCTTGAGTTTGCGCGGCAAAATAAAAGACGAATAACCGTCATCGTAAGATTGGGGCACGTTGCTTTGCGTTGAATGTATAGTGGATTAACTTTAAACCAGGACGGCGTTACCTCGCCTTAGCTCAAAGAGAACGATTCTCTAAGGTGCTGAAGCACCAAGTGAATCGGTTCCGTACTATCTGTACTGTCTGCGGCTTTGTCGCCTTGTCCTGATTTAAATTTAATCCACTATATTTGACCGCCATATACGGCAAAAAGGTCGTCTGAAACCTGATTTGGGGTTTCAGACGACCTTTTACTTTAGGGCTTACAGTTTATTTTGCTGCGGAAGCACCGGAGTTGGCTGCGGAGGCTGCTGTGGCACTTGCTGCCGAAGCGGTAGAAGCGGCTTCGGCTTTCGCACCGGCTGCTGCGTTTTCACCCCAGGCGGCAGGGTATTTGTAACCTGCGAAGCGTTGGCGCGCGTAGGCTTTGAACTCGTCGGAGTTGTAGGCTTCGGTTACGTCTTTGAGCCATTGGCTGTCTTTGTCGGCGGTTTTGACGGCTGCCCAGTTGACGTAGGCGAAGCTCGGTTCTTGGAACAGGGATTCGGTCAGCTTCATGCCGCTGCTCATGGCGTAGTTGCCGTTAACAACGGCGAAATCGACGTCGGCGCGGCTGCGCGGCAGTTGTGCGGCTTCAAGTTCTACGATTTTGATGTTTTTCAGGTTTTCGGCGATGTCGGCTTTGGAAGCGGTCAGCGGATTCACACCGTCTTTCAACTTAACCCAGCCCAATTCGTTCAACATTACCAGCGCGCGGGCGAAGTTGGACGGGTCGTTAGGCGCGGAAACGCTGCTGCCGTCTTTGACTTCGTCCAGCGATTTCAGTTTGCCCGGATACAGACCTAAAGGCGCAGTCGGCACTTGGAAGACTTCGGTGATGTCTAATTTGTGTTCTTTTTTGAAGTCGTCCAAATAAGGCTTGTGTTGGAAAATATTGATGTCCAGCTCGCCTTCTGCCAAAGCGAGGTTGGGGCGGACGTAGTCGGTGAATTCGACCAATTTGACGGTATAACCTTTTTTCTCCAGCGCAGGTTTGATTTGGTCTTTGACCATGTCGCCGAAGTCGCCGACGGTCGTGCCGAAGACGATTTCTTTTTTCGCGCCATTGTCGGCGGCAGGCGATGCGGCGGATGCTGCAGGTGTGCCGTCTTTTTGGCCGCCGCAGGCTGCGAGTACTACGGCGAGCGCGGCGGCGGAAAGGGTTTTGAATAAGGTGTTTGTCTGCATGTTTTACTCCTGGTAAGTGTTAAGTCGATTTTTCAGACGGCCTCTGCCGTCGGGACAGTTGGGATTTTAAATCCATTTATGGGAAACGGGACGGTTTTTTATGGTGAAGTACAGCCCTTTGACGGAACGGTAACACAGCCAAATCAATCCTGCTTTAAAAGTCAGGGCTGAGATGATTTTAAGCCAATCTAACGAGGTGGCGAACGGAGAAACATCAAAGGCGGTATCGGGACTTTCATACATTTCATCTGTTTCGTCTATTACGGCGTGTCCGTCCATTTCATCACCATAGTCTTCAGCCATCATGGCACTTTCATCCGGCTCGCTGATTTCGCCCATTTCATCGATGTCCATCGTGCCAATTGATCCGTTCATTTCCCCTATGGAAACCATATCGTCAAATGAAAGGATGCCCCAAATGGGGACAGGGGAAGCGATAAGGGACCATATCATAAAGACAGCCAATAGCCCGACACACAATAAAATGAAGAAACCCATATCGTTACGCAGCATTTTGCTGTTGTGCGCGTTGACGTCGGAGGGCGGGTGTTCTAATTTTTCCAAGATGACGAGTTGGGCAAGAAAGATGCCGATACTCAGCCCTATGTACCATATTTTCGGCATATGGTTCATGGGGCCAATAAAGTACCAAAGGATATTGCCGATATTGACTAAATAAATGGCAATTAGAATTTTTTTGGCGGATTTCATGTTGTATTTTTCACTCAAAAGGTCGTCTGAAAATGCATCAGGTGTATTTTCAGACGACCTTGTTTACGTTTGTGAGGTTTAACGTTTGTCCAATTTCCGCGCCAATGCGTTGCCGGTGCTTTGAATCAGGATAACGAGCAGCACGAGGAGGGCGACGATGAAGATGATGACTTCGGTTTGATAGCGGTAGTAGCCGTAGCGGATGGCAAGGTCGCCCAAGCCGCCGCCGCCTATCATGCCTGCCGCCGCGCTGTATGAGAGCAGGCCGATGGCGAGGACGGTGATGCTGGAAACCATGCCCGCGCGGGCTTCGTTCAAGAGGACTTTGCGGACGATGGCAAGCGGCGAGGCGCCCATGGCGGTGGCGGCTTCAATCACGCCTTTGGGGACTTCGCGCAGGTTTTGTTCCACCAGTCGGGCGAAGTAAAACAGGCCGGACACGCTCAATACCAGCGAGGCGGCAATCGGGCCGATGGTGCTACCGACGATGGCGCGGGTCGCGGGTATCATGGCAATCATCAGGATGACGAAGGGGAAGGCGCGCATCAGGTTGACTAAGTTGTCGAGCAGGAAATTCACCGGCTTGTTGTAATGAAGCTGGCGGCTGGAAGTCACGAAAAGCAAGACGCCTAGCAGCGTGCCGAAGATGACGGCAAACGTGGTGGACAACCCGACCATGACGAAGGTTTCGCCCAAAGCGCGGATGATTTCGTCTTTCATACCGACGATGGTAGAAACGGCTTGTTCGAATGTTAAGTCTGCCATATCAGTCCTCCCGAATCAGTTCGCGCCCGATTTCGGATTGGGCGTGGATTTGGTTGCCGTGTACTTCGACGATTTCCACCACTTTTCCTTTATCCAAAAGGGCGGCGCGGTCGCACAGGCGACGGATGACGCTCATTTCGTGGGTTACGATGACGATGGTGACGTTGAAGCGTTTGTTGATGTCTTCCAAACATTCCAAGACGCTGCGCGTGGTGGCGGGGTCGAGGGCGGAAGTGGGTTCGTCGGCGAGGATGACTTGGGGTTTGGGTGCGAGCGCGCGGGCGATGCCGACGCGCTGTTTTTGTCCGCCGGAAAGCTGGGCGGGGTAGTGGTCGGCGCGTTCGGTCAAGCCGACGATTTCAAGGCATTCTTTAACACGTTCTTTGATTTTTTCAGACGACCATCCGGCGATTTCCAAAGGAAAGGCAACATTGTCGGCGACGGTGCGGTTGCTCAAAAGATTGAACTGCTGAAACACCATGCCGATATTCTGCCGCGCCTGACGCAATGCAGCGGCATCGAGCGCGGTCAGCTCTTGTCCGCACACATTGACCTTGCCGCTGTCGGGACGTTCCAACAGGTTAATCAGGCGCAACAGGGTGGATTTGCCCGCGCCGGAATAGCCCATCAGACCGAAGATTTCGCCGTCTTGGATTTCGAGGCTGGTCGGCTCGACGGCGGCAAAACGGGTTTTGTCGCGCGTTTGGTAATGTTTGGAAACGTTGTCCAAAATAATCATAAATACTTCCTGATACTTCCGGAAAAAAAGAAGCCCGATGCTGTACACAACGGGCTTGGATATAAAGAAAGGAATAAAAACAGCAGAAAATGAAAATACGCTTTAGCTGTTTATGCCCGCAAGCTGTGTCAAATCGGCAATGTTAACTCAGATACGACTATAATCAAAATCGGTAATTTTGTCAAGTTTTGATATGATTTGTAATTTTAAAGTAACAGATTGTCGGTTTATTTGCCGAAAAGCTCCGCCACCATATGGGCTTCTTCCTCGGTATAAGCCGCGCCGTTGAGCTTGGCGGTCAGGATAAATTCGCCGCTTAACACTTGTTCGGCGCAGGTTTCGCGCCAGCCTTGCAGCCGTTCTTCGTCGCTGGCTTTACGTTTCAGACGACCTATGGTCTGAGCCGCCTGTTTGGTTTCTTCGTTCATACAATTCCTTAACAAAAGACAAAAGGTCGTCTGGAAATTTTCAGACGACCTTTTGATTATTTGATAACCCGCGCCAACAAGGCTTTTTCTTTGCCCTGCATATTCGGGATTTTGACTTGGATGCCGTTGCCCGGGGCGACTTCGACGGCTGCGCCTTTGCGGGTCATTTGTTCCAGCGTAATGGTTTGGTTGCCTTCGGGATGGATGATTTCCAAGGTGTCGCCGACGGCAAAGCGGTTTTTGACTTCCACTGTTGCCCAGCCTTCGGCGTCGATTTCAGTAACGTGGCCGACGTATTGGCTTTGTTTGGCGGTGGAATGGCCGCTGAGGTAGTTTTGATAGTCTTGGGTTTGGTGGCGTTCGAGGAAGCCACTAGTGTAACCGCGGTTGGCGAGGCCTTCGAGTTCGCTCAATAAGCCGTAGTCGAACGGACGGCCTGCGACGGCATCGTCAATCGCTTTGCGGTAGGACTGGGCGACGCGGGCGACGTAGTAGAGCGACTTGGTGCGACCTTCGACTTTGAGGCTGTCTACGCCGATTTTGGCGAGTTTCTCAACCACTTCAATGCCGCGCAGGTCTTTGGAATTCATGATGTAGGTGCCGTGTTCGTCTTCCATAATCGGCATCATTTCGCCTGGGCGGTTGGACTCTTCAATCAGGAAGACTTTGTCGGCGTAGGGGTGGCGTTTCTGACCGTTGATGCCTTCGAAGTTTTGGTTGGCTTCTTCTTGGGCTTTTTCAAAGTTGAAGCCTTGCAGAAGCTGGGCGTCGCCCGCATCGCTTTCAGTGGCGTTGTGGACTTTGTAATCCCAGCGGCAGGAGTTAGTGCAGGTACCTTGGTTGGGGTCGCGGTGGTTGAAATAGCCTGACAACAGGCAACGACCTGAATAAGCGATGCACAATGCGCCGTGGATGAAGACTTCGAGTTCGATGTCGGGGCATTCTTGGCGGATTTCGGCGATTTCTTCCATGCTCAATTCGCGTGACAGGATGATGCGTTCAACGCCGATGTTCTGCCAGAATTTCACGCCCCAGTAGTTGGTGGTGTTCGCCTGTACGGACAGGTGGATCGGCATTTCCGGCCATTTTTCGCGCACGGTCATAATCAAACCCGGATCCGCCATAATCAGCGCGTCGGGTTTCATGGCAATCAGCGGCTCCATGTCGGTGACGAAGGTTTTGAGTTTGGAATTGTGCGGCAGGGTGTTGACGGTCAAAAAGAATTTTTTGTTGCGTTCGTGCGCTTCTTTAATGCCTTGCTCGAGGACGTCGAGTTTCGCAAATTCGTTGTTGCGGGCGCGCAGGGAATAACGCGGGCTGCCGGCATAAACGGCGTCTGCGCCGTAGTCGTAGGCGGCGCGCATACGTTCGAGGCCGCCGGCGGGAAGGAGGAGTTCGGGTGCTTTCATGTTCGTGCTTTATAAAAGGTTTCAGACGACCTTTTAAATCACGGGAAAAGGTCGTCTGAAACGGTGTTTTAAGGATGGGCGGATTATCCGCCTTTTTGTCGGGACGGTCAATTTTGCGGCGGCATATCGGGATTGTTTTGCGTTGTTTTTTCAGAGGAAAACGGATTCGAGTGCGACGATTGGCGGATAGGCGCGACGGATGGGGAAATGTAAAAAAACGGATGTAACCCGATTAATTTAACAAAAAGGCATTCAAAAAATGTATTTTCTTGTAAAATATCGAGTTTCATTTTTCCAATGTTCGGGAATCGGGCAGCTGCCGCAAACCGTTTCCCAGAGTTTTAGACAGGCGGACGAGTATGGATTTTCGGTTTGACATTATTTACGAATACCGCTGGATGTTTTTCTACGGCGCGCTGACGACGCTGGGTTTGACCGTAGTGGCGACGGCGGGCGGCTCCGTATTGGGTCTGCTGCTCGCGCTGGCGCGCTTGATTCATCTGGAAAAGGCGGGTGCGCCCATGCGTGCGCTGGCTTGGGTTTTGCGTAAGGTTTCGTTGCTGTATGTAACGCTGTTCCGTGGTACGCCGCTGTTTGTACAGATTGTGATTTGGTCTTACGTCTGGTTCCCGTTTTTCGTCCATCCTACCGACGGTTTGCTGATCAACGGCGACGAGGCGGTAGAAATCCGACGTTCTTACGGCGCGCTGATTGCCGGTTCGCTTGCCCTGATTGCCAACTCCGGCGCGTATATCTGCGAGATTTTTCGTGCGGGCATCCAGTCCATCGACCGCGGTCAGATGGAGGCGGCGCGTTCGCTGGGTTTGAGTTATCCGCAGGCGATGCGCTATGTGATTCTTCCGCAGGCGCTGCGCCGTATGCTGCCGCCGCTTGCCAGCGAATTTATTACTCTTTTGAAAGACAGTTCGCTCTTGTCTGTCATCGCTGTGGCTGAGCTGGCTTATGTACAAAGTACGATTAGCGGCCGCTATTCTGTTTATGAAGAACCGCTTTATACCGTCGCGATGATTTATCTCTTGATGACGACTTTCTTGGGCTGGGTGTTCCTGCGTTTGGAAAGCCGTTACAACCCGCAGCATCGTTGATTTTCGAATAAGTCGATTGTTTTCGGCTAGGGCAATGTCAAAAGGTCGTCTGAAAACCGATTCGGGTTTTCAGACGACCTTTTATAGTGGATTAACTTTAAACCAGTACGGCGTTGCCTCGCCTTAGCTCAAAGAGAACGATTCTCTAAGGTGCTGAAGCACCAAGTGAATCGGTTCCGTACTATCTGTACTGTCTGCGGCTTCGTCGCCTTGTCCTGATTTAAATTTAATCCACTATAGTTTTCGGGGTTTACAGACCGAATAGGGCGATGTCGCCTTTGCCTTGGCGGATGAGTTCTGTGCCATCGGTCATGTCGATGACGGTGGTCGGCTCGGTGCCGCACCAGCCGCCGTCAATGACCAAATCGACGCTGTGCTCGAGGCGGTCGCGGATTTCGTAAGGATCGGTCAGCGGCTCGTCGTCTTCAGGCAGCATCAGGGTGCAACTGAGCAGCGGCTCGCCCAATTCCTGCAACAGGCTCAAGGCGATGTTGTTGTCGGGAACGCGCAGACCGATGGTTTTGCGTTTCGGGTGCAGCGTGCGGTTGGGGACTTCTTTGGTGGCCTGCAGGATGAAGGTGTAGCTGCCGGGAGTGGCGGCTTTGAGTTGGCGGAATTGGGCGTTGTCGACTTTGGCGTAAGTGCCCAATTCGCTCAAATCGGCGCACATCAGAGTCAGGTGGTGTTTCAAGTCGATTTTGCGGATGGCGAGGATGCGTTCCATCGCGGCTTTGTCGCCGAGTTTACAGCCGAGCGCGTAGCAGGAGTCGGTGGGATACACGACAACCCCGCCGCTGCGGACGATGTCGGCGGCTTGTTTGATCAGGCGTTCCTGCGGGTTGTCGGGGTGAATGGCGAAGAATTGTGCCATGACGGCTTTCCTTTTGATGGTTTGTGTTGCCGATATTTTAAAACCGATACTTTGAAATGACAAAAGGTCGTCTGAAAATACGGTTTCGGAACGGAAGCCGCGTTTTCAGACGACCTTGGTTTTGAACACGAATCAGGGTTCGGGACGCAGCCACATCCAGACGGCGACGCAGCCGCAGCCCAATGTGGATACTGCGCCTATCCACCATTGTTCGGGGAAGCGCCAAAACATGAAGATGCAGGATAGGCCCATCATGCTGATGGCGAAGATTTTGGCTTTGCGCGGGACGGCGCCGTTGTTTTCCCAGTTTTGCACCATGGGGCCGAAATAGCGGTGTTGGTGCAGCCAGCGGTGGAAGCGGGGCGAGGCTTTCGCCCAGCAGGCGGCGGCGAGCAAGACGAAAGGCGTGGTTGGCAGCAATGGCAGGAAAATGCCGATGATACCTAAAAGTAAGGAAACTGCGCCGCAAAAGATGAGTAAGTAACGAATCATATTGTTGTTTTGTTGAAGGTTTTATTCGGATTCTTTGGATTTGCCGTGATCAAACGGGCAGCGGGGAATATCGAGCTTGTCCCAGCCTTCGTGTCCCATTTCTTCGAGTAGGGCGATGTTGCGCTCGAAAATGGCGGAGGCATCGGGGAAGGCTTGTGCGGCTTTGGCGATGCTGTCTTCGCGGATGAGGTGCAGGGTGGGGTAGGGCGAGCGGTTGGTGTAGTTGCTGATGTCGTCTGAATCCGTGCCTTCAAATTGGAAATCGGGATGAAACGGGGCGATTTGGACAATGCCTTCCAAACCGTTGTCGACAACGGCGGCGTCGGCAATGTCGAGCATTTGGTTGAAAGTGTCGAAGTCGGGGAAAAGGGTCGGGTGGACAAGAAGGGTGGTTTCCAGCTCGTCGGCGGGCGTGTCGCCCAAAAGCTGCAATTCACGGTCTAGGTCTTCGAGGAAACCGTCCAGATGACGGGCTTGGCTGACGCTGATGCGTACGAGGTTTTTGACGTGCGGCGCTTTGGCGAAAGGGCAGAGGTTGAGTCCGATGACGGCTTTTTCGAGCCATTGGCGGGTGTGGTCGGTTACGGTGGCGGAGTCGGGGGTAGTCATGCGGGAATTCGGATTGGCTTTAATTAAAAATAATTCTCAAGTATAGCATAAAACTTTCTGTTTTCAGGATACCGCCATGAGGACGGAAAAAGGTCGTCTGAAAATGAAAACGCTGAAAATACAGGGTTTTCGTTTTCAGACGACCTTTATGTTTTGCCCTTAATCGGGGATGAGGTGTCCTAGCGGCAGGGCGGTTGTGTTTTTGATTTCTTTCAACACGAAGCTGGACTGCGCGTCTTGTACGCCGTGGTGAGACAGGAGCGTGTCCAAAACGAAATGGGAAAACGAGTTCATATCGGTAAAAAATGCGTGGAGCAGGTAATCGGTTTCGCCGGTCAGGGCGAAGCAGCTCAATACTTCGGGCCATTCTTGCACCGATTTCGCAAAGTCTTTGCGCGCATCTTTTGCCTTGCTGATGGAAACGCGGATAAATGCCTGCAAGCCCAGATGGACGGCTGCGGGGGAGAGCAGGGCGGCATATTGGCGAATGATACCCGCGTCTTCCAATTGTTTCAGGCGGCGCAGGCAGGGAGAGGGTGAAAGCGCGATTCGCTCGGATAATTCGACATTGGTCAATCTGCCGTTTTCTTGCAGGACTTGTAAGATTTTAAGGTCGGTTTTATCCAAGGTTATCGGTATCATTTAGTTTGCTCCCTGTTGTATAGGTTGAAAATCAGTCGGATTGCGTTCGTTTGAACGCTCAAATTGACCACTTAAATTGACCAGTCAGGCAGAGTATATAACAAATAACATTTACTTAACATACAATCAACCAATGAAAAAGTATTTTTGAAAATAATCTGTGTTAAAAAGTATGGATGCAAACAAATTGATTTAATTTCCATCCCCGCAAACAGGCTTTAGCCAATTTTGGCAAAACGAATGTCCGTCATATAAAACACGGCTTGCCCAAACTGTCTTTTCAAGCCATAATCGCGCCATGTGCAGGAGAGAGCTACATCAGGTTACGCGTAGCCGCCGAAGGCGCAGATGCCCTTAAATCGCTCAGGCAACAGGGACTGCACATTGAAATAAAACATCTGGAGAGCGGTGCGATCGCACCCACCGAAGGGGAGAAGGTCGTCTGAACCACCATTCAGACAACCGCGCAAAGCAGTGAGCAGACTGGTTTGTCATCAAGCGGATACGGCCGAAAATCTCAGGTTCAAGGACAGATAGGGTCTTCCGCGCTTATGTGCGGACGGCATCTGAACAATAAATCCGGAGAAGCTGAGAATGACTGCCCTGAAAACCACCCCGTTTCACCAAGCCCATCAAGATGCAGGCGCGAAGCTGGTCGATTTTGCCGGCTGGGAGCTGCCCATCCATTATGGTTCACAAATCGCCGAACACGAAGCCGTACGCACCGACGCAGGCATGTTCGACGTATCCCATATGCTCGTTACCGACGTCGCCGGAGCGAACGCCAAAGCCTTTTTCCGCAAACTGATTGCCAACGATGTTGCCAAACTTTCCTTTGTCGGCAAAGCCCTTTATTCCGCGCTGCTCAACGACAACGGCGGCGTGATTGACGACTTGATCGTTTACCGCACCAACGAAGCCGAAACCCAATACCGTATCGTGTCCAACGGCGCGACCCGCGAAAAAGACACCGCCCAGTTCCACAAAATCGGACAAGAATTCGGCGTCGCCTTCAACCCGCGCTACGATCTCGGTATGCTTGCCGTACAAGGCCCGAAAGCCATCGAAAAACTCCTGACCGTCAAACCTGAATGGGCGGATGTCGTCCACAACCTCAAACCGTTCCAAGGCGCGGATTTGGGTAATGACTGGTTTGTCGCCCGCACCGGCTACACCGGCGAAGACGGCGTCGAAGTCATCCTGCCCGGCACCGAAGCCGTCGCATTTTTCAAAGCCCTGCAACAAGCCGGCGTACAGCCCTGCGGCCTCGGCGCGCGCGACACCCTGCGCATGGAAGCCGGTATGAATCTTTACGGCAACGATATGGACGACGACACCAGCCCGCTCGAAGCAGGCATGGGCTGGACCGTTGATTTGAAAGACGAAAACCGCGATTTCGTCGGCAAAGCCGCCTTGTTGGCATTGAAAGAAAAAGGCGTTGCCGTCAAACAAGTCGGTTTGCTGCTCGACAAAGGCGGCATCCTGCGGGCGCATATGGAAGTGTTGACCGACAAAGGCAAAGGCGAAACCACCAGCGGCGTATTCTCACCCAGCCTGAAACAATCCATCGCTATCGCCTGCGTACCGAAAGATTTTGACGGCGATACCGCCAAAGTGCTGATGCGCGGTAAGGAAGTGGACGTGCGCGTATTGAAGCTGCCGTTTGTGCGTAATGGGCAGAAACAGTTTTAAACGTTAGATTAGTTTTCGTAACGAGGACGTAATTTACTGTCCTCTTCGAAAATTATGAATTCAAAATGAAATAGGTAACTTTTATGAGAAAAAGTAAGGTTATAACAATTGCAGCTACATTTTGGGTACTAGTTACGGGGTTTGCTTCTGCTAAAGAGATTTATCCTTTTGATTTGGTGAAAAAACAGCCGTATAAAGCAATTTGGGGACAAGAAGTATGGCGAGAAGTCAGAGATAAAAATGATGATTGGTTGAAAGGGGCGGGGGGTGTTGCTACACCATTAGAACCTGTAATAATTGGTTCACAGAAATACCAACGAGCAACAGTATGTGAACCACATAATTGTTCAGACAATATCATTTATTTTTTAATTAATTCTAGAAAGTTGGTGGGAATTCAGTTTAAACATAATGATAATGGATATTTAAACGTGATACGTTATGGCTCGCGTAGCCGAATAGAAGAAAATTATTTAATAAATTGGTATAAACGAGATCAGCAAAAATTAGAAGCAATGTTGGAAAAACCGTGAAACAATCTGCCTGAGACAGCATGATTCAGACGACCTTCAAACCAAAAAACCAATGGAGAATTAACCATGAGCAACAACATCCCAGCCGAACTGAAATACGTTGCCAGCCACGAATGGCTGCGCCTTGAAGAAGACGGTACCATCACCGTCGGCATTACCCACCACGCGCAAGAGTTATTGGGCGACATCGTGTTCGTCGAGCTGCCCGAAGTCGGCGCGAACCTTGCCGCTGAAGAACAAGCCGGTGTGGTTGAGTCTGTGAAAGCCGCGTCCGACGTGTACGCGCCGATTGCGGGCGAAGTCGTTGCCGTCAACGAAGATTTGCCCAGCGCGCCGGAAACCGCCAACAGCGACCCTTACGGCGCAGGCTGGTTCTTCAAAATCAAACCTGCCAATCCTGCCGACTACGACGGCTTGCTGACCGCCGAGCAATACGCGGGCGAAGTGGATTGATTTAAACTTGCGCGGCAGGCATTTTGCCGCGTTTCGATTTTGAAAGGTCGTCTGAAACCCCGTTTTAGGTTTTCAGACGACCTTTGTTTTGCTTGGTTGATAAAACATGAATTACTGCGAATTTGTTGCCGCTCTCCCAAACGATACGGACAATCCGAACAAACATTACCACGATACGCAATACGGTTTTCCGATTTCAGACGACAATGAGTTGTTCGGGCGGCTGGTGTTGGAAATCAATCAGGCGGGTTTGAGCTGGACGTTGATGTTGAAGAAACAACAGGCGTTTCGGGCTGCATTTAAAGATTTCGACATTGACACTGTCGCCGTATTCGACGAAGCCGATATCGAACGCCTGCTTGCCGACGCAGGCATCGTCCGCAACCGCCTGAAAATCAATGCCGCTATTTACAATGCTAGACAAATCAAAAAGTTGCAACAGGAATACGGTTCGTTCAAACACTGGCTCGATACGAACCATCCGCTCGATAAAGCTGAGTGGGTGAGGCTCTTTAAAAAACATTTCAAATTTGTCGGAGGCGAAATCGTCGGCGAATTTTTAATGAGTACCAGCTACCTGCCCGGCGCGCATATTGAAAGCTGTCCGGTTTATCAAGAAGTTTTAGAATGCCATCCGAAATGGACAGAGGTCGTCTGAAAACGGGTTTCGAGGCAACTTGCTTTGCCGGTTTCAGAAATATAGTGGATTAACAAAAATCAGGACAAGGCGACGAAGCCGCAGACAGTACAGATAGTACGGAACCGATTCACTTGGTGCTTCAGCACCTTAGAGAATCGTTCTCTTTGAGCTAAGGCAAGGCAACGCCGTACTGGTTTAAAGTTAATCCACTATAACTGTTTTCAGACGACCTTGAGGCAAACTTTGTCCTTTGAAATTCAGCTTTTTCATATTTTCTATGTCATAATCTTTTTAATCACTCCGCAAGATAAATCATTAAACATAAAGAAAACAAAAAATGAACATGTTCAAACCATCCGTTTTAACACTCTTGATGCTGTCCACTCCTCTGACCGCAGGTTCCACCATGCCGGGCAAAAAACTGCCGCCTGTTGAAAAAATCTTAAAACGTCCGCAGGCAGCGAACCCACAAGTGGTGGTTGTTTCGATGCCTGACGGACGTAAGGGCGGCGTGTTGTCAGTGTTGTCCGTCATTAATAAAAAAGGCAGGGTTGATGGCGTAGTGTGCCGAGATCAGTCGACAGGAGCGGCATTGTGCAAAGCTGCATTGGCGCAGAAGCGTCCGAAGCGATATGAACCTGCTCAAACTTGCTCTGATCAAACCAATGCAAACGGCGAGGTGCAGAGCGTGTGTCAAAACGTTCCGTCTTATGCGGAACATATTTACTTGCTCTATGGGGAGAACGACAACTATAAAGGCGGTTTATATCGACGGGTGAACATTCCTTATCCTCCTGCAGCACAGGAAAATGGGGATGAGGGTAAGGTTATATTGGAGGGCGTAGTTTCGCCGGAGGGTAAATTGGAGAGCATCAAGGTGATAGAACGCTCAGGTTCTAGCTGGTTGGATAATGCGGCAAGGAAAGGGGCAATGGGAGGCATCTTTTTACCTAACGTTAAAAATGGCAAACCTGTATGGACGAAATTTAGTATGCCTATCACTTTCCATCTTCAAGATCAAGATGTACAAAATTAACGCAGCAGCTTCCGTGATACTTTAGAGAATCAGAAACAAAATATGCTCACACGAAGAACATTCCTTGCTTACACAAGCGTTTTGCTGCTTGCAGCTTGCGGCAGTAAATCCGGCAAGAAGCAGACGAAAATTGCCGCAGGCAATACCGTACTTGCTTTGGGTGACTCGTTGACCTACGGCTACGGCGCGAGTCCTGCCGAATCCTATCCTGCGCAATTGCAAAAGCTGACCGGTTGGGACATTATCAATGGCGGCATTTCCGGCGATACCTCCGCACAAGCCCTGTCGCGTCTGCCTGCGCTGTTGCAACGCCAACCCAAGCTTGTGATTATCAGCATAGGCGGCAACGATTTCCTGCGCAAATTAACCGAAGCCGAAACCCGCGCCAATATTGTCGAAATCATCGAAAGCGTGCAGAAGGAAAATATCCCCGCCGTCTTAGTGGGCGTACCGCACTTGAGTGTCGGCGCATTGTTCGGTCATTTGAGCGATCACCCGCTTTATCAGGAACTTGCCGAACAATACAAAATCCCTTTGTTTGAAGGCGCATGGTCTGAAATTTTGAGTGATGAGAAGTTGAAATCCGATCAAATACACGCCAACGCGGCGGGCTATAAGGTATTTGCGGAGAGGCTGGAGAAGTTTTTGCGGGAAGAGGGTTTTTTGTAGGAGTAAACGGTAATTTACTTCGTGAATTTCGTTTTCAGACGACCTTTTAAAAAAGAAACGGAATGTGAATCTTGTAGTGTAGCGGGGCAGAGTATAGTGGATTAAATTTAAATCAGGACAAGGCGACGAAGCCGCAGACAGTACAAATAGTACGGCAAGGCGAGGCAACGCCGTACTGGTTTAAATTTAATCCACTCTAAATGCTGTTCTCAGAGTTTACGAAGAAAGATTATGAAACATTCGGTGTTTTTTTAAGAAAGACTAAAAATGCAAAATAACATTGTAAAGCTTATTTTAGAAATAGAAAAAAGGCCGGCAATGTATATTGGACGCAATAGTATTTTTTGCTTAAAAGCCTTTCTAGATGGTTGGCATTTTAGAAATCCTAAACAAACAGATAATTCAGAAATACTGATAGAATTTACAGACTGGATTCAAGCAAAGTTCAACATTGATCGATATAGCGTTTCATGGGATAAATTGCTATTTTCCCTCTATTACGATGAAGAAATGGCATTGAATAGCTTTTTTTTAAACTTTAATCAATTCCTTCAAGAAAAAAATCAGTAATTTGAGACCTGCCTTCATGTAGTTATCGAAGCAGTAACTGCAGATTGGGTTAAGTCTCAACAGTCTGATAAGGTCGTCTGAAAGCGGCAGGTTTTGGGGCATTTTATTATTAGTTTTCCCGTTCATTCTCGTTCAGATGTTGTTGCAGGATTTTTCTTTTTCAGTATTCAGGTTGTTCAGTCTGTATGTGGTCATTGCAGGAGCGTTGTTTTTTACCGTAACGTCATATATACTGTCTAAATGCTAAAAAATGAGGTTGTAAAGTGCTGATAAAATTATTGAAAATTTTAGGTATTTGGTTGATGGCTATTCCTGAGTTTGTGGCAATTCTTTATATTATCAGCTGGATTTCTCCTTTTTTGGAAAGCAATAGCAGACATTGTGAAGTCAATTGCTTTGAAAATTTGTATACTTTTTTGCAGATTGCATTTTTTGGCAGTTTGTTGATTAGCTTAATTTGGACGGTAGTTTTCCTAATAAAGGATAATAAACGTCACAAGAATATTACTTAAATATTTTCAGACGACCTTTTAAAAAGAAAAGGGATACGAATCTTGTAGAGAGAAGGATAAGTGTTTAGCGTAAATGCTATTCGCAGAGTTTACGAAGAAAGATTATGGAACATTCACTAGAAAAAGATTTCAATCCTTATCGAAATTACACGCGCTCTAATTTAATATTGGGATTGCCGATTTTTATTATTCAGTTATTGCTGATTTTTTTTCTTTTTCCTATTCAGGGAATAAATATTTCCAGCCTGCTGACAGATGTGTTTTTCTTTTTGAAATTTGCTTTTCCATTTTCTCTATTGATTTTGGGACTTTTGTTGCTACTTTATTGTATTCCTAGTTAT
The DNA here is from genome assembly GCF_003044565.1 of Neisseria sicca. Lineage (GTDB taxonomy): Bacteria > Pseudomonadota > Gammaproteobacteria > Burkholderiales > Neisseriaceae > Neisseria > Neisseria sicca_A. The sequence continues at coordinate 999 of NZ_POXG01000002.1, read as the reverse complement.
TTTGTCGGTTATACCGCCAAGAAGATGAATTTGAAATGTAATAGTAAAGACAGGATGAAGGCGGCAGGTTTGACGGCATTTTATTATTGGATTTTTTCCTCCTTCCTTCTTCAGATAATGGGGTTGGTGAATTGGAAAAACGTTCCTTTTTCAGCATCCGGTCTGTTCAGCCTATATGTGGCTGCCGCAGGGATGATATCTTCCGCTGGACCATCCACCATGCTGCCTAAAATGGAAAAAAACGAGGTTGAAAAACGCTGATGAAATGGTTGAGTGTTTTAGGTATTTGGTTGATGGCTATTCCTGAGTTTGTGGCAATTCTTTATGTCGTCGCTTATATTAATGCTTTTCTGAGCAGCAATAGCGGAAATTGCGGGGTCGGGTGTCTCGGGGCTTTGGTTGTTTTTTTTGAGATTGCCTTTTTTGGCAGTATTTTAATCAGCTTAATTTGGACAGTGATTTTTCTGAGAAAGTATGATGAACGCGATGAGAACGCTGATTGAAGCTTTTCAGACGACCTTCCTAATGCACGTCGTCTGAAAAACTGAATACCGCTCTTTTCTGCGTTCGTTTCTTACGCGCAAAAAAATACCGGCAAAAGCCGGTATTTTTTAAATTTGGCGCGGCGGACGGGGCTCGAACCCGCGACCCCCGGCGTGACAGGCCGGTACTCTAACCAACTGAGCTACCACCGCGCATCATTGTTTTGCAACAATGAAAGGAAACTTGGTGGGTGATGACGGAGTCGAACCGCCGACATTCTGCTTGTAAGGCAGACGCTCTACCAACTGAGCTAATCACCCGAAAATAAAAAATACCGACAATGTCAGTATTTTGAAATTTGGCGCGGCGGACGGGGCTCGAACCCGCGACCCCCGGCGTGACAGGCCGGTACTCTAACCAACTGAGCTACCACCGCGCATCATTGTTTTGCAACAATGAAAGGAAACTTGGTGGGTGATGACGGAGTCGAACCGCCGACATTCTGCTTGTAAGGCA
>NZ_POXG01000001.1 GCF_003044565.1 Neisseria sicca | reverse complement strand
AGCTGAATGCGCTGAAGGACGCGGTGCTGACCAGTAGTTCAGGCAGAGTAAATATTGCAGCGCAAGAGGAAGTTTTAATTACCTGTAAAGGCGCATACATCAAATTCTCGAATGGAGAAATTGAGATTGGCAGTCCGAAGCTGGTTAGGGTGAAGGCGCCGTTGGAGGTGACGGGACCGAGTAGTCTGCAATTGGAGCAGGTCAAGACCATTGCTAAAACATTAAAACAAGGCAGATTTGTACTTTCATCCAAGCCGCATGGTCATGGCTTTGTTTACACTAACGAACCCTACAAACTCTATAAAGATGGGGCGCTGCTAAAAGAGGGGCTGACCGATGATTTGGGTGCGATAGAGTATGAACATGATGATAAGTCTAAATATAAAGTAGAGTTGAGCAACGGTGCAATATTTGACATTACTCCACCAGATAAACAGCAGGAAAAAAATGTGAAGAAACAACTTGCCCAAAACCTGACTGCTTTAGGTTATCGGCATGTTGAGCACGAAGAAACCGCAAACAAGGATACGTCCCTTATCCGTTACTTTAAACAATCTGATAAAAAGCAAATCGATTAAGGAATTGAAAATGCCAAATTCTAATAATGAAAATATACAGCAAGTTACTTGTACCAAGGCGGGTGCAGCAGTACTCTCTTCACGCTGGTACTTGGATAACTCAAATTACAAACAACGTAACGGCAATAAGTTAACACCGTATTTCAGTGGGCAGGAGGTTTTTGCTGCAATTGCAGAATCCATTAAAAAAGCCACAAAATCAATAGACATTGTATGTTGGGGATTTGATCCGGCAATGCCGATTGTTCGAGAAGGCGGTAATTGGAAATGGAAGGAAACTGATAGCTATGGTCATCATTTGATAGAAGCGGCAACTAATCACAAGGAGATGAAAATTCGCTTGCTGCTTTGGTACACCAAATCAGGTAACGGAGTGATGGAAAATGCCCCTGGATTGCCAGCTAGTTGTATTCCTTTTGCTTCTAGAAAAGAGGCGTTTATTAGGCATGAGATAACGCTTGAAAATGGAACAAAAAAAACAAAAAAAACAATAAGCCGGGAGAATGGAAGTAATGATAAAACTGGTAGCCGAGCTTGGAGTCCTGAGGCTACGGCATATTCTCGAGAATGGTTTGAAAAAATTGAGAGAGGCGTTTATCCAAATATTGAAATAGTATTCCGTGCAATAAGTAATCTAAATAATTTAGTGTTGAAAAATGAGGATCCTAGAAGTTTTGGGGAGAGTTTTAGTTTGAATTTTCCTAGTGATCACCAAAAATCCCTTTTAGTGGATTATGGAACAGAACAAGCACATGGCTATGTAATGGGGCACAATAGTCTGACTGCTTATTGGGATACGGTAGAAATGCGCCATGATGAGCCGCTTCGAGAGGCTGGGTTAGGACCTTGGCATGATTTTTCAATTGGTATTAAAGGTTCTGCACTGATAGATTTAAATGCCAACTTTTGCGAATCATGGGATGATAATTGCCAAAAAAATTATATTCGTAAAGGGTATGAGAAAATTACTGAAAGTCGAAAAAAGCCGGACATGGAAAAAATAATGAGTGAATATTGCGACTCTAATGGTTCTTCCATTCAGCTAGTCCGTACTCGACCTGACAAAAAAGTGAATGGCGATAAAGAACTGGAAATTCGTCGTGCTTATTTTCAGGTTGCAGAAAATCCGCGTCGCTATGTGCTAATTGTCAATCAATATTTTCAATATGCTTCATGGGTGAAAGAGGTAAAGCAGTATTACAAAAAATATCTAGAAAAGCTAGGAGCGTTAAATAGCGAGAGTAAACCAATGCTGTATGTTTTTGCCTTTACTTCTCAGCCGGAAAAAACAGAAATGATGTTCCGTACGCATCAAATGGCGAACGAGTTGGGTGTGAGTGACCAGGTGGGGCAAGGAAAAAACGGGGATAATGAGCTTTATCGTCAGGATAAAGATGGAAATTATCACACGACCATGAAAGGTGCTTTAAATGGTGCAGAAATGAAACATACTTACGAAGAGCTTAAAAAAAACGGAATTGAAACAGTATTCTGCAACTTAAAAACTCAAGTTGACGGGGAACCACAGGATATCTATATTCATGCCAAGTTAATGGTTATCGACGATGATTTCTTTACTCTTGGTTCGGCAAATCTGAATTTTCGAAGCATGACTGTGGATTCAGAACTGAATCTGCTTTGTGATGATGAAGAAGTAGCTTACCAATTTCGTAAGACTTTGTTTGATCGATATAGTGGTGGAGCGATTAGGCAATTTGAAAAGCATGATAAGATGGACGACTATTTCCTTCACTTTAAGAGACTAGCTAATGAGAATAAAAAGATGATGATAAAAAACATAATGATTACAGGTCATGTTGTTCCTTTTTCAGATGGTCGTAGTGTGACAGGTTCTAGAAAGGCATGATTATGAACAGATTGATTTTGCTACTAAGTGTTTTTTGCCTGAACGCCTGTCACTTTCAAGGAGTTACCATGCCTAATAAAGATTACACCCAGACCCATCCAGTACCCAAAGCCTTTGATTCCAAACGTACACAATACACCTGCGCCACTTGGACGCCACCATCTCCACCCGATGCCGAAGCCCATCTTTGGTATCGCGCCGCCACTCTGCTGGATGCCAAAGACTGGCGTATGAATAAAGAGGAATTTCAGGACATGATTGTCTTGTATGAAGCGGCTGCATCAAAGGGGCATTATCAGGCAATTAACAACCTTTACCTGCTCTACACCCATGTGCAAGGTTCGACCGGCATTATGTACAACCCCTTGCACAACCGCGCCCGCAAATGGCTGCACTACGGTCTAGACAAAAACTGGGCAATGGCAAACTACTGGCTGTTTGACGCTTTGTATGAAGGTAATGCAGGCTATCGCCGTAATCCGCAACTTGGTCTTGCCTATTTGCAAAAGGCGGTGGATTTGGGGGTGCCGCTGGCGCAATATGAGTTGGCGCGGATTTACGAAAATAAAATGAAAGATGCGAAGACTAGTGAATCATTGTTTAGCTGTGCAGCCAAGCAGGGTTTCTCTGCAGCAATGGACGAGTTATCCATATCTAAGAAGATTGATGGAGATTTAAAAGAATCATTGTCGTTGATGCACAATGCAGTGCGGTATGGCGGACAAGGGGGTGGTGGGGCTGCTGTAGGTTTAGAAATGGTTTTCAGTAAAGATAAGGAATTAATGAGGCAATTTTCTGATATTCCTGCTGATCCAATCCGCAAAGCTGCCTACAAAGAATTGTATAAGGCACTTTTAGGCACTGGCACCAAAAGCGGCAACCCCTTCTACACCTTCCCGCGCCTAGACGAAGTCCTTCCCCTGCCACCCGCCAAAACCCATTGGAAAGGCATCTACTCCGCAATGAGTAAAGAAGACGCGGCGTTCTACCAAAACCCGCCTGATACCGCTGCTCTTGCTGCCGATATTCTCAAACGCGGTATCGTCAAAAAAGAAGACGTCTATTGGCCGCCGCGCAAAGAATAAAGGCAGAAAGGTCGTCTGAAAGTGAAGTTCAGAACAACTTCTATGGTTTCAGGGCCGTAGGTTGAATCAAGAACCAACACTTTAAAAAAGGTCGTCTGAAAATATGTTTTCAGACGACCTTTTGTTTGCAGCTAAAGCTCAGTCCGTAAACTTGACGAGATCTTGGCGATCGATACGGATTCTCTTTTTGAACCTTGAATGTACTAAGGAATGAAGGGGATAGGGTTTGTTGTGGGAGTGCTTGAAGTCGGTGCCGTGTGTTCAATTGGATCTCTGTGTCTTTTCGATGCTTGCAATCTGAACAAGCGGTCTTATATAGTAGGAGCTACGGTGTTAGCTTCTTTATTTTCAACCCTCAAAGGTTTCTTATTTACATGAACAAAATCATTCTGCCTGCGCTTTGCGCCCTGCTTCTTGCTTCCTGCGGTAACGATACCGACAAAATCGGACGTGCCAGCACGGTTTTTCATATGCTGGGGAAAAATGACCGTATTGAAGTCGAGGGCTTTGACGATCCTGATGTGCAAGGGGTTGCCTGTTATATTTCTTATGCGAAGAAAGGCGGTTTGAAAGAGACGGTGAATTTGGAGGAGGACGCGAGCGATGCTTCCGTATCTTGCGTGCAGACGGCGGAGGTCATCCGTTATAACGAGCAAGCTGTCGTCAAGCCGCGGGAAGTGTTTAAACGCAGCGCGAGTTTGGCGTTTAAGAGCCAGCAGATTATCCGTTATTACGATCCTAAGCGTAAGGCGTTTGCGTATCTAATTTATAGCGACAAAATCGTTCAGGGTTCACCGAAAAACTCTTTGAGCGCGGTGTCGTGTTTTGGCAGTGCTAAAGCGGATGTGCAGCAAATTGCCGGTGCGGAAGGCAAACAGATTTACGGTGCGTGCGTCGTGGATGCGCCTGTGCCGACCAAATAAAAGACGAGCGATATGAACCTAACCGACCATTTCTTGATTGCCATGCCCGATATGGACGACCCGTTTTTTGAAAATTCGGTAATTTATGTGTGCGAACACAACGAAGAGGGCGCGTTGGGCATCATCATCAACAAACCGTCGCCGATTACGATGGACATGATTTTTGCGGCAACCGACCGCAATATCCCTTTGCGGATGCAGCACGAACACGTCATGATGGGCGGGCCGGTACAGATTGACCGCGGCTATGTCGTGCATACGCCGGTGGGCAACTGGCAAAACAGTATGATTGTTTCAGACGACATTGCGCTGACGTCTTCACGCGATGTGATTGAAAACTTATCGCGTCAGGGCGCGGTGGATAAGATTTTGATCAGCATAGGCTATTCGAGCTGGAGCAAAGGGCAGCTTGAACGCGAGCTGGCGGACAATGTCTGGCTGACGGTAAAGGCGGACGAGCATATTTTGTTCGATATGCCTTATGAACACCGCTACGCCGCTGCATTCGCCAAGCTGGGCATCCAGCCCGATGCGCTTGTCTGCGGAGCCGGTCATGCATAAAGCGCCGGCAGGGACGGTTTTGGCGTTTGATTTCGGCGAGGTGCGTATCGGCGTGGCGCAGGGCGATGCGGAGCTTGGCTTGTCACATCCTTTGGCGACGGTTACCGGCAACAGCAATGACGAGAAATTCAACGCCATCGCCAAGCTGATACGGGAATGGCAGCCCAAGCATCTGGTCGTCGGGCTGCCGACCCACGCCGACGGCACGGAACACGAGTTGACCCGCCTCAGCCGCAAATTCGGCCGCCGCCTGCACGGGCGTTTTAACCTGCCCATATATTGGGTGGACGAACGGATGTCTTCGCTATACGCCGAAAGCCTGCTTGCCGAGGCGCAGGTGTTCGGGCGCAAACAGAAGGCGGTACTCGACCAAGTGGCGGCGCAAGCGATTTTGCAGGGCTTTTTCGATGGCGGAGCCGTGGAGTATTTCAACGGCAGGGAAGAAGGTTCGGAAGAATCATCCGTTTGAGAGAGTTTGAAAAAGGTCGTCTGAAAGTGGAGTTGACGGGATTTAAATCCGGCAACAGGCTTTCAGACGACCTTTTTGCATCAGAACAAGGCTTCAATCCTTAACAGTGCGCCAACGCGGTGTTTTTGGTTTTCCTTGCGGTTGTTGTAGTAGTTGACCTCGGTTTGGGTAAACAGCCAGTTGCGCCAAATCGGCTGGCGGTAGGTGGTAAACGGGCCGTAGGTATTGAGGGCGGCTTTGCGTTTTTCGATATTGCCGCCGGTGTACACGCCGTAGTTGACGTGGCGGTGTTTGCCGAGGTTGTGTTGGCGGAAGAGGCTGTTGCCCCATGTCCAGTCTTCGGTTTTATCGTGTTCGTATTGCAGGTGTGCCTGATTGGCGATAAAGCTTTTTTCGTCGGGGGTGTAACGCGTTTCCCAGTTGGTACGGACATGGTGTTTGCTCTTGATGCCGTAACGGTAGATTTGTTCCAAGCTGGTGTCGATGCTGTCGGTCAGTTGCCAATTGCTCGAGCTTTTGGCGCGGGCGAACAGGTCGCTGCCGGAGCGGATACCGATATCAAAGTCGGTATTGGTGCGCTGTTTCGCGAATGCTTCGGTCCAGCGGACGGCAAGGGAGGCGTTGTTGTCGCGGCTTTGGGAAGCGTCGAAAATCCTGCCGTTGGTGTTGGTACGGTTGCGGTAGGCGTTGGCTTCGTGTTTCAGCTCGTCGTCCAAAGAGTCGTCACCGAAAATCACATGGACTTTTTTCTCCAAGGTCGGCAGTTTCAGACGACCCCGTACGCGCGGCGTCACGGTAAACTTGTCGTCAGGGTTCCATTCGGTATCGAGCATGACACGCAGGTTGGCATCGGCAGGGTGGTCGGGATCGGGTTCGCCAAACCAGTCGTCTATGCGGTTGGACCATTTGTCCAAGCGTTTGGAAACGACTTTGTGGCGGTGGTCCACCCAAGTGTCACCGTCGGCGGGCGGTTCGTCGTTCGCGGCGGCAACGGTCGGGAAGAGGGTGAGCAGGGTGAGTAGGGATAACGTTGTGGTTCGGATAATCATTGTTTTTCCTTGCTTAATGCATAAAGCTATTATGGACGGTATCTTAGGGATAATGCAAGTCGTCTGAAAAAGGCTGTGATAAAATCTTGCGCGCCGTTCTATTGCGCAGAAACGCAGTCAGGCGGGCGCATACCAATACATTAAGGAAAACCGAATGAGTATTTTGTCGAAAATTTTTGGGAACAAGCCGTCCGACGAAACGGCACAAGAGCCGCGCAAACTTTCCGCGCAGGAAAAAAGCGAGGGCGCGGCGCGGGCGATTTATGCGAAAGATAAAGTGTATGTGCCGCTGTCTGCCATGCAGGCGGATGTGTCGGAAGGGACGGGCACCCCTTATATAGGTCGTCTGAAAGACGGGCGGACGGTTTTATATCTGTTTGACACCTATGAAGCCGCGCGTGCTTTTTCAGACGGGCAGGACGGCGCTTTAGACGGCATCGGCTTGGTCGGTGCGTTGGATAAGGCGGACCAGTTCAATAATCTGAACAATGTCTTGCGTGTCGCGCACTCGCTGGGCATTCAACTGATGGAATACAGAGGGCAGGATGGCGAGCATTTTGAATGCGCGCTTTCTTGGCTGATGCGCGTGAACGGCGCGGGCAGCATGGCGGCTTCCAGAGAGAAGATGGATGCTTTGTCCATCGGTAGCGATGCCAAGCTGCCGCTGCAATTTCATCCGATAGCCATTGTCGGTTTTTCCAATCCCTATAAGGTTACACCGGCGCGGGCGGAGGAATTGTTCAAGCAGTTTACAAATGTCGAAGATGAGGAATTGCTGAAATTTTTTGCCGGCAACACGCCGCAAGAGAATGTGTTGCTGATCGGGCTGGTGGAAAAATATTCGGCGGATTTGGCGAAATCCGTGAAGTATATCGTTTGGAACCAATTGGCGGAGCAGCCGCTTTTTGTCGGGATAAACCGCAAAGACGGCGGACTTTACGCGCGGGACGGTTATTTATACCTCTTTTACACCGACCGTTTCCAACACATGGGTCCTGCCGGCTGCCATCCCGTTTCCGGCAAGGAAGCCGTGTTGGACTTGGTTCGCCGCCACGAACTGAAAGGCATCGCCCTGACCGACGGGCCGCACAATATGGCGCGGTTTGAAAACGACGTGATTTTCCAAGAAGCGGAATAAGGAATGGCGGCAAACAGGTTTGCCTGAGTGTCACATTTAAAATACAAAGGTCGTCTGAAAAGGGCTGTGATAAAATCTTTGCGTTTTCACTATCCCTTTCAGACGACCTTTTTATGTTGAACCCATCCCGAAAACTCGCCGAACTTGTCCGTATTTTGGAAGAGGGCGGCTATATTTTTGTCGGCGATCCCGTGCAGGCGACGGAGGCGTTGCGCCATGTCGAAGGCGGCGCGGAAGGCAAAATCATCCGCCGCGCGGAGATGATAGACAGAGACAGTCAGCTTCGACATACCTTGGAACAAGTGCGTACCGGGTCGTTTTGGCTGTGGATTGTGGCGGCTGCGGCGATGTTCAGTACTGGTTTTTCAGGCACTTACCTTCTGATGGACAGCCAAGGGCTGAATTTCTTCCTGATTTTGGCGGGCGTGTTGGGTATGAATACGCTGATGTTGGCGGTATGGCTGGCATCGCTGTTCCTGCGCGTGAAAGTGGGGCGGTTTTTCAGCAGTCCGGCGACGTGGTTTCGGGGTAAAGATCCCGTCAATCAGGCGGTGTTCCGGCTGTATGCAGACGAATGGCGGCAGCCTTCGGCGCGTTGGATCGCCGGCGCGACTTCGCACAGTCTATGGCTCTGCACCTTGAGCGGGATGCTGGTGTCAGTATTGCTGCTGCTTTTGGTGCGCCAATATACGTTCAACTGGGAAAGCACGCTGTTGAGCAATGCCGCTTCGGTACGCGCGGTGGAAATGCTGGCGTGGCTGCCGTCGAAACTTGGTTTCCCTGCCCCCGATGCGCGGGCGGTGGTCGAAGGTCGTCTGAACGGCAACATCGCCGATGCGCGCGCGTGGTCGGGCTTGTTGGTCGGCAGCATTGCCTGCTACGGCATCCTGCCGCGCCTGTTGGCTTGGGCGGTATGCAAAATCTTTTTAAAAACAAGCCAAAGCAAGCTGGATTTGGAGAAGCCTTATTATCAGGCGGTCATCCGCCGCTGGCAGAACAAAATCGTCGATGCGGATACGCGTCGGGAAACTGTGTCCGCCGTTTCTCCGAAAATCACCTTAAACGACGCGCCCAAATGGGCAGTCATGCTGGAAACCGAATGGCACGAAGGCACATGGTTTACGGGCAGGCTGGCGCAGGAATGGCTGGATAAAGGCGTGGCGGCGAATCGGGAAGAGGTTGCCGCTTTGGAAGCGGAATTGCAACAGAAACCCGCCCAGCTTCTCATCGGCGTACGCGCGGAAACCGTCCCCGACCGCGGCGTGTTGCGGCAGATTGTCCGACTCTCCGAAGCGGCGCAGGGCGGGGCGGTGGTACAGCTTCTGACGGAGCGGACGCTTTCAGACGACCTGTCCGAAACATTGAACCACTGGCGCAATGCGCTGGCAGAGTGCGACGTGGCATGGCTGGAACCTGATAAGGCGGCGCAGGAAGGTCGTCTGAAAAACCAATGACCGCACTTGAAACGCCCCATAAAACCGCCATCCTAAAAAAGGTCGTCTGAAAATCCATTCTTCAAAAACATCATGAATAAACAACCCCTTTCCCTCGCCGTCGTCGGGCATACCAATACCGGCAAAACCTCGCTCCTGCGCACCTTGTTGCGCGACAGCGGCTTTGGCGAAGTCAAAAACGCCCCGTCCACCACGCGCCATGTTGAAGAAGCCGCGATTACCGACGGCGCCGATACGCTGCTGTATCTGTACGACACGCCCGGACTTGAAGACGCGGGCGGTGTTTTGGACTGGCTTGAAACCCATACGGATGCGCGCGCCGACGGCATCGAGCGGCTGCAACAGTTTCTCGACAGCGACGGCGCACATCACGATTTCAACCAAGAAGCCAAAGTGCTGCGGCAGCTTTTGCAAAGCGACATGGCGTTGTACGTCATCGACGCGCGCGAACCCATCCTCGACAAATATCGGGATGAATTGACCATTCTTTCATGGTGCGCCAAACCGGTCATGCCCGTGTTCAACTTTACCGGCGGACAGCTTCCCGAAGCGTGGACAACCATGCTGGCGCGGAGAAACTTGCACGTTTTCGCAGGGTTCGATACCGTCGCCTTCGATTTTGAAGGCGAATTGAACCTTTGGAACAAGCTCGCCACCATGTTGCCGCAGCATGACATCATCGACCGCCTGACCGCTTCCCGCCGCCGCGAATGGACGCGTCTGGACAAAGAAGCGCGCCACGAAATCGCAGGTTTTCTGCTTGATGTTGCCGCCTTTACGCAGGAAATCGACGAAAACGACGACCCCGCGCCCGTCCTGCAAACCATGCAGGCGGAAATACGCCAGCTCGAACGGCAGATGCAGCAGCGGCTGTTTGGCCTCTACCGCTTCTACCACAGCGAAATCGACAGCGGCGACTGGGTGCCCAAAGCCTTCCATCAAGACCCGTTTGACAGCGAATTGCTCAAAGAATACGGCATCCGTACCGGTACGGGCGCGGCAACCGGCGCGCTCATCGGCTTGGGGCTGGACATCGCCACGCTCGGCGGTTCGCTCGGATTGGGGACGGCAATCGGCGGCTTTCTCGGCGGCATCCTGCCCAATACCCGCACCATTTCCGATAAGCTCAACGGCCGCCAAACCCTGCACACCGACCCCGAAACCCTGACCCTGCTCGCCGCCCGCGCCCTCGATTTGCTCCACATCCTGCAAACGCGCGGCCACGCGGCGCAATCGCAAGTCGAGTTGCACAGCCGCAAAGCGCCGTGGCAGGCGGACAAACTCCCGTCCGAACTCAACAAAGCGCGCAGCAGGTGGAAATGGTCGTCCCTCAACACCCACCTCCCCGAAACCAGCCGCGCCGAACGGGAAGAATATGCGGAAAGTTTGAGTAGGAAATTGGGTGGGTAAGCAGGCGGAGGACGGCAGGTTCCCAAATTTCAAAAATTCATCAGGACGAAGATGCCCAAACTTTATATGTTCTATCTCGGCGGTAACGCAGGCCGTTCCAATATCGAAGTGCACGACATCCAATTTGCCGTGTGCGACGATTACCGCGAAGCCATCCCCGCGCTTAAAGCCGCATGGTTCGGCGATGCGGACAAAATCTACATCGACGGCTGGCAGGTTGTCGAATGGGCGGACGGTTATGATGTCGATGTATCCGACGACACCGAGCTGAAAGGGTCGTCTGAAAACGCCCCGCACCTGTATTTTGTCAATGTCGGCGGTTATCGCGCGGGGCAGCTTGCCGAGGAGCATGCTTTCGGACTGTTCGCCGCCGCCACGCCCGCCGAAGCCAAGCAAAAAGCCCTGCAAACCCTGTTGCCCGATCATATTCAACAGCATAAAGACAACCTGAAAGAGGTGGACAACCTGCTCCGACTCGACCGCATCGGCAAGCACACCATCCGCCTGACCCCGAATCCGCACGGCAAACCTGCCGAAATCGGCTTTCAGGGCTATTTACCGATTTAAAGTACCCACCATGAAAATTACTAAAATATTCACCTTCGACTCCTCACACATGCTCGACGGGCATGACGGCAAATGCCAAAACCTGCACGGGCATACCTACAAACTCGAAATCACCGTTTCAGACGACCCCATACGGGGTGGAGCAAAAGACGGCATGGTGATGGATTTCACCGACCTCAAAGCCGCCGTCAAAAAACACATCACCGACCCCTTCGACCACGCGTTTATCTACAACGGCGGCAACGAGCGCGAATGCCAAATCGCCGCGCTCTTGGAAGGCTGGAACATGAAAACCCTGTGCCTGCCCTGCCGCACCACTGCTGAAAATATGGCGGTCGAAATGTATGACCGTTTGCAAAACGCAGGGCTGAAAGTGTGCAGCGTGAAATTGTGGGAAACGCCGACATCGTGTGCGGAGTATGAAGGGGATTAGGAGAGCAATTCCTACCTGCAAATCCAAATCATCAACCAAGAAGCAAAAAAGGTCGTCTGAAAACCCGATTACCCATATTTCAGACTACCTTTCACAACGACACACCCATTAAAAGGAACACCCATGAAACTTCTTCCCACCCTCCTACTCCTCCTCGTCGCCGCCGAACATTTCTACATCGCCTGGCTTGAAATGACGCAGATTCCCAGCGAAAAAGCGGCGGAAATTTTCAATCTGCCTTATGAATTTATGGAACAAAAGCGCGTGCAGACCCTGTTCAGCAACCAAGGGCTGTATAACGGCTTTCTTGCCATCGGGCTAGTTTGGTCGCGGTTTGCCGCGCCGGACAATGCCGTTTACGGCGCGACGATTCTGTTTCTCGGCTTCGTCTTGATTGCCGCCGCATGGGGCGCGTTCTCTTCCGGCAACAAAGGCATACTCGTCAAACAAGGTTTGCCCGCGATGCTGGCGGCGGCAGCGGTGTTGGCGGTATGAAAAAAATCAGCGTCGCCCCCGAAAATCCGCAATACCGCATCGTCGAAATTTTCGAGAGCCTGCAAGGCGAGGGCTGGAACACGGGCATGCCTGCCGTTTTCGTCCGCTTGGGCAAATGCAATCTGGCATGCGGCTGGTGTGATACCGATTATTTAAAATTCGGCATGATGAGTCTGTCCGACATCTTAGGTCGTCTGAAAAACTATACTGCCCGCAATATCATCATTACCGGCGGCGAGCCGACCATACAGCCGCATCTCGATACGCTGCTGGACGTGCTCAAGGCGGAAGGCTATTTCCTCTGTATCGAAACCAACGGCCTCAAGCCCGCGCCGCCGCAAATCGACTACGTCGCCACCAGCCCCAAAGCCTGCTATGCCGACAAATATGAAACAAACTGCATCGCCGAAGCCGACGAAGTGCGCATTGTGGCGGACGGTGATGTCGTTGCGTTCTGCCAAAACATGGAACGCAAAATCCGCGCGCGTCGTTACTACCTTTCCCCCTGCGAACAAAACGGCGTAATGAACATCTACGACACCATCCGCCAAATCGGTCTCTTAAACAGCCGCCCCGACGCGCCCGTGCATTGGCAGTTGAGCGTGCAGACACACAAATGGGCGGGGATAGAGTAGGTTTCAGACGACATATCTATGTAAGGTTGGAGAGTTAAAAGGTCGTCTGAAAAGATAAAAGGGTCGGGTATTGATATCCGATCCTTTTTATATGGCAAATGCAAAAAATAAAGCCGATACACAGTATAATCGCCTTATTTTGCCTGACTCTATAAAAATATCATGAAACGTTTATGGAAATACTTGCTTTGGACGCTGGTCATTCTGCTGCTCGTCGTAGCTATCGTCCTCTATATCGTTCCCTATTATCTGAAACAGCGCGAAATCCAAGCCGCGCAAGCGGATTTGGCGCTGCTTTCCATTCAGTCCACCCCGTCGCCATCTTTGAAAAACGGCATAGATGCCTTGTGGTTGCTGGAGTTTCGCACAAAAGATGATGCCGAGCGTGCCGATTTAATGAAGCGTTTCGGGAGCGACATTCAAGGTAATAACAACCAAGATATCCTCAAACAGAATCAAGAATTGCAAGGCAGGCGGCTTATTGTCCCTGAGTCCGGTGATAAATCATTGGACTGCGGTACAACGGCGGCAGAGTGCTTGGCTGAGGTGCGTGCCGACTTGCCGAAAGCGAAAGCCGTGGTGGAAAAATACGCCGAACTGTTAGCCAATGTAGACAGGCTTACCGACTACGATATTTTTGTTTCAAGAGACTGGCCTAATGATGATTATGGTATTGCTGTTAAACCGCTTCCAAAACTGCAATTCGTGACATACGGTAGAAAACCTGCCGCACTTGATTGGGCGGAAGGTCGGGAAGCCGAGGCATGGAAGCGCGTTTGCCGAAACATCAAGACGGGTCGAGGTATGCTGAATAAAAGTCCGGAGTTGATTTACGCCATGATAGGGAATGCCGTTATCCGAAGGAATACTGACCTTGCCGCGCAAATGCTGTACGAAAAACCCGAGTGGGCAAACCGTCTGCCTGCCGAATGTGACGGGATGTTTGATGTTCTGCCGGCAGAGGAACAAAATATTTGTTTGATAGCTCAGGAAGAGTTTCGGTTAAGTGCCAATTCACTGCGGCAATGGGAATTTGAGCAGCAAGGATTATGGTTTTTACAGAAGGGGTACATGAATCTGAATGGGCTTCATGAGTTGATGACATTAACGGGTGGAGAAATACAGTATGCCGACATAATGCTTTCTCTTCTATTGCGTCCTAATGTGGATGCAGAACATACATTAGCTCACATCTCGCCTTACTTCGCCGCCTACTGCAAACCGGAAAAAATGGCTATTTTGAAAAATGACAGTAAGGCGCAATGGATGCCTTCACAAGAGATAAACCAGACATTTACTAAGAAATGGGCATGTATGGGTAATAGTGTCGGCTGTATCACTTACGCTATTGTTCTTCCTTCCTACGACTCCAGCGTCCATCGCCTGCAAGATACCGCCATGCAGCAACGCGCGTTCCAAGCCGCTTTAGAGCTATACCGTCTGCCCGCCGGTAAACGCCGTGCTGCTTTAGAAAGCGTTTTGGCAAAACATTCCAGCCCGTCCCGTGAATTGCGCTGGAACGAAGAACAGAAGGCTTTGGATTTTGAAATCTATCAGCAAAATGCCTCACCGCTGCCACTTAAATTGAATTTGGAAAATTAATACGGGAAGAGCATCATGAAACGTTTATGGAAATACTTGCTTTGGATGATGGTCATTCTGCTGCTCGTTGTAGCGGTCGTCCTCTACATCGTTCCCTATTATTTGAAGCAGCGTGAAATCCAAGCCGCGCAAGCGGATTTGGTACTGCTCTCCATTCAGCCCACCCCGTCACCATCTTTGAAAAACGGCATAGATGCCTTGTGGTTGCTGGAGTTCCGCACAAAAGATGATGCCGAACGTGCCGATTTGATGAAGCGTTTCGGGAGCGACATCAGATATCACCAAGATACCCTCAAGCAAAATCAGGAATTGCAGGGTAGGCGGATTGCGGATTTGGCTCTCTATAACGAATCATCGGGATGTAGCGAACGGATGGCGGAGTGCCTGAATGCCATACGCGCCGACTTGCCGAAATTCAAAGCCGAAGTGGAACAAAATGCCGAGCTATTGGCGAATATGGATGAACTTGCCAACTACGATATCTTTGTTCCCAAAGAATGGTCGAGTGACGATGATTCGCTTGCTGTCCCGTTTTCAAAATTTTCATGGGTGGCGGCATATGGCAGCAAAGCCGCAGCCATCGATTGGGCGGCAGGAAAGGAACGTGAAGCATGGCAGCGCGTTTGCCGCAATATCAAAATCGGTCGGAACATGCTACATAATGCACTGGGTATGATTTACGTTGAGACGGGTACCGAAGCCATCCGCAGGAATACTGACCTTGCTGCGCAAATGCTGTACGAAAAGCCCGAATGGGCAAACCGCCTGCCGAGCGAATGCGATGGAATGTTTGAAACATTGACGGCGAACGAACAAAGTACCTGTTCTGCAATAAGCAGTGAGTTTCAAATGATGGGAAATTTCACACGCAAAAGAGAAAATGGACCATTTGATCTCATGCAAGATCAGTTGCGAGCGTTGATCGATTCAGGCATGGGGACGGAAGATATCAGATCGACGATCCCTCTAATCCGACCTAATCTTGATTCGGCACACACGCAAGCGCTTTATGCCCCGCATTTTGCTCACTTCTGCAAGCCAGAAACCAAAGTTGCTCTAGATGCTGATAGGAAAATGCCATCGGTGCAGAAATCGAAACTGGATAATTTTGAACATAAATGGGCATGTATCGACAACAGTATAGGTTGCTTGCAGGCGGCAATTATGGTTCCTGATTTTGATTACGTCCATCGCCTGCAAGATACCGCCATGCGGCAACGCGCATTCCAAGCCGCTTTAGAGCTATACCGTCTGCCCGCCGGTAAACGCCGCGTTGCTTTAGAAAGCGTTTTAGCAAAACATTCCAGCCCTTCCCGTGAATTGCGCTGGAACGAAGAACAGAAGGTTTTGGATTTTGAAACCTATCAGCAAAATTCCTTACCGCTGCCACTTAAATTGAATTTGGAAAATTGATTCAACAGATTTGTCTTTCAAATAGCTAATCCAAGGTCGTCTGAAACTTTTCAGACGACCTTTTTTGCGGCTGTCGGATTTGTTTGATAAAAAATGAAAGGCAGAAATCAATACAGATGAAAATGACGGAGCGGATAAGATGTAAATTATTTGATTCTTTTTCGACTGTTCAATATACTCCGACCGCTTTATTTCATCTTATTACGAAAAATTGATAGAAGTTCTCATTTTGCGACACAAAAAAGCCATTTACTGCCGATTTGCGTAAGGAGGCTTTGAGCTCCGCCGCCATTCGGAATGGCTAAATAACTAGGAGACACCATGCCATTATCTAAATTTCGTCCGGCGCGTTTGCCGGTTGCCGTTGCTGCGGCACTTTTATCCGCCTATTCCTTCGGGGCAGGGGATGGGGTTGAGCAGGTTGATTTGCCTACCGTCCAAGTAAAGGGCATCGGCAAACAGACGACCTCCAATTACACCATTCCCGCTTCTTCCGCTGCTACGGGCATCCGCCTGACCCAGCGCGAAACGCCGCAGTCTTTGTCCGTCGTTACCGAAAAACAAATGGACGACCAAGGTTTGGATACCTTGCAGGACGTGTTGAAACAAACACCGGGCGTGTTCCACAGCAAAATGGGCAACAACGTATCCGGTCACAGCCAGTTTATTTCGCGCAGTCAGGCGATTGACAGCATTTCCGTGGACGGTGCGCCCAAATTCCTTTACGACGGTAAAGCCATCCGCCGCGGTACCAATAATTTGGACAGCACATTGTACGAACAAGTCGTCGTCGTGCGCGGCGCAAGCGGCTTGTCTAACGGCGGTATGGGCGAGCCGGGCGGTACGGTTGCTTTGGAACGCAAAAAACCGACTGCCAAACCTGCCGTCAGCGTGGAAGCTGGAGTCGGTTCTTGGAACCACTACCGCTTCGTCCTTGATGCCAATCATCCTTTAAATGCAGACAATACCTTGCGCGGACGCTCCATTTTGGTCAGCGACCACGGCGGCGATTACCTGCCGAACACATCGCGTCACAATCACACTTTCTACGGCATTCTGTCTTACGATCTCACGCCGCAAACCCAATGGCGCGTCGGTACGGAGCTGCATCGTTTCCGCAATAAGGGCAGTTCGCGTTTCAGCTATCTGACTGTGGCAGGAAACCGCAACGACGGATTCAAGCCGTTTGAATCTTCACCGCGCAACAATTCGTCCGCACGCTGGGCATACGGCAAAGACGACAGTGCCGAAGTATTCACTTCTCTCAGCCATGAATTTGCCAACGGCTGGAAGCTGACGGGCGATTACAGCTATCTGACAGGTAAAAGCGACATCGTTTCAGGCATTGCCGGTACATACGAAATCAATCCCGATTACTCTGCGCTTTTCACTTCAGACCGCGACCGCAGCAAATACCGCGATCAAGATTTCTCGTTGACTTTGGACGGCGACTATCCGGCGTTGGGTCGTTCGCATGAATTTAATGCAGGTATCAGCTATCAGGGCAACCGAGAAAACCTGTCTTTCTATCAGGAAGGCGAATCGATTATTCCTGATTTGCGCCAATTTGACGGCAACATTGAAAAGCCCGATATGCCGTATTTGCGCGACGGTTTTACCAATATGAAAAACCTGTCGGTTTACGGCTCGACCCGTTTCAAACTGACTGACCGATTCGCCCTGATTGGTGGTGCACGTTTTGTGGATTGGCGGTACCGTTACAGCACCAACCGCAACAAATTCGCTTACAGCAGCCACAAACAAAAAGTTTTCATTCCTTATCTGGGTGCAACCCTCGATATTGGTGAAAACTTAACTGCCTATGCGTCTTACACCACCATCTTCCGTCCGCAAGTGCGTTATCTGACCAAAGACGGCGCATCGCTCGAACCGCAACGCGGCAAAACCTACGAGACCGGTTTGAAAGGCTCATGGTTTGACGGTCGTCTGAATGCTTCTGTGTCCGTCTTTATGAACAAACGCGACCATTTGGGCGTTTATGCGGGTAGATTGCCAAACGGCGAAGAATACTACCGCTCTGCTGATAAAACGACGACCAAGGGCTGGGAACTCGCCGTCGGCGGACGCTTGAGCGACAGATGGCTGCTTAATGCTTCCTATGCGCGTTCCAAAATCAAAGACAGCGAAGGCAAGCAACTGCATCCGTCTTATCCCGTTCATTTGTTCAAACTCTTCACGGCATACGACGTAACCGACCGTTTGAACTTGGGCGCAAACGTCAACTGGCAAAGCCGCAGCCATACGCTGGACGAATATCCCGCTGATATCAATCCGGCTGCCGCCGCTGCATTGACCCAACGCCCATACGCTACGCTGGACTTGACCGCGCATTACAAAATCGGAAAATCCACCCGCATCGGTTTGGACTTTGAAAACGTGTTCAACAAACGCTACCGCACCATGCCCGATATCCACGTTTACGGCACGCCGCGCAGCCTGACTGCTACGTTGAAACACACTTTCTAAAGTAGGCAAAAGAAAAGGTCGTCTGAAAATCTCGATTTGAGGTTTTCAGACGACCTTTTAGTGTGTATGGCGTGTATTGCGAGGAGATATAGTGGATTAACTTTAAACCAGTACGGCGTTGCCTCGCCTTAGCTCAAAGAGAACGATTCTCTAAGGTGCTGAAGCACCAAGTGAATCGGTTCCGTACTATTTGTACTGTCTGCGGCTTCGTCGCCTTGTCCTGATTTAAATTTAATCCACTATAGTTGTAGGCTTTTGCCAAAGCAGCAATGCTATTGGGACGGGGCGCATTCTTGCAGCAGCAGGTTGTCCGTCATGTTGTCAGGCGTTTCTTCCGAGGCTTCATGATGAACCAGAAAACCGCCGTCTTCCTTGTAGAAATCGGTTTCCGTAAAGTTGCCGATTGTCCAAGTGTATTGACCGTCGCTAAAGGCGTTCAAATCTTCGTTGCTCATTTCGGGGCTGAAAGGTGCGACAAATTCGGCACCTTTAAAGCGTACTTGCGCCGCGGCTCCGTCCTCTGTTTTGAAATAGCGGACTGATACGCTGCCGTTGTCTTTGCAGCGGTAGGTTTGCCATTTTGCCTGATCCAAACCGGTCAGATTTTGTGTGGCGGAAGGCGCGGAGGCTGATGCTGCCTCGGAAGCGGCGGTTTGTACCGGGGCTTGGGAGGCTGCGGCTGCCGACGCATTTGAAGCTCCAGATGCGCTGGCTTCTGCCGCTTCGTTGCCGGCGCTGCAGGCGCATAACAATGCAGTCAATGTGGAACACAAAAGGAGCAAAGGTTTGGAAGACATATTTATCACACCTCAAAGATAATCAAAACCTGACGGATTGGAACGGGAATGCCGGTAAAGGTTCATCCGCGCCTTGGCGGACAGGGCGGTTGGCTGCCCGAAATCCTAAAGCAATTTCGGTCATTCCGCTATTGCCGATATGGCAACGGATTATACCCGTGCGGGGGCGAAGGGGGCATTCTAACAGCGTAAACGAAAGACGGGGTCGTACCTGACTTTGTGGCATGAAATATTGGATAAAAGGTATTTTTGTGGGATGATGGGTGCGAGCTTTGTTATTTTGTTAATATTGCATTTTCAGACGACCCACTAGCGGATGACAGCAAGCGGACAAGGCAATTCATGCCGTCCGATACAAGCTGATCTACTGCCCGTCTTTCCAATTCTTTGATTTATTTCTTATCCGAATATCCGAAAGCAAAACCATGAGCAAAACCGTCCATTATCTGAAAGATTACCAAACGCCTGCCTACCGCATCCTCGAAACCGACCTGCATTTCGACATTGCCGAACCGCAAACCGTCGTGAAATCCCGTTTGACGGTCGAGCCGCAGAGGGTGGGGGAGCCGCTGGTGTTGGACGGTTCGGCGAAACTCTTGTCCGTCAAAATCAACGGGGCGGCGGCGGATTATGTGTTGGAAGGCGAAACGCTGACGATTGCGGACGTGCCGTCCGAACGCTTCACCGTCGAAGTGGAAACCGAAATCCTGCCGGCGGAGAACAAATCGCTGATGGGGCTGTATGCTTCCGGCGGCAATCTGTTTACCCAGTGCGAGCCGGAGGGCTTCCGCAAAATCACATTTTACATCGACCGTCCGGATGTGATGTCTAAGTTCACGACCACCATCGTTGCGGACAAAAAACGCTATCCCGTTTTGCTTTCCAACGGCAACAAAATCGACGGCGGCGAGTTTTCAGACGACCGCCATTGGGTGAAATGGGAAGACCCGTTTGCCAAACCGAGCTATCTGTTTGCTTTGGTCGCGGGCAATTTGGCAGTAACGGAAGACTATTTCACCACCATGAGCGGCAGGAACGTCAAAATCGAGTTTTACACCACCGAAGTGGACAAGCCCAAGGTCGGCTTTGCCGTGGAATCGCTGAAAAACGCGATGAAATGGGACGAAACGCGCTTCGGTTTGGAATACGACTTGGATATTTTCATGGTCGTCGCCGTGGGTGATTTCAATATGGGCGCGATGGAAAACAAGGGGTTGAACATTTTTAACACCAAGTTCGTCCTTGCCGACAGCCGCACCGCCACCGATACCGATTTCGAAGGCATCGAATCCGTGGTCGGACACGAATATTTCCACAACTGGACGGGCAACCGCGTGACCTGCCGCGACTGGTTCCAGCTTTCGCTGAAAGAAGGGCTGACCGTGTTCCGAGACCAAGAATTTTCCGGCGACCGCGCCAGCCGCGCTGTGCGCCGCATCGAAAACATCCGCTTGCTGCGCCAGCACCAGTTCCCCGAAGACGCAGGCCCGACCGCGCATCCGGTGCGCCCCGCCAGCTATGAGGAGATGAACAATTTCTACACCATGACCGTTTATGAAAAAGGCGCGGAAGTGGTGCGGATGTATCACACCTTGCTCGGCGAAGAGGGCTTCCAAAAAGGCATGAAGCTCTATTTCCAACGCCACGACGGGCAGGCCGTTACCTGCGATGATTTCCGCGCGGCGATGGCGGATGCGAACGGCATCAATCTCGACCAATTCGCCTTGTGGTACAGCCAGGCGGGCACGCCCGTTTTGGAAGCGGAAGGTTATCTGAAAAACAATATTTTCGAGTTAACCATTAAACAAACCGTGCCGCCTACGCCCGATATGGCGGACAAACAGCCGATGATGATTCCCGTCAAAATCGGGCTGCTGAACCGCAACGGCGAAGCGGTGGCATTTGATTATCAGGGCAAACGCGCGACCGAAGCCGTGTTGCTGCTGACCGAAGCCGAACAGACCTTCGCGCTCGAAGGTGTAACCGAAGCCGTCGTTCCCTCGCTGCTGCGCGGCTTCAGCGCGCCGGTGCACCTGAACTATCCGTACAGCGACGACGACCTGCTGCTCCTACTTGCCCACGACAGCGACGCCTTCACGCGCTGGGAAGCCGCCCAAACGCTCTACCGCCGCGCCGTCGCCGCCAACCTCGCCGCGATTTCAGACGGCGTCGAGTTACCGAAACATGAAAAACTGCTTGCCGCCGTCGAAAAAGTCATTTCAGACGACCTCTTGGACAACGCCTTCAAAGCCCTGCTTTTGGGTGTGCCGTTCGAAGCCGAGCTGTGGGACGGCGCAGAAAACATCGACCCGCTGCGTTATCATCAGGCGCGCGAAGCCTTGTTGGATACGCTTGCCGTCCACTTCCTGCCGAAATGGCACGAATTGAACCGTCAGGCGGCGAAGCAGGAAAACCAAAGCTATGAATACAGTCCCGAAGCCGCCGGCTGGCGCACGCTGCGCAACGTCTGCCGCTCCTTCGTCCTGCGCGCCGACCCCGCACACATCGAAACCGTTGCCGAGAAATACGGCGAAATGGCACAGAACATGACCCACGAATGGGGCATCCTGTCCGCCGTCAACGGCAACGAAAGCGATACGCGCAACCGCCTGCTGGCGCAGTTTGCCGACAAGTTTTCAGACGACGCGCTGGTGATGGACAAATATTTCGCCCTCGTCGGCTTAAGCCGCCGCAGCGACACCCTGCAACAGGTTCAAACCGCCTTGCAGCATCCGAAATTCAGCCTCGAAAACCCCAACAAAGCCCGCTCGCTCATCGGCAGCTTCAGCCGCAACGTCCCTCATTTTCACGCAGAAGACGGCAGCGGCTACCGCTTCATCGCCGACAAAGTCATCGAAATCGACCGCTTCAACCCGCAGGTCGCCGCCCGTTTGGTGCAGGCGTTCAACCTCTGCAACAAGCTCGAGCCGCACCGCAAAAACTTGGTGAAACAAGAATTGCAGCGCATTCGGGCGCAGAAAGGATTGTCGAAAGACGTAGGCGAAATCGTCGGCAAGATTTTGGATTGAGGCTGTCTGAAACGATAATGCAAGTTATTGTAATGAGATAAAAAAGGTCGTCTGAAACTGTCATTTCAGACGACCTTTTGTGATAGACACATATTCTGCTTCGTCATAAAATGCCATACGTTTATTATTGATTGAACAATGAGGCTAAAATGAAGAAATATATTCTTGCAGCGTGTGCATTATGGTTTGCAGGTCAAGCATTAGCCGCTGATTTTTCTGGAAATTGGGGGTATGAGCAAGAGCTGGAAGATGGTATCTACGGTAAATATTTTAATATTAAACAATCACCAAAATACATTATTTCCGGAGAGTGGAATGAAGGCCGTTCGAACGGCCCGGGCGGCAGCGGCAAGGTAAAAGGCTATGTCAAACGCGGCAAACTGTATTTGAGCTATTGCAGCGAAGGCGACGATTCTTGGTACACGCATTGTCCGAAATATGAAAAAGACCGCGGATATTTCGTGCGCAGAAACGGACAGCTTGTCGAGTATTACAGTTTGCACGGAAAGCGCAATGCTTACAGAAAGGGTGATGTGTTCACCCGACAAAAAGAAAAAGCAGCCGGCGCATCCGAATAAACAAAAGGTCGTCTGAAAACCGATAATAGCGGTTTCAGACGGCTTTTTTCTATTAAATATCATTTAATTTCTTGAATTTATAGTGGATTAAATTTAAATCAGGACAAGGCGACGAAGCCGCAGACAGTACAAATAGTACGGAACCGATTCACTTGGTGCTTCAGCACCTTAGAGAATCGTTCTCTTTGAGCTAAGGCGAGGCAACGCCGTACTGGTTTAAAGTTAATCCACTATACAATAAAACATCATTCAAGCCCCATCAGCCTTCTTGGGTGGGCTTCCTTATCCCTTCATCAAAATGTGCTAAAATCCGCCTTTAAAAACCGCTGTTTCCTACCCATATCCCTTTCATGGACATTACTCAACAACCTTCAAACATCATCGTCGGGCTCTCCGGCGGTGTCGATTCCTCCGTAACTGCCGCCTTGCTCAAACAGCAGGGTTATCAAGTGCGCGGTGTGTTTATGCAAAACTGGGAGGATGACGACAATGACGAATATTGCAGCATCAAGCAAGACTCATTCGATGCCATTGCCGTCGCCGACATCATCGGCATAGACATCGACATCGTCAATTTTGCCGCCCAATACAAAGACAACGTATTCGCCTATTTCCTCAAAGAATACAGCGCGGGACGCACGCCGAATCCGGATGTGTTGTGCAACGCCGAAATCAAGTTCAAATGCTTTTTGGACTACGCTATAGAGCAGGGCGCGGATACCATTGCCACCGGACACTATGCGCGCAAAGAAGTCCGCAACGGCACTCATTACCTGCTCAAAGGTTTGGATCAAAACAAAGACCAAAGCTATTTCCTCTACCGCCTCAAACCTTTCCAACTCGAGCGCGCGATTTTTCCGTTGGGCGATTTGGAAAAACCTGAAGTCCGCCGCCTTGCCGCCGAATTCAATTTGCCGACTGCCGCCAAAAAAGACAGTACCGGCATCTGTTTCATCGGCGAACGTCCGTTCCGCGAGTTCTTGCAAAAATACCTGCCGACCAACAACGGCAAAATGGTCACGCCCGAAGGCAAAACCGTCGGCGAACACGTCGGGCTGATGTTTTACACGCTCGGACAGCGCAAAGGATTGGGCATCGGCGGCGCGGGCGAGCCTTGGTTTGTTGCCGCGAAGGATTTGACGAAAAACGAACTCATTGTCGTACAAGGTCATGACCATCCGCTGCTCTATACCCGCAGCCTCGTTATGAACGATTTGAGTTTCACGCTGCCCGAACGCCCGAAAGAAGGGCGCTACACCTGCAAAACCCGCTACCGCATGGCAGACGCGCCCTGCGAATTGCGTTATCTCGATGATGAAACGGTCGAGCTGGTGTTCGACGAACCGCAATGGGCGGTAACGCCCGGTCAATCCGCCGTGCTGTACGACGGTGATGTCTGCTTGGGCGGCGGCATTATCATGTCCACCGATAAACCCGTCATTATTACCGCTTGATTAAAAAACACAAAAGGTCGTCTGAAAACTACTGCGGCAGGTTTGCTCCTGCTTTTTCAGACGACCTCAAGACAACCATAAAACCAACGAAACAAGACTGATTTATATGGAAAAACTCTGGCTCAACAGCTATGAACAAGGCGTCAATGCCGAAATCGACATCACGCAATACAGCTCCATCAGCGACGTATTCCGTCAAAGCGTTGAAAAATTCGCGCACCAACCCGCGTTTCAAAACATGGGCAAAACGCTCACTTATGCCGAAGTCGGCAAGCTGGCGCAAGACTTTGCCTCCTATCTGCAAAACGTCCTGAAGCTGCCGCGCGGTGAGCGCGTGGCGATTATGCTGCCCAACCTGCTGCAATACCCGATTGCACTTTTCGGCATCCTGCAGGCGGGGCTGGTGGCGGTGAACACCAATCCGCTCTACACCCCGCGCGAGCTGGAGCATCAGTTGAAAGACAGCGGCGCGACCACCATCATTGTTTTGGAAAATTTTGCCAACACGCTGGAGCTGGTGCTGCCGCGCACGCAAATCAAACACGTCATCGTCGCCTCTGTCGGAGAAATGTTCGGTTTCTTCAAAGGCACACTGATGAATTTCGTGCTGCGTAAAATCAAAAAAATGGTGCCTGAATACCGTATTTCCGGAGCCATCCCTTTTCAGACGACCCTGAAAGAAGGCGCGGCACATACGTTCCGCCCCGTTACCCTGACCCGCGAAGATACTGCGCTGCTGCAATACACGGGCGGCACGACCGGCGTGGCAAAAGGCGCCGTTCTCAGTCATGGCAACATCTGCGCCAATATGCTTCAGGCGAAAGAATGGATTAAATTCCAACTGCGCGAAGGCAAAGAAACCGTCATCGCCGCGCTGCCGCTTTACCACATCTTTGCCCTGACGGTAAACCTGATGATTTTTGCCAATACCGGTTCCAAAATCATCCTGATTACCAACCCGCGCGATATGAAGGGCTTTATCGGCGAGCTTAAAAAAGAAAGCATCAGCGTCTTCATCGGCGTGAACACCTTGTTTAACGGCATGGTCAACCAACCCGATTTTGCCACCGTCGATTTCTCCAACCTGCGCCTGACTTTGGGCGGCGGTATGGCGACTCAAAAAGCCGTCGCAGAAAAATGGAAAAAAATTACCGGTACGCCCATCGTTGAAGCCTACGGCTTGACCGAAGCCAGCCCGGGCGTGTGCTGCAACCCGCTCAATATCGAAGCATACAGCGGCGGCATCGGATTACCCGTTCCCTCCACCGAAGTCGAATTGCGCGATGCGGACGGCAAAGAAGTCGGCATCGGACAGCCGGGCGAACTTTGGGTGCGCGGTCCGCAAGTGATGCAAGGCTATTGGAACCGCCCCGAAGAAACCGCCAAAACCATAGACGCGCGCGGCTTTTTGGAAACCGGCGACATCGCCGTCATGGACGAAAAAGGCTGGTTGAAACTGGTTGACCGCAAAAAAGACCTCATCGTCGTTTCCGGTTTCAACGTTTATCCGAACGAAATCGAAGAAGTCGTGTCGCACAACGATAAAGTCATGGAAGTCGCCTGTATCGGCGTGCCCAACGAAAAAACAGGCGAAGCACTCAAAGTCTTCGTCGTCAAAAAAGACCCGAGCCTGACCAAAGAAGAACTCATCGCATTCTGCCGCTCCGAGCTGACGGCTTATAAAGTGCCGAAAGACATCGAGTTCCGCGACGAGTTGCCCAAGTCCAACGTCGGCAAAATCCTGCGACGCGAACTTCGCGAACAAGCGCAAAACAAATAACACCGAAAGGTCGTCTGAAAAGCATCCCGCACCTTTCAGACGACCTTTAATCATCATGGAAACCAGCACATGACCCATACCGTCCATCTTCAATTCGAAGACATCGACAACACCGTCCTCCAACGCCTCTGCGGCGCGCTCGACGGCAACCTCGAAGCCTTGGGCAAAGCCCTCGATATCCAAATCAGCCGCCGCTTCGAACATTTCACCTTCATGGGCGAACTCGCTCACGCCGGCCGCCGTGCCTTGCTCGCGCTCGCCGAAGCCGCTGAACAAGGCGATTTGGACGACAACGCCATCCGTCTCGCCGCCGTCGAAGCCAAAACCGCCGACGACAAACACGAAGAAAAACACCACGACCAACAATATTATTTCCGCACCAAACGCGGCAGCATAGGCGGACGCACCCCGCGCCAAAACGGCTACATCCGCGCGCTGTTGAACCACGACGTTGTCTTCGGGCTGGGGCCCGCCGGTACGGGTAAAACCTATCTCGCCGTCGCCGCCGCCGTCGATGCCATGGAAAAACACCAAATCGAACGCATCGTCCTCGTCCGCCCCGCCGTCGAAGCAGGCGAAAAACTCGGCTTTCTGCCTGGCGATTTGGCGCAAAAAGTCGACCCCTACCTGCGTCCGCTCTACGACGCGCTCTACGATCTGATGGGCTTCGACCGCGTGACTAAACTGATGGAAAAAGGCTTGATCGAAATCGCCCCGCTCGCCTACATGCGCGGCCGCACGCTCAACGGCGCGTATGTGATTCTGGACGAAGCGCAAAACACCACGCCCGAGCAAATGAAAATGTTCCTGACCCGTATCGGCTTCGGCGCAAAAGCCGTCATTACCGGCGACATCAGCCAAATCGACCTCCCGCGCAACATCAAATCTGGCCTGAAAGATGCCCGCGAAAAACTGCGCGACGTGGAAGGGCTTTATTTCCACACCTTCACTAGCGAAGACGTCGTCCGTCATCCGCTAGTGCAGAAAATTGTGGAAGCGTATGAAGCGGCAGAAGAGCAAGCCGAAAGAAGCAGCGCTGCCGAACGATAAACGATGAAGTCCAAAAAGGTCGTCTGAAAACCATGTTTCCGGTTTTCAGACGACCTTTTCCATGTTTGATAAGTCATGGTTTCAAGTCATCAATTTTGGGAGATTGTTAACAATATTATCGAATATCGTATGCAAGGATTGCTGCTTTCAAGCCTGACATTCAATCAAGAAAAATTTTAGATGAGTTTTTGAAAAACAAAGGCTTCAATTTGAACAATCGGTTGTGGCAAAAATATTAAGCAACGAAAGAAGCAGGTTTCAGAGGTCGTCTGAAAATAAATCCATATATAAATTAATCAACTTTGAAAATACCGACTACATGCTATTACATTTCATTTGGAAATTGGTTATAGTTACAGCTGCAAAGTCTTTAAACCTCAATCCGACATGAGAAGGAAGAGCAATGTCCCAATCCGCAGCAAAAGAAACCCTTAATCCTTTCGAAATCGCCCGCAAACAGGTCAAAACCGCCTGCGACCGACTCAATGCCGATCCCGCGGTTTATGAAATCCTGAAAAATCCGAGACGTGTTTTGGAAGTCAGCTTCCCCGTCAAACTCGACGACGGCACGGTCAAAACCTTCACCGGCTACCGTTCGCAACACAACAATGCCGTCGGCCCTTACAAAGGCGGCGTGCGTTTTCATCCCAATGTGAATTTGGACGAAGTCAAAGCCCTGTCGATTTGGATGACCATCAAATGCTGCGTTGCGGGTATTCCTTACGGCGGCGGCAAAGGCGGCATTACTTTGGATCCGCGCGATTATTCAGAAGCCGAGTTGGAACGTATTTCACGCGCTTATTCTGAAGCTATTTCTCCGCTTATCGGCGAAAAAATCGATATTCCCGCACCTGATGTGAACACCAACGGCAAAATCATGTCGTGGATGGTTGATGCCTACGAAAACGTTGTTAAAAAATCCGCGCCGGGCGTGTTCACCGGCAAACCGGTCGAATTCGGCGGCTCTTTGGCGCGTACCGAAGCGACAGGTTACGGCGTAAACTTCGCCGCCGTCCAAGCTTTGGAGAAACTCGGCAAAGACGTTAAAGGCGCAACCTACGCCATTCAAGGCTTCGGCAATGTGGGCTACCACACTGGCTATTACGCGCATCAATCCGGTGCGAAAGTCGTTGCCGTTTCGACCGTCGATGTCGCCATTTACAATGAAAACGGCTTGGATATGGAAGCCCTCTTCAAAGAGTTCCAAGAAAAAGGCTTCATTACCAATGAAGCGGGCTACGGCAAAGAAATCAGCAACGCCGAACTCTTGGCATTGGATGTGGACGTACTCGCCCCTTGCGCGCTGGAAAACCAACTGACTTCCGAAAACGCGGGCAAAGTTCGCGCTAAAATCGTCGTCGAAGGCGCAAACGGCCCGACTACGCCCGAAGCCGACGCCATCCTGCGTCAAAACGGCGTATTGGTCGTCCCCGATATTTTAGCGAACTGCGGCGGCGTGGTCGTTTCCTATTTCGAATGGGTGCAAAACCTGCAAGGCTATTATTGGGAATTTGACGAAGTTCAGGAAAAAGAAACCGTCGTCCTGCGCCGTGCGTTCCGCGATATTTGGAATCTGGCGCAAGAGTATGACGTGGACCTGCGTACCGCGTCTTACATGATGAGTATCCGCCGTGTTGAAAAAGCGATGAAGCTGCGCGGTTGGTACTAATCCAGATTTGAAGCGGTAACATGAGAAAAGGTCGTCTGAAAAATTTTCAGACGACCTTTTGGTTTTGTTGATCGAGACATTAAACAACGATAAAGGTTTTATCTAAGGGGTCGTCTGAAAACCTGAAATCATGTGTTTCAGACGACCCTGTATGGTTTGATGAACGATTTGAGAAATATAGTGGATTAAATTTAAATCAGGACCAGGCGACGAAGCCGCAGACAGTACAAATGTACGGCAAGGCGAGGCAACGCCGTACTGGTTTAAATTTAATCCACTATACTTCAATGTTGTGCTGGATGGGGCACTCATTACATAAAATCCCCCGAATGTTTCCAATCGGGGGATTTTTAGCATCGCTAAAAAAGCTTATTTATTCAACTCATTAGCTAAATACAGCCAAGTTTCGATGACGGTATCCGGATTCAGTGAAACGCTTTCGATGCCTTCTTGAACCAGCCATTTGGCGAAGTCCGGATGGTCTGACGGACCTTGACCGCAGATGCCGACGTATTTGTTTTGCTTGCGGCAGGCAGAGATTGCCAAATGCAGCATCACTTTGACGGCGGGGTTGCGTTCGTCAAACGATTCGGACACCAAGCCGCTGTCGCGGTCGAGGCCGAGGGTCAGCTGGGTCATGTCGTTTGAGCCGATGGAGAAGCCGTCGAAGTATTGCAGGAATTGTTCCGCCAATACCGCGTTGCTCGGCAGTTCGCACATCATGATCAGGCGCAGACCGTTTTTACCGCGCTCCAAACCGTTTTCTTTCAAGGCTTTAACAACGGCTTCGGCTTCGCCCAAAGTGCGGACGAACGGAATCATGATTTCAACGTTGGTCAGACCCATTTCGTCACGAACGCGTTTCAAGGCTTTGCATTCGAGGGCGAAGCAGTCTTTGAAATTGTCGGCTACATAACGCGCCGCGCCGCGGAAGCCCAACATCGGGTTTTCTTCGTGCGGTTCGTAAATGCTGCCGCCGACCAAGTTGGCGTATTCGTTGGATTTGAAGTCGGACATACGGACGATGGTTTTACGCGGGTAAACCGATGCAGCCAATGTTGCCACGCCTTCGGCGATTTTATCGACGTAGAAGTCGACTGGAGAGGCGTAGCCGGCGATGCGGCGGGTAATTTCCGCTTTTAATTCATCGTCTTGTTTGTCAAATTCCAACAAGGCTTTCGGGTGGATACCGATTTGGCGGTTGATGATGAATTCCATGCGCGCCAAGCCGATGCCTTCGCTCGGCAGGTTGGCGAAGCTGAATGCCAGTTCGGGGTTGCCGACGTTCATCATCACTTTGACAGGCGCTTTAGGCATATTGTCCAAGGCAACGTCAGTGATTTGTACGTCCAACAGACCGGAGTAGATAAAGCCGGTATCGCCTTCGGCACAAGATACGGTCACTTCTTGACCGTTGCTCAGCAATTCGGTTGCGTCGCCGCAGCCGACTACGGCAGGAATACCCAGTTCGCGCGCGATGATGGCAGCGTGGCAGGTACGTCCGCCGCGGTTGGTTACGATAGCGGAAGCACGTTTCATTACCGGTTCCCAATCCGGATCGGTCATGTCGGTAACGAGTACGTCGCCTGCTTCAACGGAATCCATTTCGGATGCGTCTTTTACTAAGCGGACTTTGCCTTGACCGACTTTTTGACCGATGGCACGACCTTCGCACAAGACAGTTTTGTCGCCGTTGATGTCGAAGCGGCGCAGGTTGCGGCTGCCTTCTTCTTGGGATTTCACGGTTTCAGGACGGGCTTGCAGGATGTAGAGTTTGCCATCCAAGCCGTCACGACCCCATTCGATATCCATCGGGCGGCCATAGTGTTTTTCGATTGTCAGCGCGTAGTGTGCCAACTCGGTGATTTCTTCGTCGGTAATGGAGAAGCGGTTGCGGTCTTCTTCAGGAACATCGACGTTCATCACGGATTTACCGGCTTCTGCTTTGTCGGTAAAGATCATTTTGATTTGTTTCGAACCCATGGTTTTGCGCAGGATGGCAGGTTTGCCTGCTTTCAGCGTGGGTTTGAATACATAGAATTCGTCGGGGTTGACCGCGCCTTGTACAACGTTTTCACCCAGGCCGTAAGATGAAGTCACGAAAACGACTTGGTCGAAGCCGGACTCGGTGTCGAGGGTGAACATGACGCCGGACGCGCCGCTGTCGGAACGCACCATGCGTTGTACGCCTGCGGAGAGGGCGACGATGTCGTGTTCGAAGCCTTTATGTACGCGGTAAGAGATGGCACGGTCATTGTACAAAGAAGCGAATACATGGTGCATAGCTGCTTTGACGTTTTCCAAGCCGTTGATATTCAGGAAGGTTTCCTGTTGACCTGCAAACGATGCGTCGGGCAGGTCTTCGGCGGTTGCAGAAGAACGGACGGCAACGGAAATATCCGCGCCGCCTGCGTCTGCAACCATTTTGTTCCATGCTGTTTCGATTTCAGCATCCAGTTGTTCGGGGAAGGGCGTATCCAAAATCCATTGGCGGATTTCTTTACCGACGCGCGCCAGTTCGGCGACATCTTCCACATCCAGTTGTGCCAGTGCGGCGGAAATACGCTCGCTCAGTCCGTTGTGCGCCAAAAATGCGCGGTAGGCTTCGGCGGTAGTGGCAAAACCGCCGGGGACGCGGACGCCTTTTTCAGTCAACTGACTGATCATTTCACCTAGGGAGGCGTTTTTGCCGCCCACGCTTTCAACATCAGTCATACGCAGGTTTTCAAACCAAATTACGTAGTTGTCAGCCATTTGTGTGTCCAATCCAAGATATGTTAAAAAAGAAACGAATACGCTTTGTTATTTTAAGCGATTCAAACGGCTGCTGTCATGCTTTTTCTGTCCCGATTTATTTGTAGGTCGTCTGAAAAATTGCGGTCTTCAGCCGTGTAGTCAAATGAAATTCGATGAGAAAGTTGATATTCCGAGTATCTATTTCTTTGTAAAACATAAGGTTTGAAATAGATTAATGACTGAGTGGTAGGGGGTGGAAAGGTTTTATATGAGTATAAAATTTTAAAATAATTAAATTATTAAAATAAAAATGCGTTTGATGGGTGGTTTAATTGCGGTGTAGTTGAGTGTAATTTGAATGTATTCCCTTTATTTAGAGGGTTGCAGCTGCTATGATGACCGCCTGCAAACATTTTAAATTTTAGAGGATAACCGAATGACCGCTCCGCGCCATGTGTTTTATATTTCCGACCGTACCGGCTTGACCGCTGAAAATATCGGTGAGGCCCTGCTGAATCAGTTTGGCAGCGTCGAATTTAAACGCCACACCTATCCCTTTATCGATACGCCTG
This sequence comes from Neisseria sicca, assembly GCF_003044565.1. Lineage (GTDB taxonomy): Bacteria > Pseudomonadota > Gammaproteobacteria > Burkholderiales > Neisseriaceae > Neisseria > Neisseria sicca_A. The sequence goes on along the minus strand of NZ_POXG01000001.1, from coordinate 812,124 downwards.
AAAAAGCGCGTGCCGTCGTTGAAAAAGTCAACCGTAATGCTGAAGAAAACGGTTTGCGCCCAATTGCCTTTGTCAGCGTCGTTGATGACGAAATCCGAGAAATGATTAAAAAGTCGAATGCTTTCCATATCAATTTCTTCGAAACTTTTCTTGGGCTTTTGGAGAAAGAACTTAATACTGAGGCGGTCGCCGCTACGCAAGGGCACCACAGTATTGGTAATACCCAACGTTACGATGCGCGTATGGAGGCGGTCAATTTCTCGCTTAACCATGATGACGGTGTCAGCGATAAAAACCTGCAGGAAGCCGATGTGATTTTGATGGGCGTGTCCCGTTCCGGTAAAACGCCGACCTGTCTTTACCTCGCCCTGCAATACGGTATCCGCGCCGCCAACTATCCGCTAATTCCTGATGATTTGGAATCTACCGACTTACCGCGCATGGTTAAGCCTTATAAAGACAAACTGTTCGGTCTGACCATTCAGCCCGAGCGCCTGCAAGCCATTCGCAATGAGCGCCGCCCGAATTCGAATTATTCCAAAATCGATACCTGCCGAAGCGAAGTTGCCGATGCGCAAAATATGTTCAAACGCCATGGCGTTCCGTTTACCAATACGACGGATAAATCGGTGGAGGAGCTTGCAGTCCATATCCTTCAAGCCTGCAAATTGAAACGCCGGTTTTGAGTGGTAAGATATTGATGATTAATGAAAGGTCGTCTGAAACACGGAAGCGCGTTTCAGACGACCTTTTGCTGTCATGAATGCTTGGATTTACTTACATTTGCTATTATAATGCGCGTTTAGATTGACCGTTTGAGGTCGTCTGAAAATATAGTTTTTACCAACCACCGCACACCTGAAACCCTAACTATGCACATTCTCACTTTTAGTGTGCATTATTAGTGTTTTAGCGTGCGGCATTCTGAAAGGAACGAAATGTTCGATAAACACGTTAAAACCTTCCAATATGGCAATCACACCGTTACTTTGGAAACCGGCGAAATCGCGCGTCAAGCCGCAGCGGCTGTTAAAGTATCGATGGGCGATACCGTTGTTTTGGTTGCTGTGACCACCAACAAAGAAGTCAAAGAAGGTCAAGACTTTTTCCCTCTGACTGTTGATTACCTTGAGCGCACTTACGCCGCAGGTAAAATCCCCGGCGGTTTCTTTAAGCGCGAAGGCAAACAAAGCGAAAAAGAAATCCTGACCAGCCGTCTGATCGACCGTCCTATCCGTCCTCTGTTCCCCGAAGGTTTCTACCACGACATCCAAATCGTTGCGATGGTGGTTTCCGTTGATCCTGAAATCGATTCCGACATTCCTGCCATGCTCGGCGCGTCCGCTGCGCTGGTGTTGAGCGGCGTACCGTTTGCCGGTCCGATTGGTGCTGCACGCGTAGGTTATGTAAACGGTGTGTATGTGCTGAACCCGACCAAAGCCGAATTGGCGAAATCCAAACTGGACTTGGTGGTTGCGGGTACATCCAAAGCCGTTTTGATGGTGGAATCCGAAGCCAAAATCCTGCCTGAAGACGTGATGCTCGGTGCCGTAGTTTACGGTCACGACCAAATGCAGGTGGCGATTAATGCCATCAACGAGTTCGCCGACGAAGTAAACCCTGAAGTATGGGATTGGAAAGCACCTGAAACCAATGAAGAATTGGTTGCCAAAGTGCGCGAAATTGCCGGCGAAGCCATTAAAGAAGCGTTCAAAATCCGTCAAAAACAAGCGCGTTCCGCTAAATTGGACGAAGCTTGGAATGCAGTGAAAGACGCGCTGATTACCGAAGAAACCGATACTCTGGCTGCCAATGAAATCAAAGGTATTGTCAAGCATTTGGAAGCCGATGTTGTCCGTACACAAATTTTGGATGGTCAGCCGCGTATCGACGGTCGCGATACCCGCACCGTCCGTCCGCTGAATATCCAAACCGGCGTACTGCCGCGTACACACGGTTCAGCCCTGTTTACCCGTGGCGAAACCCAAGCCCTTGCCGTAGCGACTTTGGGTACTTCTCGCGACGAGCAAATTATTGACGCGCTTTCCGGTGAATACACCGACCGCTTCATGCTGCATTACAACTTCCCGCCATATTCTACCGGCGAAGTCGGTCGCGTCGGCGCGCCGAAACGTCGTGAAATCGGACATGGTCGCTTGGCAAAACGCGCACTGGTTGCCGTATTGCCGTCTCCTGAAGAATTCAGCTACACCATGCGTGTCGTTTCCGAAATTACAGAGTCCAACGGTTCGTCTTCTATGGCTTCCGTTTGCGGCGGCTGCTTGAGCTTGCTGTCTGCCGGTGTGCCTTTGAAAGCACATGTTGCCGGTATCGCGATGGGTCTGATTTTGGACAACAACAAATTCGCCGTGTTGACCGACATCTTGGGTGATGAGGACCACTTGGGCGACATGGACTTTAAAGTTGCCGGTACGACCGAGGGCGTAACCGCGCTGCAAATGGACATCAAAATCCAAGGTATTACCAAAGAAATCATGCAGATTGCTCTGGCACAAGCCAAAGACGCGCGTCTGCACATCTTGGAACAGATGAAAGCTGCCGTAGCAGGTCCGCAAGAGCTGTCTGCCCATGCTCCGCGCCTGTTCACCATGAAAATCAACCAAGACAAAATCCGCGACGTTATCGGCAAGGGTGGCGAAACCATCCGCGCGATTACTGCTGAAACCGGTACTGAAATCAACATCGCGGAAGACGGCACCATCACTATTGCCGCAACCACTCAAGAAGCCGGCGACGCTGCGAAAAAACGCATCGAAGAAATCACTGCCGAAGTGGAAGTGGGTAAAGTGTACGAAGGTACTGTGGTTAAAATCCTCGACAACAACGTCGGCGCCATCGTCAGCGTGATGCCGGGCAAAGACGGTTTGGTACACATCAGTCAAATCGCCCACGAGCGCGTACGCAACGTCAGCGACTATCTGCAAGTTGGTCAGGTTGTGAATGTGAAAGCATTGGAAGTGGATGACCGCGGTCGCGTGCGTCTGTCTATCAAGGCTTTGGTCGAAGCTCCTGCCCGCGAAGAAAAATCGCCTGAATAATCGTTGACTCAAGTTTGATTGATGAAAGGTCGTCTGAAAAATTTCGGACGACCTTTTTTTACTGAATGCGGATGAAAAAGTAGGGGTAGGAATATGAAGTTGAGTTGTCTTGTGTCGGAACTTTGATTTATCGTTCCTTTTAAGCAGCAATCAGGGAGAATGCTGAAAAGGTCGTCTGAAAACCATTTTTCTTGATTTTCAGACGACCTCTTTACAGACAACATTTTCCGAAACGCAGTTTCTTATTAAGGCCGGAAGTGTAAGTAAGCTGCTTGATGACCAGTATGTTGGTGTGGTCTTCTAGGGCGCGTATGCTGTGTGTTTCGTTGGGTTCAAGGCGGACGACTTGAAGTCCTTCAGTAGAGAGTGTTTCGATTTGAGTAATGATTTGTGCGCTGCCGTTGAGAACCAATAGGAGAATAATGGCATCGGCTTGATAATCGGGGATTTCATTGTCCTTTTGCAGGGAGAGTTGGACAATTTCTTGGTCGATATCGCTATGGATAATGCCTCCAAGCAAGGCTTTGGGATCTAGGGTGTATTGTTGCATGATGACTCCTTGAAAAAGCTTTGGGAAAGATTTCAAAAGACGAAAGTGTCTTGAGGGTCGTCTGAAAAATACGGGAGACGGCAATAAGTTTGATTGTACGAGTGTGTTGACGGGAGGAATTCAATATAAGTCAATATTGTTGTGAATTGGGCGGGTCGATTTTTGTATTTAAAAATAAAACCGCCCAATCGGGCGGTTTTGTATGGCATTGATTTTAGAATGCAACGTAGTTTGCAGGGTTGACCGGTTTGCCGTTTTGGCGCACTTCAAAATGCAGTTGTGTGCGGCTGGCGTCGGTATTACCCATGTTTGCGATGGTTTGACCGCGTTTGACTTGTTGTCCTTCGTTAACCAGCAGGCGTTGGTTGTGACCGTATGCGCTCAGGTAAGATGAATTGTGTTGGATGATGACCAGGTTGCCGTAACCGCGTAAGCCTGAGCCGGCATAGACGACTTTGCCGTCAGCTGCCGCAACGACGGGTTGACCGGCTGTGCCGCCGATATCTACACCTTTGTTGCTGCCGCCGAAGTTGCCGATAACATTGCCGACGGTCGGACGCTGCCATGTGATGCCGCTGACGGTGCGGGTGCCGCCTGTGGAGACGGTCGGAGTGTTAAGCGGTGCAGGAGTCGGTTTGGGTGAGGCGGTTTGTGTCGGAGGAGGTGTCGGAACGGATGCGGTTGCAGTCGGAGCGCTGTATCCGTTTGGTTTGACGCGCAGGGTTTGTCCGACGCTGATGGTGTTGTCTGCCAAGCCATTCCATGCGCGGAGGTTGTCTTGCGTAATTTGGTAACGTTTGGAGATGTTATAAACGGTATCGCCTCGGACTACGGTGTGCGTTGCAGCATTGATGTCTACCGGTGCGTAAGAGGGCGTGTAAGAGCCGCCGGTAGAACCGGAAGGGTAGCTGCTGGCAGCAGGAGGAGTGTAAGGGGCGTCGTTGTTGACCGCATTATTTTCGTAAGGCGCTGCACCATATGGATTGTTGGAGGCTGTATTTGCGGAGCTGGAATGGCTGCCGGAATTGCCTACGACGACGGGTGCAGGTTGTTGGCTGGCACATGCGCTGAGGATGAGTGCGAGGGCTGCCGAGCCTGCGTAAAATGCGGTTTTTTTCAACATAATTGGATGACCTTTATATCGGGTTGTTGTTTTATTGGGACATATCATAATAAAAATACGCCCTGTTCTCAAGTATTGCAGCCGTTAGCAACTGTTAAAGTGCCTGATTTTGACCGGTTTGCCTGTTTAAAAATCTTGCAGATAATAGGTATGAACTGTTTTATCTTCTTTATGTAAGGTTTAATTTCAGACGACCTGTTTTGTCTGGCAGGTCGTCTGAAATGGTTTATGTATTTGGGGCTTTTATGCCTTGCCAAAACTCGTTGACGCTTTGGAGTTGGTTGTAGGCGGTCAGGTCGATTTGCAGGGGAGTGATGGTGATGAATCCTGCTTCGCATTCTCCAAAGTCTGTGCCTTCTTCCTGATCGGAAATGTTTCCGACCGGTCCTATCCAATAAATCGGCTCTCCGCGCGGATTGTGCATGGGGACAATACTTTGTTCGTGGTGTCTTCTACCCAGTCGTGTGATTTTAATGCCTTGTATGTCTTCAGGCATGACTGCGGGGATGTTGATATTCCACAGAATAGGTTCTTTAGGAGGGTTTTTTAACAAATACTCTAATAACATCCAAACAGATTTTTCAGCAGTTTCCCAATAACGACCCCGTGAATCATTTAATGAAAAAGCGATGGCGGGAATGCCCATCAGGTAGGCTTCGGTTGCGGCGGCGACTGTACCTGAGTAGAGCGTGTCATCGCCCATGTTGGCGCCATTGTTTATTCCGGATAAGACCAAATCGGGTTTGAAATCGGGCAGGGCGTGTTGTCCAACATGGATACAGTCGGTTGGCGTTCCGCTGACATAGTAAAAGCCGTTTGAGGCTTCTTTTATTTGCAGCGGACGGTCAAGCGTTAAAGAATTGCTGACTCCGCTGCGGTCGCGTTCGGGTGCGACTACGCGGACATTGGCAAATTCTGCTGCAACGCGTGCCAAAATGGCAATGCCGGGCGCCAAGTAGCCGTCATCGTTAGAGATTAAGATATTCATAAGTGCATCCGTGACATAATCTGGGAAGTCTAACGGCTGAAGATAAAGTTTGTCTATTTTTCAGATGATTTTATATGTATTGAGGATTATGGGGTCGTCTGAAAGAGGAATTTTATGCAACTTGCTTTGTGAAATTTGAAGTGGCGTAACATGGATGTTTTTTTGTAAAAGAGGGATGATTTATCTCTTATCAGAAAATCAGCAATGCATTACAATAACAAATCGTAATCTTTGTTTACAAACTAATTTCGGGAGTAATTGAAATGCGCCGTTTTTCTTATCTAATTGCCTTGTCTTCAGTATTGGCCATTTCTGCATGTGCCAATAACCAATCACAATCTTCTGCCGGAGCTTCAGGCTCTGCTTCGTCTCATGAGCAACATGCTAAAGCGTCAGGAGCATGCCGTAGCGCAGGTGAAGGGCGTAAAGTGAATGGCAAAGGAAAAAATGATATTTATATGTGTAAAGCAAGTGTTGCATTGAATTCCGCTGAAGCCAAATCTGTTCTGAATCCTAATATTAAAGTTTCTTACGGCAGCACAGGTAAAAAAACTTTGGTATCCCGTCAAATCGCCAATATGGTCGGTAAAAGTCCGGAAGAGTCCTGCCAACGTGCTTTCTTGAGCACTGTTAAGCGTTTCCAAAGCACGGCGTTGGAAAAAAACGCAAAATCAGTACACTTAGTCAGCTACTTTGACAAAAAAACCGTTGGCGGCGATGAGTATGAGTGCCATGTTGCCACTTGGAACAGTCGAGTGGTTTTGAAAGGAAGCTTGCATTAAAAAATAGGTGAGGACCAAATTATGGTTTGGCTGTAATTTGGTCTAACTGTCTATATTTGAATGGCAACTTAATGCTTGCAATGTGTTGAAATGAGCCGGTGGGTATATGCTGCCGGCTCGTTTTGGTTTTAGAAAATTTTGTTTGGGTGTTTGATGAAGAAGCATCTGTATTGCCTGCTTGGAGATGAGCTACTTGCCGAAACTTATTGTGATGACGCTTTAAGCCGGCATGATAGGCAGAGAATAGCCCAATCACCACGATTGTCGGAACGAATAGATTGGAAAGTCAGTCGCGCCCTAAAACAAAAAGCAAAGCATCCAATCGTTTCGCTCAGTCATAGTTACGGCATTGCTGCGGTGTTGTGTACGCCGAATAATCTGTCCGCCGGTGTGGACGTTGAGAAAATCCGTCCCCGAGATTTTCAGGCGTTGGCAGAGTGGGTATGCACCGAGAGGGAGCAGGAATACTTGGCATCCGTCGATTGGGATGGGGAAGAATTTTATCGGCTATGGTGCATTAAAGAAGCGCTGTTGAAGGCGGCAAATTTAAATTTTCCTGAGGATATGCGCAAGGTTGGCTATCGATTTGAGATAGATGGAAAAAAGGAAATACAGGTATGCGGATGCTCGGATTGGCATGGGGTGACGGCTCTGTTGTCTAATGGATGCGCTGTTACCTGTGTTTGGCAGGGGAGTAATGTTGAACTGCATCTGCAATGTTATGGCGATATAGGTAAGGATGATTGGGGGAAGATCGAGGTCGTCTGAAAATGGAATATTTTTCAGAAAGCATTGTGTGCTTGTAGCAGAATTGGATTTCAGTTATAATCCGACGCTTTCAACCTTGCCTTTTGCTTTCGCATGGCAAAAGGCTGTATTTAATCATCCATAAGGAGATAACATGCGTCATTATGAGATCGTGTTTATCGTTCATCCTGATCAAAGCGAGCAAGTGCCTGCTATGGTTGAACGTTACAAAACCATGATTGCCGAAGCCGGCGGCAAAATCCACCGCTTGGAAGACTGGGGTCGCCGTCAACTGGCTTACCCGATTAACAAAATCCACAAAGCACACTATGTTTTGATGAACATCGAAACTACTCCTGAAGTAGTTGAAGAGCTGGAAACCGCTTTCCGCTTTAACGATGCCGTACTGCGCCATCTGACCATCAAAACAAAACATGCTGTAACCGAAGCTTCTCCTATGCTGGGCGGCGAAAAAGCAAAAAACTTGCTGAACGGTGCAGCTGAAGAAGTTGCAGCAGCCGAATAAGATTGGATAATCTTACAAAGCTTACCGCCCTGATTTACAAGGTTGAATCCTTGAGATATACGCCGGCAGGAATTCCTGTTTTGGATATTATGTTAAAACATGAATCTTGGCAGGAAGAAAACGGGCAAAAATGCCTGGTCAGTTTTGAAATTCCCGCGCGTATTTTAGGTAAGCAGGCTGAAGAATGGCAGTATCGGCAAGAAATGATGGTTGAAGCAGAAGGCTTTCTCGCACAGCGCAGCAAACGCTTCCCAAGACCGATACTCCGCATACAGAACATTAAAGAATATAAAGGTTAAACGACAATGGCTCGTCAATCATTCAAACGTAGAAAATTCTGCCGCTTTACGGCTGAAAAAATCCAAGAAGTCGATTACAAACAAGTTGATCTGCTGAAAGACTTCATTTCTGAAAACGGCAAAATTATCCCTGCCCGCATCACCGGCACCAAAGCGCATTACCAACGCCAATTGGCTACTGCAGTCAAACGCGCACGCTTCCTGGCTCTGTTGCCTTACACCGATCAACACAAATAATTTTGGAGTTTAAATCATGCAAATTATTCTGTTAGAGAAAATCGGCGGTTTGGGCAACTTGGGTGATATCGTTACCGTGAAAAACGGTTATGCCCGTAACTTCCTGATTCCTGCCGGCAAAGCCAAACGCGCTACTGAAGCCAACATGAAAGAATTCGAAGCACGCCGTGCCGAATTGGAAGCCAAACAAGCCGAAATCTTGGCCGATGCTAAAGCACGTCAAGAAAAACTGGACGGTCAAACCATCACTATCGCTCAAAAAGCCGGTGTGGACGGTCGTCTGTTTGGTTCCGTTACCAATGCCGACATCGCTGCTGCGATTGTTGCTTCAGGTGTTGAAGCTGCAAAATCCAACGTCCGCCTGCCTAACGGCCCTCTGAAAGCCGTAGGCGAGTACGAAGTTGAAGTGGCTCTGCACACTGACGCTGTTGCTGCGATTACTGTTGCTGTTGTTGCGGCTGCCGAGTAATAGACAGTCTTAAAAGGTCGTCTGAAAGGGAATGGAATGTATATTCCTGCCGTCTTTCAGACGACCTTTTTGCATAATTAAGACTGCTTCCTTAGTGACTATAAATCCAGATATGAAAAAACTTCTTCCTTCTCTTGTGATATCAACTGCGTTGCTGCTTGTTGCTTGCAATACAACCAAAACAAACGTTGAGTCCGGTAAAACGGTTGAGCCGATTAATCAAAGCAAAAACCAGCGTCCTGCTTTTGATTCTGCTGCGGAATCGGTTGCCAGCAGCGGCTTTAATGCTAATACCAATGTCCGCCAGTTTATCCGTTACGAGGCGGCGAAAAAGCAGTTTACGGAAGCTGAGTTGCAAAACTTCTTCAATGGCGTGGTTTACAAGGGCAATATCATCAATATCATGTACCGCCCGTCCACTTCTCGCCCTTGGTATGAATTCCGTACAGGCAACTCTGGTGCGTCAAAATTCAACGGCGGCAAACAGTTTTACGCTGCCAACCGTGCCGTTATCGATGATGTGGCACGCAAATATGGCGTACCTGCCGAGCTGATTGTGGCGATTATCGGTATTGAAACCAACTACGGCAAAAATACCGGCAGCTTCCGTGTTGCCGATGCTTTGAGTACCTTGGGTTTTGATTATCCGCGCCGAGCTGAGTTTTTCCAAAACGAGCTGATTGAGCTTTTGCTGATGGCGAAAGAAGAAAAAGAGAACGTTTTTGACTTCAAAGGCAGTTATGCGGGCGCGATGGGTATGCCGCAATTCATGCCTTCGAGCTATCGCAAATGGGCGGTCGATTATGATGGCGACGGACACCGCGACATTTGGAACAATATCGGTGACGTTGCCGCCTCTGTTGCCAATTATATGAAGCAGCACGGCTGGAAAACAGGCGGTAAAATGATTGTTCCCGTCAATCTGACGATTACGCCTGACTTGAAAGCCATCATTGACGAGAAAACGGCTTTGAACCGTACCGTTGCCGATTTCAAAGCGATGGGCGTGGTTCCGCAAAAAGCGGTTGCAGACAATGAGAAAGCTGTTTTGTTCAGCTTGGAAACCAGTCCGAGCGTATTTGAATATTATCTCGGTCTGAATAATTTCTATACAGTTTGGCAGTATAACAACAGCCGGATGTATGTTACCGCCGTGCGTGATATTGCCAATGCAATCAACAACAACGGTTTGTAATATTCAAAAACCACCTTCTCCAAGGTGGTTTTTTATTTGAGAGTTTGAAATCAATTCACTCCAAACTCAAGCAATCAAACGGATTTTCATACCGTAATGCTTTTTGCCATGTCCGGAAACAAACTGTCCGCCGCGCGCGGGCGATAAAAATGCGTTGCCTTCGGCGGTAGGCTCGGCGCAGGTGTATTGTCCGTTGCGGTCGCTCCAAAGCGCATAAACGGGCAGGTTTTGCGTTCGGATGTCGAGTTTCAGTCCGTCAAACGCAACATGTGTGTCCGACGGCGAGGCGACAAATTCCGTATGTGCGATATAGTCGGCATCGTAGGGCGCGCCGTTGAAATCGAATTGGGTGCCGACGGCGGGGAAATAGGGATGGAAACCGGGCGAAGTGCGCACGGGTGCGTCGCCGTAATTGCAGACGGTCAATGTAGCGACCGCTTCGTTTTCGTTCGGCAGGCTGTAATCCAGCAGCCATTCGACGTTTTCGTAGCCTTTTGCCGTACTGATCAATCTCAAGCCGACATCCGATTCGTTTTGATAACGGATTTCCCAAGTGGAGGTTCTGCCGAAGCCGTGTTGCGCCAAATGGTTTTTACTGTCCGGTCCGAACTGCGGCAGGCAGACGTGCATCCCGCCGCGTAATTTTGTGTCAGTACCGACTTGGACGGTGGTTTTTGGAAATAACACTTCCCGACCGTATAAAACCAAATTGTCCACATATGCGCCCAAGGTGTTTATCTGCATGGATGCGGAATGATTGCGTAAGATGATTTCAGACATAGTGATTTGTTCTTCAAGATATTTTAGATTTTGTAATATTATAACGATTATACACGCGCGTTTCCCGATATGCAGACAGAAAATCCTTAATAAAAATCAAAAAAATGCTAAAATACCCATCATCTTCCAAGGTCGTCTGAAAGGCGTTCAACCACTTTTCAGACGACCTTCCGATTTATTTCCAGCAGAGAAAACCTTATGGCTTATCAAGTTCTTGCCCGCAAATGGCGTCCGAAAACCTTTGCCGATTTAGTCGGTCAGGAACACGTCGTCAAAGCCTTGCGCAACGCGCTGGACGAAGGCCGCCTGCACCATGCCTACCTGCTGACCGGTACGCGCGGGGTCGGGAAAACCACCATCGCCCGTATTCTGGCGAAAAGCCTCAACTGCGAAAACGCGCAACACGGCGAGCCTTGCGGCGTGTGCCAAAGCTGTACGCAAATCGACACCGGACGCTACGTTGACCTGCTGGAAATCGACGCCGCCTCCAACACCGGCATCGACAACATCCGCGAAGTATTGGAAAACGCCCAATACGCGCCAACCGCCGGCAAATACAAAGTCTATATCATCGACGAAGTACATATGCTCTCCAAAAGCGCGTTCAACGCCATGCTGAAAACGCTGGAAGAGCCGCCCGAACACGTCAAATTCATTCTCGCGACCACCGATCCGCACAAAGTCCCCATTACCGTTTTGAGCCGCTGCCTGCAATTTGTCTTGCGCAACATGACTTCGCAACAGGTTGCCGACCACCTTGCCCATGTTTTAAACAACGAAAACATCGCCTACGAACCTGCCGCCCTGCAACTCTTGGGCCGTGCCGCCGCAGGCTCGATGCGCGATGCCCTGAGCCTGCTCGACCAAGCCATCGCCATGGGTTCGGGCAGCGTTGCCGAACAAGACGTCCGCCAAATGATAGGTGCGGTGGACAAGCAATATCTGTACGAACTGCTGGCGGGTATCGTCAACCAAGACGGCGAAGCCCTGCTGGCGAAAGCGCAGGAAATGGCGGCACGCGCCATCGGCTTTGACAGCGCGTTGAGCGAACTTGCCATGCTGTTGCAACGCCTCGCCTTGATACAGGCAGTTCCTTCCGCTTTGGCGAACGACGACCCTGAGCGCGAAACCCTGTTGCAACTGAGCCAAGCACTTAGCGGCGAACAAATCCAGCTTTATTATCAATGCGCGATCCACGGCAAACAGGATTTGAGCCTTGCACCTGACGAATACGCCGGCTTCGTCATGACCCTGCTGCGTATGCTTGCATTTGCGCCGTTGGCGGCGGATGCGCACGATGTTGGCGGAAATATCGAAAATACCGAGCTGCATTCTGCCGAAACGGGTGTCCATACCGCAAAAAAGCCCTTGCAACTTCCTAAGGCGGAAGCCGCCAAACCGCCCGTTCAGACGACCCCTGCGCCTGCAACGTCGTCTGAAAACAAGGTTGCCGAACCGGTTCCGACTCAAGAAAACAACGACGTACCGCCTTGGGAAGATGCGCCGAGCGATGTGGAAACTGTATCGAACACGCCTGCGCAAGCGGTGGCGGAGAGCGTTCAGACGACCTCTGAAGCAGCAGCGACAAACCTCCCGTCCGCAAACGAAGCAGAAACGCCGTTTCAGACGACCCCTCAAGCCGAAACGTCATCTGAAAATCAAGTTTCCGATAACGAAGCAGTAAACAGCGAAACCGATGTTTCCTTGAATGATACGTCGTCTGAAAACCCTGAAAACACAGACCCAATTCAGACGACCCCAATCGCTGAAGCCGTAGAAGCAGAAGCGTTTCCGCATGACGATACCGCAGAGTCTTTCTACGATTACGGTTCGCCCGAGCATGACTACCCCGTAGCAGACAGCGCGGAAAAGCCCCCGCCGCCGGATTGGGAACACGCCGTTCCTGCCGATACGGCAGAAGCAGAATCGGAAGCCGAAGAAGACAGCGACGACGAAGACGGCACGCAGTTCGCCCCGTTGCCCGAGTTTTCCACTGAAAACTGGGCGGCAATCGTCCGACACTTCGCCCGCAAGCTCGGTGCCGCGCAAATGCTGGCGCAACACGCCGCATGGACGCACTACGATGCAGGCAGCCATCTGATGATGCTGTCGATGACCGACGAAGCCTGCGCGACCGCGAATAAAGAGCGGCTCGACAAAATCAAAAACACGCTCGCCGAAGCCTACGGCCTGCCGTTGAAATTGCAAACCGAACCGTGGCGCGACGATGCCGGCTGGGAAACCCCGACCGTGCGCCGCCAACGCCTCCAACTTGAAGGCAGACAGCAGGCACAGGATTTGCTCGAAGCCGACGAAACCGCGCGTCAGGTTTTAAAAGTTTTCGAAGCCCAATGGCAGCCCGATTCTTTGGAATTGGCGGAGCAGGCGGAATAACGGCAATCGATAATTTCCGTTTCTCTTCGGATACATAAACATTCAGGTCGTCTGAAAACCATCAAACCGCTTTCAGACGACCCTTCACACCAAACGCTATAAACCCATCACCTTAACGATTCAACCACAGGAGTTTTAAATATGTTCGGAAAAGCCGGATTAGGCGGCCTGATGAAACAGGCGCAGCAAATGCAGGAAAACATGAAAAAAGCACAAGCGAAACTTGCCGAGACCGAAGTAGAAGGCGAAGCAGGCAACGGCTTGGTTAAAGTCGTGATGACCTGTTCCCACGTCGTCCGCAAACTCGAAATCAGCCCCGACCTGATTCAAGAAGTCGCAGACGACAAAGAAATGCTGGAAGATTTGGTGCTTGCCGCCATCAACGCTGCTTCTGAAAAAGCCGAAGAAACCACCAATAAAACCATGGGCGCATTCACCCAAGGTCTGCCCGCAGGCATGGGCGATTTCTTCCGCTAAACCCGCGCCGCAAAGCAAATAAAGGTCGTCTGAAACGCTAAAAAACAGTTTCAGACGACCTTCGGATTATTGGTTGGGCGGATTGAAATAAACAAACCGGCAGGCATATTGAGTGCGTCATTGCATTCAAACCCGCTCAATCAATATTAAAAACCAACCAACACACCAAACAAAATGAAACCGTCCCTCCCCATCCGCTCACTTCTTTTAAGCTGTATGCTCGCCGCAGCAAGCGCAAACAGCCTTGCCGCCGAAACCGTCATCACTTCTCCGGACAAACAGTTCAGCATCAGAAAAGTCTGCAACCATAAAACCCAAGAGTGCTCTTTCTTTGCAGGCAAAAAAACCATCGAAAAAAATCTTCCCGAAGACAGGACAAGCTATGAATGGCTTGGCAATACCTTCGCATTAAGAACCAGCTTCGGGTCATATGATTCCTACACCACCTTCGCCGACCGTACCCACAAGCCCCATACGCTTTCCTCCGTCATCGCCACCGACAGCAAAACGCAATGTGCCGTGACTGCAGATAATAAAGGCGTGTCTTTCTACTCGCTGTTCCATGAAAAACCGGTCAAATTCATTTCCGCAAAAGACAAAAAGTTCGGCTTCATCCAAGATGTCGCCACGCTGGAATCCGTCGTCAAGGCAGAATTCAAAGGCAAAAAAGTCCGCATGACTTATATGAACAAAGCCGATCGCAATGTCTCGGTCGTTTTGGACAATCCGTGTGTGAAATGATGCGCCAAGTTTGATGGAGTATTTCCATGATAATTACTTATCAAGAAGCAAAGAAAATTGCAGTATCTTTTTTAAGTCAAATAGAGCAAGAAATAGGAATGTCATTATTAATAGTTGAATCTCATATACGAGAAAATGATGATGGGTGGTTTTTCCCATATCAGTCAAAAGAATATTTAGAAACAATGGATATAAACAAATCTATTATTGGAAATTGGCCTATATTTGTTTCTAAAAATAGAGAAGTTCCTTCTATTCGTTGATGTTAGCTCATTAGTTAAGTCGTATCTCACCAAACTTGAAACTATATAGAATAGAAATAAATTTATAACAGCTGAAATATATGATCTAACAGGGTATTTTCGAAAACCATAGTCTGCATGAAATTTTCTAGTAGGATATGTGCGATATGGACAAGGTCGTCTGAAAAGATGCTGCCCATTCAAAAATAAAACAGCCCGAAACCTGATTGACAAAAGGTTTCGGGCTGTTTGCGCCTGATTGGCAAGCCGAAGCGGGGCAGGGCGCAAGGTGTTTTTTAGCGTTTGGGCGAGAGCTGATCCACCAAGCCGCCGTCGGCAAAATATTTCTTCATGATTTCAGGCCATGTGCCGAATTTTTCATTCAGATTGAAAGTTTCGATATCCGGAAAATCAGCTTTGTGTGCGGCGAGGACTTCGCTGTCGCGCGGACGCAGATACAGCTTGGCGGCAAGCTCTTGGGCAGGTTTGCTCCAGAGGTAGGACAGATATTCCTGCGCCGCCTGCTGCGTGCCTTTTTTATCCGTCACACTGTCCACGACGGCAACAGGCGTTTCCGACAAAATCGTATAGCTCGGGTAAACAATCTCAAATTGATCCTGAGTCAGTTTTTTGCTGACATGGTTTGCCTCGTTTTCAAAAGTAATCAAAACATCGCCGATATTGCGCTGGCTGAACGTCGTCGTTGCCGCCCTGCCGCCGCTTTCAAAGACCGGCGTATTTTTCAGCAGGGCAGCGACAAATTCCTTGGTTTTGCCTTCATCTCCGCCAAACGCCTTCAAACCGTAGCCGTATGCGCCTAAAAAGGCATAGCGGCCGTTGCCCGTGGTTTTCGGGTTGGCGAGTACGATTTTTACCCCGTCTTTGGTCAAATCGTTCCAATCCTTGATTTGTTTCGGATTGCCTTTGCGGACGAGGAAAACCGTCGTGCTGGTGTAAGGTACGGCTTGGTCGGGCAGGCGTTTTGCCCAGTCGGATTTGACCAAGCCTTTTTGTTCGAGCAGCTCGATGTCGGAAGTCTGATTCATGGTGACCACGTCCGCCGCCAAACCGTTCGCCACAGATAAAGCCTGCTTGCTGGAGCCGCCGTGAGACTGCTGGATTTCAATAGATTCGCCATGATGTTTTGCTTGATATTCTTTAATAAATAACGGGTTATATTCTTTATAAAAATCCCGCGCCACATCATAAGACACATTTAAAAGCGTAATGCCTTTGCCGTTTGCCGCCGGCGCAGCCACCTTGTCGGCAGCCTGTTCGGACTTGGGCGAGCAGGCGGAAAGCGCAATGGCGGCAGCCAGCGACACTATGCGGATATTCATTCGATACTCCTGAAAAATTCGGAAGACAATTTGCCCGATTCATTGCCGATAAGGACGCGAAACACAAAACATAAACGGGCAGCGATTGAAAAACACTTTATATCGAAAGAATAAAAAGCGGAAATAATGTTTGCTTCGGCAGATATCAGTTTTGGTTATAAGGTCGTCTGAAAAGCAAATTTCATGTTCAGACGACCTCTTTGACCAAGCGTAGTCTTGCTTGGCTGATCCGGCGCAAACGTAAAAAAGGTCGTCTGAAAACGGATTCCAGTTCAGCTAGAACCGGACCGCCCGTTTTCAGACGACCTTTTCACCAACGATCACAAAGCCGCGTCGTATCCGCCGTCTTCCAAAGCATCAATCAACACCGACGCATTAGTTTTCGCCGGATCGAATTCAATAACGGCATTTTTGTTTTCCAAACTGACTTCGGCTTTGGCTACGCCGTCGATGCCGGTCAAAATGCGGGTAACACTTTTGACGCAACCGCCGCAAGTCATCCCGTCGATATGAAGCGTGAGGGTTTCCATAGGGTTTCCTTTCTGTGAGCAAATATCGTGAAATCCGACAAACCGCCGCAACACCTGCGCGGCAGCGTTCAACGCAAACGATGTGCCCAAATGTCGAAACCTAAATGCTTGCAGGATTTCATCCTAGATTGTAGAAAATATCCAAGACCGTACTGTAAACCCTCAAGAGGCAAAGTCAAGCGGGTCGTCTGAAAAAAGTCGTTTGCTATTTGAATCGGGAGATGGATTGTATTTGGTTTTATGGGTTTGATTTTATTGGGTTTGTGTTTGGGAGCAAGTATGCGTGATTTGTACGGACGGGTTGTTTTGTTTGAGGTCAGGCTTTGGCTTCCAGCATCGGTTTTAAGGCTTCCCAAGCCTGCGGCAGTTCTGTAAAGCCGTCGGATGCCATCAGGTGTCCGCCTTGGGCGATGTGGGTGACGGGGCTTTTGAGTTTGTCCGCCATGTTCAGGGTCAGTTCGGGCGGGACATGTGTGTCGTCGTCGGAGACGATGCAGTGTTTGGGCATTTGGATTTTGCGCAGGAGGTCGAATTCGGGCGCGGCGCCTTTGATGTAGCCGTCGAGGGTGGGCAGCGGGGGCAGGGGTTCGGCGAATCCCGCAGCCAGTACCAAGCCGCCGATTTTTTCGGGCTGCTGACGGCTGAGGAAGTGCAGAAGGGTGATGCAGCCTAGGCTGTGTCCGACTAAAAAGGTGTTTTCGTCGGGCTTGCCGATGACTTGGTCGAGGGCGAACTGCCACGAGGAAACCGTCGGCCGTTCGGGATTGGGCATCGCCAGCGAGTCGGCTTGGAAGCCTGTGGCGCGGACTTGTGCAGAGAGCCAGTCAAACCAGTTGCCGTGCGGATTGCCTTCAAAACCGTGTACGATAAAGACGCGTCGGGGCATGTCGATTACTCCTTTTCAGACGACCTGTCGGGTGTGTCGGTTTACTTATTATAACACTCATTGTTTGTTTCAGTTTTATCGTTATCCTGCGTGCGGCGGGCAAACGGGAATCGGGACGGGCGGTAAAACCGAAGGCAAAAAGGGGGATGGCGCGGCTTCGGCGTCGGAATCAAGCGCTCGCTTTGGGCTTGGGTGCGGGGCGTTGTTTGGTTAAAGTTCATGTGTGATGCAAATAGTTTTTTTAGATTTGTATCAATAAAAAGGCGTCTGAAATCAGTTTCAGACGACCTTTTTTAAGGAAACATTCAGATGTAAATATTGTGAATGCCGCGGTGGGGTCGGATTGCTCCGCTCAAAAATACCCCGCCTTTTTGCGCTCTTCCATCGCCGCTTCGGACACGAGGTCGTCCATGCGCGTGGCGCTGCGTTCGGAAATGGTGGCCGCTGCGGTTTCGGCGATGATGTCTTCGGGCGTGGCGGCGGTGCTGGCTACGGGGCAGGTGCAGGAAATGTCGCCGACGGTACGGAAGCGCACGTCGCGGATTTGGCTAACTTCGCCTTCGCGTTTCGGCGTCAATGGGGTAACGGGGACGAGCAGTCCGCCGCGCTCGACGACTTCGCGTTTGTGGCTGTAATAAATCGGCGGCAGCGCGAGGTTTTCGCGGGCGATGTATTGCCAGATGTCGAGTTCCGTCCAGTTTGAAATGGGGAACACGCGCATGTTTTCGCCGCTAAAGAGCCGCGTATTGTAGAGCGACCACAGTTCGGGACGCTGGCTTTTCGGGTCCCATTGTCCGAATTCGTCGCGGAACGAAAAAATCCGCTCCTTCGCCCGCGCTTTTTCCTCATCGCGCCGCGCGCCGCCCATCAGCGCGTCAAAGCCTTGTTCTTCAATGGTTTCCACCAATGTAACCGCCTGCGCGGCGTTGCGCGAATCGGTTTCGCGGCGCAGGACAACCGTGCCTTTTTTGATGGAATCTTCGACGCTGCCGACCACCAGTTGCACGCCTGTGCGCGCCACGGTTTCATCGCGGAACTGAATCACTTCGGGGTAATTGTGTCCTGTATCGACGTGCAGCAGCTTGAACGGCAGCTTGAGCGGGCGGCCTTCGAGTTTGAACGCTTTAACCGCCAACGCCAGCAAAACGACGGAATCTTTGCCGCCGGAAAACAGCAGCGCGGGATTTTTCGCTTCGGCGACGACTTCGCGGATGATGTAGATGGATTCGGCTTCGAGCCAGTCTAAGTGGTGGTTTTGAATAGACATATTGTTCTCTTTAGCAAAACTCGGATAGGCGGTACTCTAAAGAGGTCGTCTGAAAAACGGAAAGAATGGTTTGTTTGAAGCAAAGATGATTTCGTTATATTGGCAGGGTCGTCTGAAAAGGGATTGCCGTTTTCAGACGACCTTTTTGCTGCGCGGCAACGGCATATATAACCAAACTCGATAAGATAAGCAAAAACCATTCTTTCCGCCGAAGCCAGTGGGATTTTAAGATGGGCGGCACGATAGCTTAATAAGAGAACACGCCATGAACCATTATCCCCTGTTTGCCGATTTGAACGGCCGCCCCGTCCTGCTGGCGGGTGCGGGCAAAGTGGCGGAACGCAAAGCCGAAAGCCTGTTGCAGGCAGGAGCTGCGGTCAGGGTTGTCGCCCGCGAACTCAATCCTGTTTTCCAAAAATGGGCGGACGAAGGCAAAATCGAATGGCTGGGCAGCGAATTTCACGACGACGATTTGGACGGCGTGTTTTTCGCTGTCGCCGCCACCGACGATTACGCCTTCAACCGCCGTATTTTCCAAGCGGCGGAGCAGCGGGCGAAACTCTGCAACACCGTCGATACCGCGGATTTGTGTTCCTTCACCGTCCCCGCCGTCATCGACCGCAGCCCGCTTAAAATCGCCGTCTCCAGCGGCGCGACCGCCCCCGTTTTGGCGCGCAAGTGGCGGCAGATCATCGAAACGCTCATTCCGCTGCACACCGGTCAAATGGCGGCGCTCGCAGGCAAATGGCGCAACGCGGTCAAAGCCAAAATCAAAGGCACGGCAAACCGCCGCCGCTTTTGGGAAAACCTGTTCGACAGCCGTTTTAACGCGCTTGCCGCACAGGGCAACTTCGATGCCGCCGAAGCAGAACTTGCCGCGCAGCTTGACGGCTTCGGCGCGGCAAAAGGCGAAGTCGTCCTGGTCGGCGCAGGTCCCGGCGATGCAGGGCTGCTCACCTTGCACGCTTTGCAGGCGATACAGACGGCAGATGTCGTGTTCCACGATGCCTTAGTTTCAGACGACGTCTTAAGCATGGTGCGCAAAGACGCGGACAAAATCAGCGTCGGCAAACGCGCAGGCTCGCACCACGTCCAACAAGAAGAAACCAACCGTCTCCTGGTCGAATACGCCCGCCAAGGTTTGCGCGTCGTCCGGCTCAAAGGCGGCGACCCTTTCGTTTTCGGGCGTGGCGGCGAAGAAGCCCAAGCCTTGCGGCAGGCAAACATCCCCTACCGCATCATCCCCGGCATCACCGCCGCACTGGGCGCGACCGCCTACGCAGGCATCCCCCTGACACACCGCGACTGCGCCCAAAGCGCGCTCTTCGTGACCGGACACAGCAAACACGACGGACACCAACCCGACTGGCGCACGCTCGCCCTGAGCAACCAAACCCTAATCGTCTATATGGGCACGCTCAAAGCCGCCGAAACCGCCGAAAAACTGATGGCACACGGACGCAGCGGCGACACACCCGTCGCCATCGTCTCCAACGGCACGCTTCCGCACCAAAGCGTCGTGACAGGTCGTCTGAAAAACCTGTCCGAGCTGGCAGAAAACGCCCCGCGTCCCGCGCTGATTGTCATCGGCGAAGTCGTTTCCTTGCGCGATGAATTGAAATGGTTTCAAGAAAATCCCGCGCAAAGCCGCCTTCACACGATGCACGAACAAGCCGCCTGAAGCGTTGTTCCAAATTGTTTAAATAAACAAAAGGTCGTCTGAAAACCCAAATCCGGTTTTCAGACGACCTTTCTTGATTATGCTTTCACGGTCGGATGGTGTAAGATGCTGACGCAGCACGCAATCGCGTCAACAAACGCCTCCAACGGAGCGTGCGGCACGCCGAATAAGACAGCGCAGAGAGCGGCCGAGTCATCAGATTGATGGATGCCGCTTTTCAGTTTTTCTAAAACGAAAGGATTTTCCTTGTCCAAACGCAACATTTTCCCCGTCGACAAATCTTTGGAGCAACCCGAGCGCGTGATGCTGGTCGGGGTGATGTTGAGCGCGGATTATTCGGGCGCGAACGAAGTGCGCGAGCGGACTTTTCAGACGACCTTGGACGAGGCGGCGGAATTGGTTGCGGCGGCGGGCGGCGAGCTGGTGTTGCGGGAAACCGCCAAGCGCGACAAGGCGCATACGGCTTATTTCGTCGGTACGGGCAAGGCGGAAGAGTTGGCGGCGGCGGTGAAGCTGCACGACATCGGCTTGGCGGTGTTCAACCATGAATTGACGCCGACGCAGGAGCGCAATTTGGAAAAAATCCTGCAATGCCGCGTTCTCGACCGCGTGGGTCTGATTTTGGCGATTTTTGCCAAACGCGCCCAATCTCAAGAGGGTAAATTGCAGGTGGAGTTGGCGCAGCTGAACCATTTGAGCGGGCGGCTGGTGCGCGGCTACGGACATTTGCAGAGTCAGAAGGGCGGTATCGGCCTGAAAGGGCCGGGCGAGACGCAGTTGGAAACCGACCGCCGCTTAATCGGGCAGAAAATCACGGCGTTGAAAAAGCAGTTGGCGCAAGTGAAAAAACAACGTGCCACGCGCCGAAAATCGCGGATGGAAGGTCGTCTGAAAACCTTTGCCATCGTCGGTTATACCAATGCGGGCAAATCCAGCCTGTTCAACCGTCTGACCAAGGCGGACGTGTTGGCGAAAGATCAGCTTTTCGCCACGCTGGATACGACGGCGCGGCGTTTGTTTTTGTCGCACGAGGCGGGTGTGATTCTGACGGATACGGTCGGTTTCGTCCGTGATTTGCCGCACAAGCTGGTGTCGGCGTTTTCGGCGACACTGGAGGAAACGGCTTTGGCGGACGTGTTGCTGCACGTCGTTGATGCGTCCAATCCCGATTTCGAGCGGCAGATGGACGATGTGAATGTGGTTTTGGAAGAAATCGGCGCGCATGAAGTGCCGCAGCTTGTCGTTTACAACAAAATCGACCTGCTACCGGAAGGCGTGCGCGAGGCGGGCGTGTTGCGGGATAATTCGGGACGCGCCGTCGGCGTGAATATTTCGGTGACGAAAAGTCTGGGCTTGGACGCTTTGCGCGAGGCGATGATTGAACGGGCGTTGGAAAACAGCGGCAAGAGGTCGTCTGAAAACTGCGAATCCGAATAAAAACAGGATGTTTTGACTGCCGTTGTTTCTCAATGGACAGGGCGGCGGGTCAAATTTCGATTTCGATTATCGTTTGCTGCCGCGTGTTTCAAAAGGTCGTCTGAAAAATAAAGGCCGTTTGGAAAACAAAGATAAATCAGGGAGGGTTTATCTTTATTTCCAAACGGCCGTTTAAAGGGTTCACCGCTTAGAAAGGGAGGAGGCGGCGTTTTTTCATAACGTTTTCGTAAATCATCCATGCCGCCAAGCTCAGGTAGGCGACGCTGGACAGGATGCCGATAACGGCAAAAATAGGTAGCAGGCGGTCAATCATGATGTTTTCCCGAGTAAGTAGTTAATGGAAATTTTTGTGTAAAAGCGTAATGTTTTGTATTTTTTGTCGCACTGTTTGTACGGAATATGCGCATAGTATGCAACTTCCAGTCGAGTAGGTCAACAAAAATGTAGTGCGTTTTTTTAAAAAAGTTCCGTTTTTACATTAAAATAATCGGTAAATTCGACCGATATGCGGTATCAGAACGCAACCGTTCGTCTATTGATAAGCGGATATATTATTGAAAAATATAAATAAAAGTAATAAAAATATGCAAATTGTTTTAAAATAAACGTTTTGTAAAATATTTTTAAAAATCTGCTAAAAAGCGACACTTTAATAAAGTTTACATTTTTAAACATTTCAAATCCAAGTTTCAAACGGCAAACCACCTGCCGGCACACCATCAGGCACATATTATGAATCAAACGGAAAGAACCTGTTTCCATTGCGGTCTGGAAGTCCCCGAACACCTCCATTTGACCGTCCGCTACGAAAATGAAGACCATGAAACCTGTTGCGCGGGTTGTCAGGCGGTGGCGCAGAGCATTATTGATGCAGGTTTGGGCAATTATTACAAACAACGTACCGCCGACGCGGAAAAATCCGAATTACCGCCGCCGGAAGTGTTGTCGCAACTGAAATTGTACGATTTGCCCGAAGTGCAGGCGGATTTTGTCGAGGTCGGGGAAGGGGAGGAACGCGAGGCGGTGTTGATGCTGGGCGGCATTACCTGCGCGGCGTGTGTATGGCTGATTGAGCAACAGCTTTTGCGGACGGCGGGCGTGGTGCGCGTGGATTTGAATTACAGTACGCACCGCTGCCGCGTGGTCTGGGACGAGGGCAAAATCGCGCTGTCGGACATTCTTTTGAAAATCCGCAAAACAGGTTATACCGCCGCGCCTTACGATGCGCAAAAAGTCGAGGCGCAGGCGCAGAAAGAGCGCAAACAGTTTATCGTCAGGCTGGCGGTGGCGGGTTTGGGAATGATGCAGACGATGATGTTTGCCGTGCCGACTTATCTTTACGGCGGCGACATCGAGCCGCTGTTTTTGGAAATCCTGCACTGGGGCGGCTTTTTGATGGTGCTGCCCGTCGTGTTTTACAGCGCGTTGCCGTTTTACCGCGGCGCGTGGCGCGATTGGAAAAACCGCCGCGTCGGCATGGATACGCCGATTGCGATTGCCGTCGTGATGACCTTTGTCGCAGGTATTTACAGCCTTGCCGTCAATGCGGGGCAGGGGATGTATTTCGAGTCCATCGCTATGTTACTGTTTTTCCTGTTGGGTGGGCGGTTTATGGAGCAAATCGCAAGGCGCAGGGCAGGGGATGCGGCGGAGCGGCTGGTGAAACTCGTTCCCGCGTTCTGCCACCGTCTTCCGTCTTATCCCGACAGCGAGGAAATCGAGGAAGCGGCGGTTGTACAGCTTCAGGCGGGCGACGTGATCGTCGTCAAACCGGGCGAGGTCATTCCTGTGGACGGCACGGTGTTGTCCGGCGAGAGCGAAGTGGACGAAGCCATGTTGACGGGCGAGAGCCTGCCCGTGGTTAAAAGGTCGTCTGAAAACGTTACCGCAGGCACGCTCAATACGGGCAGCCCGCTTGTTATCCGAACCGACCGCACCGGCAACAACACGCGCCTGTCGCACATCGTCAAACTGCTCGACCGCGCGCTCGCCCAAAAACCGCGCGCCGCCGAGCTTGCTGAGAAATACGCCTCCAGCTTCGTGTTCGGCGAATTGCTGCTTGCTATCCCCGTCTTCATCGGCTGGACATGGTATGCCGACGCGCAAACCGCATTGTGGATTACCGTCGCGCTGCTCGTTATCACTTGCCCTTGCGCACTTTCTCTTGCCACGCCGACCGCGCTTGCCGCCTCCACAGGCGCGCTTGCCGACGAAGGCGTGTTAATCAGCGGCAAACAAAGCCTCGAAACACTCGCCCAAATCGACGATGTTGTGTTCGACAAAACCGGCACGCTGACCAAAGGACAACTTTCCGTCAGCCGAATCATCCCCTTAGGTCGTCTAAAAACAGAAGAAGCACTCGCCGCCGCACAAGCCCTAGAATATCAATCCGAACACCCCATTGCTCGCGCCATCTTGAACCACACGCTTTCAGACGACCCCAACCACGCGCCCGAATACGCAGTCTCCCAACGCGTCAACCGCATCGGACAAGGCGTCAGCGCGCAAATGACTTATAAAGACGAAACCCAAGTTTGGGCATTGGGACGCGCCGATTTAGTCGCCGGAATAGCCGGCGTGCTGTCTGACGAAGCCGCCGACATCGAACACGCAGGCAGCATGGTGTTTCTCGGCAACCAAAGCGGTTTCCAAGCCGTCTTCCTGCTCGAAGACCAAATCAAAGACAGCGCCGCCGCCATGCTCAACATCCTCAAACAACAGGGCATCCGCACCCACCTGCTCAGCGGCGACCGCACAAATGCCGTTGCACAAGTCGCGCAGGCACTCCGTTTGGACACCTACCGCGCTGAAGCCGCACCCGAAGACAAGCTTGCCTACGTTGAAGAATTGCAGAAACAAGGCAGAAAAGTCTTGATGGTCGGCGACGGCATCAACGACGCCCCCGTCCTCGCCCAAGCCGACGTATCCGCCGCCGTCGCAGCAGGCGCCGATGTCGCCCGCGACGGCGCCGATTTGGTCTTGCTCAACGACGACTTGAACATCCTGCCCGCCACCATCGCCCAAGCCCGCCGCACACGCCAAATCATCCGCCAAAACCTCGCCTGGGCAAGCGCATACAACATCATCGCCGTCCCGCTCGCCGTCTTAGGCTACGTCAAACCCTGGATCGCCGCATTGGGCATGAGCCTCAGCTCGCTGTTCGTAGTGGGCAACGCGTTGAGGCTGTTGAAGAAGAGGAAGTAGGTGGTTTGGGGAGGAAAACGTCGTCTGAAAAGCCGGATTTGGGGGGGCAGACGACGTTTTTATTTGGTTTTTTGAAAGATAGATTGGGTGGTGGTTTTTCGTGGGCAAAGCCCACGCTAAAGTAAATTAACTCCTAGGATGTAAAAATGAAGAAAGAAATCAATACATTTTACGTGCTTAATTTATTGAGTATTATTGATGGTGAAATTCTTGAAAGTACACATGTAGATATATCCAAATATGTCGGTTTAGACATATCCACAGAAAAAGGGCAGAAGGTTATTATTAATGAATTATTAAAACCAGATATGCTTAATTTTTCCATAGAAAATCAAGAGAAAATACGAATAAGCATGTTATATTGTATCGAAAATTATGATGAAATAAAATTGGAAAATATTTTAAATTATTATAGTGGGTCAGTTTTTTTGATGCCTAGTAATAGTATTACCCATAAAGAAATACTGGAAATTTTTTATACTGGGGTATTTTTAAAAAATATAAATAATGAAGAATTAAATAATTTTATTTTCTTTGAAAATGATGCTCCCGAATGCTGGAATTTATTTAATAAGCAGCAGTAGGTCGGGTTTTAACCCAATGAGACCATTTTACTGTTGATTGAATTCAGGAGAAAAGGTCGTCTGAAACCTTTTGATATTGCAGCAGGTCAGATTGAAGATAAGATGCCAAAGATTATTCAATAGTTTTTGTTGAGCCTTAATCCAGTTGCTCGCTAAACAACAGATCATTATGAAGCATTGATAGAGGTGTAATATTGCAATGAATAATACTCTTGTTGTCGATATTAATTTGGGAAGTTTAAAAACATCAAACAGTTTTTTAAAAATTATGAGTGAGAAGTTATATTTTCCAGATTATTTTGGATTTAATTACGATGCACTAGATGAATGTATGCAGGATTTAAGTTGGTTGCCCGAAGAAAAAATAATTATAAATTTCAAATTTATAGAAAGGCTGAAAAGAAAAAATGAATCTTTATACAAAATAATATATGACTGCCTTGTTATGTATCAAGAATATTGGCAAAAAACTCAGTATAAGAAACAAGTTATATTGAATTTTTGAATGAAATTATATAAATTAATGATGAAGGTGATTTTTGAGCGATATGTAGAGTTGAAAATTAAATATTGTAGAATATTCAAGGATTTTGCTGGGGCTTAATATAATTTACGTTTTGTTCAGGTTCTGCAGACTCAATCCCATGATTTTCTTTGAACAGTCTCAAATAATGAAAGAAACAGTCAAACTCATCCCGATTTTCAAATTTGGCAATCTGTTCAATCAGACCACGCCATGTATGGGTGGTTTGAAGAAAATTAAACTGCTCAATTAGCCAGTAATAAAATTTTTCTCTAAAAATATCATCTTTTTGACTAGGCATATTATTTAGTCCTTCACATAAATAATATCCTGTTATAAAACTTTCTAAAAGCTTTATATTTTTTTCGCTTAAATACATAAATGGTCTTTTTTCGACATATGCCAATAAATCTAAACAATTCATTTAAAATATTCCCATTGTTGGTAGTAGGCTAGATTGAAAATTGAACATTACAGAAAGATCAGAGCCTTTGTTGGGTCTTGAATCAACCTACGCTTGCTGCCAAATTTTCCAAAATGTTGTTGGGTTTTGTAACCTAGTTTACTTAAAAGGTCGTCTGAAAGCTTAAATCCGTTTTCAGACGACCTTTTGTTTTATTGTCCGCGTAAAAACAGTGCGTCCAATTCTTTCAGCGTCAGTTTCACCCAGGTCGGGCGGCCGTGGTTGCATTGGTTGCTGCGCGGGGTGTTTTCCATGTCGCGTAGGAGGGCGTTCATTTCGGGCAGGGTAAGCTGGCGGCCGGCGCGGACGGAGCCGTGGCAGGACATGGTGGCGAGGATGTGGTTTTCGTGTTCTTCGATGGTTTGGCTGCTGCCGACTTGGGCGAGTTCGCTCAATACGTCTTTGGCGAGCGAGACGACGTCGGCTTTGCCGAGCATGGCGGGGACGGCGCGGACGGCGAGGGTGTTGCCGCCCATGTCGGACAGTTCCAGTCCGAAGCCTGCCAGTGTGTCGGCGTGGTCGGCGAGGGCGGCGCATTCTTCGTGGGACGCGGGGAAGGTAACGGGGATGAGCAGGCGTTGGCTTTGCAGGTTGCCGTTTTCCTGCCGCTGGCGTTTCATTTTTTCGTAGTTGACGCGTTCGGCGGCGGCGTGCATGTCGATGAGCAGCAGGCTGTCTTCGGCTTGGGCGAGGATGTAGATGCCTAATAGTTGGGCGATGGCGAAGCCTAGCGGCGGCAGTTCGGGTTTGGGGTCGTCTGAAAAGGTGTGGGCAGGGGTTTCAGACGACGTGGCGGACGTGCTGCCGAAGCGGGCTTGTTCGAATTGTGCCAGTTCGATATCGGCTTCATCGGCTGCGGTGTTTTTGAAGAGTTCGGCGTAGGTGTTGAGGGCGGCGCGGCTTTCGCGCAGGGACAGGCTGCGCTGTTGCGGCGCGCGTGCTGCCTGATAGGGCATGGGGGCGGTTTTATCGGAACCGAAGGCGCTGCGCGGTTCGGAAACGTGTGCGCTTGGTGCGGCGGCGAAGATGTTTTCAGACGACGTGGTCGGGTTTGGGTGGAACCCGTTAGGCTCGTTTTCAGACGACGTTGCCGCGGGACGGATACCTGTGATTTCGTGCAACACTTCGCCTGCGTTGCCGACGCTTTCGGTCAAGTCGGCGCGCGTGTCGGCGAGGGCTTTGTTGAGGGTGTGGAACACGAGTTGGTGTACCTGCTGGCTGTCGCGGAAGCGGATTTCGGTTTTGGTGGGGTGGACGTTGACGTCCACGGCTTCGGGCGGCAGGTCGAGGAAGAGGACGAAGGCGGGGGTGAGGGCGTTGTGCAATACGTCGCGGTATGCCTGTTTGACGGCGTGGAGCATGACTTTGTCGCGCACGAAGCGGTGGTTGACGAAGCAGTATTGTTTGTCGGTTTTGCCTTTGGCGAAGGTGGGTTTGGCGATGGCGCCGTAGAGCCGCAGCGCGCCGTTGCCGCTGTCGATTTCTAGGGATGCCGCCTGAAAGTCTTCGCCGACGATGGCGGCTATGCGTTCGTGCAGGCTTTGTGCGGGGAGTTTGAACACTTGTTTGCCGTCGCGTTTGAGCGAGAAGGCGATGTGCGGATGCGCCAGCGCGAGGCGTTCGAGCATGGTGGCGCAGTGGGCGTATTCGGTGTTTTCGGATTTGAGGAACTTACGCCGCGCGGGGGTGTTGAAGAAGAGTTCGGCGGCTTCGATGGTGGTACCGACGGGATGGGCGGCAGCAGTGGGGCTGCTGAGTTTGCCGTCTTCAGCTTTGACTTGGGTTGCGTGCGCGCTGCCGTCTTGGCGGCTGGTCAGGGTCAGGCGGCTGACGGAGGCGATGCTTGCCAAGCCTTCGCCGCGAAAGCCCATGCTGGCGACGTGTTCCAAGTCGTTTAAGGTTTTGATTTTGCTGGTGGCGTGGCGGTGGAGCGCGAGTTCGATGTCGTCGGGGTGGATGCCGCCACCGTTGTCGCTGACGCGGATGAGGCGGATGCCGCCGCCTGCCAGCTCGACTTCAATCGCCGTCGCGCCTGCGTCTATGCTGTTTTCGACGATTTCTTTCAGGGCGTTGGCGGGGCGTTCGACCACTTCGCCGGCGGCGATTTGGTTGACGAGGTGGTCGGGCAGGGCGGCGATTCGGGACATGGGTTTCTTCCGTTTTCAAACTGGCGGGTATTATAGCAAAAGGTCGTCTGAAAACCGGAATCGGGATTTCAGACGACCTTTTGATCAGACGGGCGGTTTATTTGTTTTCTGCTTCTTCAAAACCGACGACTTCCAAGCCGAAGCCGGTCAGGCCGGTGAAGGCGGAAGGTTGTCCTAACACGCGCAGTTTGCCGACGTTGAGACCGGCAAGGATTTGCGCGCCGATGCCGTAGCTTTTGCTGTCCCATTTGTAGGCTTGGTTTGCGCCTTTGGGCAGGGTGCGGTCGAGTAGGGTGGCGCCGTCTTCGGTGCGGTGCAGGAGGATGACGACGCCGCTTTCGGCTTGCTGGATGCGCTCAAGGGCTTTGGGCAGCGACCAGGAATGGCGCGGGTTGGCTTGGATGAAATCCATGACGCTGAAGGGTTCGTGTACGCGGACGAGGGTTTCGGTGTCGGCGGAGGGTTTGCCTTTGACAAGGGCAAGGTGGGTTTCGCCGGAGAGCTTGTCGACGTAAACGTGTTGCTGGAACTCGCCCCACGGGGTTTGTACGGGCGAGTCGCCCATTTCTTCGAGCAGGCTTTCGGTGCGGCTGCGGTATTCGATGAGGTCGGTAATCGTACCGATTTTGAGGTCGTGTTCTTCGGCGAACTTCATTAGTTCGGGCATACGCGCCATGGTGCCGTCGTCGTTGATGATTTCGCAGATGACGGCGGCGGGGATGAGTCCGTTCATTTGTGCCAAATCGACGCCGGCTTCGGTGTGTCCGGCGCGTACCAAGACGCCGCCTTTTTGTGCGCGCAGGGGGAAGATGTGGCCGGGTTGGACGATGTCTTCGGGTTTGGCGGTCGGGGATACGGCGGTTTGGATGGTCAGGGCGCGGTCGGCGGCGGAGATGCCGGTGGTGATGCCTTGCGCCGCTTCGATGGAAACGGTGAAGTTGGTGCCGTATTGTGCACCGTTTTTCTGGGTCATCATGGGTAGGCCGAGACGCTCGACCATGCTGCCTTCCATCGGCAGGCAAACCAGTCCGCGCGCATGTTTGATCATGAAGTTGATGGCTTCGGGGGTAACGAACTGCGCCGCCATCAGCAAATCGCCTTCGTTTTCGCGGTCTTCCGCGTCGGTGATGATGACCATTTTGCCGGCTTTGATGTCGGCGAGGATTTCAGGGATGGAGGAAATGTGGGGCATGGTGCGTCTTTCTTGATGGTCGGGTTGGGCTGAGGCGTGTTCTTGATCCAGCCACATGGCGGGCATTTGCGCCGCCTGTTCGATTTTTCGGGCTTTTTTCTCGCCGAAGGATTTATTTTTCAGAAGGGCGGACAATTCGCCTTGGTTGATGGCGATGGCTGCGGCAAAACGGGTTTGCTGGCCGCCGTATTTGTCCGCTATCCATTGCCGCAGGTTGCGGCGGCGCAGGTCGGTGGTGTTCATGATGTGTTGTGTGGCTGAAAGAATGTAGGCGATTGTAGTCTTGTCTTTACCAAAAGGCAAACTATGTGTGATGGTGGTTTTTTATTACTTTTTGGTAATGTTTCGACAGAAGGTCGTCTGAAAAACAAAAATTGCGTTTTCAGACGACTTTTGCTTGAAATCTGAACATTTGAAAGAATATGGGCGTTAAGTTCAACGCAACCGAAAAGGGTTTAAGCTGATGAAAATGGTTTACCGACTGATTTTAATATCTATTTTTTGTGCAGTCGCAGCGGCGGGCGGTTGGTTCTATGCCCAGCACCGCAATGACAACGCCCATGAAGCGATTTCGCGCGAAGGCGTTTTGATGCAGATTAAGCAGATGAACCGCTTGGAAAGCACGGCTTTTTACATCGACACCATCATCCGCACCGAGAAAAAAGGCGACTGGCGCAGATTGTGGCAGGACGCGCAAAGCGGTCTGTTTATCGTGCGCGGCAAAGTGTTGGCGGGCTTGGATTTGGACAAACTTCATGCCGACAACGTCAATATCGTGGATGGAAAAGTCCTCATCAGCCTGCCGCCTGTAGAAATCCTCAGCGTCGATTTGGAAAATATCGAGGTGTACGACATCCAAACCGGTTCGTTCAACCTTTTGCCGGTGGATAAGGCGGTGTTCAAAACCGTGCAGGAAGAAGCCAAAAAGCAAGTCCTCGCCAGCGCGTGCAAAGCCCAGATTTTGGATCATGCCAACCGCCAAGCGCAAACGCAGCTTGAAAACCTGTTTGCCCTGACGCAGACGCAGGTATCGGTTTATCCGGCGGCTGTGGGGCAATGCAAATAGCGGCAGCGCAAAACAAGGCTTAAGAGCCGAGTACAAACAAGGTCGTCTGAAAACGAAAGTAGCGGGTTCGCCAAATCGTTTTCAGACGACCTTTTGTTTAGCATTGATACGTTTTACACTGGAAACGCGTTTACCTCATCCAAGCGTTAAAGATAGTCATCGATATTCGGGCTTCTGCCGAACACGGCTTCATACGCCTGACTGATGGTCAGCCGGTTGAACATCAGCCGCTGGGTTTGGTCGCCGTCGATAATTCTTACCCTGCCTTCCAATTTCGGCGCGTCGTGGTGAAAAGTGTTTTTAAACGCAAGCCAGCGGTCGGTTTGCAGGTGGACGACGGCAAACATATCGTGCGAAATATTCACGCCGACGCTGATGAGTTTCGTCGAAGCCTGAAGGCAGAAACTGCTGTCGCCAAAGAGGCACAGCCCCTCGTTTTCGGCATAGCGGAACAGCTCGATTTTCACCGCATCGGGTTCGGCGAATATGGTGCAAAACAGCCGCTCAAACAGCGACGGCTGTGCCACGCCTTCGCTCAACATGCCGTAAAGCCCCGCCAGCCAATCGACATAGCCGAGAAACGAAAAACGGTAGTTTTGCATAATGGCTTCGATGCGGCTCGGATCGCGCTTGCTGATCAGGCGCACAAACTCAAATCCGACCTCCGGCAGCCGCGCCCGAACCGCCTCATGCAGACGGTGGGCAAACAGGTTTTTATGGTTGTGCGGATTGCGCAGGATGCCGAGGAATTTCAGCCGCAATATCCGCCACAATGCTTCGGGAACTTTGACCGTATCGGTTTCGCCCGTTTTCAGACGGCATTCGGGCAACGTGCGCAAGTGGTTGCAGGCTTCTTCGTAGCCGCTTTCGTGGCGGTTGAACCAGCTTTCCAAATTGTACTGGTTGGCGGTGTTTTCGACGAAAGTCAGCGTGTAGAGGTTTTTCGCCGCCAAATTGCCGATGATGTTGACACTCGCCGCCGCACCGCGATTTTCATTCCCGCCGCGAACCTTGTCGCCGGAGCGGGAGCGTCGAGCGGCAGCCGGTTCGCGGAACATGGACAAAGACAGTTTGTAAACATTCTGATTCTGCGGGCTGACCTGCGGATTATGCGCATGCTGCCGCTGCTCGGTCTGGGCGATATAGTGGTGTTCCTTGGTCGGATTCGCCGTCAACAGCGCATAAGGCTTTTCGCCGCATTCGGAAAATTCGCAATCACTGAGGATAAAGGCTTGTCGGGTCATAGTATCGGGAGAGGCCGTCTGAATGTGCCGATTATAGTTGATGGGGAGCTAAGGGGGATTATACGGAATGATGCTTCTGCTTGCAGAATACGCCGATAGAATGCCGATAGCAGGAATCCAAAAAACACTTCGCCGCCGTCATTCCCGCGCAGGCGGGAATCCAGAAGTTTGGATTTACAGTAATCTTTAAATATTTCTGAAATGAAGAGGTCTGGATTCCCGCCTGCGCGGGAATGACGGTAATTGGTTAGTATTTGTACGCAAAAGAACGCAAAAAGGTCGTCTGAAAACAAATATAGCGTGGTTCGCTAAATCGTTTTCAGACGACCTTAAATCAACGGGCTGTTCAACACTATCTATTCTTCTTTTTGGAAAACGTGGTTGCGGTGATACTCGAAATATTTTTGGCTTTCAGGTTCGATTTTTAATTTCATATCGGGAGAAATTCCAAGCCGCTTTTGATTTTCCAGATCGATTTTCGGACTGATTTTTATCGTACCGTCGGCATCAAACGTAATCAGTCCGCTATCGAATAATGCGTCAATATTGGGTGCGAGCATCAGTCCATTGGAGGGGTCTAGACGCTCTTCATTGTTGCACTTGCTCCAAGGTTTAATATGGCTGGCAATAAGTAAAGACTGAACATCTAGACCTGTTAGCGGGCAGTTCGGATACAGTTCGAGTAGTTTTTGCCGGAATCTGCCTTGCCCTAAACGGGCTTTGATCAAAGTTTCAATTTCGGTTCGCTTGTTTGAATTGGTCTCGGAGGCTAAACGTTTTTCGAGTTTGTATATATCAGATTTTAAGGATAGGGCAGAAGTTACCTGAAAATTTTGTATTCCTGTGAGCTGTTCTACCGGTAATCCTTTTTCCTTACAGATTCTGCATGGATTTAGCCCTTTTTGATATTTGACCCAGCTCCATTGTTCAAGTTCTTCAATTGAGTTTGAGCAAACTTTGAAATAGTCTCCAGTTGTACTGCTTCCCGGCTTTTTATTCAGTTGGCTACAATTAGCAAAATGTATCCGAGGATGACTTTCATGAATATTAGAAGGGTCTTGACGTCGATGTATATTTAATACAAATCCCTTTGGGTTTTCATCAATCCATTCAATAAATTCATCATCATTCGGCATGTTTTTAAAAATTACTATGTCAGACATAAGCTTCTCCAAATCTTTTCTATAAATTTAATTAAGTGTATTTGTATATGGGTTCGGGACAAAAAAATCTAATCCGTCATTCTCGCGTAGGCGGGAATCCGGAAGTTGGGATTTACAGTAATCTTTAAATATTTCTGAAATATAGAGGTCTGGATTCCCGCCTGCGCGGGAATGACGGCGGTTGGTTCGGTATTATACGCAAAAGAACATATAAAGGTCGTCTGAAAACAGATATAGCAGAATCCGCTAAATCGTTTTCAGACGACCTTTCTCTTTAAAGCCGAATCAAATCAGCCTGCCGGTTAACCCAACGCCTTCCTTGCTCCGGCAAAGAGGCGGTACCAGCCGGACAGTTCGGTCCAGTCTTCCGGTTTCCAGCTCATTTGTGCGGCGCGGTACACGCGTTCGGGGTGGGGCATCATGATGGTAACGCGGCCGTCGGCGTTGGTAACGCCGGCGATGCCTTGCGGCGAGCCGTTCGGGTTGAGCGGGTAGGTTTGGGTAACTTGGTTTTGTCCGTCGACGTATTGCAGCGCGATGCCGAGGCCGTCTGAAATTTTGCCGCCGTGAAGCGCGAAGTCGGCGCGGCCTTCGCCGTGGCTGACGACGACGGGCAGGCTGGAGCCTTGCATTTCGTTCAGAATCAGGGAGGCTGATTTGGGGACGTGAACCATGCTTAGGCGTGCTTCGAACTGTTCACTCAGGTTGCGCTTGAACTTCGGCCAGCCTACCGTACCGGGGATGATTTCGGCGAGGTTGCTGACCATTTGGCAGCCGTTGCACACGCCCAATGTCAGCGTGTTTGGGTCGGCGAAGAAGGCGGCGAACTGGTCGCGCAAGGCGGGGTGGAACAGGATGGATTTCGCCCAGCCTTCACCTGCGCCGAGTACGTCGCCGTAGCTGAAGCCGCCGCACGCCGCCAGCATTTTGAAGTCAGCAAGGTGGACGCGGCCTGCCATCAGGTCGGACATATGCACGTCGTAGGCATCGAATCCGGCGCGGGTGAAGGCGGCAGCCATTTCGATTTGCCCGTTCACGCCCTGTTCGCGCAGGATGGCGATTTTAGGTTTCGCGCCGCTGTTGATAAACGGCGCGGCGATGTCTTCGTTCACGTCGAATTTCAGGTCGGCAAACAATGCGCTGCGTTCGTTGTCGCCAATCAGTGCGAACTCGCTGTCGGCGCA
Source organism: Neisseria sicca (assembly GCF_003044565.1). GTDB lineage: Bacteria > Pseudomonadota > Gammaproteobacteria > Burkholderiales > Neisseriaceae > Neisseria > Neisseria sicca_A. Next base: position 777,604 of record NZ_POXG01000001.1, on the reverse strand, counting down.
GGCGGGGTTGTCGCGCAGGCGTTGGATGGCGTGGCTGGTTTCCTGCCATGCGCGTTGCAAGTCGGCACGGTTTTGTTCCAACACGATGCTTGCCTGATTGCGGATAACGATTTTTTCGTCAGAACCGATGGTGGCAACGGTATGCAAGGGCAGCGCTGCCGCTTTGAACAAGGCTTCTGCTGCCGCGACATCTTGTTTGGCGATTTGAATCACTGCGCCCAGTTCTTCATTGAACAATGCGCGGATGCTGGCTTCGTTGACGTCGGCTTGGTTGGCAACCAGTGAAGTCAAATCCACATTCAAGCCGCAACGCCCCGCAAACGCCATCTCCACCAGCGTCGCAAACAAGCCGCCGTCGCTGCGGTCGTGATACGCCAAGAGTTTGTCTTCGGCGACAAGCTGCTGAATCACGCTGTAAAACGCTTTCAGACGACCTGTATCGTCCAAATCGGGCGCGTCGCCGCTCATGTTGTTGTACACCTGACCGAACGCGGAGCCGCCCATACGCGCTTTGCCGAAGCCTAAATCGACAAACAGCAATACGCTGTCTTCGACGTTTTTCAATTCGGGCGTAACGGTTTTGCGTACGTCTTGAACTGGCGCGAACGCGGAGATAATCAGGCTCAACGGCGAAACCACGGATTTTTTCTCTTCGCCGTCCTGCCAAACGGTTTTCATCGACAGGCTGTCTTTGCCCACGGGAATGCTCAAATCCAATGCTTGACAGGCTTTGGAGACGGCTTCGACGGTGCGGTAGAGTTTTTCGTCTTCGCCTTCATTGCCGCACGCCGCCATCCAGTTGGCGGAAAGTTTGATGTTGCCGATGTCGCCGATGTTGACCGCCGCGATGTTGGTGATGGCTTCGCCGACGCACATTCTGCCCGAGGCGGGCGCGTCAAACAGGGCTACGGTCGGTTTTTCGCCCATGCTCATCGCTTCGCCGCGATAGGTGTTGAAGCCCATCATGGTAACGGCGCAGTCGGCTACGGGGGTTTGGTATTTGCCGACCATTTGGTCGCGGTGGGTCATGCCGCCGACGCTGCGGTCGCCGATGGTAATCAGGAAGTTTTTGGCGGCTACGGTAGGCAGGCGCAAAACGCGGTAGGCGGCTTCGGTAATGTCGATATCGCCGGCGTTAAACGGTTTTTCAGACGACCTCACGGTTTGGTCGCTGCGTGTGGTTTTGGGCGGTTTGCCGAGCAAGACGTTCAGCGGCAAATCGACGGGATTGTTGGAGAACAAATCGTCGCGCACTTTCAAATGGCCGTCGTCAGTCGCCGTGCCGACCACGGCAAACGGGCAGCGTTCGCGTTCGCAGATGGCGCGGAAGGTGTCCAAATCTTTTTCTAAAATCGACAACACATAACGCTCTTGCGATTCGTTGCACCAGATTTGCAGCGGGTTGAGTCCGTGTTCTTCCAGCGGCACTTCGCGCAGCTTGAATACCGCGCCGCGTCCGGCATCGTTAACGAGTTCGGGGAAGGCGTTGGACAGGCCGCCCGCGCCGACGTCGTGGATGGAAATAATCGGGTTTTGGTCGCCAAGCTGCCAGCAACGGTCGATCACTTCCTGCGCGCGGCGTTCGATTTCGGGGTTGCCGCGTTGTACGGAGTTGAAGTCCAAAGACGCGTCGTTCGTGCCGGTGTTCATTGAAGAAGCTGCACCGCCGCCCAAGCCGATAAGCATACCCGGGCCGCCCAGTTGGATCAGCAACGCGCCTTCGGGGATTGCGTCTTTATGCGTCTGCTGCGCCTGAATGCTGCCCAAGCCGCCGGCAATCATAATCGGTTTGTGGTAGCCGCGAACCTGACCGTCGAACTTCTCTTCAAAAGTGCGGAAGTAGCCCAAGAGGTTCGGGCGGCCGAATTCGTTGTTGAACGCCGCGCCGCCAATGGGACCTTCAATCATGATGTCCAGCGGCGAGGAAATGTGTTCCGGCTTGCCGTAATCTTGTTCCCACGGCTGTTTGAGGTCGGGGATGTTGAGGTTGGAGACGGTAAAGCCGGTCAAGCCCGCTTTCGGGCGCGAACCTTTGCCCGTTGCGCCTTCGTCGCGGATTTCGCCGCCCGCACCCGTCGCCGCGCCCGCAAACGGCGCGATGGCGGTCGGGTGGTTGTGCGTTTCCACTTTCATGATGATGTGCGTGTCTTCCTCGTGGAAACGGTAACCTTGGTTTTCCGCCGCATTCGGATAGAAACGCTCGATTTTCGCGCCTTCAATCACGGACGAATTGTCTTTATAGGCGACGACCGTGCCTTCGGGATGCGCGTTGTGCGTATCGCGTATCATGCCGAAGAGGGATTTCGGTTGTTTTTCGCCATTGAGGATGAAATCGGCGTTGAAGATTTTGTGGCGGCAGTGTTCGCTGTTTGCCTGCGCGAACATCATCAGTTCAACGTCGGACGGATTGCGCTGCAAAGCCTGATAGTTTTCAACCAGATAATCGATTTCGTCGGCGGAGAGTGCCAAACCCATTTCGGTATTGGCTTTGACCAAAGCCTCTTTACCGCCGCCCAAAACATCGACGGTGGAGAAGGTTTCGGATTCGAGATGGTGGAATAATTTGGAGGCCGTCTGAAAATCGGGCAGCACGGATTCGGTCATGCGATCGTGCAGCAACGCCGCCCATTGCTGTTTCTGTTCATCATTCAGACGACCTTCCAGCCACACCGCCATGCCGCGTTCGATGCGCTCTATTCCTTCCAAACCGCAGTTTTCCGCGATATTGGTCGCTTTGGAAGCCCACGGCGAAATCGTACCCAAACGGGGCGTTACCAAAAATAAATGCAAGCCCTCGCGCGCTTCGGGCGTTTCTTTAACGCTTTGCGCCGCCAACAAGGCTTGCAGTTTTTCGACAGTCGCGGCATCCAGTGCTTTCTCGCTGCCGACAAAATACCAAAATTCACTTTTCAGTTTCACTTCGGGCAGGCCGAGTGCGGCCGCTTTTTGCAAGAGTTTTTCAACACGGAAATCGGAAAGGGCGGTAACGCCGCGCAAGGGCAAAACAACAGACATGATTCAGCTCACAAATGCGGTTGGGAAAGGCTGTATTATACGCCGAATGGGTCTGGGTTGCTTGGTAATTTGGGTTAAAATGTTGACAATTTTTCAGACGACCTTTGTCACGAGGGGAGGAAGGGTCGTCTGAAAAATTTTGATTGAAGTTTGTGCAATAATTTGATTTAAATTAATTTAAAGTGAATTTAAAGCAAGGAATTGCAGCTTGGTTTGGAAAATTCCGATATTGGTTTACGGAAAGTTTCTCCAAAAAATTTATCGTTTATTCTTTTGATAAATCGGCATGAGTTCAGGCAGCATTCTGCGAATGGCATTGATGCGTGTCTGATTGGTCGGATGGGTGGACAAAATCGCGATGGACGAGCTGCCTTCGAGTTTGCTCATCTTTTCCCAAACGCTGATGGCTGCTTCGGGATTGTAACCTGCTTGAGCCATCAAACGTACGCCGCCTGCGTCCGCTTCGCTCTCCTGATGGCGCGAAAATGGTTTGGAAGCAAGTAAATCCGTACCCAAGCCGACAATATTGGCATCAACTCCGGACGCGCCCGCCAAAATAGAACCGCCCAATCCGGTCAATACTTGGCCGCCGATGGCTTTTTTGCCATGCTCAAGCAGGGCATGGGTCATTTCGTGGCCGATAACGGCGGCGATTTCGTCATCCGTCAATTTCAAACGATCGACCATGCCGGTATACATCGCCATTTTGCCGCCCGGCATTGCCCAAGCGTTCAATTCATTGCCACGGAAAACATTCATCTGCCAGTTGAAAGGTACGCCGGTTTGGTTGGCTTGATTGGCATGGGGTTTCAGACGCTCAAATACGGTTTTGATACGGCGCGAAGTCTGGGAAGTGTTGTCCAAAACGCGTTGCGATTGCGCTTGTTGTACTACTTGCGAGTAGTTTTTTGCTGCGGCCTCGTTGAGCGATGCTGTATCGTATCCCACCATATCGGCAACGGAAGTACAGCCGGTCAAAGCCAAAATAATACCCAGCTGTATAAACGGTTTTTTGTATTGTTTTTTGTTCGGCATTTGCATCTCCTAATATTGTTAAAATCAAGATTTTTCAACCGGATTGCATGAAGTTTTTCTGCTTATCATATAAAAAATGCCGCCTGATTTTCAGACGGCATAATAAGTGTTTTTAAGAGCGGCGCTGCGACATCCAAGACTCGATCTTACGCGCGTCGTTTACGCGTGTTGTCGAAGTTGGCGAGTTCAGCAATACGATGGTAATCGGTTGGTTTTGAACATTTGCCTTAACCACCATCGAACGTCCTGCTTCGCGGATATAACCGGTTTTCTGAAGCTCGATGTTCCAGCTGCCTTCGCGCACGAGGGCGTTGGAGTTTTTATAGTTTTGGCGACCGTTTGCCGTCCAAACCGAGCCGTAGTTGGAGGTCGAGTTTTTGCGGATAAGCGGATATTTGCTTGCCGCGGCGACCATTCGGTTCAAATCGTTGGCGGTTGATACGTTTTGGAAATTCAGACCGGTAGGTTCGTAGAAACGGCTGTTGTGCATGCCCAAGCTTTGCGCTTTGGCATTCATGGCAGCAACAAACGCCGACATACCGCCCGGATAGGTGCGGCCCAGCGCGTGTGTTGCGCGGTTTTCGCTGCTCATCAGGCTCAGGTGCAGCAATTCGCCGCGCGTCAGCGTTGTGCCGACGGCAAGGCGGCTGCCTGTACCTTTCAGGCGGTCGATTTCGTCGGAGGTAATGGTAATGCGCTCGTTCATATCCAAACGCGCGTCCAAAACGACCATCGCACTCATCAGTTTGGAAATGGACGCGATCGGCATCACGCGGTCTGCGTTTTTCTGATACAGGATTTCGCCTGTTTTGTTGTTAAAAATCAGGGCGGACTGCGATGTCAAAAGTGGCCCCGCCATCATCGCCTGAGCCTCGATTTTTTGTGCGTGGCTTAATGCGAAAGCTTCCATCGGGTCATTTTGGGTTGGAAAATTTTGTTCCAAAAATTGACCCAAAACGTCCATATCGTCTGCAGCGGCAGGGGCGGCGGCGACAGTCAACGCCATACCCAAACAGGCGGCACTCAGTGTTTTATAAAATTTCATAACCGACATACTTCAACCAGTAGAATTTAAGACAATTGAATTATTAAAGGGGATATTTTGCTTAAAATACAACAAAATGTAAAGTTTAATATGGCTTTTTTGCGTTTGTTTGCATCTTTTTCCCAAATTGGAAACAATCTTAAGGATGGGAAATTGTGGCGTGTTGCCACGCGTCGGAGGGTCGTCTGAAAACCTTACGCCAAACAGCTTGCCATACGGTATTTGATAAACCTTAAGATACTGATTATACTTACCGACTTTGCCGAAAACCGTTCCCGCAACATTCGGATGACGGTTTGCCGATATTGCTTGAAAACAGAAGATAAATTATGACTGAAGAAAAACGCTCCTGCTCGTTTTGCGGAAAATCCGAGCATGAAGTCAAAAACCTGATTGAAGGCGAAAACGCTTTTATCTGTAACGAATGTGTAGAAACTTGCGGCGTGATGCTGCAAAGTTCAGACGACCTCTCCGCAGACAAATCTGCAACGGATGCGTCCCATCCGAACAACAAGCTGCCCACGCCTGCCGAAATCGTCGCCAACCTCAACGATCACGTTATCGGTCAGGAACAAGCCAAGAAAGCCTTGGCGGTGTCGGTGTACAACCATTACAAACGCCTGCGCCATCCCAAAGCCAACGGCAACGTCGAATTGTCGAAATCCAACATCCTGCTTATCGGTCCGACCGGTTCGGGTAAAACGCTGTTGGCGCAGTCTTTAGCGCGCAAACTGGACGTACCGTTCGTCATGGCGGACGCGACCACGCTGACCGAGGCGGGTTATGTCGGTGAAGACGTCGAGCAAATCATTACCAAACTTTTGGGTAAATGCGATTTCGATGTCGAAAAAGCCCAACGCGGTATCGTCTATATTGATGAAATCGACAAAATCTCCCGCAAAAGCGACAACCCGTCGATTACCCGCGACGTATCTGGCGAAGGCGTGCAACAAGCCTTGCTGAAACTGATTGAAGGTACGGTTGCCAGCGTTCCACCCCAAGGTGGCCGCAAACATCCGAATCAGGAATTTATCAACGTCGATACGACGAACATCCTGTTTATCTGCGGCGGCGCGTTTGCAGGCTTGGAAAAAGTCATCCGTCAGCGTACTGAAAAAGGCGGTATCGGTTTCGGTGCGTCCGTTCACAGTAAGGACGAAAATGCCGACATTACCGGATTGTTTGAAATCGTTGAGCCTGAAGACTTGATTAAATTCGGTCTGATTCCCGAGTTAATCGGTCGTCTACCCGTCATCGCTACACTGGCGGAATTGGACGAAGACGCATTGGTCAACATCTTGACCGAGCCGAAAAATGCCTTGGTGAAACAATATCAAACCCTGTTCGGCATGGAAAATGTCGAATTGGAATTTGAAGAAGAAGCCTTACGCAGCATCGCCCGTCAGGCAATGGAACGCAAAACCGGCGCGCGCGGTCTGCGCTCCATCGTTGAACGCTGCCTCTTGGATACCATGTATCAACTGCCTGATTTGAAAGGCGTGACCAAAGTTGTCATCGGTAAAAACGTCATTGAGAAAGGCGAACAGCCCAAGCTCCTGCGTGAAGACGGAAGCGAATATCAGGCAAACGCCCGGTAAAAGAATGAACCGGTCATTCCGATAAAACATAAAAGGTCGTCTGAAACCCTGTTTTCAGACGACCTTTTCGTATTTTTCAAGATAATTCGTTTCAATAGCAAACACCTATTACATCCGATAACATAAATATTCCAATTTTTGCCAAACTGGTCTATGATACCTAAAAGGATTGTTTACAATTCTTTGATTGCAAATCATTTGCAACGGATAGAAGAAAAACAGAAAAAAGGAACAAAGAGATGTTAGAAGCCTATCGCAAAGCCGCCGCCGAGCGTGCTGCCCTCGGTATCCCGCCCCTCCCTTTGAACGCGCAGCAAACCGCCGATTTGGTCGAGCTGCTGAAAAACCCGCCCGCAGGCGAAGGTGAATTCTTGGTCGAACTGCTTGCCCACCGTGTTCCGCCCGGTGTGGACGATGCCGCCAAAGTCAAAGCCTCATTCTTGGCTGCCGTTGCCGAAGGCAGCGCATCCAGCCCGCTGATTTCCCCCGAATATGCGACCGAACTTTTAGGTACGATGCTCGGCGGTTACAACATTCATGCCTTAATCGAACTCTTGGACAACGACAAACTCGCGCCCATCGCCGCCAAAGGTTTGAAACATACGCTTCTGATGTTCGATTCTTTCCACGACGTTCAGGAAAAAGCCGAAAAAGGCAATAAATACGCGCAGGAGGTTTTGCAATCTTGGGCGGATGCCGAATGGTTCACCTCGCGTGCCAAAGTTCCCGAAAAAATCACCGTTACCGTCTTTAAAGTTGACGGCGAAACCAATACGGACGACCTCTCCCCCGCGCCCGACGCATGGAGCCGTCCCGATATTCCACTGCACGCGCTGGCGATGCTGAAAAACCCGCGCGACGGCATCAATCCCGACAAACCGGGTGAAGTCGGTCCGATTAAATTATTGGAAGAACTCAAAGCCAAAGGTCATCCCGTTGCCTATGTCGGCGACGTGGTCGGCACCGGCTCTTCACGCAAATCCGCGACCAACTCCGTGATTTGGCATACCGGCGAAGACATCCCGTTCGTACCGAACAAACGTTTCGGCGGCGTATGCTTGGGCGGCAAAATCGCGCCGATTTTCTTCAATACTCAAGAAGACTCCGGCGCGTTGCCGATTGAAGTCGATGTTTCCGCGCTGAAAATGGGTGATGTCGTCGATATTCTGCCTTATGAAGGCAAAATCGTGAAAAACGGCGAAACCGTTGCCGAGTTCAGCCTGAAATCCCAAGTATTGTTGGACGAAGTGCAAGCCGGCGGCCGTATCAACCTGATTATCGGCCGCGGTTTGACTGCCAAAGCGCGCGAAGCCCTGAAACTGCCTGCTTCCACCGAATTCCGTCTGCCTCAAGCGCCTGCCGAAAGCAAAGCCGGTTTCACGTTGGCACAAAAAATGGTCGGTCGCGCCTGCGGTCTGCCCGAAGGACAAGGCGTACGCCCGGGTACTTATTGCGAACCGCGCATGACGACGGTCGGCTCGCAAGACACTACTGGCCCGATGACCCGCGACGAGTTAAAAGACTTGGCTTGTTTGGGCTTCTCCGCCGATATGGTGATGCAGTCTTTCTGCCATACCGCCGCTTATCCGAAACCTGTCGATGTCAGAACCCATAAAGAACTGCCCGCCTTTATTTCTACCCGTGGCGGCGTGGCTCTGCGCCCGGGCGACGGCGTGATCCACTCATGGCTCAACCGCCTGCTGCTGCCTGATACCGTCGGTACCGGCGGCGACAGCCACACCCGTTTCCCTATCGGTATTTCCTTCCCCGCCGGCTCCGGCTTGGTTGCTTTCGCAGCAGCGACCGGCGTCATGCCGCTCGATATGCCTGAGTCCGTACTGGTACGTTTCAGCGGCAAGCTGCAACCGGGCGTAACCCTGCGCGATTTGGTAAACGCCATTCCGCTTTACGCGATTAAACAAGGTTTGCTGACCGTGGCCAAAGCCGGTAAGAAAAACATCTTCTCCGGCCGCATCCTCGAAATCGAAGGTCTGCCTGATTTGAAAGTGGAACAAGCCTTTGAATTGACCGACGCATCCGCCGAACGCTCCGCCGCCGGCTGTACCGTGAAGCTCAACAAAGAGCCGATTATCGAGTACATGAAATCCAACGTCGTGTTGATGAAAAACATGATTGCCGACGGCTATCAAGACCCGCGCACTTTGGAACGCCGCATCAAAGCCATGGAAAAATGGCTGGCGAATCCAGAGCTGCTCGAAGCAGATAAAGATGCCGAATACGCCGCTGTGATTGAAATCAACATGGACGACATTAAAGAGCCGATCATCGCCTGCCCGAACGACCCGGACGACGTATGCTTCATGTCCGAACGTTCCGGCACCAAAATCGACGAAGTGTTCATCGGTTCGTGCATGACCAACATCGGCCACTTTCGCGCCGCCTCCAAACTCTTGGAAGGCAAGTCCGACATCCCCGTCCGCCTGTGGATGGCGCCGCCAACCAAAATGGATGCGAAAGAGTTGTCTGACGAAGGCCACTACGGTGTACTCGGCCGCGCCGGCGCGCGTATGGAAATGCCGGGCTGTTCGCTGTGTATGGGTAACCAAGCCCAAGTACACGAAGGCGCGACCGTCATGTCCACCTCTACCCGCAACTTCCCGAACCGCTTGGGTAAAAACACCTTCGTTTACCTCGGCTCGGCAGAGTTGGCGGCGATTTGCTCCAAACTGGGTAAAATCCCGACCGTTGAAGAATACCAAGCCAACATCGGCATCATCAACGAACAGGGCGACCAAATCTACCGCTACATGAACTTCAACGAAATTGACAGCTACAACGAAGTAGCCGAGACCGTGAATGTTTAACAAGTAGGTAAAGCAGTTTTAGACGACCCCTTTAGAGGCTAAACCCATGAGGTCGTCTGAAAACAAAAAAACAGAACAGTTTTCGCTGTTCTGTTTTTTTGTTTTAAACCGCCGTTATTCTCTTTTGGGTGGAAGAGGGCGCATGAAACGATACGGTTTGAGTCGACAATATTCTGCAATCTCAATGCCGACAGTTTGGAAAAAATCCGCCTAAAAATAATGCTTTTTAGGCGGATTGGTCTGATTGATTCTGGTGTCGAATTGGAAGCTTAAATTTGCAAACTTTCCTCGTATTCTTGGGCTTAACGCCGCTCCTGCCTGCGTATCAGCCACACAGCGAGCAGGGCGAAGGCTATGGTGGGCAGTGCGCCGGCGAGGAAGGGCGGGACGCCGTAGAGTTGGCTGGTAAAGCCGAAGAGCCGTCCGGCGAAGTGGAACAGCAAGCCGAGGCAGATGCCGCCGAAGAGTTTCAAGCCCATATTGCCGTGGCGGGTGGTTTGCGGGGTGAAGGCGAAGGCGACGAGCGCCATCACCCAGGCGGCGACGGGGTAAACCAATTTGCGCCACCATGCGATGGCGTAGATTTGGGTGTTTTGGTTGTTGTTTTCGAGGTGGCTGATGTAGGTGGTCAGTTCGCCGACGGACATTTGGTCGGGTTTGACGAGTAATACGTCCATCAGGTTGCGCTTGACGGCAATCGGCCAGTTTTCTTCGGCGGCGGTGGAGACTTCGACTTTGTCTTCGCCAAGTGTGCTGCGGCGGATGTTTTTCAACTGCCAACTGCCGTCGTTGTTTAAAACGGCGGACTCGGCTTCCGTTGCCTGCGTCAGCTCGTTTTTGTCGTTGCGCACCCAAATTTTAATGCCCAGCAGGGTATAGTCGGGCAGCATTTCGCGCACGTTGATGATGCTGTTTTTTTCTTTGAGCCAAAGCCCGGTATTGCCGGTGCTGATTTTGCCGTTGATGGCGGCGGATTTGATGTTTTCGGCTTTTTGGCTGAGGGTGGGGGCAATCCATTCGCCGAGCGCGGCGGTGGCGATGGCGAAAATCAGTCCGAACTGCGACAGGATCAGCAGCAGTTTTTTGGTGCTCATGCCGCTTGCTTTGATAACGGTCAGTTCGCTGCCGGCGGCAAGTTGGCTGAGGGAGACGAGTCCGCCGATGAGGACGGCGAGGGGCATGAGTTCGTAGGCGCGCGCGGGCATCTGCATGAGGACGTATTGAGCCATGGTTGCGCCGTTATAACTGCCTTTGCCTAAGTCGCCGACTTCGTTGATGATTTCAAAAAAGCTGTACAGGGCAAGGAAGGCAAGGAGGGCGTAAACCGCCATAACCGCCATTTGGCGGATGATGTAACGTGAAATCAGGTTCATTTTCCGCCTTTCAATGTCAGACTTTTGCCAACCGCCTGCCAGAAGGGCTGGCTAGGCATACTGCGGACGCGCAGGAGTACGACGGCGATGGCGAACATGATGATGTGCATGGGCAGCAGTCCGAGCCAGAAATGGATTTTGCCGTCTTCCACGGCATTGCGCAGGAAGGTCAGTCCGTTTTGGTAAATCAGGAAAAGCCCGATGGCGACGAGGATGTTGTAGGTGTGGCCGCTGCGCGGGTTGAAATAGGAAAGCGGCACGGCAAGCAGGCAGAGCAGGAGGACGCTGACGGTCAGCGAGATACGCCACATCAATTCCGCCTGATGTTGCGGGTTGCTGCTGCCGATGAGCTGCGATGTCGGGATGGTGCGGCGGTGGGAAACGGGGTCGATGAGTTTGGGTGTGGTGCTGATAATCAGGCTGAGGTTTTGGAAGGAAACGCGGTTGTAGTTGGCTTTGCCGGGCGTGCCGCTGTAACGGTAGCCGTTGCGCAGGTCGAGCGTGCGCTTGTTGTCGTTCAGCGAGAAATTGCCTTCTTTGGCGAAGATAATGTTGTCGTTGCCGTTTTTATCCTGTTCGCGCAGGAACAGGTTTTTCATGATGCCCGATTCGGTGTCGAAGGTTTCGACGAAGTAAACCCTGCCGTTGCGCTTGCCTAGGCTGTTGAACTCGCCCGCTTCCACCATGGACAATTCTTGTTTCTGCTTGAGGATTTCGGCGTATTCGCGGCTGCGCAGTTCCGCCCACGGCATCACCCAAAGCTGCATGACGGCAATCAGGATGGCAAAGGGCACGGCAAACTGCATGACGGGGCGTATCCATTGTTTCAACGCCAATCCGCAGGAGAGCCAGACTGACATTTCGCTGTCGCGCCAGTAGCGGGTCAACACGGTCAGCGTACTGATGAAAGCGGTCAACACCAGCAAAAGCGGCGTCATGCCGATGACCCAGAAGCCGACCAATGCCAACACGGCATCAATGGCGACGCGCCCGTCGGCGGCACGTCCGAGCAGGTTGATTGCCTGCGTGGAGACCAACACCGCCAAGAGGACGACGAAAATGCCGACGGCGGTAAAAGAGAGTTCTTTGATGAAGTTTCTTTGATAAATCATAGAATCGCGGCTAGGAGCGGTAGCGGTTCGGCGCAGGCGGATTGTCTGCGCAAGGTTTCAGACGACCTCTCAAATGGAGTACAATCTTTCCAACCGTTTTCAGACGACCTCTTGATGCAAAGGGTCGTCTGAAACTACCCGAAACCATCTCAATCAGGAGAATAAACGTGGAATTTAGCACAAAAGCCGGAACCTTGCAGCCGCAACAGGCAGGCGCGCAGTTATTTGTCTGCACCGAAACCGCACAATTAAACCACCCGACCGCCCTTGCCCTTTTGTCTTCGCTTGAAGAAGGTCAAACTTTTGCCGACACCAAAATCCCGACGGACAACGGTTTGCAGGCAGTCGCCGTCGTCCGCCTCGAAAAAACCGACCGCGCCGCGCTGAACAAAGCCGCCGCCGAAGCCGCTAAATGGGCGCAAAATCAGGAAACGGTCAATGCGGACATCCATGCCTTCGATGAAGCGCAAGCCGCCGCCGTTGCAGAAGCCTTTGCCATCGCGTTCGGCAACGCCGCCTACCGTTTCGACCGCTATAAAAAAGAAGCCAAGCCCGCCAAATTTGCAGAAGCCGTGTTCCACAGCGCACACGAAGCCGCCGTCAAAGAAGCCCTGCGCGTTGCTGAAGCGCAGGTTTACGGACAAAGCCTCTGCCGCGATTTGGGCAATGCCGCGCCGAACGAATGCACGCCTGAGTTCCTCGCGCGTACCGCTAAAGCCGAAGCCGAAAAATTGGGTGCACACGCCAAAATCATCGAAAAAGACTACATCAAAGAAAACATGGGTTCGTTCTGGTCAGTCGCCAAAGGCAGCGTGGAAGACCCCTATCTGATTGAATTGAGCTACTTCGGCGCGGCGGACAAAGAAGCCGCCCCCGTCGTCTTGGTCGGCAAAGGCATTACCTTCGACACCGGCGGCATCTCCCTCAAACCCGGTTTGAACATGGACGAAATGAAGTTTGACATGTGCGGCGCGGCAACCGTCATCAGCACCTTCTGCGCCGCCGTCAAACTGCAACTGCCGATCAACCTCGTCGCCGTCGTCGCCACCTGCGAAAACATGCCTTCCGGCGCAGCAAACAAACCGGGCGACGTCGTGAAAAGCATGAAAGGCCTGACGATTGAAGTGTTGAACACCGATGCCGAAGGTCGTCTGATTTTGTGCGACGCGCTTACTTACGCCGAACAGTTCAAACCCAAAGCCGTCATCGACGTCGCCACCCTGACCGGCGCGTGCATCATCGCCTTGGGACATGACGTCAGCGGCGTGATGGGCAACAATCAGGATTTGATCGACAGCCTACTTGCCGCCTCCCGCAACGTGGACGACAAAGCATGGCAACTGCCGCTCTTTGAAACCTACAAAGACCAGCTCAAATCCAACTTCGCCGACATTCCCAACATCGGCACGCCCGGCGCAGGCACGATTACCGCTGCCACCTTCCTGTCCTACTTCACCGAAGACTACCCGTGGGCGCACATCGACATTGCGGGTACGGCATGGAAATCCGGCAGCGAAAAAGGCGCGACCGGTCGCCCCGTTCCCCTGTTGCTGAACTATCTGCGCAACGTGAAATAAGCCTTGACGCCTGCGGGGCAAAGCAACCGACCCCGCAGGTCGTCTGAAAACGGAACGCATCATCTTCTGACACAACCCAACAAACGGAGAACCATGATGAAACCGCTATTTACCGCATTGTCCGTCGCCTTTCTGCTCGGCACGAGCGTCAGTATCCACGCCGCGGAACAGGCCAAACCTACCGACCGCAGCGTCCAAGTGTACAAAAAAGCCGATTTGGCGGAGTGGAACCGCGAAAACGCAGCCGGAGGCAAAGGCCCGCTGCTCGGCCGCTTCGCCTTCAACCGCCACCAGACCGCCGCCCAAGACGCGTTCAGGGAAATCGGCTGGCTGACCCTGCCGCCGGGCGCATCCATCGGCGAACACAAACACACCGACAACGAAGACGTTTACATCATCGTATCGGGCAAAGGCGTGTTTACCGACAGCACGGGCAAACAGACCCCAGTCGGCGCCGGCGACATCACCATCGCCCGCCCCGGTCAGTCCCATGCATTGAAGAACATCGGCAAAGAGCCGCTGGTCTTCCTTGACCTGATTGCTGAAACCGCCGCTGCCCAAGCTGCCAAATAGCAGTCATCAAACCGACAAGGTCGTCTGAAAATCGTATTGCGTTTTCAGACGACCTTTTTTGTTGTTTAGGCAACATGATTCGTTCCAAGCAAACGGGGGGATGGCACGCTGCCGCTGTTTCCGTCTTTTTTATCATTTTCAAGATATTGGGTTTCAGACGACCTTTGGTTTTTTGCTGTTTGTATGGGTTTTGGTTTGGCTGTTTTGCCGCACCAAATGCGATTCGCTTCTTGAATTCTTGTCATATTAATGATGTGATGTTATATAATAACAATCTATTTGAAATATGACGGGAAACCTAAAATGACACAAGCCACGCTTAAACCTATTGTTTTATCTATTCTTTTAATCAGTTCCCCCATTCTCGCCCAAGCGCATGAAACCGAGCAGACGGTGGACTTGGAAACGGTCAACGTCGTCGGTAAAAGCCATCCGCGCGCCACTTCGGGGCTGCTGCACACTTCGACTGCCTCCGACAAAATCATCGCCGGCGATACTTTGCGGCAAAAAGCCGTCAATCTCGGCGACGCATTGAACGGCGTGCCGGGCGTCCATGCTTCGCAATACGGCGGCGGCGCGTCTGCGCCTGTGATACGCGGGCAGACGGGCAGACGGATTAAAGTGTTGAACCATCACGGCGAAACGGGCGACATGGCGGATTTCTCGCCCGACCATGCCCTGATGGTGGACACCGCCTTGTCGCAACAAGTCGAAATCCTGCGCGGGCCGGTAACGCTGTTGTACAGCTCGGGCAATGTGGCGGGTTTGGTGGATGTTGCCGACGGAAAAATCCCCGAAAAAATGCCTGAAAACGGCGTATCGGGCGAACTGGGGCTGCGTTTGAGCAGCGGCAATTTGGAAAAACTCACGTCCGGCGGCATCAACGTCGGACTGGGCAAAAACTTCGTGTTGCACACGGAAGGGCTGTACCGCAAATCAGGCGACTATGCCGTACCGCGTTACCGCAAAGAAGAGGGTCGTCTGAAACGCCTGCCCGACAGCCATGCCGATTCGCAAACTGGCAGCATCGGGCTGTCTTGGGTAGGCGAAAAAGGCTTTATCGGCGCGGCGTACAGCGACCGTCGCGACCAATACGGCCTGCCTGCCCACAGCCACGAATACGATGATTGCCACGCCGACATCATCTGGCAGAAGAGTTTGATTAACAAACGCTATTTGCAGCTTTATCCGCACCTGCTGACCGAAGAAGACATCGATTACGACAATCCGGGCTTAAGCTGCGGCTTCCACGACGACGATAATGCACACGCGCATACCCACAGCGGCAGACCGTGGATAGACCTGCGCAACAAACGCTACGAAATCCGCGCCGAATGGAAGCAGCCGCTCCCCGGTTTCGAAGCCCTGCGCGTGCATTTGAACCGCAACGACTACCGCCACGACGAAAAAGCGGGCGATGCAGTGGAAAACTTCTTTAAAAACAAAACGCAAAATGCCCGCATCGAATTGCGCCACCTGCCCATAGGTCGTCTGAAAGGCAGTTGGGGCGTGCAATACCTGACCCAAAAATCCAGCGCGCTTTCCGCCATTCCCGAAACTGTCCAACAGCCGATGCTGATCGACAACGATGTGCATCATTACAGCTTTTTCGGCGTAGAACAGGCAAATTGGGACAACTTCTCGCTTGAAGGCGGCGTGCGCGTGGAAAAACAAAAAGCATCTATCCAGTACGACAAAGCCCTGATTGATCGGGAAAACTACTACAACCAACCCTTGCCCGACCTCGGCGCGCACCGCCAAACCGCCCGCTCGTTCGCGCTTTCCGGCAACTGGTATTTCACGCCACAACACAAACTCAGCCTGACCGCCTCCCATCAGGAACGCCTGCCGTCAACGCAAGAACTGTACGCACACGGCAAACACGTTGCCACCAACACCTTTGAAGTCGGCAACAAACACCTCAACAAAGAGCGTTCCAACAACATCGAACTCGCGCTGGGCTACGAAGGCGACCGCTGGCAATACAATCTGGCACTCTACCGCAACCGCTTCGGCAACTACATCTACGCCCAAACCTTAAACGACGGACGCGGCCCCAAATCCATCGAAGACGACAGCGAAATGAAGCTCGTGCGCTACAACCAATCCGGCGCCGACTTCTACGGCGCGGAAGGCGAAATCTTCTTCAAACCCACACCGCGTTACCGCATCGGACTTTCCGGCGACTACGTCAGAGGTCGTCTGAAAAACCTTCCGTCGCTGCCCGGTAGGGAAGACGCCTACGGCAACCGCCCACTCATTGCCCAAGCCGACCAAAACGCCCCGCGCGTGCCTGCCGCACGTCTCGGCTTCCACCTGAATGCCGCGCTGACCGACCACATCGATGCCCATCTCGACTACTACCGCGTGTTTGCCCAAAACAAACTCGCCCGCTACGAAACGCGCACGCCCGGACACCATATGCTCAACCTCGGCGCAAACTACCGCCGCCGCACCGGCTACGGCGAGTGGAATTGGTACGTCAAAGCAGACAACCTGTTCAACCAATCCGTTTACGCCCACAGCAGCTTCCTGTCCGACACCCCGCAAATGGGACGCAGCTTCACCGGCGGCGTGAACTTTAAGTTTTAAACGTGACGGATTTCTGGCGAAACCTTAAATGTGTTCAGAGGCAGCCGTTAGGTTTGCTTTTGGGGATGTCGGGTTTCGCGGAAATGTGAGAAAGGTCGTCTGAAAAATCACTTGCTTCCTAAATCTTGAATATTTATAAAATTCTGTTCAGGAACTATATTTCTATGGCGTAATAGGTGTTAAGATTGATGGAAATACTGTTATGTCATGAATATGTTAGAGGTAGCCGGCATTGAAGAATACTTGGAATGAAGCCCTTAAGCTAGCCAAGTCCATTGTTGATTTTTTATCGTCTCCCGATTTTTTTTCTACTCCATATAATGGGGAAACCGAAAAATTTGAAGTGCTGACTGATTCAGAAGAGATATTTGGGATTATTGGGAAACAATGGGATAGCTGGGAGGAGATAATTGAGCAACCATTTGATGATTCGTTTGAATGGCACTATTTATTTGGCTCTAAATTAATTGATAGTAATTGCTTAGGCGCTCTTGATAAAAATTTCCATGGTGCTGATGAAAAATTAACTTACCAAAATGTAACTAACCTGATACACGAAATATTTTTTCGAGATATGGAGATTTTATTAAATTGTTATGCCAACAATTTTGTTCCAGAGATTTGGAAAGATATTTTATATGTTTATCAGCACAACGGTCTTCCTTGTGGCTGGCAAGGCGATTATCCAAAAGGGAAAATGATCATTTTTTCTAATGAATAAATTATGAGTAAGCCATTATTTGTTCATCTGCCTAACGTCGAAGCCTCTCTAATAAAATATTGAGCTATAAAAAAACTGCACCCTCAGCTTGGCAAAATAGCCAACTTTAGGGTGCAGTTTACGTTTTCAGACGACCTTTGAGTTTGTGGTGCCGCTCAAACCTTGTCGGTTGAAAGTTCAAGACGGATAGAGACCTTTGCAAAAATAGTCTGTTAACGAAATTTGACGCATAAAAATGCGCCAAAAAATTTTCAATTGACTAAAACCTTCTTAATATTGAGCAAAAAGTAGGAAAAATCAGAAAGGTTTTGAATTTTGAAAATGAGATTGAGCATAAAATTTTAGTAACCCATGTTATTGCAAAGGTCTCAGATAGCGTGACAGGCTCAAGTCGTCGCTGCGGATCTCGGTGTCTTTGCCGCACACGATATCGGCGGTCAATTTTGCCGAGCCTAACGACATGGTCCAGCCCAAAGTGCCGTGACCTGTGTTCAGGAACAGGTTGTCAAAGCGGGTGCGGCCGATTAGTGGCGTGCTGTCGGGCGTCATCGGTCTGAGGCCGCTCCAGAACAATGCCTGATTCAAGTCGCCGCCTTCGGGGAACAAATCGTTGACGACCAAAGCCAGCGTTTCGCGGCGTTTTTCGGACAGTTTGATTTCGTAGCCGGACAATTCCGCCATGCCGCCGACGCGGATTCTGTTGTCGAATCGTGTGATGGCGACTTTGTAGCTTTCGTCCAAAACGGTAGAAACCGGCGCGCCGTCTGAGTTTGTGACGGGCAGGGTCAAGGAATAGCCTTTGACGGGGTAAATGGGCAGATTGAGATCCAACTGCGCCAAAACCGTTCTACTGAAGCAGCCGAGCGCGCAGACGAAGACATCTGCTTCAAAGCGTTCTTTTTCGGTTTCGACTGCGCTGATGCGCTGGCCGTTGTGTTCGATGCGGCGTATGGTTTGGTTGAAATGGAACTGTACGCCTTTTTCCAGACAGAGTTGGTACAGGTTTTGGGTGAAGAGGTGGCAGTCGCCGGTCGCATCTGCAGGCAGGTGCAGTCCGCCGGCAATTTTGGCGGTAACGCGTGCAAGCGCAGGCTCGAATTCTGCACATTCTTCAGGTTTCAGACGACGGTACGGCACGCCGTATCGTTCCAAAACGTTAATGTCTTGTTCTGCCGCTTCGACTTCTTCGGCTTGGCGGAAAATCTGCAAAGTGCCTTTTTTGCGTCCTTCAAAATTCATGCCGGTTTGCGCTTCAAAACGGCGGAACATCTCGCGGCTGTATTCGGAAATCCTGACCATGCGCTCTTTGTTGGTTTGATAGCGGGAGGCGTTGCAGTTTTGCAGCATTTGCCACAGCCATTCGATTTGATACAGGCTGCCGTCGGGGCGGAACAACAGGGGAGGATGGCTTTTAAACAGCCATTTCAGTGCTTTGGTCGGAATACCGGGTGCCGCCCAAGGCGTGGTATAGCCGTAAGAGAGCTGTCCGGCATTGGCGAAACTGGTTTCCATTGCCACGCCTTCGGCACGGTCGATTACGGTTACCTCATGTCCGGCTTCCGCCAAATACCACGCGCAGGATACACCGGCAACACCGGCACCTAAAACAAGCACTTTCATTTTGTTCCTCCTCTGACTTTTTTCAAAAATACAGATATGAGGTCGTCTGAAACACATTTTCAGACGACCTCGGCAGGCATCAATGCGGCAACTCTCCGTTTCTGACTTTTTGTTTGAAATCACGCGTTTCGTTGACGATGACTTTAATCATCAAAAGGAGTGCGATCAGGTTGGGCAACGCCATCAGACCGTTGAACGTATCCGAAGCCAGCCATACCAAATCAAGGCTCAAGACTGTACCCAGCATGACGGAAGAGACATAACCGACGCGGTACAAACCGGCAAACCTCTCGCCGAATACATAAACCGCGCATTTCTCGCCGTAGTAGCACCAGCCCAGAATGGTTGAGTAAGCGAAGAAAATCAGACCGATGGTGACAATCCAGCCGCCGATGCCGGGCAGCATTTTTTGGAAGGTCACAGTCGTCAGTGCCGCGCCGCTCAATTCAGGTTTGACAAACTCGCCGCCCGCGCCGAGCAGACCCATCACCAAAATGATGCCGGTAATCGAGCAAACGACGATGGTGTCCAAAAACGTGCCGGTCATGGAAACCAAGGCTTGACGGACGGGATGGTCGGTTTTGGCGGCTGCGGCGGCAATCGGTGCAGAACCCATGCCTGCTTCGTTGGAGAACACGCCGCGCGCCACGCCGTAGCGGATTACCGTGCCGATAGCGCCGCCCGCCACTGCCTGCGCGCTGAACGCATCGGAGAAAATCAGCTTGACGGCAGGCACCAGCGCATCGGAATTGATGACGATAATGGAAATACCGCCCACCACATAAAACACCGCCATAGCGGGTACGATGAAAGAAGCGGCTTTGGCGATGCCTTTAATTCCGCCCAAAACGACGATGGCAGTCAGAACCGTCAACGTAATGCCGGTATAGACAGGATTAATACCAAAGCTCGTCTGAACCGCTTGAGCGACCGAGTTGGACTGTACGGAGCTGCCGATGCCGAACGAAGCGAATGTGCCGAATAAAGCGAACGCCAACGCCATCCATTTCCAGTTTTTACCCAAACCGTTTTCGATGTAATACATAGGTCCGCCGGACATTTCGCCTTTGGAGTTGGTCACGCGGTATTTCACCGCCAATACGCCCTCACCGTATTTGGTTGCCATGCCGAAAATGGCGGTCATCCACATCCAAAATACCGCGCCCGGACCGCCAGTTACTACGGCAGTCGCCACACCGGCAATATTACCCGTACCGATGGTGGCGGACAGGGCGGTCATCAAAGCGGCGAAATGGGAAATATCGCCTTCGTGGTCTTCGCCGTCTTCATGCTTCTTTGACGGAACGAAAGCCTGCTTCAGCGCATAGCCCAACATGGTGAATTGCAAGCCTTTCAGCATGACGGTCAGCAAAATGCCCGTGCCGACCAGCAGCACCAGCATGACAGGCCCCCAGACCCAGCCGCTGATGGTTTCAAAAAAGGCTTTGAGATTGTCTAAAAACCATTGCATGAGTTTCTCCTTTGTCTGTTTTATATTTTTTACGCACTACTATTTTTTGTAGTGTCATGTAATTTCAGCACAGAATGTTCAAGAATACAATATCTCTCTTTTTGAAAAGATTTTCGATGTCATACCTTAAACGGCGGCTAAATCAGGTAGAACATATTGTTTACAATCTGAAAAATAATGTGAATACAGCTTAAGCCTGCCAGTCTGTAAACGCATATCTTTCAACTAAAAAATCGCAGGTTGTCTGAAAAATGGCGGTCGCTTTTTGAGAAAAATACGCCATAGGCGAATCGCTATGGCGTGAGGGTTGAAAAGTCATGTGTGCGGCAATAAAAAACTGCACCTTAACGGGTTGGAAGGAATATCCAACTTTTTAGGTGCAGTTCAGTTTTCAGACGACCTTTGGGAAACGGTCGGTCATTTGGGATGGTGTGTCGCCGTTATGGTTTGACGGCTTTGCCGTCGATGGTGACGGATGTGAGTTTGAGGTCGTAAGTTTTGCCGTCGTCGGTGTATTTGATTTCGGCAGGGATGTTGTTGAAGGCGGGGGCGAACGAATAGGTGACGGTGTCGTCGCCGCGCTTGACACGGTATTTGTTGACTGTGGTGGTGCCGCCGCCGATTTTGTAGTTTTCGCTGCCGACTTTGGTCATGCCGCTGACGGGGTAGAGTTTTTTGCCGTTGGTAATGTTCAGACCGGACGGCAGGTGGGCATCGTTGGCGGCAAGCTGCCAAGCCAGTGTAAAGAGGTCGAGTGTCGTGCCGCTTGATTTAGCGGTTTCGCTCGAGCCGGCTTTGCCGTATGTGATGCTGTTGCCGCTGAATTTGGCTTCGGCATAGAGTTTGCCACCGCGGACGTCTTTATAGTATTTGGGACGGAGGGTGTTGCCGCTGATGGTGCCGCCGGATTCGAAGCGGATGCTGTACATCGGGACTTTGATTCTGGAAACGATGGTGTATTGGTTGCCGCTGCGGGTGAAGGTCATGGTGGCGGGGATGCCGTAGCTGCCGGAATATTTCAGGGTGGCTGATTTGGGCAGCTCTGCGGCATAGACGCTTGTGGCGCTCAGGACGAGACCGGCGGCGATAAGCAAGGCTGGTGTTTTCATGATATTTCCTCCTGTTTTGGGTCGTCTGAAAGGGTTTCAGACGAGCTTGGTTTATTGGAGATTGCCCGAACCGAACATAAATTCTATCTGGCTTTGGTAATGGCTGTTGCCGTTGCGTTTGTCGAAGTCGGCGGCAAGCTCGTGGGCATGTTTCGCCGCATCTTCGTCAAAGGGGTAGAGTGCGATGAGGTAGTCCAAATAGAGCATATTGTCGTTTTGGGCATGTTGAATAATGGCGTCGCCGTGCCGGTTCATCAAGTCGAGGGCGCGTTGCGACTGTCCGAGTTTGTAAGCCAGTTGGGAGAAGAGGGGAATAAGACGGACGAAAATTTCGTCTTCTTCGGCGTTGATTTTATCTATGGCTTCATCCAAAAGACGCTCTGCTTCGGGATATTTGCCCAGCCGTATCATGCTGTCGATGGCGGGATGGTAGGTAATATGCGGCACTTCGGCGCAGGTCATTTCGCCCGTTAAGATGGGTTGGGCGGTGTCGATGGCTTTTTGATACTGTCCGATGAAATGGTAGAAGTTGACTTGTTCGGTCTGTTCGCACGCGGGACAGTCGGAAAATTCGTCTGTCGCGGTTTGCTGCCATTTTTGGAAATTTTCTTTGGCGGCGGTGTGGTCTCCGGTCAGGATGTTTTGCAGCATCAGGGTTTTATAAAATGATGAAAGACTGAACCGCATGTTTTCATAGTGGTAGCGCATTGTTTCGTTCGCTTCCTCGATTTCCTTTTTGTCGATAAAGAGGTCGCGGGCAAGAGTGGGAATGATCCATTTGAATTTCCACTGGCAATCGATTAAATCGTAGAAGCCTTCGGGAAAGCCGTCGTCTTCAGGATGCTGCTCGTAGCTTTCGTCACAGCGGTCCAAGTGATGGTCGATCAGCCAGTTTAGGCAGTGCAGCTTGAAACCGGGTGAAAAGGAATGGTTGCTGAGTACGTCGCCGACAACAAAATTGCACAATGCCAACGTTGTTTCAGGGTTGTTTTTGAGGCTTTGGTTGAATAAATCGATGGCTTTGCTTTGGCGTTGACGGTAGTCGGATTCGGAAATGATATCCAAAAGGGTCAACTGGTTTTGGCTCATGGTTTTTCCTTATGTGGTACTGCTGCTTAGGCGGGGATTACGCGAGCAGGGTTTGTCCTTCGGCGTTGCGTTCTGAATTGAATACGCGGTTGCCTTCGATTTTCAGACGACCTGCAACGAAATCGGCAACGGCTTGCGGGAATAGGCGGTGTTCGACTTTAAGGACGCGGGCGGCAACGTCGTCGGGCGTGTCGCCATCAAGTATCGGCACGATGCCTTGCGAGATAACCGGACCGCAGTCCAGCTCGGGGGTCACGAAGTGGATGGTGCAGCCTGCGACGCGGCAGCCGGCTTCAAGGGCGCGTTCGTGGGTATGCAGGCCGGTGAAGGCGGGGAGGATGGACGGGTGGATGTTGATCAGGCGGTTTTGGTAATGGGCGCAGAATTCGGGCGTGAGGATGCGCATAAAGCCTGCGAGGACGACCAAATCAGGTTGATAGGCATCGATTTTCTCCATCATGGCTTGGTCGAAAGCAAGGCGGCTGGGGAAGTCTTTGTGGTTGAGGCTGTCGGTAACGATGCCGCGCTCGGCTGCCCAAGCCAGACCGGCAGCGGTTTCGCTGTTGCTGAGGACGGCGGCGATGCGGGCGTCGGGAATGGCGGCATTGACGATGGCCTGCATATTGCTGCCGCGGCCGGAGATAAGGATAACGATGTTTTTCATGGGGTCGGTTGTATTAGGTTGGTACGTTTTATTGTATAGCAAAACAAAATCGGAATGCTATGGCGCGGGTTTATTGGGGGTTTGATGGGATAGGAGGTCGTCTGAAACGGGGTAAACCATGTTTTGCGAATATATAGTGGATTAAATTTAAATCAGGACAAGGCGACGAAGCCGCAGACAGTACAGATAGTACGGCAAGACGAGGCAACGCCGTACTGGTTTAAAGTTAATCCACCATACAGAACAGAAATGCCCGAAACGAATTCGGTTCGGGCATCGGGTTAAAGCGCAGGCTTATTGGACTTTTTGAATGTCAACTTGACCGGGAGCGGGTTGGAAATCTTCGGGTTTGCCGATTTTAACCAGCTTCACGTCAAATACTAAAGTGGAATTCGGACCGATTTTTCCGCCCGGCATGACTTGGTCGCGGTAAGCGAGTTTGGATGGGATGTAGAAGGTGGCTTCGCTGCCTTCTTTCAAGAGTTGGATGCCTTCGGCCCAGCCGGGGATAACTTGGCTGACGGGGAAGGTGACAGGACCGCCGGCTTTGCTGCTGTCGAAGACGGTACCGTCAATCAGGCGGCCTTCGTATTCGACAACGACGATGTCGTCTTTTTTAGGCTGTTTGCCGTCACCTTCTTTGGTGATTTTGTATTGCAGGCCGGAAGCAGTGGTTTTCACGCCTTCTTTAGTGGCGTTTTCTTTGAGGAACGCTTCGCCTTTTTCCAAGTTGGCTTTGGCGTCAGCCTGAAGTTTTTCCGCCGCTTTGGCTTGTTGTTCTTTCAGGAATTTCATCATGACTTCTTGTGCTTGGACTTCAGTCATTTTGCTTTCTTTGCCGTCATAAGAGGCTTGCAAGGCTTCGATGAAGACTTTCATGTCGATTTCCGCGCCCTGATCCTTCATTTGTTTCAGGGAGCTGCCGATGTCCATACCCATTGCGTAGCTGGCTTGTTGGACCGGTGTGCCGATAGAGGATGCGTCTTTTGCGGCAGATGCGCCGGAAGCTGCGGATGCCGATGCGGGCGCAGAGGCTGAAGCAGGTGTATTGGCGTCTTTTTTGTCGCAGGCGGTCAGTGCCAATGCGGCGGCGATTGCCAATGCGCTGAATTTGAAAGTTTTGTTCATGATGTTTTCGTCTTTTAAAAGGGGTCAGTAAAAGAAAGTCGGGATTATAGCCCAGTTTGAATCAAAAGGAATCAAGGCTGTTTAAATTTTCGGCTTATCGTGTAAAGCCGTTTTCAGACGACCTTCGATTTTAGGCTTTGCCCGTCATATCGTGGTGTTCGATAGTAAAGCCGTTTTTTCTGTATGCGCTGAAGCGTTCGCGGGCGTCGGCGAGTTCTTCCAAGCTGCTGCCTACAATTTCAAGCACGCGGGCGGGGACGATGGGGGCTTCGTTCCAAAAGTCGGGCGAGAGGTTGAGGACGGTAGCGTTTTCAGGGACGGCGGGCAGGGTGTCACCGAACGCGAGCCATACGGGTGTTTCAGACGACATGGATTGGTCGGGTTGCCAAATTTCATGCGGAATGAAGCTTTCGGGAATTTGCTGCCAAAGGTCGCGGTCGAGGCGGCGGATGGTTTCATCGGAATCCGACCACACCAATATCTGCCCGCCGTCGCGTATGGCGCGCGCAATCAGGCGGCAGGCGAAGGCGGCAGGGTCGGCGGCGTGGGTGTAGAAAGTGGCTTTGGGCATGATGCACGGGGCAGGGGAGGAAATGGGGGATTATAGTAAAAACGTTGTGAAAGGGCTATGGCAAGACTGTCTTGCCTGCGTAAGAAAATTTAGGCATCCGGACGCTTGTCGGGATGCCTTCGCAAAGCATATCGGGATTTCAGACGACCTTTTGGGATGGTTGTTTGTAACACGATGGAAAATTTACTGAACGGGAAGCCTGAAATGTCCGGTAATGGTATAGCGGTAGAGGATGTCGTCTTCACGGGTTCCCAAACCGATATTGTGGATAATCAAGGGTCTGTCTCCGATTTTGCGGTCGGAGACGATGCCGATGTGGGGGCGGTTGCCTTTAAGCTCCCAAGTCACAATGTCGCCTGCCTGATAATTCGTATCCTGTACCGCCCAGCCTTGGCGTGTGAAATAAGTCATGAGGTTGGGCACCCGGCGGTGGTCGATGTTGGCATCGGGTTGTTTCAAGCCCCAACGGTTGGGGTAGGCGGAGAAGTTCCGGCTCATGTCTTGATGGACAAGTTCTTGCAAATCCATATTTTGGTCGCGCAGGGCGCGGATGATGACGTCGGTGCATACACCTTTTTTCATCGGTACGTCACCCATCGGATATTTGAGTTTGGTGTAGGCAGAGTCATAACGCAGGGTCTTGCCGATTTGGTTGCGCGCAGATTGAACGATTTTCGGGGATGGTCGGTCGGGTTGGGTAATGGATTGTGAAGAGCCGGTACGGATAAGTGGGATGGTCGGACCGTAAGGGCTGTGATAAAACCAAAAAGCCGCAGCCGTAATCAAGGCAATGGCAACCGCAATGCTGGCAAGAACGAGATTGAGGGAGGTTTTGCGTTTCATGATTTGCGCACGGATTTAATGTAAATGTTATATGCGTTATTTATCAGATTTCGGGGTGGGGTGGCAATCAAAAGAGGAGTAACGGTCTTTATTAGGTATATTCGGACGGGTAATCAATACGTTTTTGAGGGGGAAATGGCATTTTGTTAACGCTAAATCTCCTGTTTAGTCAAAATGATACTTTGGTTTTGCATACCTTTTCCAAGTACGGCATTTTAGAATCCGCCTCTTTTTGAGAAAATACCGCAGCATTAGCAGTAATGCGGTATAAGTCTTACAACCTGATTGTGAATTCGCTCGAAAATTTTAGGGCAAACCGATAATTTGAATTCCAACCGGTTTCGATATAAAGCGTAGCGTGCAAAGTAAACTTCAATATTCCGATATTGTTTAATTTTGTTGTTCTTTTATATCAATCAAAAACATAAACCAACCATACCCAAAAAAGGAATCTCCCCGGTGAAACGAATCTTCTTGTTTCTCGCAACCAATATTGCCGTTTTGGTCGTCATCCGCGTTGTTTTGGCCGTACTTGGCATACACAGTACGGATCAGGTCGGCAGCCTGCTGGTGTACTCGGCCGTCGTCGGCTTTGCCGGTTCGATCATTTCATTATTGATGTCCAAATCCATCGCGAAAAACTCTGTCGGTGCGGAAGTCATCGTACAGCCGCGCAATCAAGTGGAAGCGTGGTTGTTGGCGACTGTGGAAGCACAAGCGAGGCAGTGGAGCCTGAAAACGCCGGAAGTGGCGATCTACCATTCCCCCGAACCCAATGCTTTCGCAACCGGTGCCACGCGCAACAGTTCGCTGATTGCGGTGAGTACGGGTTTGCTAGAGCGCATGACGCGGGACGAAGTCGAAGCCGTTTTGGCGCACGAAATGGCGCACGTCGGCAACGGCGACATGGTAACGTTGACGCTGATACAAGGTGTGGTCAATACCTTTGTGGTTTTCCTTGCCCGCATCGTTTCCGGCATGGTTGCCCGCAATAACGACGGCAGCACTTCGCAAGGCACATATTTTTTAGTCAGCATGGTATTGCAGGTCGTGTTCGGCTTTTTGGCAAGCATCATCGTGATGTGGTTCAGCCGTCAGCGCGAATACCGTGCGGATGCGGGAGCCGCCAAACTGGTCGGCGCGCCTAAAATGATTGCCGCGTTGCAACGCTTGAAAGGCAACCCGAGCGATTTGCCGCAGCAAATGAATGCGATGGGTATCGCCAGCGATGCCAAAGATTCTTTGCTCAGCACCCACCCCTCTTTGGAAAACCGGATTGCCCGTCTTAAAGCTTTATAATCAGGGCAGAGATTCAAATAATAGAAAGATGATTGAAGGTCGTCTGAAAATTTGAATCGTCGAATAAACTTCGGATATTCATGACAACTTGTTTAGTCGGTTTATCTCAGCCGGATTCTGTAATATAGCAGAATCCGGCTGTTTTCATTTCAAGCCGTATTTTTGGGGCAGTCTTACAAATATAGTGGATTAAATTTAAATCAGGACAAGGCGACGAAGCTGCAGACAGTACAAATAGTACGGCAAGGCGAGGCAACGCCGTACTGGTTTAAATTTAATCCACTATAAAACTGAAACGGATACAGCGTTTCCTCGTTTGCGATTTCGTCTTGCCCTCCTGATTGTTGACGATTTCACTTATAATACCTTCCCTCATTTTCCATCTTCCCCCCTCTTTAAGCTCCCCAATAAAATGACAAACCCCAATTCCCCGCAATCCGAATTTCTACGTGGCATCAAAGAAACCTCGCCTATGCTTATCGGTCTTTTGCCGTGGGCGTTGATATTGGGTATGCAGGGCGGTCAGAAGGGTATGAGCTGGCTGGAAATACTGATGATGACGGGCATGAACTTTGCCGGAGGCTCGGAATTTGCGGCGGTCAACCTGTGGGCAAACCCGTTGCCGATTCTGCTCATTGCCACCGTTACCTTCATGATTAATTCGCGCCATATTCTGATGGGGGCGGCAATTGCGCCCTATATGCGCGATATGCCGTTGAGAAAAGCCATACCTGCGTTGTTTTTTATGTGCGACGAAAGTTGGGCGATGGCGTTTGCGGAAATCCAAAAACGCAAGGCGATGGGGCTGCCGGCGTTCAATATGCCGTTTTATGCGGGCGTGTGCTTTATTCTGTACACCACTTGGACGGGTTTTGCAGCGTTTGGCGCGGCGGTTGGTCCGATGTTCGGCGATGTTGCGGCATGGGGCTTTGGCATGGCGTTTCCCGCCGTGTTTTTGGCGCTGCTGCGCGGAATGTGGAAAAGCTTTAAGGCGGCACGCCCTTGGTTTGTCAGCCTGATTGTGGCGTGCGGGACTTATTTGTCGGTGGACGGGCATTGGTATGTGCCGATGGGCGCGATTTCCGGCCTGCTTGCCGCCTATCTTTGGGGAGAGAAGGAATGAAGGATTTGCTGTCTTGGCAGTCGTTCCTGTTGTTTGCCAGCATGCTGGCGGTAACGTATTCCACCCGCCTTATCGGTTTTTTCGCCTTGCGCAATCGCACTTTAAGCCGCCGTGCACAAATTGTGATGGAAGCCGCGCCGGGTTGCGTGTTGATTTCCGTCATCGCGCCTTATTTTGTGTCCGACAAGCCGCACGAGTTGATTGCCATTGCGCTGACCGTGCTTGCAGCCAGTAGGTTTTCTATGTTGGTTACTGTGTTGATCGGTGTGGGTAGTTCCGGGCTGTTGGGGTATTTGATGCGGTAGGCGGCTGCGTTTGAGTGAAACCGGTTACACTTGTTTTCAGAGTGCGCAGCCTCCTGACGGGACGACCTTTCCCTTTCAGACGACCTTATCTTGTTATAATGTCGTCTGAAATTTTTTATAAAGCAAAATCATGGCAAACCAAAGACTCATCTACGGCTTCCACGCCGTCAACGCCCGCCTGTGGCAAAACCCGAAATCGATTACCGAGCTCTACGTCCAAGAAGGCAAAAACGATGCCCGCACGCGCGACGTGTTGGAAAAAGCGGCAAACGAAAACGTGCGCGTACACTTCGCCGACGCCGACCGCCTCAACGCCATCAGCAAAGGCGCGCGGCATCAGGGCGTGGTCGGGTTTATCGACGCTTCCAAAAACCACGTCCACCTCGAAGACGTATTGGAAAACCTCAGCGAACCGCCGCTCTTGCTGATACTCGACGGCATCACCGACCCGCACAACCTCGGCGCGTGCCTGCGTACCGCCGACGCAATGGGCGTACACGCCGTCATCGCGCCGAAAGACAAAAGCGCGGGACTGAACGCCACCGTCAGCAAAGTCGCCTGCGGCGCGGCGGAAACCGTACCCTACATCACCGTAACCAACCTTGCCCGCACCCTGCGCGAGTTGAAAGAATACGGCATCTGGATCATCGGAACCGACATGGGCGGCGATTCCGACCTCTACCATTGCGACCTGCCCGACAGCGCGGCATGGGTAATGGGCAACGAAGGCGAAGGTATGCGCCGCCTGACGCGCGAGCATTGCGACATGCTGGTGTCGATACCCATGTTCGGCACAGTCGAAAGCATGAACGTCTCCGTCAGCGCGGGCATGGTGTTGAGCGAAACGCGCCGTCAGCGGGTGTCGAAAGCAGAGAAATAACGCTTAGGTTTGTGAACAGAAAACGTCGTCTGAAAACTGGCAATTTGGTTTTCAGACGACGTTTTACTTAAAGGCGATTCTCTTTACCCACCATTTCATCGACTTTGCGTTGATAGCTTTTCAACAGCTCCGCCGAGCGGGCAAAGCGTTCGGCTTCATCGTCTGAAAGTTGCAGGTCGATGATGCGGACTGCGCCTTGGCGGTTGACGACGGTCGGTACGCCGATATACACACCGTTTTGTCCGAACTCGCCTTCAAGCAAGGTGGAAACGGGCAGCACTACGCCTTGATTGTGCAGGATGGCGTTGGAGATGCGGCTCAAGCCCATGCCGATGCCGTGGCTGGTCGAGCCTTTGGCGGCGATGACTTCGTAGGCGGCATTGCGCACGGTGTTATAGATTTTGTCCATACGCGCCTGCCCGTCTTCTGATTGTTCCAACATCTTCTGAACAGACATACCCGCGATGTTGGCGGTACTCCAAAGCGCAATGATGCTGTCGCCGTGTTCGCCGATCATCATGGCATCGACGCTCCAAGGCGCGACGTCGAATTCGTTGCCCAGACAGACGCGGAAACGGGCGGAGTCAAGGATGGTGCCTGAGCCGATAACGCGCTCTTTGGGCAGCCCTGAAAAGCGCAGGACGGCATAAGACAGTACGTCCACGGGATTGGAGGCGACCAAGAAGATACCATCAAAGCCCGAAGCCATGACTTTCGAAACGATGTCGCGGAAGATACGCAGGTTTTTGTCGATTAAGTCCAAACGGGTTTCGCCGGGAGCCTGCGCCGCGCCCGCACAAATACACACGATGTCTGCATCCGAGCAATCATCGTAATCGCCGACGTAAATACGCGCGGGCGAAGCGGCATAAGGCATTCCGTGGCGGAAGTCGCGCGCTTCGCCTTCCGCGCGCGTGCGGTTGATGTCGATTAAAACCATATCGTCGCACAAGGCTTGGTTGAGCATGGAATAGGCATAGCTGACACCGACCGCGCCCAAGCCCACAACGACCACTTTGTTACCAACTTTTTTCATGTCTGTTCCTGTTTGTTTGTGAATAGGAATTATTAATAACACTTGGGCAGAGTGGCGTCAAATTTCAGACGACCTCCACCCGCAGCGCATCCACAATCAACTTAAACACATTCGAATGCCCGCGGCGGCTGGGGTAATAGAGGTAAAGCGGTTCGTAGGTTATGGCGTATTCAGGCAACAGCTCGACCAACTGCCCAGAATGGAGTGCGTCTGCGGCGATAATATGTGGTAGCCAAGTGATGCCGAGGTCGTCTGAAGCGGCTTGCAGGCGCAGATGATTGTTGATGGAAAATTGTGATTTGGGCATGAATGTAATCAGCTCTTTTTTGTATTTGAATTCCCACTGCATTTCCGCGCCGTGTTCGGCGGAGAGCTTCGTGCCGATGAGGCGGTGCTGCTGCAAATCGTCAATATTTTTCGGCGAACCGTGTTGCGCTAAATAATCGGGCGAGGCGACCAACGCCATTTTGAGCGGTGCGGAAATCGGCACCGCAACCATCTCTTTTGCCACATCGTTGCCCAGCCGCACGCCCATATCAAATCCCTCTTTCACAATGTCGGCCCAACGGTCGTCCACCACGATTTCCAAGCGGATTTTCGGGTATTGGTTCAAAATCGGCTTTAATTTCGGGTATAACACCGCTTCCGCCGCCAGCGTCGGGGCATTGATACGAATCAGCCCCGATGGTGTATTCAAAAAGTTATTTAACGCATCGACTTCGTGGTTAATAGCTTGATAAAGTGGGGAAAGTTGGTCGAAAAGCTGCTGTCCGGCTTCGGTCAGCGACACATTGCGCGTAGTGCGGTTGAACAGGCGCAAATTTAGCCGCGTTTCTAAATTTTTCATGCTGTGGCTCAACGCCGAAGAAGAAATCCCCAAAAGCTGTCCTGCCTTCACAAAACTCTGAGTTTGCGCGAGTGTCAAAAAATAATTCAGCTCGTTAAAGTTCTGCATTTTCCTACCCCGTTTTAGGTGATTAGTGAATTTAATTCACGACATCATAAAACCAAACCTAATTTATCTCAATAAAAACACGGGCTAAAATGGCTACACTTTCATGAGAACAAACAGGAGACAATATCATGCAAAACATCACATTAAACAACGGCGTACAAATTCCTGCACTTGGTTTCGGCGTATTCCAAATTCCGCCCGCAGAAACCGAACAGGCCGTGATTGCCGCCATCAAGGCAGGCTATCGTCACATCGACACCGCGCAGGTTTATATGAATGAAACCGAAGTCGGTTTGGGAATTAAAAACAGCGGCGTGGCGCGCGAAGAATTGTTCGTTACCACCAAAATTTGGGTAGAAAATTTCGGCTACGAAGCCGCTAAAGCCTCGCTGGAGCGTTCATTAGGTCGTCTGAATTTGGATTACATCGATATGGTGCTGATTCATCAGCCTTACGGCGACAGCTACGGCACATGGCGCGCGCTGGAAGAATATCAGGCAGCCGGCAAAATCCGCGCTATCGGAGTGAGCAATTTTTCGCCCGTACGCGCGGTGGATTTGGGACTATTCAATAAAGTGATGCCGCAGGCTAATCAGATTGAAATCAATCCGTTCCAACAAAAAACCGAAGCCGTTGCCGCTTTGCAGGCTGAAGGCATTGCCGTGGAAGCATGGGCACCGTTTGCCGAAGGTAAAAACGATATTTTCCACAACCCCGTGTTAAGCAAAATCGGCGCGAAATACGGCAAATCCGTGGCGCAGGTGATTACCCGCTGGCTGGTGGAACGTGGCATCATTGTATTGGCAAAATCCACCAAACCCGAACGCATGGCGGAAAACTTGAACGTCTTTGACTTTGCCCTCAGCGATGAAGACAAAGCAGAAATTGCCAAACTGGACGGCACGTTCGACGCCATCGTCAATCACGACACGGTGGATAATTTGAAACGCATCGCCGCGTGGAAAATGGGTGTGTAACCGTTAAACAAGGTGTGCTCCGGCACACCTTACTTTTTCTCTAAACTTTTCAGACGACCTATTTTTGAATTTTTTAACAAAGCCAAAGAGTATTTCATTGTTTACTACTGGGAAAATATGTTGTTCATAAATTGAGATTTATTGCTTAATCATTTATCCGTACAATCCGCCTCATCAGATATAAGGAGGCAGTGATGAAAAAAATGCCTGTATTGTTTGTCGGGCATGGTAGTCCGATGAATGTGTTGGATAAGGAAAATCCTTTCAACCAGAATCTCAGCCTGATTACGCAAAAATTTGCCAAACCGAAAGCCATTTTGATGATTTCGGCGCATTGGTACAGCAGCGGTTTGCAGGTCTCATCGGGCGAACAGCCTGAAATGATTTATGATTTTTACGGATTTCCTGAAGAACTCAGTCAGGTGCAATATCCGGCGCCTGGTTCGCCTGAGTTGGCGGAACAAGTGCGGTCGTTATTGCGGCCGGAGAATGTCGAGCTGAACCCGACGCGCGGTTTTGATCATGGCACTTGGGCGGTGTTGAAGTTTCTCTATCCTGATGCCGATATTCCTGTGGTGCAGCTCAGTCTCAATCGCTTGCAATCGACGGAATGGCATTTCAATTTGGCGAAAAAATTATCCGCTTTGCGCGAACAGGGTGTGTTGATTGTCGGCAGCGGCAATATTATCCATAATCTGGGCGTGATGAGCAGGGCGCATATCAATCAAATCGGCGCGGGCTATGATTGGGCGTTTGCTTTCCGCGAAGCGGTCAATCAGGCGATTGCCGAACGGGATGACAATACGTTGATTCATTACGAACGGATGGGTGAAAAGGCGATGCTCTCCGTGCCGACGCCGGATCACTATCTGCCTTTTCTTTGCATTATGGCATTACGTGAACCGGATGATTCCATTACGTTTTTCAACGATAATCTTGTCGCCGGTTCGCTCAGTATGACTTCGCTGTTGGTGGGGTAAAAGGAAAAATATGGCAACGCCATTTCGGTCAGGTTATGATTCAATACAGCATATTTGATTGAAAATGCTAGGTTTACTGACGTGGGCTATTTTTTGTTTTTCAGTCAAAGAAACCAGTGCATCAATTGATTAAAAGGTCGTCTGAAAACCTGATTTGGCGTTTTCAGACGACCTTTGCTTTTCGGGCTGTTTACGGACGGCTTGCGGCGATGTGGTAGCGCGTTTCAAATGCGGCTTCTTCTCCCGCGTTCAGAACAATCAACCCTAAGCCGTTGTTAAAGCAGTCGGGCGCGCCGCTGAGGTTTTCGATGGCGATGGAGTCGCGGGTCGGCGGGGTGAAGATTTGCAGGTAGGGATAGGATGCGTCGGGGTAAATGCTCAGGGTCAGTCCGTTGCCTGAAAGTGTGCAGGCGGCGGGTTTGCTGCGTGCCAAAACAAAGCTGTTGTCCAATTCGATGCCTGCCAGGCTTGAGGTCGTCTGAAAACGGGTGTCGTCAATCATACTGCCGTCGGGAACCAAATCGGCATCAAAGCCCAAGCGTTTGCTGCTGTCGATTTCCAGCGACCAGTCGTCGGTTGTGCCTCCGAGCGTGAAATAGGGGTGCCAGCCGTCTGCGAGCGGCATGGCGGTGGTGCCTTGGTTGTGGACGGTGGAGCGGATGCTTAAGCCGTCTGCGCTGAGGCGGTAGCGGACGGTCAGGCTGAAGGGGAAGGGATAGCCGCTGTTGTCTTGTGCGTAATCTGCGCGCATTTCGACTTCGGCGGATTGCTCGTCGGCATGGCTGTTGACGAGGGCAAACTCGCGGTCATACATCAAACCGTGTGCTGCGTGTTCGGCGAGTTTGAATTTGCCGCACTGATATGCTTTGCCGTCAAAGCTGTATTTGCCATGGCGCAGGCGGCAGGCGTACGGGCTGAGTTTGCCGCTGCGGAACCATTCAGTCAGACTCTCGCGGGCGTGTTGCGGGGAGTCGTAGGCTTTGACGATGTTGAACCATTCGCCGTCGGGGCGGCGGATTTCGTAGCGGTTGAGCAGTCCGCCGTAAAGATAAATTTCCGCACGCAAATCGGGGGATGCGAGCAGCAGGCGGTCGTTGTCGGTTTTGAGTGTGAACATGAAGCGGCTCCTGATTGGGGTTGGGGCAGGGTGTATAAAAGGTCGTCTGAAAAGTTTTCAGACGACCTTTTGAGATTTTACTCTTTAACTAAAGGACCTGATGTTCCTCCGTGTCCGGCGGCGGTACGTACCAGTTGGAGAAATTCGGATTTCAGACCGAACGGGTCATCGCCTTGGACTTTTTGTACCATGTTTTCGATGTCTCTCCAACTGAGTTTGCCGTTGTATTCGCCGCCGCGCAAGGCTTGGGCGTAGGAGGCGGCAGCAAGGGCGAGCAGGGTGTCTTTGTCAGCTTGGTCAAGCGGTTTGCTGCCGACGGGGACGGCTTGCTGCATCAGCTGGCTGTCTTCTTGTCCGGGCAGTTTGTAGCGCACTTTGACAAAGGCGTATTCGTTTTTGCTGCCTTTGGCGGCGGGAGTTTTTTGATAACGTGATTCTTCAAGCCAGCCTTGTTTGCCCTGCGGGATGATTTCATAGATGGCGGTCACGCTGTGGCCTGAGCCGATGTCGCCTGCATCGATTTTGTCGTTGTTGAAGTCTTCATTGCGCAGGGTGCGGTTGGTATAGCCGACCAAGCGGTATTCTTTGACGGTGGCAGGGTTGAATTCGACTTGGATTTTGACATCCTGCGCTACGGTGGCAAGTGTGGAGGTCAGCTGCTGTTGCAGGACTTTTTTCGCTTCTTTTTCGTTGTCGATGTAGCTGTAATTGCCGTCGCCCGCATCGGCGATTTGTTCCATCATGTCTTCGTTATAGTTGCCCATGCCGAAGCCTAGGGTGCTGAGTGAAACGCCGCTTTTGCGTTTTTCGGCAACCATGGATTTGAGGGTTTCGGTGTCGGATACTCCGACGTTAAAGTCGCCGTCGGTTGCCAGTAGGATGCGGTTGATACCGTTGGGTACGAAGGCTTTTTGCGCTTGCTCATAAGCCATTTGCAGTGCGGATTCGCCGTCTGTCGCGCCGCCCGCACGCAGTTTGTCAATGGCGTTTAGGATGGTTTCTTTATCTGCACCTGATGTGGGCGGGAGTACCAGATCTTCGCCAGACGCATAGGTAATCAGGGCCACTTTGTCTTGCGGGCGCAGTTGTCGCGTCAGGATGCGCAGGGTTTCTTGAACCAACGGAAGTTTGTTTTCTGCATCCATACTGCCGGATACGTCCACAAGGAAAACGAGGTTGGCAGGCGGCAGGTCTTTCTTTGCGGTGTCTTGTGCTTGGATACCGATTTTGATCAACTTGGCTTCCGGTTGCCATGGAGAATCAATGGTTTCAGTGTGAACGGCGAAAGGATGCTCGTCGGTAGGAAGCGGGTAGTTGTAGGGGAAATAATTGACGATTTCTTCAATCCGCACGGCGTCTTTGGGCGGCTGTTCGCCGTTGGTCAGGAATCGGCGGACGTTGGCGTAGCTGCCGGTATCGACATCGATACTGAATGTGGATACAGGCTCTTGGGCAACGGATTTGACCGGTTGGTCGGGTTGGTCTTGGTAGCGTTCGGTGTTTTCTGCAAGAGACAGATTTTCTTCAGTAACGGCGGCAGTAGACAGTGCTGCGTTGGGTGGACTCTGAAGGCTGTCAGGTGAAGAACTTGAGTGTTCGTGTGAACCGGAACACGCTGCCAACGCTGCTAACGTGAGTATGGAAACGGTTTTTATAAAAAAACGCGGCATGATTTAAGCTCCATAGAAATATCACATGCTGATTGTTAAAAGTATTGATAGCAGTGTATTGGCAGATTCAACGATGGTGCAGGGTCAATTTTTATTTGGATTTTATAGTGGATTAAATTTAAACCAGTACGGCGGAGCAACGCGGTACT
Organism: Neisseria sicca; assembly: GCF_003044565.1. GTDB lineage: Bacteria > Pseudomonadota > Gammaproteobacteria > Burkholderiales > Neisseriaceae > Neisseria > Neisseria sicca_A. The sequence goes on along the minus strand of NZ_POXG01000001.1, from coordinate 741,152 downwards.
GGTCTAAACTTAACCCACTATGTTTATGACTTGGGCAAGATTTTGTCGGGCTGAGACGATTTTGTAAAGGTCTCAGCCCCGATTTATCTTACATTAACTTTTCTTCCGGCGTCGTTCGCCCGGCAGCAGCATGTCCGCCCATTTGATGATGTTGGCGACTTCGGCGGGGTTGAGTTCGTAGAACTGTCCGCGTTTGAGGCGGTTGGGCAGGCCGATGGGGCCGAAGCCGACGCGCACGAGGCGACTGACGGTGAGACCTTGGCTTTCGAATATGCGGCGCACTTCGCGGTTGCGGCCTTCTTTAATCACGACGTTGTACCATTTGTTTGCGCCTTCGCCGCCTTGTTCGTAGATGCGTTCGACTTTTGCCAAGCCGTCTTCGAGCATCACGCCTTCTTCGGTGAGGTTGCGCATTTGTTCGGTGGTCAGCCCGCCCAGCACGCGCACGGCGTATTCGCGTTCGACTTCGAAGCTGGGGTGGGCGAAACGTTGGACGAGTTCGCCGGAGGTGGTCAGGATGAGCAGACCGCTGGTGTTGATGTCCAAGCGTCCGATGGCGACCCAGCGGCTGCTGGCGGCCTGCGGCAGGCGGTCGAAGATGCTGACGCGGCCTTGCGGGTCGTCGCGGGAGACGATTTCGCCTTCTTGTTTATAATACAGGATGATGCGCGGCAGGCGGTCGGCCCATTTGAGCTTGATGATGCTGCCTTTGACGGTAACGTGGTCGTCGGGGGTGACTTTGTCGCCCAGTTGCGCGGTTTTGCCGTTGACCGTTACCCAGCCGTTGTTAATCCATTCTTCCATTTCGCGGCGGGAGCCGACGCCGGATGCGGCAAGCACTTTTTGCAGGCGTTCGGGTTCCATGCGCGACAAGTCGCTGCGGCGCTCTTTCAAATCGCGCGCGCGTTCCATGATTTTTTGGTTGGGATTGCGGACGACGAGTTTTCTGGCTTTGGCGGCGCGCTGTTTGGGGGCGTTTTGCGGCTTGAGGTCGTCTGAAACTTTTTGTCCGTAAGGTTTAGAAGCGGTTTTGCGCGTTTCGTCTTTGGGACGGGCTTTGCTTTTGAAAGGTTTGGCGGTTTTCTTGGCAGACGGGGCTGCGCCGTCGCGCCATTGGCGTTTGCTGGTGGGTTGCTTGGACATGGGGTTCTCCTAACGCGTTTCCTGATGATCGGAACGGTTCTTCTGCGGCGGTGGCGGCAGGATAAGTTACGGATAAAAGGTCGTCTGAAACGAATGAAACGAGTTTTGCTAAAACGTTTTTATATTTCAGACGACCTTTTGCTTGAGTCGGGATTTTACCCTATCGGCTTGAAGCTGTGGGAAGTTTAAGGCGACAGGCGCTCGCGTATCCAGTTGCCGTCAACCAAGCGGTATTGGATGCGGTCGTGCAGGCGGCTGGGGCGGCCCTGCCAGAATTCGATGCGGTCGGGAATGACGAGATAGCCGCCCCAATGCGGCGGACGCGGGACGTGCAGCGGATGTTTCACGCCTACGGCAGCAGCTTTGGCGACCAATGCCGCCTTGCTCGACAACACTTCGCTTTGCGCGCTTGCCCATGCGCCGATTCGGCTGGTGTAAGGGCGGCTGTCGAAATATTCGTCCGACGCGGCTGCATCCAGTTTTTCGATGCGCCCTTCAACGCGCACCTGCCGCTCCAGCTCCGGCCAGAAAAACGTCATGGCGGCAAACGGATGCGCATCAAACGAGCGTCCTTTGCGGCTTAAGTAATTGCTGAAAAACACAAATCCCTGAGGATTGACTTCTTTCAGCAGCACCATGCGGCTGTTCGGCCTGCCGTCTTCGCCCACCGAGGCGACGTTGACGGCGGTCGGCTCGTTGACTTGCGAATGAATCGCCTCGTTCAGCCATTGCTCGAACTGGACAATCGGGTCGGCATGGCATTCCGATTCCGACAGTTCGCGCTTGCTGTAATCTTCGCGGATATTGTGCAAATCCATGATGTTCTCCGATATTCACGTTTGGTTGAATGAATCATACCCCGTTTTTTCAAACGACTCCAACGATAGGGAAGGGGAATATGTGTATAATCCGCGTCAAATCAAATGAAACGGAAAAAACCATGCAAACCGAAGTCGAACTGAAAATCCTCAATCCGAAAATGGCGGAAAAACTGCCCGCCTACGCCACGCCCGGTTCCGCCGGACTCGACCTGCGCGCCTGTTTGGACGAAGCCGTGACCCTGCAACCGGGCGACACTTATCTTGTTCCGACCGGTCTGGCGGTGCACCTTGCCAATCCCGACTACGCCGCCGTTTTGCTGCCACGTTCCGGTCTGGGACACAAACACGGCATCGTCTTGGGCAACTTGGTCGGACTGATCGACTCGGATTATCAGGGCGAACTCAAAGTCTCCGTGTGGAACAGGGGCAAAGAAGCGTTCACCATCGAGCCGCTGGAACGCATCGCGCAAATGGTGATTGTCCCCGTCGTTCAAGCATCGTTTAAAGTCGTGGATGAATTTGCCGCCAGCGAACGCGGCGAAGGCGGCTTCGGCAGCACGGGCAAAGCCTAAAGCGCCTGTTCACATATAGTGGATTAAATTTAAATCAGGACAAGGCGACGAAGCCGCAGACAGTACAAATAGTACGGCAAGGCGAGGCAACGCCGTACTGGTTTAAATTTAATCCACTATACAAAGGTCGTCTGAAAACTTGCGATACTGGTTTTCAGACGACCTTTCTGACATTTCGGATAGCCCAAACCAGTTCAAACCCAATGCGTTCGCCCGTTTCAATCTTCTTTTCAGTTTTCAAATCAGTTTTCAAAACGCTGTCCGAAACCTCTTTCCCAAACCCCTTCCCCAGACCCCTTCCTCCGCTTTTCAGACGACCTCCTGCCCGCTATAATACGCTTGCAAATTATTTGCATTATCATTTAACTTAGGAGAAACGAATGAGCACCCGTACTGAACACGACACCATGGGCAATGTCGAAGTCCCGTCCGAAGCCTATTGGGGCGCGCAGACTCAGCGCAGCTGCAACAATTTCAAAATCGGCGGCGAAACCCTGCCGCAGCCGTTGATTCATGCTTTGGCACTGGTGAAAAAAGCCGCAGCCGCGACCAATGTTTCCCTCGGCAGGATTAAGCCTGAGCAGGCGGATTTGATTACGCAGGCGGTGGACGACGTGTTGAACGGCAAGCTCGACGGGCAGTTCCCCTTAGTGGTTTGGCAGACCGGCTCCGGCACGCAGTCCAATATGAACATGAACGAAGTGCTGGCAAACCGCGCCAACGAAATCGCCGGTACGGGTTTGGCGGCGTATCAGCCCGTCCATCCCAACGACCATGTGAACCACGCGCAATCGACCAACGACGCGTTCCCGACCGCCATCCACGTCGCCGCCGCGATTGAAATCAACCGCCACCTTATTCCGGCGGTAAAAGCCCTGCGCGACACATTGGACAAAAAAGCCAAAGAATTCGCCCCCATCGTCAAAATCGGCCGCACCCACTTGCAGGACGCGACGCCGCTGACTTTGGGTCAAGAGTTTTCCGGCTACGTTTCCCAGCTCGACCACGGCTTAGGTCGTCTGAACGACGCGCTCAAAGGTTTATACGAACTCGCCTTGGGCGGCACAGCAGTCGGTACGGGCTTGAACAGCCATCCCGAATACGCCGAAAAAGCCGCCGCCAAACTCGCCGAACTGTCCGGTCTACCGTTTGTCAGCGCGCCGAACAAATTTGAAGCCTTGGGCGGACGCGATGCCGCCGTTGCCGCTTCGGGCGCATTGAAAACACTGGCGGCAAGCCTGAACAAAATCGCCAACGACATCCGCTGGCTGGCAAGCGGCCCGCGCTGCGGTTTGGGCGAAATCAAAATCCCTGAAAACGAGCCGGGTTCGTCCATCATGCCGGGCAAAGTCAACCCGACCCAATGCGAAGCGATGACCATGGTGTGCTGCCAAGTGTTCGGCAACGACGTCGCCATCGGCATGGCGGGCGCGTCGGGCAATTTCGAGCTGAACGTCTATATGCCCGTTATCGCCTACAACCTCTTGCAATCCATCCGCCTCTTGGGCGACGCGTGCAACAGCTTCAACGAACACTGCGCCGCCGGCATCGAACCCGTGCCGGAAAAAATCGACTATTTCCTGCACCATTCCCTGATGCTCGTTACCGCGCTGAACCGCAAAATCGGCTACGAAAACGCTGCCAAAGTTGCCAAAACCGCCTATAAAAACGACAAATCGCTGCGCGAAACCGCCGTCGAGTTGGGCTTGCTGACAGGCGAAGAGTTTGACGAACTGGTTGTTCCTGCCGATATGGTTCATCCGCGTTAATCGATGGTTTGAAATACGGTAAAGGTCGTCTGAAAATATTTCAGACGACCTTTTTTGATGTTCGAACCGTCAAACGGCTTATTTGTCGTGGCGCACCATTTTCGGCGCGTAGCGTCCGGCGCGTTCTTTGAGGCGTTTGACCAGACCTTCGGTGGTGGTCGGTACGCCGTCGGTACAGAAGGCTTGGTAGAGGACGGCGCGCATCGCGTCGTTTTTGTTGAAGGTCGAGCCTATGGGCTTCCATTCGGCTTTGCGCGGCTCGATCCAGCGGCGGTTGACGGTGTCGCCGTAGCCGAACACTTTATAAGACGAGCGTTTGTCTTTGCCGTATGTGAAGGACGAACGGGCGCAGAAGAGACCTTCGACGGTCAGGTTGTCATGGCCTTTGTCGGAACGCACGTTGAGGATGTAGCGGATGCTGCCGTCGGGAGAGGGCATGATTTGCAGGCTGCTGAGGAGGATTTTGGGCTGTTTGCCGTAGTCTTCGCTGACGTAGAGGTCGAACCAGTCGCCGGATTGGGTGTCGGGCAGGGGCGGGAGCGCGGTTTTTTGTTCGGCGAACTCGCGGGCTGCGGCTTCTTCCGGGCTTTCTTTGTAGCGTGTGTTGAAGGGGGTATCTTTTTCGCTGAATCCGGCGGCGTTGACTGCCGTGGCGGCGAGGCAGATGGTCAGGAGGGCGAGACGGCGCATGGTGTGCTCCAAAGTGAAAAACGGCTTTATTTTATGGGTTTGGCGGGGTGGGGTGCAAGTAAGTACGGTATAATTGACGTTAATTCTGATTAATATGACGAGTTTTCATCCTCAGGATATAGGGGCAACTATACTGATAAAACTACAGGAAGGTTAATCGATCGCAAAGCAACCTTACAACAACGATTAAGTCAAGAACAAGATAAATGTTAATGGGGAAAATATGAAATTAGACAATGTATTAAGTGAGTTAGTAGAACTATATTCAAGAATAACCCCATTTCCTTCAAATAAATTAGAATTTTCATTTGAAGAGTTAGATATTTTATCCTCATTTTTTCAAGGAGAGCTTTTATATTATTATCAGCATGTCCAAATGAAGGGAAATTGTTATTTTGGAAATAGTAATTTTAATTTAATATTGTTGCCTTTACATTCCGAATTTACAACAGTTGAACATTGGGCTTTGCAAGATTATGAAGAATTTATAGATGGAAAATATCAAATTTTTGCTTGTACAGATAGTGATGCCATTATTTTTTGCGATGTAACTAATTTAATGTCTCCCGTATATGCAGGAAGACCAGGAGACCCGGATTTTTATCAGTTGAGTAATAGCCTGACAGAGTTTTTTATGTTTTACATTGCTTTTACAAGGATGCAACAAACAAGAGAATTTGAAACATCTACTGAGTATTTTGCGGAAACAGCTATATTGATTGAAAAATATATTTCTGAAAATTCACAAAATACAGCAAAAAAAATTTCTTTTACATTAAAAATGCTGAATTCTCTAAAATAGCTAAAAGATAAATTTATCATTGCTTTAGTTATAGCTGAATAGTTGTGCCGCTTTGGGTAACGCGGCAATAAAACCCAACCTCAATACACCTATGGAGCCTTATGAATACACAAACTCTGGATGTCATCGGTTTGAAATGCCCACTGCCGATTTTGCGTGCCAAAAAAGCTTTGGCGCAAATGCAGGAAGGCGAAGTCCTGACCGTGTTGGCGACCGACGGTGGCGCGCCCGGCGATTTTGAGGCTTTCTGCCGCCAGACCGGGCATATTTTGCTCGAATCGCGCGAACAAGACGGCGTGTTCACGCTGGTCGTGAAACACAAATAGAGGTCGTCTGAAAATGGCGAAACGTCCGATTTCAAGGCTTTTGACGCTTGCCGTTGTGTCCATTTTATTGGCGGCGTGCGGCAGGGAAGAAGTGCCGCCCAAGCAAATGGCTGATCGAGCGAACGCGGCAGCGGAATTGTTCCGGCAAGGCTGCGTTGCTTTTGACGGGGCTGCCGATAAAGTGCGCTCTTTTGCCGATAATGAAAAGCTGACGGCTTTGAATGCGGAAGAAATCGGCAGGCTGCCCGCAGGCTTCGTCGAGCCGGATGCGCTTGCCGTTTGGAAGAAAACGCAGGATGGCGCGGATTATTATTTGAGCCTGACCGGCGACAGTTGCAGCGTGAAGACGGCGCGTGCTGACGAAACCTTGATACGCAAGCAGTTTATGGTATTGGTGGAAAACCCGCCGAGTGGCTTGAACAATGAATTGCGCACCGATCAAGCCTCCGAATCGCTGATTCCGATCCGCCAGTTGTCCTACGCGTGGCGCGCGCCGGGCAGCTCGGAAGAAACCCTGCTGACCGTCAAGACCACCCCGTCCGACCAGCTGCCCGTACAGGCGGTGTTTTACCTGACGCATCAGTCCTACGACGGCAAGCCTGTCCTTGTGCAATAGCCTTTTCAGACGACCTTAGGGACTGTCGGCATTCAATAGTTTCCGTGTCTTTTTATCCTCAAAGCGGCATCTTCCACGTTGGAAATCCTCACAAGGTGTCCAACCTTGTTGCGGTTTCCGCCTTGAATCTTCCGCTTTGTGAACAAAAATCCACTGGGAAAATGAAATGTCGACAGCCCCTAGGAAACATCAAGGGGTCGTCTGAAACCCAAAAATCTAAAAAGGAACACTCATGCAAACCCTGACCATCATCCGCCCCGACGATATGCACCTGCACCTGCGCGACGGCGACGCGCTCAAAGCCGTTGCCCCCTATACCGCCCGCCAGATGGGGCGTGCCGTCATCATGCCCAATCTCAAACCGCCCGTCGTCAGCGTTGCCGACGCGCTTGCCTACAAAGCGCGCATCATGGCGGCATTGCCCGAAGGCAGCGCGTTTGAGCCGTTGATGACGCTTTACCTGACCGACCAAGCCACGCCTGCACTTGTGCGCGAAGCCAAAGCCGCCGGCATCGTTGCCTTCAAACTCTACCCTGCCGGCGCGACCACCAATTCCGATTCCGGCGTAACCGACCTGTTCAAACTCATTCCCGTTTTGGAAGAAATGGCAAAACAGGGCATCCTGTTCCTCGTTCACGGCGAAGTAACCGATCCCGAAATCGATATTTTCGACCGCGAAGCCGCCTTTATCGAGCGCGTGATGAAACCCGTTTTGGCGCAAGTACCGAATCTCAAAGTCGTGTTCGAACACATCACCACCGCCGAAGCCGCCCGTCTCGTTTTAGACGCAGGCGACAACGTTGCCGCCTCCGTTACCCCGCAACACCTCTTGCTCAACCGCAACGACCTCTTGGTCGGCGGCGTGCGCCCCCATCATTTCTGCCTGCCCGTACTTAAACGCGAAACCCACCGTCAAGCATTGGTCGCCGCCGTTACCGGCGAGAAGGCGCACAAATTCTTCCTCGGCACCGACTCCGCGCCGCACGCCAAATCCGCCAAAGAAAACGCCTGCGGCTGCGCCGGCATGTTCAGCGCCATGACCGCCATCGAACTTTATGCCGAAGTGTTTGAAAAAGCAGGTGCTTTGGACAAACTTGAAGCCTTCGCCTCGAAAAACGGCGCAAGGTTCTACGGCATTCCCGAAAACGCCGACACGATCACCCTCGTCAAACAAAGCCAAACCATCCCCGCAAGCGTCCCTTACGGCGACGGCGAACTCGTCCCGATGCGCGCGGGCGGAGAGATAGGCTGGACGGTGGAATATTGAGCCGAATTTGATTGAACTGACGTATAGTGGATTAACTTTAAACCAGTACGGCGTTGCCTCGCCTTGCCGTATTATCTGTACTGTCTGCGGCTTCGTCGCCTTGTCCTGATTTAAAGTTAATCCACTATATGAAAATGCCTGCCCGAAAAAAGGGCAGGCATTTTGGTTTTGGGGGAAAGGATGGAGAAAGGTCGTCTGAAAACGGATGGAGCAGATTTTGCTCAAACCTGTTTTCAGACGACCTTTTTGTTTCTTAGAAGCTATTGAATGCTGACAAACTTTGCCATCAATCTTTCAACAAAGTCCCCGCCAACCAAATATTGAACGCGACGCCGACTGTGACCGTAATGCCGAAGGCGGCGACGGCGGGCGTGCCGCTGAGGGCGAGCAAGGCGAAGGAAATCGCGGTGGTGGCGGCGGCAAGCAGCATCCCGCCCAGCCGCGCGGGGGCGCTGTGGCGTGCGGTGAGGGCATAGACGGCGTAATCGACGCCGATGGCGGACACCAAAAGCAGACCGAACATGGCGAACAGGCTGACGGGGATGCCTGCCAAACCGAGTACGGCGACGGTGCAGACGGCGGCGGCAAGCGGTACGGCAAGGATTTTGGTGCCGCGCTTCATGCCGAACATACGCCATAAAACCAGCCATGCCAGCGCATAGGATGCCAGTTTCAACCACGCCGCCTGATTGCGCGTGTGGTGGAAGAGATTGTTCAGATGGGCGCGTTTGTCCGCCCAATGTACGCCCGCTACGCTTTGCGCGGCGGAGCGGACGGCGCTGTCGTCGGTCATGCCGTTCAGACGCACGATGGCGGCGAAACGGCCTTTTTCGACTTCACCCAAATAAAGCGGTCGCCAGGCTTCCGCCAAATCGGTTTTCAGCGCATCGGCAAGCGTCAACGGCGGCGCATCGGCGGCTTGCAGCAGGGCGTTGCGTAGGGTTTTGTGCGGGATGCCGATATCGACGAGCGGCTGGCGGCTTTCGGGCAGCTTGGAGAGTTCGCGCAGGCGGTTTTGCAGTTTTTTCTGTTCGGATACGGGCATCAGGAGCTGGTCGGGAGATTGGAAGCTGACGAGCTTGCCTTGCGCGACTAAAGGTTGCAGCGCGCGGCCGAGTTCGGCGGTTTTCATCAATAAAGCGTCTTCGCTCGGCGCTTCGGCAACCAAGTATTTGCCGCCGAAATCCGCTCCGCTCAACTGTCCGATACGTTGCACTTCCGCCAGCATTTCAGACGGCATGTTGACCCATTGGCGGATGTCGTCGCGCCAGTCGCTGCGCCACAAGCCGACCGCCAGCAATACGCCGCCGACAATCAGCCAGCCGCGTTTGTGCAGACGGATTTTCAGACGACCCGACAGCGCGTAGAGCCGTTCGGTCAGCGCGGCAAACGGCACGGTTTTGGCGCGGTAACGCTGAAACAGCGGCGGCAGCCACAACACCGTCGCGCCGAATGCGCCAGCCAGCGCAAATCCTGAGAACACGGCGGTCTGCCGCAATACGGGCAACGGCGTGAACCACAAGAGCGCGTAGCCCAATACCGTAATCAGCAGACTGACGGTAAAGCTCGGCAAGACATGTTTCATGGCGGGTTCTGCCTGCCATATGGGGTCGTCTGAAAAAGCCGTTTTGCTGTTTTTTGCGCTCGTGCCAAATACCGAAGGCGCGAGCCAGTGCAGCGGGAAATCCACCAACATCCCGACCAAACTCGTGCCGATGACGATGGTCAGGATATGTACTTCGCCGAAAACCAGCAAAGCCGCCGCCAGACCGGTCAGCATACCCGCCGCCAAAGGCAGCGTCAGCCAGAACACGCGGACGCTGCGGAATACCCACAGCAGCAGAGCAAACGTCAGCAGCATCCCCACCGTACTCATCGTCCGGCTTTCCTGCTCTGCCTCTGTTTTGGACGCGGCCGCAAACAGCGCGCCGCCCGCCGTCAGCGTGTCCGCGCCTTTGGCTTTTGCCAGTTTGCGGCTTTCCGCTATCAGCGGCAGAAGGGCGTTGTTGCCTGAAAAATTGTCGCCCGTCGCCAGTTTTCCGCGCAGCCAAACCCAAGTTTTCCCGTCATCGCCTTCGGTGAACAACATGCCGTTGTCCATGTTCCACTGCAAGCGGCTTTGCGGATTCGCCTTGCCCGCGACAAAGCGCCCGAAGCCCAGCCAGTCTTGTTCCAAAGACAAAGGCGAGGGCGCGGCAAACGGGTTGACCGCCGCTTCCGCCCGCGCTTGGAAATAGGCTTGCGGATGCTCAAACAGCAGGCGCACCTGTTCATTCGGCAGCAGAGCGAGTCCCAGCTTGCCGATATCCGCGCGCACCTTGTCCAAGTCGGGCGTCACGCTGCTGTCCACTTGTTGGAACACGCCGCTTTTACGCCACAAAGCGGCAATCTCAGAGGTCGTCTGAAACGCCGTTTCCGCGTCTTTGCTGCCCGCCAGCAAAATCACCTGCGTGTTCAACTGCTCTTCGCCCGCTTTGTCTGCCGCCGTCAAAAGCGCGTCCGGCTGCTGTTCGCTCGGCAGCAGCGCGGTCAGGTCGGTTTGCAGCCAGTTTTTCGTGGAGACGGTATAGATGAGAAACAGGATCAGCAGGGCGGTGAGGACAGTGTAGGCGCGGCGGTAGGTAGTCATCATTTTTCAAATGTTTTGAAGTGTGTCTGTGGCATTTTATGGGGAAGTCGGGTGCATTGACAATCGGAATGGATAATCGGTAGGGGAAAGAGGCAGGTCGTCTGAAAACGTGTTTGAAACGGAAGACAGTTTCGGATTTTCAGACGACCTGTCGGCGCGGAGGCAGCGGCTTATTCTTGGATAAATTTCGAATGTGCAAAATCACAGGATTTCCGCGCGCGCCATCATGATTGGGCTTGTTTTGTCTGATGGCAAGTCGTCGGCAAGGCACAATGTTTCCAAAAAATCGGCGATGTCCTGCCAATAATATCTTTGCGTTTCAGATTGTACAGCCGCCTGACGGGACGGCATTTCCGCTTCCTCGTCGCCTATATTTAAGGTAATCGGAATGCCGTGTTCCGCGCCGTGTTCGAGCAAAATCCAAATGCTGCCTTCGCGCGTATCGGCGTGGGTGGCTTGGTGTTCGTATGCCCAGCCGACTGCGGCCTGTCCGCCGTTTGGCAAGGATTGTGCGGCGAGCAGCAGAGGGTGGAAACGGGTTTCCAAATGGCGTTCGGTGGCAACCGCCAACGTCGCGCCGTGCGTGCCTAGAGTTTGCGCGGCATGAAAAACGGGGGCGTTGTGCAGGTTGGCGATGAAGTCGAAAGGCATGGCGGCATGGTGGTTGAGCACGTTGTCCGCCATTTTTTCAAACACGGATGGCGAGGAAAACGGCGTGCCGAGGAAGACGGCGCAATCGGAGCGGATTTCGCTTTGTCCGCGCAGCAGGCCTGCGCCGAGTGCGGCAATCAGGCTCAGGCGGCTGAGGCGGCGGGCGTCCGTGCCGCTTTGCTGCTGCAAGGTTTGTTTGAGGATTTTGTTGCCGACGGCGGCTTCGGTATAGAAACGCGCGGCGGCGGTGATGCGGATGTCAGGATTTATGATTGCCATTGCCATACCATAGCTGTATTGCTGCCGCCGAAACCGAAATGGTTGGCGAGACAGAAAAGGTCGTCTGAAAAACGGATTTCGCGTCCTTGATAATCGGTGCCGCCGCCTTGTTTCAGGGCGGACAAGAGCAGCGCGGTTTCGAGGGCGGCGGTTGCACCGAGGGTATGACCGATTTGCGCTTTGAATGCCATCAGTGGCGGCAGGCTGCCGAATACGTTTTCCAGCGCAGCCAGTTCGGCGGCGTCGCTGTCGGCGGTACCGATACCGTGGGTTTTGACGGCGGCGATGTTTTCGGGGGCAACAGCAGCGGCATTTAAAGCGCGGCTGATAACCTGCTCTAAAGCCTTGCTGTCGCTTTGAATCAGGTCGTTGCCGGTATTGGCGGCATGTCCGACGAGTTTCAGACGACCTGCACGATCAGGCGGCGTGGCAGAGAGGGCGAGTGCGGCGACACCTTCGCCCAAAATCAGACCGTTGCCGCCGAAGGGCTGATATCGTTCGGTAAACAAACCCAAACTGTGAAAATGCAGCAGGGTCAGGCGGTTGAGGTTTTCGATGCCGAGGACGAAGGCGCGTTCCGCCCCGCCGCGCAAACAATTGTCTGCCTGAATCAGCGCATGGGCGGAGGAGGTGCAGGCGGTTGCCAAACTGAAAATCTGTCGGTTGCCGCTGCGTTTGCGCAAATCTTCAGCAAGATAGAGCAGGCCGTGTTCCCCAATGTCCGTATTGCCCGCGCGGCGGCGGTTTTCGTATTCGGCGATGGCGTAAGAACTCGAACCGATAAAAACCGGCGCGTCATGCCAGCTTTCAGACGACCACCCGGCATCTTCGGCGGCGCGGCGCAAATGTTGTTCAGCAATATCCGCAAAAGCGGCGCTCCCCAAGCTGTCGTCGGTAAAAGCGCGGAAATAAGCGGCCTGCTGCGGCTGGTTTAAAAACGTATAAGACACCGCATCGGGTCGTCTGAAATCCGCCTGCGGATTCAGCGCGGAGGTTGCCGCCGTACCGCAAACCCAGCTCACGCCCCATGCTCCGCGCGGACGAACGCCGCCAAATCGCGCACGCTCATCATATGCTTGCGCACCATACGGTCGCCTTGCAGCCGCACTTGGAAATACTGTTGCAGCGCGACGCAGATTTGCAGCGCGTCGAGCGAATCCAAGTCGATAGGGCTGCCGTCGCCGAACAACGGCGCATCGTCGGTAAAGTCTTCGGCAGCAACATCATCGGTCTTGTCGGCTTCTTGCAGAATCAGCTTTTTCAATTCCGCTTCCAGCGCGTGTTCTGCCAAGGTAAAGGTGTAGGACATTTTTTGCTTTCGTGTTTGGGGTAGGGATGGATGTCGGCTTGTGTTTTCAGACGACCTGATGGCTTTCCAAACCGATATAATTTAAATTTCTCACTCAGGATTTTATCATGCCTCTATCCGCCTATCTCACTCAATCGTAAATGTCTTGTTACAATTAATTGATGAGGAAACTTGAAAGGATTGAGTTTTTGTTTAAAAAAGGTATATAAAATATGGATGGCTAAACATTAATACGTTATGCATCATGCTGCTGATGTGGTTATAATGCGCCGATTTTTTTTTTTTAAATTTAAGGAACATTGAATAAAGTGAAAAAAGTATTGTTTTTCTCTGTGGCTTTAATGGGTACAGCTTTTTGTTATGCCCAAGAAAATGCTGCCCATAATAAAGATGTTTGCCCTAAAAGCATGCTGGAAAATATTGAAGAGGTTGACTACGATTGCCTGGATATACTGGATGGGCGACTGGCAAAAGAAATTGATGAACAATATAAAATACTGTACCAACGGGTAAAGAATAAAGATGCTGCCTTACATGGTTTGCCGGCTTCTTATTTTAATGAAGTGCGTAAAACTTGGGGGGAGTATAAAGAGCAACTTTGCTCTGACCCGACAAATGACACTGATCTGAAATCTGCGGCTGATTGGTATATCCTTAAATGCAGCATTGAACAATCACAAGCGCACCTGAAAGCCTTGAAACGTTTTTAACCTCTGTTATTCACTATATGGGAATCTTTATATGAAAAAATTATTTATTTTGACATCGCTCACTTTCTCGGTTGCAGCTTTTGCGGCACCTTCTTCGGAAGGAACTGAAAATGAGATAAATAGTGGGCTGTATAACATCGATTTTCGTGCCGGAAACGGTAAGATTTATTGCGGCGGCGATGCGAAAACATCTGATTTGGCTCAGGGCATATCATGTCTGACTGAAATTAAAGGCAAACCTGTTTTACCGCGTCCCAAGGATTGCGACCTCGAATGGGGCGGAACATTTTTCTTAGGTAAAACCGGCAAAGCAGATATGGTTTGCCACAGTGATTTTCCTTTTAATCCTAAAGCCCGTATCTTGAAAGACGGAGAAACAGTGAAAGGCAATGGCTGGCAATGTACGGCTTCTGGTTCGGAGGTGACTTGCTCCAATCAAGATAAACATGGGTTTAAGGTTAGCCAAAAAATGCAGAAGTTGTTTTAATACATATAGTGGCCATATGTTTACCTGATGGGGTTAACAATAGAGTTGCTATGGGGTTGTCTTGATTATCGAAGCAAGTTGAAACTGTTATAGCTCTCAGAAAAAAGCTGTCCGAAATTTAAACATAATTTTTGACAGCCTTTTTTATGGTTTTGACAACGTTTTTTAAAACCGTACCTGCGTCTGCAACTGCCTGCGGTAAACCAGCACGGCGGCGGTCAGGGTGGCGGCGGAGAAGGCGGACAGCAGGATGAGGTAGCGGCCGATTCCGTCCAGTCCGCTGCGGTTGAGCAGCAGTTCTTGAAAAGCCTTCAAGCCCCATGCCATCGGGGAAATCCAAGTGAGTTGCTGCATGGTTTCGGGCATGACGTGGGCGGGTACCATAATGCCGCCGATTGCTGCCATCAGGATGATGCCGCCGCCGCCGAGGACGACGGCGTGTTCGGTGGATTTGGCGCAGACGCTGACCAAAAGCGCGTAGCCGAGTGCGGCGGCGCTGACGGCGGCGGACAGCAGCGCGTAGGGAACAAGGCTGCCGTTGAGTATGAGGGCGGGCACGCCGATTTCGGGCAGAAGGTAGCGGCCGAGCAGCAGCATTCCGGTAAATTGGAGTTGGTTAATCAGGAAATAGGGGACGAGTTTGGCGGCAATCAGGCCGGACGCGGAGGCGCGGGCGAGACGCAGGCGGGTGATGGTGTTGGTCTGGCGTTCCAGCGCCATGACGTTCGACAGCGGTATCATAATGAAAAACATACCGAAAATCAGCCATGCGGGAACGCTGTGCTGTACGGCGTTGGGTTTTTCCACCGTGCCGCTACCTGCGCTCAGATAGTGTTCTTCCAGCATTTTTTTATCTAAAAAGCTGCGCACGGCGGCGAATTGTTCGTCGTTTTTTTCATCGACTTTTTTCTGGATGTCTTTGCGGATGGAACGGGGCAGTTTTTTATTGTCGATTTTGATGCCGTCATTGTTGTCGAAATAAGCGTCCAGCCGCGTTTGGGTGTAATGCTGCTGCAAAACGCCTTTGACCGCCGCCAGCCATGAAGGTTCGGTATCGGGCGGTACATAGATTTGCAGGGCTTTGTTGTCGGCGATTTTGCCGGAAGCGGGGTTCGGGTTGTACAGCACCAGTTGGAAACGCTTGTCGTGCAGGCCGTTTTGCGCGTCGGTCAGTTTTTCAGACGACATCCGCGTGACATGAATCTGCTCTTTTTCCAGCGCGGCGGCCAGCGCGGTATTGACGCTGTCGTCTGCCGCGCCGACCAGCGCGATGCGGCTGTCGGTGTGCGGATCTTGGTCGCGGCTCAGCGCCAACGACATAATCAGCATGAAGGCGATGGGCATCACAAACAACACGGCCAAACCGTGCAGGTCGCGGCAGAGCAGTTTGAGTTCTTTGAGGAGGGAGGAAGTCGTCATTGTGGATTTTGCTTATCTGTTGCTGGCTCGTCTTTGCGCAGGAAATCAAGGTAAAACGTTTCCAGCGAACCGTGTCCCTGCTGGAAGTAGCGGATTTGCGCGCTGCTTTGTTGCAGGGCGGCGTAAACGGTGGCGGCATCGTGCGCCGTTTCCATCATGCCGCGGCTGTCCACTTGCTTTGCACCCAAAGCGGCCAGCGTTTGAGGCGGCAGCGGCGGTTCGACGGTAAAACGCACGACACCGGTTTGCGTGCTTAGAAGCTCATCCAAACCGCCGTGGTACACCAGCTTGCCGTGTTGCAGCAGCGCAATTTTGCCGCAAAGCTGCTCGATTTCCGACAGATAGTGCGAGGTGTAAACCACCGTTACCCCCTGCCGTGTCAAATCCGCCACGCTGTCAAGGATAAAGCGGCGCGACTGCGGGTCGATGCCGACCGTGATTTCATCAAGGAATACCAGTTGCGGCGTGTTAATCAAGCCGATGGCAAAATTCAGACGACGTTTAAGTCCGCCCGAAAGATGCTTCGCCGCTTTGTTCTTGTGGGCGGTCAGGTCGGTCTGTTCTAATAGCGCATTCAGACGACCCTTGTCGCGCACTTTGTAAAGCGAGGCGAAAAACAGCAGGTTGTCCCACACAGAAAGCTGCGGATAAAACGCGAAATCCTGCGGCACCAAACCGATTTTCTGCCGCTCGCTGCGGCTCAACAGGCGCAACGGCTTGCCGTCAAACAAAATTTCGCCCTGCCGTACTTCCTGCAAGCCTGCCAAAAGCGACATCAGTGTCGTTTTCCCCGCACCGTTGTGACCGAGCAGCCCCAAACATTCGCCGTCGGCAATTTCGAACGACACATTGTCCAGCGCGGCAGTTTCGGCTTTGGGATAACGGTGGGAGAGGGATTGGATTTGAATCATGGTTTCCAAATTGCCCTTTAATGAATATTTATAGTAATGCAGTCCATACATAACGGCGTTGGAATTTGCCGTCTTTAAATACGAAACACATACCGAAAGAACCGGCATCATTATTCACCGAATTAAACAGATAAAGCGTCTTGTCGGTACGGCGGTAATAGGCTTCCCAGCCATCATACGCATTGCTGCCGCGTGCAGTGGCGGCAAAATCGGGCAAGAACAGCCCTTGCAGTTCGGCAGCGGGAACTGCTTGACCGTTCAGCGTAATCTGTTCTATGGCAAATACGCTTTTCGGAATGGAGTCGTCTGTACCGTAAAACGGTTTGCCCCGATAAAGAGACGCGGTGTCACTATTTGGGGCTGTACCTGAAAAGTCGCTGCGTTTGGGATGGATACGGCGGGCGGCGATGTGTACCGTTTGACCGCCGCCGGACAAAGTCAACGTATCGTCGTGACCGAAGTGTTCACGCAGTGTAGCGAAGTTTTTGTCAGAGGCTGGAAATATCAGACGGCTGCGGTGGATAAAGCCGTAACCGTGGGTGGCTACCTGTTGCAACAGCGCGGTACAGAAATTCGGATTGTCTTTGCTGGCTTCGCCTACACATTCCAACGGCGTGCCGTTGGGAATTTTTGCCAAAACTTTGGCGTTCAAATCGGGGCTTTCGCGTAAGTTGGTGTGTCCGTCGGCATCATAAACCAAGGCAAAGCCGTCCGGCGGCGCGGCATGGGTTAAGGCGGAACACAATAATAAGAGGGAAGCTAAGTAACGCATTTTTATCATTTCTTTGAGTTTTCAGACGACCTTTTCGAGCGATATTTAAATCGCAGCACTCCATAAATAACGGCGCTGGAATTTACCGTCCTTAAATATAAAGCAGACATCGAAAGGAGCGCCGTCCGAACCTTGTCTGCCAAACAGATAAAGCGTCTTATCGCTGCGGCGGTAATAAGCTTCCCAGCCTTGATATACATTGCTGCCGCGTGCGGTGGAGGCAAAATCGGGCGAGAAGAGTCCTTGCAGTTCGGCAGCGGGAACCGCTTGACCGTTTAGCGTGATACGTTCAAGCGCGAACACGCTTTTGGAAATCATAGAGTCCATGCCATAGAACGGCTTGCCTTGATAGAGACGCGCGGTGTATTTGTCTTTGCTGATACCCGAGAAATCACTGAGTTTAGGGTGAATGCGGCGGGCAACGATGTGTACCGTTTGACCGTTGCCGGACAAAGTCAGCGTATCGTCGTGACCGGATTGTTCGCGCAGGCGGACAAAGCTTTTGTCGGCGGCTGGGAATATCAGACGGCTGTAATGGATAAAGCCGGAATCGTCGGCGCTTGCCTGTTGTAGCTGAACAAAACAGAAGTCTGATCTGGTTTCACTGAGTTCTTCCACACATTCCAACGGCGTGCCGTTGGGAATTTTTGCCAAGACTTTGGCATTCAAATCGGGGCTTTTGCGCAAGTTGGTGTGTCCGTCGGCATCATGCACCAAGGCAAAGCCGTTCGGCGGCGCGGCATGGGTTAAGGCGGAACACAATAATAAGAGAGTGGCTAAGTAACGCATTTTTATCATTTCTTTGAGTTTTCAGACGACCTTTTCGAGCGATATTTATAGCGCAGCATTCCATAAATAGCGGCGCTGGAATTTACCGTCCTTAAATATAAAGCAGACATCGAAACTACCGGCGCCCGAGCCTTGTCTGCCAAATAGATAGAGCCTCTTATCGATGCTGCGGTAATAGGCTTCCCAGCGGTCGTACACCTGGCTATCGCGTGCGGTGGCGGCAAAATCGGGCGAGAACAGTCCTTGCAGTTCGGCAGCGGGAACCGCTTGGCCGTTTAGTGTGATCTGTTCTATTACAAATACGCTTTTGGGAATGGTGTTATCTGTGCCGTAGAACGGTTTGCCTTGATAGAGGCGAGCGGTATATTTGTTTTTGCTGATACCCGAGAAATCGCTGAGTTTTGGATGAATACGCCGAGCAACGATATGTACCTTTTGTCCGCTACCGGACAAAGTCAGCGTATCGTCGCGACCGGATTGTTCGCGCAGGCGGACGAAGCTTTTGTCGGAGGCGGGAAATATCAGGCGGCTGTAATGGATGAAACCGTAGTCTTCTGCGGCAGGTTGTTGCAGCTGGGCAGTACAGAAACTCAGGCTGCCTTCACCGCCATCACCCAAACATTTCAACGGTGTGCCGTTGGGGATTTTTGCCAAGACTTTGGCATTCAAATCAGGGCTTTCGCGTAAGTTGGTGTGTCCGTCGGCATCATGAACCAAGGCAAAGCCGTCCGGCGGTGCGGCGTGGGTTAAGGCGGAACACAATAATAAGAGTGTGGCTAAGTAACGCATTTTTATCTTTTCTTTGAGTTTTCAGACGACCTGATTTTAAAACGGTGCGCAGCGGATTGAGTTATGCCGCATGATTCCCCATTATTTCAACAATCCCCGCCACAAGGCTTCTTCATCGTCCGCAATCTTGCGCAAAAATGCGGCGATTTCGCGGCAGCCATTTTCAGACGGCTTTTTACACTGCTTCACGCACATTGCTGCAAACTGCCGCCACTGGTCGCCGATGGCGGTCATTTGTTCCGAGGCTGTCTGAAACGCGGGGTTGTCGCAGATACGGGCGGCCTGTTCGAGGAAATAGGCGTAGATATAGCGGAAACCCGCGCCGCCGGTGCCGATTTCTTCCTGCATCCGCACGAGATGGCCGAGGAACAGCTTTTGGTATTTTGCATTTCGTTTAGTGGGCAGGGCTTCGATGTTTTTTGCCAACGTGCGGATGCCTTTTACGCCGGCGAAAAAAACGGGCGGGAGCATTTGTTTGGCGTTTTTGCGTATGGCTTTGCGGATGATGGCGGGCAAGTCTGTCTTAATTTTTTCAGACGACCTGTCGTTTTCCAGCGTGTACATCATGCCTTTTGCCGCCAGCACGCCTTTGGCGAAGCGCGCCCGCTGCAAATCTTCGGCGGCGCAGCGCTGCACGGTTTCAAACACGGGGTCGCTGATCAGGTAGTCGCCGCCGTCTTTGCCGTACACTAAGAGATTGTGCGCGTTGAAATGGAAACGCATTTGCGGCGGGAAATACGGCAGCCAGAATACGGAGGTCTGCAAACCCGCCAGTTTGCCCGATGAAAGCGCGGCATCCAGCGCGTCCTGCCCCTTTTGGGCATTGGAAAATTTGCGGGCGGACAATTTCAGCCCCAATGCCTTGCAGGTGTTTTTGATGATGCCGCGCGGTGCGATGCGGTAGGAAACCAGCGGCATGCCGCCCAGTTTGACGACGGGTAGCCAGACAAAGGTCAGCGCATGGGCGATGCCGAAAATCATGGCTTCGTCCAAGTCGTGGCCGTGGTATTTGAGCAGCGTGGACATTACGCCGCTTTCGCAGTGGGCGGTATGCTGGTGTGGGAATTCGGTCATGGGGGTGTCAATCGGATATTTGTTTGGGAGTGTTTTTATGATTAGGCGGCAGCGTTTCAGACTTTAGAAGGGTCGTCTGAAAAATCAGGTCGGTTCGCCTTAATCCGCGTCCGTCCGCTTCAATTCGTCTATGCTGATTTGCAGCGCGTCGGCGTATTTTTGCAGGGTTTTGTCGGGCAGCTTGGCGAAGATTTCGGGACGCAGGTGGCGGCGGAGCTGCCATTTCCATACGCCTGCTGCCATTGCCAAACCGGTTTCGTCGTGGCGGAAGCGGAACATATGGTAATACAGCGGCGAATATTCGCCCCGAGCCACTGCTTCGCGGGCGGCGCGGGTTTGTTCGTCGAGTTCGGCGACCGCCATTTCGGTGGCGTAGGCTTCGTCCTGCCAGCCGCTGCTGGTACCGGCTTCATAACGCCCGTTGCGCGTGCCGTAAATGACTTTCAGATGTCCGTGGTAGCTTTCGCTGTCATCTTGCGGGATGTCTTTGATTTCCATAGTTTCAGACGACCTTTTTTCAGTTTGCTATACCGCTTCCAAAAGCATGAAACAAGTTGAGAAACGCCCGCTTTCGGGAACGTAGCACAAAACTTTTTGACCGCGCTCCAATGGGAAGGTGCGCATAAATTCTTCAAGGATGATGTAAATCGATGCCGATCCGGTGTTGCCTTTGGTGTAGAGGTTGGTAAACCATTTTTCCTGCGGGATGTCGAAGCCGATGTTTTTCAGACCGTCTGAAAGGCGGTCGCGGAAAAAGCCGGAAGAGTAGTGCGGCAGGAACCAGTCGATTTCGTCGGCGCGGATGCCGTGTTTGGCGGCGATTTGCGCGAGCGGTTTTTCCACCGTGTAGCGGACGATGTTTTCGTTCAATAGTTTTACGTCCTGCTTGACCGCCATCAGGCTGTGGCGGCGGCTGTATTCTGGGTCGGCGTGTTTCCAGCTTTCGAACACGCCGTCGCGGAATTCTGCGCCGGCATACATACAGGGCGGCATTTCGTTGGCGTAGGAGAGCAGCTCTATCCAGTGGATTTTCAGGCTGAGGTCGTCTGAATTGGGGCGGTCGGACAAGTATGCCGCGCCCGCGCCGTCCGACAGCATCCAGCGTAAAAAGTCTTTTTCAAAACCGATTTCGGGAGAGGCATTCTCCAGCTTTTTATGGTCGGTTTCTTGTTGGAAGACTTCGCCGCGCATTACTGCCGAAGCGTTTTCCGAAGCGGCGGCGACGGCGTGGGCGTGTTCACCGGTTCGTACGGCGTTGTAGGCGTGTTTCATCGCCGCCATACCTGCCGCGCACACGCCCGCCATGCTCAATACTTCGCAGGAGGGTATATTTAAAAGACCGTGTACCATCACGCCGTGTCCGGGCATGGTTTGGTCGGGGTAGGAGGTAGCGCAGGACAGGCTGGTGATGTCTTTGGGCTCGATGCCTTGAGCGAACAGCCGGCGGACTGCTTCGGCGGCAAGTTCGGCATTGGTATGCGTGGCGCGGCGGCTGTCGGGGTCTATGGCGTAATGCCGTGTTTGGATGCCGTTGGAACGCAAAATCATGCGCCGAACGCGCGAGGGCAGCTCGCCCGCCATACCGAGTACGGCTTCCATCTCGTCATTGCCGACGGGCGCGTTGGGCAGGAAGGCGGCGATGTGGTTGAGGTAAACGTTTTTGAGTGTGTTATTTAGAGTCATGGTTTTGGGTTATATGGCGAAACAAAATAGGGATATTACGGCGCTATTTTGTCTCACTATGGTAAGTGGTCAGCCGATAAACCGCGCCGCGTAATCGCAGCTTGCAGTGAGCGGGATGCCGTGTGCTTCGGCATATGCCGTTAACGCATCCACCAGCATTCGGGCGATGCCCTGATTACGGAAATTGGGCGAAACTTCGGTGTGGTCCACGTCCCAGCTTCCGTTGTGTTCGGTATAACTAATGTAGCCTGCTTCCAAACCGTTGATGTCGATTTG
This sequence comes from Neisseria sicca, assembly GCF_003044565.1. Lineage (GTDB taxonomy): Bacteria > Pseudomonadota > Gammaproteobacteria > Burkholderiales > Neisseriaceae > Neisseria > Neisseria sicca_A. The sequence continues at coordinate 719,368 of NZ_POXG01000001.1, read as the reverse complement.
GAAGCGGCGGCGTTCGGGGTAATGGATCACTTCGGGCATGGAGTGCTTTCTGTATTCGGGGTCGTCTGAAATGGTCAGAATGTGTGACGACAACTGTAATCCGATTTATCCGCCGGAGGGCTGGCTGTAATACTCTGCCAGTTTTTTCAGACGACCTTTGAGCAGCGGATGCAGCAGTTTTTTCACCAATACGCTCACCGGTACCAACACCAGAATCATCGCCAGCAGAAACAGGATATAAAAACACAGCAGGGTGCGGCGCAGCAGGGGGGACACACGTCCGGCGGCCATCAGCAGCCTGCCCCACAGAAAAAAGCTGCGGCCGGCGGCTTTTTCGCTGAAAATCAGTTTTTCGTTCACCTTGGCCGCGCCCATGTTTTGAAACAGGGTTTCGTCCAAGGTTTTGTTTTGTAAAAGGGTATCCCGCATTTTCGCGCCGAAGCGCGCCGCGTCGGCCAGCTCTCCGTCTGCGATGCCGGCGGAGGGCAGGGCGCGGAAGTATTGTTTGTCGCCCGACAGCAGCCATGCGGGGGTGGTAATGAAGCTGGCGGCGCTGTTGCATGCGTCGATTTTAACGATGTTGCCGATGAGTTTCGCGCCGTTGCGTGCTAAAAGCGACTTCATTTTTTCCTGCGCGCCCAACCACATATTGCGGCAGCCGATAAGCGTTACCACGGGTTTGCCGTTGAGCAGGCGGCGGGTTTCTTCCCGTTGCAGGAAGGCGGTAATCGGCTGGGCGGGAGAGAGGAACCAGACGGTATAAGCGATAACCACGGCGTCGTAATCGTCGGCGGGAATGGCGGGCGGCAGAATCGGCGCGGGTTTCAGGTGGACGGTTTCGGGAAAGGTGTTGAAAAACCGCCAAAACGACCACGGAAACGGATACGGCTCTTGCGGCTCAAGGTTCACGCAATCCACATGGATACCGCTCTGCTGCAAAGGCTCGGCGAAATTCCGCACCAGTTCCGCCAGCTGTCCGGTTTGCGAGTAATACACCAGCAGCACTTTTTTCACGTCGCTTCCCATTATCTATTAACAAAAATTATTTGATGACTGGTCATTATAGCTTTTTTGTAAAATTATTTAAAGAACAATAGGGTGGGATAAAGGGAGGTCGTCTGAAAAGGGCGGTTGGCGTGAAATTAGAAGCAAATGGCATACCCTGAAATTACTGGGTTTAGGGCAAAAATATGTGCCTAATAAAATGCGAACCTGCGGCTTACCACCCTCGCTTAGCCTCTCATGTAGAGAGGAAAAAAGCGGGCGGCAAGCCGTCAGGCAGGTTCTTCAAAAACCGACAGGATGACTTTGCGGGTCTGTCGGATGGTTTGCTTACAGGGCTTTTTTGGCAAAGTCGTCCAGCGGTTTGCCGGTTTGCACTTCTCTAAACTGCATCACAGTTTTGTCGCCTTGTTTTTCGTCCAATTCAATTTTACGCACCACGCTGTCACCGCTGATAACGATGTGATTGAAAATTTGGCGGGTAACGGCGGTTTTCGGCGTCAAATTCAGCGTCCATTGTTTTTCACTGCCGGAGAGGGCAAGGTTGAATTGTTTTTCCAAACCTTGCGTGTTGCCACCGAGCAGGTCGAGGAAGAGTTTGATTTGCTGGGTTTGTCCGACTTTGCCTTGATTGGGGTTGGTCCATGCGCTGCCGTTCCACTGCATGATGCCGTCCGAGCGCACGCGCAGGGTGGTTTCAAACGGTTTTTGCATTTGCCACAACAGGCCTTTTTTCGGGACGAGGACGAATTTCCCGCCTGTAACCATCGGTTTACTCAGGGATTTCAATTGACGCTGCTGGGTAAACGCGCCCTGTACGTTGGACGGTTTTTGCAGGGTTTGGGCGAGTTCGGCGGTGGAAAACGCCCACAAGGCAGGGCTGGCAAGGGTCAGCACGAGAGCGGTAAGTGTTTTTTTCATGTTGTTCCTTTTCAGGTTTGTTTTTCAGACGACCTTATGGGTCGGGGTCGTCTGAAAACGTAAAGTGTCAGGCAGGAGTAAAGGTCGGATGGGTTTGCACAGCATCCAACCAGCTTTGCGGGGTCTGAAACTGCATCAGACCGTCTGCCAGCGAAACGGCGGCTTGTGTGGTCGAAGCACGGTTGAGCTTTTCGTTGGTTTGCGCATCATAAATTGTATAGTCGATGCGCAGGCAGCTTTCGATTTCGACAATCTCCATATCGACACGGATTTTTTGATCGAAGCGGGCGGGGCGGATGTATTTGAGGTTCATCTGCACAATCGGCCAGCTGTATCCTTGCCGTGCCATTTCATTGTAATCGTAACTGATGGCAGACAAAAAGGCGCAGCGGGCGGTTTCGAGGTATTTCACATAGTTGCCGTGCCAGACGATATGCATCGAGTCCACATCGAAAAACGGGACTTCGATTTCAAAGCTGTGGCGGCAGTAGATGTGTTTTTTCATGAGTTTCCTTGTGTGATGGGCGCAAGCGACATAGATTATATAGTGGATTTGTTGTCTAACGGTAAGGCGTTGTGTTGCGCGGATGTAATGTGGCATGCTGCCTAAAACGCATTTTATTTTACTACACTATGACGGTATTGTTAGGCAGTTTGGCATTTGCTTTAAGGCGGGAACGTATTGGGTATGATTTATAGTGGATTAAATTTAAACCAGTACGGCGTTGCCTCGCCTTGCTGTACTATTTGTACTGTCTGCGGCTTCGTCGCCTTGTCCTGATTTAAATTTAATCCACTATATTTGCAAAAAGGTCGTCTGAAACTTTTCAGACGACCTTTGATGTTTATAAACAGATTTATTGGGTGCTGACAATCCGGTTGATCTGCCATTCAAGAAACGGCGTATATGCCGAGGCGCGGCGGATAATGGCTTGGTCTTCGCCGTCCGGCGTGCTTGGGCGGCTTTCAGCGGTTTGGATGTTTTGGTTGTCCCATTTGTGGAATGCTTTGCTGTGTTGGTGATAGAAACCACGTTCCGTGATGATGACTTCGGGGTTGTAGCCGTAGCCGCACCATGCGGAATCGGGTTGCGGGGCGGTGAGGTTGCAGCCGGTTTGGTAGTAGCTCGATTTGGACAGGCTTAAGTTGTAGAGGGTCGGCAGGATGTCTTTGTGCGAACCTGCGCGTTCGGGATGGTATTCGGCGCTGCCGCGGTAGGCTTGCGGGACGTACAGATAGAAGGGGACGCTGTGACCGAGTGCGGCATCGGCGGATTCGGGATAGCCGATGGCGCGCATATTGTGGTCACCAGTGGCGGCGATAATGGTGTCGGGTGCGATGGTTTTCACTTTGCCGATAAAGCGTCCGAGTTGGTCGTTGCTGTATCGGAAGGTGTTGAAAATTTCATTCAACTCTTTGTCTGAGGCGAGATTGGCAAGGCGTTTTTGCTCTTGTTCTTCCAAACGAAAGTTTTTGAGCTGGTGCGGTGCAGGCAGGTGGTAGGGTGGATGGTTGGTCACGGACATCATCATGATGAATACAGGTGTGCCGCTTTTTTCGGCGCGCGCGAGTTCTTCTTCGGCATAACGGAACATGAATTCATCGGGTACGCCCCATGTGCCGGATTTTGCTTCGGGATAGCGGGTTTTGAGGGTGTTTTCATCGATGATTTCATTGACGCCCAAGTGCCGCAGGAAGGTGTCGAAATCGCGCCAGCCGCCGTTGCCCGCCGTAATATAGACGACGCGGTAGCCGGCTTCGAGATAGGGTTTGAACATATTGCCGGGGAAGGTTTTGTTTTTGGCGAGGGATTGGCTGAGGTTGAGGCGCGGGCTGCGGACGAAGAAGCGGTGCAGGGAGTCGCTGGTACCGTCGCCTTCGGAAACGAATTTGCGGTATACCCAGTCTTGCTGCCAATGATTGCCCAGTTCGCCCAAGAGATCCCGTTCGGGATTATCCATGTTCAAGAGGTGTGCGCTCATGCTTTCCATGACGGTGAAAACGACGTTGGGACGGTGTTTTTCGACAGCGGGATTGGGGGCGGTTTGAGCAAATAGCTGCGTCAAGTCGGCATTGGTTTTTTTATCGAGCAGGGTACTGATGAGCCGGCTGCCGTCTTCGTCGGAGACGGGATGGAAATTATTGCTGTTGCGGTATTCGTTGACCGCCCAGCTTAGGGAGGTCAGGGCGTTGGGGACGAGTTTGTTGATTTGCGGTGCGGCGGAAATCTGCATGGCGGTCTGACGCAGGGGGAATTTGCCGAACGAGCCGCGTATGCCTGCGGCAAGCGCGAGGACGGGTAAGAGGACGGCGGCAATCCAAGCGGTTTTCCCCCATGAGGTCGTCTGAAAGCGGGTGCTGCGGTGGATGAGGCTGAAAATTTTACTAAAAACGAAAGCTGCGGCAATCAAAGCTGCCAGACAGGAAATAACGGGATAGTCCGACCAGACGGTTTTCAGGACGGCGCTGGTGTCTTCTTCCGCCAGTCCGAAGACGAAGACGTCAAATTGACGGTCGTACACGCTGAAATAGAACCAGTTGCCCAGCGCGGCGGCAAAGGCTGTCAGGGAGAGGACGGTTGCGACGGTAGGCAGGAGGCGGAGAGTAAAGGCGGCGGTTTTTTGCGTAGCCAGTCCGAACAGCCCGATCAGGAAGGGTAAAGCGGCGGCAACGGAAGCGATTTTGATGTCGAACAGCAGCCCTTTGATAAACAAAGCCGCCAAATCGCCCGCATAACGGCTGCGGATGTCGTCTGAAACAAAATGGTGCAGTATGAAGAAACGTTCAGCGGAAAAAACGGCGACGATAGATACCCATAAAATCAGGCAGGTGAGGAGGGTTTTCCGGTAGGCGGCAAGGCGGGTAATCATGATTAGTGGGTAAGATGGGTTGGATGTATAGTTATATCAAATTGGGTAAGGCGTGATTTTATGGTTTGGCAGTGCGGCTTTCAAGATATGGCGAAAGATTATTTGGAATGAAGGGTGAGACGATGCTTTATCCAACATTTCTACGCTACTTCCATTTGCGCAGAAAGGGTTGCGCCGCTGTATGGGTATTTAGATTTTTTGTTAAGCCGATTTTGGCAGTTTGGAATGAAAAAGGTCGTCTGAAAACCTTATCTTCCGTTTTCAGACGACCTTTGATGCGATGGCAGCCGTTTACAACACTGATTTCACAGTATCAACCACATTTTCCACGGTAAAGCCGAATTCTTTGAACAGCAGTTCGGCAGGGGCGGATTCGCCGAAGCGGTTGATGCCGACGACTGCGCCGTTCAGTCCGACGTATTTGTACCAGCCGTCGGCGTGTCCGGCTTCTACTGCAACGCGCGGCAGACCTTCGGGCAGGACGGCGGCTTTATAGGCGGCGTCTTGGCGGTCGAATACGTTGGTGGACGGCATGGAAATGACGCGTACGGTGATGTTTTGCGCAGCAAGGGCTTTTTGCGCTTCCAAAGCCAGCTCAACTTCAGAACCGGTAGCAATGATGACGGCTTGGGCGTTGCCTTGGGCTTCGCTGATGACGTAGCCGCCGCGTTTGATGTCGTTCAGTTGTTGTTCGTTGCGCGCTTGGAATTTCAGGTTTTGACGGCTGAAAATCAGGCTGGACGGGTGGTCTTCGGCTTTTGTGGCTTCCGCCCATGCGACCAAGGATTCGGCGGTATCGCACGGACGCCATACGTCCATATTCGGAATCAGGCGCAGGGTGGCGGTTTGCTCGATGGGTTGGTGGGTCGGGCCGTCTTCGCCGAGACCGATGGAATCGTGGGTGAAGACGAAGACGGGGTTGATTTTCATCAGTGCTGCCATGCGCAGAGCGTTGCGTTCGTATTCGCTGAACATCAGGAAAGTTGCGCCGAAGGGTTTCACGCCGCCGTGCAGGGCAAGGCCGTTCATGATGGCACCCATGCCGAACTCGCGTACGCCGTAGTGAATGTAGTTGCCGCCTTTGTCGCGGGTAACGGAGACGCTGCCCGACCAGTCGGTCAGGTTGGACGGGGTCAGGTCGGCAGAACCGCCCACCAGTTCGGGCAGCTCTTTAGCCAAAATTTCGATGCTGTTTTGGCTGGCTTTGCGGGTGGCGATGGTTTCGGCTTTGGCGCACACTTCTTTTAATGCGGCTTGAACGTATGCATCGAAATTGTCCGGCAGTTTTTTATCCATGCGGCGCACGAATTCTGCGGCTTCGGCAGGATATTTTGCTTGGTATTGCGCAAACAGCTCGTTCCATTCGGCTTCTAGTTTCGCGCCTTTTTCTTTTGCATCCCATGCAGCATAGATTTCTTGCGGGATTTCAAATGCGGGGTAAGTCCAGCCCAGATGTTTGCGCGTGGCTTCGATTTCATCCGCGCCCAAAGGTGCGCCGTGGGTTTTGTGGCTGCCTTCTTTGTTGGCGCTGCCTTTGCCGATTAAGGTTTTGCAGCAGATGATGGACGGTTTGCCGGTTTCGGCGCGGGCGGCTTCGATAGCGGCTTGAATAGCGGCGGTGTCATGACCATTTACGTTGGGAACGACGTGCCAGCCGTAGCTTTCAAAGCGTTGCGGGATGTTTTCGGTAAACCAACCGTCCACTTTGCCGTCGATGGAAATATTGTTGTCATCATATAAAACAATCAGTTTGCCCAAGCCCAAAGTGCCGGCGAGCGAACAGGCTTCGTGCGATACGCCTTCCATCAGGCAGCCGTCGCCCATGAAGACATAGGTGTAGTGATCGACGATGTTCAAACCGTCTTTATTGAACTCGGCGGCCAGGATTTTTTCCGCCAATGCCATGCCCACCGCGTTGGCAATGCCTTGTCCCAACGGGCCGGTCGTGGTTTCCACGCCGTCGGTGTAGCCGTATTCGGGGTGACCGGGGGTTTTGCTGTGCAGTTGGCGGAAGTTTTTCAGGTCTTCAATGCTCAGGTTGTAGCCGGTCAGATGCAGCAGGCTGTACAACAGCATGGACGCGTGGCCGTTGGAGAGGATGAAGCGGTCGCGGTTGTAGAATTTGGGGTTGGCAGGGTTGTGGCGCAGGAATTTCGTCCACAATACTTCCGCCATTTCCGCCATGCCCATCGGCGCGCCGGGGTGGCCGGAATTTGCTTTTTGAACGGCATCGGCCGAGAGGAAACGGATTGCGTTTGCCAGTTGAGACATTTTGTACCTTCCTTGCTGTATTGGTTTGAAACGGTAACGGTAAAGAAAATCCCGTTGATTATCGCCTGATTCGGTCAGGCTTTCAAGGATGCGGGCGTCTTTCAGACGACCTTTCCGCCTATCGGGAGGACAACTTCAAACCGGTACGGCATCGGTTTCGCGTTGTCCTGTTTTAAAAATTGTCCGCATAAGGGGTCGTCTGAAACAGGCAAAGCAGATGAGATTAACTGTTATTCCGTTTTGAAACAGTAGTTTATAAATTTTTATCGGAGATATAGCGATTCGCTATAAGCATAGTGTCATCGGTTATATGCAACTGCTTGAATATCGCTGATTTCAGACTTGGGCAACGGAAAAATCAAAACGGGTGGCATATAAAAGCCAAGTAGGGCTTTTTGCTTTGGTCAAGCTCAAATGATATGATTCCGACGCATATAAAAGGTCGTCTGAAAAACCAATCAAACCAGTAATCAGAATAAAAGACCTGCGCGCAAACACACGAAGGAACACTGAAAAATGTCAACAGAAAACCAAGCCGAAAACGCTGTGTCAGAAGAAAAAAACGCAGCCCCGAAAGAGCAGTCCGAGAAACCGGCAAAAACCGCTCCGCCCAAACCTTCAAAACCCAAATCCAGCGTCATCCAAATCCATCCCGAAGGCGAACGCATCCATCCGAAAAAAGCGGAAGGGCGGTTCGCCAAATTGCGTATAGCTGCCGTATTGGCGACGCAGTTTGTGTTTTATGTGATTCCGTGGTTCAACTGGAGCGGCCGTCAGGCGGTACTCTTCAATATTCCGGACAGGCATTTTTTCATTTTCGGGCTGTCACTGGGTATGGGCGACTTGATTTACCTTGCCCTGCTGCTGATGATTTGCGCCTTCGGGCTGTTTTGGTGGACGACGATTGCCGGACGCTTGTGGTGCGGCTATTCCTGCCCGCAGACGGTTTACACCGAAATCATGCTGTGGATCGACAACTTGGTCGAAGGCGACCGCAACAAACGCCTGAAGCTGGAAAAATCGCCGTGGAATTTCACTAAAATCCGCATTAAAGCAACTAAAGCCCTGCTGATTTTCATTGTCTGTGCGTGGACAGGCATTACCTTTGCGGGCTGGTTTGTCCCGATCCGCCAGTTCGTTCCCGACTTGTTTGCCGGAGCAGCAGGCGGCGGCGCGATGTTTGCCGCAGCGTTTTACGGCTTCATGACCTTCTTCTTTGCCCACGTTATGCGCGAGAAAGTGTGTCTGCATATGTGTCCGTATGCACGCTTCCAAAGCGCGATGTTCGACAAAGACACACTGATTATTTCTTACGATACCGAACGCGGCGAACCGCGCGGCGCACGCAAGAAAACCGCCAATAAAGAAGACAGCGGATTGGGCGACTGCATCAACTGCACCATGTGCGTACAGGTCTGTCCCGTCGGTATCGATATCCGCGACGGTTTGCAATACCAATGTATCGGCTGTGCGGCGTGTATTGATGCCTGCGACGAAATCATGGACAAAATGGGCTACCCGCGCGGTTTGATACGCTATACGACCGAAGGCGCGTTGGAACACGAATATCCTGAAAGCGACATCAAAAAACGCTTGAAACGTCCGCGTGTGGCGGGATACGGCGCTGTTTTGCTGGTGGTTATTATCGCTTTCTTGGTCGGACTTTCCACCCGTAAAATGGTCGAAGTCGATATTTTGAAAGACCGCGGCGTGATGGTGCGCGAAAACAGCAAAGGTTGGCTGGAAAACGCTTACAACCTGCGCATTATCAACAATAGTGAAAACGAACAAGTCATGACTGCGTCAGTCAAAGGCTTTGAGGAAATTGCCCTGACCGGGCTGCCGGAAGGTGGCGTGAAAATCGCACCGCGTGAAACGTTGACCATCCCCGTCCAAGTTTCCACTATTCCCGAATATGCAAACAAGGGCAGCCATCCGATTGAGTTTACCTTCACTTATCGCGAAACCGGCAAAGCAGATGGCAAACCCATCATCTTGGAAGAAGAAGCAACCTTTATCGGAGAATAAAACGTGTCCGAGCAAAAACAAGTCAAACCTTGGTACAAACACATTTGGCCGTGGGTATTGATGGCGGGTCCTATTTTTGTCGTGATTGCCAGTGTCTCCATGTTCTTTGTCGCCAAAGAGCATACAACCGACTTGGTAACGGACGACTATTACAAAGACGGCAAACACATCGACATCCAGCTTCACCGCGATGAAGAGGCGGTAAAGCGTCATATACAGGTGCAAGTGCTGATCAGTCCGGATAAGGATGCCGCCAAAGTGTTTGTCAGCGGAGAATTCGATCCTAAGCAGCCTTTGAACCTTCTCTTGATGCACCCGACTAAAAAATCGGAAGACCAAACCGTCAAACTACACCCCGTCGGCGCGGAAGCCCAAAACGGTCGTATGGAGTATGAAGCGACTTTCAAACCCCTGCCGCCGACCAACCACTGGTATCTGCGCGTGGAAGATACCTCGGGTGTTTGGCGGGTGGAAGACAAATGGATAGTCAGTCAAGGCAATGCAATCAATCTGACCCCTATGAACAAATTGTTTGAGAATGCCAATCAGAAGCCGAAAGATTCAGGAAAATAGTTTGACAGGCTCAAAAGGTCGTCTGAAAAATTTCAGACGACCTTCATGCTGTAAGGTTTGTGATGATGTTGGCGCAAATATAGTGGATTAACTTTAAACCAGGACGGCGTTGCCTCACCTTAGCTCAAAGAGAACGATTCTCTAAGGTGCTGAAGCACCAAGTGAATCGGTTCCGTACTGTCTGTACTGTCTGCGGCTTCGTCGCCTTGTCCTGATTTTTGTTAATCCACTATAAAGCGGGTAGGGGATATGGCAGTATTGGTTGTAAACGTAGCTGAATGACTGTTAAGGTAGAACAATCGTTTTCAGACGACCTCTGTCGTCATGAAAGAAACAAGGACAAGATATGAGCAAACGCTGGCGCAGGCTGACGGACAATGAAATCAAAATGGCAAAGCTGATTTTTGCCGACAGCATTGATTACGCCCGCGTCAAAATCTATCGCGGCATTCCTTGTCTGCCGACCATGCAGGTTGCCGTTTCGCCCAATGGGAACATCTATTTCCCGCGTAATAACTGCCCTGACGACTTCGCCCTTGCTTCCGCGTCCTATCAAATATGGATGATTCATGAATTGACCCATATTTGGCAGTATCAGCAAGGATTTAAAACCTGGTTGGGCGGATTGTTTTTGTTCGTCAGCGGAGGCTATCGCCGGCGTCGTGCCTATCTCTATCCCAAGCTGTCCGATATTTGTCATTTCAGTATGCTGAATATGGAGCAGCAGGCGGATTTGTTGGCACATTATTACGCGTCGTGTTATCTAAAAGGCAACATATACAACGCCCAAAATCAAACCTTTCAAAGCGTTTTACAGTCATTTATTGACAACCCGTGCCAAAAAGAATGGCTGCCTCAATGCAGGTTCTATCGAAAAAACAAACGGACTTGAGAGATTTTATTGGCTGAAAGATGGTTCGAATACAAGCTTTCAGACAGACAAGCAAGTCCGTTATAATAGGCAAATTAACTATCATAAACACATCAAAGGTAAATCATGCCTTGGAACATACCGATTTTTCTGACTTGGATGCGCGTTTTGCTGATTCCGGTCTTTACGTTGCTGTTTTTCCTACCAAAAGGGTGGATTGCACCGGAAACCGTCAATTGGACTGCCGCTATCATTTTCGCACTCGCAGCCGTAACCGATTGGTTTGACGGATTTTTAGCAAGGCTTTGGAAGCAAACCTCTGATTTCGGCGCATTCCTCGATCCCGTTGCGGATAAATTGATGGTAGCGACCGCATTATTGCTGCTGGTCAGCCTTGGTCGTACTTATGTTATTTTCGCTATCATCATTATCGGCAGGGAAATCACCATTTCCGCTTTGAGGGAATGGATGGCGCAAATGGGCAGACGCAGCAGCGTTGCCGTTGCCACCATCGGCAAATTTAAAACCGCCGCACAAATGGTTGCCATATTTTTATTGCTCTTAGCCTCCAATCAATTTGACAATATTTTTTATCAGACAGGTAACATATTGATGTTTATCGCATCTGTATTAACTCTCTGGTCAATGTTCTATTATCTGAAAATGGCGTGGCAGGAAATCAAATAAAAAATAAAACAAACCCCTTGACGACAAGTTTCAAATCCATAATAATTGCGTCTTCTTCGGAAACAGCAGCAAAAACAGACATTCGGCGGGAATAGCTCAGTTGGTAGAGCGCAACCTTGCCAAGGTTGAGGTCGCGAGTTCGAGACTCGTTTCCCGCTCCAAACGAATCCTGTCTTAAGTTGCTATAAAGTTTCTCCTATGCGGGAATAGCTCAGTTGGTAGAGCGCAACCTTGCCAAGGTTGAGGTCGCGAGTTCGAGACTCGTTTCCCGCTCCACAGTTTAATTTTCAGATGTGTCCCATGCGGGAATAGCTCAGTTGGTAGAGCGCAACCTTGCCAAGGTTGAGGTCGCGAGTTCGAGACTCGTTTCCCGCTCCATCCTTCAGGCACATTTAGATATGCGGGAATAGCTCAGTTGGTAGAGCGCAACCTTGCCAAGGTTGAGGTCGCGAGTTCGAGACTCGTTTCCCGCTCCAGTTTGAACACTACCTGGTAGTTTGTTTGGCGAGATAGCAAAGTGGTTTATGCAGCGGATTGCAAATCCGTCTACGCCGGTTCGATTCCGACTCTCGCCTCCACTCATTTTATGGCGGGGTGGCAGAGTGTTTATGCTATAAGGGGTGCAACCCTTATATAGGCCGGTTCAAATCCGCGCCCCCGCCTCCAAATTTCAATATAAAACAGTCTACGCCCGGGTGGTGAAATAGGTAGACACAACGGACTTAAAATCCGTCGGCCCTAAACCGGCCGTGCCGGTTCGATTCCGGCTCCGGGCACCAATAAATCTATGAATTTATTGAATAGCGTAAGACTCTAAGTTACCAAAAGACAGCTTATAATTCAGGCTGTCTTTTTGCTTTGTGTCCAATTTGTGTCCAACTTGCGATCTTTACACAATGTAATTGCATGAAATCAGATACCTAAGGAAAAGCCCTGAAAACCGGACAAGTTTTCAGGGCTTAATTTTATATTCTACACTTGTTTACACGCTAAAGGCTTGAAAAATAAAATGTAGTTTTAAGTAATAACTATTCTCATTGATGTAAGTCAAAAAAATATCAGGTAAGTGTTCACATCTCTGTCAATCGTTACACTTCATAGAGCTAAAGTGCTATTCTGCAAAGGTAAATTTCTTCTACCTATAAATTTATCTGACAAATTAGGAGCTTGATATGTCAACCGATATACAACAACGCCCCGCCGCTTGGGAAGGTTTTGTCGGCGGTAATTGGGAAACCAATGTCGACGTGCGCGATTTTATTCAGAAAAACTATACGCCTTATGAAGGCGATGCGTCTTTCCTCGCGCCTGCGACTGAGGCAACGACCAAATTGTGGGCGGATGTGATGGAAGGCATCAAAGTCGAAAACCGCACGCACGAACCTTACAAAATTGACGCGCAAGTCGTGTCCGGCATTACCAGCCATGCGCCGGGCTATATCGATAAAGATTTGGAAACCATCGTCGGCCTGCAAACAGACGAGCCTCTGAAACGTTCCATTATGCCGTTTGGCGGTTTGAAAATGGTGCAGGACGCGTGCAAAGTGTACAACGTCGAGTTGAACCCTGAAGTCAGCGAAATTTTCACCAAATACCGCAAAACCCACAACCAAGGCGTGTTTGATGTTTATACGCCCGACATCCGCCGTTGCCGCAAATCCGGTGTGATCACCGGCTTGCCGGATGCTTACGGTCGTGGTCGCATCATCGGCGACTACCGCCGCGTGGCATTGTACGGAATCGACTTCTTGATGAAAGACAAACTCAACCAGTTCAACTCGCTGCAAGCCGATTTGGAAAACGGTGTGGATTTGGAAGAAGTCATCCGCCGCCGCGAAGAAATCAATGACCAATACAAAGCCCTGGGTCAAATGAAAGAAATGGCCGCCTCTTACGGCTACGATATTTCCGGTCCTGCGAAAAATGCGCAGGAAGCCATCCAATGGACTTACTTCGCTTACCTTGCTGCCGTTAAATCGCAAAACGGCGCCGCTATGTCTTTCGGCCGTGTGTCTTCGTTCTTAGACATCTATATCGAGCGCGACCTGAAAAACGGCGTGATTACCGAAACCCAAGCGCAAGAATTTATCGACCATTTGGTGATGAAACTGCGTATGGTTCGTTTCCTGCGTACGCCTGAATACGACCAACTCTTCTCCGGCGACCCGATTTGGGCAACCGAATCCATCGGCGGTATGGGCTTGGACGGTCGCACGCTGGTAACGCGCACCAACTTCCGCGTGCTGCACACCCTGTACAACATGGGTCCGTCTCCCGAACCGAACATCACCGTATTGTGGTCCGAACAACTGCCGCAAGGCTTTAAAGAGTTTTGCGCCAAAGTGTCCATCGACACTTCGTCCATCCAATACGAAAACGACGATTTGATGCGCCCAGACTTCGAGAGTGACGACTATGCCATTGCCTGCTGCGTCAGCCCGATGGTCGTCGGCAAACAAATGCAGTTCTTCGGCGCACGCGCCAACTTGGCGAAAACTCTGCTGTACGCAATCAACGGCGGCGTGGACGAGAAATCCAAAGACCAGGTCGGCCCGAAAACCGAACCGATTTTGGACGAAGTCTTGGACTACGACACTGTCTTTGAGCGCATGGACAAATTCATGGATTGGCTGGCAACCCAATACGTTACCGCGCTGAATATCATCCATTACATGCACGACAAATACAGTTACGAAGCTGCGCTGATGGCGCTGCACGACCGCGATGTGAAACGCACTATGGCCTGCGGTATCGCCGGTTTGTCTGTGGCCGCCGACTCGCTCTCCGCCATCAAATACGCCAAAGTCAAACCGATTCGCGACGAAAACGGTATTGCCGTCGACTTTGAAATCGAAGGCGAATATCCGCAGTTCGGTAACAACGACGACCGCGTAGACGACATTGCCTGCGACTTGGTGGAACGCTTCATGAAAAAAGTGGCGACCCACAAAACTTACCGCAACGCAACGCCGACCCAGTCCGTGTTGACCATTACCTCCAACGTCGTGTACGGCAAAAAAACCGGCAACACGCCGGACGGTCGCCGCGCAGGCGCACCGTTCGGTCCGGGTGCCAACCCGATGCACGGTCGTGATGTCAACGGCGCTGTCGCTTCATTGACCTCCGTAGCCAAATTGCCGTTTGAGTTCGCCAAAGACGGTATTTCCTACACCTTCTCCATCGTGCCGGGCGCATTGGGCAAAGATGAAAATTCCCGCGAACGTAACCTCGCAGGCCTGATGGATGGCTACTTCCACCACGAAGAAGGCGAATTGGAAGGCGGTCAACATTTGAACGTCAACGTACTGACCCGCGAAACGCTGGAAGACGCGATGAACAATCCGGACAAATATCCGCAACTGACCATCCGCGTGTCCGGTTACGCCGTACGCTTCAACTCGCTGACCCGCGAACAACAGCTTGACGTGATTACCCGCACCTTTACACAAACCATGTAAAGCAAAGGGTTTACAGTAAACCAAGCCGGGGGACGGATTATCCGGAACCCGGCTTGATTTTGCCTGAAGCAATGGTTTGATCATATCAAAATCCAGCGGATTAACTTCAAATCAAGACGACCGAAGGCGGTACAATAGAGTTATCATTACAACCCGTTTATCTATTCCAAAACAGCCTATAAACTTCTCAGAACAGTGAACGCAATGCCCGCATATTAATCCAATAAGAAGAAGCCTCTGCAACACAAAAACAAGTTTTCAGACGACCCCAATATCCGGTACATCAGACACCATGCAGACAACCATCGCCATCAACCCCGAAACACCCGCCCCCGCCAAAGACCTCGGACACCGCCACTACAACGGCAAAGGCATCGTCCATTCCGTAGAATCCTGCGGCGCGGTGGACGGTCCCGGGTTGCGCTACGTCCTCTTCCTGCAAGGCTGCCTCATGCGCTGCCTCTACTGCCACAACCGCGACACATGGGACTTGCACACCGAACAGGCCCAGGAAATGACCGTACCCGAAGTCATGAAGCAAGTCATGTCCTACCGTCACTACCTGCGCGCCACAGGCGGCGGCGTTACCGCCACAGGCGGCGAACCGCTCCTGCAATACGAATTCGTACGCGACTGGTTCACCGCCTGCCACGAACACGACATCCACACCTGCCTCGACAGCAACGGCTACGCCCTGCATTACGATTCCATCCTTGACGACCTGCTCGACCACACCAACCTCGTCATGCTCGATTTAAAACAAATCGACCCCGAAATCCACAAAGTCCTCGTCGGCATCCCCAACACCAAAACCCTCAAATTCGCCCACTACCTCGCCGAACGCAAACAACCCGCACGCGTCCGCTACGTCGTCGTCCCAGGCTATACCGATGACGACCGTTCCGCCCACCTGCTCGGCGAATTCATCGCAGACATGGACAATGTCGAAATGGTCGAGCTTCTCCCTTATCACGAACTGGGCGCGCACAAATGGGCATTGTGCGGCGACACCTACAAACTCACCGGCGTACATCCGCCTCCCAAAGAAACCATCCTCAAAATCAAATCGATTCTGGAAAGCTACGGCAAGAACATTATTTATTGAGTTCAAATCCAAAAAGCTCGTCTGAAAAAGAAATATTCGCTTTCAGACGACCTTTTAGCCGTTTATCTCATTTGTTGCAGCACATTACATCAATCAATTTATCATATATAGTGGATTAAATTTAAATCAGGACAAGGCGAGGCAACGCCGTACTGGTTTAAAGTTAATCCACTATAAATCTATTGTCATTTTAGACCTTTAGTCGCAATCTTTGAGCTACGGTGACGCAATGCAGTATGGGTTCAAACTTGGGCTACTAGACCATTCTTAATCTTTAAAAATTAACTTAGGAAAGAGCAGTATGATGAAAAAGTTTTTATATGTGTTTTTACTTTTTATACCTTTGTCAGCCTATGCAGGGACATATCGAGTAAACAAAACAGGTCTATTGCTTCAGACAAAGCATTTGAAAAATGGAAATATACAGTTTGATATATATAACCCGCGGAATTCAGGGAAAAATTCTTTGGTGCAAGGCGTGGCAAAATTAAAATCAGGGGATTCAGAAATTGATATAGATGAAGAAACGGGTCTAGGTTATGATGTAGATGAATATATTCATGATAAAAACCAATGCTTCATATCGATACGCCTAGATGTAGAAAAGGGCAAGAAAGGCTCGTTAAAGACCTCATGTCCGAAACAAAATGAATTGAGACATCTTAATCTTCCAATTTTGAAAATTAAGTAGGTGTAACAAGTGGTGGGGATGAAAACACGCCATTTAAAAAGGTCGTCTGAAAACCCTGTTTCATGTTTTCAGACGACCTTTTGTCTTTATTTTTCGTTTTGTTTGTACCAGTTGATAAATTCGTCCGGTTTGGCGAAACCAAGCAAGGGGTCGCTGCGGCGGCCGTCTGCGTGGATGACGAATATACCCGGCGGGCCGTAGAGACCGTATTCTTTCAACATTGCCTGATGGTCGGGCGTGTTGTCGGTTACGTCGATTTGGAAGAAGCGTTCCATATCGACGGCTTCATGCACTTGCGGCTGGTTGAGCGTGTAGCTTGCCATTTCTTTGCAGGAAATACACCAGTCGGCGTAGAAATCCAAAACGACGGGTTTGTCGGGGTTGGCTTTCAATGCGGCATCCATAGCGGTTTTGAGTTCGGCGACGTCGGTGAATATTTTGCCGTGGTCGGTGGTTTTGCCTGCTTCAGACGGGGGGGCGAGTGTCAGGAAGTGGTGCAGGGCGGTGGTTTGTTTGTTTGCGCTTTGCCATCCGAACCATGCGCCGCCGATGAGCAGAAGGAAGCCTAAAACGGAGGCTGTGGTTTTCAGACGACCTTTTTGTTTGCCCGATTTAATCAGCAACATGATGGCAGGGACGATCATGAGCAGGGTGTAAAGCGCGACAACGAGGTAGTAGGGCAGGTGCGGCGTGGCGAGGTAAACGGCAACGGCAAGCAGGATGAAGCCGAAGGCGTATTTGATGCCGTTCATCCAGTCACCTGCTTTCGGCAGGACGTGGCCGCCGAATGTGCCGATGAGGATCAGCGGAACGCCGGTGCCGAGTGCCAAGGCATACAGCGCGAGTCCGCCCAAAACGGCATCACCGGTTTGTCCGATATAGCCCAAGGCAAATGCCAGCGGCGGGGCGACGCAGGGGCCGACGATCAGCGCGGAGAGTATGCCCATGACGAATACGGAGGCGATTTTGCCGCCGGAGAGTTTGCTGCTTTGGTTTTGGAAATAAGATTGGACGGCGTTGGGCAGTTGGATGTTGAAGAGACCGAACATGGACAACGCGAGGACGACCATCAGGCCTGCGGCAGCGAGAACGACCCAAGCCTGTTGCAGCCATACGGTCAGGAGCGCGCCCGTCAAGCCTGCGATGACGCCGACCAGCGTGTAGGTCAGTGCCAAACCTTGTACATAGACCATAGATAGGGCGAAAGCGCGCTTTTTACCGGCGTTTTTATCGCCGACGACGATACTGGAAACAATCGGCAAAAGCGGGTACATACAGGCGGTAAAACTCAAGCCCAGTCCTGCGATAAAAAACGCCAACAGGTTGGCGTTTAATGTTTCCCAAGATAATTTGAAGCGGCTGCCGTCGTCGTTTTGCGAGGCTTTAGGCGCGGCGGCGGGGGATGGTTTGGCGGAATCCGGTTGAAGGAAGCGGTCTTTGGCGGATATGGGTTCGTCGCTTTGCGTCTTGTACAGGCCGTTGCCTTTAATCTCAAAAGATGTGTCGACGGGCGGGTAACATACGCCGGCTTCGGCACAACCTTGATAAGTCAGCGTCAGCTTGTAGGCCGGCGCGGCTTTTTTGTAAGGCCAGTTGACCTGCGCGGCGCGGTGGAATACGGTTTGTTTGCCGAAAAACTCATCTTCTTTGAGTTCGCCTTTGCTGAAAACGGGTTCGGCCAATACGCCTTCAGGTGCGGTGGCGGCGACGATTTTCGATTGGTACATATAGTAGCCGTCGGCGATTTTGAATTCGACGTTGATGCCTTTGTCGGTAACGTTCACTTGCGGCACGAACGCTTTTTCAGGCGGCAGCAAATCATCGGCGTTCACGGCAAACGCGCTGGAACACAGGGCAAAAAAGGCGGTAAAGAAGTAAAGGAGTTTTTTCATGGCGTCTTCTCAGTGGAAGGGTTAAACAGGCGCATTATAAACGCAGCAGTCGTTTATAGGTCTTAATTTATATTAAAAGCTGCGATGGTTTTTATCGCGATGAGGGTGGATTATCGGGCTGCTGGATAGATGATGCCCGTCGGATTGTCTCTTTTTCATAGCCGATTGGAACGGGAAAGGTCGTCTGAAAACCTGATTTCACAGGTTTCAGACGACCTTTTCGATTTTTCACTTATTTAAGGATAAGCAATATAGGCGTAAGCCGAGTGGTTGTGTATCGACTCGAAGTTTTCGCTCTCGACGATGAAGCTTTCGATGCGTCCGTCGGCAATCAGCGCGGTTGCTACGTCGCGCACCATGTCTTCCACGAATTTCGGGTTTTCATAGGCTTTTTCGGTAACGTATTTTTCATCGGGGCGTTTGAGCAGGCCGTAAAGCTGGCAGCTTGCTTGCGCTTCCACGCAGTCGATGATTTCTTCGATACCGACTTCGGCGTTGGCAGTCAGACTGACGGTAACGTGCGAACGTTGGTTGTGCGCGCCGTATTGCGAGATTTCTTTGGAACACGGACATAAAGAGGTCACGGGTACCATGACTTTCAAATTATGGCTGTATGTTCCGTTTTTGATTTCGCCCGTCAGGGTAACGTCGTAGTCGAGCAGGGATTGGATGCCGGAAACAGGGGCGGATTTTTTGCGGAAGAAGGGGAAGGAAACGCTGATTTTGCCGGAATGAGAGTCTAAAAGCGCGACCATTTCGGCAGTCAGTTTGTGCAGCCTGTCGAAATCCAAAGCCTCGGTTTGTTGTTCCATCAACGCCACGAAGCGCGACATATGTGTGCCTTTTTGGTCGGCGGGCAGGAAAACCGTCATGGTCAGGCGGGCGACGGTGGATTGGCTGCCTTCGGCGGTATTCAAAGTAATCGGAAAGCGCAGGTCTTTGATACCGACCTGGTTAATCGGCAGATTGCGTAAATCTCGGCTGGATTGCACGTCTGCAATGGCGTTCATGCGTTGTTTGTCCTTAATTGTCGGATTGTTGGGGTGTGTGTCGTTTGGAAACGGATTCATGCCGTCCGTTTTGCAAATGCGAGATTATATCACTTGCAAACCGTGTCCGCATTGATTGTTTCTATTTTTCGGATAGTGATAAAATCCTGAATTATTCATATCTTTACAAGGTTGAGCCGAGATGAAATTCGCCACCAAAGCCATCCATTCCAGCTACGATTGCGACGAACACAACCGCGCGCTGATGCCGCCGATTTATCAGAACAGTATGTTCGCGCTGCACGAAATCGGCGAGCAGGTTCCCTACCGCTATTCGCGCCTGAGCAATCCGACCCGTCAGGTTTTGGAAGATACGGTTGCCGATTTGGAACGCGGGGCGGCAGGTTTTGCCTTTTCTAGCGGTATGGCGGGCATTGATGCCGTGTGGCGTACATTCCTGCGTCCGGGCGATACCGTCGTCGCCGTCGCCGATATTTACGGCGGCGCGTATGACTTGCTGGTTGACGTATATAAAGAGTGGGGCGTAAACGTCGTCTTTGCCGATTTGGGCAACCCCGAACGCCTGGACGAACTGCTCCAAGCGCACAATGTGAAACTGGTTTGGCTGGAAACCCCGTCCAACCCGCTTTTGCGGTTGGTGGACATCAAAGCGCTTGCCGCCAAAGCCCACGCCGCCGGTGCATTAGTCGGCATCGACAACACCTTTGCCACCCCGTATCTGCAACAACCTTTGGAAATGGGCTGCGACATCGTGTTCCACTCCGCCACCAAATACCTTTGCGGACACTCCGACGTATTGATGGGCATCGTCGCGGTTAAAACCAAAGAACTGGCGAAACCGCTGCACGACATGATGGTGCATACCGGCGCGATTGCCGGCCCGATGGACTGCTGGCTGGTGTTGCGCGGTATCAAAACGCTCGCCTTGCGCATGGAAGCACACTGCAAAAACGCACTCGACATCGCCCGCCGCCTCGAAGCCCATCCCGCCGTAGAAAAAGTGTTCTATCCCGGACTGCCGTCGCATGAGCATTACGAACTGGCGAAAACCCAAATGCCCAAAGGCATAGGCGGTGTGGTAACGGTTTACCTCAAAAACGACACGCGCGAAGCGGCAAACAGCGTGATTAAAAACATGAAACTGGTCAAAATGGCGTCCAGCCTCGGCGGCGTCGAAAGTCTGGTCAACCATTGCTATTCACAGTCACACAGCGGCGTACCGCACGACGTGAAAATGGAAATGGGCATCAAAGTCGGCCTGCTGCGCTTCTCCATCGGCATTGAAGAGGCGGACGATATTTGGAACGATATTTCCAAAGCATTGGATACGACGCTGTAAAGACAAATAGGTCGTCTGAAAAGTGCATGGCAGGTTTTGCTAGAGCGGTTTCAGACGACCTTTTAGCTAACCCCACGTTAGAAAGGCAAAATCATGAAAACCCTGATCCCCACCCTTATGACCGCAATCATTCTGACCGCCTGTACTTCGCCTGCTGAAAAACCGCAGCAGTCCCAACCTGTAACGTCGTCTGAAAAACCATCCGAACCCCGTCAAGCGTCAGCGCCGAGTTTGGCGGCGAAATGGTTTGTGGTTTCTTTCGACAAATTCACCGAAAAAGATTTGGCGGGCAGAACGGCTTTTTTGGATTTGAGCAAAATGCCCAAGGCGCATGGCAAGATGGGTTGTAATCATTTAATGCTTCAAGCAAAAGAAGTCGGTTCGGGCAAAATCGATTTCGGTCCGATTGCGACGTCGATGATGTTGTGTGAAGACATGAAGTTGGAAGAGGCTTTCTTGAACATGAGAAGCGTGTGGAACTATCGTTTCGACGGCGATGATTTGATTTTGGAGCAAAACGGCAAAACCATGCGCCTGCGCCGTGAGCCGTAAATTTTGAGTTTGCCGTTAAGTATAGTGGATTAAATTTAAATCAGGACAAGGCGACGAAGCCGCAGACAGTACAAATAGTACGGCAAGGCGAGGCAACGCCGTACTGGTTTAAAGTTAATCCACTATATAAAAGGTCGTCTGAAAACCGGACAATCAGGTTTTCAGACGACCTTTCGCCAAACGAACGGGTATAATATCTTCCGTTTCCATACCGTACACACAAGGAATCCCATTATGGTAGCCTCGCCCGAAGCCAAGTTCACCGAAGAAAAAGTCCTGTGGATCAAACACC
Organism: Neisseria sicca; assembly: GCF_003044565.1. Taxonomy (GTDB): domain Bacteria; phylum Pseudomonadota; class Gammaproteobacteria; order Burkholderiales; family Neisseriaceae; genus Neisseria; species Neisseria sicca_A. The sequence goes on along the minus strand of NZ_POXG01000001.1, from coordinate 697,806 downwards.
ATACGCCCAAGCTGATGACTTTTGCCATCAGCCGCCCTGAATCCTACCGCTTCTCGGCGGGACAGTTTTCGCGGCTTGGGTTTCGCGACGGCGAAGGCTTTATCTGGCGCGCTTATTCCGTCGTGTCCGCCGAATACGCCGATACGCTTGAATATTTTGCCGTTTTGATCGAGGGCGGTCCCATGTCCGCGCGGTTTACCGCGATGAAAGAGGGCGACACCATACTGCTCGACAAAACCGCTACGGGCTTCCTCCTGCCCGAACGTTTTCCCGACGGCAAGGACTTGGTCATGCTCAGCACGGGTTCGGGCATCGCGCCTTTCCTCTCCATCATTGAACAACCCGAAATTTGGCAGCGTTTTGATCGCTTGGTTTTGGCGCACTCGGTTTCTTTCGCCGGCGAACTGATTTTCAGACGACGTGTTGAAGCGTTAAAAGACCATCCGCTGATTGGCGAGCATTTCCACAAATTCCGCTTCGTCCCCATCACCACGCGCGAGGAAACCGAAGGCGCGTTGAGCGGCAAGCGCATTCCCGAACTGCTGAAAGACGGCAGCCTCGAAGCATACGCGGGATTCAAGTTCACCAAAACCGACACGCGCTTTATGGTCTGCGGCAATCCCGCCATGGTCAAAGACACGTTCCAAGCCCTGATGGACTTGGGCTTCGCCATGCACCGCAACCGCATCCCGGGCGAAATCATGATGGAAAACGGGTTTTGAGCCTGATGAATTGGTAAGGTCTTAATAGAAGCAAAAGAGGTCGTCTGAAAAACGGTTTGCCGTTTCAGACGACCTTTTGTTTGAATGGTTTTGCAGCCATCGGTGTGGGCGCGGCTGCTTATTCTTCACGCGGTTCTTCTAAATAATCCTCCGCCTGTTGTTCGCGGGATTTCTTTTCTTTGTCCTTCTTTTTGTCCTTGTCGGGAATGGCGGCATTGATTAACGCGCCTGTGCCTTTGACGGCGATTTTACCTGCGGTCATGACGGTGGTGGCGGCCAGATTGACGGCACTGGTGACGATACAGCCGCTGAGTGCCAAACTGAGGAACACGGGAAGAAGAAGGGCTTTTATCTTCATCAATGTTCGCATCCGCATTGATGGTCGTGGTGTCCACCGCTGCATCCGGAAGCCGCTTCGTGCCAGCTTTCGTCATCGCCGTCGAATTCTTCCATTTCGTCAAATTCGCCGCTTTCAACCAGCGCGACAAGCTCTTCGAGGCTTTGCGCACCTTCGACCCAAAAGCAGGGAATATCGGGCGGCGTATCAGGAGCGAGCAGGGCGGCGGTTTGATCATGCCACGCAATCCAATAGCCGTTTTCGGTGTGGACGAATTGGGCATCGGGATGAATGGTTTCTCCGGTCGTTCCGACCAGCATTCTTTCGGCAATGTCGGCTTGGTAGGGTTGAATCTGCATGATGGGCTTCCTGTGAACAAAATCAGCTTTAATTGTAACGGAAAATCCATGGCGGATTATAGTGGATTAACTTTAAACCAGTACGGCGTTGCCTCGCCTTAGCTCAAAGAGAACGATTCTCTAAGGTGCTGAAGCACCAAGTGAATCGGTTCCGTACTATCTGTACTGTCTGCGGCTTCGTCGCCTTGTTCTGATTTTTGTTAATCCACTATAAATCGTCTTTCGATATGGGGTAAAGCGGGGTTGAATCCGTAAGCGACGGTTTCGATATCAAAGGTCGTCTGAAAACAAGCGCGGCGGATTGTGTTCAAATATTTACCCAATAAAAAAGCAGCCCGTTTCAGGCTGCTTTTTGCGTTAAGGGATGTAACGCGTCAAATTTATACCACTTCGGCTTTGGTGATGACGACAGGTTCGGTCGGTACGTCGTCGTGGTAGCCGTGGCGTTTGGTGGCGACGCCTTCGATGGCATCGACTACATCAAAACCATCGACGACTTTGCCGAATACGGCGTAGCCCCAGTCTTGGACGACGGTTTTGCCGTACAGTTCTTTAGAACGGAAGTTCAGGAAGGCGTTGTCGGCGGTGTTGATGAAGAATTGTGTGCTGGCGGAATGCGGGTCGGAAGTGCGCGCCATGGCGATGGTGTATTTCTCGTTGGGCAAGCCGTTGGACGCTTCGTTTTGAATCGGCTCGCGTGTTTCTTTTTCGTTCATGTTCTCGTCCATGCCGCCGCCTTGAATCATGAAGCCTTTGATGACGCGGTGGAAGATTACGCCGTCGTAGAAGCCGTCTTTGACGTATTGCTCGAAGTTTTTGGCGGTAACGGGGGCTTTGTCGAAATCGAGTTCGATTTTGATGTCGCCTTTGTTGGTGTGCAGGATAATCATGGGTTTCCTTTCGTTAAGAATCTTTTTAGAAATGGTGCTGGGCGGAAAAACTTCAAGGTCGTCTGAAAAATATTCTTTCAGACGACCTTGTCTATGGTTTTACGGGTTTTACGGCATCAGGACGAAATAAGCCCACAGCGCAACCAATACGATACAGAGGACGTTCAGCAGCAAGCCGACGTTCATCATTTCTCGTTGCTTAATCAAGCCTGTACCGAACACAATCGCGTTGGGCGGCGTGGCAACCGGCAGCATGAAGGCACAAGATGCGCCGATGCCGATGACGAATACCAAGACTTGTTCGGGCAGCCCCATTTGTGTGGCGATGCTGGCAAAAATGGGGACGAGCAGCGCGGCGGAGGCGGTGTTACTGGTGAACTCGGTCAGGAAGATGATGAAGGCGGCAACCACGAAAATCACCAGCAATGCGGGCGAATGGGAGAAGGTGGAGGCAACCTGTTGACCCAATGCTTCGGACGCGCCGGAAGATTGCAAGAGCGCGCTCAAGCTGATACCGCCGCCGAAGAGCATCAATACGCCCCAGTCGGTATTGCGGGCAACTTCTTTCCATTGCGCCACGCCGAATACGACGACGGCGACGGCGGCAATCAGGGCGATGACGGTGTCGGGGTTGGAAATGCCGAACGCTTCTTTGATTTTGGAACTGAATACCCAAGCGACGGCAGCAGCCAAGAAAATCAACAGCGCGATTACACGGTGCAGCGTCCACGGGATAGATTCGGCTTTGACTTCGACGCGTTCGTTCAGATTAGGCTTGAGGATGACGTACATGGAGAACAGCATCAGCGGCAGAATCAACAGCATCATCGGCAAGCCGAGTTTCATCCAGCCGACGAAGTCCAGATTCAGGGCTTTGGCGGCAATCATGTTCGGCGGCGAACCTACCACGGTGCCCAAACCACCGATACTGGCGCAGTAGGCGATGCCAAGCAGGACGAAAACATAAGTTTTGCGTTCTTTTTCTTGGTCGAGGTGGCTCATCATACCCATTGCCAAAGGCAGCATCATGGCGGCGGTCGCGGTATTGCTGATCCACATGGACAGGAAGGCGGTAACAGCAAATAGCATCAACACGGCCACTTTCATATTGCCGCGCGACAGGCGCAGGAGGCTGACGGCGATTTTGCGGTCGAGACGCTGCATGTGCAGGGCGGTGGCAAGCGCGAAGCCGCCGAAGAAGATGTAAATCGTCGGATCGGAAAAGCCCGCCATCGCTTTTTTGATGTCCATATCGGGGAAGCCGAGCACGACGGCGAGAATCGGCACCATCAATGCGGTTACCGTGATGTGGACGGCTTCGGTAAACCAAAGCGCGGCAACGAAAATCAACAGCGCGATGCCTTTGTTGGCATCGGTGCCGTAGGGCAGGATGTGGTAAATGCCGAAACAGACGACGGCGGAGATGATGGTGGTCAGCAGACCTTTAAAGTCGGTAATCGGCTTTTGCGCGCTGAGTAACTCAACATTCTCGGGATGCTGGGTTTTGTCCTTTGCATGTAAGTCCATGAAGTATTCCTCTGAAACATAACGCGAAATCGTTAAAACCGCTGATGCCTGTGCTCATCGCCCGACATTGCTTTTTTATTGATTCCACTGAATCGGTTTTTCTTGTTTCCCGCAGCGGGGCGTTCGCAGGCTTTGGATTCCAGGCAAACAAAGCCATACAGTATGGCGACGAGTATATTTGTAATCGCGTGTAGTGTAAATATAATGTTAACAATCGGGCGCGGTTTTTTACGAAAACGGATTGATGGGAAACTAAAAATATCTATTTGTTGATTTTCAGACGACCTCCTTTGTAGTTAAAGCGTTAAGGTCGTCTGAAATGCCTAAAACATGCCGTTATCGTGATATGATGCCGCATCTTTAACGACGCCGTCACGTCAATGAAAAAAATATTCAAAATTCTCCTGAAAGCCCTGTTGGCGTTTATCATCGCCGCCATCCTTTACTTTGCCGCCGCCTACATACTTGGTAAGATTCCGCAGGACAGCACTGAAGCCTCCGACGGCGACGTAACCCTTTATCTACACAGCAACGGCGTACACGCCGACATCGTCATGCCGCTTTCAGACGACCTCTTCGACTGGACCAGCATCATCAATCCTGCCGACAGTCGCGCAGGGCAAGGAGATGCCTCCATCCGCTACGTCGGCATAGGCTGGGGCGAGCGCAATTTCTATTTGAACACGCCGCAGTGGTCGGATTTGACCGCATCTACGGCGGTGCAGGCATTAAGCGGAGTCAACAGCACGCTGATTCACGCCGTCTACTACCGCGAGCCGCCGCCTGAAGGGGAAAATACCGTCAAATTTACCGTCAGCCGCGAGCAATACCGCCGCCTGAGTGCCAACCTGATGCGTCATTTCAAATTGAAAGCGGGCAAAGCCATCCCCGTCGTTGGCGCGCATTACAGCCCTGACGACGCATTCTATGAAGCAGAAGGGCGTTACCATCTTTTCAATACGTGCAACAGCTGGCTCAACCGCCGCCTGACCGAAAGCGGCATCAACGGCGTTGTCTGGACACCGTTCCCCGATCCGCTGCTCGACAGCCACCGCACCAATACAGCAGAAAACCCATGAAAACCCTGACCATCCGCCATCTCACGCTCGGCAGCGGACAGCCGAAAATCGCCGTTCCCTTGGTTGCCCGAGACGAAGCAGCCTTATCCGTTGCACTGAAAAACCTTGAACACGCCTGTTTCGATATTATCGAGTTCAGAGCCGACTATTTCGCCCAAGCAGGCAACCCCGAATACCTTCTTGCGCAAGCCGCCGCAGTGCGCCGCGCCTTCACCAAAACCCCGCTGTTGTTCACCTTCAGACGAGCAGAGGAAGGCGGTGAATACCCTTGCAGCAAAGCGTATTATTTCGAGTTGCTCGATAAAGCCGCCGCTTCAGGCATCATCGACATCATAGACATCGAACTTTCCGCCGGCGAAAGCGAAGTCCGCCAAGCGGTTGCCGCCGCCAAAGCGCACGACACCGCGGTCCTGATGAGCAACCACGATTTCCATCAAACGCCCGCCAAATCGGACATCACAGGTCGTCTGAAAAAAATGGAAGAGGCAGGCGCGGACATCTGCAAAATCGCCGTGATGCCCCAAAGCCCCGCCGATGTCCTGACGCTTTTGGAAGCCACTTGGGAAGCCAGTCAAACCGCAAACCGCCCGATTGTTACCATCTCCATGGGCAAGCTAGGACTCGTCAGTCGCATCGCAGGTTCAACCTTCGGCTCAGCCATCACATTCGGCACGGCAGGAACCGCCTCCGCCCCCGGTCAGCTCGATTCCGCCAACCTGAAAAACATTTTGGATGTTTTGGAAAACGGTAACACCGCCGGATAACAATAAATACAAAAAAACAAAAGGTCGTCTGAAACAGCGTTCAGACGACCTTTTTAGGATATTCCGCTATAATGGCGGCAATTTGAATAGAAAAGGAAAGTTATGAACCGTCTGTACCCCCACCCGATTATCGCCCGCGAGGGCTGGCCGTTTATCGGCGGCGGTTTGGTATTGAGTTTGCTGGTGTCTGTCTGTTGCGGCTGGTGGTCGCTGCCGTTTTGGATTTTCACCGTATTTGCCCTGCAATTTTTCCGCGATCCCGCCCGTGAAATCCCGCAAGACCCCGAAGCAATTTTAAGCCCCGTTGACGGACGCATCGTCGTTGTTGAACGCGCGCGCGATCCTTACCGTGATACCGAAGCGTTGAAAATCAGCGTGTTCATGAACGTTTTTAACGTCCACTCGCAAAAATCGCCCGCCGATTGCACCGTGACCGCCGTCGAATACAACAAAGGCAAATTCCTCAACGCCGATTTGGACAAAGCCAGTACCGAAAACGAACGCAACGCCGTATTGGCGACTACCGCTTCAGGACGCGAAATCACCTTCGTCCAAGTTGCAGGCTTGGTTGCCCGCCGTATTTTATGTTACACCAAAGTAGGCGAGAAATTGGCTCGCGGCGAACGTTACGGCTTTATCCGCTTCGGTTCGCGCGTCGATATGTACCTGCCGGTTGATGCGCAGGCACAAGTTGCCATCGGCGACAAAGTGACCGGCGTACGTACCGTTTTGGCGCGCCTGCCGCTCCAAGTCCCTGAAGCTGCCGCACCGACTGAAACACCGCCGCCTGCCGCTGCACAAGCGGAAACGCCCGCTCCAGCGCAAACCGTTTCAGAAGTTGCACAATCTGAAGTCGCGCAATCAGAAATCGAAGCGGCTGCCGATAAAGTCCGCAATGCCGCAGAGCAGTCATTGAAAGACTGACGGCTGAAAGCTGAACAAGAGGTCGTCTGAAAACCTTTTTCAGACGACCTTGTTTTATCAGAAACGGTAAATACGGTATAATTTGAACCCAACACACATTACACCCGACGGATTGATTCCCCGTCGGTTTTCCCTTTTCAGACGACCTGTACCGAATATCAAAAATCCATCCATGACCGCAAAATCCTCTAAAACCGCATCAAAAACTAAAGCCAAAACAAACGCCAAACCGAGCACGCTCCGTCAAAGCCAAACGAAGGCGCAGACAGAGCCGAACAAGGTTTCCGAGCGTTTGAAGGCTGCCAAAGCGCTGCAAAAAAATGAAGAAAAAAAAGCGCGCCCCGAGCATGTCGTCAATCTGATTAACGACGCGCTGTGGCTCTTCGGGCTGATGGTGACGGTCTTCATCGCCATTTCCCTCGCCAGCTTCAAAATGACCGACCCCGCATGGTCGCGCAGCGTGCCGAAATCGGATGACATCGCCAATTTCGGCGGGCTGTTTGGCGCGTATGTTTCCGATGTCGGCTATTATCTTTTTGGTCTGTCGTTTTGGTGGTGGATCGCCGCTTCGTGTGTTTTCCTCTATAAAAATTTCCGCCCGCTGCAAAAGCGCGAAAACTACAAATCGTACAACCACGGCGTTGCCGCGCTGGCTTTGTTCCTGCTGTTGGTGTGCAGCCCGATTCTCGAATACTTCACCCTTCAAAATACCTTGGACGAAACCCTGCCTGTCGGTGCGGGCGGTTTGGTCGGTGCTTTGGCAGGTTCGGGCTTGGCTTGGCTGCTGGGCAAATCCGGCAGCCTGCTGATTATGTGCGTCATGCTGCTGCTTTCCGTTTCCTTGCTGGCTCAGGTGTCTTGGCTGGAAGTAATGGCGAAAACAGGACGCAATACCGAAAGCCTGTTTTCAGGCATTTGGGGTCGTCTGAAAAAGGCATTGGGCAGACGAAAAGACGACGGCTCGACCGCCGAAGCCTTGGAAACGGAAAACACCCGCCGCATGGTGAAAGAAGCCAAAAACATCACCGCCACGCCAGTTGCCCCGCTTGCAGGCAGTACCAGCAACCGCAAATCCGTTGCGGTTTCCGTTGCGCCGCCGCCCAAAATTCAGGCTTCTTTGTTTGAAGACAACGAGCCGCAACAGACAGGCGAATACCACAAACCCAGCATGAACCTGCTGCGCCTGCCCAACGGCGAACCCGTCAGCATCAATCCTGCCGAATTGGAGCGCACTGCCGAACTGATTGAGTCCAAGCTGGCAGAATTCGGCATCGGCGTGCAAGTCGTGTCCGCCACTTCCGGTCCTGTGATTACGCGTTATGAAATCGAACCTGCGCAAGGCATAAAAGGCAGCCAAATCGTTGCCCTGTCTAAAGATTTGGCGCGTTCCATGTCGCTGCAATCCGTGCGCATCGTGGAAACCATCGCGGGCAAAAACACGATGGGCATCGAGTTGCCCAACGAAAAACGCCAAGACGTGATGTTGAGCGAAATCTTGTCTTCACCCGTGTTTACCGAAGCCAAATCCAAGCTGACCGTCGCGCTGGGCAAAGATATCTCCGGTACGCCCGTCGTCGGCGACTTGGCAAAAATGCCGCACCTTTTGGTCGCCGGTATGACCGGTTCGGGGAAATCCGTCGGTGTGAACGGCATGATTATGTCCATGCTTTTCAAAGCCACGCCCGACGAAGTCCGCTTCATCATGATTGACCCGAAAATGCTCGAATTGAGCATTTACGACGGCATTCCGCACTTGCTCTGCCCGGTCGTTACCGATATGCGCGAAGCAGGGCAGGCGTTGAACTGGTGTGTCGCCGAAATGGAAAAACGCTACCGCCTGCTTTCCCATGCGGGCGTGCGCAACTTGGAAGGCTTCAACCAAAAAGTCGAGGCCGCCAAAGCATCGGGCAAACCCATGCCCAACCCGTTCAGCCTGAATCCGGATGATCCCGAGCCGCTGGAAAAACTGCCGATGATTGTGGTCGTTATCGACGAATTGGCAGACCTGATGATGACCGAACGCAAAGCCGTCGAGCAACAAATCGCCCGCCTCGCCCAAAAAGCGCGCGCCGCCGGTATCCATATGATTGTCGCGACCCAACGTCCGAGCGTCGATGTCGTGACCGGCTTGATTAAGGCGAATATCCCGACACGTATGGCGTTTACCGTACAAAGCAAAATCGACAGCCGTACCATACTCGACCAAATGGGAGCGGACGAGCTGCTGAAATACGGCGACTCCCTGTTCCTGCAACCGGGCAGCGCCGAGCCGACCCGCCTGCAAGGCGCGTTTGTTTCAGACGACGAAGTGCATCAAGTCGTCAACTACGTCAAATCGCAAGCCCCTGCCGACTATATCGAAGGTCTGCTCAGTGGTGAGGCTGCGCTGGAAACCACCAATATTGTCAATCCAAATGCGGGCAGCGACGAATTGTTCGACCAAGCTGTCGCCTACATTTTGGAAAGCAAAAAAACTTCCATCTCCTCCCTGCAACGCCAGTTGCGCATCGGCTACAACCGCGCCGCCAACCTGATGGAAGCGCTCGAAAACGCCGGTGTCGTGTCCCCCGCCGACCTCAACGGCAGCCGCAGAATTCTGGCGCAAAAAGACCAGTTGTAATCCCGAGAAAAGTCACAGGTCGTCTGAAAACCGGTTATACCTGTTTTCAGACGACCTTTTTATGATGTAAGATTCAATACCTTATTTTATCGGGGCAAAATCGGCCCGTCTATCGACGATATAGTGGATTAAATTTAAATCAGGACAAGGCGACGAAGCCGCAGACAGTACAGATAGTACGGCAAGGCGAGGCAACGCCGTGCTGGTTTAAAGTTAATCCACTATATTATCCAGTCAATCAAACATTGTGATATACTAGCCAGCTAAATTTTCCCGCCTTTTGCAAGCAACGGACGATAAAAGCCCCGATTGTTCGGAGCTGCTTCCGCAGTCATTTGGCAAAAGGATTCCCATTTTTTATTTAACACAACAAATTAAGGTCTTACGATGAGCGTAACTGTCGAAACTTTAGAAAACTTGGAACGCAAAGTAGTGCTGTCTCTGCCTTGGTCCGAAATCAACGCAGAAACCGATAAAAAACTGAAACAAACCCAACGCCGTGCAAAAATCGACGGTTTCCGTCCGGGTAAAGCTCCTTTAAAAATGATTGCCCAAATGTACGGTGCAAGCGCTCAAAATGATGCCATCAACGAAATGGTTCAACGCCGCTTCTACGATGTTGCCGTTGCCCAAGAATTGAAAGTTGCCGGCTACCCGCGTTTCGAAGGCGTTGAAGAACAAGATGATAAAGAATCTCTGAAAATCGCTGCGATTTTCGAAGTGTTCCCTGAAGTCGTTATCGGTGATTTGTCTGCGCAAGAAGTCGAAAAAGTAACCGCTTCCGTCGGCGATGCCGAAGTGGACCAAACCGTAGAAATCCTGCGCAAACAACGTACCCGCTTCAACCATGTTGAACGCGAAGCCCAAAACGGCGACCGCGTCATCATCGACTTCGAAGGCGAAATCGACGGCGAACCTTTCGCCGGCGGTGCATCCAAAAATTACGCCTTCGTATTGGGCGCAGGTCAAATGCTGCCTGAATTTGAAGCCGGTGTAGTCGGCATGAAAGCAGGCGAAAGCAAAGACGTTACCGTCAACTTCCCTGAAGACTACCACGGTCAAGACGTTGCCGGTAAATCCGCTGTCTTCACCATCACATTGAACAACGTATCCGAACCCACTCTGCCTGAAGTTGACGCCGACTTCGCCAAAGCATTGGGTATCGCCGACGGCGACGTTGCCAAAATGCGCGAAGAAGTGAAGAAAAACGTAGGCCGCGAAGTTGAACGCCGCGTGAATGAACAAACCAAAGAATCTGTAATGAACGCGCTGCTCAAAGCCGTAGAGCTGAAAGCGCCTGTTGCTTTGGTAAATGAAGAAGCCGCCCGTTTGGCAAACGAAATGAAACAAAACTTTGTCAACCAAGGCATGGCTGACGCTGCCAACTTGGATCTGCCTTTGGATATGTTCAAAGAGCAAGCCGAGCGCCGCGTATCTCTGGGTCTGATTTTGGCAAAACTGGTTGAAGAAAACAAACTGGAACCGACTGAAGAGCAAATCAAAGCCGTTGTTGCCAACTTCGCAGAAAGCTACGAAGATCCTCAAGAAGTGATCGACTGGTACTACGCAGAGCCTTCCCGCCTGCAAGGTCCGACTTCTTTGGCAGTAGAAAGCAACGTTGTTGATTTCGTTTTGGGCAAAGCCAAAGTAACCGAAAAAGCTTTGTCTTTTGACGAAGTGATGGGCGCACAAGCCTAATCATCTTCAAAAGGTCGTCTGAAACAGGCAACTTGAAAGCACCAAAGCGTCCCTTTGGTGCTTTCGCAACATTGACAGGAGACAAAAATGTCCTTCGATTTCAATAATTACCTCGTTCCTACCGTTATCGAACAAAGCGGCCGCGGCGAGCGTGCATTTGATATTTACTCGCGCCTTTTGAAAGAGCGCATCGTATTTTTGATCGGCCCGGTAACCGATGAGTCCGCCAATTTGGTGGTCGCCCAGCTGTTGTTTTTGGAAAGTGAAAATCCGGACAAAGATATTTTCTTCTATATCAATTCTCCCGGCGGCTCGGTAACGGCAGGCATGTCGATTTACGACACCATGAATTTCATCAAGCCCAATGTTTCCACTTTGTGCTTGGGACAAGCGGCAAGCATGGGCGCATTCCTGCTCTCGGCAGGCGAAAAAGGTAAACGTTTCGCCCTGCCAAACAGCCGTATCATGATTCACCAGCCTTTAATCAGCGGCGGTTTGGGCGGTCAGGCATCCGACATTGAAATTCATGCCCGCGAGCTGTTGAAAATCAAAGAGAAACTTAACCGCTTGATGGCGAAACACTGCGGCCGCGACTTGGCAGATTTGGAACGCGATACCGATCGCGATAACTTCATGTCCGCCGAAGAAGCCAAAGAATACGGTTTGATTGACCAAGTTCTGGAAAATCGCGCTTCTTTGCAGGCTTAAGTTTTTGATTTGAGCAATTTAGACACACGCAGATAGAAGACGCGCTGATTATTCAGCTATTTCGCCTGTGCAATGAGCGACTGATTCTGATGAAACTGCTTGGGTAAGATCAGGGCAGGTTGGTTGAAGCGTTGCTGACGGCGGTGTTTGAATTGGGTTGATGCAAAGGTCGTCTGAAAACTTGAAAGACAGGTTTTCAGACGACCTTTTTATTTGCTGGATTGGATTATCTTACGCTTATCACTTTGGTTTGCTTGGGAGTTTTGTCTCGATATGGGCGAGAGATCTGCCGTACCTTATTCTGTAAAGAAAGTATGCGCGCCGAGATAATGTTTGGCGTAATACGGGCTGGAGAGTTTTTCCGTTTTAATGGTTTTGCCGCTGCTTGGAGCGTGGATAAATTCGCCGTTGCCGATGTAGAGGCCGACATGGGAATATTTGGATGAACCGCCAGTGTTGAAAAACACGAGGTCGCCGGCTTTTAATTGGTTGTCGGAGATTTTTCGGCTGGCTGCTGCCATGTCGCGGGCAGTTCGCGGGAGGCTGACGCCGAGGGCGTTTTTATAGACGAATTGAATCATGCCGCTGCAGTCAAAGCCGGTGGCAGTGCTGCTGCCGCCCCATCGGTAAGGCGTGCCGACTAGCCCCATACTGTGCAACATGAGCTCTTGAGAGCCTTGGGTGCGGTCGATGTGGCTGATGCGGACGGGTTGGACGGTTCGGGCGGTGGTGTGGGTTTTGGTCTTCGGATGATGTTTGCCGGAGAAAAGACCGCAGGAGGCAAGGGGCAGGATGATGGCGGCGGTCAGAGCAGTGCGGATAATCGGTTTCATGGGATTCCTTTTAGGGAGGTTTCAGACGAGGTCTGCATGAGGTCGTCTGAAAAAGGTTTTTCTGTTTCTACGAATATCGACGTAAAGAACGGAAGGGCGAGAAAAACGAAAAATACGGTTTGGCGCAGATGAGTGAACGGACTGGTTTGTTTTTGATAATGTTCGGTTTTATCGGCAGGCTAATGTATAGTGGATTAACTTTAAACCAGTACGGCGTCGCCTCGCCTTGCCGTACTATCTGTACTGTCTGCGGCTTCGTCGCCTTGTCCTGATTTAAATTTAATCCACTATATTGCGGGTTGAAAACGAGTCCGTGGCTTTGTGCGGTAACTTGATATTGTGTCGGGTCGATGTTTGTGTAGTTTGTTTTGAGGTCGTCTGAAAACTTGAAATACAGGTTTTCAGACGACCTTTTGTTTGGGTTTTACAGCAATCCCTCTATCGGCAGGATGGAGAGGATTTTGGAGGTAACGCGTTTCCAGAATTTGGCTTCCGGCTCGGTGGAGTAGGTTTTTTGGGTGGTGGGGTCGTACCAGTGCAGTTTGTTGTATTTGTCGAGGGTAACCTGATAGGCGTATTTCGGGGTGGTATTGACGAGGGTGCGCTGCATTTCGCCTGCAATTTGGGGACTTTCAAGAACGACGCCCATTTCGGTGTTAAGTCTGGCGGAGCGCGGGTCGAGATTGAATGAGCCGATGAAGACGCGTTTTTCGTCCACGATGAAGGTCTTGGCGTGCAGGCTGGTGGCGGAGCTACCGGTCAAGCCGCGGTCTTTGGTGGTGGGGACGGCGTGGTTGGGTTGCAGTTCGTAGAGTTTGACACCGGCTTTGAGCAGGGGTTTACGGTATTTGACGTAGCCCGAATGGACGGCGGCGACATCGGTTGCTTGGAGCGAGTTGGTCAGGACGGTGACGTCCACACCGTCTTTAACGAGTTGGTCAAGCGCGCGCACGCCTGATTTGGTGGGAACGAAATAAGGCGAAACGAGATAGACGCTTTTTTCGGGCGTTTTGAGGGCGTCCTGCATACGGTCGAAAATGGGCGGTTTGTGGCGGTCGCGGTCCAGCCCTTTGGCGGGGTCGTCGCTGATCAGGCGGGTGTGGACGCTTTGCCAGTCTATGCTGTTGCTCTGCATTTTTTTGTAGAGTTCGGAATTTTCGATGTTGCTGCGGTAACGGCTGAGGATTTCGTTTTTGTCTTTGTCGTTGTAACCCAGCTCTTGGAAGCCTTTTTCTATGTTGCCTTTTTTGATGATGCTGGTGGCGGTGTAGGAGGAATGGCTTGCCCAATAGCGGTCGAAATCTTGGGAAACTTCGGGCACGACGCGGCCGGTGGCGAGGATGTCGAGGTCGGCGAAGATGGTGTCTTCGCCGACTTTGAAATATTCGTCGCCGATATTGCGCCCGCCGAGGATGGTGGCGCGGTTGTCTGCGGTGAAGGATTTGTTGTGCATCCGGCGGTTGAGGCGCGGGAAGTCGGTTAAATAGCCGAGCGCGCGCCATTTGCGGCGGACGAAGGGGTTAAACAGGCGGATTTCGATATTGGGATGGCTGTCAAGGGCGAGCAGGACGTTGTCCAGCCCGTTGGTGTTGTTGTCGTCAAGCAGCAGGCGCACGCGTACGCCGCGTTCGGCGGCACGGTGGATAAGGTTGAACATGAGCTTGCCGGAGATGTCGTTGTGCCAGATGTAGTATTGGAGGTCTAGGGTGTGGTCGGCGGCTTCAATCAGAGCGGCGCGGGCGACGAAGGCTTCGTGTGCGTCGTTGAGCAGATAGACATTGGAAATATCGCCGCTGGTTTTGCTAGAGGCGGTGTTGAGCAGGGCATCCATGCGTGGGGCGGAGGGGATGTCCAGATAGTGGCTCTCAGGGCGCTCTTCCAGTGAGGGGAGACCGGCGCAACCTGTCAGAAAAACCGGAAGCATAAGGATGAGATGGATTTTTTTCATTCTTGAGGGTGTTTCAGACGACCTTCTGCGCTGAAACGGTGTTTTTATATTGGATTAACTTTAAACCAGTACGGCGTTGCCTCGCCTTAGCTCAAAGAGAACGATTCTCTAAGGTGCTGAAGCACCAAGTGAATCGGTTCTGTACTATCTGTACTGTCTGCGGCTTCGTCGCCTTGTCCTGATTTTTGTTAATCCACTATATTTAGAAGGGTCGTCTGAAAAGAAGTTCGATGTTTATACGGTTCGCATTTTAACCTATTTTTTTGAAGTCGTTAGATTGCGTCCATCGGAAATGTGCAGGCGGCTGAATATGATGCTGGAGACGAGGGTAATCAAGCCGATGGAAAGCAGGGTAAGGCGGAATGAAAGGTGGAGGTTGCCTGCGGTGAAGCTGCTTTGTGACCAGTTTTGCAGGATAAGCGCGCCGAGCGCAATGCCGAGGCTGATGGCGAGTTGTTGGTTGACTGCCATCAGGCTGTTGCCGCTGCCGGTTTGGTGCGCGCGCAGGTCGGCGATGGTCAGGGTGTTCATGGCGGAGAATTGGATGGAGTTGCAGATGCCGATGAGGAGCAGCAGGACAATCCATACGCTTAAGGACGTGTCCGCGTCGGGTAGGGCAAGCAGCATAATCAATATGGCGAGGAGGCGCGTGTTCCAAATCAACACGCTGCGGTAGCCAAAGCGCGACATCAGGGGTTTGATGAGCGGTTTGACGGCAAGCGAGGCGAAAGCGACGGGGGCGACCAGCCAGCCGGATATGCTGGCGGCAAATCCGAATGCGACTTGAAACAATAGCGGCAGCAAAAAGGGGATGGAACTGATGCCGAGCCTGCTGAACAGGTTGCCTGTCAGACCCAGTCGGAAGGTGCGGACTTGGAACAAATCCGCCGCATAAATCGGGTTGGCGGCGGTTTTCATGTGGCGGTAGTAGAGCAGGGCGAATGCCGTACCGCCGATGGCGAGCAAGAGCGAAAACCAAACTGCGCCAGAGTGGGACACCATTTCCACTGCCAACATCAAGAGACACGCCGCCGAAGCGAAAGTCAGGTAGCCGCTCAAGTCCAGCGTGGTATTTTCGCCTTTGACATCGGGCATAATCCGCCAGCCCAGCAAGACGCCAAGCAGCCCTATGGGCAGGTTCAGCAGGAAAATCCAATGCCAAGATGCGTATTCGACCAAATAGCCGCCGACCAAAGGACCGAATATCGGGCCGATCAGCGCGGGCATTACGGCATAATTGATGGCGTTTAAGAGTTGGGATTTGTCGTACACGCGCAAAATCGTTAGGCGCGGCACGGGTACCAACATCGACCCGCCTATGCCCTGAATCACCCGCGCCATCACCAGCATGGGCAGATTGGTTGCCGCTGCACACAATGCCGATCCAAGCATGAAAATGCCGACCGAGCCGAAAAATACGTTTTTAGTGCCGAACCTGTCCACCAAATAGCCGCTTAAAGGAATCAGCAGGGCGACGGTCAGCGTATAGGAAATCGCCGCCAGCTGCATATTGAGCGGCGATACTTGGAAATCTTTGGCAATTTCGGGCAGGGCGGTGTTCAGAATCGTCGCGTCCAGCATCTGCATGAAAATCGCAATCGCCAAAAGCAGCGGTAGCCAGCGGGACGGGCGGACGGGCGGCGTTTCCGAAACGTTTGATTCGGTTGTGTTCATAGGGATGAATTGTAACTGATTTGGCAGGAGGTCGTCTGAAAGGCGGCTTGCTCTTTCAGGCTTTGGGATGCGAACCGAATGGCTGTTGAATGACGATTTTTTAGAGATTTATTTGTTGGATTGGGAATCAGGGAATGAACTTGCGCTCATCATGTATAGTGGATTAACAAAAATCAGGACAAGGCGAAGAAGCCGCAGACAGTACAAATAGTACGGAACCGATTCACTTGGTGCTTCAGCACCTTAGAGAATCGTTCTCTTTGAGCTAAGACGAGGCAACGCCGTACTGGTTTAAATTTAATCCACTATAAAAAGGCGGCGGACAGATTATGTGTGGAACATCAGTTTTGTCAAAAAGGTCGTCTGAAAACGGAAAATACCGGTTTTCAGACGACCTTTGCGTTTTTAAGTCGCTTCAATCATCAGGCAATTTCGAGCCACATCACTTGGTAGGGGCGCAGCACCAAATCCTGATTCAGTGCCACGGTCTCGCCGCTGATGAGGTCTTTGGCGCGGGCGGGCATGGCTTGCAGGGTGTGCGCGCTGATGGTTTGCGCGTGTTCGCTGAAGTTGCCGAACGCCAAAAGCGCGTTGTTGCGGATGTAGCCGATGATGTGTTTGTTGTTGGTGTTGAAGGTAACCAGACGGCCGCCGCCCAAGCGCGGGTTGTTTTGACGGATGTCTATCATGTGACGCAGACCTTGATAGATTTGTCCTGCCGCGGTTGATGAGTCGTGGCGTTGTTCGTACAACTCGGCGTTGTAACGCGGACGGTGCGCCCAGCGGCTGTCGTCGCTCTTATTGCTGTCGCTTGACCAGTCGTCGTCGTTGAGCGTGCCGACTTCGTCGCCGAGATAAATCAGCGGCAGACCGCCGGTACTCAGGACGATGCTGTACAAGAGTTTGATGCGGTCAACGGCGTGTGGGTCGTGTTGCGCCAGACCGGCGAGGGCGGCGGCAGTGCCGCTGACGCGGCAGTCGCCGGTGTTGGGGTTGTATTGGAAAGGGACGCCGCGCGCGAAGCTGCCGTCGAAATGGTTGACGAAGAAACGGTTGAGGAATTGGCGGTGGTCGTAGCCGTGGATGCCGAATTGCGATGCGTCTTCGTCGGCGAACGTCCAGCCGATGTCGTCATGGCTGCGGACGTAGTTGACCCATGCGGTATGGTTGGGCAGGTTGTGGCGGTAGGAAAGGGCTTGGTGGAGCAGGTTGACCTCGCGGGTGGCGAGGGTGTTCCACAACAATGCCATTTGCAGCGGGTTGTAGCCGATTTGGCATTCGTCTTGTCCGATGTATTGGACGACTTGGTCGGGGTGGACGATAGCTTCGGATTTGAAGAACACGGCAGGTGCAGCGATGCGCATGACGGCGTTGAATGCGCGGATTAAGGCATGGGCTTGTGGCAGGTTTTCGCAGCAAGTGCCCATTTGTTTCCAAATGAAGGCAACGGCGTCCATACGCAGGATGTCAACGCCCAAATTGGCGAGGAACATCATTTCGCCCGCCATGGCGCGGAATACCCAAGGATTGCTGTAATTCAAATCCCATTGGAAGGAATTGAACGTCGTCCATACCCAGCGTCCGTCTTCTAATTGGGAGAAGCCGCCCGGATGCTGATCGGGGAAGATTTCGCGCAGGGTGCGGTCGTATTGGTCGGGCATCCAGCGGTCGGGGAAGATGTAGTAGAAATTGTCGAAAAGCGGATTGCCGGCGGCGCAGCCTTTCGCCCATTCGTGTTCGTTGGAAGTGTGGTTGAAGATGAAATCGACGACGGCGGAAATACCCGCTTCGTGCAGCGCGGCAATGACATCGCGCAAATCGTCTATCGTACCCAAAGCAGGATTGACATCGCGGTAGCTGCTGACTGCATAGCCGCCGTCGCTTTTGCCTTCGGGACATTTAAACAGGGGCATCATGTGCAGATAAGTCAGCCCTAGCTCTTGAAAATAAGGGATTTTGGCTTTTAAGCCTTTCAAATCGCCCGCGAACAAATCGACATAACACACGCCGCCGACCTGTTTGTTGGACAAAATCCAATCGGGATCGCTCTCACGCGCGGCATCAATCGCTTTCAGAGACTTGTCGCGTTGGGAATAGCTTTGCCATGCTTGTGCAATCAGTTGTTCCAGCATGGGCAGGACGGCTTCGTTGTCGTTGTAAACGTTGTCCAGCTCGTGCATCAGCTTGGGAAAATGCTCGTTCAAACGTCTGTCAAACTGTTTCCAGTCTTCGGAAGCTTCGACGGTCGCACGCTGTTGTGGGCTATATTCTGCCAAGGCGCGCTCTTTGAGATGATGCAGGGTCAAATCGACCTGTTGGGTCTGGGTCAACATGATGTTTACTCCGAGTTGAGGTTGGATTTGTTTGGAAGCCTGATTCCTGCTGCCTGCGCTGCGGAAACTCATGCAGGCTTAAGGCAAAATTGAGAAGTCCATCATACTGTAAGAAGCTGTTTGTGCATAGTAGCCTGAAATGCTTGGGAAAATAGGCTTTTAATCGGGTTGGGGTCGTCTGAAAACGGTGTGGATTTTTTCGTATGGGTTGGAGTGGGTTTGAATGCTTGGTATTTAATGTTAATTGGGTGGTTAATTTTTATATAAATGGCTCTATTTTTTTATGTTTTGAACAATAATTTGCCGATGCGTCGGCTGTGTATTTATCCAATAAGCAATATTTGAGTATTTGATAAGGATGTGAACGCATTTATTTTCTTGGGTAAAGGACAACGGGCGTTTTTTGAAGAAGATAATTTTGTTTGATGGAAGTCAAAGGTCTTTGATGGGGAAGTTTGGGCGTATTGGCTTGGAATAGTAGGGCGTTGCCCTGACTGAGTTTAAAGAGCGGAAACATCGAAATATAGTGGATTAACTTTAAACCAGTACGGTGTTGCTTCGTCTTGTCCTGATTTAAAGTTAATCCACTATAAAAGGTCGTCTGAAAACCTGCAATATCGGTTTTCAGACGACCTTTTGGGATTTAAAGCGTTAACCGTTTACAGCGGCCATTTAAGCGCGGGATTGCTTTCGATGACGGCTTTAAACTGGTTTTGAATCCGCTCAATGGCTTCGTCGGAATCTGCCTCGAAGCGCAACACCAAAATCGGCGTGGTATTGGAAGCGCGCATCAGACCGAAGCCATCGGGGAATTCGACGCGCAGACCGTCGATGGTGATGATTTCGGTCGCGCCTTCGAATTTGGCTTTGGCGGCGAGTTCGTCGATAACCTGATGGCCGTTGCTGCCTTCGGGCAGGTCGATATTGAGTTCGGGCGTGGAAATGCTTTGCGGCAGGTTGTTTAACACTTCAGACGGATTGTCGAAGGCGGACAGGATTTCCAAGAGGCGCGCACCGGCATACAGACCGTCGTCGAAGCCGAACCAGCGTTCTTTGAAGAAGACGTGTCCGCTCATTTCGCCGGCAACCAGCGCGCCGGTTTTTTTCATAGCGGACTTGATGAAGCTGTGGCCGGTTTTTTCCATGACGGGTTCGCCGCCGTGTTCTTTAATCCACGGAGCCAGCAGGCGGGTGGATTTCACGTCGAAGATGACTTTCGCGCCGGGATTGCGGCTTAAAACGTCTTGGGCGAACAGCATCAACTGGCGGTCGGGATAGATGATGTTGCCGTCTTTGGTGACGACGCCCAAGCGGTCGGCATCGCCGTCAAACGCCAAGCCGATTTCGGCATCGCTGTTTTTCAGTGCGGCAATCAAATCTTGCAGGTTTTTCGGTTTGGATGGGTCGGGATGGTGGTTGGGGAAATTGCCGTCCACTTCGCAGAAAAGTTCGGTTACTTCGTTGCCCAAGCCTTTATAGAGTTTGCCTGCGAACGCGCCGCCTACGCCGTTGCCCGCGTCGATGGCGATTTTCATCGGGCGTTTGAGTTTGATGTGGCCGACGATGTGGTTATGGTATTCGCTTGAGATGTCTTTTTCAGTGACGCTGCCTTTTTTGTCGGAAGCGGTCAGTTTGTCGGCTTCGATCAGGGCGAGCAACTCTTGGATGGCTTCGCCTGCGAGGGTCTCGCCGCCGAGCATCATTTTGAAACCGTTGTAATCGGGCGGGTTGTGGCTGCCGGTAATCATCACGCCGCTGCCACCGCATTCGTTGATGGCGGCGAAATAAAGCATGGGGGTGGCGACCATGCCGACATTGAGGACGTCGATGCAGCTGTCGGTAAAGCCGCGTTGGATGTGTTCCATCAATTCGGGACCGCTCAAGCGTCCGTCGCGTCCGAGTGCGATGCGGGTGATGCCTTTTTCGGCGGCTTGGGTGGCGATGGCTTTGCCGATAAGGTAGGCGGCTTCGTTGGTCAGGGTTTTGCCGACAATGCCTCGGATGTCGTAGGCTTTGAAGATGTCGCGGGCAATATTTGCCATGATGGTTTCCTTTGTGATTGTGAATGGAAAACGGGCTTATTCTAACATAGGCAAAGGTCGTCTGAAGGCTTTCAGACGACCTTTGGGGGTTATATCAAATAACATTTGCTGCGGTTTCAATCAGTTACCGAAAGTGTTGCATTGGTTGATGTCGCCGCTGTCCAAACCGCGTTTGAGCCATGCCATGCGCTGTTCGGACGAGCCGTGTGTAAAACTGTCGGGAACGACGTAGCCCTGCCCCTCTTTCTGCAGGCGGTCATCGCCGACGGATTCGGCAGCCAGCATGGCTTTAGTGATGTCTTCGGCTTTGAAGATATTATTGTTGACGGCGTAATGCCCCCAAATGCCCGCGTAGCAGTCCGCCTGCAATTCGAGTTTGACGGAAAGGGCGTTAGCTTCTTTTTTGCCGACCTGTTGCTGCATTCTGTGGACTTTGGGCAGGATACCGAGCAGGTTTTGAACGTGGTGCCCGACTTCGTGTGCAATGACGTAGGCAAACGCGGCATCGCTGGCAGAGTTGAGTTTGGTCTGCATATCTCTATAGAAGTCTAAGTCGAGATAGACTTTTTGGTCGCCCGGGCAGTAAAACGGACCCATTGCCGATTGACCCATGCCACAGGCTGTGGATGTGCCGCCGTTGTATAACACCAGCGTGGTCGGGGTGTAATTTTGTCCGTGTTGTTTGAAATAGCTGCCCCAAGCTTTTTCCGTATCGGCGAGGACGACGCGGGCAAGTTCGTTCAGCTCGGCTTCTTCCTGAGGTTTGAGCTGGGAGGTTTGGGTCGAGCCTGTACCCATGGAAGGCGTGCCGACCAAGCCGCTCAAATCGACGCCGTAATAAGCACCGACCAAAACGACGATGATGCCGAGGATGCCGGGCGTTCTTCCACCGCCGCCTCCACTGCTGCCGCGTCGGTCTTCTACGTTTTGACTCTGTTCGCGTCCTTTCCAATCCATCTTGTGTGTTCCTTGTTGTGAAGTGATATGGGGCTGATTATACCGTGAAGCGGGGCGGGACTTGTATAGTGGATTAACTTTAAACCAGTACGGCGTTGCCTCGCCTTGCCGTACTATCTGTACTGTCTGCGGCTTCGTCACCTTGTCCTGATTTAAATTTAATCCACTATATAGCTGAGTGACAGATGGTATCCCAACCCGTTTTATAGGCTGAAAATGGGGATGAGGGGGCTTGAATCAAGCTTGATGAGGTCGTCTGAAAGCCGTTTTGCCAGTTTTCAGACGACCTTTGGACGTATAAGCCTGAGAGGTCGTCTGAAAAGTAAAGTCGGATAAAGCGTTGGGGCTTTCAAGCAACGACTGAGGATGGTCAGGCTTTGTGTCTGATTTCCCAGCATTGATGGATTTTCTTGTTGCGGAAATCGTCGGGAACGGATTGTTTGGAAATGTCTTTGACGGCGTATTGTTCTGATACCGAGTCGTCCAAGACGAAGCTGCGCAAGTTGTTGGAGAAGTACAAAATGCCGTCTGAAGCGAGTAGGTTCATTGCGCCGTCAATTAATTTTTTGTGGTCGCGCTGGATATCGAGGATGTCGAGCATCTTTTTGCTGTTGGAGAAACTGGGCGGATCCATGACGATAAGGTCGAACTGTTTGCCTTCGGCGGCGGTGTTTTGCAGGTATTGGAACACGTCGGCACGGACGATTTGGTGTTGTTCGGGGCTGATGCCGTTGAGCTCGAAATTGCGTTTTGCCCAATCGAGATAAGTGTTGGACAAATCGACGGTTTCGCTGGACGTTGCGCCGCCGGTGGCTGCATAGACGGTGAAGCTGCCGGTGTAGGAAAACAGGTTGAGGAAGCGTTTGCCCGCTGCGGTTTCGCCGACTTTTTTGCGCGTGTTGCGGTGGTCGAGAAAGAGGCCGGTGTCGAGGTATTTGTCGAGGTTGACCCAAAACTTGCGGCCGTTTTCGGTGATGACGAAATCGTCGCCGGTTTTGCCGGTTTTTTCGTATTGCTGCAGGCCTTTTTGGCGTTCGCGGCGTTTGAGGTGGATTTGTTCGGGCGCAAAACCGGTAACGAAGGCGACGGCTTCCAATACTTCGGCAAGCCACGCTTCGTATTCTTTGGGCTGCATCAGCCAGCCGGTATCGTATTCCTGAAGGTGGATTTGGTCGCCGTAAACATCGACGGCAAAGGGGAATTGGGGGATGTCGCGGTCGTAAATGCGCCAGGCTTCGATGCCGTTGCGTTTCGCCCATTTCATGAGGTGTTTGATGTTTTTGCCCATGCGGTTGGCGAAGGGAGTGATGTCGGTCATGGTTTCAGACGGCCTTATCGGGGAAGTTTCCAGAATTCTTGGGCGGGGACGTAGTTGTTGCGGTCAAGGGTATAAATAAGCGTATTGTCGGGCGCGGTCATGGCGGCACGGGTCTCGTTGCCTTTAAACGGAAAAATAATCAGCATTTCAGAGCTGTTTTTAATATCAATGCCGTAGCTGGTTCTGCCGTTTTCATATTGGTATTTGTTTTGGGTGTATTCGTAAACGGTTTGCGCGCCTTTTTCGTCTTTTACGGTAAAACTTTTTTCCGCGAAGCTGATTTGGGCTTTCGAGCCGTCGGGCGCCATTGCCTTCCATTCGCCGCGATAGGCTTCCGAACCGCCGCACGCGCTCAATAACAGGGACACGGTAAGGGTGGGTAATAGGGCGGCGGTTTTGAGAAGGTTCATGACGGCTTTACGGTAAGTTGATTGATGCGTCATTATAGCTTGATTTTGCGAAAAAAGTCTGTTTTGCTTGACCTCGGCAGGGTTCTACTTTATTATCCGCCGTTCGCCTTTTTATACGAAGCCATCGTCTTCCAACCTAAAACGCCGTTTCGGGCGCGTTTCTTTTATTGCTTGCTTATTTGCCAAGCCTTTCTGTGCAGGTTGTCGTCGATGTTAACTACAAGCAAGATGCTTGCGACAACCCTGTAACTTCACATTTCCCGTATCGTTACTTTCCTTTGCTTCAGGTCGTCTGAAAACTGTTCAGGCGTGCGCGTTGTTGTCTTTTTAGGATAGCCATGTCTATTAAATTTGCCGATTTGAACCTTGATAAAAACATTTTGTCCGCCGTAAGCAGCGAGGGTTACGAAAGCCCGACGCCGATTCAGGCGCAAGCCATTCCGTTTGCTTTGGAAGGCCGCGACATCATGGCTTCGGCGCAAACCGGCTCCGGCAAAACTGCCGCATTCCTGCTGCCGACTTTGCAGCGGCTGACCAAACGCAGCGAAAAACCTGGCAAAGGCCCGCGCGCGTTGGTGTTGACCCCAACCCGCGAATTGGCGGCGCAAGTCGAGAAAAACGCGCTGGCGTACGCCAAAAATATGCGTTGGTTCCGTACCGTCAGCATCGTCGGCGGCGCATCGTTCGGCTACCAAACCCGCGCCCTGAGCAAACCGGTTGACCTGATTGTCGCCACTCCGGGTCGTCTGATGGACTTGATGCAAAGCGGCAAAGTCGATTTTGACCGTTTGGAAGTGCTGATTTTGGACGAAGCAGACCGTATGTTGGACATGGGCTTTATCGACGACATCGAAACCATCGTCGAAGCCACACCGACCGACCGTCAGACTTTATTATTCTCCGCCACTTGGGACGGTGCGGTCGGCAAACTGGCACGCAAACTGACGAAAAACCCTGAAGTCGTCGAAGTCGAGCGCGTGGACGACCAAGGCAAAATCGAAGAGCAGCTGCTTTATTGCGACGATATGCGCCACAAAAACCGCCTGCTCGACCACATCCTGCGCGACGCCAATATCGACCAATGCGTGATCTTCACATCCACCAAAGCCATGACCGAAGTCATCGCCGACGATTTGTACGAAAAAGGTTTTGCCGCCAACTGCCTGCACGGCGACATGCCGCAAGGCTGGCGTAACCGCACGTTGATGGATTTGCGCAAAGGCCGCTGCAAAATTTTGGTTGCCACCGACGTTGCCGCACGCGGTATCGACGTACCGACCATCACCCACGTTATCAACTACGACCTGCCGAAACAGGCGGAAGACTACGTTCACCGCATTGGCCGTACCGGACGGGCAGGGCGCACAGGTATTGCGATTACCTTTGCCGAAGTGAACGAATACATCAAAGTACACAAAATCGAAAAATATATCGACCGTAAGCTGAACGAAGTGACCGTCGAAGGCATGGAGCCGACCCGCAAGCGCAAATCCGCAGGCGGTAAACCGAAAGGTAAAGGCGGCTGGGGTGATAGAAAATCCGGCGGCTGGCGCGGTGATAAGAAACCGGGCAAAGAAGGCTTCGGCGGCAAATCGCGCGGCGAGGGTTTCAAAAAAGAAGGATTTAAGAAAGGCGGCGAAGGCTTCAAAGGCAAACGTAAAGCCAACGATTCTTTCGGCTCGAAACCAAGCCGTCCAGCGAAAAGAGGCTGATGCTAAAGTCAAATCAATAGCGGGTATTAAGTAACATTAACATTGATATCACGGTCTTCAACAAAAAGGTCGTCTGAAAATCGATTTCAGACGACATTTTATTTTAAACGTTCAGCTTAAGCGGCAAAGCGTTTGGCGACTTCGTCCCAGTTGACGATTTCCCAGAAACCTTTCAGGTAGTTGGGGCGGCTGTTGCGGTAGTCGATGTAGTAGGCGTGTTCCCATACGTCGCAGGTCAGCAGCGGAGTGTTTTCAGTGGTCAGCGGAGTTGCCGCGTTGGAAGTGGAAACCAGATCCAATTCGCCGGCAGGGGTTTTCACCAACCATGCCCAACCGGAACCGAAAGTACCTGCCGCGCAAGCATTGAACGCTTCTTGGAATTTCTCGAAGCTGCCCCATTTGGCGTCGATGGCGGCAGCCAGTTCGCCGGAAGGTTTGCCTTGACCTTTAGGCGTGAAACTCAGCCAGTAGAAGGTGTGGTTCCAAGTTTGGGCTGCGTTGTTGAACACGCCGCCTGAAGATTTTTTCACAATCTCTTCCAAAGACAGGTTTTCAAATTCAGTGCCTTTGATTTGATTGTTCAGATTGGTAATGTAGGTTTGATGGTGTTTGCCGTAGTGGAACTCCAAAGTCTCTTTGCTCAGATGCGGGGACAATGCGTCCAGTTCATAAGGCAGTTGTGGCAGCTTATGTTCCATTTTAGTGCTCCTAAATTATTTATATATGATTGTATTTTGGTAGTGTTCGTTGCCTGATGCGGGTGTTCGCCCGCATCAGGCAACGGTTGCCATTCTACCTGCTTTAGATTAAAGAAACTAGGGCAGAGCGATATTTCGACTTCTTCACAGTTCGAGAAAAATTGGGGGAAATCAAGTGTCGATACAGATATTTATCATGAATGAAGCAATGATTTCAGACGACCTTTTGCTATAATCCGTCCGTTTCCCCACGCCCCTTTTGATATGAACACCCCAAAAGCCTTTGCCATACTCGGCCCGACTGCCGGCGGGAAAACCGCCCTCGCCTTGAAAATCGCCGAAGCCCTGCCGGTTGAAATCATCAGCCTCGATTCCGCGCTGGTGTACCGCGATATGGACATCGGCACGGCAAAGCCAACGGCTGCCGAGCTTGATGCCGTGCCGCACCACCTTATCGACATCATCCTGCCGACGG
Organism: Neisseria sicca; assembly: GCF_003044565.1. GTDB lineage: Bacteria > Pseudomonadota > Gammaproteobacteria > Burkholderiales > Neisseriaceae > Neisseria > Neisseria sicca_A. Next base: position 671,778 of record NZ_POXG01000001.1, on the reverse strand, counting down.
AATCTTACAGCGCTGCGGAGTTTGTCGGCGACTGCGTGCGGCTGGCGGAGGAAATCCACGCGCGCGGCATGCTGCCTTTGATTGTCGGCGGCACGATGATGTATTTCCACGCGCTGACAGAGGGCTTGAACGACCTGCCCGAAGCCGATGCCGCCGTGCGCGCCCGGTTGCAGGAAGAAAAACAACGATACGGCTTGGCGCATCTGTATCAAAACCTGCAAACCATAGACCCTGAAACCGCAGGTCGTCTGAAACCGAACGACAGCCAACGTATCGAACGCGCTTTGGAAGTGTACCGACTGACCGGCAAGTCCTTGAGTGCGCATTTTGCCGAAGAAGCCGATTACACTCCGCCGCTCGACCTCTGTACCACCGCCCTGATTCCCGAAAACCGCGCCTTGCTGCACGAAAACATCGCCCGCCGTTTCACACAAATGCTGGAACAAGGCTTCATCGACGAAATGCGCGCCCTGCGCCAAAAATATCCCGAGCTGACCGCCGATATGCCCTCCATGCGCTGCGTCGGCTACCGGCAGGCATGGGATTACCTCGAAGGCTTGACCGATTACGATACCTTTGTCGAAAAAGGCATCGCCGCTACCCGCCAACTTGCCAAACGCCAACTCACTTGGCTGCGCAAAATCCCATTGGCGCACAGCATCGACCCCTATACCGACGGCGACCACGTTCAGACGACCTTGGCACTCGTCCGCCGCCATTTCCAAATCTAAAAGCCATGACGACCCTGTTGACCACGCCGCCCGTCGCCCCGCAAACCTTAGCCGCCCTACAAACCCTCGGCATCCGCAGCGTAGAAGAACTGCGCGACACGGGTTCCGTCCAAGCTTTTCTGCTGCTCAAGGCCGCCGGACTGACCGTTACCCGCAGCACGCTTTGGCAACTCGAAGCCTTGTTGCTCGGTATCAAACCGCAAGAGCTGCCGCAAACGCAGAAAACCGCTTTGGAACAAGCCGTCAAAAACCATCCGCCCGTTGCCGTTTTCCCCACGTCGTCTGAAATGGAAACCTTCATGCGCGCTGCCTTAGTGCAGGCAGAACAGTCCGTCCGTATCGGCGAAATCCCTGTCGGCGCGGTCGTCGTCTCCAACAATCAAATCATCGCCGCCGCACACAACACCTGCGTCAGCGACCACGACATCAGCCGCCACGCCGAAATCCGCGCCCTTGCCGCCGCGGGTGCCACCCTTCAAAACTACCGCCTCGACGAGTGCGACCTCTACATCACGCTAGAACCCTGCACCATGTGCGCCTCTGCCATCATCCAAGCCCGCGTCCGCCGCGTCATCTACGGCGCGGCAGAACCCAAAACCGGCGCGGCAGGCAGCGTAGTCAATCTGTTTGCCAACCCGCTGCTGAACAAACACACGGCAATCAAAGGCGGCATTTTGGAAGACGAATGCAAAGCCGTTTTACAGGCGTTTTTTCAGACGAGACGCAAACAGTATTAAGCGCAAAAAGGTCGTCTGAAAACTTAAATCCAAGATTTCAGACGACCTTTTGAGAGATTGCGAACTTTGTTTCATCCCGTTTTTCAGCAATTCTGATAAATATCCGCCGCGCCGTATTAAAATACGGTTTTCAGACGACCCCATCCATAAGGAACCAGCCATGCACACCGAAGCCGTTTTAACCGTATTGAAAAACCTGCAAAACCAAATCTGCGCCGCGCTTGAGCAAGAAGACGGCGGGGCGGTGTTTGCGCGTGAAGAATGGACGGGCAAATTGGGCGTAGGCGAAACCCGCGTGTTGAAAAACGGCGCGGTATTCGAGCAGGCGGGCGTGAATTTTTCGCATGTGAAGGGCAGCAAAATGCCTGCTTCGGCGACGGCGCACCGCCCTGAACTGGCGGGCGCGGCGTTTGAGGCGATGGGCGTGTCGCTTGTGATTCATCCGAAAAATCCGTATGTGCCGACCAGCCATGCGAACGTGCGCTTTTTTATCGCGTATCCGGAAGGCGGCGAGCCTGTGTGGTGGTTCGGCGGCGGCTTTGATTTGACGCCGTTTTATCCGTTTGAAGAAGATATTTTGCACTGGCACACGGTCGCGCGGGACGTGTGCGCGCCGTTTGGGGAAGCGGTTTATCCCGAGTTCAAAAAATGGTGCGACGAATATTTTTACCTGAAACACCGTGGCGAAACGCGCGGCGTGGGCGGTTTGTTTTTCGACGATTTGAACCGCTGGGATTTCGACACCTGCCTGAATTTCATCAAGGCGGTCGGCGAAGGCTATATCGAAGCGTATCTGCCGATTGTGGCGAAACGCAAAAACACGCCATATGGCGAACGCGAACGCGATTTCCAGCTTTACCGGCGCGGGCGTTATGTGGAATTTAATTTGGTTTGGGACAGGGGTACGCTGTTCGGCCTGCAAAGCGGCGGGCGCACTGAAAGCATTTTGATGTCCATGCCGCCTTTGGTGCGTTTCGAGTATCAATACGCGCCGGAAGAAGGTTCGCCCGAAGCGCGGCTGAACGAGTTTCTCACCGCCCGCGACTGGCTCTCGGAGATGCAATAATGGCGGATAAACGCAAGCCCGACGCCCATCCTTCGGACAAATTCATCCTTGCCATGATTGTCATGGCGGTGTTTCTGGTGATCATCATCGGCGGCGGATTTATCGCCGTAGAGTATTTCAAGGCGCATCCCGAAGTGTTTGAATTGAAGCCGCCTGCGAAATAGTTTAGGAAGAAAGACAAAAGGTCGTCTGAAACTTTTCAGACGACCTTTTCAGCTTTAAAACCCTTGTTTACAAAACAGCCAAAGCCGCGTCGTAATTAGGCTCGTTGGCAATTTCAGCAACCAATTCGCTGTGCAGGACTTTGTCGTTTTCGTCCAAAACCACAACGGCGCGCGCAGTCAGTCCGCGCAAAGGGCTGTCGGTCAGGGCGACGCCGTAATCAGCGGCAAAGCTGCTGCGGAACGTAGACAGGTTCACCACATTGTCCAAACCTTCCGCGCCGCAGAAGCGGGCTTGGGCAAACGGCAGGTCGGCGGAGATGCACAATACGACCGCGTTATCCAAAGAAGACGCGCGTTGGTTAAAGGTACGCACGGATTGGGCGCATACGCCGGTATCGACACTTGGGAAAATGTTCAAAACTTTGCGCTTGCCCGCAAAATCCGCCAAAGTTTTATCGGACAGGTCGGCAGCGGTCAGGCTGAATGCAGGCGCGGTTTGACCGACGGCTGGCAGGTCGCCGGAAGTATGGACAGGGTTGTCGTGGAAGGTAATTTGAGCCATAAGGGTTTCCTTTTTGGGGTTGACTGGGAAATAAATAGAGCGAAATGAATCGGTTATCGATATCGGGCGAGGGCTTGAAGACTGCACATGGCAAAATGAACCAACGCCGCGACAGCCGACAGTATAGCTGAAACCTTTGTCTATTGGATTTTGACGAAATGTGTTATATCCGTTTTAACTTCGTAGAAGAAACGCTTTCAGACGACCTTGTAACAAGGGACTTGAAACGAAAAGTGATGCAGGCATATATTCGCCATGGGCTTTGCTTTATAATAATGGCAGTCAAACTAACGACATAAGCATTTGGAATCAATAATGAAAAAGATTGTAATGGCACTTATCGCCACCATTTTGTCAGCGGGCGCGAATGCAGCGGATACTTATGGTTATCTCGCCATGTGGCAGAATCCGCATGACGGCAATGATGCGCTGCTGATTAAAACGACTAAAGAAAATATGTCGCAAATCGAGGCAAATGCGGAACTGGAGGCGTTTTGCCGCGGGCAGGACACGCTTTCCGGCGTGCAAAACGGTGAGGCGACAGGCTGTAAATCCGTTGTTCCGCTTCATAACACCTGTATCGCCGTCGCTTACCCGAAAGCAGAAGGCAAACTGACAACGAACAATGCCGTAGTGATTACTTCGCCGCGCTTTAAGAGCGTCCATCAGGTCGCGTTGAATCAGTGTATCAAGAAGTACGGTTCGCAAGGGCAATGCGGCTTGGAAACGGTGTACTGTACTTCGAGCGCGTATTACGGCGGTACGGTCAAAACGTTGTTGAACCGATTGAAAGCGCAATAAATGGTGTAAAAAGGTCGTCTGAAAACCGCATAATGGCTTTCAGACGACCTTTCAATTCATATTCTATGTAAACGGGCAAGGAAAACATGATGATTGATTATATAAAAATGTATGAAAACATGAGTGTTTCTAAGGAGGTAAGCAGTCTGAACTTTCCGCTTTATTTCCATTTCAAACTTTTATCCATTGCCAATGATTTTTTTGTCAGAGACGAAGCGGGGAACGAAATCGCTTATACGCGGCAGAAAATGTTTAAGCTCAAAGAGTCGATTCAGGTTTTCCCCAATCGCGATCAGAATACGCCTGTGTTTACGATTCAGGCGGACAGGGTTATTGATTTTGGTGCGACCTATGTCATTCAGAATGCTTCCGGTACGGTGTTGGGGAAAGTAGTACATGAAGGGGTTAAGTCGCTTTGGCGCACCAGCTATCAGGTGAAGGACGCGGAAGGTCAACTGCTCTTCCATATCCGCGAAAAAAATCCTTGGGTGGCTGTGTTGGATAAAATGGTAGGAGAGATTCCGTATCTGGGTTGGCTGACAGGTCTTGTCTTCAATCCGACTTATTTGATTACCCGACCCGATGATACGGTGGTGTACCGCTTGAAGAAATTGAGGGCGTTGTGGGAGGGCAAATTCAGTTTGCACAAAGAAACTCAAGCGGCTTCGAGCGACGATATCCTGATATTAAACGCCGTCATGTTGTTTTTATTGATGGAAAAAAATAAAGGGTAAGGCGCGCGGTCGGCATATCGCATCCATTCACATTCAAACATTTTCATTTCTAGGACGCGCTGATAAAATAGCTCGTCTGAAAAGTATAGAAGAATCAAAATAATGAGTATTGCCAATAATAAAAAAGCCTTTCACGACTTCTTTATCGAAGACCAACTCGAAGCCGGTTTGGTATTGGAAGGTTGGGAAGTCAAAGCCATCCGCGCCGGGCGGGTGCAGCTGAAAGAAAGCTATATCTACTGGAAAAAAGACGCTTTTTATCTGGTCGGCTGCCACATCACCGCGCTGCCGACTGCCTCGACACACGTCAAACCCGACCCCGTCCGTCCGCGCAAGCTTTTGCTCAAGCAATCCGAAATCAACAAGCTCATCGGTAAAACCGAGCGCGCGGGTTATACCATTGTGCCGTTGAACCTGCACTTCACGCGCGGCAAAATCAAAATGGAAATCGGCTTGGCGAAGGGTAAAAAACAACACGACAAACGCCAAAGCCTGAAAGAAGCCGACTGGAAACGCGAAAAACAACGTTTGATGAAAAATGTACGCTGAGGCTGATAGCAGCTTGAATTGACCGCCGGACGCCGATGCCGCCGCAAACGTGTGCCAACCGTTTACACATCAAGCCCTATGTTTGCAAAAACATACCCAAGATTGCTTTCTTCAGGCTTTTCAGACGACCCCTGCGACCCAATAATCAGGGTCGTCTGAAATTTTACGGAGTAACGCCATGTCTCGCTCTTCGCTTTTCCTGCCGCTGTTTTTGATTATCTTCGGTGCCGTTTGGTTTTTGAAAACGACGGACATCCTGCCCGCAACTTCGACCATCGTATCCGCCGGTATGGTGGTGGCGGGGATTGCAGTTTTGGTGATGGACGGTGTCAACAAGCAGTCTATCGTTTCCGGCCCGCTGCTGGTGTATATCGGCGCGGCGGTGTATCTGCACAATCAATATTGGCTCGGCTATTCGCCGCTGGTTGCTTTGGGAATGATGATACTGGGCTGCCTGCTGCTGCTTTCGCGCAGCGATATGGTGCCTTATAAGCAGCATAAACAGCAGGATAACTAAGCCCCTCTCCCTGCAAAGGTCGTCTGAAAATGGTATAATCCGCCGTTTTCAGACGACCTGTTTTGTTATCGGAATCCCGTTTTGAAACAGTCAGACCGTTCCCTATCACTCTGCAAAGTTCCCGCCATGACCCAAGACAAAATCCTCATCCTCGACTTTGGTTCGCAAGTTACCCAGCTTATCGCCCGCCGCGTGCGCGAAGCCCATGTCTACTGCGAGCTGCATTCCTTCGACATGCCTTTGGACGAAATCAAAGCCTTCAATCCGAAAGGCATCATCCTCTCCGGCGGCCCTAATTCCGTTTACGAATCCGACTATCAAGCCGATACCGGCATTTTCGATTTGGGCATTCCGGTTTTGGGCATCTGTTACGGAATGCAGTTTATGGCGCACCACTTGGGCGGCGAGGTGCAGCCCGGCAACCAGCGCGAATTCGGTTACGCGCAAGTCAAAACCATAGACAGCGAACTGACCCGCGATATTTACGACGACGCGCCGAATACGCTAGACGTATGGATGAGCCACGGCGACAAAGTGTCCAAACTGCCCAACGGCTTTGCCGTTATCGGCGATACCCCGTCATGCCCGATTGCCATGATGGAAAACGTCGAAAAACAATTCTACGGCATCCAATTCCACCCCGAAGTGACCCACACCAAACAAGGCCGCGCCCTGTTGAACCGCTTTGTCTTGGACATCTGCGGCGCGCAACCGAGCTGGACGATGCCGAACTACATCGAAGAAGCCGTTGCCAAAATCCGCGAACAGGTCGGCAGCGACGAAGTGATTTTGGGTCTGTCAGGCGGCGTGGACTCTTCCGTAGCAGCCGCGCTGATTCACCGCGCCATCGGCGACCAACTGACTTGCGTGTTCGTCGATCACGGCCTCTTGCGCTTGAACGAAGGCAAAATGGTGATGGATATGTTCGCCCGCAACTTGGGTGTGAAAGTGATTCACGTCGATGCCGAAGCGCAATTCATGGCGAAACTCGCCGGCGTTACCGATCCTGAGAAAAAACGCAAAATCATCGGCGCGGAATTTATTGAAGTATTTGATGCCGAAGAGAAAAAACTTACCAACGCCAAATGGCTGGCGCAAGGCACGATTTACCCCGACGTCATCGAGTCCGCAGGCGCGAAAACCAAAAAAGCCCACGCCATCAAATCGCACCACAACGTCGGCGGTTTGCCTGAAAACATGAAACTCAAGCTGCTTGAGCCGTTGCGTGACTTGTTTAAAGACGAAGTGCGCGAACTCGGCGTTGCCTTGGGATTGCCGCGCGAAATGGTGTACCGCCATCCGTTCCCCGGCCCCGGCTTGGGCGTGCGCATCTTGGGCGAAGTGAAAAAAGAATACGCCGATTTGCTGCGTCAGGCGGACGATATTTTCATCCAAGAATTGCGCAACACTACCGACGAAAACGGCACGTCTTGGTACGACCTGACTAGCCAAGCCTTCGCCGTGTTCCTGCCCGTAAAATCCGTCGGCGTAATGGGCGACGGGCGCACTTATGACTACGTCGTCGCACTGCGCGCAGTCATCACCAGCGACTTCATGACCGCACATTGGGCAGAACTGCCGTACTCGCTGCTCGGCCGCGTGTCCAACCGCATCATCAACGAAGTCAAAGGCATCAACCGCGTGGTTTACGATGTAAGCGGCAAACCGCCTGCTACGATTGAGTGGGAATAAAAGTAAAGATATAAACGCATAAAAAGGTCGTCTGAAATGGTTTCAGACGACCTTTTGGTTTTTATAAAAGAATAATGGAACAAGGAGGTGGCTGAAGTGCGTTAGACAATATAGTGGATTAACTTTAAACCAGTACGGCGTTGCCTCGCCTTAGCTCAAAGAGAACGATTCTCTAAGGTGCTGAAGCACCAAGTGAATCGGTTCCGTACTATCTGTACTGTCTGCGGCTTCGTCGCCTTGTCCTGATTTTTGTTAATCCACTATATGTTGAGACAATATAAGGAGAAAACGCGATGTCGTCCTAACGAATTTCATTTGCCAAAAAATAAAGCGGTCGTTCATGTAGCAAATACAGAACGACCGCTTGAGTTCAGCACCATTTTAGATTGTCTTCGACAGTAAACGACCAAGGGTCTGCTGTCTTAATGATTCATGGCATGAATATATGGAAGACAAATCATGCGATACCGTTATCCAATGGTTTATTTTTTCTCTTTCGGCATTTGAGATACCAAGGACAGGTTCACATCCAAGCCTTCGATTTGGAAGTGAGGACGGGCAAACAGACGGACTTTAAAGAAGCCAGGGTTGTCTTCGATGTCTTCAACCAAGACTTTGGCTTCACGCAAAGGATGAGTTGCCTGCAACTCGTCGCTTGGGTCTGTCATTTCAGTAACCAATGTATTTATCCAAGTGTTCAATTCCAGTTCGAGCATACGGCGGTCTTTGGTTGTACCGATGTTTTCGCGTTGGATCAGCTTGAGATAGTGAGCCAGACGGGAAAGCAGGAAAACGTAAGGCAAACGGGCATTGATGCGGCTGTTTGCCGTCGCTTCTTTGGTTTCGTAGAGCGCAGGTTTTTGCGCTGAGTTGGCCGAGAAGAAGCAGGCGTAATCGCGGTTTTTATAGAAAGACAGCGGTACGAAACCTAAGTTGGCAAATTCAAATTCACGGGTTTCAGGAATCAGGACTTCGGTAGGAATTTTCACTTGGTTGCCAGTACCCAAATCATACATATGGATAGGCAAATCTTCGATCAAACCACCGGCTTGAGGTCCGCGGATTTGGACGCACCAGCCATTGTTAATAAAGCTGCGAACCATGTTGGCAGCGAAGGCAAAGGATGCGTTTGCCCATAAGTAACGATCGTGTTCAGTGCCCTTAACTTGTTCTTCGTAATTGAAGCTGCGTACAGGAACTGTATCACTACCGTAAGGCAGGCGGGCGAGGAAGCGGGGTAGGGTCAAACCGATATAGCGTGCATCATCGGTCTCACGGAAACTTTTCCATTTGATGTATTCGGCACGATCCATATAGTTCGCCAAATCCTGAATGCCGGCGACTTCTTCCATGCTTTCTTTACCGAAGAAAGATGGGCCGACAGAGCCGATGAACGGCATGTGCGCAGAGGCGGAGACGCGTGAAATATTGCGCAGCAAAGCCATGTCTTGCGGGCTGCGGTCAAATTCGTAGTTGGAAATGACTGCACCGATAGGTTCGCCGCCCGGGGTGTCGTATTCGTTGCTATAGGTGTGGCGATACAGTCCGCTTTGGACGATTTCAGGCGCATCTTCAAAGTCTTGAATCAAGTCTTCTTTGGAGACGTCGAGGATTTCGATTTTAACGTTGTGACGGAAGTCTGTACGGTCAACCAAGAATTTCAGACCGCGCCATGCAGATTCGATTTTTTGGAATTCTTCGTTATGGAGGATTTCATCTAATTGGCGGCTGAGCTGTTCGTCAATGCGTGCGATGTGGTAGTCCAGCAGGCTTTTGTCGAGGCGTTCTACTTTTTGAGATGAGTCCTGAATCATCTTTAAAAATACGCTGACCGCTGCTGCGATGCGTTCATCCGCAGAGGCTTCGGACATTTTTTCGGCGCTTTGGAACTGTTCGATGTCGATGACGGAGTCGACGGCGTTTAAATTGATTTTTTGGCACAGCGCTTCATAAACACTGGCTGTGTTTTCTTGTTCTATAACGGTTGTTTGGGCTTCTTGGCGTTTTTGCATATTTTAAATCCTTACGGGTGTTTTCAGACGACCTTGTGTTTTATTTGTTAACAGGTGCAATTTTTTCGAGGCGGTCGCGCAGTTCGGCAGACAGATTTTCGTCACGCAAGATGGTTTCCAGTTCGCGACGGAATGCCGAATCGTCCAATAGGTTGGATTTTAAATCACGGAGCAGGTTGCGCATAGCCAATAAAGCACGCAGCTCGGGAACATTTTGTGCAATTTGTTCCGGGTGGAAATCCCGCATAGATTTGAAATTCAAATTGATGTTCATCTCGCCAGCGGCTGGGGAGAGGGTGTTTTTCACAGTCAGGTTGGCTTTGGGGTTGAAGTCAGATAATACGGAGTCAAAGTTGTTTTTGTTGATATTGACTTTTTCTTTTTCGGCAAGGTCGCGTTTGTCTTGGCCATTGCTGTAATCACCGGTGACTAAAAGCTTGAGCGGAAGCTCGACTTTTTTCTGTGCGCCTCCGGTATGGAGGTCTAGTTTGATATTGATACGTGAAGGTGGAACTTCGTTTTGGAAACTTTTGCTCACGGCTAATCCTATTCTCTGTTATGTGTTGAAGGGGGAATCTTTTGTTCAAAATGAAATATAAATACTAAATTTGGATATATTTCTATCTAAATAGTATAAATGTTAGGTATACTGTTGTCTATTGCATTCAAAATTTATCTGACAAAAGGTATTTAAAAGGTATAAACAGTGAAATTTCATAAACCATTATGGGAAGAGGGTGTCTTACTCTCTCCTCAGCACTTCCAACAGCAGAACGTTTTTAATAGTTACATTTATGCAACAGTAATAAAATTGATGGGCGAATTCAAGTGGGGATGTTTTCGTTGCGAGTTCGATCAGCAGACGCTTGAGTTAGGAAAAATTAAATTGAATGAACTTCAGGCATGTCTGCCGGACGGAACCTTGATCGATTTGCAGTCGGGCAGTGGCTCTGTTGAAGTTCGTGACATTAATAGCCTGCCTATGAGAGCAAGAAATACAGTGTTGCTGGCTCTTCCGGTTTATCAAGCGCATGTACCGAATTTGGTCGATGAAAACGGTGCTGGAAATACCCCTAAACGGTTTGTGAAAAAGTTTGAGCAAGTTGAGGATTTATTTTCCGCTGAGGAGGCAGAACTTGCCGTTGAGCAATTAAATTTACAAATTCGTTTTGATTTCGAGGATAATGACGATTACATTACATGCCCCATCGGCGTAGTGGAGAAAAACGAGAATGGGGCATTGATTTGGTCTAAAGACTACATCCCTCCATTATTGTCGATTACAGGATCGGAAGTTTTACTTTCATGTCTGAATAGAATCACTTTGCTGGTGTTGTCCCGTATAGATAACTTATCTGCCCGCCGTCGGGCTCGTAGTGAAAATACGGTCGATTTTTCTGTGTCTGATTCGACATTGTTTTGGTTCTTGCACGGATTAAATACGATTTATCCTGAATTGAAACATTTGAATGATTATCCGCAGCAACATCCAGAGGAGCTTTATAAGCTCTTGGTTCGTTTACTTGGTATGTTGTACACATTCAGGGTGAGTGAATCAGTTAATGAGATGGAGCCATACGATCACTTTGATTTGTTTGGAACCTTCAACCGTTTGGAGTTGAAAATCCGCAGTTTGTTAGATGAAGTAATTCCATCACCTGTCATCGAATTGTCGTTAGAACATACAAAATCTACACACTGGCGTGCTCAGATATTTGACAGCAGGATTGATGATAATGCGGAGTTTTATATCTCGGCTCATTCTGATTCCGTTGTTTTTGCTGAATTGCAGAAGCAATTGCCATTGGTCAGCAAAATCGGTGCGCCTGAAGACGTGGAACGCGTTATCAATACGGCAGTAATGGGAGTGCCTTTGCAGTTGTTGAATCAAACTCCTCCTGGTTTGCCGTTCCGAATGGATAATGTTTACTTTAGATTAGACAAACGGCATGTGGCATTTTCAAGAATGATGCAATCGCAGGTATGTAGTATTTATGTTCCAACATCTATACCTAATTTACATTTAAGCTTATTTGCAGTAGTGAGTATTTAGTATGAACCATAATCCATTGATTCGAAGTGAATTAAGAGATACTGCTTTGACTGTATCCGCATTATCGGCAGGTTTTAGTCCCGAGCATGCCTCAACATGGTATGAGTATTGCAAAACTTTGGTAGAAAACTTAAGAAAGAATTTAGCAAGCTCTGGGCGTAGTGCAGAGGAGATTGAAGAGATTTCTTATGCGCAGTGTGCGCTTTTGGATGAGGTTGCACTGCAGAATCTGCAAGGAAGTGATAGGGAAGTATGGGAAATGAATCCCATGCAAGTACATTTCTTCCAATCATATAATGCAGGCGATGTGTTGTGCGACAAAATTGAAAAGCTATGCAAAACAGGAAGTGCTAATTCTTTGATCGCTGAGGCATATTTGAGTGTAATCAATTTAGGCTTCAAGGGGCGTTATATTTTAGATGAAGTGGCTCTCCAAAATTCACAAAATAGCTTGAAAAAAATGGTTTCTGGATTGTCTAGCAATGCGGTAACTCAAGATGGACAAATATTCTATCTTGATCGTAAAAGCATGCCTCTTAAGAGTTTGCTGACGATTAGTCCGATATGGGTATTTATCTGTTGTTCTGTTATTGCAGTAGTAGCTTATTTTGCATTTGGATACTATCTGGATACTTTGGCTGAACAAACTCAAGCATTATAAATTTAGAGTAATTTCATAATGACTTATCAAAAGCTCTCGTCTTTCATTATTTTTATAGTAGTTGAGCTTATACTGTTTTATGTATTGGCAATATATTGGCAAGCTAGTTGGATGCTGAAAGGCGGTATTCTAGCTTTGTCAATTGTTGCTATCTTGTGTGTTTGGTTAATCAGACAGCGTAAGAACAAGGAAAACATCAGTATCGGTTCAGAAGTTTGGCAGCAAATTGCGACAGAATTAAATAATACGGGATTTACCGAGCGCTACGTTTTGCGTATGCCTGATTCCGCAGTGAAGATGTCAAATTTAGTCGAGAGATATGATGACACAGTATATATAAATATTTTTAATCCAGAACATTTATACACTGTAGTTTGGAATCTGCTTCAGAATATAGCCCGTAAACAAATCTCACTCAGCATAGAGCTGGTGTTGTCTCCCGCTATAAATTCCGATGTGTCTATGGTTATGCGGGGGTGGTTGCGCAATATATTGTTTTTGCAGAAAAAGATGGGTATATCTATACCTGTGAGTTTCGTTATTCGCGCCCCCTTTCTTTTTAAAGAGTCTTCAGATAAAAGAGAGCTATTTTTTGCCTTAAAAACTCAAGGCAGATGGAATGTATTAAATATTAAGCAGTTTTTTACTGATTTTAAAGAAAGTCTGTCTATTGAGTTTTTACAGCAAAATAAACAATCAAACGGCTGTCAATATATCTGGCTGATCGAAGCACTCAATTGCGTTGAAGCGCAATTGTTGAATCGCACAGACGGGGGGTGGGAATATGTTGACGTACGCATTTTAAGTGTAGTTGATGATGGAGACTGCCAAGCCAAATCAGTATGGGCAACTTACATATCTAAGAATACACAAGGGTTAATCCATTCTTTCAATAATTATCAAGGTAATCAATTTCAATATATTCATACCGAATTGTCAGATAAATATACCGTTTATCATAAAAATCATGCTATTGATATACTTTTTAAAGTATTATCCGTTTGTGCATTAGGTTTTTTATCTGCTTCGTTTTTCTCTATGAAAAACAATAGCCGTTTAATAGAACAAATCAGCCAGCATATAGAAAATGTTAGGTCTGAGGCAAATTCAAATGAGCGGCAACAACATTTGGTATTGTTAAAGCAGGATTTGCAATTGCTTGAGAAATACCGTGATGAGGGTGTGCCGGCACATTTAGGATTAGGGTTATATCGTGCGGATTTATATATTCCAAAGTTAAAAGCCTTAATGCCAAAAGATCCTCCACCTCCAAAACCGATAAAACCGGAACCTGTGAAACCAGTAGTTATTACTTTAGACAGTTTGGCTTTGTTTGAAACAGGTCAGTTTGAACTAAAAAATAATGCCAATAAAGCATTGATTGGTGCATTAAAAGCAATTGAGTCACATCCTGATACACGCATTTTAGTTGAAGGACATACTGATAATGTTGGAAATCCTGTTTCCAATCAACAGTTATCGGAAAAACGTGCTCAATCGGTCAAAGATTGGTTGGTTATCTCTTCTAATGTTCCGGAAAGTCGGTTTGAGGTTAAAGGATTGGGTGATACCAAACCTATTGCAGATAATCAGACGGAAGAAGGTAAGGCTAAAAACCGTAGGGTTGAGATCATACTGATTCCAGCTGTAAAACAGTAATTCTAATGCAGCACAAGTTGCTTTAAGCATCACAACTTAAAGCGTTTTCAATAAAACTAAGGAGTAAAAATATGGCAATTCCTGCTTATATGTGGTTGAAAGACGACGGCGGTTCCGTTATTAAAGGTTCTGTTGACGTCAATGGTCGCGAAGACAGCGTTGAAATCGTTGAATTTCTGCACAATGTCCGTATTCCTACGGATGCCAATACCGGCAAATTGACAGGTACTCGCGTTCACGAACCTATCGTATTGTTCAAAGAATACGATGCTTCTTCACCATACCTGTACAAAGCAGTAACAACTGGTCAAACTTTGAAAGAAGTAGAAATCAAGTGGTACCAAATTGACGCTTCCGGTCAAGAGAAAGAGTATTTCAATACCAAACTGGACAACGTTAAAGTTGTAGCAGTAGGTCCTGTAATGCACAACATCAAAGATCCTGCTCGCGAACGTTACAATCACTTGGAACGCGTTGAATTGCGTTACGAAAAAATCACTTGGACTTATAAAGACGGAAACATCATTCATTCCGACAGCTGGAACGAAAGCCGCGCTTAATAATCCACATAAAGTGCTGCCTGATAAAGGTAGCACTTTTTTATAACACATTTTTACATCAGGGATATCAAATGTCTGCACATGATCAAGCATTATTATTACGTCGTCTGAACACGCATTGTCAGCAGGCGATGGAAGCTGCAGCTGGCTTATGTCAAACACGAGGTCATGCCGAAATTACGGTTGACCATTTATTTATCAAATTGCTCGAACTAGGGGATGGAGACGTTAATGCCTTATTGAGGCGTTACGAAATTGATTTAGAAAATATTTGGAATCCTTTGTTGAGTACGATGGACAAACTTCCACGCAATGTTCGTGGTAATCCTTCTTTGTCTAAATCATTGATTAGTTTATTGTCGGATGCATGGTTGTTGGCAAGTGACGAAGGTGCATCTGAAATCCGTTCGGCTTTCCTATATCAGGCATTGCTGAAATCTCCTTACCGTCTGATGACGCAGGAAGCATGGCCCTTATTAAGCCTGACTGAAACACAGATAGGTCGTCTGAAAACTTGGTTGGACGAAGTTTCTATCGAAGGTGAGAATAATACATTTGCGCAGCCGGCTTCAGAAGAAGGTCAGCATACAGTTTCAGCGGAATCTAAACCCCAACAAACCGCTACAGCAGGACAAAACGATGCGCTTGCACGTTTTACCGTCAATTTGACTGAAAAAGCCGCTCAGGGCGGTATTGACCCTGTATTTGGACGTGAAACTGAAATCCGTCAAATGATGGATATTTTATCGCGTCGCCGTAAGAACAACCCTATTTTGGTTGGCGAACCGGGTGTCGGTAAAACTGCATTGGTAGAAGGTCTGGCATTGAAAATCGCTTCAGGCGAGGTGCCTAAGATATTGGAAAACACCCAAGTATTGGTGTTGGACTTAGGTCTTCTGCAAGCGGGTGCGGGGGTGAAGGGCGAATTTGAACAACGCCTGCGCAATGTTATCGAGGCTGTTCAGAATTCTGAAGAACCCGTTTTATTATTCATCGACGAAGCGCATACGTTAATCGGTGCAGGAAACAGTGCAGGCGGCGCGGATGCAGCCAACCTCTTAAAACCGGCTTTGGCGCGGGGTGAATTGCGTACCATCGCAGCGACAACCTGGAGCGAATACAAACAATACTTTGAAAAAGACGCCGCGTTGGAACGCCGTTTCCAAATGGTCAAAGTTGACGAACCCGATGATGAGGCTGCGTTCACCATGCTCCGCGGTTTGAAGCAACGTTATGCCGCTTACCATAAAGTCCATATTCAGGACTCCGCCGTCATCGCAGCCGTACAACTTTCCCGAAAATATATTACCGGCCGCCAACTGCCGGACAAAGCCGTAGATTTGTTGGATACGGCAGCCGCACGCGTCCGCATGAGTTTGGATACCGTGCCTCATATTTTCGGTTTGATGGATGCCCAAATTTCTTCACTGCAACGCGAGCTGGAGGCATTGGATGCCGACAAGCAATTAGGTCGTCTGAATGCTTCGCAGCAAGATAACATTCGACAAGTTGAGCAAGAGATTGCCCAATTGAATGAAGAGCGCGAAGAAATGAACCGCCGATATCAGGAAGAAAAACAATTGGCGGATGAAATCCAATCCTTGATGGAAGCTGCCAAGAATACAGAATTGACTTCTGAAGAGCGACAAGCCGCGCAACACAGTCTGACCGAGAAACAGCAACAGCTTGATGCCGTTGTCGCGGGCAAACCGTTGATTTTCACCAGCGTTGATGAGACCGTAATCGCCGATATTATTGCCGATTGGACGGGCGTCCCCGCAGGCAGCGTTCTCAAAGACGAACTGGCAAACCTGCTGCAACTGGAAAGCCTGCTTGAGAAACGCGTGGTTGGGCAAAGTGAAGCCATTCATGCTATCGCGCAAAGTTTGAGAGCCGCTAAAGCTGGTTTAAAAACCAACGATTCCCCATTGGGCGTATTTCTGTTGAGCGGTCCGTCCGGCGTAGGTAAAACAGAAACGGCGCTGGCTTTGGCAGATGCGCTGTTCGGCGGCGAAAAATCGCTGATTACCATCAACCTGTCCGAATACCGCGAAGCGCATACCGTTTCCCAACTCAAAGGCTCGCCTCCGGGTTATGTCGGTTATGGCGAAGGCGGCGTTTTGACCGAAGCAGTACGTCAAAAACCTTACAGCGTTGTATTATTGGATGAAGTCGAGAAAGCCCATAAAGACATTCTCAACCTTTTCTACCAAGTCTTCGATAAAGGCATGATGCGTGACGGCGAAGGTCGGGAAATCGATTTCAAAAATACCGTTATCCTGATGACGTCAAACTTGGGTGCAAACGAATTGACCCAATTGCTGCAACCGCAAGAGCCTGAAGAAACAGAAGAAGCTGTTGCGGAAGAGGGTAAAGAGCAAAGCGCGCAAGAGCAGATTGTGGACACTGAAGTCGAACTTTCTGCACAAATGCCGGATGGCTCGTCTGAAAACGCCGGCGTTTCAGACGACCCTGTTGAAACCGATGAAACACCTGAATTCAGTCTGGAAGAGTTGGCAGAAGCGATTCGTCCGATACTGACAGACCATTTCCAAGCCGCGCTGTTGGCGCGTATGCAGGTTGTTCCTTATCGTCCGTTGGAAAAAGAGGCATTGGCTCAAATCGTCAGACTGAAGCTGGACAAAATTGCTGACCGACTGTACGAAGCCCATCAAACACGCCTCAGTTACAGCGAAGATTTTGCAGCGCTTCTGGCTGATTCTTGCACTACCGGCGATAGCGGCGCACGCAATATCGACCATTTGCTCAACCGCCAAGTCATGCCTGCTATCGCGCAAAGCTTTTTGCAATGGCAGCAAACCGCAGGGCATATGCCTGAACATGCAAAATTGGAGTTGGGCGAAGACGGAATAGACGTTTTATTTGAATAATGGGAAGAGAATAGGTCGTCTGAAATTATTATGTTGTTCAGACGGCCTTTGTTAAACTTTCACTTTATTGATAACGCATCCCGAGAGTCATTCGAAAGGTCGTCTGAAAAAAAGCTTTTCTTAGTTCAGACGACCTTTTATAGCTAACGTATCGTTGAAACCCATTATATATGGTGGATTAAATTTAAATCAGGACAAGGCGACGAAGCCGCAGACAGTACAGATAGTACGGAACCGATTCACTTGGTGCTTCAGCACCTTAGAGAATCGTTCTCTTTGAGCTAAGGCGAGGCAACGCCGTCCTGATTTAAATTTAATCCGCTATATTGGGATTGCGGCTTAATCGGGTTTTATGCAGTGTATTGATAAATATTGAGAAAATAATGTCTTGTTACTCTCTTTATATTGTGTCAAAACACGGATCTTTAAAAGCTGTTCTACGAACGAATGGGTTTGATATCGCTCAGACTCAGCCTGATAAAAAAGGCTGAATAAAAGCGATAGCTTTGTTATAATGAAACTATAGAGATTTCCATCAGTTTCTTGGCATTGCGCCGTTTTATCCATATCAACGAAAGAGGAAAACAAAATGTTTCCAGAATATCGCGATTTAATTTCAAAATTAAAACAAGAAGATGCGCATTTTGCACGATTGTTTGACGAGCATAACGAGCTGGATGACAAAATTACCGGTTTGGTAAACAACCCTGTTACCAGCGGCTCTGAAGAAATCGAAGAGCTGAAAAAAGCTAAATTGAAACTGAAAGACGAGTTGTACGCTCTTCTGCAAAAAGCAGCAGGCAAATAATTCGAGTTTCTCAGGTCGTCTGAAACCGATATCGGGATTTCAGACGACCTTTTTGTTTGCGGATGAAACGTAGGACGGGATAAGGCAAGGGAAGTACAGACAATAAACAGGTGCTGGTTTATTGCATGAATACAAAGCAAATGTCGTCTGAAAACGCTTGCACATATAGTGGATTAACTTTAAACCAGTACGGCGTTGTCTCGCCTTAGCTCAAAGAGAACGATTCTCTAAGGTGCTGAAGCACCAAGTGAATCGGTTCCGTACTATCTGTACTGTCTGCGGCTTCGTCGCCTTGTCCTGATTTAAATTTAATCCACTATATATTTTCAGACGACCTTTTTCATTCCATTTACAGCCATTGCGCCAAGGATTCGGTATCCAAGTCCCATTGCCAGACGCCGTTGTCCGTGCCGTCCAATCCGCGCAGGAAGAGGTATCGGATGGCGAGTTTGGGTAACGGCTTGCCGCGCAGTTTGAAATAGCGGGCTACGGCGATGGCGTAGATGAGCGCTTGCAGGTAGTAGTGGTGCTCTGCTACGGCTTCGTTCATGGCTTGTTGCGTATAGGCTTCGGCGCTGTCGCCCAGATGGTTGGATTTGTAGTCGATGATGCATACGAGGTCGTCTGAATCTTGGCAGACCATGTCAATGAAGCCGTTGAGAAAACCTTGTACGTCTTGGAAATCCAATCTTTCCGCGGCTTCGATACATTCCGGTGGCAGTGAGCTGTTTTCGCGGGCAAACCAGCGGCGCAGGTCATGGAGTTTGAAGTCTTCGGTGTAGAGGGTAAATCCCATTTCCGGAAGGCGGCGCTCGGGTGGGATTTCAGACAGGCTTTGTGCAACAAGGCGTGTTTTGCGGCAGGTGTCGAGCATTTGTTTGACGGCATCTGTCCAGAGCAGGTCGAAGCCGTAGCGGGTTAAGGTTTCGGCTATCAGGCTGCTTTGGCTTTCGGTGCTTTGGGCAAAGTCGAATTTTTCCAACATTTCATGCAGGCAGACGCCGGCGTTGGCGCCGCGCGGGAAATGGTGGATGTCGGTGTTTGGGAGGTCGTCTGAAACGGGGAGGGCGGTTTCAGACGACCTTTCTGTTTCGGCGGCGGTTTCTGCGGGGTCGAGTGCGGGTTGTAATTCTTCGCGCTCGTCGTCTCGGGTTTTGACTTGGCGGCTGAGGCCGGTAAAGCTGGTATGTCGGATGAACTGAAATCCGCGGGCAGGGATAACGGCGGCTTGATAGAGGTCGTCTGAAAGATGGCGGTTTTGCGCGGCAGCGGGTTGCGGCGCGTCTTCGGAAAAGCTGAAGTCGGTATGTTCGGGAGGATTTTTGAGGAAACGCAGCCAGTTGTTTTTCAGCATTTGCAGCTCGCCTAGGGCTTTGTTTGCTTTGCGTTCTTGTTCATAAGCTTGGCGGGTATCCGCCCGATTGCTGTCGGCGCTGCCTTCAAGCAGGTAGGCGAAAGGGGAATCGGCGGTATCGCCGCAATGCGCGGCATGGAGGACGAGCTGCTCTTCGGCGCGGGTCAGCGCGACGTACAGCAGGCGTAGGCGTTCCGCCATTTCTTCGTCGGCAAGGTGGATACGGTCTTCATCGTTGAGTTGCGATTTGGCAAGCAGTTCCGTAGTGTGGTCGGCGGTGTGGAGGATTTGCCAATCGGAGGGCTTCATGTCTTTCGCGTCCCAAACGAAAGGGCAATAGACCAAAGGATATTGCAAACCTTTGGAGGCATGCATGGTGACGATTTTGACCAGTGCTTCATCGCTTTCAAGCCGTAACAGTCCTGATTCGCCGACAGAGCGGTCTTGCGCCAGGCTGATTTGGTCGTTGAGCCATTGATGCAGGGCGGCGGGGCTGAGGCTTTGTCCTTCTTCTTCGGAGAGGCATTCTAAAAGCTGATGGAAATTGGTGAGACCGCGCTCGTCGCCGCGTGCAAGCAATCCGGTTTCGATGCCGTGCAACGAGGAGAAGTGTTGCAGCGCGGCATAAATCCCGCTTTTCCGCCAAATGGCAACGGATTCGGCGGAGGTGTTTATCCAGTTTAATAATTCGGCTTCGTTGCGGTTGAGTTGATACAGGGCTTGCGCGTCGTAGCCGAACAATGTGCCGGATAAGACAAAGCGCAGAGAGCCGATTTGTCCGGGATTGAGCCAATAATCCAACAGCGCGGCAAGGGCGAGGGCTTCGGGCGTGGTGAAAACCGATTCTCTTGAGAGCAAAACGCTTTGTATGCCGCGCGTTTTCAGCGCTTTTGCCACCATCACGCCTTCGTTAAACGTCCTGACCAAGACGGCAATATCGCCCGAAACGACTGGTCTGTCTTTGAATTTCAGACGACCTTCGGCAGCTTCGTTGAGCGTGTGGGCGATTTCGTCGGCGCAATATTCGGATGCACGGCGGCGCAAGATGTCTTTGTTGAGCACTTCGTCGTCTTTGCCGTTGAGCCAGCGTATCTGTATGGCGGTGCGCGGCGGCGAAAGCCGGCTTTCGGAACGTGCGGCGCCGACTTCGGTATAGTCTATGCCGTCCAAGACGAAAGGACGGTTTTTGCAGCGGAACAATGCGCCTATGCCGTTAATCAGCTTGGCATGGCTGCGGTAATTGGTCGCCAGCGTGTAGCTGTGTTGCGCGTCGGCTGCGGCTTGCAGATAGGCGTAAATGTCGGCGCCGCGAAAGCTGTAAATGGCTTGTTTCGGGTCGCCGACTAGGAATAAAGGCTTGTTTTGGCTGATGAAGATTTTTCGGAAGATCTCGTATTGCAGCGGATCGGTGTCTTGAAATTCGTCAATCAAGGCGATGCGCCAGTTTTGCGCCACCGCCTGAGCCAGTGAATCGGCCTGCGGGTTGTCGGTTAATGCGTCATAAACATCAAGCAGCAAATCGTCGAAACCGCGTTCGCGCTTGGATTTTTTCTGTTCGTTCAGACTGGCATTAAGATGGTCGAGCAGGTCAAGATGGAGCAGGGTAAGCGTCTCTTCTTCGGCTTGCGCAATGGCAGCCGAATCTGCGCCGAGATTCGCCAATATCTGCAAATCGGCAAAGGCGGCAGCATCGGGAGTATTGCCCTTTTTGACTTTGGATGCTAAAGCTTCTATGGCAAACATAGGCAGCTTTTCTGCCGTCGTTTTGCTAAAAGAAGGAAGGGTATCGGATTGGGAGGCGGATTGGAGTTCGAGAAAGACGGTTTTGAATGTTTTTTCTTGATAGGATTGCCCATTTAATATCGGACGGATGCGCCAGAATGTTTCTTCCAAAGCGTCCAGTTTGGAACGCACTTTTTCCCATGTTTTCCGAAAGTTTTCCTGCGCGGCGACTAGGTCTGCTTCGGGTCGTCTGAAAACCAAATACGGACGGCTGACGAACTTTTGTATTGCCACCAGCATGGTTTGCGGCGTTTGGCGGCGTTGGAATACCAACTTCGCTAAAACGGGATGATTGACGATGCGGTCGCGCCAAAAGTCTTGGGCAGGAATCAACAGGCGGTCACGGTTGTCTTCGGTCAATTCGACATCCATAGGCGCGCGGCACAAAAATGCATAATCGCGCAAAATGCGTTGGCAGAAACCGTGAATGGTATAAATCGCGGCGTTGTCGAATTGTCCGATGGCGGCTTTGAGGCGGACAATCAGCCGCCCCCGACTTTCTTGAGCCAATGCCTGTTTGAGCAAACCGGTTAGAAACACATCGCCCGGATGATTGTCTCGGCAATATGCTGCGAGGTCGTCTGAAAGATTGTCCGTATCCTCCACACTTTCTAAGGCTTGCAACACTTCGTCCAAACGCGCGCGCAAACGGGTTTTTAATTCCGCCGTCGCCGCTTTGGTAAAAGTAACGGTCAAAATACTTTCAACCGGCATCTGCTCAAGCACAACCAAGCGTGTGAACAACGCTGCAATGCCGTAGGTTTTGCCCGTACCGGCAGAGGCTTCAATCAGATTGGTGCCCGATATGGGGATACTTAGGGGGTCGAAGGCTGGAATGGGGGCGTTGTCGGGCATGATAAAAGGAGGGAAGTACAGATAGAAGGCGTAATCATAGCAGAGGTCGTCTGAAAACGGTGGGGAGCTTGGGTATGAAAAAAAGCTTTAGCTTGGTTGTATGGAAGGTTTGAGATTTTCGGTTGTGTTTCGTTAGAGTTAATCGAAGATATCAACCGTAGAAATGGGGTGCGGAAAACAATAAAAACGGCAGCTTTTTGGGCTGCCGTTTTCTTTTGTGCGATTAAGCTTGATCTTCAGGTTTATCAGATGACTCTTGGGTTTTATCAGATGGCGCTTGAGCGGTTTCTGATGACTCTTGAGCTTTATCCGATGACTCTTGAGCGGTTTCTGTGGAAGCAGGTTCATGTTGATTGATTGCTTCCGGAGTTTGCGCTGCCGACTCGGTTTCAGGTTGTTCCGGATTGTCCTGACGCAGATTGTAGCTGTAATCTTTAGGCGGGCTAGGTTGTTTGCCTTCCATAATTTCCAGCACTTGATCGCGGTCTATGGTTTCCCAATCCATCAAGGCTTTACACATGATTTCCATCTTGTCGCGGTTTTCATCAAGGATTTTGTAAGCCACTTGATACTGCTCATCCAAGATGCGGCGAATTTCTGCGTCGATGTCTTGTTGGGTTTTTTCGGAAATATTTTGAGAACGGGTAATGCTGCGTCCCAAGAATACTTCGTCTTCGTTTTCCGTATAAACCATCACGCCCATTTTATCGCTCATGCCGTAACGGGTAACCATTTCGCGCGCCATTTGGGTGGCACGTTCGAAATCGTTGGATGCGCCGGTAGAAATACGGCCGACGAAGATGTCTTCGGCAATGCGTCCGCCAAACAGAATCGACAATTGGCTCAGCATTTGGTCTTTATACATGCTGATACGGTCGCGTTCAGGAAGCTGCCAAGTCAAACCGAGCGCACGACCGCGCGGCATGATGGTCACTTTGTGAACAGGGTCGGTAAACGGCAGACTTTCGGCAACAATCGCATGACCTGCTTCATGGTAGGCAGTCGCACGTTTTTCGTCTTCGTGCATCACCATGCTGCGGCGTTCGGGACCCATATAGATTTTGTCTTTGGCATCTTCAAAATCGCTTTGGTCAACTTTGATTTTATTGCGGCGGCCTGCAAACAGGGCGGCTTCGTTGACCAAGTTCGCCAGATCTGCGCCGGAGAAGCCGGGTGTGCCGCGTGCCAATGATGACAAATCTACGGATTCGTCCAAAGGTACTTTTTTCACATGGACTTTCAGGATTTGTTCGCGACCGCGGATATCGGGCAGCGGAACAACAACCTGACGGTCGAAGCGGCCGGGGCGTTGCAATGCTGGATCCAGTACGTCGGGACGGTTGGTTGCGGCGATGACGATAACGGTATGATTGCTTTCAAAACCGTCCATCTCGACCAAAAGCTGGTTCAAGGTTTGTTCGCGTTCGTCGTTGCTGCCGCCTAAGCCTGCGCCACGTTGGCGGCCGACGGCGTCGATTTCGTCAATAAAAATGATACAAGGGGCGTTTTTCTTCGCTTGTTCAAACATATCGCGCACGCGGCTTGCACCGACGCCGACGAACATTTCAACAAAGTCAGAACCTGAAATGCTGAAGAACGGCACACCGGCTTCGCCTGCGATGGCTTTTGCCAGCAAAGTCTTACCCGTACCTGGGCTGCCCGCCAGCAAAATGCCGTGCGGAACGCGACCGCCCAAGCTTTGGTAGCGGGTGGGGGATTTCAGATAATCAACGATTTCTTGTACTTCTTCTTTTACTTCATCACAACCGGCAACATCGGCAAAGGTAACTTTATTGGTTTCTTTGTCCATCAGGCGGGCGCGGCTTTTACCAAAAGAGAATGCGCCGCCTTTACCGCCGCCGCCGCTTTGCATACGCATGAAGTAGAACCATGCGCCAATCAGCAGCAATACCGGTAGCAGGCTGAAAAACAGGCTGGTAAGGATACTCGGTTTTTCTTCAGGTATAACGTTTACGCGGACTTTGTTGTCAAGAAGCGTTTTGACCAAATTATCGTCTAAAGGCGCATTGGTAAAGAAAGAGGTTTTATCGGTGCGTTCGCCTTTAATCAGATAACCGATGATAGCGGAGCCTTCGATTTTGACGTTGCTCACTTCACCGTTGTTTACCTGTTGGATAAATTGAGAGTATTCGATTTGCTGCTTGTTTTCCTGCTTGCTGGTCAGTGCGTTGAACGCGGCCATCAGACCGACGCACAAAGCAACCCATAGCAGGATTGACTTAAAGGTATTCCCCACTTAGCCAGACTCCATGATATTAAGATAAACGAAAGGAAGATTTTAAAACACGCTGTCTGTATTGTCAGCGTTTATTTTTCCCTAATAAATAAATCTCACTGGAACGATTGCGTGATGCTTCGGGCTTGCGCGTCTGCACTGTCCCGAAGATTTCGCGCATGGCTGCCATATATTCCTGATAGCCCGCTCCCTGAAATACTTTCACCAAAAAGCTGCCGCCCGTTTTTAAGTGATTGACTGCAAAGTCCAAAGCCAGTTCGCACAAGTAAAAGCTGCGTGCTTGGTCGGTTACGGCGTTACCCGACATATTGGGTGCCATATCGCAAATTACAAGGTCTAGCGGGCGGGAGTCGAGAAGGGTTTCAAATTGCGCCAATACCTCATCTTCCCTGAAGTCGCCTTGAATAAATGAGACACCTTCTATTTCATCCATGGGCAGTATATCCAATGCGAACACGCGTCCTGAATTGCCGACCAGTTTTGCCGCGACTTGCGACCAGCTTCCCGGCGCACTGCCTAAATCCGCCAAAACCGTGCCAGGTTTGATTAATTTGTCTTTTTCGTTGATTTCCAGCAGTTTGTATGCGGCGCGGGCGCGATAGCCGTCTTTTTTCGCCATGTGGACGTAATGGTCGTTGACGTGTTCGTGAAGCCAGGCTTTGGATGATTTGGAACGTACTGCCATAATATATTTAATGATTTAGAGAAACGCCGTATTGTACGTTATTTTCCCCCGAGATTGCGCCAAATCGCGTACAATGCCGCATTATTCTTTCTTTTCAAGCACTAGAACATGACTGACAATAAATTAAGCACTAAAGAAATTTTGGAATTGAAAGCCCGCGCGCATCACCTTCATCCCGTTGTAATGGTGGGACAGCAAGGTTTGACCGAATCCGTTATTAAGGAAACCGATGCCGCCCTGACGGCGCATGAGTTAATCAAGGTCCGTGTATTCGGCGATGACCGTGCCGAGCGCGTTGAAATTTGCAATGCGCTGTGCGAAGCCGTTGATGCGCAACTGGTTCAGCATATCGGTAAACTCTTGGTGTTGTGGCGTAAAAACTTAGAGGGTTGATTCTTCAAGAGCATATTCAGACATCTTAAGGACAGATGTACAAAAGGTCGTCTGAAAATATTTATGACTCTTACCAAGTGTTTTTGTTATGCGCTCGTAAAATCAGGAAAATCGATAAACTCTCTAAGATTGATTACTGTCAATGGGAACACACCCGCAGTTTTTAAAGCTGCGGATTGGCTATACTAACGATAGGAGCACATCATGAAAGCATTATCTGTTGCACTGGTTTTATTGACTTTGGCAGGCTGTCACAATACTTGGAACGGCGTTCGGGAAGATGGTTCACGCATTATCGGGCGTTCTGTCAGCGGTATTGGGCATGGTATCGGTAAGGCAGGTCAGGCATTGGAACGTACCGGCAGCAGAATCGACAACCGCCAACAAGTACAGCCTCAAATGTCCGGACAGAATCAATATCCCTACCCGGCGCAGAACCAATATCCTGAGCAGAATCAATACCAATATTAAGCCTTTTTTATGGATAACCCCGATTACACGGTTTGTAGTCGGGGTTTTGGTTTTTCAGACGACCTTTATCCTGTATGATTCAGAATTTGCAATGAAATAGGCATAACTTTCGCCGTCTTCTCACTTATATTGATAACAAGATGAAAAATCTCACTTTCTGGCTTCTGCTGCTGGCTGCGGCATTCGGTTTTTTTTATTACCAGCAAAACCATAGGATTTCCCATGACGAGCTGATTCATGCTGAGTCGCCGCATGACAGGTCTTCCGTTTCGTCATTCGGCGGATTGGCTTACCTGAACTTTTTGCGTGCAAACGCGGGGTTGCCGACTTTGGCGCATTCATCGGTTTTAGAAAAATCTGCCCGCAATCATGCGCGTTATTTGTTGCAGAACCCTGAAGACGGTCATGACGAACGTCATCGCAGCAATCCGTTTTTCACGGGCAACCGTCCGGCGGAACGCGCCCAAAGGGTCGGTTATTTTTATGATGGCGTACATGAAAATATCAGCACCGGTTTTTACCCGTATCCTGAAGAGGTAGATACCCATTTGCCTGTTCAGCAGCAGATTGACGGTTTGATGACCGCCATTTATCACCGCTTCTCTCTGTTGGAACAAGGCATTGATGAAGCCGGTGCAGCATTTGAGCATCGTGATGGGCGCATATCAGTCGCCATCAATCAGGGAAATCATCAGTTTAATTTTTATTGCGGTTTAGGCAGGGTTTATCCTGAACCGGGGCGGCGTTACTATCAAAATGCCTGCAACAACCATGCCATTGTTTATGCGGACGAAATCAAGGCGCAACGCGAGTTTCTTTATGTCGTTTATCCGCAAGGCAATTTTGCCATGCCGGATTTTCACGGCGAACATCCCGACCCCATGCCCGGCTACGAATTTACCGGCAATCCGGTCAGTATTGCTTTTGCGGAATCTGCCGGAAAAATCCGAATGAAGTCTTTCAAGCTTTACCAAGGCAAATCCGAAATAGAGAAGGTCAAGGTGATGACGGCAAGCAATGATCCGAATCATACGTTTTCTGATCGACAGTTTGCCTTATTTCCCTTGTCGCCTTTGGAATACGATACCGCGTATCGCGCCGTATTCGAGTATGAACGCAATGGCAAATCTAAAAAAGCCGAATGGACTTTCAGAACGAAAAAGCCTGATTATCCTTATTTCATCGTTAAGGGCGGAGAGAAACTGGCTATTGAATCGGGCAAGAAATATTTCATTCATTGGAAGGATTTTTGGTGTCAGCGGGAATGCGAGGAGTATGTTTACCGCCAACGCGGCAAAGCGAAACTTGAAGTCATGGAGCGTCAGATCGGCGGTATGGTGGTACGGGTTACCGGAGATAAAGGAGATGATGTCCGTTTAACGCCGAAAGAAGAAAATGATAAGGCAGTCTTGCTTTATATCTGGCAATAGGCAATCAAGGTCGTCTGAAATCCAAACAGGTTTTCAGACGACCTTTTTCATACGCAATAAGGTAGGGTAGGGCAATATATAGTGGCTTAACTTTAAACCAGTACGGCGTTGCCTCGCCTTAGCTCAAAGAGAACGATTCTCTAAGGTGTTGAAGCACCAAGTGAATCGGTTCCGTACTATCTGTACTGTCTACGGCTTCGTTGCCTTGTCCTGATTTAAATTTAATCCACTATACTTTTTATTTGGGTAAACCGTAAAACTGTTAGAATAGCGGAAATTTTATTTCTTGTTTCTCAAACAACGATCCGCATCCGAAAATTGCCGCCCATACGCGTTATGCCTTTGTCTGTATCGGACTGATGATGCTTTCTTTCCTGATATATGTGGTTTTGGCAGTGTTTGATTTGGGTTTGGATATGCCGATGCGGATTGCGCTGAACCGTTTTTCGCTTTTTTTAATCTTGCTGTCTGCGTTTTTGGGCGGCGTTTTTTCAATCCGAGTAGCGGTGCTGCGAAAGAAAATGGGGGGTATGACATGAACCAAGTTGATAACATTCCAGAAGAAATCCGTTTGCAACATGACCGATCGGCTTTGGTTTTGGTTTATCGCGGCGAACGCAAAACCCTTCCTGCCGAATTTCTCCGCGTTTACTCTCCCAGCGCGGAAGTGCGCGGGCATGGCGCAGGACAGGATGTCTTGCAGACAGGTAAAGCAGAAGTCACGATTTCCGATTTGGACCCCGTCGGTCAGTATGCGCTCAAAATTACTTTTTCAGACGGTCACAATAGCGGCTTGTATGACTGGGCTTATCTTTATAAATTGGCTTACGATTATGATGCGCTTTGGCAGGATTATCTCCGCAGAATGAAAGAAGCCGGAGCTTCTCGAATGCCGAGTGCCGATGACCTCGTTGCCGGTAACAAACATTCCTGCGGCAGCGGCAGTTGCGGCGGGCATCATTGATTGCTGAGCGTATCGATTCTTTTGAAAGCGTCAGATGGACATCACCTTTGTTCCTTATACACTTTTTGCCTTCACTTATCGCGTTTCACCCATTGATTTGATTTTTATTTCCGAACAATATGCGCGAAGCCATTTTTTTAGCGGGATTGAAGATGCAAGCCAAAGCAGTTTGGCAGAGTTGGCGCAGGCATTGGAAGAGTATTACGGCGTCAGAAATGAAAAGAGTGCGCTTGATGCGATAAACGGATTCGATCAGAACGTTTATTTTTGCGTCTTAATTTCTGCCCTGAAGCGAGCGAAGGGCAACGCTTCGAATATGCCCGTTGAGGCATTTATAGTCGAATTTTTGGATGATCATGCCGTCAAAACCTATTTCGATCAGTTTGGCGTTGAATATACGGAATCAGACTTCAACAAGCAGAAAGCCTTTCTTTTAAGGCTGACAAAATATTTTTTCCGAAAGAAAGATGTTTCTTATTTTGAACGTTTCTGCACCGATGCCGCTGATTTCTATGCATTATGTGAAAAGCAAAATATGCGCGGATTTGATTATGCGCGGATTGTACAGATTATCAGCAACAGCTTTGCAGTCGGCTATTTAAAACGTCAGGATTATGAAAAACTGATTGAATTTTACGGCGAAAAAATATTAAAAATGTTCGGCAGCTGGGAGGAGTACATCGCAAGTTATATTTTGGGAGGTGCTTATTGGGATTTCAAAGGCATAGGCACGAAAACGGATTTGAGCGAAAGAGGTGCATCGGTCTATATCGCCATTACCTCGCCTTATGATGCTTTCGCGGCAAGCGGTATTTGGACAGACAGTTGGGAACAGGCAAAAAGCAGGCTCTGTTCGCTGCTTGAAAAATATATCAGCCTGTCGGACATCAAACAAAATCAGGAAAATGTCGCGTTACTCTTAAAAGATTATGAGGACGAAAGTTCGAAAATCGGTCTGACAATGGCTGATTTTACCGACATGATCGACATTTATTACACGGATTTCCTAAATACGTTTAAAAGCCGCCGTTGTGAAGCCTTATTGACCAAAGTGAATGAAGTCCAATCCTTTATTTCCCCGGTCGATACTTTAGAGATGAGTTCTTCCTTGTTTGAGGAAACCAAAAAATTATTGGATGCCTTTAAATTGAAGCTGGAACCGGGCGAGTGGCCCATCTTGGCAAACACCTATTCCGCATCAAGCAGCTTTGGTATGGCTGATGCGCTGCTGACCAACCGAGGTATTTATCTGAAAAAAGGCGTTTTATTTTTCAAGAAACTATACAGAATCGACTGGAAAGATACGGTCTTGAGGGTACAATGCCACTACACGGGAGAATTGCGCTGTTATCTCAATAAAAAAGATTATTTGGCAATCAATCTGCTGGACTATACCAAGCTACTTCACAAAAAGCATACAGTGGATGACGATAAAAACGCCATCACCTTCAGAGATGAAATTTCAGCATTCGGCGTAGCCATGAACAAATTGAAAGACAGGTTTGCCTCTCAATGATTAAACTTTCAGACGACCCCTAGAACAAGGTCGTCTGAAAATCGAAATACCGTTTAAACCATATTGATTACAGATTATTTTAGGAAAGAGCCTCTATGAGCGACCACAAAACCCATTTCGGTTTCACTACCGTAAACGAAGAAGAAAAGGCAGGTAAAGTGGCTGAAGTGTTCCATTCCGTAGCCAAAAACTACGACATCATGAATGATGTCATGTCTGCCGGCCTGCATCGCGTTTGGAAACATTTCACCATCAATACCGCTCGTCTGAAAAAGGGCGATAAAGTGCTGGATATCGCCGGTGGTACAGGAGACTTGTCGCGCGGCTGGGCCAAGCGTGTGGGCAAAGAGGGCGAAGTCTGGCTGACCGATATCAACTCCTCCATGCTGACCGTCGGCCGCGACAGGCTGCTTAACGAAGGTTTGATTTTGCCCGTATCGCTTGCCGATGCCGAAAAATTACCGTTTCCTGACAATTATTTTAACCTGGTTTCCGTCGCCTTCGGTCTGCGCAACATGACCCACAAAGATGCCGCCCTCAAAGAAATGTACCGCGTGCTCAAACCGGGCGGAACGCTCTTGGTATTGGAATTTTCCAAAGTCTACAAACCACTGGAAGGCGCATACGATTTGTATTCCTTCAAACTACTGCCGGTCATGGGTAAACTCATTGCCAAAGACGCAGACAGCTATCAATATCTGGCAGAATCCATCCGCATGCACCCCGATCAAGAAACCTTGAAACAAATGATGCTGGATGCCGGTTTCGACAGCGTCGATTACCATAACATGAGCGCAGGCATCGTAGCCTTACATAAAGGCGTGAAGTTCTGATATTGGACTTGGCTGAACTATCTGTTTGATACGAATAGATTATTTAAAAGAAGTCGCTTCATATCAATAACTGGAAAAGGGTCGTCTGAAAACCGATTAACAAGGTTTTCAGACGACCTTTGTTCGTTGTATCCTTTAGATAAATAAGGTGATGTTTATCGTTGCATTCGATGGCATGAGGTCGTCTGAAAACAAGGAAACCGTATGTTTGATTTGTACCGTGCTTTAACTGCTGACGGTATTGCGATAAGCAGTTCTGCCGATTATGTTTCGGATAAGAAGGCGTCGCTTGAAGATTATTGTCGCGATGTGATTGCGCTTTTGACAGGCTATCCGCCCGCCCGTTTTTATTTCGTCCGCTTTTCCGATGAAACGGTGTCTATCGATACACCGCTTGGCGAGGCGCGTTGTTTCGGTAAGTATGGTTATGGCGGGGCTTATTTTGTCGTTGGTGCAGACGGTCGGGTATGGCTGTATTCGCCCGAAGCGGAAAATGCTTGGGATAAGGAGCTGGTGTTTGCCAACAGCAGTTTGGATTTGTTTGTGCAGACTTATTGCCGTTTGATGGCGGCGGTGTTTCAGCTCAAGTCAGGCTTTGTTGTGAAAGGCGGGTTGCCAAAAGATAGAGAGATAGCCGAAAACTTGACCCGTTGGCTGGAGCAAGCTGATCCTGAGGCGGCTGCGGAAGATGCTTTTTGGGGACAGTTGCTGTATGAGCTGGAGGACGGCTTTTTTCCGTTGATGGATAATCCGGTTACGCGGGATGTCGGTATGCCGGAGCATCGTTATTTGGAGGTCGAGAGGCCGTCTGAAAACAGTTAGGACGGTTTTTCAGACGACTTTTTGGAATGACCGACTACGTTGCAATCTTGTTTATCATTTATATTTTGAAAATTTGGAGAAAATAATGAAATCAGTTGTACTCTTGGGTTCTGTTTTACTGTTGTCGGCGTGTGGCTCGATGCAGAGTCAGGTTGTGAAGAAAAACGTTTCTTTCGATCCGGGCATTCAGGCACAAATCCGCTCGTATGGTTCATACGGTTCGGATTTGATCCGCATATATCCTGAAACGGACTGCGCAAAATGGGAGGGAACAAAACGGAACGCGGTAAACCGTCGTTTTGTCAACGGATTGCCGCGTAAGGTTAGGAATATTTCGATCGGTATTCCGCCTACCGAGTTGAGCCGTAAAACGGAAAAAGACACCGGATTCGTTTTCCGTGATTCTTATCGCGAGATGGTCGTATCGGGGAATCAGCCTGTGGTTTTGGACGGCGCATTTTCGTCTCAAACGAGAAATCAACATTATAGTTGCCGAGTTGCCGCTTCTTTCACACCTAAGGCAGGCGAGGCTTATGAAGTCCGCTATCTGTCAGAGGAAGATGGATGCGACATTGAGGTTTACCATATCGGTCATGAGGAAAAAGACGGTGTCCGCCCAACCAAAAAACTTACGGCAAACTATTGCGCAAGGCCGGGAACAAGCTTTTAAAGATGTGGTACGAGAAATTTAACTTTCTCAGCCGCGAAGCGCCCGCATCTGATGAGGATTTGGCGTGTTTTTTTCAGACGGCGGACAAGCACATTGGCGATGAAAGTATTTGTGCTTTGACGCAGACTTTCCCCGAAGCGGGTGTGGCGGAGAAATTTGCCGCCACCGGTCTGCGGCTGCCTGATTATTTTTATATTCCCGAAGAGATGGAGCAGCTTTGGCGTTATGCCGTAAGCGGCGAAATCGAAGGAAACGGGCGAGAATTCGGCTATTTTTCGCCGAAAGACGTGGTGGAATTTTATTTTAGTTACGAATTTTGGTTTTACGCCCCACATTTCCTGCCGGTTGCCTTTGACGGCGGCGGTGTATTTTATGCTTATGATTTCCGCCAGCCTGACGATTTACAGATTGTGTTGGCGGATTCGGGCTTCTACGGAGAAAAAGAAGGCGAATACACGCCTGCGGGTAAAACGTTGGCAGAAGTTTTAAGTCGGAAGCCTGATTGATTCGTTGCTTGCGATCAGACCAAAACAAAACTAAGGAGATACAAAAATGAAGATTACTTCGCTGGATCATTTGGTTTTAACCGTTGCCGATATTTCCCGCAGTATTGATTTTTACACCCGTATTTTGGGTATGGAAGAAATCACGTTTGGCGAGGGGCGTAAGGCTTTGTTGTTTGGCAGGCAGAAAATCAATCTGCACATGCGCGGGGCGGAAGTTGTGCCTCATGCTGAAAATGCTGCCTGCGGTACGGCGGATTTGTGTTTGTTGACGGAGACGCCGTTGGAGCAGGTTTTGGAAGAATTGGCTTCGTACGGTGTGGAAGCCATCAGCGGGATTGTTCCGCGCACGGGAGCGGTCGGCGCGATACGGTCGGTTTATTTGCGCGACCCTGACGGCAATCTTTTGGAAATCAGCCGTTACGAATAGGTCGTCTGAAATCCCGTTTTCTGCAAAAAAGGCTGCATCATGAATACCGTTTCCATCCAAAACCTTTCCCACCGCTACGGCAAGACCCTTGCGCTTGACGATGTGTCGCTGGACATTCCGAAAGGCGCGACGGTCGGTTTGATCGGGCCGGACGGCGTGGGTAAATCGACGTTGCTCTCGCTGATGGCGGGGGTGAAGGTGATTCAGGACGGACGGGTGGAAGTGTTGGGCGGCGATATGGCGGACAAGGACGTGCGGCGGGACTTGTCGCACCGCATCGCCTTTATGCCGCAGGGTTTGGGGCGCAACCTGTATCCTACGTTGTCGGTGTATGAGAATATCGATTTTCACGCGCGGCTGTTTGGTTTGGACGGGCAGGAACGCACGCGGCAGATTGCGCGGCTGATGGAGGCGACCCGCCTTGCGCCGTTTTCCGGCAGGGCGGCGGGCAAGCTATCGGGCGGGATGAAGCAGAAGCTGAGTTTGTGCTGCGCGCTGGTACACAGCCCGGATTTGCTGATTCTGGACGAACCGACCACGGGCGTGGATCCTTTGTCGCGCCGCCAGTTTTGGGCGTTGGTGGACGATTTGCGGCGGGAACACGCGGGCATGACCGTGATTGTGGCGACCGCCTATATTGAAGAGGCGCAGCGTTTCGAGCGGCTGCTGGCGATGGACGCGGGCAGGCTGCTGGAAAACAAGCCCACTGCCGATGTGCTGGCGGGTTATGGCACCGACGTGTTGGAAGAGGCCTACGTCAAAATGCTGCCGCCGGAGAAACAGCAGGGTTCGGGTGGTTTGGACATTACGCCGTTCGTCCCCGAGCCCAATGCGCCGCCCGCGATGGAAGCGCACGGGCTGACCAAGCGTTTCGGCGATTTCACTGCTGTGGATCATGTCAGCTTTACCATTCAAAAAGGCGAGATTTTCGGCTTTCTCGGCAGCAACGGCTGCGGCAAGTCCACCACCATGAAAATGCTGACCGGTTTGTTGGAAGCGACCGAAGGCGACGCCACGCTGTTGGGCAAGCCGATAGACGCGGGCGGCTTGGACACGAAAATGCGCGTCGGCTATATGTCGCAGGCGTTTTCGCTGTATGAAGAGTTGAGCGTGCGCCGCAATTTGGATTTGCACGCCAGACTCTACCAGATGGGCGCTAAAGGCGCGGCGGCGGTGGAAGAGGCCCTGCAACAGTTTGATTTGGCGGACGTTGCCGACACCGCGCCCGCATCGCTGCCGCTGGGCATCCGCCAACGCCTGCAACTTGCCGCCGCCTGCTTGCATCACCCTGAAGTATTGATTCTGGACGAACCGACTTCGGGGGTCGATCCCGCCGCGCGCGATATGTTCTGGCGGCATCTTCTGAAACTCTCCCGCGAAGACAAAATCACCATTTTCGTTTCGACCCACTTTATGAACGAAGCCGCCCGCTGCGACCGCATTTCCTTTATGCACAAAGGCCGCGTGCTGGCGGTGGGCACGCCCGCCGAACTGGCGGCAAGGCAGAATGCGCCGGATTTGGAAGAAGCGTTTGTGCAGTATCTGATTGAGGCGGAATCGGATAATGGGCATTCCCAACAAGGTAGGTTGGGTCAAGACCCAACAATGCTTTCGGATTCGACAAGGTGGGTCTCGACCCAACCTACGGCTAAGGCGGCTGATTTTTCAGACGACCAGTATGAACAGAACGCAAAGTCGTCTGAAAGTGAGCAAAGCGAGTTTCGTCAAAATACAGATGGTGTGCATTTCGAACGGGGTAGGTTGGGTCAAGACCGAACAATGCTTTCGGATTCGACAAGTTGGGTCTCGACCCAACCTACGGCTACGGTGGCTGATTTTTCAGACGACCTGTATAAACAAAACGCAACGTCGTCTGAAAACGAACAAAGCGAGTTTCGCCAAAACGCAGATGGCGTGCATTCCGAAAAAGGTAGGTTGGGTCAAGCCCCAACGATTCCTTCAGATTCGGCAAGTTGGGTCTCGACCCAACCTACGGCTGCGGCAGCTGATTTTTCAGACGACCAGTATGAACAGAACGCAAGGTCGTCTGAAAGTGAACAAAGCGAGTTTCGTCAAAATACAGACGGCGACGGCGTGTATTTTGAACAGGGTAGGTTGGGTCAAGACCCAACAATGCTTTCGGATTCGGCAAGTTGGGTCTCGACCCAACCTATGGCTACGGTGGCGCAAGCCACGCACGCGGAAATGGCATCGGATAACGGGCATTCGCAGTTTTCAGACGACCCTGAAAAACACCATCCGAGGCCGTCTGAAATTCCGTCGGTAACGCCCGACACCCAAAATTTCAAATACCGTTTTTCCATGATTTGGACCTTCGCCCGCCGCGAAGCCAAAGAGCTTTTGCGCGACAAAATCCGCCTGTTTTTCGCCGTGTTCGGCCCGTTGATTATCATGGCGTCGGTATCATGGGGGATTTCGTTTGACGTGCGGAATCTGAAATTCGCCGTTTACGACCGCGACCAAACTGCCGCCAGCCGCGAGCTGGTCGAATATTTCGATGGTTCGCGCTACTTCCTCCAACAGCCGCCGATACAGTCCGAAGCCGAAATCGACACCGTGCTCAAAAGCTCCGGTGCCATATTGGTCATCGATATTCCGAGCGGTTTCGGGCGCGATTTGGCACGCGGGCTCAAACCCGAAGTCGGTTTTTATGTGGACGGCTCCATGCCGTTTAACGCCACCAATATCCGCGGCTACATCGGCAGCCTGATTACCGCCTACACTAAAGACCGCATCGCCGAAAGCGGGCTGCCCGTTTCGCTCAAAGCCCCCGCCGGCATCGAACCGCGCTTTATGTACAATCAGGATTTCGACAGTATTAACGCCATCGCTCCGGGCGTGATGATGCTGGTGTTGATGATGATCCCCGCCATGATGTCGGCGGTCGGCGTGGTGCGCGAACGCGAAATCGGCTCTATCGCCAATTTCTACGCATCGCCTGCCGCCGTGGCGCAATATCTGATCGGCAAACAGCTTCCCTATATCGCCGTCGGCATGGTCAACTTCGCCGCCATGATGCTGATGATTATTTACTTGTTCGGCGTGCCGCTCAAAGGCTCGTTTGCCGGACTCGCCATCGGCACGCTCTTGATGGTGTCCGCCACCACCGCGCTGGGGCTTTTGATTTCCTGCTTCGTGCGCTCCCAGCTTGCCGCCATCTTCGCCACCGCCATCATCACTATGATCCCCGCGCAAACCTATTCCGGCTTTCTCTACCCGCTGTCCACCATGGAAGGTGGCGCGCTGATTATCGGCAAAACCTTCCCGTCGTCGTGGTACTACACCGTCAGCGTCGGCAGCTTCACCAAAGGGCTGCACACCGCCGACCTGCTCCATGAATACGCCGCCATCGCCGCTTTTGCCGCCACCAGCCTGATTCTGGCGTGCGTGTTGTTGAAGAAACAGGAGAAGTGAGAGGTCGTCTGAAAACTCAGCAGGCGGGTCTTGATGCCTGATTTGTTCCTTAACCCACTATAAAGGAAGAAACGCCATGAACCGAATAACCCTGTTTGACGGACTGGCCGAACGCTACGGCGCGGTGGCAGAATATCCGTGGGCGAAATTCCCCGACTTTGCCGTGTTCCGCCACACGGGCAACCGCAAATGGTTCTGCCTTTATATGCCCGTGCCGTCTGAAAAACTGGGCATGGGCGAGGGCGGTCTGACGGAAATCGTCAACGTCAAATGCCGCCCCGAACACATCGGCGCATGGCGCGCGACGGCAGGCATCTTGCCCGCCTACCACATGAACAAAGAACATTGGTTGAGCATCGTATTGGCGCAAACGCCCGCAGAAAACGTGTGGCGGCTGATAGATGACAGCTTCGTGCTGACGCGCTAGGATTGATTAACTCCACACATTAGATACAAGAGAACATGATGACTGACATTACCCTTATCCCCGTTCAAGAACACGAAAAAGACGAGTTTATCCGCGCCTTGCAGCAGTCGTTCAGATTGGCGGTGGCAGACGATTTGGACGACGGAGAAGAAGTTATCAGCCGAGAAGAAATCGAAGAATCCATGAATGCACCTAAAGCAGAGAGCTATCACATTGTTGCCGACGGCGAAAAAACAGGCGGCGCGGTAATTGTCGTCAATGCTGAAACGGAGCGCGGTTCGTTGGATTTACTGTTTATGTTCCCGCAGAAACACGGGAGCGGCTTGGGCGGGAAAGCGTGGCGGGCGATAGAGCGGCTGCACCCCGAAGTACGCGTGTGGGAAACGCATACGCCGTATTTTGAGAAGCGCAACATCCATTTCTACGTCAATAAATGCGGCTTTAAAATCGTAGAGTTTTTTAATCCGCACCACCCCGATACCACTAGACCGCAAGCAATGGGGCAAGATGAAGCGTTTGAATATTTCTTCCGTTTTGAAAAAGAAATGCCGCAACAGCCGTAGGATGTGCTTTCTTGTCTTGAGCTTTTCAGACTTTATAGTGGATTAAAATTGCAATGATACGGTGTTGCCAACGCCCTTATGTACTACCCGTACACGGCGGGCGTTGCCGCCTTGTCTCATTTTTATTTTAATCCACTATATTTATTAAATTTCAGGAGAAAACATGAAAACCATAGGCATCATCGGCGGTATGAGTCCCGAAAGCACCGTGCTCTACTACCAAATCATCAACCGCGAAACCAACCGCCGTTTGGGCGGCAACCGCAGTGCCAAAATCTTGCTCGACAGCGTGGATTTTGAAGAAATCGTCCGTTTGCAGAAAAGCGGCGATTGGGCGGCGGCGGGAAACGTGTTGGCGCAAAGCGCGCGGAAGCTGGAAGTGGGCGGCGCGGATTTTTTGCTGCTCGCCACCAACACCATGCACAAAGTCGCCCCCGCCATCGAACAGGCAGCCGGCATCCCCTTGCTGCACGTCGTCGATGCCACCGCCGCCGCCATCAAACGGCAGGGCTTGTCCGCCGTCGGCCTGCTCGGCACGCACTTTACCATGAGCGACGGTTTTTACACTGAGCGCATGATTTCGCAGGGCGTACAAACCATAGCTCCAACCGCCGCCGAACAAGACGAAATCCACCGCATTATTTTTGACGAACTGTGCCTGAACCGCATCCGCCCCGAATCCGCCCGCTACTTTTACGACGTGATAGGTCGTCTGAAAAACGAAGGCGCGCAGGGCGTGATACTCGGCTGCACCGAAATCTGCCTGCTTGTGAACGAAACCGACAGCCCGCTGCCCGTGTTCGACAGCACCGCCATCCATGCGCTCTCGGCAGTGGATGCGGCGCTGGCGGAATAATAAGTGGGACTCCTGATTAAACTGCTACGGAGTGGATTTGCCATTTCGTATCAGTTTATCCGTAGTCCCACCCATGATGCGGCAAACGCCAAATTTCACGATATGGATGTTATCCGCTTATG
Source organism: Neisseria sicca (assembly GCF_003044565.1). Lineage (GTDB taxonomy): Bacteria > Pseudomonadota > Gammaproteobacteria > Burkholderiales > Neisseriaceae > Neisseria > Neisseria sicca_A. The sequence goes on along the minus strand of NZ_POXG01000001.1, from coordinate 633,213 downwards.
AGGAGTAAACTTTGTGAATAATGTTGACGGTTTTGCCTTTGCGGTTAAATTCCGTCTCGGTAGTAATGGCTGAAGCGCAATCCGAACCTTGGTATTTCATATCGATATGATTGGGATTTTTACGGCGCAGTTTGAGAGACCATTCGGAAATTTCGGGTTCGTTGCCGCATTCCATTTTTTCTTTTTTGTTCAAGGTCAGGTTTTTGCGCGGCAGGGTGGAAGGAACGGTTTTAGGGTAGGGCGCTTCGCCGTTGTAACCTTGCTTCATAAAGGCGGAATAGGCTTGTTGCAGCGAACCGGTATAACGGCATTCGTAGCGGGTCACGATGGCATCGAGTTCGGGGTTGCCCGTAGATTTCGGGCTTTCATGGCAGGACAGATTGCCGGCAAAAGCGGCAGGGGAAGCGAGAAGCAGGCAGAGCAGTAAAGGTTTGACGGACATCATAGTTCCTTAGATTGGATTGATGAAATAGGTCGTCTGAAATCAAAGCGGATCCCAAAGACCTTATTTGAAAAACATAATTATACATCGTCGGTCTGACTAAACGAGTCGGATTGACCAATCAGCGTGGTAGCCGATTCCATAAGCATTGACTTTATCCGATGCGTTTCGACGGATTTTTTAGGGAAAAACAGACTCTATTGTGTGTACACGGCGAACCTGCTGCCGGATTTTTAATGGGAAAACCGAGGCTGTAAAGCTGAAAAACAGCCGAACAATTTTTCAGACGGCCTTTGAGAAAGCAATCTACCAACAGGAATCCCCATGCGTACCCTGAAAAACATTCTGACCCTGATGCTCAAAGAGTTCCGCAGTGTGCTGACTGATCCGGTGCTGATGGTGCTGATTGGGTATATCTTTACCGCCACGATTTATCAGATGGCGCAGGTGGGCGCGGATTTGAAAAACGCCACTGTCGGCATCATCGACCAAGACCGTTCGGTTTTGTCCATGCGTATCCGCGATGCCGTGCAGCATCCGTTTTTCAAACCGGTAGAGGACGTGCGGCGCGAAGATTCGGACGAATTGATGGATAAAGGCGAGTTCACCTTTATTTTGGAAGTACCGCCCAATTTTCAGCGCGACATGGCGGCGGGGCGCAATCCTGATTTGCAGCTTTTGGTTGATGCGACGTCGATGACGCAGGCGGGGGTGGGTGCGTCGTATCTTTCGCAAATTATCAACCGCGAAATTTACGAATTCACCGGCGTGACGCGACCGGAGTTAATCAATCCCGTCATCAATACTTATTACAATCCCAACGGCGAGAGCGCGTGGTTCATGCCGACTTCGCAAATCGGCTCGATGTCGTGTATGTTGCTGATTTTATTGACGGGGGCGGCGGTTATCCGCGAACGCGAACGCGGCACAATCGAGCATTTGCTGGTGATGCCGGTCAATGCGTTCGAATTGATGATGGGCAAAGTGCTGGCAAATGCCGCTGTGATTTGGGTGGCGGCGTTGTCGTCGCTTTGGTTTATCGTGCATTTGAGCATAGGCGTGCCGCTCATCGGCTCGGTGCCGCTTTATGCGGTGGGGCTGGCGTTGTTCCTGTTTTCGGTAGCGTCGCTGGGCATCATGATTGCCACCTTCGCATCGACGATGGGACAGTTCGGAATGCTGATGCTGCCGGTGTATATCGTGATGAACCTGTTTGCCGGCGGCGCATCCCCGCGCAGCAACATGCCGTACGCGGCGCAACTGATCAGCGAATATTGGCCGCTGACGCAGTTCGTCAAATTTTCGCAAGACATCCTGTTCCGCGGCGCGGGGATTGAAATCGTGTGGGGGCATATGCTGATCATGGGCTGTATCGGCGTAGGATTCTTATGGCTGGCATTATTGCGGTTTCAAGGGATGTTGGAGAGGCAGGGTTGATGAGGTCGTCAAGCCAACGATCGCTAAAAAGCAAACCTGACGGTTCGCGGCCCTCTCCCTAACCCTCTCCCACGGGGAGAGGGGATTGAGGATACCGAAACCCAACCGTGTTTGGGATTTCCAGCCAATTTCTCCCTTTTTCCAGTGAGAGAGGGATTGAGGATGCCGAACCTCAGCCATTTTGGGATTTCCAGCCAATTTTGTTCCCTCTCCCCGCGGGAGAGGGTTAGGGAGAGGGCAGTAAGCCGCAGGCTTACATTTAGGTTTCTAGGTTTCGCAAAAAATCTTCTGAAAGGTCGCTCCAACAGGAGAACGCACATTCTGAAGCCGTTGCGGCAAATTTTATTTGTGTGAAAGATAAACAAAAGGTCGTCTGAAAACCCAGATTCAGGTTTTCAGACGACCTTTTTATTTCCTTAACACTTTACCTGATACGCTTTACCTGCCCGACTGTTCCCACACGTTTTGTAGATAGGCGTAGGTCAGCTTGGCGGTGCCGGACACCAGCGCGATGTCGCTGCCCAAGTCTTCGGCTTTGCCCACGCCGATGGGCAAGGCGCCGGCGGCTTTGATGGCGGCGACGCCGGCTGCGGCGTCTTCGATGCCGATGCAGCGGCGGATGTCTGCGCCCACGCCCTCGGCGGCGGCGAGGAAGATGTCGGGGGCGGGTTTGGAATGCGCGACCGCGGCGGGGTCGGCGACGGCGTCGAAGAAGTGGGTCAGTCCCATGCGTTCGAGTAGGAACGGGCCGTTTTTACTGGCAGACGCGAGGGCGATTTTTTTGCCGTTTGCCCTCAATGCTTCCAGCAGCGGCAAAATGCCGGGGTACACGTCTTCGGGTTTGACCGCCTGAATCATTTCGACGTAGTTGTCGTTTTTGCGGCGGGTCAGTTCGGCGAACTCGGCTTCGCCGACGGTTTTGCCGCCGTGTGCGAGGATGCGTTTGAGCGAATCGTCGCGCGACACGCCTTTGAGCTGCTCGTTAAACTTGCGGTCGATGCTGATGCCCAGTTCTTCGGCGAGCTTTTTCCATGCGCGGTAGTGGTATTCGGCGGTGTCGGTGATGACGCCGTCGAGGTCAAAGAGCACTGCGGTAAAAGTCATTTTGCATCCTCCTTATTTATTTAACGCGGCGGTGTGGCTGCCGTTGAGCGTGATGTCTTTGCCGTACACCTGCAAATCGAGCGGCTCGCCTTTGAGCAGGGTGAAGACGACGCTTTCTTTGCCGACGGCGACTTTAATCAGACGGCCGCGGTAGTTGATGTGGAAGGCATAGCCTGTCCACGCACTCGGCAGGAACGGTGCGAAGCTGAGTTTGCCGCCCCAGGTTTTCATTTGAGCGAAACCTTGGACGATGGCGAGCCACGAGCCGGTCATGGAGGTGATGTGCAGGCCGTCTTCGGTGTCGTTGTTGTAGTTGTCCAAGTCTAGGCGGGCGGTGCGCTGGTACATTTCCACGGCTTTTTCTTCTTTGCCCAGTTCGGCGGCAAGGATGGCGTGGATACACGGCGACAGCGAGCTTTCGTGCACGGTCATCGGTTCGTAGAAGTCGAAGTTGCGACGTTTTTCGTCGATATTGAAACGGTCACCGAAGAAGTAGATGCCTTGCAAGACGTCCGCCTGTTTGATGAAGGGCGAACGCAGGATTTTGTCCCACGACCATTTCTGGTTGAGCGGCAAATCGTCGGGCGAAAGCGCGGACACGGGGCGAATGTCTTTGTCGAGGAAGCCGTCGTGCTGCACGAATACGCCGAGTTCTTCGTCATGCGGACGGTACATATTCGCGCTGATGTCCGCCCATTTTTCCAGCTCGGCGGCACTCACGTTCAAATCCGGACGCGGGTATTTCGCCAAGGCTTCGCGGGTGTAGTCCAATAGCCATGCGGCGAGGGTGTTGGTGTACCAGTTATTGTTGATGTTGTTTTCGTATTCGTTCGGACCGGTTACGCCGTGAATCATGTATTTGCCGTTGCGTTTGGAGAAGTGGACGCGGTCCGCCCAGAAGCGTGACACTTCGACCAAGACTTCCAAGCCTTCTTTGGCAAGATAGCTTTCGTCGCCGGTGTAGTTGGTGTAGTTGTAGATGGCGTAAGGAATCGCGCCGTTGCGGTGGATTTCCTCGAAGGTGATTTCCCATTCGTTGTGGCACTCGATGCCCGTAAACGTCACCATCGGATAGAGTGCGCCCGCCAAGCCCTGTTCGCGCGCGTTGTGTTGCGCCTGCGGCAGTTGGTTGCGGCGGTATTGCAGCAGGTTGCGGGTAACTTCGGGTTCCGCCAGTGCGAGGTAGAGCGGCACGGCATAGGCTTCGGTGTCCCAATAGGTCGCGCCGCCGTATTTTTCGCCGGTAAAGCCTTTGGGGCCGATATTCAGGCGCGCGTCTTCGCCGTAGTAGGTGGAGAACAGTTGGAACAGGTTGAAGCGGATGCCCTGCTGCGCTTCGTCGCTGCCTTCGATGGCCACGTCGGCGATTTCCCAACGGTGTAGCCAGCCTGCTTTGTGTGCGTCCAGCAAGGTTTCAAACGCAACGCCTGCGACTTTTTCCGACAAGGCGCGGCCTGCGGCTTTTACCGCTTCCAAGCCTTGATAATCGCGGCTGGTGGTAACAATAACCCGTTTTTCAAAGGTTTCGGGCGTACCGCCGACTTCGGCTTCAAAAGAATTGGAGACCTGCCAGTCGGTTTGGCTGCCGCCGAGGGCTTTGAAGCTGCCGGCGAAGGTTTGCTCGGCGTTGACGATGAATTGTTCCACGCCAAAAGGATTGGCGACGGTTTGGGTGGCAATGTAGGAGCGGTCGTCTGAAACGCCTTTGTCCAATACCTGCCAGAATTTTTCTTCGTAGTTGGAGTCTTCGTTTTTCACGTCGGCGTCGATTATGGAATCGATGCGGACTTGGTGGGTTTTGCCGTCAACGGATACGGCTTCCCAGCGAATAACCGCCAGCTCTTTTTGCGCGACGGACAGGAATTTGCACACATCGAAACGCACGCCGAATACGGTGAACGAGCGGCGCAACACGCCGTGCTGCATATCGAGTTCGACGGAGAAGCCGGCAACGTCGTTTTTCGCCAAGTCCACTTCCTGATCGTCGACAAAGATTTTGACTTTGCTGAAATTAAGCGCGTTGATGGCTTTGCCGAAATATTTGGGGTAGCCGTTTTTCCACCAGCCGACGCGGGTTTTGTCGGGGAACCACACGCCGGCGATGTAGGTGCCCAAGTGGCTGTCGGCGGAGTAGGTTTCCTCAAAGCTGCCGCGCATACCCATATAGCCGTTGCCCAAGCTGGTCAGGCTCTCTTGCAGCCGTTTGTGTTCTTTTTTCAGTTTTGCCGAACGCAGCGTCCAAGGGCTGATTTCCATGATTCTTGTGTACATCGTAAAGCTCCTGTTTTGATGGTTTTATGGCAAACCGTTTTGAAATACGGTTTGTCTTATTCAATCGGATAAAGCGTCGGCAGAAGTTTCAGACGACCCTCCTGCCGATAAATAAGAAAATTATGCGCCGCCGCGTGTTTCTTTAATCAGGAACACGGAAAACGCGCCCAGCAGCAAAGCGACGCCCCCTACCAAGAACATATTGGCCTGCAACTCGCCCAGCATCGGGAACAATTTGACGGTCGACAGCGAAGCGACGATTTGGGGCATACAGATGGAGCCGTTGAACAAGCCCAAGTAAGTGCCCATGTGTTTGCCTGACAAAGCGTTGGTCACAATCGTCAGCGGATAAGTGATGATACCCGCCCAAGCGATGCCGATTAAGGTGTAAGACAACACCAGCGCGTATTGATTACTGATGTAGCAAATGGAGAAAAAGCCAAACGCGCCCAAAGCCAGGCAGCTGAAATAACCCACCTTATGGTATCGGTTGGGGATTTTTGCCAATACAAACGAACAAATCACTGCCGCAACCGACTGCACCGCCGCCAATACACCATACCAGTTGCCCGCTTCCTGATAGCCTACGGAAGACGCATTGGTCGCATGCCAGACGTTTTCCGCAATCGCGCCTGTGGAATAAATCCACATATATTGGAAGGCGAACCAGCAGAAAAACTGCACCAGAGTAACCGTCCAAAACGCCTTAGGCGCGGTTTTCAAGAGTTCGAACCAGTTGGTCTTCTCCTGATTCGCCGCCACATCGATGCCGTGGTAGCGGGCGTAGGTCTCCGGATCATATTCCTTCACTTTGAAGATCGTGAACGCGCTGGTAATCACCAGCAACGCCGCACCCACATAAAACGCCACGACCACGGTCTGCGGCACGACGCCTTTCTCGGCAGTGTTCGCCAAACCGATATACGCGAACACAAACGGCAGAATCGCCGCCACAACCGCACCCGTATTCGCCAAGAAACTCTGAATCCCGTAGGCGTAGCCCTTCTGCTCCTCGTTGACCATGTCGCCGACCATCATCTTAAACGGCTGCATCGCCATATTCGACGACACGTCCAACAGCGCAATCATCAGCGCGCCGAACGACAAGGCCGCCAGCGACGCATAGCCGAAGCCGAAGCTGCCCGAGTTCGGCATCAAAATCATCACTATGACCGCAATCAGCGTGCCGTAAAGCAGATACGGCAGACGGCGGCCGCCCAAGCGCGGATTCCAAGTGCGGTCGGAGTAATGGCCGACAATCGGCTGCACCAACATCCCCGCCAACGGCGGCAGGATAAAGAACCAGCCGAGGCTGTGCGGATCGGCGCCGAGCGTCTGGAAGATGCGGCTCATCTGCGAGCTTTGCAGGGTAAAGGCCGTCTGAACGCCGAGAAAACCGAAACTGAGCATCCAAATCGTGCTTTTCGGCAGCGAGGGCAAGCCCTGCCGTGTTGTTTGCGTATTGTCCGACATGAGGTAGTCCTTTCGTTTTTTTGTAATAAAACCGGTTTCGGTAAACATCATGGATGGATACCGATAAAAAGGGGGTATGCCGTGAAGGCGCATGATGTTGAGTTGCGCGGGTCAAGGGTCGTCTGAAAACGAAGACTGAAGACGGATTCAGACGACCTTTTGTCCATATCACATGAAGCTATTTTTTAATCAACAGTTTGGGTAATTCTGCCCAATCGGTTCAATTTTAGTAAGGCAGGCGGCGAACAATCCATAATCGTTGACGTTATGGGGGGTACAAAATAAGAAATCCGTCTGCGAAACAGTAACGAATGATTTAAAAAATTTGATGAACGAAGGAGAAGGCGTTTTCACTTAAGTAACAGTCAAACAAAAACCGTTCGCCGCACTTGGTTTGGAGAGAAAGCGCAGCCGGTGGGCTTTGGTTTTCAGCCGGTTTTGAGTAACGTGTCATCAGTAAAACGCGCTGGAGATTTTGTTGGAAGAGTGGGGGCGCGATTTGCTGTGGGATGATATTGTTGTTGTGAAGCATCTGTTGTAGATAAGCGGAGTCATTATGTTTTAAAACATACATGCTGACAAGTTGCGATAAGTACCATAGTTGACTATCCGCAAAGTTTGGGTGGAAAAGCAAAGAAACAGCTTGCAAGCCCTATTCTGATTGGTTCTATTTGCCGTAGAAGATATTGGAGAGGCGGCAGGGATTTCTTGGATGGAATATTTAGGTCGTCTGAAAACGTTTCAGCCCGTTTTCAGACGACCTTTTTTGACAATGTGATACACTGTCATTCTAACGACATAAATTATCGATGCAAAGTCAAACGTTTCAGGAATACAAAATTGAATATCCTCATCACTTCTCCCCGTGCGCCCGTTGCGCTGGAATGGGCGCGGTTTGCCAAGCGCGGCGGGCATCAGGTCGTGTTTTGCGACAGCCTGCGTTTCCCGGTAGGCATTTTTGCCGGATTGGGCGAGTACCGCCGCATTCCTGCGCCGCGTTTGGATTTCGCCGGCTATGCGCGCGCTATGGCGGAACTGGTGGCGCAGGCGGATTGCGTGGTGCCGACTTGTGAAGATATTTTTTATTTGGCGAGGCTGGATTTGCCGGAGTTGGAGCGTGCTAAATGCTGGATGCCCGATAATGAAACGTTGTTTACTCTGCATGACAAATTCCGTTTTTTCGAGCGGATGCCGCAGGATACGGCGGTACGTTTTCCGGTTACACGCCGAATCACATCAGTTGGCGAAGTCGAATGCGACAGCGTGAAGAAAACGGTATTGAAGCCTGTTTATTCGCGTTTCGGGCGTTCCGTGATACGCGGCGTCACTGAGGGTCGTCTGAAAAACATCCATATCAGTGCGGATTATCCTTGGGTACAGCAGGATTTTATTACGGGGCAGGGGCTGTGTAATTATGTGATTTGCGAACACGGCAGCGTGTTGGCGCATGCCGCCTACCGCCCGCGCTACCTGCTCAACGATTCGGCATCAACCTATTTCGAGCCGCTTTCCGATCCGCGTTTGGACGAATTTGTGACAAAATTTGCCGAGCAAAACGCGTATCACGGACAGGCGGCTTTTGACTTTATTGATGATGGAAAAGATTTGTGGGTGTTGGAATGCAATCCCCGTGCGACCAGCGGTTTACATCTTTTGCGTGAAGATTTGATATTTGACGAGGCAGGGGATTTGCAGCAACGGGAACACAACGCGCTATCCAAGCCTTTACGGGTCGGTGCGACCTTGCCGCTGCTTTTCGGTTATCGGGCTTGGAAAGAGGGAAAATGGTCGTCGCTTTGGCAGGACTTCCAACGTGCGGACGATGTGATTGCTGATTTGCCTGTCTATGCGCAATGGTTGGCATTGGGCGAAATGATGTGGCGCAGCATCCGGCACCATAAACCTTTAACCAGCGCCAGCACTTTCGATATTGAGTTTGACGGCGATGAAAACTGATTTGTCCCATAAATTTGCGGCATTGTTCCGAGATATCCCGCTGCAACGCCTGTTCGCCAATATGAATGCCCGCGCCGAGATTTTGAATATCGGCGGTTTGGATATTCCCTGCACGGTCATCGACAGGATAACGCCGAATTGCTTTACTGCGTCGCCGCATTCGGCAATCGTGGATTATGCGAAAGACGAGTTGGTCAAGTTGCCCGTCGGGCAGCGTATGCTTGCGTCCGGTTTGTTGTCGGCGTTAAGCGGCATGCTGCGGCTGAATCAAATCGACCGCATGGTGACGTTGAACAATTATTGCCTCTCTACCAATAGCTTCTCCGAGACTTTTCAGACGACCTCAATGTCGAAGCTGACCCAAACCGCCGTCGCAAAATGGCCGAAACATGCTTTGTCCGTCCGTTCGTTGAATCCGCGCCAGCATAAGGATTTGATTGAACGGCTGGAACAGATCGGTTGGAAAATGATTGTGACGCGGCAGGTTTACATTATGGATGATTGGCAGGCAGTCATGGCAAAAACCAATACCAAACGCGACCGCAAGATATTTAATGACGGGCGTTATGTTTTTGAGCGCTTGAGTGCCGACAGTCCCGATGCGGATTTTGAAGCGGCGGTGCATTGGTACAACCGTCTGTATCTGCACAAATATTCCAAGCAAAACGTACAATTTACCGTTGAATTTATGCGCGAAGCCGTATCGCGCGACATCTTGAATTTATTTCTACTGCGTGACAGCGAAACCGGTGAAAGTGCCGGTGTATCCGGTGTTGCCATCGACAGCGATACCGCGACTTCGCCCATCGTCGGCTACGATGACGCCAAGCCTCAAAGTGATGCCTTATACCGCCGCTGCATGACGCGTTCCATGCAAACCTGTATAGAAGCGGATGTCCCTTTAAATTTCAGTTCGGGTGCGCCCGATTTCAAAAGAGTGCGCGGCGCAGTCCCTGAAATCGAATATATGGCAGTCTATACGTCCCATCTCCGACCTGCGCGCCGGCTTATTTGGAAGCTGTTACACGCATTGAGTCAGGGCTATTACAAAAAAATCCTAATTAAATACAAACTGTAAACGCAATATCGAACTTATAGTAGATTAACTTTAAACCAGTACGGCGTTGCCTCGCCTTAGCTCAAAGAGAACGATTCTCTAAGGTGCTGAAGCACCAAGTGAATCGGTTCCGTACTATCTGTACTGTCTGCGGCTTCGTCGCCTTGTCCTGATTTAAATTTAATCCACTATAAAACACGGAGTACATCATGAAAAAAACGTTTTTACTCATCAGCCTTGCCGCCACTGCGGCCGCATCCGCCGAAACGATATCGTTGGAAGTATCGGGCAATCCGGCATTCCGTCAATATTCCGCCAATGCAAAGGTAGAGTCTGCGTTCAAATCCATACAAAACGAATGCGGTGATTTTGCCGTTGCGCCTGTTTCGCTTTCCCAGAAAAAGGACGCTAAATATTTCGTCGCAGTCTGCACAATGGGCGGCAGCGCATTGACAGAATTCCAAATCCTATCCAGCAAACACGGCAAATCAAAAGTCTTGTTGGAAGACGGAGGCTATGGAATCAATATCTTGCCAAAACAACATAACAGTTTGCGCGATATCGCCGTTACAGAAGGCAATGCAGGATATTGCACCGAAACGCGTTACCGCTTTAATGGAAAAGCCTACCGACCCTATAAGCACAAGAGCTGCCTAGGTTAATCCATGCTGTAAGTTTCAAAAGAGGTGTATCAACATAAAAAAGTTGATTTGCCATCACAATCAAATAAAACGACACAAACCATGAACATAGAAAAAATGAAACGCGCTTGGTATCCGTTGATACCGAGCAAGCAGCTGAAAGACAAACCCGTTCATCGCGAATTGTTGGGACAGCAGCTGGTATTGGTACGGCTGAACGGACAAGCAGCCTGTATGGATGACTGTTGTCCGCATCGGCATGTGCCGCTGAGTGCGGGCAAAATCGTTTCGGGCAAACTCCAATGTTGTTATCACGGCTGGGAGTTTGACGCGCAAGGCAAAGTTTTGACGGTTGTCGGCGGAATGTGTGCTTGTGAAGAAGCTGAGAGTGTTCCTACGTTTCCATGCCGAGAGTACGACGATTGGGTGTGGGTCTGTTTGGTTTCTGATATTCCTTTCGAACCGTATGCCGATTTTGAAGCGCCGGAAGGTTTTGAAACCGCCAACGCCGTCCGATATATGGAAGGCGATTTTATCCACGCCATCGAAAACTTCCTTGATCCGACCCATACACGCTATATCCATGCCAAACTGCTGCGCAACAACGGCAAGCAAAGCATGCAAATCAGCCAGAGCCACCACGAACGCGGTTTCGTAACGCAGTATCGCCTCAATCAACAGCAAAACGGATTGATTAACAAGTTATTCGACAAAGGCATTACCGTCAACAATGCGGCATTTACATTTCCGGGACTGGTTCGTATCGATTATTTCACGCCGAACAGTCATGAATATCGGATTTCCGCCTTTTTTATTCCGCAAAGCAAGGGCAGCATGAGCTTGAATGTCCGCGTTCATTTCCCTAAAAGCCGTTTTCCGTTGCCTATCAAATTTCATTTGTTCCGCCCGTTTCTTGAACGTCTGATGGTTCAAGATGCCGCTGTTATCAAAAGCCAATACCATCATCACAAGGAACATTATGCGAATAGGCCCTATTGCAGTACCACAAATGATTTGGTGATTGATCATTTGCTGTATCTCTTCTTGGAAAATATGCCTGAAGGAATAGACAAAACGGGAGAAATGAGTTTATAGGGAATGTGAAACAAGAAAAGAAGAATGGCAGCCAGAGGGTCGTCTGAAAACATTTGAAAATAGGTTTCAGACGACCTTTCTATAAAAACTGTCAACAATTTTCATTAATATATTTTGGATGCTTACATATTTATCTTATAAAAATCAATACTCAATCTTTTCGGTATTCGGATAATGTTAAAAGATGAAAGATTTTGTCTTGATTGAACAGGCGGTTTGCGTTATCGTTTGCATTCTTTCATTCATAAACTCTGTGTTTCATCCCAATTGATTGGACAGTCTGACTGTCGCCGTGTTTCTTCAATGCGCGTATCCTAAACCGCTGCTTGGAGGGCTTGCATTACAGGTGCTGTGGCGAGGTGGGTTGCCCCTATTGGTTTGAAGCCGTATAAAAGAGGTCATTATGCAATTATCAGGCGCACAAATCATAGTGCAAAGTCTCAAAGCCGAAGGTGTAGAGTATGTTTTCGGCTATCCGGGCGGCGCAGTCATCGAAATCTACGACGCTATTTTTCAACTCAATAAATTCAAACACATATTGGCACGTCACGAGCAGGCGGCGGTACACGCGGCAGATGCGTATGCGCGCGTCAGCGGCAAAGTCGGCGTTGCGCTGGTTACTTCCGGACCAGGCGTGACCAATGCGTTGACCGGCATTGCCACCGCATACAGCGACTCTATTCCGATGGTGGTCATCAGCGGACAGGTCGGTAATTCGCTCATCGGTACGGATGCGTTTCAAGAGGTGGATACGGTCGGCATTACCCGTCCGTGCGTCAAACACAATTTCTTGGTAACCAATGTCAACGAGCTTGCCGAGACCATCAAGAAAGCATTCCAAATCGCCGCCAGCGGCCGTCCCGGTCCGGTCGTGGTCGATGTTCCTAAAGATGTAACGCAGGCGATGGCGAAATTCAGCTATCCGCAGGAAGACATCTTTATCCGTTCTTACCAACCTGTCGTACAAGGTCATATCGGGCAGATTAAAAAAGCCGTCCAAATGTTGGCTTCTGCCAAGCGTCCGATCGTCTATTTCGGCGGCGGTGCAATCTTGGGCAATGCTTCGGAAGAACTGACGAAGTTCGTCCGTATGATGGGCGCACCGTGTACCGGCACGCTGATGGGTCTGGGTGCATATCCTTCAAGCGACCGCCAATTCTTGGGTATGCTGGGTATGCACGGCACTTACGAAGCCAACCTCGCCATGCAAAACGCGGATGTCGTGTTGGCAGTGGGCGCGCGTTTCGACGACCGTGTCGTATCCGTTCCGTCCAAATTCTTTGAAAAAGCCAAAAAAGTCATTCATATTGATGTTGACCCGTCCAGCATCGCCAAACGCGTCAAAGTCGATATTCCGATTGTCGGCGACGTGAAAAACGTGTTGACTGAAATGATCGGCTTGTGGGGTAAACAAGATACGACCCCCGCTTCCGATTCTTTAGACAAATGGTGGAAAAGCATCGAAGAATGGCGTTCGCGAGACTGTCTGTGGTTTGACAACGACAGCGAAATCATCAAACCGCAATACGTCGTGCAAAAACTTGCCGAAATCACCAACAACTCCGCCATCATCACTTCGGACGTAGGGCAACACCAAATGTTCGCAGCGCAATATTATCCGTTCGAACGCCCGCGCCAATGGCTTAACTCCGGCGGCTTGGGTACGATGGGTGTAGGTTTGCCGTATGCGATGGGCGCGAAACTCGCCGCTCCCGATCAAGACGTGTTCTGTATTACCGGCGAAGGTTCGATTCAGATGAACATCCAAGAATTGTCCACCTGCTTCCAATACCGCATTCCGGTAAACGTCGTTACCCTCAACAACGGCTACCTCGGCATGGTTCGCCAATGGCAGGAGCTGTATTACGGCAACCGCGAATCGGAAACCTATTTCGATTCTCTGCCCGATTTCGTCAAACTGGCGGAAGCATACGGACACATCGGCATCCGTGTGGACAAAAAATCCGATGTTGAAGGCGCGCTTTTGGAAGCGGTCAAACAAAAAGACCGTCTGGTATTTATGGACTTCTTGACCGACAAAAAACAAAACGTGCTGCCCATGGTCGGCAACGGCAAAGGTTTGGATGAAATGGTCCTGCCGCCGCATATGCGCGAAAACCCGAAAGCGTAAGGAGAACGACAATGCGACATATCTTATCTGTTCTGATGGAAAACGAATCAGGCGCTATGAGCCGCGTGGTCGGTCTCTTCTCCGCTCGCGACTACAACATCGACTCCTTGGCTGTAGCCCCGACCGAAGACAAAACCCTCTCGCGCATGACCATCGTTACCCACGGCGACGAGCAAGTCATCGAACAAATCACCAAACAACTCAATAAATTGATTGAGGTGATCAAAGTGGTCGATTTGAACGAAAGCCGTTTTGTCGAACGCGAATTGATGCTGGTAAAAGTCCGCGCCGTCGGCAAAGACCGCGACGAATTTTTACGTCTGACCGAAATCTACCGTGGCAGCATCATCGACGTAACCGACCGCAGCTACACCATCGAAATCACAGGCTCTACCGACAAACTCGACTCTTTTCTCGAAACTGTCGGACGTGCCCAGATTTTGGAAACCGTACGCACAGGCGCAGCCGGTATCGGCCGCGGCGAGCGTATTTTGAAAATTTAACACCGTCAGTTTTCAGACGACCCGATAGGTCGTCTGAAAACAAAAACGGCAGGAGAGATTGATGTCAAACATTAAAATCGTCGCACTGGTTACCGTCAAACCTGAATACACGGAAACGCTGAAACCCTTGTTCCAAAGCCTGGTCAAAGCCAGCCGCGCGGAAGAAGGCAACATCAGCTACGATTTGCATCAGGAAATCGGCAAACCCGAACGTTTCGTCTTCGTCGAAAACTGGAAATCCCAAGCAGCCATCGACGCGCACAACGCCAGCGAACATTTCCAAGGTTTCGTTAAAGCCATCGACGGCAAAACCGACGCGCTCGAAATCGTTTTGATGGAAGAACTCTCCGTTTAACCCTTTACCCTCAATCCAACCGTCCGGCATCCTCAACACAAAGCCGGAATCCATTTTACCCAAAGGAAATCAAATGCAAGTTTATTACGATAAAGACGCCGACCTGTCCCTGATTAAAGGTAAAACCGTCGCCATCATCGGCTACGGTTCGCAAGGCCACGCCCACGCTGCCAACCTGAAAGATTCGGGTGTGAAGGTAGTAGTCGGCCTGCGCCAAGGCGGTTCTTGGAAAAAAGCAGAAGCGGCCGGCTTCGAAGTATTGTCCGTAGCCGATGCCACCAAAAAAGCAGACGTAGTGATGATTCTGCTGCCCGACGAAAACCAGCCTGTTGTGTACAAAAACGAAATCGAGCCTAACCTGAAACAAGGCGCGGTACTCGCTTTCGCACACGGCTTCAACGTACACTACAACCAAATCGTACCGCGTGCCGACTTGGACGTGATTATGGTTGCTCCCAAAGGTCCCGGCCACACCGTACGCAGCGAATTCTTGAAAGGCGGCGGCGTACCTTCCCTGATCGCCGTTTACCAAGATAAAAGCGGTAAAGCCCGCGACATCGCCCTGTCTTACGCAGCAGCCAACGGCGGCACCAAAGGCGGCGTGATTGAAACCAACTTCCGCGAAGAAACCGAAACCGACCTCTTCGGCGAACAAGCCGTGTTGTGCGGCGGTGTGGTCGAACTGATCAAAACTGGCTTCGAAACCCTGACCGAAGCAGGCTACGCGCCCGAAATGGCCTACTTCGAATGCCTGCATGAAATGAAGCTCATCGTTGACCTGATTTACGAAGGCGGCATTGCCAACATGAACTACTCCATTTCCAACAACGCGGAGTACGGCGAATACGTTACCGGCGTGGAAGTCATCAATGACAAATCCCGCGAAGCCATGCGCAATGCCCTCAAACGCATCCAAACCGGCGAATACGCCAAAATGTTCATCCAAGAAGGCGCCGTCAACTATGCCAGCATGACCGCACGCCGCCGCCTGACTGCCGACCACCAAATCGAAAAAGTCGGCGCGCAACTGCGTTCCATGATGCCTTGGATTGCCAAAAACAAACTGGTTGACTTGGACAAAAACTAATTCAATTCAGCCATAAGAAAACCTGCCCGATGATTCGGGCAGGTTTTTTGTTACGTTGAGATTTTGAGAAATTAAAAATTCCGGTAGAGGAAAGGTCGTCTGAAATATAGTGGATTAAATTTAAATCAGGACAAGGCGATGAAGCTGCAGACAGTACAAATAGTACGGCAAGGCGAGGCAACGCCGTACTGGTTTAAATTTAATCCACTATACGAATTGAGAATTTCAGACGACCTTTGGCTTGAGTTGGAAGTTATAGTGGATTCAGTTCAAACCAGAACATAGCGACGAAGCTTTATCTGTGGTTTGTAGTGTTCTTTTTTATTAACGAATTTCAGGTCCGAAATCGGCTATGATAAATTCTTGGACAATCATGACCGTGCAGTTGTCTTTACGTTTTTTCATAAAAAGCAGTTTTGCCTTTGCCGGAGCGGGTAACGTAAGAATAGATATGTCTTTACCGTCTAAATGGCCGATAAAGCTGGGGCTGCCTGCGAACTCTTCATAGTTTGTAGGTGGTAACGGACAGCGATTATGGTGAAGTTCAAATTCAAGCTGCTTCATCTTGCCTTTTTCAGACGACCATTCAGCAAACGAAATACTGCGGATACCGTATTGTTGATGGGGTTGTTGGTTAACATGGTATGTGCTGTTGAACTGCTTGTCGTTTTTTATCGTATGGTTAGCAGTTCGATTGATTTCATGCGCCAACTCGGGGATGTCAATACTGCGACCGATTTTATCCAAGTCAATAAAACTGCCATCGCGGGCAGCTTCTACCAAAACCTTAGACAAAGATTTATCGTACATACGCATGGTTTCCATCGTATCAGCCTTGGCGATATTGACAGATGTAAGCAATGCGCAAAATATCAAAAAATGAGATTTCATTATAAATCCTTGTTATTAAATAGAGTTTAAGAATAAAACAAAATTGTCTGCATAAAAGATGGGATATTATAAGGTATACCAATAATTTATTGAAATTTCCCCAACATTATTTTTCTTATGGATGAAAAACTTTTTGATGAATTATTTTTAAGTGCTATATAAATTTCATCATCAATTTTGTTTTGTGTTAATACCATATCTTCAATATATGGAATAATTTGTTCACAGTTGATTGAGATTAGGTAGGCAGCTATCTCAATATAAATATATGATTCTACGCGAGAATGGTCTAATCTGTTCAATAGCAAAGTTTCAATCGATTTCGAGTGATAGCTTTTTTCTTTTAATGCATACACAACCCAAGAGATAACTTTGGGGTGTCTGCTATTTAAATTTTTTATTAGATATTCTTCAATATAATCCCTTTTGGAAAAAAATGCAGAGCTGAGCGCAGTAGCAATAACAATAGAATATCTATGTATTTGCCAAATTAATTTAATTTTTTCTTCTATTGCGCGGAATAATTCCTCTCCTAAATCATAATGGTGAAACAAATGCCCTAAAGAGGATATCGCTGAGGATTTTACGTTAATGCTTTTATCGTTGTTTATAAAATGAATTAAAAGAGATAAAACCTCTTTAAGTTCGGATTTATCAAGCTTATTCTGAATCTGACCGAGAATAAAAACAGCAATTTCCCTATGCCGGCTATACCGGCTTGTTAAGAGAACATTTTTAACGATGTCTTTAATTTCACGATACCGGAAAAATTGCAATCTTCTAGCTGCTTCGTATTGAATTTGAGTATTAGAATTCAGCAGAATATTGAGTAATTCAGCAACTGATAAATCCTTACATGCCAAATAAGCATCAAAACTCAGAGAATCGTTATTTTTCATATAGTTTGCCTTGTTTGTATCTAATGCAGGGGCTATCTTGAAAAATGTGATTTGATTTCATGAGTTTTAGCGTTTATGTGGACTTCAATAATTCCATGTCCACCTCTATGATGAGGATTTAATACTTGGGGAGAGTAGGTAAAAACATAATATTTGTTTTCTGTTTTATCAAGGTAAGTGCTGCATGATATATTGTAGTCGGAGATATTTAATCCTTTAGCCTCTATTTCTTTCATGGAGAGAAATAAAGGTTGGGAATATTCTTTTTCTATCGATAGTTTTTTACCCGAATATCTGTAAATTTCAAAAGAATCAGCCATGGTATTTTGCGGTATAAAGAATATAAAGAGTAAAGTAATCAGATATTTTTTAAGATTCATTTTTAGTATTAACTCGGTAGGATTTAAAATTGAAGGAACCAAGTTCCATGGTTTATAGCAAGCTGTTGGATCAGCAGATGTAGGTTGGGTTTGCCAACCCAACCTACGCTTGCTGAAAAGGCAGCCTGAAAATGGGTTTTTATCGTTTTCAGGCTACCTTGAACCGCGTGCGCAGCAAAGCTGTATGCCCTACGCCATACGGGCTACGCTTGCTACACGCACTACGTTATACGTGATCGGTTTGTTTTTCAGATTGTTTTGAAGTATGCATCACGCTTTGTTCTACATTGGCAGTTAGGGCTTGCTGTGGCTTTTTCTCCATTCGTTGTTGCTCTTCTGTGGAAGCGTATTGTCCTTCCGAGTTCTTATCTAATATATTTGATTTAAGTAAAATATTCATACTGTAAAAGAGAACCCAAAATTGAAAAATCCATAAAAAATTATTTTGTCCTTTGTAACAAATTTCATCAATACTAATAAGAAATATACTAATAAACGATGTGTAGATAGACTTGGATTGTAATGATTTAATTACCTCTTTCACTTCATTATTGAATGATTCGTTCTTTTTGTTTTTATTAAGGGAGATCCAACCAAACACTGATATGTATAAACACATACTAGTAAAAGTTTGTAATGTTCCTGTCGTTGTGGGCGAATTATAAAAAACCTCCCAAAATGATTTTGGAGAAGCAAAAGATTTTAAAAATAATGGAAAAATATAATAAATCACAGAGAAAAAAATAATTTGATAAATTGACGCATTATTCAATTCGTGTATTTTATACAGTCCATCACTTCTCTTCTTGCTTTCATCTAAATTTTGTAACAATAGATAACTAATAAAAAATAAAGAAATAATATGCAACCATTGTAACCAATATATGGAAGTACGATTCCATGGAAACAAAGGTTGCCAGAAAAAATAATTTATCGTTGAAATAGTTAGTACGGCTGATGGTATCAACATATATATACTTTGATTCTTTTGTAGATGCTTGTGCAATTTCTTTCCAATAACGTCCATAATTTTCTACTCCCAAGGTTAAAACGATAAAATTAAACATAGTTCAGCAAGCGTAGGTTGGGACGAGACCCAGCCTAGTGGAAAGTGGAATAATTGAAAATATTGGGTTTGCCCCCCAATCCACTCGCTAGGATATGCTGCTCATATTCTAAAATAAGCAATTTATATGCAAAAAATAAAGAAGAATGTTTTTTAGGATAATAATTTTGACAATTCGTATAACAAAAAGGCAGCCTGAAAATGGGAAAAACCTATTTCAGGCTGCATTCCCACCCAATTTCCCCAACACCGCCCTTACGGTTCTCACCCTTGCATCCACGTCTTCCATCACCGCATTCACGCGCAATTTGTCTGCCCCGGTCATGCGGTAGTTTTTATTAGACTGCATCAGCAAAATAATATCGGCAGGCTCGACGCTGGTGTGTTTGCCGAAAGTGAGCGTGAGCGTGTCGCTTGAAGCGTCGATGGCGGTGATGCCGAGGGCTTTGGCGGCTAGGCGCAGGTGGTGGCTTTCGATGAGGGTTTTGACAGGTTGTTCGGGCAGACCGAAGCGGTCGACGAGTTCTTCGTGTATGGCGTTGATTTGCTGTACGGTTTCGCAGACGGCGAGGCGTTTGTAGAGGACGAGCCGTTCGTGGATGTCGGGGCAGTAGCTTTCGGGCAGCAGGGCGGGGCTGTGCAGTTTGATTTCGGTGGTGATGCCCAGCGGTGCGTCGAGGTCGGGCTGGCGGCCTTTTTTGAGGTCGCGCACGGCTTGTTTGAGCATTTCGGTGTAGAGCGTGAAGCCGACCTGTATCATTTCGCCGGACTGCCCTTCGCCGAGGATTTCGCCTGCGCCGCGGATTTCCAAATCTTGCATGGCGAGGGTGAAGCCTGCGCCGAGTTCGTCCGCTGCAGCAATGGCGTCGAGGCGTTTTTCTGCGTCTTTGGTGATGTATTCGGGCGTGAGCAGGTAGGCGTAGGCTTGGTGGTGGCTGCGGCCGACGCGCCCGCGAAGCTGGTGCAGTTGCGCCAGCCCGAATTTGTCGGCGCGGTTGATGATGATGGTGTTGGCGTTGGGAATGTCGATGCCGGTTTCGATGATGGTGGAACAGAGCAACACGTTGAATCTTTGCTGCAAAAAGTCGCGCATCACTTGTTCCAACTCGCGCTCGCGCAGTTGTCCGTGCGCCACGCCGATGCGGGCTTCGGGCAGCAGGGTTTCCAGCCGCTCGCGCATATTCTCAATCGTATCCACTTCATTGTGCAGGAAAAAAACCTGCCCGCCGCGTTTGAGTTCGCGCAACACGGCTTCGCGCACGCTGCCTTCGCTGAAGGGTTTGACAAAGGTTTTGACGGCGAGGCGGCGGCTGGGCGCGGTGGTAATCAGCGAGAAGTCGCGCAGGCCTTCGAGCGCCATGCTGAGGGTGCGCGGAATCGGTGTGGCGGTCATGGTGAGGATATCGACATTGGCGCGCAGGCGTTTGAGCTGCTCTTTCTGGCGCACGCCGAAGCGGTGTTCTTCATCGATAATCACTAAGCCTAAGTTTTTGAATTTTATATCGTCCTGCACCAGTTTGTGCGTGCCGATAACAATATCGACCGTGCCGTCCGCCATGCCTTCCAGCGCGGCTTTGGTGGCTTTGCTGTTGTTGAAACGCGAAAGACTGGCGACTTTCACAGGGAAATCGGCAAAGCGGTCGGCGAAATTTTGCGCGTGCTGCTCGACCAGAAGCGTGGTTGGGGCGAGTACGGCGACCTGTTTGCCGCCCATCACCGCCACAAACGCGGCGCGCAGGGCGACTTCGGTTTTGCCGAAGCCGACATCGCCGCACACGAGGCGGTCCATCGGCTTCGCCTGCGTCAAATCTTTAATCACGGCGGCGATGGCGGCGGCCTGGTCTTCGGTTTCCTCGTAACCGAAGCCGTCGGCAAACGCCTGATAGTCCAACTCGTTGATTTCAAACTTGTGTCCCGATTGGGCGGCGCGTTGGGCGTAGAGATTGAGCAATTCGGCGGCGGTGTCGCGTGCTTTTTCGGCGGCTTTGCGTTTCGCCTTGTTCCACGAGCCGCTGCCGAGCTTGTGCAGGGCGACGTTTTCATGCGCCTGGCCGGAGTAGCGGCTGATTAAATGCAGTTGCGAAACAGGTACATAAAGCTGCGCTTCGCCCGCGTATTCGAGCAACATCATTTCGTTGGTTTCGCCGCCCAAATCCATCGTTACCAAGCCCATATAGCGCCCGATGCCGTGTTCTTCGTGTACGACGGGGTCGGCGATGTTGATTTCGGCAAGGTCGCGCAACAGGCCGTCTGAAACGGCGGCGTGTTTCTTGCGGCGGTTGTGGGCGCGCGAACGGGCGACGTATTGGTAGAGGTCGGATTCGGTGATGACGGCGATGGCGTTTACAGCCCGCTCCGTGGCGGATGGGGCGCAGTTGTGTACCCAGATACCCGTATGACCGACAAAATAAGTGTGATAATCCTCTACTTCAATGTTATAAACATAGTCGCAATATTCATGATCGCATTCACCATATTTCAACAAGGGAACTATCGCCTGTATATCAGGATGGTTATCAGTATTAGGATATTCACGTACCTCTTCAGTGGGCAGCAGGCAACCTGTCATTGCCGATGTTATACTGTTAAATTTAATACCTCCTACCTTTAAAATCAAAGGTTTGTTCCTACGAAAATCAACAATACCCATGGCATCGCTGGGATTGTAAACGCGTACAATTTGGCAATCTGGGTCAGGACAAATTGCTCCTAATAGTTTACTGCTGTCTTCAAATGTATTGACATACGCCACATCATTATCAAATGTCCGCAAGGAATGGCATTCCGTCCCCTCCAATCCCAGAGCCGGCGTCCAGCCCTCTGGCTCGCGAACCAGCGTTTCCACACCGTTTTCATCGATCTTGTGTTCAATCAGCCTGTCCGCCCAAAACGGATGCTCTTCGGTGCAGAACAAATAGCCCGTCCCGTGCCGCGTAATGAAGCTCTGATAAATAATCCGCTGTTTTTCTGCCGATTTGAAGGTGGAAAGCACGCGTTTGTAGGCGTTTTCGCCGTCGGGGTTGTTCTCATTGCGCGACAAGACCATATCGCCGACTTTGATTTGGTCGATGGGGGCAAGGCCTTTGTCGGTATGCACCAGTGTGCCCGCCACAAAGCAGGCATGGCTGCTGGGAAGGCATTCCGCTGCATCAAGCGGCAGTTGAAAACCGTGTGTCAATGACGTTACTGTGATGCACAGCGGTGCATCGTCATTCAAAAACGCCTGCCAGTCGGACACAGGTTTGGCCTTCAAACCGTTTTGCTGCAAGAAGCCGAGCATGGTTTCTCGCCGTCCCAAACTTTCGGCGCACAGCAAAATCCGTCCGTCAAAGGTCGTCTGAAAATCCTTCAATGCCTGCAAAGGCTCGTCGGATTGGCGGTTGACGGCAAGGTCGGGCAGGGTGTGTTCTTTGCCGGAAACATCGGGCAGCACTTGTCCGTAGTTTTTCAGACGGCCTGCGAACACATCGGCAGAGAGATACAAATGCTGTGGAAGCAAAGGCGGATAAGTTTCATCGCCCTGCGCCATGGCGTAACGCGATTTGATGTCGCTCCAAAAGCGGTTTGCCTCGGCGTGAACATCGCCCAAAGAGACAAACAGCGCATCTTCGCCGATATAGTCAAACAACGTTTCCAGCTCGTTTTCAAAAAACAGCGGCAGGTAGTATTCCACGCCCGCGCCGAAATGGCCGTTGCTGACGGCTTTGTACACGGCGGCATCGTTCGGATTGCCATCGACTTCCTCGCGGAAGCGGCTGCGGAAGATTTTTTGCGCCTCGCTGTCGGTGGGGAACTCGTGTGCCGGCAGCAGGCGGATTTCGAAAACGGGGGAAATGGTGCGTTGCGTTTCGGTATCGAAGGTTTTGATGCTGTCGATTTCATCGTCGAACAAATCGATGCGGTACGGCATTTCGCTGCCCATCGGGAATAAATCGACAATCCCGCCGCGCACGGCAAATTCGCCCGCCGCCACAACATGGGAAACATGGTTGTAACCCGCATCCACCAAATCGGTTTTCAGACGGCCTATATCCAAAGTCTGCCCCGTTTTCAGCCAAAACGTGCGCCCCGCCAGAAACGGCACGGGCGGTAGCTTCTGCATCGCCGTGGCAACCGGCACAAACAACACGTCCGCCGCGCCGCTCTTAATCTGCCACAACGCCGACAGCCGCTCCGACACCAAGTCCTGATGCGGCGAAAAACGCTCGTAAGGCAGCGTTTCCCAGTCCGGCAGGAACACCGCCGTATCGTGCGGACGGAAAAACCGCCATGCCGTCTGAAGGCGCAACGCCTGTTCCGCATCTTGGGTCAGCACGACTTTGAGCCGCTTATGCGGCAGATAACGCGCCAAAGCCAGCGGCAGCGAGCCTTGCGAAAGATTGAGCCAACGGGATTTTTCACGGGGTTTGGGGATAGGGTAGGTCATGGCGTAGGGACAATGGATTGCGGCAGCCGGAAAATTTTTCGGGCTGCCTAGATGGGTTGTAAAAGCGGAATTTTAGCAGATTAAAAGCGGGTGTAAGGAGCGGGATGGTTTGGGTGGTTTTCAGACGACCTTTTTATAGTTGATTAACTTTAAACCAGTACGGCGTTGCCTCGCCTTGCCGTCCTATCTGTACTGTCTGCGGCTTCGTCGCCTTGTCCTGATTTAAATTTAATCCACTATATGTCAAAGGGTCGTCTGAAAATGTTTGTCTGGTAAAACGGACATTGCAGGGAGATGCCGCGATTTGAAATGGATAGACTGGATATTACGGTTTGTCCGGATAAGCCAATAACGGGCTGAAATCCGCTTTCCAAATATCCAGTTCATACAATTGACCGTCGCTGTAAGAATATAGGGTTGCCAAAACCGGAACACCGCCTTTGTCGTGAAACAGATGTTCGGCGATCGGAATAATTTTTAGCGGGCGCGTTTCGTTTGTATCGCTGGAAAATAGAAAACTGCCCATTGCGCCGTCGTCGAGCGTGGTGACGCTGTTGGAAAAACGGGTTTCCAATCCAGTATATCGAGGTTTTTTGTGGGACAGAAGAAGATTCAGCAAATCGTTTTCGTCGGCTGTCAGCGGGCGTGTGTTCAATGGTTCAACTCCATGTGTCTGCCGAAGAAGGGCTGGTTTGTCGGGATGTTTTCAGACGACCTTTGGCGGCAGAAGACCATTCTAGCGGATACAAGCGGCTAACGACAGCGACTGCTTTTTCAGACGACCTACGGGTGTTTGTGATAAGGTATAAAACGTTCCCATTTGGGGAATGAGGTCGTCTGAAATGGAGGGGAAGGGTGTGTTGCAACACAAAGTGTAGGCAACAGGCATTTCAGATTTGCGTTATACTTTTCCCCGTCTGTGTACTTTACTTATGAGAAAGGCAGCAAAATTATGATTTTAGAATTCATTAAAAAACTGTTTGGCGCTACCGGCGGCGCATCGTCTTCGCCCAAACGCGGCGGCTGGAACGAGGAAGAGGGCGTGTATTACGCCAAAGGCAGCTACGATAACGCAGTAGAGTACAACAATGAGCTGATGTGTATTGCCAATTTTATGACTTACCACATGGAAGACATGAACAAGGCAATGGACAGACGCGATTACGCCCAAGCGGAAAAAGTCCGCGTGCAGTGGATAGCAGCGATTCCCAATTACATCGCGCAAGCCGATAAATTGGGCGCATACAAAGGCGATGCATCCCTGTTGAATGATTTGAAACGCCATCTGCGTATGTATATCAACTTGATGGAAGACGGTTATGTTAAGTTGATTCAAATCCGTGCTTCCGGTAAACACGGGACTGAGGAAGATGAAGAGCAATTAGACGAGAACAACGAGAAAATCTTGGACAGTATCGACAAGTTCAATGAAGTGAGCGATGAGTTTTTGGAAAAATTCGAAGACGAATAAACAGTGTAGGCGAATTTTGTAAAACGCCATCTTTAAAATCAAAAATCCTCTAAATTTTTTCGACAGAATTTAGAGGATTTTTTTATCAGCCGTTTTCTATAAAAACATATAGAGAACCGCTTATTGTCAAAAAAGGTCGTCTGAAAACCAGTCCGGCGGGTTTACCGAAAGTTTTCAGACGACCTCGTTCAAACAGCTACGCCCGCGAGTTTGCCGATAAAGCCGGTCACTGCCAATGCCGCCACGCCCCACAGGCACACGCGTAAGACGGCGGGGACGACGGGTGCGCCGCCGAGTTTGGCGGAGGTGTAACCTAGCGCGGCGAGTCCGCACAAAGTGGTTACCGCCAGCGTAGGGATAAGGGCGGTGGAGGTGGTCAGCGCGACCAGCAGCGGCAGTATGGCGCCGGCGCAGAACGAACCGGCGGAGGCAAGCGCGGCCTGCATGGGCTTGGCAGCGGAAGTTTCGGTGATGCCGATTTCGTCGAGGGCATGGGCGGAGAGCGCGTCGTGTTCCATCAATGCCTGTGCAACTTCGGCGGCAAGCGCGTCGGACAAACCGCGGCGGCGGTAGATTTCGGTCAGTTCCTCCAGCTCGGCATCGGGATTGGCTTCCAATTCGTAGCGTTCTTTGTGCAAATCGGCTTTTTCCGTGTCCGACTGGCTGGATACGGAAACGTATTCCCCCGCCGCCATCGAGACCGCGCCGCCGATTAGGGCGGAAACGCCTGTCAGCAGCAGGGTTTGAAAATCGGGTGCGGCGGCTGCGACACCCGTCAGCAGCGAGGCGGTGGAAATCAGTCCGTCGTTCGCGCCCAATACGCTCGCGCGCAGCCAGTTGTTGCGGTTGCTGAAATGGCGTTCGCTGTGTTGTGAATACATGGCAGTGTTCCGGTAGTGTTTTGCGTTATGGTAGCACCGTATCGGTTTATCGGGGGCGGCGCAAATGGGTAGTTTTCAGGCTGAAATTCCGTTCATACCTGATAACAATTGTCGCTTATGCGGGTTTGTGGTATAAATCGAAATTCTAGAAATTTAGCTCTAAACTCTAATAACTGCCGATTAACCGAGAATCATGATGACACACACCGAATCAAGCGCGCAGCCGTCAACTATGGACACGGCTGCTTTTTTAAAGCACATCGAATCCGCATTCCGCCGTATTTTTTCAGACGACCTCAACCTCATGCAATACCTGCCCGAAGACAAATGGCTTGCCTTGAAGCAGGCGGGTTTGCTGTTGCCCTTCCTCGACAAAAAACACGGCGGCCGCAAGGGCAGCCAGTTTGAAATCCAAGAAGTCCTGCGGATTGCGGGGCATTACGGCGTACCCGTTACCCTGCGTACCGGCATCGAAGGCGCGCTGGTGTTGCAGCCTTTGCAAGAATTCGGCGATGAAGCGCAAATCGCGCAAGGCTTGGACATGATTTTTAAAGGCGAGGGCGGCGGTTTGGGCATTACCGAACCCGAAACCTCCGGCGCGGCGATTGCCCGCGAAATGCAGTCCTACTACGAATATATCGACGATCAAACCATTTACGTCAACGCCGCGAAATACTGGCAGGGCAACTCTCAAAGCGACTTCCTCCTCGTTGCCGCCAAAGAACGTAAAAACGGCAAACTCTCCAAAGTCATCAACCTGCTGCTCGTTCCCAAACAATACATCCGCTACGAAGCCCTCACATCCGAAGGCTTGCGCGCCGTCCGTTATGCCGTCAACCGCATTGACGCCGAAATGCCCGCCGCCGCCGTCATGAAACTCTCTCAGAGCGACGCTGCCGGTTTGCGCGCGTTCCAAAACATCTTTATCCGCAGCCGCCTGCAACTGATCGGCATGACGCACGGCATCATGGAATACATCCTTGAAAACTTGAACCAATACGTCCGCAACGACATCAAATTCGTCGATTACGAACGCCGCGAAATCCAACGCCGCCATCAGGTTTCCGAGATTCTTTACCGCTACGTCTGCCATTACGTTTCGCCCGTTGCCCCCGTCGCCCATCAATTGATGGAGGCAAACATCATCAAAACCCTCGCCACGGAATACACATACGCCGCCGCGCAAATGTTGCAAAAACTCTTGGGCGCGAAGGGTTTTGAACGCGGACACACCGCCAGCAATATCGCTATCGACATCCGTCCCTTCACGATTTTTGAAGGTCCGAACGATATGCTTTATGCCGAAATTTACGACCAGTTCGTCCGCGCCACCGCCGAAGAAAAAGAAGCGGGCATTAAGTTGGACAAAAACCAAACCCTGCTCGCCCGCCTGCAAACCGATGCCCGCTTTGCCGCCGTTGCCCGCGACTACACTTTGCCCGAAGACATCCGCAGCTTCCTGCAGGAACACACTCTGACCGACGCCTGCGCCCTGCAAAAAGTCTTCATCGGCAAAATCATCGCCCGACTCTTCGTCTTCGTACAGGCGGAACACGAAGATACGGCAGCCTTCCTGCTGAACGACATCCGCAAAGATATATTGGATTGCCGATATTGCGGTTGATGGTTTAAATCAGAAAGGTCGTCTGAAATCGGTTTTCAGACGACCTTTCATCGATTTTCATATTTTTAATTCAAAAGCAGCTTCGTCGTGAAAAGTATATGAACCGACCATCTGGTTGACGTCCATTGACTTTCAGACGACCTCCGAGCCCATGACCCTCTCCAAACTTCCTCTTTGGCAGACTCCCGAACAAGTCTGCGACATTTTACTTGCGCTGCCGGAGAAACAGCGCAACCGTGCCTTGTACGAACTCGTTTCCCTTTTTGATCATGAAAACCCACAAGGTCAGACGGAAGCAGAAAGTCAGCTCGCTACCTTGCGCCTGCTGTGGCATGACCCGCGTTTTCAAAGTTTGGAAAACATCAAACATTGGCTGCGTGATGTACTTGCTTTGGGCGAGGTAAACGGTTCATGGCTTGCGTTGCAAGGCGAAATCGAAACGCTGATGGAAACGCTCCATCCTGAAACCTGCCGCACTTACGGCGAATACGGCGGTATGTTCAAAAGTGCGCAAACGCTCGAACCTTTTGTTGCCCGAATGCTTGAGCGAGATACCGAAGCCTCGCGCAGCATGGCTTGGGACTGTCTGTATTGGAATAAAGAACTCTGCCGTTTACGCCCTGAATGGGATGAATGGTTGAAAGAGGAAAACCGAAGCCTGCATGATAAATACGGCGAAAACAAATAGCTGTCGCAGTTGATCTATTTTGATTAGCGGGCTTTCTGATTGCAAAACAAATCTGACCGCTCCCTATTTTGAAACCCAATGAGATAAATATATAGGAATGATGAGATAAATGGGAAGAAGTGGGATGATGGGGGATTAGGCGGGATGGAAAAAGTGAAAAAGAGTTGCAAATAGTGAAACAAAAAACGGACGGTTTTTTCTCGTCCGTTTTTTGTTGTCAGAGTCCTTTTTTGAGGGCGGCGATGGCGATGTCTAGGATTCGGCGTTCGGCGTCTGGTTGGGGTTGGTTGTTGCCGTTGATGGGGAGATAGGGGCGCGCGGGGAGGTTGGTTTTGTGGCCGCGGCCTGCTTGACCGCCGAGGTGGTGGATGGCGGCGTATTTTTTGTTGCTGCCGATGCGGGCATAGTTGCTGCCGACCTGTGTGGTCAGGCTGGCGGCAAGTTGCCCGCTTTTTTGCAGGGTCTTGCCTCCCTCGTCTGCGGCGCGCCGGCTTTGTTTCCATCTCTGTCCGCCCCAACCTTCGGATTCGAAGTTTTCTTCGGTCATGGACAGCAGCTCGGTGGCGATGCCCCGCATCATGGTGCGGGTGTCAGTGGCGTTTTTGAGCAGTGTACTTAAACCGTGGTCGAGCCTCTCTGCATCTAATTTAATCTCAAGCATGGTCAGCCCCTCAGTAATTCGCGCACCCATGCCAATGATTCGGGGGTTAGGGCGTTTTTGAATTTTCGGTTACCCATCATGGTCTTGATGGCGATACGGGCGATGTCCGGATGGGTTGCCTGTGCTTTGTCTATGGAGATTTGCGCCATGCGGGACAGCATGGATTTACCTTGGTTGGCATTGAAGCCTGCGTTTGGGGCGATAAATTTGTTGTTGATGCGGATGCCGGTTCGTTGTGCGTAACGCTCCTCGCCGGTATAGGGATTTGAACCTATATCGACGGTAATGGTTTCGAGCGTCGGGCGGGGTTGGACGCGTCCCTCACCCGCACTGCGCGAGAGGGGTTTGACGCGGCACCGACAGCGGAAATCAAGTGGCGGATATAAGGTATCCCAAACAGGGTCGTCGGCAGCATAGACACGGTTGTGCATCATACGGTGAGTATCGCGGGTGCGGCTGTCGTTGATGGCGACGTACTGCCAATAAGGGTGTGTGTCAATGGAGTCCATCATTTCGGCGTAGCGACCTGCCATGTAGGCTGACTGCATATTGGTCAGATAGATGGTTTTCAGGCGGTGGGGGCTGCCGAGCTGTACGCTTTGGGTTTCGCCTTCGGGATTTTTAATTTCCTGCCTGCCCCACCAGCCTTTGCGTTGTAAGACGGGGGCGAGTTCGCGGCTGAACTCTTCCAGCGTACGACCTTGTTCGGCGGCATCGACAACGGCGGAATAGATGTCGGAGAGCACATCCATTTTGGCGGTTTTGGCCACCGTAAAGGCAGTGGCGTGCGCGTCGTCCAACATATCCTGCCAGTCCCAAGATACGACAATGCCTTTTTGCTTGAGATAGGCGACGGCGGCTTCCGGCTTCATGCCGAAGACGGCTTTAATATCTTCGGAGTTCACGATTTAATCTCCCGCGCTACTTCAACTTTTCCAACCAATTCTGAAAGAAAAATCAGGCGTGCCAACTCGTTTTGCAAGGCGGTATCGTCCATATTCGGATAGGCGGCGGACAGACGGTCGAGCAGGTTTTCGGCGGTTTCTCCACGACTTAATTCGGCCACTAGGACGGCAGTCAGCCATTCGCCTTGTTTATTCAGAATGTCTGTATCGGGGGCGAGTCCGTCGATGACCGAACCTGCATCCGTCAAATCGAACTCCGCAAAATCAGCAGCTCTACCCTCTTGGGTTGGTTGGACTGCGTCC
The DNA here is from genome assembly GCF_003044565.1 of Neisseria sicca. Taxonomy (GTDB): domain Bacteria; phylum Pseudomonadota; class Gammaproteobacteria; order Burkholderiales; family Neisseriaceae; genus Neisseria; species Neisseria sicca_A. The sequence goes on along the minus strand of NZ_POXG01000001.1, from coordinate 603,466 downwards.
GCCAAGTCGCCGTCCTCAAGGCCGTATGTGCGCTGCCAGTATTGGTTGGTGAACTTGGCACCGGCATCCACCATCATCTTATCTCTTTCGGCCCGTTCTTTTGTGCCGCTCTCCTCGTTTTCAAACAGCACGAATTTCGGCTCAGATACTTCCCCGAAATTAATCTCCACCACCCACTTTATCAACTGATTTAATGCCGCCTCAACAATACGGGTATCGCCGTCACGGATGTCGTCCGTTACCTCCAAACCAGCGGTCGCGCTGGCGTGGGTACTGTCTTTTTCGGTAGTTTGGTCTTGTCCGAGCAGAGCAATGCTGATTTCGGAGCGGCAATAACGTATGAGCTTGTCGTAGGCATCAATAGATGATGCCTTGCCGCTTGCCTCGTGGATTTCGACGCTGGAATCATTGGGAATGGTGCCGACGCTGTTGCCGATTAGAGCTTCGAGCGCGTCTAGCAATTTGTCGGTATCCTGCGGGGTATTGGAACGCGGCTCTTTACCAATCAGCCAAGGCGCACCGTACTTTTCGGTGAATTGCATCCAGAATTTAAGGCCGCCGCGTTTGAAGGTGACCAGCCAAAAAACCAAGCCCAAATCGCCCAAACCGTAGGGGTTGAGATAATCTGCCTCGTGTGTTGGGCAAAGAAACTTATAAGGCGGCGGAACGGTATCGGTCAGCCCGTTTTGGATGTAACGCAACTCGCCGTCGTCGTTGAAGGCGAACCACTCTTGCGGCTTGGCGATGATTTTGTCAGGCAGCCATGCAGAATCGGTACGCCAAATCAGCTCGATGGGTTGATAGCCGTAAAAAACGGCGTTTAAAACGTCTTTAATCAGGCGGTAAACATCGGTTTCAGCCAGCCAGCTATCAATAAAATCCCGGACATTTTTAGGCGTATCGTCGCCCTCAAGTCGCCATTCGAGGCGGGCGACGGCGGCTTTTCGGCGGCGTACCAACGAGCCGACCAAGGGGTCGCGCATCAGCTCGCGGTAAACGGAGATTTGCCTGCCCATTTTGCGCAAAACGGGGTCGGGATTAGGCAGCCAGCCGTCAAAACCGCTGAAAAACGGGCGGGAAACGGCGAGATGGGCAGATAAATCCTGCGGCTTGAAGGTCATGATGCCTTGACTGGTTTTGAGTTTGAGGTGGGGTTTGGGCATGATATGTACTCTTTAAATACCTTAATAACCTTTGGTTAATGCGCTTTTTCGGCGGATTCGGCGGCTGGCTACGCGTATCGGGCCGGTATTCAGCTCGCGGCTGGCGTAATGGGCAAGGACAAAGGCAATCGCCGCGTCTCCGTGGCGTTTTTTGCCGTCTTGACCTTTGGTGCGTACATCGGGGATGCGCGGCACGCCTCTGACCAGCTCGAAGGCGCGCAGGTCGGTCAGGATGTCTTCGTCTTTGGGGATTGCGTCCAACGTGCCGTCTTCGAGTGCGGCTTTGAACGGAGCTGTATGGGTGCGGTACCAGTTTTCCGAGAGCATGACCGACTCGCATACCTCCGCGCCAAATTCGTCGCGCATGGCTTCGGCGATTGATTGACCGTTGCCGCGCGCGTCCAATGCCGCTCCGCGCAGATTGGGTAAGCCGTGCAACAGGTGTTTCATGATTTGCTCTTGTTGGGCAAACGGCATATTGCCCAACTCCAACACGAACGGCGACTTAAGGCTTAAATTAGTCTGCTGCAACAAAGGGACGATGACGGTACGGTCTCCGCTGCGGGCAAAGTCTTCGCCGACAAAGCTGGTGCGGGTTTTATCCAAACCATCGAGCAGCGGTTGCAGGGTGTCGGCTATCCAGTCCGCCACTTCGGCAGCGCGGCTCGGCTCGGGCAAGAGGCCGAACTCATCGCTTTGGTCGTATCTGATAACCGGCGTATAAGGACTCATACGGCTCTCAATCAAGGCTCGGTTGAGCCATTTGCCGCCGCCGTTTTTAGGGATGCAGTCCAACTCTTCGCTGGCATCTTCACCGTAGAAATCGCGGATTTCCTTGCACCACGCGGCTTCGCCGTCTGCCGTCCACTCTTTGCCCAAGCGCAGGCAAATGCGGCGGTAGAGGCCGTCTGAAACGGCCTCGTCGAAAGTAATGCGGTGGATGGAGTACGGCTTTTTGCCCGCACGAATGTCGGTAATCAGCTCGTTGAACGGATTGTCCACCCCGTCATGCGTAGAGATGATATGCACCTGGCCGCCCCACATCAGCAATGCCATTGCCGCTTTGAGCAGCTCGCCGAGCTGCTCGTGGAACGCCGCCTCGTCGATGATGACGCGCCCCTGCTTACCGCGAAGGTTTGAGGGGCGACTGGATAAGGCAGTAACGCGCCAGCCGGACGCGAAACGGATGACGAAGGCGAGGACGGATTTTTTGTCGTCCCCCTCGACGAACACCTCCTCGGTCTCTTCGATTTCTCCGCCGCCAAACCGTAGAATTTCGCCCAGTTGGCACAATCACGGATAAACTCCAAAGCCATGTCTTTGTTGTAGCCTATGTACCATGCGTCCATGCCGCCCGATGAGGCGGCAAGTAAGGCGGTATCGGCAGCCTCGCCCCAGCTCAGACCGATGCGTCGGGATTTTTCGCAGAGTTTGACGGGAGAGTTATCGGCGCACCAACGCTGCTGGTAAGGCAGCAATGCCGATGGCGTTCGGTCTTCGGTTTTGGTCGTCATGATGCGATACCTAAAATCTGTTTGCGGATGGCTTCGGCAGCCGCGTCGGACAGCCCGCCTTTTTTTGCCTGCTTGGCCACGTTTTCGGCGGCGGCTTCGACTTTGGCTTTAACTTTTGCCTGATATTCCTTCAGGCGCGTACCGGCGGTAATCAGCCCGCTGATTTTGCGCGCGCCCTCGCTCATAATACCGAAGCGGTCAAGCGCGTTTAACTCGTCTTCGGGCATCTCACCAATCTGCACCAATGCCTCAAACAACTCTGTCTGCAACATCGCCATCAAGGCTTCGGAGCGGGTATCCCCCTCGTCTGCCGCACCTTCGGCAATCAGGCGTGCCGCTTCGGTGCTGTTTTTGATGGCGGCAAACCGACGCTGTACTTTTTGGCCGTACCGATGGGCGGCGGAGCGGCTGATTTCGTATCCCTGTTGCTGCAACCATTCGGATAATGCCTGATAGTCGGCGAAGCCGTTTTCGACGAGTTTCCGTTCGAACTCGTGGCGTACAGCTTCGGGGAGTTGGTCGATGACGCTGCGTTTTGCCATATCAGCTCCACACTTTTTCGGGGCGGGCGATACCGGCGCGGCACTCGACTGTGTATTCGGCAATATCGACACCCAAACTGGTCAGGTCGGCAAACCACAAGCCGTGCGGTGCTTTATTCAGCTCGACCATTTTGCGGTCGGCAAGGTAGTCGAGCTGCTGGCGCAGTTCGGTGGCGGTGGTCTGCGGGTAAATCGCGTTCATGATGTCCAGCAGAAAGGCCTCGCTGGTGGTATGAGGGCGGGCTTTATTAAGGGTGTTGATGATGTTCCAACGCATCCCCTCGCGGCGTTGTTTGGCAATCAATTCTTGGCTAATCATTTCTTTACGCTTTCCATTTTGTATATTTCGGTGAGTTTTTCGGCGACGTTGTCGAGCTTGGCTTCGAGGACGACCTGATTGCGGATGTAGTCTTCCCGCAAAACATAGGTCAGGGGCAGTCCGGCGTTGAATTCCGCCAGTTTGTTTTCCATGATTTCGACTTTGCCTTGCAGGCGCTCTTGCTGTTTTTGGCGTTCGTCCTGCTGCTCGCGGAATTGCGCCAGCAGCATTTTGCCGAAGGTAAAACAGATGCCGAGGAAGGAGAGAAGAAATCCGACCAACTGCCAAAATTCGATGTGTATAAAGGTTTTTTCCATTTTTAAGGCCATCCGTGTTCGAAATATTCTTGGCAAACGATGCAGCGGGTGCAGCCTTTGACTGCTTTTCGCCTTGCGTCCGGTATCGGGCTGCCGCAATCTTCGCAATGGCTCAGGCTGTCGGCACGTTCCGGTGTGTTTTGATGTTTCGCCAGGGACTCTTCCAAAAATATGGCTTCACGCTCTGATGCGCGGTCGGCAAAATCAGTCATTTTTCAGACGGCCTTTCGTGTACCAGTCCTGCCACCCGGAGACTTGGACTTCCAATTTTTGGCAGTATTCGCCGTAACGTACGGCATGGTTTAAGAGTTGTTCGGGTGAGCCGCCGGTCGGACGCTCAGGGCGTTCGTATTTGACCAGCAGCCCGGTAGATACAGGCGGCAAATCCACTGTCGGTACGGTTTTAATCGGGGTATCCGAAGGCACGGTTGTATAGGTGCAGGCTGTTAGAGCCGATACCGTTAAAACCATTGCCGTCTTTTTTAATCGCGTCATGCGTTTGCTCCTGTAAAGTGTTTTTATTTTTATCCAGTTCGCTCAGGGCGGATGCCAGCTCGATGCTTTGATGCTGCGCGAAGTCATGCCAACGCTTCGTTTCCGCCTGCGCTTTTTTAAGCTCGTCGGCGTATTGTTTGGCTGCCGCCATTGATGAGTTTTGGTAGGCGGTAATCAGGGCGGTTTGCTTGGCATCGGCTTTGTCGGCGGCATAGTGATAACCGCTTAGCCAGATGCCCAAAACAATCAATGCACGCCATGCCAATGCCGATTTGTTTTTGTACAAAAAATCAATCATTGCCGCTCCATTCTTCCGGATTCTCGGATTTTTTGATTTCCGCCAACTGCGGTACGGTGGCAATGCCGCGTTTGATTAAGGCGTAGCCGCCGACCATTGCTCCGTATGCCCACCAAAGCCATTCGGGGGCATCGGGCGAGAGCGAGAATTTATAGGTCATCGCTGCGGCGGCAACGTTTGCCCATAATTTGGTATGGCTGATTTTTCCGGTTGCGGGATTGGAGACTAAACCGCCCAGCCATCGGAAAAAGCCGGTCATTTTTGACGGTTTTTCTTCGCGGCGCGTTTCGCTGCCGCTACCCCGCTTGGACGGTGAGGCATCGTCCGACATCCCTGAGAAGGTATAGCTGAACGAATGCCCAGATCGACGCTGAAACTGGGAGACATCACGGCGGCCATTAGGGCGAGTAAAGACTTTTTTGACATGATTGCTCCTTTTTTAATCAATGTTGTCCGCTGATGCGTGGATCAGGTTTTGCGCGACGCGGCGGACCCAACCTTTACCGAAAGACGTGAACGTACCGAGCTTGGTATAAAAGACCAGACGCTCGGCGTTGAACCGCAATAAAAGGTCGTTTTCGGGGAGGGAATTGATGGCTTTGAGACTGATTTCGCCGATGATGCCGTCGTCCGGCACGCCTGCGGCGCGTTGGAGCATACGGGCGGCATTGCCGTAACCGTGGTTGACGCAGGCATCAAAAAATTGGAAAGCGACCGCTTCGGGCATTTGGTCTGCGTGGTAACGCTCCCAAAACGCCTTTTGATAAATGCCGATAGCCTGTTCGCGGGTCATGGCGCGCATGGAACCGTTAAAGCCGTTTGCCATTGCGGTACGCTTGGTGATGCCCCAGTTGGTTTCACCGCCGGGGTCTTTGGGATGGTTGATGTAACCACCCTCGTGGGAGAGGACGCGCTCAATGAATTGGTTGAATTTGGTGGACATGGAAAAATCCCTGTATTGAGGTTGAAATCAATACAGGGATTTTAGGAAAGGTCGTCTGAATGGGCTTTTAAGCGGGGTTAAAACCCGTTGAAGGCTAAGGTTTAATACACAGCTCGATTTCGGGATTGCATTTATCGCTTTTCATATATGCTTCATTTGAATCGTCCATTGCCTCAATCTGCATAGGCATATCCGATTTTGCGAACATAGAAACACTTTTCTGCTTACGATTGACCGTAATGAAATAATCCACTCCATTTTGATTATAAGTGGCTTGCATTTTTTTGACGGCAGTCTGAATGGCATCCATAAATGCCAAACGGTCTATCTCATAATCCAACGCAATAGCTGTGTAATACATACTCACTAAGCAATTGTTGATTCTTTGAGTTTTCGCCAATGTATTACAGTTTATCCGGACGTTCTCAAAAATATCTCCTTCCTTGACCAGTTTTGCAGACAACGTAATGCCATTACCAAGGTCTTTTGTTTGACGTGTCTTGCCCGCAACAATTGATATTCTTGGGAACAAATCCATCATTCCATTGTTCAATTCATTGAACCGTTCCGAAAATGTTTCAGGATGAGGACCAATCATCCCTCCTGTTTTCATCACTCCTCCTGCATTAACCAAATGTGCAGCAGCCAATAAGAAAATTCCAAGATATATTTTTGTTTCCATTCTATTTCTTTCAGAAATCATCTTTTCTTTTTCGGGCAATTCTTGCCGCTTCCGCCCGGGTTGCAGTCGCAAGCCCGTCCGTCGCCGTCCCTGTCCAAACTCTTCCAGCCGCTCAATCCTGATTTTTTGCGGGCTTCATAAAATTTCTGCGCTGCCTGCTGCGTCGGAAAGTCTTTGCAGCTTTTCGCCAAGGCGGGGGCGGATGCGGAAAACATCATAACAGACACCAGCAATGTCAAATAACCCTTTTTCATTTTGTCTCCTTAATACAGGTCTTTGGATACCTGAACCACCTGCCCGATGACCTGTATGTCGGGGTGGTCTGCCAGCATCAGCGGCATGGGCGGATAGGTCGTGTTGTCGGAAATCAAGAGCAGGCTGCCGTCGATTTGGCGTTGGACACGCTTTACCCATAACACGTCGCCGCTGCGGATAACGTAAATCTGGCCGTCGCGCGGATTGGTTTTGGAGGTATCAACCAGCAGCGTGTCTTTGCTGCTGATGGTCGGCTCCATGCTGTCTCCTTTGGCTGTAACGATGTTGAGGTCTTGCTCATGCAGGCCGCGTTGGAGCAGCCAGTCTCGCCGGAACGCCAAATGATTGGCGGGGTCTGTTACGCCGTAGGCGGTCGTGCCGTTGCCCGCGGAGACCTCGACATCGAACATGGGGATATAGGCGTAGTCGTCTGACAATGCCGTCAAACTAGAAATATTCCTTTTACTGTTCTTTTTTCCAGAAATCAGCCAGTTTGCATCAACATCAAATTTGCTCAATATTTTTTCCACCATATCAAATGGTGGACGCTGCTTTCCGCTTAAAACATCATTTACCCTGGATACTTTTTCATCTATCAAATCGGCAAATTCAGCGATAGTCAGCTCTTCTTTTGCAAGAAGTTCACGAATATTTCCAGTAAAAATCAAACTCATAGAATTAATCCTTAAAAATAAACTAGAAATAATCTTGCTAGCTAGAAATATTCCTATTATACTTGCATCAAGTTTGATACAAGATTGTTTAAATCTTTAAACAATCATGATTCTAGCACGAGAACGAAATAGGAGATATTCCGTGAAAGCAGAAAAAATAAAAGCAGGTTTCCGAGAGCGCGGTGAAACGATGAAGGATTGGTGCATGGCGCGTGGTTATGACCCGACGTATGTGTCCCGCATTCTGAACGGAACCGTCAAGGCAAATCGGGGGAAGGCGCATCAAATCGCGCTGGAACTCGGGCTTAAGTCCAAACAAGACGCAGCGTAGGAGTCGATATGGCAGAAAGTAAAAGGGTACAACGGCTATTGAGGGTCTTTATCGCGCTTGACGAGCATCCGATTATCGGTCTGAGCAATAAGGATTTATCGGTCGGACTGGGGCTGACGCCATCGCAAGTCAGCAGGGATATTGATGATTTGGTTGCCTCGGGATTGGTCATCAAGCTTGAAAACGGCAACTACGCCTACGGCATCAAAACCCTGCAAATTGCAGAGCGATTTAGAAAACAGCAAGAGCGGTTAAATGCGCGCTTGCAAGAATTGGAAAACCGAATTTACTAAATGCGACGACGTCGTCGCATTTGAGGAGCAAAAGAAATGGCAACAGAAATTTTAGGACATACGGTCGGCGCAACGGCAAACGAACTGGCTATCCACAGCATGGAGGTTATGGACAAGTTTTCGAGCGGCGAGGCCTACAACGAGACGGTATGGATTGAGCGAGGACGATTCGCGGTACGCCAAACAATGGAAGGGATGTTTGAGCTGGGGCGCGCGCTGATCATCATCAAAGAGCATACGCCGCATGGGCGTTTTGCCGAAATCGCTGAAAAAGAATTCGGCCTCGGACGGCGGGAATCTCAAAGATTGATGAATGCCACCCTCCGATTTATCGACCCGAAAATGAAACAGGTGCAGCATAAGCTGATGACGTTGGGCAAATCCAAACTGCTCGAGCTGCTGGTTGAAGACGACGACACTTTGTTGGAGCTTGCCGAAGGCGGTGAGGTCAACGGCAACACTTTTGACGATGTTGACCGTATGACGGTCAAGGAGCTGCGCGTCGCCCTGCGCGAAAGCCGCGAAACGGCGGAAGCGAAAGATAAGGTAATTGCCGATAAAAATAAAAAGGTCGATGAGCTGGCAGAAAAGCTGTCGAAAAAGCAGACGGGTGTCAAAGAGCCTAAACCTGCGGATGTGGGCATCGAGCTGACGATGCAGCTTGGCAGCTTGGAAGTCGGTATCCGCTCGCAAATCAGCCGATTGCGCGAGATGTTCGAACAGATGGCGGCTCACGGCGAGGCGCATGGATTTGACCACCGCGCGAAGATGGTCGGCACGCTCAATCAAATTATTTTGGACTGCGAGCAACTGCGCGAAAGCTATGCTCTACCGACCGAAGCACCGACAGACAATGTGCCGGAATGGTTGGGCGGTGAAACGGGAGAAGGCGATGAATCCGGCAATGATTGAGCGTCTTAAGGCAGTCGAGAATCAGGCGGAAGCAATGGGACGCGGCGCACGCTCTGCATATCTTAAGCAGCAGGCGCAGGAATTGGGCATCAGCCTTGCCACGCTATACCGCAAGCTGGAGGCGGTCAGCGTCAAGCCGACGCGCAAACGGCGTAGCGATGCGGGCAAGACGGAGCTGAAGCCGGAAGAAGCCAAATTGATTTCGGCGGTTTTGGTGGAGGCGATGAGGCGCAACGGCAAGCGGTTGATGTCAGTGCGGCAGGCGGTGGAAATGCTGCGCGCCAACGGAAAAATCGAGGCGGCGCGGATTGATGAGGAAACCGGGGAAGTCATCCCCCTTTCTGAAAACACTATTACCCGAGCTTTACGAGAGTACAAGCTGCATCCCGACCAACTGCTCCAACCCGACCCGGTCAGTCGGATGAAATCAGAACATCCGAACCATTGTTGGCAAATCGACCCGAGTTTGTGCGTTTTGTATTACCTACCACGTCAGGGTAAGGATACGGGGCTGCGGGTGATGAAGGAAGAGGAGTTTTATAAAAACAAGCCGAAAAACGTCGTCAAAATCGAAAACGACCGCGTCTGGCGGTACACGGGGACAGACCATGCCTCCGGCACGATTGCGGTGCGTTATTACTTCGGCGGCGAGACCAGCGCGAACCTCTGCGACTTTTTCATCTACATGATGCAGCAAAAGGCAGACCCGTTAAAAGACCCGTTTCGCGGCGTACCGCGCATGGTCATGCTTGACCCGGGCAGCGCGAATACTTCGGCAGCGTTTAAAAATTTGTGCAAGTCGTTGGATGTGCATGTGCAAATCAACAAGCCGGGCAATCCGCGTGCCAAAGGGCAAGTAGAAAAAGCTAACGATATTGTCGAAACGGCATTTGAGAGCGGGTTGCGCTTTACCGAGGTGCACGACATCGACCAGCTCAATGCTTTATCGGAACGGTGGATGCGTTACTACAACGGTACGCAAAAGCACAGCCGCCACGGCATGACCCGCTATCAGGCGTGGAACAAAATCAAACCCGAGCAGCTCATCCTGCCGCCGCCTGCAGATTATTGCCGAGAGCTTGCCATCAGCGCGCCGAAAGAGGCGAAAGTCTCGGCGGATTTGGAAATCCGCTTCGGCGGACGGGTATATAGCGTGAAAGGCATCAAGGGGATTTTGGTCGGTTAGAAGGTTTTGGTCGGTAAGAACCCTTGGGAGGTAAACGGGGCGCGGGTCGCCACTTATGACGCGGAGGGTAACGAGGTTTGGGTATCCGTACCCGAAGTAGTTTTTGACGAGATGGGCTTCAGGGCTGACGCCGCGGTCATCGGGGCGGAATACAAAGCCCCTGCCGATACGGACGCGCAGCATCATCGAAAAGAGCTGGACAAGCTGGCGATGGGTGCGGAAACGCTGGAGGCGGCAGCCGCCAAACGCAAAGACAAAGCAGTCCCATTCGGCGGCGAAATCGACCCGTACAAACATCAGGAAGATACGCTCGCCGCGCGAAATACGCTCTTTATGCCCAAACAGGGACAGCAGATGGCGTACAACCGGATGGAAGTCTCTGAGCAGGTATTGAGCAAGGTCGAAATCGCCAAACGCTTAAAACCCCGCGTCGAGGCAGACGGCGGCGACTGGAAACAGGCGATGGCGGTCATCCTCAAACACTACTCGGAAGGCGTGGTCGAGAGCAAATTGGACGAGGTTTACGACAGGCTCAAGACGATGGGTCGTCTGAAACTGCATAAAACCGGTTAGGCAAATGCGACGACGTCGTCGCATTTGAAAAAAAGGGAAAGCATGAAACAGACCTTTAAGCAAATCGGCAAATCCTATGCCGCCGCGGCAGCCGAAATCGGATGCAGCAAGCCGATGCTGGTGGCGGTAGTCAATCACGGGCAATGGCCGAAAAAAAACGCAGCCGAGCTGCGAAGGAAATTGAAACAATTTTTTGAAACGAATGGTGCGGAAATCCCAGCGAGCCTGAGAAACGAGCCGGAAGCCGCACCTGCCCAAGCAACTTACGAAGACAAGGACAATGAGATGTTACTACGAAAAGCAACTTTAAACCAAGCGGCAAAACAACATTTTAGCTTATTCCGCGACCCGTTTAACGACGAAATCCAGTCTGCAGACGATGTGTATATGACGCCGGATGTGCGCTATGTGCGCGAGGCGATGTTCCAGACGGCCTGCCACGGCGGTTTTGTGGCAGTGGTCGGTGAAAGCGGCGCGGGTAAATCCACACTGCGCGAAGACCTGCAAGACCGTATCAACCGCGAAGGCCGACAAATCATCCTGATCGAGCCTTATGTCTTGGCGATGGAGGACAACGACCAAAAAGGCAAAACGCTTAAGGCGGTACATATTGCCGAAGCCATTTTGGAGGCGGTTGCGCCTGGAACCAGCCCGAAACGCAGCCCGGAAGCACGTTTCCGCCAAATCCACCGCGCTTTGTCGGAAAGCGTGAAAGCAGGCAACAAACACCTGCTCTTAATCGAAGAGGCGCACGGTCTACCGCTGCCGACCCTGAAACATCTGAAACGCTTTTTTGAGCTGAAAAACGGGTTTGAACGCCTGCTCGGGATTGTCTTAATCGGTCAGACGGAGTTGGCGCAAAAACTCAGCGAAAACAATCCTGCGGTGCGCGAGGTGGTGCAACGCTGCGAAGTGGTTACGCTCTTGCCGCTGACCGACGGCAAGCTCGAAGGCTATCTCAAGCACAAATTTGACCGCGTCAATGCGGATATGGCAAAGATTTTAGACCAGAGTGCGATTGATGCAGTTGCCGAGCGTCTGACAGTCAAAAGCCGCACGAGCAAGGGATTAGAAACCAACAGCCTACTCTATCCGCTGGCGGTCAACAACTTGGTGGCGGCAGCGATGAATCAGGCGGCGGAGCTTGGTTTTGAGATGGTTGACGGCGATGTGGTACGGGGGGTGTGAGATGGATAACAAATTCGGAAAATTTATTGACCCCAATCACTTGCTGCTCCCACTTAGAAAACAGGTAGCTACCGGGAAAGTCGGCAGCATGGAATACACGATGGAAATCTCTGTGGGATGTGAGCCGATGGTCGTCAGTAAAGCTACTGGGAAGCGGTTTGTATTGACTTGGCAGGACATAGTGGAGTTAGCCGTTCTGGCCGGAATCAACGAATCGGAAGAGTCTGAAAAATAAAGGGGAAATCATGAAAAAAGATGAAATCGAATTTGCCATTGTAATTGTGCTGCTGTCCATCGTCGTGACCATACAGGCAATGCTGACCGAACCTTGCCGCCAAAAACAGCCTATGCAGATCAACGTCTATGACAGGGGGCAGTACAAATGAGGGGTTTATGGATATTAACCGTCATGTTGGCCTCCTGCCAGCCGGTCGCGGCAACGGCAGAACAAAGGGATGCTCTGGAAGCTGATAAAAACTGGGAAGCAGTTTATGGCGGAATGAGCGAGACAGACAAAATAACAGGCGTGGTTTTGGAACCCGCGGGAGCAGAAAAATGAACAGGGATTACAGCAAAATAAAAGTATCAGTTTGGCGGGAGAAAGGCGGTCATCTTGCCGCCGAGCTGACAACGGTATCGGGTCAGTTTGTGATGATGTATGTGTCGTCTCAACTATCGGATGAAGTTGAGGATGTGGTTCAGACGGCATTGCGGTGCTTGAGCCGTAAGGATTTGGAGGCGGCGCGATGACAATTTATCTAAATATCGCCCGCGACGGCATTATCAAGATTACTCAGGATGCTGCTTTGGGTAACCAAGAAGGCGATACAGATTACCTGAGTAAAGAGCTGAATGAGGGCTGTACGCTTGAAGAAGTTTATGCGGTTGTCGCCGCAAATACATCTTGGAAAAACGGGTTGTTTTATTACCCTCCGGTGGATGTAGAAGATGGTGATCGGGCATGTGATGCAGCTATTGATTTTTCCGACTTGGTTTACTGCAGCCTTAAAAGTCTGATGGAGGCGAGAACATGAAAGTACGCTGCCCTACCTGCGGTGCGGTGATGAGCTTGGATGTATTAATCGCCCATGACGATGCCCGCGAAGCCCTGATTGCCCTGACCGGCATTTCAGACGACCTTTTTAAGGCGGTATTGCGGTATCTGACGCTTTTTCGCCCCGCAGAAAAGGATTTAAGTTTTAACCGGGTTTCAAAGCTTGTCGGCGAGATTGCGCCGATGATACGGGACGGCAAGATTGTCCGTAACCGAAAAACGTACCCGGCCCCGCGCGAGGCTTGGATTTGGGCGGCAACACGATGCCTTGAAGCACGGGATGCGGGAAAGCTGACGCCGCCGCTGACCAGCCACGGTTATTTGTTGGAAAACATTACGTTTTGGTCGCCTGAAAAGACGGCGGGAACGGCGGTTTTGCACTCTCCCCAACCCTCTCCCGCGGGAGAGGTGGCAAGCACCAAATTGAGGAGCGGGTTGGGCGATTTGATGGAGTGGTCAAATGGAGGCGAAGAATAACTGGCTTAAAAAAGCAATCGCGCAGGGTTTTATGATGCTCGCCGCCCTAAACCTCAAAGGCCGCCCTGCCTCGGCGGATTTGACGGCAGTCGCCGAACTTTGGTTGGGCATACTGAGCGGCCGGTCGTGGCAACCGGAACAGGACGGAATCAGGATACAGGCAGCCTTTAGGGCTATCGCGGCATCCTCGTCAGAGTGGCCAAACCCTGCCGACCTTATCAAACACCTGCCGCCGCCCGAAATCAGGATGGTGCCGAAATTGGAAAAGAAGCACCGTCCGACCGAATACGGCAAGGCGCAGGCCGCCAAACTCAAACAGACACTCAGCCTGCTGGAAAGCTCTCCTTGCATGAACAGGGATTGGATACACGGGCCACGCCACCGGTCGGTGGATGAGTGTAAAAGGATTAATGCCGCAAGGCAGAAGGGAAATAAATAGCCAAATGAGTACGTTTTTTGACAATCAGGAATCCGACTTAATAAACGAATTTCTGACGGAATACTGGGAAGAGTTTGAAAAATTTGCCGCCAACAACGGATTTGATGACGATTTATTAAAGCAAATATCAATGGAATTGGAAGGACGTAGGAAGCATTATGAGTAATGGGATGAATGAGAAAGGAAAGGCTATGAACGATTTGGACATGAGTCAATACCGCAAGGACGCGCGCGGTGCGCTGGTGCCAGTATCCGCCATCAAGGAAATCGACCTTTTACGCGACGATTTGGTGCGTGAGTTGGTTGCCAAAGTGCTGCCTGTGAAGACAGAGCTGGCAACACTCAAACGTGAAGCAATGGCTGAAGCTAACGCCTTTATCGATATGAGTGTGGAACAGTATGGTGTGAAGCGCAGTGTCAAAGGCAATACTACTCTGCACAGCTTTGACGGCAAATACAGAATTCTAATTGCCAATCATGACGTGCTGCAGTTCGACGAGCGCATCCAAGCCGCTAAAGCTTTGATTGACGAGTGTCTCGACGACTACACCAAAGACGCGAACGTGAATCTGAAAGCGATTGTACAGAAGGCGTTTAACGTCAATGCCGAAGGCAAAATCAATGTCAAACGCGTATTGGAGTTGCGTACCCTCAAAATCGAAGACGAAAAATGGCAGCACGCCATGCAAGCTCTTTCCGACAGCCTGCACGTCCAAACCAGCCGCGAATATATCCGCTTTTACGAACGCAACGACGAAACGGACGAGTATGAACTGATTAATTTGGATTTTGCGAAGGTGTGAACATGGCGACGGTAAATATCCTCATCAGCGATCAGTCGGGCGGCCTGTTTGTCAAGCTGACTTCGGACGAACCGATGCCGAAGGATGACGAAGACGGTGGCAGCATCGCCCAAAGTGCAGGCCTTTTGTGTCTGGCCATCCTTAACCGAGAAATTCGACAGGTAACCGGCAAAGAGCTGGAGTTAGTCAATATCCAATAAACCGCGCGGCACGGTCTGCCGTATTTAAATCTAAATAGGAGTCAAAAAGTGAATAAATCCGAATTAATCCAAGCCATCGCCGATGAGGCGGAATTGAACAAACGCGATGCGGCAGAATTTGTCGATGCGTTTATCAGCGTGGTAACGCAGACGCTGAAGGACGGCAAAGACGTTACGTTGGTCGGCTTCGGCTCGTTCCACACCGCCCAATCTGCCGAGCGCAAAGGCCGCAACCCGAAAACGGGCGAACCGCTGACCATCGCGGCACGAAAAACGCCTAAATTCCGTGCAGGCAAGGCGTTGAAAGAAGCGGTGAACCGTTAAAGCCGCTGATGTTTAAAAGGTCGTCTGAAGAGATTCAGGCGACCTTTTTTGCGTCCTTTCGTTTTAGTTGCACTGCGCAAAAATCCCGAATAGAATATCATTATTTATTGATTTTCTTGAAAAAAGTGAAACGTTGTTTCACTTTTTTGAGGTTCTTAGGGGGCTGGAAATGGAAACCCGTGCTCAGAAAAAACAGCGGTTGATACGGCTCATCCATGTGGCCAAAACCCAGTTGATGATGGACGATGGCGAATACCGCGCGCTGCTCGCCAACCTGTCATGCGGCAAGACGAGCAGTACCAAGTTATCGGTCGAGGAGTTGGAGCTTGCCGTACGGGCGATGAAGATGCGGGGTTTTGTGGTTACCACAAAAGCGCAGGCGACATCAAGCAAGCCTGATTTGCCGGTGCATATGCCAAACCGCATGATGGAGGCGCAGGTCAAAAAGATACGCGCGCTTTGGTTGGAGCTGCACCATTTGGGCGCAGTGCGAAGCCCGTCTGAATTGAGCCTGGCTCGATTTGTCAAACGCATGACGGGCATAGATTATCATGGATGGTTAGGGACTGATGACGCGATACGGGTCATCGAGCATTTGAAGAAGTGGAAAGTGAGGGTGGAAAATGGCGGACAACAGAGTGCCTGAGCTGGTGGCGGACTTGGAAGACCAGGCGGTCGCCTGCTTGATGTCGGTATTGCCGATGGAGCGGCAGCAGGCGGTCGAGGTATCTAAAAAGCTGTCTCATCATCTGACCAGCAACTGGGGCGGGCAGTTGATTTATTTCCCCAAAAACCTTTTGGGCAGGGTATCCGAGCGCGACCTGAAGATTTATAAGGAGTTTAACGGCAAGAATCATGTGGAGCTTGCCCGCAAATATGATTTGACCGTTCAGCACATCTACCGCATCGTCAAGGAGGTCGGGATGGCGGAGCGGGCAAAAAATCAGGGAGATTTGTTTGTGTGATTACCCGATTTATTCAAGATAGCGGTCAGGATTTGTCCTGACCGCTTTTTTAGCGCATTTGTCGGCTTGGATAAGGGTTTGCCTATCCCAATGGTAAAACGCGCTAAAAACGCGATTTTAACGCCTTTTTGAACAATCATTCTTTAAGCCGCATTAAAAGCGGTTTCAGACGGCCTTTGCCACAATAGCCTCATTCATCCGATGAGGCTTTTTTATGTCTTACGAAATTTTCCGTGCAGGGACGCGTACCGATGCAAACGGCAATACGGTAACGATTACCGAGGCCGACCTTGCTGCCGCTGCCCAAGCATATGACCCGAAGGTGCATGAGGCTCCTATTGTGGTCGGGCATCCCAAGGCAGATGCGCCCGCCTACGGCTGGGTCAAGTCGCTTGGTGTGCAAAACGGCGTGCTGACGGCGGACTTTGCCCAAGTTGATGAAGGCTTTGCGGATTTGGTTAAAGCCGGACGATATAAAAAAGTGTCGGCAAGTTTTTACCCGCCAACCAGCCCGAACAATCCTAAACCGGGTGTTTGGACGCTACGCCATGTCGGCTTTTTGGGCGCGCAACCGCCCGCAGTCAAGGGTTTGTCCGCCATCAGTTTTGCCGAGGGCGAAGTTTATGTCGAGTTTGCCGAAGACGCACACCTTCAGACAGCCTCGTTATTAAGCCGTTTCAGAGACTGGTTTATCGGCCGTTTCGGTCTGGAAGAAGCCGATAAAGTGCTGCCTGACTGGCAAATTGAGGCAATTAAAGAATTGGCTGCCGTGCCTCAAACCCATGCGCCTGCCGAATTTACCGAATCACCCCCACCCCCAGAAAACCATGAAAACAAGGAGACCCCTATGTCGCTGGAACAAGAGCTTGCAGCCGAAAAGGCCGCCCGCGAAGCTGCCGAGAAGAAGGCCGCCGAATCGCAAGCGGAATTGAAAAAGCTGCAAGACGAGCAGCATACCGCCCTGCGCGATGGTGCGCATGAGCAGAATGCCGAATTTGCTGAAAGCTTGGTTAAAGAAGGTCGTCTGAAACCTGCCGACAAGGATTTGGTCGTCAAGGTTTTGGATTTTGCCGAATACCCTGACGACGTAACTGCCGACTTCGGCGAAGGCAGTAAGAAGCAGCCTTTGTCTGCTGCGCTGCGTGCGTTTTTTACTGCCGTGCTGCCCAAGCAGATTCAGGGCGGCGAGATGGCTAAAGGTGAAACGCCGTCGGGATTGGCGGCAGACTTTGCCGAAGCGTCGGACCCGGAAGCCTTGAGCCATCACCAACGTGCATTGGCATTGGCGGCGAAGGAAGGTATCCCTTACGAAGAGGCTGCCCGCCGTACTATTGCTTAAATCATCAACCCGTCAAATGCGACGATGTCGTCGCATTTGACCTAAAAAAGGATAAAACATGAGTGCATCTCATTTGCGCGGCCTGCGCGGCCAGCTTGATCCGGTTTTGACCAATCTCGCACTGGGCTACAAGCAGGCGGATTTTATTGCCGAGAAAATCTTCCCGGTGGTGTTTACTGAAAAAGAAGGCGTTCGTGTGCCGGTGTTCGGCAAGGGTTCGTTTGTCGAGTATCAGACCGAACGTGCGGTCGGTGCGGCATCGAATGTGATTACGCTGGACTCGCCAAGCTTTATGCCGGTCGTGTTGGAAGAGCATGATTTGGCCGCCGGTGTGGATTACCGCGAACAAGCAGAATCCATATACGACGAGCGCGCCAAGGCAACACGCCGTGCGGTCAAGGGCGTACAGCTGCGTCAGGAAATCGAAACTGCCGCCCTCCTGCAAAACAAATCGGCTTATCAGTCCGGTTTCAGCAAAGACTTGGCCGCCACCCAAAAATGGAGCGATAAAAACTCTGATCCGTTGGCAGACATCGAAACCGCCCGCGAAACGGTGCGTGCCGGCTGCGGTGTACGCCCGTCGGTGCTGGTGGTCGGTGCAAGCGTGTTGGCGGCATTGAAACGCCACGAGAAGCTCATCGGTGCGCTGGGTGCAAACGAACGCAAGTCCCTGCTCACGGTCGAGCAGCTGAAAAATCTGCTGGAGCTGGACGACATCATCGTCGGCGAGGCGGTATCTACGCCTGCCGCCAATAAGGCCACCCAAGATATTTGGGGCAAATTCGCCAGCCTGATTGTGCGTCCGCATACGGCTTCCGGCGGCAATGACGAGGGTGAGCCGAGCTTCGGTTATACCTTCCGCCGTCGCGGTATGCCGGTAGTCGACCGCTACGAAGAAGTCGGCGGCAAGGTGGAATACGCGCGCTATACCGACATCCGCAAAGCGGCGGTGGTCGGCGGTGCATGCGGTTTCCTGTTCGAAAACGCGGTTGCTTGATAAGTAAAAGGTCGTCTGAAAGGCTTCAGACGACCTGTGGAGAGAAAAATGGCACAAACGAAACAAGTGGTCTTGGTAACCACGGTCAAAACATCAGGCAAGGTGGTCAAAAACCGCTTTGTGGATTTCGCAGGCAAACAGGCAGCCGCCGGTGTGAAAGTGCTGGGTACTGCTACTTTGGATGCGGATGCGGGCGAAATGTTGGCTGTCGATGTATTGGGCATTGCCTTGGTCGAGGCAGGCGGCACGATTGCCGTCGGCGATGAAGTGGCAGCCGATGCACAAGGCGCGGCAGTCAAAGCGGCAGGTAATGCCAAGATTGCCGGTACGGCGCGCTCTGCGGCAACGGCGGCGGGCGAAGTCATCCAAGTATTTTTGAAAGGCTGATCATGGCTAAAGTTTATATCGCAAACACTCCGTTGATTTTGGAAAACACCCAAGGCAACCAATTTCGCGTCGAAGCTGGCGAAGCGGTCGAATTAACGCCGGAACAGTACGAATCAGTCGCGGCACACGTTACCCCGACACTGACAACCGGCGAAGAACTGGATGCGCAACAAAATGACACCCCACCGTCCGAAGATACGCCGTCAGATGATGCAGGTACTGCGGGCGAAGTTGAAAAGCCGAAACGCGGTAAAAAACCGGCAGCAGCCGAAGAGGCGGAGTAAGCCATGTATATCGGCGCGGATGATTTGACGGCTGCGATGGGCAAAATGGAGTTGGTGCAACTGACCAACGACAATGCGCGCGGGACGGAACCCGACGCTCAGGTCATTGATGCGGCAGTGCGTTATGCCTGCGATTTGGTGGACGGATACCTGCGTGGCAGATATGTGCTGCCTTTGGCGGAAACGCCGACGGTGTTGCAGCCTTTATGCATCAACATTGCCCGCCATTTTTTGCACAGCCGCCGAATCAACCGCGCCGACTTTCCGAAACCGCTGGAAACCGCCTACAACACGACGATTAAAACACTTGAGTCTATCCGCGACGGCAAAATCCATATCGGTATCGCCACATTGGACAAGCTGTCGCAACCTGAGCCGGGCGCATATCACGTCCGAGTGCGCGACAAAATGGATTTGGGAGGCTACTGATGAGCGCGACACGTCCGATTATTGATGCGGTAGTAGAGCATTTGCAGGCCGCTATCCCGTGGGTCAACGTTGAGGCTTTCCCCGAGCGTCCGTCCGAATACCAATTTATCCATCCCGTCGGGGCAATCTTGGTCGGCTACGGCGGCAGCAAATTTGGCGAAATCGAGCAGCTCGGTCGTATTGCGCAGCAGCGCGATGTCAGGCTGATGCTGACCATCTTTGGCAGCAGCCTTAATGCGGATGACGGCACTTTGGCCATCTTGGATGAGACACGTCTTGCTATGGTTGGTTTCGCACCGCCGAACTGCCAGCCCTGCCACCTTATCAGCGAGGAGTTTTTGGCCGAGGATGCGGGTGCATGGCAGTATCAGCTGGTTTTGCAGACCGAAACCCAGCAGGTCGAAGTCTGCCGCAAAGAAAAACGCCCGCTTTTCATCGCTGCCCACTACCGCCGCCCCGACCAAGACCTCAACCCCAATTTAAAACCTAAAAAATAGGAGTATCCATAATGGCAGCAGCCTACCATCACGGCACGGAGACCATCCGCATCGACGGCGGCTCCAATCCCGTCTATACCGTTGACGGCGCAATTACCGCCATAATCGGCACTGCGCCGGTCGGAGCGGTCAATGAGCTGACGGTATGTCAAACGAAGAAAGACTTTGGCCAATTCGGCGGTGAGCTGACCGCTCAAGGCTTTACCCTGCCGGATGCCGCACACATTTGGACGCGCTACGGCAGCGGTGTCGCCTATGTCGTCAATGTTTGCGACCCAGCCAAACATAAGACAAGCGTCAGCAACGAAGTATTGACGGTTGATCCTGACACCTTGACGGCCAAAACTGCCAAGCCTGCTCTGCAAAGCGGCTACACACTGACGGACGGCGGCAATACGCTGACCGAAAACACGCACTACACCATCAACACCCTGACAGGTGAGATTACCTACAAAACCAAACCTAACTCGCCCAAAATCAGTTATACCTATACCGACCCGACCAAGGTTCAGGCTGCCGACATCATTGGTGCTTACGTTGCCGCTACAGGCAAACGGACCGGATTAGAGCTGCTGACGGAAGGATTCAACCGCCAAGGCGCGGACGCCAAAATCATTATTGCGCCTGATTTTGATCGCCATGCCAATGTGCGCGCGGCGATGGAAGTCATTGCGGGCAAGCTGAAGGCCATTGCTTATGTGGCTGCTCCGCAAGGTACGAGCCTGAGCAAAGCTCTCGAAGGTCGTGGTCCGTTGGGTACGATTAATTTTCAGACATCGTCCGACCGCTGCCAGCTCTTTTATCCATATGTCGTCGGTTTGCTCGGTCTTGAAAACCTTGCCACCCACGCCGCAGGTCTGCGAATGAAAACCGATGTGGAACAGGGCTACTGGTTCAGCATCTCCAACCGCGAGCTCTTGGGCGTAACGGGTGTGGAAATCGGTCTGACCGCCCGTGCGGACGATCCACAGTCCGAAACCAACCGTCTGAATGAAAAAGGTATTACGACTGTATTCAACAGCTATGGTACGGGCTATCGTATGTGGGGCAACCGCCTTGCCTGCTTCCCGACTACATCGCATATTAAAAATTTCGAAGTGGCACAACGCACCGGCGACATTATTGACGAGTCTATCCGTCGTGCTGAGCTGCAATATGTCGACAAACCGATTGATGATGCGTTAATCGACAGTTTGATTGAGACGGTTCGTACTTATTTGGGTACGCTGCCCTCCATCGTGGGTTTCTCGGTTGGTTTGGACTATGACTACGACCTTCCGGATGCGTTCAGTAAGGGCCAAGTTCCGATTGTTTACGACTACACGCCTAAACTGCCAGCCGAGCGTCTGACCAATGCCAGCGTGATGACCCGCAAGTATCTTGTCAATCTGGTATCGGCTAACTAAGGTCGTCTGAAAAGGAAGAAATATGTCTGCAATCAATGCAATCTACAATGCCAACATCTATATCGACGGTAACAGCCTTTTGGGTAATGCTTCCGAGTTTAAGCTGCCTGAGTTTGAGTTTGGTCAGGACGACCATACCGGTCTGGGTATGGTCGGTACCATCAAACTGCCAAACGGCGTTGAGGCACTGGAAGGCGAAGTTACTTGGAACAGCTTTTATCCCGAGGTGGCGAAAAAGGCATCCAACCCATTCAAGGCCGTGCAACTGATGGTACGCGGTAACCTGCAAACCTTTAATGCAGCAGGTTTGGCGGAAGAAGTTCCTATTGTTACCACGGTAACAGCGATGTTTTCAAAAAACGCTTTAGGTGGCTACAAGCCGAAGGAAAAGGCGGAATTCAGCTCAACCTACCAGGCAACAGAAGTCCGCCAAGTCGTCGGTGGTCGCGAAGTGCTGTACTACAACGCTTTCAAAAACATCTACCGCGTGGACGGTCAGGACGTTTTGAACCAAATGCGTAAAAACATTGGTGCTTAATCTTTAAATCGGATTAAAAGCCGTTTCAGACGACCTTTGACACAATCACCGTATCTTTACCGATACGGTGATTTTTTATTTTTATAAACGTTTTGGAGATGGAAAATGAATGAAGCCAAGCAGTTGCAAGAAGATTTGGGTGTAAATACCGTTGTGAAACTGAAATATCCGGTCAGACTGGCGACGGGTCAGATGTTGGATCAGGTAACCGTCCGCCGTCTGTGTGTGGGTGATTTGCGCGCCGTCTCGCATCTAACGAATGAGGCGGAGCAGGAGCTGGCCCTGTTTGCCCGCATGACAGGCATGATTCCAGAAGACCTGGATTGTTTGGACTTGGTGGACTGGAAACAGTTGCAGGAAACGTTTCGCCGATTCACGGAATCCGACCAAGACAAATAGTCCACCTCTTTCAAAGTCTGAAGCGCAGCGGCAGTTGCTGTCTGCCGCTGCTGATTTGGCATGGTGGTTCGGTTGGAGCGTAGATGAGGTTTATACGCTGCCGCTGGACGAATTTGAAGACTGGCAGAAAGAAGCAACCCGCCAAATGAAGGCGGGTTATCGAAGAGGCGGGATTTAGAATTTCAGAGCCGTGCCGTTCGCGGTGCGGCTTTTGATTTTGTCTTTAATAAATATTGTTGCAGCCGATAAACCTCCAACCAGCACTCCGACAATAAATGTCGGAATGAATCCGACAAGCAACCAAGCTATTGCCCCTAAAAAACATGCCAGCAGCAGAACGGGCAACATGACGGCAAGGTCGGCAGGCGTATTAGTTATAACAGCCCAAGCAATGCCCAGCATATAAATGGCAAACAGACCTTTTGCCGCCAGGTCGCTGACGCGGTCAAACACAGTTTCATATTTGCTGTTGATATACATGGCCATCCCTTTCTTTTCTTGAACAAATTCTAAATTGCAGGCAGTCATATGGCAAGCGGTTTTTCTTTAGGCATTACCATCGGCGCATCGGTCGGTGGTGCAGTTGCCGGTATCAAATCAGTCAAGTCGTCTTTGGACGTTTTGGATAAAACAGTCAAAGGTCTGGCGGCACGGCAAAGCCTGCTTGGCGAAACGTTGCAAAATCCTCTACGGATGAGCCGCAAACGTGTTGGCGAACTTAGACGAGAATATGACCAGCTTGGTCAGACTATCGCCAAAATTAACCGCAAACGCAGCCTCGTTGCTGATTTGCAGCAGCAGAAACAGGCTCATTACGACCGCCGCCGCGCGATCAAAGACGAATTTTGGGGAGCAGCCGGAGCTGTGGCGGTGGTGGCATTCCCGGTGAAACTGGCCGTCGAATTTGAATCGGCAATGGCAGATGTCAAAAAGGTCGTTGATTTTGATACGCCCAAGCAGTTTAAGGAAATGGAACAGGACATTTTGCGCCTGACACGCACTATCCCTATGGCAGGGACAGAGCTGGCAAAAATCACTGCATCAGGCGGTCAGCTGGGCGTGGCGCGCAAAGACTTGCCTAAATTCACAGAGACCATCGCCAAGATGTCGGTAGCGTTCGATATGGCTGCCGATCAGGCAGGTGACAGCATGGCAAAACTTGCCAATGTCTATCAGATACCAATCGACCAAATCGGCAAACTGGGCGATGCAGTCAATCATTTGTCCAACTCAAGCCCTGCCAAGGCGGGCGATATTATTAATACGCTCGGTCGAGTGGGTGGCGTTGCCAAACAATTTGGATTGACCGAAATTCAGACGACCTCTTTATCCAATGCGTTTATCAGCCTAGGCAAAACGCCTGAAATCGCCGGTACGGCAATTAACGGTATTTTGACCAAATTGATGACTGCGGATAAGCAAGGAGCGAAATTCCAAAAAGCCCTGAAAAATATGGGGATGGAATCAAAAGATTTGAAGAAAGCCATCAAGGAAAACGGCGAGCAGGCGTTGATGGACTTTTTGAAACAGGTCGGAAAACTGCCTAAAGAAAACCAAATGGGCGCACTGGTTGATTTGTTCGGCCTGGAATATGCCGATGATGTCGCGGTATTGGTTAGCGGGTTGGAGACCTATAAGAAATCAATCAATGAACTCAAAAAAACCTCAAAAGACGGTAAACCTGCGTTTATCGGCAGTATGGATAAAGAGTTTGCCGCCAGGTCTGCCACGACAGCAAACAACTGGCAAATCTTTAAAAATAGTTTGACGGAAATCGGTATCACAGCGGGCAGTGTATTGTTGCCCGCGCTCAATCAGCTGATGACGACCATCCGCCCGATTATAAACAGTTTTGCAGATTGGGCATCAAAAAATCCCGAAGTTGTATCCGCACTCGTGCATCTTGCGGCAGGGTTTGCGGCGTTGAAGGTCGGTGGGCTAATGTTCCGTTTTGTAGGGAATGAGTTGTCCGGGTTGATGGTGTCGTTCAGGCTTGCAAAAGCCTTGCTCGGCGTTGACTGGCTTGCCACTGTTATCAGGTTTAAATCATGCATTGGTGCGCTGGCCCGTATTTTCGGTGTAGTAAAAACGGCGGCAACACTGTTAGGTAGTGGTCTGATGAGTCTGGGTAGGTTTTTATTAATGTCGCCTATTGGCATTGCTTTAGCACTTCTTGGTGTTGCCGCTTATATGCTTTATAAAAACTGGGATGGTGTAGTCGGTGGTGCAAAAGCATTGTGGCAAGATTTAAGTAATTTCATCAGCGGCGTAGTTAATTCCATAGCCTCTTTTTTCGGTGCATGTTGGGAACGCATCAAGGCATTTTTCAATAGCGGCATAGGCAATATCTCAGCGCAGATTATCAACTGGTCGCCGTTAGGGTTGTTTTATCAGTCGTTTGCCTCTGTTATGTCTTGGTTCGGCGTACAGTTGCCGTCCAGCTTTACCCAGTTTGGTGCCAATATCATCCAGGGGCTGTGGAACGGTCTCAAATCAAAAATTGAATCGGTCAAAACTTGGTTTGCACAACAGGCCGCATCTCTCAAGCAAACTTTTGCCGGTGTAATGGGCATTCATTCGCCCAGCCGTGTTTTCCGCCGTTTCGGTGGATGGATGATGGAGGGGCTGCAAATAGGTTTAGACAAAGGCGCGTCACGCCCAATCACTTCGGTGGCCAATACGGCTGGTCGTCTGAAAAGCGGGTTTGCAAACCATATGGGACAAATGGCGGCGCGGATATCATCTGGCCGCGCTGCATTTGCGGATGCACGCAGCTCTCAGTCAACGGGTGGGATGACCATCAATTACAACCCGACCATCAATGCGCCGGGCGGTAATCCTCAGCAGATTGAGGCTGCGCTGCAGATGGGTTTGCGTGAATTTGAAGCAATGTTCCGCCGTATGATGGAAGACAAAGCACGGAGGGCTTATTGATGTATGCGATGTTAGGTGATGTGCGCTTTGAGCTTTTAAACAGTTTTACTTCGCTGGAGATGGAACATGCAGCGAACTTCGCCAAACATGAGGTCTTAAAAGGCCGACCGCGGCTGCAGGCCTTGCAAAACGAACTGACGACGCTGCGTTTTTCTCTCAAGTTGCATTGGCGGCTGGGCAATCCTGATACGGCTTATAAGGGTCTGCTGTCGGCTTTGGAAGCGCAGCAGGCGGTGTCTTTGGTTTACGGCAGCGGTCGTTTTGTCGGATGGTTTGTGCTTGAGCGGTTGACGGAGCGCACGTTGATTCAGGACGCGCAAGGCCGGACGGCGGCGCGGGAATTGGATGTAGAGTTGACCCAGTTTGTCGGCGATCCGAATAATCCGCTCCCGACTCCTGCCGTCAAGTCGGGCGGTCAAAATCCGCTCCTATCCTTATTGCCGGAGAGCGTGCAGGCAAAAGCGGGCAAATTGGTTTCAGCGGTGGAAAAAGGTGTGAAAATTTACCGTGCCGCTGAAGCGGGTATCAGCGATATGCAGAATCTGATACAGGCTGCCAAAAATCTGAAAAACGACCCGTCAGGGGCATTAAACCTGTTAGGGGACGCACTCAATATTGGCGGCAGCACTTTAGGACGGCTCAATGCCTTGCCGGAGGTAACAGCGGTTTTCGGCGACATAAAAGGCGCGGCTGAATTTGCATTGCAGGCCGGGCAAGCGGCCAACAGGCTGGGCGGTGCCGTCGGTGCATTGCGTGCCGGGTATGAGAGCGGCTCCATCGGCGGCTGGCTGACTGCTGTCGGGGAAGGTGTTGCCGAGGCATCTGATGCGATGGCAAACGGCTCTGCCGCTGCCCAGGCTTTGACCGGCTGGTTGGCGGCAAGAAAGGATAAATGATGAGTGCGGTAATACGCTACACCACCCAAGACGGCGACCGCTGGGATTTGATTGCGCACAAGCATTACGGCAATGCGCTGTTGATTGACGGCCTGATTGCGGCCAATCCTCACTTGCCGTTGGCGGAGGAGTTTACGGGCGGCCTAACGGTCTTTGTCCCTGTCCTCGAAACTAAGCCGAAAAACAACCAAGAGGAGCTACCGTGGTGGATGCGTTAGGTGCGTTTTTAAAATCAAAAGGCCTTGACGGCGGAGGCAGCACTCATCCGGTTACCATGCCCGATTTTGTCCTGTCTTACGAAGACAAGGATATAACGGCAGATGTCGCGCCTTATCTGATTTCGTTTAGCTATACCGATTATCTTGAGGGGCAGTCGGACGAATTGCAGGTTGAGTTTGAGGATGCGGACGGACGCTGGCTGCGTCATTGGTATCCCGAACAGGGTGATGCTTTGTCTTTGAGCCTGGGCGACCAATTTACCGGGCTGTTGTCTTTTGGCAAATTTGAGATTGCCGAGATTGAGTACAACCATCCGCCGTCGACGGTCAGCCTGAAGGCCCTATCGACCGGGATTACCAAGTCTAGCCGCACTTTGCGCGGTAAGGCGTATGAAAACACGACTCTGGCCGCCATTGTCCGTCAGGTGGCAGGCCGTTTGAAGCTGGAGGTAACGGGTACGGTCAAAAACATCCCCATCAAACGTGTTACGCAGTACCAAGAGCGCGACATCGAGTTTTTGGCACGTTTGGCGCAGGAGTACGGCCACAGCTTTAAAATCGTCGGCAACAAACTGGTATTTGCCGATAATACCGAACTAAAACAGCGTCCTGCCGTTGCCGTATTGCTGCCCGAGGACATCATCCGTATCCGCCTGCGCGATTTGATTAAGGGGGTTCCGTCTAAAGTAGATGTCAAAGGCTACGACCCTAAATCCAAACAGACCGTGTCGGCGAGCCGCAGCAGCAAATCAAGACGCGGCAAAGCCAAACACGGCAGTACGGGCGATACATTACGTATCGTGCCTAATAAGGGGGAGAGTACCGCCCAATTAAATGCCAGGGCAGATGCCAAATTGGCAGATGCGCAGGACGACCAATGTGCGGGTACCGTTACACTGGTTGGCAATGCGCTGTTGGTGGCAGGTCAAATGGTACGGCTTAAAGGATTTGGCAAGTTCTCAGGTAAATATCTGGTCAAGCAATCAAGACATGATTTCACGCGCCACGGCGGATGGACGACCGAATTGGAGATCAAAATGACGGAGTATGTCGCAGACGAGGAGGAAAACAATGAACACTCATGATTTTACGGCAACGATGCAATTTGGCATTGTATCGGCGATTGATGCGGCGGCGCACAGCTTGCGGGTAAAAATTCCCGTACTCGACGACATGGTAACCGACTGGCTACCTATGGCGACCCCTGCGGCGGGCGGTAACCGGTTTTACAGCCTCCCCGATGTGGGCGAACTGGTTGTCTGCCTGCTGGATGTGCGGGGTGAGACCGGCTGCGTTATCGGCGCGATTTACAATGCCTCAGATAAGCCACCGGTATCCGACCAAAACAAATGGGTCAAACGGTTTACCAATGGCACGGTCATCTCACATGACCGCAGTAGCGGCGAAGTAGTCGTTGAGACGCCGGGTAAAGTCCGAATAAAAGCGGCGAAAAAAGTAGACATCCAATCACCGGAGACAGAAATCACGGGCAATGCGACGGTAAAAGGGCTGTTGACTTATACCGCAGGTTTGACGGCCAGTAATGCCGGCGGAGGTGAGGCGGCGAATATTAAGGGTAAAGTCATCATTGAAGGCGAACTTATCGTCAACGGCATCAATATCGGCAAGCACATCCATGACGGCGATTCAGGCGGACAAACCGGCGAGCCGAAAAATCATTAAACCGCATTAAAAGGCGTTTCAGACGGCCTTCTCTACAATCCCTGTATCTATAAGCGATACAGGGATTTTTTGATGTTTTACGCCGCGCCCATCTCAAAACACTGGCAGCTCGCACCTGAAGGTTCGGGCGTGGTTCAGGGTGCGGACGACATCGACCAATGTATCCGCAATATCCTGTCCACCCGCAAAGGCGCGGACGTTACCCGTCCTGATTTCGGCTCCGACCATTACAAATGGCTGGACACCCCCGAAGATGTGTTTGTCCCCAATATCGTGCGTTCGACCATGTTGGCAATACAGACGTGGGAGAAGCGGGTGGTGGTCGAAGACATTATTTTCGGCGGCGCTGCGCCGCATCTGACGATGACGGTTTACTGGCGCGTCTCAGATGAGGTTGCGGGCGAGATTTATACGACAGACATTATCTTGGAGCAGGCAGTATGGATTTGAGCAAACTTAAGCGGGAAGAGGTTAAGGTGGTTCCAGACGATCTCGCTGAAGTGCTGGCACAAACCATTGCCGACTATGAGAACCGCAGTGGTAAAACTCTGCAACCCGCCCACATCGAGCGGCTGCTCATCAATACCTACGCTTATCGCGAGACTTTGGCGAGAAAAGCATTCAATGAAGCTTATCGCCAACAGCACCCGCGTTTTGCAACGGGGTTGATGCTGGATTTGTGCGGCGATGACGTCAACACCCCGCGGCTTGAGGCCTCTGCCGCCCGATGCACCATCCGTTTTACGTTGGTTGCCGCCAAAGCGGAGCCTGTTTTGATTGTACAAGGCACTCAAGTGGCCGCCGGGGCGACCGTGTTTCGGACGGTTGTATCCGGCACGCTCTCGCCGTCGAGCCGTACTTTGGATTTGGAGGCTATCTGCCTCCAAACCGGCGTGTCCGGTAATGGTTTTGCCGCAGGGCAGGTTAATACGCTTATCAATCCGATTGACGGCGTTACAGCCGTCAACACTACTGTGCCGACGGGCGGCGCGGCGGAAGAATCTGATGAGGCATACCGCCAACGCATCCTGCTTGCCCCCGAAAGCTTTAGCGTTGCAGGCCCTGTCGGGGCTTATGAGTATTTTGCCCGCCGTGTCAGCCCTGCTATTTGCGACGTACATGTGGGCAATTTAACGGGGTCGGACGGCCTCCCGATAGGGGGGCAAGTAAGGGTAACGCTATTAACCAAAAACGGGTTGCCGTCTTCGGAGTTGGTGAGCGAGGTGCAAAGGTTTTTGTCCGGAGAACGCGTCCGTCCGCTTTGCGACACGGTAACCGTAACTGCTCCGACAGCAATCGACTATACGCTGGACGCAGAGCTGGTTTTGTATACCGGGGTTAATGCTGCCGAGGTTTTGGCGGCAGCAAAACAAGCATGGGCGGAGTATGAAGTAACGCGAAGCGAAAAATTGGGCATGGATATTGTGCCTTTAGACATCCAAACAGTTTTAAAAGTCGCTGGCGTTTATAACGTAGTCCTTAAAAAACCGACCCTAACCGTCGTCAAGCCCGACCAATGGGCAAGATGTACGTCCGTCAATATCCGGGCATCGTCCGAAACGGCAGAGGGGTAGCAACAATGGCAACACTGAGTTATGCCTCCGTTATCGAGCGCGACCAACGTTATCGGATGTTGGCCGATTTGGGCTTGAGGATGAGCGACATTGACGCGGTCAAGCTGATGCCGCGTTTGACTGAGCTGGTCGCGCCCGAACATTTGGAACTGTTGGCGGAGAGTCGAAGCATATTGGGCGAGGACGGCTATTGGCTTGCCGAGAGCGATGAAACCCGCCGCAAACTCATCAAGGGTGCCTACCAGCTCCACAGGTACAAAGGCACACCCTGGGCAATACGCGAGATTGTGCGCCGTCTCGGGTTCGGCGAGGTCGAGATCGTCGAGGGCTTAAGCAATAAGCTGCACAACGGCGAAATCCACCGTGACGGTAGTTATACACACGGTCGTACAGACCGTTGGGCGCATTACCGCATCATTATGACCAATACCATTACCAACGATCAGGCAGCCTTGCTTAGGCGCACATTGCGGGCGTTTGCACCTGCCCGATGTGTTTTGGCGGCATTGGATTACCAACACGTCTCCTTGAGGCACAACGGACAAGCATTAAGGGACGGCACGTTTAATCGAGGGACAGCATAGATGGCAAATTTAAGCGAGATAAGCCGCTGGGAGGCGGGCATTTACCAATGGGAGACCTCCGACCCTGTGCAGGGCGGCCCTAACGGTATCGACAACCGCCCGACACGGGAGCTGGCAAACCGTACACGCTGGCTTTATGACGAGCTGGGCAGGGTAAAAGCCCGCATGGACGACCCCAATTTTTACAAAAGCATCACCGTATCCGACAGCAAGGCATTGTTTGATGCCGGTAATTATCTTCACATCGGCGCTGATGCCGCTGGCGGCTACATCCGCAATAAAAAGACAAACAAGGGCATACAGCTTAAGAATGATGGCACGCTCCAGTACGACGGGTCAGACATTATTACCGCCCTCAAAGTAAGCCACAACCCTGATGACTACACGGTTGCAACCGTCCCGTCATCGTTTGCGCTCAATAAGGCGTTTGACAACTCAATCAAGCGCGGAGGCGCAATCGGGCTGGGCGGCACGGCGCATCAGATTGCTATTGGCTGGGATACGCCCGGACTGGTCGCCAAAGTAGACACCCAAACCTTTAACGTCGGCGTCCCGACAGGTGCAATCGCCTATTTTGCCCATACCACCGTCCCCTTTGGCTGGCTAAAAGCAAACGGCGCGGCAGTGTCGCGCACCGTCTATGCCAACTTATTCGCCCTCATCGGCACCACTTATGGCGCAGGCGACGGACGAACTACCTTTAATCTCCCGGATTTGCGCGGTGAATTTATCAGGAGTTGGGATGACGGGCGAACTGTCGACAACGGACGTGTCATAGGCTCATGGCAGGCAGATGAATTCCGAAGTCACAGCCACGGCATCGGTGTCAAAAGCATGTCCGACACCGACAGGGGTAGCAATACGTCAACCGTATCGATTGACACTGTCGGCCAAACCGACCCGGCTGGCGGCATTGAAACCCGCCCTAGAAATATCGCCCTGCTGGCATGCATCAAGGCATAAGCTGCCTTAAACCGTTTAGAAAGGTAAAAAAAATGACCCAAAACATCCAATGGACAAAACCCGTCTGTCAACTTGATGACGAAAATCTTTATATCGGACAGGTGGCTGCCGATCTCGACATTATGGCGCGCGACGGCAGCTATATCATCCCGGGCGGCTGCATCAATACCACCCCGCCTGAAATCCCTGCCAATAATGTCGCCCGCTGGACGGGCGATAAGTGGGAGTTCGTCGAAGACCATCGCGGCAAGGTTGCGTATAAGAAAGACGACGGCGAGGAGATGCTCGTACTCAAAGTCGGCGCGCTGCCGGACACCCTAACCCTGCTGCCGCCACCGTCGCCATACTGCGACTGGGATGGCGATAAATGGGTTGAGAACCCAGCCAAAAAAGCGGAGGCGGAGCAACGCTATCTCAATCTTGTCAAGACGATGGCTCTTAACGACATCGCCAATGCGGCTCAAGACATCGTTGCCGAAAAGTCAGGTATGGACAAGCTGCCCGCCTTTGAGGTGGGTACTTGGCCGCTGCAGGCGGCTGAGGCTCACGCATGGCAGGCGGATAACAATGTCAAAACGCCGCTACTCGACCAAATTGCCGCGTCGCGCGGCATCGACCCGGTCGAACTCAAGGCTGCCGCCCTGCGCAAAACCCTTGCATATGAGGCATTGTGTGCAACCGTTGCAGGGCAACGGCAGGCGATGGAAAAGCAAATAGAAATGGCCGAAACCGTCGAAGCGGTCCGTGCGGTAAGTCCTAGATTTAAGGTCGTGATATGAAAGCATATTTTAAAAATATCGCCATCGCCGCCGATCAGCTTGCCAACGCCATGATTGCGGGCAGTCCGGACGAAACCGTCAGCAGCCGTGTCTATCGAGGTGCAGTGTTGGCGGCACAGCCGACCCGCGTTGCCCGAATGGCGTATCGCGTAATAAATACACTGTTTTTTTGGCAGGACGACCATTGCCGTGCGGCCTACCTGCGCGAAAAGCAACGCGCGCATTTGCCGGATGGGTTGAAATGACTGCCCGCGTTGATTTTGCAGTGAAGCGCGGCACAACTATGCCGATAACCTTCGTTATTGTGGATCGGAAAGGTTATGTACATCCATCTCTTAAACATTTGGATTCGGCGACATTGGTCATTACACCAACCAGCGGGGATGCAGTCAAAGTTCCATTGACCGTCAAGCCCAATACAATCAATTCAGACGGCGGCGTCGGCACGGTTTTAACAGCCGAGCAGACGGCGGCTTGGACATGGCGTTGGGCGCGATATGAAGTTCAGGTTGAAGTTAAGGGCATCCGCTCTGTGGTTTATGAGGGGAATTTAACCCTTGAGAATAATTTAGGAGCTTAAGAATGGCCGAAATCAAAGGCGGTATTACCGTCACCGGCGACAGTGTCGATACGATGCCCGTCATCTTGGATGGTAGGCAAAGCCTTTATGAAGAGGCAATTGAGAAAGGCACCATCTCAAGGGATACCTCTTATGAGGAATTCTTGGAGCGTTTGGCAGTCAAGCCTTCGGAGCTTAGTCAGGCAGTTAAAGATGCAGTAGAAAAGCAGTTAGACAAAGCAGTCAAGGTTGCTGTTGATGCTAACTTGGAAACTGCGGTCAATACCGCCGTGGATACGGCGGTAGATAAGGCTGTCGCTGCAGCAGTCTCTGCTGCTATTGCCAAAATTGAAGCAAATCGAGCAAGTAACCCAGCACCGACGCAACCGGCAACAGGTGACACTGGTGCCAACACGGCGGCAACGCCCAATCCTGCCCCAACACAACCGGCAACTGGCGGCACGGGTAACAACGCAGCAGCAACGCCCACTCCTGCCCCAACACAACCGGCAACAGGCGGCACGGGTAACAACGCAGCAGCAACGCCCACTCCTGCTCCAACACAACCGGCAACGGGCGGCACGGGTAACAACGCGGCAGCAACGGACAATAGCGGGGTTAGTGATGAGGCACTGGCAGATATTTTGAAGGATTTGGGTAGTTAAAAATGGCTAAAGAATTGAATAATTTGGAAAAGGCGTTATCGGCGATTGCCAAAAATACGAAGATTGCAAAGGATAATGCGGCTGAGGCGAAAGAAATGGCTGCTCCCGCCAAAATCACCACTGCCGTAAACAGCGCGCTATCCGAAGTTGAGACTGCTGCCAAAGTGGCGGCGTTGCAAGCCAAGCACGAGACAGGTATGAAGCTGGCGGTCGAGCGCGGCGTGTACTACCTCGAAGACGCGCTGACTGAAGAATTGCGCGAAAAAGTCTTGTCTGGCTTCTTCAAAACCAATAAACAGACCCCTACCGAAGCTGCTGTAATCAGCCGTGCCGTTACCGAATACATCGACCGTATCCCCAATGGTTCATATATTACCGCTCGTCAGGGTTCGGTTTTCAGCGTCGATAAAAACGTGGGTTATAAGCCTGACGTTTTTGGTGCGGACGGTCGAAAAGTCACGGTCGGCGGTATGACCCTGACTATTGACGGCGCGCAGCCATGTATCTATATCCGCAATAAGTCTAATTGTTACTTCGACTTCCGTGGCGTCATGTTTATTGCCGAGTCTTTCGGCGTCAACGTGTTTGAGATGGACGGCGGCGAAGGTAACGTTATCATGCATGGCGGTGTTATCCGTACCCGTCGTTGGATGGAAAAAGGCTATGTCGGCGGTCGTCAGGGGTTGTTTGCGCCGATTGATGGATGGACGCCCGAAAATCCGCATATTGGCTATGGATATGCGGATAAGGGTTTGTATGACTTAGGATTTAATACCACTCGCCTTTTACATGACCTCGCCCGTTACCGTAATAATGCTGCTCAAGTACAGGATGTTAAAAAACCTGACGATTTGACATGGGCGCAAATCAAGGAATACGAAAGTAAACAGTCAAGAAAAGTTGATTTGGGTGTCGGTGGTTATTGGAACGCTGACGGTACGAAAAATGAGTTCCCACAGGAAGACGGCACTGTGTCTGAGAAGTGGGGTAAATGGAGCGGAGGTCAGCGCGGGTCTTCGGCAAATGGCTGGTTGATTTATGATGTTTACCACTTGGTCGTCTGGGATTTTGATGTTCGCGGGATGACCGGTAGTGCAATACAGTTTGGTCTTTATTCTACCCGAGATTGTCGTGACGTTAGCGGCGGTGATATTGATACCGCCATCCGCGAGAAAATGGTTTGCTACGACTGCAAGGTTTACGGCGGCTTCATGTCTGACAACTATATCGGCGGCATTGGCGTTGTCCGTGGTGTCGGCATTACTGTCGAGGGTATGAACTGTCTGCAAGGCCGTGTCGGACATCCGGATGCTTCGGTCGAGCATTCCCGCGACAACAGTCAAGTTACCGTTGACCCGGGCTATTGGTTGTGGACAAGCCGATACCTACCGCAAATTGGTATTCGCTTCATCAACAACCACTTCGGTTTCGCTGCGCGTAAAGTTGCTGATGCACATACTGGTAACAATATCCAAATTATCGGTAACAGCGGCTCATGCCTCTACTACGGTACGGGTGTCGTCATCGAGGAAACCTTCGCGCAAGACACCACTAAGGGCGGCCGCGCAGACAATAGCAGCTTTAAATATCAGGAATCCAACATTGTCATCAAAGATAATGAATTTATCAGCGGCATGAATGGGATTTTCCTGATTAATGGTGCGACGGGGGTAAAAGCCCGAAAAGATAAGGATTTGTGGTGGCTGCGTGCCAATATCACTGTCCAAAACAACCGTATTTACGCTCCGCGCGGCGTGCCGTGTAATTTCGGTCACAACAGATTCACGATTTCAGACAATTCATGCACCTTTGCCCTGCCGTTTGGTGAGGCGTTCGGCCTCCGCTATTTGAGCAATATTGCTATTAAAAATGGCGGCAGCGGATACAGTGCGGATACCAAGATTGTGATTACAGGCGGCGGCGAAGGAGCGCGCGGGGCGGCGGCAATTTGTACGGTCGCAAATGGTGTGATTACCGAAGTTAAAATAAAAGCGAGTGGCACGAAATATTCCGATGCGAAAAGCCTGAGAATTGAGGCCGTCGATCCATCTGGAAGCGGTAGCGGTGCGGTATTTGAAGGTTTCGTCAATGATTCGACCTATGCCTATTTGATAGGTGCAGAAAACAGATACGGCACAATCGATGGCAGCTATTTTACAAACAATACCGCCAGAAATAGCCCTGATGGTAACTATGCCCGCCAGTTTTTGACGGGTAATCTGACGGGTTGTACCGTTCGAGACAACCGTTTGGATATTACGCCTTATACCAAAGGGGATACCCCAGCGAAGCCTTATGTCTCAGATGTCGCCTATGTTCATCGTAGCGGTATAGCAAGCCAGGGATTCTATCAAACGGGTACGCATACCGATTGTTGTCACGACAACAATAAAACATGGGATCAACGAATAGGGGTATTTACCGACCATGTTTTCCGTAATACTACGACTGCTAAAGGCACTGCTGAGGCGAATGTCAAACTGACGAAAACTGAAGTTCAGGCGCTTATTGATGCCGCCGTTGCAGCGGCTGTTGCCAAGCTGAATGTTGGTAAGGGCGAAAGTAGTGGTACGGCGACAGATACTAAGCCTGCTAACCCTGCCGAATCTCCCAAAACAGAGGGAGATGGTCAGCCTGCAACTCAACCGCCTGCTGCGCCACCGAAAGAGGCAGAAGCGGCAACCGAACAGCCTGCTGCCAAATCTACAACTTCCGTCAAGTTCACATTTGATGGATTGGAAGCGACGGCGGCGGAGGCTGTTGGCAGCAATAATATTGCCAAGCTGAAAACCTTGAATAATTCAGAAAGGGCCGGTGAGCCATTAGACTGGGCTGGTGCGTTTGGTGAGGACGGTGGTCATAAAATCATGCGCTCCTTAGTCAAAGGCGATAACAAAGGGATTAGATTTATTGAGTCAGAGGGGCTGACTTCTGATGGCTCGGCTGATTCCGCGATTGTGTTCCCGTTCAAACAGCTTTCAGGCGGTGGGTCGGGTGCTGGGTTCTCAGCAGTCGTCCTGAACAACAGAAGTATCGTTAACAGTGGCTTGATAAGTACAAACGAAGAGACGGGATTTAAATTGCGTCCATTCGAAGGTACAACCATCGATGGGAAGCCAATTTCCGCTAATCAGTTGTACTCATACGATAAGTGGTATGTTGCGGTCATTCCTGTCAAAGCTGGTGCTGATAAAGCATTCGACAAGATTCGCTTCGGCATGAATCATGCCGGGAATTTAGGACGTAATGTCATTATCGGCGCAGGTGTTGAGTTTGTTCAGGGAGATATCAGCAAGGTTGCCGAAAAGGTCACTGCGCTGATGGCGGAATACAGTATCAGCTAAGTTTTTAAGAAAAAAGGTCGTCTGTAATTTCAGACGACCTTAGAGAGGAGATTGAAAAAATCAGTGGGACGGCGACGTAGCGGTGCGGGAACACCGCTACGCCAGCCAAGCAGAGCAAACCTGCATTGACTTCTAAGGCCGCCTTAGTCTCTAGAGACCGAGGCATTCTATCCGTGATATGGGAGTGAGTGCAAATGCAAATCTACCGCGAAATGCGCTGCAAATACTGCGGCAAACTGCTTGCCAAAGGCAGCGGATACGTGCAAATCAAATGCGCACGTTGTAAAAACATCAATTCATTCAGTAACTAAAAAATCAGCAGAGTGCCGTTGAGCATCACATTTTATCTGACTCCGAGCGTCCCGAATGCCGTAAATTAGGAGTATATATATGATGCAAAAAACACAACAAACTCTACCGATTATCCCTTGGATGGGCGGTAAACGCCGATTGGCAAAACACCTGTTGCCCATGTTCCCCGAGCATTCTTGTTATGTTGAGCTGTTTTCCGGCGGCGCGGCGTTGTTCTTTATGCGCCCAACGCCTGCTAAAGTAGAGGTACTTAACGACATCAACGGACAGCTCATCAATCTCTACCGTGTGGTACAGCACCACTTTGACGAGTTCGTCCGCCAGTTTGAGTGGACACTGACAAGCCGAGAGGTATTTGCTCGCCTGCAAAGCACACCGCCTGACTGTATGACCGATATTCAACGTGCCGCTCGGTTCTTCTACCTTCAACACAACGCCTTCGGCGGCAAGACCATCCATCAACATTTTGGTACGGCAACCACATCAAAAGCGTGGGATGCGTCGCAGATTAGAGCAAAACTGACAGCAGCCCAAGCCCGGCTGAGAGGTGTGTTCGTCGAAAACGAGACGTGGGATCGATGCTTCAAGCGGTATGACCGAGAGCATACCTTCTTCTACGCAGACCCGCCGTACTGGCAAACCGCAGGTTACGACCACACCTTCGATTGGTCGCAGTATGAGCTGCTGACTAAAGCGATGGCGGAGAGCAAAGGCAAATTTATGCTATCTATAAACGACCATCCTGATATAAGGGAGTTGTTCAAAGACTTCCGTATCACACAGCTTGAGCTTGCCTATACGGTTGGCAGAGACAAAACCGGTAAAACAAGCGGCGAGCTGGTCATATGTAATTGGTAAAATAAAAAGCGACGGTGACGTCGCTTTTTAAAAAGTGAAAAAGAGTTACAAATAGTGAAACAAAAAACAAAATAAATTTTCTCAAAAAATGGTTTATTTTTTCGCGGGCGGCTTCACTATTTTTCCTGCGAAATTTTTCCTGCTAATGAGGCTCGCTTGCTCAGAGGTTATAGTGGATTAAATTTAAATCAGGACAAGGCGACGAAGCCGCAGACAGTACAGATAGTACGGTAAGGCGAGGCAACGCCGTACTGGTTTAAAGTTAATCCACTATAAAACGGCAATTTTGTGCAAGAACGAATAGCAAGCAATAAAAAGGTCGTCTGAAAATTTTCAGACGACCTTTTTTCATCTCATCAACAGGCTAGTTGAATCAATCCAGCTTTTTAAAATGGCGGCGGCGTTCCAGTTCGCTCAGGTAACGCTTGCGCAGGCGGATGGATTGCGGCGTGATTTCAACGAGTTCGTCATCGTCGATAAACTCGACCGCACCTTCCAGCGTCAGCTTAATCGGCGTAGTCAGGCGCACGGCTTCATCGGTGCCGCTGGCACGGACGTTGGTAAGTTTTTTGCCTTTGAGCGGGTTAACGACCAAATCGTTTTCTCGGCTGTGGATGCCGATAATCATGCCTTCGTAAATTTTATCGTTGGGCGATACGAACATACGGCCGCGGTCTTCCAAGTTCCACAAGGCATAAGCGACGGCTTCGCCTTGTTCTTGGGAAACCAGTACGCCGTTGTGGCGGCCGGGCATATCGGGTTTCACGGGCGCATAGTCGTCGAATACGTGGCTCATCAGACCGACACCGCGCGTCAGGGTCATGAATTCGCCTTGGAAACCGATTAAGCCGCGCGCTGGAATATGGTATTCGAGGCGGGTGCGGCCGTTGCCGTCGCTTTCCATATTGGTCAGTTCACCGCGGCGGCGACCGAGTTCTTCCATGATTGCGCCTTGGTTTTCGTCAGGCACGTCCACGGTCAGGTTTTCATAAGGTTCGCATTTTTGACCGTCGATGTCGCGGTAAACGACGCGCGGTTTGCCGACTGCCAGTTCATAGCCTTCGCGGCGCATGTTTTCCAGCAAAATGGTTAAGTGCAGTTCACCGCGTCCGGATACGCGGAACACATCGGCATCGGCGGTATCTTCTACGCGCAGGGCGACGTTGGTCAGCAATTCTTTTTGCAGGCGGTCGCGGATTTGGCGGCTGGTCACGAACTTGCCTTCGGTACCCGCGAGCGGGCTGGTGTTTACCATAAAGTCCATGGTCAGCGTCGGTTCGTCCACGCTCAACATCGGCAAGCCTTTTGGATTGTCTTTGTCGGTAATGGTCACACCGATACCGATGTCTTCGATACCGGAAATAATCACGATGTCGCCGGCTTCGGCTTCTTCAAGCGGCACACGTTCCAAGCCTTTGAAACCTAAAAGCTGGTTGATGCGGCCTTGGGCGATTTGCTGATCGTGGTTCATCACGGCAACGACTTGACCGGGTTTGATGCGTCCGTTCAGGATACGACCAATGCCGAGGCGGCCGGTGTAGTTGTCGTAGTCGAGTTGGGAAATTTGCAGTTGCAGCGTTTCGTCCGCGCTACCGCTCGGTGCGGGTGTGTGTTTCAAAATGGTGTCGAACAGCGGACGCATATCGTTGCTCTCGTCGGTTTCTTCCAGTTTGGCGAAACCGGACAGACCGGAAGCGTAAACAATCGGGAAGTCCAACTGCTCGTCGGTTGCGCCCAAGTTGTCGAAGAGTTCGAAAGTTTGGTCGATGACCCAGCTCGGACGGGCGGACGGTTTGTCGATTTTATTGATGACGACGATCGGTTTTAGCCCCAAAGCCAAGGCTTTTTTGGTCACGAAACGGGTTTGCGGCATCGGACCTTCCTGCGCATCCACCAACAATACGACGCAGTCCACCATGCCCAAAACGCGCTCCACTTCGCCGCCGAAGTCGGCGTGTCCCGGAGTATCGACGATGTTGATGTGGTAGCCTTCGTAATCGATGGCGGTGTTTTTGGCGAGGATGGTAATACCGCGTTCTTTTTCAATGTCGTTGCTGTCCATCACGCGCTCGTCAACCTGCTGGTTGGCGCGGAATGTACCGGATTGGCGCAGCAGTTGGTCAACTAATGTGGTTTTGCCGTGGTCGACGTGGGCGATGATGGCGATGTTGCGAATTTGTTTCATGGTGATATGTATTTCAAATGATTTTTATCAAAAAGTAACTCGCAATTATATCACGGTTCATCTTATCGGACGGTGGGGGAGTAGATTAAATTTGAATCGGTACGGCGTTTGTTCCGGTTCAACCGTCATTCACTATGCGAACTGCGACAAAGTTTGACGATAAAAGCATTTGAGAATAATTAATAATAAAATTTGATTGGATTTTGTAATTTATTTGCTTTTATTTATGGTTAAAGAGTGTAAATGTTTTTGAATGTTGAAATGGATTCTTAATACCAATGGCAACAAATATCTATATAAAACAAGGTATTGAATTTTCGGACGACCTTTTAAGGCTTCTGTTTCTTTTGATAATTGTTTGTATTTTAAATAGAAAATTTGTCAAGCGTCAGGCTTTTTCATACAATTCAGCCATCAAGAAACAACACGCAATGTTTTTTACAGACACTTTACAATTTCAAAGAAAGAGAAAGAATTATGCAAGGCAATCAAGCTGTTATCGATTATATGAACGAACTGTTGTCCGGCGAGCTAGCTGCACGCGATCAATACTTCATCCACTCACGCCTGTACTCCGAATGGGGCTACAACAAACTGTTCGAGCGTCTGAACCATGAGATGGAAGAAGAAACCACTCACGCCGAAGACTTCATCCGCCGTATCCTGATGCTGGGCGGTACGCCTAAAATGACCCGTGCCGAACTGAACATCGGTACCGACGTGATTTCCTGCCTGAAAGCGGATTTGAACACCGAATACGAAGTACGCGATGCATTGAAAAAAGGCATCAAACTGTGCGAAGAAGCACAAGACTACGTTACCCGTGATTTGATGATTGCCCAGTTGAAAGACACTGAAGAAGATCACGCGCACTGGCTGGAACAACAACTGCGCCTGATCGAACTCGTCGGCGAAGGCAACTACTACCAAAGCCAACTGTAATTAAGCGTATAAGGAGCTGAAAATGAAAGGCGATCGCTTAGTTATCCGCGAATTGAACAAAAACTTGGGCTTGCTTTTGGTTACCATCAACCAATATTTCCTGCATGCCCGCATTTTGAAAAACTGGGGCTTTGAAGAATTGGGCGAACATTTCTTCAAACAATCCATCCGCGAAATGAAATCCGCAGACGATTTAATCGAGCGTATTTTGTTCTTGGAAGGCCTGCCTAATCTGCAAGAATTGGGCAAACTGCTTATCGGCGAATCAACCGAGGAAATCCTGACCTGCGATTTGACAAAAGAACAGGAAAAACACGATGCCCTCGTCGCTGCCATCGCCATCGCGGAACAACAGCAAGACTACGTCAGCCGTGATTTGTTGGAAAAACAAAAAGACATCAACGAAGAACACATCGACTGGCTCGAAACCCAGCAGGAGCTGATCGGCAAAGTCGGTTTGCCGAACTACCTGCAAACAGCGGCGCAAGAGGACTAAAACACAAACCACTGCCAAATATAGCAGTCCCTGCACCCATAAACGGCATATCTTTTCGGATATGCCGTTTTTCTTTTAAGTTTTTAAGTAAAAAGAACTGATTTTCCTGCCTTGTTAATGGCTGAATATGGAGTGTATATGGTTTTAAAACAAAATAAAATTAATTAATATTAATAAGTTATAAATATTTTTGTATTATTTTTCTTGCTGCTCTTGAAATATTTAGAATTTTTGTTTTAAACTGCATACATTATCTAATCCATTATTTTATGTATTCTGTCATGAAAACAGCGCATCGTTCATCTGCTTTCTTCTATTGGTACCACACAAACGTGCGGTACTTTTTTGCGCTTGTCTGAAACAGATTAGAGATAGGGATACGCAAATCAGAGCCGCCTCATTTGAGCGGCTTTTTTGTTACCTGTACATGGCCGCATCAATTGAAATGTGAAATAACCCGCAACTTCATCAGGATTACAGCCATGACCCCGTCCATAAACGCCCAAACAAAAATGCTTCCTTTACACCGCTGCCAAATGATTGTTGACGGCAACAGCCATCACCACACATCAAATCCCCAAACTTTGCCGGGCGGCGCAGATACGCTGATCAGCGAGGCATTGATTCCGCAAATCCGTATGGTTGCCACTTTGATTGCCGTGGAAAGACACAATTTTGAAGCAGGCAGCCCTGCTGTCTTTACGGAGGAAGCCGACTTTTTTGCCGCGCGTATCTTAGTATTGGGTGTACAACGTTTTCATTTGGATATCACGCTGTTGCCGATGTTGAAAACCGCCAACCAACGCGCCCAAGCTTTTGCCAAACGCCATCATCTTCCATTTACCCCCGCCCAAATGCATATGAGCCTGCATGCCCGTCGCCCTGATAACTTGCTGATTGTAGAAACCGAACATGAAATGGAAAATCATGGCAGCCTGATTGCCAACAGCCTTGCTTTCGCAGCCAAACTTCCCCGTCTGCCTTTGTAAAAAACATTTACGCGCTTGATAAAAATCAAATTTGCACCATATACCACGGCAAGGCGCAGTATATTGATGCGCAGTTTGCCGATAACGCTCGGCTTGGACAATACCACTTCAAAAAAGGATAAAAAAATGAAAAAACTCATTGCCTTAGCCGCACTTTCCTCACTTGCTCTTGCCGCCTGCAAAGACAATACCCAAGCCCAGCTTGAGCAGCAGCAAAAACAAATCGAAGCGCTTCAGCAGCAACTTGCCCAACAACAAGACAATACGATTTACCAACTCACGCCGGAAGGTGTGAAAGATACCATTCCTGCCGAAGCACAAGCCAACGGCAACAATGGTCAGCCTGTGACCGGAACAGACGGACAACAATATATTTACGACCAATCCACTGGCAGCTGGCTGCTGCAAAGCTTGGTCGGCACGGCGGCAGGCGCATTCATCGGTAACGCTCTGGCAAACAAATTCACACAAGCACGCAATCAAAACAGCCCGATTGCCCAACGCGCCCGCGCCAATTATTATCAAACGGCCCGTCCTAACAGCCGTACCAGCCAGCAACTTAATACCCGCAGTCTGCCTGCACAACAACAAGCGGCACAACAGCAACGTTACCGCCAAACCACCCAGCAGCCGTCCAACCATCGCCGTCCAATGAGTCGCGGTTTTGGTCGCCGCCGCTAAAGCCATCTGGTTTTTTAAAACGGGTTTCGGATTCGGCAAAGAATGATTATTAGGAAAAGACAACGTATTTGCCGATTAAGACAGATGAAGGTCGTCTGAAAATTCAGACGACCTTTGTTTATCCCTAGCCATATAGTGGATTAAATTTAAATCAGGACAAGGCGACGAAGCCGCAGACAGTACAGATAGTACGGAACCGATTCACTTGGTGCTTCAGCACCTTAGAGAATCGTTCTCTTTGAGCTACGGCGAGGCAACGCCGTACTGGTTTAAAGTTAATCCACTATACATTTTCAGACGACCTGAGTTTCAAGTAAAATCTACCTCGTCTGAAACACACTCAATCTCTCAGTAAGGAAAACATCATGAGCAACCATCACAAACTCATCATCCTTGGCTCAGGTCCTGCCGGCTACACTGCCGCCGTCTATGCCGCCCGCGCCAACCTCAAGCCCGTCATCATTACCGGTGTCGAACAGGGCGGACAACTGATGACCACCACCGAAGTCGACAACTGGCCCGCCGATGCCGAAGGCGTACAAGGCCCGGAGCTGATGGCTCGTTTCCAAGCCCACGCCGAACGCTTCGGCACCGAAATGATTTTCGACCAAATCCACACCGTTGATTTGCAAAACCGTCCCTTTACCCTCAAAGGTGACATGGGCGAATACACCTGCGACGCCTTGATCGTTGCCACCGGCGCATCCGCCAAATATCTGGGGCTGCCCAGCGAAGAAACCTTTGCGGGCAAAGGCGTATCCGCCTGCGCGACTTGCGACGGTTTCTTCTATAAACAACAAGACGTCGCCGTCGTCGGCGGCGGCAATACTGCCGTAGAGGAAGCCCTTTACCTCGCCAACATTGCCAACACCGTTACCCTGATCCACCGCCGCGACAGTTTCCGCGCCGAAAAAATCATGGTGGACAAACTCATGCAGCGCGTTGAAGAAGGCAAAATCATCCTCAAGCTCAACAGCAATCTGGATGAAGTCTTGGGCGACGAAGGCGGCGTTACCGGCGCCCGTCTGAAACACAACGACGGCACTACCGAAGACATCGCCGTCAAAGGCGTGTTCATCGCCATCGGTCATAAGCCCAACACCGACATTTTCAAAGGTCAGCTCGATATGGACGAAACCGGCTACCTGAAAACCAAAGGCGGTACGGGCGACAACGTCGGCGCGACCAATATCGAAGGCGTATGGGCAGCGGGCGACGTCAAAGACCACACCTACCGCCAA
This sequence comes from Neisseria sicca, assembly GCF_003044565.1. Taxonomy (GTDB): domain Bacteria; phylum Pseudomonadota; class Gammaproteobacteria; order Burkholderiales; family Neisseriaceae; genus Neisseria; species Neisseria sicca_A. The sequence continues at coordinate 559,340 of NZ_POXG01000001.1, read as the reverse complement.
GCCATCACCAGCGCGGCTTCAGGCTGCCAAGCCGCACTTGATGCCGAACGCTGGCTCGACCGCCAAGGCTTGTAAAACATCCGAAACGGTTTTCTAAAGCATAAAGGTCGTCTGAACCTTTCAGACGACCTTTTTCACAATATAAAAACATATTATCCATCCTGCCTTATCCCATTTTATGAGCAAACAGCCCAACAGCGCAGACGCAGTCGAAATCCCGCAAGACCAAACCGTCCCGCGCAGCAATACCGACAACGCTCCACGTTCCGCCATCCACCAAACGCTTTATTCCGCCAATACGTTTGCCCAGCACGATTATCTCGCGGGTAAAAAACTGCCCGACATCGCCTGCCCGCAAGCGGGGCAGACCAACTGGCTGCATTTCGTCGGCATCAACGACGCCGCGTTGCTCAAACACACGCTGGAGCCTTACGGTATCCACGAGCTGGTCATCGAAGACATCCTCAGCCGCAAACAACGCCCCAAAATCGAAGACTACGACAATTATCTGTTTATCGCCGCACAGGTTTACCACTACACCGCCGCCGGCAAACTGAATTCCGACCAAGTGTATCTGATTATCGGCAAGGATTTCGTGTTGTCGTTCCAGCAAAAACCGCTGGGGCTGTTCAGCCAGTTGCGCCGCCAAATGAGCGAAAACCCGCGCGGCATCCTCGGTAAAAACACCGCCTTCCTCGCCTATTGCCTGCTCGACCGCATTGTGGACGACTATTTCATTGTCTTGGAAGAATACAACAACCGCGTCGAAGCCATAGACAAATCCCTGTTTAAAAACGAAAACAGCGATATTCTCGGCAAAATCCACCGACTCAAGCGCGACGCCGTCCGCCTGCGCCGCACGCTCTTGCCCTTGCGCGACGTGTTCTATCAGCTTGCCGTGCGCGGCGATTTTGCCATTTTCAAAGGTGAATCCACCGTTTATCTGCGCGACGTGTACGACCATATCATGCAGCTTATCGAATCGCTCGACGCCTCGCGCGACATGGTGTTGAGCATGATGGATATCTACCTTTCCTTCCAGTCCAACCGCATGAACCAGCAAATGCGCGTCCTGACCGTCATCACCATCATCTTCATGCCGCTGACCGTCATCACCGGCATCTACGGCATGAACTTCGACAATATGCCCGAGCTGCATTGGCATTACGGCTATTTTATGGTCTTGGGTTTGATGTTGTGCATCATTGTCGGACTGCTGATTTTCTTTTCACGCAGAAAATGGTTATAAACCCATAAAAAATTCCAATTGCCGTCTATTCATATATTAAATACACTCGTTATTAAGGTCGTCTGAAACCATTCAAACCACTCACAGACCGCCCGTTTTAACACAAACATTTATTTCAAAAAGAGGAACATCATGGAACAAGCCCGCCAACTCCCTTCACACGAACTCATCATGTCCGAGCTGATGATGCCGGACACCGCCAATTTCAGCGGCAACGTCCACGGCGGCGAACTTTTGCGCCTGCTCGACCAAGTCGCCTATTCCTGCGCCAGCCGTTACAGCGGTAATTATTGCGTTACCCTGTCTGTCGATAAAGTCTTGTTTAAAGAACCGATACACGTCGGCGACTTGGTGACTTTTTACTCCAGCGTCAACTACACGGGCAGAACCTCTATGGAAATCGGTATCCGTGTCGAAGCACAAAATATCCGCACCGGCGAAGTGCGCCATACCAATAGCTGCTACTTCACCATGGTCGCGGTTGAAGACGGCAAACCCGTTCCCGTTCCACCGCTGGAAATCACCACCGAGCGTCAACGCTGCCGTTACGAAAAAGCTAAAAAACGCAAAGCCTTGAGCCTTCAGACATCGGACGAAACTTCTTGCGGATGCTGAAAACAGACCGATATAGTGGATTAACTTTAAACCAGTACGGCGTTGCCTCGCCTTAGCTCAAAGAGAACGATTCTCTAAGGTGCTGAAGCACCAAGTGAATCGGTTCCGTACTATCTGTACTGTCTGCGGCTTCGTCGCCTTGTCCTGATTTAAAGTTAATCCACTATAAAACCGATTCAAAGAAAAAGGTCGTCTGAAAACCTGAAACATGGTTTTCAGACGACCTTTTGTCATGCCGGATTGCTTAACGCAGCTCTGTGTGCAGGCGGCTGAGGAGCGTAGAGGCATCGCTGCCTTTGTACGCGCTGCCGTCTTTATTCAAGAGGCTGATGCGTGAACCGCCGTTGACAGGTTCAACGAATACGATGATTTCGGGATAGGCGGCAGGTTTTTCGGCTTTTTTGCCTTTGCCCAACATACGGCCGAAGAAGCCCGGTTTTTTCGTGGAAACGGCTTCACTTTCGGTAGGTGCTTGTTGAACCAAGAAAGCGTGGCGTTCGATGCTTTGACCCAAAACGTTCAAGCCGATGCGGTCGAGGGCAAGCGCGGTGCGGCGCCAGTTGCGACCGTAGTCGCCGGAGACGAGCAGGGTGTTGCCGTCGATTCGTGCCAATTCGCTGCCGCTGCGTTTGGCAACGCTTTGGGTCAGCGCGTTTTCGGCTTGTTGCTGATCGACGCCCAAGTATTGCATGAAGCGTGCGAGGAAGGCAGCTTCAAGGTTGGGGTCGTTGGCGGCAGGCTGCCACATGGTCGTGTCTTTTTTCTTGTCGGCGTAAACTTCTTTCATGCCTTTGTGGGCGAAGAAGATATCGGTTGTGCCGTTTCTGCCTTGTTCGATGCGGATGATGAATTTATCGCGCTCGCTGGTGGAGTAAACACCGCCCATGCCGACTTTGTCCAAGAGGCGGCGCAGACCGTCTTGTGGGATTTTGGCGCGGTTTTCAGCCCATTCGGTTTCCATTTGACCGATGCCGGGTTCTTCGGATTTGATATCAAAACCGTTTTCTTGCCAGAATGCTTTCAACAGCGACCAGATTTCGGCAGGGGATTTGCCTTGGACTTCAACCCAGCGTTGGTTGCCGTCGCGCTCCAAACGGACGCCTTTGACGGATTTGAGGACTTCGGAATTCGCGGCTTGTTGGGTTGCCGATGTGCGGCGGCTCAGGTCGCTGGCGCGGACGGCACCGCTGCCGGCGGGTACTTGATAGAGGTTGCCTTGATCGGGATTGTTCAAATCAGGCGGTACTTCTAATTTGACGATTTTGCGGGTCTGGGTTTGGTAATCCAGCTTGGGCAGGTCTTTTTTGTTGCCCGAACAAGCGGTCATGCTGATCAGGGCGATTGCTACGACGACAGGTTTCATATAGGTCATATTGGTTTCCTGTGGGATGTGATGAGTTAACGGCAGGTCGTCTGAAAACTTGGAAACGGTTTTCAGACGACCTTTGCGGTTTATGCGGTGAGTTGTCCGGATTCTTGCAATGCGGCGCGGACTTTTGCCTGTCCGGCCTCGGTCAGTGGGACGAGCGGCAGGCGGACATAAGGTTCGCATTTGCCCAACGCGGATACGCCCCATTTGGGCGCGGCAGGGCTTGGTTCGCAGAACATAGTGTTATAAATCGGAATCAGGCGGTCATTTAATTGACGAGCGGTCGCAATATCGCCTGCAAGGGCGGCGCGGCACATATCGGCGAAGAGTTTGGGGGCGACATTGGCGGCAACAGTGACGACGCCGTGTCCGCCGCAGAGCATGAAGGGCAGGCCGGTTGGGTCGTCGCCGGAAAGGATGGTGAAACCTTCGGGCGCGTGTTTGATCAGTTCGAGATTATTGCCGATATTGCCGCTGGCTTCTTTGACGCCGACGATGTTCGGGATTTTGGCAAGGCGCAGGATGGTGTCGTTGGTCATGCTGACGACGGTGCGGCCGGGTACGTTGTAGATAATCATCGGAATCGAAGTGGCTTCGGCGATGGTTTTGAAATGTTGGTAAATGCCTTCTTGGGAGGGCTTGTTGTAATAGGGGACAACGGAGAGGGTGTAGTCTGCACCGGCTTTTTCGGCGGCGCGGGAGAGTGCGATGGCTTCAAGGGTGTTGTTGGCGCCGGTGCCGGCGATAACGGGAACGCGCTTGTTGACGTGTTTGACCGTTTCTTCGATTACGCTTAAATGTTCTTCGACGGAGAGGGTGGCGGATTCACCTGTCGTGCCAACGGCGACGATGCCGTCAGTACCGCTTTCGATGTGCCAATCGATTAAGTCGCGGAGTTGTTCGTAATGGATGCTGCCGTCTTGATTCATGGGTGTAATCAGGGCAACCAAGCTACCTTGTAACATACGGAAACCTTTTTATTCATTGTGTGAGGTCGATTATGCTTCGGATTGTAGCTTACTTTGTTGTTTGTGTGAAACATATCGGCCGGGCGGTTGGTTTGGAAGCTTAAGGGCTATCATATCTTAATAAATAATATTTTTTATAATCATAAAATTATTGGTTTTTAGCGGTGGAAGTGCTGTCAAGAATTAAAATGTGTTAAGCGTATGAAGGCTGCCTGAAAATGAGGAATTGTCTAGAGCGGAAATTTAAAGAAATTTGAATTGGGCGGCCGGAGATGTTTTTGCGCAGGAGGATTAGAATTGATAAGGAATCTTTGATTCGCTACAATTTCGTTCCTTAAAATTTTTTAACGCTTCACGGCGGACAGGAAGACTGCAATGGCTGAAACAATGAAAAAACAGGCGGATTCGCCTGATTTGGTGTACGGTTTGGAAGACAAACCGCCATTCGGAAATGCCTTATTAAGCGCGATCACGCATCTTCTGGCGATTTTTGTGCCGATGATTACGCCCGCGCTGATTGTGGGCGGCGCGCTGGAATTGCCGGTGGAGATGACGGCGTATCTCGTGTCGATGGCGATGGTCGCGTCGGGTGTTGGCACTTATTTGCAGGTCAACCGCTTCGGGCCGATCGGTTCGGGGATGTTGTCTATCCAGTCGGTGAATTTCTCGTTCGTTACCGTCATGATTGCGCTTGGCGCGGGGATGAAAGAGGGCGGCTTGACTAAGGATACGATGATTTCGACGCTATTGGGCGTATCGTTTGTCGGCGCGTTTTTGGTGTGTTTCTCGGCGTGGCTTCTGCCGTATTTGAAAAAAGTGATTACGCCGACGGTTAGCGGCGTGGTCGTGATGCTCATTGGTCTGAGTTTGGTACACGTCGGCATTACCGATTTCGGCGGCGGCTTCGGTGCGAAGGCGAACGGCACGTTCGGCTCGGTGGAAAACTTGGGGCTGGCGTCGCTGGTGTTGCTGATTGTGTTGATATTCAACTGCATGAAAAATCCGCTGTTGCGTATGAGCGGTATCGCGGTCGGATTGATTGTCGGCTATATCGTCGCGCTGTTTTTGGGCAAGGTGGATTTTTCCGCGCTGCAAAACTTGCCACTGGTTACGCTGCCCGTACCGTTTAAATACGGTTTTGCTTTTGACTGGCACGCATTTATTGTGGCGGGTGCGATTTTCCTGTTGAGCGTGTTTGAGGCGGTCGGCGATTTGACCGCGACGGCAATGGTGTCAGACCAGCCGATTGAAGGCGAGGAATACACCAAACGCCTGCGCGGCGGCGTGTTGGCGGACGGCTTGGTATCAGTGATCGCCACGGCTTTGGGTTCGCTGCCGTTGACCACTTTCGCGCAAAACAACGGCGTGATTCAGATGACCGGCGTGGCTTCGCGCCATGTGGGCAAATATATTGCCGTGATTTTGGTGTTGCTGGGTTTGTTCCCCGTGGTCGGACGTGCGTTTACGACGATTCCGAGTCCGGTTTTAGGCGGCGCGATGGTTTTGATGTTTGGCTTGATTGCGATTGCGGGCGTGCGGATTTTGGTCAGCCACGGTATCCGCAGACGCGAGGCGGTAATTGCGGCAACGTCGGTCGGTTTGGGTTTGGGTGTGGCGTTTGAGCCGGAAGTGTTTAAAAACCTGCCCGTCTTGTTCCAAAACTCTATTTCTGCCGGCGGCATCACGGCAGTTATCCTGAACCTGCTTTTGCCGGAGGATAAAACCGACAAAGTCGTCAAAATCGATACCGATGGGCTGGAGCATTAAGCTTCAAGCATAAATAAAAAGGTCGTCTGAAAATTTGATTTTCAGACGACCTTTTCTATCGGGCTTGAATTGAAACCGTATTCTGTCAAAGAGTCAGTTTGTGGTTTATTTGTCGATGGTGACGCGTTTGATGATGACCGGTTTGACGGGGACGTTTTGATGGAAGCCGCGTGTTGCAGTCGGGGTTTTGCTGATTTGCTGCACGACATCCATGCCCGAAGTCACTTTGCCGAAGACGGCATAGCCGTAGCCTTGCGGGGTTTTGTTTTTGAAGTCGAGGAATGCGTTGTCGGCAGTGTTAATGAAGAACTGGCTGGTGGCGGAATTAGGATCGCCGGTACGCGCCATGGCGATGGTGCCGACAGTGTTTTTCAAGCCGTTGTCCGCTTCGTTGTTGATGGCTTTGTCTGTGGCTTTTTGGGCAAGATCAGGGGTAAAGCCGCCGCCTTGAATCATGAAGCCGTCGATAACGCGGTGGAAGACGGTGTTGTCGTAAAAGCCTTTGCGGGCGTAGCTGACGAAGTTGGCGACGGTTTTCGGTGCTTTGGTTTCGTCGAGCGACAGGCTGATGTTGCCCATATTGGTTTCGATTACGGCGTGTGTCTCGGCTTGGGCGTTGAAGGCTGCGGCAAGCGCGAGGGCGGCGAAAGTGAGTTTAAGGGTTTTGTTCATTTGAATGTTTCTCGTAGTGTGAAAATTAAACGTTATTATCGCGGATTTTATGTGAAATCTCTAAAAGGCGTTGTGAAATATTTTAAGGTCGTCTGAAAACGGATACAGCAAGCTTCGTTTCAGACGACCTTTTGTGTTGCGCCGCGGCTTATTGTTTGGCGGCTTCGAGTTGGATGTCGATGCGGACGGTTTTGGTCATGCCTGCATCAACCAGATAGTTCACGCCCCATTTGGTGCGGTCGATGGTGGTGCTGAAGTCGCCACCGCAGACTTCGGTTTTCGCCATCGGGCTTTGGTAGCAGTTGAATTTTTCGGCTTTGAGTTTGACGGGGGCGGTTTTGCCGTGCATGGTCAGATTGCCGTCAACGGAAAGCAGTTTTTTGCCGTTGAAGTTGAATTTGGTGGAAACGAAGCGGATGTTCGGGTATTTGGCGGCATCGAAGATGTCGGCGGATTTTAAGTGGTCGGTGAAGTGTTGCGAACCGCTTTGCAGGTTGGCAACGGGGATGGTGATGTCGATTTTACCGTCGCGTTTTGCTTGGTCGAACTCAACAGAACCGGTCAGACCGTAAAAACCGCCGACGTTGGTGCTGGTGTTGAAGTGGTCGATGGCGAAACGGGCGTTGGCGTGGTGTTCGTCCACTTTGTAAGTGGCGGCGGAGGCAGTACCGATGGCTGCTGCTGCGAGCGCAGTGAAGATGATTTTTTTCATGATGGTCGTCCTTTGTATGAGGTTATAAAGATGTTTATCTTAACATAAGAAAGAATGCATATCATTTCTTAAGGGTGAACGGTGGATTTACTTGGGTTTGATGATGGGGTCGTCTGAAAACTGAGAAGGGCAATACTAGGGGCTGTCGACATTCAATAGTTTCCGCGTCTTTTTATTCCCAAAACGGCATCTTCTGCCTTGGAAATCCTCACCAGGTGTTTAACCTTGTTGCGGTTTCCGCCTTGAGTCTTCCGCTTTGTGAACAAAAATCCACTTGGAAAATTAAATGTAGACAGCCCTAATGAAAAAAGCGCGGTGTTATCCGCGCTTTTGGTTTTCAGACGGCCTTTTACAAGGCGGCGAGTACGGCGTCACCCATTTCGGAGCAGGAAACGAGTTTCGTGCCTTCTTCGTAAATATCGCCGGTGCGCAGACCTTGTTGCAACACTTTTTGGACGGAGCTTTCGACTTGTTGCGCACGGGCTTCGTCGTTCAGGCTGTAACGCAGCAGCATGGCAAGCGAGAGGATGGTGGCAAGCGGGTTGGCTTTGTTTTGTCCGGCGATGTCGGGGGCGGAGCCGTGTGACGGTTCGTACAGACCTTTGCCGTTTTCGTCCAGCGAGGCGGAGGGCAGCATGCCGATGGAGCCGGTCAGCATGGAGGCTTCGTCGGAGAGGATGTCGCCGAAGATATTGCCGGTGGCGATGACGTCGAATTGTTTGGGTGCGCGCACGAGTTGCATGGCGGCGTTGTCCACATACATGTGGGAGAGTTCGACGTCGGGGTATTGTTTGCCGATTTCTTCAAAGATTTCGCGCCACAGTTCGGTGGTTTCCAAAACGTTGGCTTTGCCGACGGAGCAGACTTTTTTGCTGCGTTTTTGGGCGGATTGGAAGGCGACGTGGGCGATGCGGCGGATTTCGCTTTCGCTGTATTTCATGGTGTTGTAGCCTTCGCGTTCGCCGTTTTCCAGAACGCGGATGCCGCGCGGTTCGCCGAAGTAGATGTCGCCGGTGAGTTCGCGCACGATGAGGATGTCGAGGCCTGCGACGATTTCGGGTTTGAGTGTGGAGGCGTTGGCAAGCTCGGGGTAGAGGATGGCGGGGCGCAGGTTGGCAAACAGGTTCAGGTCTTTGCGGATTGCCAATAGGCCGCGTTCGGGGCGCAGCGGGCGGTCAAGATTGTCGTATTGCGGGCTGCCGACCGCGCCGAGCAGGACGGCATCGGCTTTGCGGCAGAGGTTTTGCGTAAATTCGGGATAGGGATGGCCGTATTCGTCGTAGGCTTCGCCGCCTAGTGGGGCGTATTCGTAGCTGGCGTCCAAGCCTTGGGCGATGAGTTTGTCGAGTACGCGGACGGTTTCGGCGACGATTTCGGGACCGATGCCGTCGCCTCGGAGGATGGCGATATGTTTGGTCATGGCAAAATCCTTATGAGGGTTTGGAAAAGGGAAGGTCGTCTGAAAACGGCGATACGTTTTCCATTTTTTAGAATGGTGTTTTCAGACGACCTTTTGTGTCTGTTTGCAGGTCGGTTTGCTTGAACGAGGCTGATTGTACCATTGCGGCATCGATAAAGCTGCGTGGAAATCATGCAGGTGGATTCGTCGGGAACGCGATGGGCGATGTACTCCAAGTTTCTATTTTGTATTGGCGAAGGGTTGGAGGAAATCAGTAACGTTCTGCTTCGATACGGATTTTAAAGACGGCTTTGCGTATGAACTTTTCTCCGCCAACCAGAGGGGCGTGTGCGTCGTTGGGAAAAAAGAGTGCAAACTCGCCAGGTTGGAGCGTGAGCCAAGTTTCCGGTTCGCAGTCGAAAAATTCGATGTCGCGCTTTTCGTTGTAGCCCAAACCGTTTTTCAGACGACCTCTGTCTATCCAGCCGTAGGTTTCCTCTCCGCTGATGGGGACTTGGATGTCGATGTGTTTCAAATGCGCTTCGGGCTTGGCATCGGCTTTGTTCCTCATTGGTTCGTTGCCGATAAAGAGGCGGATGTTTGGGTTTGCACACGGCACTTGTCCGTCGGGCAGAGCGGCGAAATCCAGCGTTTGCAACAGGCGGATGGCTTCGGCGAAGTCTGGGTGTAGTGCGGCGTAGCGGGTGGCGTTGGCGATGGTGTCGGTAATCATGTTTTGAAGGATGGGACGAAAAAAGGTCGTCTGAAAAAGCATTTCTTACAGGATGGTTTTTTGTAAATCTAAAGTGGAAGCATAATGTTCGGCAATGGGGATAGGCTTGCGGCTGACTTGGTTGATGTTGCCACCTTCTTCGGTACATAAAAATGGAAAGAACGTATAAACACTGTCGCCACTCAAATTGCGGATTTCTTCGCGCCAATTTTGCCAGCGTAGGTTTTCATAATACATCTGCAAGTCGCCTACTAATGCCCAATGCAAAAAATCGCCATAGCCTTTTTCGCAATCTTCCCATTCGAGGGTATCCGGCGGGAGGTAGAAAACATTGCCGGGTGCGCCGTCCAATCCGCCGCCGTTGATGGCAAAGTAGCCGCCTGCGGCATCATCGGCAATCAGGTAATAGGGCGCGGGAGCGGCAGGTTCGGATTGGGTGCGGCCGAGATTCCAGCTTGCCAGTCCACGTGGCAGTTTGGCGCTGCCCGAACCCAATATCCGCAACCAGCCGTCGTCAATCAGGATGCCGCCGGTTTCATAAACGACCGCACCCATAAATGAACGTGTTGTTACTTGGGTTTTTACGAGTTCTGCTTCTGCGGCGGCAGGGTCGCTCGGCAGGATTTCCACGGGATGGGCGGCTTCGGCAAGCCACTCTTGAATCAGTGGCCATGCGGGGTCGGTGGTGTTGATGAGATCGGAGAGTGTTTTCATTTGGGGCTAATTGAACATGAGTAAAGCGGGTTTCTATTCTCCGCATTCGGTCTGACGCACAAAAAATAGGCAGCCTGCACAATCATTGCAGGCTGCCTGCTGTTTTAGCTGTTAAACAGCCAAGGCTGGCTTCGGCGGCGTTTTTCTTCGAAATCGCGGATTTCGTCGGCATGTTGCAAGGTCAGTCCGATTTCGTCCAAGCCGTTTAAGAGGCAGTGTTTGCGGTGTTCGGTAATGTCGAATTTGAACGTTTCGCCGCTAGGCGTAGTCAGGGTTTGTTCGGCAAGATCGATGGAGAGCTGATAGCCTTCGTTAGCTTCGACTTCTTTGAAAAGCTGGTCGACTTGTTCTTCGGTCAACACGATGGGCAGGAGGCCGTTTTTGTAGCAGTTGTTGAAGAAGATGTCGGCAAAGCTGGGGGCGATGACGGCGCGGAAGCCGTAGTCGTCCAATGCCCAAGGGGCGTGTTCGCGCGAGGAGCCGCAGCCGAAGTTTTTGCGCGTCAACAGGATTTGCGCGCCTTGGTAACGCGGCTGGTTCAGCGAAAAATCGGGGTTCAGCGGGCGTTTGCTGTTGTCCATGCCCGGTTCGCCGTGGTCGAGATAACGCCATTCGTCAAAGGCATTGGGACCGAAGCCGCTTCGTTTGATGGATTTTAAAAATTGTTTGGGGATGATGGCGTCGGTATCGACGTTGCTGCGGTCGAGCGGGGCGACGATGGCGGTGATTTTGGTAAAGGCTTTCATGTCAGGTTCTTATAGGAATAATGTGAAAAATTGATGGCTATTTGGAGGGTTGGATTAACGTGTGCTGTGCAAACCGATTCGGTTGCCTTCGGTATCTTCGATAAAGGCGGCAAAGCCGTTGGCGATGGGGAATTTTCCCTGCAACAATTTTCCGCCTGCTGAAACGGCTTTTTCTGCGGTCTCGGCACAATCCGGACAATTGAAGAATATGGTTGTGCCGCCGTGACCGGGTTGGGCGTTGCTGTCGTGCCAAATCATACCGGCAGTACCGTGTTGCGTGTAATCGGCAGGAAAAATGATGAAACGGAAGCCGTTACCGCCGACGTCTTGTAAAGGTTTGCCGAAGACAGATTCGTAAAACGCTTTGGCTCGATCCAAATCTTGGGCGTGAATACCAAACCAGCTTGACGGATTGCTCATGGTTTATTCCTTTTTATGAGATGCTGAATATTTCTGGATGCCTTATTGATGTAGGGTAAGAGGTCGTCTGAAAAAAGGTTTGGATTTTTCAGACGACCTAGGTTGCCGGTTTATTCGGTAGCGGCTTCAAGTTTTTCGCCGACATGAGTCATGCCCCGACCTACGGCATTGCCGCCTTTTTTAACGGCTTCCTCAGTCTTGTCGGCTACATGACCGGCGGTTTCTTTGGTTTTATCCCAGTTGCGGCTGGTGTCATCTTTTGCTCCGGACCAAGTGCTGGAACAGGCAGACAAGATGAAGGCTGCGGCAGCCAATGCAAAAAGTTTTTTCATAATGGATTCCTTTCAAGTGATAAATGATTGAAAAGGTTTCAGACGTTTTGCGCAACGATGGGGAGATTTGTTTGAGCAAGGTGTTTTCAGACGATCTCTATTGATGAGGTCGTCTGAAAGATTATGCCATGGTACGGATGTCGGTAAAGCATCCGTTTACCGCGGCGGCTGCAGCCATAGCGGGGCTGACCAAGTGCGTGCGCCCGCCGTTGCCTTGCCGGCCTTCGAAGTTGCGGTTGGAAGTGGAGGCGCAGCGTTGGCCCGGAGTGAGGCGGTCGGCGTTCATGGCGAGACACATCGAGCAGCCCGGTTCGCGCCATTCGAAACCGGCATCAATGAAGATTTTGTCCAAGCCTTCCTGTTCCGCCTGCCGTTTAACCAAGCCGGAGCCGGGAACGATTAACACGCGCTGTACGTTGTCGGCTTTTTTACGGCCTTTGGCGACGGCGGCGGCTTCGCGCAAATCTTCGATGCGGCTGTTGGTGCAGGAGCCGATGAATACGATGTCGACGGGGATTTCGTTCAGCGGTGTGCCGGCTTCCAGGCCCATGTATTCAAGGGCGCGTTCCATGCCGCTGCGTTTGACGGGATCGGTTTCTTCGGCAGGGTTCGGCACTTTGCCGCTGATGTCCAAAACCATTTCAGGCGATGTGCCCCATGTTACTTGCGGTTCGATGTCTTCGGCTTTGAAACGGTATTCTTTGTCGAATACTGCGCCTTCGTCGGAAACCAGCGTGCGCCAGTATTCGACGGCTTTGTCCCACGCTTCGCCTTTGGGGGCGAAGGGTTTGTCTTTGACATAGTCGATGGTGGTTTGATCGACGGCAACCATGCCGGAGCGCGCCCCTGCTTCAATCGCCATGTTGCACAGGGTCATGCGGCCTTCCATCGAAAGGCTGCGGATGGCTTCGCCGCCGAACTCGATGGCATAGCCCGTGCCGCCTGCCGTGCCGATTTGTCCGATGATGTAGAGGGCGACGTCTTTGGCGGTAACGCCCGGTTTCAGACGACCTTCAACGGCAATCAGCATGGATTTGGATTTTTTCGCGGTAATACACTGGGTCGCCATGGTGTGTTCGACTTCGGAAGTGCCGATACCGTGTGCCAGCGCGCCGAATGCGCCGTGGGTGGAGGTGTGCGAGTCGCCGCAGACAACGGTCATGCCGGGCAGGGTTGCGCCTTGTTCCGGACCCATGACATGAACGATGCCTTGACCTTTATCCATGAACGGGAAGTAGGCGAGTGCGCCGAACTCTTTGATATTTTTGTCTAAAGTATCGACTTGCAGCTTGGAAATTGGGTCTTGGATGCCTTTGTCCCAATCGCCGGTCGGGGTGTTGTGGTCGGCGGTGGAGACGACGCTGTCGATACGCCACAGCTTGCGCCCCGCCATTTTCAGACCTTCAAACGCCTGCGGGCTGGTAACTTCGTGCACTAAATGGCGGTCGATGTAGAGCAGGACAGTGCCGTCTTCTTCTTCGCGGACGACGTGGCTGTTCCAGAGTTTGTCGTAGAGGGTTTGTGCGCTCATGATGGGTTATCTTTACTTATTAATAATAGGGGTAGATGGTTTGTTTTGATGGGCGGATTTTAGGCTTTTTACAGGGGCAGTGCAATAGAAATTTGTCTAATTTCTACTTTTTCACATAAAAATCTAAAAATAACTTTCAAAAATTAGACAAATTGTAGAATTGTTGACAAAAAGAGATATTTGATTTGAAACAATGCTTGTCGTACCGCCTAAAAAAGCACTATCATTTCCATCCGTATCCCACATCAGACAACAGAGGTAAAGAGAATGAAATTACCGGTTATGGCTGCCGAACATCTGTCGCAACTTCAGGCGTTTGAAGCGAAAATCTTGTGCAACCACGCCAAAATCGAAGCATGGTTCCGTTCGCAATGGAACGCACACCGCCCGCCGTTTTACGGTTCGGTCGACATCCGCAATGCCGGTTACAAAATTTCGTCTATTGATATGAACCTGTTTCCCGGCGGTTTCAACAACCTGAATCCGAATTTCATCCCGCTGGCGGCAGTCGCGGCTCAAGATGCGGTACAGCGTGCTTGCGAAACGGCAAAATCCGTGTTGATTATTCCTGAAAACCATACCCGCAACACGTTCTACCTGCAAAACGTTTACGCACTCAGCGAAATTTTGCGCTCGGCAGGGTATGAAGTCCGTTTGGGCAGCCTGAATCCGGAAGTTACCGAGCCGACCGAGTTTGAAACCGCGCTGGGCGATAAAATCCTGCTGGAACCTTTATTGCGTACCCGTGAGCGCGTCCATCTTGCCGACGGCTTCTCGCCTTGCGTCGTTTTGTTGAACAACGACTTGTCCGCCGGCGTTCCCGATATTCTCAAAGGCATCAGCCAAACCGTATTGCCTCCGCTGCACGGCGGTTGGACGACGCGCCGTAAAACAGAACATTTCAGCGCATACAACCAAGTCGCCGCCGAATTTGCCAAGCTGATTGACATCGACGAATGGCAGATTAACCCGTATTTCGAAAAAATCGGTGGTTTGGACTTCCAAGAGCGCGAAGGCGAAGATGCGTTGGCGGAAGCAGTAGAACGCGTGCTGGCGAAAATTCAAGCCAAATACGACGAATTGGGCATTGCCGACCAACCTTTCGTGATTGTCAAAGCCGACGCGGGTACTTACGGCATGGGCGTGATGAGCGTCAAATCCGCCGACGAAGTGCGCGGGCTGAACCGCAAAAACCGCAACAAAATGGCGAAGGTAAAAGAAGGCTTGGAAGTCAGCGAAGTGATTGTCCAAGAAGGTATTTATACCTATGAAACCATGAACGGTGCCGTGTGCGAACCCGTTGTTTATATGATGGACCGTTTCGTTATCGGCGGCTTTTTCCGCGTACACGAAGGGCGTGGTGCGGACGAGAACCTCAACGCCGGCGGCATGGTGTTTGTCCCGCTGTCCAACAGCATTCCCACCGGAAGCGGCGACAACTCCCAAGAAGCCCCCGAAGCCTGCAAGCGCGTATTCGAACAATGGGACTCGCTCGGTATGCCGCGTTCCGAAAAAGACTGCGACGTGGACAACGAACACAACCGCCTCTACGTTTACGGCGTAATGGCGCGCCTGTCGCTGCTTGCCGCCGCGCTTGAGTTGGAACAGACTGCGTCTTAGGCTTATTCCTGAAAAAGAAATGAATTTACACGACAAAGGTCGTCTGAAAACCATAGTTTAGGTTTTCAGACGACCTTTTTATGTGGGCAGGTAGGAATAGCAGACAATCATTAAAGCAACAAGCCGCGGACGGTACGGACAGTACGGTAGTTGCGGCAAAAAATCAGTTTATTCGCCATACGATTCGAAAGGGAGGCAAAAAGCCCGAAAAGCACGGTTTTATGCTAAAATTCCCATCTATTTTTGCCATACGAAATAAAGAAAACCATGACCGACGCAACTATCCGCAACGACCATAAATTCGCACTCGAAACCCTGCCCGTCAGCCTTGAAGACGAAATGCGCAAAAGCTATCTCGATTACGCCATGAGCGTGATTGTCGGTCGCGCGCTGCCTGATGTGCGCGACGGTTTGAAGCCGGTGCACCGCCGCGTGCTTTACGCCATGCACGAGCTGAAAAACAACTGGAACGCCGCCTACAAAAAATCGGCGCGTATTGTCGGCGACGTCATCGGTAAATACCATCCGCACGGCGATTCCGCGGTTTACGACACCATCGTGCGCATGGCGCAGGATTTTTCGATGCGCTACGTCTTAATCGACGGTCAGGGCAACTTCGGCTCGGTTGACGGCGACGGCGCCGCGGCGATGCGTTATACCGAAATCCGCATGGCGAAAATCGCCCACGAAATGCTGGCGGACATCGAAGAAGAAACCGTCAATTTCGGTCCGAACTACGACGGCAGCGAACACGAGCCACTGGTGTTGCCGACCCGCTTCCCCGCTCTGTTGGTCAATGGTTCGTCCGGTATCGCCGTCGGTATGGCGACCAACATTCCGCCGCACAATCTCACTGACACCATCAACGCCTGTCTGCGTCTTTTGGATGAACCTGAAACCGAAATCGACGAATTGATCAACATTCTCCAAGCGCCCGATTTCCCGACCGGCGCTACCATCTACGGCTTGAGCGGTGTGCGCGAAGGCTATAAAACCGGTCGCGGCCGCGTCGTTATGCGCGGTAAAACCCATATCGAACCCATAGGCAAAAACGGCGAACGCGAAGCCATCATCATCGACGAAATCCCGTATCAGGTGAACAAAGCCAAGCTGGTGGAAAAAATCGGCGAGTTGGTGCGCGAAAAAACGTTGGAAGGCGTATCCGACCTGCGCGACGAATCTGACAAATCCGGTATGCGCGTTGTTATCGAATTGAAACGCAACGAAAATGCCGAAGTCGTTTTAAACCAACTCTACAAACTCACCCAGCTTCAAGACAGCTTCGGCATCAATATGGTCGCTTTGGTTGACGGTCAGCCGCGCCTGTTGAACCTGAAACAAATTTTGTCGGAATTCCTGCGCCACCGTCGCGAAGTCGTTACCCGCCGCACCCTGTTCCGCCTCAAAAAAGCGCGTCATGAAGGTCACATCGCCGAAGGTAAAGCCGTCGCATTGTCCAATATCGACGAGATGATTCGGTTGATTAAAGAATCCGCCGACGCGCCTGAAGCCAAAGAAAAATTGCTGTCCCGCGCATGGCGCAGCGGTTTGGTGGAAGACATGTTGAGCCGTACCGACCTCGACCTGCGCATGGCGCGTCCCGAAGGCCTGCCCACCAATCTCGGCTTGCAGGAACAAGGCTATTACCTGAGCGAAATCCAAGCCGATGCCATCCTGCGCATGAGCCTGCGCAACCTGACCGGCCTCGACCAAGAAGAAATCGTCGGCGACTACAAAAACATCATGGCGAAAATCATCGACTTTTTGGACATTTTGGCGAAGCCGGAACGTATTACCCAAATCATCCGCGAAGAATTGGAAGAAACCAAAACCAATTTCGGCGACGAACGCCGCAGCGAAATCAACCCGTTCGGCGGCGACATTGCCGATGAAGACCTGATTCCGCAACGCGAAATGGTCGTTACCCTGACTCACGGCGGCTATATCAAAACCCAGCCGACCACCGACTATCAGGCGCAGCGTCGCGGCGGACGCGGCAAGCAGGCGGCGGCGACCAAAGACGAAGACTTCATCGAAACCTTGTTCGTTGCGAATACGCATGACTATTTGATGTGTTTCACCAACTTCGGTAAGTGCCACTGGATTAAGGTTTACAAACTGCCTGAAGGCGGACGCAACAGCCGCGGCCGTCCGATTAACAACGTCATCCAGTTGGAAGAAGGCGAAAAAGTCAGCGCCATCCTTGCCGTGCGCGAATTCCCTGAAGACCAATACGTCTTCTTCGCCACCGCACAAGGCATGGTGAAAAAAGTCCAGCTTTCAGCCTTTAAAAACGTCCGCAGTCAAGGCATCAAAGCCATCGCGCTCAAAGAAGGCGACTACCTCGTCGGCGCCGCGCAAACCAGCGGCTCGGACGACATTATGCTGTTCTCCAACTTGGGTAAAGCCATCCGCTTTAACGAATACTGGGAAAAATTCGGTAACGACGAAGCGGAAGATACCGACATCGAAACCGAAATTTCAGACGACCTTGAAGACGAAACCACCGACAACGAAAATACCCTGCCAAGCGGCAAACACGGTGTGCGTCCGTCCGGTCGTGGCAGCGGCGGCTTACGTGGTATGCGCCTGCCTGCCGACGGCAAAATCGTCAGCCTGATTACCTTTGCCCCTGAAGCCGCTCAAAGCGATTTGCAAGTATTGACCGCCACCGCCAACGGCTACGGCAAACGTACTCCGATTGCCGATTACAGCCGTAAAAACAAAGGCGGACAAGGCAATATCGCCATCAACACTGGTGAGCGCAACGGTGATTTGGTCGCCGCAACCTTGGTTAGCGAAACCGACGACCTGATGCTGATTACCAGCGGCGGCGTCCTCATCCGCACCAAAGTCGAACAAATCCGCGAAACCGGCCGCGCCGCAGCAGGCGTGCGCCTGATTAATCTGGACGAAGGCGAAACTTTGGTATCGCTGGAACGTGTTGCCGAAGAAGCGGAAGATGAAAATCCCGAAGCGGAAAATCCGGGAGGCAATGAAGCCGAGAACGCCGTATCGGATACCGAAGGCGGCGAAGCATAAATCAAGCTTCCGATTTACTGTAGCCGATGGATTGCAGGCTCGTCTGAAACGATAGGTTTCACACTATTGAGGATATCGACCGAAAGATTGCCTGTTTATCGTTTCTTTTTAAATAAAAAAGTGGATGAGCAGGCAATAGGTTGCACGGTTTCACAGTCGGTTTCTGATGTATCAGCAATGCTTCAGTCTTTTTTCAGCTTGTCGATAATTTATTGATATAGTGGATTAACAAAAATCAGGACAAGGCGACGAAGCCGCAGACAGTACAAATAGTACGGAACCGATTCACTTGGTGCTTTAGCACCTTAGAGAATCGTTCTCTTTGAGCTAAGGCGAGGCAACGCCGTACTGGTTTAAATTTAATCCACTATAAATCTAAAAATGGAGAAAATCATGTCAACTTTATCCGATAAAATCATCATGGTAACCGGCGCATCCCAAGGTTTGGGAGAGCAGGTTGCCAAGGCTTATGCAGCGGCGGGCGCGACCGTCATTTTGGTGGCGCGTCATCAAAAGAAGTTGGAAAAAGTTTATGATGCCATTGTCGATGCCGGCTATCCCGAACCTTTTGCCATCTGCTTCGACTTAATGAGCGCGGAAGAAAAAGAGTTTGACCAATTTGCCGCAACCATTTCCGAGGCGACCGGCGGACGCTTGGACGGTATCGTGCATTGCGCCAGCTATTTCTATGCGCTTTCTCCTTTGGATTTCCAGACTGTATCCGAATGGGTCAACCAATATCGGATCAATACCGTCGCGCCGATGGGTTTGACACGCGCAATGCTGCCTTTGCTGAAAGCTTCTTCCGATGCCTCCGTGATTTTTGTCGGAGAAAGTCATGGCGAAGATCCTAAGGCTTATTGGGGCGGATTCGGCGCATCTAAAGCCGCGTTGAATTATTTGTGCAAAGTCGCTGCCGACGAATGGGAACGTTTTGACAACCTACGCGCCAATGTTCTAATTCCGGGCCCAATTAACTCGCCGCAGCGCATCAAATCACATCCGGGCGAGTCAAAAAGCGAACGTAAAAACTATACCGACGTATTGCCGCAGTTTGTTTGGTGGGCAAGTCAGGAGAGCATGGGACGCAGCGGCGAGATTGTGTACCTCTAGGCTTGAACGGTAACGCGGCAAAATCATCCTTCGATGACTGCCGCGTTTTGATTTTCAAAACATTATTGTTGTATCAGGCAAGCAATGTGAAAGGTCGTCTGAAAAAATTTCAGATGACCTTTTGCTATAAACAGACTGCTAGGGCTGCCAATCCAAGAAGTTACGCAACAGCAGCAACCCTGCATCGTGGCTTTTTTCCGTGTGGAACTGGGTGGCGAAAACATTGTCTTTGCCGACGATGCAGGCAAATTCGTGCGGGTATTCGCTGGTGGCAAGGACGGTTTCGGGGTCTTCGGGGGCGAAGTAGTAGCTGTGGACAAAGTAAAAGCGCGTTTCTTGTCCGATGTCTTTAAACAGCGGGTGCGGGCGGGTTTGGCGTACTGTGTTCCAGCCCATGTGCGGCACTTTCAGACGACCTCCGTGTCCATCGGTTTGATTGGCGGCGAAGCGTTTGACCCTGCCTTTAAACCAACCCAGTCCGGCAGTATTGCCTTCTTCGCTGTGCTCGAACAATAATTGCGCGCCGACACAGATGCCGAAAAACGGTTTGTTTTTCAATCCGTCTTTCACTGCCTCGCCTAAGCCGCTTTGCCGCAGCGCAGCCATGCAGTCGGGCATTGCGCCTTGACCGGGGAAAATGATTTTGTCGGCGGCGAAGATGTCTTCGGGACGGTCGGTCAGAAAAATTTCGGCAGCCTTGCCGGACAAGGCTTGCGCGGCTTGTACGGATTTGAGGACGGAATGCAGGTTGCCCATGCCGTAATCGACAATAGCGGTTTTCATGTTTTCTCCTTGGTTTTTGGTAATGGGGCAAGGCAGGGAAGGGCATTGCGATGGTAATGATTTTATAGCAAACCCCGAACGCGGAAAATCGTTGCGTTGCGCGGCGGCGAGGGTGGGGCGGCACTATATATGTTATAAACCCAAGTTTGAAAACTTGGCTCTTTTATAGTGGATTAACTTTAAACCAGTACGGCGTTACCTCGCCTTGCCGTACTATCTGTACTGTCTGCGGCTTCGTCGCCTTGTCCTGATTTAAAGTTAATCCACTATATCGTGTTTACAGGATGATGGGTCGTCTGAAATAGGCAATTGAAAGAAGAAGCCTTGTTTCAGACGACCTTTCCCATATTACTCAATCTTCACCCGTTTCAACCTTAACGCATTGCTCAACACCGAAACCGAGCTTGCCGCCATTGCCGCGCCCGCGATGACGGGGTTTAAGAAGCCGAGTGCGGCGAGCGGGATGCCTAATATGTTGTAGAAGAAGGCGAAAAATAGGTTTTGCTTGATGTTTTTCAAAGTCGCCTGCGACACCAGCAGGGCATCGGCGAGTTGGTTGACCGAATGCTGCATCAGCGTGGCGGATGCGGTTTGTTCGGCAACGTCCGCACCGCCTTTCATGGCGAAGCTGACGTTGGCGGCAGCGAGTGCGGGCGCGTCGTTGATGCCGTCGCCGACCATCGCCACGGTTTTGCCGGCGGCTTTGAGTTTCTGCACTTCGGCGGCTTTGTCGCGCGGACTCATGTTGCCGAAGGCGTGTGCGATGCCCAGTTGTTTGGCGACGTATTCGACCGTGCCTTGGTTGTCGCCGCTCATGATGTAAACGTCGATGCCGTGTTTTTTCAGACGGCCTATGGCTTTGGCGGTGTCGGCTTTCAATGCGTCGGCGAGTGCGAATGCGCCGATGGGTTTGCCGTTGGCGGAAACGGCGACGATGCTTGCGATACGCCAGACGTCGTCTGAAAGGTTTTCAGGTAGCCTTAATTCGGCAAAATCAAGTTTGCCCGCTTTCACCAAGCCCACGCCTTCGACTTCGGCGGTAATACCTGAGCCGACGACGGTTTGCGCGTTTTGTGCGGCGGGGATGTCCAAACCGCGCGCTTGGGCGGCGGAAACGATGGCACGGGCGAGCGGGTGGGTGGCGTTTTGTTCGACGGCGGCGGCGATGCGGTACAAAGCGTCTTCGTTAAAGCCGCTGTCGGGAACGCAATAAACGGCGGCAACCTGCGGCCTGCCTTCGGTCAGCGTGCCGGTTTTGTCCAATACGACGGCATCGACGTGGGCGGCTTCTTCCATCGCCGCCGCGTCTTTAAACCAAATGCCGTGTTTCACCGCTTTGCCCATGCCGACCATAATCGCGGCGGGCGTTGCCAGACCGAGCGCACACGGGCAGGCAATCACCAAAACGGCAACGGCGTGCATCAGCGCGACCGTCCAATCGCCCTTAAGCAGCCAAGTGGCGATAAAAGTCAGAAGCGCGATGCCCACAACGGCAGGCACGAACACTGCCGCCGCCTTGTCCGCCACGCGTGCAATCGGCGCTTTGCTGCCTTGCGCTTCGGAGAGCGCGTTCATCATGTCGCCGAGCAGGGTTTGGCTGCCGAGCTGCGTGGCGCGGTACACCACGCTGCCTTCGGTCATCAGTGCGCCCGCCAACACTTTGCCGCCCGCTTTTTTCTCTTCGGGATTGGATTCGCCGGTGAGGTGGCTCTCGTCCGCCCAGCCGCTGCCGCTTTCGATAATGCCGTCAGCAGCGATGCGTTCGCCGTGGTTGGCGCGGATAAGGTCGCCAATTTGCACTTGATCGATGGGCAGTTGTTTCCATTCGCCATCGCGTTGCACGTTGACTTGGGTCGGCGTCAGTTTCAGCAGCAAGCCTAAGCTGTTCAGGCTGGATTTTTTGGTGCGGTGTTCCAAAAATTTGCCCAGAGACACAAAACCGATCACCATCACGCCCGCTTCAAAATACACATTCGCCATGCCGTGCGCCGCGTGCGGGCTGAAAAACAACATATAAACGGAATACAGGTAAATCGACACCGTGCCAATGGTAACGAGTACATCCATATTCGCCAGCCCGCCCTTAATGCTCGCCCACGCGCTTTTGTAAAACGGCACCGCCAGCCAAAGCTGCACCACGCTTGCCAGCGCGAATTGCCACAACGGCGGAATCATCCAATCGTGTCTGCCAATCATCATCCCCGCCATGCCGATAAGGAACGGGACGTTGATGGCGAACAGCAGCCACAGCCGCCAGCTTACATGCGCGGTTTCTTCGGGCTGTGGCAGAGCCTCTTCCGTCTTCTCCTTTGCGCCGTAGCCGGTTTTCTCGATGATTTTGGCGATGTCGTCAGCGGAGGTTTGGCTGTCGTCAAACACCACCTGCGCCTCCTCGCTGGCGAAGTTCACACCCGCCGATTCGACAAAGTCTTTTTTGTTCAACACTTTTTCAATGCGCGAAGCGCAGGCCTGACAGGTCATGCCTTCAATTTGGAAACGGACTTTTTGTTGCATGGTTTCTTCCTTCTGAATGTGGTTGGGCTACCTGAAAAAAGCGGAGCAGGGTTTTCAGGTAGCCTTTGGGGTGTTGCAGTCGATTTGTTGCGATTCGATTTACAAAGCCGCATCAAAGCCGCCGTCTTCCACCGCTTCTATCAGCGCGGCGGGGTTGGTTTGGGCGGGGTCGAATTCCACAACGGCGTTCTTGTTTTCCAGGCTCACTTCGGCCTTGTCCACGCCGTTTACGCCTTCGAGGATGCTGGTAACGCTTTTCACGCAGCCGCCGCAGGTCATGCCTTCGATGTTTAATGTGATGGTTTGCATAGGGTTTCCTTTCTGTTGGAATGAGGCTGAGGTTTTAAAGTCCGTTGCAGCCAAAGCTTTCAGGTAGCCTGAAATGATGGGTCTGCTCTTGCTTTCCCGCTAAGTGCCACCACTATAAAGCTTCACCCGAAGTAAAGGTCAAGCATCATGATGAACATCAGCCAGGCCGCGGCCGAGAGCAGCCTTTCCGCCAAACAAATCCGCGACTACGAAAAGCACGGCCTAATCGCCCCGGCCGCGCGCAGCGAAGCGGGCTACCGCCGCTACGGACAGGCCGACCTTGCCCGGCTGCGCTTTATCCGCCATGCGCGGGAAGTGGGCTTTTCGCTGCCGCAGATCGGGCAGCTTTTGAGCCTGCAACACAACCCGCAGCGCACCAGCCGCGAAGTGAAAACGCTCACCGCGCGGCACATCGCCGAGCTGGAAGCCAAAATCGAACGCTTGCAGGGCATGGTGGCCGAGCTGCAACGTTGGCACGATGCCTGCGCGGGAGACGACTGCCCGGATTGTGCGATTTTGGCCGGGCTGGAGGAGCGTTAGGCGGCTTGGGGCCAATACACATGAGTGCAACCACCTGTTGCCTTTGTTGGAAGGCATTGCCGAAGGTACGACCGTCTATGCCGATAAAGGCTATGACAGTAAGGAAAACCGGCAACATCTAAAAGAGCATCAGTTGCTGGACGGCATTATGCGCAAAGCCCACCGTAACCGTCCGCTGACGGAGGCCCAAACCAAACGTAACCGCTATTTGTCGAAAACCCGTTATGTGGTCGAACAAAGCTTTGGTACGCTGCACCGTAAATTCCGCTACGCCTGGGCAGCCTATTTTGGTCTGCTCAAAGTGAGTGCGCAAAGCCATCTGAAGGCAATGTGTTTAAACCTGTTGAAGGTGGCTAACAGGCTAAGTGTGCCTGCTGCCGCCTAAAAGGCGGCCCGGATGCCTGATTATGGGGTATCCGGGGAGAATTAAGGGGGTATTTGGGTAAAATTAGGAGTGATTTGGGGTGAAAACAGCCGAAAACCTGTGTTTGGGTTTCGGCTGTCGGGGGAAGGGCTTTTTTGCAAAGGTCTCTGCTCATAAAAAAACTGCACCTTGTGAGTTGGAGGGGATGTGTCCAACTTTTGGGGTGCAGTTCAAAAGGGGAGGGCGGTTTTCAGACGACCTTTTTGAGTGGGGCGGAGGGCTTGTTGTCAGATTTAAAATCTCGCAGATACGCATATTTTATGCCGATGCGGCAGGTTTTCAATTAAGCCGCGCCAAATTCCGTTAATTTCCATTAAAGGTCGTCTGAAAGCCTTCGGTGTCATACTTTCTCGGTTATAATAGCCGGCTTCTTCAATCTGACCCTTTTTCGGAAATATATCATGGCATTTGCCTCGCTTTTCACCCTTTTGGACGATATTACCGCTGTCTTGGACGACGTTGCCCTGATGACTAAAATGGCCGCCAAGAAAACGGCGGGCGTGGTCGGCGATGATTTGGCGCTCAATGCAAATCAGGTTACGGGCGTGTCGGCGGAACGCGAGTTGCCGATTATTTGGGCGGTGGCGAAAGGTTCTTTGGTGAACAAGCTGATTTTGGTGCCGTTGGCTCTCTTGCTGTCCGCCTTTTTGCCGAAGCTGATTACGCCTTTATTGATGATAGGCGGGATTTATTTGTGTTTCGAGGGCGTGGAAAAGCTGCTGCATAAGTTTTTACACCGCCACGAAGCGTATGAAGACGAGGAGGCTGCCGCCGAAACGCTGGACGAAAAAACCAAAATTAAAGGCGCGATTCGTACGGATTTCATCCTGTCTGCCGAAATCATTATTATTGCTTTGGGCGTGGTCGAAAAATATGACCTGATGACCCGTTCGCTGGTGATGACGGCAATCGGCGTCGGTATGACGGTTTTTGTGTACGGTTTGGTCGGTGTTATCGTCAAACTCGACGACTTCGGTATGCTGCTGATGCGTCAAAAAAGTACGGGCATCCAAACGGTCGGACGTGGCTTGATTGCCTTTATGCCTTGGTTCATGCGCGGTTTGAGCGTGGTGGGCACGCTTGCCATGTTCCTTGTCGGCGGCGGTCTGATTGCGCACAATTTGGGCTTTTTGCATGATTTTTTACATGCTCAACATTGGGACAGCGGCTTGATGGAGCATATCGCCAACCTTGCCGTCGGGCTGATTGCCGGCGCCATCGCCTGCGCCGTGGCGTTGCCTTTGATGAAGCTGTTTCAAAAACACTAAACAATCGATACGTCGTCTGAAAATGGTTCAACTTTGTTGAGGCTGTATTTTCAGACGACCTCTTATTTTCTTTTCTCTGCAATGAACATTTTCCGCAAACTCGAACAATATTGGCAGCATCCCGTGCTGTACTGGTCGCTGGTGATCCTGATTGCCGCCGCCACGCCGTTGACTTTCGCGCCTTATTACCATTTTTGGCTGATGCCTTTGCTGTTTGGCGCGCTGATCCGACTGATTGAACTGCGTCCGCGCTTTGCTGTTTCCACCGCCTATCTGTTTGGGCTGATTGCTTATACGACGCAGTTTTATTGGATACATACCGCGCTGCACGATGTTTCCGGCCTGCCTAATTTATACGCGATTCCGCTGACTTTCCTGCTGCCGGCGTTTCTCGCGCTGTATCCTGCCGCCTGTTTTTGGTTGTGGAAGAAGTTTCATCTGCCGCGTTGGGTTAAGGTCGGCATCGTTTTGCCGATTTTGTGGACGCTGGCGGAATTTGCCCGCGAACGCCTGTTGACCGGCTTCGGCTGGGGTGCGCTCGGCTATTCGCAAATCGTCAAAGAAAGCCCGCTTGCCGGCTTTGCACCTTTGGGCGGTATTCATCTGGTTACGCTTGCGACGGCATTTGTCAGCGCGTGGCTGGTGTTGCTGATTGACAATACGGGTCGTCTGAAACAACGCCTGCTGCCAATGTGCATGATTGTCATGTTGTGTACCGTCGGCTATATCGCCCAGCAAGCCGACTTTACCAAACCCGACGGCAGCACCAGTACCGTCGCGCTGGTGCAGGGCAATATCGAGCAGAGTCTGAAATGGGACGAAGAACAAGTCGTCCCCACCATTCAGAAATACTACGGTCAAATCAGCAAAACATCTGCCGACATCGTTATCCTGCCTGAAACCGCATTGCCTGTGATGCGTCAGGATTTGCCGGAAAACATCCTGACCCAGTTTGCCGAACAGGCGCGCACGAACGGCAGCGCATTGGCTGTCGGTATTGGTCAATATACTGCGGACGGCAGCGGATACGAAAACGCCGTAATCAATTTGAGCGACTACGATGATATTTCAGACGACCTCCCGTATTACGCCAAGAATCATCTGGTTCCCTTTGGCGAATACAAACCGCTGCCTTTTCTGACCGAGCCGCTGTATAAGCTGATGAATATGCCGCTTGCCGACTTCCGTCGCGGCGGAGCGGGGCAGGCTCCCTTAACCATGAAAGGTCAAAAAGTCGCCTTTAATATCTGCTATGAAGACGGCTTCGGCGACGAACTCATCGCCACCGCCAAAAACGCTACGCTGCTTGCCAACGTCAGCAATATGGCGTGGTATGGCGATTCCAACGCGATGTACCAACAGCTCCAGCAATCCCAAGCCCGCGCGATGGAGCTTGGACGCTATATGGTTCGCGCCACCAATACTGGTGCAACCGCCATTATTTCCCCTAAAGGCAGCATCATCGCCGAGAGCGAACCCAATACCGATGCCGTCTTGGAAGGGCACATTAAAGGCTATGTCGGCGAAACTCCTTATATGAAGGCAGGCGGTTCGCTGTGGCTGATCGGGGTGTTGTCAATCATTGCTATCGCACTGTTTTTAATCAGGAAAAAATCAGATTGAGTTTGAAAAATCGGTCTTTTTATAAGGCCGTTTTTCTTGAAATTTATTATTTACATACAAGAATGTTTGTAATATACTGAACTTATTCCCAGTAAACCAGTCAAATTTTCAAAATCAATCGAATTTTATAAAAGATAAAAATTCACCTATCAAACAGTCTTTTACAGAAAAAGGCATTTGACAGCATACGATAGGGCAACAGGCAGTGATATACTGCACGGCAAACAACAAGTAAACAACAGTCTCTGCATCATATAAAGGAAAGCACCTCTTATGAACAACGCCTTTGCATTACCCGTCATTCACAGCGGCAACGGCAGCCTTGAGCAATACATTCACACTGTTAACAGCATTCCCATGTTGACGCCCGAAGAAGAAAGCCAACTCGCGGAGCGTCAGCAAAAAGGCGACCTTAACGCCGCCAAACAACTCATCCTTTCCCATTTGCGCGTCGTCGTCTCCATCGCACGAGGCTACGACGGCTATGGCCTGAACCAAGCCGACCTTATCCAAGAAGGCAACATCGGACTGATGAAAGCGGTCAAACGTTACGAGCCCAGCCGTGGCGCACGCCTGTTTTCATTCGCCGTACATTGGATTAAGGCCGAAATCCACGAGTTTATCCTGCGCAACTGGCGACTGGTGCGCGTAGCGACCACCAAGCCGCAACGCAAACTGTTCTTCAACCTGCGCAGCATGCGTAAAAACCTGAATGCCTTGTCTCCGAAAGAAGCGCAAGATATCGCCGACGATTTGGGCGTCAAATTGTCTGAAGTCATGGAAATGGAACAACGCATGACCGGACACGACATCGCTATCATGGCAGACAACAACGATGACGAAGACAGCTTCGCCCCCATCGACTGGCTTGCCGACCACGATGCCGAACCCAGCCGCCAACTGTCCAAACAAGCCCACTACGCCCTGCAAACCGAAGGTCTGCAAAACGCATTGGCGCAACTGGACGACCGTAGCCGCCGCATCGTAGAAAGCCGCTGGCTGCAAGACGATGGCGGATTGACTCTGCACGAATTGGCAGCCGAATACGGTGTATCCGCCGAGCGCATTCGCCAAATCGAAGCCAAAGCAATGCAAAAACTGCGCGGTTTCCTCGCGGAAGAAGCTGAAGCGGTTTAAAAAACAAAACAGTTCAGTAGAAGGAAAAAGGTCGTCTGAAACTCGAGATATCGGTTTCAGACGACCTTTTTGTATGAAGAAGTCTTATTTTTTCGCTTTAGCCTGTTTGACGTCTTTTTCGGTAATGGTACCGCCGCCGTTGTTGAACGCATTCATGATATAGGTGGCAACAGCGGCAAGATCGGCATCGTTAATGGCAGTTGCAGGCATAAAGCCGTTGTAAGATTTTCCGTTGACTTTGATGGGGCCGTTGATGCCTTTGGTCATGCTTTTCAGCAATGCCTGCGGTTTTTTCATAATATAGTCTGATTGGTAGAGGGGAGGAAACATGGTTCCTCGACCTTCACCTTTTTTACCGTGGCAGGCGGCGCAATTGCTTTCATAAATCTTTTGACCTTGTGCCATTTGAGCAGCATCGGCAGCAAAGGAGCTGTGGACGGATAGGGCAAAAATTGCAGTTGCCAATATTTTTTTTGTTGTAGTCATGATGTGTCCTTTTTATCGGTGTAGTCTGTTTATCGATAATACAATAAAGGTCGTCTGAAAACAGATTTTTCAGACGACCTTAGACTTAAATCAAATGTAACGCGTTCATTGGAAACATGATGTATCCGGTCATTGCCAACCTTGCAGATTGTTTTTGACCAGTTCAGTCAAAGCCTGAATCCATGCGGGGTGGTCGTTCAAGCAGGGGATGTAGCGGTATTCTTTGCCTCCGGCTGCGTGAAATTGCTCGCGCCCCATAATGGCGATCTCTTCCATGGTTTCCAGACAATCTGCCATAAAGCCCGGACAGAATACGTCCAATTTGCTGACGCCTTGTTTGGGCAGTTGGTCAAACAGGGCTTGTGTGCTGGGCGTTACCCATTTTGCTTTGCCAAATTGGCTTTGGAAGGAAACGATGTATTCTTGTTCGTTTAAGTTGAGCGCTTGGGCAAGAAGTTTTGCGGTGTGGCGGCATTCGTCGGGATACGGGTCGCCGTCATCGTAATTTTTTTGCGGAATGCCGTGAAAGCTCAACATGAGTTTCTCGCCGCGCCCGTGTTCTTTCCAATAGGCTTCAATCTGTTGCTTCATAGCATCGATGTAGCCTGCGTCGTCGTAGAAACGGGAGACGGTACGCAGGCTCATTTGGTTGCGCTGCTTCAGCAGTTGTTGGAACACTTTGTCTAAGGCGGCGCCGGTGCTGGAGGCGGCGTATTGCGGATATAAAGGGACAATCAGCAATCTGCCCACGCCTTGAGCTTTCATTTCGGCAAGGACGGTTTCTACACTCGGGTTGCCATAGGTCATGGCATAGCGGACGATGGTGTCGGGCATGGCTTGCGCGAGGGCGTCCGTTTGGCGTTGGGTGTAGACGGCAAGCGGAGAGCCTTGTTCAAACCAGATTTTGGCGTAAGCGTGCGCGCTTTTCTTTGGGCGCAGTGTCAGTACCAAGCCATGCAAAATCGGCTGCCAAATGAGTTTGGGCAGTTCGACGACGCGTTGGTCCGATAAAAATTCTCGAAGATACGGTTTGACGGCGGCTGCAGTCGGAGCATTGGGCGTGCCGAGATTGAGGAGGAGGACGCCTACACGGTTTTGCTGGGTATAGGACAGAGAGGGCTCGATGTGGAAAAGCGGCATAATGTGCCTTTTGATTGGGGTGGAAGCCTGTATTGTAACAATGTGAAGGCCGTCTGAATATGGTTTGCTTTCTCAGACGACCTTTTTTCGGGGTTGTATTTTAAGGATTATGATGTATAATGTTATACCATAACATCTATCGGAGGAATGATGAAAGCGAATATCCACCCTGAAAATTACCGTACTGTGCTTTTTTACGACAGTGGTGCCAATGAAGGCTGGCTGATCCGTTCTTGTGCGGATACACACGGCAAAACGATGGTTTGGACCGACGGCAAAGAATATCCTTTATTCTCATTGGATACCTCTTCTGCCTCGCATCCCGTCTATACGGGCAAACAGCGCAATGTGAATACTGAAGGTCGAGCCAGCAAGTTCAACCAAAGGTTCCAATCTATGATGTCTTCTTTTAGAAAGGATAAATGATGCAGGTTTTGTCTTCATTGAAAACGGCGAAGAAGCGCCATCGTGACTGTCAAATCGTTCGACGCAAGGGTAAAGTTTACGTCATCTGTAAAAGCAATCCCCGTTTCAAAGCCCGTCAGCGGTAATGTTTTCATATTTTGTAATGCTCTCAATGGATTGCCGCTCGCGATGATTTTCGTGGGCGGTCTTTTTTGTTTTCAGACGACCTGCGGGCAGAGAGGGCGGCGTGAAACCATGGCTGAAAGAAATTTGAATGTTTGCGAAAAGAATACGGAGTTTTGGAAAAAGCTACATTTGAGGCTTGCAGGTAAATTAGAGTAAGCTTCCTTGCTAGACTATAAAGATGTTTATAACATGGAATTACTGTTTATTCAGTTCCACATTTTTCAGGAGTATTAATATGAAACTTAAAGCTGTATTGGCCGTAGCGGCTATTTTGTCCTTGGGTGCTTGTGCTGCACCTGATCATGAACGCAATGATGCTCCTCGTCACGAGCACCATCACGACCATGGTATGAACCACGAAGGTCATAACCATTCTCATGACGGTCGTTCGTCTCAGTCTTTCGAGTGCCAAAACGGTTTGGCGGTGACTGTACGCAATCTGGACACCAACCGCATCGAGTTGAGCTTGGATGACAAACGCGCTGTCTTGTCTTCTGCTGTTTCCGGCTCCGGCGAACGTTATGTGGCTAACCGCGGCCTGTTCGGCAAAGGTGCGGAATGGCACCAAAAAGGCGGCGAAGCCTTCTTCAGCTTCGTTGATCCTTATGGCAACAAAGTAGACACTTCTTGTAATCGTCGTTAATGATTGCGTGAATTGTCGGGAGCCCGCTGATGTGAAATGCCTGTCTCTTTAAGACAACAAAAGGTCGTCTGAAAATTTCAGACGACCTTTTGTTTTGGAGAAACGTGAAACCTGTCGGTATTTTCCAACAGGTTCGCACGCAGATTATTGGCTGCGTTTGATAAGCAGCTTGTCTTGGGTGACTTCGGCATTAAGCGCGGTTGCTATTTCCTTTACTACTTTTTCCAAATCGCTTTCTTTAATATTCGGATCGTATTGAGAAGCCAGTTTGAGCGCTTCGCCGATGAAGGTTTTATCGATTTCCGCATTGACGTTGTATTTCAGCTTGCTGATGATATCTTGTTTAAGCTGCTCGTCGTTTTGATATTCGATAGGCGGAAGGGCGGCGTCTACATCAGCTTTGGCGGCGCTGTTGTTCAAGTAGATTTGATTGCCTTTTGAATCGAATCTGATGCCGGTTTTTAAAAAGGCTTTTGCGATTTCCATCAGCTCTTTTTGTGTTTCGGGACTGTTCACATCGACGCATTCTTTACTTTGTCGGTTGGAGAAGTTATTGAAGCGGTCGATACCTTCGCCGTTGATATCGTAGAGATTGAAGTTGTAATTGATGCGGTCGAATTTGATGTTGTTGATGCGGAAGTTTTCGACGGCACTGTGTCCTAACATGGTGTATTTGTTGTCTTTTGCAGTCTGTTTGCCTTCAACTTTCATTTTGTCGATGGCGAAATCAAAAACTTGGTTGTCCATTTTGAATGAAACAGAGTCTAGACTGAAGAGACCGGTACCATTGCGTATTGCAGTGGTACTGCCTTTTTCCATATCAGCCTGATATTTGATATTTTTTATATTAAATTGGTAACCTGGGTCTTCAGGTTTGTCAGGGTGGAAGGCAGTCAGACCGGGCCATTCAAAATTGAAATTATCGAGATGGTACTGATGGTCGGATTTGTGGCCTTTGACAGTCAAAGTCGCTGCTTCCCATTTGATTTCATCAGAATCAATGGTGCGTGAGCCAGAAGGTACGGTCAGTTTGCTGTCTAATTCGCCGCCCCAAGAAAGCGCGGTATTACCGTCTAACTGGAATATTTCTTTATTGTCTTCTCCAACCAAATAGACTTTGCTTTGGATGGTGTAGCCGTTCAAACCACGGGTGATGATGTCTTCGCCGCGAATTGAGAATTTTGTGTCCTGATGGCACAAGTCAGGAGTGATGTCGCCTCTCCATGAAACTTTGCCCGAAGTGAGTCCCATATCGAATTTATCCAACGTAATTTTCATGCGCTTGTCGGCATCGGGATTGTTTTGGAAGTAGTATTCCTGTTTCAATTTGTTGTCGGCATAAACGCCTCCGCCAACGGTTGCTCCTCCCAATGCGGCGATGCCGACCAGTGTTGCGATGATGCTTTTTTTCATGTTTTATCCTTGAGCAGGTGGTAAAAATGTAATGGATGGATTGAAATAGGGTTGATTCAAATCAGCTTGGCGGCAGATAGAAGCAGTTTTTTGTTGAACTCAAGCCGCGACGCTGCCTGGTTGCGCTTTGGCGGAAATTGAATTAACTGATGATATTTGCCTATGTTGATTTTAAAAATGCCAATATTGTAATATAAAAAGGTCGTCTGAAAACTTTCAGACGACCTTTTTTTCAACCGTTCAAGCGATTAGCAACATCTTCCGCCGTTTGCACCGCAGCGGCGTTTGCGACAATAGTCTTGAAATTGCAGCTCGGTCATGACGGGGGCGTTGGGATTATGTTTGCGTTGTTGTGCAACGTAGTTTTCATAATCGGGCACCCCTGCCATGAGGTTGGCGGTAAGTTTGGCGGTTTTCCACCAAGCAGCGAGTTTATGCTTCACTTTGTGCCTCCGGTTGTTTGCCGTCGCGGTACACCGCCGGAATTTCTTTGGCGGTTGACCAGCCGACTTTGCGTGCTTTCATAGCGGTACGCACACCGTAGATGGCAACGACGACGACGACGGAGAGGAACAATGCGGTCAGGCCGGCATTGATCTGGTCGTTGAAGATGATTTGCGACATCTCGCCGATGTCTTTAGCGGGCGCGAGGACTTCGTTTTTAGCCAATGCTTCGCTGTATTTGCCGGCATGGGCAAGGAAGCTGACGCGCGGGTCGCTGTGGAACAGTTTTTGCAGGCCGGCGTAGCAGGTTACAAACAGTACGCCGACGGCGGGAACGAGTGCCACCCAGACATAACGGTCGCGTTTCATCTTAATCAACACAACGGCACACATAATCAAGGCTACGCCTGCCAGCATTTGGTTGGCGATGCCGAACAAAGGCCAGAGCGAGTTGATGCCGCCCAACGGGTCGGTCACGCCGGTGTAGAGGAAGTAGCCCCACAATGCCACGGCGAAGAAGGTTGCAATCAGGTTGGCAGGGATGGAGTCGGTGTTGCCGAAAGGTTTGTAGAAGATACTGCCCAAGTCTTGAATCATGAAACGTGCGACGCGCGTACCGGCATCGACGGCGGTCAGGATGAACAAGGCTTCAAACAACAGGGCAAAGTGATACCAGAATGCCATCATGGCTTCGCCCGGAATCAGGCGGCTCATGATGTGTGCCATACCGACTGCGAGGGTAGGCGCACCGCCCGCACGGGACAGGATGGTGTTTTCGCCCACTTCCTTAGCGGTGTGCAACAGGGTTGCGGCATCGACAGGGAATTGCAGCTTGGTGGTAATCACTTCAGCGGCGGTATTGGCATCCGTACCGATCAGGGCGGCAGGGCTGTTCATGGCGAAGTACACACCGGGATCAAGCGATGCGGCAGCAGCAAGCGCCATAATGGCCACGAAACTTTCCATCAACATACCGCCGTAACCGATCATGCGGACGTGGGTTTCGTTTTCCAGCATTTTCGGCGTAGTACCGGAAGAAATCAGCGCGTGGAAGCCTGAAACCGCGCCACAGGCGATGGTAATGAAGAGGAACGGGAACAATGCGCCTGAGAATACAGGGCCGGAACCGTCGATAAAGTGGGTTACGGCAGGCATTTGCAGAGCAGGGCTGACGATGAGGATGCCGATGGCGAGTGCGACAATCGTACCGATTTTCAGGAAGGTAGAGAGATAGTCGCGCGGAGTCAGCAGCAGCCATACCGGCAATACTGATGCCACGAAGCCGTAAATCATAATCGCCCAAGTGAGCTGGATGCCGTCAAGGTCAAACCAGTGACCGATGGAGCTGTGCGCCACATTGTCGCCGTAAATGACCGCCAGCATCAGCAGGATAAAGCCGACGATGGAAATCTCGCCGATTTTGCCCGGACGGATATAGCGGGTGTAAATACCCATAAACAGAGCAATCGGCATGGTGGCGGCAATCGTAAACGTACCCCAAGGGCTGTGAACCAGTGCTTTCACCACAATCAGCGCCAACACCGCCATGATGATAACCATAATCATCAAAATACCGATGGACGCAATCACGCCGGGGACGGTGCCGAGTTCTTGTTTTACGATATCGCCCAAAGACTTACCGTCGCGGCGCATGGAGACGAACAAGACCATCATGTCTTGTACCGCGCCGGCAAACACTACGCCGAAGATAATCCACAGCGTACCCGGCAGATAACCCATTTGCGCAGCCAGTACGGGACCGACCAAGGGGCCTGCGCCCGCAATCGCGGCAAAGTGGTGTCCGAACAATACGCCTTTGTGTGTCGGCACATAGTCCAAACCGTCATTGTGCCGTTCGGCGGGCGTGAGGCGGTTCGGATCAAGCTGCATCACATATTTGGCGATGTAGAGACTGTAAAAACGGTAAGCGATGCAGTACACCGATACGGCGGCGGTGACCATCCATACCGCACTGACCTGCTCGCCCCGACTGAGGGCCAGAGTGGTAAAGGACGCTACGCCGACCAAAACCACAATGCCCCAAATGAGGAACGTTTTGAGCGATTTCATTGTTTAATCCTTAAAATACAAGAGGGAGAATGTTCGGGTTCTTATTGTTGCGGAGGGACAAACTGCATCCCGAAGCATTTGTGGAGGAAAAAATGAAGCGATGATGGTGCGGAACCCTGGCTTGCAATAATTAATAAACGGGGAAACTAAAACGCCAAAATGTTAACTATTATCAAGCTTAGCGTAAGGTTAACACAATCCGATAACGTGCGGGCTAGATTTAACTCAAACAATCGTCATTCATTACGATATTACCGCCGATTTTTTGACAAATTCTTTACACAATATCCGAACAAAGAGAAAAGGTCGTCTGAAAACCTAATTTTGGGTTTTCAGACGACCTTTTGTAGGGAAAGCGAAAGCTTCAGGAGTTATAGTGGATTAACTTTAAACCAGTACGGCGTTGCCTCGCCTTAGCTCAAAGAGAACGATTCTCTAAGGTGCTGAAGCACCAAGTGAATCGGTTCCGTACTATCTGTACTTCTGCGGCTTCGCCGCCTTGTCCTGATTTAAAGTTAATCCACTATATTTGCCGGCTTACTGTCGGTTGCGTTGTTTTTCGTTGGCATGTTGCTTAAGGGTGGCGCACATGCCGGCAGTGTTGCTGCCTTTCATCAGCATGGCAGGTTCTCCGTTGATGGCGTAGCCTTCGCTGCCGTTGTCGGTAATGACTGTTTTGTTGTCATCCAGTTGCAGACTGTCCGGCGTTTTCTGCCAGCTGCCGTTTTTGACTTCGTTGTTTAAAGCCATGCAATATTTGCCATTGTTCAGTATGCCGATCATCTGCGAATCCATGGTCATGTAAACGCCGGGAGGCGGGGTTTTCGCAAAGACCTGTGTCGACAGCATCAGCGCGGCGGTGGTCAGAAGTCGGAGTGCGATTTTCATTAAAAACCTTTTATGCTCAATCAATTAAATTATACGTTTCCGCGTTTCGGGTCGTTCGGGCGCAGTTGGGCGGCGAGTTTGTCGAGGATGCCGTTGACGAATTTGTGTCCGTCGGTGCCGCCGAAGGTTTTGGTCACTTCGATGGCTTCGTTGATGATGACGGGGTAGGGGGTCTCGGGCATCGCGCTTAATTCGTGGCATGCCATCAACAGGACGGCGCGTTCGATGGGGCTGAGGTCTTTTTCGTCGCGGTCGAGCAGGGGGCGGATTTGTTGGATGTATTCGGCTGCATGGGTGTGTGTGCCGAAGAAGAGTTTGTTGAACAGCTCTTCGTCCGCTTTGGCGAAGTCGGGCTGGTCTTGGATGTTTTTAGCGATTTCGGGGGCGGCGGTGTTGTTGATGCCGGCTTGGTAGAGGGCTTGTACGGCTAACTCGCGGGCGCGGCGGCGTGGGGTTTTCATGGGGATTCCTTCGTTGGCGGCACGGTGGGTGCGGTAATGAATGTTTCAGACGACCTCTTTCGGATGACGGGTCGTCTGAAAACGGTTTGTCCGGCGGATGGAGCGAAACCGAGATGCTGTAAAGCGGCGGGTTTCGCGTTCGGATTTATTCTTCTTCGTCGTCAAACTGCTCTTCAATCAGATGGTTGACGAGGTTGGCGCACTCGACGGCGACTTTGGCAGCGTCGGCGGCTTTTTCTTCAATACGCGCGACGGCTTGCTCGTCGTTTTCGGTGGTCAGGATGGCGTTGGCGATGGGGATGTTGTAGTCGAGTCCGACACGGGTTACGCCTGAACCGGATTCGTTGGAAACGAGTTCGAAATGGTAGGTTTCGCCGCGGATGACGACGCCGATGGCAATCAGTGCGTCGTATTGCTCGGAGGCTGCCATGTTTTGCAGGATGAGCGGTACTTCGAGCGCGCCGGGTACGGTGGCGATGGTGATGTTGTTGTCGGCTACACCCAATTCTTGCAGGGTGCGGCAGCAGACTTTGAGCATTTCGCTGCCGATTTCGTTGGTAAAGCGGGCTTGTACGATGCCGATGCGTAGGTGTGCGCCGTCGAGGTTCGGGGCGATGATGTTCATGGTGTTTCCTTGTATTTTGAGCGGTAAACGGGTTTTCAGACGACGTTTGGCTTTTCTGAAAACGATATTGGTGGATTTATTCTTGTGGCTGCCAGTCGGCAACGGCTTGAAACTCGCCGTCTTTGCCTATTTCCCATGCACTGCCTTCGGGTTGGGTTATGAGCGCGGCGATGGCGGGATTGGACTGGGTAATTTCGGAAAGGCTGACGACACTGAAATTGTCAGGATCGTCGGTGTATTCGTCGGTCTCGTCGCCGCTAAAGAAACGCCAGCCGCTGTCGTTTTCGAAAACGGGGGCTTCGCGGTAGAGGAAGCCGACAGGTTCGCCTTGTTTGGCTACCGTGTTGGTCACGATGCAGCGGTCGAGTGCGGCTGAGAGGGCTTGGGCAAATTTGTTCATTGTGGTGTGTGCATGCCGTAAAAATTGTGCGGATTTTATCATGATTAGGGCAGCCTCTGCACCGTGTATCTTTATATTTGCCGCTTATGGTTTGATGGTACAATGCTGGTCGTCTGAAACGGGCTGAACTGTGTTTCAGACGACTATTGCAGCCTTAAAGTGTTTCCGTATTTGCATGAAGTGCCGAAACGCATTCGGGTTGGTTTGGGAGGTCGGATTTTTGCCGCCTCCCGCCCGATACGCCGAAGCAAGAAGAAAGACAAACGTCCTCATGAAAACAGATGTGTTAAAACAGCAGGCGCATACCGCCATTCAGAATAAACTGGGTTACCATTTCAAAGATACCGCGCTTTTGCAGCAGGCGCTGACCCACCGCAGCTACCATGCGAAAAACAACGAACGTTTCGAGTTCGTCGGCGATTCGATTTTGAACTACACCGTCGCCAAAATGTTGTTTGACGCGTTCCCCAAGCTGACCGAAGGCGAGTTGTCGCGTTTGCGCGCGAGCTTGGTCAATGAAGGCGTATTGGCGGAAATCGCTTTGGAAATGAATGTTGGCGACGGGCTTTATTTGGGCGCGGGCGAATTGAAAAGCGGCGGATTCAGACGACCCTCCATCCTTGCCGATGCTATGGAAGCGATGTTTGCCGCCGTCAGCTTTGATGCGGATTTCGCCGAGGCGGAGAAAGTGGTGCGGCACTTGTTTGCCGAACGCGTCAAACGCGCCGATTTCAAAACGCAGGGTAAAGACAACAAAACCGCCCTGCAAGAAGCCCTCCAAGCGCGCCGCCTTGCCCTGCCCAAATACCGCATCGAAGAACAAATCGGTCATGCCAATGACAGTATGTTCCTGATTTCATGCGACTTGGGCGAACTGGGCTTCATCTGCAAAGCACAAGGCAGCAGTCGTAAAGTTGCCGAGCAGCAAGCCGCCAAAGAAGCGCTGCAATGGCTCGAACAACACCATCCTTTGAAAAAAGCGAAAAAATAGCCGATTTATTTTTCAGACGACCTAGGGTCTGACGACATTCAATAGTTTCCGTGTTTTTTTATCCCCAAAGCGGCATCTTCCG
This sequence comes from Neisseria sicca, assembly GCF_003044565.1. GTDB lineage: Bacteria > Pseudomonadota > Gammaproteobacteria > Burkholderiales > Neisseriaceae > Neisseria > Neisseria sicca_A. The sequence goes on along the minus strand of NZ_POXG01000001.1, from coordinate 521,506 downwards.
TCTTGAATCTTCCGCTTTGTGAACAAAAATCCACTTGGAAATTAAATGTCGACAGCCCCTATGACAAGACGAAAAGGTCGTCTGAAACGTCAAACAGAAAGCCATCATGGACATCGAAACCTTCCTGCAAAACGAATCCAACCATCCCGCCGACTACCGTTGCGGCTTCGTCGCCATCGTCGGCAGACCCAACGTCGGCAAATCCACGCTGATGAACCACCTCATCGGGCAAAAAATCAGCATCACCAGTAAAAAAGCCCAAACCACGCGCAACCGCGTTACCGGCATTTACACCGACGACACCGCCCAATTCGTTTTCGTTGATACCCCTGGTTTCCAAACCAAACACCGCAACGCCCTAAACGACCGCCTCAATCAAAACGTAACCGAAGCATTGAGCAGCGTGGATGCCGTCGTTTTCGTCGTCGAAGCCATGCGCTTTACCGATGCCGACCGTATCGTGATGAAACAGTTACCGGCAAACACGCCCGTCATCCTCGTTATCAACAAAATCGACAAAAACAAAGCGGGCAATGGCGGTTTGCAGGAATTTATCGACCAAATCAGCGCAGAATTCAAATTTGCAGGACATGAAACCGTCAGCGCCAAACACAGATTAGGCATCGCCAACCTGCTCGCGCGCCTCAGACCTTACCTGCCCGAAAGCGTGCCGATGTATCCGGAAGAAATGGTGACCGACCGTTCCAGCCGTTTCCTCGCCACCGAAATCGTGCGCGAAAAACTGTTCCGCTACCTCGGCGAAGAGCTGCCCTACGCCATGAACGTGGAAATCGAACAATTCGAAGAAGAGGAAAACGGCCTTTACCGAATCTACATCGCCGTATTGGTCGATAAAGACAGCCAAAAAGCCATCCTGATCGGAAAAGGCGGGGAAAAACTGAAAAAAATCTCCACCGAAGCCCGCCTCGATATGGAAAAACTGTTTGATACCAAAGTGTTTTTGAAGGTTTGGGTCAAGGTCAAATCAGGCTGGGCGGACGATGTACGCTTCCTCAGGGAATTGGGTTTGTAGGTCGTCTGAAAATATAGTGGATTAACTTTAAACCAGTACGGCGTTGCCTCGCCTTAGCTCAAAGAGAACGATTCTCTAAGGTGCTGAAGCACCAAGTGAATCGGTTCCGTACTATCTGTACTGTCTGCGGCTTCGTCGCCTTGTCCTGATTTTTGTTAATCCACTATACAGTCTCAAATAAACAAAGGTCGTCTGAAAACAAGCATTGCAAGTTTTCAGACGACCTTTTTCATGGTCAAACAATCAGTTCTTCATCGACTGCACCGGCGCGGGAATCCTGCCGCCGCGGTTGACGAACACTTCGCACGAACCTTCTTTAACCGGCATCACGGGCGCGTAGCCCAACAGGCCGCCAAACTCGACGCTGTCGCCGATGGTTTTGCCCGTTACCGGAATGATGCGCACGGCGGTGGTTTTGCTGTTGATCATGCCGATGGCGGCTTCGTCGGCGATGATGCCGGAAATCGTGTGCGCGGGCGTGTCGCCGGGAACGGCAATCATGTCCAGCCCGACCGAGCAGACGGCGGTCATTGCTTCGAGTTTGTCCAGCGTCAGCACGCCTGCTTCGGCGGCGGCAATCATGCCTTCATCTTCGGAAACGGGGATAAACGCGCCGCTCAAACCGCCGACCGCGCTGGAAGCCATCATGCCGCCTTTTTTCACGGCATCGTTCAGCAATGCCAAGGCAGCCGTCGTGCCGTGCGTACCGCAGACACTCAAGCCCATTTCTTCAAGGATGCGTGCCACCGAGTCGCCGACGGCGGGTGTCGGCGCCAGCGACAAATCAAGAATACCGAACGGGATGCCCAGTATTTTCGAGGCTTCGCGGCCGATGAGTTCACCCACGCGGGTGATTTTGAAGGCGGTTTTCTTCACGACTTCGGCGACTTCGGTCAGGCTGACCGCGTCCGAATTTTCCAGCGCGGCTTTGACCACGCCCGGCCCTGATACGCCGACATTGATAACGGTGTCCGCTTCGCCTGCACCGTGAAACGCGCCCGCCATAAACGGATTGTCTTCCACCGCGTTGCAGAACACGACGATTTTGGCGCAGCCGAAACCTTCGGGCGTGATTTCCGCCGTGCGTTTGATGGTTTCGCCCGCCAGTTTGACCGCATCCATATTGATGCCGGCGCGCGTGCTGCCGATATTGATGGAGCTGCACACGATGTCGGTGGTCTTCATCGCTTCGGGAATGGAGCGGATTAACACCTCGTCTGAAGGCGACATGCCTTTTTGTACCAGCGCGGAAAAGCCGCCGATAAAAGACACGCCGATGGCTTTGGCTGCCTTGTCCAAAGTCTGCGCCACACTGACGTAAGACTCGGCTTTGGTCGCTGCCGCGATTTGGGCAATCGGCGTGACGGAAATACGCTGATTTACAATCGGCACGCCGTATTTGGCGGAAAGGTGTTTCGCCGTAGCGACCAAATCTTTGCCGACAGTGGTGATTTTGTTGTAAATGTTTTGGTTCAACACGTCGATGTCGGTGCTGATACAGTCGTGCAAATCAATGCCTATGGTAATGGTGCGGACGTCGAAATGCTGGTCGGCAACCATTTTGACGGTTTCTAAAATTTCGCCGGATTGGATACTCATCACATTCCTCCGACTCAAATGCGGTGCATGGCTTGGAAGATTTCTTCATTTTGCATACGGATATCTAGCGCGAGTTTTTTACTCTCTTCCGCAAACAAATCCAGCATTTCCTGCCGCGATTTCGGGCATTTCGAGGTATCCACCAAGATAATCATGGTGAAGAAATCGTCCATCAGCTGCTGGCTGATATTGAGGATGTTGATTTGGTTTTCCGCCAAAATTCTGGAAACGTCGTACACGATGCCGACGCGGTCTTTGCCGATGACAGTGATGACTGAATTGTTCATAAGTCAGGGTCCTTGCAGGGGTCGTCTGAAAAATCTGGTTCGGGAAATTATAGCACCGCTTTAAAATAAGATGGCTTGGATTGTTGACAATTTTCAGGTTTTGTCGGTTGGGGCGGCTGCGTATTGAATAGGATGGGCTGAGGATGATCGGCAGGTTTGCGATTGGGGGATTTTGGGTAAACCGATATTAATTTGTTCAAATATCCATGCAAACAGGCGTACCCAAACACGTCAATTTGCGTATAATGGCGCAAATTCCGATTAACCGATTCATGTAAATAAGGATTAAACCATGACATCTATCCACGACCAAATCAAAGAAGTTGTTACCACCCACCGCGTTGTTTTGTTTATGAAGGGTACGAAGCAGTTTCCGCAATGCGGCTTCTCTTCACGCGCCGTACAAATCCTCAGCGCCGCAGGCTGCACTGATTACGTTACCGTGAATGTTTTGGAAAACGATGCCGTCCGCCAAGGTATCAAAGAATACAGCGATTGGCCGACCATCCCGCAACTCTACGTAAACGGAGAGTTTGTCGGCGGTTCCGATATTTTGATGGAAATGTACGAAGCAGGTGAGCTGCAAGAATTGCTGAAAGCTTGATTTGCCCGATACGGAATCATGAAGAGGTCGTCTGAAATATTTCAGACGACCTCTTTTCATTTTAACCAAGACTCAAGAGGGGTTTATTCCTCGGGACGTTCGCCGTCGGTGTCGTCCAGTTTGCCTTCGGTGATATCGATGTTGATGCCCACGGCGGCGCGGATTTTGGCGTCGATTTCGTTGGCGATTTCGGGGTTTTCTTTCAGCCAGACGCGGACGTTGTCTTTGCCTTGTCCGATTTTAGCGCCGTTGTAGCTGTACCATGCGCCTGATTTTTCAACGATGTCGTATTTGACGCCGAGGTCGATCAGTTCGCCTTCCCAGCTTACGCCTTCGCCGTACAGGATATCGAATTCGGCTTGGCGGAACGGGGGCGCTACTTTGTTTTTGATGACTTTGACTTTGGTTTCGTTGCCGATGACGTCGTCGCCTTTTTTGATTTGTCCGGTGCGGCGGATGTCGAGGCGGACGGAGGCGTAGAATTTGAGGGCGTTACCGCCGGTGGTGGTTTCGGGGCTGCCGAACATCACGCCGATTTTCATACGGATTTGGTTGATGAAGACGACCAGTGTGTTGGTGCGTTTGATGTGGCCGGTCAGTTTGCGCAGGGCTTGGCTCATCAGGCGGGCTTGCAGGCCGACATGGCTGTCGCCCATTTCGCCTTCGATTTCGGCTTTGGGTACGAGGGCGGCTACGGAGTCAACAACGACCATGTCCACGCCGCCGGAACGTACCAGCGTGTCGCAGATTTCCAGAGCCTGCTCGCCGGTGTCGGGTTGGGAGAGGTAGAGTTCTTCTACTTTAACGCCGAGTTTGCGGGCGTAAACGGGGTCGAAGGCGTGTTCGGCGTCGATAAAGGCGCAGATGCCGCCGTTTTTCTGGCATTGGGCGATGGCTTCGAGGCAGAGCGTGGTTTTACCGGAGGATTCGGGGCCGAAGATTTCGACGACGCGGCCGCGCGGCAGACCGCCGACGCCGAGCGCCAAGTCCACACCGAGCGAACCGGTGGAGATGACGTCAAGGTTTTCTTCTTGCTGGCTGCCGTCCATTTTCATGATGGAACCTTTGCCGAAGTTTTTTTCAATTTGGGCAAGGGCGGCGGCTAGGGCTTTGCTTTTTTCGTCTGACATAGTGTTGTTCTCGGTTGATGTTAAGGAAGTTAGCTAAGAATTTGTTTAGCTATTATCTCATAAATTAAGAAAAAGTATAGTTTATTTCGCTTTTATTTTGGAATATAGGCGGGTTTGCTGGATATTTTTCAGATAACTATCTGTTTCTAATAAAATTAAATATTTCTAGTTTTTGATAGTATCAGTGTTGCGGATTCTTTGGTTACAGAGGTCGTCTGAAAAATCGACTGCGATTTTCAGACGACCCCTTGCCCAATCCAATCACTTGCACACGGCGGATACTTTGATTTCGACCGCCCATTCCGGTTTGGCGAGTTTGGCTTCGATACAGGCGCGGGCTGGGGCGCGGCCGGGGGCTGTCCAGGCATCCCAGGCTTCGTTCATGGCGGCGTAGTCGTTCATATCGGTCAGGAAGATGGTGGCTTCGAGGATGTGTGCCTTGTCGGAACCGCATTCTTCGAGCCAATGGTCGATTTGCGCCAAGACGTTTTCGGTTTGGGCTTTGGCATCGGCTTCGGGATTTTCGGGAACCATGCCGGAGAGGAAGACGAATCCTCCCGCGCAGACGGCTTCGGAGTAACGTTCGGTCGTACCGAGGTATCGGATATTCATTTGATATTCCTTGAAGTTGGGGCGCATGGGGCATTTTGTCCTGTCATCGGATTTCGGTTTTCCGATTGGGTCGGAACAAGATGACGGGTATTGGGCAGGGGCTTATGGTAACATTCAGCTTGATTGTCTGCCACAGCAGGCGGGCTGTTTTTGAAAAAATGCGGAAACTATTTTTACGCGTCATTGTCATATTGAGTTTAGGTCGTCTGAATATTATTGGAACTGCATCATGAGCAAAAATACCGATTATCCGGTTACTTCTGCCGTCCGTTTCTTGCGTACACATCAAATTGATTTTGAGCCTTATATTTATGTTTATGAAGAACACGGCGGGACGGGGCAGTTTGCACAGTTGTTCGGCGTGGACGAGCATCGGGTGGTCAAAACCATCGTGCTGCAAAACGAAGCGAAGAAAGGGTTGGTCGTAGTGATGCACGGCGATAGGCAGATTTCGACCCGCAATCTGGCGCGCGATTTGGGCATGAAACACATCGAGCCTGCCGAACCGAAACAGGCAAACAAATGGACGGGCTATCTGGTGGGCGGGACGACGCCTTTCGGTATGAAAACCCAGTTGCCTGTTTATGTTGAAAAAAGTATTTGGGATTTGGACAAGATTTATATCAACGGCGGCAAGCGCGGATTTATCATCGGTATCAGCCCGCAGGCTTTGCGGGCTTTGAATCCGCAAGATGTACAGGTCGCCGTTTAAAGGGATGCAAAACGGTTTTTAAGTCGGGAAACGCAGATTCGGGCAAATTTGAAGGTTTTATAAAAAGAACACAATGCCTGATTTTATATCTGTTTTTATTCTGTCAAACAGCCTGTTATCGTGATTTCACGGTATCGGGCTTTGGCAAACACAAACCAAAGAGGCACACCCTAATATGGAAAACCGTAATTTTTATGAAATTCTCGGCATTTCGGCGGATGCGGACATTGCAGAAATCAGAAAAGCCTATCGCGATTCGGCAATGAAATACCATCCCGATCGTAATCCCGGCAATCCTGATGCGGAAGAGCGTTTCAAGGAAATCCGTCAGGCTTATGATACGCTGGTCGATCCTGAACGTCGGGCATGGTACGACGAGTCGCTCCGTGAATTCAGCGGCAGAAACGGGCAGACCGCCAACCAACAGGCCAACAGCCAACAGGCAGGTAATACGGCGGAAGTGTTGCGCCGAGACGGCGACCGTACTTACGTTATGGCGATGTATGCCTTGTTGGCTTTGGGATTGCTTACCTTCGTCATGCCGGTTGCCGGCATCATCTTGGCGTATGTGAAACGTGGCGATATGAGCGACTCGGTTTATAATAACCATGCAGATTATCTGATTAAAACCTTCTGGGGCGGTCTCGCGGGGTTTATATTGAGTAAACTCACTGCGTTGATCGGACTCGGCGCCGTGGTACTGTTTTTGGTATCGGTTTGGTTTGTTTACCGTCTGGCAGCCGGATTCATCAAGTTGACGGACAACAAGCGCATGTCTTTGGATACTTGGTTCTAAGCGCGACAGCCCGCCTTGTTTTCAGACGACCTTTGCATTCCGGGGTCGTCTGAAATTTTTATAGGGGTCGTTGGCGGGAAACTAAATAGAAAAACAGGACACAAAGAAGGTCGTCTGAAATCTGTCCGGTGCATCCGACACACTTAATCAAAGGAAAAACATGATTTATTTATTGGCAAGCATATTGTGCAGCGTGTCTGTGTCGGTATTGCTCAAATTGGCGCGTAAGAACAAAATCGACGTTGCGCAGGCGGTGGCGGTGAACTACATCGTCGCGGTCGCGTTGACGGCTTGGGTGTTGAAACCCGATTTGAGCAATCCGAAAGCCTTTTTGCCGACGTGGTGGTTGTTTGGCGCGCTGGGCGTGTTGCTGCCTTCGGTGTTTGTGATTATGGGCAAGGCGGTTGATGCGGCGGGTATCGTCAAGTCTGATGCGGCGCAGCGTTTGTCTTTGATATTGCCGATTATTTCTGCGTTCGTGATTTTTGGCGAAGCGTTGACCGAAGGCAGGCTGATAGGCATCGTTTTGGCGTTTGTGGCTCTGTTCTGCCTGTTGTGGAAAGCCGACGGCGGCAAGAAATCGGGCGGATTGGGTACGCAAATCACGCTGCTTGCGGGCGTTTGGGCGGGCTACGGCATCATCGACATCCTCTTCAAACAGCTTGCCAAAAGCGGTACGGCGTTTTCCGGCAACCTCTTGGTCGCCTTCAGCCTCGCCGGTATTTTGATGTTCGGCTACCTTTTCTCCCAATCGACCAAATGGACGAAAGAAGGCATTCTCGGCGGCATCGTTTTGGGCGGTTTGAACTTTGCCAACATCGTTACCTACATCACCGCCCACCAAATGATGAAAGACAATCCGACGCTGGTCTTCGCAGGCATGAACATCGGCGTCATCGTCTTGGGAACGTTGGTCGGCGCGATGGCGTTTAAAGAAAAAATCAGCAGCATCAACGCCGCAGGCATCAGCGTCGCCGTCTGCGCCATTGCCTGTTTGTTTTACTGGCCGCAGATACGGGGGCTGGTCGGTATGTAAGCATGTAAAAGGTCGTCTGAAAAGGTTTCAGACGACCTTTTGTCTTTCGGGTGGGAGTGTTTTTCCTGCTTTGATAACAACGGTGCATTTGCAGCTAGACAACCCATGCAAAACGGTCTAATGTTCCGCCTGCATATGCACATTACTTGATAAACCAACGAATGAGAAGGTAAGAGAAATGACTGTCCGTATCGAACACGATTTGCTGGGCGACCGCGAAATCCCCGCCGAGGCGTATTGGGGCATCCATACTTTGCGCGCGGTGGAAAACTTTAAAATTTCCAATCAAAAAATTTCCGACGTGCCGCAGTTTGTCCGCAGCATGGTGATGGTGAAAAAAGCGACCGCGCAGGCAAACGGTGAACTGGGCGCGGTAAAACCTGAAATTGCCGCTGCCATTGAAAAGGCTTGCGACGAAGTGTTGCTTAAAGGCCGCTGTCTCGACCAATTCCCGTCCGATGTGTATCAGGGCGGCGCGGGGACTTCGGTCAACATGAACACCAACGAAGTGATTGCCAACCTTGCTTTGGAAGTGTTGGGTTACGAAAAAGGCCGCTACGACATCGTTAATCCGATGGACCATGTGAACGCCAGCCAGTCCACCAACGATGCGTATCCGACCGGCTTCAGGCTGGCGGTGTATTACAGTGTCGGCGAACTGCTGGAAAAATTGGCGTTGCTGAAAGACGCGTTTGCCGCCAAAGCCGATGAGTTTAAAGATGTTTTGAAAATGGGGCGCACCCAGCTTCAAGATGCCGTGCCGATGACGGCGGGGCAGGAGTTTCAGTCTTTCCAAGTGTTGCTGGAAGAAGAGATTTTGAATCTGGACCGCACGCGCGCCTTGTTGTTGGAAGTCAACTTGGGCGCAACCGCCATCGGCACGGGTGTGAACACGCCCAAAGGCTACGCGGCTTTGGCGGTGAAAAAATTGTCCGAAGTCAGCGGCTTGGATTGCAAATTGACCGAAAACCTGATTGAAGCGACTTCCGACTGCGGCGCGTATGTGATGGTACACGGTGCATTGAAGCGCACGGCGGTGAAATTATCGAAAATCTGTAACGACTTGCGCCTCTTGTCGTCCGGCCCGCGCGCCGGTTTGAAAGAGATTAACCTGCCGGAAATGCAGGCAGGCTCGTCGATTATGCCTGCCAAAGTCAATCCCGTGATTCCCGAAGTGGTCAACCAAGTCTGCTTCAAAGTCATCGGCAACGACACCACCATCACCTTCGCCGCCGAAGCGGGGCAGTTGCAATTAAACGTGATGGAGCCGGTTATCGCGCAATGTATGTTTGAAACCATTTCCTTGTTGGGCAACGCCGCCGTAAATCTCGCCGAAAAATGCGTCAAAGGCATTACCGTCAACCGCGAAATCTGCGAACGTTATGTGTTCAACTCCATTGGTCTGGTTACTTATCTGAACCCGTATATCGGACATGGCAATGGCGATTTGGTCGGCAAAATCTGTGCCCAAACCGGCAAAGGCGTGCGCGAAGTCGTACTCGAACGCGGCCTCTTGAGTGAAGCCGAACTCGACCGCATCCTGTCGCCCGAAAACCTGATGAACCCGCATTTGTAAGATAGGGCATAAAGAAAAGGTCGTCTGAAAACGGAATTGCCGTTTCAGACGACCTTTTGCATCGGCATGATGAAAACCTGCCGACTTTGGTTATTTCAACATCAAAATCGCAGCCACCGCCGCTGCCGCGACCGCCAATGCGGCAATCAGTTTGGCAGCGGAAGCAAATTTCAAGGCAACAGTTTGCCCTTCGATATGTTTGTAGCCGCTGATCATCGGGTGGATCAAATCTTTTTTCTTCAAAAATTTATACGCCAAAACCGTGAAAATGTGCAGACCTGCCAAAGCCGCCAGTAGATTGAAGAAATTGACGTGGATTTTGCGCATCAGGCTGCCCGTGTCCGAACTGACCAAATGGTTCAGGTAGCCGCTGTCAGTAAACGTGTTTTCATCGGCGGCAAACAACCCCGTCGTTACTTGCAGTAAGACCGCCGCAATCAGCGTGATGACCATCAGCGCGCCCAAAGGGTTGTGTCCGGGCTGTTCGTTTTCCGTCAGGCTGCCTTGCAGGTAACGGCGGATGGACGATGGGCCGCGCACGAATTGTGCAAACCGAGCCGTATCGCTGCCCCACAAGCCCCAACACAGGCGGAAGATAATCAGTCCGACGATCAGCAGCCCGCAGCGCAAGTGCCAAACCAGCATCCCGCCGCCTGCCTGCGCGCTGTACCACATAAATCCGACCGATAAGACCAAGAGCCAGTGAAACAGGCGCGTCGGCAAATCCCAGACTTTGACTTTTTGTTTCATTTAATATTCCTTGTTGTGCGGTTGTAGTGTTCCTATACGGGGCGGTAGAATCGTGAAAACAACAGTCGATAAAAGAGGGATTCCAACCTCTTTTCGCCACGCAACCGCTATTTTACCAAACTCAGGCAGATTGATGATGAACCCGTCCTATACGCTCCCCGATACGCCCGATTTTTTTCAGACGACCTCGCAGTTCCCAGACGTATTCACCCCGCGCCAAGCGGAGTCGCACAAAGGAACATACGGCACGCTCGCCATCGTCGGCGGCGCATCGGGCATGAGCGGAGCGGTTGTCCTCGCTTCCACCGCCGCGATTTATCAAGGCAGCGGCAAAGTGTGGGCAGGCTTTAATCAAACCGCCTTGCCCTTCGCCGTTATCCCCGAACGCCCCGAAATCATGCTGGCAACCGCTGAAGACTTGCTGAAACGCAAGGACATCAGCGCATGGGCGGTCGGCTGCGGCATGGGTTTGGACGAAACCGCCAACCAAATCTTAAATAACGTGTTGACGCAAAATCAGGACGTGCCGCTGCTGCTTGATGCCGACGCACTGACCCTGCTGGCAAGGTCGAATTCAGAAACACGAGAAGCCGCTCAAAAACGCAGCAATCTGGTTCTGACCCCGCACCCCGCCGAAGCCGCCCGCCTGCTCGGTACATCCACCCAAGCCGTCCAGCAGGACAGAATGTCTGCCGTCCAAACCATCAGCGCAACGTTCCAAGTCGTAACCGTCTTAAAAGGACACCGCACACTGGTCGCCGCACCCGACGGCACGGTCTATACCAACCCAAGCGGCAACGCCGGACTTGCCACCGCAGGCAGCGGCGACGTTTTAAGCGGCATCATCGGCAGCCTGCTCGCACAAGGCATTGCCCCATTCCAAGCCGCCTGTGCCGGCGTATGGCTGCACGGCGCAGCGGCGGATGTCATCAAACATTCATCGGGCGTGGAAGCCGGTATGCTGGCAGGCGAAATCGCACCCGCTGCCCGATGGTTGAGGAATCGGCTGATGACGGATAAAACAAAAAATTGAGAAGGAAGGAGGTCGTCTGAAAACGGAGATACAGCCCCAAGCCGTTTTCAGACGACCCTTTGCGAATGTTCAATATCTGTGTTGGAATCCAAAAGCCCTTTGATGTTTCCTATACAGATACTCCGGATAGATTGAAAAGGTAAACCATGCAGTCCAAATTTTTTAACCATCAAGGCGCAAGCCTGCACTATCAAATCGGCGGTAAGGAAGCCGCTCCCGTCATGGTCTTGCTTCACGGCGGTTTTGGCTCGATTAGCGATTTTGAACCGCTGCTGCCGCGCCTGTTGCAACACTACCGCATGATTGCCGTCGATACGCGCGGACACGGACGCTCCACGCTTGGCACTACCGTATTGACCTATGCTCAAGTAGCCGATGATGTGCGCCAAATCCTGCGCAGTGAAAGCGTGGAAAATTACAGTCTGTTCGGTTTCAGCGACGGAGGAATAACTGCTTACCGTCTTGGTGCTGAAGATGAAAATGTTGAGAAAATCATCACGGTAGGCGCAGAGTGGCATCAAAAACACTTGAATCGCGTACGGTCGATGTTTGAAGCGCTGAACCTTAATATCGTAGAAGAAAACCTGTCGGAACAGCTTGCCGCTTATCAGGCAGCCAATCCCGAACCCGATGCCGAAAAATGGATTGCGGCATTGAAAGCCATGTGGTTGGATGAAAGCGCAAGCGGTTATCCCAACGAAAGCGTCCGTGAAATCACAGCTAATGTCTTGGCAATACGCGGAGAAGCTGATTTTCTGCTTGCCTTTGATGATTGGGTAGAACTGAAAACCGAATTGCCTAATGTGCATCTGATGAATGTGCCGTTTGCCGTTCATGAAGCGATTAAGGAGCAGCCCGAAATAATTTGGGCGGCAGTACAGGCGTTTCAGGCATTGTAAAAGGCGGTATTGAATAAAAAGGTCGTCTGAAAACGGGTTTGGGTTTGCTGAAACAGGATTTCAGACGACCTAACCATCCGTTTGAAATCCTTTCCCGAACAGACTAAACTGCCGACTTGCTTTTTTCCATCATCCTTATTTTATCCGTCACACCATGCCCAAAATCCTTATCATCCGCTGGCTTATCGTCTGCCTGATACCTTTAATCACGCTTGCTATTTTCGTCGTCAATCCGCCCGAAGACGAGGCGCAACACTTAATCAACGGCATTATCCTTGCCTGCGAAGCGACGTTTCTCTTCAAATTCATCCTCTTCGAAACCATCAAGCATCATCTTAAGCAAGAGTTTGATTTGAAACGTCAAACCATGTTGCTGTTTATTCCGATCGTTTTGCTGATTGTGTATTTGTTCCACTATTTCGGCGCGTTTTAGTTTTGAAAAGGTCGTCTGAAACCGATTTCAGACGACCTCAAGTCTTTATGAATACACACGTTTTTCCTGTTTGTTGGATTTTTTGCAACGTCATCGACAATTTCGGCGATATCGGCGTTTCCCTGCGGCTTGCCCGTGTTTTGCATCGTGAACTTGGTTGGCAGGTGCATTTGTGGACGGATGATGTGTTCGCCTTGCGTGCGCTTTGCCCTGATTTGCCTGATGTTCCCTGTGTCCATCAGGATATTCATGTCCGCGATTGGCATGCCGAAGCGGCAGACATTGATACCGCGCCCTTTCCCGATATCGTTATAGAAACTTTCGCCTGCGACCTGCCTGAAAATGTGTTGCACATCATCCGTCAGCATAAACCGCTTTGGCTGAATTGGGAGTATTTGAGCGCGGAAGAAAGCAATGAGAGGCTGCACCTGATGCCTTCGCCGCAGGAAGGCGTTCAAAAATATTTTTGGTTTATGGGTTTCAGCGAAAAAAGCGGCGGGTTGATACGCGAGCGGGATTATCGCGACGCCGTCCGTTTCGATACCGAAGCCTTGCGTCAGCGGCTGATGCTTCCCGAAAAAAACGCGCCCGAATGGCTGCTTTTCGGCTATCGGAGCGATGTTTGGGCAAAGTGGCTGGATATGTGGCAACAGGCAGGCAGCGCGTTTACTCTGTTGCTGGCTGGGACGCAAATCATCGACAGCCTCAAACAAAGCGGCGTCATTCCGCAAAATGCCCTGCAAAACGACGGCGATGTTTTTCAGACGACCTCAGTCCGCCTCGTCAAAATCCCTTTCGTTCCGCAACATGATTTCGACAAACTGCTACACCTCGCCGACTGCGCCGTGATACGCGGCGAAGATAGTTTCGTGCGCGCCCAGCTTGCGGGCAAACCCTTTTTTTGGCACATCTACCCGCAAGATGAAAACGTCCATCTCGACAAACTCCACGCCTTTTGGGATAAGGCACACGGTTTCTACTCGCCTGAAACCGCATCGGCACACTGCCGCCTTTCAGACGACCTCAACGGCGGAGAGGCTTTATCTGCAACACAACGCCTCGAATGTTGGCAAACCCTGCAACAACACCAAAACAACTGGCGGCAAGGCGCGGAGGAGTGGAGCCGTTGTCTTTTCGAGCAGCCGTCAGCCCCTGAAAAACTCGCTGCCTTTATTTCAAAGTATAAAAAAATACGCTAAAATAGCGCGTTTATTTACAACCGATTTGATTGGACAATACATGAAAACAGCACAAGAACTGCGCGCCGGCAACGTATTCATGGTCGGCAACGATCCTATGGTCGTTCAAAAAACCGAATACATCAAAGGCGGCCGCTCTTCCGCCAAAGTCAGCATGAAACTGAAAAACCTGCTGACCGGTGCCGCTTCCGAAACCATTTACAAAGCCGACGACAAATTCGACGTCGTCATCCTGTCCCGCAAAAACTGTACTTACAGCTACTTTGCCGATCCTATGTACGTCTTCATGGACGAAGAATTCAACCAATACGAAATCGAAGCCGACAACATCGGCGACGCGTTGAAATTCATCGTTGACGGTATGGAAGACCAATGCGAAGTAACTTTCTACGAAGGTAACCCTATTTCTGTCGAGCTGCCTACCATCATCGTACGCGAAGTTGAATACACCGAGCCTGCCGTTAAAGGCGATACCTCCGGTAAAGTAATGAAAACCGCGCGTCTGGTCGGCGGCACTGAAATCCAAGTGATGTCTTACATCGAAAACGGCGACAAAGTCGAAATCGATACCCGTACCGGCGAATTCCGCAAACGCGCTTAAGCATCAGCTGCGGTTCAAGATAAAAGGTCGTCTGAAAATTTTCAGACGACCTTTTGTTATGTCGGATTATTTCTGTGCTTTCATTTAAGACTCCAAACCGCAGGCAAAACAGTTTGGCGCTCCCTTTGAATCTGTGCGCAGCACCATTGTTGCGAATATCAAGCCGAATCATGGCGCGAACGATAAGAAGGTCGTCTGAAAGCAGAAAAGAGGAGCTTATCCCCCTTTTCAGACGACCTTTGCTTGAAAAATGCAGGTTTTTTGGATTCATTCATCCGTTTCGGAATAAGCGTTATAAGAAAGTATTCTTTGTGTTTGCCGTAATTTCACTTAGAATGCTGCCCTCGCACACTTTTTCTTCAGGAGAAGATTATGTTGAAAAAATTCGTACTCGGCGGCATGACCGCATTGGTTTTGGCGGCCTGCGGCGGAGAGGGCGGCAGCGCGTCTTCTTCTGCTCCCGCTCAATCTGCCAACGCTTCCGGTTCTTTAATCGAGCGCATCAACAATAAAGGTACGATTACCGTCGGTACCGAAGGTACTTACGCGCCGTTTACCTACCACGACAAAGACGGCAAGCTGACCGGCTACGATGTGGAAGTTACCCGCGCCGTTGCGGAAAAATTAGGCGTAAAAGTCGAGTTTAAAGAAACGCAATGGGATTCGATGATGGCGGGTTTGAAGGCGGGACGTTTCGATGTGGTGGCAAACCAAGTCGGTCTGACCAGCCCCGAACGCCAAGCGACATTCGACAAATCCGAACCTTACAGCTGGAGCGGTGCGGTTTTGGTGGCGCGTAACGACAGCAACATCAAATCCATTGACGACATCAAAGGCGTGAAAACCGCGCAATCCCTGACCAGTAACTACGGCGAAAAAGCCAAAGCTGCGGGTGCGGAACTTGTGGCAGTGGACGGTTTGGCGCAATCGCTGACCCTGATTGAACAAAAACGCGCCGATGCGACTTTGAACGATGAATTGGCTGTTTTGGACTATCTGAAGAAAAACCCGAATGCCGGCGTGAAAATCGTTTGGTCTGCGCCTGCAGATGAAAAAGTCGGTTCCGGCTTGATTGTCAATAAAGGCAATGACGAAGTCGTGGCGAAATTCAGCACGGCAATCAACGAGCTGAAAGCCGACGGCACGCTGAAAAAACTGGGCGAACAATTCTTCGGAAAAGACATCAGTGTTAAATAATTTTCTTGCTTCGCTGCCGTTTATGACGGAAACACGCGCCGATATGATTGTCAGCGCGTTTTTGCCTATGGTCAAAGCCGGTTTTATGGTCTCGCTGCCGCTGGCGGTGGCGTCGTTCCTGATCGGGATGGTGATTGCCATCGCTGTGGCTTTGGTGCGGATTATGCCTTCGGGCGGCATCGTGCGGAAAATCCTGCTGAAGCTGGTGGAAACTTATATTTCCATCATCAGGGGGACGCCGCTGTTGGTGCAGCTTGTGATTGTGTTTTACGGGCTGCCGTCCGTCGGTATTTTCATCGATCCGATTCCCGCCGCCATCATCGGCTTCTCGCTCAATGTCGGCGCATACGCTTCCGAAACCATACGCGCGGCGATTTTGTCCGTGCCGAAAGGGCAGTGGGAGGCGGGTTTCTCCATCGGCATGACCTATATGCAGACTTTCCGCCGCATCGTCGCGCCGCAGGCATTCCGCGTCGCCGTGCCGCCTTTGAGCAACGAGTTTATCGGCTTGTTCAAAAACACCTCGCTCGCAGCGGTGGTAACGGTAACTGAATTGTTCCGCGTCGCGCAGGAAACGGCAAACCGTACCTACGACTTCCTACCCGTCTATATCGAAGCCGCTTTGGTTTACTGGTGTTTCTGCAAAGTACTGTTCCTGATTCAGGCGCGCTTGGAAAAACGCTTTGACCGCTATGTCGCCAAATAAGGGGAAGCCATGATTAAAATCCGCAATATCCGCAAAACCTTCGGCGAAAACACCATTTTGCGCGGCATCGATTTGTATGTGGGCAAAGGGCAGGTGGTCGTCATCCTCGGACCTTCCGGCTCGGGTAAAACAACGTTTTTGCGCTGCTTGAATGCGCTGGAAATGCCCGAAGACGGACAAATCGAGTTCGACAACGAGCGACCGCTGAAAATCGATTTTTCCAAAAAAACGACAAAGCACGACATCTTGGCGCTGCGCCGCAAATCCGGCATGGTGTTCCAGCAATACAACCTCTTCCCGCACAAAACCGCGTTGGAAAACGTAATGGAAGGTCCGGTTGCCGTACAAGGCAAATCTGCCGCCCAAGCGCGCGAAGAAGCTTTGAAATTGCTGGAAAAAGTCGGCTTAGGCGATAAGGTTAACCTTTATCCCTACCAGCTCTCCGGCGGTCAGCAACAACGCGTCGGCATCGCCCGCGCATTGGCGATTCAGCCCGAGCTTATGTTGTTTGACGAACCCACTTCCGCGCTGGATCCCGAATTGGTGCAAGACGTGTTGAACGCCATGAAGGAATTGGCGCAGGAAGGCTGGACGATGGTTGTCGTGACCCACGAAATCAAGTTCGCGCTGGAGGTGGCGACTACGGTCGTCGTCATGGACGGCGGCGTCATCGTAGAGCAGGGCAGTCCGAGAGAATTGTTCGAACACCCCAAACACGAACGCACGCAGAAATTCCTGCGGCAAATCCGTAAAGATTCGGCGGATTATCGACATTAAGCCGTTTCGTTACATCAAAGGTCGTCTGAAAACAGGCATAGTGAGTTTCGTTAACACTATTCGCCGTTTTCAGACGACCTTTTTTCATCATGGATTTACGTTGAAGCGCTACGGCATCAACGGACGGCGACATATAGTGGATTATAGTGGATTAAATTTAAATCAGGACAAGGCGACGAAGCCGCAGACAGTACAAATAGTACGGCAAGGCGAGGCAACGCCGTACTGGTTTAAATTTAATCCACTATAATGCTGTTTTCGCTATAAAATACCGCCTTTCCCATTTTCCGCCCGTCCATTACCATCATGATTGAAATCAAGAATCTCACCCTGCAACGCGGTTTGAAAGTCCTGCTCGACAAAGCCAACGCCACCGTCAATCCCGGTCAGCGCGTCGGTTTGATCGGTAAAAACGGGACAGGAAAATCCAGCCTGTTTGCCTTAATCAAGGGTGAAATCACGCAGGATGGCGGCGATATCTCAATTCCGAAAAATTGGCGGATGGCTTCCGTTTCCCAAGAAACGCCCGACTTAGACATCTCCGCGTTGGACTACGTTTTGCAGGGCGATGCCGAGTTGCAGGCTTTTCAGACGACCTTGGCGCAGGCGGAAGCGCAAAATGACGGCATGAAGCAGGCGGAATATCATGCTAAATTGGAAGAAATCGACGCGTATACCGCGCCGGCCCGCGCAGCAAAATTGTTGAACGGACTGGGTTTTTCGCAAGAAGAACACAGCCGTCCCGTCAAATCCTTTTCCGGCGGCTGGCGTATGCGCCTGAATCTTGCGCAAGCCCTGATTTGCCGCGCCGATTTGCTCTTGCTTGACGAACCGACCAACCACTTGGATTTGGAAACCGTCTTGTGGCTGGAAAACCACCTTGCTTCTTTACCCTGCACGCAAATCATCATTTCCCACGACCGCGATTTTCTCAACGCGGCAACTACCCAAACCATTGAATTGTCGCAGCAAAAACTCACGCAATACGGCGGCAATTACGATTTTTACCAAAACGAACGTGCGCAGCGTCTCGCGCAGCAACAAGCCGCCTATGTCAAACAGCAGGCGCAAATCAAACATCTGCAATCGTTTATCGACCGCTTCAAAGCCAAAGCCACCAAAGCCGTTCAAGCGCAAAGCCGCATGAAGGCGTTGGCGAAGCTCGAGCGCATCGCTCCCGCGCATCTGGACAGCGAGTTTTCCTTTGAGTTTTACAATCCCGACCATCTGCCCAATCCTTTGCTGAAGCTGGAGCACGCTGATTTGGGTTACGAAGGCAAAACCGTCTTGCACGACATTACCCTGTCGCTGGAAAGCGGCGCACGTTACGGGCTATTGGGTGTCAACGGCAGCGGTAAATCCACGTTTATCAAAGCCTTGGCAGGCAAAATCGATTTGCTCTCCGGCAGCATCGTCCGTTCCGAAAAACTCAATATTGGCTATTTTGCCCAACACCAGCTCGACACCATCCGCGCCGACCAAAGCCCTGTTTGGCATATTCAGCAGCTTTCTCCCGAAGTGCGCGAGCAAGAAATCCGAAATTTCCTCGGCGGCTTCAACTTTGTCGGCGACATGGCGTTGCAGAAAACCGAACCTTTTTCCGGCGGAGAAAAAGCCCGTCTCGCCCTTGCTATGATTATCTGGCAAAAGCCAAATCTGCTGCTGCTTGACGAACCGACCAACCATTTGGATTTGGATATGCGCCACGCCCTGACACTTGCGTTGCAAAGTTTTCAAGGCGCATTAATCGTCGTGTCGCATGACCGCAGCCTGCTTGAAGCGACTACCGACAGTTTCCTCCTGATTGACAAAGGTCGTCTGAAAAACTTTGACGGCGATTTAAACGACTATCGTCAATGGCGGTTGGCGCAGGAAAACGCCACAGCCGCACCTGCCGCTTCCGCACAAAGCCAAAACCGCAAGGACACCAAGCGTATCGAAGCGCAAATCCGTCAAGAAAAAGCCCGACGAGGCAAACCGATACAGCATAAAATCGACAAAGCCGAAAAAGAAATGGCGCAGCTTTCTGAAATTCAAACGGCATGTGAAGCATTTTTGGCACAAGAAGAAGCCTATTCGGACGAAAATAAAACAAAATTACAACAAGCACTCACACAATTAACAGAAATTAAAGTAAAATTAACACAAATAGAAGAAAACTGGCTTTTGTGGCAGGAAGAGCTGGAGCAAATCCTGACGGAAATCGACGCAGAATTTACACAACTATAAATATCCCGTTGCCCGAGTTTCCGTATCTGCCTTCAGAAGCCGCCAAAAATACAGTTCGGCATGGTCATTTCAGACCGTCGAACTGCATAAAAACAAAAATAGGTCGTCTGAAAACTCAAACTACGGAAAACACATGCGTTCACGAATCAAGCAAGGGGCACTTATCGTCGCATCCTCCCTCATTTTGGGCTTATCCCTTCACACTGCAGCAGCCGTCTTCAGTTGCCATTCAGGCAACAGCAAAACCTACACATCCGAACCTTCGGGAAACTGCACAGGCGCAGACCTGCCCAAAATCAGCAGCCATCAAGGCGGTGCATACCGTCTGAAAATCAACAAATTAAGCAGTGATACCGAAGAAAAGGCAGCCAAGCCCAAGAAGGCGCGTTCAAAAGAAAAATCGCGGGAAAAGGCGCAAGAGCAAGAGACAAAGAGCAAAAACGCCAAATCACGCGCCAAAAAATCAGATAAAGCCGCAAAAACGTCGTCTGAAAACGAATGAGGCAATTTTCGCTATAACAAATAAGGCGGTTTGATTTGAAATTAAAAAAGTCAGCCGTCCTATTTGAGAGAATATGCTGGTATTGTTATACTATTACAGCTGAATGCAATATCTATCGAACAATTACTTATTTCACATTACGACCTTACCATGAAACAATCACTTCACGCATTGGCAGCTTCATTGCTGATGTTTGCCGCCGCATCAGGCGCACAAGCTTCCTCTAAAATCTATACCTGCACAGTCAACGGCGAAGTTGTCTATACTTCACGCCCATCTGGAAACTGCCATTCGGCAGATTTACCGACCATCGGCAAATACAGCAGCACGCGCTACGATGCTCCCGCTTTAGAAATGCCCGAGTCTGCTGCTGCCGAAGCTCCGTCAAAACGAGCCGGTAACGCAAAACCTGCCCCTAAAAATACCGCTAAGGCGAATCCTGCACCTGCGCCCATCCGTCCTGCTCCTGAAGTTGCAGCAACTCCTGCGCCCAAATCCTCCGGCAGCACTAGCCGCCGTTCGATTTTGGAAACGGAATTGAGCAACGAACGTAAAGCGTTGGGTGAAGCGCAAAAATCTCTGGCTCAAGCCCGCGTAGCCAAAGGCGGTCATGTCAACCAACAGGAAATCAACAGCCTGCAAAGCGCGGTACTCGATCGCCAGCAAAACATCCAAGCCCTGCAAAGGGAATTGAGCCGAATGTAGGTCGTTCCTGCCTTTTTATCTGCCTTTCTCGGTTTTACATTACGTTAAATATTTCTAAAATATAAAGTTTTACAATAGACCTTTAAAAATTTTAGAAATAGGTACGTATATGGCATCCTATTTATCCGCTTTTGTACTGGCTGCACCTATGGTGCTTGCCGCCCCGTATGTTGCCGCTGCACATCCTGCACAAGAGCAGATGCAGCAAAATATCGATACTGTTTTGAAAATTGCGCGCAATACTTCCCTGAGCGAGCCGCAACGTGTCAAACAAATACAGCAGTATGCCGACCGTTATTTGGATTATGAACGCATTTCCGCTTTGGCAGTCGGCGCGCCTTGGCGCAATTTCTCAGCACAGCAGAAAACAGATTTTATTCAGGCATTCAAAGAGATGGTGGTTTCAATGTATTCCCATTCCGCTTTGGTTGGCGCTGCCGATGCGAAGGTTAAATTGCTGCCTAAAATGACTGAGAATGGCAATAAATTTGATGTGTTCTCGGAGATTCAAACGAAAAGTGGTAAGAAATACGAAGTGGCGTATCAGCTTTATCGGGTAGGTTCTGCTTATAAAATCTACAATTTCCGTTTGGATGGCACAAGTTTAGTAACGGTGTACCGCAATCAATTCAATGAATTGATTAAGCAAAAAGGTATCGACGGTACAATTGCCACGGTTAAAGCCAAGGGTTTGAAAAAGCAATAATTTGATTGATAATTTTCGTGTTTTCTCAAGAGAAGGATTGGGATAGCTTTCCCATTTGAGGATAGGAGATATTGAAAACCAACAGGTTAAAAATGAACGGTCTTGCATTCATTTGAAACTTATGGGATTTGACAAACAAAAAGGTCGTCTGAAAACTTTTAAAGTTCAGACGACCTTTTGTTTATTCTGAATCATGGTTGTAGTGGAGTTGGTTTACTTCCTGCTACTTTATAGTGGATTAACTTTAAACCAGTGCGGCGTTGCCTCGCCTTGCCGTACTATCTGTAGTGTCTGCGGCTTCGTCGCCTTGTCCTGATTTAAATTTAATCCACTATACTACTGCAAGTTGGTTCAAGGGAAATGATTTTTGAATATAGTAAAGCACAGAATGGATGGATTCTGTGCTATTGCTATGGTTTGTGACGCTCGAATAACAATCAGATTACAATGCCACACCCTGATCTATTTGCGCCACGCTTATCAAGCCATCAAGTGTTTGCTCATTTGCGGAACGCTGTTGTCCTCAAATTTAATCAGGCTGGCTTTTGCGTGATAACCCAATACTTTGGCAACAAGTCCGCTCATGGTTTTTCTCAGCATGCGGTTGTAGCGTTCTGCAGATCGATTGTAGGCGCGTCGCGCAGATACAACATCGGTTTCGGCGGCGTCCAGCATTTCAAGCTGGCTTTTAAGACCTTGGTCGGGACGTTGTTTCAGGCTTTTTTCTAAAACTTCTTGCAGGGCGCGGAGCGAGTTGTTCAAGCTTGCTTCTGCGTTGCACAAGCGAGAAAGAGATTCCGGTGAAAATGATTTGGATGCTTGGGTCAATACGGCTTCGGCATCGCCACATGAGGACAATAAATTGCTGTCGACATTGTCATCTTCGCGTCCAAGGTAAATTTTTGAAGCATCCAAAACATGTCTGACTGCCTGATGGCGGCATGCTAGGGCGATACGGAGCGCAACAAAAGATTCTTGATAATCTTTTTTGCAACGGTCTAATTTTTGTTTGAAGTTGAGCAGTAAAACGGTCAGTATTACGGCGATGAAGATAAGACTGATGATTCCCATAGTGTGCATCCTTATTGTTTGTTGCAGTAATGTGTTGTTTAATATATGCGGATTTTGCTGTTTGTAGTAGATACAGTTAGCCGCTGTTTTTAATTTAGTTGCGAGTAATTATACCCCAAATAAATTATTTTGCCCATTGGTCATAAAAGATTATTGGGGAAAACAATAGGGAGGATAGGTTATGGCGGTTCAGTTCGATAGGAAAATGAAATATTAAGTTGGTAAAAAGGTCGTCTGAAAATTTTCAGACGACCTTTTGATTACGCTATTTCAAACTTATTTTGCCAATTCGGCACGCAGTTTGTGGGTAACGTTCATCATCACTTGGAGTTGTTCCAGAGTTTCTTTCCAACCGCGGGTTTTCAGGCCGCAGTCCGGGTTAACCCACAGGCGTTCAACCGGTACGACTTCGATGGCTTTGCGCAACAGGTGTTCCACTTCGGCTTCTGTCGGTACGCGCGGGCTGTGGATGTCGTAAACGCCCGGACCGATGTCGTTCGGGTATTTGAATTCGCCGAACGCGGTCAACAGTTCCATGTCGGAACGTGAAGTCTCGATGGTAATCACGTCGGCGTCCATAGCTGCGATAGCAGGCAGGATGTCGTTGAACTCGGAGTAACACATATGGGTGTGGATTTGTGTGCTGTCTTCGCAACCGGTAGAGGACAGGCGGAAGGATTCGCCTGCCCAGTTCAGGTAGGCATCCCAATCGGCGCGTTTCAAAGGCAGACCTTCACGGATGGCAGGTTCGTCGATTTGGATGACTTTGATGCCTGCTTTTTCCAAATCCAATACTTCGTCGTTCAGAGCCAGTGCGATTTGTTTGCACACGGTAGAGCGTGGAATGTCGTTGCGGACGAAAGACCATTGCAGAATGGTGACAGGACCGGTCAACATGCCTTTCATCGGGCGTTTGGTCAGGCTTTGTGCGTAAGTGGACCAAGCGACAGTCATGGCTTCAGGACGGCTTACGTCACCGAAGATGATCGGTGGTTTCACGCAGCGTGAGCCGTAGCTTTGTACCCAGCCGTATTGGGTGAACGCGAAACCGCTCAACAATTCGCCGAAGTATTCGACCATGTCGTTACGCTCGGCTTCGCCGTGTACCAATACGTCCAAGTCCAGTTTTTCTTGCTCTTCAACCACCAAGGCGATTTCTTTTTTCATCGCGGCTTCGTAATCGGCGGCAGACAGTTCGCCTTTTTTGAAGGCTGCGCGTGCTTGACGGATTTCGGTGGTTTGCGGGAAAGAACCGATGTTGGTCGTCGGCAGCAGAGGCAGGTTCAACCATGCTTGTTGCGCTTTGATACGGTCGGCAAACGGTGATTTGCGTTGGTCTGCGTTGGCAGGCAGATCGGTCAGGCGTTTGGCAACGTCTGCGCGGTGGATTTCGCTGCTGTTGGCGCGTGAATCGGCGGCAGCTTGGCTGGCAGCGAGTTCTTCGGCAACGGAATCACGACCTTCGTTCAATGCGGCTTTCAGAACGCGCAATTCTTGGGTTTTTTGCAGGGTAAATGCCAACCAAGAGTACAGGTCAGGTTTGTTGGCTTTCAGTTTTTCTTCAACTGACAAGTCAAATGGGGTGTGCAACAGCGAGCAAGAGCTGGAAATCCACAAGCGGTCGCCCAGTTTGGCTTTCAGAGGCTCGACAGTTTCCAAAACTTTGTTCAGGTTGGCGCGCCAGATGTTGCGGCCGTCAATGACGCCTGCAGACAGGACTTTGTCGTAGTCGGCAAATGCGTCCAGTTGCTCGGGAGCGCGTACCAAGTCGATGTGCAGACCGTCAACGGACAGGGCTTTCAGCAATGCGGCGTGTTCGGCAACAGAACCGAAGTAAGTGCTCAACAGGATTTTGGCGTTTACTTTACTCAAAGTGGCGTAAACGTCTTTGTAGGCTTCTACCCATTCTTTAGGCAGGTCAACAGCCAATGCAGGCTCGTCGATTTGAATCCATTCGGCGCCGGCTTCAACCAAAGCGTTCAGGATTTCAACGTAAACGGGCAGCAGTTTTTGCAACAGGCTCAGGCGGTCGAATTCGACTGCGCCTTTTTCTTTACCTACCCACAGGAAAGTCAGCGGGCCGACGATGGTCGGTTTGGCTTTCAGACCGAGTGCTTGGGCTTCTTTCAGCTGTTGAACGTAGTGTTTGGCGTTCGCTTTGAATTCGGTATCGGCGTGGAATTCAGGCACCAAGTAGTGATAGTTGGTGTCGAACCATTTGGTCATTTCGATGGCGAATTGGTCTTTGTTACCACGAGCCAGTTGGAAGAATTGTTCCAAAGACAGGTTTTGGCTGTCGAAGCCGAAACGGGCGGGAATTGCGCCGGTAGCGACTTGCAGGTCGAGGATGTGGTCGTAGAAAGTGAAATCGCCTACGGCAACGAAATCGGCGTTGGCGGCAGCTTGGTGTTTCCAGTTCTTCTCGCGCAAGTCTTTGGCAACGTCGAGCAGCTCTTGTTCGCTGATTTCTTTGCGCCAGTATTTTTCTTGGGCGAATTTCAATTCACGGAAGGCACCGACACGCGGGAAGCCTGAGAAATGTAATGTTGTCATGTTGAACTCTCCAGTTGGATTTTGTAAGGACCGGTTCAATCCGAATCGGTCGGTATTGTAAATCAGAATAGGGCGGATGGGGCGGCGTTTTGTTTTTCAGACGACCTTTGGGGTCGTCTGAAACCGTTTTATACGGCTTTAGGGACGCACGCCTAAAATATGGCAGATGGCGTAAGTCAGCTCGCTGCGGTTGAGCGTGTAGAAGTGGAAATCTTTCACGCCTTCGCGGGACAGGACTTTGACCATGTCGATGGCGATACTTGCCGCAACCAGATTGCGCGTAGCTTGGTCGTCGTCCAAGCCTTCATACATTTGCGACAGCCATTTCGGGATTTTGACGTTGGTCACTTGCGCCATTTTGCCGAGCTGCTTGAAGTTGGTCACAGGCAGGATGCCGGGAACGATTTCGACGTCGATGCCCAGCATCACGCAGCGGTCGCGGAAGCGCAGGTAGCGTTCTACGTCAAAGAAGAATTGGGTGATGACGTGGTTTGCACCCGCATCGATTTTGCGCTTCAGATTGATCAGGTCGGCTTGTGCGGATTTCGCTTCGGGATGCACTTCGGGGTATGCCGCTACGGAGATGTCGAAGTCGGCGACGGAGCGCAGGAGCTTGACCAAGTCTTCGGCGTAAAACGGTTTTTTCTCATAACCGGGCGGCTCGTCGCCGCGCAGGGCGACAATACGGCGGATGCCGCTGTCCCAATAGTCTTTGGCGATTTGGCGCAATTCGTCGGGAGAAGCGTCGATGCCGGTCAGGTGCGGCGCGGCTTCCAAGCCGGTTTCCTGTTGGATGCGTTTGACGATGCTATGCGTACGGTCGCGTTCGCCGGAGTTTGCGCCGTAGGTTACGGATACGAACTTGGGATGCAGGGTTTGCAGGCGATGGATGGAGTCCCACAGCATGGTTTCCATTTGTTCGTTTTTCGGCGGGAAAAATTCGAACGAAACGTTGATGTCGCCTTTCAAGTCGGAAAGGCTGTTGTTTAACGCATTGATTTCTTTTGCGTAACTCATTGGCTGTGTACCTCGGTTGTCTTTTTTAAACGTTTTCAGGCTGGTATGATAAATTTGCCTTGTGTATGAGTCAAATTCAAAATTTTCAGAAAGTTTATGAATTATTTTAATATAGATGCTGTTGTCTCTATTCAAATTTATATGAGGATAGGTTGGAGAGAGAATGCCTAGTCAGAGATGTGGGAATGTTTTGAAATTAAATAACTTTCAATGTCCGGTATTTCACTTGAACAGCGGCAAAGACAAGATGTTTTGCATTCGAACTGGCTCTAAGTCCGTTAAAACGTCGTCTGAAAAGTTTTCAGACGACGTCTTTGTCTTTAGCTTGCAAATGATACAGCTTCACTCAGTCTCTTCAATCCATGCCTGTTGCACGGCTTCGAGGATGCGCTCGCCGCAGCGTGCGGGATCGTCGTCGAAGTCAGGAAGCGCCATAATCAGGTCGCGCAACTGGGTGAAGCGAACGGTTTTCGGGTCGATGCTGTCTCCGTGCAGGTCGTAGAGTTCTTCGGCGATGCGTTGGGTGTCTGTCCATTTCATGATGTCGTTCCTTTGGGAGTGTCCGAATTTTTGATTCGGGTTCAGTGGTACGGGTATTTTAATGCTTCTATAAACCGAGCGGCAGCCTTTTGTGCAACTGTTTGACGCAATGGTAAGGCATACAGGGCAATGGGCGGCTTGGGTAAGCGCTTGTCTGCAATGCCAAATGCTTCCGAAATCGCACATGGTATTTTCCCATGTAATATTTTCATTTCAGACGCTTAAAACATTTTGCTGACTTTCACTTAGAAAAATTTACATTTTGTCATGCAACCAAATCATATGGAATGGTTCTTAAAGTAATCCATTACAGTATGAATAAGAGGAAATTGATGAATAACACACTCAATGCCAAATTATCCAAACTTATTTACGCGCTCGCTTCCGATGACCCCAATTATCTTGCCAAAGCGGGCGTGTTCGACCGCCTGCTGCTGCTCATCCGCGAGCTTTATCAGATGCTGGATGATAGCGAAGGGCTGAATCGGCTCTCGCTGCGCCTCCGCTATGGCAAGCGTTACGGCATGATTGCTTTGGATGCCGCCGCGCCGGGCGAAGACGCGGGCGCTTTGCGTTTGAAACGCTGGATGGTGTATTCGCGTATTGCGGAACGCATCGTCGGCTGCGGCAACGACTTGTCTGTCGCGCTTGACGATATGGTGGCGACAAACGAAGAAGCGAAACAGCGTTATACAGATGCTGCAAACGAAATCATCAAACGCTTCGGCTTGGCGGGCTATGTACCCGAGCCGCCAAAATCCGTAACGGCCGAACAAAACGAGCCTGCGCTGAAGCCCGAGCCTAAGAGCATTATTACCCGCCGCGGCAGCAGCCTCAGTATGCTCAACGCCAAAGGCAGAGTGGAAAGCTATCCCGTCGCCCAAACCACCGCTTCGATGAAAGTATCTCGCTTAAGGTTTATTGTTCCCCGTTCCAAATAATGATTTGATGGCGATTTGACGGAAGGTCGTCTGAAAACGGTCGGTAAGGCAGTTTTCAGACAACCTTTTGTTTGGTCAAAACTTGGCAGAGGTCGTCTGAAAATTGCTTGATCCGTTTCAGACGACCTTTTTGCATCAATGCTCTTCGCGCGCGTGGTTGATGGTGTATTTGGGGATTTCCACCACCAAATCTTCTTCGGCGACCACTGCCTGACAGCTCAGGCGCGAGTCGGCTTCCAAGCCCCATGCCTGGTCGAGCAGGTCTTCTTCCAATTCGGTCGGCTCTTCCAAGCTGTCGAAGCCTTTGCGGATGATGACGTGGCAGGTGGTACAGGCGCAAGATTTTTCGCAGGCGTGATCGACTTCGATGTCGTGGTCGAGCAGTACGTCAAGGACAGTTTTGCCTTCGGGTGCGTCTTCAATGACTGCGCCTTCGGGACATAATACGGCGTGTGGGAGTACGGTAATTTTGGGCATTTTTATTGTCTCTTGTAATGAGTAGGTAGGGTTTGTGGGTAATTTTCAGACGACCTTTTGTAATGAAGGGGTCGTCTGAAACCGTTTATATAGTGGATTAACTTTAAACCAGTACGGCGTTGCCTCGCCTTAGCTCAAAGAGAACGATTCTCTAAGGTGCTGAAGCACCAAGTGAATCGGTTCCGTACTATCTGTACTGTCTGCGGCTTCGTCGCCTTGTCCTGATTTAAAGTTAATCCACTATAACACGATGCCCTTGCTTTTTAAATTTTCCAGACATTCGTCCAGATAAGCATCATCGTGTTCGGGGTAAATCGGCGAATCGGCGGCTTCGGTATCGTGTGCGGCATAAGGGGCAACCGCTTTGCCGCGATACAGCGGGTCTTTCCACAGCGGGTCGGGTTTGTAGCCGCGTTTTTCCATTTCTTCCATAATCAGCACGTGATACAGATAGAGTTTGTCAGGCGAATGGGTGAAAACGTAATTCACCGTCGCATGCGGCCTGCCCCAGCCTGCTCCGCGAAGCGCGGCGCATTCGCGGTGTTGCCCTAGAAGCTGGGCGCGGGGAAGTAGCGGGATAAGGGTTTGGTGCCAAAGTCTCATGTTTGGTGGGTTGGAGGTCGTCTGAAATTGTATCTTGGTTTTCAGACGACCTTTTGTTTAGTCGGGTGGTTCAAATATCTTGATGACTGTTTGTCGGTCAAGAAGGTGTGCGGCATTGAGTATGGTCAGTCTTTATGTTGTTCGGTCATTCTTGCTTTCTTGGCTGCCGCCTGAATTTTTCTACGGCGTCGCCACGTACAGTAAAGTAGCGGTACTAAAGTCAGAAGAAGGGTGAAGATGCCGGCTAGTAGTCCTGCTTCAAATCTGCGTGAGGATGAGTCGAAGGTAAAAGACAAGGGTTCTACACGACCTTCAGTTATACGGTAATGACTGGTTCTTTCCTCTGTGAAGAAGGGGTCAGTATAAATGAGTTCGTATTCTTCAGTACTGATACGTTTTACATTGCAAGTAATTTTCGAATTTACGTAGCAATCATTTTGATCAAGGCGGTACGTACACACTTTATCCTGCTCGGCATTGAACTCATTCCATGGTTTCACTGCACAACTACTGTCATCAGTTGGGCGAACGGCGATTTGAAACAAGGCGTTTATTTTGCTGCCTTGGGTGTAAGTTTCGTGTTCGTGTGGTAAAAAATGAGATACGGTCTTTCCGAGCGAAATAGAGACGGTCAGCCGCCAAACAAGGGCCCAAATGAATTTCAGTATTGTCGGTATGATTAGTCGAAATCGATCGGACATTTTTCTTTTCTTTTTTCAGACGACCTATGGTTTAGTGGCGTGGTTCGAGTATCTCGATGACGTTTTGCCAGTCCATAAGGCGGGCAAAGTCTAGGGCGGTCAGTCCTTCTTGCGTGGTGGCGGCCGGGTCTGCACCCAATTCGAGCATGGCTTTGACCAGGGGCGCGTTGCCTGCGATGGCTTCGTGATGGAGCGGTGTGTAGCCGTCTTCGTCTTGCTCGCGCAGGTAATCCGGGTTTTGTGCCAGCTGTTGGCGGAAGTCGTCCAGACAGTTTCGGCACATCGGATGTTCGTCCAGATTTTCGGGGTGTTCTTTTTCTTCGTAAACCAGCAAGACTTCTTCGGGATCGCCAAAGTCGATTCCCCATGCAGCATCGTGTTCTGCGCGCTCTTGCGGCGTCATTTGGATGCGGACTGCCTGTACGGTGAAGCCGCCGTAGGGGATGCCGTTACACAGGAACATCCAGTCGCTGATATCGTCAACCGGAACGCAAACGCTTTCGCCTTGTTCTACATTGGTCAGGTCGTTGGGTTCGTTGACCAGCGTGCCGAAAATGTGGAGGCCGTCGAAGTAGATGTCGTTTATCCACATATGTTCGCAAATTTCGCCGTCTTCGCTGTCTTGGAAAAAAGGTACTTTGACCATGGCAAAATCCAAGGCGGGTATGATGCGGCGGTTTTCCCAATACAGCTCGCGCCAGAAATATTTGAATGTGGAACGTGCCTGTTCGAAGGCGCGGTTCATGAGTTCATTTTCCTGATCGATACCGTAAACAATGGATTCGCTCATGGGATTCTCCTAAGGTCAAAGTGGATGCGGGTCGTCTGAACGGGGCTGCCGGTGTGTTTTCAGACGTCCTGATGTTTTATTGGACTAATATGCTGCCCCAGCCGTCGTAGTCGCCGTTGTTTTCGTGGGCGATATCGATCAACTCCCATGTGTCGTTGTCGATGTCGGTGAGCGGGGCGTTTTTGGAAAGTTGCAGGCGGTAGCTCGGGTAGTCTTCTTCCTGCTCGATGCGGCCGCTGTCGCTGACGGTATAGCCTAATGTGCCGACTTTGGCGGCTGCGGCGTTCAGGTCTGCTTCGGTGTGGAAAAACAGCCAGTGGTCGATGGGGCGGGGCTTATCGAGGCGGTCGCCGTCTTGTCGGAAACGGCGTAAAACCTGTTCGTTGCGGATGGCTTGCAACTCGTAGCTGTCCGGATACAGGAATTCTTGATAAAACGACCATTCGGCATCTTCGCTGATTGTGATGTCGCAAACGCGGTCGTTTTGTGTCAGCAAGTTACGGCAGGCTTGGGCGAAGGTTTCGGCATCGCGGCTGTAAAAATGCCAATTTGCCGCGCCGTTTGTGGTGACTATGCCTGCGGGAATGTTGTTGTTGCCCGCCAGTCGGTCGATTTGGTCTTCGATGTCGTAAACCGCTTCGCTTTCTTCAGGCGTCGGGAAGCCGTGTTCGTTGGTTTGTTCCAATTTCATGCTGATGCGCACATGCTGCGGATACTCTGCCAGCGGCGCGACTTCGATTAAGGCAAGGTTGATGCGTAAGGCGGCGGGTGCGTCGCCAATGCGGCTGAAATAAACGTTCCAGTCTTGGGGGATGGAAGGGTTTTGCATGGGATGGGGTCGTCTGAAAAATAGTGTTTGAATTTTTTCAGACGACCTTTGTGTCTTTCGAGGTCGTCTGAAACTGTTTGCCGTCAAATATCGTCCACACTTTGCCCTGTCAGCGCTCGTTGGATGTTGCGGTTCATGCGTTTGGCGGCGAAGTTGTCGGTGCTGCGGCTGAGTTTGGCGACGGCGGCGCGGATGTCTTCGGCGTTGCCGTTTTTCAGACGACCTTGCAAATCGGCGATGTCTTGCTGGATTTGTTGCAATTCTTCGGCATCCAGCAAATCGCTATCCAACTCAAGGGCGGCGTTGACGGCGTCGGTCAGGCTTTCTGCTTCGACCACGGCTTCGGCGCGGGCGCGTGCCGCCATGTCTTCAGCGGCGTTACTCATGCTGTCTTTGAGCATTTGGGTGATGGTGTCGTCGTCCAAGCCGTAGGAAGGTTTGACTTCGATTTGCGCCTGTACGCCGGTGCTTTGTTCTTGTGCGGAAACGGACAGCAAGCCGTCGGCGTCAACTTGGAAGGTAACGCGGATACGCGCCGCGCCTGCGGCCATGGGCGGAATGCCGCGCAGGGTGAATTTGGCAAGGCTGCGGCAGTCGGAAACGAGTTCGCGCTCGCCTTGTACGACGTGTATCGTCATG
Organism: Neisseria sicca; assembly: GCF_003044565.1. Classification (GTDB taxonomy): domain Bacteria; phylum Pseudomonadota; class Gammaproteobacteria; order Burkholderiales; family Neisseriaceae; genus Neisseria; species Neisseria sicca_A. The sequence goes on along the minus strand of NZ_POXG01000001.1, from coordinate 490,223 downwards.
GCGGTCTGACCGTCTTTGAAGGTGGTAAAGTCCTGCGCGCGCGCGGTGGGGATGGTGGAATTGCGCGGGATGATTTTTTCGGCGAGTCCGCCGTAGGTTTCCAAACCGAGCGACAAGGGGGTAACGTCCAGCAGCAGCCATTCGCCGTCGGTTTTGTTGCCGGCGAGGACGTTTGCCTGTATGGCGGCGCCGAGCGCGACGACTTCGTCGGGGTTGAGGTTGTTCAGCGGGGTTTGTCCGAAGAAGGTGGCGACCGCTTGTTGGACATGCAGCATACGGGTGGAGCCGCCGACCATAATCACGCCTTTGATGTCGGCTTTGGTCACGCCCGCGTCTTTCAAGGCTTGTTTCACCGGCTCTATGGTTTTTTGCACCAGATTTTGCGTCAGGTGGTGAAATTCTTGGCGGGTAATGACGGTATGGATTTTGCGGCCGTCTGAAAGCGTGGCTTCGACGACGGCTTCGGTTTGGTTGGTCAGTTGTTCTTTGGCGGTGCGGACAAGGGAAAGCAGAAGCTGGCTGTCGCGCTCGTTGAGTTTGGAAAGGTCGTTTTGCTCAAGCAGGTGGCAGAACAGGCGGTGGTCGAAATCGTCGCCGCCCAATGCGCTGTTGCCGCCGGTGGCTTTGACTTCAAACAGCCCTTTGGTCAGTTGCAATACGGATACGTCGAATGTACCGCCGCCCAAGTCGTAAACGACAAACGTGCCTTCCGAGGCGTTGTCCAGACCGTAGGCAATCGCGGCGGCGGTCGGCTCGTTGAGCAGACGCAATACGTTCAAGCCCGCCAAACGCGCGGCATCTTTGGTGGCTTGGCGTTGGGCATCGTCGAAATAGGCGGGAACGGTAATGACGGCGCCGACCAAATCGCCGCCTAAAGTTTCTTCGGCGCGCAATTTGAGGGCTTTGAGGATTTCAGATGACACTTCGATAGGCGTTTTGGCACCTTGACGGGTGTTCAACTCAACCACGCGCTCGTTGGGTGTAAACCGGTAGGGCAGGTATTGCGCGTCCTGCGCGAGGTCGGCAAGCGTGCGGCCAATCAGGCGTTTGGCGGAGCTGATGGTGTTCAGTGGGTCGGTTTTTTGGGCGGAGAGAGCGGTTTTGCCGACTTCGACGGCATCGTCTTCGCCGTAGCGGACGACGGAGGGCAGGGTGGTGCGCCCGTCCATATCGGTCAGACAAACCGGGCTGCCGCTGCGGACGGTGGCAACCAGGCTGTTGGTCGTACCCAAGTCGATGCCGACGGCGAGGCGGTGTTGATGCGGAGCGGCGGACATGCCGGGTTCGGAAATCTGCAAAAGAGCCATGATTGTGTGCCTTTTGATGCTGTATTTATTAGGATAGGTCGGTATTTTAACAGATTTCGGGCAGATAGTTGAGTGGATTGGTAGGGAATTGACTGTGGTTTATGGTTGGTACCATTTGTATTTCGGTTAAGAAAATAGCCGACCGGATTGCTTTTTCAGGTCGGCTTCGTGTTTAAACATGGATGTCGTCGATTTCGGCGTACCGCTTTGCTTTTTTTTTCCTTACTTAAAAACGAGGCTTTGAACGAGTTTTTGCACAAGGCGCGGATGTCTGCTTCATTCAAACCCAATGCGTCGGCAAGTTCGATGAAATTTTGGTTGATATAGCCGCCGAAATAGGCGGGGTCGTCTGAATTGACGGTAACCAATACGCTGCGCTCAAGCATACGGCGCAGGTTGTGTCGGGACAGGTCGTCGACGACTTTGAGTTTGAGGTTGCTCAAGGGGCAGACGGTCAGGGGCATTTGTTCGGCAATCAGGCGCTGCATAAGGGGTTCGTCTTCTTCGGAGCGCACGCCGTGGTCAATGCGGACGACTTTCAGTAAATCCAATGCTTCCCTCACGTATTCGGGCGGACCTTCTTCACCGGCATGGGCGACGGCGGGAAAACCTTGCGCACGGGCTTGGGCGAAGACGCGCTCGAATTTTGAAGGTGGGTTGCCGAGTTCGCCCGAATCCAGTCCGATGCCGTCGATATGTCGTCTGAAAGGCTGTGCTTGGGCAAGTGTTTCAAACGCGGATTCTTCGCTCAAATGCCGCAGGAAACACATAATCAGCCTGCTGGAAATGCCCCATTTTTCCTGCGCATCCAGGCGGGCGCGGGTAATGCCGTTGATGACGGTTTCAAACGGTACGCCGCGCGCGGTATGGGTTTGCGGGTCGAAGAAGATTTCGGTGTGGACGACGTTGTCCTCGCGGCAGTGGGCGAAATAGGCGGTGGTCAGCTCGTAAAAATCCTGCTCGTGGAGCAAGACCGCCGCCGCTGCGTAGTAAATATCGAGGAAGGATTGCAGGTTGTGAAAATCGTAAGCGCGGCGCACGGCTTCCACATCCGCATAGGGGACGGAAACGCCGTTGCGCCCTGCGATGGCGAACATCAATTCCGGCTCGAACGTGCCTTCGATATGGACGTGCAATTCGGCTTTAGGCAGGGCGCGGATTAAGGTGTGTACGGTCATGGGCAGCACCCGCTCGGTCAATAGTGGCGGCGGCGGAAGTAGAACATTCCTTCGCTGTCGAGTTCGAGGATGTAGCGGCCGTTTTGAACGGCAGCATAACCGCTTTTGCCTGCCTGATAGGGTTGCAGGGCGGCGTGGGAGAGGAGGTAGCCGGTCAGTTTGCCGCCGTCTTCAGCGATGTTGCCGACCAGTTTGGCAAACAAGGCATGGCATTTGCCGTTTTCAGTCCAGCCCAAAGGCTCACCTTTGCCGCCGGTTTCCATACATTTGCCGCTGATGACTTCCAAATCGTTGGGGTGGTTGCCGATCAGTTGGATGACGTTTTGTTCGGACAAGCCGTTAATCGGATAGCTGATTTGTTTTTTGTCATCGTTGGTTTTGCCTTCGCTGCTTTGTCCTAAGTCCAAACCTGCGATGGCGTTGTTGTCGATGTATTTGACTTTAAATACGGGTTTGGGCGCGGCTTCGGCGGCATTTTGTGCAGGTTCGGCTGGGGCGTCGGATTTGCCGCAGGCGGCAAGCAAAAGGGCGGATAAGAGAATCGGAAAGGCTTTCATCGGATATTCCTTGTTTTAAACAGGAAAAGGTCGTCTGAAAATAGCGGGCTGCTTTTTCAGATGACCTTTTGAGATTTACTTCAATGGACGGATGCCGACGGCGTCGCGTACTTTGTCCAGCAGTTCGCGCGCTTCTTTGCGCGCTTTGGCTGCGCCTGCCTGCAAGATGTCTTCGATTTGCGAAGGATTGGTGGTCAGCTTGTTGTAGCGTTCGCGCGGTTCTGCCAGCTCGGCGTTGATTTTGGCGGCCAAGAGTTTTTTGGCTTCACCCCATGCCAGACCTTCGGCAAGCATTTGTGTGAACACTGCGGTTTCAGACGGCGTGGAGAAGGCTTTGTAGATTTCAAACAAGGGGCTTTCGTCGGGCTGTTTCGGCTCGCCCGGCTCTTTCATGTTGGTGATGATTTTGTTGACCGATTTTTGGGTTTTCTTGTCGTTTTCCCAAAGCGGAATGGTGTTGCCGTAGGATTTGGACATTTTTCGTCCGTCCAAGCCGACCAAGAGTTCGACGTTTTCGTCGATTTTCACTTCGGGCAGGGTGAAAACTTCTTTGAAGCGGTGGTTGAAGCGGCCGGCGATGTCGCGCGCCATTTCGACGTGTTGGATTTGGTCGCGGCCGACGGGCACTTCGTTGGCGTTGAACATGAGAATGTCGGCGGTCATCAGGATGGGGTAGCTGTACAGACCCATTTCTACGCCGTGGTCGGGGTCTTCCTGATTGTTTTCAGCGTTTGCCTGCACGGCGGCTTTGTAAGCGTGGGCGCGGTTCATCAGGCCTTTGGCGGTGATGCAGGTCAGAATCCAGTTTAATTCCATCACTTCGGGAATGTCGCTTTGGCGGTAGAAGGTGGTGCGCTCGGGATCGAGTCCGCAGGCAAGCCAAGTGGCTGCAACGGCTTGGGTGGATTGGTGAATCATCTCCGGCTCGTGGCATTTGATGATGCCGTGGTAGTCGGCGAGGAAGAGGAAGGATTCGGTATCGGGGTTTTGCGCCGCGCGGACGGCAGGGCGGATGGCGCCGACGTAGTTGCCCAGATGCGGGATGCCGGTGGTGGTTACGCCTGTGAGAACGCGTTTCTTGCTCATGGGGATATCCTTAATGGCTCAAGGTCGTCTGAAATGAAATAGGGATGGATTATACCTGATTCCAATGTGTTTTCACTTTATGGGAGAGGGCGGTTTCAGGCAGTTTATTAACAAGATGGATCGGTTTAAACCTTACCAGCTGTCGCGCTTCATGCGGTCTAATTGGCGGCGGTCGCGTTTGGTCGGTCTGCCGTCGGGGTACGCCGCGCTGATGCGGCTTGCTTGGTCGAGCTGTTTTTGCGCTTCGCGTTCGGCGGCGGTTTTCATGTCTTCTTCGTAAAGCTGACGCGCTTCGGGGGCGGGGCGGCGCTGGTGGTTGAGTGCCAATACTTTGATTTTGTAAGGCAGTGAATTGAGCGTCAGGTCGATGATGTCGCCCGCGCTGATGTTTTTGCTGTTTTTGACTTTGGTGCCGTTGACCTGAACCCTGCCCAATTCGATATGTTTTTGAGCCAGCGCGCGGGTTTTGAAAAAGCGCGCAGCCCAGAGCCATTTGTCGAGCCGCATCGCCGTATTGTCGTGGTCGTTTTTCATAGCCTGTTTGAAATGATTGAACTGAATGGAAGTTTATCATAAGATACGGCACTTCATTTGTTTAGTGCAGATATACTATATCGTTGTAAAAGGTCGTCTGAAAAGGCATCCGCCCGATTATCTGCCGTTTTGCACGGCATATCCTCAATGAGAAATGCTGCCAAATATGCCTGATTGGCGTATGATAGCGGCAGCGTCCCTACCGAGAGCTTCACCCTATGAAACCAGTTTTTTTGGATTTTGAACAACCCATCGCCGAATTAACCAATAAAATCGAAGAGTTGCGCTTTGTGCAGGGCGAATCCGCCGTCGATATTTCCGATGAAATCGCCAGATTGCAAAAGAAAAGCAACGACCTGACCAAATCGATTTTCAACAAGCTGACGCCCGCTCAGATTTCGCAGGTTTCACGCCATCCCCAACGTCCTTACACCTTAGATTACATCCAAGCCATTTTTACCGATTTTGAAGAGTTGCACGGCGACCGCCATTATTCAGACGACCATGCCATCGTCGGTGGTTTGGCGCGCTTCAACGGACAAAGTGTGATGGTTATCGGCCATCAAAAAGGTCGAGATACCAAAGAAAAAATCCGCCGTAATTTCGGTATGCCGCGCCCTGAAGGCTACCGCAAAGCACTGCGCCTGATGCAGACTGCCGAGAAATTCAATATTCCTGTGATGACTTTTGTCGATACACCGGGTGCGTATCCGGGCATCGGCGCGGAAGAGCGCGGTCAATCTGAAGCCATCGGACGCAACCTGTACGAATTGACCCGCCTGCGTGTGCCGGTTTTGTGTACCATCATCGGCGAGGGCGGTTCCGGCGGCGCGCTGGCGATTGCGGTCGGCGATTACGTCAATATGCTGCAATATTCGACTTACTCGGTTATTTCTCCGGAAGGCTGCGCGTCTATTCTGTGGAAAACCGCTGAAAAAGCGGCAGATGCCGCGCAAGCCTTGGGCATTACCGCCAAACGCCTGCAAGAATTGGATTTGATTGACAGCGTGATCAGCGAACCTTTGGGCGGCGCGCACCGAGACTTTGAAACGACCATGAAAAACGTCAAAACGGTGCTGGAAACCCAGTTACACGAGGCGCAAAATATGCCGATGGCGGACTTGCTGTCGCGCCGTTTCGACCGGATTATGGCGTACGGCAAGTTTACGGATAAGTAAACAGTTAATGTGCAGAAAAGCAGGCAGAAGCCCCCCCTGCCTGCTTTTTCATTTCTAAGAACTTGCCTTGCCGACACAATATAGATTACGCCATATGAACCCGACGTCGTCTGAAAACCTTCCGCCTCAATGCCGCAGTTTGTTGGAAATCCTGCGTCTTTCGGCGCGTTCGTTTCCGGATGGTTGCATGGTAACGGTTGGACTAAGCGGTGGTTTGGATTCGGTAGTGTTGCTGCATATGCTCGCGTGTTTGCGGGAAGAGCTTAGATTGGACGTACACGCTTTACATGTTCATCATGGATTGAGCCGCAATGCGGATGACTGGCTGGTGTTTTGCACACGTTTATGCCAAGAATGGAATGTGCCGTTCAGAAGCGCAAAAGTTGAAGTCAAAAAAGATGGGTTGGGAATCGAAGCTGCCGCACGGAAAGCACGTTATCAGGCATTTTCAGACGACCCTTCCGGTGTCATCGCGTTGGCGCACCATCAGGATGATCAAATTGAAACATTCATGCTCGCGGCGGTTCGCGGCGGTGGTATCAAAGCACTTGCCGCCATGCCGCAATGGCGCAAATTGAATGAGGAAACGCAAATTTGGCGGCCGCTGTTGACGTTTTCCCGAAAAGAATTAGAAAGCTACGCCGCTGCCTGCAACCTGCCGAACATCGAAGACGAAAGTAACGCCGATACAGCTTTTTTAAGGAATTGGATGCGCTACGAGGCGTTGCCGGTTTGGCGGGAGCGCATTCCGAATTTTGACCGTCATGTTTGTGCCAACATCCGTTCTTTGCAAACCGATTTGGCGATTTTGGACGAAGTTGTCGATGCGGATTATCAAACGGTTTGCGAAAGCGGACGCTTCCAAGTCAGCCGTTGGCAGACATTCAACGAAGCACGCCGCAGCCGGATTCTTTGGCGGTTTTTTAAGGAGAATGAGATTGTGGAAAGTTCTCCGAGAAAGCTGGCGGATTTCGCGCGGATACTGTTGGAAGCGGAAACTGCACAATGGCAGTTTGGCGAAACATCGGTATGTTTATACCGTGATTTTTTATTCATATTGAAACAAAACCAGTTTGCAGACGCAGATTGGATAAAGGGAAAAGAAGTCAGAGGTCGTCTGAAAGATATTCTCCAAGAAAACGGCTTTTTTCTGGTGCCACACCGCAATGGATTGCCGCAATCAGCCTTGGAAGAAGAAGGAATCATTCGGACGGCGGGCAGCGATGATATGATGAATGTAGGGTTTTTGTTCAAAAATGTTAAGAAAGTGTTGCAAGAAAACCATATCGTACCGTTCGTCAGAAAATGCTGGCCGATTATCACAAATACTGACGGAAACTGCATTGCTATTGTTAACCTTACGGTAAGCCACGATTTTCAAGGGTTTGACGGCTTTTTACCGGTTTATGGAAAATTTTTGAGATATAAATGGAACTAAATACGGCGGAAGCTGTCTTTAACTGGCACAGCACGCTTTACTACTTTATAGCTTATAATGCAGTTATTACAAAAGGTAAGATATGAATGATCGCCAGATTGATCAGGCCTTGGTAGAGCGCGCACAGAAGGGCGAACAAAAAGCATTCGAGATGCTGATGTCCAAATATCAGCGTCGGCTCATCCGATTGATTTCCCGTTTTGTCAAAGACGAACACGAAGTCAACGATGTGGCGCAAGAGGCAATGATTAGGGCTTATCGGGCCTTGCCGAACTTCCGAGGCGAGAGTGCTTTTTATACTTGGTTGTACCGGATTGCCATCAATACCGCCAAGAACTTCTTAGTAACATCAGGAAAGCAGCCGTTCGTCAGTGCAGAGGCTGCTAACGAAGACGGGGATATTCTGGATTTATCGGATCAGATTGCGGATTACCATACGCCGGAAGCTGAAATGATCAATCGGGAAATCCTCCAAACAGTCGAATCAACGATTTCGCATTTGCCCGAAGACTTACGCAAAGCCATTACCTTGAGGGAAATGGACGGTTTGTCTTACGAGGAAATAGCCAAAATTATGGATTGTCCGATAGGAACGGTCCGCTCCCGTATTTTCAGGGCGCGGGAAGTGATAGCAAAAGATTTGAGGCCGCTGCTGGAAACCTCTGAAAATCAAAGGTGGTAAAAAAATGGTAACAACTATGGATACAACAAGAGAATATGTTTCCATGCTGATGGATGGAGACCAAGTAAGCGAAGAGATGCTTGACCGTCTGTTGTCCGACGATGCCGCTGCCGAAGCGTGGTACGAGTACCATCTGTTGGGCGATTGCATGCGTTACAAAGCAGGTACGGGACGTGATGCCGATTTCATGCAAAGCGCGGCATTTACCGCTACGCTTGCTGAAATCAGCGAAGAACACAAGCAACGTCATGAAGCCGAAGTTGCTGCTGCGATGCCTGCTAAGGAAGCGCAAGCTGCGAACAACTCTTTCTTCAAATCTTTCGCCGTCGCCGCCAGCGTTGCAGCGGTTGCCGTCGCCGTATGGCAATTCGGTCCGCAAGCGAAAGGCGACTCTGCAGGTATGGTTGCGGAAAAAGCTGTTGAAACCAAAAACCAGCAGGAAAATATCGTACCCGTAGCCGCCAATCCGACAGCTAAAAATGCTTCGGACGCTGTGGTAATGCCTGAATCCGCAAAGAATGACAAAGGTGTGAGTCAGACTACGGTTCGAACTGAAACGCAGGTTCAACAGGATTCCGTCGTTCATTAAGCTGCATAGAGATACAGATTTCCATCAAGTAGAGAAATCCCTTCCCGGGCTATTCGGGCAGGGATTTTATTTTTGATTGTATGCGTCAAGAGGTCGTCTGAAAAAGCGGGTTGAACAAAGTCGGACGGTATCGTGCGGCTGCCTTTCTGTATCCTTTTTATTGGAATCCGCTATATAATGCGCCCCATGAAATCAATTACCTCCGTGCAAAACGAGCAGCTCAAGCATTTGTCCAAGCTGCTTTCACAATCTAAAGTACGCCGGGAATACGGGCAAACCGTGTTAGAAGGCGTGCATCTTTTGCAGGTCTATTTAAAGGCGGGGTACACGCCCAAACAAGTGTATTTGCCCGAAAGTAAAAACACGCATCCTGAAATCCTAAATTTAATCAGCAGCTTGGACGAAGATTGTATTACTTGGGTCGGAAACGAAGCTTTGTCTAAAATCACCAGTCTGAATGACGCCGATGATGTGATGACTTGGATAGAAATTCCGCCACAAGGTGATTTGCCTTTAAGCGGCGACTGCATGGTGTTGGATAGGCTGCAAGACCCCGGTAATGTTGGTACGGTTTTACGCAGCGCGGCAGCTTCGGGAGTCAGGCAGATTGTGTTGGGTAATGACTGCGTCGATATTTGGTCGCCCAAAGTATTGCGTGCGGGTATGGGGGCGCATTTTCTGCTGAATATATACAGCCGCGTTTTTCTACCGCATTGGCTGGATGCTTATCAGGACAAAATATGGGCGACCGCTTTGGACGGGCGCAATCCTTCCGACTTGTATCAACTGGATTTAAATGCCCCTTGCGCTTGGGTTTTCGGTAATGAAGGCAGCGGCGTGAGTCGGGAAATTTTGGAAAAAGTCGACGGCAGCGTCAGAATCCCGATGCTGGGACAGACCGAGTCGTTAAACGTCGCCATGGCGGCAACCGTATGCCTTTTCGAGCAAATGCGCCAACGCATCGCCTAGACCGTTTTCAGACGACCCCTCGGATAACAAACATATCATTTAAAAATAAGGAAAAAACATGCAATTGCAAGCATTTGATGAAGCATCGCGCTTACGCCTGATGGAGCTGCTCGATGCCAAATCGGAACACCACAACACCATGCGCTGCGATGAAGTGCAGGCGTTCATGATGGCTTTGTTGAGCGGTCCCGATGCGCTGAACCCGAATGACTGGCTGCCTGAAGTTTTGGGCGACGAATCCTTGTTTGATGCCAAAGAGCGCACCGAAATCGAACGTTTGGTCATCGGTTTGGCGGCGGATTTGCGCATCAAACTCAGTAAAAAAATGCTGCCCGATTTGTGGTTATACGAAGATGCCGCCTCCAATCCCGATATTTATACTTGGTGTAACGCGTATCTCTATGCTTTGGATATCGTTCCGACTGATTGGTTTGAGGCGGTTGATCAGGAAGAATTTGAAGATTTGTTCTATCCGATTATGGCTTTGGGCGGGATTTACGATGAAGAACGAAACGGTGAAGTCATCCTGCACCTGACCGAAAAAGAGCTGGCACAACTCGAATCCGAGCTCCCGCATGTGTTGCTGGATATTTACTGGTACTGGCAGGCGATCATCAACAAACCGCAAACCGTACGCCGTGAAGGCGATAAAACCGGACGCAACGATCCTTGTCCTTGCGGTAGCGGTAAGAAATACAAAGCCTGTTGTAACAAATAAGCGTTCAAAAACCAAAGGTCGTCTGAATTTCAGACGACCTTTGGTTTTGAAGGGATGGCTTAGAAAAACGAACCCAGCCACACAAATAGGACAGTCAGCGCAATGGTCAGCGCGCAGCCGATTTTGGCAACCGTGCCGATAATAAAGCCGATAAACGTACCGATGCCGACTTTGCCTGCCTGCCAAGTGTCTTTACGGGCAATAAATTCGCCGATGGCAGCGCCAATCAAAGGGCCTAACAGCAAGCCGGGAATGGCGAAGAATGCGCCCACGATACCGCCGATAAACGCTCCCCAGATGGCTGTTTTACTTGCCCCCGTATATTTCGCCCCCAGCGCGCCCGCGACATAATCCATTGCCGTGCCGATAATGGCGACAACGGCAAGGAAGATGAGCGTGCCGGAACCGAAAATCTGATAATCGCCGGCATAGCCCAACAGCCATGCGCCGCCAAACATCAGGCCCAGTCCGGGCAAGGCAGGGTAAATCGTGCCAAAAATGCCGACTACTATGGCAATCAGACCGAGGATAATCAGGAGAGTAGTCATCGCTTTCTTTCAAATGTGAAGTGGTATAACGGCTGTATTATGGGGATGTTTCGGCTGATTTCGATAAGGCCGGATGCAAGAAAATGAAAATTTATAGTGGATTAACTTTAAACCAGTACGGCGTTGCCTCGCCTTAGCTCAAAGAGAACGATTCTCTAAGGTGCTGAGGCACCAAGTGAATCGGTTCCGTACTATCTGTACTGTCTGCGGCTTCGTCGCCTTGTCCTGATTTAAATTTAATCCACTATATATCAGGATGTTGCAGCTTGAGATAGGGAATTGAGCATTGCGGGATATTTCATTGAAAGTCGGTTTAAGAGACTTCAAATAGATCTTTGTATGAACATAAAGCCTTGTCTGCAAACTAAGCTAGGCATTCTCGTGTTGCACAGATTCTCTTGAAAAAGGTCGTCTGAAAAATGAGTTTCGGCGTTTTCAGACGACCTTTGTTGTCTTAATTTCAGTAAAACATTGTTAATAACGAGTGCTTACTCTATAATCACGCCCGATTTAATCGGATAAAGTGTTGGTATTTAAAATAAAAACAAAAATATGGATATCAGAAATGCAACAGCAGCTTCCGCCGATATCCGCTTTAATCCGTTTCCTCTTCAAGATTTTTTTACAAACAATGGAGTGTCCATGTCCACAATGTTTTTTATCCAGTTCGCCATCGTACTGGTGTGTATCTTAATCGGTGCACGGGTCGGCGGTATCGGCTTGGGCGTGCTCGGCGGTGTCGGGCTGGCGGTTTTGGCTTTTGGTTTTCATCTTGAGCCGACCAGTCCGCCGATTGACGTGATGCTGATGATTATGGCGGTCGTTTCCGCTGCCGCATCGATGCAGGCAAGCGGCGGTTTGGACTACATGATTAAAATCGCCACCCGCGTTTTACACCGCAATCCGAAATACATCACCTTCATCGCGCCTGCGGTCACATACCTGTTTACCGTATTGGCAGGCACGGGACATGTTGCCTATTCGGTATTGCCCGTTATTGCCGAAGTCAGCCGCCGCAACGGTATCCGCCCGTCACGCCCGTTGACGATGGCGGTTATCGCGTCGCAATTTGCCATCGTTGCCAGCCCGATTGCGGCAGCGGTCGTTGCCTGCGTGACCTACCTTGAGCCGCAACACATCACCATGGCTCATGTGTTGAAAGTGACTGTTCCTTCAACCATTCTCGGTATCGGTCTCGCCTGCGTATTCGTCAACAAGCTCGGCAAAGAGTTGAAAGATGACCCGCATTATCAGGCGTTGCTGAAAGACCCGGAATATGTAAAAGCCAACGAAAAAGATTCGACTGAAGTTTCCAACGCGCCCGTCAGCAAAGAGGCGAAACTCTCGGTCGGTATTTTCCTTGCCGCTGCATTGCTGGTGGTCGTTATGGGTGCCGTACCGGAGTTACGCCCGACCTTCCAAACGGAAGAAGGAGCTAAACTGATGGGCATGGCGCATGCCATCGAAATCGTCATGCTTTCTGCCGCCGCGCTAATTATCCTGCTGTGTAAACCGGATGGTAACGCGATTACCAAAGGCTCGGTGTTCCACGCGGGGATGCGCGCCGTCATTGCCGTATTCGGCGTGGCATGGCTGGGCGACACGTTGATGCACGGTCATCTGGAAGAAGTCAAAGAAACCGTATCGCATTTGGTCGAAACCGCGCCGTGGACCTTTGCGTTTGCCCTGTTCGTTTTGTCCGTCTTGGTCAACAGTCAGGGGGCGACCGTCGCAACACTGTTCCCCATCGGTATCTCGTTGGGCATTCCTGCTCCGATTATTATCGGCACGTTTGTAGCGGTGAACGGCTATTTCTTCATTCCGAACTACGGTCCGATTATCGCAGCGATTGATTTTGACAGCACGGGTTCGACCAAAATCGGCAAATTCATTTTCAACCACAGCTTCATGATCCCCGGTCTCTTGAGCATGGCGTTTAGCTTGGCATTCGGTTTGCTGCTGGCGAATTACTTCTTTTAAGGTCGTCTGAAAAAAGGTCGTCTGAAAACTAAAATGCGTTTTCAGACGACCTTTGTTATAGTGGATTAACTTTAAACCAGTACGGCGTTGCCTCGCCTTAGCTCAAAGAGAACGATTCTCTAAGGTGCTGAAGCACCAAGTGAATCGGTTCCGTACTATCTGTACTGTCTGCGGCTTCGTCGCCTTGTCCTGATTCAAATTTAATCCACTATACATCTTACCGGCAAAAATCTTATTCGCAATGAAGCGAGCGCGTTTTTTCGGCAAACGAATCCATGGCGATTTTGCACATGGTTTCGCGCTGTGATAAATCGGCGGCAGGCAGGGCTTGGAACAGGAATTTTGTGTTGTTGCGCTGAAAATCAGATTTTGCGCCCGCCTTTTTGTAACAGGTTTCCGCGCGTGTGAAGTATTGCTGGCAGATTTTGGGCAGTTCTTCAAAAGTCAGCGGCTTATGTTTATGCATGCCGTGAGCGGATGCTGAGAATGCCGATGCCGTTAAAACAAGGGCGGTTAAAAATTTTAGAGGTGTTTGCATGATGCACTCCAGTTAAAGAAATGAGGCAAAGCAGGCAGGAGCAAGGTCAGCCCGCCTGCTTCGACAGATTGGTTTCAGCTATCGTCGTTGTTTAAAAAATATGCGCTTCGTATTTAATGTTTGTTGCATTTTCGCCCTATGTACCGTGTCCGTATTGAGGAAACAATGCCATCCATTGCTTCAAGTTTTGCGCTGGATACGGGGCAATTTGCGGATAAAGGTCGTCTGAAATACCGTTTTCAGACGACCTTTAGGTTTGTTTTAACGAGGCATGCCGCGTTCCCATGCGCGACGGGCGCGTTTGCAGGCAAGCTGTTCTTTCCAATTCATGTAGCGTGCTTTGAAGCGGGCTTTCATGAAGTCATCGAACTTGCGCTGTACGGTCAGGTTCCACAGGCTGTGTGCCTTAACCGCCCAGCTTTCATCCCATGCGCGCAGGGAGATGGAGAATGAGCCGTCAAGATATTTCATCCAATGCCACCAGCCGGTCGGCATGAACAGGGTGTCGCCGTATTCCAAGAAACATTCGATGCCCTCGACGCCCTCAAGCTCGGGGAAACGTTCCGTATCGGGGTTGTCAACGTGGTAGTCTTCCAGCGCGTAAGTGGCGAAAGGAATGCGGAACAGGCGCTCTTTCCATTTGTAATCGAACAAGATGATGTGTTTCTTGCCGAAATGCGTATGGAAGATGTGCGCCATATCGATGTCGTAGTGCAGGAAGGTTTCCGAACCTGCACCGCCGAAAAACAGGGTAGGGTAACGGTCTAAGAATCCGCCCATCAGCTCTTTGGGGAAAACGTAATCGTTCAGCAAGGCGGGAGCGTGTTTGATGGGGTCAAATAAGAAAATCCGCAAATCCGTCGGCTCGCGTTTGATCAGATCGATATAATCGCTGAAGCGCATTTCCGTACTGGCGGCGTTAATCGGCGCGGAAGGGTCGGCTTTGGCGCTGTCGTACAAGGGAACGACGATATCGCCGACGGTTTCTTTCATATAGTCCAGTGACCATTTGTCGCGGGCGAGCCAGTTGCGGCTCAGTCCTTTGATCACGACAGGACGGCGGGGCTTGAGATAGTTTTGATAAAAATCTTCGCGGCTGATGTTTTCTACAACATCAATCGGAGTAAGTTTGAAACCCATAAGCAAATCTCTTTTTGGAATGTAAGGCTGATTTTAAGTGAATATTTCGGAAGGTGGCAAGCGATGTTTCAGACGACCTGATGCGAATCAAAAATCGTGGTTGTGATATTATGGCGATATAAATATTCCGTCCGAAACGCTTATGAACGATGCAGACGATTATTTGGGCAAGATGCCTTTTTTTATTGTATTCCTCGACCCGCTGCACACCGACTTCCACAGCAGCGGCAAGCCTCTGAACGAATACATTGCCCGTCATCCGCTGATGCACGACAAGCTGCACCGCCCGGCTTTTGCCGCCAAAGTTTTGGAAATGGCGGCAAATAGCTGCAATATGCGTGTTTTTGTCCGTAAAGCGGACGCGCTGATTAAGCATCCGCTGCATTATATCGTCCGTAACGGCGTTTTCCGAACCGAAGAGCAGATGTGGGCGTTTATCAATTCGCCTGAAAACATCGCCGCCGTCAAACAACCCTAAAAGGCCGCACACTCATGCTTTTATTTCTCGATAACTGTTATTCTCGTCCGTAACGGTTCGATTTAGTTCATATCATTTTGATAAGCTTAGTATTTATCGATGTTTTCTGTTCATTTTGGTTTATATTTGTTCGTAGCAATCCGTTAAAAAAGAGGGTATGATTTTGGGTATCAACTCATTCATACCCTCTTTTTTATGCTTACCGATACCCAAATCCGCAAGGCAAAGCCACAAGACAAGCCGTACAAACTGACAGACAGCAACGGGCTACATATCGTCATCAATCCGAACGGTTCAAAATTATGGCGGTATCGTTTCAGGCTTGACGGCAAAGAATCCGTTTTTGCTATCGGGGCATATCCTGATGTCTCGCTTGCCGAAGCGCGTGAGAAACGCAAGGAAGCGCGGTTACTTGTTCAGCAGGGGGTTAACCCAGCCAAATACAGGGCCGAGAAAAAACGGCAAAACGCGCGCCAAAACAGAAACACATTTGAAGCCATCGCCGAAGAGTACCTGGCATCCAAGACAATCAGCGATGGCGGCATTAAAGCCATACATCGTATGCTTAAAAAATACGCCTATCCAATCATCGGAGACACACCAATCACGAAAGTGACCCCGCGCCAAATCATGGAATGTTTGGATATTTGCAAAGACAAAGGCGTTATCGTATCAGGCATATACACCCGCCAACACATGAGCGCAGTTTTTCTATATGCGATCCGAACAATGCGGGCGACAAATGACCCGACGTTAGCTTTTGCCGGGTATCTCAAACGCCCCGAAATAACCCACGCCAAAGCCATGACCGCCGAACAAATCAGGGCATTTAAAACAAGCCTTGCAAACTATAATGGCTCGTTTGTCGTCAAAAAAGCCGCGCAGTTATTGCTATACACAGCCGTCCGAACAATAGAGGCAAGGCGGGCTGAATGGGCTGATATTGACCTGTCCGCCGCGATTTGGCGTATCCCTGCAAACAAAATGAAAAAATCAAGAATGCACGTCGTGCCGTTATCGTCTCAGGTCGTCGAGTTACTCACAGAGCTACACGCGGTTACGGGTAACGGGCGGCTACTGTTCCCGAACAGCAAACGACCAGACGATATGCTGTCAGCCACAACCATTAATAGAGCATTGGAGTACATGGGGCTGACAATATCAGGGCATGATTTCAGGGCGACGCTTGCAACCAACCTGTCAGAGATGGGCTACGAGCATGAGTACATCAAGGCGCAGCTTGCCCACGCCAAAGACAATCAGACCGACGCGGCATATTTTCACGCCAAATTCATCAATCAACGCCGCCAAATGCTGCAAGATTGGGCGGACTTTGTAGATTCACTTTGAATTGAATCTATAAAATCTTTTAAAAAGCCGTCCGAAATTCAGACGGCTTTTGCTTTATTTAATAGTGTCAGTCAACGCCTTGTGCCGCGCCTTGCAGTCATTGTACAAGCCGATGACTTGCAACGACCACGGCAATACGTCCGCGCCTGTACCGCCCTCAAGTTTCGGCAGTTTGGGGCATGGCTGCACCAAATCGGCGGGCGGTTTAATCGCCGTCGGCAATGGCGGCGTTGATGACTGACACGCCGTCAGAATCGATGCACACATTGCGATAGACAACGCGTTCAACAAGTTTCGGAACTTGAACATAGCGAATCCTTTCTTTCTTTTCCCGCACCGCCTTGCCGGTCTGATACACGGCAGACGTTTCGCGGTCTTCTTTAGCTTTCTCAATCGCGGCATCTTTCAGACGACCTGAAATTTCAGCGGCCATTTCATCACGCCCGCGCCGATATTCCGCTTTGCGGTCGGCTTGCCAGGCACCGATGCAGATTGCGATCACAACTAAAACCGCAATCAATTTCCAATTTTTGAGCAGCGTTTCAACCATAATTCCAGCATATCCTTATAGGTTTTAATCTCACGTTCGGCAAACTCAAAAGCCGCTAGGTCTGCGTTTTCGCTCGCCACACGGCTTTTTTCTTGCCATTCCGTGATTTTCTGTTTTGCAAAATCAACGGGATTCATATACGCCCTTTAAACGTGCAGACCCGGTAAATACACGGTTTTCCCGCCTTTTTTGGTTGCGGTCATGATTTGGTTACGCATAGGGCTGTTGCGGCGGAAACCGACATGAACCCATGCACCATCGCCACGTTCGGGAAATTCGAGAATCAACTGGTCGAACGTGATTTTCCCTTCGTCACGCATTTTGATGATTTCTTTCGCAAACGCCAAAGAAGTCAAACCGATGGCATCGCAGTCAGCAGCCAAGCCGAAACGGTGGGCAGATGTTGGCGATCCGCCGACCGCCTTGTTCACACGCTCGCTGCGAAAGCATGAAGTTACGACGATTCCGCGCCCAACATAGGCGCGAATTTTTTCAAGCTGCTCCGCCGTGTATTGGATGTTTGCCATTTCAGCAGAGGAGGGCGTATTTTGAAGACCTAAACGACGCGCTGTTTCGCTTCGTGTCAGTTCTTTTAAGCTAAAGTGTTCAGTGATTTGCATTTCTTATCTCCAAATAAAAAGGTCGTCTGAAATTCAGACGACCTGTTGTTGAATTAATCTTTATCGACGAATTTACCCGCCGTTTTTTTGACCCATTTAGTCATAATGCTTGGGGCTAGGCTTTTGACGGTATCCATCGCATGCCCTGTCAGGATGCCGACAAAAGCACCGGCTACCGCGCAAGTCCACACTTGATTTACCATCAAAAACCGCTCTGCTACTGCCGCCGCTGCAACCGCCGAAATCAAGGCTTCGAACAGGCTTGATACTGGTTTGTCATGGTCTTTCATGCTCGACCACACGCTACCGACGATGCCGCCCCCTATGGCGAACAGATAGCCGAATTGAAAAAAATCGTGCATCATTCCCCCTTTTGTTTTCGTTTAAATTTATTCTCCGAAAACAAGAATTTAAGTGAGTTATTTCCAGCGAGTAAACACAGAAAAGCCAAGACGGGCGGAATAACCATGCCTGTATGAGCAGGCGGATAGGCAGCCCAGAAAGCATATGCCGTCAAATACCAAATAAAAGCTGATATCAACAACATATAGCCTGACAGAACCTCCCCTTTGAATGTCTGCCAGTACATCGCCGCCAGCTGCAATACACCGACGCCGCCAAATACCAGTATCAGCGTCAGTTCCGAAATGTCTTTGAACTTGTAGTAGATGGGCCAGTTGTAGATATCGTTCGGCGAGAACGCGAAGACCAGCGCGTAACCAATCATCGAACACCCGCTGACAAACTCAACCGCCCGCGTCCCCGTGCTGAATAACCAACGTTGGAACCGCACAGGGAGAAACCGAAGTTCAAAGGCATATTTAAGCCATTGAATAGACTTGCTCATTTAAAAACCTCCATAGAAAAAAGGTCGCCCTTTCAGACGACCTAACCACTTACACCAATTTAAAATCACGATTCATCTGTTTCAACAGCTTCGCAATGTCCTTTTTGTGAACAAAGTCGCCGCCCGTTGTGTTGATGATAATCGTGCTGTTGTCGCCACCTGACTGACCTGCCATTTCACGGATTGTCTGCGCGTGCTCCGCAGGCAAGACCATCTCGTTTTCGTGCAGTTGCGTCAGTGGGTTGATGCCTGCTGGGATATCCCAGCCGCCAGCCGCCGATGGAATCCGCGTAGTGGTCGTGGTTGTTGAAGAGCCGCCACCGCCCATCAAACCCATTACAGCCGCCATCATTGCCGCCATCGCTGCAACGGCAAGAATAGGACCGACATACGGAATAGACGCTTGAGAAGCCGCCGCACCTGACGCCGCTTGAACGGCATTACTACCGACGACCGCCGTCGTTTCCGTCGCTTTGGTCGCCGCAGTCTTAGCCGCAGCCGCCGTTTCCAACGTCTCTTTAGTCCCGAAAATCATCTTGTAAATCGCTGATTCCTGAACCATGCGCTGCATCATGCCTGCAAGCGGTTTGGTAACCATTTCTTGGATAAAGGTTTGCCCCATACTTTTGAAAAAGTTATTCATCGCCGTTCGGAAATTCTGCGTTCGTGACAACATGGCGGAGAAAGCCTGCCCCATCTGTTGCTGCGCTTCTTGCCAAACGTTCTTGCCGCCGTCTTGCAACATTTCCATAACGTTGGGCGTGTCTTTCCGGCGTTGGTTTTCGCGCTTGCCCTGATTCTTGGTTTGCTCGCGTTCGTGACCTTGCCCAAGTTCCGCCATTTGCTGTTTCAGCTTGTCTATGGCTGATTGGCTGTATGTCGGGTCTTGTTCGGCAAGTGCGATCCGTTCTTGCAAGGCGTCATAGGCGATTTGGTACCGGCGATTTTCAAACTCGATTTCCAAGTCTAGGCGCTCGAGTTGAGAAATGCGTCCAGCGGCTAGGGCTTGGTCTGCCGCGTCCTTTTCCATATCTAGCTTGTGCTTATCCAGCTTCTCCCATGCCGCCACCTGATTGATTTTGGCTTCTGTTGATTGCTTGGATAACTGGTCTTCAAGGGTCAGGATTTTTTCACGCAGTTTCAAACCTGTTTTACTGCCCGCGTCAACCGTTGCCAGTTTCGCGCGCCAGTAAGCGGCTTCCCGCGCCAAATCCCATTCTTGATGATTCAGCGTGTCTCGCTGCATTTCACGGTGTGCCAGCTTTTGGGCTTTGATTTCTTCTTCCCATGCCTGCATCGGGTCTTTGGCTGCGCCGGCATGACCGCCGCCGCTTCTGCCCTTACGCCCGCCGCCTTTGCGACCACTTCCACCACCTCCACTACCACCACCACCTGACGGGACGCGGGATTTCGGTATGCTCCCACCTCCGCCACCACCGCCGCGCATGGCTTTTTGTTCGTGAATCAGAGCAGCGCGGGCTTTGATGTTGTCAACTGCATTTCCGACGCGGTCTTTCGACATGCTGTCAGAGATTCGGCCGCCAAGCCCGCCGTCGTCCATGCGCCCGATTTGAACATTGTTTAGTTTATCAATGCCCGACACACCGACCATCGACGCGGCTTTGTTGGCATAGTCAATCATGCTGTTAATCATGCCGACCGCTCGGTTAACCATCCACTCAATCGCGGAGATAAACACGTTGCCGATAGCCTTGCCAAGATTGGCAAAGAATTGCGGCATATTGTTGGCGGCTTCTTTAATCAGCATCCAGCCGGTCGCAAACGTGTTGATATAGGCGTTGACATATGCGCCGACAACCGTTGCAATCGTCGACATAACACGGCTAAACAATGCCGACCAGCCGCCGACATTTTCATTTAGCCAGTCTGTTACGCCGCCAAACCAAGCCTTTATCTCTTCAATCGCCGCGCCGATGGTTTCCGTGATTGTCTGCCAAACCGCCTGAATCACATCAAGCAGGTTTGACCAGCCACCGCCGAAAATGTCGATTTGGTCGCCGAATTGGGCAATCAAGCCGATAACCGCACCGATGGCGACTGCAATCAATCCGAATGGGTTTGCAAGCATGGCAACATTTAAGCCGATGACCTGTGCCGTCGCAGCGGTAACAGCAACCGCGAATCCCGCCATGATAGGGACAACCAAGTTAAGGTTATCCGCAATCAGTTTGATAATGGAGGCGATGCCGGACATCGCGCCGCTGTCGTTCAGCAGCCTAGAAATCATGCTTTGCCAGTTGTTTTGGAAAACCGTCAATGCCTGACCCATCGTCATGGGCATTTTTGCTGCCTGCTCGCCGAATTTTTCCGACGCGCCTGATATAGCTTTAAACAGCACATTCGCCGTCAGTTCGCCCTCGCTGCCCAGCTTTTTAATTTCAGCGCGGGATTTACCCATATATTCCGCAATAGTATCAAGCAGGATAGGGGCTGCTTCGGCGATAGATTTAAATTCGTCGCCCTGCAATACACCGCTGCCCAAAGCCTGCGACAACTGCATCAGCGCGGCGGCTTGCTGTTGCGCTGCCACACCGCCGATTGTCATGGCGTTGTTTGTTGCTTCGGTAAATTGCAAGATTTCCTGTTGCGTGTAGCCGTAGTCTTTCAGTGCGCGGCTTGTGGACACATACAGGCTCGACGTTGATTCAAGCGATGCGCGGGTATTGTTCGCTACATCCAAAAGCTGACGCTGTACTGCCAGATACTCGCTTTCAGACGACACCACCTGCCTTACTTGGCTGTTTATCGACTGCATGGCATCGGCAGTATCAAGCAGGGATTTCGCAAATGACACCGATGCAAATCCGGCTAAAAGCGTGCCAATTTTACCCAGCCCGCCTGCCGCCTCTTCTGCCTTATCGCCTGTCTTGGCAAGTTCGGCGTTCAGTTCACTGACCTTTTCCTTGCCGTCGCTGACGCCCCCGACAAAATCGGACATATCAATATCGAACGCCTTTTCCATCGATTTCTGCATTTCGGAAAAGCTGCGCGTCAATTCTGATCGCACCTGCCCGATAGCGTTTTCAATCTGCTTGGAAGCATTCGCCGCAGAGTTTGCTGCCTGATTAAAACCCGCAGCCGTGCCGTTCTCGACGGTTATCTTGATTTTTGTTTCTAAATCGTTCATGCGACCGCCCATAAAAAAGCCCGTGAATCATCACGGGCATGGTTTCAAATTTAGATTAGGCTTCGACCAGTTCCGCGCCTGAAAAGACGCTTTGTTCGTTATCCTGCTCAACCGCCTTACCGTACAGCCAAGCGCGGGAAACTTCCTCGCCCTCCGGTAATCCGTTGACGGAAACAGTATGCGAACAGAGCGGGTTTCGACCCGCTTCATGCGCATTTTTAGACACATAGCCGTTCATTGTTGCCGTAACCGTGTTGTACTTATAATCGATATTCACATATTCGATTACATGATAGTTCGCCACTGCGCCGGTGCTTTCATCTTCGATTTCATGCGAAATTGCGATAATTTGCTTTGTCATAACTTTCCAATCATTAATAAGAGTTTAAACATTAGGCTTCATGCAGCAAAGCCAATTTTCAGGGAGCGGGGTTGTCGTTTCGGGCAACGCCTCCCGCGCGGCACAGTACAACTCCAATTTATCACTATGCCGATAAGCCCACGCTCCCCAAAATGGGTCTTGCCAACTTTTTGAAGAGTTCTCGTTTGCGATTTTTGACAACTGCTCTAACAGTCCCATTTTGGATTTAAAGGCGTTGATTTCCGAATCTAGTAACTCAGCATCTATTTTCTCTTCCCACGCTCTTCCCACTTCTTCCAAGCGCGCCTCCGTTTGCGCGGTTAGCTGCGCCGCACGGTACTCAGCATCACGAATCTCTTTTTCATAATAAGCCGATTCCGATAGCGGGTTTTTATAACTTGCCACCACAATATCTTTATTGCGTGGGACGTGGGCAACGGCTTGAGCCTTATTAAATTGACGATAGCTGTTAGTCAGGTTTGCCGCCATACGGCTATTAAATGCGTTTGCAAATCCAACCTTTACCTTTTGCCATCCGGTCAAGTCAAATTGACTGTCATTGATGCTTTTATCTGCAATCACATTTGAGTACCGATAGTTTAAAATCGGTTGATATGGATTAATTTTATCCAATTCCCATTTAAACGTGTCTCGTGGATTTGGCAGCATCGGAAAATAAGGAGAGCCAGCCGATTTACTTTGGAAAAGGCTGTGAACGCCAGCCCCAAAACCATCAGGCAGCCCCGCCTTGTAAAGTGCAGCATTGTCCCATCCAAGCATCCCGACAGGCTGGGCGGCTTTGGAAAGGTCTATTCCCGACACCTCGTAAAACAATCCAACACCCGACACCCTCCGCTTTACCGTCCCACCGTTTTGAGTTACTGCCCCCATGAGTTTAAGCGGCAAAGACGAACTGTCATACTGCTCGTATTTCAAAGGAGCATTTTCATCTCCCTCTAAAAAGCGGGTTAGCTTTTTGCGTTTTTCCTTATTTTCCCCATTTCGCAGGGCATCAATTATTGCGGGGACTGTTTCAGGGTAGAATCTTCTGTTTGGCGATTCGTGGGTAAAAAACCATCTTGACCGATCCATCTTCCCCGCAACCAAATCCGAAAACGTAACCGACCTATTAAAGCCGTCATTTACTTCGGCAATACTCCCTTTTTTAGGCATCACATAATTGATTTGCTGAGGGGAATAGTCATAACTTGCAAGTCCGTAAGGGTTGTAGTCAATAGCAGTGGAGCATTTATTAAGATACTCGTATGGCAAGCCTGCCGTTTCGTAAAAGTAAATTTCCAAGTCCGTACCGCCTGCCATATCGACAACCATATAGCCACATCCGAGACTTACCGCCGAAAACCCTGCCACTTCGCTTGTCCCGATGCTCGTGCTTCGAAACGATGCGGTAATGGGCAGCCCGGTAGGATTGTAGTTTTCAGCCCTATTGCCTGCGTATGGCAACCCTGTTGCATAATTTGACTTATCATCAGCAGATAGTTGGCCGTCTATATGCTTCATCTCAAGCGATGCGTGCATAATATCTGACCCTGATTTCAAGGAGTTGCACATCAAGGTCGCCATCTCGAATTTTTCTTGGTCGTAACCGCTGCCCCAGCCATGTATAACAGCAGGAATTAAACCCCTTGTCCGTAAACCAATCCCCGATGACCCATATAAAGGCAGAATCATGCGTATGCCGTTATTTGGGGCGGCAAACAGATAGCCTGAAGATAATGCGCCACTGCTTCGCTCGGGGTAATTTCCTTTTGCAATCAGCGTTTCAAAAGGCACATTAAGACTACCGTCAGTTATAGACACTTCGCGCCCACTATTTGAAACTACTCGGAGATTATTCAACCCGCTGCCCCCTTCTGGCAGGGATAAATGCAATTTACCGATATATTTTGGCGTGAATAAGCCAAAATTAACCAAATCCACGCCGGCTTCGTTATAAATTGCAAATCCCCAATCTTTGTCGTCAGTTGAAGTAACCATATAACAAACTCCTACCCGCAAAAGCACCGCAATGGGTAATAAACCTATCGCCGAAAAGGCGTTTATGATAAAAAGAATGTACCCATTGCAATGTGCCGTTTTGCAACTTTGATATACTCAAATATTCGGTTTCCCAGTTACCGATCGCGTGAGATTGGGGCATCAGGAAAATCCCTTTGAAAAAATTGCGGCGTGGAAACAACATATCCAAAGCAATTAACCCCGATGGGGCGTTTCCCAAAAACAAAACCCCCTCCACAATCAAGCTGGCGTCCAAGTTTACATCAATGGGGTTGCCATCTTTGTCAAAGCAAAACAAGCCATAATCCATCAGGAATTTCCTTTATATCCCACAATCACCCGTAAATAACCCCTTGTATCATATACGGTAAGCCGTTCGTTTTTCAGCTTCATCCCAACCTGCCCGCTAGATGATGACAAGGAGACATCGCCGTTATTTTCCACGACAAAACGACCATTGCCCAAATCCATCCGCCCACCACGAATATCACCCATATTGGCGGATATTGCCGACAACTTATCAACGCCGATTTCCCGCGCCGTGATGCTTCCAGCTTTCAGGCGGTTTGCGTTCAACGTGTTTGCCGTGATTTTGTCGCCGTGAATATCCCCGGCGTTCAGCTTATCGACAATCGCCTTGCCGTTTACCACCAGCTCGCCGTTCACGCCGACGCGGTTTTGACGCGTATCAACCGTAAACGGGAAAACGTCGGCTTTGCCCGGTGCGCCGATACCGAAACGGTCGGCATTCACAATAAACTTACTTTCAGGCGTGCCGTTTTTCGGCGTGGTTGCCAAGCCGTAGCCCGCCACCTTACCGTTAACGTCAACCTTGACCGTGTACTGCGCTTCCAAGCCGTTGATGCTTTTCGCGTGGGCTTGTACCGTCGCCTTATTACCGTCAGCGGTTGACTGTACCGTCGTGATACGTTCGCCAAGCGATTTGATGTCGCCTGTCGCTTTGGTTAAGGTCGTCTGAACTACCTGAACCGTGCTGCGGATTTCCTGTAAACCGTCGTTGTCTTCAGGGGCGGGCGTCCAATCGGTTGCCACCGTTCCGCGCTCCAGCTTCACATTGGAAACCTTGATGGATTCCGATGTTTGGTATCGTGCTTGAACGATGATGTTGCGCAGTGCCTTAACCTCTTTAGCGACCGTGTGCTTGGCAACAAGCCGCTGCTTCAGTGTTTTGGTCGTGCCGTTTATCGCCTCTTCGTACCATGCAGCAAAATAACCGATTGAGTTGTCGGCATAGGTCACGGAAAATTCCGCGCCGATTCGTGGATATGGTTTGCCGTATGGCGATGTAGCGTTTGTTAGTTCGATGTCACACGAGATAATCAGATTGTCGCCTTGCTTCAGTTCCAAAGCAGACGAAACGTCGATGGTGACGTTCTTGGTCTGATTATTCCCGCTCACTGTCAGCACTTTGCCGGGCGTTCCTGTTGATAGGGCGTAGTTGCGTCCACCAACCGAAACGCCGTCAATCTTCGCGGTCAGCGTTTGGATTTCAGACGACCTCGCACTGTCTTTCTGATTAACGGTTTCGCGCAATGCTGTGATACTGCTTTCAGTATTGCCGACCCGTGTTTTCAGGGCTTCCGTTGCGGCGGTTTGGGCGTTAATTGCTGTAACCCGCGCCTGTGTCTCGCGTGTGATGTTGCCCTCAGCCGTAGATACACGACCCGCCAACGTTTCACGCGCCGCAGCTTCTGCCCTGTCGCCGTCTGCCCGTGCTTTCTTTTCAGCCTCCAAGCCTGCGGCGGTCGTGCCTTGCGCTGCTGTAACCGTCCTGATTTGCTGCGCCTGTTCGTTATTCACTCGCTCGACTGCTGCTACCTTGTTTCCAAGTTCAGCGGCTTTTGCAGTCAGGTCGTCTGCAGCTTTTTTCGCTGCGGCTTTTGCGTCTTCTGCCGTGCGGGCGACCGCTGCCCGTGCCTGTGCTTCGGCTGCGATTCGTGCGTTTACACTTCCCGCGCCGTTGCCGTCTATCAGGGCGATTTTGTCGCGCAAAGCCTTGTTCAGATTGCTTTCTGACAGGTCGGTCGTATTTACGTCATAGACGGTAAAAGACACGCTGTTGCTGATTTTCAAGGCGTCTTTGCCGAAGCTGTCATAGCCTGCCGCGCGTAGATGATAGGTCTTCCCTTTCTCAAGCGGATTACCGTTGCATTTGGCGATGGTTACAAACGTTTCCGCGCCGTCATAGACTTTGTTTGCTTCTATGGTCGGTACGGCTGCGTTTTCAGACACCCAAACGATAATGCCTGCGAAATCCTCTTCGGCAGGTTTTTGACAGGTAAAAAACGCCTGCTTCAAACCGCTGTCAACGGAAATGCCTTGCAATTCTTGCAGTTGCGGATTTTGCGCCGCGATTTGCGCCCAGTTGCCTGTTTTGCCGGTAACGGCACGTCCTCGAACCTTGAAAACAACATCACGCACCTGCCCGCCGTCGGCTCTCATATCCGCCTGAGTGTAGGTGTAGCTGTTGTCCACAATACCGCTGACTTGGCGCAAACGGCGTTGGCTGTTGCCTGCGTAGATTTCCACGTCGTAGGTGTCTGCCCCATCCAACTTATCCCAAGCGATAACGGCTTCTTTGCCGTATGCCCAAGATGATGTCAGGCGTAGGTTTTGAATCTGCCCCAGCGGTGCGCCCTTGATGGTGTAGGAATACGCAGGAACAGATGACAAATCCTGTATGCCGCCGCTGAAAACGTTGTACGAAACCAGTTTGACCCAAACCGTGCGACCAATCCAGTTACGCGGAACGGCATACTTGAACAATGCTTCGTCAATACGCGCGAACCTACTACCCGCCGCATGGCTGTCAATAGCAGAGCCATACGCGCCGCGTGTCAGGTTGCCCAGTGTGTAACGACCCACGCCTTTCAGTTCGGCATTGGCGTATGCCAGAAATTCGCCGTCAACGTAGCACAATGTCAGCAAATCGCGGCTGTCCTGCTCCGTACCGCCTGTCATTTGACCTGCGGATATTTCCACGTTCAGAGTGTTGGTACGGTCGAAAACCGCACCATTCGGCAAAGCAGCAGTCAAAGAGCCGAAACGCGCTTTGTGATTGACTGCGCCGACGCGCGTGTAGCTGTCGCCGTCGGTTGACACCCACACTTCAGCACCGCCCCACATATCGCCGCCCGCCGTCGCCATCCAAATTTGCGGCTCGCCGCCTGTCAGTTGCAACGGTGCTTCAAAAATAACGGGCGCATGGGCGTTACCCGGCGAAACATTGTAGTCAGCCGAATAACCCAAAGACGGCTGCGTCGGGTATTCAGATACAGTGTGAACGCCGACAGGGTAGTCTTCTGCCTTGATAGAGAGGACACCCTCTTCATCCTCTTCAATTTCCGTGATTCGGACGGGCGTTTTATTCAAGCCAAGCCCTGCGTCAGTCAGCGTTACGATATCCATCGGCTCAAGCAGGCAATATTTCCAACCCAGCTTAAACTCATATTCGTTGCGGACGTACAGGGCGCGTTGCAGCAGTTGTTGGGCTACCTTTTGCGCTACCTTGCCGTCGCAAATGCCGTGCATTTTGACGGCTTCTTTTGGGCGCAATCCGTACTGCTCGATATTTGCCTGGTCTTTCACTTCGGCGATGGCGACGTTGTAGTCATTATCGCGGTCGAGATACTCGACTTGGACTTGGTTAAACGCATCGGCATTGGTTTTGCGCTCGACGCTTACAGGGTCTTCCGCGCCTGAAACGATAAAATCGTCATCTGTCAGGTCGTATAATGCCTTGTTATCGGCAACATATGCCGCGCCGTTACCTGAATAATTGCCGTCGCCGTAAGGGACGATTTTCAGACGACCTTGCGAAAACACCGCTGCGCTGTTGGTCTGTTCCAGCAGTTCGGAAATGTTCCGTTGCGCCTCGCCCTGTTCCGTGTAGGCGGGGCTTAGAAAAATACCGACCGCGCGGCAATAATTGCTGTATCGGTCGGTGTCGCCAATGCTGTCAACGGGGAATCCGCAGCCATAGCGTTGGTTCGTCAGCAGGTCTCGGATAATATCGCGCGGGTTTGCGTCAGGGATGTTGCCTGAGTAGCCCAGCTTGCCGATGACCTCGAAATTATGCTGATAAATCTGCGCGGATTTCGTCAGTTCGTAGTTTGGGCTGCATAGGTAGGCGGTGCCGGAATAGTTCAAGGCTTGGTTTTGGTGCTTCGCCTGCGCCAAATGCGTCCATAATGGCTGCTCGTCGCCGCCGCGCATAAGCGTCAGACGCAACTGTGCCAGCGAGTCGAACTTTTCCTTATCGCGCCAAATACGACCGACGCCTTGAATTTCGCCCTCACATAGAGCAAGCATGACGGCGGCTTCGTAGGTGTAAGCAATATCGACTTGCTTCACACCGCCGCCGCCTTTGCCGCCTTGCTGTGTTGTGGTTTTGTTTTCTATGGTAACAAAGTCGCCGTACCAAATCAGGTTTCCGGCTACACGGGTTCTGCCGTAGATGACAGGCAGGGTAAGCCCTTGCGACGACTGTTGTACCTGTAACGATAAAATCCGTTCTTCTGCCGATGTAATGGTTGATGATTTACCGCCCATAGAAAACCTCTAAATATCAATCTACTAAATGCGCCTCGTACCACAAGCCAAGCAAAGAGCCTGCGTAGTTGGTTGCAATATCAAAGCCTGTTTCTGTTGCATTGCCCTGATACGAAATTCTCGCTTGTGCAGTCACTAAATCCAAAGTCACTTTAACAAACGGCTTTTTGCTGAACGGTTTTTTGAACTTGACCGTCATAAATTCATTGTTTGCGGGATTTGTCAGGAAGTCCGCCCGCGCGACATACGCCGCCTGATACTCTTTGCGGGTGTCGGCAATTTCATCGATACGCGCCACAGCGGCGGCAAGCTGTTTTCGCAAGTCGCTGTCGTCGTATGTTGCACCCCCGCCCTTAGGCAGGTCAGAAAGTTGCTTCTTGACGGCTTCCAGTTCTTTTTTGATTTCGGCGTCGTCATACGATGCGCCGCTCGGCAAGGCTGCCACCGCCTGTCTGACTCGTGCCAATTCCTGTTTGATTGCCGTGTCGTCATAACTGCCGCCGCCACTACCACCACTACCGCCACTGCGACCACCACCCAGACCGTAGGCTGATACTTCAATGTTCATTCAATGCCTCCAACGTAAAAAATTTCATATCACGCCCTGAAAGTTCGGGCTGATTGATGTCGTCCAAAACCACACCGCGCCCGATGTAGCTGTGAATAATCTTGCCGTCGCCCGCCACGATGGCGGAATGGCTAAACGTGCGCCCGAACTTCCACATGGCAATGTCGCCGGGCTTCGGATCGTCCGTCTCTTTGCAAAACTTGGCAATGACCTCTAAATACCGCTCTGTGTCGCGGTGCAGGTGCCAGTCGCGGGAATATTTGGGCGGCGTGAAGTCATCGGGGACGATGCCGACCGCGCCGTAAACTCCGACAAGCAACATGGCGCAATCCACACCCGCGCCCTTGACCATTGCGAAATGATGATAGGGCGTACCAAGCCATGACCGCGCCTCTTCGATGATTTGTTCTCGCAAATCCATTTCAGACGACCTCTTAAACCACCGTGTCAGCAGACGGGATATACGGGAATCCGCGAAAATGCACGATGTTATTGAATTTGTTTTTACAGGTATCCTGACGCTTATTGCAGCCGGGATAAACCTTAAACACATCGCCCGCTTGCGGCGGATAGGGTAGGCGTAGGGCAAACTCGAACGTATTGCCGCTATGCACCTTGACCGTCCTGCTCAAGCCTGCGTTTCGCCCGCTCGTAAACTTAATCACGCCCTGCGAAAACCACCCGTCAGGCTGCGTCAGATTGTGTTTCAGCGCATTGCCTGTTTGGCTGTTTTCCGTTACACGACCGTCCACCGTGAATTTCTCGCGGTTGACTTTACAGCCCTCGTCATAGAGCGTCCTCATGCAGCCCGCTTGATAGATGTTGCGCGGGCTTGATACGTTCAAAAGCTCGATGTCTGATTTGACGTCAACCTTTACAGACGACCTGCTACCCGATACGTCCGACACGCGACCGGAAAAGATATTCACAGCACCGACAGGGCGAAGTTCGGCAAGAGAGCCGTCAACATCGGCAGCCGACCGTAAATCAACACCCGAAATCCGAATGGAATCGGACGTTTGATACCGCGCCTGTATAATCAGGCTGCGTATTTCCTTGACCGTCTTACCTGCGGGGATTTCATGTTTTGCCGAAATGCGCTCAGACAGCGTTTTTGTACTACCGCTGACCGCATCTTCGTACCAGCAGCTAAAATAGCCGACGGAATTGTCCGTATAGGTAACAGACAATTCAGCACCGATTCGCGGGTAGGGCTTGCCATAGATTGACGTTGCGTTTTCAAGCGCGATGTCGCATGACAAGACAAATTCATTCGGTAAATCGCCACGAACTTGCAGCGTTTTTGTCTCGGTTCGATTCACGCCAGAAACCTCTAAGACGGTGTTTGCGTCCTCAACCATATTGCCAATAGATGACGCACCGACGCCAAAGAAAACGCGGTCTATCTTGACCCGCGCGCCGTCCAACACGCCGCCCAAAGCAGCTTCAGCCCATTGCAATCCCTCAAGCCTGTAATCAGGGTCGGAGGCGATTTGCAGTGTGTTGGAATCCACGTCCAAGCCGACAGCGATACGGGTTGCCCCGCGCTTGATAATCAGCTTATGCGCTTCGTAGGTCTGCCCATCCCAAACGACGGGCATATCTGCGCTGGTATGGCGCAGCACCTGCCCGCCAGAAAGCGTGATGGTGTACAAATCCGCCATCTGAAACTCGTCGCTACCGTGTAGCAAGTCAATCAGTTCTTTTGTCGCTGTCTTCATAACTTCACACTCGTAAACTCAATCTTTTTGGCTGCCCACAGGCTGCCCAAAACGTTTTCAAAATCCACTGTGTCAGATGTGAATCTCACGCGGAAATAAAAACCACCCGTCCATGTAATCGGACGACCCGGCGTTTGCGGCGTGTTGAAAACCAAAACGCCTTTATCGGTAACGGAATAATCGCGCCCATAAGTCAAAGCCACGCCGCCCACTTTGACGGCGGGTCGTTCTTTGACTGCCAATACAGGCTCAATAAAACCGCCCATCGAACGGACAAGCTGGTAACGCGTAACGCCCTGCACCGTGTTTCCGATGGGCTGGTCGGTTACCGCGTTATCGGTCGGGTCTTCGTACAAAAAACTTTCAAAGCTGCCTTTGCGGGCATTGAAGAATCCCGCCAGTTGCTCCAGTTCGTTGACGGACGCTTTTGTCCGCAGCACCTCAAACGACAGCGAAAACCGCCATTGCGGGTAGGTGTAGTAAGCGGTTCGCAATTCACGACCGCTTGCCGATTTCTGCGTCCCGGTACTCCACACCGCCGTTTTCTTCCGCCCCCACTTCAAGCCGGGGAACGTGGGAAAAATCGCATTGCCCATTTAGATAATTCCTTTCGCTTTCAGTAAGGCGTTAAATTCGTCTTCAGACAGTTCGTTACCGCCAAACATATTGATGGCTTCGGCTTCGTCCGCTTCGCTTTGTACGACGCCCGACGACGGCTTGATGCCCATGTACGACGCTACCAAGATATGCACGGGCGGATGTTCGCGCCAATACTCGTTCAAATACTGTATGCGCGGCAAATCCAAGTTGTCGGCGACGTAGTCCCACGTCCACCCCGTAGAGGCGCAGACGTGGGCAATCATCGCGCCGAAACTTAGTCCGCCGCCTGAACTCCCCCCGCTTGTGCGGCTTCCTGTTCTTTGCGTTTCAAGCCTGATACGTCCATCACAGCGGCAAACACTTCATTCATGTTACCAATGTCGATTAAGTCGGCGACTTCTTCACGCGTCATGTCGGGATAGTTCCGACGCATGGCGGCATGGGCGCAATCGATAACGGTAGAGATTTGTTTTACGTCTTGGACGTTGCCGTCAAATGTGCCGATACGTTCTTGCAACTGCTCCAGTGCGCCAAGTGCGATAGGTGGGATAACGTAATTTGTGCCGTTCAATTCAACGGTTACGCCTTTAATTCGTACTGTCATTTTTGTTTCCTAATTCAGGTCAAATAAAAAGACCGCCCTTTCAGACGGTCTGCGTGATTACTCTTGGATCCACAACGTACCAACTTTAAAGCCCGCCTCATCGGTTTGTGCCGTGAAGTCGATTTCAGGGACAGAAAAGTCATCGTTTTTGGTTGAGAACAAGCCCAGTTTGCCGCTGGTTACGCTTTCCAGTTCCAACAGGGCTTTTTTGCCCTTGAACTGCGTCAGGTATTTCAGCTTAAAGGTCGGCGTATTACCCATCGCCAAGTTAGTCAGTTCAAGTTTCTTGGCTGACGGCATGGTTTGGGTATAGGTAAAGCTTGGGTAAACGGTCTTACCCTTTTCCGATTCGTGGAAAGTGTACAAGCCTGTTGCGGACACCATGTATTGACCGGCTGTCGGATTACTGGCGACCTTGACGTATGCCGTACCATCGCTACCCATTACGCCCGCGTCTTCAACAAAGCGACCACCGTTAGGGGCGGTTGCTTGCACGGTATATGCGCCGCTTGCTGGAATCGCTTTACCCGTTACATCCGCCCAGAGTGCTTTCATGGTGCCGGTTGCATATTCTGCGCCGAAAAACAGGGTATTCAGGGCGAGACCGTTGATTAACGCGCCCTTGAATTTGCCTGACACTTTGACCTTGCCTTGTGCAACAGCCAGCGCAAAGCGGTTTTGACCGTAGAACTCTTTCAATTCCGCCGACAAGTCAACGGACATTTCTTGCAAGCCCATGATTCGCACGGGCGTTGCGTTCTGCACACGGTTGCCATAGGCATCCGTAATCATTTCGGCGAACACTTCGCCGCTACCAAACGTCAACTGCATGACATTTCCTTTCAAAATAAAACCGCATTACGCGGCACAAATCACAATCGGGATAATACAAACCGCCTGCTCGCCAAGCGTTCCCTCGTCTGTTTCCACCATACCCTCGACACGGCAATACTCAATGTCCGCACCATCGACCACTAAAGCCGTCTTGCCCGTGATAGGGTGGACGGCGTTCACGGTATTGCACACCGCGTCAATAAGCGGATTCATGATGGGTGCGGGCGGCTCGCCTGACGTTTGGACGTACAGATACACATCGACGCGCAAAATCCACTTGGTTTCCTGCCCTGTCAGCGTTACCGCCTGCATATCGCCCTGCGCCATGAATAACGCGGGCTGGTCGTAGCGTTTAACGTCGTTCCAGTGCAGCAGCTTTCGGCTCTTGGTAACAAAACCGTCCAATGCGTCCAGCTTCGCCCACAGCGCGGAATAAATCGCTTCACGGTTCATCGCAATGCCCCTTTAACGGAGTTTCTCAAATCGGCTTCAATCTCAGTTTTCATATCGCGCAAAGCCGTTCGTAAAAACGACCGTTCAGGCAAACGAACATTGCGGGAATGCGCGCGCACCTGAACGTATCGCGGGGATTTGAGCGGTCGCCCAAATGCCTGACGGGCCTGACGCAAAGATGCCTTGACGTTTACCGTGCCTGCAAAGCCATATTCATGCGCCTTGCCGTAGCGGACGTTTGTGTTTACTTCGCCGATTACCGCGCTACCCGTGTTGGTTACGCGTTGGTGTATCGACCGACGCAGATTACCCGTCCGTACATTCAACACCTGCCCCGATAGACGGTTTTGCATGACTTCGCTTTGCAACTTCAACGCCGACCGACCAATGGACTGCACAATAGCCGTCTGAACCTTGTCGCCATAGGAGCGCAACACCGCAGCCAAAACATCGCCGCCGATAAATTCCATCTTCAGCATCACACGCCTTTCCGCTTGTACTCATTGAGTATCGCAAACGCTGACGGGGGGATACCGCCCGAATCACTGAACGTAGAGAACGAGATGGTTTCGCCTGCAAGTGTTTTCGACTGTACGCCCTTGTTCTCGATTTCGTTCATGCGCTGCGTTGCAATAATCAAGATGGCTTCCTGAATATCGGCGGGTATGGTTTCATAGCCTGCGCGGTAGGATACCTCAACGTTTCGGATACCCTGTGCAAAACAGGCATGGCGTATCAGCAGCCAATTATCAAAATCCCAGTCGTTCGCCATGCGTCCGTTGATTTTCACGGACGACACGGATAGGACAGGGTATTGATTCAGGACGATGCGGTTTTTGCCGTTGCCGTTGTAACGCTCGACGTAATCCGCCGCTTCGAGTTTTCGCCCGATATAGGCTTCAACAGCCGCCGATACCCCGTTAAGCAGGGTTTGGAAATATCCGTCCTGCTTATCGTGGGTAACGCCTAGTCGCTGTTTGAATAAATCAAGAGAGACAAGGGCGGTCATCGTTATTCAGCCTTTTCAGCTTCGGCGGTTTGCTCGGCTTCAGCCTGTTCGGCTTCGGCAGGCTCTACCGCTTCAACAGTTTCAGCCTGTTCGGCTGGCTGTTCTGCCGGCTGCTCGGTCTTGGCTTTGCGTCCGCGCTTGGCTTTTTCAGGCTCTTCAGTTTCGGCAGTTTCAGCCACAACGTTGCCAAAGCCGAATTGATACAAGAATTGCGCGGCTTCGGCGGGGACTTCCACGATGCGGTCTTCGCCAACTGTGTAGCTTTGGCTACCAAAGGAAACATCGGTAAAGCCCTCAGGTGCTTGTAATTTAACCAATTTAGTCATTTTGATTCTCCAAAAAGAAAAGGCCGCCTGAAAATTCAGACGACCTTATTAGGATTAACCAGCGTTGGTAATCATACCAAACGCAGGCATGAACATACCTTGCAGCAACTCGTCCGCATAGACACCGTATTCATACATACGGGTACGCAGCGGCCATTCGATTTGGTAATACTCTTGGCGCGTGCGTACTTGCAGCAGATTACCAATGCCTTGCACATAGGCAGGCAGACGGGTCGAGTAGAACAGGTAAGTACCGGCTGGTAAGTTCGGGTGAACCACGATGTTCAGTTCATCGCCTGTGATTTTGTTCAGGTATGAACCAACCACCACACCCGCGCGAATGTTCGCGGCGTTGTCGATGTCCACTTTCAGCTTAATCAGCGGCGCACCACCGTTGCCGATAATCAGCTTGGTCAACGCAGCTAAGTCGCGGGCGTTGATGTAGATGGTATCGGGCGATAAGCGGTATCGCGTAAAGAAATGCGCGAACGCTTCTTCAAATTCATACACGCCGCCCGCGCCGTCGGAAGTCAAGCCGTTGCCTTTATTGTCCGACCAGAACGCACCTGAATCAGGCAGGGCGATTTGGGTCAGCAAGCCGTCAAACTCCAGCACTGAAGTCGAATTGTCTTCAGACGGCAGGGAAGCAGCGGTTTGAGTACCCTCAGCGTCTGCCAAAATTTCCACTTTGGCAGAAGTGGTAATCGCGCCCAGTTTTTCAGAGCCAGCCGCACCCCAGTACCAAGCGTAGGCAACCGCGCCGCGAACGGCTGGAATCATGGCGGTTACTTTTTTGCCTGTGCCAACACCAGAAACGGAAGCTGCCGCAGATTTTTGGGCAGAGCCACCGCCAAATGTGTCGGTCGTGCCGTCAGCGTTTTGGCGTGTGATTTTGGCAGGGACTTGAGCAGTTTTGATGTTCAGGCTTTGACCGATTGCGCCGTTATTTGCGCCTGCTACGTCCCAATATGCCTGCAAACCCAAAGCCACGCAGACGATGGACAGGGTAGAGGCACTGATTTTGCCCAAAGTGTCGTTAGAGGCGACAGCGGTCGGGGTAGGGGTAACGCCTGATTTCAGGCTGGTGTTACCGCCCAGCAAAATCATTTCTTCGGCAACCATAGTCGCTTGCAGAGTTTGGGCTACCGCCAACGCTTTCACGTCCTCGAAACCGCGCGCAGCATAGTCTGCCTCAAAGGTTACTTGGTTCTCCAAGCCGATGGCGCGGAATTGCGCGTTACGTTCGACGATTTCATGATTGATAACGCCGCCGCGTTTACCCTCACTGATACCCGCGCGTTGATTGCCGACGTTGATATTAGTAATGGCTTTCCAGTTTGAACCAATGGTGCGACCGCCGCCAACGCGGGGGATACGGTTACGCAACGGGGTCAATACCGGATAGAGTTTCTGAGACGGCGCGGAAAGGTCATAGGTTTGCAGACCAGTTGTGAAACTGGTCGGCTGAGTAAAACCTTTATTCAGCGGCTCGCCGCCTGCTTGAGCTGACTTCATCAGCTCAATTGTTTCTTTTGTGATTTGATTCACGTTCTTCATTTATCGCTCCTGATAATAAAAAAACCGCCTGTAAGCGGTGTTACAGACGACCTGTTTGTGCTGCCTTGACGAGTGTTGCCACATCATCAAGCGAACCGTCATTCTTCACAATCGGCTGAAAACCATTCAGAGGGTCTTCGCCGCTATCTTCTGCTTTGCCGATGGCTTTGGTGCTGCCTTTCGGTGGGGCTGCCTGTTTCTTCAGGCTTTCGATTTCCGCCTGCGCTTTGGCAAGTGCGTCATTCGATTTTTTCAGCGCGTCTTGCGCTTTTACCAGTTCGTCAGCCGATTCCGCTTTGGCAAGGTCGTCTGATTTGTCGGCTTTAGCTGCCAAGCCATCAACCAGCTTGTCGGCTTCGCTTACTGTCAACGCTTTCAGCGATTCGGCTAGGCTGCCCGCTGATTCTTTGATTTGCGCGATAACGGTTTCATCGATGTTGTCGTAGGCTGCGTCCTCAATCAGCCATTTCAGCGACGTCAGCACGTCAGCCAGTGATTTGACTTGGTACATTGATTTAGCGACCGGCTCGTCTTTCGGTTTTTCGGCTTTAGCCAATACCGCTTTCAAGATGGCGATTTCAGATTCAGACAAATTCACGCTTGCCGATTTTTCGGCTTCGTCCTTTTTATCGTCTTCTTTGTTGTCAACCTTTTCATCGACCGTATCGCTGTCTGCCTTTTCGGTGTCGTCGGCAGGCGTTTCGTCAGCTTTATCGGCTGGCTTGTCGTCCTTATCAGCCTCTTCACCGTCTTTGGGCTTATCTGCCTTGTAGCAGGTAAACACCGCGTCAGGATTTGCAGGGCGGTCAACAAGGCTAATTTCTGTCAGCTTCAAGCCCGTGATTTGCGACTTATTCAACTCGTCGCGGGCGGTAACGCTTCCGCCGATTGAGAAACCTTTGTAAACGCCTGTCTTGACTTTCGTAACCGCAATAGGGTCAACGATATGCGCGCCAAAGAATGTGCGCCCGTCGTCTTCGACGTTGATTTCGATAGCTGTCCCCGCAGCGTTTGAGCCGTGCATTTCACGCACCGCGCCAAACTTCATATAGTCGGGAATAGCCGCTTTCATTGCTTCCGCCGCGATGATTTCGCCGTCCGAATCGACCGCCTCACTTGAGGCATAACCCCAAACTTTGACGGTTCCGTCGTCCTGCGCTTCCATCTTGGCGATTTCTGCGTATAACTTTGCCATTCTGTACTCCAAAAAAAAGCCGCCCCCGTAAAGAGAGCGGCAAACCCCAACACTACCAACAGTAAAAACTAAACTTTCGGCATATCCTCTGCCAAAACAGGGACGACCGTACATCTGCAATTAGGGTGGGCAGGCGGCGTCATGCCGCCATGTGCGAAATGCTCATGCAGCCCAATCACGCCCATCTTGCCGTTCGTATTGCAAATTTTGGAAACCTTGTCGTCTTCGGCGGTTATCCACTGCTTACCGGCAACAAGCCCCGTTTCTTCCCAGCCTATCAGGTTGCCCATGTTGTCCGCCATCGCCGTTTCTGTTCGGGCAATAGTTCGGGCGCGGGTATTGCTAAAGGCGTGAGATTCTTTCAGACGACCTGCTAATTCCTGCACGCTGTCGCCGTTTTGCATGGCTTCGACCACTTGGGCGCGTATCATTTCGCGCGTTCCCTCTGTGATTTGCCACTCGGCGGCAGGATTTTGGATAAGCTCGCCGCCCACCCACCTCATGCCGACCATTTCGGCGGCTCGGTCATGCGCCCACTTGACGGCACGGCTGCGAATGTTCGTAACCATACCGACAGCAGGGTCAGGCATGACCTGCAACAAGGCGGCAACCGCCCCATCTTCAGCCGCTCGCCTGATAATCGGCTCGACCACATCAGACAAGCCGTCCCACTCGCCAAAGTCCAAACCATCGGTAACGATTTTTGCTACTCGGCTCAGTTCGGCGGCGAGGTCATCAGCCTGCCAATCAACAGCAGCACCGTCAATCAGCGCGGTGATTTGTTCAGCCATGCCGTCCACGCGCGTCAGCAAATAAGCCTCAATAAGCGCGGCGGCTTCGTCTTCGCTCATCGGGCTTTCCGACTTCCCCAGCTTTTCAGCCTCTTGGCTTGGTTGCTTTTCGGGCTGCTTGTCGTCTTGCTGATTCGGATCAGGCTGCTCCGGTAACGGCTCTTTACCCAGTTCGGCACGGATTTCATCAGCGGTCAGAATGCCTGCGTTT
This sequence comes from Neisseria sicca, assembly GCF_003044565.1. Classification (GTDB taxonomy): domain Bacteria; phylum Pseudomonadota; class Gammaproteobacteria; order Burkholderiales; family Neisseriaceae; genus Neisseria; species Neisseria sicca_A. The sequence continues at coordinate 451,967 of NZ_POXG01000001.1, read as the reverse complement.
TTGTAGATGGCGTAAATTTCTGCCTGCTCTTTCGGGTTGAGTGATTCCTCTTCCTGCCAAACAAACTCATAGGCCGCCATATCCATGTAACGGGAAAGCACGTCATCAATCAGGGCTTTAACCCAGTTCTTCAGGCTGCTCATGCCGTCGGATAACGACTGCTCACGGCTCGTCTCTGCTACGCTGCGATTTACCTGCGCTACGAACGGCGTAGGCTCGACGCTAAACGCAAAACAGACGACGCGGGCCAGCCATTCGTCGTAAACGTCCTTAAGCGGCGGCTGCTTGGTCTCTTTAAAGTTTCGGGACAATTCGCCCGGAACGAACCGCATTTTGCGCCGTTCCGCCGTCTCGCCTGACAACAACAAATCCCAGTATTCTTGAAAGCGTTGAATGTCGTCAGCCGACCACGTTTCAGGCACGCCGACCAAAGCATCGGGAACGCTGCCCGCTGTGTAGTATTCCAGCGCGTGAATCTGCCGTTTTAAGGCGATATTCACAGTCATGATGATTTGCTCAACGGGCGAATAGCCGTAAACCTTGTAGCTTCGATTGTTGCGTGAGCGGTAAATCAATTCGTCCGCCGTGTAATCAACCGCCGCCATGCCGTGCAAGATTTGCTGATACGCCGTTTCAGGCGGCAAGGGTAGGCGGCCTGTATTGTCCAGTACACGCTTAATCGTCGCCCCGTCTATCACTTCAAGGGCGTACAAGTCTCCGCCCAGTGTTTTGCGTGGGTAGATGCACGGCGCGTCAATAACAAACAGGTCTTCCAGCAAGATGCGCAGCCAATCCGACCATGTATGCTCTTTGTCAGGCGACTGAAAGAACGCAATGGCTTCATCGACCTTTCGGTCTTTGCGCTGTGATTCGTTGTTTGCAGTTGATGCAATATCGCGCTTTTGGATTGTCCACTTCAAGCCTTCCATTTGGTCTTTGCGCTTTTCGATAACCAACCGCAACACGTCGTAGTTATCGGCAAGGGCGCGCAATTGTGCGAAGCCTATTGCTTCCCGTTCGCGCGGCTTAGAATGCCCGACGTTGTAGAACGGCTCATAATCGAACCGCCGCCCCTCTGCCTGCTGCGCGACAGGAGCTAAAGGCTCGCCCGCATCCATCCAAGCATCCGCGTTGCCAGTAAAGGCATAACGGACACCGGCAGCAACGCGGGCAATAAAGCCTTGTGATAAAGGTGTCTTTTTACTCATTTGTTTGCCTCGACCTGCGAACGCAGGTAATCAATCATGCCTGTTCGGGTGTCTAGTAGCTCGCCAAACGCACGACTCAGACAGTCTATTTGGTCGTCGTGTTGACCATTTGGAAACATCCGCATCTCAGCAATCAGCGCATCTGTGTCCCATGTACCATCATCCAACACCATCACATTACCGATGTTGACTTGTGCGGCGAACGGTTCGGCGCGCGTTACCTTGTCGCCCGATTCGGGGCTGGCAGATACGGAAAAACCCGCCAGTTGACGGGTTAGATACAGGGTTTGCGACTTACCAGCTTGACCAGGGTCTTGCGGGATAGATACTTTCGTTTTCACGCCGTCTTTTTGCGCCGTGTTTCGCAATATCCTATCCCTTTCGTCTGCGCCATACTGACCGCGCACGACGTTTGCGATGATGTACCGCCCATCTTCTGTAACACCAAGCCTGCCGCCTGCTGTGTAGTCGCCGTCGTTTGCAGTGGACGCCAAGTCCCATCCGCGCACCCATCGGATATTCCCAGTGGGCAGGGCTTTCACAAATTGCAGATTGTCAGGTTTGAACGTGCCGCCATCGGGCGGGGCAGGGCGTTGTAAATACTGCCCAGCGAAGACATACGGCGCGGCTTGCTCCATTCGTCGCAGCGTCTCGATGTCGTGCTTTTCAGACCACAACGCCGTGCCGTCGTCTTGAATGGCGGATAAGCACAAATGCTCCCACTCTTCGCCGTTGCCGCCATCAAGCAGCCAGCCCGCGATGTCTTTCTCGTGCAGCCTTTGCATAATCACGACAATGGGTGTTTCAGGGCTGTTTTTCCGTGATTCCAGCGTGTTTTGAAACCAGTCGATGACGTTTTGCCGTCTGACCTCGCTTCGTGCTTCGTCAGCCTTATGCAGGTCGTCTAAGATTAGTGCGCCTCCGAAACCATCCCGATGCTTGCCCGCGCCGAAACCTGTAATCGTACCGCTTGTACCTGTTGCGTACATCACGCCGCCCGCAGTCGTCTTCCAGTGATGACTGCTTTCGCTTGCAAGCTCCACACCTGGGAATATCGCCCGATATTCTTCATGCTGGACAAGGTTTCTAATCTGCACGGAGTTATTTACCGCCAACGTCGATGAATAGCTCGCATGGATAAACTCGCTATCAGGCGCACGACCCATCGCCCACGCGATGAAGTTCACAACCGCTATCTCTGTCTTAGAGTAGCGCGGCGGAATGTTGATAATCAGGCGTTTTGTTTCGCCGTTAAAAACACGCATCAACGCAGAACATATTAACTCATGATGCTTCGCCTGCGTCCATTGGTAACCGCGCCGCTCTCGAAACATCCAGCGCGTGAATGTGTATAAATCGCGAAAGCAAAAATCACGAATGACCGATATTTCTTTTTCATCAAATTGCTGTAATGCCATTTTATTTTAAATTCCATTGGGAAATTAATCAGAAATGGCATTAAAGCCGTCTATGGGATTGGCATTTTGTGCTAAATCTTTCGCAAAACGTCTTCAGCTATCTTGCGATATTCTTCAGCATCTAAGCGTACCGTCGGCGTCATGCTGCCATCACTCGATTTAACGTCAAGCTCCGATTTGTCGCCGTATTTCTTCGGCGCAATCTTTGACGCTGCCCATTTGCGGGCGTCTATCTGTAATTTAGCCTTTGCCACTGACGCACTTTCCGCCTCCACGTTATCGGCAATCTCGATAATCTCTTCCGCGAAATAGTCCGCCTGCTTATCTCTCGCGCGCGCGTATTGTTCCGAAAACTCTTGGTTTTCAAATAACCACTTACAAACGGTCGAGGTTGATGGCATATCATCTTCAGCACAGATAGCACGCAAACTTTTACCATGCGCGATTTGTTCGCAAATCTTCTCAGCCAAGTCTTGACTGAATTTACTAGGACGCCCGATAGGGCGTTTTTCTTTTTCGCTCATATCGAACCTCACAGAAAAAAGAAAGCCGCCTAATTCCAATCTTGGATCAGAATACAGACGGCAAAGGAGAGTAATACGCCATGAAAAATGGATAGCCCCATACCGATAACAGCAGGGGCTATGTGCAAGAACCGCTTTACAGCCTGTCATGGCAGGCGACCATTAGGACGGGCAAACGCTGTTTCACTTGCTCCGCGTTTTTTTACAGAGACCAACAAGGAGAGTGGGGCGCGACCCCCTGTTTATTTGGAAGCGTCCGCGTCATCTTCCTCAACGGCTACGCCGCCCCTTTTGCCTTTTGCCAATCATGGCACGGCTAGAAACCTGAAATTCAGGCAGTCTGAAAACGCAAAAACCGCCCAATAAAGGCGGTTTATATAGCTATTTCCAAACTATAGCATAATTCTAACATTTTCCTCCGCTATGTCAAGTGTTTAATAGCTATTGGGAATAGATGGGGCAGAAACCACAACACCATCTTTCATTACGACAGAGACGGAACGCGCTGAACCAGTAAAGCCATTTGCGAACGACCATACATAAATCAAGCCGTTTGGTGTAGATGTCGTCATGTTTGGCTTACCAAGCAGGGACAAAACTTGCTGCTCGCTCATGCCCTCTTTGATTTGACGGGCGTTGTTCCAGTTGAAATTAGTACCAGCGCAACCTGCCAGACCGGCAGCGACAACAACAGCAAGAATCAGATTCTTCATTTTTCATCCTTTTTGTGTAGTAATGTGGGTTATGAAATTATGCCACATTGTTTAAACTCGTCATAGAGTTTCAAATAAGCTGATGTCTCAATCACCGCTAAAATCTTCCCCACTTTCTCAAACTGTCGGTAAACATGACCGTTTGACACGTCGTATTTATCCATGATGGCGGTTTTCTTCGGCTGCTCCGTGAACAGATTCGATAAAATCGCATCACACAGCAACAGATTCACGCCGTTGTTTTGCTCTTCGATGTATGCCGTCAGGTCGATAACCCCACTCAAGTCGCTGCTGTATTTACACTCTACCGCCGCCAACTCATAGCGGTTAAGCACACGTTCGATACGGCTGATAATCATCGCAGCGTTTGCGTGCGTCTCGGCTTGCGTCAATTCTCCACCGCCACCCATCACGCCCTTGCTTTCGCACCAAGCACAGACCGAAGCCGTGTTATTCAGCGGCTCCATCCGTACACCTTGAATTTTATAAACATCTCGTAAGACTTGTTCCACATTTTTATACATCAAAACTCCCAAATTATTCCAAATTCCCCTGCCGCCAACGACTGCAAGCGGTTTTGATAGTCCGTCATTTCCGCCGTATTAAGCGTTGTCGTGCTTATCGGCGTTTTGACTTCTGTGCCGTCGGGCATGGCTTTAATATCAAAACCAAGCAACACGCCCTTGTAATACTCGTGCCACGTTTCCGCGCTGTACCGCCTGCCATTGACCCACGCCTTATCCGCCAACTCCCCGTAAATTTTCCACAAGCGGCGGTTTTGTTCGATACTGCGTTTCGATTTGTGCGGGCGGATCGTGATGTCTAAATTGCCGTTTTCAAACCAGCCGTTCAGGTTACCCCAAATCGACCGCATGACTTCCTTTTTGTTTTTGGGTGTCAGCATAAATTTCGCTTCGTTCATTTCAGACGACCTTTCACGCTGATAATCCCCAATTCTTCAAGGCGGCGACCGTAAAAACCTTTCATTTTTTTAATATTGCAAACAGTTTGCGCGCAAACCCCAAACCGTTTGCCAATATCTCTGTATTTGCCGTGCGCCTTAAAAATAGATACAACGTCGGCAATATCATTTAATTTACAATTACCCCCTGTTTTAATTAAACCTGTTTTAATAGCATGACTAATATTCCCCTTGCTTGTAACCCACTCCAAATTAGATGCATCATTATTGTTTTTATTTCCATCCTTATGATTAACTTCGGGGTAATTTTCAGGATTTTTGATAAAAGTTTTTGCAACGAGCCTATGCACCATCTCGTATTTACGTTCCCCGTTTGTTTTATTTAACCCTATGAACCTATACCCAGCTTTCTTCTTCCCGGGTTTTAGCTTCACAACCTTGCGGCATAATGTAGAAAAAACATCCCCGTTTTTAAAGATGATGTAATCAGGATAATCCGATAAAACCACTCCGCCCATTTCAATCAGGCGTAAAACTTCTGCGTCTCTTGCAGCCTCTCTATTTGCCCGTATCTCGTCATACTCCAAACCGCTTTTCCAGTTCAAACAATCAACAGCCATTTAAAATCCCCTCAACCTGTTTTAATAACTCACGTTCTGTCCCATATGTCGCCTCAAATGTTCGCGGCGCGGCGTGAAAGGCTATCCCTACTCCACCAGTCCGATGATGGGCAGGGCATAGCGGAATCGTCTCAAAATGGCTATTCCGCCGCCCTATACCTGCACCGTTTCGGATATGGTGAACCTCGGCAGGAACACCAAACCGCCCACAATTACGACAAACAATACAACCTATATCCGCCACTTTTTGCAGATGTAATTTTTCCGCTTTAGTTTTACTTTTCATCCAACTCCTCGACCTTTACCACCAACCCGCCGCCTGCTACCGGCTCACTGCCATACTCGGCAACAATACGTCTGACCTGTCTGTCGTTTTCGTAGGCGACACCCTGTAATGCGTCTAAACAGACTTTTAAGCAGTTATCCAAATCCAAGCATACTTTGCTTGCCGACCCGTCTTTGTTCGCCTTTGGGACTAGCTGCACCGTCAGGCTTACCGCCTTACCGGTCGGCTTGATACCGTTTTCAGCGGCGATGGCGGCAACCCGCGCCTTGTATGCCACCGCCTCTTTGCTGACGATTTGACGGTTGCGGAACGTCCGCCAATATCGATTTGTACTGATGGGGTAGGGCAAACTTAAAACGTCCATTTCAGCCCCAATTCTTCGTAAACTCGTTTTGCCGCGCCTGTGTTCCAATACGCAGAGCTTAAAAGCGGGAATGCCTGATTTGCCATTTGCGCGGCTTCGCGCATCAAGACGCCCACATCGGGAGAGGCCTTTTCTCGCAGTTCTTGGCGTTTTTGTTTTAGTGCCTCTTTGTTGTTCTCGCGGTAATACTTAGCCTCAATACTGACGCACTCCTTGCATTTGGGCTTAAACATACTGTTCCCATAGGCATCCAAGCCGCATTTGTGATACTCGCTCAACGGCTTTTCTTCGCCGCATCTAATACAAATTTTCGTCATTTTTTCGTTCTCCATTTTTCAAATTCGTTTTTCCGTTTTGCCATCGTTGCCGCCGGCGCGGCTTCAAACTTACCTTTATCGCACTCGTAGCCGCCGAAGTATATTTCGCCCTTTCTTCCGTATTTCGCGCCTTACCGCACTTCGCAAATCCGCGCATGGTGCTTTCCGATTCGGCTTTAAAATCTGCGTGGGCGCAGTGGTAACAGGTTTCACGCACGATAACTCCCCCAGTCAAACGGTATTAATTTCCCACCGCCATCACGCAGCCTATCCCTGATACGCGCATCAACGTTTTGCCTAAACTCTTCGGGGGACAGATTGGTTAACACCAGTGTCGGCATAAGCCGCTCATATCGCCCGTTGATGACTGAAAACAAAATCCGTCCATCCGTTTCAGACAGTCCGCCCGCGCCAAATTCATCCAGCACCAGCAAATCGGGTTTCACAAACACGCCGACCGCCTCTTTTTCACTACCGCCGTTGAAACTGTCTTTGACCGTCTGCAACATATCGCCCACCGTGATGACAATCGCGCTTTTGCCATTGCTGATGATTTTGTGAGCAATGCCGCAAGCGAGATGGTTTTTACCGGTGCCGCGCTTACCCGAAAAAATCATGTTCCGCCCGGTCTGCAAAACATCATCGAAGTTTTCCGCATAGTCGGCGGCGGCGGCTTTTGCCCTTGCCATTCCCGGTACCGCATCATCGACGGCATAATTTTCAATTCGGCAATTTTTAAACCGTTCTGCTATGCCTGATCGCCCGATGCGTTTTGACAGTTCGTCGCGTTTTGCTTCACGGCACAACGTTTCCGCGTATGCCGCCATCTCGTCCGCCGCTTTCAGTTTTTGGCAAACAGGGCAGCCAGTCCACACGCCGCGAAAAATGCTTTTTGACGTGTATTCGCCATGTTCGGCGCATTGCCGTTGTTCGGTTTTTGCGCCGCCATAACTTTTCAAAAAATCAGATGCGTTTTTCAAAGCCATTTCCCAAACCCCTAAAAATCAGTCGTCGGCGCGTCGCCGTATTTTTTGTCGTCCATCACATCGGCGGTTTGATTGTGTGTCAGACCACCACGATTCCCAGACCTGCCGAATGTTTTGTTTTTCAGCCATTCCGCCCTAAAACTGCCCCAGCCGTTGCCGATGGCGTATTCAACTGCTTGCGCCGCCGTCATCCCGCATTTCTCCGCGTCTGCTGCAATCAGGCGCATTGCCGTTTCTGTCAGCGGCTGCCGTTTTGCTTTGCGGATTGTCAAAAAATCTTCAGCAATTTGCCCGGCGATTCCGTGTTCTGCCAACAGTGCCAAATCGGCTTCGTGTTTGGTCGGTTTTTTCGCTGTTTCCTCGCGCGCTGTATTAATATCTACGTTAGTAGATATTTGTTTTTTGTATTTTGTATTTATGTGACCCCCATTTTTTGGGGGTGGTGTTCCCCCATTTTTTGGGGGTGGTGCATTTTTTGGGGGTGGTGCATTTTTTGGGGGTGGTGCATTTTTTGGGGGTGGTGTCCCCCCATTTTTGGGGTCTGAAATTAAAAAATACACGTTCGGCAATCCGATTCTGCTTTGCTTGCCAATTAGCCCTAATTCGACCAATTCGTTAATGGCTTTCTCGACCGTTTCTTCCGACTTGATTCCGGTTGCTTTTTGAATCTGCGAAATTGATAGGCTGTCATGTGTTTTCTGCCAGCCCCTTGTTTTCCGAACAATCAAGACATAGCATTTCCACGCATTGCCGCTCATCTTCGACAGGTATTCATCGACAACCGAATTTGCAACCTGAAAACTGTTTGGGATAAATTCATTCATGGTTCGATTCCTGACCTAGCGATAGAGTAATGGGCGACCGGATTTTTACAGTTGCCGACCTTGAATTTAGGCTTGTTGAAAACAAAGCCCCTGCTTTCCAAGTCGATAATCCGAGAACATAACTGCGTGATATTCAAATATTTTGCCGCTTCCAAAGATGTGATATGCCCGTTTTGCCGGATATACTCGACAATCTTCTTGCATTGCGTTTGTTTTTGGTTCATAATTCCTTTCGCCTTACTTTTAGTCTTACCTGAATCGTTTCCTCGCAATTCAGGGGAATTGCCCGCCTCGTGCGGGCTTTTCTTTATCGGTCGCCCGTCTGTCCGGGCAGTCAACCGTCTTTCCGATTTGTCATCACTCCGTTACAATCGAGTTTCCACACAACAACCGACGGAGTAAAAAATGTCGTCCAACTTATCCTTCATACTTACCAAAGAGCTTATCCGCAGCGGTTCTATCCGCTTAAACGGCAATACAGCCAAAGGACAAGCCGAAGAATTGGCGGTATTCATCCAAACACTTCATCAAAAACTCGAAGAATCGGAGCTAAATACCGATGACGGCCATTTGATTGAGCTACTTTCCAAGTAATTCAAAGCCTTCTTTCAAACCCAGCGCGATTTTGTAAACCTCATCGCTGCCTTTGGCGGCGGCTTTCAGCATCGCCTTTTTAATCAGCCGTCTGTCTTTCTTTGACAGGCGGTTTCTGTCCTGCTTCTTCATCTTCTTTCCTTTCTTTTCTTTCGGTTATTCACTTTTTTCGCTGCTTTTTTGCCAATTCAGGCCAAATCTTTTCCCAATCATCAGGGAACATCTCTTGCCGTGTTACTTCGCCTTTTGTTGCCTGTTCAATCAGTGCCGCTGACTGAACAGGAACACTTCTAACGCCTCGTGCGATCTGATTGATGAATGCCGGTGAAATCCCCGTTTTTTTTGCTAGGTAAGATTGATTCCCGCGAATGGCGCAATATTCAATTAAGTTCATATTTCAACCTTGCTATATTCAATATAGCAATAGTATAGCAAAGCTATTTTCAAAACGCAAGCAAAATAGTAGCATTGTTATATATAGCGTTGCTTTATAATTTAAAACGTTGATTTAGCTGGGAGTAAAGAAATGAGCAGACTTGATAATCTGAAAAACTTGATTGAAAGCCGGTTTAACGGCAGCCAAGCGGAATTTGCCCGCGCTATTGGGAAAGCGCCGGCGCAGGTAAACCAGTGGGTAAATGGCTATCGGAATATAGGCAATGGCGCAGCGGCGCAGATTGAAGATTCCCTATCTTTGCCGCGCGGGTGGTTAGACGGGAAAGAAGATTTCAGACGACCTGAATCAAACGCTACAGTAATTGGCACGCTGGACGTTTGGGACAGTAAGACGCCGTTATCGGCTGATGATTGCGAAGTCCCGTTTTATAAGGACGTGCATTTATCGGCGGGCAACGGATTTTCAGACGACATCGAGGACTACAACGGCTATAAACTGCGCTTCTCGAAATCAACCCTTAGACGGCACGGCATCAATCCTGCCGACGTGGTTTGCGTTTGCGCGGACGGCGACAGCATGGAGCCGGTATTTCCCGACGGCGCGACACTCGGCATCAACACCGCCGACAAGGTTATCAAGGACGGGAAAATCTACGCCGTCAATCATGGCGGGCTGTTGCGGACAAAAATCCTGCAAAAGCTGCCTGACAATAAAATCCGCATCAAAAGCTACAATTCTGAAGCCTATCCCGATGAAGAGGCGGACGCAGATGAGATGAACATCATCGGGCGCGTGTTTTGGTGGAGTGTGATTGCATGATAGATAGAGACGAAGCATACAGAATCAGTTTGCAGCAAATCCGATCAGGCGACATATTGGCGGCGTGTCGGACGGTTGCAGATTATGAATTATCACAACCGCAACCGCGCGGGCTGTTTTCGTGGGTATCCCCTCAAGAATACTGGGCGCGGTACCCTGAGCCGTCAGACGTTGAAATCTTGGAGTCTATATTTTCAGAACCCCTAGAGACACCGGACGGAATAAGCGATGACGATTTAAATGCCACACGTATCATTGCCGCGTTTAACTTCGTTTGGGGATTAAGCAAAATCCCTAAATGGCTTTATTATCATGAGTTTTCGTCATCCAGCCTTGTTGATTCTGCCGCGCCGTTGATGTTGCTATCCCGCGCGAAATCACGGCAAGAGCTTAAACGGTATGAAAAGGTTGAGATTTTAGGCTGCCATGATAGTTGCGAGTTTTGTAAATCGCAAAGCGGCAAGGCATACAGGTCGTCTGAAGCCCCTGTTTTGCCCCATGCACAATGTACACACAAATCAGGTTGCCGATGTTGCTACCTGCCAGTTATCTAAATCTAGCCCGCGCAATGCGGGCTTTCTCATATCCAAAATAGGAAATCAACAAGCTACTACCTTGACAGCCGCCGATTTAGGGCGGCTTTTTTTCGCCTTGTTCAAGGCGGTTCAAATCAGTTTGAACTAAATTCTTTTTAAAATCAATATATAGCAAAAAATATAGCAAATTAGATTAGCATTGCTATTTACATTATATTTAGCTTTGCTATAATACACACATCGAAACAAAACAGACAGCTAAACAAAGTCTGACATGGTTTCAACGGTCTTTAAAAATCAGGAAACGCAGTAACCGCCCTTCAGGTAGGCGAAAGCCGATAGGAAGACATGGTAAAGCATGGGGGGAAGTCGAACAAACGGTTACAGGCAGGCGGGAAGCCGAAAAGACAATAACCCGCAGCACAAATTTTTAATTTAAGAAAGTAAACAAAATGGAAGTTAAAAAATTTGAAGTAAAAAGTCCCTCTGATTTGCTGGCGATGTTTGTGGATATTTTGGCAAGCGCAGAAAGCAAACAGCAGGCAGAAGAAGAACCCTTGCCGCCTGTAACAGTTACAGAGGCGAAAGGCATTAATGACTTTGCCATCGGCAAGGAAGTGATTATCCGCACTTACTCGGCAGGCGTTTGGTTTGGGGTATTGAGCCAAAAAGCAGGCAATGAAGTGATTCTGACGAAAGCGCGCCGCATGTACAAATGGTGGGCTAAAGAATCAATCAGCCTATCAGGTGTCGCACGGCACGGAATCAAGCAAGAAGATAGCAAAATTTGCGGTGAGCTTGATTCGGTATGGCTTGAAGCGATTGAGATTATTACGGTATCAGGTAACGCTGCTGAATCAATTCGTACCGCGCTAGAGGTTGCCCAATCATGAGCTACCTAGATAAAACTATTGGCGGCGGCTACGGCGACGGCTACGGCGACGGCGGCGGCAACGGCGACGGCTACGGCAACGGCGACGGCTACGGCTACGGCGACGGCTACGGCTACGGCTACGGCGACGGCGGCGGCGACGGCGGCGGCAACGGCGACGGCGGCGGCAACGGCGACGGCAGCGGCTACGGCAACGGCGGCGGCAGCGGCAACGGCAACGGCAACGGCTACGGCGACGGCAACGGCAACGGCTACGGCTACGGCTACGGCTACGGCTACGGCGACGGCAGCGGCAACGGCAACGGCAGCGGCTACGGCTAAGAAACGAAAACAGAGCCGCTTTGGAAGATAGGCGGCTTAATCAAGGGCTTGGGCGAGCTACCGCCAACGCGGAGGCACAAACCGACTACACACGGCAGGGCAACGGCACGCGGAAACGGAAAGCCCCGACCCCTTGATTAAGACAACAACGCGAGGAAACGCAAAATGCTTGATATGAGCAAACACATAAAAAACAAGGCGCAATGGGTAAAGGGCGAGTTTGACGATAAGGTCGAAGCAGGCTTCCCCGCTTCCCAGCTTTACAGAGATACCATCGAAACGATTTCATTTATCGGCGGAAAGTTGGGATTGGGCACAGAAAAAGCCATGTTCTATTACTTCCCCGACGGTACGAAACTGAAAATCACATCGTCGCCGTCAATCAAATGCGAGGTCATTGAATGATGTGCGAACCGATTACATCCGATTGGGGCATGGCAGGCGAAGACGCAGCCTACACGAGAGCGCAGGCAATCGGCGAGGCGAAGCAAGAAGCGTTTACCGCACTGGAAGACGACATCAAACATCTCGTCATGAAGACGGCGTTTGAATACCGCGAAGCCCTTAAAGAGTGCCAAGACGAAACCCCGCGCCAGTGGGAATACAGAATGAATCTGAGAGATGAAGCCGCGTGGGTCAGTAACAAGATGATGGAAGTGATGGAAGCCGCTATCGAAGACGACCATTACTACACACGAATCGAAAATCTCGACTTTTACGCAGACCGATTTATCGAGCAGGCGCGGATTATCGCAGCCTGAAAAGAATACCCATGAAGTGGAATAGAGTAGGCAGACCGTAAGTCGTGAGTGGGAATGCCGGCGGTGGTTTTGTTGAAAAGTTTTACACCGCCTCAAACCGCGACAATGCGCGGGCGACGATACCTTTAGTTGCCGCGGCGCAGGTTGAACGAAGAAGCAGCCAAGCACGCTGAATCTAGCAAGGAAGATTCGGCGTGCAACCCCCTAAATTAAGACGAGGAAACAATCATGAAATACACAGCAATCATCATCGCGTCAGCAGCCTTTGCATTTTGTGTGCAGGCATACGCGAAAGCGCAGGCATATATGGACTACACGACAGACGCCGCATTTATCGACGTGGACGCTATCGACCCATACGAAAACATACGCGACGAAGTTGCCCGCCATGAAATGCGGGAAGCAGCAAGGATAACGCGGGAGCGCGAAGTAGAAATAGCGCAAATGTACGAACAACTGAATGCCGGCGAAAGAATGCGCGGCGACGCGGAGGTTAAATAATGTTTTCAGTATTTGACAAGTCAAAGAAAAAAGAGTTTGAAAATTCGTTTAATAAACTTGGCGTAAAAATTAAAGATGAAGAAAAATCTTTTGCGAAAGATACAGGATGCTATCAAATTTCAGGCGACTTTTCGTCCGAAAAGATAGCTATGGATTTCGTGGAGCTTTGCAAGGGGCAAGAAGATTTTATTCGACCTGTTTTCATCGCAATTCTTAAGCCTAAAGTCGATAAATACGGCAATGAAAAGTTAGACAAAAAAACTGGTAAGCCATCAATGAGATATTACAAACATAGGGAGTTGCCAAAATGAACCATCGACCATACGGATTAGCTGGCAGCCTGTCGGCAAAAGTAAAAGGTTTTATGGGCTTACCGCGCAGCCTGAACGTAGTCATGCGAAAAGTACGAGGCGGGTATCAAGTCAGAATCATGCCTGACGGCTACAACAAGGTCACATACCGACCCGACAAGACAAAGCGGGCGCAGTTGGAGGGCGTTAAAGTTTTCAAGACGGAATCTGACGCGCGGGTTTATATGGATAGCCTTTTGGCGGGTGGATTATGAAGATTCGATGTTCATCCATTTCCGACATCATCGGCAAGCCAAAAACCAAAGGCGAGACCATCACGGAGACCGCAAAATCCAAATTGATTGAGATGGCGAAGCGCGAACTGTTCGGCTTTGAATCTTTCGACGGCAACGCCTATACCGAAAAGGGCGACCTGATGGAAGAAACCGCCATCAAATACAGCGGTTTGGTTCGAGGTAAAGAGTATCAAAAGAACATCGAACGGCGCGTCAATGACTGGCTAACGGGTGAATGTGATGTTTACGATTCAGACGACCGCCTGATTGTTGACACGAAGTGTTCATGGGACATCGGGACGCATCCATTTTTCCGCGATGAAGCCGAAAAGAAAGCAATCAAAGCCGGTTACGACTGGCAAATGCAAGGCTATATGTGGTTGTTTGATTGCGACCGCGCCGATGTTGATTTTTGGCTGTTAGCCACGCCTGAAGATTTGCTGAAACCGTGGGAAGACCGTGAGAAATACATCGACCTTGTGGAAGCCATCCCGATTGAAAAGCGCATAACGACCGTAACCGTCATGCGAGATGAAGAAAAAATCGAACTAATCAAAGAGCGTGTAACAGCCTGTCAAGCCTATTACGAAACGCTTTTGAATCAATACAAATAAGGATTTTAAAAAATGAGTATCGCCCAAAACCAAGCAGTAGCCCTTGCGAAGCAATTCAACATCCAAGGCGACCCGAAAGAGCTGGTTCAAACACTCAAGGCAACCGCCTTTAAAGGCAATGCGACAGACGCGCAATTTAATGCCCTGATGATTGTATCAACGCAATACGGATTAAACCCGTTTACCAAAGAGATTTACGCATTCCCGGATAAAAACAACGGTATCACGCCCGTTGTCGGTGTGGACGGCTGGGCAAGAATTATCAATAGCCATCCGCAATTTGACGGCATGGAATTTACAGCCGATGCGGAAAGCTGCACTTGCAAAATCTACCGCAAAGACCGAAACCATCCAACAACTGTAACTGAATACTTGGAAGAGTGTAAACGCAATACCCAACCGTGGGACAGCCACCCGCGCCGAATGCTCCGACACAAAGCCATGATTCAAGCCGCGCGCCTAGCGTTTGGTTTCGGCGGAATCTACGACGAGGACGAGGCGCAGCGCATTCAAACGCCCGAAACGCCTAAAGAAGTAAAAGCAGACCCTGAGCAAGACAGCTTGATTGCAGATGGCGAAGCAGCGGCAAACAAGGGCATCGAGGAATACAAAAAATGGTTTTCCGATATTGGTGCCGCAGGTCGTCTGAAACTGGGCAGCGAGAATCATGAACGGTTTAAGCAAATTGCCGAAAACACTATTACGGCTGACGTAGTAGAGCAAACTAAGCCCACGCCGACTGAAGAACAGTTCGCGGCATTGGTGGAGGCGGTGTCAACAGGCGTGAAAGAGGTCGCCGAAGTTTTGGAAACCTACAACCTGACCGACGAGCAAAAGGCAGAAATCAACGCCCTGTAAGGAGCCGTCATGTTCGCAGTGTTTGGCAAAAGCCGCCCCGAAGAAGAAAAACGGCGGCGGCTTGTATATGACAAAACGGATTGCAAGTGGTACGAGGATACCCGCAAATGGAAGCGGCTTAGCAACGCCCGCTACCAAATCAGCCCTGAATATTCGTCGATTGAAACGGCGGAGGAATTTATCAGGCTGTCGGCGGGTAATCCTGACATCCACATCGTAGGAATCAGACAGGCGCAGGAAGTAAACGGAAAGACCGTTTGGAAGCCTGTCAAAACAGTTTTAAAAGGAAGCAAAAATGCTGAATAAAGTAATTTTAATCGGGCGTTTGGGTAAAGACCCTGAAACGCGCTTCATGCCTAACAGCGAAGCCGTCTGTAACTTCAGCGTCGCCACGAGCGAAAGCTGGAAAGACCAAAGCGGGCAGCGTCAAGAGAGAATTGAATGGCACAACATAACCATGTATCGCCGCCTTGCTGAAATCGCAGGGCAATACCTGAAGAAAGGTAGTCAGGTGTATTTGGAAGGCAAAATCCAAAGCCGTAAATATCAGGGCAAAGACGGCATCGAACGCACCGCATACGACATCATCGCCAACGAAATGAAAATGCTGGGCGGCGGTGGTAATGATGGGCAACAGGCGCAATCGGCACAAGGCGAAACGCCAACGCCGCCGCGCCGACAAGCACCTGCCGCGCCAGTTGATGGTAATGATGAATCAGATGAAATCCCATTTTGAGTTATGGAGTAAAGAATGAGTTATTTAAGAGACATAAAAGAATCATTAAAAAACATTGATGATTTGTGCAGTAAAGCTTTAAAAGAAAGTGATGATTGTGAATTTTATATACGCGAAATTAATTGGCATGCAGAAGAGGCGCTCGACAATTTCGAACATTTAATAAGCGAATTAAAAATAGGCGAAGAGAAGTTAATCGAAGCCTCAAGAATCATTGAAGAATACATTCACGGCAAGGATTAAAAATGACCAACCAATTTAAATTCGGCGATTTGGTTCAACATGAAAACAAAGATTTTTACCCTGAAATCGGGGTAATTGTTGGAATGAATACAGAGCATAATGAAGCAAAGGTTCATTTTAAAGGATACCACCATCCTGAATTTGTAAAAGCTAATGAATTAGTTTCTGTTAAGAATTTAGACACTAAACGTTTAGATTTTATCGAAAGGATAATTAATATTGACGGCATGGTTAAGCGTGAAATGCGTAAAGGCTGGGTTTTGGTTGATGATGGTATTGAGTTAACGCCGTCTAAACCATTATTGCGCGACGCGATAGACGCGGCAATGAAATTATCAGCAGACAACTAACATGACGTTAGACTATTTTAGGAGCAAAAAAATGAAAGTAGAAGTTTACAAATTAACCGAAGTTGAAATTCATTCTGTAAGAATAGAAGTTGAATTACATGATAATGTTTCAGAAAGCTTGCCAAACCATTTATTTAATGATGATGGCGAACTTGATTTATTAATAGAAGTTGACACAGGTAAGGTTATATCTTGGCAAGGAGATGTGCCAGTAGTAATACATGACAATATCTGCAATAACGGCATATACACCTTGTTTGACAAATCTGGGAATGAGGTAGGAAAGATTGATAATTATTACGTTCCGTTTGATTTAATACCAGGTAAAAGAGGCGAATATATCCATATTGATATTAGTGACGATGGAATTGTTACAAACTGGCCTGATTTTCCTAATGTTTATGAGTTCTTCGAACCGGATTTGTGAAACAAATAGACAAGTAAAACCAGTGCCGTTGAGAGGACGGAAATTAGCGAGGAAACAAAATGCAAACAGTAGCAACAAGACCGACGGCAAGTCAAATGATGGCTGCAAAACGTGCGTCGAAGAAAGAATCAACCGTCAAAAAATACGCCCGCGAAAATATCGGTAACAAACGCGCTGACCGTAACAAGCTGTCGGCCATCGCAACAATCCACGCCATGAACAAAATGGCGATGCACAAAGGCGAACCGCAAAACCTTGACGCGCAACTGACCGAAAACATCAAAAACCTTATGCACTATGAAGTGCTGGTTTACGGTTATGACCGAATCAGCGTAACCGTGTTTGAAAAACTTATCCGCGCAATGCGTGTCATCGCCTGCATCTACGCCGACAGTGAATTAAGTAAGGCGACCAATGAAGCACAGGCGGCAATCGAGAGCCTGCGCGGTAATGATTCAGACGACCTATCGCCAAACCAACGGCGTGAAATCCTGAAGCCAGTGTTGAAGCTGATCCAATATTGCGAAGCATACGACGCGGTTGTCCCTGAAAAGACCATCGACAAGGTCGGTTTATATTGCGCGAGCGTGCAAATCGCCTTGTACACCGCCAGCCTGTACGACAGACCGAAACGCTACATCCAAGCCTTATTCGACATCATCAACGGCAAATCGATACGCGCCATCGCTAAAGACATCGGCGAAAAAGAAAACGTGTTGCGCGAGGAAGTCTTAAACGCGGCATGGCATTTCTACCGTATTGCTGAATGTAACAACACAATCGAACCGGCAAACACAATCCCCGAACTTCGCCATGACGACTATAAGACGCTTGGCAGCTTCGACCGATTGTCTGATTTTGTGCGTGTCGCAATGGCAAAAATCCTGATTCCGTTCGAGGAAAACACGGGAATCAGCCTGATTAATTACAACCAATTCCGCAAGGATTTGATTCGGGCAGAAATTATATGAAAGACATAATTGCCGCAATCCTGATCGCCGTAGTCGTCATGACTATCGAGCTATCAGGAATCCCGAAAGGGGCGGTGCAGATAAACGAATATCAGAAAGGGCCAGCGAAATGACAATTTCAGACGACCTGAGACAGCTATCAACCACGATTAATTATCTAAGCCGAAAGCGTGAAGATATTTTAGACGACCTGAAAGCACACCCTGAAAAACACGGCTGCCCATACCGCATCGGGCAGGAATTTAAAACACAGGACGGCGCAGTTTACAAGGTCGAGAAAATCAACGTCTTAACCTATCCAAGTGCAGACGGCTTATGCGCCTACTACCAAGCGCAGGCGGTAAACCAAAACAAGCCGCATGACCAAAAAGAATACACCGTGCAAATTAAATAGGAGTTAAAAAAAATGAACATTGAAAAAATCATTAATTGGTTCAAGGCAGCAAAACCAAATCCAACAGAAAAAGATAAGGCAACCCAAATTGGAGCGCATTTTGAAGAAGTTTCAGAAATGATGCAGGCGTTGTCCTGCAACGCGGAACAAGCAGAACAGCTTTCGCAAGAATTTTATGTATGTGATGCCATTGATAAGAATATTGACGGCGATCTTGTAGATTTGCCCGAAAACTGGGAAATCGACCTACTGGATTCCCTTTGCGACCAAATCGTAACAGCAATCGGCGTGGGCTATATGATGGGGTTTGATATGGTCGGCGCGCTGCAAGAAGTCAATTTGTCAAACTGGAGTAAGTTCGACGAAAACGGCAATCCGATTTTCAACGAGAACGGGAAAATCGTAAAAGGCGAAAATTACTTCAAACCCGATTTAGCGAAGTTTTTAAAGGCAGGGGAAAATGAGTAAAAATTCAAAACAGAGAGAGTTTACATTCAAATACAAGTTTGGCGGCAAGTGTTGGTCGGCATCTGTATTTGCCGACAGTGCCGAAGAGGCGAAGCGGAAGATTCGGGCGCAGGCCGCGGCAGTTTACGAGGGCGAAGTTGTGGCAAGGTTGCCTGTATTGTGTGGGGCTTCTTGGCTTAAACGATTCTTTAAAAGAAAGAATTGAAAATCAGCAAAACCAAATCCGACAGGCGGCGGAAATACCGCCTGATGAAAATACGAAAGGCAGGCAGAAAATGAAATTTCTTAAAATAAAAGAAGTCGTCGAGAAAACAGGTTGCGGGAAAACGAAAATTTATGCCATGATTAAGGAGGAAGAATTTCCGCGCCCGTACAAGATTGGATCAGCTTCCCGATGGCGATTAGATGAAGTGGAAAACTGGATTAAAACGCGCCCAGTTTCGTAACAGAAAATCAAAAGCGGGTATTAAATCGGGTATGATTCAGGCGGTAATAACAAAGATTCTTTAATTAACAGCAGGTTAGATTCGAAATGCTTTTATTTCTCGATAATTATGATAGCTTCACCTACAACATCGTCCAATATTTCGCCGAACTCGGTCAGGAAGTCGTCGTCCGCCGAAACGACGATATTACGCTCGAAGAAATCGAAGCTTTGAAACCGCAATATCTCGTTATCGGGCCGGGTCCTTGTTCGCCGAAAGAAGCGGGCATTTCGGTCGCCGCCATGCGCCATTTCGCCGGCAAGCTGCCGATTATGGGCGTGTGCCTCGGACATCAGACGATAGGCGAAGCGTTCGGCGGGGATGTGGTGCGGGCAAAAACGCTGATGCACGGCAAAGTTTCGCCTGTGTTCCATTTAAACAAAGGCATGTTCAAAGATTTGCCCGACCCCGTTACCTGCACGCGTTATCACAGCCTTGTCATCGCCCGCGATACGCTGCCCGACTGTTTGGAAGTAACCGCATGGACGGAAGATCAGGAAATCATGGGCGTGCGGCATAAGGAATACGCCATTGAAGGCGTGCAGTTCCACCCCGAAGCCCTTTTGACCGAACACGGACACGATATGTTGAAAAACTTTTTGGAAGAATTTAAAGACTTCCAAGCGTCCGCCGCTTAAAACAAACGTCGTCTGAAAACTTTCAGACGACGTTTGACGTAAAAATACCCGAAAAAGGATTGAATCATGATTACACCGCAACAAGCCATCGAACGATTAATCAGCAACAACGAATTGTTTTACGATGAAATGACCGACCTGATGCGCCAGATTATGAGCGGGCAGGTGCTGCCAGAACAAATCGCCGCCATCCTGACCGGTCTGCGGATTAAAGTCGAAACCGTATCGGAAATCACCGCCGCCGCCGCCGTCATGCGCGAATTTGCCGCCAAAGTGCCGCTGGAAAATTCAGACGACCTCGTCGATATTGTCGGTACGGGCGGAGACGGCGCAAAAACCTTCAATATTTCCACGACTTCCATGTTTGTCGCGGCGGCGGCAGGCGCGAAAGTCGCCAAACACGGCGGGCGTTCCGTTTCTTCGTCCAGCGGCGCGGCGGACGTGATGGAGCAGATGGGCGCGGTGTTGAACATTACGCCTAAGCAAGTTGCCGAAAGCATCCGTCAAACAGGCTTGGGCTTTATGTTTGCCCAAAACCATCACAGCGCGATGCGCCACGTCGCACCCGTGCGCCGTTCGCTCGGGTTTAGAAGTATTTTCAATATCTTGGGTCCGCTGACCAACCCTGCCGGTGCGCCGAACCAGCTCTTGGGTGTGTTCCACATCGACTTGTGCGGCATCCTGTCGCGCGTATTGAAACAGCTTGGCTCCAAACACGTTTTGGTCGTATGCGGCGAAGGCGGTTTGGACGAAATCACGCTGACCGGCAAAACCCGCGTTGCCGAGCTGAAAGACGGAGAAATCCGCGAATACGACATCAACCCCGCCAATTTCGGCATTGAAATCCGCCGCGATTTGGACGAAATCAAAGTTGCCAACGCGCAAGAATCTTTGGAGAAAATGGATGAAGTGTTGAGCGGCAAACATGGCGCGGCACGCGACATCGTCATGCTCAACGCTGCCGCCGCGCTTTATGCCGGCAATGTCGTGCCTTCGCTGGCTGACGGTGTCAAAGCCGCCGAGGCAGCCATCGATTCGGGCAAGGCAAAAGCGAAAAAAGAAGAATTTATCCGCTTTACGCAGCAATTTGCCAAAGAATGAGCAAAGGTCGTCTGAAAACGGTCACGATCTTTTTTTTCTGTTTTCAGACGACCCTCTTATAGTGGATTAACTTTAAATCAGGACAAGGCGACGAAGCCGCAGACAGTACAGATAGTACGGAACCGATTCACTTGGTGCTTCAGCACCTTAGAGAATCGTTCTCTTTGAGCTAAGGCGAGGCAACGCCGTACTGGTTTAAATTTAATCCACTATATCGTCCGCGCCATGATTCGGCTTGATATTCGCAACGATAGTGCTACGCGCGATTCAAAGGGAGCGCCAAACTGTTCTGCCTGCGGTTTGGAGCCCTAAATGAAAGCGTAGAGATAACCCGAACATAACAAAAGGTCGTCTGAAAATTTTCAGACGACCTTTATTGTTTAATCCGCCATTTGTATCAAGCTGTCGGCGAGACGGTCGGAGGCTTGGCGGTAGCCTTTGCCTGAGAAGTGGACGCCGTCTTTAGCGGCAAGACCTTGGTTCATCCAGCTTTTCATGCTGCATTCGCCGCCCATCGCGTTTTGCCACGACCAATACATGATTTTTTCTTCGCGGGCGACGCGCTGCTGCATTTGTTGGATGCTGCTTAAAGTGGAGGGACGTGTGCCACAGCTTCCTGAAGTGCTTTTAAGGGATTCGGGTGCGCCGAGAATTAGGATGCCCGCGTCGGGCAGGCTTTGTTTGATTTGGCGGATGTAGCTGCGCCAGCTTTGTTCGGTGGCTGTGATGTCCAAATCGCGGGCGAAGGCTTCGTTGGTGCCGTAGGCGATGATAACGAGGTCGGCGCGGGTTTGGGCAAGGTCATCCTGCCAAGAGGGACGCCATTTGGACCAGTGGGTCAGTTGCGCGCCGTTGATGCCGAGCGCGGAAACGGTTACTCCGCGTCCGGGATTTTCGATATTGATGTAGCCGATGTCCCAAGGCATGGAGCTGCTGAGGGTCAGCGGCAGGCGGCTGGTGCTACGGATGATTTGCCAGCCGCTGCTTCCGGCGGGAACTTCGCGTCCGTTGAAAGACAGGGTTTGTTCGGGCAGGACGGGTTTGGCGAAGACGGAAATCTGCTTCTCGCCGCTGCTGCCGTCTTTGGCGCTGATGGTAACGCTGCTGCCGTTGGCTTTGGCGATGATGCCGCCTAAGGGGAAGTCGTCTGAAACGCTGCGGCTGCTGACGGTTTGCCATGAGCCGTCATAGCGGACGGCTGCGCTGCGCTGTCCTTTGACGCTCGAAGGATAAACCCAGCCTATGCCGCCGTCGCCCCATTTTTGTTGGAGGCGCAGGCGCAGTTGTTCGGTGAAAAGGTCGCCGGCGGTGTGTGAATCGCCGATTTGGAGGACGCGGAATTTGCCGTCTGAGCTGCGGTCAAGTTTTTTGAGCTTGGAGAGCCATGTGGGACGGCTGCTGCCGTAGTTTTCCAGCAGCATATCGGCGGCAGGGGCGGCGGCAGACAGACACAATGCGGTAAGAGATACGGACAGGGTTTTGATGTTCATGAGTTTCCTGTGTGTGGTTTCAGACGACGTCTTTTGACGCGGCGGAGGGCTATTGTAACGAAAAAGACGGCATTGGATAAACAAAACGCCGTCCTTTTGCTGCCGATACGGGCTTAACGTGCGGATAATTGTTCCGTGCGTTCCTCGCCGTTCATTTCAGGGGTCGTCTGAAAAACGATTTTTTCCATGATTTTATCCGCGAGCAGTTTTTGTCCTTCAGCAGAGAAGTGGATGCCGTCTTTGCTGCGGTAGCGGATGATTTTTCCATTGATGTTGACGGAGTCGGCGTAGGTGTCCGAGCCGTTGCTGAGGAGCTTGTCGGTCGGTATCCACAAGGCTTTTGGACTAATCTCGTCTGCTAAAAGTTTGTCGAGATATCGCATTTGCTTGTTAAGTTTTGCCTGTTTCATATAAGGAATGCCCATCCAAATGACTTGGACGTGGTGTTGCTCGGCGGCGGTCAGGATGCGGTTGACGCGGCTGAGGTATTCTTCTGACCATTCGCGCGAGGCGAATTTCAGGTATTTTTTGCCTTTCGGGAAGTCCCACGGGTCGTTAGGGCCGAGGAAGACGACCAGAAGGCGGATGTCGGTTTGTTGTTTCAGCGTCTGCTCGATGGTGTTCGGCCAGTCGAAAAACTTGGGATAGGACAATCCGGTACTTTGTTTGCTTAAGTTTACCGACTGGATGCCGTATTGTTTTTTCAGGCTTCTTTCGACAAAAGGCGCAACGCCCTGCATCATCGAGTCGCCCGCAAAAAAGACTTTGTCGCCTTGTCCGAGAACGATATTGGCAGGTGGGGTAATAGGGAGATGATGTGCTTCGGGTTGTCCGCCGTGTTGCGCCGTTTGAGCTTGGCGTCCGTTGGCGGGACGGTTTTTTTCGTGCGGTTCGGACGCATTGAGCTGCGCATTTTGTTCAGACGACCCGTCGTCTTCAGCGATTTGAGGTTCCGGTTCGGCAATCACAGGCTGTCCTGCCAAACGTGCTTTGAGGTCGTCTGAAAAGGCGTATGCGTCTTGTTGCAGCTTCGCGCCCGTGCGCCACCATTCGTATTCGGACAACGGCTCCAGCGGCGAAGCCTGATGATAAGTCTGCTGCCAATAGGCATTAATGGAGTCTTGGCTGAACCACGCCGCGCCAAAGGTACAAACCAAAAGGGAAGCAAACAGGGAAATAAAGCGTTTCATATTCTGATTGTCCTTTTAAAAGTCGGCGTAAATAAAGCCCGGAATGCCCGACGGCGCCAATACGATAATCAACACCAACGCCAGCGTCAGCGGTATAAACCAAAGCCACATCGGCATTTTTTCCAACGCCGCCACCGCGCCGTCAAACAGGCGAAGCAAATACGGGTAGAGCAAAATCATCAGACCAAACGCGGCAAGCAGCAGGATATCTGCCTGCTTCGGCGCAGCCCAACCTGTTTCGTTGGTAAATAAGGCATCAAAAACCATCTGCGTATCGGCGAGGCTGCCGGTGTTGAACACGACGAAAGTGAAGCAGACGAAATGAAAAGTGACGAACCAGGCAAGCGGTCGCAAGATTTTCAGACGACGTGAACCGTCCCGACCGAATATCTTGTCGCCGCAGTTGAGCAAAATTAATGCCACGCCGTGCAGCGCGCCCCACAGCAGGAAATTCCAGCCGTAGCCGTGCCAAACGCCCGACAATACCATCGCCAGCAACAAGTTAAACTGCGTCAGGACGAAGCCGTGTTTGTTGCCGCCCAAAGGAATATAAATGTAGTCGCGTATCCAAGTGGAAAGGCTGATGTGCCAACGGTTCCAGAAGTCGCGGATATTGAACGCGCGCAGCGGTGCGGCAAAGTTTTTCGGCAGGCGGAAACCGAGCAGCATCGCCATCCCGATAACCAAATCCGAATAGCCTGAAAAATCAAAGAAAAGCTGGAAGGTATAGCCGTACACCCCCGACAACACGCCCCAGCCGTCAAATTGGGCGGGATTCTCGAAAACGGGCGATACCCAGCCTTCTCCCAGCGCACCCGCCAACCACCACTTTTTAGCAATGCCCAGCAAAATCAAGCACACCGCCAGCGCTGGGCGTACCAATGCGCGCGTTTCGGCAGTCCGAATCTGCGCCAAAGCCCCCGCCTGTTCGCCGTCTATGCTCTTAAACGCCGCCGCGCGGATAATCGGACCGGAAGTAATGGTCGGGAAAAAGCTCAAATGCAGCAGCAACTCATGCCACGCAAAGCGGTCGCCCATCGGATGGCGGCAGCAGTACACCAAATAAGCCAAAGATTGAAACGTGTAATAAGACAGCCCCAAAGGCATCAAGATATCGACAATCTCGCTCTGCCCCGTGTATTGGCGGATAAACGGGCGGAAAAAATCGAAATATTTGAAGAAACACAATACTGCCAAAGCAGTCGCTACGCCGAAGCCCAGCCAGAATTTCCGTATGTTTTCGTTTTCAGACGACATCAACAGGCCGAGCAAATGCACGCAGGACGAATAGCAGGCAATCACGGCGGCAAAGATAGGATTCAAGTGATACAGCCAACCCATACCCGCTAGCAGAAGCAAAATATTCTGCACCGACGGCATACGGAAAAATGCCCAATAAAGAGGCAGAAAAGCAATAAAAAATACTGCGAATTCAATCGACAGCAACGGCATAAGTGTTCCTTGAAATTTTTATTATTCAGATGCCCCGAAATATAGGTTTGGCAACTCGAAGCGAACCATATATTGTAAATAAGTGTTTGAATTTATACAACTAACGCTAATCTTGTTTTAGGACCGCTCGTCTGAATTAGGGACGATTTAATATGGCGTTTGTCATAAATATCGTATTGGATAAGCAGGATTTTTTAAAATTTCAGATGCAAAAAAGCAGGTTGGACAGCTTATACCGATTGCCTACATTTTTCCCCTAATTTCAACTAATGACCTGATTAAAGATGAAAAAAAGCAGATTCGGGGTAAAGATGCCAGTAAGATGCTTGAACCTTGACGAGTTTTACCTTGAATCTGCTATTTAATACGGTTTGGTTTTTTAAGAACTAATGATCTTGTTCTTTATTATCAAGTATTTGTAATTATAAAGAAAGCGCGGCTTGCTGATGTGCCGTCAATTCGGCAATGCCTTTTTGCGCTAGCGCGATCAGTTTGCCCAATTCGTCCAAACTGAACGGCGCGCCTTCCGCTGTGCCCTGTATTTCGATGATTTTGCCTGAAGCGGTCATAACGATGTTGACATCGCTGTCGCAGCCGGAGTCTTCCGGATAGTCCAAATCCAAAAGCGGCACGCCGTTTACTACGCCCGCGGATACGGCGGCAACGGCTTCGCGGATGGGGTTTTCACTAATAAGGTCGTCTGAAAGCAGCTTGTTGGCCGCAATTTGCAGGGCGACGAACGCGCCGGTAATAGACGCGGTGCGCGTACCGCCGTCTGCCTGAATCACATCGCAATCAATCAGGATTTGGCGTTCGCCCAGTTTTTCCATATCCACGACGGCGCGTAGCGAACGCCCGATCAGGCGCTGGATTTCTTGAGTGCGCCCCGACTGTTTGCCCGCCGCGGCTTCACGGCGCATACGCGAGGCAGTGGAAGCGGGCAACATCCCGTATTCGGCAGTAACCCAGCCCTGACCTTTGCCGCGAAGAAACGGCGGGACGTTTTCGTCGATGGAAGCAGTGCAAATAACCTTGGTGTTGCCGCATTCGATCAGGCACGAACCGTCGGCGTGCGGCAGAAAGTGCGGAGTGATTTTGATGTCGCGCAGGCTGTCGGCAGCGCGCGAGGTGCGGGTGTAATTGCTCATGATTTGTCCTTAGGGGGAACGGTAAAAATTTGTGGTTGGTATTATAGGGCAGAAGCCAAATGAGATGGGAAGGTCGTCTGAAAACAAAGGTTGAATCCCAAAAATAGGGGCGGTATAGTCAGTCGTGTCGAGTATTATCAGCAATTTGAATATGTGTCTGATAAGTTAATCAAATTGGGACTAAAATTAAATTCAAAAAATATTTTTGAGATCATTATTATGAATGGTGCAGAATTTAAATCATCCTATCAAAAATTTGACAATGACAGAGAGAAAGAAGAATTTCTACAAAATTACGCTGATGAGGATATGTCTGAGGAGTTGGCGAATTTTCTTTTGGATATCGGTCTAAGTTCAAAAGAATCCGATATTGCCCGCCATGAAGCATTCAGCATTTTAAGGGTGTATATAGGCGAATTTGATTATGGTTATATTTTTGAAAAAATAATTGATTTTTTTGAGAATCTTGATGAAGATATTTATCTTAGAATTGAGGCGCTGAGTATTTTAAAAAGAGCGCCAATAACTGTTAATGAAGCAGAATTTGCAATGAATGTCATCCAGAAAAATGAAAATGAGTTAATAACCAGTGCTGCACTCCAAGTTTTGACATTTCATCGGAAACTGCCTTTCATTAAATTGTATCTTAAGCAGCTAATTGAAGATAAATCAGTTTTTTCGGAAGATGCACGTATAGCTTTAGGTTAGTGAGGAGAGTATGAAAAACTTTGATAAGGATTATCACGACGCAGAAATTATCGGCTATGTTTATAAGGAAAAAAAACAAATCCTAAAATTTTTCCTCGACGATGATTCAATATTGGATTTTCAGGATGTAGTGTTTTTTGATTTTGATAATATCGGTACGCAGAATGTTATTTTTGATATTCAGACGTATCACAATCAATCATGTCCTGAATGGTTGATTGAGTCGTTTCCATCCATCAGTTTTTATGTAGAACAAAGACGGCATGAATCATATGATTTTTACTATATTTCATCATCGGTAGGGCTGGAAGCTGTGATTGTGTGTGAAGATCAAGCTGCACAGTTGGTATAGCAAGTTGCAGCCTGTATTTCCTTCTTGGTAGAAATTTATTTGTAAACCGATTCTGTACAAATCATAAAGGTCGTCTGAAACCATCAAACAGGGTTTCAGACGACCTTTATGATTTGATGATGCTTTGTCGTGTTATAAAATTCTGATTGCTTACATGCATGTGAATTCGAGCAATTTCTTTGAAAGCGGGGTTTGCATCATGTCGACAGGGAGGGTATCCACGAGGGAGTGCTCGAGAATATTCCCTTCATTGTCCAGAAAGAAAAACTCTTCCACTGTGCCTGTTTTGTTCTGACAATCGATGCGGTATATGAAGCGTGATTTAGTATAAAACTTGCCCGAATATTTCAACGGTTTGGCTTGATGGTGGCGTCCTTCTATCATCATTCTGTTTTCTGTGTTCAGGCGGATAAAGCTGTTGCCGTACATGCGGAATCCTTTTGATTCGTCGGTATGAATCAATTTCCAATGTTCAGGTTTATCGTAGTCGGCATATTGTGCATAAATTGGGAGGGATACGAGCAGGTAGAGCAGGGGGAAGAAAGTTTTGTTCATGGCGGTATTAGGGTTGTTTTGAAAACAGAGGGATTTGCGTTGTCTTGTTTTAAAAGAAAACCGGATTTTAAAGAGAGTGAATAATCCGCTCCGCGCTATTTTTATGGGTTTGGAGTTTTGGAATTTAACATTGTCCTGCTGTATTGAAAGAATAGGTCGTCTGAAACCATAAAAAAGGTTTTCAGACGACCTTCATATTGCACATTCCTATCAAGCGAGGAAGAGGCGGTATGCGGCGTTTTGGGTTTCGTCCTGATAGCTGTAACCGAGGCTTTCGAGGAAGTCTTCGAATGCTTCATCGTCAGTGGTCGGGACGTCGATGCCGACGAGGATGCGGCCGTAGTCGGCGCCGTGGTTGCGGTAGTGGAAGAGGGTGATGTTCCAGCCGCCCTGCATATGGTTGAGGAAGCGGGCGAGCGCGCCGGGGCGTTCGGGGAACTCGAAGCTGATTAAGCGTTCGTGGGCGACTTTTGTTGTGCGTCCGCCGACCATGTAGCGGATGTGGATTTTGGAGATTTCGTCTTCGGTTAGGTCGACATTGGGCAGCCCGGCTTCAGTCAGTTGGCGGCTGATGACGGCGAGGTCTTGGGAACCTGCGGTTTGCAGACCGACGAAGATGTGGGCTTTTTGGTCATCGCCGTAGCGGTAGTTGAACTCGGTGATGTTGCGGCTGCCGAGCAGGTTGACGAACTTGAGAAAACTGCCGCGCTCTTCGGGGATGGTTACGGCGAAAATGCCTTCGTTGCCTTCGCCTAATTCGCTGCGTTCGGAAACGTGGCGCAGGCGGTGGAAATTCATGTTGGCGCCGCTGGTGACGGCGACGAGGGTTTGGTTTTGGATGCGGTTGCGGGCGGCATAGGTTTTCAAGCCGGCAAGGGCGAGCGCGCCGGCGGGTTCGGTGATGCTGCGGGTGTCGTCGAAGATGTCTTTGATGGCGCCGCAGATGGCGTCGGTGTCAACGGTGATGATGTCGTCCAAGAGATCGCGGCAGAGGCGGAAGGTTTCTTCGCCGACGACTTTGACGGCGGTACCGTCGGAGAAGAGGCCGACATCTTTGAGGCTGACGACTTTTCCGGCTTCTACGGATTGTTTCATGCAGCAGGAGTCTTGTGTTTGTACGCCGATGACTTTGATGCTCGGGCGAACTTGTTTGACGAATGCGGCAACACCCGCCGCCAGTCCGCCGCCGCCGATGGGGACGAAGATGGCGTGAATGTCGTCGGGGCGTTGGCGCACGATTTCCATGCCGACCGTGCCTTGTCCGGCGATAACGTCGGGGTCGTCAAACGGGGCGATGTAGGTCAGTTTTTCTTTTTCTGCCAATTCCATCGCGTAATCATAGGCATCGTTGTAGGAAACGCCTTTGAGGACGACTTCGCCGCCGCGGCTTTTGACGGCGTCGATTTTGATTTGGGGCGTGGTTTCGGGCATAACGATGACGGCGCGGCAGCCTAGACGCTGTGCCGAAAGTGCGACGCCTTGTGCGTGGTTGCCCGCGCTGGCAGCGATCACGCCGCAGGCGAGCGCTTCTTTGGGCAGTTTCGCCATTTTGTTGTACGCACCGCGGATTTTGAAGGAAAACACGGGTTGCAGGTCTTCGCGTTTGAGCAGGACGTTGTTGTTCAGACGACCCGACAGCCCGATTGCGGGTTCGAGCGAGGTTTCGACGGCAACGTCGTAAACGGAGGCGGTCAGGATGCGGATGAGGTAATCGGAATAAGATGGGCGGTTGTTCATGGTTTTGTGTGCCGGAGGAGTATTTTCGAAAGGAGTGTCTGCCGTCCGCGTCAAACTTTGTCAACAAAACGGCGGAAAGGTAAAACCATACCCTCGAGGTCGTCTGAAATCAAGAAAAATCTTAGCAAAGCGAAGATGCGGCGGTATAATGATTGCCTTTTGCGCCAAACCGCACGACGCGGTTGTTTTTATTTCTATTTCCGCACCACATTCCAATGAAAAAAACATTATCCGTATTGATCGCGGCGATGATGATTACCGCCGCGCAAGCCGCGCCGCAAGCGGCTAAAAACAACGCAGCCTCTGCAGTTGCCGCTTCCGAGCCGGCTCCTGCCGCCGCGTCCCAGCCCGAAGCCATGATGCCCAGCATCAACAGCCCCGATGCGCCGCCTGCCATTGCCGCCGCCGCATACATTGTTACCGATTTGCACAGCCATCAAGTGCTTGCCTCCAACAATATCGACACGCAGATCGAACCGGCTTCGCTGACCAAAATGATGACCGCCTACCTCACGTTCAAGGCTTTGGAAAACGGCACATTGCGCGCCGACCAAATGCTGACCGTGTCTGACGCAGGCTGGAAAATCGAAGGCTCGCGGATGTTCCTCAATCCCAAAGTCCCCGCCAGCGTGAGTGATTTGATTAAAGGCATGATTGTCCAATCCGGCAACGATGCCGCCACCACGCTTGCCGAAGCTATGGGAGGAGGCTCGGTGGACGTGTTCGTCCAACAAATGAACGAAGAAGCCAAGCGTTTGGGCATGACCAAAACCCACTTTAAAAACCCGACCGGATTGGCTACCGAAGGCCACGTTTCCACCGTCGGCGATTTAGCCATTTTGTCCGCCGCGCTGATACACGATTATCCGAAATACTATCCCGTATTTTCGATTAAATCCTTCAAATACAACAATATCGAACAGCCCAACCGCAACCTTTTGCTCTACCGCGACTCCAGCGTGGACGGCTTGAAGGCAGGGCATTCCGAAAGCGCAGGCTACAACCTTGCCGCGTCCAGCAAACGTAACGGCAGACGCATCGTGTCCATCGTCGTAGGTACTGAGTCCACCGAAGCCCGCGCTTCCGAAAGCGGCAAACTGCTCAACTGGGCATTGCAGGCATTCGACACGCCCAAGCTCTACAACAGCGGCGAAATCATTTCTAAGGTCAAAGTTTATAAAGGCAGCAGCAAATCGGTGAACGTCGGCTTCCTGGAAGACGTGTACATCACGATTCCCCACGATGCCGGACAAAACATCAAACCGATTTTAGAAACCGTCCAGCCCGTTGTCGCCCCGATCCGCAAAGGTCAAAGCTTGGGCAAACTCAAAATCGTCAAAGACGGCAAAGTCATTACCGAGAAAAACGTCGTCGCCCTGCATTCCGTTGAAGAAGGCAGCTGGTTCAGACGGATGTGGGATGATATCGTATTGTGGTTCAAAGGCTTGTTCGGCAGCAGTTCGAAATAAGCTGAGTTGATGTAAAAAGGTCGTCTGAAAATGGTTTCAGACGACCTTTGTTTTGGAATCGCATGGAACGATGGCAAAGTCCTTACAGTTCAAATCCGCTTTCAAACATCCGTTCTTCTCCGCTGATCGGGTCGGTAAACTCAATCCGTTTTGCCAGTAATCTCAAAGGTTTTTCGTAATCTTCATCCCCCGCCGCCAAAGGGGTGGGATAAAGCGCGTCATTTAGCAGCGGCATACCCAAACTCATCATATGCACCCGAAGCTGGTGTTTTTTTCCGGTATGCGGCGTCAGTCGGTAGAGGCTGAATTCGCCGCGGTTTTCAATCAATTCGACCGTTGTATGGGCGTTCGGCTCGCCTTCGATTTCTTGCGTCGTGAAAAACTGTTCCCCGCGTACCATGCGTGAAGCGACATCTAAGGGATACACCAAATCCGTCCGCGTCGGCGCGATGGCGTGATAAGTTTTACGGACGCTTTTTTCTTGAAACATCGTTTGATAATCGCGGCGTGTGGCAGGATTGTGCGACAACAGCATCACGCCCGCCGTATCTTTGTCCAAGCGGTGAACCGGCGTAATGTCTGTTACGTTCAAATGTTGCAATTCCGGACGCAGGCGCAGGCGGGTGAGCAGGGTTTCGCGCAGAAAACGTCCGCTGGGGATAACGGGCAGGAAATGCGGTTTGTCAACGACAATCAGATGGTCGTCGATGTGTAGGATTTTTTCTTCAAACGGGATGGTCGGTTCATCTTGGCTGCTGGTTTCGCGGTAATAAAACATGGTTTTGCCCGGCTCGAACAGCGTGTGTTCGTCAAACGGCACGCCGTCTGCATCGACGACGAAGCCGCTGTTCAAGCGCCTGCGCCAGTCGTTTTCGCCGACGAAGGGAAAGCGGACGCAGAGGAAATGCAACAGGGGCAGGCCGTAAAACAATTTTTCGTGCGGCAGCACCAAATAGCTGGGTTTGACGCCGTTTAAAAGCGGGAGGGGATTGGAGCGTTTTTTCATGTGGCGGATTGTACTCGGTTTCGGTCTTTTTTTCAGACGACTTCGGTCGGGTTAACGCTGTCGGGTGATATAGTGGATTAACTTTAAACCAGGATGGCGTTCCCTCGCCTTAGCTCAAAGAGAACGATTCTCTAAGGTGCTGAAGCACCAAGTGAATCGGTTCCGTACTATCTGTACTGTCTGCGGCTTCGTCGCCTTGTCCTGATTTAAAGTTAATCCACTATAATGAAGCGGTTTGCGCGGGGGAAAGATTGTGTTACGGATGATGGCAAAAGGGGTCGTCTGAAAAGCCGGACTTGGGTTTTCAGACGACGTTTTTTATTTGGTTTTTTTAAAGATGGATTGGGCGGTGGTTTTTCGTGGGCAAAGCCCACGCTACGGGGGTAGATACATGACAAAAGGTCGTCTGAAAACGGGAAATCCGTTTTCAGACGACCTTGGTTACAACTTATTCAAACAAAACTTATTCCGCCAATTCGGTTTGCTGGTGTGACATGAGTTCTTGTCCGACATTGGTCAGGAGGTTGAGGTAACGCTCGTACTGCTTGAGGATGTCGGCAATGAGTTCGCGGCGGTTCATGTATTGCACGTCGTAGCCGCTGCGGCCGTCGAAGAAGTAGGTGTAGGGCTCGTAGGTTACGTTGTGGCGGATGTGCGGGAGGTGGCCGTCTTTGATAAGTTGTTCGGACACTTCGCGCTTGATAGTTTTAATGCCATACATGAAGTCGCGCAGGGACTCTTTGTGGATGGTAAATTCGACGGCAGGCTCTTCGCGGTCGAAGTGGGTTTGGATGTTGACGCTCAGGCTGTATTTGTCGGACAGCTCCTCGCCCAGTTCTCGCATGGCGGGCAGGGCGGTGGTTTTGAGGAACTTGAGAATGTCTTGTTCCTGCGTTTGGTTCAGCATACGCTCGAGCCTGTCCTGCCAGTTGTCGCCGCTCCAATAGACGCTGGAAGCGGTAACGGCGGTGCTGAAGTATTTGTGGTCGGCGTTTAGTCCGCGCATGAGGCTGAAACACATAACCAACATGAGCATGGCGAAAGGCAGGGCGACGATGAGGGTCATGGTTTGCAGGGTGGGCAGTCCGCCGAAGCGCAAGAGGACGATGGCTGCGGCTGACATCAACAGCCCCCACATCACTGCCTGCCAACGCGGAGCGGTTAGGCTTTTGTCGCGGGAGGCGATGTTGTTGAGAACGTAAATGCCGGAGTCGGCGGAGGTAATGAAGAATAGGGCGATAACCGTCAGGCTGATGAATCCGGTAATAGTCGGCAGCGGCAGGTATTCGAGGAAGCGGAAGAGGAGTTTTTCAGGCGTGCCGGTCAATGCGCCGAGCGCGCCTCCTGCGACGTGGTCGTTAATCCAAATGGCGGTGTCGCCGAAGATGGTAAACCAGATGACGCAGAACAAGGAGGGAACTGCCAAAACGCCGAAAATAAATTCGCGTATGGTGCGTCCGCGCGAAATGCGGGCGATGAAGAGTCCGACAAAAGGCGCCCAAGAACACCACCACGCCCAGTATAAGATGGTCCAGCCGCCGAACCATTCAGTATGGTTTTGTTCGTAGCTGTACGTTTTGAAACTGAGTTGTATGAGGTTGCTCAGGTAAGTACCGAGATTGTCGTTGAAAGCGGAAAGCAGGTGGAGGGTCGGGCCGGTGGCGAGGACGAAAACCATCAGTACGAAGGCAAGGGTCAAGTTCATCTCGCTCAACATTTTAACGCCTTTGCCTATGCCGGAGGCGGCGGAGGCGACTGCCAAACCCATGACGGCGAAAATCACGATGGTTTGTACGGAAAAAGTGTTTTCGCTTATCCAGCCGATTTGTGCCAAACCCGCGCCCAACTGCGCCGCGCCGAAGCCGAGCGTGGTAATGATGCCGAACAGGGTGGCGACCAGCGCGAGTATGTCGATGATGTCGCCTGCCTTACCGTCGATTTTCTCTTTTAGCAGCGGATAAAAGCAGGAGCGCAGGGAAAGCGGGAGTTTGTAGCGGAAGGCAAAATAGGCGAGCGCCAACGCCATGGCGGCGTAAACCGACCAGGCATGTACGCCCCAGTGGAAGAGGGTGTGGAGCAACGCATCCTGCTGCCTTGCGCCGCTGCCGCCTTCGGTAATTGGGGACAGATAGTGGGTGAGCGGTTCGGCGACGCCGAAAAACATCAACCCGACCCCCATACCCGCCGCGAACAGCATGGCGAGCCAAGACCAAAAGCTAAATTCAGGCTCTTCTTCGTTACTGCCCAGCTTGATGTTGCCGAAGCTGCTGACCGAAAGTGCGAGCAGGAAGAAGAAGAAGGCTGAAAACGCCAAGATGTAAAACCAACTGAAGTTTTTGAAAATGCCCGTTTTGGCGGCATTGAGGACGGTTTCCGCCTGTTGAGGCACCAAAAGTGCGATGCTGATGACCAGCAGCACGAAGGACAGCGTAACGGAAACAACGAAGGGATTGAACGAAGAGCGGTTGCGTAAGAAATGAAATAAAGACAAACCTTGACCTCCTTTGGGATGGTGAGGCAGGCGGACGCGGGCGCAAGGCCGTATATGGTTGATTAACAAAAACTGGGAATAAAACATGGTCTGTCGGACAGGGTCCGAGACTTTCCCGATTTTTGGTAATCCACTATAAAACGCAGACAAAAAACGAATGGCGTTTAAACCGTCCTGCCGGACGAAAAACAAGGGAAAAAGAGAGTAAAAACGCACAGATGAATGAGCCGTAATGAGGGCCGGGTGAGACAAAATGGATGATGATTATTTCTTTGTTTGAAGGAATAATAACAAAATCAGGGGATTGTTTCAAATTGGGAAAGATTTGTGTGTATTTGGACAAGAAAAATGGCGGCGATAAAATGGACAAAGGGGTCGTCTGAAACGCCTTTCAGACGACCCCTCGTCAGTGTTATGAGCCATTACTTCTATCTACTTTCTTAAACGACAGCCAAATGCAGGCGCCGACCGATATCAGCCAAGCCACCAGCAGCCAATACGGGTTGAGCAAATGGGCGTAGGGGTTCAAATCGGGATTCTTGATGGGCGGCAGATAAACCATAACGCCGAAGTAGGCAGACGATAGGGCAAGGCAGCTCAAAATGCCTTTTTGGTCTTTGCGCAGACGCATCAGCATTGCCGTCAAACCGCTTGCCACCATGGCGGCAAAACCAAAGAAAGTCATCGGGATAAAGTGTGCGCTCCAAGCCTGTACGTCGGGGAAGGCGGAATCCGGCTGCATCAGGAGGGCGCAAGTCAGGAAAATCGGCGTGCCTGCCAAAGCAAAAGCAAGCAGAATCCACCAGCGGTAGGAGAAAATACCTTTTTTTCAGTTGCATGTTCAAAAATAACTTGCCCCGTATGAATGCCCGCCTTTAAGGTTTTCACGGCAATTTCACGCTCCCGTTTATACCCGCTTTCACTAGGTAAAAACACCAGCCCAAAAGGAATAACGGCAAACGCATTCAATAGGCTGAATGCCGTTATTTCGTTGAAATAAGAAGTAAACAGCATCTCTACATCTTTTGACAAAAACAACGCAAACAATATCGTGGCTATGTAGGAACAGACAAAGCTGATGAGCATGGCGGTCAAGATATGCTTCAGGTTTCTACGCAAACGCAGCTGCGTCATCATCAGACCGGTAAATATGCCCCAAACCAGCATATAGCCGAGCATATAGAGCGAATAGGTAATCATTGCAGCCACAGTAGCCAGACTGCCGGCGACCAGTCCGAAAATACCGCCGTAGAGCATAGATGTAAAAAAAGCCGCCACTGCGCCGGAAGCTACGCCAAGCTGAACGGTGAGAAACACGAGTAAAACGCCGTAACACAAGGCGTAAACGGTAAAGAGCAGCGTAAGGTACGGCTTGCGCGGTTTTTCGTCCTTCAGAGCGGGTTTGTCCGACATTATGCTGGTTTCCTTTTGATGATGATTTATGGGAATCGGGGTGGTTTCAGACGACCTCTTGGGCGCAGATACTGAGCGCGGATACATCAAACTTAAAATCGTCGTATCGGATTGCGGTTAAGCCGTTATGGAAATTTGAATGATTATAATGGAATAGTTTGAATTGATGACAGCCGTATGCCGATATTGCGTTTCCGCAAAACATAGTGGATTAACTATAAACCAGTACGGCGTTGCCTCGCCTTAGCTCAAAGAGAACGATTCTCTAAAGGTGCTGAAGCACCAAGTGAATCAGTTCCGTACTATCTGTACTGTCTGCGGCTTCGTCGCCTTGTCCTGATTTAAATTTAATCCACTATAAGAAAGAGCGACAAGATTTGCCATTGCAGTAAAAAAGGTCGTCTGAAAACTGTTTTTCAGACGACCTTTTATCGGTTTATCTCTCAAGAAAGCGATGGATTACGAACGTACCTGTCCGTCACCCAAGATAATCCATTTCTGCGAAGTCAATCCGTGCAGACCGACGGGGCCGCGGACGTGGATTTTGTCGGTAGAGATGCCGATTTCCGCGCCGAGGCCGTACTCGAAACCATCGGCGAAGCGGGTGGAGGCATTGACCATGACGCTGGCGCTGTCGACCGTGCGCAGGAAAGTGCGGGCGTCGGTGTAGGATTCGGTTACGATGCTGTCGGTGTGGTGGCTGCCGTGGGTGTTGATGTGTGCGACGGCTTCTTCGAGGCTGTCGACGATTTTGATGGAGAGGATGGGGGCGAGGTATTCGGTGTCCCAGTCTTCTTCAGAGGCCGTCTGAATGTGGGGCAGGATTGACAGGGTACGCGGGCAGCCGCGCAGCTCGACGTCGCGGGCAGCGTATTTCTCCGCCAGTACGGGCAGGATTTCGGCGGCGCGGCTTTGGTGGACGAGCAGGGTTTCCATGGTGTTGCAGGTGCCGTAGCGCGAGGTTTTGGCGTTGAAGGCGATGTTGACGGCTTTGTCGGCGTCGGCGGCACGGTCGATATAGACGTGGCAGATGCCGTCGAGGTGTTTGATGACGGGTACGCGGGCTTCGGC
Source organism: Neisseria sicca (assembly GCF_003044565.1). Taxonomy (GTDB): domain Bacteria; phylum Pseudomonadota; class Gammaproteobacteria; order Burkholderiales; family Neisseriaceae; genus Neisseria; species Neisseria sicca_A. The sequence continues at coordinate 415,011 of NZ_POXG01000001.1, read as the reverse complement.
GGCGATACGGGAAACCAGCGATTTGCCGCCGCGCGGGATGACGACGTCGATAAACTCGGGACTTTGCAGCATGGCGCCGACGCTTTCGCGGTCGGTGTTTTCAATCAGGCTGACCGCCGCTGCAGGCAGGCCGTTTTCAACTAACGCCTGCGTAATCAGTTTGGAGAGCGCCATATTGCTGTTGAAGGCTTCGCTGCCGCCGCGCAGGACGCAGGCGTTGCCGGATTTGAGGCAGAGGGCGGCGGCATCGACGGTTACGTTGGGGCGGGATTCGTAAATGATGCCGACAACGCCCAGCGGGACGCGCATTTTGCCGATTTGCAGGCCGTTTTCGCGGGTGCGGAATTCGTCCATTTCGCCGACGGGGTCGGGCAGGGCGGCAATCTGGCGCAAACCTTCGCACATGGCATCTATGGTTTTTTCGCTCAGCCGAAGGCGGTCGAGCAGGGCGTCATTCAAACCTTTCTGCGCGGCTTGTTCCATATCTTGAGCGTTGGCGGCGAGGATGGCGGTTTGATGGTGTTTGATGAGTTCGGCGGCGCGCAGGAGCGCGGCGTTTTTTTGTGCGGTCTCGGCGGCAGCGACAATATAGGAAGCCTGCTTGGCGGCGGACGCGGTGCGGCGGACGTAGTCTTGGATGTTTTGCATGGTGTTTCTGCGGGAAAAATGGGAATGGGTTGATGATAAGGTCGTCTGAACGGGAATTCAATAGGATGCAGGGAGACGGTTCAAATGATACTGGGGAAGGGGACTGAGAAAATCGCAGATAAAAAAAACCATCTATACTAAGGGGAAAAGTATAGATGGCCAAACACATTACGGGGAAAACGTCTTACTCACTTACTCACTTCTCTCGAAGCAAGTGTTACTCAGACACGCGAATTATATAATAGTTCACGAATGATGACGTTAAGTTTAGTTAATGACATCTTAACAATCATATCATCATGTTTTTAAACAAATAAAAAAATCATAATGGTTAAAATTTTTTTGAAAAAACTTCAAAATTTTCAAACTGTGATGAATTTCCACTCCCCTGAGGCTAAATTTTCTACCGTTCGTCCGTTAAATTCGTCCCGATGGAGGTGTTCGACGCGGTTGCCGGCAGCGGCGACCATGCGTTTGACTTGATGATATTTGCCTTCGGTAATGGTCATCAGCAGGGTGGTCGGATTTTCCAAAACGGCTTCGGCAGCACGGACGGTTTCGTTGTCGTCGTGCAGCAGGACGCCGTTTTTCAGCGTTTCACACAAGCTGTTATCGGCAGGATGCTTCAGGGTAACGCGGTAGATTTTGGGTACTTTGTGTTTCGGCGAGGTAACGCGGTGGTTGAACTGCCCGTCGTTGGTAATCAGCAAAACGCCCGTCGTATCCGCATCCAGCCTGCCGACCGCCTGCATGTCGATATTGCGCATATGGTCGGGGAAAAGGCTGAAAACGCTGGGGTATTGCTGCGGTTTGTGCGAGGTTTCGTAATCGGCGGGCTTGTTGAGCAGGATATAAAAATAAGGCATGGGCACGACGACGATGTCTTCGCCGTCTATGCGCAGCGTTTGGACTTCGGCGGGATCGATGTCGGCTTTGGCGTCGTTGCAGACCGTATCGTTGATTTCGACACAGTCGTTTTGAATCAGCCACTGGCATTGTTTGCGGCTGCCTATGCCTTGGGATTGGAGGTATTTGATCAGTTGCATGGGAATGGCAGGAACGGGTTTCAGACGACCTAATTGTATATCAGGACTTCGCTTTCAAACGATAGAGATAAGTGGTTTCCCGATTGCGGGCGAAGGCGAGCGGGTCGGATTCGTCGGCGGCTTTGCGGTGGTGCGGTTTGGTTTTCAGAATATCGACCACTTCTAGAGAGGTCGTCTGAAAACATTGTTCCAGAAAATCGCGGTCGCGCAGGTGCAGATGTTCCGCCAAGTCGGAAATGATTAACCACGCTTCGCCTTGCGGGTTTAAATGCTGCCGCACGCCGTTTAAGAAGGCGGTCAGCATGGCGTTGTCGGGGTCGTAGAGGGCGGTTTCGACGGCGGAAGTCGGTTTGGCGGGCAGCCACGGCGGGTTGCAGACTATCAGGTCGGCGCGTCCTTCGGGAAACAAATCGACGGCTTGGGCGGCGACTTGTTTGTCCAGCCCCAAGCGGGCGAGGTTGGCGGTTGCGCAGGCGATGGCTTTGGGATTGGTGTCGGTGGCGGTGATGTCGGGAATGCCGCGTTTGGCGAGGATGGCGGCGATAACGCCGGAGCCTGTGCCGATGTCGAACGCCGTCTGAATATGGGGATTCAACGGCGCTTGGGCGATTAAGTCCAAATATTCGCCGCGCAGGGGTGAGAACACGCCGAAGGGAACATGGATTTTGCCGCCAAGCTGCGGAATGTCTATGCCTTTTTTGTGCCATTCGTGTGCGCCGATAAAGCCCAAAAGCTGGTTAAGCGGCAGTAAAAACGGCGTGTCGTTTGGCTCGGCGGACACATCGGCAAGGGCGGCGCGGACGTCGGGCGCGCGCGGGTTGCTTAACTGAAAACCCGCGCCGATTTCGACGGCAAGCATGTTCAACACACGGCTTTGCTGCGCCTGTTTCATGCGGTGGGTGTGGAAGGTCGTCTGAATATCGGCAAGCGTGTTTTTTGTTTTTTCAGACGGCCTGCGGACGCGTTTTTTCATCGCCGCCAACACTTGCTTGGCGTTGTGGAAATCGCCCGTCCAAACGGTTGCCGTTTGGGCGTGGGCGTTTTTCAGAATATCGGCGGCATTGCTTTCATGCACATAAACCGCCTGTTTGGGCGGCTTCTGCGTGCTTTCGTTGCGCCATTCGGCAGCGGCGCGGTCGGTGGGGATAATGGGAAACATGGCGGGAAGGAGGAAGGGAAACCGGCGGCAAGTTTACTATAGTGGATTAAAATTGCAATGATACGGCGTTGCCAACGCCCTTATGTACTACCCGTACACGGCGGGCGTTGCCGCCTTGTCTCATTTTTATTTTAATCCACTATATATTTCGGCTTACGATGTATTGCCGTTATGGTGTGCAGGACATTCAAAATAAGCGAGCGTAGTTTGGGCAGTGATGCCTATTCATTTTTTAGGGGCAGTTATGTGTCGCCTGCCTTTTTGTACTCAGATATTGAAATAAAATTGGACAAAATGTATAAAATAATTCTGGATTTAAAAAGTAAATCCGTATTTTTAGAAAAATAGATTGTCGTTTTGTCTAAAATGCGTATAATCCCCTTCCAAAGCAAACCATAATTTCGATAAAGTTTGGACAAGGAACATCATGCAATTAGACATTGACCGCTTAGTTGCTTATTTCGGCGGCGTGAATGCACTTGCCGAAGCGTTGAAACAGTACGACCCCGAAAATGCCGCAACAACTGCCGCCATCTATAAATGGCGCACGCGCGGGTCGCTGCCTTTGGCGCAACTGCAAAAGCTGACCGCGCTGGCGGAAGCGCAAGGCAGGCCGCTGGATTTGAATGCTTTTTTACAAAAAAACGAATCTCTGGAGAGAACAGAAATGACACAGACCAACCGCGTAATTATTTTCGATACCACCATGCGCGACGGCGAGCAGTCGCCCGGTGCATCCATGACCAAAGAGGAGAAAATCCGCATTGCCCGCCAGTTGGAGAAAATGGGTGTGGATGTGATTGAGGCGGGTTTTGCCGCAGCCAGCCCGGGCGATTTCGAGTCGGTCAATGCGATTGCCAAAATCATCACCAAATCCACAGTCTGCTCGCTGGCGCGTGCCGTTGAAAACGATGTGCGCAAAGCGGGCGAAGCCGTTTCCCCCGCGCCGAAAAAACGCATCCATACCTTCATCGCCACCAGCCCCATCCACATGGAGCACAAACTGAAAATGAAGCCGCAGCAGGTCATTGATGCGGCGGTCAAAGCAGTGAAAATCGCCAAAGAATACACCGACGATGTGGAATTTTCCGCCGAAGACGCCGTGCGTTCGGATTTGGACTTCCTCGCCAAAATCTTTACGGCGGTTATCGAAGCGGGCGCGACCACCATCAATATTCCCGATACCGTCGGCTACTCCATCCCTTCCGTGTGGTACGAGCGTATCAGCAACATCATCAAAAGCGTGCCCAACGGCGACAAAGTAGTCTGGTCGACCCACTGCCACAACGATTTGGGGATGGCAGTTGCCAACTCGCTGGCCGCTGTTCAGGCAGGCGTGCGTCAGGTGGAATGCACCATCAACGGCTTAGGCGAACGCGCGGGCAATGCCAGCCTTGAAGAAATCGTGATGGCTTTGAAAGTGCGCCACGACCTTTTCGGCTTGGAAACCGGCATTGACACCACGCAAATCGTGCCGGTATCCAAACTGGTGTCCACCATTACCGGCTATCCGATTCAGCCCAACAAGGCGGTGGTCGGCGCAAACGCCTTTGCACACGAATCAGGCATCCATCAGGACGGCGTGTTGAAACACCCCGAAACCTATGAAATCATGACTGCCGAATCGGTCGGCTGGTCAACCAACCGCCTGACCTTGGGCAAATTGTCCGGCCGCAGCGCGTTCCGCAGCAAACTGGCGGATTTGGGCATCGAGTTGGAAAGTGAGGAAGCGCTGAACGCCGCGTTTGCCCGCTTCAAAGAACTCGCCGATAAAAAACGCGAAATCTTCGATGAAGACCTGCACGCGCTGGTGTCCGACGAAATGGGCAGCATGGGCGCCGAAAGCTACAAATTCATCTCCCAAAAAATCAGCACCGAAACCGGCGAAGAGCCGCGCGCCGACATCGTGTTCAGCATCAAAGGTGAAGAAAAACGCGCTTCCGCCACCGGCTCCGGCCCTGTCGACGCGATTTTCAAAGCGATTGAGAGCGTGGCGCAAAGCGGTGCGACTTTGCAGATTTACTCTGTCAACGCCGTAACGCAAGGCACGGAAAGTCAGGGCGAAACCAGCGTGCGGCTGGCGCGCGGCAACCGCGTCGTCAACGGACAAGGCGCGGATACCGACGTTTTGGTCGCCACTTCCAAAGCCTACCTCTCCGCCTTGAGCAAACTGGAATTTGGTTCTGCTAAACCGAAAGCGCAAGGCAGCGGTACGATTTGAGCTTAAATGGCTTGATTTGAATTTAAAAAGCAAAGAGGTCGTCTGAAAACCGGATTTTGGGTTTTCAGACGACCTTTTTTTATTTTTTCACAGAACTGAACAGGGGGAAAAAGTTAATCAAACACAGTAAAAAATACAAAACGAGTATTAAAATCAGCCATAAATTTTTAAGTTTTATACTTGAGTAAATGATATGAAACAATAAATCTAGGTCGCCTATTAAATGGACAAAAAAATACGCTGTAAGGATGAAACAGAAAATGCCAATAAACTTTCTTCCTAATAGAAAGAATAGAATAGAAATATTGTTTATTATCAAAAATAATTTAATAATCATGGGGTTGTCGTTTATTTCACCTTGTAAACCAGATAAATTATAGACATCCCCATCAGTTATATAGTCTATGATGTAAAATTCATCAGTATTAAGGAGAAATGAAAACGAAATAAGTAGCAATAAAATGAGGTAATTAATTGGTTTTATAAATTTTATACTGAAAATACGGTTTGCCATCATGCTCCCATTCGTTTTATTTTTTCTGTGTATTTTTTATAACGTATTCCTGCCTGAAAGGAAGGCAATAGATAATAGATATTGTAAACTAAAAAATCAGTCTATCATAAAAGCTTCAAACATAATCGGCTTCTAAAAGATGTGCTGATTTAAGTGCTGACCTTTATTGAAGTTTCATCAGTCGGTCTTGTTCGACTGACAATACGCCGTTTACTTTTTGGAAATAGGCAATGGCATCTTGAATATTGGTGTTGGCGGCTGGACGGATGGCAATGCCGTGCAGGTTTTTGTATTCGTAAACCAAGCTCGCACCGGAGTCTTTCACTGCCTTCATCAATGAACCTGAGCCGATGCCTTCATCGTAGAAAATAATCAGGTTGCCCGTTGTGGCTTGTGCTTGTCGGGTGGGGACTGCTTCAGTCGCTTGGGGCGGTTTGCTTGGGCTTTGACAGGCGCAGAGTAGGGCGGAGAGTAGAAAGAATGCAAAAGTTTTGTTCATTGTCGTTCAGAGGATTGTGTGATGAAACAGGGTCGTCTGAAAATGGGGTAAACAAAAATCTTTGATTTCGTTTACCCCATTTTCAGACGACCTTTCAGATGAACTCGATGGTTATGCCTCAGGCAGCTCCATGTCTAAAACGGTTTGTTCCTGCTTGGCGCGGAAATCGGCAAGTTTTTGCGCCAGCTCGGGGTTTTCGTTGGCAAGCAATGAGATGGCGAACAGGGCGGCGTTGGCGGCTCCTGCCTCGCCGATGGCGAAAGTGGCGACAGGAACGCCTTTGGGCATTTGTACAATGGAGAGCAGGGAGTCTTCGCCGCGCAGGTATTTGCTGGGCACGGGAACGCCCAATACGGGGACGGTGGTCTTGGCGGCAACCATGCCGGGCAGGTGTGCCGCGCCGCCTGCGCCCGCGATGATGGCTTTGATGCCACGTTCGCGGGCGGTTTCGGCGTATTCGAACATTAAATCGGGGGTGCGGTGTGCGGACACGACGCGGGCTTCGTATTCGACGCCGAACTCTTTGAGAAACTGCGCTGCCTGCTGCATGACGGGCCAGTCGCTGTTGCTGCCCATGATGATGCCGATTTTGGCCATATTTACTCCTGGTGTATAAAACGTTATTCAATGAATGATTTCAGACGACCTTTGAATATGGGAGGTCGTCTGAAAAGTTATCGTTGCTTGATGCTGACGGCGGCGCGTTTGGCGGCGGCGCTGCCGGGGTAGCTCTGTATCAGTTTGCGCCATGTGTTGCGGGCGATGTCTTTCTGTTGCAGCTTGTATTGGCATTGCCCGATGCTGAAGAGCGCGTCGGGGGCTTGCGGGCTGTTGCGGAAACGGTTGGCGAAGCGTCCGCCGATTTCGATGACGGATTCGCAATTGCCCATGCGCTGTTGGCTTTGCAGCAACAGATACATATTGCGTCGGGCGCTTTCGCTGCCGTTGCCGCCGTCTGCTCCTTTTAAGACTGCGGCCGCTGCGGCGTAATTGTTGCGCTGATAGTATTTGAGGGCTTGGTTGTAGAGACGGGTTTCGTTTTGGTCGGCGGAGTCGGCTTCTGAAGGTGCGGTGCCGCCGTTTGCCAGATAGGTGCTTTTGAGTTTTTGGTCGTCCAAACGTTGGGCGGGCACTTTCCTATTGGTGTGACGCGGGGTTTTGTTTTGTTTTTCAAGTTGTTGCAGGCGCTGGTTGGTGTTTTCCATCTCGCGCTCCAAACGTTCGACCTGCATACCCAAGCGTTCGATTTGAGTCATCGTGTTCAAATCGGGATAGGGAATGGCGGAGGATTCGGCTGCGGCGGTGGGAATATCGGGCAGCATGAAGGTGTCGCCGGATTTGGGTTTGGGGGCGGTAGAGGCGCAGGCGTTGAGCAGGAGGATGCCGGCAAACAGGATGGGAAGGGTTTTGTTCATTTTATTTTTTAAGCAGCAAAGTCAGACCGTCGCCGACGGGCAGGGTAATGGGTACGATGCGGGAATCGTCGGGCAGGTTGCGGTTGAAGGACTGGAGTATGTTTAGGCTGGGCGGGGCATCGTGTTCTGCTTTACCCATAACGCGCCCGTTCAGCAGGACATTGTCGATGGCGATAACGCCGCCGCTGCGAACCAGTTGCAGGCAGCGTTCGAAATATTGCGGTGTGGGCGGTTTGTCGGCATCGATCAGGGCGAGGTCGTAACTTTCTGCTTCTCCTTGCGCTATCAGGTCGTCCAAAGTCAAAAGGGCGGGTTGCAGGTGTAGCGAAATTTTGTGTCCTACCCCTGCCGCTTGCCAAGTTTCACGGGCGATATCGGTAAAGGTAACGTTGATGTCGCAGGCGGTAATTTTGCCGTGTTCGGGCAGGGCTAGGGCGACTGCAGTACTGCTGTAACCGGTAAATACGCCGATTTCCAGATATTTTTCGGCTTTGAGCAGGCGCGCGAGCCAAGTCAGCAAGGCTGCCTGTTCGCGGGCAATCGCCATTTTCCCTAAACGGTGGGATTGCGTGCGCGAACGCAGGGCGGTCAGGGCGGGATGCTCTTTTTCGCCGATGCTGTTGAGGTAGTCTTGCAGCGCCGGATTGATATTGTGTGTCTGGGTGGTCATGCCGTTTGGCCGTCAGTCTTGGTAGTAGGTATAAGGTTTTTTGGCGACTTTGGCGGCTTCGAATTCTTTTTGTTCTTGAGGATTCAGCTCGACATCCCACAACAAATGACGGTTTTCAAGGCGTTGTGTTTCCAGCTGCGGATTGTCTTTGATGAGTTTGTCTAGGAATTGGGTGGCTTCGGATTTGTAGTGATACATGGTACGGCTCCGTGCGGGTTTGCGTCAGCCTTTTATTATAACTGATAACGCCGTTACGGTTTTTAGATATTTGACTATATAGTGGATTAACTAAATCAGGACAAGGCGACGAAGCTGCAGACAGTACAGATAGTACGGAACCGATTCACTTGGTGCTTCAGCACCTTAGAGAATCGTTCTCTTTGAGCTAAGGCGAGGCAACGCCGTACTGGTTTAAAGTTAATCCACTATATTTTCAGGGCTTATGGTGTTTCGGGTATAATGCCGCCTTATTTTTTAATGCGATACGGCAGGTCGTCTGAAGCCTTTGCATAATATTTTGCCCGTATTTCCGGCAGAATATTGCGCAAAGGCTTTGCCGCCGGTTTCAGACGACCTCTTTTTATTTTGGAAAGAGTAGTTTATGTTGAAAAAATGGTTGCATAAAGTTTTGCCCGGAAAGCAGCCGAAGCAAGTGCCTGTGGCGAAGGAAATCCTTCCTTTCGACAAACACCACATCAGCGCGGATATGCTGAGTTTCGCGGCGGAAAAGGTTGTCCGCCGTCTGCATGACGAAGGTTTTCAGGCTTATGTTGTCGGCGGGGCGGTTCGCGATCTGTTGCTGGGTGTCGAGCCTAAAGATTTCGATATCGCCACCGATGCGACGCCGGAGCAGGTTCATAAGATTTTCCGCAGAAGCCGCATCATCGGCAGACGTTTTCAAATCGTCCACGTCATGGTCGGTCCCGAAACCATAGAGGTGACGACCTTCAGGGGCGGCGGCAAGGTGCAACAGAACGCGCACGGCAGGATTATGAAGGACAACACTTACGGCAGCATGGAAGAAGATGCTATGCGCCGTGATTTTACCTGCAACGCGCTTTATTACGACCCGATTAAAGAAGAAATCGTCGATTTTCACCACGGCGTCGGCGATATTGCCGACCGCAAGCTGGTGATGATAGGCAATGCGGCAGAACGTTATCAGGAAGACCCTGTCCGCATCCTTCGTGCCGTGCGGTTGTCGGGCAAACTTGGGTTTGAAGTGGAAGAAAACACCGCCGCGCCGATTCCGGAGCAGGCAGGTCGTCTGAAACACGAACCCGTAGCGCGTCTGTTTGACGAAATCATGAAGCTGCTGTTTTCCGGTTATGCCAGAGAATGTCTGAAACGATTGAATACTCTCGGCGTTTCAGACGACGTCCATCCGCTTCTGACTGCGCTCAAATCGGCTGCAAAACCTGAAAACCGCATTATCTCGCTGGCTTTGAAAAATACGGACGAGCGTTTGCGCGCGGACAAATCCGTGTCGGTGGGCTTTGTTCTCGCCGCCGTATTGTGGCCGGTTTTGAACCGACATTGGCAGGACAACATCAAACGCGGTCAAAAGCCCGCCCATGCTTTGTCCGAAGCCATGAACACCATGCGCGAGACGGTGGAAAAAGGTTGGGGCGTGCCGCAGCGATTTGCCGCGACCATGCGGGAAATTTGGCAACTTCAGCCGCAATTCGACTTCACACGCGGCGCACGTCCGCACAAAATGCTGGCACAAGCGCGTTTCCGTGCAGCTTATGATTTTCTTGTGTTGCGCGGAGAGGTCGGCGAAGTGGAGCGGGATTTGGTTGAATGGTGGACGAAGTTCCAACATACGGATGCGGAAGCCCGCGCAGAAATGACGCTTGCCACACAACAGCGCCGGCAACACGGGCAAGGCGATGGTGCGGATGGCAAACCGAATCGCAAACGCCGTCGCACGCGTAAGAAAAAAACGGCGGCGGATAAGCCGGAATCATGAATCGGCGGATAATAAGCGGTTCTGTCTTATTGGTTTGTTATTTGCTGAAGGACTGAAGTGTTGGTTTGAATGCCAAATTGTTTCTGCCGTATCTATCTTAATGATAAGGTCGTCTGAAAATTTTCAGACGACCTTTTTGCATGGTTTGAAGTATAAAGGGAGAAGCCTCAACATAGTGTGTGTACATTCTGTACACACACTATGTCAGGATTGGAGACGGCTTATTACTCATAGGATATGTATTCAAATTATCTACTTTGAGTCAGTAAAATAGTTTGGCAACTTTCCATTGAAATATACACACAGACGTCATTTAAAGTAGAAACATCCATCCAACTCGTATTGACTATTTCTTCATAAAAATGAATCAAATAGCATGGCAAATCCTTGCAAAGAATATTCTCATGAAATTCAATATGGCATTTGTAAACATCAATATTTAATTCTTTGGCAAAATCTTCAGCATCTCTAATAGCTTGAAAAAGGATTGATGAATGTTTTTGAGAAATTTCAAAAATCATACTTTTTTCATTCCCTCAGCTTTTACAAACCCGCAAGCAGGCGGCGGATTTTGCCGATGGCAAGCTCAGTTTCCAAGTCGCAGCCTGTATCTGTCGCTTCGCCGCTGAGGCAGCGGATGTTGGTGATGCCGCAAAAGTGGGCGTATTTTATGCCCAGTTCGCGGGCGAGGACGGCTTCGGGCATTCCGGTCATGCCCAATACGTCCACACCGTCGCGGCGGTAACGTCGGATTTCGGCGCGGGTCGGCCAGCGCGGGCCTTGCAGGCAGCCGTAAACGGCTTGGGTGTATAAAGGCATTTGGTGCTGTTGCGCGTGTTCGACGATTTTTTCGCGCAGTCCGGCGGTGTAGGGGTCGAGAAAATCAGTGTGTACGACCGGTTCTTCCTGTCCTTCAAAAAAGGTGTCTTTACGACCGTAGGTGTAGTCGATCAAATCGTCGGGCAGGACGAGCGCGCCGTTTTCAAAGCGGTCGTTGATGCTGATGACGGAGGAAACGGCGACGATGTATTCCACACCTATGGAATGCAACGCCCAGATGTTGGCGCGGTAGTTGATTTCATGCGGCGCGACGGTATGGCCGAAGCCGTGCCGCGCGAGGAAGATGATGTCCTGACTGCCCAGTTTGCCGCTTAAGACAGGGCTGCTGGTCAGTCCGTAGGGGGTGCGGACGATTTTACGGTCGGTGATGCTCAGTTCATGCAGCTTGGTCAGGCTGCTGCCGCCGATGATGGCTAACATGTTTTCTGTTCCTTTATGTGTTTACAAGGAGAAACAAAGGTCGTCTGAAAACCCATATCCGATTTCAGACGACCTTTTTGTCCTTTTACTTGTGTTTGTAAAAACGGCTGTGGAAATAAGCGTTCACACCTTCGCGCAACAGGACTAAGGTTACGGCGGCAAGCGGCAGACCGGCGAGCATGCCGACGAAGCCCATGAGTTGTCCGAAAGCCATCAATGAGAAAATCACCCAGAAAGGCGACAGACCGATGCGGTCGCCGACGATTTTTGGGGTAACGATAAAGCTCTCGAGGAATTGTCCGATAGCGAACACTACCCACACCATAATCAGACCGTTCCATGTGCTAAATTGCAGCAAAGCGGCGACGGTTGCCAGCAAAAGTCCGGTAAATGCGCCCAAATACGGGATAAACACCAAAATACCGGCAATCATACCGATGGCGAAACCGGAATCCAGTCCGACCAGCATCAGCCCGACCCCGTACACAAGCCCCATAATCAGCATTACCATCAACTGTCCGCGCAGGAACTCGCCCAAAACTTCATCCATATTGCTGGTGATGCGCGTATAAGTGTCGATAAAGCGGCGCGGAACTAAGGCACTGATTCCGTAAGACCAGCGTTTCCAGTCCAAAAGGAAATAATACAGCAAGAGCGGCAGCAGTATCAGATTACTCATGCCACTGATGACGTTGCCGCTTTGGCGCATCAGCATCGGCATCCAAGCCTTGAGCGTGTTGCTCAATTCGCCCGTATGGGATTGCAACCATGCAATGACCGACTCCTGATCAATTTGCATATAATCGCCTGCGGCATTGTTCAGCCAAGGCAATAGTTTGTTTTGCGTAAAATCGACGATTTGGGGAATGCGGCTGACCATATTGTTGAACTGGTTGATCAGCATAGGCACGATGATCAGCATCAGCGACAGCAGCAACAGCAGCGCCAATACCATCACGATCATGGAAGCAGGAGCGCGTTTGATCCGTTTTTTCTGCAACCATTCCACCAGCGGATTCAATACATAAGCCAAGACGGCCGCCACAATAAACGGCGTCAGGATGTCGCCCAGCGCGTACAGCAGCCAGACAAAAGCCGCAATCACGCAGCCCATAATGATCCACGGCTTCATGCCGCGCGTTTTTTTCTGATACATAAAACCTTTCCATGTGTGTTTCAGCGGGAGCCGCCGCGATGATTTTCAGACGACCCCTAGCCGTCCAGTATAACAGAATAAATGAGGTCGTCTGAAACCTCAGATTGTTTACAAAATCACCGAAAAATCCAAGCCCGCGCCTGCAAAATAAGGTAAAATACGCTCCATCGTTTTTCCGTCCCAATCACGATAAGGAACCCATTCATGAGCACTCCACTGAGCTACCGCGACGCAGGCGTGGACATTGACGCCGGCGATCAACTGGTCGAAAACATCAAACCTTTTGCCAAACGCACCATGCGTCCCGAAGTGTTGGGTGATTTGGGCGGCTTCGGCGCATTGGTCGAAATCAGCAAAAAATACAAAAATCCTGTCCTCGTCAGCGGCACAGACGGCGTAGGCACCAAGCTCAAACTCGCCTTCGATTGGGACAAACACGACACCGTCGGCATCGACCTCGTCGCCATGAGCGTCAATGATATTTTGGTTCAAGGCGCGGAACCTTTGTTCTTCCTCGACTATTTCGCCTGCGGCAAACTCGACGTCGCCCGCGCTACCGACGTGATTAAAGGCATCGCCCAAGGTTGCGAAGAATCCGGCTGCGCCCTTATCGGAGGTGAAACCGCCGAAATGCCCGGCATGTATCCCGAAGGCGAATACGACTTGGCGGGCTTTGCCGTCGGCGTGGTCGAAAAAGAAAGCGTCATCAACGGCCGCAGCATCAAAGCGGGCGACATCGTGTTGGGTCTGGCTTCCAACGGCGCGCATTCCAACGGCTACTCCCTCGTCCGCAAAATCATCGCCCGCGACAATCCCGATTTGGATGCCGAATTCGACAACGGCAAAACACTGCGCGAAACCATCATCGCCCCGACCCGCCTGTATGTGAAACCCATCCTCGCCGCTTTGGAAAAATTCACCATTAAAGGCATGGCGCACATCACCGGCGGCGGCATCACCGAAAACGTGCCGCGCATCCTGCCTGAAAACACCGTCGCCCAAATCGACGCCAAAGCATGGGAATTGCCCAAGCTGTTCCAATGGCTGCAACAGGCAGGCAATGTGGAAACGCAAGAAATGTACCGTACCTTCAACTGCGGCATCGGCATGGTGGTCGTGATTGCCGAAGAAGATGCCGATGCGGTACAGGCATTCTTAACCGAACAAGGCGAAACGGTTTACCGCTTGGGCAAAATCCGCGAACGCAATGGCGACGAGCATCAAACACAAGTGGCTTAAATCGAAAGCCTGAATCTAAATAAAAGGTCGTCTGAAACAGCCAAACCATCTGTTTCAGACGACCTTTTTGTATGTTTGGACAAATGGATTTGCTTACGGATTGATGGAAAACGAAACACCTGTCCGCCGTCATTCCTGTTTACGCGGGCGTATTTACGCGGGCGTGACGGCTGGCGGGTGTCTATGTCCATTCATGATGCAAGTCTAATCCTCTTTTTTCTCCAACGCGGCAAAGGCAGCCTTCATGGTCGGATTTTTGCGTACTAATTTTTTGACGGTCAAATCGGTTGCTTTGTTGTTGGCGAGGCGCAGGTTGTTTTCCGAAGAGAGCAGGGCTTCTTTGGTTTTTTGCAGGTGGCTGATGGTTTTGTCGATTTCGTCGATGGCGGTTTGGAACTTGCGGCTGGCGAGTTCGTAATTGCGGGCGAAGTCGGTTTTGAACTTGTCCAAGTCTTCTTCAAAGTGCGTGATGTCGATGTTTTGCGCGCGCATTTGTGCCAATTCTTGTTTGTATTTCAATGAATTGAGCGCGGCGTTGCGCAGCAGGGAAACGATGGGGATGAAGAACTGCGGGCGTACGACATACATTTTCGGGTAGGCGTAGGATACATCGACGATGCCGTTGTTGTAGAGGTCGCTGTCAGCTTCCAAGAGTGAGACGAGGACGGCGTATTCACAGTTTTTCTCTCTGCGGTCTTTGTCCAACTCTTTGAAAAAGTGTTCATTTTTCTTTTTGGTGGCGGTTTCGTCGTTTTCGTTTTTCATCTCAAACATGATGGAGATGATTTCGTTGCCTTCTTCGTCGGTTTCGCGGTAGATGTAGTCGCCTTTGCTGCCGGTTTTGGCGTCGTTGTCCTTGCCGAAGACAGCTTGTGGAAAGGCGGTGGTGCGGATGCGGTTGAATTCGGTTTCGCAGTGCTGCTCGAGGCTTTCGCCTATCATTTTGGTGGACTGTCTGGCTTTGAAGTCTTTGTAGAAGGCGATGGTTTCGTCTTTTTGTTTGAGTTCGGCTTCGTATTTTTCGCGCAGGCTTTGTTTTTCCAACTGGTTTTCTTTGGATTGCAGCATGAGCTGCGTGTTCAAATTGCCCAATTCGCGCTCTTTTTCGGCAACGGCTTTGGTGATTTCCAGCTCTTTTTCCATGTTTTTCGCCGTTTCCAGCGATTTTGCCTGCGCTTTCAGTTCGGCAATCAATTTGTCCTGCTCGGCGATTTGCGCTTTCAGACGACCTTCGATTTCGGCGGCGGCGAGTTTGCTGTCTTTTTCGTAAGCGTTGATTTGGTTGGACAGGGTGGCGATTTCGTGGTTTTTGTCGGCTAAGATTTTGTCGAACTGATTTTGCGCCTGCGCTTGGGCAAGCTGTATGTCGCTTTGAAACTGCATCTGCGCCTGTTGCAGGCGTTCGTGTATTTCGGTTTGAAATTCTTGGGTGCGGACTTGGTTCAGGATGTCGGCGTAACTGGCTTCGTTGACGGTAAACGCGGTATGGCAGTGCGGGCATTTGATTTCGTGCATGGCGGGTTCCCTCGTATTTGAAGCGTGTCATTTTAGCAGAAAGGTCGTCTGAAAAAGTTTTAGCGAAACTCGCTGCGCTCGTTTTGGCGAAACCCTTACGGGTTTTCAGACGACCTCGTCGCTTTATAGTGGATTAAATTTAAATCAGGACAAGGTGACGAAGCCGCAGACAGTACAGATAGTACGGCAAGGCGAGGCAACGCCGTACTGGTCTAAAGTTAATCCACTATACATTCAATCGCAAGCTGCGTTGCCGACATCGAGGCGGAAATCGTGAAACTCGTTGAGCGTGCTGCGGTGGCCGATGCTGATGATGATGCTCTGCGGCAGTTTTTGTTTCAGGGCGCGGTAGAGCAGGGCTTCAGTCGGTTCGTCCAAGGCGGCGGTGGCTTCGTCGAGTAGGATGACTTTGGGCTGCGAGAGCAGGGCGCGGACAAAGGCAACGCGTTGCAGTTCGCCGGGGGAGAGCTTGTGTTGCCAGTCGTCGGTTTTGTCTAATTTATCAATCAGATAACCTAAGCGGCAGGTATTCATGGCTTCGGCTAGCTCAGGATGCTGTTTGTCGATGTCGGGGTAACAAATCGCGTCGCGCAGGCTGCCTTGCGCTGTGTACGGGCGTTGCGGCAGGAAGAGGATGTCTTGATGCGGCGGACGGCTGACTTTGCCGCTGCTGCCGAACGGCCAAAGCCCTGCCAGCGCGCGCAGCAGCGAGGTTTTGCCGCAACCGCTCGGACCACGTATCAGCAGGGAATCGCCGCTTTTGAGGTTGACGTTGATGCCGCTCAACAGGATTTCGCCGTTGTGGCGGAACAGGGCGACGTTTTCCAGCGAGAGGTCGTCTGAAACTTCGGTAATGTCAGGCTGCTGCGCGCTATGTTGTTCTTCCGTACTCAGCAAGAATCCGTACAGACGCTCCAGTCGGGCGCGGTAGGCGGTGAATTTGTTGTAGAACATCCGAAAGAAGGAGAGGGCGTTTTGCAGTCGGGAGAAGGCTTGGACGGTCTGCTGGATGTCGCCGATTTTGATTTGTCCGGCAAACAGGCGCGGGGCTTGCAAAATAATGGGGAAGAGCTTGATTCCGTTGGTAAACATATCGTTAAAGCCGCTTAAGCAGACGCTTTGGCGGGCGATACGCCAGCGGTTGCGGATGATGGCTTTGAAGCGGTTGGCAAGCTGGTCGTGTTCGTGTTGTTCGCCGCTGTAAAACGCCACGCTTTCGGCGTGGTCGCGCACGCGGATGAGGGAATAACGGTAGTCGCCGTTGAGTTTTTCGTTTTCATAGTTGTAACGAATCAACGGGTTGCCTATCCACATGGCGATAAAGGTCGCCAAAATCACAAACATATAGACAAACCAAACGATGCCGTGCGGAATGTCGAAACCGAACACGGTCAGGATGCCCGCCAAGCCCCACAAAACAACGGCAAATTCCAGCGAGGTAACGACCGAATTGACCATGCCGCGCACAAATTCTATGGTTGAGGCGATGAAATCCTGCGCGTCTTGTTGGATACGCTGGTCGATGTTGTCCGGCGCATGGCGGCGCATTTGCAGGCGGTAGTAGTTTTTGTCGGCAAGCCAGCGCGTCGTCAGCACTTCATTAAGCCGCTCCGACCATTTAATCGCCAAGCCTTGGTCGAGAAAGTCGTTGACGACGTTGTTAAACGCCCGCACCAACACCACGCCCGCGTTCATCGCTGCAAACATCCAAAACGCGGAGGCGTTCAAATCCTGCATCGAGTCGTAAAGCCCTTTGGACATAAAGGTACTCAATACATTCAGCCGCACTTCGGTCAGCAGCAGCGCAATCATCGCCGTAATCAGCAGCAATACTTTGACCGCGCTTTTTGGCGTCAGGCACAGCCGCAGGATATAGGCAAACTCACGCCCGAAGCGCGTTTCGCGTGCCAAAAACAGAATCACCGCCGAGGCGGCGGCGACCATCAACAAGGTCTGTAACAGCCAAGACGGCGTGGAATAAAGCTCGGTTTGCCATTTTTGCATATGCGTTGTCTCTTGAGGCAGGCAGCGGGTAGGGGTCGTCTGAAACCCTGATTCTCCGCTTAATAAAATAATTTACAATTACTATGGATAAAGTTTTGATTGATGTTGTATTTTTGTTTTTACAAATAGTTATCATCACTTTTTATAGAAAAGCAGAATGTTATCAAATATAATTCCTCAGCAAAATTACTTTGTGATTTTTAACGCTTATTGCAACAAAAATAACCCACCTCAAAGACAGAAGGAATTTATGAACAGCAAATTAGCCCTGATGCCGCTTTTGATTGCGAGCGCATTTTCGTATGCCGCCGATGAAGCGACACCCGAAACCCCTGTGCAACAGCAGTTGCAGGAAGTCAATGTCCGCGCCGATGCCAAACGCGTCAAAGCCGCCCGTTCTTACTCCATCGCCAGCGACGGCGACTTGCGCGACCGCGTGAACTTGGGCGTATTGGGCAAAGCCAACGCCTTTACCGCGCCGATTACCGTCGTCAACTACGACGAACAAGCCCTCAACAACACCGAATCGCGTACTTTAGTGGATGCCGTAGCGAAAAAAGACGCTTCCGTTTGGCAGTTCGGCGGCGAAAGCAACACATTGACCGGCTTGTATTTCCGCGGTTATCAGCTTGATGCGCGCCAATTCAGCGTCAACGGTTTGGCAGGTATGTACGGCACGCAAGGCACAGCCAGCGTACATGTCGGCTCCGCGCAATTGATTAAAGGCGCGTCCACCGCCGTAAACGGCATGGACCCCGAAGGCGCGGTATCCGGCTCCGTCAATATCGAAACCAAAAAAGCCGCCGATGAAGGCAACCGCAAAATCGGTCTGGGCTGGTTCAGCAACAACCGCGCACAAGGCACATTCGACTTGGGTCAACGTTTCGGCGAAAACAAAGAATTCGGCGTGCGTGCCAACGGCAAACTGCGCCACGGCGACACCCCGCGCCACGGTTACAGCGAAGACAACAAAGAATTTGCCTTAAATGCCGACTACCGCGGCGAAACACTGCGCGTGGCGTTCGACTCCATCTACGCCAAACGCAAAACCAACGGCGGCCGCGCGCGTATGCAGGACATTCAAAACGCCAACGGACGCTTGTTTGCCGCACCTGAAGGCAAAGTGAATCTGGCGCCGAGCTGGCAGGCTCAAAATACGCGCGGTCAAACGAATATGCTGACTTTCGAATGGGATGCATTTGAAAATGCCCAAATTACAGGCGGTATCGGCTACAACAATGCACGTTATTACGGTAATTTCGCCTCTCCTACCGTCACAAGCAGCGGTTTGACCTACAATTCAGGTCGCGCACGTTTGACCGACCAGCGTTTCAAAACGCTCAGTATGAATCTGACTGCTCGCGGCGAATTTGAAACCGGACCGGTAAGTCACAACTGGAGTGCCGCATTTGACCGTATCGACCGTAAACGCACCACTTATCAAGGCGCACGTCAAACACGAAGCAGCGTTATCGATCCGAGCCTTGATATTCCAACCCAGTTGGCAAAATTGGATTCCAACTTAGGAACGGCATGGAGTGCAACGCCTTCAGTGGACACCGTGATCAAAGTGAACAGTTTGGCGGTATCTGACACGCTTGGTTTTGCCGACAACAAATACCGACTCACTTTGGGCGGGCGTTTCCAAGCCGTCGAGCAGAAAAACAAATTAAACGGCCGCAAAGCGGATGCGAACCGTTTCAGCCCGATGTTGATGGCGGCATGGGTTCCGCAGCCTGATTTGGTGGTTTACGGAAACTATATGGAAGATTTGGAGCCGTCCAACATCCGTACCGATGAGGACGGTCATGTGACGATGGCAGATCCGCGCGTCAGCCGCCAATTTGAAGTCGGCGTACGCAAAAACTGGGGCGACTTTGTAACCACTTTAAACGCGTTCCAAATCAAACGTCCGGGCTACTGGCGCGGCAACACAACTTCAGGTACTGATTTCGCAGCGCGCAAAAATGCAGGCTTGGCTTATAGCGGTTCCGAGCAAGGCATGGAGCGCAGCCGCGGTATTGAGTTCAATACCTATGCCAACTTGTTGAACAAAACCCTGCGTCCGACTTTCGGTCTGATGTATCTGCAATCAACCGTAAAAGATTATCCGAATTTCGCCGATAATTTGGTTAACGGCGTACAAGTCGCCAACCCGCGCGTGATTGCCAAAGCGGGCGTGGAATGGGACACCCCGTTTGCCGAAGGCTTGACGCTGAACGGCAACGTTTCGTACTTCGGCAAGTCTTATCAAGACACGCAAAAACAATACGCCTTCCCATCCTATACCTTGGTTGACGTAGGTGCGCGCTACAAAACCAAGCTCGGCAAAAATACCCTGACCGTCAGCAGCTCGGTGGAAAACCTGTTCAACAAAAACTACTGGCAGGTACAGCGCGGGCAATACGACCGCAGCTTCGCCGTCGTCGGCATGCCGCGTACTTACTGGCTGAAAGCGGAATTGGATTTCTAATATCCGGATAGACCAACCGGCAAAGACAAAGGTCGTCTGAAAATCCCCAATCAGGGTTTTCAGATGACCTTTTCTATTGTTTTCCAATATAGTGGATTAAATTTAAATCAGGACAAGGCGACGAAGCCGCAGACAGTACAGATAGTACGGAACCGATTCACTTGGTGCTTCAGCACCTTAGAGAATCGTTCTCTTTGAGCTAAGGCGAGGCAACGCCGTACTGGTTTAAAGTTAATCCACTATATTTTTTAAAATGGGCAAGTGATACAACTTATCGTAGAACGATACCTCATTAATCGCAACGCGGAGGCAATGGTTTGGATGGATATCACAAGCGTTGGCAGCTTCTTTGGAAAAATGTTGCCGCGCGTAGGATATTATGGGAGTTGCTGTTTCCAATGCGCCAGCAGTTGCTTGAGGATTTCAGATTGTTCGTGACCGTCGTTAATGGCGGTTTCGAGCCAACGGCATGCCAAAGCAGTATTGCGGCGGACGCCTGTCCCGTGGAAATAGAGACAGGCGAGGTTGTATTGCGCCATCGTGTCTTTTTGCTGTGCCGCCTGCGCGAACCATTTGGCGGCTTCGGTATAGTCGGTCTCTGTTCCATGACCGTTGTAGTACATCATGCCGAGATTGGTTTGCGCTTTGCTGTGTCCCAAATCTGCGGCCTGTTGATAGAGCGTTAACGCTTCAGTATGGTCGGGCGAGCGGTTCAGACCGTAATGGGCGGCAAAAGCCAGCTGATAGAATTGCTCTGCCTGTTGGCGTTGCAACGCGTGTTCTTTGGCTTGGGGGTAGTTTTGCTTATTGTTCAGGGCAATGTCGGCGAGTAGTTTTTGGTGTGCAGCAAGATTGCCCAAATCAGCAGCAAGCTGATAGTAATGGCGCGCTTTGGAGGGCTCGGGAAGGATACCCAGTCCGTAGCGGTAGATATCGCCGAGTAAACGCAGCGCTTCGGGATGATTGCGGCGGGCGGCTGCTTTGGCGTAGCGGCGTGCTTTATCCGTGTCTTTCGGAACATCTTTGCCCAACAGATGAATTTCTGCGAGCTTGGCGTAAGCATCGCTGCTGTTTTGTCTGGCGGCGGTTTCCAGCCAACGGATGGCTTTGTCGGGATGGGTCGGAAGCAGAATTTCCGCAAGGGCGACCTGTGCAGGCGCAATGTTGTCACTTGCCGCGATGTAGAGGTGTTGGGCTGCCTGATCAATATCTGGCGCCACGCCTTGTCCGAGCTTGTATTGCAACCCAAGCTGCCAATTCGCTGGAGTAAATCCTTGTTTGGCGGCGAGTTGGTAAAGCTGGTGTGATTGGGGATAATCGGGCGGCGAAGTATATTGGCAATGCTGCCCCAAGAAATATAAGGCTTGAGGGTTTTGCTGACGCGCGGCAAGTACGGCCCAATCGACGGCTTCTTCGTGCTGACCTGCGTCATGATAAGCGCGCATCAGTTTAAGCTGTGCTTCGATAATGCCCGCTTCTGCCAATTCCCGATAGGAAGGAAGCAGGGTATTGAGCGGCATGCCTTGTGCTTCTTGGATTTGAAGAAGGTTATAACTGGCGTAGGGATGACCGTCACGCGCCGCTTGCTGCATCAGGCGTATGCCGGCTTCGCGGTTGGCAGGTATGCCTTGCCCTTGCAACAGGCAGCCTGCAAGATGGAATTCTGCTTCCGTATGACCTTCGTTTGCCGCTTTTTGCAACAGCGGGACTGCGGCGGCAAAATCGGGCGGGATTTGGGTCATGAATGAGTGAGCTTCCCGGAATAGTGTATCTGCGGTTGTTGTATTCATTTTATTGTATATGTTTTGAATTTTATAGTGGATTAACTTTAAACCAGTACGGCGTTGCCTCGCCTTAGCTCAAAGAGAACGATTCTCTAAGGTGCTGAAGCACCAAGTGAATCGGTTCCGTACTATCTGTACTGTCTGCGGCTTCGTCGCCTTGTCCTGATTTAAATTTAATCCACTATATAAAACGGACGCTGTAAGTGTTTGCTTGAGAGTTGCAGTATTTTACCAGAAATTACCTGATTATTCATTCCGTTGTAATAAATTTTGTCAGGCAAATGCCTGAATGTGAATGCCGCCGGGCATTCTGTGAAAACCGGCGGCATTTTGTTGTCGTTTTATTTTTTCAACATCTTTGCTGCTTCGACGGCGTAATAGGTCAGAATACCGTCGGCGCCGGCGCGTTTGAAGGCGAGCAGGCTTTCGAGTATGACTTTTTCGCCGTCCAGCCAGCCGTTTTGAATCGCTGCCTGAAGCATGGCGTATTCGCCGGAAACCTGATAGGCGTAGGTCGGTACGCCAAACTCGTCTTTGACGCGGCGGACAACGTCAAGATAGGGCAGACCGGGTTTGACCATCACCATATCCGCGCCTTCCTGAATGTCGAGGGCGACTTCGTGTAGGGCTTCGTCGGTATTGGCGGGGTCCATTTGGTAGGTTTTCTTATCGGCTTTGCCCAAGTTGCCGGAACTGCCGACCGCATCGCGGAATGGGCCGTAAAATGCGGAAGCGTATTTGGCGGAATACGCCATGATGCGGGTGTGGATGTGTCCTGCGTCTTCAAGGGCTTCGCGGATGGCGAGGATGCGACCGTCCATCATGTCGGACGGGGCGACGACCTGCGCACCTGCGTCGGCATGGCACAAGGCTTGTTTCACTAAAACTTCGATGGTTTCGTCGTTGAGGACGTAGCCGTTTGCATCGGTCAGCCCGTCTTGCCCGTGGATGGTGTAGGGGTCGAGTGCGACGTCGGTCATGATGCCCAGTTCGGGGAATTTTTCGCGCAGGGTGCGTACGACGGTCGGCACGAGTCCTTCGGGGTTGTAGGCTTCTTCTGCCAATTCGGTTTTATTTTGGGTAACAACGGGGAAGAGTGCCAACATGGGTATGCCGAGCTTGAGGGCTTCTTCGGCGGTGAACAATAATTTGTCCAGACTTTGCCGTTTCACGCCGGGCATGGAGGGGACGGCTTCTTCTTGGTTGCTGCCTTCGAGTACGAAAACGGGATAAATCAGATCGTCTGCGGTCAGGGTATGCTCGCGCATCAGGCGGCGGGAAAAGTCGTCTTTGCGCATACGGCGCATACGGGTGGCGGAAACGTAACGCGGTGGGAAGTTCATAATCGTCCTTTGTCCTTCTGGAAACAGCTAAATCGGCAGGAGAAATGTTTTCAGACGACCTCTTTACAAGCAGGGGTCGTCTGAAAATGGGTTTACGATAGTTTACGCCGTTTTGGGAGATTACTCAAAATTTGCTCAGAGTACCGACAAATCAGTCTTTTACTTTTCTGATGGCTTTGACCGTTTTGGAAATCGAGTCGATTTTGTCGGGTTTGGGCATATTGCGCTCTTCCTCACGCAAGCCTTGGGCATCCAGCGGCTCGATATTTTTCATGGCTTCGCGGTAGGCGGCAGGGCTGAGTTTTTCTTGGGTGATGCGCCATACTTTGCGTCCGCCGGTGCGTGTTTCCGATGCGGTCCACAAGCCGATTTTGTGGTAATAGAGCAAAACACTTTCGGCAAGGGTTTTCATGTCGGTATTGGGTCTGCCGCTGCCGATGCTGCGGCCGATACGGTTGTTGCGTTGGTCAACTGCCTGGTCCGCGAGATAACGGCTGAAATAGTTGATTTTCCCTTCGCGGATTTTGATGTCGGCAAGGTAGGCATTACCTGCTTCTTCGGCGATTACGTTGTCGAATTGGGAGGTAATGGCGGCTTGCCACAGGGCTTGGCGCACGGCATTGACCTGCGTGCCTTTGCCATCTCCGTTGGCTGTGTCGTCTAAGCCGCTGCGGTAGGCAAAACGCGTGGCATTGCTGCTGATATTGAATGAGCCTGTGTCTTCCATACCGATGGCTTGCGCCGCTACGGGGTGATTGAGGGCGAATTGGGTGATTTTGCTGCGCCGGGTTTGATCTTCTTCAAAGGTTGTCTGACAGCCGGAGAGCAAGACGGAAGCAAGTAGGATGTATTTAATATGTGTTTTAAGTTTCTGAGCCATAATATGAGTCGTGATAAAAATATTATTTTATTGATAATATACTGATTATATAACATATAATTACATATTGTAGCAAAATATTCTTCAGGCGGGCGCTTTATTGTATCAGCGGTCTCTTGCGTTAGGGTAAAAGGTCGTCTGAAACCGGCTTATGACGAGGCGGTTTCAGACGACCTTTTCGTGTGTATGTCTGATTCAACTTTGACGGGAAAAGTTTTCTGCGGCTAATGGTTCTCTCCCCAGTAAAGCTGCAAAATCAGAATAATCGGCGCACGAACCTTGCTCGAGTAGGGCAAAACTGTTGCGGCTGACGATGCCGTTGCTGAGGATGTTTACCAACGGCAGCGCAGGGTCAATCAGGCGCAGGGGGATGGGCAGGATACGTTGTGGCGGTTTGTGGTGCAGGGTTAAGCGGAGGGTGGTTAGGTATTCTGCCAAGGTCAGCGTTTGACTGCCGGTCATATTGATGATGCTATGATCGGTGTCGGTTTGGACAGCCAGTTTTGCCAAACCTTCGGCAACATCGGCAAGATGTACGGGCTGTAAGTAAAAGCGTCCGCCTTCCGGCAGGGGAAGCAAAGGGAGGCGGGCCAGTTTGATGAACAGTTCGCAGCTGGTTCCCCCACGCCCGTAAACGACGGATGGTCTGGCTATCGCAATCGGTATGCCGCTTTGGGCGACGGCATCATCTCCACGTCCTTTGCTGCCGACAAAGTTGATGGATTGAGATGGATCGGCACCCAGTGCGGATAGTTGCACCCAGCGTTTTATGTCTGCTGCTTTTGCCCATGTGGCGAGCTGTTTGGGCGTGTGGTGGTGTACGGTTTCGAGTATTTCAGCATGACGGTTCATGATGCCGATGCAGTTGATGAGGACGTCTTGCCCCTCTAATAAACGGCGTGCGGCGGTTTCGTTGGGATGAAGAAAATCGAAGGCGCGGCGGTCGGGTGTGCAAACTTGGTGACCTTGTTCTTTTAAGATTTGGGCGGTACGGCTGCCGATGAAGCCGCTGCCTCCGAAAATAATGATGTTCATGGTTTTTCTATGTTGTTGCTGAGGTCGTCTGAAAATCTTTAAATCGGTTTCATTACCATCAGGAAGTAAATCACGATAGTGGCGCAAAAAGCGGGATAGCCCAGCAATTCCCAGCGTCTGGCGTAACGCCAATAGGGTTCCGGAATGCTGTCTGCGTTTTCTTTGTGCGCTTTTTCAGCAATCTTTGCCATGCGGATTTGCAGCCAGACAACGGGCAGCCAGCAAATGCCCGAAAGAACGTATAAACCAAGCGTCATCCATATCCAATCTTGTTCTAGCATCGTCGACACGGTATAGCTGCGTTCGTATAGCATCCATAAACCGGACAAGGGTTGGAAAATGACGGCGGGGGTCGTAAACCACCAATCTGCTTTGATGACCCAATGCGATACGACCGACTGCGCGGCAACCGAGCCGCTGCGGTTTGCCCAAAAGAGGTAAAACGCTGTACCAAAACCGGTGCCGACCATTAAGGTAGCCGAGATGATGTGCAGGGTTTTAACAATTAAATAGGTGTTCATTTCTTATCTCCTACGGATTGATACAGGAAAAATAAAATAGCCATAATCGGCAGGTTTTTTACCAAAGGCGCAAATGGATGCGCCCACATTTCAGGCAGCCTGAAGGCGATGATCAGGCTGTATGTTGCGACGGTTATCAATTGCAGCAGCCATATTGCTGAACGGGAGCGAAAGCGGCTGAAGCATAAAAAGGCAAAACCGATGTCCAGCAGCGAAGCGACGATTAATGTCGGCCATTGCAACGGATTAGGAATGCCGACCGAATGCAGCAAATCCAATGACATTTCAGGCATGAAGAACAGAGGTTGCGTACCGCTCCAAAGCCATAGCAGCCCCATCGAGTAAGGCAGGTAAGCGGGGAGAGTGTGCGTAGCGTTGCCAGACATATTGGTTTCCTAATTTCATTTCGGGTTGTTTATATATTTAGTCTGTAATTTCTAAAATTTCTGCCAAAAGAGAAATGTTGGAGTAAAAAAATTAGGTAGGTTCTTGAATATCATCCTCCCCCGGAGGATTGGGTAAGCTCAAAAGACCGACAATTAAAGAATAAGTACCGCCTATTACCACGCCGGCTAGGAGGCTGGTGACAAAATCTGCACCAAACAGTAAAAGATACAGGCAACCGCATAACGATCCGGTTATGATTGCCCGTATAAGGCCGTGTAAGTCTCTGTATGTAGACGTCAAGCTTAAGATCAAACCGCAAATTAGGGCAGGTACGGTAAAGAATAAAGCATAGTAGCCGAGACTAAACGCAAAAAATAGCGTAGATGCAGCATAAACGACAATGACTCTCCCTCTCGGATAGTCAAAATAATCTTCTGTTGAATGCGACATAACACACCTATGATTGCGTAAGAGAAACCAGGTTGGGTATATTATAGTGGATTAACTTTAAACCAGTACGGGGTTGCCTCGCCTTGCCGTACTATCTGTACTGTCTGCGGCTTCGTCGCCTTGTCCTGATTTAAATTTAATCCACTATAAAAAACCATTTGATTGGCATCATCGGAAAAATTTTTGTATTCCGGCGCCTATTTTTAAAATTTTCACCATGGTTGAAGTAGAAAGTTTCAACATTTCATTTGCCCACATGGTAAGCGTATTGATGAAATCATGGGTTTGTCGGATTCGCTGTTTGGCGGTTTCGTTTTCCTGACTAAATTCAGGGCTGTCGATCAGGCTTTGCAAAAATTGCCGCGTCGGTTCGATTTCACGCTGCATACGCATTTCTGCAATGGTGCGAAACAAAGTCCAGACGTCGTCTGAAGTTTCAAAATGATCGCGCCTGTCGCCCAGAATATGCACGGTATGCACCAGTCTCAAGTTTTGCAGCTCTTTGATGCTGTTGCTGACATTGGAGCGCGCTACGCCGAGCGTTTCGGTGATTTCTTCGGCATTCATCGGTCTACCCAAGATGTAGAGCAGGGCATGGATTTGCGCAACGGTACGGTTGACGCCCCATTTGGTGCCCATTTCGCCCCAGTGGAGGATGAATTTTTCAGTGGTCGGATTCAGTTTCATAGTGAGAGTATTTTATTTTTGTCTTTTATTTCTGTCAATACAGAAATAAAAAGATTTTTTGAAACGGGTAAAAAACAGGCGGACTGAATATTGCCCGCTATTCAGTCCGCCTGTTTGGAAAGACAGATTATTTTTTTGACTGTTGCTTGTAGTATTCCAGCAGTTGCTTCGCTTGCAGCAAAGGCAGCCCGAAATGCTCGTTGATGTTTTTAAGGTCTGTTGTTTCTTTTCCAGTCAGATTGTGCTCAAGCCATTTCAGATTGTCCGGATTGTTTTTGATTTTTTCAAAATACGCCTGTTTGCGCTTCCAATTGCGCGACCACACCAGCAGCATGGTGAAAATACATAGAACGATTAAGAAAATATTAGTGAAAATAATCATATCCATCGTCGTCTCCGCTTGCTTGGAAGTATGAGGATTATAAGCGAATCAAACGGTTGCGGATATATTGGGGAATGAGGGAGGCGTGGTGTTGAATCAAGGTTTGATGACTTCGCGTCTTTTTTGTATCTAAAATCCGTTTTGTGAAAAAGGTCGTCTGAATTTGGACAACAGGATGATTTGGTGTTTTTGAATTTGGATTTCCATTTGCACCGTACAGTTAAATCATTAATAAAATAATGTGTTGTGTTAAAATCATGCTGAGTTGCTAATATGGGTTTGAAAGTATATCGCGTTGTTGGTAAACCATTTGAGAATGCGGCTCCGTACTTTCAGACGACCCCAAGATACCGAATTTAAAATATCTATGTCCGTCAATCATTACGAAAATTTCCCCGTCGGCTCGCTTGTCATGCCGCGCCGCCTGCGTAAGCCCACCCATGCCGTTTACGCTTTTGCGCGCACTGCTGACGACCTCGCCGACGAAGGCAATGCCGAAGCCGCTGAACGCTTGCGCGCTTTGGACGAACTCAAAGCCGAGCTCGACCGCATACAGCGCGGCGAAGCGCCGTTGACTCCGTTAATGCAACGTTTGCAACGCGAAGCCATCGCACCTTTCAAGCTGCCGCTGCAACCGTTTTACGATCTTTTGTCCGCATTCAGTCAGGATGTTGTCAAAACCCGTTATCAGGATTTTGGCGACCTGATCGACTACTGCCGCCGTTCCGCCAATCCGGTCGGGCGCATTATGCTGCACCTGTACGGACAAACCGACGAAGTCAGCATCGCCCAAAGCGACGGCATCTGCACCGCATTACAACTCATCAACTTTTGGCAGGACGTTGCCGTCGATTGGCAGAAAGGCCGCGTCTATATCCCGCAGGACGACTTGCAAAAATTTAATGTCAGCGAAGCGCAAATTGCCGAAGGCAAAGCGGATTTTGCGTTCCAAAGGCTGATGGCGTATGAATGCAACCGTGCGTTCCAAATGCTCAAAGGCGGTTCGCCCTTGGGTAAAACGCTGAAAGGCCGCTTGGGATTTGAATTGCGGATGATTATTGTCGGCGGACAACTGATTTTGCAGAAACTGGACGGCAGCAAATACGATGTATTTACGCAACGTCCTGTTTTGGATAAAAAAGATTGGTTGATTATTCTGAAACGGGCATTCTTGAAGAAATAAACCGACCAGTGCAAAAGGTCGTCTGAAAACGCAGCTTGAAGGCTCAAGGCTGTTTTCAGACGACCTTTTTCATGACCGCCCGCTGTACCCCGAATATCGATACCAACACCAACGCAAATCCTGCCAATGACTTCGCGTCCATCCCTTGCCCTAAAAGCAGCCAGCCTAAAACAAATGCCGAGACAGGGCTGAGTAGTCCCAGCGATGAAACCGCAGCAGGCGAAAGTTTGGCAATTCCTCTGAAAAACAACACATAAGCTAACACGGCACCAAACAGGCACAAATACAGATAGCCGCCGATATTGGCGGGGCTTAAAGATTCGAGCCGCGGTTCGGCAAGCAGGGCGACGGGCAGTAAAAACAAGCCGCCGATGAAAAGCTGCCAGCCGGTAAACGCCAACACGGGTAACGAAGTGCGGCGGTGTTTCGACAAATACACACCCAACGCCATCGCCGCCGCGCCCGCCAATGCCGCCAAAATCCCCATCCCGTCATAGCGCGCCTGCGGCGACAAAACCAAGAGCGCAATCCCCAAAACCCCTGCCGCCGACCAAGCCCAAGCCGCTTTCGGCGGCATGGTTTTGCCGATTAACCAAGTGAACACCAACACCATCAGCGTCTGCGTCGAACTCAACACCGCCGCCAGTCCACCCGGCAAGCGATACGCCGCCACAAACAACATGGCTTGGAAAAAGCCGATGTTCAAAAAACCGAGCAAGACAACCGTCGCCCATTCATCGCGTTTGGGTATCCGCCGCGTCCACGCCAACAGCAAAAGTCCGGCGGGCAACACGCGTATCAGAGCGGCAGTAAATGGGCGGTCGGGCGGCAAGAATTCGGTGGTCACGAGATAGGTGCTGCCCCAAATCAGCGGGGCGAGCGCGGTGGTCAGGATGGTGGCGGTACTGCTGGGCATTTTGATTCTCGTAGGAATGCAGCTTTTCAGATTGACTATGCAGTAGGTCGTCTGAAAAAAGGGAATGGGGTGTGATGGGGCAACAGCAGCCTGCAATTTGGTTTTGAATGTGTAGACTGCTTTTTATATTTTAGGTAGCCTCTGTCGTTGTTTGATCGATTTCAGATTGTCTTGCCAGACTAAACCAGCCCTGCCTTCTCCAATCCCATCAGGCCGTCCATGCTGCCTGTTGGGGTGGCAAAAGCCACGTTCAGGCGATTCCAGACGTTGATGGTGTTGATGACGTGGGTCAACGCCACCAGTTCTTCTTCATCAAAATGAGTGCGTACCGCTGCGTAGTCCGCATCGCGGATACCCTGTTTGGAGATGCGGGTCAGGTTTTCCGCCCATTTCAGCGCGGCCCGTTCTTTTTCAGTAAACAGAGTTGATTCGTGCCAAACGGCCAAATGGTGCAGGCGCAGTTCGCGCTCGCCGTGCAGCTTGGCTTCCTTAACGTGCATATCGACACAAAAAGCGCACCCGTTGATTTGCGAAACGCGCAGTTTCACTAAATCTTTCAAGGTATTATTCAGCGTGAGGCTGGCTTCCAAAGCCAGCAGTGCCTTATAGCTGTCAAGGGCATATTGGGAATAATGTAAGCGCATAAGTCCTCCAAATAAATGAATAAGCGGGTGGGAAATTTAGCCTGACGGAAACCTTCTTCATCCAAGTGCAGGCTGCCATCATTCAAAACTCTTGATTTTGCCAACTGGTGAATGTCTGTGTTGCTGATTTTCAGGCGTTTATTCAATCCAATCAACGATATCTTCTATCGTCTGCCGCGTTTTAGCGCGCTTGGGTTCGCCTGTGCGATAGCCAAACGCCGCCATGACGCTGACGCGGTATTCATCAAGATTGATTAAACCTTTTTCCGACAGCAGTTTTTCCACATTTTCTTTTTGAAAGCCTTCCATCGGTGTGGAATCCACACCAATCAACGCGGCAGCGGTCATCATGTTTGCCAACGCGATATAGGTTTGCTTGGACGCCCAGTCGTTAAACGAGCGCGGATTATCGGCAATGGCAAAATCGGTTTCGGCAAACTGGTTAAAAAAACCTTGCATCATTTCAACGGTTTCAGACGGCATCCCATGCACGCCGCCCCAGATTTTTTCCTGATAATCCGTCTGCATGGCAGTCTGCGTACGCGCCAGCAGAATCACAAAATGGCTGCAATCCATAATTTTTTCCGCCGCTCCCCATGCGATGTCGCGCAACTCTTCGCGCAGAGTACCGTTTTGCACCACTAAAAACCGCCAAGGTTCCAGCCCGAACGAGCTGGGCGACAGGCGTGCGGTTTCCAGAATATAAGCAAAATCATCGGCAGGGATTTTCTTCGCCGCATCATAACTTTTGCAGGCGTGGCGGAAATGGAAGGCATTTAAAACGGTTTGTTTATCGGCAAACATGGTTTTCTCCAGTTGAGTTATCTTGATTTCAAGTTAAATATAAATAGAAATTAGCTTGAAGTCAAGATAAAATAATCGCCATTGAAAACCGAACGGAGCATTCTATGACCGAACACCTTGATGCAGCCGCCCGCGCCGTTGCCCAATGGAAGCAGGAACTACCAGAATTGGAAGCAGAGAATATGTTGTTAATAGGTCGTCTGAAACGCGCCGCTGCTTTAATCGCACGCGAATTGGAAAAAGTTTACGGAGAATACGGTTTAACCGAAGGCTCGTTCGATGTGCTGGCTACTTTGCGCCGCAGCGGCGCGCCTTATACGTTGACCCCAACTGAGTTGTTCTCTTCGCTGATGGTAACATCAGGTACCATGACCACGCGCCTGAAAAACTTGGAAAACCAAGGCTTAATCGACCGCCTGCCCAATCCGGACGACGCGCGAAGTATGCTGGTGCGTTTGACCGATAAAGGCAAAGAATTGATTGAGAAAGCTTTGTTTCCGCATGTGGAGAACGAAAAGCTGCTGATGAAAAAATTAGATTTAAAAACCAAAACATCGCTTCAATACGGACTGGAGGAATGGCTGGATATTTTGGAAGGGAATAAGTGAAAGGTCGTCTGAAAACGCGACACGCCGTTTTCAGACGACCTCAGTTTATTGTGCAGACTTTTTCTTGTCCAGCCGCTTCAATTGCTTGGCGGCATATTTATTGCCAGCCTCAGCGGCACGGCGGTAGTAGCGGGCGGCTTTTTTCAGACGACCGGCATCTTCATAGAGGATACCGAGGTTGGATAATGCCATGATGCAGCCCGCGCGGGCGGCGAGTTTGTACCATTTTTTTGCCTGGTGTGTGTTGCGGCGCATGCCGTTGCCCTTGTAGTAGAGGAAGCCTATGTTGTTGCAGGCGGCTTCATCTGCTTGTAAGGCGGCGCGGGCGTACCATTTGTAGGCTTTGGTGTAGTTTCGGGGCAGACCGAGGCCTTCATCGTATAGGTAGCCGAGGGCGCGTTGAGCTTCGGCGCAACCCGCTTTGGCTGCTTTGCGGTAGAGCTGACAGGCCTTCTGAATGTCTTTTTTGCAGCCGAGGCCGCGCTCGTACAGCCAGCCGAGGCGGTAGGCCGCATCGGGGGTATCGCTGCTGTGTTGTTCAAGTGCGCGTGTATACCATTTGCGGGCGCGGCGGTAGTCGGGCTTTTCTTCAAATTCGTATAGAAGACCGAGGGCTTCCTGTGCTTCGGCGTGACCGAGTTTGGCGGCACGGCGGTAATATTTTTCGGCTTTTTCGCGGTTTTGTTTGATACCGTAGCCGTATTGGCGGCTGCGACCGAGACCGAACCAGCCGTCGGGACAGCCTTTTTTGGCGAGTTGGCGGTAGGTACGGTAGGCAGGGCGGGCTTCGGCAGGATCGGTGGTTAAGGAAGCATAAAAGAGGTGTTCGAGCAGGGCGGCGCGGTAGAGGGATTTAGGTTTCATGGTTTTTGCCTTTCTGGTGGTTTCAGACGACCTCTGTGTGGAACCGTTTACAAAATTTATTTGGCGTGCAGTCCGCTTTTTGAATGGCTTTTCGGAAGTTTTACCGCCAGCGGTTGGGCATGCTGCGGTTGATGCGTATGGGTGGTCGGTAAGGTTTTAATTTTTGTGTTGTTGATTTTCAGACAACCTTTGGGGTTGTCTGAAAGCCTGTCGGAACAGGTTTAAATAGATGATAAACCAAGCGGCGGTCTGATAACGTGAAACGATGGTTCGGGTAGTGTAACAGGCTGCTTTTTTGTTTTCATTACATTATGGCAGTTATACAACATTTCTTCATAAAAAACGCAGTTTTATTGTAACGTTTCAAACATTTCCCCTATAATCCGCCTGTTTTCAATTTTCACATGCAAAGAAAGGAGCAGCCATGACACGCAATACTTCAATCCGCTCAATCACATTCTTTGCAGCCCAAGCGTCGGTCTGATTTTCGGACAACGCGTTCCCGCATTTTCCCTATCGCCCGCTTCGGGCTGCTTTCCCATCAATCGGACAGAGGTCGTCTGAAAACGTCAGACGGCAGTCGGTATATTTTCAAGCCGCGTTTCCTTTTTAAGCCGTCGGTTTGGATTCGTTTTGCCCTCTGTCCGTGTTAAAGAAAGCATATACATGGGCAATTATCAACATCCCCATCATATTCACATCATCGCTGATTCAGAAACCTGGATTGAAGGCAACGCCGTCGCCCAACTCGAAACCACCGCCAAGCTGCCGCACATACTGCGCGTAGCCGGTATGCCTGATTTGCACGCGGGGCGCGGTTATCCCGTCGGCGCAGCTTTTTTCAGCGATCACCATTTTTACCCCGCACTCATCGGCAACGACATCGGCTGCGGCATGGCGTTTTGGCAAACCGATTTGTCCGCTGCCAAGCTCAAACCCGTCAAACTCGCCAAGCAGCTTGGCAACATCGATACGCCTTTGAGCCAAGACGAACAAGAAATCTTACTCGGAGAATCCGCATCCGATTATCCGTTTTCAGACGACCTCGCAGTCGGCACCATCGGCGGCGGCAATCACTTTGCCGAGTTGCAAACCGTTGAAACTGTTTACCGCGACGATTTGCTTCCCGCTGCCTTTGATTCAGACCGTTTGCAGTTGTTGGTACACAGCGGTTCGCGCGGCTTGGGTCAGCAGATTTTGCGACGCCACGTCGAAGCCTACGGTCATCGAGGTTTGGCGGAAGGCAGCGAGGCTGCGGCGGACTATCTTGCCGAACATCAGGCAGCCCTTGAGTTCGCCGGTCTAAACCGCCGCCTGATTGCCGCCAGAATGCTCGACCGCTGGCGTACGGAAGGCGAATGTCTGCTCGACGTGCATCACAATTTCCTCGAGCAAACCGAAATCGCAGGGCAAACCGGCTGGCTGCATCGCAAAGGAGCAACGCCCGCCGATAAAGGTTTGGTCATGATACCCGGCTCGCGCGGCGATTATAGCTATCTGGTTCTGCCGACCCAAGATTGCCAAATTTCGTTGAACACATTGGCACACGGCGCAGGACGGAAATGGCAACGCGGCGAATGCAAAGGTCGCCTGTCACACAAATATTCCGTCGACAGCCTGCGCCAAACCGCCTTCGGCAGCGTGGTCGTTTGTCAGGATAAGGCTCTGATTTTTGAAGAAGCTCCGCAGGCTTATAAAAACATAGACAGCGTTATTTCAGCCATGAAAAACGCTGGTCTGATTGAATTGGTCGCCCAGTTCAAACCTGTTTTGACTTACAAAACCAGCAGCGGATGCGGAGAATAAATATGAAGCAAAATTTACAAACGGTTTATCTGCAAATTTCCACTGCGCAAGGGCCTGCCGAATGCCGCATCTTTGCTCGTTTCGTATTGGGCAGGTTGCTTGCTGAGGCGAAGGCGGAAGGTATCGAAGTGGAAATCATCTCCGAAACCGCCGATAAACACGGTATTATGTCTGCGATGCTTAAAGTGGACGGCAATCATGCCGAAACTTTGGCACAGCGTTGGCAAGGTTCGCTCCAATGGATATGCACCAGCCCCGTCCGCCCCAAGCATCCGCGTAAAAACTGGTATATTGGCGTTTTCCGTATGCCCGATATGCCTGAAATGCCGTCTGAAAGCGAAATTGAGTTTCAAACCTGCCGTTCGGGCGGCAAAGGCGGGCAGCACGTCAATAAAACTGAAAGTGCCGTCCGTGCCACTCATAAGGCAAGCGGTATTTCCGTACGCGTCGAAAGCGAACGCAGCCAGCATGCCAACAAAAAATTGGCTTTGACCCTGCTGGCGCAAAAGCTGGCGGAACATTATGCCGGGCAGACCGACGATTACGCCCGCGCGCAACACAGCCGGCTTTATCAGGTGGAACGTGGCAATCCGAAACGGACGTTCGTCGGAACGGAGTTTAAGGAGAAGTCGGATTCTAAACGTTGAGTTGAGACAGCCGCTTTGGTAATGCCGTAATCCCCCGTGTTTTTGATATACGGGAAAAGGTCGTCTGAAACCTGAATTTGGGTTTTCAGACGACCTTTTATTTGTTTGGCTACCAACATCCGGTCAATAAGAATCCGGAATGTGTTTGAAATACAGCATGACCAGATACCAAAACAGCGTCGCTGCGGCTGCGCCGAGCAGTACCCATGCGCTGATTTTGGCGACATCGCGCAGGGCGCGTTTTTGCTTGCGGCTGAAGAGGCGGTTGATAATCAGCGCGGCAAGTGCGAAAAAGAAAAAAATACGGAAAAGTCTGCCTATCATATCGGGAAACGGTGGAGGTCGTCTGAAAAAGTATGGTTCGGGCACGGTGGCATGGGGACAGATGTTTCAGCGCGTCAGGCTGCTTGTCCGTCCGTGTCAAAAAGTCATGCCGTTTGCTATATAATAACGCTTTTCGCCGCATTTGTTGGAATAGGATATGAGTCAAAATGCCTCGGTGGGCATTGTAACGCCCCAAAAAATTCCGTTTGAGATGCCGCTGGTTTTGGAAAACGGTAAAACTTTGCCGCGTTTTGATCTGATGATTGAAACCTACGGCGAGCTGAATGCCGAAAAAAATAATGCGGTTTTAATCTGTCATGCGCTGTCGGGCAACCATCATGTTGCGGGCAGGCATTCGGCGGAGGATAAATACACAGGCTGGTGGGACAATATGGTCGGCCCCGGCAAACCGATTGATACGGAAAGTTTTTTCGTGGTCGGTTTGAACAATCTGGGCGGCTGCGACGGCAGCAGCGGGCCCTTGTCGATCAATCCTGAAACGGGCAGGGAATACGGCGCGGATTTTCCGGTGGTTACGGTGAAGGACTGGGTAAAATCCCAAGCCGCGCTTGCCGATTATCTCGGTATCGAACAATGGGCGGCGATTGTCGGCGGCAGCTTGGGCGGTATGCAGGCTTTGCAGTGGACGATTTCTTACCCCGAGCGCGTGCGCCATGCCTTGGTGATTGCGTCTGCGCCGAAACTGTCCACGCAAAATATCGCGTTCAACGATGTGGCGCGTCAGGCGATTTTGACCGACCCCGATTTCAACGAAGGACATTACCGCAGCCACAATACCGTTCCCGCACGGGGCTTGCGGATTGCCCGCATGATGGGACACATTACGTATCTTGCCGAAGACGGTTTGGGCAAAAAATTCGGACGCGATTTGCGTTCCAATGGCTATCAATACGGCTATGGCGTTGAATTTGAAGTGGAATCCTATCTTCGCTATCAGGGCGACAAATTTGTCGGACGGTTTGATGCCAACACTTACCTGCTTATGACCAAGGCTTTGGACTATTTCGATCCGGCGGCGGATTTCGGCGACAGTCTGACCCGCGCCCTGCAAAATGTGAAAGCGAAATTTTTTGTCGCCAGCTTCAGTACCGACTGGCGTTTTTCGCCCGCGCGTTCCAAAGAGTTGGTCAAAGCGCTGATTGCGGCGCACAAGCCGGTGCAGTATATCGAAGTCAAATCCAACCACGGCCATGACGCTTTTTTGATGAAAGACGAGGCTTATATGCGCGCCGTAGCGGTTTATATGAACAATGTTGACAAGGATTGCCGATCATGAATTTGCGCGACGATTTGCAGTTGATTTACGACTGGATTCCCGAAGGCAGTCGCGTCTTGGACTTGGGCTGCGGCGACGGCGAATTGCTGGCGGCTTTGGTGGAACACAAAAAATGCAGCGGCTACGGCATCGAAATCGACACCGACAGCGTCATCGCCGCCATGTCGCGCGGCGTGAACGTCATTCAAGCCGATTTGGAGCAAGGTTTGGCAGAATTTGGCGACCAAACGTTTGACGTTATCGTTTTGAGCCAAACCATCCAAGCCATGCAGAATACCGAAAAAATCCTGCGCTGCCTCATGCGCGTGGCGAAACAGGCGATTGTCAGCTTCCCGAATTTCGGCTACTGGCGCAACCGATTCCAAATCGCCATCGGCGGTCATATGCCGGTTTCCGAACGCATGCCCTACCATTGGTACGACACGCCGAATATCCATTGGTGTACGCTCAAAGACTTTGATTTGTTGTGCGCCAAAAACAAAATCCGCGTCCTCGAACGCGCGGTCATGACGGGTAACAAACAGGTCAAACATTTCCCCAACCTTTTGGGCAGCTTGGCGTTTTACCGCGTTGGGTAAGATAGGCTGAGAACCTTGTTGGTATAGTGGATTAACTTTAAACCAGTACGGCGTTGCCTCGCCTTAGCTCAAAGAGAACGATTCTCTAAGGTGCTGAAGCACCAAGTGAATCGGTTCCGTACTATTTGTACTGTCTGCGGCTTCGTCGCCTTGTCCTGATTTAAATTTAATCCACTATAATAATGAGGTTTTTGAGTTGTACTAACAAGAGGTCGTCTGAAAAATGAAATGGCAGATTTTCAGACGACCTTTTTATGTTGAAAACAATATTATGAAAAACGAAACGTCATCACTTCTCTTATTGGTCACAGCAATCATGCTGACCGCGTGTTCTCCGAACAAAGAAGATAAAACGAAAGAAGTCGGCGCATCTGCCGCTTCGTCCTCCGCATCGTCAGCCTCTTTCCAATCCGATTTGAACCCAATAGTGTCCAACTCTAATAGCATCAAGCAAGCAGAAAGTGCACCTTCTTCAAATTGCACCAACCTGCATCAGATTGACGGCATTGATGATTTTGTCCGTCAGGTTGCCGAGAATATCGATTCCAGTTGTTTGTTTGAACGCAGCCCTAAAGAATTGGCGGCGATTTGGGGCATTCCCGGCGGAGATGATCCTCTGGCTCAGGCAATGTTTCCTGATATCGATGCGAATGACCCTGAAAACGTTAATAAAGTGATAGAAGCTATTGATCAGATGGCAAAAAGGGAGCGGAGCTATAATCAGCAGGCGGTAGAATCGCTGACACAAAAGGTAGAGACACTCAGACAGCAGGATGCGCTGGTTTTATCAATAGGCAAACAGACAAGCCAAGGCTCGGATCAGCCGCTGAGAATAACGCGCAATTTCGGCATAGAAGCAACGCCGGAATATCTCAAGAAACACGGCGGCGGGTTTGGCGGCAGTTTTCAAAACATCAGCCAGTTGCCCGAATATTTGAAATCGCGCGGGAAGATTTTTGAGGCGCAAAAGGCATTCCGCCTGTTCAACCGCGACCGCAGCCCCGATAAACCTTATCTGGAAATTGTGTTTGACGAGAGCGGGAAAATCGTTTTGATTACCGTCTATGAAAATGTCTCCAATCCGGCAAGCAGGATTCATTTGATGTGATGGGTTTGGGAGTAAACGGGAAGGGTGGAAACCTAGACTTATTGAGCGTCGGCTGAGAGCTTGATGCGATGGCAGTGTGATTGGAAACCTTAAGAATCTATCTTGTTTCGCGTTCAATATCGAAAAGGTCGTCTGAAACCTGAATCGGGTTTTCAGACGACCTTTTATTTGTGTGGTTGAGCTTAACCAAATACTTAACGGCTGTCTTTCCATTGGTAATATTTCGAGCCGAGGAAGGAACCGAGTTTGCGCAGGAAAGGTTGGGTAATGATGCTTGGGTGTTTGAGTTTTTCAAACGGTTTCAAACGACCATCGTCGCCCATGATGGCTTCGGCGATGGCAAGGCCTGCTATGCCGGTAATCGCCATGCCGTGTCCCGAGTAGCCTTGGGCATAGTAAACAGTAGGGGCGAGTCTGCCGAAGTGGGGGGCGAGGTTCGCGGTGATGTCGCATTCGCCGCCCCATGAGTGTTCGATTTTGACATCGGCAAGCTGCGGGAAGACTTTGAGCATGTCTTGGCGGACAAGCTCGGTCATGCGTTCAGGGTCGTCGATGAACTCGTTGTCTTTACCGCCGAAGAGCAGGCGGCCGTCCGCGCTGAGGCGGTAGTAGTCGAGGACGTAGCGGTTGTCGCAGACGGCCATGTTGTTGCGGATGAGGTCTCTGGCGCGTTCGCCCAGCGGCTCGGTGGCGATGATGAAGGTGCTGATGGCGATGGCTTTTTTTTCTAGTGTTTTGAATTTGTTATGCAAACCGGCGTAGGTGTTGACGGCGTATACGAGGTTTTGACATTCGATGCTGCCGCTCGGGGTATGGACGAGCCAGCTGCCTTGATAGGGCTCGATACGGGTCATCGGGGACTGTTCGAAAATTTGCGCGCCGGCTTCAACAGCGGCGCGGGCGACGCCCAGGGTGTAGTTGAGCGGATGGAGGTGACCGGAATTGGGGTCGAATTGCGCGCCTAAGTACATATCGCTGTTAAGCTGTTGTTTGAGCGTGTCTTTATCCCAAAGTTGGTAATGCGTGGCGTTGTAATGTTTTTGAGCGTGTTCGTGCCATTGTCGCAATTCTTTCCAGTGCTGTTTGCGGACGGCGACGGTGGCGTAGCCGCGCTGCCAGTCGCAGGCGATTTGGTGTTTTTTAACCCGTTCGTCAACGAGTTCGACGGCTTGCAGGGATTGCTGCCAAAACCAGCGGGCTTGTTCCAAACCGACTTGTTTTTCGATTTCTTCCATACCGCAGGCGTAATCGCTGATGACTTGCCCGCCGCTGCGCCCTGATGCGCCGAAGCCGACGCGTGCAGCTTCGAGTACGGTTACTTCACGTCCGTTTTCGGCAAGGGGGAGGGCGGTGCAAAGTCCTGTCAATCCTCCGCCGATGATGCAGGTTTCGGTTTTCAGACGACCTTCAAGTTTGGGATAAGCGGCGTGGGGATTAATGGTGCTGAAATAATAGGAGGGAAGGTATTCTTTCAAATTGGGATGAATCATAGGGTAATGCTTTACGGTGGTTTCAGACGACCTTTGGAGGGTCGTCTGAAAAGTTGTCAAACAGGTTGTGTGAAGAAAACAGGCTGACCTTGCATTGATGCGGTCAGCCTGTCTGATTGGGTCAATTCGCTTTTTCTGCGGCGAGCTTTTCCTGACGGTAGGCTTCGGCGGCTTCTCGATCGCGTTTGGTTGCTTGGCGCATCATCCAATAATTGATGACGATAACCAGCGTACCGATGATTCCGATAAGGATGGTTGCCAACACGTTCATCTGCGGGTCGAGACCCAGCTTGATTTTGGAGAAAATTACCTGCGGCAATGTGGAAGAACCGGGACCGGACAGGAAGGAGGTAATCACCAAATCATCCAGCGACAGGGTAATGCCGAGCAGGAAGCCTGAAGCGATGGCAGGGGCAATCAAGGGCAGGGTGATGACGAAAAAGATTTTCAGCGGACGCGCACCCAAGTCCATGGCGGCTTCTTCGAGCGATTGGTCGAGCTCCACCAGACGCGAACGGATAACGACGGTAATGTATGCCATACAAAGCGTCGTATGTCCGAGGAAAATGGTGAAGAAACCGCGGTCGAAGTAAAGCCTTTGGAGCAATTCGCCGCTGCCTTGCAGGAACATTTGCACCTGAATAATCAGGAGCAGCATGGACAAACCGGTAATCACGTCAGGCATAACCATAGGCGCGGAAATCATACCGGCAAACAAGGTGCTGCCGCGGAAGCGTTTGATGCGCGCCATCGCGTAGCCTGCCAGCGTGCCCAAAACGACGGCTGCAAGCGAGGATGCGGCGGCAATACGCAGCGACAGCCAAGCGGCTTCCAAGATGGTGTCGTTTTCCAGCAATGCACCGTACCACTTGGTCGAAAAGCCGCCCCAAACGGTAACCAGCTTGGATTCGTTAAACGAATAGATAACCAAGACGACCAGCGGAATGTACAGAAACGCCAGCGACAGCATCAGCATCAGTTTCAGGAACCAAGATAATCGGGATTTTTGCATTATTTGGCTCCTTCTTCCAATTCGCGGTTTTCATAATGTTGGAATAGTGCAATCGGCACGACCAGCAATGCGACCATGACGACGGCGACGGCGGAAGCCAGCGGCCAGTTGTTTTGATCGAAGAACGCCTGCCACAAGACTTTACCGATCATCAGGTTTTCCGAACCGCCGACCAGCTCGGGAATCACGAATTCACCGACTGCGGGAACGAAAACCAGCATGGAACCTGCGATGATGCCGGTTTTGGACAGAGGCAGGGTAATGGTGAAAAACGATTTGACCGGTCCTGCACCCAAATCAGAAGCAGCTTCGAGCAGGCGGTTGTCGAGTTTCACCAGTTGCGTGTAAAGCGGCAGAATCATAAACGGCAGATAGGCATAAACCATAACCAAGTTCAGCGAGAACGCGTTGTAGAACAGGTCTAAAGGTTCTTCAATAATCTGCATTTTGAGCAGGAAATTGTTGATGATGCCGTTGTGTCCCAAAAGACCCATCCATGCGTAAACACGCAATAGGAAGGAAGTCCAGAAGGGCAGCATGATCGCAAGCAGCAGACCGTTGCGCATGGAGGGATTGGCGCGCGAAATCGCATAGGCGGTCGGATAGCCGATCAGCAGACAAATGATAGTCGTCGTCAGCGCAGTCTTAATCGAAGACCAGTAGGTCATCAGATAGATATTGCTGTTTTCGCTGTCGCCGAACGGATTCAGGGTGTTCCAAAAATTTTGGAAAATATCGGCATAGTTTTGATAACTGATGGCGATATTCAGACGACCTAAATCTTCATCGACGCTGGTCAGCGGCGTAAACGGCGGAATGGCGATTTCTTGTTCGGCAAAGCTGATTTTCAGCACGATGGCGAACGGAATCAGAAATAGCACTAAAAGCCAAACATATGGCACGGCGATGACCGCGCGCTGACCCGGGCGGCGGAACAGTTTGTTTTTCAGTTTTTTAAGGTTCATCTCATTCCCCTTAAATTAACGGAATAACGGAGTCGGTTGGTTTTCCGGCCAGCTGATATAGACGGTTTCGTCCCAAGTCGGCGGCGTGATGTTACGCACATACCAATAAGGTGCGGGAACTTGGCTTTTGACGACGCGACCGTTGGCGAGTTTGATGTGGTAAATCGCGAAGCTGCCCAGGTAGGCGATTTCTTCAACCGTACCTTTTGCCCAGTTGAAGCTGCCCAAGTGGTCAGGTTTTTCTTTGTACAAATCAATGTCTTCGGGACGGATGCTGACCCAAATGTCTTGTTCGCTCGGGCCGCCCAAACCGTGGTCGATGCGGACGTGGTTTTCCAAGCCTTCGCATTCGATGACGGCATAATCGGCATGGTCTTCAATCACAACGCCGCTGAAAATATTGGTCTCGCCGATAAATTCAGCAGTAAAGCGGCTGTTTGGATAGTCGTATACATCGCTAGGCGTACCGACTTGTTGCAACTGACCGTCGGACATAATGGCGATGCGGGTCGCCATTGTCATCGCTTCTTCTTGGTCGTGCGTAACCATGATGCAGGTTACGCCGACTTGTTCCAGCGTGTTGACCAATTCGAGCTGGGTTTGTTGGCGCAATTTTTTGTCCAACGCGCCGAGAGGTTCGTCAAGCAGCAGGATTTTCGGACGTTTTGCCAAGCTGCGTGCCAAAGCGATACGCTGTTGCTGACCGCCGGATAATTGATGCGGTTTGCGCTTGGCGTATTTGGTCATCTGAACCAGACGCAGCATTTCTTCCACGCGCGCGGCGATTTCATCTTTCGGCATTTTGTCTTGTTTCAGACCGAAGGCAATGTTCTGCTCCACAGTCATGTGCGGGAACAGGGCATAGCTTTGAAACATCATATTGATGGGGCGCTCGTAGGGGGCAAGTTTGGTAATGTCTTGACCATCCAGAATGATTTTGCCCTGATTGGGGCTTTCCATGCCCGCCAGCATACGCAGCAGCGTGGATTTGCCGCTGCCGGAGCTGCCCAAAAGGGCAAAGATTTCATGTTGATAAATATCCAAGTCGATGTTATCGACAGCGTAATTGTCACCAAACTTTTTCACCAAGCCTTGGATTTTGAGAT
Organism: Neisseria sicca; assembly: GCF_003044565.1. GTDB lineage: Bacteria > Pseudomonadota > Gammaproteobacteria > Burkholderiales > Neisseriaceae > Neisseria > Neisseria sicca_A. The sequence goes on along the minus strand of NZ_POXG01000001.1, from coordinate 372,399 downwards.
AAGGTTTGGCTGAAGACGCAGTGGTTGCGGTCATAATGGCAATACTCCAATAAAAATGACGAGTACCGGCAAAACGGATTTTCGAAAGGGTGATAAAAAGCTGTTTGATTGCTGGCGGGAGTCGCAACGTCGAAACGTCGTCTGAAACTCTTGTGAAGCGCACGGGCAGCATGGATGGGAAACGGGTGGAAATACAAGGATAAACCGTCTCCGCAGAACTCGCTATTATATTAGCCTATGGCACGCAGGGGCAATACGAAATTGCCCGAAGGGGCTGATTTCTCGCGGATTCGATTTAAACAGTGCGGCTTGTTATCGGTCGGATTGAATCTACTATCAAACCCATACGGGCAAATAGGGATGAGCAGTTGCCTTCATATGGGAAATTTAAGCGCGTTGTTTTTATGCAATTAATTTATATGGATATTATGCTTTTATTTTAAATATTTATTCAAAATATAATAAAATTTGAAATATTAACAATAAAAGTAGTTTCTTGGTGGGTATTTTATTTTATCAAACGCAATGAGAAACAGATTTCAAATAGATTTTTTCGTGAATTTCACGAAAGGGGTAAAGCATGAGTATCAAACAGTGGCCTGAAGGCGAGCGGCCGCGTGAAAAATTATTGGCACGCGGTGCAGGCGCATTGAGCGATGCGGAGCTGCTGGCGATTTTGCTGCGGGTGGGTACGCGCGGGATGAGCGCGGTGGATTTGGCACGTTATCTGCTGAACGAGTTTGGCAGCTTGGGCAAACTGATGAGTTCCGACGCTAAAACACTTTCCGCATACAAGGGCATGGGTTTGGCGAGTTTTACCCAGTTTGCCGTCGTCAAAGAAATCGGCAGGCGGATTTTGGGCGAGGATTTGCAGGAAAACATCACGCTTTCCAGTCCGAAAGCCGTTGTCGACTATCTGCGCCTGCATTTGGGGCATGAAAAGATAGAAGTCAGCACCGCGCTTTTGCTCAACCGCCAAAACAGGCTGATTGCCATGCGCGAACTTTCGCGCGGAACGGTGGCGGAAAATACCGTCTATATCAGGGAAATCGTCAAGCTCGCATTGGACGAATACGCTGACAGCCTGATTATCGCGCACAATCATCCTGGCGGTTCGGCTACGCCTTCGCAATCAGATATTGCATTTACAGGTCGTCTGAAACAGGCTTTGGCATTGGTTGATGTCTCGCTTTTGGATCATTTCATTGTTACGACGAAAGAAGTCTGCTCTATGCGGGAGCAGGGGTATATGGAGGGGTAAGGAAGGTGTCTTGCTGGAATTGAGCGGATTGTCTTAGTTCTGATTCTGTGGGAACTAATTGATTTCATTAGTATTCGACTGTCAAAAAGGTCGTCTGAAAAATGTTTTCAGACGACCTTTCTACGATTGAGGAAGTCTTTATTTTTGTATCGGTAATCTCTTTTGAACTCAAACAATAAAAGTTATACACATATATTTTGAAAATAAAATCTATATAAAACATATATATAGTTATATTTTTCTATTTTAATGAAATTTATGGTGTTGAGTTATCCACATTTGGGCCTATATTGGGTGTAACGAAATTCTAACCAAAGGAAACCAAAAAGATGAGATTCGACAAATTAACCGCCAAATTCCAACAAGCCCTTGCAGAAGCTCAGAGTTTGGCGTTGGCTGCGGACAGCAGCTATCTGGAAGCGGGCTTTGTGCTGAAAGCCCTGCTTGACGACCAAAACAGCGGAGCCGCCGCGCTCTTGGCTCATGCGGGCGTGAATGTGCCACAGGTGAAACAGCGTTTGCAGCAGCATTTAAACAGCCTGCCGAAAGTATCCGGCCAGGGCGGCGATATTCTGCCCAGTCGCGAATTGCAGGCGGTGTTGAACCTGATGGACAAAGCGGCAACCAAACGCGGCGATGCCTATATCGCCAGCGAACTTTTCCTGCTCGCCTTGGTGCAGCAGAACGATGCGACCGGCAAAATCTTGAAAGAAGCCGGCGCGACCGAACAAAACATCAATGCCGCGATTGACGCGGTACGAGGAGGACAAAACGTGAACGATGCCAATGCCGAAGATCAACGCGATGCTCTGAAAAAATACACGCTCGACCTGACCCAGCGCGCCCGCGACGGCAAACTTGACCCCGTTATCGGCCGCGACGACGAAATCCGCCGCGCAATTCAGGTGCTGCAACGCCGAACCAAAAACAACCCAGTGTTGATCGGCGAGCCGGGTGTGGGTAAAACCGCCATCGTCGAAGGCTTGGCGCAACGCATCGTCAATGGCGAAGTGCCTGAATCCCTACGCAACAAACGCCTGCTGGTTTTGGATTTGGCGGCATTGATTGCCGGTGCGAAATACCGCGGCGAATTTGAAGAACGCTTGAAAGGCGTGTTGAACGATTTGGCGAAAGACGACGGCAACACCCTGATTTTCATCGACGAAATCCATACTTTGGTCGGCGCAGGCAAAACCGACGGCGCAATGGACGCGGGCAATATGTTGAAACCGGCTTTGGCGCGCGGCGAACTGCACTGCATCGGCGCGACCACCTTGGACGAATACCGCCAATACATCGAAAAAGACGCGGCACTCGAACGCCGCTTCCAAAAAGTATTGGTCGGCGAACCCAGCGTGGAAGACACCATCGCCATCTTGCGCGGTTTGCAGGAGCGCTATGAAATTCATCATGGCATCGACATCACTGACCCCGCCATCGTTGCCGCCGCAGAATTGAGCGACCGCTACATTACCGACCGCTTCCTGCCCGATAAAGCGATTGATTTGATTGACGAAGCCGCCAGTCGCATCAAAATGGAGCTGGACAGCAAACCCGAGCAGATGGACAAACTCGACCGCCGAATCATCCAGCTCAAAATGGAAAAAATGCACGTTGCCAAAGAGAGCGATGACGCCAGCAAAAAACGTTTGGAACTGATAGACGAAGAAATCGACGGCTTGCAAAAAGAATACGCCGATTTGGACGAAATCTGGAAAGCCGAAAAAGCCGCGTCTTCCAGTACCGCCGACATCAAGAAACAGATGGACGACATCAAAGTCAAAATCGAGCAGGCCAAACGCCAAGGTGACTTCGCCCGCGCCTCCGAACTCGAATACGGCGAGTTGCCGAAATTGGGTGCGCAGTTGCAGGCGGCGGAAAGTAACCCTGACGGCAAAAAACAAAACAAACTCTTCCGCACCGAAGTCGGCGCGGACGAAGTGGCCGAAATCGTATCGCGCATGACCGGCATTCCTGTGTCCAAAATGATGGAAGGCGAACGCGACAAGCTGCTGAAAATGGAAGAAGTATTGCACCGCCGAGTGGTCGGTCAAGACGAAGCCGTGCGTGCCGTGTCCGATGCCATCCGCCGCAGCCGCTCCGGTCTTGCCGATCCGAACAAACCCTACGGCAGCTTCCTGTTCCTAGGCCCGACCGGCGTGGGTAAAACCGAGTTGTGTAAAGCTTTGGCAGGCTTCTTGTTTGACAGCGAAGACCACCTCATCCGCATCGACATGTCCGAATACATGGAAAAACACGCCGTTGCCCGCCTCATCGGCGCGCCTCCGGGCTATGTCGGCTACGAAGAGGGCGGCTACCTGACCGAACAAGTGCGCCGCAAACCGTACAGTGTGATTCTGCTGGACGAAGTGGAAAAAGCCCATCCCGATGTGTTCAACATCCTGCTGCAAGTATTGGATGACGGTCGCCTGACCGACGGACAAGGTCGCACCGTGGACTTTAAAAACACCGTCATCGTCATGACTTCCAATATCGGCAGCCAGCACATCCAACAAATGGGTACGCAGGACTACGAAGCCGTGAAAGAAGCGGTGATGGAAGAAGTGAAAGCCTACTTCCGCCCCGAAATGATCAACCGTATCGACGAAGTGGTCGTGTTCCACGGACTGAATCAGGAGAATATCCGCAACATCGCGAAAATCCAGCTTAAAGGCTTGGAAAAACGTTTGGAAGCGCAGCACCTGCACCTGAAAGTGGACGATGCCGCCTTGGATTTGATTGCCAAAGCCGGTTTCGACCCCGTGTACGGCGCACGCCCGCTCAAACGCGCCATCCAGTCGGAAATCGAAAACCCGCTGGCCATTGCGTTGCTCGAAGGCAAATATGCGCCCGAAAGCACGATTCATGTGAAAGAAGAAGGCGGCAAGCTGGTGTTTGCTTGATTTAATGGTCTGATGAAAGGTCGTCTGAAAACTTGATTGTAGGTTTTCAGACGACCTTTTTATTGAAATGGGCTGTCTTCAGTTTGGATTCAATTTATAGTGGATTAACTTTAAACCAGTACGGCGTTGCCTCGCCTTGCCGTACTATCTGTACTGTCTGCGGTTTTGTCGCCTTGTCCTGATTTGAAGTTAATCCACTATAACTTCCGACAAGGCTAAGAGGATGCGGGCGATAACACAGAGCCAATTTGCTTGTACCGTACTTTTAGAACATCGCTTTCTTTGCATCAAGGCGGTTAATTTAAACTGAAGGCGCTCTAAGAGGTCGTCTGAAAATCAGTCCCGAACTGTATCAAGAGCGTTGAAAGCATTTATAATCCCGCTTTCAGACGACCTTTTGAACATCCGTTCTCTCAATAAAATTGACCTTATGAAACCCAAATTCATCACTCTGGACGGCATAGACGGTGCGGGCAAATCGACCAATCTTGCAGTTATCCGCCAATGGTTCGAATCCCATCATCTTCCCGTATTGTTCACCCGCGAGCCGGGCGGTACGCCTGTCGGCGAAGCTTTGCGCGAAATTTTGCTGAATCCTGAAACCAAGGCGGGATTGCGCGCGGAGACTTTAATGATGTTTGCCGCGCGGCAGCAGCATCTTGAAGACGTCATCCTGCCTGCGCTGGCGGACGGCGTTCATGTCGTTTCCGACCGTTTTACCGATGCGACTTTTGCGTATCAGGGCGGCGGGCGCGGCGTTCCTCTGCAAGATATTGGAATGCTGGAAAATTGGGTGCAGGGCGGGTTTGGTCCTGATTTGACTTTGCTGCTGGACGTGCCGCTGGAAGTGTCGATGGCGCGTATCGGGCAGACGCGCGAGAAAGATCGTTTCGAGCAGGAGCAGGCGGATTTTTTCACCCGCGTGCGTGCTGTTTATCTCGAACGCGCCGCCGCGCATCCCGAACGCTATGCGATTATCGATAGCAACCGGAGTTTGGAAGAGGTAAGGGCGGATATCGAATATGCGCTGGCGCGTAGTTTCGGTATGGATGTTTAAAACCGAATGAAGGTCGTCTGAAAGTATATGTTTTGCCTCAAAATTAGCTGTTTCAGATAGAAAATAGCGGTATGCGCCGTATTGGGAATATGATAGAATTACAGCCCGTTACAAAATAGGTTTATTTATGAATAAATGGTTTTGTAACGCCAATCGTCCCGAAACCAATGTTTCAGACGACCTCAACTCAAAATCTCTCTCTCGCAACAGGATCGAAAAATGGAAAACTCATTGAAAGAAGCCGCACTGAAATTTCACGAATTCCCCGTGCCGGGTAAAGTCTCCGTTACCCCCACTAAATCGCTGGCCACTTCCAAAGACTTGGCTTTGGCGTACTCGCCGGGCGTAGCGGCTCCTTGTATGGAAATCCATGCCGATCCGCAAAATGCGTACAAATACACCGCCAAAGGCAACTTGGTTGCTGTGATTTCCAACGGTACCGCCGTTTTGGGCTTGGGCAACATCGGCGCGTTGGCGGGCAAACCTGTGATGGAAGGCAAAGGCGTATTGTTCAAAAAATTCGCTGGCGTGGACGTATTCGACATCGAAATTGATGAAAAAGACCCGCAAAAACTGGTAGACATCATCGCTGCGTTGGAGCCGACTTTCGGCGGTATCAACCTCGAAGACATCAAAGCGCCTGAGTGCTTCTACGTCGAACGCGAATTGCGCAAACGCTGCAAAATCCCCGTATTCCACGACGACCAACACGGTACCGCCATCATTACCGCCGCCGCCGTATTGAATGCCCTGCGCTATACCGGCCGTAAAATCGAAGAAGCGACCTTGGTTTGCTCCGGTGCGGGTGCGGCTGCGATTGCCTGCTTAAACCAACTGCTCGATTTGGGTCTGAAACGCGAAAACGTTACCGTTTGCGACTCCAAAGGCGTAATTTACAAAACCCGCGAAGACAAAGACCGCATGGACGAGTCCAAACAGTTCTACGCCATTGAAGACAACGGTCAACGCGTGCTTGCCGATGCCGTCAAAGGCAAAGACATATTCTTGGGCCTCTCCGGCGCGAACCTGTTGACGCCTGAAATGCTGAACACCATGAACGCCAAGCCTATCGTGTTCGCCATGGCAAACCCGAATCCGGAAATCCTGCCGCCACTGGCAAAAGAAACCCGTCCTGACGTGGTCATCGGTACCGGCCGTTCCGACTTCCCGAATCAAGTGAACAATTTATTGTGCTTCCCGTTCATCTTCCGCGGCGCGTTGGATGTCGGCGCGACGACCATCAACGAAGAAATGAAACGCGCCTGCGTATACGCCTTGGCAGATTTGGCAATGGAAGAGGTAACCGAAGAAGTGGTTGCCGCTTACGGTAAAAAATTCGAATTCGGCGCGGAATACCTGATTCCGACCCCGTTCGATTCCCGCCTGCTGCCGCGCGTTGCTTCGGCTGCCGCCAAAGCTGCGATGGAAAGCGGCGTGGCAACCCGTCCGATTGCAGACTTGGAAGCCTATGCTGCCAAACTGAGCGAGTGGAAATTGTAATCCGATTTGATTTGAAGTGATGTAGGGAAGGTCGTCTGAAATCAATTTTCAGACGACCTTTTCTTATGCGTAATTCTTTGCCTAACCTAATCAAATGGAATGAAAGTAGGCAAAACGGACAGCCTTCATCCAAACCAACCTCCGATAACTCTATCTTTCAGACGACCTAACCCTAAAAAATATTTCTTAGTTAACAATACTTTTCAAATTTAATTTGCAAAAACTGTATTGATACTCTAATTTTTGTCCACATTTAGAGTATAATTACTAAAATCTAAAATGCAAGCAGCTTAATATCATCAGGCTGAGTAAAAAAACAAACCTTACTAATTGATTAAAAAGCAATTTTCAAAAATTCAGCAAAGCCGGCCTGAAAATATCAGTCCGCCCCTGCAACCATCAAGGAACCCATACATGCAAAACAACTTCGACCCATTGCTCATCCGAGGCAAATCATTGATTCCCGTCGTCCAAGGCGGAATGGGCGTGGGCGTTTCCGCATCGAAACTCTCCAGCGCGGTCGCCCGCGAAAACGGTGTCGGCACGATTGCCAGCGTTGATTTGCGCCACTTGCATGACGACCTGCTCGCCGAATCCAAAATCAACCCGAGCGAAGAAAAATACACCCGACTCAACTGTACCGCGCTTGACCGCGAAATCCAAAAAGCCAAAGCCGACGCAAACGGCAAAGGTATGATTGCCGTTAACGTCATGAAAGCCGTCAAAGACCACGCCGCCTACGTCCGCCAAGCCTGCGAATCGGGTGCGGACGCGATTGTGATGGGTGCGGGATTACCGCTGGATTTGCCTGAAATGACTGAGGGTTATCACAAAGATGTCGCCCTGTTCCCGATTTTGTCCGAATCGCGCGGTATCGGTATCGTATTGAAACGCTGGATGAAAAAAGGTGTTTTGCCCGACGCTATCGTTATCGAACATCCCGCGCACGCTGCCGGACACTTAGGCGCGGCAAGCGTGGCAGGTGTGAACGATGCCAAGTTTGAATTCAAACGCGTCATCGAAGAAACTTTTGAAGTATTCAAGAACTTAGGTCTTGAAAGTGAAAAAATCCCGCTCATCCTCGCCGGCGGCATGGCGAACTTTGAAAAAGTCAAAACTGCCCTGAAAAACTGGGGTGCGTCCGCCGTCCAAATCGGCACGGCGTTTGCCGTTACTGAAGAAGGCGATGCCCACATCAACTTCAAAAAAACGCTGGCAGGCGCGGAAACCGAGCATGTTGTCGAATTTATGTCTGTTGCCGGACTGCCCGCACGCGGTGTGCGTACCAAATTCCTAGACAGCTACATCAAGCGCGAATCCAAGCTGCAAGCCAACGCCAAAGCCGACCCGCGCCGCTGTACGCAAGGCTTGAACTGTCTGACCAGCTGCGGCTTGCGTGACGGTTTGGCAAAAGCAGGACAATTCTGCATCGACATCCAACTCTCTGCCGCTTTCCGTGGCGAAGTCGATAAGGGATTGTTTTTCCGCGGTAAAGATCCGCTGCCTTTTGGCAATGCTATCCGCACAGTTCAAGAAACCATTCAATACCTGCTCAACGGCGCTCTCCCCGCAGCAGCGAAATAAATCATATCCGCAGATTTGCAAAACAAAAAAGGGCATATTTAATATGCTCTTTTTTATCGCTGGCAAATCATGTTCTTCTCCAAAGGTCGTCTGAAAACAGTTTTCAGACGACCTTCATCCTGCCTCCCTTTCTATGGATACATTGTCAACAAAATCCGCATAAAAAATGCTAAGATGACCGTCTCGATAGACATTTGGAACACCCATGAACCCACTACTCAACCAGCTCCAACCCTATCCGTTTGCCCGCCTGCGCGAAGCCATGCAGGGCGTTAACCCTCCCGAAGGCGTCGCCCCCGTCCACCTGCACATCGGCGAGCCGAAACACCCTACGCCCGAAGTCATCACCAATGCACTAACCTCCTCGCTGCACGAACTGGAAAAATACCCTCTGACCGCAGGCTTGCCCGAACTGCGCCAAGCCTGTGCCGACTGGCTGCAACGCCGTTACGACGGGTTGACCGTCAATCCCGACACCGAAGTCCTGCCCGTACTCGGCAGCCGCGAAGCCTTGTTTTCCTTCGTTCAAGCTGTCTTAAATCCCGTTTCAGACGACCTCAAACCCGTCGTCCTCAGCCCCAATCCGTTCTATCAAATCTACGAAGGCGCAGCCATTCTCGGTGGTGGCGAAATCCGTTTTGCCAACTGTCCCGCCCCGTCCTTCAAGCCCGATTGGAAAAGCATTGCCGAAGGCGTATGGCAACGCACCAAAGTCATGTTCGTCTGCTCGCCCAACAACCCCAGCGGCAGCGTCCTGCAACTGGAAGACTGGCAAGAAATCTTTGATCTGCAAGACAAATATGGTTTCATCATCGCTTCCGACGAATGTTATTCCGAAATTTATTTCGACGGCAACAAACCCATAGGCGGCTTACAGGCAGCAGCGCAATTAGGTCGCAGCAATCGCAATATCGTCATGTTCACCAGCCTCTCCAAACGCTCCAACGTTCCCGGACTGCGCTCCGGTTTTGTCGCAGGTGATGCCGAATTGCTTAAAAACTTCCTGCTCTACCGCACCTATCACGGCAGCGCAATGAGCATCCCCGTCCAACGCGCCAGCATCGCCGCATGGAACGACGAAGAACACGTCATCGCCAACCGCCGCCTGTATCAGGAAAAATTCGACCGCGTCATCCCCATTTTGCAGCAGGCGTTCGATGTCAAACTGCCCGACGCATCGTTCTACATCTGGCTGAAAGTCCCCGATGGCGACGATTTGGCATTTGCCAAAAACCTCTGGCAAAAAGCCGCCATCCAAGTCCTCCCCGGTCGCTTCCTCGCCCGCGATACCGAATGGGGCAATCCCGGCGAAGGCTACGTCCGCATCGCCTTGGTTGCTGATGTCGACAGTTGCGTCAAAGCCGCCGAAACCATCGTTTCCCTGTATCGCTGAATAAAGTAGCGGTTCAATAAAAGGTCGTCTGAAAACCTCAAATCCAAGCTTTCAGACGACCTTTTTAATTCCATTCAAACAGTCTTTGCTATAACGGTATTTGCTTCACTTTATAAACTTGCCCATAAAACATTTTAAACCTACAATGCTGCTGTTTATCACATCTCCGAGCCAATCATGTTTTTCGTTCTCTCTCCCGCCAAAAACCTCAATGAAAAAGACCCCGCGCCCGTCAAAGAATTTACCCAACCCGACCTCTTGGCGGAAGCCGAAATCCTGATGCGCCAATTGCGTGAACTTGCCCCGCAGCAAATCGCCGAGCTGATGTACGTTTCCGACAAAATCGCCCTCTTAAACGCCGAGCGCAACGCCGAATGGCATACGCCGTTTACCCCCGACAACGCCAAACAGGCAGTCTTTATGTTCAACGGCGACGTTTACGAAGGCATCGCCGCAGACACCCTCAAACCCGAAGAAATCCAATATCTGCAACAATACGTCCGCCTGCTTTCCGGTCTATACGGCGTCTTACGCCCGCTGGATTTGATGCAGCCCTACCGTCTGGAAATGGGAACCGCATTTGCGAATACGCGCGGCAAGAATCTGTACGAATTTTGGGGCGACATCATTACCGATTTGTTGAACGACACCCTTGCCCAAGCCGACAGCGACATACTGGTTAACCTCGCCTCGCAAGAATATTTCAAATCCGTCAACATCCAAAAACTCAAAGCCCGCCTGATTACCCCCGTTTTCAAGGACGAAAAAAACGGTAAATACAAAATCATCAGCTTCTACGCCAAACGCGCGCGCGGACTTATGGTACGCTATGCGGCAGAACACAATATCGCTGACCCGGAAATGCTGAAAAACTTCGATTACGAAGGTTACGCATTTAACGAAGCAGCGTCCAATGAGTCTGAATGGGTGTTTATGCGCAAAGAACAAACCAAGTAAAAACAAAAAACTAAATATTCAGCCTAAAATTTCGCTTGGCAAACCGGACGAATTTCATTATTATTCCCGCTTCAAGAGACGGAAGCGTGGCAGAGCGGTTTAATGCAACGGTCTTGAAAACCGTCGAGGGTTGATAGCCCTCCGTGAGTTCGAATCTCACCGCTTCCGCCATTTCTTGAAAACAGCAAAACCAAATAAAGATGAATTGAAGCCTTGTGCAACAGCATTTTTATTTGGTTTTACTTTATCTTGAAGAAAAGTGGTAGACAAAGCTGAATACAGCAGCCTGAAAACTACTAAGGACAAAAATCCTTTGTTTGGTTAATCCACCATTTCGACCAAGACAAATCAAACAATCAAACAGGAAGCGTGGCAGAGCGGTTTAATGCAACGGTCTTGAAAACCGTCGAGGGTTGATAGCCCTCCGTGAGTTCGAATTTCACCGCTTCCGCCAAACCAAAAAAAGCTGCTATGAAAATAGCAGCTTTTTTCTTATCCCAGCCATCAACAAGCAGAATCAGCGGTAATGGTCAAGGGTCAACTTGCATCTACTCATCGTAACACTATATCCGCCATAGAGAATTTTCAGATGACCTTTTTTAGTCTTTCTTCTTCAAACGATGGCTGACGGTATTGAAAAAGCCGCGCAGGATATCGATGTCTTCGGTTTGTGTGTTGGCGCGGCCGAACAGGCTTTGCATACGGCGCATCAAGCGTTCGCTGTTGCGGCGGTTGAAGAAGCCGATGTCGTCCATGACGCTTTCCATGTGGGCGACCATGCCTTTGATTTGCTCGTGTGTAGCGGCGTGGTCTTCTTGTTGCAGGTGGGTCATGGGCATATCGGTCTGACTGAAGATTTCGTAACACACAACCTGCACCGCCTGGGCGAGGTTGAGCGAGAAATAGTCGGGATTGCCGTTGATGGTCATTAGGCGGTTGCATGCCTGTACTTCTTCGATGCTCAAGCCGAAGGTTTCGTTGCCGAAGACGAGGGCAACTTGTTCTCCGCGTTGTGCCGCCTGCAATAATTCGGGAACCAGTTCGCGCGGGGTTTGCAGCGGGGCAGTGATTTCGCGGCGGCGGCTGGTAAGGGCGCAGGCAAGCGTGGTGTCGGCGAGGGCTTCGTCAAGCGTGGCGGCAATCACGGCGTTGTGCAATACGTCTGCCGCGCCGGAAGCGAGGATGAAACTTTCCTCCGGCAGTTGGAAATCTTGCGGGTTTTCGGGGTTGAAAACGGGCGGCTGCCCGGTCATCGGCGTGGACATCAAATTCGGGGCGACGATGGTGAGATTGTGCAGCCCCATGGTCTTCATGGCGCGGGCGGCAGAGCCGATATTGGCGGGATGGCTGGTGCGGGTGAGGATGATGCGGATGTTGCCGAGATAGTCGGGCAATTCGGGCTTGGCTGAAGTCATGTTTTGTTTTCGGTTTGTTCGGGAATCGGGTATAATGCGCCATCTTTTTGTTTTCAGACGACCTTTCGCCTTGAGGCTTGAGAGGTCGTCTGAAATGTTCTTTAACAACGTCGGAAACGTACAAACGTTGCGTCCGGTGCAGATGCGCCAGACGGTATTTTACCTGATTTAGAAAGAAAACCCATGAATCCGTTTTTAAATACCGCTTTCAAAGCCGCCCGTAAAGCCGGGCAGATGATGATCCGCGCAAGCGGCAATCTGGATGCCGTCAAAGTTGACAGCAAGGCATTCAATGATTTTGTTTCCGACGTTGACCGCAATTCTGAAATGATTTTGGTGGAAGCGCTCAAAGAAGCTTATCCGCATCACAAAATCACTTGCGAAGAAGGCGGTTCTCACGGCAAAGCCTCTGCGGAATATGAATGGATTATCGATCCGCTCGACGGCACAACCAACTTCTTACACGGCCATCCCCAATACGCGATTTCTATGGCGCTGCTGCACAAAGGTGTGTTGCAGGAAGCTTTGGTGTACGCACCTGAACGCAACGATGTTTACATGGCTTCGCGCGGCAAAGGTGCGTTGCTCAACGACCGCCGCATCCGCGTTTCTTCACGCATCGAATTGAACCGCTGCTTGATCGGTACAGGCTTCCCAGTCGTCGATCAAAGCATAATGGACAAGTATCTAGTGATTTTGAAAGACTTTTTAGCAAAAACTGCCGGAGGTCGCAGAGAAGGTGCGGCTTCGTTGGATTTGTGTGCCGTGGCGGCCGGTCGTTTGGATGGTTTCTTCGAGTTCAACCTAAAACCTTGGGATGTTGCCGCAGGTGCGCTGATTGTGCAGGAAGCGGGCGGTATCGTTACCGATATGTCTGGTAACGAAGGCTGGCTGGAAAGCGGCGATATTGTGGCAGCCAATCCGAAAGTGCTGGCGCAGATGCTGCAAATTATTGCTGGACATCTGTAAACAGGAGGTCGTTTTCAGACGACCTTTTGTCCGTTTTAATACGGTGTCGTGATTTAGCAATATTAGGAATATCATCTATGTTACTTTCAGGAGCATATAACTACCTTTTGTCGCAATCTGAAAACAGAGATTCCGATTAATGATAATATGCTCAAAGAATTGATTTGCAAAAGGCCACGCCTCTGCCAATCAGATAAATGACGAACCGTATTGCTGTGAATAATATGAAGAAAAAAACATTTTTGAATCGTCCCGAAGCTTCCATCCTTCGCGCTGGCAAGCTTGCTGCCGCCGTTTGTGCGGCGGTGTGTGCGACAACGGTGCAGGCGTATCCTTTGCAGGCTATTTTGCGGGATGCCATGGTGTCCGATCCGATTGTGAAAGAAGCGAAAGCGACCGAAGATTCGGCAAAAAGCACAACAAAGGCAACCCGTGCTCGGCATTATCCTGTGTTGACGCTGACCGGTACCAAAGTTTTGGCGCAGAAAAACAAATATTCCAGCAGCGATATGAGTGACGGTGTCGGCATACGCGGAACTGTGAATGTTTATTCATGGGGTGCCATCAATGCGGCGGTACGGCGCGATAAAAACAGAGAGCAGTACTACCATCATCGTTATTTCGAAAATCAGGAACGCTTGGGCAGCGACATCGGTAAACTTTATTTGACCGCATTACGCGCAAAAGAAATCCTGCGCATTAACCGTCAGAGCTTGGTTCGACACAATAATCTTCTGAAAGATTTGAATATTATTGTGAAATACGACAGCGGTCGCCGTTCCGAACTTATCGAAGCGCGTGCGCGCCAGTTGCAGGTCGAATCATCAATCGCGCAACAACAACGCACGATGGAATTGGCGTTGAGCCGCTTGTCCCGCTACACCGGACGGCAGTTGACGGCAGAAGATTTGGAAGATCCGTTTGCCAACGACAGCGCGGAATCATTGGTTCGCCGTTTCAAAACCGTCGATAACAACACCAATCCTTCCTATCGGGCGCAGGTAGCAGAACGCGACAGCGTGAAGGCAGATTTGGACGTTTCCAAGGCAGAACGTCTACCCGCCGTAAATTTGGAAGGTAATGCGAACCGCGACAACAGACAGCTTTATCTGAATGTGGCATGGAATGTCTTGGACGTTGCCGCGCGCCATAATGTGCAGAAAAATGCTGATGCATTGATTGCTGCCGAATCGAAATCCGAGCAGATTATGCGCGACATTACCGAGAAAACCCAAACTGCCGAAATCGACATGCGCGAGAGCGAACGCCGTGCCGATATTGCCGCGCAACATATTGCCGCTCAAAAAGACGTGGTTAAAACTTACGAACTGCAATTCAAAATCGCCCGCCGCACGTTGACCGACGTTTTGGGCGCATACAACGAATTGTCCAGCATCGAGCAGGAAAACATTTCAGCGCGCAACGATTTCCGCGATGCCGCGTTGGATTATTTATCTGCGCAGGCGCAAGTGGCAAATTGGGCAGGCTTGAAGCAATAACATAAAATCTTAACATCATTACTCATTACGCGAATTATCATGAAAGCAATCATTGAACATATTGTGTTGGTTACCCGTCTCTTAGGGGCGCCTGTATCAGAAGCCGCGCTGACGGCAGAGGTGGTGCGGGATAAAAAACTCAATGTCAACTATCATTCCCTCGTCGAAGTCTTGCGCAGCCATGGCTTTGAAAACACATTGTCCAAGCGCAATCTGGAAGACATTCCTTCGCTTGCCGTTCCTGTGATGATCATTCTTCACAACGAAGAGGCTGCCGTCATTACCAATATCGAAGGCTCGGGTCGAAACAGAAAATATCATATCCGTCAGGTAGATGGCTTGGAGCAGCAGCTTGATCATGACCAGCTTTCCGGTCTGTATCTGGGTTACTGTTGGTTTATCAAGCCTAAAATGGCGGCGGACACCCGTTCCGAACTGCCCGAATATCACCTTCCCAAAGCATGGTTTTGGAAAGTCATTTGGCGTTTCCGCAGCTATTACTATCAAGTAATTTTGGCGACCGTCATCATCAACTTCCTCGCTTTGGTCAGCTCGTTGTATGTCATGAACGTGTACGACCGCGTCATTCCCAACCAAGCCTATGAAACCCTGTGGGTTTTGAGTATCGGTGTTGTCCTCGCCATTTTGTTCGAATTTGCCGCCAAGATGATACGCGGTCATTTGACCGACATCGCTGGTAAAAAAGCCGACCTGATTATCAGCTCCGCCTTGTTCCGCCGCGTGATGGCATTGCGCCTCGCCGACCGTCCTGCTTCGTCCGGCTCATACGCCAACAACCTGCGCGAATTTGAATCCGTACGCGAATTCATGACCAGCGCGAGCCTGTTGACTTTGGTGGACTTGCCGTTCCTATTGCTGTTTATCTTTGTTATTTCGATAGTCGGCGGCAAATTGGCTTTGGTTCCTTTGGCCATCATTCCGATTGTCGTTATTGTCGGCTTCATCGTCCAACGCCCCTTGTCGCGCCATATTAACGAATCTATGAAAGAAAGTTCGCAACGTTCAGGTCTTGCCGTAGAAGCCATCGAAGGTATCGAAACCCTGAAAACCAACAACGCGACTTCATGGGCACAACAACGCTGGGACGAATTTACCGCTAAAACCTCCGCCTCGTCCATCAAAGTGAAAGATACCAGCAACTTCATGGTCAACTTCGCCGTTGCCATGCAGCAACTCAATACCGTCTTTTTAGTCGTGGTCGGTACCTATCTGATTCATGCTGATAACCACGCAGAACGAATCACTATGGGTGCGCTGATTGCCTCAGTCATCCTGTCCGGTCGAGCATTGGCGCCGTTGGCTCAAGTTGCCGGCCTTGCCACCCGCTTCCAACAGGCTAAGTTGGCGTTAAGAGGCGTGAACGACATTGTTTCCCGTCCGATTGAACGCAGCCCGGAGCGCAAATACATCACTTTGGATAACGTTCAAGGCAATATCGCCTTTGAAAACGTAACGTTCAAATACAAAAACGAAAGCAATAACGCGGTTGACGAGTTGCGCATCAACATCCGACCCGGTGAAAAAGTCGGTATTCTCGGACGCATCGGTAGCGGTAAAAGTACCATGCTGAAGCTGGCAAGCGGTCTGTACGATACCGAAAAAGGTAACGTAACCCTCGACGGCGTGGATATGCGTCAACTCGATCCGAATTTCCTGCGTAACCAAGTTCTCCTGTTCAGCCAATCTCCACGCCTCTTCTTGGGCACATTGCGCGAAAACATGGACTTGGCACGTTCCGACAGTTATTCGACCGACCAAGACCTGCTGACCGCACTCAAACGCTTCGGTCTGGACCAAATCATCCGCAACCACCCGAGAGGCTTGGATATGCCTTTGGGTGAAGACGGCTTGGGTCTGTCCGGCGGTCAAAAACAAATCATCGCCCTCGCACGAATGACGCTGCGCGACCCCAAAGTCGTCCTTTTGGATGAACCGACAACCAGTCTCGACCAAGGTACGGAACGCATGGCATTGAACGCTATCGCCCAATGGGGACGCAACCGCACAATGCTTTTGGTCACCCACCGTCCGCAAGTGCTGCAAATCGTTAACCGCATTATCGTGATGGAAAACGGCAAAGTCGTTATGGACGGTCCGCGCGATTTAGTGTTGCAAAAACTGATGCAAAACGAGCAAAACAAAGTCAAAGCAGCACAACAAGCGCAAGAAAACCAACGTCCCGGCGAAGCGGCGCAAGCATGACGAAAAGGGAAAAGGTCGTCTGAAAACACGTAGAAAGCGTTTCAGACGACCTCTTTGAAAACAACAAACAGATACCGAAGATTCATCATTATGAGCGAAAACAACGTTAAATCCAAAGACCTGCATCTCATCAACGATTTGAATGCAGCCTTACAAAAAGAAAAACACAGCGGCCAATTTTGGGTTATCATCCTGTTTTTCCTATTGCTCGTCGTCTTTGTCGTCTGGGCATACAACAGTACCGTCGAAGAAGTAACCCGCGGTAACGGCAACGTCATCCCCAGTAGCCGCGAACAAGTCATCCAAAGTTTGGATCCCGGCGTGATTACCCAAATGATGGTTAAAGAAGGCGATTTGGTTGAAAAAGACCAAATTCTGCTGAAGCTCGACGACACCCGCAGCCTTGCCGTTTTACGTGAGAGCGAAGCCAAAGTCCAAAACCTCGAAGCCACCATCGCCCGCCTGAAAGCCGAAGCCTACGGCGGCAAACTCACTTTCCCTAAAAACGTCAGCCCTGAACTTCGTCGCCGCGAAACTGCCGCATATAATGCCCGCCGCCAAGCCATGACCGATGCCGTACAAAGTCTGGTACAAAGCAAAGCAGCACTTGATCGCGAAATCGCCATTACTGCACCTATGGTGGCACAAGGCGTTATGTCCGAAGTCGAACTCCTCAAAATGCGCCGCGAATCCAGCGATCTGACCCTGCAAATTGCTGAACGCCGCAACCGTTACAGGACAGATG
Source organism: Neisseria sicca (assembly GCF_003044565.1). Classification (GTDB taxonomy): domain Bacteria; phylum Pseudomonadota; class Gammaproteobacteria; order Burkholderiales; family Neisseriaceae; genus Neisseria; species Neisseria sicca_A. Next base: position 354,893 of record NZ_POXG01000001.1, on the reverse strand, counting down.
CCAACAACGAACTCGTACAATCCGAGTCCGAGCTGGCGCAATCCAAAGAAAACATGGCAATGCGCGCCGACCCGGTTGACCGCTCCCAAATCCGCTCTCCCATGCGCGGCATCGTCAAAAACATCAAAATCAATACCATCGGCGGCGTAGTCAACCCGGGCGAAGAAATCATGCAAATCGTCCCCGTTGACGACAAACTTCTCGTCGAAGCCTATATCCGTCCGCAAGACATCGCCTTTATCCGCGCAGGACAGCCCGCTTTGGTCAAAGTCAGCGCATATGACTATTCCATCTATGGCGGTCTAGACGGCAAAGTTACCCTTGTCGGCGCCGATACCGTCAGCAACTCCATGCAAAGCCGCGCCAATGACTTAAAACTCGACCCCAACCAAGTTTACTACCGAGTCATCGTCCAAACTGAGAACAACACTCTGAAAGACAAAAACGGTAAAGACATGCCGATCATCCCCGGTATGGTTGCTACGGTGGATATTAAAACCGGTGAAAAAACCATTTTCCAATACCTGATCAAACCAATTACCCGTATGAAACAGGCATTGAGCGAGCGTTAATTTCATCAAATAAAACTTATTCAGCAGTCAAAAGGTCGTCTGAAAATGTATTTCAGACGACCTTTGGGCTTTATTGGATTTGGACTCAATCTATACTTGTTCTTGATTATAATTTCAATACTATTTCTCTTTTTTGTTTGTTAAAGAATAAATTTAGAGATATTCCAGTTTTATCAAAGCATCCAATGGTACTTTTTCTTGCCCAAAAATTACTTAAATCTTTACGATTTAATTTGTAAAACTTATCACTAAAGTATCCACAGGCTTTTGATGAATTTTCATAAGCAGCAATGTTCATTAAAAACTCTCCTAGATGCTTATCCAATTTTAAATAAATATTTTGTCTTTTTAATAGCTGTTCAGCTAGGTAATATTTGCTATTAATTCCACCTTTTTTAATCTGTGTGCAGTAAATTATTATGCAAAAATTAAAAATGTCTTGTTTTGAAATAGAACTAATCTGATTATTTCCAAAAACATAGTAGTCCATAAGTGTAGTTGCTATTGATTCAGCTTGATAAATACCTAAAGATGTCATGAATTCAATTTTTTCTATTAATTCTGACTTGTTTTTTATGCCTAAAATATTTTGATTTTCCATAAGTTTATGCTGGTTCTGTAGACGGGAACGAGATGTACGGAATGAAGCTCAAGCCGTAGTGTAAAGGCAAATTTCTTGTATGTACTAAAATCATATGAATGTATCAGAACATTTATGTAATTTATATTTTTCCCAATGAAAATTACTAATATCTTCTTCTGAAGCGTTCACTATCTTTGACTTGATAGAATATTCCATAAATTTTTTTCTTTGTTGAGTCAAATCAGCCTCATTTTCCCAGCAACTCATGCATTCATCGCAGCAGAAAAATAACTTATTAGAGTTAATTATCTTTTTTATAATTAATCTACCCTGTCTATCGCATATAGGGCATTCTCTAAACCAAAAATAATCAGTATTTATCATGATTGGTATCCTATAATAATCTTATTAAAGGTCTTAATGTTTGGTTGGGCTTCAGCCGCATACTGGTCTTTTCCTTTTATGGAAAGTTGCACTTACAATCCGAATTTGGGGCCGTCTGAAAACCGATTTTCAGACGACCTCTACCAAATCGCTTCTCCCGATGATGGCGCACGGTTGCTGTTGAAGGAACTGGTAAAAATGGTGGGAGTTGTTCAAGAAGTTACCAGCAAGACTGCTTCAAAAAGAAATCAACTGAGTTAGAATCAAAGGCGGATATCAAATCATCTAGGAAGGATGATTTCGGAGCTAAACGGCAGGGATTAATTTCTGGGAAACAGGTAGCAAGATTGTGCAGAGTTATTGGTAAGTGTTCCTAATTTTATTAATGTAAATATATTGGAAAGGGTTAATATGACCTACTTGATTAAACCATATGAATCAATTGGTGATTTCGTATTTGGTACTTCTCTTGAGGAAATACAAGAAAAATATGGAAAACCAGCAAGAATGGTTGAAGATAATATTATGAATAATAAGGTGGAATATAGGAATGCTTGTGAGTTAGTTTGAGACCTTTGCAAAAATAGTCTGTTAACGAAATTTGACGCATAAAAATGCGCCAAAAAATTTCAATTGACTAAAACCTTCCTAATATTGAGCAAAAAGTAGGAAAAATCAGAAAGGTTTTGCATTTTGAAAATGAGATTGAGCATAAAATTTTAGTAACCTATGTTATTGCAAAGGTCTCAGTTTATGAAAACGATCAATTGGTTTATGGATATTGCTTAAAAGATTCTAATCCCATATTAGGAGATATTGATATATTTAAAAATTCAATCGAAGACCTTAAAGCCATCGATTCAGAATTTATCGAAGGAAAAAAATATATTCTTTTTAAGAATCTCGGGATTTGTATAGGCGGTATGACCAGGAAAAAAATTCCTGAAGGCAAGTTATTAATTGCATTTGATAAAAATCACTTTGATTTTTTTGAATGTTTTATAGAGGTATAAGTACACAGTAGCAACGATGAAACTTACAATTTTGATGTAGAGTGCGAGCGGATTGTACGTACGCGATTTCTGCTTTTCAGACGACCCCTGTCAATTTGTTGCTTCCGATATTGGGAGTATGGTTGTTGTTTGTAATCGCATAAAACCATCTAATCTCGATGGATGTATTTAGTAAGTGCAGACTTAAAGATGCGGGCTTTTTGTTTTCAGACGACCTCAAAACCTTATTTGAGGTCGTCTGAAATATTTGTTCTCTATAATGCCACCATTGGTCAGTATAGAGATCTAAACCTGTCTGAAAAGAAAGCAGGCTTTCAGACAGGTATTTCGTCAAGCGTTGAGAAATTCGAGCAGATGTTGTCCGCCGACTTTCAGGGCTTCCAAGAATACGTTGACTTTCTGCTGTTGGTTTTTGGTGTGGCTTACTGTATAGAGCCAGCCTTCGGGCGTAATGGTGTAGTTGATGCCCAAGCCGCCAACCGAGGTGGGGGCAAAGGCGAAGTTTACTACCGTACTGTTGTCGCCTACGGTTGAGGTAGAGAGGAAGTCGGTCGTAAAGGTCTCGTAGCCTTCGTCTTTGAAAAAGACTGGCTGGCTGTTGGTTTTGGCTGCCATCAGTTTCAAACCGAGCAGGTGGCGGTTGGCGCCTTGACCGAGTTTGCTGGCTTTGATGCGGGCTTTGTGTTCGGCAAGCGCGGCTTCCAGTGCTTCGCGAGAAGGTTTTTCCTGCAATAAGGTGCTGACGAAAACCAAAGATTCGTTGGAAACGGGGCGCACACATTCGGTGCGGCCGTTTTTGAAGTGGCTCACGTCAACGGCTTCGTATGTGTTGCGGACGCTGCCGTAGGTGGTGAGCTGGGCATATTGCAGGAGGAACTGCATCAATGCGTCTTGGCTCATGCCTTGGGGAATGGTTAAGCCGTTGAACGGTATGGTAACGCTGGTTACGTGCATCTGGTCAGCCTGTTTGGCATAGTTTTGCTGCCAGTTGTCCCAGTTTTTCAGCAAGTCGGCATCCAACTGCCATTCGTAGCGGTGGACAGCAGGGCGGGTTTTCTTGCCGCCGCGTGCAGCCAGTTTGGCTGCGGCAAGGGTAACGATGCCTTTGAGCGCGCCACCGTCAGCCCAAGTGTGTTCGCAATGCAGATACAGGCGTTTGGTGCTGGTGTTGTAGCAATAGGTGGTGGGTTTGTAGCACCAAACGTTTTGCTTGGGTTGGAACGTGGTTTGCGCCAAATCGCTGTCGGCATCGAGATCTTCACTGCTGATGCTGATGTGGAACAGGTCTTGTTCGATGTGTTCCAGCAGGCGGGTGTTGTCGTCATGCTGTTGCAGGGCTTGGTACACGCGGGCGGTTTCGTTGCCGCCCAAGTAGCAGGGTACGGCTACCGAATATTTGTTTTGATGGGTATCGGAAAGGATTTCTTCAAATGCCTGTTTGAACGCATCGGGATGGTAGGCTTCAAATTGTTCGTCGAGCGCGGCAATGCGGTAGTAGAAGCCGTTGTGCAATATGCCGATGTGGCGGCTGCCGTTGGGTGAGAAGCGGAAGCCGTCGACTTCTTTTTGCGGCACGCGCGCGGCGCCTTGCAAAATTTTCCATTGCTCCATGCATACGGGCGTACCTTGCGGGGTTTGCGGCACGGGAATGCGCTGATGGTGATAATCAGCGCACACCGCAGCCAATGCCGATGCCCACTCCGCCAGCCCTTTACCTTGAGTTTGGATGTTGAAACCTACGTTGCTGGCTAAAGGCAGCGGAGTGCGTACGCGCAGATAGCTTTCGAGCCAAGCGTCGATCAACCAGCTGGTTTCGACTTCTGCTGCAAATTGCTGCAACGCGGCTTGCAATTCTTTGCCTTTGCGCGATTCGAAATTACGGGTAGTCGCTGCGGTTTTTTCAAAAGCTTCATTACTCAGCAGCGGACGTACCTGTTTCAAATAGCGTTCGCAGGTTTCGGTCAAATCAGGTACAGGGAGGCGGGGTGTTTGGGACATCGTGTTCTCCTATTCATTGGGGGCAGGCGGTAATGCCTGCCTATAAGTGTTTAATCGTCTTTTTCAATAAAGGCCAGTTTGATGACATAGCCTAAAAAGGCGAGAACCAAAACCATCAATACAGTTTCGATAATGTTGTCTTGAACGCTTTGATTCAAATACATAATTTGTTTATCCACGGTTTACTCCTTGTTTTTTACGGGTTCTTGGACGGCAGGCGATACGCGGGGTACGTCGCGTTTGAGCTGGCGCCAAAGTGCGGCGAACCATAAGTACATAATGAATACAAACGGGAAGCCGGAGAATGAGCCGACAGCTTTAATACCTTCCATTTTGCCGGTAACAATCACGGCGTAGGCGATAAGCGACATTAAGATCGCCCAAATTACTGCGCGGGTTTTGTTTTCGCGGCGTCCGTCGTTGCTGGTCATAATGCCTAGAGAAATGGCGGAGCTGGTTACAGTAGTTACCACGAAGCCGAGAAACAGAACCACAGTCAGCGGTTTGGTTGCGAAAGACAGAGGCAGCATGTTGAGCAGATAATAGAATGTACCTTCGTAGTCGCCTTTATTGGCAATTTCCGCCAAGCGTCCGGTACCTTCTACGGTGTCAAGCAGGCTGAAGCCGGAAAATACGGAGAACCAGATTACCAAGAAGCCGACCGGTACCATAATCGAAGCCAGCACGAATTCGCGCAAAGTGCGGCCTTTGGAAATTTTGGCGAGGAACACGCCTACAAACGGTGTCCAAGTAATCCACCATACCCAGTAAGCCATCGGATACCATACCAGCCAATCGCGGTTATGGAACAAATAAAGCTCGAAAGAATGGTGAACGGTTTGAGTGAGGATATTGCCGATAGACACGACCAAATTACTGAGGAAGTAGTGGGTCGGGCCGACCAAGAAAACAAAGACCAGCATGAGCAAAGACAAAACTACGGTCAAATCGCCCAGCCATTTCATACCTTTTTCAATCGGCAACACAGCGCCCAAAGTATAAAGGGAAGCGATAATGATCAGAACGACGGTTTGCCAGCCTATTGTGCTGAAGTTTGTTCCGGTGATGATTTTCAGACCGGAAGAGATTTGGGTGGAAGCCATGGCAATGGAAGAGGAAACCGACATGGCAATCGACACAATCGCTATGCCTGTAATCAAAATGCCCAATGGTTTTGCCCATTTCTTGTGTTTGAACGCATATTCCAGCGGCGCGGAGGGCGTACATTCCGTTTTATGCTGATACATGAAATATGCCAGCACCAGCCCGCCGATGGTATAAAGCGACCATGCCGGAATACCCCATACATGCAACGCAAGGCTCATTGCATTTTCCACTTTCTGGTATTCAGGCAAATTTGCAGCTTGTATACCGATGGGCGAATGATAATAGTGCCACAACGCCTCAATCGGGCCGAAGAACACGATGCCCACACCGATGCCGGCGGTAAACAGCATATTCATCCAAGAAAAGAATGAATATTCTGGCTGGGCATCCTTTCCGCCTAACCTGATATTGCCGAAGCGGGGGGATAAAGCAACGACCATACACACGGTAAATGCCAATAGAGGCAGCCACATAATCAGCCAGTCGAACTTCAAATAAAAGAACTTACTGACGTCGGTGATTGTGTTGGTGAATAAGGCGGGTTCAACAACAGCTATGGTAGCCAAAATACCCACTATGAAAGCAGTCCATAAAAAGTATTTAGGACGCTTGGGTTGAATTTCTTCATTCGCGGACATACGCAAGCCTTTTTAGTTTGTTAACAATTTTTAAATCTAAAAAAGCGAGTAAACCGTGTAATGTAAGATTAAGTAATTTTTTCTTGGATTCTATATTGGAAGCCTAGAAAAACAAAGGTTTCCAAGCGGGGATTAATCATTAATATCTAGTATGTTTGACTTGTATTAATGTTCGGTCAGTTTTTCCTCAGATATTTTATCCCTAGGAAAACATCTGATTATTTGTTTCAATGCTTAGAGTCAGGCAGACGGTTTTAGTTTGCGATTCATTCTCAAAAAAGAAAATCTTTCCAGTATCAGCTTGATGATTGAGATACCTGCTTCCTTTTACAGCTTTGTTTTTCAGACGACCCCTTCATCCAAACTCCGTTATAATGGCGGCTTTCCAATTATTTCATTCAAAAGACGGTCTTATCATGAAACACATCCACATTATCGGTATTGGCGGTACGTTTATGGGCGGGGTTGCTGCCATTGCCAAAGAAGCGGGGTTCAAAGTCAGCGGTTGCGACGCGAAGATGTATCCGCCGATGAGCACCCAGCTCGAAGCCTTGGGCATAGACGTACACGAAGGCTTCGATGCTGCGCAGTTGGACGAATTTAAAGCCGACGTTTACGTTATCGGCAATGTCGCCAAGCGCGGGATGGAGGTGGTTGAAGCGATTTTGGACCGCGGTCTGCCTTACATTTCCGGCCCACAATGGCTGTCGGAAAACGTGCTGCACCATCATTGGGTACTCGGCGTGGCGGGGACGCACGGCAAAACGACCACTGCGTCTATGCTCGCATGGGTCTTGGAATATGCCGGACTCGCGCCGGGCTTCCTCATCGGCGGCGTACCCGAAAACTTCAGCGTTTCCGCCCGCCTGCCGCAAACGCCGCGCCAAGATCCGAACAGCAAATCGCCGTTTTTCGTCATCGAAGCCGACGAATACGACACCGCCTTTTTCGACAAGCGCTCCAAATTCGTACATTACCGCCCGCGTACCGTCGTGTTGAACAATCTGGAATTCGACCACGCTGACATCTTCGCCGATTTGGGCGCGATACAGACCCAGTTCCACCACCTCGTGCGCACCGTGCCATCCGAAGGCTTAATCGTCTGCAACGGGCAGCAGCAAAGCCTGCAAGATACTTTGGACAAAGGCTGCTGGACGCCGGTGGAAAAATTCGGCACCGAACACGGCTGGCAGGTCGGCGAAGTCAATGCCGACGGCTCGTTCGACGTATTGCTTGACGGCAAAAAAGCCGGACACGTCGCATGGGATTTGATGGGCGGACACAACCGCATGAACGCGCTCGCCGTCATCGCCGCCGCACGCCATACCGGAGTTGATATTCAGACCGCCTGCGAAGCCTTGAGCGCATTTAAAAACGTCAAACGCCGCATGGAGATCAAAGGCACGGTGAACGGCATCACCGTTTACGACGACTTCGCCCACCACCCGACTGCCATAGAAACCACCATAGAAGGCCTGCGCCAGCGCGTCGGAAACGCCCGCATCCTCGCCGTCCTCGAGCCGCGTTCCAACACCATGAAACTCGGCACCATGAAAGCCGCCCTGCCCGCAAGCCTCAAAGGTGCCGACCAAGTGTTCTGCTACGCCGGCGGTGTGGACTGGAACGTCGCCGAAGCCCTCGCGCCTTTGGGCGGCAAGCTGCACGTCGGACAAGACTTCGATGCCTTCGTTGCCGAAATCGTGAAAAATGCCGAAGCAGGCGATCATATTTTGGTGATGAGCAACGGCGGTTTCGGCGGGATACACGGGAAGCTGCTGGAAGCGTTGAAATAAGGTTGGTTGAAAGTTTGGAATTATTGAGGTCGTCTGAAAACCGAAGTTTGCTTTTCAGACGACCTTTTTGTTGTGAAGGCTTAGATGTGATGGTTGGGTATGACCCAAACTAGGCTCACCGATGGAGGTATTTCTTATATATACAGTTAATCCCTTGTTCAATAATAGGAATTAAATGATTTATATCTCTATGAGAGCGGGTAAATAGTGGATTTTCCCAATCATAATTTTTAATGACGTAGACTTTAAATACCCCGTTTTTTCTAGGATTCGGATACCATCCAACATCTAAAATGTATTTCTCATCAAAGAAAGATACTTGTAATAGATCTTCTTCAAATTCAAGTTGATCAATTGCTTCATGAGGGGTGTATTTAAATAACCAAAATAAATTTTCATAAGTAATGATACCGTCCCTAAAATTAATCAGATATTCCATTTTGTTTTATCCCTACATTTTTTCTTACGATTTAATGCTTATGTGCAAATAGTGTCAGATATTCCATATCATTACCATATATGATATCGTGATGCAATTTTGCTGTTTTGATTAAGTTGGAATTGTGACTGGAGAAAGTTTGCAAGTGGATAAGCTGTCAAAATTAAAGATTAAATATACAATTTTTATATCGATATTTTTTGTCATTTTGTACAAAGGGGCTGAGTTTTATACCTATACAGTCGATAACGTGCCTTCATATTTTATGGGCTGGGAAAGGAATATTCCTTTTTTGCCCATATTTATGTTGCCTTATATGACGTCTCAGGTTTTCTTCTTAGCCACTATATTTTTGGAAAAGAACGAAAGCAATTTGAAATTGCTGATAAAGAGGGCAGCCTTTTTAATTGCGGTTTCTACTGCTTTATTTGTCATATTTCCAATGAAATTTTATTTTCCCAAACCCGAAGTCGATAACCAAATTTTAAAATCCTTCTTTTATATATTGGGAAAATTGGACAGTAGTTTTAACCAATGCCCGTCATTGCATGTGAGTTTTGCTTTTCTTTCGGCGGAGGTTTATTGCAGAGAAGTCAAATCCAAATTCTTAAAATCATTATTTGGTATATGGGGATTTTTACTCGCCATTTCGGTCTTGTTTGTCTATCAACACCATTTTATTGATTTTGTGGGCGGAACTTTGATATTTTTAATTACTTGTATCATCTTTCCAAGAAAAAAGGCTGTTTAAGCGTTTTGTTACCGAATGATGGAAAGTCCTACAACAACCACTAAACTATAGCTCCAAACATACAAAAGGTCGTCTGAAACCATTTCAGACGACCTTTCTTCTTTCTAGCTATCCATGCTCAGCCGCAACCGCCGCATTTGCCGCAGCCGCTGCTGCAATTGTGTTTTTTCGGTTTGAACAAGAATTTTCGCAAGAGGAAAAACAGACAGGCAAGCATGATGATGCCGACGATAATATATTGAGTCATGACGATAGTATCCTTGAAGTAATTTGGTAAACCACAAATGCGGCAAAGTAAGCCATCAGGAACAAATAGCCGGTAATCATCACCATATTTTTTGTGGATTTGGTTTCGCGTTTAATCACAGCCAATGTCGCGGCACACATGGGGGCATACACATACCAAGCCAGGAAGGCGAAGGCGGTTGGCAAACCCCAGTTGTTGTGCACAATCGGAATCAGCGCGTTTTGTACGGCGTCTTCAGACGACGCGCTGACGGCATAGACCGTACCCAGTGCGGCAACGACGACTTCACGCGCGGCAATGCCCGGAATCATGGCGATACACATTTCCCAAGTGAAGCCCAGCGGGGCGAACAATGGTTGGATAGCGTGGCCGAGCATACCCGCCAAGCTGTAGTCGATTGCCGCGCCTGTTGCACCTGCGGGCGGTTGCGGCCAGCTTACCAAGCCCCACAAAACTACGGCAAGGGCGAAGATAATCGTACCGGCGCGTTTGAGGAAGGCTTTTACCCTGTCCCACAGGCTGGTCATGATGTGTTTGAAGTTGGGCGTGCGGAAAGTCGGCAGCTCCATCAAGAGCGGGAATTGCTGCACGTTGCCTTTCATACGCGCCAAGCGTTTCATGATATACGCTGCCAAGGCGGCAGACAGGATGCCTACGAGATAGAGGATGAACAGCGTCAGTCCTTGCAGGTTGAAAATCCCGCCTACGGTGCGATTAGGAATGACGGCGGCGATAATCAGCGCGTAAACGGGCAGCCGCGCGGAGCAGGTCAGCAGCGGGGCGACGGCGATGGTAACGAGGCGTTCGCGCGGGTCATTAATCGTACGCGCCGACATCACGGCGGGAACGGCACAGGCGAAACTCGACAGGAGCGGGATGAATGAGCGTCCGGACAGGCCGCTTTTCGCCATCACGTTATCCAGCAGGAACGCCGCACGCGGCAGGTAGCCTGAGTCTTCCAAAAGCAGGATGAAGGCGAACAAAATCGTAATCTGCGGCACGAACACCAACACGCTGCCCAAACCGGCAATGACGCCGTTGACGAGCAAGTCGCTGAGGATGCCCGGCTCCATGTTGGTGCCTATCCATTCGCCCAGCGCGGCAAAGCCGCCTTCGATGGCTTCCATAATCGGTGCCGCCCAAGTGTAAACCGCTTGGAACACCATAAACAGGATAAACAGCAGCATAATTATGCCCCAGACGGGGTGCAGCACGATGTCGTCGAGTTTTTTGTGCCATGCGGGCAGCGTCATTTCCGTGCGCACCACCTGTGCCAAAATCGATTCGACTTCTTGATAAAGTTTGTCGCTCTCCAGCGCCTCGAGCGTGCGTTCGGCAGAAGCGGGGTTGGCGGGGAAAGAGCGTTTACGCGGCAGCTTCGCCACGGCTTCGCGCACGGCCTGTACGCCCGACGCGCTCACGGCAACTGTTTCCAAAACAGGTGCATCCAACAACTCGCTCAGTTTGGCCGCATCAATATTCAAGCCCCTTCTGCGGGCAACGTCGCTCATGTTCAGCGACACCACCATAGGCAGTCCCAGCGTTTTCAGTTCCAAAATCATGCGCAGGGTCATACGCAGGTTGGTCGCGTCGGCAACGGCAATGATGGCGTCGGGCGGAATGCCCAGCTTGCCTACGGCGACATCTTTCGCCACCGCTTCGTCGGGGCTGGTCGTGCGCAGGCTGTATGTGCCCGGCAGGTCGATAATGCGAACGGCCTTGTCGTCAAGTAAGGCGCCCTCGCGCTTATCGACCGTTACGCCCGGATAATTGGCAACCTTGGCATGTGCGCCGGTCAAACCGTTGAACAAAACGGTTTTGCCGCAGTTTGGCGCGCCAATCAAGGCAAAATAGCTTAGTTCCATTTATTTATTCTCCTTGTTTGATTGTGTGATGAGTTTGGCGTTGGATTGGGGAAAAGGCTTTGAAACGGCGCTTTCAGACGACCCGGGTCGTCTGAAAAGGATAGGGCGGTCAGATTTAACCTGCCTTTGCCGCACATTTTCAGAATATGAAGCCTGCCTGCGCGTACGGCGTAAGTCAGCCGTCAATCACGTGGCACATAATCTTTCCCGCTTCTTCCTGACGCAACGAGAATTGCGACTGGTTGCCCAAACGCACGGCAAACGGGCCGCGCCCAAATCCGCCGACGGCAATCACCTGCAACGGCATTCCGCTTGAAAAACCCAAGTCGGCAAGACGGCGCGTAACCAGCGGGTCGAGTTCGCCGAAAGTCGAATTGGGGACGATGGAGTCGATGTGCGCGACTGCGCCTTTACTGAGTTTTGACAAAGGTATGGCAGACATAGGGTGTTTTACTTTCGTTGTCGATTGAAAAAAGAGACGGCAAGTAAAGACGAATTTGACACAGGGTAGGCCGAGGCATGTTCCAACGCCCGTTCCCGCAAAAGAAGTAGTTTTGATTGTTTATCACTTTGTTTTATTTTGATAATAAATCTTGGTAACATAAAAATCAAATCCAAAGCCACCAAATTCCTGATTTTCAGACGACCTCTTGCGGCAAATCAAAAAAAGCGAATGATTTGACGGGAAAGTCGGGCAGGGCTATTGATAAGGTTTGCATTTGGATGTTTGATAGGCGTAAAGAGAAAAGGAGCGAATGATGAAAATCTACACCGCCGCAGAAATGCGCGAACACGAGCAAATGGCAGTCGATAAAGGCACGACTTTCGAACAACTGATGGAAAACGCGGGACAAACCGCCGCCGCGGATTTGCTGCGCCGTTTTCCCAAAGCAGGGCGCGCGCTGATCGTTTGCGGCAAGGGCAATAACGGTGGCGACGGTTTGGTCATCGCGCGCGTGTTGTCCGAACATGATTGGCAGGCGGATGTTGTTTTCGTCTTGGGAGATAAACTGTCGCCGCTGGCGCAGTTGAATCGCGAGCGTTTGAATCATTTAGACGGCGTCAGCTTTATCCGATCCGACGAACTGGAAGGTCGTCTGAAAACAGGTTACGGTCTCGTTATCGAAGGCATTTTCGGAACAGGCTTCAGCGGCGCATTGCCCGAAACAGCCGCCGCCGTCTGCCGCCTGCTGAACCAAGCCGACGGCTTCAAAATCGCGCTGGACATTCCGACCGGGCTGAACTGCGACACAGGCGAAGCAGATCAAGACACCTTCCGCGCCGACCTGACCTACGCCTTCGCCGCCTACAAACCCGCACATATGACCGACGCAGGCAAAGCATATTGCGGAGAGACCGTGTATTTGGATATTGGGATAGAGTGAATGGGTTTTTATCGAGAAGATAGGAGGCTATTTCCAGCTTTGCACCAAATAAATGCCCAACGCCGTCAAGAGAAACGAGCCGAAAACATGCAGGCAGACCGCTGAAAACGCCGTCGCCCAGCGTTGCGCTTGCATCAGAGTAACCATTTCCAGTGAAAAGCTGGAAAAAGTCGTCAGGCTACCGAGAAAACCGGTAATCAGTAAAAGCTTCCATTGAGGATTATCCAGCCATTCGGCGCAGATGCCGATTAAGAACGCGCCGATCCAGTTGGCAGCAAGCGTGCCGACCGAAAACGGGACGGATAGGGCGGCAAAGGCGAGAACGAGCAACCAGCGGGACAATGCGCCCAAAGCCGCGCCAAACGCAATCGCCATGACGTTTTGAAACATATCGAAATCCGGAGAGAAGAAAAATCAAAAGGGTAGGGTTGGGGATTTTAACCGTATTTTGAACAGGCAAAAAAGGTCGTCTGAAAAGCATCTTAGGTTTTCACTTTGTTGAAACCATGCTTTCAGACGACCTTTTTTGCACCTTTCCTCCATTATATATAGCGGATTAAATTTAAATCAGGACAAGGTGAGGCAACGCCGTACTGGTTTAAATTTAATCCACTATAAAACAACATTTCCCTACATTGTCTGTCATTTGATGTTTGTTAAAAATTTTGCCGCCTATTCGTGTTACGCTTCGCAATCAATTTGATTTTTCAAGGGAAAGGAGCAGGATATGCCGTCATTGAGAACGCAAATCGCCGGTTTTTCTTTTGACAACTGTCTGATGAACGCCGCTGGTGTGGCGTGTATGACCGTAGAAGAATTGGAAGAAGTCAGGCAATCCGCCGCAGGCAGCTTCGTCACCAAAACGGCGACGCTGGAAGCGCGTGCGGGCAATCCAGAGCCGCGTTACCGCGATGTACCGCTGGGCAGCATCAATTCCATGGGTTTGCCGAATCAAGGCATTGATTACTATCTGGATTATTTGCTGAGCCTTCAAGAATCGCAGCCCGAACGGACATTTTTCCTCTCGCTGGTCGGTATGTCGCCCGATGAAACACACACGCTGTTGAAAAAAGTGCAAAACAGCGGTTTTAAAGGCATTACCGAACTCAACCTTTCCTGCCCGAACGTCCCCGGCAAGCCGCAAATCGCCTACGATTTTGAAACGACCGAGCGGATTTTGGGCGAAGCCTTCGGCTATTTCGACAAGCCTTTGGGCATCAAACTGCCGCCGTATTTCGACATCGTCCATTTCGACCAAGCGGCGGAAGTGTTCAACCGCCATCCGCTGAAATTCGTCAACTGCGTCAATTCCATCGGCAACGGCATGTATATCGAGGACGAATCCGTTGTGATCCGGCCTAAAAACGGCTTCGGCGGCATAGGCGGCGAATACATCAAACCGACCGCGCTTGCCAACGTCCACGCGTTCTACCAAAGATTGAATCCGTCCATCCAAATCATCGGCACAGGCGGCGTTTATACCGGTCGCGATGCGTTCGAACATATCTTGTGCGGCGCGAGCATGGTGCAAATCGGCACAGCGCTGCATCAGCAAGGTGTCGAAGTTTTCGAACGCGTCTCGCTTGGTTTGAAAGCCATCATGGCGAAAAAAGGCTATGAGAAGCTGGAAGATTTCAAAGGCAAACTGAAATATCTGGGGTAAGTCTGCTCAGATGAAGGGGAAAAGGTCGTCTGAAAACCATCATACGGTTTCAGACGACCTTTTATTACAAAACGGCTGCCGATAGGTTTCTTTGGAAAATCCGGGTATCGCGGCAGGATGTTTTGATTGTTGTCATTTTGCTCATACGGCAGGCATCGAAATAGCGTGTAAAAGGCGTTTTAACATTTATCTCTATAAGCAGGTTTGTTACAATTTCGGGAAAATTTTAGTGGAACCGCAAAATGCTGATGAACTCATCCGCCATCCTCCCGCCCGCCATGCTCGGCATCCTCGGCGGCGGCCAATTAGGCAGAATGTTTACCGTTGCCGCCAAAACCATGGGCTACAAAGTAACCGTACTCGACCCCGATCCGAACGCGCCGGCGGCGGAATTTGCCGACCGCCATTTGTGCGCGCCGTTTGACGACCAAGCCGCTTTGGACGAGTTGGCAAAATGCGCGGCGGTTACCACTGAATTTGAAAACGTCAATGCCGACGCGATGCGCTTTTTGGCAAAACATACCAACGTTTCCCCCTGCGGCGACTGCGTGGCCATCGCGCAAAACCGTATTCAGGAAAAAGCGTGGATACGCAAAGCGGGATTGCAAACCGCACCGTATCAAGTGGTTTGCCGTTCAGACGACATCAGCGAAGAAAGCGCGCAATTCCTGCCCGGCATCCTAAAAACTGCCACTTTGGGCTACGACGGCAAAGGTCAAATCCGCGTCAAAACGGTGGACGAACTCAAAGTCGCGTTTGCCGAACACGGCGGTGTGGATTGCGTTTTAGAAAAAATGGTGGATTTGCGCGGCGAGATTTCCGTGATCGTATGTCGTCTGAACAATGAAAATGTGCAAACCTTCGACCCCGCCGAAAACATCCACGAAAACGGCATTCTTGCCTATTCCATCGTTCCCGCGCGGCTGAGTGCCGACGTGCAGCAACAGGCGCGGCAGATGGCACAACGTTTGGCAGACGAATTGGATTACGTCGGCGTGTTGGCGGTGGAAATGTTCGTCGTCGGCGACACGCACGAATTGGTCGTTAATGAAATCGCCCCGCGCCCGCACAATTCCGGCCACCATACGCTGGATGCCTGCGCGGCAGACCAGTTCCAGCAGCAGGTACGCATTATGTGCAATCTGCCGCCCGCCGATACCAAGTTGCTTTCTTCATGTTGCATGGCGAATATTTTGGGCGACGTTTGGCAGGAAAACGGTGGCGAACCGAATTGGCTGCCGTTGCAAAGCCATCCGAACGCGCACCTGCACCTGTACGGCAAAAAAGCCGCGCGGAAAGGACGCAAAATGGGGCATTTCACCGTTTTGTCCGCCGATGCCGACACTGCGTTTGAAGCAGCAGGAAAATTACATCAAAGCCTTTGAATATAAAATATAATATCGGAAACAGCGTTCAGACGGCCCCCTGTCTGTTTATGAAGAAAACGTCGTCTGAACACGCATTACAATACATCTTACAACACATCTTGCCATGAGCCTTCTGACTATACTCCGTCCTGCAGTCGCGCAAGACTGCCAAGCCATACACAATGCCCATCTGCACGCCGTCCAATATACTTGCATCCGCAGTTACGACGATAAAGTATTGCATGCGTGGGAAGCCCTGCTCGATATCGACAGCTACCTCGAAACCATTTCCGATCCCGGCAAAGCCTTTTGGGTGGTGGAATACAGGGGGACCATACAGGGTTTTTTCCAAGTGGACTTCAAAGAAGCCCAATTGGACGCATTGTATGTCCATCCCTTCGTTCATAATCACGGCTTGGGTACAGCCTTGCTGCGCCGTGCCGAAGAACTTGCCCATCAGGCGGGTTTGAGCTTTTTGAAACTGTACGCCTCGCTCAACTCCGTTCCTTTCTACCGCTTGAACCATTACGAATCTTTGGGTTCCGCCATATTGCAGTTGAACAAAGACGTTAAGGTCAAGTGCGAACTGATGCGCAAATATCTATAAGCCGTTTTCAGACGACCTGTACACGGAGCGCCGAGGTCGTCTGAAAATGTGTTTTTCATGTTCAACCTCAAAATATCCCCATGATGAAAACAGATTTCCAATCCGCCTTGAAAGCATTAGGCAAGCAAGCCAAAAAAGAAGCCGAAGCGCGGGCGCAGGAGCAAGCCTTGGCGAAGAAGCGCGAGGAAGAGAATATCGATTTCGCCAAAGCCGTAGGTGCAGTAACGCCGCTGAAAACCGCGCCGCGCTATGAAGCACCGCGTGATAAAACGCCCATCAAACCCCGTCCGAAAGAGCAGGAAAGTTTGGCAGCCGAAGATTATTTCTATATCGGTAGCGGTGCTTCTTGGGATGAACCGCCTGCTTCGTTCAGTAAAAACGGACAAGGGAAAAACGACTTGCAACGTCTGCGCAACGGGCATTATCCCGTAGTCGCCGATGTCGATTTGCACGGCTACACACAGGAAGAGGCACAACAGGTTTTAAACGAATTTATCGAATTTACCCAAAAGCGTGGCGTATGCGCCGAAATCATCCACGGCAGCGGTTTGGGTTCGTCAGGCTACAAACCCGTTTTAAAAAACATGACGCGCCGCTGGCTGATGCAGCACCCCGATGTATTGGCTTATATCGAGCCGAGAGAAGGCAATGATGGCGCGGTGCGGATTTTGTTGAAACGCCGGTGCAGGGAAGATGAGGAATAGATTTGTGCTAGATTGATTGCGCTGCGGCAATATTGTCTTAAATGCAATCTGCGAACCATGTCAAAGGTCGTCTGAAACTGGGATTAGGTTTTCAGACGACCTTTTCGATTTTGGCAAATGCGTAAATACTGTTTACGGCAGGAGCTTGCCCGGATTCATAATGTCGTGCGGGTCAAGCTGGGCTTTGATGGCGCGCATCAGGGCGATTTCGGACGGGGTGCGGACGCTGGGGAGCCAGTGTTTTTTGATGGTGCCTATACCGTGTTCCGCCGCGATGGTGCCGTGGCAGGCGAGGATGTATTCATAGACGATGGTGTTGACGGCATCTTCATAGCGGTAAACGTCGTTGCTTAAAACGTCAGGCAGGAAAGTGTTGTAATGCAGGCTGCCGTCGCCCAAATGTCCGAAGCAGACAATTTGTATGCCGGGGAAACGGGCTTCTAAGGCGGGGGCGCATTGACGGACAAAGGCGGCGACTTGGGCAATCGGGACAGCGATGTCGTGTTTGATGCTGGTGCCTAGCTTGCGCTGGGAGGCGGAAATGTTTTCACGCAGCGTCCACAGATCGAGGCGCTCTTGTTCGGATTGCGCGATGATGCTGTTTTCTTTGCCGTTTCGATAGAGAAACTCGGCAAGTTTTTCGTCGAGCGCGGCATCGGGAACGGAGTCAGTCAGTTCGATTAGGACGTGCCAGTTTGCATCGGTCGGCTGTTTCAGATGACTGAACTCGGAAGACAATGCCAAAGCGTAGCGGCTGATCAGCTCGAAACTGGTGAGGCGTTCGGCAAAATGCCCTTGTACGGCTGTTAAAAGCTGTACGGCAGATTCGATGTCATCCAGACCTACCCACGCGGTGGCTATGGTTTGCGGGCGGGCGAAGAGCTTGAGCGTGGCGGCAGTGATGATGCCGAGCGTGCCTTCGCTTCCGATAAAGAGGTGGCGCAGGTCGTAGCCGGTGGTATTTTTGTGCAATGGTTGGAGATGGGAAACAAGTTCGCCATTGGGTAGGACGACTTCCAAGCCCAATACCAAGTCGCGCATACTGCCGTAGCGTAAAACGTTTAATCCGCCGGCGTTGCAGGCAATATTGCCGCCGATTTCGCACGAACCTTCACTGGCAAGACTGAGAGGAAACAGCCTGCCTGCTTCGGCTGTCGCTTTTTGGACGTTTTGCAGGATTACGCCCGCCTCGACGGTGATGCTGTTATCGGCAAGGTTGATTTCGCGGATGCAGTTGATTTTGGAGAGATTGAGTAGCACGCCGCTGGAGGCTACCGCCGCGCCGCACAAACCGGTATTGCCGCCCTGCGGGGTAACGGGGATACGCTGTTCAAAACAAAACCTCATGATTTTTTGTACGTTTTCTATCGAATGCGGTTGCAAGATGATGTCAGGCTCGGAAACAAAACGGCGACGCTGGTCGTTTAAGAGGGCGGGAGTGGCTTCGAGGATTTCGGCGGGAGAAAGGAATTCAAGAAAGCGGTCGTACAGATTGGACATGGCGCGAGCAGGAATGGTTTATATGTGTACGGGAATTATATAGCGGAATAAGAGGAGCGAAAAACGGTAAAGGTCGTCTGAAAAACAAAAAAGCAGGATACAATCCGTATCCTGCTTTTTTAACTGTAAAAATATTATTTTGCAGCAGAAGCGGCAGAAGCGGCAGAAGCAGCAGCTGAGCTGGCAGCAGAAGCAGCACCAGTTGCAGCAGAAGCAGCGGTATTAGCTGCAGAAGCGGCAGTGTTGGCAGCAGAAGCAGCGGTGTTAGCTGCAGAAGCGGCTTCAGTTGCAGAGGAAGCGGCAGAAGTAGCACCAGTTGCAGAAGAAGCGGCAGAAGCAGCAGTTTCAGAAGCACCGGAAGCGGTAGGAGCAGCAGTATCAGCGCCTTTGTTACAAGCAGCCAAAGCCAAAGATAACAGAGCAGCAGCAATCAGAGATTTTTTCATTTTGAGAACCTTCTTTAAATCGATTTAAGTAGAACAAAACAACAAAACGACATATCAGTCGTTTCATTTAGAGTAAAAATTCATTGCTGAATTTCCTGCATTATGCCCCACAGGGTGCTTCGGTGCAACGATACGGACGAATTAGTAATTTTTAATCAATCTGAAATGGTCGAAAGACGGGGGTGAAACTAATCCGCATTGGCTGTTATTCAATGTACATTTGAAATAAATTGTATAGTAAAATTTATTTATTTCATGTGTTTATATTTAAATAATGCGCGATGAGCCTTTGTTTTCAATTGGTTTGAATGAAATGTGAGCAATTGTTACGCATAAAAGTAAAAGTTGTAAAAAAGTTACACTGTTATAAAAATTATCAAATTTTACGCTTTTGTATGATTTAGGTTAATTATTGTTTGTAAAATTTTATAATTGTTATGTTTAATAATGTTGCGATAAATCTCCGCACATGACGGCTGTGTGTTAGAATGTTTTAGATTTGTTGGCAGAGGGTTGTCAATAAAGAAAACCTGTTTTGATGAACAGTCATGATTAAAGGATAAGAAATGGCTATTGAAAAAAATTCCGTGGTTTCGCTTCACTATGAAATGTACGATGCAGACAACCAACTGCTGGACAAAACCGAAGAACCCATTGTCTATCTGCACGGCGGATATGACGGCATTTTCCCTTTGGTGGAAGAGGCTTTGCACGAGAAAGATGTCGGCGATACAGTTGAAGTAGCGCTGTCTCCCGATGATGCGTTCGGCGAGCAGGATTCTAGCCTGGTACGTATTGAAGATGTCAACGCATTCCCTGTCGATGTTGAAGTAGGCATGATGTTTGAAGCCGATGATCCTGAAACTGGCGACGTATTGATTTACCGCGTAACCGACGTAGCGGACGGCAAAGCCGTAGTAGACGGCAACCATCCGCTTGCCGGCATGAAAATTTTGTTTAAAGCAACGGTTGACGGCGTACGCGATGCGACTGAAGAAGAAATCGCACACGGCCACGTTCATGGCCCGCACGGTCATCATCACTAATTAAGTTGATTGACAATCTAAGAGGTCGTCTGAAAACAGGATTGGGTTTCTGTTTTCAGACGACCTTTTTGTATTTTTCTAAGACTATTTTGGCTAAATAGAGACCTTGGCAAAATAGTCCCCCTTTACCTTTTCCTGCATCGTCTTCAGATGACTTTGCACGTTCACTTTGCTCGAACCCAAATAGGTCGTCTGAAAAGTACGGTATGGTCGAGTTGGTGCGGGGCCATTTACGAATACCCGCCCAGCAACGGCGCAACAAAATCCCGCCATTGTAGAGCAAGTCCTGCATTGATTTTGGTAAGGTTGTCGAGGAAATAGAAAAACGGCGGGTCTTGCACACCCTCTTGGTCGGCCAATTCTTCGTTCCATGCTGCCTCCCACAGGAAAAAGCCCATGGCAGAGTCTTGGCGACGTAAATGTGGGACATTTTTGAATTGATCATTATGATACTGCCAATGCAGTATGCATTTATCTGCTAATTCAACAGAGGAAATCTGGCCTTGGAAAAAGGCGCGGGTAGCAGAAGGGTAGTCGAACAACATCAAGTGGCTTTGGCTGTAGGGGCGGACGTACCGGTCTAAAAAATCCAGAGATTTGAATATGATTTCTTGAGTCGGAACGCGCTCGAACAGTTCTATTTCATCGTACCAATCTTCTACCAAAATGCTTTCAAATCCTGAGTATGCTTTTAACTCGGCCAGCTGTTCGGGCGTAATCAGTTGAATTTCGCCTATATCGTTTAATCGCATTTGGCGGTATCGGACAAATGCTTCCGGCAGTTTGACATCATATTGTGCCAATGCATGGAAAAAGGTTGATTCGTGTGCTTCTTGGACATAATCCGCCGTGTATGGTGCGAGGAAATTGCGCGCTGAGAGTAGGGTAAGTAAATCGCTGCCGGGCGGATAGTGCGGAGTGGTATGGGTTTGCGTCCATTCACTCTTGGGGCAGAGTATATAGCCCCAAGCGCGTTGGTGGGCATCGTAAAGCTCGCTTGAATACTATTTGCTGTTGTGGAGAAATTCGGTTTCAATGAGATCGAGGCAGATGCGTAGGCGGAGGGTAGAGATCATGGCGGTTTAACCGGTATTGAAGATGATTAGGGTGGGGCTTTGTTGATATGATACGTGTGTACCGCACACAACCTACCTACGAAGGCTACAGCTTGCTGCGAATATTAGCATAATTGCTTAATAAGATATTTATAAACTCCTCTCCAAACTCTCTTATTAATACCTTCTCCATAGCCTTAAATCTTTCAATGTCTACAAACCAATCTCTATCCATCATATGGAATAATCTTATAGATTCTTTTTTTGAACTTTGAAATGCAAAAACACCCCAATTAATAGGGATATCCTGAACCGCAACCCAATTTAAATCAGTATCTGCCATAATAACTCCACCGTTGCCATAATCATTCGTAATGCCTGTTATTTTTCGTATATTTTTTATTAAATTATCATGCTCAAGAATCCAGTTTTCCACAACAATATTAAAATCACAGTCTAAAACATTAACTTGCTTATTAAAGCCACCTAAATCTAACAAGTCAGAAAATTCCTCAAGAAACTCTAAATCCATTCCAAGACCAAAATCAAAGAACAAAAAAGTATCATACTTTGGTATTAAAAAATTGTTGGGTAAAGAAAAATTCTGCCCAATAAAAATATCATTTATTTTTTTCATAAACATTTCCTTTATAACTATTTTTAAATCTAATTTTAATTCGTCGTCTTGATCCATTGCGGAAAGCCATTGCTGATAGCTGACCGATTTCCATCCATACCTCCTCCAGTATTGTTTGGATAAAAATGATAGAGAAGGTCGTCTGAAAATTGATTTTAGATAACCTTGATGTTTTTTTGAGTCTCAATCCAACCTACGCTTGCTGAAAACACCGTTTGGCGGTTTCAGACGACCTTTTTGCACTTTATAAATAATTTGGAGTAAAAAACTACGTACGTGCCTTGGGACACGCACTCTACATATAGGCTATGGTTTGCTAGGGGGGGATTTACTAAAGGTTTGTTATTCATACCAAATACCATTTCCATCACTTCCATAGTCAGGATTGAGAAGCAAGAAATTAACAATATCCGATATTAGTAATGGGGAGGATAAGTCATCATATTTTTTTATTATATGTGTTGCTTTTCCATTGGAATAATCACAGATAACTCCTCCCTTTTTTACAATGCTAGTCATTACATCCCTTAATATTTCAATAATCTCGCAATTTGATGATTCAGGAAAATCATCTTGTATTCCAATCTTGGTTCTCCATAGCCAAACTTCATCATCTAATATTTCGTTACTCCTTTTATCAATATAATCGTTTAAATCGCAGTATCCTTTAGCTTTTAACTTTTTATCAATATATATATGTTCTCTAGGGTTATGCATAATAAAAATCTCCTAATGTTATATTATTTTTGATGGATTTTAAAATCTCGTGGAAGCACTTTGGCATTGCAATCCAGTATTTCACTATGTCTTGACGAGTGCCTAATACCAAATTTATCGCCATTTGGTAATTCGTCCCAAGTTCCTATGCAGTTACTATATTCTCTAACTTTTTTTGAATTTTTTAATAGTTCTTTTCTTATATTGTTAAATTCTTGTTTTGAGACTGTTCTGATATTTTCGGTTGCTCCTTTATTAACTTTTTCAATATAATTTCCATTTTTATCTTTAACTATATTATCAATAGAGCTTTTTTCATTTTTCTTCTCATCATTGTCATCATCGTCATCAGGTGGCATAGGGGTACCTGCTTCAGCCCCCACTATACCAGTATCCGTACGAGTACATTTTCCACAGCCTTTTTTATTGGCGTTATTTTGAGCTATGGTAGGTGGTACAGGCTTGGCAATAGCTTGCGCTTTAGTTTGTGATTGAGACTGTGCGATCTTAATAGCTTTACTGCCAGCATATCTAACTGCTGCTGAAGCTACAAATAAAAAGACCTTTTATAATTGCACCACCTTTTATTATAAGAGGGCTTGCAAAGGCAAAAAGCCCCAAAGGATCAATCCAGATCTCCACATTAGAAGCAAAACTGTATAGATTCGTTTCGCCCTCTAACCTAATCGGATCCTGTCTGATAAATCGCCCGCACTCGGGCTCATAATGCCCGAAGAAGTTGTAATGCAGCCCTGTCTCACGGTCGGCATACTGGTTTTGCAGGCAGAAGGGTTGGTAAGCGCAATCCGACACCTTTGTTTCCTCTTTCAGACGACCCCAGCCGGTATAGTCGCCGAACTATAGTGGATTAAATTTAAACCAGTACGGCGTTGCCTCGCCTTGCCGTACTATTTGTACTGTCTGCGGCTTTGTCGCCTTGTCCTGATTTAAATTTAATCCACTATATAAGAGATTATCGTCTTTATCGGTCATCTCTCTTGGAATGCCGATTTGGTTGCAGTGGAAGTAGTGGGTTTGTTGTCGGTTTTCTCCTTGTTAAACCGCAACGCTATAAAAACGCCCCGACTTCAACGTGGCAAAGAAACTTCCATTGGCGCATTGTCCCAACAGTTCGCCTTACGCGACATGCTTTGAATTATGGAATGTTCCGTAAGCAATTGCTTATATCTGAGCGTACGGTAAAACACGCTTTGGTCGGAATGAAGTATCGCTTCTTTGCCTGTCAGCCGGTTAGCGGCTTTGGGCAGCATTTCTTCCCCCCATTTCGTTGTTGGCTGTGTATGCACAGGTAGTGGAGTACGGCTTGGTATTTGGAGTGTAATGTATATTGGATCATAAAAAACTGCACTTTATGAGTTGGAGGGGATGTCCAACTCGCAAAGTGCAGTTCAAGGATTTCAGACGACCTTTTTGTACGGTAAATCAGGAAAGCGATATGTCAGCGAAGGCAGGAAGAGAGCCAAAGCTGACGTTGGCGCGGATTGAGCAGGTGGTAGAAGCGGTGTTGGATTTCTAATTCTTCTACGGCAAAATCCATGCTCGACAAGTAGCGGGTTTCGACATAATCGCGCGCGTTGTTTTGATCGAAATTATCTGCCGCAAGGATTTTCATAATGACTTGGCGGCGGTTGCGGTCTGTGCGGACAAGTTTGCGGTATGCCTTGTCCGATGCCTGTTTGTAATCATTACGGATACGGCGCAAGGCATTGTGTTGGTCTTGCGTCAGATTAAGGGAGCGGATGTCGCAATTGGCTTGAAAATCGTCCAGCTTGATATATTGGGGACCGGCGTGCGCAGGGCTGACAGCCATCAGTAGCGCAACTGATAATGCACAGAGGGGTAAATAAGATTTGAATCCAGCAGACACAGTGTTTTCCTAGTTTCCGTAACCGCGCAAATATACCCGATTAGCGTGTGAAAGGCAGTATCCCTCCAGTTAACTTTTGTTAACTTCATATCTTTATTTTATTTCTGTCAAAACATATCGTTAACCAATAATTATCTATGCATATGCTTACTTTTGTTAAATATTAACAATGCATAGTTAGTGTTGCGTGAGGCGTTGGTGGTAGAATATGAAAAATTATCCGTTTATCAAACCACACCATCCGACTGGATTTCTATGAACCACAATTTCCGTATTGCGCCCAGCATCTTATCCGCCGATTTTGCCCGTTTGGGTGAGGAAGTAACGAAAGTTATCGAAGCGGGAGCCGATTTGATTCATTTCGACGTGATGGATAATCATTATGTGCCGAACCTGACGTTCGGACCGATGGTCTGCGCGGCGTTGAAACCTTATGCCACCGTGCCGATTGATGTGCATCTGATGGTCGAACCTGTTGACGATCTGATTCAGGCGTTCGCCAAAGCAGGCGCGTCGATTATCACGTTTCATCCCGAAGCCAGCCGCCATATCGACCGCAGCCTGAGTCTGATTAAAGATGCGGGCTGTCAGGCAGGATTGGTGTTGAATCCGGCAACTCCCACCTACGTTTTGGAAAACGTATTGGACAGGCTGGACATGGTATTGCTGATGTCGGTCAACCCCGGTTTCGGCGGGCAAAGCTTCATCCCGCATACCCTTGAAAAAATCCGTCAAGTGCGGGCAATGCTCGATCAGTATGAAGCGCAAAGCAGACGGCACATTACCATCGAAGTGGACGGCGGCATCAAAACCGACAATATCGCTGCCGTCGCGGCGGCGGGTGCCGATACTTTTGTGGCAGGTTCGGCAATTTTTGGGAAGCCGGACTATAAGGCGGTGATTGATGCTATGAGGGCGGAACTGGCTTCTGTGGTCTAATGTGCTGAACTGCTTGGCAAATCGTTTCTCAATCTCTGTATCTTCTCAGACTTGATTACCTTGCTCTGCTTTAAAATCTATCCGCACCAACTACGCTGATAACAAAAGGTCGTCTGAAAACCAAAAATCGGGTTTTCAGACGACCTTTTTGTGTTGATCAACACTTATTTTTCCATTTTCAAGCCAAAGTGCAGGTAGGCGCGTTCGGTTGCCATTCTGCCGCGCGGGGTGCGTTGCAGGAAACCTTGTTGGATAAGGTAAGGCTCGATCACGTCTTCGATGGTGTCCGTAGATTCGCCGATGGCGGCGGCAACGTTGTCAAGGCCGACGGGGCCGCCGCTGAATTTGTGCAGGATGGCTTCGAGGAATTTTCTGTCCATGACGTCCAAACCTTGTGCGTCCACATCCAGCATACTTAAAGCGGCATCGGCAACGGCGGCATCGATTACGCCGTTGTTTTTCACATCGGCAAAATCGCGTACGCGGCGCAGCAGGCGGTTGGCGATGCGGGGCGTCCCTCGGCTGCGTTTGGCGACTTCCATCGCGCCTTCTTCGCCCATGTCGAGTTGCAGTAATTGTGCGGAACGGCGGACGATGGTGGCAAGGTCTTGATTTTGGTAAAACTCCAAACGGGCAACGATGCCGAAGCGGTCGCGCAGAGGGTTGGTCAGCATACCTGCACGGGTGGTTGCGCCGACGAGCGTGAAGGGCGGAAGGTCGATTTTGACGGAACGGGCGGCAGGGCCTTCGCCTATCATGATGTCGAGTTGGTAGTCTTCAAGCGCGGGGTAGAGGATTTCTTCGACGACTGGACTGAGGCGGTGGATTTCGTCGATGAACAATACGTCGTGCGGCTCGAGGTTGGTCAGAAGGGCGGCAAGGTCGCCGGCGCGTTCGAGGACGGGGCCGCTGGTTTGGCGCAGGTTGACGCCCAGCTCTTTGGCGATGATGTGCGCCAGCGTGGTTTTGCCTAGTCCGGGCGGGCCGAAGAGCAGGGTGTGGTCTAGGGCTTCGCCGCGTTTTTTGGCGGCTTGGATGAAGATGACGAGCTGTTCTTTGGCTTTGTCTTGCCCGATATAGTCGTCCAGTGTTTTAGGGCGTAGGGCGCGCTCGAGCAACTCTTCCTGCGAGGAGATGCTTTGGGCGGTGATGATGCGCTGGGGCTGGGCGGCGGTCAGGTTGTCGGTTTGCAGCATGGGTTTTCCGGTGGGTTCGGGGTCGTCTGAAAAGCGGTTTGCCGTTTTCAGACGACCTTTTTGAAAGGGGTTTAGCCGCGTGTTTCGCGCCAAACGAGGTAATCGCGCAGGGGGGGCATGGGCGGGTTGATGCAGTGGGGGCAGATGCCTGTGGTGTCTTCGTCGTCGCTGTCGATGTGGTAGGCGTTGGGGTCGAAGCGCACCTGCTGCATCACCGCCTGCGCCAATGCCTGCGCCTGAACGACGTCGAAGGTGAATTTTTCGAGGATTTCGTTCAACAGGCGGATTTCGCCTTCGCTGAATTCTACGCTGTGTTTGAGGATGAGGCGTTGGTAATCTTCGTTGTTGATTTTGGGCAATAAATCGGTCTGAATGGTCATGATTTTTATGGTTAGAACGGAATGGCTGAGAGGCAGATTATAGCGGATATGGCGGCGGCTGTTTCAAAGCTTGGGTTGGGTATCGTCCTCAAAACTTTAAAAGTCGCTGCATTGGGCGTTTTAATGTCTTTCTGTTTTGTCTTGCGCTGCCTGAAACACTTTTTGCAACGGAGCAATTTCTGCCAACCGCGCCCGGTCGATTTCTTCGGCGATAAGGTGGGCTTTTCCCTGCGCACGGCATTCTGCGGCGATTTTGCCCGAATCCACTTGGTTGGCGGCTTCGAGCAGGGCGAGCCAGTGCGCGCGTTGCGGGTAGGGCGTATTTTCGCGGTTCAGACGACCTTGCGTATCGGCAATGCAGACGTTTAAGGCGGCGCCGAAGCGTTCGGGTCGTCTGAAAGCATCGGTTTTTTTCAGGACGGTTAAGATGGTTTTGTTTTTGAATTGCTCGACTTGGTGGAACATGATGTGCCAGCGGCAAACCAGCTCGGCAAGCTCGGCGCAGTGTTTCGGCGCGCGCAGCCGTTGATTGACTTTGCGTACGGGTTCGACGCCTGCGAGGTCGTGTCCGTGGTGTTTGGGCAGGATGTCGGGTGGAGTTTTGGCTTTGCCCAAGTCGTGCAGCAGGGCTGCGTAGCGTTCGGGTAGGCTCAGACCCATATCGGCGGTACGTTGCAGCGTCATCAGGGTATGGATACCGCTGTCGATTTCGGGGTGGTAGTCGGCGCGTTGCGGTACGCCGAAGAGGGCATCGACTTCGGGCAGCAAGACTTTGAGCGCGCCGCATTCGCGTAACACTTCAATCATCCTGCGGGGATTTTTTTCCATCAAACCTTTCGCCAACTCCTGCCAGACGCGTTCGGCAACTAAAGCGTCCGCTTCGCCGTTTTCCACCATCTGCCGCATCAGTTTCATGGTTTCTTCGGCGATTTCAAACCCGTAGCGCGCGGCAAAGCGGGCAGTACGCAGGATGCGGACGGGGTCTTCGGCAAAGGCGGGTGAGACGTGGCGCAAAATGCCTGCCGCCAAATCCTGTTGTCCGCCGAAGGGGTCGATGATGAGGTCGTCTGAGCCCTGAGCCATTGCGTTGATGGTCAAATCGCGGCGCATCAAATCCTGCTCCAGCGTAACGTCTTTGTCGGCGTGGAAACTGAAACCGGCGTAGCCCTTGGCGGTTTTGCGCTCGGTACGGGCGAGGGCGTATTCTTCGTGGGTGTCGGGATGGAGGAACACGGGAAAATCTTTGCCGACCGGCTGGAAGCCTTGCGCCAACATAGTTTGCGCATCGGCACCGACGACCACCCAGTCGCGGTCTTTGACGGGCAAACCTAAAAGATAATCACGGACGGCGCCGCCGACGAGGTAGGTTTTGATGGTGTGTGTTTTCTGAGTCATTGAATTGGTCTTTGGTAACAATCAGAATGTATAGTGGGTTAACTTTAAACCACTACGGCGTTGCCTCGCCTTAGCTCAAAGAGAACGATTCTCTAAGGTGCTGAAGCACCAAGTGAATCGGTTCCGTACTATCTGTACTGTCTGCGGCTTCGTCGCCTTGTCCTGATTTAAATTTAATCCACTATATTGAAGCTTGGTCAGATGGGCATTCTGTCTGCCATCATGTGAATAAAGGTCGTCTGAAAAACGGTTTGGCGAAATTCGCTCTTTATTCTAGCGAAACGCATTGCACTCGTTTTCAGACGACCTTGTGGCAAAACGAAAGGTTTATTTTGCCGCTTTGTTGCCGTCGACAATCTTCAGTCCGGCTGAAACCAGGCTGCCGATGTCGGCGACGTTGGCAGGCATAATCAGCGTGGTGCTTTCTTTTGCCAGATTGCTGAAAGCTTCGACATATTGTTCGGCAACTTTTAGGTTGACGGCTTCGGAACCGCCCTCTGCGCGGACTGCCTCGGCGATTTTACGGATGGCGTCGGCGTTGGCTTCGGCAACCAAGCGCAGTGCTTCGGCTTCACCTTGTGCGCGGTTGATGCGGGCAATTTTTTCACCGTTTGACGCGTTGATGGCAGCTTGCGCTTCACCTTCAGACTGTTGGATTTCTGCTTCGCGCTGACCGCTAGCAAGGTTAATTTGCTCAATTTTACGGCCTTCGGATTCGGCGATACGGGCGCGTTTTTCACGTTCGGCGGTAATTTGCGCCTGCATGGAACGCAGAATTTCTTGCGGCGGAACCAAGTCTTTGATTTCGTAACGCAATACTTTCACACCCCATGCGCCTGCCGCTTCGTCCAGCGCGGAAACGACGATGCTGTTGATTTCGTCGCGTTCTTCAAATGTTTTGTCCAACTCCATACGGCCGATAACCGAACGCAGCGTGGTTTGGGCGAGCTGGGTAATCGCCATGATGTAGTTGCTGGAGCCGTAGGAAGCGAGTTTCGGATCGGTTACTTGGAAGTAGATAATGCCGTCAACGGTAAGCTGTGTATTGTCGCGGGTGATACAAACTTGGCTGGGAACGTCCAACGGCACTTCTTTGAGAGAGTGGCGGTAGGCGACGCGGTCAACGAAAGGAATCAGGATGTTCAGACCGGCAGTCAGCGCATTGTGGAACCTGCCGAGACGTTCGACGACGTAAACTTCCTGTTGCGGCACCACGATAAACGACTTGAAGCCGAAAATCACGACGACAATCAGCAGAATGACGGGGAAGCTGTATAGAAATTCCATTGTTTTTCCTTATGCTGTGAGAGCAAAAATTAATATTAATAGATGAATATTTTCAGGAAGGGTAATTAATTCGCCCATAAATGCTCCTTTCAATCGTATGATCAATTTAAACGAATCAGCAAAACATTACCGTTTTTACCGGTAATCACGGCGGTGGAGGTCGTCTGAACGGCATCGGCATTTTCAGCCTGCGCCTGCCAGTATGTCCCCCGATAAGAAACTTCATAACAATCGCCGTGAAGGCGCTGGAGGATATGAACGGTTTGTCCGATGTCCAAATCATCGTTCAGCTCCTGACGGGGCGCAGTTTTTTTGAACTTGCCGTGTACCAGCCAGATACCGGCGGCGGACAAAACGGCTGCCGCTGCAACGGCAATTGAAGTATCACCGGTCAGCCCATACACCAATCCCGCGCCGAACAAAGCCGCGCTGACAACCAAGAGATATACAGTACCGACAAACAGCTCGACAATCAGGACGGCGGCGGCAACGATAAACCAAGTAGTCATATAGATTCCTTAAGATTCGGGTGGGACAGACTCAATCATAACGGCACAAAGGGTGACTGACAATTCAATCATGACAATATTTTATTTGATGCGTCCGGAAGAAATAGAAGGTCGGCAGAAAAGACGTCATCTCCATTTTGCTGCGTTATAATCATTTTTCACGATCATGAAGGCAGCAATATGCAAACTTGGCACGAAGCAATCGGCTCGGAAAAGTCCGAACCCTATTT
Source organism: Neisseria sicca (assembly GCF_003044565.1). Classification (GTDB taxonomy): domain Bacteria; phylum Pseudomonadota; class Gammaproteobacteria; order Burkholderiales; family Neisseriaceae; genus Neisseria; species Neisseria sicca_A. The sequence goes on along the minus strand of NZ_POXG01000001.1, from coordinate 324,552 downwards.
CCAACACATCATCGAAACCGTCAAAAAAGAGCGCGGCATGGGACGGATTATCTACCCGCCTGCCGAAGACGTGTTCAACGCCTTTAAAGCAACCGAATTCGGTAACGTCAAAGTCGTTATTTTGGGGCAAGACCCGTATCACGGGGCAGGGCAGGCGCACGGGCTGGCGTTTTCCGTCCGCGAAGGCATCGCCGTACCGCCTTCGCTGGTCAATATTTACAAAGAGTTGGCAGACGACATCGAAGGTTTCCAAATCCCGCAACACGGCTATCTGCAACATTGGGCGGAGCAAGGCGTTTTGCTGCTGAATACCGTCCTGACCGTCCGCGCGGGGCAGGCGCATTCCCATGCCACTTTGGGCTGGGAACGCTTTACAGATGAAGTCGTCAATCAAATCAACCAAAACCGCGAACACGTCGTTTTCATGCTTTGGGGCAGCCACGCGCAGAAAAAAGGCGCATTTATTGACCGCAGCCGCCATCTCGTCCTTAGCGCGCCACACCCCTCGCCGTTGTCCGCCTATCGCGGCTTCTTCGGCTGCAAACACTTTTCCCGCGCCAATGCCTATTTGCAGGAAAACGGGATAACGCCGATAGACTGGCAGGTATAAAAACAGGTCGTCTGAAAACAGCAGCCATAGCAAACCGGACAATCCACCCACCGTCTGAACAAGCCTTCCTTTTTCAGACGACCCCTTTCCCAACCCCACAGGAGAACACTATGCAGGTAACGACTTCAGCCATTGCCAACGGCGAATTTGAAGACAAATACGGCAAACGCGGCAGCCAGTTCAGTCCGAACAACATGCCGACTTACTCCATCCCTTTTGAAATCAGCGGCGCGCCGGAAGGCACGAAATCCTTTGCCGTCGTTTTGGAAGACAAAGACGCCATTACCGCCAGCGGATTCGTGTGGACACATTGGCTGATTGCCGACCTCAAGCGCACCTCCGTTGCCGAAAACGAAAGCCTGACTGCCACCGACTACACGCAAGGCGCAAACAGTTGGGCGAGCCTGTTGGGCAAGTTGAACATCGAAGAAGCCACAGGCTACGGCGGCATGTATCCGCCCAACTGCCGCCATCGCTACGAACTTATTGTTTACGCGCTCGACACCGTGTTAAACCTACCGCGCGGCTTCCGCTTCAACGACCTGCACTTTGCCATGCAGGGACATATTTTAGACAGCGCAAGCGTGATGGGAACGTATGATGTATAAAGCCTAAGCAGCTTGTTTGAAAAAAGGTCGTCTGAAAATTTTCAGACGACCTTTTGTTATCAGTGATGACCGCAACCGCCGCCATGACTTTCGCGCAATGCTTCGGCAGCCTGCTCGTCGGCATGGTAGCTTGAGCGGACCATGGCGCCGATGGCGGCGTTGGTGAAGCCCAGTTCGTACGCTTCTTTTTCAAAGATTTTGAACTGATCGGGCGTGACGTAGCGCAAGACGGGCAGGTGTCCGTCTGAAGGCTGGAGGTACTGGCCGATGGTAATCATCTCGATATTGTGCGCCCGCATATCGCGCATGATTTCTCGCACGTCTTCGTCTGTTTCGCCCAAGCCGACCATGATGCCGGATTTGGTCGGGATGTGCGGCATCATTTCTTTGTAGCGGCGCAGCAGGTCTAGGGAGTGCTGATAGTTGGCACCCGGACGGGCTTTTTTGTACAGGCTCGGATGGGTTTCCAAGTTGTGGTTCATCACGTCGGGCGGAGTTTCGGCAAGGATTTTCAGTGCGATGTCCAAACGGCCGCGGAAGTCGGGAACGAGAATTTCGATTTTGGTGTTCGGACTGGTTTCGCGGATGGCTTTGATGCAGTCGGCGAAATGCTGTGCGCCGCCGTCGCGCAGGTCGTCGCGGTCAACTGAAGTAATGACGACGTAACGCAGGTTCATGGCTTTGACGGATTCTGCGAGGTTTTTCGGTTCGTCGGGATCGAGCATATTCGGGCGGCCGTGTCCTACATCGCAGAACGGGCAACGTCGGGTACAAATGTCGCCCATGATCATGAAGGTCGCTGTGCCTTTGCTGAAACATTCGCCGATATTCGGACAGGAGGCTTCTTCGCAAACGGTGTGCATTTTTTGTTCGCGCAAAATGTCTTTGATTTCAAAGAATTTGCGTGACGGGAGTTTGGCACGTATCCATTCGGGCTTTTTCAGTTTTTCCTGAAGGGGAACGACTTTGATGGGGATGCGGGCGGTTTTGTCCGCGCCTTTGAGTTTGACGCCGCGTTTGGGATCGTCAACTTTGATTTCGCTCATTAATTGTTCGCTTTCGGTGTGAGTTGTGTCTCGAGGTGTGCGGTCAGTTTTTGTGCAACCTCGTCCAAGGTGGGACAGGGTTGGACAAAATCCGCGATTTGCGTCATTTCCATGCCGGCATAGCCGCAGGGGTTGATGTGGGTAAACGGGCTTAGGTCCATGTTTACGTTTAATGCCAGACCGTGATAGACGGAACCGTCTTTGATACGCAAGCCGAGTGAGGCGATTTTGCGTTCGTCGACATAAACGCCGGGGCGTTTCGGGTCTGCCGCCGCTTCGATTCCGTATTCCGCCAACGTGGCGATGATGCTGTTTTCAAGCGCGGAAACGATGTTGCGGACGCTGGTTTTGCGGCGTTTGAAGTTGATCATGGTGTAAACGACCAACTGACCCGGACCGTGATAGGTGATTTGCCCGCCCCGGTCGATTTGGACGACGGGTATGTCGTCGCGGATCAGGAGATGTTCCGGTTTGCCTGCCAGACCTTGCGTGAAGACGGGCGGATGCTCGACCACCCATAATTCGTCTTCGGTATGTTCGTCGCGGGCTGCATTGAACGCTTTCATGGCTTCGAAAGTCGGTTGGTACTCGACCATGCCTTTATGCACGATTTTCATATCAGTACACTACTTTTACCATTTCGTGATCGGTCAGGGCGCGGTAGATTTTGTCTAATTGCTCTTTACTGTCAACGTTTACTTTGACGGTCGCGCCGGTATAGTTGCCCTTGCTGCTCAGGCGGGTGGTGATGTGATGCGGCTCGGTATCGGGCGCGTGTTTGCGGACGGTTTCTAGAATATTTTTTTCAAATTCGGGATGCGAATCGCCCATGACTTTGATGGGGAATTGGCAAGGGAATTCGATTAGTGAGGTATTGTCGGCCATGGCTGACTCCTGATGTGCTGTATGTCGAGAGGTCGTCTGAAAAGTTTTCAGCCTTTCAGACGACCTCGAATGGCGTGTATTTTATCGCAAAAAGTTGCCGATAAAAATAGAAGCGTGTATCGGTTTTTTCAAGTCTTGAAATACGCTTTTCCATCCCAATTTAAGCGACATTCCGAATTTATTACCAAGTAGAGAACAATATGCCGACAAAAGAAAAACATTTTGAGGAATACAGCGCATTGGCGACCCTGCCTTTACGTGATGTCGTCGTTTATCCGCATATGGTGTTGCCGCTGTTCGTAGGCCGCCCGAAATCCATTGCGGCATTGGAAGCGGCAATGGCGAATGACGATCCGGTGTTTTTGCTGGCGCAAATCGACCCGAATACCGAAGATCCGACTGCATCCGATTTGCACCGTACGGGTACGGTCGCGCAGGTTTTGCAGGTGTTGAAGCTGCCTGACGGCACGGTGAAAGTGTTGGTCGAAGGTATCCGACGCGGCAGAGTGTTGACCATTGAAGAGAGCGGCGGGTTGTTCCTGTCCCATGTTGAAGCTGTCGATGAGTATGCGGATGCGGACAATCCCGATATTGAAGCCATTCGCCGGACGCTGCTTACCCAGTTTGACCAATACGCCAAGTTGAATAAAAAAATCCCCGCCGAAATTATCAATACCATCAATGGCATCGATGATAACAGCCGTTTGGTAGACACAATTGCGGCGCATTTGCAGTTGAAACTGGAGCAGCGCCAACAGATTTTGGAAACCTTTGGCATTATCGGCCGTATGGAGTTTCTGCTCGCCCAGTTGGAATCCGAACTGGACATCATGCAAGTTGAAAAACGCATCCGCGGCCGTGTTAAACGCCAGATGGAAAAATCCCAGCGCGAGTATTATCTGAACGAGCAAGTGAAAGCGATTCAGAAAGAATTGGGCGAAGAAGACGAACGCGGCGAACTGGATGCGTTGGAAGCAAAAATCAAAGAAGCGGGCATGACCAAAGAAGCTGAGGAAAAATGCCTGTCTGAATTGAAAAAGCTCAAAATGATGCCGCCTATGTCTGCGGAATCCACCGTAGTACGCAACTACATCGATACTTTGCTTGAGCTGCCGTGGAAGAAAAAATCCCGCGTCAGCAAAGACATTGCCAAAGCCGATTTGGTGTTGAACGCCGACCACTACGGTTTGGAAAAAGTCAAAGAGCGGATTTTGGAATACCTCGCCGTCCAAAAACGTATGGACAAGCTGAAAGGTCCGATTCTGTGTTTGGTCGGTCCTCCGGGGGTGGGTAAAACCTCATTGGGCGAATCCATCGCCAAAGCGACAGGCCGCCAATATGTCCGCATGGCTTTAGGCGGCGTGCGCGACGAAAGCGAAATCCGCGGACACCGCCGCACCTATATCGGCTCTATGCCCGGCAAAATTCTACAAAACATGGCTAAAGCGGGCGTGAGGAATCCGCTGTTCCTGCTCGACGAAATCGACAAATTGGGCAGCGACTTCCGAGGCGATCCTGCCAGCGCGTTGCTTGAGGTGCTCGATCCTGAGCAAAACAACAAGTTTGCCGATCATTATGCGGAAGTGGATTATGACTTGAGCGATGTGATGTTTATCGCCACATCCAATAGTCTGAATATCCCGACTCCGTTGCTTGACCGTATGGAAATCATCCGTTTGTCCGGCTATACCGAAGACGAGAAAATCAATATCGCCATGCAGTATCTCGTGCCTAAGCAAATGAAACGCAACGGCGTGAAAGAAGGCGAATTGGTGGTCGAAGAAAGCGCGGTACGCGATATCATCCGTTATTACACCCGTGAAGCCGGCGTACGTTCGCTTGATCGCGAGATTGCCAAAATCTGCCGCAAGGTGGTGATGCAGATTACTTTGAACGAAGACAAGAAGAGGTCGTCTGAAACCAAGAAAACCAGCAAAGCCAAGACTAAAGCGATTAAAGTCAATGAGAAAAACCTGCATGACTACTTGGGCGTGCGCCGCTTCGATTACGGCGTTGCCGAAAGTGAAAACCGCATCGGGCAGGTTACCGGTTTGGCGTGGACGGAAGTTGGCGGCGAATTGCTGACTGTCGAAGCCGTAGCATTGCCGGGCAAGGGCGTGATTCAGTGTACCGGCCAGTTGGGCGACGTGATGAAGGAATCTGTGTCCGCGGCATGGTCTGTTGTCCGTTCCCGTGCAGAATCAGTGGGTTTGGCTCCTGATTTTTACGAGAAAAAAGACATCCATGTTCACGTTCCCGAAGGTGCGACGCCGAAAGACGGCCCGAGCGCAGGTATTGCCATGACTTTGGCGATGGTGTCTGCCTTTACCAGAATTCCGGTGCGCGCCGATGTGGCGATGACAGGCGAAATCACCCTGCGCGGCGAAGTCTTGCCAATCGGCGGTTTGAAGGAAAAACTGTTGGCTGCCTTGCGCGGCGGCATCAAACACGTCCTGATTCCGAAAGACAACGTCAAAGACTTGGAAGAAATCCCTGAAAACGTGAAAACCGACCTGACCATCCATCCGGTCAAATGGATAGACGAAGTCCTCGCTTTGGGATTGGAAAGCCAGCCGACACCTTGGGTTGCGCCTTTAAGTACCGAAGAGGCGCAGGTTGAAGCCGCCAAGCCTAAGTCAAGGGCGAAAGCGACCAAACACTGATTTTGTAAAAAATGTGTTGCAAAAGATGCGGGTTTGCCTTGAAAGCCTGTAAAATAGGGCAATTCCGCATTTTTTGCTTGACACGGTATTTTCAGAATTGCTATAAAGCGCAAAGGTACTCAAAAGTACGAAGCCCCGAGTATTCGGGCATTTCATTATTTTCAACGATAGGAAGGGACTGATTGTGAATAAGTCTGAATTGATCGAAGCAATTGCTCAAGAAGCCGGCATTTCTAAAGCTGCCGCCCAAAAAGCTCTGGATGCCACTACCAATGCTGTAACCAACGCTCTGAAAAAAGGCGACACCGTAACTCTGGTCGGTTTCGGTACTTTCTACGTTGGTGAACGCGCAGAACGTCAAGGCCGCAACCCTAAAACCGGCGAGCCTCTGACCATCGCTGCTGCTAAAACTCCTAAATTCCGTGCCGGTAAAGCATTGAAAGATGCTCTGTAAGCATAGATAGGCATTAAGCCTGATAAAAATCGACTCTGATATAGGAGTCGATTTTTATTTTGTACTGTTTTTGTACATTTAACATAGAAATAAATCTAGAAATAAATCGAATAAAATTTGTGAGCAATGCCGCCTTGTGCCGTTATGTTCATGGTTTTGAGATGTTCGGAAGAATTTTGCCGTCATGAATTAGGCGGAAAGCGATACATTTCCAGAAATGTCTTTTGTTTGTTATACTTTCGGCGTTTAACTTTTGCAATTGTTTATAAGGAGCGCAAAATGGCAGATTTTAATAAAATCTTGACGCCGGGTGATGTCGATGGCGGCATTATTAATGTTGTGAACGAAATTCCTGCAGGCAGCAATCATAAAATCGAATGGAACCGCAAATTAGCGGCTTTCCAACTCGACCGTGTTGAACCTGCAATTTTTTCCAAACCTACAAACTACGGTTTTATCCCTCAGACTTTAGACGAAGATGGCGATGAATTGGATGTCTTGTTGGTGACAGAGCAGCCATTGGCAACCGGCATTTTTCTGGAAGCGCGCGTCATCGGCGTGATGAAATTTGTTGATGATGGTGAGGTTGACGATAAAATCGTTTGCGTTCCTGCCGACGACCGCAACAATGGCAATGCGTACAAAACATTGTCTGATTTGCCGCAACAATTAATCAAGCAAATCGAATTCCATTTCAACCACTACAAAGACTTGAAAAAAGCAGGTACGACCAAAGTCGAATCCTGGGGTGATGTTGAAGAAGCGAAACAAGTCATTAAAGAATCGATTGAGCGTTGGAATAAACAAGCTTAATTGAGATCAACAAGCAAAAGGTCGTCTGAAAATATTTTCAGACGACCTTTTTGTTTTTTATGACTATGGCGCGAGCTTGGCGTTTGCCTGTTTGGCAGGGGAATTTTTTGGTATGATTGCCCCTTATATTTTCTATTGATAGGTTTGCACCATGTCTGTCTATACAAGTGTTTCTGATGAGGAAATGCGGGAGTTTTTGACCCAATACGATTTGGGCAACTTTGTATCGTTGCAGGGAATTGCGCAGGGGATTACGAACAGTAATTATTTTTTGACGACCACGACTGGGCGTTATGTTTTAACTGTCTTCGAAGTATTGAAGCAAGAGGAGCTGCCGTTCTTCTTGGAGCTGAGCCGGCATCTAAGTAGTAATGGCGTAGCTTGTCCTGCTCCTATTGCACGCAAGGATGGCAAGCTGGATTCTGTTTTGGTGGGCAAACCTGCTTGTCTGGTTACTTGCCTGAACGGTTCGGATACCAGCTGGGCGACGGAAACACAATGCTTCAATACGGGGGCGATGCTGGCGAAAATGCATATTGCCGGACAAAGTTTCCCGCAAAAAATGGCGAATCCGCGTTACGACCGCTGGTGGCATGATGCTTGTAGCCAGCTTTTACCGGTATTGAGTGAGGATGACGCGGCTTTATTGCAAAAGGAGATTGCTCACTTGGATAGCAATCTGGGTAACAATCTGCCTTCAGGCATTATCCATGCCGATTTGTTTAAGGATAATGTTTTATTAGATGGGGAAAACGTGGCAGGCTTTATCGATTTTTACTATGCCTGCAACGGAAATTTTATGTATGACTTGGCAATTGCCGTCAATGACTGGGCAAGAACAGCGGAGAACAAGCTGGATATTGCTTTGCAAGATGCTTTTGTTAGAGGTTATGAAAGCGTTAGGCCGCTGTCTGATGAAGAGCGCGAATATTTCCCGATTGCACAAAGAGCGGGCTGTATTCGGTTTTGGGTGTCGCGTCTTTTAGACTTTCACTTTCCGCACACCGGTGAAATGACCTTTATTAAAGACCCCAATGCTTTTAGAGATTTGTTATTAAGTTTGAATTGATGGGCAAGCCGCAGTTTTAATATAACCAAAGAAACAAAAGGTCGTCTGAAATGCCGAAGAATCTTTCAGACGACCTTTGTCTGTTTTTAGCGACGGAATTTGCCGTGGTCGAAATCATCAAATGCTTCATAGGCTGCTTGGCATTGGATGCGTTGTTCTTTATAGGACAGTTGGCGGAAGGCTTTGCGGGCTTTGACGTTTTCTCTCAGCTCGGCTTTGTTGCCTTTGTATTTGTACCATGCAGCGCGGCGGTCGAGATATTTTTTGCAGGCAGGATGCAACTTGCCTTTTTTAGCTTGGGTTTGAGCGTGGTGGGGTTTATGGTGTTTGTGGGCCACTGCATCGGCAGGTTGGACTGCAAAACCCAGTATCAGCGCAGCAGACAAGGCGGGAAGAAGACTTTTTTTCAGTAACATGACGGACTCCTGTTTATTTAAAGGGGCGCATTTCATTATATTCATGGCTTTTGTAAAAAGGAAATTTGGCAGGATGGGGTGTCTGAAAAAGCAAGCGGGGTATTTAAAGCATTTTGACGAAACCCATCTTCCATTACATATTATCAAACAGAGAAAATAATAAACTACATAAATTATCATGTTTCAGACGACCTCATGTTGTATATGTCATCCATTGTCATGCTGTTTATTTTCAAAATTTAACACAAATCCGAATTTGCCTTATTTCATAAGCGCATAGCCGAATGAGGGTTTTGATGCTAAAAAACACATCTTTGCGGTAAGGCTTGAATCATAGGGAAAGAGGTCGTCTGAAAGAAAATTGGGAAAAGCACGATTTCAAAACAGCGACCTTGTCAAGACTAGATAAGCAACGAAAAATACACTATATTGTGCCACTCGATATTAATACCTACTGTATCTTGTGTTTCAGGATGGAGAAAACTGACGATGAATGCACCGACTGATTTGAAAGTAACCAAGCGCGACGGACGTTTGGAAAATCTCGACTTAGACAAAATCCACCGCGTTGTTACTTGGGCGGCGGAAGGCTTGAAAAACGTTTCCGTATCGCAGGTCGAGCTCAAATCGCACATCCAGTTTTACAACGGCATCCGCACCGACGACATCCACGAAACCATCATCAAGGCGGCTGCTGACCTGATTTCGCAAGATACGCCCGACTATCAATATCTCGCCGCGCGTCTGGCGATTTTCCACCTGCGCAAAATCGCTTACGGCGAGTTCGAACCGCCGCATCTCTTCGACCATGTTAAAAAACTCACCGATGCGGGCAAATACGACCGCCACATCATCGAAGATTACAGCCGCGAAGAGTTTGACGAGCTGAATGCCTATATCGACCATAGCCGCGACATGACCTTCTCGTATGCCGCCGTGAAACAGCTCGAAGGCAAATATCTGGTGCAGAACCGCGTGACCCGCCAGATTTATGAAACGCCGCAGTTCTTATACATTTTGGTAGCGATGTGCCTCTTCAGCAAATACCCGAAAGAGACGCGCTTGGATTACGTCAAACGTTTTTACGACGCCGTTTCTACGTTTAAAGTATCACTGCCAACCCCGATTATGAGCGGCGTGCGCACGCCTACGCGCCAATTCTCAAGCTGCGTATTGATTGAATGCGACGACAGTCTGGATTCCATCAACGCCACCACCAGCGCGATTGTGAAATACGTTTCCCAACGCGCGGGCATCGGCATCAACGCCGGACGTATCCGCGGCTTGGGCAGCGAAATCCGCGGCGGCGAAGCGCAACATACCGGCTGCATCCCGTTTTTCAAAATGTTCCAAGCGGCGGTTAAATCCTGCTCGCAAGGCGGCGTGCGCGGCGGCGCGGCAACTTTGTTCTACCCCTTGTGGCACATCGAAGCCGAAAGCCTGTTGGTATTGAAAAACAATCGCGGCGTGGAAGACAACCGTATCCGCCAATTGGACTATGGCGTGCAAATCAACCGCCTGCTGTACACACGCCTGATTAAAGGCGGCAACATCACGCTGTTCTCGCCCAACGAAGTCCCCGGCCTGTACGACGCGTTCTTTGCCGACCAAGACGAATTCGAGCGTCTTTACACGAAATACGAGCAAGACCCAAACATCCGCAAGCGCACCTTGTCGGCTACCGATTTGTTCTCCACGCTGATGCAGGAACGCGCCGGAACGGGACGCATCTATATCCAAAACGTTGACCACTGCAACACGCACAGTCCGTTTGACCCGCGCGTCGCGCCCGTGCACCAGTCCAACCTGTGCATGGAAATCGCCCTGCCGACCAAACCGTTGGACAACATCAACGACCCGAACGGCGAAATCGCCCTGTGTACCCTGTCTGCCTTCAACTTGGGCGCATTAAACAGCTTGGACGAACTGGAAGGGCTTGCCGATTTGACCGTGCGTGCACTCGATGCCTTGTTGGATTATCAAGACTATCCGGTCGAAGCCGCCCGCACCGCGACCATGAACCGCCGCACGCTCGGCATCGGCGTTATCAACTACGCCTACTATCTGGCTAAAAACGGCGTCCGTTACAGCGACGATTCCGCACTCGGTCTGACCCACCGCACCTTTGAAGCCATGCAGTATTACCTGCTCAAAGCATCGGTGAACCTCGCCAAAGAATACGGCGCATGCCCGCTGTTCGACCAGACCGTTTATTCGCAAGGCAAACTGCCCATCGATACCTACAAAAAAGACTTGGATGCCGTATGCAGCGAACCGCTGTTGTGCGACTGGGAAAGCCTGCGCGCCGACATTGTCAAATACGGTCTGCGCAACTCTACCCTGACCGCACTCATGCCGTCTGAAACCAGTTCGCAAATCGCCAACGCTACCAACGGCATCGAACCGCCGCGCGGATTGGTAACGGTCAAAGCATCGAAAGACGGTATCTTGAAACAAGTCGTGCCCGAATTTGAAACCCTGAAAGACGCCTACGAAACCCTGTGGCAACTTCCGGGCAACGAAGGCTACCTGAAACTTGTCGGCGTGATGCAAAAATTCGTCGACCAGGCGATTTCCGCCAACACCGCCTACGACCCGGGTAAATTCGAAGGCAACAAAGTTTCCATGAAACAAATGCTCAAAGACCTGCTGACCGCCTACAAATACGGCGTCAAAACCCTGTACTACCACAACACCCGCGACGGCGCGGACGATACACAGACCGATATTCAGGATGACGGTTGTGCAGGTGGGGCTTGTAAGATTTGATAATCAGAGATTTCAGACGACCTTTAGAGTTTAAGAGGTCGTCTGAAAATAAAACAAAGGATGGAAGAAAATGTCTAATACTTATTATGATAATCCGGCACAAAGATTATTGAAAATTATTAAAAAAGCTAAAGAAGTTTCATCAAATCGCACTTCAAGAGGCGCGTGGAAGGAGATTTTAAATTTAACTAATGATGAAGCTAGTGATCGTAATATTCTATTTTCGATTAGCAAAGTTATAAATTTAATTGAGGAGATTAATAACTATTTTCAAGTAAATGAACCTGACTATATCGAGCATTGTCAGAATTGGATGGGAAACATATTGTTTGTTCTTGGTAGATCAGTAGAGTTAGATAGACAATGGAGTGATGTCATCCGTTATTTAGATGAAAATATGACTTCATATCTTTATTCTTCTGTTAAGATTATTGATGCTAATTTTGAAAAAAATCAACTTTCATTTTTGAGAAAAATTGATGAAAGTGAACTAATTGAAATAAATAATTCTATAAAAAGCATATATCAGGATATATTAATTTCTGAAAATATAGAAGACAATGTTAAGTCTTCTATTCTAAAGTATCTTTTGCGTCTTATTGAATCCATTGATCAATATGCAATTACTGGTTCTGAAGCTATTATCGAAGTCCTAGAAAATACTGTTGGTCATATGTATTTCAATCATGAATATAAAGAATTCATGAGCAATACAGAAACTGGTAAGAATCTCCTTTCTAAAATGGGAGAAATTGCAAAAAAAGTTACCTGTTTTACGGGGATTTTAGAGTTGGCTAATAAGGGTTTTGAATTAATTGAAAATATTAAAGATTTTAATAATTTATAATCATGTTTTTAGATAAAAGAGATAAATTTCACTATATTAATATTACCATTTTAAGTTAATCTAACAAAGAGTCCCCCATGTCCTGCGAACACCTAGTCATGTCATACAGCACCTTTTCCAAAACCAAAAACGACGCGCTTAAAGAGCCGATGTTTTTTGGTCAGCCGGTAAATGTTGCCCGTTATGACCAGCAGAAATACGAAGTATTTGAAAAACTGATTGAAAAACAACTGTCGTTTTTCTGGCGGCCGGAAGAAATCGACGTGTCGCGCGACCGTATCGACTACGCCAACCTGCCCGAACACGAAAAACACATTTTCATCAGCAATCTGAAATACCAAACCTTGCTCGACTCCATTCAAGGCCGTAGCCCGAACGTTGCCTTGCTGCCTTTGGTGTCGATTCCCGAGTTGGAAACTTGGATTGAAACGTGGAGCTTTAGCGAAACCATCCACTCGCGCAGCTATACCCACATCATCCGCAATATCGTGAATGACCCGTCGGTCGTGTTTGACGACATCGTGCAGAACGAATACATCATCGCCCGCGCCGAAGATATCGCCTGTTATTACGATGATTTAATCGAATATACCCAGTATTACAACCTGTTGGGCGAAGGAACGCACAATGTCGGCGGCAAGCTCGTTACCGTGTCTTTGCGCGAGTTGAAGAAAAAACTCTATCTCTGCCTGATGTGCGTCAATGTGTTGGAAGCCATCCGTTTCTACGTTTCATTCGCCTGCTCGTTCGCTTTTGCCGAGCGCGAGTTGATGGAAGGCAACGCCAAAATCATCAAACTGATTGCCCGCGACGAAGCCCTGCACCTGACCAGCACCCAGCATATGCTCAACCTGATGCGCGCCGGTGCCGACGACCCTGAAATGGCGGAAATCGCCGTCGAATTGCAGGACGAATGTTTCAAACTCTTCAAAAAAGCCGCGGAGCAGGAAAAAGAATGGGCAGCCTATCTGTTTAAAGACGGTTCGATGATTGGTCTGAACAAGGAAATTTTGGCGCAATACGTCGAATACATCACCAACCTGCGTATGCAGGCGGTCGGTCTGCCTGCCGGATTCGAAGGTGCTACCCAAAACCCGATTCCGTGGATTAACGCGTGGCTGTCGTCCGACAACGTACAAGTCGCGCCGCAGGAAGTGGAAATTTCTTCTTACTTAATCGGTCAGATCGATTCGGAAGTCAGCGCGGACGATTTGGGCGATTTCGAACTGTAATCAAACTCGGCGGTTTTTCCGCATTTCCATCATCAGAGGTCGTCTGAACAGGTGTAGAAACGAAACTAAAGATTTCGGTTACACCGTGCAGACGGCCTTTCCCGCTTAAACAGATAATAATGGCACTCATCAGTACACACGACAAAACCTTCGAGCTTCAAGAGGGCGAAACCTTATTGGAGGGCTTGGAGCGCACCGGCCACGAGGTCGAATACCAGTGCCGCAGCGGCTATTGCGGTTCTTGCCGCGTCAAAATATTGGACGGCAGGGTGTCTTACGACGATTTCCCGCTGGCGTTTGTCGCGCCCGGCGAAATTCTGCCGTGTTGCTGTCAGGTGAATGAGGACATCAAGGTCGATTGCCGCGCTCGGATGAGTGAGCCGGATTTGTTCGATGTTGGCTTGTTTGATGAACAGGATTGAGTCAATTGAAATCTAATTGTATTATTTTCAGTCCTTTGCTTTAATAATGGCTCTTCAAATTTAGGTGTAATCGCATGAATGTCGCTAAGGGTTTATTGGTTTCAGTTTTATTCTTGAGCTCGGGTTTGCTTGCTGCTCAAAGTCATCATTCCCAATGGAAAAAAGTTTATGAAAGGGATTTGACGGATTTTGAATTGAGTGCAGAGGGAAGCGGGTTGGTATTGTTTGCCCAATCGCAAGGACGTTGCAGGATGGATGTTGATTTTTATGGGGAAACGGGACTGGCTAAATACCAGTATGAATTTACCCGAGACCGTTTGACGGCAGGGTTGCATCGGGAGTACCGCTATACCGTCGCATCCTTGTCGGAAGTAACCAGAGATAATATAAAATTGGTAAGGAATGAGAAGCTGAATCCTGCCTCAGGCGCGGTAAAGAAAGAATTTCTGGATATTTATCAATACGTTCCTAATAAGGTTTTAAAAAAATATTGTTTTTAAGGCAGCATAGCGAACAACAAGAGGTCGTCTGAAAACTTTTCAGACGACCTCTTGCCTTATTCATCCCATCGTTAATGCAGATGCTCGTAAATGGTTTCCGCCAATGCTTTGCTGATGCCTTCGACCTGTTCCAAATCTTCTTTGCTGGCGGCAACGACGCCGCGCAGGCCGCCGAAGCGGGTGAGCAGGGCTTGGCGGCGTTTGCTGCCTACGCCGGGGATGTCGCTGAGGGACGAGGTAACGCGGGCTTTGTCGCGTTTTTTGCGGTGGCCAGTGATGGCGAAGCGGTGCGATTCGTCGCGCACGGTTTGCAGAAGGTGCAGGGCGGGGCTGTTGGGCGGCAGGCGGAAGGTTTCGCCGGTAAACGGGAGGATGAGTTCTTCCATGCCAGCTTTGCGTTCGGGGCCTTTGGCGATGCCGACCAAGGGGATGTGCAGCCCGAGTTCTTCCCATACGGACACGGCGATGCCGATTTGTCCTTTGCCGCCGTCAATCAATACGACATCCGGCCATTTGACGGCCTCGCCGTTGGCTTCGGCTTCCTGCATTTTGCCGTAGCGGCGGGTGAGGACTTCGCGCATGGCGGCGTAGTCATCGCCGGGTTTGGCAGTGGTGATGTTGTAGCGGCGGTATTGCGAGGGTTGGATGTTTTGTTCGTCGTACACGACGCAGGAGGCGATGGTGGCTTCGCCTTGGGTGTGGCTGATGTCGAAGCATTCGAGGCGGTTGAGGTCGTCTGAATTCATGTTCAGGATTTTTGCCAACTCGTCGATGCGGTGTTGCTGGCTGCTTTGTTGCAGGCAGCGTTGGGCAATCGCCATCTGTGCGTTTTGTTCCGCCATTTTCAGCCAGACTTTGCGTTCGCCTATGGTTTTGGTCACGAACTGCATTTGTTTGCCATGTTCGCCCTCTAAGGCTTCTTTCAATGCATCAGGGACGGGAAAGTTGCTGATGATGATGTCGGGTTTGCTTTTGCCCAGATAGTGTTGGGCGACGAAGGCTTCGGCGTAGTCTTGTCCGTTTGGTTCGGGGTCGTTTTTGGTGTCGGGGAAGAAGCTTTTGTCGCCGACGTGCCGCCCGCCGCGTATGCTGACCCAGTGTACGCAGACGAGGCCGTCTGAAACGGCGAGCGCAAGCAGGTCGATGTCGTTGGGGTTGTTGGGGTTTTTGCTGTCGATGAACTGGTTGCTCTGCATGATGCCGAGTGCCTGGATTTGGTCGCGGTAGCGGGCGGCTTCTTCAAATTGCAGGTTGGCGGCGGCGGTCTGCATTTTGTGTTGCAGGGTGCGGGTCAGTTCGTCGGTTTTACCGTTGAGGAAGGTGGCGGCTTGGCGCACGCTGTCGCGGTAGTCTTCTTCGCTGATGTGTCCGACGCAGGGCGCGGTGCAGCGTTTGATTTGATACAGCAGGCAAGGGCGGTCGCGGTGTTCGAACACGCTGTCTTCGCAGGTACGCAGCATGAAGACTTTTTGCAGGACTTGGATGCTGTCGCGCACGGCGTTGCTGTTGGGATAGGGGCCGAAGTATTGGTTGGGCTTTTTCAGCGTGCCTCGGTAATACGCCATCTGCGGATATTGATGTCCGCTGAGCATGAGGTAAGGATAGCTTTTGTCGTCGCGGAAAAGGATATTGTATTTGGGCGACAGGGCTTTGATGAAGTTGTTTTCGAGAATCAGGGCTTCGGCTTCGGAGCGGGTGATGGTGGTTTCGATGTGGTGAACCTGTTTCACCATCAATGCGATGCGCGGGGAATGGTCGTTTTTCTGGAAATAACCGGACACGCGCCGCTTGAGGTTGACCGCTTTGCCAACGTATAAGACGTTGCCGCCTTCGTCGAAAAAACGGTATACGCCGGGCAGGTTGGGCAGGTTTTTGAGGAAGAGGGGGATGTCGAAGTCCGTGGTCATGGGGCGGGTGGTAGTGGTCAAGTTTTCAGACGACCCGATTATAAATCAGAACGCTTGAAATAATAGAATGCAAGTGGTCGGTATATAAGGATGGGAAAGTACCAAATATAGGTTTATTTGTACCGCCCAGGTCTCCCAAAAGACAAATCGGTCAAAAAATGCTATTCTTATCGCTTTCAACCTATCTGTTTGTAGCAATGAAAAAGTATCTTATTTCGACCGTTGCCGTAGCCATCGCCGTCGGCCTCGGTGCGCCTTACTACTTCGGCATCAAAGCAGAAGAAACCCTGACCGCACAACAAAAGCTGTTGCAGGAATCAGGTTTTCTAACCGTAGAATCCCACCAATATGATCGAGGCTGGTTCGGTGCGACCGAAACTACGGTCATACGCCTGAAACCGACATTGCTTCAAAATACCCAGCAATATCTGCCCGATAATCTGAAAACCGTCTTGCAAGAGCCGATTACGGTTGTGAACCATATCAGCCATGGTCCGTTTGCTGGCGGTTTCGGTACTCAGGCTCATGTGGAAACAGAGTTTAAATACCATCCGGAAACCGAAAAAGTATTGTCTCGCTTCTTTGGCCAACAAGCTCCGTTGACCATGAGCAATACGATTTATTTCGGAGGAAGCGGCAAGCTTCAACTCAGCGTTCCGGCTTTCGACTATGAAGAGTTGTCCGGCATCAAGCTCAGCTGGAAAGGCTTGAGCGGCAACACCGATTACGAAAAAGATTTCCAAAGCTACCGTCATGATTATACCGCTCCGTCTTTGCAGCTCAAGCTGGCGGACAAGGGCGATGTTTCGATGGAAAACCTACATTTCCAATCTGAGACTTCAGACGGACTCAACAAGCTTTCCTTGGGCAAAAGCAGCATTACTTTGGATAAATTCCTGCTGCAATGGAAAGAAAATATTGATTACAACGTCAAGCTGAACGAGCTGGTCAATCTTGTGACCAATCTGCAAATCGGCGCATTTATCAATCCGACCGGCAGTATCGCGCCTTCCAAAATCGAAGTCAGCAAACTGAAATTTGATACCAATACCAACGAAGTTGATAAATTCATCAACAGCGAAGGACGGTTCCAATTTGAAGAGCTGGTTTATGGCGAAGATAAATATGGTCCGTTGGATATCAATGTGGCAGCAGAGCACTTGGACGGCAAAGGTTTGCAGGCTTTGAAAGCCAAGCTTGCCGAAGTCGCCAATAAGAAAATGAGTGAGGAAGAGATCCAAAACGCATTGCTCCAAACCGCCAAAAACGAAGCTTCGGGTTTATTTACCAATGATCCGGTGCTGAATGTCAAAACATTCAAATTCACCATGCCGCAAGGTCAAGTGGATGTCAGCGGTAAACTCGCCTTTAAAGGCTTGGCAGCAAAAGATCTGAACAGCCTCAGCGAAATGCTGAAAAAAACCAATGCCGATTTCAATGTGAGCGTTCCGAAAAAACTGTTGGAGCAGATGGCAATCAACCAAGCGCGCAGCCTGTTTAGCGTTAATGCGGAAGATGAAGAAGCCGGACGCGCAGGAATTGAGGACATCAATGAAACGCTGCGTCTGATGGTCGACAGTACCGTGAAAAGTATGGCGCAGGAGCAATACCTGACTCTGGTAGATGACAGCATTAAAACCCATCTGACCCTGCAAAATAACGAGTTGAAATTGAATGGCAAGGTGTTGCAAAACGAGCCAGAACCTGATTTTGACGAGCAGGACATGTTGCCGGAAAATCTGTCTTCATCTGAAGCAGGCAAATAAACGGCAATAGACAAAAGGTCGTCTGAAACCGGATTTGAAGTTTGAATCCGATTTCAGACGACCTTTTTTGATTGGTTTGATGGAAGCCATGTTGAGTTGCAGGCAAAAAAAATCGCCCCTTTAATTTTAAGGGGCGCAAAAGGAACACAAACCACTACCAAAACTGTTACAGGGCGAACTCCTCTAATTGACGTTGATGGGTTGCCGGATAAAGTGCCTTCATCAAATCATAGGGTGAAAGCGACAAATCTTTGCTTTTGGTCGTCAAACGACCTTGCTGCGGTGTCAGTTCAAGCAAACGGGCATCAGACGCATGAATAAACTTTTCTTTTGCCTTCTGCATTTTGCGTTGTAAAACGGAAACGACGCGGCTGTACAAACTGTCTTTTTGTTTAACCTCCCGAGTGCTGGCGACCCAGCTTAAACGGGAATGGCTGTCTTCATCTTCAATCAGGAGGATGCCGGTTTGCGGTTGCTCCGATTTACCCATGCAGGGAAGCCAAACATAATAACGACCATCGAGCGTAACATATACGGCATCATGTACTTCGCAATCATCGCAACACTGGGTTGCCAAAAGAGAGCGGATGGTATGTTGGTGCAGTCTCAGAATGTCGAGAGAGACTTGCTGGAAAATATTTTCAGGCATTTTCTTCTCCTTTCGTTCTGTAGTGCGTTGATTTCGTTTCGATGAATTGCATTATACGGATAATTTCAAAATTTGCAAATGATAATTGTTATTATTATGAAGATGTGTAATAAGATAATGATTTTTATAGAAATTAATTTTTAAAAAATTATAAAAGTTGAGTGATTTACTCGGAATTTAGAGAAAACAAGCCTTAGCGGGAATGCGAAGATAAATACGTCTGGAAAATTGTCAGCAAAATTTCTTGTCAGGCTGCATTCACGCCCTAAGAAATATTGCATTCAAATACACGCGTCCCGATTTTTGCCGACTATACATTTTTAGCAGCCTTGCGTATGATTCAAGGCATTTTATCAATGAGCGCTATACAGAATATTCCTATGAGCAAACGCCAGATTATCCTTGATACCGAAACCACGGGCCTTTATGCCGAAGGCGGCGACCGTTTGGTCGAGTTTGCCGGTCTGGAAATGATCAACCGCCAAATGACCGACAACAACCTACATTTATATGTTCATCCCGAACGCGATATGCCTGAAGAAGCGGCGAAGGTACACGGTTTGACCATTGAGGTTTTGGAAGAGAAAAACGCACCGCCGTTTGCCGAAGTAGGGCGTCAGATTGCCGATTTTATACGCGATGCCGAGTTGATTATCCACAATGCTAAGTTTGACGTTGGCTTCCTGAACATGGAATTCCGCCGTATGGGGCTGCCTTCCATTGAGGAGCTTGGTTGTACTGTAACCGACACACTGGCGATGGCGCGGGAAATGTTCCCCGGTCAGAAAGCCAGTTTGGATGCTTTGTGCAACCGCCTTTCCGTCGATCGCAGCAAACGCGTGCTGCACGGCGCGTTGATTGACTGCGAGCTTTTGGGCGAAGTGTATCTCGCCATGACGCGCCAGCAGTTCGATTTAATGGGTGGCGAAGAAAAAGAAGAAGATGAGGAAGTCAAACCGGTCATTGTTGCCGAAACCAAGCGTCCGGCGCATTTGAAGGTTATCAAAGCCGACGTAGAGGAACTCGCCGCACACGAACAATACCTGGACGGTTTGGGCGAAGCCTGTCTGTGGCGCAAAGCTGAAACAGCCGGAGCTGAAGCATGACGCGTCGCCATATCGCTCTGATTCCCGCTGCCGGTATCGGAACGCGCTTTGGGGCGGGAAAGCCCAAGCAATACGTTGAAATCAACGGCAAAACCGTGTTGCAGCATACGATAGACATTTTTGAAAAACATCCTGCCATCGATTTGATTGCCGTTATCGTATCGCCCGAAGACCAAACGTTTCAGACGACCCCTTTAAGCAAAACACGCGTATTTCGCGTAGGCGGAGCAAGCCGTGCCGAAACGGTACGCAACGGCGTATCCGCATTGTTGGCGCAAGGTTTGGCGGCGGAGCAGGACAACATTCTCGTTCACGATGCCGCCCGTTGCTGCCTGCCACCCGAGGCATTGACCCGTCTGATTGAAGAAGCGGGCGGAAAAGAGCAGGGCGGTATTTTGGCAATACCCGTTGCCGATACGCTCAAACGCGCCGACGGTAAAAACCATATCGGCGAAACCGTTTCCCGCGCCGGATTGTGGCAGGCGCAAACCCCGCAGCTTTTTCAGACGACCTTGTTACACCGAGCTTTGTCGGCAGAGGATTTGAGCGATATTACAGACGAAGCGTCGGCGGTGGAAAAGCTGGGCGTGCAGCCGCTGCTGGTGCAGGGCGATACGCGCAATTTGAAGCTGACGCTGCCGCAGGATGAATTGATTGTGAGGCTGTTGTTGCAGGTCGTCTGAAACCCGTTTTTCAGACGACCTGACATGGAAAAAAGGACAAAACATGAATATCCGCATCGGACAAGGCTACGATGTCCACCAACTCGTCGAGGGTCGCGATTTGATTCTCGGCGGCGTAAACATCCCGTTTGAAAAAGGTCTGCTCGGCCATTCCGATGCCGACGCGCTGTTGCACGCGATTACCGACGCTTTACTCGGCGCGGCGGGCTTGGGCGACATCGGCAGCCATTTCCCCGATACCGCTGCCGAGTTTAAAGATGCCGACAGCCGCGTATTGTTGCGCGAAGCGTATAAAAGCGTGCAGGCTTTAGGCTGGCGCGTTGTGAACGTGGACACGACCATCATTGCGCAAAAGCCCAAACTCGCGCCGCACATTCCCACCATGCGCGCCAACATTGCCGCTGATTTGGGCATTCAGACGACCTGTGTGAACATCAAAGGCAAAACCAACGAAAAGCTCGGCTATCTGGGTCGCATGGAAGCCATCGAGGCGCAGGCGGCGGTGTTGCTGGAAAAAGCGTAAGCAGGCAAGCACAAACGGCATGAAAATGTTAAGATAATCCTATTGACCAACATCCATTAAGGAGAACTCATGGCTACTCAAGATGAATTGAAACGTATTGCCGCCGAGAAAGCGGTGGAATTCGTACCTGAAAACGAATACATCGGTATCGGCTCCGGCTCGACCGTGAATATGTTTATCGAAGCGTTGGGCAAAAGCGGCAAAAAAATCAAAGGCGCGGTTTCGACTTCTAAAAAGTCCAGCGAATTGATGGCGCAATACGACATCCCCGAAGTATCGCTGAACGATGTGATGTACCTCGCTGTCTATATCGACGGTGCGGACGAAGTAAACCATATGCTGCAAATGATTAAAGGCGGCGGCGGTGCGCATCTGAACGAGAAAGTCGTCGCCAGCGCGTCTGACAAATTCATCTGTATCGCCGACGAGAGCAAATATGTATCTCGCTTGGGCAAATTCCCGCTGCCCGTAGAAGTATTACCCGGTGCGCGTTCGCTGGTGTCGCGCAAACTTTTGGCAATGGGCGGGCAACCTGAATTGCGCTTAGATTGCACCACTTTCCACGGCAACCAAATCGTCGATGTTTATGACTTGAATATCGACCGTCCGCTGACTATGGAAGATGAAATCAACCGAATTACCGGCGTTGTCGAAAACGGCATCTTCGCGCGCAACGCCGCGGATTTGTTGATCTTGGGCACAGAGCAGGGCGTTAAAGTCATCAAACCCGGACAAAGCTAAGCATCCATCAAAACAAAGGTCGTCTGAAAAGCAGAAAAATGGCTTTTCAGACGACCTTTATAGTGGATTAAATTTAAATCAGGACAAGGCGACGAAGCCGCAGACAGTACAGATAGTACGGCAAGGCGAGGCAACGCCGTACTGGTTTAAAGTTAATCCACTATATTTTATTTTTGAAGGCTTATTCGATATTTTGTACCTGCTCGCGCATTTGCTCGATTAAGACTTTCAGTTCAACCGAAGCCTGCGTGCATTCCGCCGCGATCGCTTTGCTGCCCAGCGTGTTTGCCTCGCGGTTCAATTCCTGCATCAGGAAGTCCAAACGTTTGCCCGCGCTGCCTTTGTTTTCCGTAACGATGCGGCGGACTTCGGCGATGTGTGTGCGCAGGCGGCTGAATTCTTCGTCAACGTCCGATTTTTGGATAAACAGCGCAAATTCCTGCTGCAAACGGTCGTTGTCGATATTGCCGACCGCTTCCGCCAAGCGCGCGTTCACCTTGTCCATATGCGCTTGAAGCAGGCTGGGGAACAGCTCGCCCAACGCATCCACGATTTCTTCCATGCTTGCCAAGCGTTGCAACAAATGTTCGCCGAGTTTTTTACCTTCGCGTTTGCGGGCGGCAGCAAATTCTTTCAACGCCTCATCCAACAGCTCTTGTACGATTTTCGCCAAAGCCTCCGGATCTTCGCTTTGACCTGCCAATACCCCAGGAAAGCGCAACACTTCAGCGACCGTCAGCTTGCCGAAACCGTGTTCCTTGCGCCAAGTTTTGTTCAAGTCGGCAAGCTGTTTCACCAACTCTTCATTGGTTTCCAAACTCTGCCCGCCGACCGCCGCGTCCTGCAACTGAATGCGGCATTCCAATTTGCCGCGTGCGGCTGAAGCCGCGATTTTCTCGCGCAACGCGCCTTCCAGATAGCGCAATTCTTCAGGCATGCGGAATTGGACATCCAGATAACGGTGGTTCACCGCACGGATTTCCAAGTTCACGCGCTTGCCGCCGCATTCGCCTGCGGCATTGGCAAAGCCGGTCATACTGTGGATATGGATGGATTTAGTCATGGTTTTACTCCGTTTTAAAATACGAGTGAAAGTGGAGGGACTATATCATATCTGGACTTTGATGACTGCAAGTATGGAGGATTGGGATGAGCAGGATAAAAGACAGTCGCAAGAAACCTGTTTGATGTTTGTACATAAAGGTCGTCTGAAAAGCGAAGCTGTGGCAAGATTGTAGCGATATAGAGGATTTGAACTAAAAAGGAGAAAGCCCATGCCCAAGCTGACACCAAAAATGTTCGCTTTTCTGCAAGCGCCTCAAGCTGAAGCTGTTTTGCTGCGGCTCTACACCCAAGCCTTAAAGCAAAACAGGCAAATGTTTTTCCACTTTCTACCCAAGATTTTCAAGCTGTTGGGTAAAGGGCTGGATTGGGCGGGGGAAAATGAAAGTTTTTACGAAGACAAATACATCCCCATCGCACCGCAGCAAGGCAAGTTCCTATATATGCAGGCTTTAGCATCGGGTGCAAAAAACATTGTTGAATTCGGGACTTCCTACGGCATTTCGACGCTGTATCTCGCGGCAGCCGCCAAACGTAACGGCGGACGCGTTATCACTTGCGAATATCTGCCGCACAAAGCCGCAGCGGCGAGAAAACATTTCCAAGAAGCCGGCTTGGCAGACTACATCGAACTTCGCGAAGGCGATGCGCTGGAAACTTTAAAAGACTTAGACATCCGCCCCGATTTTGTCTTACTCGACGGCTGGCCGGATTTGGTATTCCCCGTATTTAAACTGTTGGAACCTAATCTTGCCGACCGCGCGGTCATCGCCGTGGACGATGTGGAAGGCTTCTCACCTGCCATGCAGGATTATCTCGATTACGTCCGCCGTCCTGAAAACGGTTATATTTCAAGCACATTAAAGCCCTATAAGGCACTAGAATATACAGTCAAGACAAACTGAAAAAACTAAAAAGGTCGTCTGAAAATCGGTAAAGCAATTCTATTTTGCTTAAACCGAGTTTTCAGACGACCTTTTATTGCTATCTTTGCAACCATCACTGCTCGGGCATCATCTCACCTTCTACGCCCATGCTGTTTACCGCATTAACCCGCTCCTGCGCGGCTTTCACTTGATTTTCCAGACCCTTAATCCGTTCTTGATAGCGGGCGTAATTGCGCTCGTTGCCATAACGGACCTGTTTGCCCTCTTCCAGATTTTTCTGTGCCTGAGCCAATTCGTTTTGCGCCGAAGATGAACCGGGCATTGCTCCGGCTGGCGGAGGCGGCATTTGTTCGGAAGGAGCGTTTCTTGAAGCAGCGCTTGCTGATGCCGAGTGTGCAGACGGTGCGGCGGAGGTATAAAGCGAAGGTCTGCCGATATTGCCCGGTTTGCAATTTTTGCCGCCGGTCTGCGTATAGGTTTTACGTCCCGATTTGTCGATACATTCAAATACGGGGGATGCCGTGGCTACGGCGGAAAATGCGAGCAGTAATGTGCTTAAAATCAATTTATTCATTGTTATACCTTTCATCAAATCATCAAAACCATATCCACCACACCACTAAAGCAATAATCATCACCAAATTGGCAATAATAATCGGCTTCCATTGCCTAGGCGCGTGGCGCAATTCTGCACCCGAACGTGTGCGGCGAATATAGAAGAACGGACTGAGGAGCATAGATGCGGCACACAACAGAATAATCACGGCGTAATAGATTTTTTCGGTTTCCATTTCCTCCGCCCCCGTTTCAGACGACCTATACAAAATATGCTACAATCGCCGGCGATTATAACACCCTGTTTATCTATATTTATAAAGGTTTTACCAATAATGATTTCTACCAACGGCATTACCATGCAGTTCGGCGCGAAGCCGCTGTTTGAAAACGTATCCGTCAAGTTCGGCGAAGGCAACCGCTACGGCTTGATCGGCGCGAACGGTTCGGGCAAATCTACCTTCATGAAAATCCTCGGCGGCGATTTGGAACAGACTGCGGGCGAAGTGGCGATTGAAAACGGCGTGCGTTTGGGTAAATTGCGCCAAGACCAGTTTGCTTACGAAGACATGCGCGTGCTGGACGTGGTGATGATGGGGCATACCGAAATGTGGGCGGCGATGACCGAACGCGACGCGATTTACGCCAACCTCGAAGCCACCGAAGACGACTACATGAAAGCCGCCGAACTGGAAGCCAAGTTCGCCGAATACGACGGCTACACCGCCGAAGCGCGCGCCGCCGAACTGTTGAGCGGCGTAGGCATTTCCGAAGATTTGCACAACGCCACCATGGCGGAAGTCGCCCCCGGCTTCAAGCTGCGCGTATTGCTGGCGCAAGCCCTATTTTCCAAGCCCGACGTGCTGCTCTTGGACGAGCCGACCAACAACTTGGATATCAACACCATCCGCTGGCTGGAAGGCGTGTTGAACCAATACGACTCCACCATGATTATCATCTCGCATGACCGTCACTTTTTGAACGAAGTCTGCACCCACATGGCGGATTTGGACTACAACACCATCACCATCTATCCGGGCAACTACGACGATTACATGCTCGCTTCCGCCCAATCGCGCGAACGCGCCCTGAAGGACAACGCCAAGGCAAAAGAGAAACTGCAAGAGCTGCAAGAGTTCGTCGCCCGCTTCTCTGCCAACAAATCCAAAGCCCGCCAGGCAACCAGTCGTCTGAAACAGGCAGACAAAATCAAAGCCGAAATGGTCGAAGTCAAACCTTCCACCCGCCAAAACCCGTATATCCGCTTTGAAGCCGATGAAAAAGCCAAGCTGCACCGTCAGGCGGTGGAAGTCGAAAATCTGGCCAAACGCTTTGAAACCCAGTTGTTCAAAAACCTGAGCTTCATCCTCGAAGCAGGTCAGCGCCTCGCCATCATTGGCCCCAACGGCGCAGGTAAATCCACCCTGCTGAAACTCCTCGCCGGCGCATTCAAGCCCGAATACGCCGAAGGTATCGCTCCCGATGCAGGTACCATCAAATGGGCGGAAAAAGCCAACATCGGCTATTACCCGCAAGACCACGAAAACGACTTCGATGTCGATATGAACCTGAGCGAATGGATGCGCCAATGGGGACAAGAAGGCGACGACGAACAAGTCATCCGCGGTACTTTGGGGCGTTTGCTCTTCGGCAGTAACGACGTGGTGAAAAAAGTGCAGGTTCTCTCCGGTGGTGAAAAAGGCCGTATGCTCTACGGCAAACTCCTGCTGCTGAAACCCAATGTGCTGATTATGGACGAACCCACCAACCACATGGACATGGAAAGCATCGAATCGCTGAACATGGCACTGGAAAAATACAACGGCACGCTGATTTTCGTGTCGCACGATCGCCAGTTTGTCTCCTCGCTCGCCACACAGATTATCGAGCTGGACGGCAAAGGCAGTTATGAATATTATCTGGGCGATTACGAAAGCTACCTGGCGAAAAAAGGAATTGAGTAAGGAAATAAAAACATGAATGCCAATCTAAGAAAGCTGCTGCAAAACCTGCTTGCGCTCATCGTATTGCCCGCATTGGGCTGGTACCTTACGCAAGACGGCACGGTGCATGTGGTTGATACCGAACATGCTTATAGAAAAGGTCGCGCAGTCGCTTGGCTATTTAAAGAGTTCGGCGTAACCGGCGTGTGGGGTTTTCTAGGCATAGCATGGATTGTCTGCCTGTTTTTAGCCATTCGTTCATATCAGGCGTGGCAGAAAGATAAATAGCAATAAATGAAAAGCTCAGGCAGCCTGAAAGTGACTTTCAGACTGCCTGATTTTTTGTCAATAAAGGAAGATAGCAAAGAAAATACAAACAACATAACTATATAGCAAGTTATCTTACTAATGCTATAGTTTATAAATCATTCACAATAGATTTAATTACCCTTACTCCTCAAAAATAATTAACTAAATTGTCTATATTCAAAATACATTCAATATGACATATAAAATATATTTATTTCACATTTGAAAATAGCCTGAATTACCATTATTTAACCGATTTTGAAATTATTTTACTAACTCAAGCGCATATGGCTTAACATCATCTATACAAACTCAATTCAAACAAAATAAAAAATTAAATAACCCTATAAAATAAAAGAGAATTTAAACACGTATTCCATCAAAAAATATTCCTTAATAACGGTATTCATTACTTAACTTTTTTCTTTCAAACCGTCTAATTTCATCTAATCCCATGATTTTAGTCATGGAAACAAAATGGCTGTGCTTGACACTCCGCAAGAATGGTTTAACATACAATTTCTTTTTTAACCAAGATCCAAAAAGAGAGACTCATGAAAAAATCAGCTTTATTGGCAACTTTGTTGGCCGCTTTGTCTTTGTCTGCATGTGGTGGTGGTACTCCTGCAGTTTGTGATGAATACCAAAAAGCTATCGAAAATTCTAAAGAACTTCCTGCAGAAACAAAAGCAACTATGAAAGAACAGCTTGAGGGAATTAAAAAGATGGCTTCAGATCAGCAGGAACTGGCTTGTAAAAATGGCTTGACTGGATTACAAGAAATTGCTAAGGAATCCTCTGCGGCAGCTGCAGAAGCAGCTCAAGACGCTGCAGACGATGCCAAAGAAGCTGCTGCTGATGCTAAAGAAGAAGCAAAAGATGCTGCTGACGCAGCTAAGTAATACTGTACCTTTAGCAGAAAAACGGATTCTGATGACTCAGAGTCCGTTTTTATTTATGCCTTTACTGATTAGTTATGTATTAAGTGATTTAATTATTATGAAATATGTATGAAAATTAACTTTCAATATAATTTCAAACGCAATAAACATTTGTTTTTATATACAAGCCATCCCTATAGAGCAATCGGGGTGCTTGAAATCAAAATACGTGGTCGTCTGAAAATAGTTTTCAGACGACCTTTGATATTACACGCTGTATAAGGAGGGGCTGAATCTGAACTTTAACCTATATCTTCATTTCCATTCAGCCAGTTTACTGTGATATCTTCAGGTCAGACTAATTTAAAATTCAAAGTAAAATTGCGTTCGCTTCCATATTCGTCTGCCACATCAAACCCGTTTTGCCGCATTAAATCGCGCAATTCGGCGCGACTCGGTTTATCGGGGTCGCCTGCTGTTTCGGAAACCGACAGCAGCCCGTCAGGGCGAAGCAGCCTGCGGAACTCTGCCAAATACTCGGCTTGGTTGGCGACTTCGCCCAACACGGTAATCAGCACAATGCGGTCAAACGATTGATCGGGAAAATCAAAATGCGTGCCGTCGCACAAATAATAATCTACATTGTCGATATGTCGACGACGCAAACGTTTTTCGGTATAAGCCAACATTTCCGGCTGTATATCCGCTGCCACCAATCGTCCTTGCGGAACCGACTGCGCCAGCGTCGGGCTGAAATAACCCGCTCCGCAGCCTACTTCCAAAATGCAGTGGTGCGGCGCAAGGTGTAGCCGTTGTACGATTTGTTGCGGCGAAAGCGCCCAGTTACGTAAAGGAATCAGCAGCGTGAATGCAAGCTGATGCGGGAAGATTTTGCCTTTTTGCGTAAGTCCCTGCCAAATGCTTTTGAGCGTCTTAAACATAAGGATTCCTTTGGGTAATGTTGTTTTGCATTGTGCCTGCACAATATACAGTATAAAAATAGTGTGCGTTTTTTCCAATCATCACAAAAAGCAGCCTGCACTTCGATTTTTGAAAGTTCAGGCTGCTTTTTATATAAAGAGGTCGTCTGAAAATAGATTTCAGACGACCTTTGATATTCAGTTCCGTTGGATATATAACCCAAACTACGGTTGCTTACCATTAAATGAACACATCGCCTTATGCCAAAAAACCATCACGATTGCCGCCGCAATGATGATGATTCCGTATGGAATCATACCATTGCCGTTTTCATATGCCGCCCGTCCGCCCGGAAAGCCCGTACGCGCGGTATTGGCAACCGTGTGGCATGCAATCAATACAAATACCGAACCGCCGCTGCCGTTATACAGCCATACATAGATAATTCTCACGGCAACCGTCCCTGCCAGCCCCCATGCAATCAGTTCGGCAGACTGCCCCACGGCAATCATGGACGGCAAGTGCCACAACGCCCACGGCACCCCGATAATCAGCGCCGTAACGAGCGGGGTAAAACGCCGTTGCAGACTTTCCGTAGCGTAGGCGGCATAGCCCAATTCCTCGGCAACTGCTGCGATAAAGAACATGACGAACGCACCGGCAAGCGGCGCAAACGATACGGATAAGGCAGGTATGGTTTGTCCTGTTTGGCGTATCGCGACATAAGTCAGCAGATAAAGCAGGGGAAAAATCAGTATTGCCGTCCAAAAATAGGCAGAATGCTTGATCCGCCCGTAATCAAACACACGTCCAAACAGGCTGCGCACCGCTGCCATTCCGCCCTCACGGTAACGCAGCAACGCGGCGGCAACTGTCGGGGTGAGTGCCGCGCCGATGTCGGTCAGCGGCAGATTATCAGGCAGAGGACTGTTTTTGAGGAGCAAAGACAGCAGCCAAAACGGCGCGCTCAAAGCGTACACCAGCAGAAAGTATTGCCACGGATGCGAATAACCGGCTGTCGGTTTTTCTGAAGGAAGCTTCTGCATGTTATTCCTGTTCGTTCAGTAAATAAGTTGGCAGGGGAGCAGGTACGACTTGCTACATGATGTACAGTATAAAAATATTGCGCGTTTTTTTCTAATTTTTATGAAAAGCAGCCTGCATTTCAATTTTTGAAAGTGCAGGCTGCTTTTGATAGAGAAAGGTCGTCTGAAAATTATTTTTCAGGCAGCTTTGATATTACAGGTGATATGAGGATTTCGTTGGATCATGACCCAAGCTACGCTTGCTGCCGGCCGTATTACGGCATGGTTTGGAATAATTCGGTAACGATAAAACCGCGTGCGTGCGTACCGCACACACCCTACACCACAATCTTAAGGTTTGCGTCGCCCTATTAGTGGAAATGCAGGCTACGGCTTACTGTAAGTCATAGGTCGTCTGAAAGGCGAAGGCAACCCGATTGTGATTATCGAGCATAATCTTGACATGATTAAAACGGCTGATTATATTGTCGACTTAGGGTCGGAAGGCGGTGGCGGTATGATTATTGCTTGTGGCAGTCTGGAGCAGGTAGCAAAGAATAAGAGAAGTATTTACTAAGGATTTTGTAATCTCAAAATTACTTTATAAATAAGGGGAGCTTTAATATGCTAAATTTCTTTCGTAAAAGTGAAAAAGTAGAAAATACTACTAAAATATTTAAATTGTCAGATATAAATATCAATGAAAATGTAGGTATAAACAAATTAAAGGAACTTAACAAGATACTCATTATAGATGATAATGATTTCCCCCCTTTAAATAAATTAAGAAATAATAATTTCCAAATAACTAAATTTGATGATATTTCATCTATCCAAATAGTAAAAGAATTTCCTATTGTTGTATGTGATATACAAGGTGTAGGAAAAGAATTGTCAGATTCTACCAGAGGTGGGGCTTTTATAATAAAAGAAATAAGAAATCAATATCCTGACAAATATATTATTGCATACTCAACGCATAGCTATGATTTAGTGCTACAAGAATACACCAAACATGCGGATATTTTCATTGGTAAAGGTACTTCTGTAGAGCAATGGTCTTCCATTTTTGAGGAGGCTATTCGCATTTGCAGCAATCCTATTATCCGTTGGAAAAGGTTTCGCTCCATTCTTCTTGAAAAAAATATGGAGTTATATGAGTTATTTCAATTAGAACAGAAATATATTCAATATTTGGTTGAACAAAAAAACAAAGACACTATTTTAGATGAAACAAAAAGTATTTCTATAAATCCTTATTTTCAGGATATTGTGAATCAGTTTATATCTAGTAGTTTATCAAGTGGATTAATTGAAATAGCAAAAGAAGTAATAAAATAAATATTAGGAGGAAAAAATGAATTATGATAAACAAAATAAAAAGTTATTAAAACTGAGGGATAGAATATCTATATTAGAAGATGAAATTGAGATTTTAAAAAATTTAAAGCACGAGGTTGCTAAGTTTAATGATTTAATACTAAATCATTCTCAAGAACTTGTCGAATTATTTCATAAAGAAAAGGAAAGTAGGGCATATGAGTTAAGTAATACAATTCAAAATATATCCTCTATACTGTCCTCAAGAATTATATATTCAGAATTAGAATTGAACCCTAAAGGTTTAGAAAAACAACATAAATATCCAGCTATAATATACCAAAAATTTGATAAAGCTAGATACATTTTTAATAAAAAATCTCGTAAAAAGAATAATAAAGTCCAATTTCATGGAAATACAAAATATGCAATTAGCGCAATGAGCGCATTTGATTGCGTTCCTTTTATTTTAATTGATAATGCATTAAAATATACTCCTAACGACATGCCTATAGATGTTCGTTTTCAAACATATGACAACCCTACAATTGCTACAAAATTAGAAGTTATTATTGAGTCTATAGGACCCAAAATATCAGAGGAAGAAATTATTCACCTGAAGGAGAAAAAATACAGAGCTAAAAATGCTTTAAATTTCCCTGGTGAAGGTTTAGGACTTTATATTGCAGATCAATTATGTAAATTACATTCAGTCGAACTCAGATTATTCTCAGATAAAGAAATAATTACTACTATAAACAATGTTGAGTACAGTAAATTTTCAGTGATGTTGGTTTTCAGAACTTAATAACAACAAGCCGTAGCCTGTATACTCAACCCACCACGTGCGTGGCTACGCCATACACCCTACTTGTAAATTACGCGAAACTTGAAAATCAAGGTGTAGGGAGTGTGCGGTACATACGCACGCGGTCATCTAATTGACGGTTTGCCGTTTTGTATTTTCAGACGACCTTAAAGGTCGTCTGAAAGCTTCAGCTATCAAAACAATACAAATTTCTTTGGTTATCATCCCCCGATGATAAAAATTGAAACGAACCACCCCGCTTTAAATCGGGCTAAATGGCAAAATGGTTTTTTATGGTTGTGAAGGTCGTCTGAATTACGGTTTTCGTCAATCCAAAACCTCGTTTCAGACGACCTTTCGTTTACTTTGAAGCCTGAAATCAACGTGTAAAGTTCGTCTCTATGATATACAGCAAGGGCTTATCTAGCTTCTTCCATAAACTCAAAAACGCAACCTGAGACCTTTGCAACCCATTGTAAAAATAAGTATCACAGACAGTACAAAAAAGGTCGTCTGAAAAATTTTTCAGACGACCTTCTCTACTTAACTTAATACATCACTTATCAAACCAGCTTACTGTTTACCCAGCCTTCCACGCTTCCCAGCATTTCAGGCAGTTTCGCGACATCTGTACCGCCGGCCTGTGCCAAATCCGGTCTACCACCGCCTTTGCCGCCGACTTGTTCGGCTGCGAATTTGACCAAATCGCCGGCTTTCACTTTTCCTGTCAGGGCTTTGGATACGCCGGCGCACAGAGAGACTTTGCCGTCGTTTACTGCCGCCAAAAGAATCACGGCGTTGTCGGATTTGCCGGTTAAATCGGTAACGATTTCGCGCAGGGCGGCTGCGTCGGCTTCGATTTGGGCGGCGACGAGTTTGGCTGCGCCCAAGTCTTTGGCGTTGTCCAAGAGTTTTGCGCCTGCGTGGACGGCGAGTTCGGCTTTGGCTTTTGCCAACTCTTTTTCCAAGGCTTTGGCGTTGGCGGCGTTGGCTTGGATTTTGGCGAGTACGTCTTTTTCGGTTTGGGCTTTGACTTCGGCAATGATGTTTTTCATCAGGCTTTCTTGGTTTTGCGCCCATGCCAGCGCGGCAAGGCCGGTGATGGCTTCTACGCGGCGGATGCCTGCGGCGATGCCGCCTTCGCTGATGATTTTGAAGAAGCCGATGTCGCCGGTGCGGGCGACGTGGGTGCCGCCGCACAGTTCGGTGGAGTACTCGCCCATGGTGATGACGCGGACGAAGTCGCCGTATTTTTCGCCGAAGAGCATGACTGCGCCTGATTTTTGCGCGTCTTCAATGGACATGGTTTCCACTTTGACGGGCACGTTGGCGATAATCGCGGCGTTGACGCGGCGTTCAACTTCGGCGATTTCTTCCGCGCTGATGCCTTGCGGGTGGGAGATGTCGAAGCGGGTCAGCTCGGCGTTTTGCAGGCTGCCTTTTTGTTCGACGTGTGTGCCCAAAACATCGCGCAGGGCTTTGTGCATCAGGTGGGTCACGCTGTGGTTGCGCATGATGCTGTCGCGGATATCGTTGTCGATTTCTGCGGATACGGCATCGCCCACTTTCAGACGACCTGAAACGACTGCGCCGAATTGTCCGTGTACGGCGGCTTTGATTTTCTGCGTGTCTTCGACGCGGAAGCGGTTTTCGCCTGCGAAGATAAAGCCTACGTCGCCGACTTGGCCGCCGCTTTCGGCGTAGAACGGGGTTTGTTCCAAAACAACCACGCCTGCTTCGCCTGCTTGGAGTTCGTCCACGGCTTCGCTGCCTTTGTATAAGGCGATGATTTTGGTGTCTTGGCTGCGTTTTTCGTAACCTGTGAACTCGGTGTCCGTGCCTGTGTAGTCCAGTTGCGCGTTAGCTTTGAAGTTTTGCGCGGCGCGGGCGCGGGCGCGTTGGGCTTCCATTTCGCGGTTGAAGCCGTCTTCGTCCAAATCGATATTGCGTTCGCGGCAGATGTCGGCGGTCAAATCGTATGGGAAGCCGTATGTGTCGTAGAGTTTGAAGATGATTTCACCGTCCAGTTTGTTGCTGCCTTTGGTCAACGCGTTTTCCAGCAAAGCCATGCCGGTTTCCAAAGTTTGGGCAAAGCGGCTTTCTTCGTTTTTCAGGGCTTCTTCGATTTGGGCTCGTTTTTCTTTCAACTCAGGATATGCGTCACCCATCGCTTTGACCAAATCGGGCACGAGTTTGTAGAAAAACGCCTGTTTCTGACCGAGTTTGTAACCGTGGCGCACGGCGCGGCGGATGATGCGGCGCAGTACATAGCCGCGGCCTTCGTTGGACGGCATCACGCCGTCGGCAATCAGGAAGGAGCAGGAGCGGATGTGGTCGGCAACGACTTTCAGGCTCGGTTCGTCCATGCTGAACGGCGCACCAGTTTCGCGGGCAACGGCTTTGAGCAGGTCTTGGAACAGGTCGATTTCGTAGTTGCTGTGGACGTGCTGCATCACGGCCGCCATGCGCTCCAAGCCCATGCCGGTATCGACGGACGGCTTGGGCAGCGGGTTCATATTGCCTTGTTCGTCGCGGTTGAACTGCATGAAAACGCAGTTCCAAATTTCAATCCAGCGGTCGCCGTCTTCTTCAGGGCTGCCGGGAATGCCGCCCCAGATTTCTTCGCCGTGGTCGTAGAAAATTTCGGAACACGGACCGCAAGGACCGGTGTCGCCCATCTGCCAGAAGTTGTCGGACGCGTATTTCGCGCCTTTGTTGTCGCCGATGCGGACGATGCGCTCGGCAGGCATACCGATTTCGTTCAGCCAAATGTTGTAGGCTTCGTCGTCTTCGGCATACACGGTTGCCAAGAGTTTGTCTTTGGGCAGGTTCAGCCATTCGGGGGAAGTGAGGAATTCCCAAGCGAAGTGGATGGCATCGCGTTTGAAGTAGTCACCAAAGGAGAAGTTGCCCATCATTTCGAAGAAGGTGTGGTGGCGGGCGGTGTAGCCGACGTTTTCTAAGTCGTTGTGTTTGCCGCCTGCGCGTACGCATTTTTGCGCGGTGGTGGCGCGGTTGTAGGCGCGTTTGTCAAAGCCGAGGAACACGTCTTTAAACTGGTTCATACCGGCGTTGGTAAACAGCAGCGTCGGGTCGTCGTGCGGCACGAGGCTGGAAGAGCGGACGATGGTGTGGCCTTTGGATTCGAAGAATTTTAGGAATTTTTGGCGTAGTTCGGAGGTTTTCATGATGTTTCGTTGTCTCTACTAAAAAGATTTCAGACGACCTTCCCGGCCGTATGTAATTGTGAAAAGAAAATGGGTGCTATATTACCGCAAAACCTTGTTTCTAGCTATTGAATCAGGGACTTTCAGACGACCTTCGGGCTATCAATATAATGGAAATTGCTATCAGATAGTGCGTGCCTGATTTATAATCCCTTACTTTCCCTTCCACCTGATATGCAAGGAATGATAATGACCAAACATCTGCCCCTCATCGCCCTAGCCGCCGTCATGCTCGCCGCCTGCGGAGGTTCGGATAAAAACACCTCCGACAAAGCGGGTCAGGCGGGAAACCAAAATGTATTGAGGATTTACAACTGGTCGGAATACGTTGATCCCGAAACCGTTGCTGATTTTGAAAAGAAAAACGGTATCAAGGTAACTTACGACGTGTACGACAGCGATGAGACGCTGGAAAGTAAAGTATTGACCGGAAAATCGGGCTACGACATCGTCGGCCCGTCCAATACCTTCGTCGGAAGGCAGATTAAGGCGGGGGCTTATCAAAAAATCGACAAATCCCTGATTCCCAACTATAAAAACCTCAATCCCGAATTGATGAAACTGATGGAAGGCGTTGATCCGAGCCACGAATACGCCGTTCCGTTTTATTGGGGAACCAACACCTTCGCCATCAATACTGAGCGCGTAAAAAAAGCCTTGGGCACGGACAAACTGCCGGACAACCAATGGGATTTGGTGTTCAACCCCGAATACACATCCAAGCTGAAACAATGCGGCATCAGCTACTTGGACAGCGCGGCGGAAATCTATCCTATGGTCTTGAACTACATGGGTAAAAATCCCAACAGCAACGATACCGAAGACATCAAAGCCGCAACCGAGCTGCTCAAGAAAAACCGTCCCAACATCAAACGCTTTACTTCGTCCGGCTTCATCGACGACTTGGCGCGCGGCGATACCTGCGTCACCATCGGCTTCGGCGGCGACTTGAACATCGCCAGACGGCGCGCCAAAGAAGCGGGCGGCAAAGAAAAAATCCGCGTGATGATGCCCAAAGAAGGCGTGGGGATTTGGGTGGACTCCTTCGTCATTCCGAAAGATGCGAAGAACATCGCCAACGCCCACAAATACATCAACGACTTCCTCGACCCCGAAGTCGCCGCGAGAAACGGCAATTTCGTCACCTACGCCCCTTCCAGCAAACCCGCACGCGAATTGATGGAAGCCGAGTTCAGGGACGACCGCACCATTTTCCCGAGCGAAGAAGATTTGAAAAACAGCTTTATCATGGTCCCTATCCAACCCACCATTTTGAAATTCATGGTTCGCCAATGGCAGGGCGTAAAAGCGGGCAAATAACTTGATACGGATAGATTAAAGGTTCTTGAATTCGGATTTTAAGTGCAACATTAGGTCGTGTAGTCACAATATATTAAGCCACATCGCAATAATCCGGATTTCTATTGCCGCCGCAAATGAAGCCGGTTTGTTTGCATAACGCGTGGCAATATCCCGCCAACGTTTGAAATCCAAAAAACGGTGCTCCTCCAAATGACGGTAACGGTACAGGTAATGGGTCGAAAAGCAGTTGCCTTTGGCGGGGTATACTTGCATACACTGTAACTATGGCTTTTAAACAGTTATTCAGACGACCTTGAATCGTATATAAATTAATAGAAATGAGATAGTTATAATATCAAAAATAATAAAACAGATAGAATTTGAGTTATAGAATAAGTTTCACTTAATATTGCTTCAAAGGTGTCCATCATTTCTAGTTTATATTTAATTTTAGAAAAACATTTTGGCAAAGTATAGTGGATTAACTTTAAACCAGTACGGCGTTGCCTCGCCTTGCCGTACTATCTGTACTGTCTGCGGCTTCGTCGCCTTGTCCTGATTTAAATTTAATCCACTATAATTACGCATCATGATATTCAATACCCTCAGCAGTTTGCACATACATGCCGTAAAAGTAACTTTATACGGCTTACCCTCAGACAGTGCAAACATCGGTAAAAAAACTGAATG
The DNA here is from genome assembly GCF_003044565.1 of Neisseria sicca. Classification (GTDB taxonomy): domain Bacteria; phylum Pseudomonadota; class Gammaproteobacteria; order Burkholderiales; family Neisseriaceae; genus Neisseria; species Neisseria sicca_A. The sequence goes on along the minus strand of NZ_POXG01000001.1, from coordinate 287,913 downwards.
AGCTGCTTGAGCCTCGTTATCGTAACGGTGGCACACACACAGCTCCTTTCAAAATGGGCATCAGTTGTTCGATGTTGTCGATTTGTGTTTGGCGAGTCTGGTGTTGGCAGAGAGCTTTCTTGATTGTTGGGGCGACACCAACTACGGCTTATTTATATTTATTAAGCAGTTGAGTTTTTAATAAATAAATGTAAAACCTTCAAATGTTTTGGGCCAAGGTGCCCTATTAAAACATTCTTTTAAGATTTTGGTGTCATTGGTCAAGTTATAAAATACTTCAAATAAATCTTTTCCTAGTAGATATATATCGCCTACAAAATCTGTTGCGTATATATTAAATTCATTGTGTGAATCTTCGCTATATATATCCCAAAATAAATAATACCCTGACTCACTTTTGGCAAATGGTTCCATTCGTTTCATTAAATTTAATGATTCATCAGGATAATAGTCAATATATTCATCAATATCATTCATATATGTTGATTTTATATGTTCACGAGCATTTTGCCACGAATCATGAAACTGTGGATTTAGGGGGATGTAAATTAAGTAATTGTTCAATACTCTCCCCCAGCCAAATTGTGTTGCGAAAGATTGGTAAGAATGAGGAAATGATTTGCCATTTGCAAATTTAAATTCTTTCAAGTATTTTTTATCAGCAAATACTTGAGAAGTATTTAATATCTCTAAGTTATAACCCATTTGTTATTTTCCTGTTTTAAAATTTTATTCTTTAAGTTATTTTGAATATTTTCAATACTGGCATCTAGTATTTTGGCGTAATCCATTTTCTATTCAATCGTGAACTATGATATCCGTCTTATTATCTCAAACAAGTATTTTTATTTAAGTATGTTACATTCGCTTGAAAAAATACTCTCTACAATGATTTAACTATTAAGCACTATTTAGGAATGAGTTTCCCTAAATATAATCATCCTGCAATATTGTATGATGAGGTTAATTTGGATAAGGTCGAGGAAATCAGCAAACGCAAGGAGATTGTATCCTATTATGTTGGGTTTTATAGAGATGGGAAATTAATTAAATTTGATAAATATAGTGGATTAACTTTAAACCAGTACGGCGTTGCCTCGCCTTGTCGTACTATCTGTACTGTCTGCGGCTTCGTCGCCTTGTCCTGATTTAAATTTATTCCACTATATATTAATGGTAATAAAATAATGGGTTTTACTTATGAGTATGATGACAGGGGAAATTTGATAAAAATATATAAAAATAATATTGAGTAAAATAAGCAGATTGGGGCAGTGTCCAACAAATCTTAAGGTCGTCTGAAAGTTAGTTTTCAGACGACCTTCGTTTTTTATTGTCGAAAACGTGCTTTTATAGAAAAGCGCCTCCCGCCATTATGATCAACGGCAGCTATGATAACAACGGCTACGACGGTTTAATTGCTGTTTACAGAAGTGACAACAGGAAACTGTGCGGTTTCTCCCGCTGAAACCGTATCATGGTCGGGCACGACCTGCTCAACAAACTGGTATCCTGATTTATTTCAAAGCCGTTTTCCAGTCCAAACCGCCGAGGGAGGGGACTTGGGTGATACTGTGGTCGGCAAGGTTGATGGCGGTCAGTTCGCCGCCCCAAAGTGCGCCGGTGTCGAGGGAGAGGATGTTGTCGGTGTTCATAAAGCCCAGCGAGGACCAGTGGCCGAAGACGATGGTGTGGCTGAGGTTTTGCCTGTTTGGGGCTTTGAACCAAGGGCGCAGGTTCGAGGGCATTTTTTTGAGGGTGGATTTGTAGTCGTAGTCGAGTTCGTTTTTCAGCGTCAGTGCGCGCATTCGGGTGAAGACGTTGACAATCATGCGCAGGCGGTCGTAACCGGTCAGCTCGTCGCTCCACTCGGCAGGTTTGTTGCCGTACATTTTGGAGAAAAACTTTTTGTATTTTTTGCCGCGCAACTCGGCTTCGGTTTCGCTGGCGAGCAGTTCGGCGCGGGCGATGGTCCATTGGGGCAGGATGCCGGCGTGAACCATAACATGGCGGACGCCTTTGATGAGCAGGGGTTGGAAACGCAGCCAGTCGAGCATTTTTTTGCTGTCGGGGTGTGTGAGGATGGGTGTAATGGTGTCGCTTCGTTTGACCGTGCCTTCGCCGCAGCCGACGGCGAGCAGGTGCAGGTCGTGGTTGCCGAGAACCATACGGACGCTGCTTTCGTGTTCCATGCAGAATTGGAGGACTTCGAGGGATTTGGGGCCGCGGTTGACGATGTCGCCGACGAGCCAGAGGGTGTCTGTGCCGTGGTTGAAGTTGATTTTGTCGAGCAGAAGGGTGAATTCGTCGAAGCAGCCTTGAATATCGCCGATTGCGTAGTGTGCCATTGTTGTTATTGTCCGATTGTGTGTGTGGTGTTTCAGACGACCTTTGGCTTGTGGGAGGTCGTCTGAAAACGGGTTGCGTGTCTTATGCGTTCAGTACCAGCACGGCTTCGGCTTCGACCTGCACGCCTTTGGGCAGGGAGGCGACACCGACGGCAGCGCGGGCAGGGAAGGGTTCTTGGATGAACTCTGCCATGACTTCGTTGAAGACGGCGAAGTTGGCAAGGTCGGTCAGGTAGGCGTTGAGTTTGACGATGTCAGCCAGCGTGCCGCCTGCGGCTTCGGCGACAGCTTGCAGGTTTTTAAAAACCTGGCGTGCTTCGGCGCGGAAGTCGCCATTGCCGACAACGGTCATGGTGACGGGATCGAGAGGGATTTGACCGCTCATGTAAACGGTGTCGCCCGCGCGCACGGCTTGGCTGTATGCGCCGATGGCGGCGGGGGCTTTGTCACTGTGGATGATGGTTTTGGACATGATTTTCTCCTGTTGTCGGGGTCGTCTGAAAGATGGAAACTTTGATGAAAACGGTGGTGATTATCGTATAAAACCGAGGGATTGTGTAGGGTATGGATATTTTCAGACGACCTTTGGTTAAATAAATTTGAATGAGAATAGAATTATAGTGGATTAACTTTAAACCAGTACGGCGTTGTCTCGCCTTGCCGTACTATCTGTACTGTCTGCGGCTTCGTCGCCTTGTCCTGATTTAAATTTAATCCACTATATATCGTATGTACTTCAATCATTTGCGAAAACCGCCCGAAGTTTGGACGCTTCGGGCGGTTTTGTTATGAGGGGTGCGGGAATTAGAATTTCACGCGGACACCGGCAGATACTTCGTGAGAATGCACTTTTAAGCCGTCGAATTTGCCCAAGTGGTTGTAGCGGTAGCCGGCGTCCAAAGCGACGTTTTCGGTAATGTCATAGCCTACGCCTGCCAATACGCCTACGCCGGTTTTAGTTTTGCGGATCGATTCAGTCTCATGAAAATTCACACTGCGGTAATCGTCGTCATAAGAAAAGCGATTGATGCCTACGCGTGCGCCGACATAAGGTTTAACTGGGGAGTTTAAGTCGAAATCATAAATGGCGGAAACACCGACGCTTTGGAGTTTGATTTTTGAGTCGAGTGTGTAAGACCGACCCTGTTCATGGTCTTTCAAAGTTTTATAGTGGGTGTAATCGGCAGCGACACGGAAATCGCCGAAATCATATCCGGCAGACAGACGCGGGCTGAAGCCTTTGGCACTAGTTTTGCCACCTTCGTCATTGGTTTTAAGGGTTGAGTGGCCAAGATCGCCTTGAATGTAGAAACCATGGCTGTCATCTGCCAGCGCAACGGTTGAGATGGAGAGGGCAATCAGGGTAGTCAGAATTTTTTTCATGTTTGTTTCCTTGCAACGGAATAAGGGGTATTACCGCCGAATATTTATTCAAGACCGACGGTTATCCCAATTGTATTTTATTATGATAAAACAAACAAGATAAAAACTGTCTGTCATGGTTTTCGTTAGCAGCCTGCGGATGTTACGGTTTGGTGTATTAAGGTCGTCTGAAAAAATCTAATCCTATAAAAAGCATTGCAATAAATCGTTTAAAAACAACCGTCCCTGCTCAGTTGGGCGGAACACGGTCGGGTCGGTTTCCAGCAGACCTTTTTGTCTAGCCGTTTCGATTTGCGCCATGATTTTGGCGGCGGGTATGCCTGTGCGCTCCTGCAACATCGCGGCGGGTACGCCGTCGGTCAGGCGAAGGGCGTTCATCATGAATTCGAACGTCAAATCTTCGGCGGCGACGGTTTTGCGTTCGACGGCTTCACTCGGCTGGCTTCGCATTAAGGCGAGGTAGTCGTTGGGGTGGCGGCGGCGGACGGTGCGCTCGATGCGGTCGGGGTAGGAAATTTTGCCGTGCGCGCCCGCGCCTATACCTAAATAATCGCCGAACTGCCAGTAGTTCAAATTGTGGCGACACTGCATGGCGGGTTTCGCAAAAGCCGATGTTTCGTAGTGGATAAAACCCGCGCCCTCCAGCGCGGCGTGTACCGCGTCTTCGATATCGAGGGCAGCTTCGTCTTGCGGCAAACCTTTCGGCGGCGTATGACCAAACGGCGTGTTCGGCTCCATCGTCAGATGATACGCGCTGATATGTGTCGCGCCCGTGGCGATGGCGGTTTGCACGTCGTCCAATGCCGTTTGAACAGTTTGGTTTGGCAGCGCATACATCAAGTCGATATTGACTTTATCAAATAATTTCAAGGCGGTATCGATGGCGGTTAAGGCTTCTTTGCCGTTGTGGACGCGCCCCAGCCTTGAGAGCATATCGTCGTTGAAACTCTGCACGCCAATAGAAAGCCGCGTGATACCCGCATCTTTAAATCCTTGAAACTTCTCAATTTCAAATGTACCCGGATTGGCTTCCAAAGTAATTTCCGCTTCGGGCTGCAAGCGCAACAGCGAACGCACGCCGCTTAACAAACGGTCAATCGATTCCGCCTGAAACAGGCTGGGCGTACCGCCGCCGAAAAAGATCGTTTCCACCGGCCTACCCCAAATATTGGGCAATTCGAGCTGCAAGTCGGTCAGCAGCGCGTCGATGTAGGCGGCTTCGGGCAATCCGTTTTTCAGACTGTGGGAATTGAAGTCGCAATACGGGCATTTTTTGATGCACCACGGGATGTGTATATAGAGCGACAGGGGCGGCAGGGCCGTGAGCTGTCCGGCTTGGGGGAATGTGATTTGGGTCATAGTGTGTTTTGGGGATTGAGGTCGTCTGAAATTTTTTCAGACGGCATCTGTGGTATTAAGTTTCGTGTCAGATGGTTTTATAGTGGATTAAATTTAAATCAGGACAAGGCGACGAAGCCGCAGACAGTACAAATAGTACGGAACCGATTCACTTGGTGCTTCAGCACCTTAGAGAATCGTTCTCTTTGAGCTAAGGCGAGACAACGCCGTACTGGTTTAAATTTAATCCACTATATTTACCCGCTGCAAGGACACACCATATTGTTTCGATACTTTTTCAAAATCGGCTGTGTCTTGTTGCGGGATGATGATAAAAGTGTAATAGTCGCTTCCCGTGTCTGCACTATAAAGTACTGCACCGGCAGCTTCAAATAAGGGATATACGGCCCTTGCCAACTGATCGGGCAGATCGTCTTCAAGCTGCTGTTCAGTCCAATTCAGGTTGACATTAAAACGTTGCGCCATTTCTGCGATGCAGTCAATAAAACCTTCTCCGTCTTTCCAATCAACGGAAAACAGATGTGCGTAGTCTTCGAGATTATTGTGTAGGATAAAGCCTTCGGTTAAGAGGTTTTTGAATACGGTGGTTTCGTTATTTTCTTCCTGCGCATTATTTTCCCCGTCTTCATCTTCCCCTCTTAAGTCTTGATGGATATTTTCGATAATGATGCCAACGGTTTCCGGACGGTCGCGGTAAATGACATCCAGCCAATGCCGGAAAAGTGTTTCATGATTTTTAAATGGGCGGAACAATGTGTAAATAAACAAACAGATAAAATATAAAGGGAACATCAGCCAAATCAATAAACGCAGCAAAACGACAATGATGGGCAGAAAAGGCTTTGAGACAAACAACAAAGTTTTAGAAATAAACAGTAACAAAATTAATGATAAAGTTACTATATACGACAATATCAAACGGATGGTTTTCATTAGTAGGGTAGAGGGCAGTAAGGGCAGTTTCAAAAGTTGGTGGCGGGAATGGGCCATAAATTCGTTTTTATTTCGATACAAGGACAATTGCAGGTCGTCTGAAATTTTTTCAGACGACCTGTTGTCTTTATGTTGTTAAAGTCTTTTGCGAATCCAAGACGAGAGTTTGGGCGCGCCGAACAGCAGGAAAATGCCGATAAGGAACTGGGCGGTGCTGGCGAATATACCGGCTTGGTTTTGCGGACCGAGATTTACCCAAACGGATGTGTGTGCGTCGGTGAGGGTAGATTGTGTAAAACGATAGATAGAGAACAAGTAAATCAGGTTGGGTATGGCTTGGGAAAGAGTGTATACGCCGATCAAGACAATACCGGTCGTCATCCATGGCGCAGGGTGTTTTGGGGTTTCCTGTGCGGTTTGTAGGTGTTGGGGCAGCAGGCGGTTGGCAATAGTGGCAGGAAAACACCATACAAGCAGCCATGCGGCCAAATAAAAGCCGTAGATGGATAGCGGCAACAGGAGTTGTGCGCTGTTATATTCGCTTCCAGACTGGGCAAATATGGTAACGATGCTGCTGAATGTTTGTACGATACCGATTAAAACGATCAAACGGATGGCGGCAATCAGGATTTGCTTGGGGGACATGAGTTTCTTTCGTGATGTGGTGGGTTTGGGTCGTCTGAAAAAGCGTTTCGGGGTTTTCAGACGACCTATCATCGATTTATAAGGCTTCGATTTTTTTCAACAATTCCCGCAAAGCCTGTCCCCTGTGGCTTTCGGCATTTTTGATTTCGGGGTCAAGCTCGGCGGCTGTGCAGTTATGTTCGGGCAGGTAGAAATGCGGGTCGTAGCCGAAGCCGTTGGTGCCTGCGGCTTCTGCCTGCCATTGTCCGCGCCAGATGCCTTCGGCGATGATGGGCTGCGGGTCGTTTTCGTGGCGGACGAGGACGAGGACGCAGACGTAGTGGCAGCTTTTGTCGGCTTTGTCGGCGAGGTCGTCTGAAAGGCGTTTGTTGTTGGCGGCATCGGATTTAGGATTGGCTCCGGCATAGCGGGCGGAGAGGACGCTGGGTGCGCCGTTTAATGCGGCGGCGCAGATGCCGGAGTCATCGGCGAGCGCGGGCAGACCGCTGTGGCGTGCGGCGTGGCGGGCTTTGGCGAGCGCGTTTTCGACGAAGGTGTGGTACGGCTCGGGGCATTCGGGCGTGTCGAACTGCGATTGCGGCAGGACTTCGATGTTCAAATCGGCGAAGAGGCGGGAAAATTCTTTGAGTTTGCCTGCGTTGCCGCTGGCGAGGACGATTTTGTCGAACATGGGTTTTCCTTAATGGGGTTCGGTTTGTTGCGAGCGCATGATTTGTGCGCGGGCTTTATGGCGGATGTAGAGGGCGAGGCTGCCGATTTGGGCGAAGACGGCGCCGAAGGCGAATAGGAAGGCGGCGACGGCGAATTGTTTGCTTTGGATGGAAAGCAGGTAGGCGCCCAACGTTACCAATGCGATGAAGAGCAGGGTGAAGAGGATGGTCAGAATGAGGAAGGTTCGGCGTTTGGTCATTGGTTTTGTTTGTTTCTTTTAGATTTCAGGTAGCCTTAACGGCAGATGGGGGAAGCTTGCTTCCGCTCACAGCCGCACATTGTGGCAGGCTTCGTACACTGGCAGCAGGCGGTGCAGGGTTTCGACTAGCCAGGTCGCGCTGCCAGCCGTTGCACCAGCGTTCGATATGCGGCGGGGCAAAGCCCGCGCCCAGTTGTGAGGCTACCTGTAAAACCAACGTGCGCCACACTTGCCACGCGGCTTTGTAGTCGGCCTTGCTTGGTTTGCGCTTCGGTTTCGGGCTGGTATTGGCGGATTTGGGCGAACTGGAAAAATGGGCGTTGGAATAGGTCGCAGCTTTGCGGGGTGAGCATGATGGTTTGGCGGGGCATGAAAAAGGGAGAGGCTACCTGAAAAATAGATTTTCAGGTAGCCTCAAACCGGTTTGGCATGCATCCGAAACGGAAAATTTGAGCGGTTACATACCTTGGGTTGGTGGCAGTGTTATTTCAACTTGGCTGCCAATTTGTCGAATTTTTGTTTGATGTCGGCCTTGAAGGCTTCCACTTTCTCTTTGCGCTCGGCTTTGCGCTGTTTTTTCCACGCTTCGTGTGCCTGACGTGCCACTTCTTCCTGCGCTTCTATTGCTGCCAATACGTCCTGTTGGGCAACGGCTGCATCTTGCCGGAGAATAACGGTTTTGAAACGGTGGAAGAAGGCATCCAATACAGCTTCGTCGGATTCTTGCGCCAAAATAATGATTGCAGTACTGCCGTTATCCAGTTTTTTGGCTGTATTTTCCAGCAACAACCCCTCTCCCAATGTTTGGGCAGTGCCTGCATCACTGCCGATGAGTGCGCCAGTAGCTCCACCCAACAGAACACCGATAGGACCGCCGAGAATGCCGACCAGTGAACCAATGAGGCCGCCCGTCCATGTGCCTTCGACCGTATTGGCGGTAAAGTCGGTGCTTTCTGCTGGGATAATCAGACCATTTTCCTTTTTAATCAAAACGGCTTGTGCCACCAAAGCATCTGTTGTCTGCGAGTAAGCTTTCAATTCAGAAAAGGCTTGATAAGCTTCGCTGGAGATGTTGAATAAGACAACGATGATGTTTTGTTTCATAAGTCTACTCCCGTGGGTTGAAAGATTTAAGAACATACAAGTTGTATGCGGTGTCAGTGTAAATTGCAAGGGGGGGGGGGGAGCAATGCGGCAAACAAAACTTTACCTATGTAAAGCCTGTAGAACCGGCAAATGGATAACGAACAATACCCAGCCTTAATGGGATTCGGTTTGTTGCTCACGCATGATTTGTGCGCGGGCTTTGTGGCGGATGTAGAGGGCGAGGCTGCCGATTTGGGCGAAGACGGCGCCGAAGGCGAACAGGAAGGCGGCGACGGCGAACTGTTTGCTTTGGATGGAAAGCAGGTAGCCGCCGAGCATGATGAGTGCGATGAAAATCAGGGTGAACAGGGCGGTCAGCAGGAGGTAGGTTTTTTGTCGGTTCATGATTGGGGACGTTTTTGATAAAGGGCGGACGTGGGGTTTAGGTTGTCCGTTTGTTGTTAGATAGGGATGGCGTTGGTTTGGGAATGGGGGAAGGGTTTGTGGGTTGATGAGGTCGTCTGAAAACTTGGCAATCGGGTTTCAGACGACCTTTGGTGTTTATACGAGCTGTTCGCCCCAGTGTAATTTTTGGCGCAGGGTTCGGAAGTATTGGTAGTCGGTGGGGTGGAGGATGCGCAGGGGGTTGTGGTAGCGGCGGATGATGATGCGGTCGAGGTTTTGTACGTCGATGAAGGATTGTCCGTCGAAATGGACGCGGGCGTCGCCGCTTTGGGTAACGAGGATTTCGATTTCGGAGGTGTCGGGGATGGCGATGGGGCGGTTGGTCATGGATTGGGGGCAGATGGGCACGAGGGTGAAGGCGTGTAATCCTGCCTGCATGATGGGGCCACCTGCGGCAAGGGAGTAGGCGGTGGAGCCGGTGGGGGTGGAGACGATGAGACCGTCGGACCGTTGGGTATAGACGAATTCTTGGTTGATGAAGACTTCGAACTCGATCATTTGTCCGGCGCCGCCGCGTGAGATGACGGCATCGTTGAGGGCGAGGGCGCGGTGGATGGTTTCGCCGTCGCGGACGAGTGTGGCTTCGATGAGGATGCGCTCTTCGGGCAGGTATTTGCCTTCTAGGACGAGCTGCAGCTCTTCGGTCATGTTTTCGCGGGGAATTTGGGTGAGGAAGCCTAAATGCCCCTGGTTGATGCCGATAACGGGTACGGTACGGGGGGCGATTTCGCGGGCGACGGAGAGGAATGTGCCGTCGCCGCCGAGGACGATGACGAGGTCGCAGTGTTTGCCCAAGTCGGATTTGCTGACGATGTGGCAGCCGACGGTATCTTGAACATAGATGCAGCGTTCTTCTATGCCGATTTCGTCAAGATAGACGGTAAAGCCGTGTCCCTGCAGGAATTGGATGAGGGTATGGGCGGTGTTTTGGATTTCGGGGGTATTGGGGCGGGTTACGATACCGATGTTGTGAAACGGGCTGTTCATAGGCATGGGTCGTCTGAAAATTAGTCTATCCAGATGTCGCGTTCGAGCCGGTCGAGGCGTTCGTTAAGGCGGGCAACGTCGTCGCGCAGTTTGTCCACTTCTTCCATCCAGGCGGACAGGGTGGCGGCGTCGATAACGGGAGATTCAGGTTCGCGGGAAAAGTCGCTGATTTGCTCGGCTATGCTTTGTCCGATTTTTTTGACGGTTTGCCCGATGTTTGCGGCGCGTTCGCTGATGCTGCCCGCGAGTGAGTCGCCGAAGATGCGGGCGAGGTCGTCTGAAGCGTAGTAGCGCAGGCTGCCGAGTATGGGCAGGACGGTCATGCCGAGCATAAGGTCGCCTTCGAGGCTGATGTCGCCGACGCCGGGTTCTTGTCCGGTCAGGATTTTGCGGATGGCGCTTTGGTGGAAGGTGATGAGGGTGTCGGCGGGTTGGTCGGCGGTTTCGAGGAAGCCGTCGTAATTGATGCGTCCGGTCAGTCCGAATCCGGCGAGGTTGAGGCTCAGGGTTTTGCCTGACAGGCGGGACAGGTCTTGTTGATGTTCCGGATTTTGCTGTATCAGGTGGTTGATAACGGGAAATAGGGCGGACATAGAGTGTTCTCGATACTTTCGGGCTTGGGGTTGTATAGTGGGTGAACTTGATTTGTGCGGCGATGCTTCGCCTTATCCTGTTTTGTCGACTCACTATGTTAAGTAAGACTGTGTTTTTTGGTTTTGGTTTTGCCGCTGCCGAAAGGTCGTCTGAAACGGTCGCGGAGCCGTAATTTTACAGGCTTAAGCCGTCGGCGGAAACGGTATTTACAATTTTGCCGCTGCTTGTGTCATCAGGCGCAAAATCGGGCGGCGGGAGACCGAGTTTGGCAGCTTCGGCGGTGTAGAAATCGCGGCGGGTCGGGTGGCGCGGTTCGACGATGTTGCGGATGCGCCTGCCGTTTGGATGGAGGGTCGTCTGAAACAGGGTTTCGACGGCAATGTCGCGGTGGACGATATTGACAGGTTGGTTGCCGCCCGAGATGTTTTGCTTTTGAACAAGGCGGCTGACGGGATGGCGTTCGGCGCAATAAAGCCCGCCCAGCCGCAGGATGTCGATGTTCGGAACGCCGCTGTCGAGCAGGTATTGCTCGGCGGCGAGGATTTGACGGGCAGACTCGGTTTGCGGGTCGGGTGTGGCAGTTTCGTCGCATTCGCGCGCTTTATCGCCGTAAATGCTGGTGCTGCTCGTGAAAATCAGATGCTGCACGTTACACGCTCGGGCAAGTTCTGCCCATTGTTTGACGGTGTCGGCGTAATGCGTCAGCGAGGATGGCGGCAAAAGATAGAACCAAACGGGTTTGTCGGCGTGGTGCCGCCAAAAGCTTGTATCGCGGGCAAGGTTCGCGCTTTGAAACACGTCGTCTTGATTGAGGTCGAGGGTGTCGAGGCGTATGGGCAGATTAATATCGTCCGAAGTCATGCTGCGCTTGACAGCAGCGACTCGGCTGCCGTGTTCGTAAAGTTTCTGCGCCAAAGGACGTCCGAGGTAGCCTAAGCCTAAGATAGATGCGTCGGGGGAAGCGGAAGGAGGGGTATGTATCATGTTTATAGATGAATGCCGTCTGAAAATTAGCTCAGACGGCATGAAGATTATGACTGCGCACCGCCTATTTTCCGGTCGTATTCCTCGCGGTGTTCCGGCAAGAGATAGGGGCGCAGGAGGCTTAAGGTACGACGGATGCCGCGTGCTTTGGAGTCTTCGGTCAGCTTGGTGCGGCCGCGCAGGGAGCTGTCGAAGTCGAACCAGTATTTCGTGACCATCCACATATTGACGGCGAGGTCGTTCATGGCTGTTTGGTCGGCTTGGATGATGTTCAATCCGTTGAGCTGAGTGAGCAGGTTGACCAAGAGCGGGGAGACTTTGGCTTGGGTGAAGGTATTGTGTTCGCCCAATAGTTCGGCACTGCGCGCAAGCAGGGTGTTCACGTCGCTAAAGAGGAAGCGGTATTCCCACATGACATCGTAAATGCCCGCCATATAGTTGATGGAGTCTTCCACATCGGACGGCAATACGGCTTCATTCAGATATGCCAGCAGGGCTTCGCTGTAACGTTTGAACAGTTGGACGATGATTTCGTCTTTGTTGCGGAAGTGGTAATAAAGATTGCCCGGACTGATGCCCAAATGCGCCGCGATATGGTTGGTACTGATGTTGCGCTCGCCTTCCTCGTTGAAAAGCGTCAGGCTGGCGTCGATGATGCGGGTGTAAGTATTGGTTTTTGCAATGCGGGTCACGGGCATACTCCTTGGATTTACAGGCTGAACGAAGCGGGCAGCCAATTGGGTTCGGCGTGTAATTCTACCTGAAATCGAGTAAATACTGTATCGCAGACATGTTGCGCCAGTTGCCGGACGTCGTCTGAAGAAGCATTGTTTTTGTTCACCAAAACCAAAGCCTGCCTGTCGTGTACCGCCGCGCCGCCGATTTGGAAGCCTTTCAGACGGCATTGGTCGATCAGCCAGCCGGCAGCGAGTTTAACCGAACCGTCAGGCTGCGGATAGCGCGGCATATCGGGATGCTGCTGCAACAGGGACGCAGCTTTTTCCGCGCTGACGACGGGGTTTTTAAAGAAACTGCCGACATTACCAAGTACGTTAGGATTAGGCAGTTTACTGTTGCGGATTACACACACTGCGTCGGAAACATCTTTCGCCGTCGGCACCCTGCCCGCGCTCAGTTCGGCAACGGCGGCTACCAAATCGCCGTAACCCAAATTCGGCTCGAAACGCTCTTTCAGGGCGAATACGACCGAAACAATCACATAACGCCCTTTGCCTTCCTGCTTGAACAGGCTTTCGCGGTAGGCGAAGCGGCAATCGGCATTGGCAAGCTCGACAAAGGTTTCCGTATCCAAATCGAAGCAGCGCACGCTGTGAATCACGTCTTTCGCTTCCACGCCGTATGCGCCGATGTTCTGCACGGGCGACGCGCCGACCGTACCCGGAATTAGGCTCAGGTTTTCCAGACCGTTCAAACCCAGCGCGACGGTGTGCAGGACAAAATCGTGCCAGATTTCGCCTGCCTGCGCTTCGATGTAAACGAGGCCGTCTGAACGCGCAATCTCGCGTATGCCTTTGTTTTCCATATGTACGACCAGTCCGACGTAATCCTGCATCAAGAGGATGTTGCTGCCGCCGCCAAGCCATAAAACGGTATTGCGGTCGAACTCGGGCAGTCGGACGATGTCGCGCAACTCGTCAGCGTGTTCGAGCGCGATAAAGGCTTGGGCTTGGGCGCGAAGGCCGAAGGTGTTGTAGGGGGTAAGGTCGGTTTGGTATTGGATGGGTTGCATGATGATTTGTGTTTTATGGAGGATTCAGGTCGTCTGAAAACTTACTATTTAACAATTACGATAGGTAATGGGGTTTTGGGGCGCTTTATAGTTTTCTTGGGAGGAATAGGTCAGCTTATTCACGATTTCTTCATAAATTTTGGAGTCATCTGGTAACGGCTTGCCTTCAAACATCCAGCGGCCTTGAATAATATCGTCGGCAGAAATCCATCTTTCGATTTCATACACTGCCAATGTCCAGCCGCGATAGACTGCAACTGCATATTTTGCTTTTTCGCGCCTGTTTCCGATTTTCCAATATTTCCGTGTGCGCTCATAAATTTCCTTATGCCTATCGGCTTCAGGAATATTCCCTGATCTGATGTCTTTTTTCAGTTTCTCGTATTCGTTATTAATCGTAATTAAAACAATGGGTTCGTCAGTTTTTAATTCTTGAGCATCATACTTTCGTTTTAATTCCAACAAACTCATTAATCCTACTTCAGCAGAATGCGTGCCCCCTTGAATATTAGTCAGCGGCTGCTGGCTCGGCTTGACTAGGGAGAGTAGGTCTATCGCCATTGCTTCATATTCAAAAGCCTGTTTGTCTGTTTGGATGTTGTGCCGCAGAATGTAATACACGGGCTGGTTTCCGCTTTTATGTATTTCCCTAATCAAAGCAATTTTATCACTTGGCGTTTCTGTTTCTTGTAATGAACCTAGGGCATGATGGAAAACGCGATTGCCTACGCCTTTACCTACATAGAAAATATTGCCGTCTCTAGGGTCAATCAAGCAATAAACATAGTAAGCAAGTTTTTCTATAATGGAAGTTGAAAACATTTTTTCCCTTAAAAGTGAATAAGCCGTAAATGAAATATCAATGGAGGCCGTCTGAAAGAAATTTCAGACGACCTTATGCGTTCTGACCATCTCCCTGCTGCACAATTCCAAGCACCACACCAAGGCGATGGCTGCGATGGTGAGCGAGGCAATCAATGCCGTCCAGAAGCCGTAAATGCCCATATCGAAACGGTAGGCGAGCAGGTAGCCCGGCAGCAGGCCGCAGCCCCAGAAGGCGGCGGCGTGGATGAACATCGGCACCTTTGTGACTTTATAGCCGCGCAGGGCGTAGGACGCGATACATTGGGTAAAGTCTGCCGGTTGAAATAAGCCGGCGAACAACAGGACGGTGGCGGCGATGCTTAAAACCGCCGGATCATTGTTGTACATGCTTGCCAGCGGGGAACGGAATAATACCAAGGAAAGCACGGTAATCACGGCGAGCACCCAGCCCGACACCAGCGATACGCCCGAAATATAACGCGCCCGCGAAAATTCGCGCCGTCCTAATGAAAAGCCGATGCGCACCGTCCCTGCCGAGCCGACACTTTGCGGAATCATATAGAGAATCCCCGACAAACTGATGCCGACCTGCTGCGCCGCCACATAATCCTCGCCGAAGGGCGCGATCAAAAACACGATAAACGAAAACGCGCTGGCTTCCAAAAAATAAGACAGCCCGATGGGCGCGCCGATTTTCCAAATCTGTTTGAACACCGCCCAATCCGGTTTGCCGAATTTTGCCGTCAGTCCGAACGGGCGGAAGAATTTTTCCTTGGCGATATAAATCCACAACGCCAGCGCGCTGAACCAAAACACCGCCATCGTCGCCAGTCCGCAGCCTGCGCCGCCCAAAGCGGGCATACCGAATTTGCCGTAAACGAAAACATAGTTCAGCGGCACGTTCAACACAAACGCCGCAAAGCTGACCAACATAATCAGGCGCGGGCGGTTCAGGCTGGAGGCGTAGGCGTGTAAGGCGCGGTGTACCATTGCCGCCGGCATCGCCAGACTGGTGAACAGCATATACTGCGCCATCGTATCTTCCACATAATCGCTCAAGGTCAGCCAGTTGCGGAACGGCGTAATCGCCGCCCACATCAATACCATGCCGAAAATCCCCAAGATCAGCCCGAACCAAATCCCCTGCCGCCCCGTTTCGCCCACTTCACCGGTTTTACCCGCGCCGTAAAGCTGGGCAATCATCGGGTTCAGCGCCGCCATAATGCCCATAAAGGTAATATAAACCGTGGCAAACGCGCTGCTGCCCAAAGCCACCGCCGCCAAGTCCTTCTTGCTCGCATCGCCCGCCATCACGGTATCGACAAAACCGATGCCCACCTGCGCAACCTGCGCCAACAACATGGGCAGGGCAAGGGCGGTCAGCAGGCGGATTTCTTTCAGGAAGACGGGAAAGGAAAAGCGGTTGAGGTCGAGCAGCATAAGTGTTTGTAGGACTTTAAAAAAGCGGAAATAAAGAAACAGGTCGTCTGAAAACAGACGGCCTGTTCCGTATGGGCATGGGATGCGACATTATAGTGGAAACGGAGGTCGATTGACAGCTTGGTCAGGCAGCTTTTCAGACGACCTCTTGCGCATCAAAGCAAAGGCTGCTGCCGCACGATGGCGCGGATGACGGCGCGGTTGGGGTGCAGGGCAGTGCGCAGGCGTTGGGACAGCGGCTGAGGCATGCCGAGGATGTCGGCGGCAATGGCGGCGGCGCAGACGGGGGCGGTGGCGAGGCCGCGGGTGCCGTGTGCGGTGTTGATGTAGGCGTTCGGCAGGTAGGGACAGGGGATGTTGTCGAGGCGGTAGTTTTTGTCCAACGCGAGTTTGGCGTAGGCGGTCTGCATGGCGGCGATGTCACCGAGTGCGCCGACGACGGGCAGGTGGTCAGGACTGTCGCAGCGCAGGGCGGCGTGTCCTTGTGGTTGTTCAAAGGGGTCGTCTGAAACCGAGCGAAGCGGGTTTTGTTCAAACAATGATTGCGCCAATGGCGGGTTGAGTTGTTGCAGGGCGGCACGGTTGGCGGTTTCTTCGTGCGGGTGCCAAGCGTCGTCGTTGCTGTTAAGGACAAAGGTTGCGCCGTAGCAGTGTTGCCCTTGCCAGCTCGGGCTGATGTAGCTTTCGCCGGATAGCGCGCAGCGCAGGCGTTTGGAAAAACCGCTTGCCGCCGCTACGCCGGTTTGCCCGCGGATTTGGCGGAACGGCAGGGCGGAGACGTTGGCATCGGCGGCGTTCGGGCTGTGCGCGCCCATGCAGTAGATGATGTGGGTTGCGCTGAAGCTGCCGCGCGGCGTGTGTGCCGTCCAGTTTGCGCCGTCGTATTCGGCGGAGGATAGGGGCGTGTCTTCGTGTAACGCAATCAGCGGATGATTCAGCAAGGCGCGGACGACGGCGGGCGGGTTCAGCCATACGCCCTGCTGCCAGTAGAGGCCGTCTGAAAAGACGTTTATGCCTGCGATTTGCGCGGCTTCGTCGGCGGATACGCTGCGGTAAAGGTGGGCGTGATGTTGCTGCAAACTCAATGCCTGATTGCGTTTGCGTTCGGCTTCGTCAAAATTGAGATGCAACACGCCGTCGCCGCCCCATGCGTCGGAATCGGGCAGCAGGTCTTGCAGCAGGCGGCGGGTATAGCCGTAGCCTGCCAGCAGCAGTTCGGTCTGCTCGGTGTCGTGCGGCGAGATTTTGGCGTAGAGCAGCCCTTGGCGGTTGCCGCTGCCGCCTTGCGCCGCTTTGCCCGCTTCCAAAACGGTAACGCGCACGCCGTGTTCCGCCAGCTTGCGCGCGGTCGCAGCGCCGGCAATACCCGCGCCGATAACCAGCGCGTGTTCGGGCGGAGTGGTGGCTTGAGGTCGTCTGAACCAAGGTTTAATAGGCTTGGGCGCGGCTTGCGGCACGGCTTCGGTCTGCCATTCGATAGGGTCGAAATGTTCGTGCAGGCTGTCGGCACGGTGCGGCGGGACAAGCCAGAGATGCACATTAGGTAACAGGTTTTCCAGAAAGTTGACGCTGTTGAACTGAAGGCATTTTACGGCTTGGTCGAGGCTGTTTTTCAGACGACCTTCCAGCTCGCTCGGAGCATCGGACAAAGGAAAATCGGGAATGCGGTTTTCGCTCAGACAGGCAACCAGATGCAGCGGCGCGGGATGAGTTTCGATCACGCGGGCAAGTTCGGCGGGGGCGGGCGGGGTGTTCCAAGCGAGGATGAGCATGGCGGGGTCGTCTGAAAAAAAGTTTGATTACTGAAGC
Organism: Neisseria sicca; assembly: GCF_003044565.1. Classification (GTDB taxonomy): domain Bacteria; phylum Pseudomonadota; class Gammaproteobacteria; order Burkholderiales; family Neisseriaceae; genus Neisseria; species Neisseria sicca_A. The sequence continues at coordinate 270,395 of NZ_POXG01000001.1, read as the reverse complement.
GCTGTCTGTCGGCTTGCCTTAATGCCTTTCTCCCTGCTCTTTGGTCGGCTCTTTGGTTTGAACCGGCGTAACCGGGAAAAACAAGATCAGCGGGTTGGCTTTAATCTGCTGCCAGAAGCTTTTGCACAAATTGCCGACGCTGCCGATTTTCGTGCCGCGCGAACGCAGGGCGACGAAGAGGGCGAGGGTGAAGCTGACGATGAGGTTGACTAGGCCGATGGCGAGGACGCTGCAAATGCCGAGCATGAATGTACCAAAGCCGACGTTGCCGCTGACGGCGGCGTAGCCTAGGTTGGCTGAGGAGAAGGCGACATGGCGGATGTCCAGCGGCAGGCCGAGGAGGTGTCCGAAGTAGCCGGTCATGCCCAAGAGCATACCGAAGATGAAGTTACCGACCAGCGAGCCGTAGTGTTTGTGGATGTAGGCGGCGAGGACGCGGCGGGGTTTGGGGCGCATGATTTTGCGCAGCAAAGGGTTGAAGGGCAGGCGTTGGCGCAGGTTGAGATAGTCGGCGCGGTTGTCGAAGAAGCCTGCGATGATGCCGGAACAGAACAGCCACAAGCCTGCAATAGCGGCATACCATAGGGTCGGATGATTGATGATGTCTATGGATTTGAACTGGTAGGCGGTGGTGTGGGCATCGAGTATGGGCTGTTGGTTCAGATGAGCATAGCCGAACGATATGGCGCACGCCAAAAGGATGGCGATGGACACGTTGCCGAAGACGGCAACGCTTTGGGAGCGGCATACGTCAATGAGGAGCTTGGCAAGCTTGTTGTCCACCGCTTTGCCGCCTTCGTTGAGATCGACTTGTTCGGCGAAGCTGGCGGCAGTCATGGCAGGCTGTTTGGTAGCGACGGTGCAGTGCAGCATGTGGATGATCATGAAACCTATGCCGTAGTTGAGCCCTGCCAACAAGGAGGTAACGAAGGGGCTGAAGCCGAGTGAGCCGATATGGATTTTATACAGCGCCATCAAGGCGATGATGACGCCGCCGCCTGCCGCGGAATAGAACATTTTGAAATATTCTTTACGGTTGCGGGTGATGTAATGCTCGCCGTGGTGGCTTTTGTTTTCGGTAATGCTGCGGGCGAGCATACGGATGCTGCTGCGGCGCAGGTGGCGGGTGCTGTATTGCTCGACCGCGGCGTAGATGAGGGAATTCATCAGGGTGATGGTCAGGCGGTTGCGGTTGCCGGCATCGGTTTGGATGTCGGTGAGCAGTTTCAGACGACCTATGGTCTGCTGGAGCCGTTCGAGCAGGTGGGCGACTTTGACGGACGAGCCTGAACCTGCACCCGTCCCTTTGCGGCGCAGATAGTCGATTTGCTTGCTGCACTGGTCGAACATGACTTCGAGATGCGCAGTGTCGTAAGGGCTGGTGTCGTTGCGGTAGTGTTCGACCAGTTTGGCGGTTTCACGTTGGAGGGCGACGAAGGGCGAGTCGGCTTCGAGCAGGCGCGGGGCGATGCGGATAAGGTCGGGTTCGAGGGCTTCGGAGGCAATCCAAATGGCGAGCATTTCAATGGCGCGCAGACGTGCGTCAACCAACTGGCGGCAGGCGTTTTGCAGCAAGGCGGGATCGACGCTGGTGCGGATCAGATCGTACAGGCTCAACCATTGGCGGATGCTGAGGGTTTGCAGCCATCTGTCGTCGTTTTCCGAATGAAAAAGATAGAGGAACACTTCGCGCAGGTTGGCAAAATCTTTGTAGGACGGGCTGAAACGTTCGTATATGCGTATGCCCATCTCGCGGGTGAAGCTGTGGCGCGAGAAGATGCCGAGTTTGATCAAAGCCGGATAGATGTGGACTTGCGAAAGCCAGTGGTAAAAGCGGCCGCTGAAGTTTTTTGCGAGTGCTTCGTCTTGTTTGAGCGTGGCGATAATCAGGTCGAAGCGTTCTGCCGCCTGTTTTTTGCCGCCGCGCCGCAGGAATTTGATTAAGGCATTGAGAATAAGGACGAAATCGGTGTCGGTCAGGCTTTTGGAAAGTAAGGGATGTAGATTTTGGTGAGTAATTTTTTCCATTGCGGTATTTTTACACAAAACGGCGGGTTTGATAAGTTCGGGTAATTTATGCAACCTGCTGTAAGCACATTCGATATTTTGGAGCAATGTTTGACGATTTCAACCCTCTTTGTTTTGAAAAGGTCGTCTGAAAACCGGTTTCAGACGACCTTTCGCTTATTTCAGCATCTCTTCGGGAATTTTGCAGACGGGAATCGGATTGACTTTGTGTAGCATGGCTTTGTGCAGACGGGTGTAAATTTCCAAGACTTCCCGCTGCCTGCCTTCAAAATCTTCGGGGCGGCGCGTACCGTAAACGCTCATCGCCCATTCGAGTTCCGGATAGCTCGCGCCCATCTGTTCTTCGTCCGTGCGCTCGGTATCCCAAAGTCCGTCGGTCGGCACGGCTTTTTGGATGGACTCAGCGATGTCCAGTTCGGCGGCAATTTGATAAATCTGCGTTTTGGTCAAGTCGGCAATCGGGCTGATGTCCACGCCGCCATCACCGTATTTGGTGAAAAAACCGACGCCGAAATCTTCGATTTTGTTGCCCGTACCGGTAACCAGTAAACCGTTTAGCTGACCGTAATAATAAAGCGTCAGCATCCGCAGGCGGCTGCGGGCGTTGGCAAGCGCAAGCTGTTTGGTGGGGAACTCGGTTTCATCGACTTCGACATCGGCGGCAAAAGTATCGAAAGTCGGCGTCAAATCCACGCTCATTCCACTTACATTTGGAAATACCTGCTCCAATCGGCGGATATGCTCCTGCGCGCGGCTGACTTGGTCGGCTTTTTGGCGGATGGGCATTTCAAGCAGCAGAACCTTCAGTCTCGTCCGTGCCGCGATGGCGGAAACGACTGCGGAATCGATACCGCCGGAAACGCCGACGACAAACCCCTTGGCGTGTGCGGTGGCGGCATAGTTTTTCAGCCAGTCGGCAATATGGCGGATAACGGCTTGGGTCTGCATAGTCAGGCTCCTGATTTGAAAGGGGGAATCATACCCGATTTTGAAAGGCTGCGGCATATGGCAGGTCGTCTGAAAACATGGGTTTGGCGTTACGAAATAGACTGCCGTGTTTGCAATATTGTCGGTTTGAGGTTTTCAGACGACCTGTGTGATGAACGGCTGGCTCCCGTGTTTTAATGAGATTTTTTGTTTGACTTGTCTTTATATCGATAGATTTGCAGATTGGTTGACCTGCCGCCTTTAAAAGAATTGATTTCATAAGTAATGCCATCATACACGGCGCGCGTACTGATCAGCTCTTCATTAAGCGGCTGTTTCTGTTTAAAGACTTCGATGTTTTGGATATGTTTGTCCAATAGGTTTTTAAACAGATTGTCCGGTTTGTTTTTATGGTTGATGGTGGAAATGATTAAATCGGGGATAGTGGTGTCTTTCAAGATAAGTCCATCGTTTCCAATCACAGCATCCACACCGTCTACCTTGTTATTGACATGATATATGTTGACACTATACGGACATCCCAACTTGACAAAGTCTTTTAAAACTATAGTGACAGAAAAAAGATTGGCATGATAGTCAGCGGCTCTATACATATTTTGTTTCCCGAAATTTTTTTCAACGATTTCATTATTGCTTTTTTCGATAAAGCCTAACTCTTGCAATTTGGGAACAATCAGTTCTTTGTTCATGGGGATAGGCAGGCGGTTAACTGCCTCAAAATGCGTAGGCTCATATCGCGGGTATGCCGCAGGGTCTGCAGGCGGGAGCGGGGGAAGTGTATTAAACCTATATTCGGAAGGATGACATTCAAAATGCGATGTAGCTGCGGTTTTAACGGCTTCTGCCTTTTGCTTCCCATCTTGAGCCAAGTTCGGCTGATTGCTACACGCTGCCATAACCAGCAAACTCGCCAATATCATCAACCTTTTATGGACCATCTCCATGATTTCACTTTCTTTATTTGGTCTTTGTTGTAATCAGTTATGGACTTTCTTTCGGGTTTTATATCGATAAATTTGCAGCATTGTTTCCCTGCCTCCGCCGAACGAGTTGATTTCATAGGTAATGCCATCGTATACGGCACGCGTACTGATCAGCTCTTCATTAAGCGGCTGTTTCTGTTTAAAGGCTTCGATGTTTTGGATATGTTTGTCCAACAGGTCTTTAAACAGGTTTTCAGGCTTGTGTTTATGATCAATGTTAGAGACGACTAAATCGGGAATGGTGGTGTCTTTTAAGATAAGTCCATCGTTTCCAATCAATATTTCTACGCCGTTTACCTCGTTATTTACATGATAAATATTGATATAATATGGACACCCTTGATCGATAATGTCTTTTAAAGTGATAGTTATAGAAAAAATATTTTCATTATAGTTAACAGTATCATACATATTTTTCTTTCCGAAATTTTTTTCATAGATTTCGTTACTGCTATCTTCTATAAAACCTAACTCCTGCAATTTGGGAATAATCAGTTCTTTGTTCATAGGGATAGCGAGACGTTTGGTTTCATCTCTAAAAGCCGATTTTCTCTGTTGCGCTAAACTGATTGGTATACTTGTAACATTAGGTAAAGGTGGGGGGATTTCTGGGAGTGTATTGAATTTATTTTCGGAGGGATGACATTCAAAATGAAGGGGAGGTGAATTTTTCTGCTTGGTTTTAGCAGCTTGGACATTTTGTTTTCCATCCAGAGTTAAGTTTGATTGATTTGTACACGCCGTCATAACCAGCAAACCAGCCAATATCATCAGCTTTCTATTAAATGTCTTCATTATTGATAACCTTCTTTTTACTTTTTCGATGTTCATCATATCCTGATGCGGTTTGTAACAAATAAATCGGGTTTTTTGTTGGATGGAAATGACGATGAATTTTGTATGTTAGCTGGGTTGAGATACAGGGTAAAGCAAATGGGATAAGCGGTGGAAGGTGTGTCTGAATGGTTTGCTGTGTCTGAGCGAGATAAATGGCTTGGTGATGCGAAAGGTCGTCTGAAAACCTGATTTGGGCTTTTCAGACGACCTTTCGTTTGGCGCGGTATCAATAAACGTCGCGTTGGTAGCGTTTGTCTTCGCGCATTTCGTTGAGATAGTCTTCGGCATCGTCGCGGCTGAGTTTGCCTTGGGTTTCGATGACGTCGAGCAGGGCGGTTTCTACATCTCGTGCCATGCGGGTGGCGTCGCCGCAGACGTAGAGGTGTGCGCCTTGTTGCAGCCAGTTCCAGACTTCGGCGGCGTGTTCGGCAATTTTGTGTTGGACATAGACTTTGCGTTCGCTCTGCCTGCTCCATGCCAAGTCGGCGCGGGTGAGGATGCCGTCTTTGCGGTAATCGCTCCATTCAAGCTGGTAGAGGAAGTCGTCGGCGAGGCGTTGGTTGCCGAAGATGAGCCAGTTTTTGCCGCTGTCACCGTTGGCGGCGCGTTGCTGCATGAAGGCGCGGAAGGGGGCGATGCCTGTGCCTGCTCCTATCATGATGACGGGGGTGTTGCCGTCGGCGGGCAGGCGGAAGTTGGGGTTGGGTTCGACGAAGACGCGTACTTCGCCGCCTTCTTCAAGGCGTTCGCCCAGATAGCCTGAGGCTGCGCCGGTGTAGCTGTTGCCGTGGTGGTCGAAGCGGACGACGCCGACGGTCAGGTGGACTTCTTCGCCGACTTCGTCTTGCGCGGAGGCTATGGAGTAAAGGCGTGGGGTTTGGGGGCGGAACAGTTGGAACAGGGTTTGCGCATCCAAGGGATGAGGATGGGCGGCGAAGACACCGACAGGCGGTGTGGTGGCGAGATAGGCGTCCAATCGGGTTTTGTCGGCGGCTGTGGTTTTGAGTGCTTCGCTGCCGGACAACTCGGCGTATTGCTGCACGAGTGCCGGCGTGTTTTGCGTGATGTCGGCGGACTCGGTCAGGGCGGTGCGGATGTCGGTTTCGAGGTTGTCTGAAAGGCGGATTTTTTCTTCGCCGCTTAATTGGTGCAAATCGAGGATTTCTTGAACCAAAGCCGAATCGTTGAGCGGGAGTACGCCCAACGCGTCGCCTGCCTGATAGTGCAAGCCGGAGCCGGACAGGTCGATTTCGATGTGTTCCACGTCTTTCTCGGCGGAACGGGACGTGATTTTTTGGCGGACGGACAGGGTGGCGGTATAGGGTTTATCTTTGGTATAGACAGTGCCGACTGTTTGGTTTGCGGCTGGTGTGGCTGAAGGAGCGGCGGTTTGCGCAGCAAGCTCGGCAACTTTAGGGACGACGGCTTCGACCCATGCGTCGGCAGCGTTTTGAAACTCTAAATCGCAGATGCCCAAGTCGTTCAGACGACGTGCACCCAGTTCGGCGAATTTGGCGTCAAAGTCTTTGCCTGCTTGGCAGAAATTAGGATAGGAGGAATCGCCCAAACCCAAAACGGCGAAAGTGAGTTTGCCCAAATCGGGGGCTTTTTTGCCGAAGACGAATTTATACAGCGGCAGGGCTTCTTCGGGCGGCTCGCCCTCGCCTTGCGTGGATGTTACCAACAGCACGATGTCTTCATCGGGCAGGGTTTTGCTTTTGAAGTCCCCCACGCTGCTCAATACGGCTTCTACGCCTGCGGCTTTTAGTTTGGCATATAAAGATCCGGCAACGCCGCGCGCATTGCCCGTTTGCGAGGCGGATAAAACCAACACGCGTCGCGCGGTGGCGGCAACGGCAGGAGCAGCGGAAACCTCCAAACCGCCCGCCGCCCCTTGACTTTGCGCCCAGCAGTAGCCGGAAAGCCAAGCGAGCTGTGTAGGCGAGAGGGCGGCGAGTTGTGCGGAAAGTTCGATGGGAAGCGGGTTGGCTGGGGTCATGTCGGTTCCTTTGTGCGGACGGCTGCTTGAGGCAGAGCGTTTGCCTGCGCGGCTTTAATGGTTTGATTGGTTGATGATTTTTATAGAAACAGTGGCGATACTGTAAACAGGTCGTCTGAAAAACGGAAAGAATGCTTGGTTTTAATTTAATGCGATTTCGTTATATTCTGGATTGGGAGAGGGGGAGAGGGTTGATATCGGTTTTCAGACGACCCGACTATAATCCTTTGAGATTTTTAAGGGGCAGCAAAAGCGCAGATGTCCATCGGACAACTAGTCAAGCAGCTTATATAAAGCTGCCGTCGGAGGTAATCAGATGATTGAATTTAATGATTTTATAAAAGAAGTAAATAAAAAATTTCAAGATGAGCTATGGGCTGATTTTGAATCCAAATTTTTTGGAGATAATTTATTTATTAAAGTAGGAATAGATTTTTCTTATAGCCATCAGTTTGAACTGTATATTCAAAATGCGCGCATGAATAAATCGATTGAGGAATGGACGGTAGATTTGAAGAGAAATCAAATCATATATCTGAAAGATAGGGAAATTTATTTTATAACGGATGTCGATGAAAAAATAATGGTAAAAGGGGAAAGGTATTTTGTTAATTTGTTGACGACTATTTACCATTTGAATCCTTCTGATAGTTTGACAAATTACATAATCAACCCAGAACTGATGAATTTTCCTACTGTTTCAAATGTTACGGTAAATAACTATTTTGAAGAGTTGCGATTGTAATAAGTGCCAGTCATGACTGACATGAAATTGAATTCGTCTCTAGGGGAAGGGATATTAAATTCAGAAAACAGCAAAAGGTCGTCTGAAAACAGTTTGGCAGTATCTGCACTCGTGTTTTCAGACGACCTTTCCTCTTGATTATGCAAACAGGAGGCGTAAAATATCAAAAAATTACACAATAAAACAAATTCCAACACAACACATCATGAACCGTCTGCTCCAACACGCATTTACCCCCAATCAAGCCACATCCATAGGTCTGCTTGCCGTAGCCTTTTGGAGTTCCGTAGTCGGATTGATACGCGCCTTGAGCCTGCACATGGGTGCAGTCGGCGGTGCGGCGGTGATGTACAGCCTTTCCACTTTGTTGCTTTGGGCTATTTTCGGATTGCCGAATCTGCGGCAGTTCAGCCGCAGCTACCTTTTTTGGGCGAGCATTTTTTTCGTCGGCTGCGAATTGTGCCTGTCTCTTTCCATCGGTTTTGCCGACAACGCACGCCAAGCGGTCGAAGTCGGCATGGTCAATTATCTTTGGCCGACGTTTACCATCATCGGCGCGGTTTGGTTTAACAAGCAGCCCGCAAAATGGTGGATAGGCATAGGCTTTGTCTTGTCGTTTGTAGGCATTGCCACCGTTTTAGGCGGTGACGGCGGATTCTCTTTGCCCGAGATTATCGGCAACGTCCGAACCAATCCGCTCAGTTACATCATGGCATTGTTGGACGCGCTGTTTTGGGCGGCATACTGCACCCTGACCGCCAGAACCAAAGCGCAGGGCAATGCCGTCGGTTTTTTCTTCCTCCTCGTCTCCTGCATCCTGTGGGCAAAATATTTCGCAGGCGGCTACGGCAGCCTTCATTTCGAGACCGGCGCCATACTTTATGCCGTTGCCGCCGCAGCCTGCATGGGCTTGGGCTATGCGGTTTGGAACATCGGCATTTCACGCGGCAATATGACCGTTTTGGCAGGCGCTTCCTATTTCATTCCCATTTTTTCTGCTCTCATTTCCTCCTTCCTGCTCAATGCGCCCCTGTCTGTACAGTTTTGGCAGGGCGCGATTATGGTCTGCATCGGCTCAGGCGTGTGCTGGCTTGCGACGCAGAACTTCAGTTTCAGACGAGTCGAATAGTTTGGCCCTTACATCAGGTTTTTTGAAAATATCAAAAAGGTCGTCTGAATATTTTCAGACGACCTTTTATTGTATTTTCAGCCAAATTTTATTTACCATGTCTTTTCATATATAGGTTAAACATGAAATTTAAATATTATATTATTTCTTTATTTTTCTCGTTGTTTTGCATTCTTTTGTCAGGTATTTTTATTGCTCCCTATGGCTTGAATTTTAAAGGTGAGGAGCAATCCTTCAATGAGGCAACAATGCTGATTTCCTCCCCTAATAGAGGAGAAAGAAAGATTAAGCTTGAAACAGGATTAAGATCATACTGGCTATCTTGTTACGGACTTGATGATTTATGTAAAATGGAAAATATAAATAAAAGATTCCCTATAACAAATGCAAAAATATTATTATTAAACCCCAATGAAACAAACTTTTTAAATGGCGTTTTAGTTTCGTATTACAAAAATGATATATTTTATTCAAACAAAAAAATAACGAAGGATGTGAATTTACTTGCAATATTAGCTTATAACTCAGTATTTTGTTTAAAGTTGGCAGTATTCTTTTTATTACTTTCTCTTTTCTTTTTCATTAAAAGGATTTAATCAAGTCGCGTTATTCAGAAGGTGCGGCATTTGGGTGGTCAGAACAAGACGGCTGATTCCTCGATAAATTCAGCAGTTTCTACAAAATCAGGGGATGGGAATGGCAAAATTTAAGCGTTATTAGCGAATGACATAAATTCCTTTTAGTCTGGGTTGTCTGCCCGGAAAGGACTGTGTAGAGATGTTCTATCCGAGTTTGCTATATAATCGCGTTTCTTTGACGAACAAACGTCGTCTGAAAACATACCTTGTTTTTCAGACGACCTAAAATAAAACCGACATACAAAGGAGCCGAACCATGTTTCACAGCATCAACGCCTATACCAGCGAAACCCTTTGCCGCCATCCTGCGCAGAGTTATGCAGAGTTTGCGCAAGAATTGGCAGCGTTGAAGGTGCGTCAACAGGCGTTTGCGCAGTTGGGCGTTACCGGGCGGACTGCTTTGCTGCAAACCTTTGCCGAGCGTTTGGCGCAAAACAAAGAGTGGCTTGCGGAAATGGTTTGCGAAGAAGTTGGACGCTGTTTGCATGAATGCCGTGCCGAACTGGATAAATCCGTCGAGCTCATCCGATATTACGTCCGCCTTGCCCCTGAGTTGCTGGCGCATAAGACCATTGCCACACAGGCGAGCCTCAGTCAGGTGCGTTTTGAGCCGTTGGGCGTTGTGCTTGCCGTCATGCCGTGGAACTATCCTGTCTGGCAGGTTTTGCGTTTCGCCGTTCCTGCCCTGTGCGCGGGAAACGCTTGCGCCGTCAAACCCGCGCCCAGTGTTCCGCGGGTCAGCGCTGCGCTGCTGGAACTGGTTTCAGACGACCTCCCGTTGATTGGCGCATGGCTGGACAACGACGATACGTTGAAGGCCATTGAAGACACCGACGCGATGGCGTTTACCGGCTCGACGCGAACCGGCCGCCTGCTCGCCGCCCATGCGGGAATGCACCTCAAGAAAACCGTCCTCGAACTCGGCGGCAGCAACCCTTTCATTGTCATGCCCGATGCGGATCTCGAACGCGCCGCTGTCGAAGCCTGTTATTCGCGTTTCCGCGACGCGGGTCAATCTTGCAACGCAGCCAAACGAATCGTCGTAACCGAAGCAGTTGCCGACCGCTTCATTCCCCTGTTCCTTGCCGAATGCGCCAAATTGCAAACGGGCGATCCCAAAGACCCTGCGACCACACTTGCTCCGCTGCACCGCGAAGACTTACGCGCAAACGTACACGCTCAAGTGCAGGACGCAGTCTCACATGGCGCAGAGGTTTTGACGGGTGGATTCATTCCCGAAGGAAAGGGCTGGTTTTACCCCGCCACCGTGTTGGACAAAGTGAATCCCGACTGCCGCGTTTGGAATGAAGAGGTTTTCGGGCCGGTTGCCATGATTTTGCGGGCAAAGGACGAGGAACACGCCGTCGCCCTTGCCAACGATACGCCCTACGGATTGGGCGCCAGTATCTATATCGCCGATACCCGCCGCGCATGGGATTTTGCCGAAAAAATCCAAGCAGGCTCGGTCTTTATCAACCGCCACACCAGCAGCGACCTGCGCCTTCCCTTTGGCGGCGTCAAAGCCTCAGGTTACGGACGGGAATTGTCTGAATTCGGGCTGTATGAATTTGTGAACGTGAAAACGTATTGGCAAAAATAAGGAATGATTGAAAAAGGTCGTCTGAAAACGCTGGGATTATCTATGCTTCGTTTTCAGACGACCTTTTTGTCGTGTGCAGAAGATGTAGCAGATGACTTAACGCTTATTACGCTATCGCCGCGCTTCAAGCATCAACTGTAAAGAACAAGGTTTCTTGTTTTAAAGCATTGCCGTCGGCATCGGTCAAATCGGCGTGCGCTGCGGAAAATTTGATAACTGCAAGGCTCAGGCTGCCGCTATCGGTCAGCGCGGTATTGATGATTTGTCCGGCCTCTTCGCCTCCGTTTTGAACGGCAACGCCTGCGGCTTCCAATGAATCGCCCTGCAAAACAGCCAGCCCGCGTTTGACTTGTCCGCGATATTGGGCGCGGGCGATGATTTCTTGTCCCGGATAGCAGCCTTTTTTGAAATGTACGCCGCCGATGATATGTTGGTTGAGCATTTGGGCGACAGCGGTTTCTTTGGTTGCCGTCGAAATCCATGCGTAGCCGCTGCGGATTTCATGCAGATTCCAGGCGTTTTCGGCTGCTGCGTCATATTCGGGCAGACGTCCGGTTTCTCCGATTTTCAGACGACCTGAATGGGGCAGGGTAATGGTATATAAACCTTCGTCTGCTTGGGCAGAAAAGGACAGGGTTGGTTCGGAAGCGGGGGATGGAGAGGCAGTTTCGTCCAACTCGCCTGCGACGGCTAAATCGGGCAGCGGTTCGAAGATGACCTTGGCTCTCAGAACGAACATGCGCAACCGTTTGACAATGGCTTCGGTCAAATCCTGCGCCATAATCAGCAGCAAATCCTCTCCGCGATTGAGGACGATCATATTTGCCAACACGCGCCCTTTCGGGGTGTTGTAAGTGGCATAGCAGGCGGTATTTTCGTTCAAGTGATTGATGTCGTTGGATAATTGACCGTGAAGAAAGGAGGCTCTGTCCTCCCCGCTGACTCGGACGACACCAAAAAATGGCAGGCGGGTTTGCATGTGGAATCCTTTGTCGGGTAGCAATGGAATGGTTCGATATTATAAGAACAAATGCTTGATGAAAAAAGCTGTTCAATTGGTGGCGCGTAAAAAGGTCGTCTGAAACGGTTTCAGACGACCCATCATCAGTTATTCGTCTTAATAGGCAGGACGGTTGTCTTGTTCTGGACGAAAGGAAAATCAGATAAAATGGCGGTCATTTAGAATTAAGAAGGAAAAGAGTTCAAGATGATTCAGTTATACGGCATTCCCAATTGCGATACGGTGAAAAAAGCCCGCAAATGGTTGGAAGAACATGGCGTTGATTTTCAATTTGTGGATTTTAAAAAGAATCCGCCGCAAGTTGAAACGATAAGCAAATGGTTGGAGCAGATACCCTTGGAGGTTTTGTTGAACAAACGCGGTACGACGTGGCGCAAGCTGGATGAGCAAGCCCAAGCTGCTGCGGCTACTGTCGATGGCGCGGTTCGATTGATGGCGGAACAGCCCAGCATCATCAAGCGTCCGGTTTTGGAAAAGGAGGGGCAGTTTTTCGTCGGCTTTTCCGAAGAAAACTATCAAGAAATTTTTTCAAAATAACACGATACGGCGGGATAGGGTCGTCTGAAAAATAAGTCGGACTATCGTTCTGCCAAGAGTGCATAACAAGGCAAAACGCGCTACAATGCGCGTTTGCTATTTTAACCATTACGTCTTCAGATAATATGTTCCATACCGTTGAAAAATATAAAACTCCAGCCCAGATTTTGTTGGGTTTGATTGCGCTGACTTTTGTCGGCTTCGGTGTCAGCACGGTTGCTGCGCCCGGCTCTGATTTTATCGTCAAAATAGGGGATGAAAAAATCAGTGAGTATTCTTTGAACGATGCGTTGCAAGGTGAGCAGCTTCAAGGTCAAAGCCCGTCGCGAGGAGCCGTATTCCAATCTTTGGTTCAACGCGCCTATCTGAAGGAAGGTGCCAAGCTGATGGGTGTGGAAGTTTCCCAAGATCAGCTTAAACAACTGATTGTGGACGATCCTACCTTTCACGATCAAAACGGTAAATTCAGCCAACAAATCTTTTCAAACTTCCTGAGCCAGCGCCATATGACGGAAGATCAGTTTATCGCTGATATCCGCGAGCGTTATGCGTTGCAAAGTTTGATCAATTTGGTGCAAAACGGTGCGATTGTCAGCGATGCGCAAGCGGAGCAACTGGTTAAGCTGACTCAGGCAACCCGCGATATCCGTTCGGTAACATTCAATCCTGAAGCCTTTGTTTCTCAAGTAAAAGTCGATGATGCCGCATTGAAGGCATATTATGAGGCGCACAAAAAAGATTATCTGATTCCGCAAGGCGTGAAATTAGAATACATTGCACTGAGTGCAAAAGACTTGGCGGATAAGCAGACTGTCAGCGAAGACGAAGTGAAAAAAGCATTTGATGAACAGGCGCCCCGTCTTTCGCCCCGCCGTGAAATTGCCCACATCTTCTTCCCGGTTCCCCAAGATGCCGATGAGGAGGTACGCGCGGCAATCAAAGCCGAAGCAGACAAAGTTGCGGCAGAGCTGAAAGCCAAGCCGACCGATTTTGCTGCGCTGGCGCAAAAATATTCGAAAGACACTACATCTGCTTCCAAAGGCGGCAACTTAGGCTATCTTTCAAAAGACGGCGGCTTGGGTACGGATTTGGAAAACGTGGCATTCTCGCTGCCTAAAGGTGGAATCAGCGATGTGGTTCAAACGCCAGTCGGTTACGATATCGTCCAAGTTTTGAATATTGAAGACAAAGTGTCTTTTGAGCATGAAAAAGCCCGTATTGAAGCTGATTTGAAGCTGAAAAAAGCCGCTTCAGAATTCAATTCGGCAAAAGAAAAGCTTTCTGAAGAAGCATTTAATACGCCGACTTCCCTGGCGGATGTCGCCAAGAAAACAAATCTGAAACTGGAAAGTTTGGATCAAGATTGGTTGACTCAAGCCAACGGTAAAGCAGCAGGTTTGCCCGATGCGTTGATTAATGCGGCATTCAGTGAAGATGTGTTGAAGAAAAAACACAATTCCGATCTGATTTCCATGGACAAAGATACGGTTTGGGTCATTCGTGTCAAAGAAGTCAGGGAAGAAAAAACCGCGCCTTTCGCTGATGTTCAAGAAGAAGTGCGTTTGGCTTATCTGCGTAGCGAGGCTGCAAAACTGGCGGACAAAAAAGCCAAAGAAGCCATCGAGGCTTTGAAGGCAGGCAAGGCAGTTGACTTGAAATGGTCGGAAGTATCGAAATTGAGTGCGCAAGATGCACGCCGGACCATGGCACCCGAAGCGTACAACGAACTGATTAAAGCCCGTCCGCAAAATGGCAAACCTGCATACGCCATGCTGCTGGAAGGCATGCCGGCTCCTGTAATTGTTGAAGTGCAGAACATTGCAGCGCCGGAAAATGTCGCTTCCCAAATTCCTGCTACCAAACAAATGCTGGCGCAACAGCAATCTGCCAACATTTTTGATGAATTGCTGCGTTATTTCAGCAAGGAAATCAAAAGCGAGCAAGGTGCGCAAAAAGTCGATAATTCAACAGAATAAGCAGTTGATGAACGAGCAGGCGGCAACGATAGCGTACATGATTGCCCGCTTGGCTTAAACAGAATAAAACGGTCGGAGAAAATCCGACCGTTTTCATTATATAATCAGCCTTTTCTTCACTATTGATATAGTGGATTCGCTACTATTATCCCGATTTTCCTGTCTTTCGGTTAGAGGTCGTCTGAATACCATGAGCAAAGCTCCCGATGCTTTTACGCGGCTGATTAATGCCTTGAAAATTCTACCCAATGTCGGTCCCAAATCCGCGCAACGCATGGCGCATCAATTGCTGCAAAGCAAGCGGGAGCAGGCGCAGGAGTTGGTTGATGCTTTGCAATACGCATTAAAGCAAGTCCAGCATTGCAGGATGTGCAACACATTTTGCGAAGGGAGTTTGTGCGATATTTGTTCCGACGAATCACGGGACAAACGCCGCCTGATGATCGTCCATATGCCGGCAGATGTTTCCAATATGGAAACTGCGAATTGCCATGATGGTTTGTATTTTGTGCTGATGGGGCAAATCAGTCCCGCGCAAGGAATGGATGTGAGCGCCATCGCATTGGATAAACTGGTGACGAGATTGCAGAATGCCGATGTCGAAGAAATCATCATTGCAACAAACTTTACTGCCGAAGGTGATGCGACAGCATATGTGTTGGCAGAATTATTTAAAAATCTTCCATACAAAGTCAGCCGTCTTGCCAGAGGTATTCCTTTAGGCGGAGAGCTGGAATACGTCGATGCAGGAACTTTGGCGCAGGCCGTTTATGAAAGGCGCGCAGTTAAAGAATAAACAATAAGGTCGTCTGAAAACGCATTTCAGACGACCTTATTTCAAACAAAGCCGGTTTATTTGCAGCTTACGCCTTGAATTTGCGGAGTATCGCCGCTGCCTACTTTGAAGGCACATTTGGTGGCGCTGCTGCCAGATACGGTGACGACACCGCTGCCTGCGGTCAGGCTAACCGGTTCTTTAACACCCATACCGACTGCGGTTGCGGCAAGTTTTTGCACGTCGGCAGCGGAATAGGACGTATTGTTCGAACTGATTTTAATCTCCTTAGCCGCATACGCATTTGCACTGAATGCCAATCCGGCAGCGGCAACGGATAATGCTAAGAATTTTGTGATGTTCATTAATGGTTTTCCTTTTTGATGGCGGTAAGCTTTACCGCGATTTCAGAATAAGGCCGAATAGATGATTGTGCAAGTTTTTCGACCGATTTTACGGTAGCCCTGAATAAGAAGACTTTGGTTTACAAATTGCGATGTCTCTATTCTCGGTCGTTTCGGCGTATTCAGACGACCTGTCGGTTTTACGGTACAATAAGCGTTTTTTGACAAACGGATGAGGCATATAAATGGCTTCTTTAGAGACTTGGATAGGACTGCGCTATTTGCGGGCAAAAAAACGCAATGGCTTCATGTCGTTTATCACCGTCATTTCTATTGTAGGTATTGCACTCGGTGTGATGGCTTTGATTGTCGTATTGTCTGTCATGGCGGGCTTCCAGCGGGATATACGCGGGCAGCTTTTGAAAGTGGCTCCTCATGCCGAAATGGGTTATTACGATAACGGCAACGGTAAAAGCTGGGAGAGCCTGCGCGAGATTATTAAAGGGCGCAAAGAGGTGCTTCAGTCGGCACCTTATGTTTCCGGACAGGCATTGCTGGCAAATGCGGGTGAGGTCCAAGGCGTTCAAATCCGCGGGATTTTGCCTGATGAAGAAAAAAAGATCGTTGAATACAGTAAAGAAATGCCTGTGGGCAGTTTTGATGATTTGAAGCCGGGCGAATTCGATATTATTTTGGGACAGGATTTGGCTGAGTCTTTGGATGTAAAGGTTGGTGAAAAAATCACTGTCGTTACGCCTGAAGGCAACGTGACGCCAGCCGGTGTTGTACCTCGTCTGAAACAGTTCAAAGTTGTCGGCTTGGTCAAAACCAAAATCCATGAATTGAACACTACTCTGGCATTGACGCACATGAAAGATGCCCAAGTCTTGTACCGTCTGGATGAAAATGCGGCAGGCTTGAGATTGAAACTCGCCGATCCGATCAATGCGCCGTCGTTTACCGAAACACTACTGCCGAAAAATCTGCAAGAAGAAGTATGGTTGCGCGATTGGACATACACCAACCGCAGTTATTTCGAGGCTGTAGAAATGGAGAAAAGAGTGATGTTCATCATTCTGCTGCTGATTGTTGCCGTAGCCACCTTTAACTTGGTTTCTTCTTTGGTCATGGCGGTTACAGAAAAACAAGCCGATATTGCCATTTTGAGGACTTTGGGTGTCTCCCCGGGCAGCATTATGAAAATTTTTATGGTGCAGGGCGTATTTGCCGGCTTTTTCGGTACCTTGACCGGTGTGATTACCGGTGTCACGCTGGCTTTGAACGTGGGCAGTATTGTCAAACAGTTAGAGAGTTGGTTTGGTTTCCAATTCATCAAACCGCAAGTTTATTTCATTGATTATATCCCGAGTGATGTCAGTATTCATGATGTTGTGCTGATAGCCTGCATTTCCCTGATTTTGTCGTTTATCGCTACGCTCTATCCAAGCTGGCGTGCTGCAAGAACCCAACCGGCGGAGGCTTTGCGCTATGAATAAAGTAGTTTTGAAATGCGATAATGTCAGCAAAAGCTACAAAGATGGTCAATTGAATGTCAACGTTTTGAATCAGTTGAGGCTAGAAGTGCTCGAAGGTCAAAGCGTCAGCATTATCGGTTCGTCCGGTAGCGGCAAATCGACTTTGATGCACATTTTGGGCGGTTTGGATAAGCCGACTTCCGGCAGCGTGGTGCTGATGGGGCAGGATTTGAGTCAGTTGGGACAGAAGCAACTGGGTCTGCTGCGTAATCAGTATTTGGGTTTCGTGTACCAGTTCCACCATTTGCTGCCTGAATTTTCCGCTTTGGAAAACGTCATGATGCCGCTTTTAATCGGTAAGATGAAAAAAGCCGAAGCAGAACAGCGTGCGGTTGAAATGTTGGAAAAAGCAGGTTTGAAACAACGCATACAGCACCGCCCCAGCGAGCTTTCCGGTGGAGAACGCCAACGTGCCGCCATTGCGCGCGCGCTGGTGACGCGTCCGAAATGCCTGCTTGCCGATGAGCCGACAGGTAATCTTGACCGTAAAAATGCGCAAAATGTACTCGATATGATGCTGGACCTGAAATCTGAGTTGAATACCAGTCTGATTGTGGTGACACATGATGACGAATTGGCTGGACGCTTTGATCGGGTCATGTTGATGCACGACGGACGCTTGGAAGAGCAGTAACTATCTGGCAAATACGCAAAGGTCGTCTGAAAAAGCAATGGATGCTTTTCAGACGACCTTTTTTGTTGGGGGAGAAACGTTCTCTGTTTTAAACCGCGTCGGTCAGCGATGAGAACACTTCAAAATAAGTCGGAAAGGTTTTATGGGTGCATTTCGGGTCGTTAATGACAACGGGTACGCCCAACAGGGAAACCAGCGAGAAACACATCGCCATGCGGTGGTCGTCGTAAGTGTCGATGACGGCGTTGGGAGTCAGCGTTTCAGGCGGGGTGATGTGAATCGCTTCGGCTTCTTCGACAACTTTAGCTCCAAGTTTGCGCAACTCGTTTGCCATCGCGGCAATGCGGTCGGTTTCTTTGACGCGCCATGAACCGATATTGCGCAGCGTACAGGGTTGTCCTGTGGCAAGCGCGACGATGGCGAGGGTCATGGCGGCATCGGGGATATGGTTTGCATCCAAATCAAAGGCTTGGATGGCGCGTTCTTTCGGGCGCGAGACTTCGACGAAGTTTTCGCCCCACACTACATCCGCACCGATTTTTTCCAGCTCTCGGGCAAAGGCGACATCGCCCTGTATGCTGTTTGCGCCGATGCCGGTAACGCGGATGGGCGTGGCGGCAATCAAACCGGCTGCGAGGAAGTAGGACGCGCTGGAAGCATCGCCTTCGACGTGTAAGTGTTCGGGCGCATGGTAGCGGGCATCGGCGGGGATTTTGAAGACGCGGTAGTCTTCATTGGCAACCTGTACGCCGAATTGCGCCATCAGTTTCAAGGTGATGTCGATGTAGGGCTTGGAAATCAACTCGCCGACCATACGGATTTCAAATGCCTGTCCGGTCAGCGGCAGCGCCATCAAGAGGGCGGTCAAAAACTGGCTGGACACATTGCCTTTAATCGGAATCACGCGCTCGCCACGGTCTTGGCGCTCGCTGATATGAAGCGGCGGATAGTGTTCGTTGCCGAGATATTCGACATCGGCGCCAGCAATCCGCAGCGCATCGACCAAATCGCCGATAGGGCGTTCGTGCATACGCGCAACGCCGTGCAGATGATAATCGCCGCCCAAAACCGCCAGCGCGGCAGTCAGCGGACGGAACGCCGTGCCTGCGTTGCCTAAAAACAAATCGGCAGTCCGATTGGGGAAACGTCCGCCTGTGCCGTGTACTTTCAGACGACCTTCGGCAAGATATTCGATTTCAACGCCGAGTTTATCGAGTGCTTCCAACATACGATCGGTATCGTCGGATTTGAGCAGGGAATGGATTTCGCAAGTGTTGTCGGACAAGGCGGCGAGCAGCAGAGTGCGGTTGCTGATGCTTTTGGAGCCGGGCAGAGCGACGGTGGCGGGCTTGAGCGAGGCGGCGGGGAGGCGGATGGATTCGGTCATGATGTTTGTTTAGGAAGCGGGAACGGAAAAAGGCATTATACGGCAGGGAGGGTCGTCTGAAAAACGTGGCTGCTGTGATTCAATGAATGATAGGCTTTAATCAGATAAACACGGCAAGGTGCATCTGAATGGTTTGTTGACGCATTCAACCTTGCCAACTGCGCCGCTGTCCACTCGCTCCGTCCGCGTAGGCGTGAGAATGAATTTCTAAGTGTGAAATAAAACAAACCGGATTACCATCAACTGGGAATCCGGTTTTTCTTTTGATGATTGGATTTTCAGACGACCTTTGGGGTCGTCTGAAACCTTATCCATACCCTTTACCTTTGCTTATTCAAGCTCTTATAGACTAGCTGTCAGACAAATACGGCTCGACGCTTTCCTTCAATATCTCGATCAATTCTTCGTCCATATAGCGGTAATCGTCAGGAATGTCCAAAACAATGATTTCCTTATGTTGCAAAGCTCGGGGAAACTGCGCCGACAGGCGGTTTTTATGCTTTTGTTCCATCACAAAAATCTTATCCGACCATGCGATGTCGTTGATGGAAACGGTGTGCCGTGCGTTAGGGCTTGTGCCTGCGGAACGGGTCTGTACGTTCGGATAGCGTCGGAATACCGCTTCAGCAGTGGGGCTGCGCCATTGGTTGCGGCTGCAAATAAAAAGTGCGTTCATAGAAATTAAAAAAGGCGGAGAAATATCCGCCTTGTGAAAATCATCTCGATTGAGTCGAAATGTGTTTTAAGTTAATCAAACCATTCGGCTTCAAATTCATGCTGCCTGAAGGGGTAAACAAAGCCCAGTTTTTGCGCGCGTTTGACTTTATTCCTGCGGAAATACATCAAATCCCACTTTTTCTCGAGCTTACCCTCAGAAGGGTTTTTGCCGTGTACGCGATGGCTGGGTCGTTTTGCTTGATGCCGCCGCCATGCACGGCTGCGACTGTGGTCTAAATTGTCCATTATCTGCTTTCTAACTTCGTTTCGGAAATCGGGTTCAGCAGCCGCGATTTTTTCTGTGTTCGATTATTCAGCAAGAAAAAGGAAAATCGGATTGTAGCCAAATTAGCTTGACGATACAAGCATTTGACCGTCGTTGTGGAACAGGTCGTCTGAAATGCGAGACGCCATTTACTTCTGCTTATCCAACGCCTCTTCATCCAGCGATTTCAACCATTCCAGCTTTTCGCCGATTTTGATTTCCAGCCCGCGCGGGACGGGTTGGTAGAAATCCGGTTCGTCCAAGCCGTCGGGCATATAGCTTTCACCGGCGGCGTAGGCGTTCGGTTCGTCGTGGGCGTAGCGGTATTCGCGTCCGTAGCCCAATTCCTTCATCAACTTGGTCGGGGCGTTGCGTAGGTGGACGGGTACTTCGTCGCTGGCGTTTTCTTTGACGAAGCGGCGCATTTGGTTGTATGCCTTGTAGCCCGCGTTGGATTTCGCGGCGGCGGCAAGGTACAGCACGGCTTGCGCCAGCGCGAGTTCGCCTTCGGGCGAGCCTAAGCGTTCGAAGGTGGCGGCGGCATCGTTGGCGATTTGGAAGGCGCGCGGGTCGGCAAGCCCGATGTCCTCCCACGCCATGCGCACGATGCGGCGGGCGAGGTAGCGCGGGTCAGTGCCGCCGTCGAGCATACGGCAGAACCAATACAGCGCGGCATTCGGATGCGAGCCGCGCACGGATTTGTGCAGGGCGGAGATTTGGTTGTAGAAACTCTCGCCGCCTTTGTCGAAACGGCGGATTTGCGCGCCCAAGCTGTCGACGAGAAATTCGGCGGTCAGGGTTTTCAGACGACGTGTGTCGGCGGCGCGTAAAAGTTGCTCCAATAAATTCAACAATCTGCGCGCATCGCCGTCGGCGGTATTGACGAGCAGCTCCTGCGCATCGGCTTCAATCGTGAAATCCCGGTATTCGGGCAATGCCAATACTTTGGCAATCAGTTTCTTGAGGTCGTCTGAAGACAAGGATTGCAAAACATACACCTGCGCGCGGCTCAACAGCGCGGGATTGACTTCAAACGACGGATTTTCCGTAGTCGCGCCGATAAAGGTCAGCAAACCGCTTTCGACATGGGGCAAAAACGCGTCCTGCTGCGCCTTGTTGAAGCGGTGGACTTCATCGACAAACAAAATCGTCGCGCGTCCCTGCTGCAAGGCGATTTCTGCCTTGTCGATTGCCTCGCGTATGTCCTTCACGCCGGAGAATACGGCGGAAACAGGCAGAAACTGGGCATTGAAACTCTGCGCCAAAATCCGCGCCAACGTCGTCTTGCCCACGCCCGGCGGCCCCCACAGCAACATAGAATGCGGTTTCCCGCCTTCCACCGCCACACGCAGCGGCTTGCCTTCGCCGATTAAATGCTGCTGCCCGATAACGTCATCAAGCGTATGCGGGCGCAGGCGTTCGGCAAGCGGCGCATCGGGTTGGCGGGTGAAAAGGTCGGACATGGCGGTTTCCGTGAAAGAGGGTTTTCAGACGACGTGGATTATAGCAGGTCGTCTGAAAGGAGGATTAACGCTCTTTGGGCATAATATCAATATAGTTTTCATTCAAAATTTGCAGGAATTTCCCACTGATAACGATACATTCTGTTGCTAATTTTGCGGCTTCCTTTTTTCCTTTGTTGTTTTCAACAGTTGGTGGGCAGAAGACCTTAGTGTCGCCTAAGTTCCAAGCCATGTAGCCGTATAGGGCGTTGTTGCGTTGTTCGGGGATTGAAGAACAGGTAATGTCTTTTTCTACTTTTTCTTTTTCTGAGAGCACAGAGCATTTAAATTTCTGTTTTAACTTGAATAAGTCATTTTTATCAATCCCACTAGTTTCTTGCAAGCCATTGTTTTGTTGAAAATTATTGTGTAATAAATACCATGAAGAGTTTTGTGGTATTTCTGTAAAACGAACTGGATAAAGCATACGCACAGAAAAATTTTCAGATAGTATTACTATCAAGAGTAATGAAAAAAAAGCAATCATACAAGGAAATATAAGAACTTTCTTATGATCATTTTTATTGTTTTTTTGGTGGCGAATGAAGCGAGAGACTAAGAAGACATTCAATAGCATCATTATGCCGAGAAAAAGTAAGTATAAGTATTGAGTTTCTTCTCCAGGCAACCAATCGTTAGTCATTATTATAAAAACTAAGGAGTATAAAAATGTTGTAGCAGATGAGAGTATAATTATCATTATAAAGAGTATTAATGTAGTAATTTCCTCTGTTATCTTATTTTTTCTTTTTTTATTCTTATTTTTAGAAAAATAATTTTTTAATTTTTTTAAAAAATCAATAATTTTAATTATATATATATTTTTTATATCATTATTTGAAAATATTATTAAATAAATTAAAGCTGGAATAGTAAAAATAATGATTATAGGAAACAAGATCAATGCTGATACTAGGTAGTATATTGCATAGAAAATAAATTTTAATATAAAAATTTCAATATCTTTCCTGTTTTTGATTGTTATTTGAATTAAATATACACTCACAGGGAGAAAAATAGCGATATATGAAATATATTCTAATATGATTTTAGGAAGATCATTGGATAAATATATATATGTAATTATTGCTATAAATGTTAAAGGAGCTATGGATAAGCATGGTAGCAGATTTTTAATAGCTATTTTTTCCTGTTTAACATCTTTCGATAAAGGGATAAGTATGTGAGGGAAAATATATGGGCTAATAAGGGCTATTATTGTTAATACAAATGTGATTAAAATAGATGCTAGACTAGAAGGATTTGATATTGCATCGGTAAAAACACTTGGCTGCCGGATGAAAGATAAGTAGCTGTAGGAAAGAAAGCCGCCTAATATCACTCCTGCTGAAGCTAAAATTGTTATCGATTTGCCGATTATTTCCAAGACTTCAACAAATGAAGATTTTTTCTTTGGTTTGTACATTTTGAATACCACTCCTTATTTCTATAAGATCATTCAATATTTTCCAAATTATACCCCACGTCTCCCAATCCCCCATCTCACACTGCTTACGGTATAATACGCGTTTGTTTAAAGACTTTGCGGGGCGTTTCAGACGACCTTGCGGCAAGGGATGGTTATGAATATGAAAAAGATGGTCGCCGTTGCTTCTGTGGCGGTGTTGTTGGGCGGTTGCGCTTATGATGCTGACTCGGCGTTCGGCGGTTTGGGCGGCGGTACGGGGATTGGCGGCAGCGTGGTGAAAATGGCGGTTGATCATCAATGCCGTTCGGAGTTGAACAAGCGTAATGAGTGGCGTTTGATTGCGCTGACGATGAGCGCGGACAAACAGCGCGAGTGGGAAGACAAAATCTGCGGCTGCGCGAGCGAGGAGGCGCCGAATCAGGTGTCCGCGCAAGAGTTGATGGATGTTTTGAATCCTTCTTCGCGCGATCGTGCGATTGCGTCGGTAACGGTGAAAACCGTCAATGCTTGTTTCAAGCGTTTGTATAGATAATGTTTTTCAGACGACCTCTGTGTATCGGGGTCGTCTGAAAGTTTATAGTGGATTAAGGTCGGGATAGGGTGGCTTGCGGGATTGTTCGCTGGCAGGTTTCCTGTTTTGATTGGCAATATTTTTGTTTTTATAGAGAAGAAATCATGAAATATATCAGTACGCGCGGCGAGACGGCGCATAAACCATTTAGCGAGGTTTTGTTGATGGGGCTTGCGCCCGACGGCGGTTTGATGCTGCCGGAGCGTTATCCGCAGGTCAGCCGCGAGACTTTGGACAAGTGGCGCGGTTTGAGCTATCCGGAGCTGGCGTTTGAGGTGATGAGCCTGTTTGTAACGGATATTCCGGCGGACGATTTGCGCGATATTGTGAACCGTACTTATACGGAAGCGGCGTTCGGCTCTAAGGAAATCACGCCTGTGCGTACTTTGTCCGACGGTATCAAAATCCAAGCCCTGTCCAACGGCCCGACGCTGGCGTTCAAGGATATGGCGATGCAGTTTTTGGGCAATGCGTTTGAATATGTGTTGAACAAAAAGGGCAGGGAACTCAATATCTTGGGCGCAACCAGCGGCGATACGGGTTCGGCTGCGGAATATGCGTTGCGCGGTAAAAAGGGCGTGAATGTATTTATGCTGTCACCCGACGGCAAAATGAGCGCGTTCCAACGTGCGCAGATGTACAGTCTGCAAGACGAGAATATCCACAATATCGCCGTGAAGGGTATGTTTGACGACTGTCAGGACATTGTGAAGGCGGTGCAAAACGATGCCGCGTTCAAGGAAAAATACCATATCGGTACGGTTAATTCGATCAACTGGGGACGCATCGTCGCGCAAGTGGTTTATTACTTTGCAGGCTATTTCAAGGCGACGCAAAGCAATGACGAGCAGGTCAGCTTCTGCGTGCCGAGCGGCAACTTCGGCAACGTTTGCGCGGGACACATCGCCAAACAAATGGGCCTGCCTATCCGCCGCCTGATTGTCGCGACCAATGAAAACGATGTGTTGGACGAGTTTTTCAAAACCGGCGCATACCGCCCGCGAAACAGCGAGCATACTTATGTTACCTCCAGCCCGTCTATGGACATTTCCAAAGCGTCCAACTTCGAGCGTTTCGTGTTCGACCTGATGGATCGCGATCCTCAGGAAATCAATACGCTGTGGGCGGAAGTAGCGGCGGGCAAAGGCTTTGACTTGCAGTTTGCCTTGGAAAAAGTCGGCGGCAAATACGGTTTTACCTCCGGCAAATCCACCCACGCCGACCGCCTCGCCACCATTAAGCAGGTTTACGAGCAAGACAAAGAACTCATCGACCCGCACACCGCCGATGGCGTAAAAGTCGCTCGCGAAGTGCGCGAAGAAGGGGAGATGGTTGTGTGTTTGGAAACCGCATTGGCGGCAAAATTCGATGCGACCATACGCGAAGCGGTCGGCGATGTCGCCATTCCGCGCCCTGCCGCGTTGGAAGGTTTGGAAAACCTGCCGCAGCGCGTCCAAGTCGTGCCGAACAATGCAGCCGCCGTTAAAGAAATTATCCGCGAAACCTTAGATAAGTAATGCGTGTTGCCCAAGAGGTCGTCTGAAAAGTTTTCAGACGACCTCTACGAGGCAGCAAGCATTGTGATGATAAATATTTTCGTTTAAAATTGCGCGTTTGCTCTAATTCGGCACTATCTATTCACAGGCGAGACAGGTCGTCTGAAAACCCTTTTAAAACCATCATCCGCCCGACCCGCGTGTTCAGACGGATTTACCGACAGGAAACTCAAATGGCAGCATTCAATACCCAAAAAGTATTGTCCGTACACCACTGGACGGATGCGTATTTCACCTTTACCTGCACCCGCGACGAATCGTTGCGCTTCGAAAACGGCCAATTCGTCATGGTCGGATTGATGGTGGACGGCAAGCCGCTGATGCGCGCATACAGCGTCGCCTCCGCCAACTGGGAAGAACACCTCGAATTTTTCAGCATTAAAGTCCAAGACGGCCCTCTGACCAGCCGCCTGCAACACCTTAAAGTCGGCGACGACGTGTTAATCAGCAAAAAACCGACCGGAACTTTGGTTGCCGGCGACCTGAATCCCGGCAAACACCTTTACCTGTTGAGCACTGGTACCGGCATCGCCCCTTTCTTGAGCATCACCAAAGACCCCGAAATTTACGAGCAATTTGAAAAAATCATCCTCGTACACGGCGTGCGCTACAAAAAAGATTTGGCGTACTACGACCGCTTCACCAAAGAATTGCCCGAACACGAATACCTCGGCGACTTGGTTAAAGAAAAACTGATTTACTACCCGATCGTTTCCCGCGAAGACTACGAACACCACGGCCGCCTGACCGACCTGATGGTAAGCGGCAAACTGTTTGAAGACATCGGCCTGCCCAAAATCAACCCGCAAGACGACCGCGCCATGCTGTGCGGCAGCCCTGCCATGCTGAAAGACACCTGCAAAGTTTTGGACGATTTCGGTCTGACCGTTTCCCCGAAAACAGGCGTACGCGGCGACTACCTGATCGAGCGCGCGTTTGTGGACCAATAAGGGTTTTAGCAGTAATAAAAATATAGCGAGGCAGAACTTGTTATCAGGTTCTGCCTCGCTATAAATCCATTTCTCTACATATTCTCTCAGACGCTTCAATAGCCACAATTCTCATCATGTACGATGTCAATACCCACGACGTCCGCCGATTTTTCGCACACGTTTGGAAAAACCGCCTGACCCCGCTGCAACTGGATGCACTTCAGCATAAAGCCCTACGCATTATCGAATCTCATCCCGAATATACCCATTATCTTGAAAACATTGAAGATTACTTAGACAAAAACTGGCTACCTGAAGACGGGGAGAGCAACCCGTTTTTACATATGTCACTGCATCTTTCTCTTCAAGAGCAAGCGGCCATTGACCAGCCCCCAGGTATTCGAGCAATTCATCAGCAGCTTTGCGCACGTTATAACAACGACTGGGTGAGTGCCGAACATGACATGATGGATGCGTTGGCGGAAACCATTTGGGAAGCGCAACGATACGGACGCGGTTTGGATGTCAATGCCTATATGACCCGGCTGCGTAAATTAGTCGGTCTAGGGCAGGAGGAAAACGCCCGTATCAATCCACATGAAGTGAATGCTAAATTTGATGGATGAAAAAGTT
Organism: Neisseria sicca; assembly: GCF_003044565.1. Classification (GTDB taxonomy): domain Bacteria; phylum Pseudomonadota; class Gammaproteobacteria; order Burkholderiales; family Neisseriaceae; genus Neisseria; species Neisseria sicca_A. Next base: position 243,674 of record NZ_POXG01000001.1, on the reverse strand, counting down.
TTCTATGTGATGTAAGATAACGATTTTGAGGTCGTCTGAAACGTTGTTTTCAGACGACCTTACAGTCTTGTAGGTTTATGATTTAACCTATGATTATTCATATAGATATTGCTTGTTCTAATAAAAATTACGATAAAAACTTCCCATTTCTAGTTTTCTATCTTCGAACAGTAATAAGAGTATAGAACTTAGTCCAATAGAAAATGGTATAGGTTTCATTATTATGCCTACTTCTTGTAAATATATAATCATATGTTCTGATTCTATTGTATGACAAGTAGTTGGTTGCCGCCTAAAAGTTAAGCGGAAAAGGCAATTAATTATCTTACAAACAAAGGCATACACATGAATTTCGAGATTAAACTAGAAACTGACTTTAGGAACTGGTTGATGGCTGTAAGTCGGGAGAATATCCCGCATGATATTGCGGCCTGGTCGTTCGAGTTGGCTGAACCTTACCAAATCACTCTAGTCGGTTCAACCTATTTCGATGAGAACGATGATGATTGGGCATGCCCGGATGATGATTTTCATCCTATGGCTGCCGAACCCGACTTATCTGTGTTGTATGGTCAAAACTGGGAAATTGTATTGGAAACAGTCATTAAAATCGTGCGAAAACTGACAGTCGAGTTGCCAGACCTCGCCGTTTTTCGTGTGCCTCACATCGCAGCAGGATTTGTAAATGGAGATTTAGTGTTGATTCGTTGATTTCAGACGATCTTTCCATCTTTGAGGTCGTCTGAAAAATAAGTTGTGTTCATATAAATACAAAGGAATTATTATGCCGAAATCCCTAAAAATCCAATCAGGCGATATTTTCTCCGTTCCTTTGGCAGATGGACGTTTCGGTATCGCGCAAGTGGTTTTCTCCCATTACAGTAAGCTGATGATGGGGGTTTTAGCTCTCCAGCAAGATCAAACAATATCTGAAAACCTCCAGTACCTGCTGCCGATGAATTGGGCGGAAAAAATGCGCCAACCCGTATTGTTCACTGGTAACCACCTGCTTAAGGACGGCACATGGCCGATTGTCGGACATCGTTCATTGGATGATGCCGCAAAACGGAATTTTTATTTTGTTATCGCCAATACTCTATACCATTATCCCGACAGTATGCCTCCCCAACGCAGTGTCCGCCTAATTAGTCTCGAAGAGCACGGCAATTGGAACAGACAATATATCGCTTCTGTGTATGATATTGCAGATTTTTTGGCAACGGGTGGATACGATGCCGTCCAACCGCATACTGGCAAAATATCTTAATAAATTGATTGCACCACTTCTATTGCCGTGCCTTATAGCGAAAATTTCACACTGCCTCAGATACTGTTCGGAATAAAACAACAAGCACCTTCCGTCGAAAGCAAAAACATGCCCAAAACACTCAGTATCACTCAAATCAACCAAAGCACAAGCGCAAAGCGCACCATTTCCAATATGGCAAAAGCCATGCGCTTGGATGCGGAATGGCTGCACACGTTGCTCAGCCTTCATTGGAACTACGATAAAGAGGGACGGGAAGCAATGGGCTGGGTGGAGCTTAAAACAGACGATGCTTTACAGGCTGCTTATGAGAAAGTTCTATCCGTTTTCAGACTGCCTAAACCCTCGATTCCGCCTAACGAAGCTGCCGAAGCCGTGCTGCACACTCTGAGCCATACCAATGAAACTGCGTTGCTGCAACGGTTTGCCGCCGCTGCCAAACGCGGTGATTTTGCCGTGGTGCAGGAATTCCGTACCTATCATTTCCACCGCAACGCCACTGCTGAACGACTGCTAAAAATCTGAGATAGACCACTTACGGCTGAGTACATAGCCAGCAAACTGTTTTATAAAGTTTTTTCCGCTTATCACGCAGTTGATCCTTACGTTTGCCTTGTATTGCCCATGCCCTACGCGCAAACCGATTTTGAGCCGACAGGCTGGGTAGACGAATTTATCGGCAAAGTCCACAACACTGAACCCGCTGAAAAGTCAACGTTGAGCGACCTTGTTAAACTCATCGCACCTTACTGCAAAGGCAATAAATATTTCCGTCAAAATGTACTAACCGCGCTCTCCTTTGCCGGTCTGTTGCAAATACCGGGACACGATGTGCAAAACCTCTATCTGCCTGACTGCCAAGAACGTTACAGTAAGCATTTCATGTCCAACGAATGGGCATATCCGATAAGGTTTTGGAATGGGCAATTTTAATGTTAAATTACCGTAGGAAAAGGTCGTCTGAAAATTACTTCAGACGACCTTACGGCTTTGTCGGGGTTTTAATCTAACTTGCGTTTACTTTTCAGACTTTACTTCTTAGCGATTTAAAAAAATATAATAACTTGCTTATAAGCACTATATTTATTAAGAAACAAATTATACTGTATGCAAGGTGAATCAATCTTCTATATGGTATGTTATCGACAGTTGCACTCAAATTCAAACCTATGGCTGCAATAATATTTTCTTCAAAAGTGGACCAAGGAAGTGTTAAGGTCATATTAACTAATTCCGCAATCCAAGGTTCTATGAAAAACAGTATATAAAACACTGACAAATATAGCAATGATATGGTTATATACCTTTTTAATTTCATATATCACCTTTGAGTTAAGTGAAAAAGAAATGGGTCTAGCTAGTGATAGTCAACAGAAATCATGGGGACAATTTAAGTTTGCCAAGTTACTTTATTAAGCTGTGCTTTGATGAAATTAAAAATTTTCCTGTCACTAGTATGATTCAAATCTAAAAATGATAAATATTGGCAATTACCATTTGGGCAGGGTAAAATTAAAAATTCATAATAGATATCTTCTATATCCGCTATTGTTAAATCACTAAATTGAAAATTAGTGGTTACTACATTCAACATATGGTCATTTTTGATTGATTCTGCCTCCAAAAGATTATCAAATTCATCTTCTAAAATATCAGAATTTTCTCCAATAAGAATTATCCAGAATAAAGGGTATTGTTTAATTAATCCAAATAAATCATTATAATTTATTGTTTTGAGGTAGTTTTGACTGATTAAAGCGACTATGGGCTTATCTTTTTCTATTTGAATTTTTTGGAAATATGTATCAAAATTTATATTTAAATAGTGAATCATTTTGAGGGTGTTAGGATAGTTAAACAGATAAGGCGAGTATTTGTAAGAAAAGGTCGTCTGAAAATTACTTCAGACGACTTTGCGGTTTTCTTAGAAATTCATTTAGCTTAAAATGATGAATTTTTTAGATTTTGTAACAATTGGCTTGCCTCTTCCTTAGAGATTTCAGTAATATAATCGCTCTTGATAGCAAGCTTAAGTAATTCTATTATTTTATGATAGCTTCTCTTATTTTTCCTGTTAATTAAAAATTTTGCATAATCAAGAGCTGCATCTCCATCATTAAATTCTGATATTGCTTTGTTCCACCAAAATCTAGCTTGCCGTATATTGCCTAAACTTGCATAAAGTGATGCAATATTAGAACACAGCCCACCACTTTTTCCTTCATATCGCCAACTTTTTCTATACCATTTGAGTGCCAAAAATGGATTTTTTCGAACCCCATATCCAACATCATATAAAACTGCTAAATTATTATAACAATTAACATCTTTTCGCAAAGCTCCTTTCTCCAAAAAATAAAAAGCTTTTTGATAATCTTCATGTTCAAGATAATAATTAGCTTGTATAAATTCATCGGTAAAATAAGTGTCATTGCACATAGGAATTGTCCTTAACATCCGTAAATTTCCAGATTTATAGGTAGGGCGTACTTCAAAGTACGCACATAGTTTACATTTAAGGTCGTCTGAAAGATTTGTTCTTTAGCAACCTCATTACTGGTTAGTATAGAGTTCGTCTGAAAACCAATTTTCAGACGAACTTTTATCTGAGATATGAAAATCCGAGCTACGGATGTCATCAAATCATTTTCAAATCATCGTTGTTTATGAATAATTTTTCTTCTTTTCTTTGCAAGAAACTCATCTTAAGCAGAGTAAGCATTATGAGACCTTTGTAAAGAACCCAGTTTCTCTGTTGTTACAATAGACAAAAAATACTATATAAGAAAAGGAGACCTTTGCAATAACATAGGTTACTAAAATTTTATGCTCAATCTCATTTTCAAAATGCAAAACTTTTCTGATTTTTCCTACTTTTTGCTCAATATTAGGAAGGTTTTAGGCAATTGAAAATTTTTTGGCGCATTTTTATGCGTCAAATTTCGTTAACAGACTATTTTTGCAAAGGTCTCAAAAGATACATCAAAAGGGATAAAATGTACAAAAAGAGCTGACAGAGATGAGCGGTCTATGTCGATGATCAAGGAAGGAGAAAAGGGGGTAAACATTCATAACATAAATCCATCCGAGAATCGAGATTTAGGTAGCTCTATTGGGTACGCATTAAGTGACATTCCGAATAAAGCAAAAATTAAATTTTAGATAGTTTCGCTTATGGAGAGGTAAAAATCATGTTTTCTGATTTATTAAACTTGGAAAATTTGTCCAAAGAGCAGCAAAAAAAGGCTATATCTTTAAGTAAAAAGTTTAGTCCAACAAACAAAACCGATTTGGAATAAGCAAATAATTTATTATTTAGCTTATTTTGTTCAAATCGACTTGAAGGGGTCGATATATGCTTAAAAATTCTAACTAGTTTAAAATTTAATTGTAATTTTAATTTGTGGACATTTATTCAGCCAAGCTATTGTCTTAAGTATTATTTAACAGCCGATAAAAATGTTAAAGAAGAGATTACTAGGATGTTACGCGAAGATGTTAAATCTAAGTGGCATGATGATGACGAGCATCAAGAATTTATGCGAAAAATTCTTGATGGTGAACTTGTACAGTCCGCACAAGAAGAACTTGAGAGATATATAGATGATGGAATTAAAGAAGAATATATTTGGCGTGTAAATTTACTTATAGAATATTTATATGTATTGGCTTTGGGTACAACAGGTTTATTGAATAAATCTATTGTTACAGATGAAATTGAGAAGAATCTAATTAGATTAAGAGAAATTAGTAAGTAGGTCAGATTTAAGACCTAACCAAGCGAAAAGGTCGTCTGAAAACCAATTTTCAGACGACCTTTTATCTGAGATATGAAAATCCAAGCTACGGATGTCATCAAATCGTTTTCAAATCCTCGTTGTTTATGAATGATTTTTCTTTTTTCTGCTCAAAAAACTCATGTTAAGCGGAGTAAAGGTTAGATGAAAGCGTGGTACAATATTGTCAACAATTTAAAGCGTTTTCCTCGCGGAGAACGCTGTTTTTCATTAGACATCAAGAGGCTTTTATGAAATTTTTAGACCGTGAGGCGACGATTGCCAAGCCGGGTTTCAACCGTTGGCTGGTGCCGCCTGCCGCTTTGGCGGTGCATCTTGCCATCGGGCAGATTTATGCGTATTCCGTGTTTAACGCGCCGCTGACCAAGCTTATCGGCATTACCGAATCGGCAACCGGAGATTGGAAGCTGACGACTGTGGGCTGGATTTTCAGTATCGCGCTGGCTATGTTGGGCGCGTCTGCTGCTTTGTTCGGCACTTGGATGGAGCGTGTCGGCCCGCGCAAGGCGATGTTTGTTGCGGCGTGCTGTTTCAGCTTGGGCTTTTTTGTGTCGGCACTCGGCGTCAGCACGCATAATCTGTTTCTCCTCTATTTGGGCAACGGCGTGATCGGCGGTATAGGCTTGGGGTTGGGCTATATCGGGCCTGTGTCCACTTTAATGAAGTGGTTTCCCGACAAACCGGGCATGGCGACGGGTTTGGCGATTATGGGGTTCGGCGGCGGTGCGATGCTTGCCTCGCCGTTGTCCGTATCATTGATGAATGCGTTTTCAGACGACGTGTCGGTCGGCGTCGCACCGACTTTTGTCGTTCTGGGGCTGTTTTACCTTGTGTTGATGATGTTCGGCGCCTTCACCATCCGCGTGCCGGCGGAGGGTTGGAAACCTGAAGGCTATGTCGCGCCGAAAGTGAAAAACAAGCTGGTCAGCAGCAATCATGTCAATGTTTCCCAAGCGATGAAAACGCCGCAATTTTGGCTGTTGTTTTGGGTGTTGTGCCTGAACGTGACTGCCGGTATCGGCGTTTTGGGACAGGCTTCGGTCATGATTCAGGAGCTGTTTTCAGAGGCTTCGGTCGGCAAACAAGCGGCAATCGGCGCGGGGGCGGCGGCAGGTTTCGTCAGCCTTTTGAGCCTGTTCAATATGGGCGGGCGGTTTTTATGGTCCAGCGTTTCCGACAAACTCGGACGTAAAAATACCTACACCATCTTTTTCGTACTCGGCTCGCTGCTGTATTTTGCCGTTCCGTCCATTGGCGAGAGTGGAAACAAGGCTTTGTTTATTATTGGATTCTGCATCATCATTTCCATGTATGGCGGCGGTTTTGCCGCGATTCCGGCTTATTTGAAAGACTTGTTCGGCACTTATCAGGTCGGCGCAATTCACGGGCGTATTTTGCTGGCGTGGTCAACCGCTGCCGTGATCGGTCCGGTTTTGGTGAACTACATCCGCCAAAGCCAAATCGACAGCGGTGTTCCCGCCGCGCAGGCATACGGTGTGACCATGTACATCATGGCGGGATTGTTGATTGTCGGTTTGCTGTGCAACCTTGCCGTCAGATCGGTTCATGAAAAACACCATGAAACCGACATCAAAACAGCGGCGCACAGCGGCAATCCCGATGACGAAACTGCTGTTTCCGATGCCTACTTGTTGCAGGAAAAAGTTGCGGCAGGCGGTTTTTCGGTTTGGTGGCGTTGGATGTTGGTCGGCGTCCCGCTGGCTTACGGCGTGGTGATGGTGTTCGTCAAGGCATTGGATTTGTTCCGTTAGGCTTTCGGATGCCGACGTTAGGTCGTCTGAAATGCAGATATGGGTTTTCAGACGACCTTTGAGCGGAAAGACCGGCTTTTGTTTGTATAGTGGATTAACTTTAAACCAGTACGGCGTTGCCTCGCCTTAGCTCAAAGAGAACGATTCTCTAAGGTGCTGAAGCACCAAGTGAATCGGTTCCGTACTATCTGTACTGTCTGCGGCTTCGTCGCCTTGTCCTGATTTAAAGTTAATCCACTATATAACCGTCTGATTGGTAAAAGCATTAGTGTGCAATGCCGATTGAGATAAGGTTTGCACGAAGTATGGCAGGGCAAATCGGCAATTTATACCGGACCGGATTTGTGATACATTTTTGCCTTCACAAACCGCAGTAAGCTGCCGGTCAAACGGGAAATCTGTCTTCTTCCCGTTTGTTGACCCATGATAGGAAAAGAAATGTTTTGGTATATCGTAGGATTTTTTGCTTTCGTAGTTGCCGTCCTTGCGCTTTGGGTAAATGCCAGCGCATTTGGTATGCAGGAGGACGGCACGCCGCAATCGGAATATGAAAAACGCTTGGGTTTGGGGGCAAAATTGAAGGATAAGGAAACTGCTATGAAAGAACGCGAAGCGGCAAGGTTTCATCCTGATGATTGATGCTGCATTGCGATTCTTCCTTCGGATATACGCCGGACTCGGTGTTCTGAAACCTTAGACCATCATGTAAAAAGGTCGTCTGAAACCTAAATTTGGTTTTCAGACGACCTTTTCATTTACGGCTTTACCGTTTATTCAATGACAACGCGCGCGTTAAGCGGCTGGACGGGGCGGCTGTTGTGCGAGCCGATGGCGCGGGTGAATTTTTCTGCCTGCGCCTGATCGATGTGGTCGTAGGTTTTCAACAGCAGCCACGATACGCCTTCGCTGCACGGGGGCGTGGTCAGTGATCCGGCGAAGCGGTAGTATTTCAGCCGTTTCGGCAGCAGGGTGCCGGCGTCGAAAGCTTTGTCGAGGTTTACCTTTCCTTCCTTTATCGGCATCACGTTCCATATAGGCGCGAGGCGGTCGTTGGTTTTGCCAGGTTCGTACAATACTGCCAATACCAAAGGCTGGCGGTTTTCGTCCAAGTGGACGAAGTGGGCTTCCATCGGGAAGGTGCGGCCTTTGATTTGGTTTTCACTGGGTACATGGAAATGGAATTGTTTCAGGGTGTAGGTGCGGCCGTTCACGCTGAGGGTATTGCCGCCTTCCGGGTAGTTGACTTGAATGGTGTGGCCGTTGTTTTCCACGTTAACCGCGCTCGGCTTGTAATTGACTTTGATGGCAGGCAGTCTGCCGGAGACGGTTTCGGTGATGTTGACGGGGGATTGGTTTTTGCCTGTGGAACATAAACGGAACTCTTCAGACAGATTGCCCCAGCTTTCGGGGGAGTCGTGTCCGGTGTAGCCCCAATGGGTGTGGTTTCCATGTGCGGCGGCGGAGAATGCTGCGAAGGTGGACAGCAGGAAGACAGTCAGGCGTGGCAGCGTGAGGTTCAAGCAGGGCATTGCAATATCCTTTCTGTGAGGAGGAGGGGAAAAAGCATTGCGGTGCGTATGTAGATTATTGTTATTTTTTATTTAACCATAGACATATTAAATCATTAGGTCAAGCCTTCTTGGGTTAATTCTGTTAAGGCTATGAAGTTAAGGCGAATTCATTTTTTCAAAACGATGTTGTTGTTCTGAAAATTGATAATAATTTGAAATAGAAAATGCCTATTTTTCACCCCTTAAAAATTTAAGGAAAGCCGACTTATGAAAAAGGTCGTCTGAAAACCTGAATTCGGTTTTCAGACGACCTTTTTGCTTTGCATGACAAGGGTTATTTGTGCAGCCCGCATTCTTTGCTGTCTTTGCTTTCCCACCACCAGCGTCCGGCGCGGATGTCTTCGTCTGCTTTGACGGGGCGGGTGCAGGGTTCGCAGCCTATGCTCGGGTAGCCTTGGAAATACAAGGCATTGAGCGGGACATCGTAGGCTTGCGCGTATGCCCAGACGTCGCTTTCTTCCCAGTCGAAAATGGGGTTGAACTTGGCAATGTTGCGGCTGTGGTCGGTTTCTTCGAAATCCAATTCGCTGCGGGTTGCCGATTGGCTGCGGCGTTGTCCGGTCAGCCATGCGGGGGCGTTTTTTAGGGCGCGGTTGAGCGGCTCGATTTTGCGGATGTGGCAGCAACGGCGGCGCAGCTCGACGCTGTCGTACATGGCGGTTGAGCCGAATTCCTGCTCAAACTGCCGCGCGCTTTCGGGGTCGGGGTGGAAAACTTCCAGCTCGGTTTGGTAGCGGACGTTGACGGCGGTAATCAGGGCGGCGGTTTCGGGATTGAGCTTGCCGGTGTCGAGGGTGATGATGCGCAGGGGAAGTTTCAGGCGGCAGATGGCGTCGGTAACGATCATGTCTTCGACGGCAAGGCTGGAGGCGAAAACGGCTTGCGAATAGCGGCGGGCGATGTGTTTGAGGCGGGTTTCGAGCGTGGCGGTCAACTTGGGCAGTCTGCGCCGTTCGGCTTCGCCTGTCGTCAGGATGGTCCAAAGCTGGGGGCGGAAGAGGGACATGGTTGGCTGTTCCTTGATTTTTGTTTTCAGACGACCTCTCTTGCGGCAAAAGGGGTCGTCTGAAAGTTTGTTCGGAACATTATTGTCGGGCGGTCTCGCGTGAAGGGGAAAGAATGCTTTTCTATTTCTTTATAACCAAAGCGATTGCTGCTGGTCTTTCGGCACGAGGTGGTTCACGCCTATGCCGATGAGGCGGAAGGCGTCTTCGCGCTGGGGCGGCACGCGCTGCATCAGGGTTTGCGCGGCGCAAAGCAGGGCGTCGGTGTCGGGCAGGACGGAAGAGTAGGTCAGGGAGCGGGTGATGATGCGGAAATCGTGGGTTTTCAGCTTGAGGGTTACGCCTTTGGCTTCGACGTTTTTGCGCATGATTTGCTGCCACAGGTCTTCGGCAAGGTGGGGCAGGTGTCCGGCTGCCTGTTCGAGCGACAGGTCTTCGGGCAGGGTGATTTCGGTGGAGATTTGGAGGCGTTCGCGTTCGGCTTTGACGGGGCGTTCGTCCGTACCGCGCGCCAAATCGTAAAGGCGGTAGCCGTAACGTCCGAAATGGTTTAAAAGTTCGCCGCGCTCGAAACGGCGCAAATCGCCTGCTGTCTGCATGCCCAGCGACTGCATTTTTTTCAACGTTACCTTGCCCACGCCGGGGATTTTGCCCAAAGGCAGGGTTTCCAAAAAAGCCATGACTTTGTGCGGCGGCAGGACGAATTGCCCGTTCGGCTTGCGCCAGTCCGACGCGATTTTTGCCAGAAATTTGTTCGGTGCGATGCCAGCGGAGGCGGTCAGGCCGGTTTCCGCAAAAATGGCGGCGCGGATTTCTTTGGAGACTTCGCTGGCGTAGGGGATATTTTTGAAATTGTGGGTCACATCAAGATAGGCTTCGTCCAGCGACAAGGGTTCGATCAAGTCGGTATAACGCCTGAATACGGCGTGAATCTGCGCGGAAACCTGACGGTACAAATCGAAATGCGGCGGCACATACACCGCTTGCGGGCACAATCTTTTCGCCGTCGCCACCGACATCGCGGAATGCAGCCCGAACTGCCTCGCTTCATACGATGCGGCGCAAATCACCGAACGCGCGCCTTCCCACGCGACGACCACGGGCAGCCCTTTCAAATGTGGCTGCTCGCGCAGTTCTACCGATGCGTAGAACGCGTCCATGTCGATATGGATGATTTTGCGCTGGGTCATTGAAGATGGTTGTGAAGAAAAAAGAGACGGGTATTTTAGCGGAAAACGACAAACGAAGGTCGTCTGAAACGGTATTTCACTTTTCAGACGACCTTTGATCAGGGAAGAGAAGCGGGTTTTCAAGATTTGCCCGATGACTTGAACCTACGCCGTTTCATGCGCCCATTGGGGCAGGGTGGTTTTTTGTTTGCAAAAAGCGAACAGACGCTGCCCATTGCACTTTTCAAACATCAGCTCTACGCCGCTTTGCAAACGCAAAATCAGGGCGGAAGGCGTATCAATTTTGATGAAGTCGATATGGTGTTGCACGAGTTTGGCTATGGCGGAATACAAATCAAGCTTGTCTGCATGCCTGAAAAACCAAGGATTCAGGCTCAACCAACGCCCGCCGTTCAACGAGGCGCCGGGTTGGAAATCCGCACGGATTTGGGTCAGGCGGTCATCTGAAAAATGCAGCTCGATATCGCCATAGAGCCAAATGTTCCAGCCCCTTTTCACCAAAAGCCCTTTAGGCACGCATTCGGGCGCAGGGAACATTTGCAGAATCATCTCCGCCGTCTGCCCGATTTCCAAATAATCAAATCGGCCTGTGGTCAAAAAGTCGTACATATCGACGGAAATCGGGAAATGGTAGCGCATGGTCGTTTCAGACGAGGTGTGAAATATGGGCTATCTTAGTTCAAAATACAAATGCAATCAATTCTTATTTTTATTTATTTGGCTCATTAAAAGAAATTTGTCGGCAAGGCTGATTACTCAAGACAATATTAAGATATTGATAATGAGTTTCCCAATACGCAAATTTACCATATGATTATCCGCGTTTCATCATCATTTATTCAGCTTGTCAGCTATGGCATACATTTTTATATTTTTAGTTGGATGCTTCATTTTCATCCTGATTGCCCGCAGAGTACGGCCAGCGCCTGAAATCATTTGGGAAAACGAACCGCTCACCTGCATCAGTCTCGGTAATTTATTGGATAACGAACGGATTTATTTTGGCAAAAACGAGATTTTCATTTGTGAAGGCAGTGAAATCAAAGCACGTCATCCTCTTCAAGATTTGATTTATTTGAGTAGGACGATGATGGCTCTTTTCGGAACTCATGTTTGGAGGCTGGAGTTTAGGGCGGACGGAAGTCAAGTTGCTTATCATTTTTATCCCAAAGCCGGCGGATTCGCTATTTTTTATAAACAATTGGTTCAAAATCATCCGCGTACCATTATGGATTGTTGGAATGAATGGATGAGATAGGCAGTTTGGGGCAGTAAATGAAATTTAGCCTTAAATGCGATTATAGTGGATTAAATTTAAATTAGGACAAGGCGACGAAGCCGCAGACAGTACAAATAGTACGGCAAGGCGAGGCAACGCCGTACTGGTTTAAATTTAATCCACTATATTTGTTTTAAGCACATAAAAAGGTCGTCTGAAACCTGTTCCCAGTTTTCAGACGACCTTTTTCATCTGCATTCTACTTAAACCGTCATCAGTCTTTCAATGCAGCCAAAACTTTGCCGGCGATCTCATTCAGGCTTATGGTTTGCGCCTGATTGTCGCGGCGTTCGGCGTATTCGACATTGCCTTCTTTTAAGGCGCGGTCGCCGATGACGATGCGGTGCGGAATGCCCAGAAGCTCGGAGTCATTCAGCAGCACGCCTGCGCGTTCGTCGCGGTCGTCAAGGAGGACGTCTGCGCCTGCCGTCAGCAGTTCGGCGTAGATTTTGTCGGCGGCTTCGCGCACGGCGTCTGATTTTTTATAGTTCATCGGCACGATAACGACTTCAAACGGTGCCATCGCTTTGGTCCAGATGATGCCTTTTTCGTCATTGTTCTGCTCGATGGCGGCGGCAACGACGCGGGTGATGCCGATGCCGTAGCAGCCCATTTCCATGATTTGCGATTTGCCGTTGTTGTCGAGGAAGCTCACGTTCATGGCTTGGGTGTATTTGTCGCGCAATTGGAAAACGTGTCCGACTTCGATGCCGCGTGCCAGTTTCAGACGACCTTGTCCGTCGGGGCTTTCGTCGCCTTCGACGACGTTGCGCAAATCGACAAACTCAGGCTCGGCGGCGTCGCGGTCGAAGTTGAAGCCGGTATAGTGGTAGTCGTCTTCGTTTGCGCCGATAACCCAGTCTGCGCCTTTTTCAGTAGCGAAATCGGCATAGACTTTGCCTGTGAAGCCGACGGGGCCGAGCGAGCCGCCGTTTGCGCCGAACTGCGCACGGATGGCGGCAGGGTCTGCCATGATCAGCGGCGATTTCACGCCTGCGAGTTTTTCGGCCTTGATGTCGTTGAACTCATGGTCGCCGCGCAACAGCAATAAGACGATTTCGCCTTCGTTTTCACCTTCGACTACGATGGATTTCAGTGTTTTTTCAATCGGAATGCTGAGGAAATCAACCAATGAATCAATGGTTTTGACATTCGGCGTGTGTACTTTGGCCAGTTCTGCCTGAGCAGCGGCGCGTTCGCCTTTGAGCGGCAAGGTCGGCGCCAGCTCGATATTGGCGGCGTAATCGGAAGTGTCGCTGTACGTAATGACATCTTCGCCGCTTTCCGCCAACACTTGAAACTCGTGCGAACCGGTGCCGCCGATGCTGCCAGTGTCTGCGGCGACGGGACGGAATTCTAAGCCTAAACGGGTGAAGATGCGGCAGTAAGCGTCGTACATGGCGTCATAGGTCGTCTGAAGCGAGGCGTAGTCGGCATGGAAGGAATAAGCGTCTTTCATGACGAACTCGCGCGCGCGCATCACGCCGAAGCGCGGGCGCACTTCGTCGCGGAATTTGGTTTGGATGTGGTAAAAGTTTTTCGGCAGCTGTTTGTAGCTGTTGATTTCTTTGCGCACGATGTCGGCGATGACTTCTTCACAGGTCGGGCCCATGCAGAAATCGCGGTCGTGGCGGTCTTTCAGGCGCAGCAACTCTTTACCGTAAAATTCCCAGCGGCCGGATTCCTGCCACAGCTCGGCAGGCTGCACCACCGGCATCAGCAACTCCACGCTGCCTGCGCGCGCCATTTCTTCGCGCACGACGTTTTCGACTTTGCGCAACACGCGCAGCCCCATCGGCATCCAAGTATAAAGGCCGGACGCGTTGGCTTTAATCAGACCGGCGCGAATCATCAGCTTGTGGCTGGCAAGCGCGGCTTCGGCGGGTGCTTCTTTCAGGGTGGAAATGAAAAATTGGCTGGCTTTCATGGTGTGTTTTTCTGTGTAAAAAAGTAAGCGTGTATTGTAACGCGAAAGGCAGGGGGATTGAAGTTTTTCCCTATGCGCGAACAGCCGCCGCCTTTCTTTTTGAGCTAATCCATTTGACATTTATCAGGCGTGTCAATCACTTTTTATACACAATTTCGCATTGGCTTGTTTTGCTTATAGATTTTTCCCATAAATCCTTTGAAATTTTTTATTTTTATAACTAATTGATTTTATTGTATTTTATTTGACTATTTTTTAAGCACTGAAAGGCTTGGGTTGTTCCAAAAGCAAAATTTCCGATTACCCAAAGCTTATCAACAAACTTATCCACAGAGTTTGTGTATAGATTAGTGTCGTCTGAAACCATACCGTTCGATAGGTTTTTAACAGCCCGTAACGCGGTCTTTCTGTTAAGATGATGCCTTCGCTTTTTTTATCCCATCCTATCTATGTCCGCACACGAATTACACCTGCTTTCCCGCGCCAAAATGTTCAACGGCCATCAGGAGCAATACCGCTGCTATTCCGAAACCTGCCAAACCGACATGACTTTTGGCATCTACCTGCCGCCGCAGGTATTGAAAGGCTATCCCGCGCCGGTTTTGTATTTTTTGTCGGGACTACACAGCGACGGCTCGGAACTGATACGCCAAACCGGCATCCAGCGTTTTGCCGCGCAATGGAACATCATCGTCGTTTTCCCCGACACCTCGCCGCGAGGCAGCCATATCAGCGACAGCGCGAACGAATTTATCGGACAAGGCGCGGGATTTTACGTCGATGCGACCGAACAGCCGTGGGCGGCGCATTATCAGATGTATAGCCATATCAGCCGCGAACTGCCCGATTGGGTGGAACGGCATTTCCCCACCACCCAAGAGCGCAGCATCGCAGGTTTCAGCATGGGCGGGTATGGCGCACTTTCCATCGCCCTGAAAAACCCCGGTCGCTATGCCGCCGTTTCTGCGTTCGCCCCCTTGTGCCACCCGACTGCCAGCCGAGGCGGAAAGCAGGCGTTTGCCGCCTATCTGGGCAAGGAGTCGGATGCTTGGCAGGCATACGACAGCACATCGCTTATTCAGACGGCCTCCCGCAAACTGCCGATACTCATCGACCAAGGCGGCGCCGACCCGCTGTTCCCCAACGAACTGCAACCCGAAGCCTTCGTCAACGCCGCCCGCGCCAACGGCTTCAACGTGCAATATAAAGTCCGCCCCGGCTACGGACACGATTATTTCTTCATCGCCAGCTTTATCGACTCGCATATCGAGTTTCATGCCGCTGCATTGGGTTTGTAAATCCGCCATCTATAAAGAAAGGTCGTCTGAAAACTTTTTCAGACGACCTTTTTGATCTTTTACACTTAATTAGTGTTGATGATGGTGGTGTTCATGCCGTTCTGCCGCGCGTTTCGTTCCGATAGGCATGATCAATGTCGCATAGGATTTGTTCTCTTGGCAAACGCTTTTATCGGCGTAGTCAGCCTGATGGACGGCTTTGATTTTCCACAAACCTTCAATCAAAGGAATCACATTGACGACACCGTCTTTATCCGTTTTTCCTGAGAAACCTTGCGGCTCGCGGTGGTCGTGCGTAGCCGCCAAATCCATTTCTGCCAGCGTATCCGAGCTTGCCATTACCGTCGCTTTAGCCAACGGTTTGCCTTTATAAAGCACTCTAATCGGCAGCAAACCGCCTGCCTTGACTTCATTCGGATTTTTCAGCGGAACCAGTTCCAATTCATGACCGACCGGACGGGTCAATACGCTTTCATCCGTACCAGCTTTGCCCACTTGCAAAAACGCTTTGCCGAACATCTGAGCCTGTTCGCAATAAGTCGCGCCAGGCAGGTCTTTCAAGGTTTTCTGTTTCCAGCCTTCGCTGTTTTGCGACCAGAAAGTCGGTTTGTACACCGCACCGACCCAATACGAGCCGTCTTTCAGGCGGGATTTGGAAACATATTGGTAATTTTCGCCTTTATTCGTCAAATCAACCGTTTTCCCAGATTTGTCGGTCAATTGCAGCGGTTTGAAAATATGCACGCGGTCGTCGGCGATTTTCTCAACATTCGGGAAATCATGGCTGTAACCCAAATCCGCTTTCAACGTACTGCCCGAATCCAAACGCACCGGAGCCGACACCCACAAATCATGCGCCTGCGCCGCCATGCTCAAACCCAATGCGCCAAGTATCCATAATTTCTTCATGTTTCTTCCTCATATTCAATTGTTTACAGGTTAAAAGCCAACGGAAAACCCGAAAAGCAGAGCAACCTTACTCTTTTTATTTTGAAATGTAAATGCTATTGATGATTATTTATAGTGATAAATCATTAGAAACCCATTATAGATGAAAGATAGAAAACAAAAGGTCGTCTGAAAACGCCAAATTGGTTTTCAGACGACCTTTGTTTTAAGGGTAAGATTA
This sequence comes from Neisseria sicca, assembly GCF_003044565.1. Classification (GTDB taxonomy): domain Bacteria; phylum Pseudomonadota; class Gammaproteobacteria; order Burkholderiales; family Neisseriaceae; genus Neisseria; species Neisseria sicca_A. Next base: position 227,440 of record NZ_POXG01000001.1, on the reverse strand, counting down.
TTCACCCAACTTCTTCGTTTTATTGACGATAATCTCTACACGGCGGTTTTTAGCACGACCTTCGGGGTTGTCGCTGCCGTCATCGTTGGTATTCGGCGCAACGGGATTGGTGGCGCCGAGACCTTCGGTTTGATAGTTTTGATGCAACCCTTGTGCTTCAAACCAGTTTTTGACTGCCTGCGCACGCGCCAAAGACAGGCGTTTGTTGTAGGCGTCGCTGCCTTTGCTGTCGGTATAGCCGCTGATCAGAATCAGCCCTTTGCCTTTCTGGCGGATGATGTCGGCGGCTTTTTGCAACTCGCTGTCGGCTTCGGGTTTGAGTTCGGCTTTGTCGAAATCAAACAAGACATCGGACGACAAATTGATCTGGATATTGAAGCCTGTTTCCGTACCGCTCAAACTGCTGCTTTGTCCAGTCAGGCTGCTGCCTTGGGCGGCGGCGGCGCTATTTTGTGCTGTGGTGGGTGCTGGCTCAGGAGCAGAGGTTGGCGCAGGAGTAGGGGCAGATGGAGCGACGGGTTCGGGTTGGGGCTGCGGCGTTTCCGTAGCGGAAGCTTGCGCCAGAGAAGCCTGTTGTTGCGGTGCGGCAGGTTCATCAGGCTTTTGCCCGCAGGCGCATAGTGCAGAAATAACCGCGATACAAGTCAGAGAACGCAATGTTTTCATAAATAGCCTCGCGTTTTAGACAGTGTGCAGACCGCTCAATGCAGCCTGCACACTGATAGGGTGGAAAATCAGCGGCTTACCTGAACTGAATCAAACGAGCCTGCGCCGGGGAAATCGATGGTGATGGTCGGCGTAGTTTCGGGAGGTGCAGGAAATTTGATCGCGATGGTTTTGGGTGAACGAGCGGAAATCATAGTCATATCGTTTGCATCGGTGGCAGGGTCAATCATATATTTGCCGCTTTCGTCTTTCAGCAGGCTGATGCGTTTAGTGGTGCTTTCATCTATATAGGCAAAATCTTTAACTTTAATATACTCTGATTGAGCTTTGTAGCTGCCATCCGCTTGTTTAGGCGGTGTGAAGATAAATTCCACATTGAGAATCTGACCGACCACTTTGGCTTTGGTCAAAGCCAGTGTACCTTCACCCAAAGGCTTGGACTGAATTGCCTGTGCAGCAGGATCTTGTTGCGAGGCTGCCGGTTCTTGAACCAAAGCAGGGCTGGATGCAGCAGGCGCTTCGGCAGCAGGCGGTGTGGGATTGGGTTTGGATGCTTCTTGTTGCGGTTGGGTTTGTGCCTGAGGTTGAGCGGGTGCGACCGGTGCCGGTTCAGGCTCTTTTTGGCAGGCGGCAAGCATGGTCAGTGCGGACAAAACGGCAAGGGTGCATAAGGAAGCACGCATTTTGAATACCTCTCTAGGGTTGGATATTTTAAGGGGAGAACAACAAGATTACATTCTGAGCGTATCAAAATTGCAGATAAAATTCAAGCTGTTAAATATAGCATTAACATATTTACTATCTCTGAAAATCCATTATTGCGAATATAGTGGATTAAATTTAAATCAGGACAAGGCGACGAAGCCGCAGACAGTACAGATAGTACGGAACCGATTCACTTGGTGCTTCAGCACCTTAGAGAATCGTTCTCTTTGAGCTAAGACGAGGCAACGCCGTACTGGTTGAAAGTTAATCCACTATAAAAAATCAAAGTGGGTATTGTCTTTTCAGTTTGGAACAAAAAAGGTCGTCTGAAAACCTTGAAATCAGGTTTTCAGACGACCTTTCAGCATTGGAATATTGATTATTGCGCTTCCAGTTTTTTCAGCAGTTCTGGCATGGCTTCTTCGTTGTATTTGTAATAACGGACGCTGTCTGTGCCTTCTTTATTGGTCATTTCCAATACGTTGGGTTTGCCTTCCAGCATCAACACGAGCGGGACTTTGAAGCTGACGGTTTTGCCGATTTCGTCAGGTTTTTGTTCGGGCGCGCTATCGTTGCGGCTGACAGTGTAGTTGGTGACGGTTTGGCGGAATTCTTGTCTCCAGCGGCTGAATTTCCATTTGAAGTCTTGGGTAATGGTGGTCGTATCGCCGGAATTTGCTTGGAAATGGATCAGGTCGCGACCGGTACCGTCGGGGCGCATCAGACTGGCGTTGAGCAGGGAGCCGTCAGCGTTTTTACTGGTGTTGCCCCACATGCCGAACAAGTCTTTGCGTTTGACTTTTTTGGCGGTAACGAGCTGGTTGGGTTCGGTAACGTGCAGACCCGGTACATAAGCCGTCTCCGCCACGGCGGCAGAAGTCAGGGTCAAGGTGAACGCGGCGGCGCCAAGTAGGGTTTTCCATGTTTTCATATTGTTTTCCTTATATGTAATGAGCAGTTGAAGAATCGGGCGCAGGCGGCGAATCCGTTTTTTGGGGTTTTCGCGTTTGCCCACAATGTTGATGGTTTGCATATTGACTATTTTATATCGAAAAATCGATTGAAATACCAAATTGCCTGACCGTCAGTTTACACAAGGTAAACCGACGATTCAATTTTCAGACGACCTTTCGTTTGCCATGCCGCGTTAACGGATGTCCATAGGCGCGAAGGATTTGACGGTTTCGTCCACGGCTTTGACGCGGGTCAGGAAGTCTTCCAGCTGGGCGAGCGGCAGGGCGCTGGGGCCGTCGCATTTGGCTTGGTCGGGGTTGGGGTGCGATTCGAGGAAGAGGCCTGCGAGGCGGGTTGCCATGCCGGCGAGCGCCAAATCCAGCACTTGCGCGCGTCGTCCGCCGGATGCAGCGGCACCGGATTCGCGGGTTTGCAGGGAGTGGGTGACGTCGAAGATGACGGGCAGGCCGCCGCAGGTTTGTTTCATGACGCCGAAGCCGAGCATATCGACGACGAGGTTGTCGTAGCCGAAGTTGGCACCGCGTTCGCACAGGATGATTTGTCCGTTGCCTGCTTCTTGGAATTTTTCGACGATGTTTTTCATCTGCGAGGGGCTGAGGAACTGGGGTTTTTTGATGTTGATGACGTTGCCGGTTTTTGCCATGGCGACGACGAGGTCGGTTTGGCGGGCGAGGAAGGCGGGCAGTTGGATGACGTCGCAGACTTCGGCGACGGGGGCACATTGGTAGGGTTCGTGGACGTCGGTGATGACGGGTACGTCAAATTCGCGTTTGACGGCTTGGAAAATTTTCATGCCTTCGTCCAAGCCGACGCCGCGAAACGAATGAATGGAGGAGCGGTTGGCTTTGTCGAAGGAGGCTTTGAAGACGTAGGGGATGCCGAGTTTGTCGGTCACTTTGACGTATTGTTCGCAGGCTTTGAGGGTGGAATCGAGGTCTTCCAGGACGTTGATGCCGCCGAACAGGGTAAAGGGGAGGTCGTTGCCGACGGTGAGGTTGTTGATGCGGATGTTCATGATGGTGGGGCTTTCTTGAAGGTCGTCTGAAAATGGCTGAAAGGTCGTCTGAAAGCGGATTTTTCGGTTTCAGACGACCTTTTTGTTTTATAGGACGGTGTGCGGCGGCTCGTAGGAGAGGATGTCGCGGATTTTGTTGTGTTCGTCCACAAGGACGACTTTGGGTTCGTGCGCGGCGATTTCGGGTTCGGACAGCATGACGTAGGACATGATGATGACGATGTCGCCTTTTTGGACGAGCCGTGCGGCGGCACCGTTGAGGCAGACGACGCCGCTGCCGCGTTCGCCGGGGATGGTGTAGGTTTCGAAGCGTTCGCCGTTGTTGTTATTGACGATGGCGACTTTTTCGTTGACGAGGATGCCTGCGGCGTCGAGCAGGTCTTGGTCTACGGTGATGCTGCCGACGTAGTTGAGGTCGGCTTCGGTAACGGTGGCGCGGTGTATCTTGCCGCCGAGCATGGTGCGGAACATGGGTTTCCTTTTGGTTTGGGATTGCGGATGCAGACGTATAGTGGATTAAATTTAAATCAGGACAAGGCGACGAAGCCGCAGGCAGTACAGATAGTACGGCAAGGCGAGGCAACGCCGTACTGGTTTAAAGTTAATCCACTATAAGGTCGTCTGAAAATCAAAAGCCGTCATTATAGTGGACTTCCCTGTAAATTCATAATGATGCTTGAGCGTTTTTCAGACGGCGCGGGGCTGTTTTATCAACCTAAACTCTGCTTCAGCCAGCGCAAATAGGGGGCGTATCCGCGCGATACGTTTTGCATCAGGATTTGCGGGCAGTCGTAGCTGTGGTTGGCGATGATGTTTTTTTGGATTTCGCGGTAGCAGTGGCGCGAGGTTTTGATGGTGATGCGGATTTCGTCGTCGCAGCAGATTTCGCCGTTCCAAAGGTATTGGCTGGTGATGGCTTCGTATTGCACGCAGGCGGCAAGTTGCTTTTCTAAAAGCAGGTTGCCGATTTTTTCGGCTTCTTCGCGGGTCGGGACGGTGGTGGTAACGATGACGGGTTTGAACGCGGACATTTCAGACGACCTATTGGTTTTTAAACTCGATGGTTCCTTTATATTTCACCCAGTATCCGGCGGCTTTGTATTTGTCTTTTTTGGCGGTTGCGACGGCTGTTTCGTCGAGTCCTTCATAACCGCTGGATTCGAGGATGCTGACTTCTACGGCTTTGCCTTCGGGGGAAACCAAGATGGATAGTTTGACGGGTTTGATGGGTTGTGCGGGATTTTGGGATGCGGGGGCGTATTCTGCCGGGTTGACGGTTTGCGCGGTTGCGGGTAGGGTGAAGGCAAGCAGCAGGGCGGGGATGATGGCGCGGATGGACATATTGTTTTCCTTATTTGTAGATTTGTGGAGTGTTTAGGGGGGTGTTTTTATTTATTTTCAGACGACCTTTTGTTTTCCGTGGGCTAAGCCCACGCTACGGTGTTGTGCTATTTTCAGACGACCTTTGTTTTCGCGGGCGAAGCCCACGCTACGGGGGTGCGCTTATTTTCAGACGACCTTTGTTTTCGTGGGCGAAGCCCACGCTACGATATTGCGCCCGTTTGGCGGCGGATGCGGTGTTGCTTATTTGAAGTTCAATATCGGCCAACCTTTTGCTTTGGCTTCTTGCTCCAGTTCGGCATCGGGGTTGACGGCGACGGGTTCGTTGACGAGGCGCAGCAGCGGCAGGTCATTTTTGGAGTCGCTGTAAAAATAGGTTTTGCCATAGCTTTCGAGCGTTTCGCCGCGTTCGGCAAGCCATTGGTTCAGGCGGGTGATTTTGCCTTCTTTGAGGCTGGGCGTGCCGATGTAGTTGCCGGTGTAGCGGCCGTCGGCGCCGGTTTCGAGTTGGGTGCCGATGATGTTGGTGATGCCGAAAAGGTGGCAGATGGGGGTGATGATGAACTCGTTGGTCGAGGAAATCACGAGGGTTTCGTCGCCCGCCATTTGGTGGCTCTGCACCAGCATACGCTGCATGGGCGAGATGTGGGGCGTGATGAATTCCGCCATAAATTCGCGGTGAAATTCCGCCAGCTCTTCTTTGCTGTAACGGGCGAGCGGGGCGAGGTGGAATTTAAGGAAGGCGTCGATGTCGAGGCAGCCGTTTTGGTAGTCGCGGTAGAATTTTTCGTTTTGCGCTTCGGTTTCGGCAGCGTCAACCAGCCCTTTTTTGATGAGATATTGCGGCCATGAGTGGTCGGAATCGGTGTTGATGAGGGTGTTGTCGAGGTCGAAGATGGCGAGGTTTTTCATTGGGTTTCCTGTTGTTTCAAAAGCTGGCGCAGAAGCGGCAGGGTGATGCGTTTGCCCATGGTAACGGCGTAGTTGTCCAGCGTGTCGAGCATCTGCATCAGGCTGTCCATGTCGCGCTGCCAGTGGTTGAGCAGGTATTCGAAGATTTCGGGATCTATGGTGACTTGGCGCGCTGCCGCCATGCTGACGAGCGCGTCGATTTTTTCTTGGTCGGTCAGGGGTTTGACTTCGTAAACGAGGCAGTACGCCATGCGGGTGCGCAAGTCTTCGCGGATGACGAGCTGTTGGGGCGTGTGTTCGGAACTTAACAGCAGAAAGCCTTTGCCGCTGTTGCGGAAGCGGTTGAATACGGCAAACAAGAGGGATTGTTCTTCGTTGCCCAGTTTTTCGATTTGGTCGATGGCGAGATATTCGGCTTCAAAGGCGGCTTCGGTCAGCGGCGTGGCGGCGGCGTCGATATAGACGGCTTTTTTCCCTGCGTCGAGCGCTTGGGCGACCCACGCGCGCAGCAGGTGGCTTTTGCCCGCGCCTTCTTCGCCCCAGACATAGATAAACGGGTCGTGTTTATGCTGTAACACATAGACCAGTTCGGCATTTTCCGTTCCGAGGAATTTGTCGAAACCGGGATAGCCGCGTTCGGCGAAGTCGAAAATAAGCTGGTTCACAAAGGCATACCGGATGGGTTGGAATCGGGTTTATTGTACGTTGTTTTGTCAGGGCGCATCAAGGCACAGGGTCGTCTGAAAAAGGGGCGCGCGGCATGGGTTTCATATACAATGGCAGACATTTGGCAACGCGTCTGTTTTCAGACGACCTCTGTCTTTTTTATTTCAGGAAAATCTCGTGATTTCGACCCTTATTGATTTTATCCTCCACATCGACCAGAATTTAGTCGAGATTTCCACGCAATACGGCGTATGGATTTACGCGGTGTTGTTTTTGATTATTTTCTGCGAAACCGGCTTGGTGGTTACGCCGTTTCTACCGGGCGATTCGCTGCTGTTTGCCGCGGGCGGGATTGCCGCGGTCGGCAGTATGAATATTCATGTCATGGTCGCGCTGCTTTTGGCCGCCGCGATTTTGGGCGATGCCGCCAACTTCATGATCGGCAAGTTTTTCGGGCGCAAACTCTTTGCCAACCCCGATTCCAAAATCTTCCGCCAGTCGTATCTGGAGAAAACCCACGCGTTCTACGAAAAACACGGCGGCAAAACCATCATCATCGCCCGCTTCGTCCCGATTGTGCGCACGTTTGCCCCGTTTGTCGCGGGCATGGGCAGCATGCACTACGGCACTTTCATCCGCTACAACATTATCGGCGCGGTATTGTGGGTTCTGTCGTTTTCCTATGCCGGCTATTTCTTCGCCAATATTCCGGTGGTAAAAAACAATTTGGCTTTGGTGATGGTCGCGATTATCGTGATTTCCATCCTGCCGGGCGTGGTCGAAGTCATCCGCGCGAGAAGGGCGGCGAAGAAATAAAAATTATTTGAACCATAAGAAAAGGTCGTCTGAAAACGTTTTTCAGACGACCTTTTGTATAGTGGATTAGATTTAAATCAGGACAAGGCGACGAAGCCGTAGACAGTACAGATAGTACGGCAAGGCGAGGCAACGCCGTACTGGTTTAAAGTTAATCCACTATATCTTTCCTACTGCTTATTTGGTGAAGTTTTTCAATATCGCCGAAGCAATATCGTCCAAACCGAATCCGTCCGCATCCTGCGCAGAACCGTTCGGCGTGGCTTTATCCACCAGATTGGGCAGAATCTGCGCCAACATATCGCCGGCTTGCTGGCTGTCGAGACCGAACTTTTGCGCCACTTGGCTGATGGCATCGCTGCCCAAAGCATTTTGCAAATCGTTGCCGGATACAGGCAGATTGCTTTGTTGGTTGGAAACCCAGCTGTTCAATACGTCGCCCAGCCCGCCTTGTTGCAATTGATTAATCAGATTGCCCACACCGCCTTGTTGTTGTACCAAATTCATCGCCATTTCGGTCAACGAGTTTTGTCCGTTTTCGTCTTTGCCGCCCAAAGCTTGCGCTGCCACGTTCAACAAACTGTCCATTAATGCCATAAAGCCTCCTTGTGTGATGTGTGAGTGTGAAGTGTAAAGAACTTAGAGTGTAACAAAATTTCGGCGAATGTATGCCAATTTAACCCAATTAAACAACGAACTGACGGGCTGCAACAAAAGTAAAGGTCGTCTGAAACGCTGCTATCGATTTCAGACGACCTTTTTTACAACATTCTTATTTTTGCATGCCGACCAACATCCGACACACGACCAATCCTGCCGCTGCTAAGATTGCGGCGGCAAAGCCGATGTTGGAAATGCCTGCCCACACGGTAACGTAATGTCCCAAAAGCGCGCCGCCGCCGATGCCGACGTTGTAGAGGCCGGAGTAAATCGAGTTGGCTACATCCGTCGCATCCGAGGCAAAGTCCAATACTTTGGATACCATGCCGAGGCTCAAGACGACGATGGCGATACCCCAGACAAACACCAGCGCGTAAACGGCTATCGGGTAAGCGGCAAGGGGCAGCAGGCAGAGCGTCGAAACCAGAATGACGGATACCGAAGTCAGCAGGAATGCGCGCTGGTGTTTGGCAAACCATTTGCCGAACAAATACGACGCGGCAAATCCCGCCAGTCCGTACAGGCTCAAGACGATGGTCACTTGTTCGGGCGCGAAGCCGCCGGCTTGCAGGACGAAGGGTTCGATATAGCTGTATGCCGTAAAGTGGGCGGTAATCAGGAGGACGGTCAGCGCGTAGAGCAGCATGAGGTTTTTGCGCTTGAGCAATCCGGGCAGGCTTTTGAGCGAACCTGTGTTTACGCTGGGCAGCGGCGGCAGGTTTTTCGCCAATATGCCCATGACCGCCGCCGCGCACAGTCCGATAAGCAAAAAGCTGAACTGCCAGCTTGAGTGTTGCCCGATAACGCGCCCAAGCGGAATGCCCGCCACCATCGCCATGACCGTACCCGTACTGAGCAGCCCCAAAGCCTGATTGCCTTTGCCCTGCGGCGCAACGCGCACTGCCAGCGAGGCGGTAATCGACCAAAACACGGCGTGTGTCAGGGCGATGCCGATGCGGCTGACGAGCAGGATTTCGAAACTTCGGGCGAAATAGGAAACGATGTGGCTGAGGGTGAAGAACGCAAAGAGGATGAGCAGCAGCTTTCGGCGTTCGATGTTTTTCGTTGCCAGCATCAGCGGCAGCGACAGCAGCGCGACAATCCACGCATACACGGTAATCATGATGCCGACTTCGGTCGGCGGCATATTGAAGGTCGCGCCGATGTCGCTCAATAAGGCAATCGGAATATATTCGGTGGTGTTGAAAATGAATGCGCCGACTGCCAGGGCGATGACGCTTAGCCATTGTTTGTTTGTGTTTGCTGACATTGGGTTTTTCCCTTTTTATATTTTTCTTCAAAATTTTATCGAATCTGTAATTATACTACTTTCAGACGACCTTCCTACTGTGCTGACACAAAATTCCGCCCCTAGACGCTCCCGCATCATCGGCATACAATCTTTGCATGAACACCAAACGCCCCAAGCTGTCCCGTTTTGCCCATATTTACGGCATGAACGGGCAATTCGTCCTGTTGGAACAGCATTCCGAGTGGATGCCGGTCAACGATGCCGACTACGACAATGCGCCTGCATTGCCGGAGGGGTTTGTGTTTTCGGACGAAGCGTTTTATACAACCGACGGCAGCGTGCCGCCACTCGTCCTGCCCGACAACATCAAAATCTTCAACGAAGAAGCGCGCAAACTCGAACGCCGCAGGCTGGACGCGCTGGCTTTGGAAGAGTTGGGCAAAAACCTTGCCGCCGCCCAAGCCGAGACCGACCTCGAAGCCCTGCTCGAAAAAATCGACTTTCATTTAAAACAGGACAATCTGTTCAAATAAACTTTTCAGACGACCCCTCCAGCCGCAAAGGGGTTGTCTGAAAGATAAAATCGTTGACAATCCGACCCGATTTGGTACATTGTTCAATGCTTATGAATCCCCGTTTCCCAACCGACAAAGGAGTCGAGAAGATGTTTTCAAAAAGCGTCAACCTAGCCCAATATGATCCGGAGCTGGCAGCCGCCATTGCCCAAGAAGACCAACGCCAGCAAGACCACGTCGAACTGATTGCTTCCGAAAACTACGTCAGTTGCGCCGTGATGGAGGCACAAGGTTCGCAATTGACCAACAAATACGCCGAAGGCTACCCCGGCAAACGCTATTACGGCGGCTGCGAACACGTTGACGTCGTCGAACAACTGGCAATCGACCGCGTCAAAGAACTCTTCGGTGCGGAATACGCCAACGTCCAACCCCATTCCGGCTCCCAAGCCAACCAAGCCGTGTACGCCTCCGTACTCAAACCCGGCGACACCATCCTCGGCATGAGCCTTGCCCACGGCGGCCACCTGACCCACGGCGCCAGCGTCAATATTTCCGGCAAACTCTACAACGCCATTACCTACGGCTTGGATGAAAACGAAGTCCTCGATTACGCCGAAGTCGAACGCCTCGCGCTCGAACACAAACCCAAAATGATCGTTGCCGGCGCATCTGCCTACGCCCTGCAAATCGACTGGGCGAAATTCCGCGAAATCGCCGACAAAGTCGGTGCCTACCTCTTTGTCGATATGGCGCACTACGCAGGTCTGATTGCCGGCGGCGAATATCCCAATCCCGTCCCGTTCTGCGACTTCGTCACCACCACTACCCACAAAACCCTGCGCGGTCCGCGCGGCGGCGTGATTTTGTGCCGCGACAACACGCATGAAAAAGCGTTGAACTCCGCCATCTTCCCAAGCCTGCAAGGCGGCCCGCTGATGCACGTCATCGCCGCCAAAGCCGTTGCGTTCAAAGAAGCTCTACAACCCGAATTCAAACAATACGCGAAACAGGTGAAAATCAACGCCGCAGCCATGGCGGAAGAATTGGTCAAACGCGGTTTGCGCATCGTTTCCGGCCGCACAGAAAGCCACGTTTTCCTCGTTGACCTGCAACCGATGAAAATCACCGGCAAAGCCGCCGAAGCCGCGTTGGGCAAAGCAAACATCACCGTCAACAAAAACGCTATTCCCAACGACCCGGAAAAACCGTTCGTTACCTCCGGCATCCGCATCGGCTCCGCCGCCATGACCACACGCGGATTTAACGAAGCCGACGCCCGTGTCCTCGCCAACCTCGTTGCCGACGTTTTGGCAAACCCTGAAGACGAAGCGAATCTGGCAAACGTCCGCAAGCAAATCACTGCGCTTTGCGACAAATACCCCGTTTACGGCGCATAACCGGCTTGCCCGTTTAAGTATCTTGTAACACGGAAAGGTCGTCTGAAAATCCCGAAAAAGGGTTTTCAGACGACCTTAATTGTTTTCGGTGCTTGATTATTGAAGCGGCGGGCAAAAATCCCGCATTTGCCCCTTTCTTTCCGCCTGTAAACGGAGTACATTTACCCCCATTGTTAACAATTTTACGGAACACACATCATGGAGAAATTTCCCAAATCGTCCAAGCTGGACCATGTTTGCTACGACATTCGCGGTCCGGTACACAAAAAAGCCCTGCAACTCGAAGAAGAAGGTCATAAAATCCTCAAGCTCAATATCGGCAACCCTGCGCCGTTCGGCTTTGAAGCGCCCGATGAAATCTTGGTGGACGTGATCCGCAACCTGCCGACCGCGCAGGGCTATTGCGATTCCAAAGGGCTGTATTCCGCCCGCAAGGCCATCGTTCATTACTATCAAACCAAAGGCCTGCGCGATATTTCGGTCAACGACGTTTATATCGGCAACGGTGTGTCCGAGCTGATTACCATGTCCATGCAGGCGCTTTTGAACGACGGCGACGAAATCCTGATTCCCGCGCCCGATTATCCGCTGTGGACGGCTGCTGCCACTTTAGCGGGCGGTACGGTGCGCCATTATCTGTGTGACGAAGAAAACGACTGGTTTCCCAACCTTGCCGATATGGAAGCCAAAATCACGCCCAAAACCAAAGCCATAGTCGTCATCAACCCCAACAACCCGACAGGCGCGGTGTACAGCAAAGAAATCCTGCTCGAAATCGCCGAATTGGCGCGCAAACACGGTTTGATCATCTTCGCCGACGAAATCTACGACAAAATCCTCTACGACGGCGCGGTCCACCACCACATCGCCGCGCTCGCGCCCGACCTGCTGACCATCACCTTCAACGGCCTCTCCAAAGCCTACCGCGTTGCCGGATTCCGCCAAGGCTGGATGGTGCTCAACGGCCCGAAAGAACATGCCAAAGGCTATATCGAAGGTCTCGATATGCTCGCCTCCATGCGCCTGTGTGCCAACACGCCCATGCAACACGCCATCCAAACCGCTTTGGGCGGCTATCAAAGCATCAACGAATTTATCCTGCCCGGCGGCCGCCTGTTGGAGCAACGCAATAAAGCGTGGGAAATGATTAACCAAATTCCCGGACTTTCCTGCGTCAAACCGATGGGCGCGATGTATATGTTCCCCAAAATCGATACCGAAATGTACGGCATTCATGACGACATGAAATTTATCTACGACTTACTCGTGCGCGAAAAAGTCTTGTTCGTCCAAGGAACCGGGTTCAACTGGATACGACCCGACCACTTCCGCATCGTTACCCTGCCGTACACCCACCAAATCGAAGAAGCCATGGGCAAACTCGAGCGCTTCTTACAGACTTACCGGCAATAAGGCAGGGCAACGATATGAAAAAATGCGTTGTCCTGACCGGCGCGGGAATCAGCGCCGACAGCGGGTTGCTGACTTTCCGCGATGCGGGCGGTTTGTGGGAAGGGCATAAGGTGACGGATGTCTGCACGCCCGAAGCCTTGGCGCGCAATCCCAAGCTCGTCATCGATTTCTATAACCAGCGCAGGTTTCAGGCAAACGCCGCCGAGCCGAACGCCGCGCATCTGGCGTTGGTCAAGCTGGCGCAATATTACGATGTTCACATCATCACGCAGAATGTGGACGCGCTGCACGAGAAGGCGGGTAGCAGCAAAGTATTGCACCTGCATGGCGAGCTGAACAAACTGCGTAGCACCGTCGATGAAGACGAAATCATCGAATTTACCGGCGAGCAGACCGACGATGTGCGCGACAGCCAAGGCAATCCGATGCGCCCGCATATCGTGTTTTTCGGCGAACAAGTGCCGATGTTTGACGCGGCGGTTGAGGAAATGCGCGATGCCGATGTGGTCATGATTGTCGGCACGTCGATGCAGGTTTATCCGGCGGCTTCGCTGATTCATTACGCGCCGCCCGATGCGGAACGCTATCTGGTCGATCCGAACCCGCAAAGCGTGGGCGCGGATGTCGAAGTGATTCCGAAACGCGCGGCGGAAGGCGTGCCGGCATTGGTCGAACATTTGATTAGTCGGGCTTGAGACGTTTTGTTTTGAAATTTTTATTTTGTTTTCAGGACGGATGATGCGTGAGTTGTCGTGAACGGACTTCGTGCCGTATTTGGACAATTTGGCAGAGCGTTGGGCAGAACGTCTGGTTTTATAGTGGATTAACAAAAACCAGTACGGCGTTGCCTCGCCTTAGCTCAAAGAGAACGATTCTCTAAGGTGCTGAAGCACTAAGTGAATCGGTTCCGTACTATTTGTACTGTCTGCGGCTTCGTCGCTTTGTCCTGATTTTTGTTAATCCACTATACAAAATCTGCCATATTCCTACATTATAAAAAGTCGTCTGAAAACCCTGTTTCAGGTTTTCAGACGACCTTTGTTTTTCAAAACGGAATCAACCGCCGCATGCGCCGCAGCAGCCGCCTTCGCTGTGGCCGCCGCGTTTTTCTTCGTTGTTGACTACGGGCAGCTCGACTTCTTCAGACTGTTCTTTTTTGTCTTCGGGCAGGTCGTTGACTTTGATTTTGTTTTCTTCTGACATTTTAGTCTCTCTTTAAAAAAGGTGGAAAGGTGTGCCAAGATACCATCGGGCGGCGGATAAACCAAGTCGGATTTAAAATTTTTTGCGATTCGGTTTGATGAATCGCAAATTGCGCCCGTTTGGAATAGCTGACGTGATGACGGGATGCTTATTACAGCGTCCCGTTTGGGTTTTCAGACGACCTTTGGGCAATCAGTTCAGGCGGTTTTTCTTACCGAACCAGACGAAGCCGATGGCGCCCAAAACAATCATCGGAACGCTCAACCATTGTCCCATCGACAAGCCCAAGGTGAGCAGGCCGAGATAGTCGTCGGGCTGGCGGGCGTATTCGGCGATGAAGCGGAAGAAGCCGTAGCCGCCGAGGAAGAGGGAGGCGACTTGTCCGGTCGGGCGTGGTTTTTTGGAGAAAATCCATACGACGATGAAGAGGCAGATGCCTTCAAGGGCGAATTGGTAGAGTTGCGAAGGGTGGCGCGGCAGCACATGGTATTGCTGCATCCATTCTGCCCAAAGCGGGTTGCGCACGGCGGCGTTGAGGTCTTCTGCGCGTGCTTGCGGGAAGCCCATTGCCCAAAAGGCGTTGATGTCGGTAATCCGGCCCCAGAGTTCGCCGTTGATGAAGTTGCCGATACGGCCGGAAGCCAAGCCCAGCGGAACGAGCGGTGCGACGAAATCCATGGTTTTCAAGGTACTGATTTTGTGTTTGCGGCTGAACAGCCACATGGCGATGACGACGCCCAAGAAGCCGCCGTGGAACGACATGCCGCCTTCCCAAACTTTGAGCATTTCGAGCGGATGGTCGAGGTAGTACGAGAATTTGTAAAACAGGATATAGCCGAGTCGTCCGCCGAGGATGACGCCCAACACGCCCCAAGTCAGGAAGTCGTCGAGCATTTCTTTGGTAAAGGCGGTGTTGCCTTGTTTGATACGGCGGCGACCCAGCCATAGGAAAAGCATAAAGCCGACGATATAGCTGAGGGCATACCAGCGGATGGCGATAGGGTCAATACTGATCGCAACAGGATTGAACTTCGGATGTATCATCATGATGTGTGTTCCTTATGGGAAGGGCAGTTTATGTGTTTTAGCCCGACAAAGGTCGTCTGAAAATGCCGATTAGGATTTTCAGACGACCTTTTGTGTGATGGGAAAAGAATTATCGCAAATCATCGACAACGTTCAAGACGGCAGACAACATGGCTTCGCCCAAGCGCAAGGAGCGTTGACCGTTCCAGCCGAAGTCGTCGTCGGGCAGGTTGGCGTTGTCTTTAAACGGCATTTCCAGCGTATAGGCAAGGCAGTCAAAACGGTTGCCCACCCAGTTGGTCGCGAGCGTCATGTTTGCCTGACCGGGCGCGTCTTTGTCATAGCCGTATTCGTCTTGGAAGTCTGGACTGGCGGAGAGCAGGGCGGTTTTGAACTGCGTTTCCAGTGCGGCGATGCGCGGATTGTAGTTCGGCACGCCTTCCGTACCGGCGACAAAGACAAACGGTAATGCTTCGTCGCCATGAATGTCTAGGAACAAATCCACGCCGGTTTCCAGCATTTTTTCGCGCACGAGGAAGACTTCGGGACTTTTTTCCAAAGTCGGATTTTCCCATTCGCGGTTGAGGTTCGTTCCAGCGGCATTCGTGCGCAGGTTGCCCAATACCGAGCCGTCGGGATTCATGTTCGGCACGATATAGAAAGTGGCGCGGTCGAGCAAGATGCGTGCGGTCGGGTCTTGCGGATCGAGCAGGCGGCCGAGCAGCCCTTCTATAAACCATTCCGCCATCGTTTCGCCCGGATGCTGGCGCGCGATAATCCAGATTTTCATGTCGCTTTCGACTTGGTTGCCGATGGTCAACAGGTTGATGTCGCGGCCTTGTACGGTGCTGCCCAAGTCGTCAATGCGGCAAAGCCCGCTGCCTTGCGCGTCGCCCAAGAGGTTTAAATGCTGCTCGTGGGAATAGGGTTCGAAATAGGCGTAGTAAACGCTGTTGGACAAGGGCGTATGGTTGATGGTCAACACGCCGTTTTCGTATTCGGTCGGGACGCGGAACCAATTTTGGCGGTCGTAAGAGGCGCACGCCTGATAATCTTCCCAGCCTTCGGGATAAGCCGAGTCCGCCGCGTTTTCAAAGTGCATCACGCAATTCTGATACGCCGCACCTTGCAGACGGAAATAAAACCATTGGGCGAAATCGGAAGCGTTGTCCGGACGCAGCTCGAGGCGGATATTGGCGGGGTCGGTCAGGTCTTTGACAACAACGGAGCCGGCGTCAAATTGAGTGCTGATTTTAATCATGGGAAAGTCCTCGGTATATCAGGTAAACCGGATAACCGTTGTTTGAGAAAATGTGTGGGCGATACCGTATCCGTCGGCGACGGCAAACCGATATGCCCGAATCCGTTGATTCTACCATTCCGACGGGCGCATCCTCAACCGATAAGGGCTGCGGAATGTTGTTTCATACGACCTTTGACGTTAAGATAGGGCAGTTTGGCTTTAAATCATGGCAAGACGGCAAAGCCGAAGAAACTAGCAGAGCCGATTTGTACCGATTCAAAGCGAATCCGCTATAATGATTAAATTGTTAACAATGAGACACAATTATGAGCAAATCCCACTCCATTTCCGCAGCCGATAAAGCACGCATCTTAGCCGAAGCCCTGCCGTATATCCGCCGTTTTTCTGGCTCCGTCATCGTCATCAAATACGGCGGCAACGCCATGACCGAGCCTGCTTTGAAAGAAGGCTTCGCCCGCGATGTCGTCTTGCTCAAACTGGTGGGCATCCATCCCGTCATCGTTCACGGCGGCGGACCGCAAATTAACGAAATGTTGGAAAAAATCGGTAAAAAAGGCGAATTCGTGCAAGGCATGCGCGTTACCGACGGCGAAACGATGGACATCGTAGAAATGGTGTTGGGCGGTCATGTCAATAAAGAAATCGTCTCGCTGATTAATTTGCAGGGCGGACGCGCGGTTGGCGTCACCGGACGCGACAACCACTTCATCAAAGCCAAAAAACTGCTGGTCGATACGCCCGAACAGGCAGGCGTGGACATCGGACAAGTCGGCACGGTCGAAAGCATAGACGTGCGCCTGATTGAAGGCTTGATCGAACGCGGCTGTATCCCTGTCGTCGCCCCCATCGGTGTCGGCGAAAAAGGCGAAGCGTTCAACATCAACGCGGACTTGGTCGCGGGCAAACTGGCGGAAGAGTTAAACGCGGAAAAACTGCTGATGATGACCAATATCGCCGGCGTGATGGACAAAGAAGGCAACCTGCTGACCAACCTCACGCCAAGCCGTATCGGCGAATTAATCGCAGACGGCACGCTCTACGGCGGTATGTTGCCCAAAATCAGCTCCGCCGTCGAAGCGGCAAGCAACGGTGTCAAAGCGACACACATCATTGACGGTCGCCTGCCCAACGCGCTTTTACTGGAAATTTTCACCGATGCGGGCATAGGCTCGATGATTTTGGGCGAAAGTTCATAACGGTCGGCAACTGATTCAAGGTTTGCCAAGCAGCGAGCCTTGTCGATGACTCAATATAGTGGATTAACTTTAAACCAGTACGGTGTTGCCTCGCCTTGCAGTACTATCTGTACTGTCTGCGGCTTCGTCGCCTTGTCCTGATTTAAATTTAATCCACTATAAATGCCCGAATACTAAATACACAAAAGGTCGTCTGAAAACCTGTTTCAACGTTCATAGAGAATGCTGAAACGGATTTTCAGACGACCTTTTTATGGCAGGATATCTTACCTATTCAACGTGTTAGCCCTGATGCAGCTTGCCGACGTATTCGACTTCCTCGCGGCTGCCCATGACGACGGCTACGCGTTGGTGCAGACCCGTGGGGACGATGTCGAGCATGTTTTCCAAAGCATTGCTTGCCGCTGCGCCTGCCTGTTCCAAAATCAGGCTCATCGGGTTGGCTTCGTACATCAGGCGCAGCTTGCCGGGTTTGGACGGATCGCGTTTGTCTTGAGGATACATAAACACGCCGCCGCGCATCAGGATGCGGTGGATTTCTGCGACCATGCTCGCCACCCAGCGCATATTGTAATTTTTACCGCGAACGCCCGTATCGCCTGCCAGCAGCTCGTTAATATATTGCTGCATAGGGGCTTGCCAGTGGCGGGAGTTGGACATATTGATGGCAAATTCTTTGGTCGATGCCGGAACTTCTGGATTTTCTTTGGTCAGGACGAAGTCGTTGTTTTCATTGAGTGTGAACACGAAAACGCCGTGTTTCAAAGTGAACACCAATTGGGTTTGCGGACCGTACAAAACATAACCTGCCGCCACTTGGTCACAGCCTTTTTGCAGGAAGGATTCGGTATTCAGACGACCTTCGGGCTTAGCGAGTACGGAAAAAATCGTGCCGACGGAAATATTGACGTCGATATTGGACGAGCCGTCCAGAGGGTCAAACAAGACGAGATAGCCGCCGTTTTCGTTGGCTGCCACAAAAGTATCCTCTTCCTCGCTTGCCAAACCGGCGACATGGGCGTTGTTTTTCAAGACGTCAATCAGGATATCGTTGGCAATCACATCCAGCTTTTTCTGATCTTCGCCCTGAACATTGCCCGTACCCGCCATGCCCAACACGCCGGCGAGTGCGCCCAAGCGGACTTTGCCGCTGATGTCGGAGCAGGCGGCAACAATGGATTCGAGGACGCTGCCCAATTCGGCAGGAATGTTGTTTTGCTGTAAATGCTGCGGTAGGAATTGCGCTAATGTTTTCATATCGGACTCGGTTTCTGGCTATAAAAAAGAAAAGGTCGTCTGAAAATGGTTTTCAGACGAGGTCGGTATTTATTTTTTGCTTGAAGGAGCGGAGGCGGCGCCTATCATTTCTTTGGCGCATTCGACCGCGCTTTGCTTGATTTTGGTTTTCAGCTCGCCGCCGACTTCGCCGCCGATGAGTTTCGACATATCTTCGATGGATATCTGGTCTGCGGTTTTTTCCGAAGCGCACGAACAGATTTGCTGTACGGTATCAGACGGTATCGCGCTGCTTTTCGGCGCTTTTTCCACGCAGATGGCGGTCGCGCTGCTAATGAAATGACCGCGAAGCTCTTCGCCGAAGGTTTCTTGTACCGTATCTTGGACTGAGCGTTCGCACGAGCATAGAAGAAGCGCACAAAGGGGAGCCAAAAGCAATGAGGCGGGATGTCTGATAGTCATAATTTGAAAGCGTAAAAACAATGTAGTGAATTGTAGTTTAAATCGGATGCCTCTGCCACAGGATTTCCCACCGGTGTCTTGGTTCGGTGGGACTGGGGAAGGATGATTATTTTATGCAGCTGTTTAAGATGAAGCGCGCGCCGTTGTCTTGAGCCAATATGTCGGTCAACGCGGGAAGGTTGTTTTTCAGCAGCTCTGGCAGCAGGTAGGGCGGATTGATGATAAACATGCCGCTGCCGTGCATCCCGAATCCGTCCGGGCGCGGGGTGTGGACGTATAACTCGGCGTGCAGGTAGCTGTCGGGCATCAGCTTTTGCAATTGCTCGGGCAGCTTGCGGCTTTCTTCGCGGCTCAAACAAGGATACCAAACCATATAACAACCCTGCTCAAAGCGTTTGAGCGCGTCTTTTAAAGTTTGGACAACGCGCTGATAGTCTTGCTTTTCTTCATACGGAGGGTCGATCAGGACAACAGCACGGCGCGGCGGCGGGGGCAGCTGCGAAATCAAACCACGAAAACCGTCTGTCTGCACAATCTGCCCGCGTCTGCCCAAACGCGCTTCTTCCATATTGTTTTTTAAATGTTGGAAATCAGCAGGATGCAACTCAAACAAACGCAGTTTGTCGCTGTGGCGCGTCAGGGCTTGGGCAAGCCACGGCGAACCGCAATAGAGCTGTTCTTGCGGGAGTATGGATTTTAGACGGGCGATAAAGGCGGACAGCTCGGGCGACAGATGTTCCGCCTCTTGGAGCAACCGGATGCCTTGTTTGTATTCGCCGACTTTCTGCGCTTCGTTGCCACTCAAATCATATAAGCCTGCGCCGCTGTGGGTATCGATATACCAATAGGGCTTGTCTTTTTGATTGAAGTAATCAAGCGTCAGGAAAAGGATGAAATGCTTGATCATATCGGCATGGTTGCCGGCATGGAAGGCGTGGCGGTAGCTGAGCATAAGAGGTCGTCTGAAAAGGGAAAAATGGATTATATAGGCAAATAAACGGTGTATCCAAACAGGCTTTTCCGCAGTATCACAATGGTTGAACGATAAATCAAAAGTTTATAACGCTTTTGACTTTGCCGTTTTCAGACGACCTTTCGGGTTCAAATGCCTTCAAGCGGCCGGCTGGTATCTTCATCTGCCGTTTCGTTTTCGTTTTTCCTATATTGCCCTGGCGAAATCCCGTATTGTTTTTTAAACGCTTTGCCGAAGTGGGTTTCGGATTGAAAGCCGACGTTCAGCGCGACGGACAGGACGGAATCGGCGGTTTGCCGCAGCAATACGGCGGCTTGGCGCAGGCGGATGAGGTTGACAAAGGCGTGGGGGCTGATGCCGGTTTGCTGTTTGAACAGGCGCATGAGTTGGGCGCGGGAGAGGTTGGCAAGCTCGGTCATTTTTTCGATGTTCCACTCGTCTTCGGGGCGGCTGACGACGGTTTGGATGAGTTGGCGCAGGCGTTTGTCGCGCAGGCCATTGAGTATGCCGCCCAAAGGTGCTTCTCCGCCTTGTTCGAGATGGGCGCGGACGATGAGGACGAGGAGTACGGAGGAAAGGGCGTTGACAATGGCGCGCGAGCCGGAAAGCGTGTGCGCGCTTTCGTATTGCAACATGGAGATAAGACATTGCAGCGAGGGATGGTCCATCTTGATAAGGACGGTTTCGGGCAGGTCGTGCATGATGTCGGCGTGTTCGTCGTATTCGAAGCGGGCGCAGAACAAATCGAGGCTTTTTTCGCCGCCGCTACGGGATGAGGCGACTGTGAATGCGCCGCTGTTGTTGATATGCGGTGTATCGCCACAGTTGTTGCAGTCTGCTTCGCTGCTGATGATGTGCTCCGCGCTGCGCGGGAAAAAGATAAGGTCGCCGGTTTGTAAGAGACGTGCTTCGGGTTCGCCTTCGATTTTGATGTAGCTTTCTCCTGCGACGACAAGGTGCGCGATGCCGTGTGCGCGTCTGCGTCCGTGCGGGGCGTACCATTTGTCGCGGAACAGGCATTGTATGTCCACGCTGCCGGTGATTTGCGCCAGTTCGATGAGTTTGTCCAAAGTGTCCATAAGTATTTTTTGCAAGTGAATGAGATGATTTGACGATTATAATAGTCAAATTATTGCAATAATGCCATTCATCGGATGTAAAGATGGCGGATTAAATTGAAATTTGCCATGAAAGAGCAGCATCCTTCATATCAAACACATTGGAAAGGAAATCAAAATGTTTCTAAATTGGCCCGAACACACCGCACACGTGAAAAAATCATTCGGCGAGCTGGGTAAAAACCACCCGAAAATGCTGCAAGCCTACGGCGCGCTGGAACAAGCCGCCGCAGCCGAAGCGTTGGATGCGAAAACCCGCGAGCTGATTGCCCTCGCCGTCGCCATCACTACCCGTTGCGAAAGCTGCATCAGCGTACACGCCGCTGCAGCCGCCAAAGCGGGCGCGACTGAAAGCGAAATCGCCGGCGCGCTGGCGACCGCCATTTCCCTGAACGCAGGCGCTGCCTACACTTATGCCCTGCGTGCTTTGGAAGCGGTTGACGCACAGCGTTGATTTTGTCTCAAAGGGTCGTCTGAAAACCACTCCCGTTTCAGACGACCCTTCTGCTGACGGGCATTGCTTTTTGCCGCCGAACCGTTTAGATTGATGTCTTTGTTCAACCGTTTGGAGAAACAACCATGAAAAAATTACTGACTGCTGCGCTGACTGCCGCCGCACTCATCCTTCCTGCCGCCGTATCCTATGCCGCGCCCGCTGCTAAAGCCGCCAGCGCGCAACCTGCTAAAGCTAAAGGCGTATGGATTGACGTACGTTCCGAAGAAGAATTCAAATCCGGCCACCTGCAAGGTTCGGTCAACATTCCGCACGAACAAATCGTCGAACGCATCAAAAGCGTCAGCCCCGACAAAAACGCGCCCGTCAACCTCTACTGCCGCAGTGGCCGCCGTGCCGAAGTCGCGCTTGCCGAGTTGAAAAAAGCAGGCTACACCAACGTAACCAATCACGGCGGTTACGAAGACTTGCTGAAAAAAGGTTTGAAATAACAACAAACAAGGTCGTCTGAAAAAGTTTCAGACGACCTTTTATCCAAGGAAAAACATGAAACCGATACGCACCTTCGCCGCAGCCGCCATTCTCGCCGCCCTGACCGCCTGCGCTTCACATAGCGGCGATGCCGCCCGACAACCCGATTCCCGACAAAGTTCAGCCATGAATCAAACCCATACCGCCGTCAGCAAATACAGCTTCGACGATACCGTCCGCCGTTTGGAAACCGCCGTTAAAGAAAAAGGCATGACCGTGTTCGCCGTCATCGACCACCAAGCCGCCGCGCGCCAAAGCGGTTTGGACATGCAGCCTGCGAAAGTCATCGTTTTCGGCACGCCCAAAGCAGGCACGCCGCTGATGCAAAAAGACCCCGCCTTCGCCCTGCAACTGCCATTGCGCGTCCTCGTTACCGAAACCGAAGGCGCAGTTCAAGTCGTGTTCAACGACACGCACGCGCTGGTGTCGGGCAGCAAAATAGAGTTCGCCGAAGTGGAAAACACACTCGCCAATGCGGAAAAACTGATTCGTAAAACGGTAGCGGAATAAGGTTCGCCCAAATCCGAAGGTCGTCTGAAAACCTGAGCAAACCCTTGCTAAATTAGTTTTCAGACGACCTTTTACGAAATAATGTGCCGAGGTCGTCTGAAAACTTGTTCGACGACATCGGCACATTATAGTGGATCAAATTTGAATCAGGACAAGGCGACGAAGCCGCAGACAGTACAAATAGTACGGAACCGATTCACTTGGTGCTTCAGCACCTTAGAGAATCGTTCTCTTTGAGCTAAGGCGAGGCAACGCCGTACTGGTTTAAATTTAATCCACTATATTTTTTAAGACAACTCTGTTTCTAAGCCTTTTTCGGTTGCGGCAGGTTTAGGTTGGCGCGGATATATTTATTGCGCCGGCGAGAATGCGTCCGAATAGAAGGCTGTTTCAGGCAGGCTGCATTGTGCAGCCAACACGGATTTCGCGCTTTCGATCATGGCGACAGAGCCGCAGGCATAAACTTCGTAGCCGCTCAAATCGGGATAATCTTTCTGGACGGCGGTTTGGACGTATCCTTTTTCGCCTTGCCAGCCCTCATCGGCTTTTGAAAGGACGGGAGTGAAGCGGGCGTTTTTCAGACGACCTGTCAGCTCTTGCGCTTCTTCGAGGGCGTACAAATCATCTTGATGACGCGCGCCCCAGTAAAGATGGACGGCGCGGTTGCTGTCTTGGCGGATAAGGTCGAGCAGGATGCTGCGGATGGGTGCATAGCCTGTACCGGTTGCTAGCAGGATGATCGGTTTGCCGCTGTCTTCTTGCAAGGTAAACGAACCGAGCGGGCCTTTGATGCGAACAATGCCTTTTTCTTTGACTTTGGGTTCGCTGCCGAAAATCATTTCCGAACAGACGCCATTTTCGCGCCTGCGGATGTGCAGTTCCAAAATGCCTTCTTGGTCGGGCGAATTGGCGATGGAGTAGCTGCGGCTGACGTTGCCCGGCAGCAGTAAATCAATGTATTGCCCGGCGTAGAAGGCAAACGGCGGGGCTTTGGGCAGGGCAAGTTTCAGGAGGGCGACATCGTGTTTGAAAACCATGCTTTCGATACGGGCGGGCAGGGTGCGGACGGGGAGGGCGTTGGCGTTGTAACCGGGGATGTTGATGCTGATGTCGCTTTGTGTAGTGGTGCAGCACATCAAAATCTTGCCTTGCGCTTTTTCTGCTTCGGACAAAGCCTGTTCCGAGTGTTCGCCCATTTGAATATCGCCGCTGACCAGTTCGGCTTTGCATTGTCCGCAGACACCGCTTTTGCAGGAATGGGGCAGATTGAGGTTTTGACGGGCGGCAGCGGCTAAAACAGTTTCGCCATCGTTGGCGGTGAAGGTGGTTTGGTCGGGTAGGGTAATGGTGTGGGTCATGGCTTGGTGTGGTTTGAATAGATTAAGTTAAAAGGTCGTCTGAAAAATCAACTTTCAGACGACCCCCGTTTTTGGAAGACAGTCTACAACGGATAACGGCAGCCGATATAGCCCTTATCTGAATCACCCCTTAGTACATCTGCTTTAAAGACAGCAGCAAAGCCAAAATATTTCCATATCTTAGATTTTTTATTGGGATCTGTTATCGATTTTTCGACAGCAGGCACATCATAGCCCAATGTATCCAGTTTTTTAGGTGTCATTTTGGAAGTGATATCTTGTCCCATTAGCTGTTGCGTCAGCTCTTGAAGGTCTTCCTGATATTTCTGACGGTATAGTGAATGCAATTTGGGATATCGTGTCCAATCAATTTCCAAATAGATAGCATTGTTGCGAATAGCGACATACTGCCCTTCTACTTCTTTTCCATCTAAGGGGTTGGCAAGACGCACCTTAAATGGCAAGCGGTAACGGTAAGTAATATTGTCGATTTCATTGACAAAACGTCCCACATTTTCTCCTGCACGTTCATTTGGATCAAGATAGCCGGTGAAATTTTCCGGAATCCAAAGCGAAAAATCCAACGATGACACCTTGCAATGCAATACATCCTGTACTGTTTGAGGAGTAAAAGGCTGATTGTCGTGATTCTTTGCAAATGAGGAAGCTGTTGCCAGCAATAGCACTGCGGGTAATATTATTTTCATCTTATTCCTTGATTTGTAATGGCTTTAAGGTCGGCTGAAAACCAAGCTTTGTTTTCAGATGGCATGGCAAGACTGACTAAAAACAGATGAATCATTTTCAGGTTCATCGGTTGCTGTTCTTTGTTCAGCAGTACAGTCACCCGCATCATCCTCGTTCAATTCAGCCGTCCATGCACATTCCCAACAATGCAGCCCACAAAACCATGATTTTGGCAATTTTCAGAAAATGCTCCGAAGAAGACATTTTGCAATTTCGGTTTCAACGGGAAATAGTTCAATCATGTTATTTTTCCTTTTCAAAAAAATTAGACGTAGAATATTGAGTCAATACACCCAATATGGAAAAAATAATAAAAGCATGAATATAAATCATAAAATCAACATTATCTCTTTGGTAACTTTCATAAATAAAAACGATCGGTATTGATATACAAATTAAAATATACAGGTACTTTGAAATTACCAGTAACTTATACACAAATTTTGATTTCATAGCCTAGTCTTTCATTTGAATAAAATCTACCCTAATCAACTCTCCAATCAACTTCCTAACTTCTTCATGTTCTCCCTAATTGAAGTTAACCAGTAGATTTTTCAACAATAACGGTTCATTCTTACCGATGTGTTCTAAAACTTTTTTCCCCAATTCATCTACGCTTATCTTCATCCCATTCCCAATCAAATGCCCCTTTTCCAACGTATCCAAATTATTGGCATTTAGTCTCAACCTGACGTCGTCTGAAAGCGGAGTAGCGTTGGGATTCGCGAACTGTTCAAGATGAAAAGCGGTATTTGATTGATAAAAGCGTATAGGTGGCTATACATAACTGCGTGTACGCGCCAAATCCGTTATCAGAAGGGGATTGTCAACACGCATTTTGTCGATCAGCTCTTTGCAGCGGGCGGTTGAAGGTTCTTGCCACAACCAATCCAGCTCGGATTGAGTCAGACCAACCATCTGCAGAAAATCAACTTTGCCATTCGGTGTGTCAATAGCGGGCAGTTTGGGATCAGGAACAAAAGCGATACCGACCAGAGCGGTTTCAGTATCACTTCGAATAGGACTGTTGGTAGGAATAAAGTGGTAGGGTTCGAACCATTTTTTGCTCTCAAAAACATAGCGGGCTAAGTTATTCATCAGATTGATAGCCCAAAATGGTTCGTGCGGCGTGCCGTGGTTCGAATCGGGGTCAAGTTTGTAGGGGGTAATACGGAAGGTAAATTCAA
Organism: Neisseria sicca; assembly: GCF_003044565.1. Classification (GTDB taxonomy): domain Bacteria; phylum Pseudomonadota; class Gammaproteobacteria; order Burkholderiales; family Neisseriaceae; genus Neisseria; species Neisseria sicca_A. The sequence goes on along the minus strand of NZ_POXG01000001.1, from coordinate 201,839 downwards.
AGCCCCATTTGCTGAATTCGGCATCAGCGCTTTCCGGAGAAAAGTAAAGTTCGCTCATGCCGTAGGAGATGATGTGGCGGTGTGGTGTTTGTTCTTTGCAATCGTAGATACTGATGCCGTCCAGCGGGTCTTCTCCGCCAATACAGTATTTGACGATACTGCCGTAATGACGCAGCTTGGTGTTGCCGTAAAGCTTTTCGAGTTTGGCATCGATAGCATCCCAGCCGACGGATTGGTCTTCGGAGAAAGTTTCGCGGTATTCTTGCTCGGTCATGTTTTATCCTTGTTTAATTCAATAATTTTAATATCTACCAAGATTGTTAGCGCATTAAATTGGGACAGGACCTAATATTAGGAAAGGTTGCATGAAAGTGTTGTTGAATTTATCAGCTTAAATTACCGATTCTAGTTGGCTTAAAGGCTGCCTGAAAACCATTTTACCGTTTTCAGACAGCCTTTATCTTACTTAAGCCAATTTCGCTTTAATCAATTCCTGCACCTGCGCGGGATTCGCTTTGCCTTTACTAGCCTTCATCACTTGTCCCACAATCGCATTCAGGGCTTTTTCGTTGCCGGATTTGAACTGTTCCACGGCTTTGGCATTGTTTGCCAGCACTTCATCCACCATAGCTTCAATCGCGCCGGTATCGGTCATCTGTTGCAAGCCGTGTTTTTCGATGATTTCGGCGATGGTAGCTTCGGGTTCTGCCCACATGGCTTCAAAGGCTTTTTTCGCCAATTTGCTGCTTAATGTGCCGTCGGCGATTTTGCCTACCAGAGCGGCAAGGCGCGGAGCGGTAATTGGGCTGTCGGCAAGTTCCATGCCTTCTTTGTTCAGCGTAGCAGCGAGTTCGCCGTTCATCCAATTGGCAGTCAGCTTGCCTTGTCCACTGGCTTTGGCGGCTTCTTCAAAATAGGCAGCCTGCACGCGGCTGGCGGTGAGCAGGTGCGCATCGTAGTCGCTCACGCCGTAGTCTGCTACGAAACGCGCCGACATTTCTTTCGGCAGCTCGGGCATTTCTGCTTTGGCTTTTTGCAACCGGTCGTCTGAAATAATGACGGGCAGCAAATCCGGGTCGGGGAAGTAGCGGTAGTCGTGCGCGTCTTCTTTCAAACGCATCACGCGGGTTTCGCCCTTTTCCGGGTCAAACAACATGGTTGCCTGCTGTACTTTGCCGCCGTCTTCCAAAATCTCGATTTGCGCTTCCACTTCGTAATTAATCGCCTGCTCCAAGAAGCGGAAGGAATTGAGGTTTTTAATCTCGCGGCGCGTGCCGAATTCCGCTTGACCTTTCGGGCGCACGGATACGTTGGCATCGACGCGGAACGAACCTTCCGCCATATTGCCGTCGCAGATGTCCAGCCAGGTTACCAAGCTGTGTAGAGCTTTGGCGTAGGCAACGGCTTCGGCGGCGGAACGCATTTCAGGTTCGGAGACCACTTCCAACAGCGGCGTACCAGCACGGTTCAAGTCAATACCGGTCGCGCCGTTCAAGCCTTCATGCACGGATTTGCCCGCATCTTCTTCCATGTGCGCGCGGGTTACATTGATGGTTTTCACATCGTCGCCGACCACGATTTCCAGTTTGCCGTGTTCGACAATCGGTAAATCCAACTGGCTGATTTGATAGCCTTTTGGCAAATCAGGATAGAAGTAGTTTTTGCGGTCGAACACGTTTTTCTGATTGATTTTCGCATCCAAAGCCAAGCCCAATTTGATGGCTTTTTCAACGACTTCGCGGTTCATTACCGGCAGCACGCCCGGCAGTGCGCATTCCACTACGCTGGCGTGCGCATTGGGTTCCGCACCGAATGCGGTCGATGCGCCGCTGAAGATTTTGGATTGGGTGTTGAGCTGGACGTGGATTTCCAAGCCGATTACGGTTTCCCAAGTCATAGTTTAAGTTTCCTTTGAATTTGGGTTGTTTTAAATAGGGGATATTTGATTTTTCATTGGGCAGGTTTTTAAAATACATAGAAACCTGTTTGTATTCAGGATAACGTTGATTGTTTAAAAATCTTTTTACGCCAAATAGCCAGTAGCAATACATTCACAGCAACCACAGCAGATACTAGAAACAACCATTCGTAGGAATAAATAACATTAAATAAAGTAACAAATGTTTGTTCCAGAGGGTGTAGCGTCAATTGCCCATAAGATGCCGCTTGATTGCGAGCCGGCATGATAAAGTTCATGACTATGTAACCAAGGTTGATAAACAGACTTAAAGGCAGGCAGATAATGCTATTGAGTAATAAATGTTTTCGCCAAAAATGTGGTGATCTGGGGCGTTTGCGCCACAAAATGTATGTAACAAGTGTAGAAAGGATAAGCCATAACAGCAGAAATAGCACAATGTTTGTGTATATTTCCAGCCCCGCTGCTTGCCATAAGACTTCCCAAAATTTTGGGGAAAAGTAATCGTAATATTCCATTATTTTTGTGATTTTGTTAGTTTCAGACTGCAGGAAAGTTGCCGTCTAAATTATGACCAATTAAATAAATTAAAAAAATCTTCTAATGAATTAGCAATAACACGCCATGTCAGTTCGCCGTCATCCCAATAAATCACGCGAGGTATTTCTTTGTTTTCTGAGAAGTCCATGCAGAACGGGCAATTGCTGCCATCAACACCGAATACGAGGATTTGCGAGAAATTAGTGATATAGCCTAAATCGTATGCGTTTTGATTTTGGTAGTCGGCATATTCTTCAGCTTCCTCTGTGGGGAAATCCTTGGGTAGCTCGCGGCTATATTTTAGGATTTCGTCTGAGTTGTAAAAAATATGGGTTTCGGTAAACAATTCGTAGCCAAATTGGTCTTGCTCCTGTTTGAGTTTGCCATCCAGACCTTCATATTTTTTGAGTAGTTTGCTGTAGTTTTCTGGAATTTTTAATTGGAACATTACTTCAGGCTACCTGAAAAAAAATGATTCAAAACAATAATGCTACGAATTCCACTATTTACAGGTAGCCTTTTTCAGACGACCTCAAAGGCTACCTGTAAACCTCACGCGGGTGCTTTTGTATGCCAATCGCTCGCCAACTGTATTTGATGCGCTACGCCAAGGATTTTGGCTTCGGAGAAGTGGTTGCCGATAAATTGCACGCCAATGGGTAGTCCGCTGCTGCTGAAACCTGCGGGCAATGTCAAGGCTGGCAAACCTGCCAAATTTACAGCGATGGTGTAGATGTCGGAAAGGTACATCTGCACGGGATCGTGGATGTCGCTGCCGAGTTTGGGAGCGGCGGTGGGCGCAGTCGGGGCGAGGATGAAATCACATTGCGCGAATGCCGTCTGAAAATCATTAGAAACAAGGCGGCGCAATTTTTGGGCTTTCAGGTAATAGGCATCGTAGTAGCCGTGCGACAACACATAAGTACCAATCATGATGCGGCGTTTGACTTCGCTGCCGAAACCTTCAGCGCGGGTGTTGCTGTACATTTCTTCTAGGTCGCCGAATTGGGCGGCGCGGTGGCCGTAGCGTACGCCGTCGTAGCGGGAAAGGTTGGTGCTGGCTTCGGCGGAAGCTAGGACGTAGTAAGCGGGGATGGACAGGGCGGTTTGGGGCAGGGAAACTTCAATGGTTTCCGCACCTTGCGCTTTTAAAAGGTCAATGACGCTTTGTAAAGCAGCCTGCACATCGGCATCCGCGCCTTCGCCGAAATATTCTTTAGGCAGGCCGATTTTCATGCCTTTGAGCGGTTTGTCCAAATCGCGGGTATAGTCTTCTTTGTTGCGTTCTAAGCTGGTGGAATCGCGCTCGTCAAAGCTCGCCATTGCATTAAGCAAAATCGCGCAGTCTTCGGCAGTTTGCGCCATCGGGCCTGCTTGGTCGAAACTGGAGGCGTAGGCAACCATGCCGAAGCGGGAAACTGTGCCGTAGGTAGGTTTGATGCCGGTGATGCCGCAGTGTGAAGCAGGCTGGCGGATAGAGCCGCCGGTATCGGAACCGAGCGCGACAGGAGCAAGACGCGCTGCAACAACGGCTGCGGAGCCGCCGGACGAACCGCCAGGAACGTGTTCGGGATTCCACGGATTTTTAGTCGCGCCGTAGAATGAGGTTTCATTGGTTGACCCCATAGCAAACTCGTCCATATTGGTACGGCCGAGCGTTACCATGCCTTCGTCAAGCAGGTTTTGGACGACGGTGGCAGTGTAGGGGGAGACAAAGTTGTCCAGCATTTTGGAGCTGCACGCGCTGCGCCAACCTGTTTGACAGAAAATGTCTTTGTAGGCGATGGGTACGCCGGTGAGTGCGGTAGCGTTGCCTTGCGCGATACATGCATCGGCGGCACGGGCTTCGGCGAGAGTTTTGTCTTGGTCGAGAGTGATGTAGCCGTTGATAGCCGGGTTCTGTGCAGCAATGGCGGCGAGGTATTCGGTTGCCAGTTCGACGGCGGAGATTTGTTTGGATTGCAGCAGTTGGCTGGCTTGTTTGAGGGTGTATTGGGTCATAAGAGTCTTTTAGTTTAAATAAGTGGGATTTTAAAGAGTTTAATGGTGTAGGCTGATTTCAGGGTCGTCTGAAAACATCAACCTATCAATTTTGGGTAAGTATCCGGTGGGTTGAGCTGCGTGGCGGAACGGTAAAGCAGAGATTGTTCGTCATTTTCATCATATGCCGAACAGACCTTCTTGGTCGCATTGTTGTAGTGCGGCTATCAGGGCTGTTTCGTATTCGGTGCGTTTTTGCTGATAGGTGTCGTCATCATCTAGATTTTCTATGCCACGGTATGCAACTTGGTAGAGCTCGCTTTGGTTTTCCAGCCAGTCATCTGAAGCATTCTGGATTTCGGTTTTGTCTTCATAAAGTGTGCATCTACCATCCCAAATCGCCTGCAGGATGGTGCAATTTTTGTATTCTTTCTTGTGCTTGGCAGCAAAGGCTGCTAAATCCTGATGGGTAATTGCGGCGTTGCCTGCGGCAAAAAAGTCGTCCACCAAATAGAAATAATACGCGGCAACTTCTTTGCCTGCCTGTTCGACCTGTTGCTTGATGTGGCTGAAGCAGTGTTGGATATGGTTAACAGCGATGGAGTGCAGTTGTTGTTGCTCGGTGGACATGAGATTCCTTTGCTTCGTGCTTTTTATCTATTCTATTCGTATGCGAAACAGAACTGTCTTGTCACTGCATACTTCAAAATTGCTCTTAAAAAACGTATTTGTTCTTTCAGACGACGTTCTTTTAAAAGGCTTACTTTTTATCGGGCAAAATATTGGCATCTGACAAAGTTTGATTTAAATGTTCAAATGCAGCCTGCCATGGACTGTTGATACACGAATAGTAACCGTCATCGTAGGTATTTGCCGTTATTTCCACGAGAAAATGGACTGCATTCAACAAAGCACGTTGTTGAGCAGCGTTGAGCAGCAGTTCATCAGTGTAATAGCTGTTCTCCAATGCATAAGCCAATGTATCGGCAATTATACCGTCTGGGTCTTGTAATGCCCAAAGCAAGTAATATGGCAGGGAGAAATGCCTACCCATACTATCCATAAATGTGATGGCGGAGCAGGGATTAAAACGCGGAATCTCTCCTATTTGGTGTCCTTGAAAAAGGACATTTTCCCAATAATCCCGTTCATCTTCAGCGCGATAGCGGCAACGTTCCGAATCATTGGTATCCATCCAGTCATCCACGCAGTCGGCTTCCAATATTCCGATTCCGTCTTTCAGCTTGGTATCGGCAAATGCGTGGCAGACTTGCTCGGCGATTTCTTCGTATCTTGCGTTCCACTTTTGAGCATATTCACGCAGGTAGCCAAGTATCTTGATGAGTCGCTTGGGAGGCATCGTACTTACAGAGTTGGTACGCTGATGTTTCATAGTTAGGTCGTCTGAAAATATATGTTTAGTGTTCAAACATAATATATTTTCGATAAGTATTCGGCAGTACTGCAGCAAGGTCTTCCAGTGTCCAATCTCTGTCGTATTGACGGGTGGGGATGTTTAATTCCCGCTGCCTAACATCTTGCCATTCTATATTGGCCTTTTGCGCAAATTCGTCGGCGATTTTCTTGAATGCACGGATACCGATACATTTTCGTTTGCAATAGATTCGACTGGCTAAATAACGCTGCTCGGGATATTCATGTTCATGCCCCTTTAGGCTGCCACTGCAATAGTTTGGCGCAGCTTCGGTATCAGACAGCCGGTCGGCATCGTGTAAAACAGCAAGATATTTGCTTTTTCCTTGCAAAATCAACCAGTCGGCAAAACCGTAAGTATTGTATGCATGCCTACCACCGTATACTAAAGATAGTGCAGGCCAGATTAATTTATTGGGACCGGCAATGACAGTGCATTCGTACATCTCAAAGAAATAATGAAAGTACAACAAATCTTCATCAGGCAAAGATTCCAATAAGCGCATCAAGTTTTGGTTGAACTTTCCAATATCGCATGAATCAGGACATGCTTGGTCGATGATGTTCCAAAAATCATTGGTTGTCATAGTTCCAATCATCCGTTTTGTTTTCAGGGTGACTAAAAGATCTCATCTAGTTTGAAAAACCTTTGGCTTCTATGGCAAAGCGTCGCAGGTCATCTATCATTTGACGACTGATTTCAGATGACCCATCCTCAGTACACCAACCGCGTAGCTGTGCCAGTATGTCCAATCTTTGTATGGCAAGCAGAGCAAGTTGCTGCAATTCAGGTTTCAGACGACCTGTAATTTTAATGCTGCCGAATGCTGTGGCGATAATCACTTTATCAGATTGATAAACTTCGATTTCTTGGTGTTTACACAGTTCTTCAATGCTTTCGGCAGTTTGGTCTGCTTGAGGCGGCAGGTAATCCATACCCCAATATTCACAAATCATTTTCTGCGGGAAAGTTAATGTATCCAGATTGTTATTTTTACGGAAGGCTTGTGCAAGCTCGTACAACGTATCGCTGCCTTCATCGCTGCCAAACGGAACCTCTTCATCACCGCAATCATAGTAGAGATCATCGGTTAAGTATTGGACGAAATGTGGATGCGAGGTTTTACGATGTGGACCGTAATTTTCAACGTCAAAATAAAGGCGGTCGATGAAATTAAAATCGGGGGCAGGTTTGTAGCCTTTTTTGGTCTTTTGTGCGATGAGTTTGTCAGCAGCTTTTTGGCACTCGGCTTCATCGTCGTATTCGGTAATTTGGAAACGTCCGGCAGTTCCAAGTTTGCCGAAATTAACCATGATGTCGCTACCAGCGGAATCAATAATCCAAAATTTCTGGGACTTGTCGTCGCTATAAATGAAGGCTTGTTTCACAGAAATTCCTTTTCGGGTCGTCTGAAAATACAAATGCCAGAATAAACATCCGCTTTAGAGAATTAAAACAACTGGCATTTTTTTATTTCACATGGTTGTACACAGCTTCCACCATTTTGCTACTTACAGGATAAATTCACACTATTCTTCAATTACCTGCGGCACAATATACAGACGGTTGCGCACTTCCGGTGCAACGGCTTGATATTCGGCGGCATTGTCGGTTTCGGTAACTTTATCCTCACGCAGGCGCAGGGCGGCTTCGTGGGGGTGAGCCATCGGCTCGATACCGTCTGTATTCACGCTTTGCATCTTTTCGACCATGGCGAAAATGTCGTTCAATTCTGAGAGGGTTTTGCCTTTTTCTTCCTCGGTCAGCGAAAGGCGTGAGAGTTTGGCGATTTTTTCCACATCGGTTAAGCTTAAAGCCATAAAAAATCCTTGTCTGATAGCAAACGCCCCTTTATTGGGGTATCATTGCGTTCTTCTTCGATGAAACGAGGAATTATAACCGAAAACTACTCAAACGGCGTGTGATTTAGCCATGCGTTTCATACGGGGAGTGGGGAGGTCGTCTGAAAAGGCGTTGTTCCCATGTTTTTAATATTTTGAATAACAATTAAATAAAATCGGTGCTGGGCCGATATTCAGGTATTTTATGTTTCGTTTTTTATCCCGTTTTTTCTCCAACGATATCGCCATTGACTTGGGTACGGCGAACACGTTGATTTATGTGCGTGGTAAAGGCATTGTTTTGGACGAGCCATCCGTGGTGGCGGTTCAGTCGGGTACGGGCGGTAAAAGTAAGATTGTTGCCGTAGGTACGGAAGCCAAAAAAATGCAGGGGCGCGCACCGCGCAATATTGAAATCGTCCGTCCTATGCGGGACGGGGTGATTGCTGATTTTACGATTGCCGAGCGTATGCTGGGTATGTTGATTAAAAAGGCAACACAGGGTAATTCGGTCGTACCGCCGCGCGTTGTGATCTGCGTGCCTGGCGGGGCAACTCAAGTGGAACGCAAGGCAATTTTGGATTCTGCGTTTGCCGCAGGCGCATCTTCCGTACATTTGATTGAGGAGCCGATGGCGGCTGCTTTGGGTGCGGGTTTGCCGATTGAGGATGCTGCCGGTTCGATGGTGGTGGATATCGGCGGCGGCACAACGGAAATCGGCATTTTGTCGTTGGGCGGTATGGCTTATTCCGCCTCTGTCCGCGCGGCGGGTGATGAGTTCGATAAGAGCATCGTGCACTATCTGCGCCGTCATCGCGGCGTGTTGATTGGTGAAGCGACGGCTGAAGAATTGAAGAAAACAATCGGTTCAGCCTCCGGCTTTCCAACGGAAACCGCCATGAGGATTAAAGGTCGCGATTTGGCGGAAGGTACGCCCAAATCGTTGGCGATTACTTCGGAAGAAGTGCGCGAGGCTTTGAGCGAAACGGTTAATCAAATTATCCGCGCCGTGCGCCTTGCATTGGAGCAGGCTCCGCCTGAGTTGGCTGGCGATATTGCCGACAGGGGTATTATGCTGACGGGCGGCGGCGCATTGTTGCACGGTATGGATACGGTTTTGGCGGATGCGACGGGGCTGCCTGTCGGTATTGCCGACCAGCCTTTGAACTGTGTGGCTTATGGTGCAGGTAAAGCCCTAGATTATATCGGCAAATGGAATGCCGTTTTTGTGGATAACCCGTAAGGCAGGCTGAAATGGAACATTCTTCTTTACGGTTTGACGAGGCAAAGGGCCAAAAGCTGTTGCCTCGTTTTGTTGCGTATCTTTTATTGGGTGCCGGCATCATGGTGGCGGACGGCCGTTTCGATCTGATGCAGCCTGTGCGTACTGCGGCGGCGGAGATTCTTTATCCGGTGCAATGGTTGGCAAACCAGCCGGTCCGTCTCTATCAATATTTTTCCAACCAATCTCAATCGCAAATCGAGCTATTGGAGCAAAACCGTCTCCTTTTGGAGGAAAACGGTCGTCTGAAAATCCAGCTTCAACGCGACAAGGTCAACCTGAGCGAATTGCAGGAGCTGAAAAAGCTATACAGTTTGCAGCAAAAAGGTGTAAGTAATGTCATTGGCACGGAAGTGTTGTCCAGTGGCAAAGACCCATTGTCCGAGCGTTTGATTATTAATAAAGGCAGTGGCGAAGGGGTTGCGGCAGGCGATGCCGTTATCGATCAAAACGGCTTAATCGGACGTGTAACCTTAGTTCATGCCAACAGCGCGGAAGTCGAATTGATGTCGGCTGCGCAAAGTATCGTTCCTGTTGCCGTTGAGCGGACGGGCGAACGCAATCTCGCCTACGGCAACGGTGTGGGCTTGGATTTGCGCTATTTCCCAACGGGATCGGATTTGAAGCCGCAGGACGTTTTGATTACTTCCGGCTTGGACGGCATTTATCCGGCAGGCATTCCCGTGGCGCGCGTGGATAAAGTTGTCCGCGCGTCCGGTACGCCTTATTACGACACAGAACTGACCCCGTTTGCCGCCTTGCGCCGCAGCCGCTTTGTTTTGGTTCTGTCTTCTTCCCATTCTTCCCAATAAATCATTCATGAACGATTTTGACGATTCCTACCGTGCCATGCCCGTCGGCGTGATTGTCGCAAGTTTTGCCGTAACCATGCTTGTCGATTTCATGCCTTTTCCCTTTGATGTGTTTTTTTGGCTGCCCGAACTGACTGCGCTGATGCTGCTTTATTGGTCTATGCATCATCCCCAACGTGTCGGCATGGGCATTGCGTTTTTGCTCGGCTTGATAGTCGATGCTGCAACGGCAGCGACTTTGGGGCTGCACGCATTGTCTTATACGGTCATGGTGTATTTCGTCTTGAACACGCGCCGTCAAATCATGCTCTACGGCCACATCATGCAGATCGGGGCGGTATTGGCAGCATTGTTCTGCCATCAGGCGGTATTGGTGGCGGCGCGTTTGTTCCTCAACAACCAAATCATTACTTGGCAAAGTTTCATCGCGCCTTTGGCAGGCGCGCTGCTTTGGCCTTTCTTGAGCCAGTTGATGCTGGTACTGACCAATTTTTATCGCGCCAACAGATAACGTGAAACCATGTCCATACTGAATACTATGAAACGTCGTCTGAAAAATGGCGGTAGCGGTAAAATACAGACTGCAAAGGCGGCGCAAGCCGATTCTTTATTGCGTCTGCTGGTGGCGTTTATCCTGATTGTGGTTTTGTTTGCCGCATTGGTGGCGCGGTTTGTCTATTTGCAGGTGTTCCGGCATGATGATTTTTCCGGGCAGGCATCCAGCAACCGCATCACATTAATTCCAACCCCGCCCGTTCGCGGCGAAATCGTAGATGTCAACGGCGTACCGTTGGCAAAAAACTATCCCGTGTTTTCGCTGGAAGTCATTCCCAGCCGCATTGAGGGCAAGATGGAGGATGTCATCGAAGCCCTGCGGAAGTATGTCGATATTACGCCTACTGATTTGAAGCGTTTCCACAAATATCGCGAAAGCTACCGCAAATTTGAAAACATCCCGCTCAAGCTGCGCCTGACAGATGAGGAAGCGGCAAAATTGTCGGTGCATCTGAATGAATTTAAAGGGGTAGAAGTCAATTCGCGCACTTTCCGCGAGTATCCTTATGGCAAATTGACTTCACACTTTTTAGGTTATATCGGGCGCATCAGCGACAAAGATCAGGAAATTTTGGAAGAAGAGGGCTTGACTGCGCTCTATCGCGGCAGCACCCACATCGGCAAGTCGGGGCTGGAAAAATTTTACGAACCGCAGCTTCATGGCGCGCCCGGCTATCAAGAAGTGGAAAAAGACGCTTACGGTAATATCGTACGCGTCTTGAAAAACGTGCCGTCGCGCATGGGACAAACTTTGCGTTTGGGCATGGACATTCGCATGCAACAAGAAGCGGACAAAATATTGGGAGACAGGCGCGGGGCGATTGTCGCCATCAATCCGCAAGACGGTACGGTGTTGGCATTCGTTTCCAAACCATCTTTCGATCCCAATCTCTTTATCGACGGCATCGACAGCGAAACGTGGAAAGCCTTGAATGATGACTGGAAAAAGCCGTTGGTCAACCGCGTAACACAAGGTTTGTATCCGCCGGGTTCGACGTTTAAGCCGTTTATGGGCATGGCTTTGCTGGAAAGCGGCAAAATTACCCAAACGACGGTCGTTCCCGCGCCCGGCGCATGGAGCATTCCCGGTAGCCGCCATGTTTTCCGAGATTCCGTACGCAGCGGACACGGTTCGGCAAATTTGAGCAAGGCGATACAGGTGTCGTCTGATACCTTTTTCTACCGCTTGGGCTACGAAATGGGCATAGACAAAGCATCGCCGTATTTAGCGCAATTCGGTTTCGGCAAAAAAACCGGCATCGACCTGCCCAGCGAATATACGGGCGTTTTGCCCAGCCGTGAATGGAAGGCGAAACGCTTTGCCAAATCATCCGATCCTACCGCCAAAGAATGGCGCGCAGGCGAGATGGTATCGGTCAGCATCGGGCAGGGTTACAACGCCTATACACCGCTGCAAATGGCACACGCCACCGCCTCGCTCGCTAATGACGGCGTGGTTTATCAGCCGCATTTGGTGAAAGAGTTGTTGGATTTCGACAAACGCAAAATCACACGTATTAATCCCAATCCCGAATACAAAATCCCGTTTAAACAAGACAATTTCGAATACGTCAAACAGGCGATGGAGAAAGTCTTGAAACCGGGCGGTACGGCACACCGCATCGGCGGCGGTTTGGCTTACAGCATGGGCGGCAAAACGGGCACGGCACAGGTTGTGCAAATCAAGCAGGGCGGTCGTTACAACGCCTCAGCCTTGCGCGAGCAACATCGCGACCATGCGTGGTTTATCTCGTTTGCTCCCTTAGAAAAACCTGAAATCGCCATCGCTGTGATTCTGGAAAACGGCGGCTGGGGTGCATACGCCGCACCGCTTGCCCGCAGCCTGACCGATTTTTATATGCTCAACGTCAAGCCGCAGCAGTTTTCAGACGACCCCGACGCAGGCGGAATGCCTGAACCGCAACAACACCGTACACAACCCCAACTGCCGACCATATTCCAAAAAGCCTACAGTTTGAAACAGGAGGAAGCAAATCATGAATGAAACGGTCGGAATGTGGGCGAAAATCAAGCGCATCGTATCCGCGCCGATAGATCCGTGGCTTTTTTTCCCCATGCTCGCCATCTACATCATGAGCCTGTTTTTGCTCTATTCGGCGGACGGTCAGGATTTTGGTCAGCTTGAACACAAAACCATGCACACCGTGACAGGCTTTGCGCTTCTGTGGTTCGTTGCTTCCTTCAAGCCGCGCGATGCTGCAAAAGTGGCGCTGCCAATGTACCTGATTGGCGTGTTGCTGCTTGTCGCCGTCGAAGTCGCAGGCGTTACTGTCAATGGTTCTACGCGTTGGCTGGAGCTCGGTTTCACACGCATCCAGCCGTCCGAAATCATGAAAATCGTCCTGCCCATGACCGTTGCTTGGTACTTCCAGCGGCACGAAGGTCGTCTGAAATGGTTTCACTACATCATCGCCATGCTTTTAATCCTTGTCCCCGTTGCGCTGATTTTGAAACAGCCCGACTTGGGTACCGCGGTTTTGATTATGGCATCGGGTATTTTCATCGTCTTTTTCGCAGGCCTACCGTGGAAAGTCATCTTTGCCGCCATCGTCGCCTTTGTTGCCGCATTGCCGCTTTTGTGGAACTACGGGATGCACGACTATCAGAAAACCCGCGTTTTGACACTGTTTGACCCGACGCAAGACCCTTTGGGTGCAGGCTACCATATCATTCAGTCCATGATTGCCATCGGTTCGGGCGGTGTTTGGGGGAAAGGCTGGCTCAACGGCACACAAACGCATTTGGATTACATTCCCGAGTCTACAACCGACTTCATTTTTGCCGTATATGGCGAAGAATTCGGTTTGATCGGCAACATCTTGCTGCTGCTGGTTTACCTCGTTATCCTGACGCGCGGACTACTGATTGCCGCCAAAGCCCAATCGCTTTACAGCCGCACGCTTGCCGGCGCATTGACCATGACCTTTTTCTGCTACGCCTTTGTGAACATGGGCATGGTGAGCGGCATTTTGCCCGTTGTCGGCGTTCCTCTGCCGTTGGTCAGCTACGGCGGCACTGCAACACTTTCCATCATGACCGTACTTGCGCTACTGATGGGTATTTCCAGCGAACATAAAACCAAACGCCGCTACGAATTTAACGACAAAGCGGACGTAAACGTCTCTACAAAAAACCAATAAGGGAATAAAAAATGGAATTAGGTGTAGAAATCGGCAAACTTTTGGTTGCCTTCCTTGTACTGATTAACCCATTCAGCGCGCTTTCGATTTACCTCGATTTGACACAGGATCACAGCACCAAAGAAAAACGCCGCATCGCCCGCACTGCCGCGCTCGCCGTCTTCATCGTCATTACCGTCTTCACATTGATGGGTGGAATGTTGTTGAAAATATTGGGCATCAGCGTCGGCTCCTTCCAAGTCGGCGGCGGTATTTTGGTATTGCTCATCGCTATCTCCATGATGAACGGCAACGACAACCCCGCCAAACAAAATATCGGCGGAGACAAGGAAGAGGGCGTCGTGCAACACATCCAGAAAAACGCTAAAGCCATCGCCGTTGTTCCCGTCGCCATCCCCATCACCATCGGACCGGGCGGTATCTCCACCGTCATCATCTACGCCTCAGCCGCCAAAAATTACAGCGATATTGCTTTGATCCTTGCAGCAGGCTTCCTCGTCAGTCTGATTTGCTACGCCATCCTCGTTGTCGCCGGAAGAATCAGCAAAAAACTAGGCACAACAGGGCTAACCATCCTCAACCGCATCATGGGCATGATGCTTGCCGCCGTCTCCGTAGAAATCATCGTTGCCGGATTGAAGTCCATTTTCCCGCAACTGGCAGGTTAGTTCATCGGATTAGACAAGAAGCAAACATTGCCGCATATTTGTTTATCCTTGCCAATGTAAAAGGTCGTCTGAAAATAGGGTTTTCAGACGACCTTTAGTCTATTGGCTTTCTAAAAGCACCAATATCCATCCAAAATATAGTGGATTAAATTTAAATCAGGACAAGGCGACGAAGCCGCAGACAGTACAGATAGTACGGCAAGGCGAGGCAACGCCGTACTGGTTTAAAGTTAATCCACTATACAATCGTCAAAACTACGAACTATTTATTAAGAGACTCGTTTTCAGACGACCTCGGTAACAGCAAAGAAGCAATCGCGCCCGCAATTGCCCCCATTATTCCGACTCCGGCGTACATTTGCCAATCCAATGTCGTTGAACGCTGATATATCAGCATCAACACACCTTCAGATGCCGCAACCGTAAGCACCACGCCTACCGCTGAAAGCAATGCAAACAACAGCGCTCCTGCTACACTGCGCCGCAAACACAAACGTTTCGTGACAAGGATGCATAAAAGCATGGCGGGTAGAGCATGGGCAGCAGAAATCAAAACACTGCCCAATATCTCTAAAATAAACGGCTTTCCTTTATTTAAAACATACATGTAAAGCAATAGTAAAAACAACAATACTTGCACGACAAATACAACCAGCGGCAGGGCGGCAGATTTCCAATATGTTGTAATTTTAGGCTGATTCATCATAGTCCTTCTTTAATTTATGATTCCTAGCACATTGTAATTTACTTTATCGATTCTAGTTTGATTCTGCTTACCCGCCAACATCACATATAGATAAAATTTGTTCCGCTTGTTGGAGGTCGTCTGAAAAGTTGGTTCCATCAAGAGAAATAGAAATTCAGATGATTTTTTGAGTGAAAAACTAAAAAGTTTTGCCCTGAGTTTTCAAAAGCGTTACACTCCATCCGGCATTGAGAGTAGGGTGGCAATCTGATGATTTTATGAGCTGCCAAAATTATTCAAGTATTTGAATGATGAGTTCACCCTTTAAGCAAATAACATCCGATGCCGACTTATCCAACCACGCCGCTGCCGTCATTGCGCCGACAGTCAGGCAGTCAGCGTCATTGCGCCGCTGTAAACACGAAAGAACACACTATGACCATCTCTCCCGTTGCCTTGCGCCGTAAGACCGAGCGCAAGCCGCATCCGACCGCGCGTTATTGGAAAAAATGCGATGTCGAAGCCCTGTTTGGGCTACCATTCCTAGACCTCGTTTACCAAGCCGCCGAAATCCACCGCCAAAATTTCAACCCGCGCGAAATCCAGCTTTCCACCTTGTTGTCCATCAAAACCGGCGGCTGCCCCGAAGACTGCGCCTACTGTCCGCAATCGGCGCACCACAACACCAATTTGGGCAAAGAGCAGATGATGGATGTGGACGAAATCGTCGAAAAAGCCAAAATCGCCAAATCGCGCGGCGCAAGCCGTTTCTGCATGGGCGCGGCATGGCGCGGTCCCAAACCGAAAGACGTGGAGACGGTTTCTGCAATCATCAAAGCCGTCAAAGGACTGGGCATGGAAACCTGCGGCACGTTTGGTATGCTCGAAGACGGCATGGCGGAAGACTTCAAAAAAGCAGGTTTGGATTACTACAACCACAACCTCGACACCGACCCCGAGCGCTACAACGACATCATCCATACCCGCAAACACGAAGACCGCATGGATACCTTGGGCAAAGTCCGCAACGCCGGTTTGAAAGTCTGCTGCGGCGGCATCGTCGGCATGAACGAAACCCGTGCCGAGCGTGCCGGACTGATTGCCAGCCTCGCCAACCTCGACCCGCAGCCCGAAAGCGTGCCGATTAACCAGTTGGTTAAAGTGGAAGGCACGCCGCTTGCCGATGCCGAAGATTTGGACTGGACGGAGTTTGTCCGCACCATCGCCGTGGCGCGGATTACCATGCCGCACAGCTACGTCCGCCTGTCGGCAGGACGCAGCAATATGCCCGAATCCATGCAGGCAATGTGTTTCATGGCGGGTGCGAACTCGATTTTCTACGGCGACAAGCTCTTAACCACCGAAAACCCCGACGAAGACGGCGACCGCTTGCTGATGGAAAAGCTGAATTTGTACCCGCTGCGGTTTGAGCTGGAAGAAGAATACGAAGCGGCGCAACAGGAAAGTGAAGCTCCTAAAATCAAGGTGGATTATTAATCCGTTCTTTCTTATATTTCCTATAGATCAAGGTCGTCTGAAAACTGTATTAACGAAGCTAATGCTTCAAATACGGTTTTCAGACGACCTTTTTAATGAAATTTTAAGAACACTTTCTGTATTGCTCAGATGCGTTTTATCGTGGCTCGACTTAAAATTAGACAGAACAAAACCGCATGTATAGTGGATTAAATTTAAATCAGGACAAGGCGACGAAGCCGCAGACAGTACAGATAGTACGGCAAGGCGAGGCAACGCCGGTTAATCCACTATAGTACTGATAGCCGTACTGAGGCAATGTTATCCGCCAAATTTAAGTCATAAAAAACTGCACTTTGGCTGGCTGGAATGAAATCCAGCTAACAAAGTGCAGTTTGTTATTTTCAGACGAGCTCAACTATGTGTCGTGCTCCTTGTCAGATTCAGCTTTACGCTTTTTCTTTTTGGCGCATTTTTTCCGCCATCATTTCATGCAGCGTTTTCTTGGCAGGTTTCATCGGAACGCGGTTGTCCGTCCAGCCCAGTTGCTTGCTCGGCGTCAATGCGCGGAACTTAGTGGCTGCCCAACCGAAGGCGCGGTAAGTTTTGCTGCCGCTGAAAATGCCGTTGAACGTGCGCCATGCCATTTGCTCACCGAAGGTATGCGATGCGCCTTGTCCGCGGATAGGATGCGGTACAACTTCAGATGGTGATCGTTGCGCTTCAACACGCAGGCGCTGCATTTGTTCGGTAATCGGAATGCGTACCGGACAAACCTCCACACACGCGCCGCACATGGTACAGGCGGTCGGCAGGTCGCGGGTGGCATCCAGACCCAACAAGTGCGGAGAAATAATCTCTCCGATAGGGCCGGGATAGGTTGTGCCATATGCCGCGCCACCAATACGGGTATAAACCGGACAATGGTTCATACACGCGCCACAACGGATACATTGCAAGGTGCGGCGCATTTGGTCTTCGGCATAGGCTTGGCTGCGGCCGTTGTCGAGGAGAACCAAGTGCATTTCCTGCGGGCCGTCTAATTCTTCACTACGGCGTGGGCCGGTAATCATGTTGAAATAGGTAGTAATGTTCTGACCAATGGCAGAACGCGGCAACAGGCTGTACAAGGGGGGAACGTCCGACAGCTTGGCTACAACTTTTTCAATACCGGTAATGGCGATATGCACGGGCGGAACGGTGGTACTCAAGCGACCATTGCCTTCGTTTTCCACCAGACACAACGTACCTGTTTCAGCAACAGCAAAGTTTACGCCGCTCAAGCCGACATCGGCAGTGCTGTAAATATCGCGCAGTGCTTTGCGGGCGAAGCCGGTCAGTTGGTCTACGTCGTCCGTTAACGGCGTGCCGAGGTTTTTGTGGAAAAGTTCGCTAACCTGTTCTTTGGTTTTGTGAATGGCGGGCATCACGATATGGGTCGGTTTTTCACCTGCCATTTGGACGATAAATTCGCCCAAGTCGCTTTCCACCGCTTTAATGCCTTTTGCTTCAAGATAATGGTTCAGCTCGATTTCTTCGCTGACCATAGATTTGCCTTTGACCATCAGCTTACCGTTTTTGGCAGTAATGATGTCGTGGATGATTTGGCAGGCTTCGGCCGGAGTTTCCGCCCAGTGTACTTTCACGCCCAACTTAGTCAGGTTTTCTTCCAGTTGCTCCAGCAGGGCGGGCAATTTGGACAGAGAACGCTGACGGACGTGTTCGCACAAATCACGCAGGCTTTGCAGCTCTTCTTCGTCGGTCAAAACGGCTTTGCGTTTGGTCATCAGCATATCCATCGCGGTACGCAAACTCTTACGCAAAGGCTTGTCTTGAAGAGAAATGGCGGCGTTTTGCTTGAAAGTTTCCGGCTTCATGTGGAACTTGATGGTTTGCGTAGTCATGCGTTTTCCTCCAAATCGGCAGGGGAAATGTGGTCAGGCAGGATGGCGAGGATGACCAAATCACGCGGACCGTGTGCGCCGTAAGCAAGCGTCAACTGAATGTCTGCGGTTTTGGACGGGCCGGAAATCAGGAAAACATTGGTCGGCATACCGTTTTCCACCAGTTTTTCGCCTTCGACGGCGTTGTGAAATTCGTTATACATCTTCGCCGTATCAAACAGGCAGAAATGCACGGGCGGAACGAGGCTCAAAGTACGCGGTTCTTCGGGGCTGGAAAACAGCATCAGCGTACCGGTACGGGCAATGCCGCATTGCGAGCCGCTAAAGCCTGCATCGATGTTCGCGAAGAACTCGGTTTTCCAAGTATCGATTTCGCGTTTGAAAGCAATCGGGTCGATATTGCTGTCCACCAGCGCGGCACGCGCGATTTGTCCGTGTTCGGTCGCCAACGGCAGCAGGATGTTTTTCAAACCTTTGCCTTCGGCAGCTTGACGGAATACTTGCGGCCAGCCGGTTTTAGTCACCCAATAAATTTCGGTTTTGACCGCACGCATAGCGGCAGCCCAATGTTTCAGACGAGCAACATCGCTATCCCAAGAAACACCCATTTCACGGTAATAATCAAAAACCGCAGGCTCTTCCATCGGCAATGCGTCGGCTTTTTTCAGTTTTGCCAAAATATTTTCGCGCGCGCTCATGCTTTGCCTCCGGTACGTTCCAACAAGAAGGATGCGATGTGTTTCGGACGCGGCATGTTCGGTTCGTCTTTAGCGATTTTGCCGCCGATGTTCATCATGCAGCCGCAGTCTGCACTGATGATTTCGGTCGCACCGGTTTCTTTCAGAGCGGCAACTTTGTCTGTTACCATCGCGCCGGAAATATCCGCCTGTTTGACGGAGAATGTACCGCCAAAGCCGCAGCATTCGCTTTCATGGTCGTGAACGATGCGTTCAACGTTTTCCATGCCGTCAATCAACTGCCAGCCTGAGATATGGACGTTCATTTCGCGGCGGGCGGCGCAGGAAGTGTGGACGGCGACTTTGACCGGCTCGCCTTTGTCTTCAGGCTTGTAGCCGATGGCAAGCAAGAAATGAGTAAACTCAATGATGCGGTTGGCACAATCAACCGCTTTGGATTCGTATTCTGTATTTTTAAACAGGGTAGGCCAGTGATGTTTCATCATGCCACCGCATGAGCCGGACGGTACGACGATCGGCCAGTTTTCGGGGAAGAGGTCGAGTTGCGCTTTGGCGACATCAAACGCCTCGGTCGGATGACCGGAAGAGTAGGCGGGTTGGCCGCAGCAGCTTTGCGCCATCGGGTAATGAACCCGTATGCCTTGCTGCTCGATTAAAGTAATGGCATCCATGCCTGCTTCGGGCATGAAAAGATCGAGGACGCAGGTGCCGAAGAAATAAACATCGGTCGGCTTGCTGTCGAATTTAGTGATTTTGGGTGGGGTGATTGCGCTCATTTTTTCGTTAACGGGAGTACCCGTTTTTCTTTGTATAAATAGATGGCTACTTTAAGTAATTGCATGTAGGCGGTCAAGTATAATTTTAAAAAATAATATTGGAAACGATTGATGGGTCGTCTGAAATGCTGATTTCACAAATATTAATGCCTATATGCGAATAGATATCATTATATTTAAAAGTAAGTTTGTTTATTAATAAATGAAATAGATGATCCACCTGAAAACAGGGTGTACTCAGCAAAAAGGTATCTGTACCAAAATGATGCTTATCCTCTCGGAAAAAAGACATGAAATGGTTGATGATGGGCGCCGCCCATATCGAGGTTCATTCTCATGAAGCGAAAGCCAAAGGCGGCAATGAAGGCATGAGCCGTACAAAAAGGGGACTAAGAATACCAAACTGCACCTAGCGGTAGACGCCCACAGAATGCCGGTAAAATCCGTGTTAAGCGAAGGCTGTAACAGCTTTTTATAGACATCCCCAAAGCCTCAATCAATACACACAAGGCAATAAAAAAGCTCTGAAACATTTATGTTTCAGAGCTTTATATATCTTACAGAATACTGCTTAAAATTTAGGTTTGGTGGAGGCGGGGGGAATTGAACCCCCGTCCGAAAGTCCTCTACAAAGCGTTCTACATACTTAGTCGTGTCTATTTAAAATCTTGTTCCTATTGTGCCGACCGACAGGCCTTTTAGGAACTAGTTACCTTAAATCTCATTTCCCGCCAAGTAACCCGACGGAAAACCAGTCAATGTAGAATGACGTTGCGGTAGCTTGCGCCACACAGCCCATTGACCAACTGCTGCAACGGCAGGCCTTAAGCGGCCAGTGCGTAAGTTTCGTCGTTTGCGACTATTTAGATTCAGTGTTTTACGGGAAATCTGAGACCCCGGTATGCCCGCATCTGCTTCGCAACCCCCGTCGAAACCAAGATCGCCCCCAGATAGGAAAGGCTGATTATACGCATATCGTTATATTTTGCCAAGCTGGGCAGGCTTTTAACTAAGTTGGATTTTGGTTGTGGTGGAGATTTGAGGTCGTCTGAAAAATACAGTGAATTCGTTTATAATACTGCTTTCCGATTTTGAGCCTGTTTGAGTATGAAAAAGGTTGAGAAGAATATCTTGGTTTTGCATAGTGCGGAGCAAATGTTTGAGTTGGTTGATAAGGTTGAAGACTATCCAAAATTTTTGCCCTGGTACAGTAAAACTGAAGTGATTGAACGAAAAAACAATGAGTTGAAAGCGCGTCTTTTTATGGACTATATGCGCGTCCGCCAGTCATTTGCTACGCACAATCACAATATACCCGGCAAGGAAATCCGAATGGATTTATTGGAAGGCCCTTTTAAAACCTTGCGGGGTACATGGAAATTTTTAGATTTGGGTGACGATATGTGCAAAGTCGAATTTAACTTGGAATATGAATTTTCCAACTCTGTCTTATCTGCCATGATTTCGCCTGTTTTCAGTCATTTATCAGGGGCGTTGGTTGACGCGTTCGTCAAAGAAGCGGATCGCCGTTATGCTTGAGATTGAGATTGTCTATGGTTTGCCTGACAAGCAAGTGTTGAAAAAACTGAATATGCAAAATGGCTGTACGGTGCGTGAAGCGGTGTGTCAAAGTGGCCTAGATGAAATATTTTCAGAATTGGACTTGCGAACTGTTCCGCTGGGAATTTTTGGCAAATCAGTTAAAGATGAGACGCTTCTTCGCGATAAAGACCGGATTGAGATTTATCGCCCATTATTGATCGATCCCAAAGAGGCACGCCGCAAACGTGTACAAAATCAGGATTGATGTTTAACTTGGGTCGTCTGAAACCATTTTCAGACGACCTTTTATCGAAATTAACCGCATTTTTTGCGGAATTGAGAAATGATTATGTCGAATAAAATCAAAATGATTGTCGGACTGGGCAATCCTGGGGGGGAATATGAACAAACCCGCCATAATGCAGGATTCTGGTTTCTAGACGAACTTGCTTGGCAATGGAAAGTGTCGTTTAAGGAAGAGAAGAAATTCTTTGGTGAGGTAGCACGGGCGAATCTGACCGGTGGCGATGTTTGGCTGCTTAAGCCCATGACTTTTATGAACCGTTCTGGCCAATCTGTTGCAGCACTCGCGCAATTTTACAAAATTAAGCCCGAAGAGATACTGGTGGTACATGACGAGCTGGATGTTCCTTGCGGCCGTATCAAATTCAAACTTGGCGGTGGGAATGGGGGGCATAATGGTTTGAAAGATATCCAAGCCCGCCTCGGTACGCCCGACTATTACCGTTTGCGTCTGGGAATAGATCATCCGGGTGACCGCAACCTTGTCGTTGCTTATGTATTGAACAAGCCAAGCGCAGAACACCGCCAACAGATTGACGAGGCAATTGCCAAATCATTAAAAGCGATGCCAAAAATAATGTCGGGCGAATGGGAAGAAGCTACACGTTTCTTGCACAGCAAATAAATTTTATGTTGCTTAGCCCCCTCTTTTGAAAAATTCCCTTATATGACTCAGATTTTAGAATTAATCCAAACTGAATCTGTCGGCGTAGTGGAAGAAACCCTTGATTTTCTTCTGTACGAATGCAGTATAGAGGACGCTCCGACAGCAGAGGAAGTTGAACAATGGCGCGACATACTAAACGGACGCGGCAATAAATTCATCCGCCTTGCGACTATCTGCCAAACTTGGTTGGATGAGGAACAAAAATGAAATTTTACATCAATAAATTCAGCCTGTTGGCTATCGTTTGGTTTATTGCCGGCATCTATTCTCTAATTTTCAAAGAGGCAGGCAATACGCCGCCGCCGTTTCCCAATTTCGACAAAGTAGCTCACTTTGCTTTGTTTTTTGCCCAAATTTGGTTATTGGAAAAATCTTATATTCACGAAAAAGCAAAGATTCCATATCTCGGTTTGTTGATATTCGCACTTTTGTTTGCTACTGGAAGCGAATGGGCTCAAGCCACTTTCACGACAACTCGCGAAGGCTCTATCGGTGACGGCATTGCAGATATGTTGGGTACAGGTGCCGCGCTGTGGGTTGCATCAAAAATTAGATAGTGTAGTCACAATCCACAATCTACAAGACACAACCTTACCGAACATCAATGGCACCAGATTGAAAATCACCTGCCCGAACGCAAGGGCAGCCGAGGTGGTCAAGCAGTGGATAATCGGCAATTCATCAATGCCGTTTTCTGGATACTGCGTACCGGTGCCCCCTGGCGGGACCTGCTGCCAGATTACGGTAGCTGGAGCAACACCCACCACCGATTTATTCGTTGGCGCAACAAAGGATTGCGGTGTAGCTTAAGATATTGTGACTACATGACCTAGTAGCTCCTATTTCTATTTTAATACTTTATTAAGACCTAACAAATTTGTGTGCAATGCGAAGCTTTGTTGGTTCTGCTATAAAGTGGTTTGCTGATTAAACAATAAATAAAGGACGAGAAAATGGCTTTACCGATCCCAGATTTTGAACCTCCTAAAACATTGGCTGAAACCAAAGAATCTTGGCAGGAAATCTGCTGCGAGTTGGTTACTCCTATGTATGGAGGGGGTGTTCAGGCAGCTATGCCTGATGTTTCAATGCCCATTCGTGCCACAGCGATTCGTGGTCAGTTACGCTTTTGGTGGCGGCTGTTAGCTCAGCAAAAATGGAATTTGAAAGAAAAAAGTTTGCGTGAGGCAGAGTTTCGTTTGTGGGGAGGTATTGGTGAAGAAGCTGCTGCGAGTTTGGTGTTTTTGCGTGTGCTTGATGTATTAAATGTTAAACAGATTTCTTATTTTCAAGGCAGCTTGGATTCGTCTCTACCTTCAGATAAAAAAGTACGTTCGAAGAGTAAGAGTAATGATTTAAAACCTTATGCTTATGTTCTGTTTCCGATGGATAGTGAGGAAAAACGTGAAAAAACGTTATTAATTAAAGAGGGTTTGACTTGGACCTCGCAATGGCGTTTGAGTGAAAAGGCAAACGAAACAGATAGGGAACAGGTTTTGGAAACCTTACGTTGGTGGGTAAATTTTGGAGGGGTTGGTGCGCGTACTCGGCGTGGATGCGGTGCGTTTGTGGTTAAGGATAGTTCTAATCCTGTTTTCAAGCAGCCTTTGAGTATTGATGAGGTAATGCAGGCAGGTTGCAAATTGGTACTGCGCCCAAGTACTAATCATGCTTTAGTAGCTTGGAAAGAAGCAGTTCAACGATTGCGTGATTTTCGGCAAGGTGTAGGTATTGGACGCAATCATCCCTCATCTGATACGACGAAACCTGCCGGTCGCAGCCGTTGGGCGGAATCTGATGAAATTCGTCGTATAACGCGAACACATTCTGACCGGCACAGGCCGGAACATCCTGCCGGAGATTTATTTGCGCGTGGCGTATTCGGTATGCCGATTATTTTTCATTTTGTTGGCGGTGATGAGCCAACAGATACAACATTACAGCCTAAATGCAAGGAACGTATGGCCAGCCCTTTAATTATTCGCCCTGTTGGGGATGGCAAGGGAGGTTTTCAGGCTGCCGCATTGAGCCTGCCTTTGGATAAGGTTTTGAATGTTTCTGTCGAATTAAAAAAACAAAACAAGGGAACTGTACACCCAGTAACGCTGTGGGAGGAAAGTAAGGCACGGCAAGTTAAGCCGTTAAGTGAAAACGGTGGTGGTAATCCAATTGATGCGTTTTTGAATTATTTTACGAAATAAAAAAGAGGAAAACTGAATTGACTCAATACGTTTTAACCCTATCCATCGGTCCCGTACAGGGGTTTATCGCTTCGGCAAGACGGAGTCGGGATTTATGGAGCGGTTCTTGGCTGCTGTCGGAAATGGCGAAGGCTGCTGCAAAGAGTTTGTTTGAAGCCGGAGCGCAGATGGTGTTTCCGTTTGTGGACGAGGCGACCAAAGACCGTTTAGAACCTTGTGACAGGATGGACGATAATTTTTCAGTCGGCAACAAAATTCAAGTACAGGTTGATGCAGTCAATGATGCCGCGGTACGAGACTTGGTTGCGCAGGCAAAAGCAGCGGCGCAGTCACGGTTTGAAACCATAGCACGGCAGGCGCGACAAGATTTGAACGCAGCTTTGCGCGATGAAATCTGGCAGATGCAACTTGATGATTATTTGGAAATCCAGGCTGCATGGGCGCGGATGACTGAAAAAGGTTATTCAGATGCAAGCCAACGTGCCGCATCGGCTTTGGCGGCACGTAAGGCAACACGCGATTTTACGCCTGCACATGCGACTGATGCTTGGGACAAGCGGTTTATGTTGCCTAAATCCTCACTGGATGGCGCACGTGAAACCGTATTGCTGGAAAAAGCCAACGGCGATGCCGACTTGTCCGATGTAGCAAGGCGCAAGCTGGGCTTGAGTCGGTCGGAGCAGTTGGATTGCGCAGGAATTGTGAAGCGTTTGGGCGGCAATAGCGAACAGTTTACGCCCGTTACACGTGTAGCCGCAGATGCTTGGCTACAAGGTTTGCCTGAAAATGAGTTAAGCAAACTTTGCAATGCTTACGAACCTTTAATTGCGCTGAATTTAGCGACTCGTGTAAAGGGCAATCAAGGCATTTACGCAGATTTTCCGTTTGATGCGCAGTTGTTGTATCTCAACCGGTTGGATGCTGCTTTGTCAGACAATAAAAACAATGCGGATGCATCAGAAAAATTATCAAATCTGAAAAATGTCCTAAAACCGATTTGGCACAAATATGGCGAACCATGCAGCTACTGGGCGATGTTGCTGGCAGACGGCGACCGTATGGGCGAGTTGCTGGATAAGGCAAAAACGATTGAAGAGCATCAAGAGATTACCGAAGCATTATCTACATTTGCCGAAAGTGTACCTGCGAAAATGCGCGATTTCCGGGCGCAATGCGTTTATGCGGGCGGCGATGATGTATTGGGCTTTGTCGCATTGGATAAGGCGGTTGATTGCGCGGACGCGTTGCGGCAAGCATTTTCAGCCTGCCTGAAAAAAGTGTCAGATGTTTTGAAAGCAGAAAAAGCACCCACATTGTCCGTCGGTTTGGCGATTTGCCACATCAGCACGCCGCTTGGCAATGTACGCCGTTTGGCAAAACACGCGGAAAAAGTGGCAAAAGGCGACAATTATCCTGCCGATCAACAGCGCAATGGATTGGGGATTACCCTATCTGTACGTTCAGGTTCGGACAATGATTGGCGCGTGCAATGGAGTGATGAAGCAGGTTTGGCAGCATTTGAAAAATGGAAAAAATGGTATCGGGAGAAAAAAATCAGCAGCCGAATTGCTTACGACAGCCGAGATATTTTTATGCGGACCGATTTTTCCCCGTCTAACGATTTATCATCCGAATTACATCAAAATATCCGCCAAGCCGAGTTTGCCCGTATGCTGGACAAGGCACGCGATATGGAGGGAGGAAAATTGGACAATGAAGTTCAGGAAGCCCTAAAAAGACGACTGAATGCGCGTCCAGACGCAGATGCATTAAATGTACTGGCAACCGAACTCATCATCGCCCGCTGGCTTGCAGCCAAAACACAAAACGATTTAGGACAGGAGGCGCAATCATGAACAGCTATTTTTTAGATGCACTTGCGCCGTTGGTGTTCCGCAGCGGCAAGCCGTTTGGGGCGCAGTCGGATACCGATGATATTCAATTTCCTTTACCCTCCGCGGCAGCAGGCTTGGTACGCACGCAAATCATGCGGCAAAACGGTTGCGATTGGGACAGCAAAGCACAAGGCAATCGAGCCAAGTTGTCAGACGCACAAGTTGATGAATTACGCCAAATTGCCGTACAGGGCGCATTTTTAGCGAAACAGGATATTTCAGACGACCTGAAAATCCTATTGCCCAAACCAGCCAACGCCTTATATTTGAAAAACAAAGAGACAGATCAAACCGAACTTGTCCGTCTCGCGCCTCAAGCCTTTGGCAGCGATACGGCGGCGGATTTCCCACATGCCGATTTATTGCCCGTACAAATCCAATCGCCCATCAAAGGCAAACCTCAAAGCGGCGCAACGTATTGGGATTTGGCGGATCTGCTGGCTTGGCAAAACGGCGGAAAATTAACGTATGAAGACGTAAACAAACGCGGCGCACAATCGCTGCCGATTGAAACGCGTACCCATGTCGGCATAAACCGAGAAACGCTTGCAGCCGAAGACGGACGTTTGTTTCAAACAGCCGCCTATGACTTTGCCGAGTCTGCGCAGAAGCATCATCAGGGCTGGGAAAGCCACCGCTACTGTTTCGTCATTCGCACGGCAGCCGATTTGCAAGATAACAGCGTAGTGCGTTTTGGCGGAGAAGGAAGACTGTCGCGACTGAATAAAATTTCAGACGACGTATTCAAACAGCCCGAATACGCATATACAAACGGATTGACGCTCACCTTGCTGACGCCTGCCTTGTTTGAAAAAGGCTGGCAGCCCGGCTGGTTGGACAGCCAAACCTTAACAGGCACACTCCCGCATACCAACCTCAAAGTCAAACTCCGCGCCACCGCCATAGACCGTTGGCTGCCCGTTTCAGGTTGGGATTTGCAGCAACATGCACCAAAAGCCATGCGAAAAGCCGTTTCGGCAGGCGCAGTGTATTGGTTTGAAATACAAAGCGGCAACCCGGCCGAACTTACCCAAGCCCAATGGCAGGCATTCAGCGACAACGGACAAGACCGACGCGACGGCTTCGGTATCGGATTGATCGGCCCGTGGCAGAGCATTTAATTTTCAGACGACCTGACAACCTATTTCACATTTAAAAAACAAGGAAACCAAAATGAACACCCGAATTTTTCACCTACATGCCTTATCCGCCCTCCACGTCGGTACAGGTCAAGGCATCGGCGCAGTCGATTTGCCCATCGCCCGCAGCCGCGCCACCAATCTGCCGCTAGTTCCCGGCAGCGCGCTCAAAGGCGTATTGCGTGATGAAGCCAAAGAAAAATGGCATATCAGCGAAGACGACATTCAAGCCCTGTTTGGCGCAGACAGCCAAGCCGATAAAGAAAATATTCATGCCGGCGCCGCCGCCTTTGGCGATGCACATCTATTGCTGCTTCCGATCCGCTCGTTTGCAGGAACCGTCGCCTTTGCCACTTGCCCCTTTATCCTGCAACGTTATGCGCGCGATGTACGCGGGTTGCAGCCGGAAAGCCCCAAAGTACCCGTTTTAAAAGATAGCGCATCCGTACCGGACAACACCGTATTGCGCGTTTCAGGCAGCCAAATCGCGCTGGAAGATTTGGACATCGGCAGCGAAACCAGTACCGAAGCCAAACAATGGGCAGAACACATTGCCGCCGCCGTTTACCCCGAAAACACCGCAGACTACCAAGCATGGCGCGAACAGCTCTGCCAACGCTTCATTATCCTGCCCGACAGCACATTCTCCTTCTTAGCCGATACCGCAACCGAAATCCGCATGCGCATCAGAATCGACCGCGAAACGCGCATTGTCAAAGAGGGCGCACTCTGGTCGGAAGAAAACCTGCCTGCCGAAAGCGTGTTGTACGGCATTTTAGCCATTGACAAATCGCGCCACAGCCGCAACGCCAAAAGCGCAGACGAACTCTCCGCATTGATTCCCGCAGGCGAAACCCAAATCCAGATTGGCGGCAAACATACAGTCGGACGCGGCCTGTGTCGTCTCGTACTTTCAGACGACCTGACAAAAGGGGAATAACATGCCACACATCCGCTCGCAAAAATACGCCCAACGCGCATTAGGCTTGATTCAAAGAGTCAAAGAGAAAAACGAAAAAGTCAAAGAATACCGCACGCTTGCGCTGAATTTCCCCACCATGATCCTGCAATCCGGGCTTGCCCAAGCCATCGGCTTTTTACAAGCCAAAGGCAAAGAAGAACACCTGCTCCTACTGGCGCACATTGCCGAATTGTTGGAAGAAAACGAAAACAAAGACAGCCTTCACAAAAAAATCTTAGAAGCAGACTTATCGCATTACCAACTCCTCACGCGCAAAGCCATAGAAGCCGCCTCCAGCCTCAAACGCTACACCCAAGCCCTGCTGCCCAAACCCAAAGACGAACAAGGGGGACAATCATGACCATATACCTGATGCGGGAAAGCCTGAAAAAACTCATTCCAGATGACCTGAAAGACGCACACGCCGGTTTGCTCATGCAGCGCGGCCTGACCAAATGGGACAAAGACGACAAACAAGCCAAAGCAGAGCTGATTCAAAAAATCGTCAAAATTCCCGCGCCCAAAAAAGACAGTCTGTACGCACTCGCCTTCACACGCTGGGTGCAGGCCACTTCCGATACCGGCCGCTTCGCCACACTTGCCGCCGGCATTTCAGGCAGGCTCTATACAGGCCTAAACAGCGCAGGCACACTGGAAACAGGCATCAGCACCCACCACACCTACGGCATGCCCCTCATCGCAGGCTCATCCGTCAAAGGCATCGCCCGCAGCCATGCCGAAAGCCTCGGACTGGATAAAGCCCATCTGACCGTATTATTCGGCGACGACAGCGACTCAGGCAGCCTCAAAGCAGGCGCACTCGTTTGGCACGACGCATGGTTCATCCCCGCCAACACGCCGCCCTTTGCCGCAGAAATCATCACCACCCACCACCAAGACTACTACAACGGCAAACAACCCGAAGCCGACGAAATGGAATCCCCCATTCCCAATCAGCAAATCGCCACACAAGGCAGCTTCTATTTCGTCATCGAAAGCGCACCGGGCGCGCAGGCATGGGCAGCATACGCCCAAAACCTCCTGCTTCAAGCTCTGCAGACACAAGGCGCAGGCAGCAAAACCGCATCCGGCTACGGCTATTTCACAGAAGCAGCCGAAGAAGCACAACGAAGCATCCGCAACATTCAAGATGCACAGAACCAAGCCCTGGCCGCGCAACAAAAAGCCGCCGAGCTTGCCGCCATGCCCGCGCATCAACAGTTTATCCAAACATGGGAAGCTCGTTTTGCAGAGCAAACGAGCTTAAGCGTAAACAATCATGAGCACACAAAACTCTATGAAGAGTGGAAAACAGATTTGGAATCTGTTACTGATAACTCCGTTTACAGCGCCGTCGAAAAAGCCGAAATCGCCAAGTTAGTCGATAAGATAAGAAAGGAACACAAAAACTGGTTGTCCAACAAAAAACGCAAAGATGCTTTAACTGACATCTTGGCGAAGCTGAGCGGCGAATAGATTTTCGTTTTTATCGAAGCACTAGCTTTTCAGACGACCTAAAGCCGCAAAACAGTTAAAAAGCGTTGTCGAATGCAAAGCGCACGGCTATAATCCGCCTCACAAGTTTTCCGACGGATAGCGAAAAGTCTGTCTTTCGGCTGCTCTTTTCAGTTAAGGTTTTATTAAATAATGTCTTTGTTGGTTAAGGAAAAATGCTAACTTTTCTTAACTGTATAGAAGATTGAAAATAATGAAATTTTTTGACCGCGTGCAGTCGGAAGACTTGCCCCACGAATCGGGGTTTCAATTTTTTCAGACGACCTCAAGCCGCAAAACAGTTAAAAAGCGTTGTCGAATGCAAAGCACACGGCTATAATCTGCATCACAAGTTTTCCGACGGATAGCAAAAAGTCTGTCTTTCGGCTGCCCTTTTCAGTTAAGATTTTATTAAATAATGTTTTTGATGGTTAAGGGAAAACCCTAACTTTTCTTAACCATATAAGAGCCTGAAAATAATAAAATTTTTTAACCGAGCGCAGTCGGAAGGCTTGCCCCACCAATCGGGGATTAAGACTTGAGCGAGGTACTCTTTGTACAGCTCTTCCATGTCGGCAGACTTGCCCCACGAATCGGGGATTAAGACGCAACCCGGTCATAACCATAAAAGCCAAATTTCAGTCGGAAGACTTGCCCCACGAATCGGGGATTAAGACGTTTTAAATTCAACTGGATATGTTGCGATGTTAAGTCGGAAGACTTGCCCCACTAATCGGGGATTAAGACTATACAATGTTCCGTATTTAGGCTATTTAGTTTCGGTCGGAAGACTTGCCCCATTCATCGGGGTTTCAATCTTTTCAGACGACCTCAAGCCCGGGTCGTCTGAAAACGCAGGTCGGATTCTTGAATCCGACAAATATTCCGACGTTTCTACATAGCAAAACAGCCTTGATATTGCATCAAGGCTGTTTTTGTTGGCGGAGGGTTTGTGTGAGTTCGGGGTTGCCTGAAGGGGCGGGATGGTTGGAATCTGCTCTATTTCACATTTTCAGGTCGTCTGAAACGCCGTATCATGCCATTTTTTATTTGTCTGTCTGCCATGAATCCGCTTAATCTTCCCACAGAATTACCCATAGCCCGTTATCGTTTGCATTTCACGCTGACGCATGATTTGCAGCTTCCGTCTTATGCGGCTTCGACCTTGCGCGGGGTGTTCGGGCATGCGCTTTTAGCTGCCGCGTGTACCTGCGACACGCCCCAAACGCCGCATCTTCCCGATTGCCCCTACGCGCAGATTTTCGAGCCGGCGCCTTGTGCCGACTTGCCCGGCAGTGTGCGCCAAAGTCCGCCGCCGCCGTATTTGATCGAAACGCCGCTGGTTGCGCCCACGCATTTTCCGGCGGGCGCGGGGTATGCGTTTAATTTGGTGTTGTTCGGCAGGGCGCGGCATAGCCTGGCTTTGATTGCCGCAGTATTTGCCCAGGCTTTTGCCAAAGGGTTGGGGGCAAACAATGCGGGCAAGGGCGAATTGAGCGACATTGCGGTACAGCAGGCGGACGGCAGTTTCCTGACGATCAGCGAACGCGGCAGCCCGATCGCGCTGCACGACAACCATATCAGGCCGCCCGAACGTTATCCCACCCAAGCGCATATTCAGCTGCTGACGCCTCTGCGTATTCAGCAAAAAGGCAGGATTTTGCGGGAAACCGAGCTGACGCAGGCGGTTTTCCTGCGCCAGCTCCTGCGCCGCTATCTGACACTTGCCCATCTGCACTGGGGCAATCATGCCAACGCTGCCGAGCTGTCCGCCCAAATCGGCGGACAAGGCGTCCCGCCCCGGCTTTCATGGCACGAACACCGCCGTTTTTCCAACCGTCAAAAGCAGATTACGCCCCTTAGCGGCGCAATCGGCACATGGCAACTGACCAACCTTTCGCCCTCCTTTTCGCAAATGCTGTATATCGGGCAATGGCTGCACTTAGGCAAAGAAACCGTATTCGGCAACGGGCAATACCGCATTATCCAAGCCGCTTGAACATACCTCCGACGCAAAAACAGCCTTGATGGAACGAACCATCAAGGCTGTTTGATTTTTATCCCCGATCAGTGGGGCAGGTCTTTCGATATTTTCAGACGACCTAGGCTTGAGGTCGTCTGAAAAGCTTTAAGCATGATACGTGGGGCAAGTCTTCCGACCTCAACAGGTTTTAAAACTGTTTTCTCAGAATATATCTTAATCCCCAATTCGTGGGGCAAGTCTTCCGACGTAAATAATTTTAACAGCCTTTTATGGAGATAATCGTCTTAATCCCCGATTAGTGGGGCAGGTCTCCCGACGTGCAAGTTTATGCTGATAAACTAAGGAAGTACGTCTTAATCCCCGATTAATGGGGCAAGTCTTCCGACATGTAGTACATGATAAAACCTCCTTTCATAAAGAGTCTTAATCCCCGATTAGTGGGGCAACTCTTCCAACTTCAACAGTACGGTGCAATGCGTATTGTTAGCTTGTCTTAATCCCCGATTCGTGGGGCAAGTCTTCCGACTGCACTTGGTTAAAAAATTTCATTATTTTCAATCTTCTATATGGTTAAGAAAAGTTAGCATTTTTCCTTAGCCAACAAAGACATTATTTAATAAAACCTTAACTGAAAAGAGCAGCCGAAAGACAGACTTTTTGCCATCCGTCGGAAAACTTGTGTTTCGGATTATAGCCGTCTGCTTTGCATTTCACAATGTTTTTTAACGTTTTCAGACGACGTTTCCATGGTCAAGAGTCTTCGATGTCAGCTTGTCAGGGCTTTCAGCGCTTCTTTGTCGCGGGCGATGATGATCTGGATGTTTTTGGCGGCGCAGTTGCGCTCGAATTCTGTCCATTTTTGTTTTTTACTTTCGTCTTTTTGGTGATCATTCTGGATTTTGGGCGACAGAATCAGGACGCGGCGCACTTTGCCCATGTTGAGGCTTTGGTCGATCACTTGCCTTAGCGGGTCTGCCAGCTTGCTTTTGGAGCTTAAATCGGATTTGAGTTCGCAAAAAATCAGTTGGTTTTTACGGAACAGCAAAATGTCGGTTTCGTTGCCCTGACTTTCTCCTCGTATCAGTTGCAAACCTGTCTCCAGTTCTTCGTCTTTCACGCCGTTTTCTTTCAACCATGTGTAAATGAGTTGTTCAAACCAGTCACCGCTTATCCATTTTCTCCAGTAGTTGAGAGTTTTTTTATTGTATTTGACGGGTAGGATCAGTCCTTTTTCGTCCAGGCGGATCTGTCCTTGCAGGTCAATCAGGTTGATCAGCTTTTCAAGGAAGGGTTTGAGTTCGTCGGGTTGTGCAAGCCCGAACTCTTGCCATTCGAGCAGGATTTCTTTTTGGTCTTCGGGATATTTTTTTGTCCATGCTTTTTCCAATACGGGCATAACGGCGGGGAAGAGATTGCCGTTTTCAGGCTGCTGCATGCTTTGGGCGGCAAAACGCATTTGGGCAAGGGGCAGGCTGTCGGGATGTTCGATAATGGGGTTGGGGCTGTGTTTTTTGATTTCGTCGGCGTAGAGTTTCAAGCTGTCGCGCAGGGAGAATTGATTGGATAGGACGATTTCGCCCAGAAATGCCAGGTTGTCGGGATTGAGGCGGTCTATGTGGATTTGGTTGCTGTCGCGTTGGAAGGCTTGGTAGTGCAGCTCCTGCCATATGCCGGTTTGGGCGGCAAGCAGCTGGGACAGGATTTTTGTGCCACCTGTGATGTTGAGTATGGCGTTGTTTGCAATGTGGTGTTCGGCGCAGTAGGCTTTGAAGACGGTGTCGAGCCACATTTGGATTTCTTCGGTTCGTTCGCCGATGAGTTGGCTGTCGCTTTGAAAGCCGATTTCGTGGATTTTGCCGTTAAATTGTTCGCTTTGCTCCAGCGTGTTTTTGAAACGGGTGTGTGCGTTTTTACCGGCTATCCAGCCGGTGACGATGAGATGGACGTTTTGGGGCTGTAAATCGAGGCAGGCGCGCCACAGGTGGATAAGCTGCCATGGGTGTCCTGCTTCGCTTTGCCAGTGGGCTTGATTGTCCAAATAGTTTTTTTGCGCGGATGCGGTTTGCTGCGGATAGACGGAAAACAGGCGCAATAAGGCATGATGGGTAAAGCGGCCGTTTAGGTTGCTTGAAAACTTTCGGGCGGCTTTGTTTAGGTCGCTACTGAAAGCGGAGGTGACGAGCGGCTGAATGTTTTCCCATGTTTCGCCTGCGTCCAGGGCGTTGTGCAGCCGGTAAAGGTTGGTTTGCCGGATGTCTTTTTGTGCTTCTGCGGGATCGGATAGTTTTTCAAATGTTTCAACTGCTTGGGCAAAAAAAGATGCGGCGGCTTGGTGTTCGCCTAAGAAGGCGTGTATCTGCCCCATACCCGATAGAAGCCTGCCGTATTGCTGCCTGCCGACGGCGATTTCAGGCAGTTTGAGCGCGTGTTGTAGAATTTGTTTGGCGTAGTCGAATTCGTATATGTTGGTGATGGCTACTGCCAGACGGTTGTATACCTGTGCGACTTCGGGGGCGGCTTCGTGTTTCAGTTGGTTGCCCAAATCAAGCAGGCTTTGTATGGCTTCCAGACTCATTCTGCCTCGATGGTTGTCGGCGGCAAGCCGGGCTGCTTGAAAACGCAGCTGTAATAGCGGCGGCAGTTTGTTGTCTGCCGGGGCGTAGGTTTGCAGCCAGCCTAAGATTTCATCTAGGGCTTGGGGATGGTAGTCTTTTTCGTTTAGGCGATGGCGGACTGTCTGTAGGTAGTTTTGCCAGATTTCGGACTGTGTTCGACAGCGTTCGCCCAATTGCTGCATGGCTTCGCGCAACAGGCTGTGTTCGGGTTCGCCAGACAGGGCGCAGACCGCTTGAAACCAGTCGTGCGGCGACAGGGCAGTTTTGCCGTCGAGTGCGGCATAAATGCGTTCTAAATCGCCGCTTTCCGGGGTAAGGAAACAATGCCCTTTGAATTTGGCTTTTGTCAAACGTTGTGCGGCAGACGAGCCGCCCCAGCAGTGCGCCAGTGCATCAACATGGGCAAGATAGGGGTGTTTGCCTTTGGGGGCGATTTCCAGCGACAGGAGTAGTTGGCTGAAGCGGGCTTCGTCTATGCTTTGCAATTCGCTTAACAGCAGTTGTTTTAAAACCTCCAAGTCAGTATCGGCATTAAAGCTGCCGCGTTGTTCGATAAACACGCGAACTTGCTTGCTGCCTTCGTTGGGTAACGGCAGCAGGCGTAAGACAAGTTGCAGTAAACGGTAAACACCGCTAAACCAGCGCGGGCGGTTGAATGAAAGCGGGTCTTTGGCAGTAATGCCCAATACGCCTACTGACTGAGAGAGAATGTTATTGATGACTTTGTCCAGCAGCTCGGGCTTTTCTTCGGCAGCGTGGAATGTTTCGGGCAGTCTGTCCAATTCGGCTTTGCCTTCTGGAATGGCAAGCGCAACATAGCGTCCTAAGCTGTAGTCATCGATGGATAAATCCTCCGCTTGCTCAAATTCCATGCCTGTTTCGTCAATGACGATTTCCCAGTTGGAATGTTGGGTCAGGTGGCGCAGGCTGTTGGGATGATGTTGGGTAAATTGGGGTGGTCGTACCAGGCAGCCTTGTGTGGGCGTGAAGGATTTTCTCTTGTCTTTATTCTTGTTGAGCTTGTCCAGTTTGATGGCTAAGTGTTTTTTGATGCGTTGGCTTAGTTCGGGACGGGCTTGTTGCTCATTAAACCAAGTGTTTAGAGCTGTCGAATCGTCTTTTCTGAATAAGATTTCTAATTCTTGCGTCAGCTGATAGGCGTATTCGCCCTGTTTCTTGTTTTTTTGAGCGGAGTGTGACAATTCAGTACCACGCTGTGCCGCAAGGTAGAGCAGTTCGTTTACTTTTTCTTGATAGTCTTTGTTGTCTAAGCCCCAGGCGGCGAATTTGAATATTTCAAACAATAGTGTGGAGTCTGTCATGTCACCGGACGGGTTTCTCGACTGTTTGGTTTGTATTTGTTGAGTGTTGTGTTGTTGCCAATCGGGAATGGTGGAGGCCAGTTGCTCGGCAGTGCAAAGGGCAATGATGGTTTGGGACATGTAAGACTCCATGTAAAAGTGGAAATAGGGCTGGCAGCTTAAAAAATGATTTTTTGTTACCCTACAATTTCAATTTTTTCGACCGGCATTTTTAAATAATATGTAGGCGTTGTTTTGCGCGTACCTGTGCTAAATACGCCGTATTGTTCTGCAACGTATTCTGAAAAGTTTTCCGTTAAGATGGTGCGGAGTTTGGAAGGTAGTTCGCGCAAACTTTGCAATGCGCTATTGCGTGCCTGCTCTAACAGCTCTTGACGATTCGGAGCATTTTTGAGAGACGGTTCGTTGATTTGCATGATGTCCCAATAGCATGTTTGAAAATCATCCAGTTCAGGATATACGCCAAGTTGCCATTTGTTGTTTTTAATGTTGTCATAGCAGGTTGCTTGGTTTATCAGCTTGATGCTTTTATTTTGCAAATGAAACCGCGCTAATGCGGCATAGGCAAAAAAAGTAGCGTTTGTCGGCTATTTTAATTGGTTTGTCCTGCCCAAGTTGAATGGTGCAATTTTTGATATTTAAAATGATGCGGTCAGCTTTTAAATTGTTTTGTAAGAGCTGTACTGCTTCGGAGTAGCTCACATTATTTTGCGCCAAATTTGCCAAACCGTAACTCATGCGTACAAACGGAATTTCTGCCTGCATTACTTTGGCTTCACGAGTGTTAATGGTTTCGGTGCAATTTGGGTCGTACGGTTTTTTGGAAATATAGTTGTCGTAATGGGTCGGATAGAAAAAAAGCGGATTATTTTCAAATCCTTCGGTAACTAAAACATGCGACAGCTTATCCTGCGGACGTCCAAACAACGACAGCGCATAGCCGATATAAAATCCCATGGACTTTCGTCCGCCTGCAATGGAGACGTGCAGCTCGGCCTTATCATCGGCGCATTGTTGGCGGATAAAATTCACAATCATATCTGCTGCTAAATTGTTTTCTTCAGGTGTGCGGATATCACTCAGTTTTTCTCCGTCGGCATCGTGGATAACATGGATATTCCGTTCGCCGAACTGAATTTCAGGCAGCTTGTAATCTTTGCAAAGACGTGTGAAAAAGCCGTCTTCCCCAAGCAAATTACGAACGATATTGTTGTAGCCGGTTTGTGTGGTCAGTACAAAAATTTCATCAGGCAGCCAATTTTGCTGCGTATACAGGGCATAGACGGTTTCGGTCAAAATTTGCGGTGACATGCCTGTAACGGCGATTAAGATTTTGCGTTTTTGTCTCATTGCATTTTCTGGATCAATGTTTTTCAGGAAGCTTGAAGTTTTATTCGGAGATTTTTTTGACTTCAAACCGTTGTAAAGTTGCGCCTGCTGCAGACATAGCTGCAACAGTATGTTCATTGCCGCGTTCGGCAAATTGCTGAGGCAGCGTTAAAAAATAAAACTTAGCACCACGACTGCACACTTCCGCAGCCAAATGCAAAGGCAGCGTTCCTAACACCACATCGCCCGCTTGAATTTGTGTTGTATCTAGATGTGGGGTGAATTCATCGATTTGCCATTGCGATTGTTGCTTTATCCATTCGATTGCGCCAGAGTGACGCGAGATGAAGTAGGTAGTCATATGTTCTCCCTTTTAATCAAGATGCTTATTTTAATGTAAAGAATAGGGCTTGGGTAAGAGACAAATTTGCGTAGAAGTTAATAAAAATAAAATATAAACAGATAAAAAACGCTCTAAACCAAGGGGGTTTGTTTGTACACATACTACTGATTGCGGACTAGGTAGCTTCAATTCCCCCCCACCTCCACCAAACCTATAGTGGATTAAATTTAAATCAGGACAAGGCGACGAAGCTGCAGACAGTACAAATAGTACGGCAAGGCGAGGCAACGCCGTACTGGTTTAAATTTAATCCACTATAATTTTCAGCAGTATTCTGTAAGATATATAAAGCTCTGAAACATAAATGTTTCAGAGCTTTTTTATTGCCTTGTGTGTATTGATTGAAGCTTTGGGGATGTCTATAAAAAGCTGTTATAGCCTAAAACGGTTGGTATCAAATCAGACCACTTCACCGTTTTGCTTCGCTTCCAAAAGCTCCCAGCGTTCCAATTTTTCCAAAAGCAGTGTTTCGATTTCTTCGGCACGGTTTTGCAATGCGCCGGCTTTTTCGTAATCTTTGAAAATTTCAGGATCGGAAAGTTGCGCGTTGATTTCCGCCTGTTCGGTTTCCAAGGCGGCGATTTCGTCGGGCAGGGCGTCGAGTTCGCGTTGTTCTTTGTAGGAAAGTTTAACCGTGCGGTTGGCTTTGGGTTTGGCTTTTTCCGGTTCTGCGGTTGTTTTCGGCGCGGAGGTCGTCTGAATTTTCTCTTCGCGTGATTTTGCGTCGATATAGTCCTGATAGCCGCCGATGTATTCTTTCAGACGACCTTGTCCTTCGAAAACAATGCTTTGGGTAATCACGTTATCAAGGAACATACGGTCGTGCGAGACGAGGAATACCGTGCCTTGGTAATCGCGCAGCAGGTCTTCGAGCAGCTCTTGGGTGTCGATGTCCAAGTCGTTGGTGGGTTCGTCCAAGACCAGGATATTGGCAGGGCGGGTAAAGAGTTTTGCCAGCAGGAGGCGGTTGCGTTCGCCGCCGGAGAGTGATGAAACAGGGCTTTGCGCGCGGGCAGGGTGGAACAGGAAATCTTCCAGATAGCTCATGACGTGTTTTTTCTTGCCGCCGACTTCGACGTAATCGTTGCCTTGGCCGAGCGTGTAAAACACGGTGTCGTTTTCGTTCAGCGCGCTGCGGAATTGGTCGAAATAGGCGACTTCCTGCTTGCTGCCGATGCGGATTCTGCCGTAGGTCGGCTGCAATTCGCCCAAAATCAGCTTGAGGAAGGTGGTTTTGCCGATGCCGTTTGGGCCGATTAAGCCGATTTTGTCACCGCGCTGCAAGATGGCGGAAAATTTGTCCATGATGACTTTGTCGCCGTAGGCAAACGAGGCGTGTTCAAGCTCGGCGATGATTTTGCCGCTTTTCTCGCCGCTGTCGAGCTTGAAGTTGACCTGTCCCTGCACGTTGCGGCGTTCGGCGCGCTGACGGCGCAGTTCTTCCAAACGGCGCACGCGTCCTTCGTTGCGGGTGCGGCGTGCTTCGATGCCTTTGCGTATCCACGCTTCTTCTTGCGCGTGGAATTTGTCGAAGAGGCGGTTGTGTTCCGCTTCAACCGCCAATTCCTGCGCTTTTTTTTCACTGTATTTGGAGAACGAGCCGGGATAGGAACGCAAAATGCCGCGGTCGAGTTCGACGATGCGCGTAGCGATGTTGTCCAGAAAACGGCGGTCGTGGGTAATCACAACCAAGCTGCCTTCAAACGCTTTGAGTAGATTTTCCAGCCAGATAATCGCGTCGATGTCCAAATGGTTGGTCGGTTCGTCCAGCAGTAATACGTCGGGCTTCTGCACCCAAGCCTGCGCCAAGGCAACACGCTTTTTCTGCCCACCGGAGAGGTTGCCGATTTTTTCGTTTTCCGGCAAACCGAGTTCGCCCAAAGTCTGCTTTACTGCCGCATCCAGCTTCCAGCCGTCCTTCGCTTCGATTTCAAGCTGTAATTCGTTGAGTTCTCTTAATAAAACGTCGTCTGAATTGTGTTCTAAATCATGGCTGACGCGGTGGTAACGGCGCAGCAGATCGCGGATTTCGCCCAAGCCTTCGGCGACGGTGTCGAATACGGTGGCTTCCTTGTCGAAAAACGATTCCTGCGGCACATAAACGATTTTGAGGTTGTTTTGAACGATGATCTGCCCGTCGTCGAGCTTCTGTACGCCGGCGAGGATTTTCAGAAACGAAGACTTACCCGCGCCGTTGCGGCCGATTAAGCCGATTTTTTCGCCGCTGTCGAGTTGGAAGGAAGTTTTGTCGAGCAGGGCGACATGGCCGACGGCAAAGGAAGCGTTTTCTACGGATAAGATGTTCATAAGGAAATAGGGAAAAATAAAATCAAGTCGTGTATTTTAACTGATTTTAAAAAGCTCTGTGATAGGTACGAAGAGAGATGGATAGAACTAAAGAATATTGAGAAACTTGAATCAATCCATATAATTTAACATAATATACATTATACGAATTAATATACTGAGCAATAAGTCATTACACAAACAAAATCCGCCCCTATTATATGGACGGATTTTTCTAAGCATCAATGAAAGGAAAACTCAAACTAAATTCACAACTTGGCAATAAACTTCGACGGAACGTTTTCAGTCAACCAAACGCCGTTGTCTGCGAGGTAAAACTGATGACTGTCGGCAAGCATGGCGGCGGTGTCGATGGTCAACACGACGGGTTTGCCATGTCGGGAACCGACTTTGATTGCAGTTTCGATATCTGCCGAAAGATGGACGAAATGGCGTGAACCTGCATGCAGCCCCTGACCAAATATCGACTGCACCGATTTTTCCGCTGTGCCGTGATATAGGATATCAGGCGGTGTCGTTGCGCAATACTGGATTTCAACCTGTTTTGTGGAGTGTCCTTGCGCGGCACGAATACGCTTGCCGTCTTCTGATACGGTAAACCGTTTTTTATCATTTTTTTCAACGATTTCCATTAAATTATCATACGTCAATGCAACGCCGGTAAAGTTGTGCTTGGGGTGATTTGCTTGTGCCAACAGGATATCAATATCCACCCAGCCGTTTTTGTCCAAAGTGATTCCGATTTGTTCGGGTCTGTGACGTAAGATAAGGCTGAGGAATTTGCTGACGGATTTTTGTTGTTTTTCGTTTAATTTCATTGGTCTTTTTCTTTCTTTTAAGTATTTTCAGACGACCTTTCCTCTTTAAAGGTCGTCTGAACTTTATTTATCCAGCCCTTCCTGCACCATTTGTGCCGCTCTAACCACTGCTCGGGCTTTGTTCTGCGTTTCCTGCCATTCGGAGGTCGGGTCGGAGTCGGCGACGATGCCTGCGCCGCTTTGGACGTATAGCGTGTTGTTTTTCACTACGGCGGTGCGGATGGCGATTGCCAAGTCCATGTCGTTGTTGAAACCCCAGACGCCGACGGCGCCGCCGTAGATGCCGCGTTTGCTCGGTTCGACTTCTTCGATGATTTCCATGGCGCGGACTTTGGGTGCGCCGGAGAGTGTACCGGCGGGGAACGTGGCGGCGAGGATGTCCATGTTGGTAACGCCCTCTTTCAGACGACCTTCAACGTTGGAAACGATGTGCATCACATGGGAGTATTTTTCAATCACCATTTTGTCGGTTACTTTGACTTCGCCCGTTTTGCTGATGCGGCCGACGTCGTTGCGTCCTAAATCGATAAGCATGACGTGTTCGGCGATTTCTTTGGCGTCGCTTAATAAATCCTGCTCGTTGGCAAGGTCTTCGGCAGGGGTTTTGCCGCGCAGGCGCGTGCCGGCGATGGGGCGGACGATGACGTCGTCGCGTTCGCGTCGGACGAGGATTTCGGGCGAGGAACCGACGATGTGGAAATCGCCGAAATCGTAATAAAAGAGGTAAGGCGAAGGGTTGAGCGTGCGCAGGGCGCGGTAGAGGGCGAGCGGGCTGTCGGTGAATTCCATGCTCATGCGCTGGCTGGGGACGAC
This sequence comes from Neisseria sicca, assembly GCF_003044565.1. Taxonomy (GTDB): domain Bacteria; phylum Pseudomonadota; class Gammaproteobacteria; order Burkholderiales; family Neisseriaceae; genus Neisseria; species Neisseria sicca_A. The sequence goes on along the minus strand of NZ_POXG01000001.1, from coordinate 160,315 downwards.
CTGCATACAGTCGCCTGCGAAGATGTAGTCTTTGATTTTGTTGACGCAGGCTTTGAACGGCTCTTCGCCGAATTCGCTGACGGCTTCGGTGTGTTTACTGCCGAGCGAGAGCGGGATGGCGCAGCTTTGGCGCAGCTGGGTGCGGATGTCTTCGAGGCGTTCGCGGGCGCGTTCGTAGCCGTCGGGCTGCGAGGGATCGGCGTAAACGATGAGGTAAATTTTGCCGCTTAAATTGTCGATCACCGCCAATTCTTGCGACAGCATCAGCAAGATGTCGGGCGTACCGAGCGGGTCGGCTTTGGCGGTATTTTTCAGGCGGTGGGCGAAGTGTTCGAAATTGTAGATAGTTTCGTAACCGAAGTAGCCGACCAATCCGCCGGTAAAGCGCGGCAGGCTTGGGATTTCGGGCGTTTTGAAGCGGTTGTGGAAGGCTTCGATAAAGGGCAGCGGGTTGCCGTCGTGTTGTTCGACGATTTCGCCGTTTTGATAAACATCGACGTGTTTGCCGCCGGCTTTGAGATAGTGGCTGCACGGCAGGCCGATAAAGGAATAGCGGCCGAAACGTTCGCCGCCGACAACGGATTCGAGCAGGTAGGTATAGGGGCGGTTGGCGAGTTTGAGATAGAGGGAAAGCGGCGTATCCAAGTCGGCAAGGAGTTCTTGAACGAGCGGGATGCGGTTGTAGCCTTGGGCGGCTTGGGCTTGGTATTCTTGTTTGCTGATCATTTTGATTCCGTTTGTCGGGTATTTTTCAGACGACCTTATCCGAGTAAAAACCGGTCGAATTATCCGAAAAGTATAGCAGTTTATCGATAGCGTTGACAGTATGCGGGTCGTCTGAAAAAGCAAAACGCCGTTTGAGGTTAACGGCGTTTTAGGTTTGGATTTCAGGCGCGCGGAGCGGTGGAATGGCGTTTTTTAGCCTGCTTCCATTTGAACGAATAGCCGAGCGCTACCGGAATGAGGGACAGGATGAATTTAAATGTCCAGCTTGCGTACCAAGGTTTGGTTACGATAATAGCCTCCCCTCCGGATGCTGGAACGACGATGTCTTTGATGGCATACCAATCCAAATAAGGCCACCAACACATTACCAAGCTGCCTAAAAACAGCGGCCAGATATTGCGGCTCAAATTAATCTGCCACAGGCGAAAACACACAACTGCCCATAACAGCGTCAAACCGGTAATCAGGAAGATGGTGTAAGTATCTGCGCCGAGAAAGGCGGCGATGAAATAAGTCAGCACCACCCAAATAACGGCAAGGACAAGGACAATGATTTCTTCAGGACGTTTGAACATTTCAGCGCTTCTCCAAAGCAATGTCGCATCATACGGTTTAAGGCGGGCTGACAATCGGCGGCGCGGGAATATTTAGGGATAACATATAAAACGTCGCTTCCGCGCCGGTCAGCCTGCCTGAAAGTCTGTTCAGGCGATACTATACCCGAAACGAAATAGTTTGAATATGCTACTTATTGGTAGGACAGGCGTTTCAGACGACCTTCAAATCGTTGGAAAAAGGTCGTCTGAAAACCGATACCCTTTGATACCCTTAAAGCCATTTTCAGACGACCTCTTTAAGACCTCAAAAATACGCATGACGCAAAAATGGCCTTGATGGGATGAACCATCAAGGCTGTTTGATTTTTATCCCCGATAGGTGGGGCAAGTCTTCCGACTCAATGAGTTTAAACAGTAAACCTCTTGTAACCGTGTCTTAATCCCCGATTAGTGGGGCAAGTCTTCCGACATGCGTGATGAAGCATTGGAGTTGGTAAATACCGTCTTAATCCCCGATTAGTGGGGCAAGTCTTCCGACTGCACTCAGTTAAAAAATTCTATTATTTTCAATCTTCTATACAGTTAAGAAAGGTTAGTATTTTTTCTTAACCAACAAAGACATTATTTAATAAAACCTTAACTGAAAAGAGCAGCCGAAAGACAGACTTTTCGCTATCCGTCGGAAAACTTGTAATGCGGATTATAGCCATGTATTTTACATTCGACAACGCTGCTTTTGAATTATTGAGGCTGACACAGATTTGTTGTCCTTTCAGGCTGACAGGAGGAATCCGGAACACTTCAAATTAAAGAAGCGTACCATGTGCAACTTATTTCAGACGACCTTTTGCTTGTCCATCTCTCGTTTCAGCCCTTCCCTTTCGCCGCCAACATATCCAGCATCCCCGCCAGATGACTTCTGCCCTCTTCCTTGCTCACAATCGGTTCGCCGCCTTTGCGCCCTAAAATCTTGATGTCTTCCTGCGGCATTTCGTCTATGAAGCGGCTGGGTTCGGGGAACTGCCATGTGCCTTGTTTTTTGCGTTTGACGCAGTGGGTCAGCGTAAGCTGGCGTTTGGCGCGGGTGATGCCGACGTACATCAGGCGGCGTTCTTCTTCGACGTTGTCTTCTTCGATGCTGTCGTTGTGCGGCAGGATGCCCTCTTCGCAGCCGACGAGGAAAACGTAGGGGTATTCCAAGCCTTTGGAGGCGTGCAGGGTCGAGAGTTTGACGGCATCGACTTCTTCTTCGCTTTTGCCTTCCAAAAGCGTCATTAAGGCGACGGTTTGGGCGAGTTCGATGATGTTTTTGCCGTCTTGCTCGCCTTTGCGCTCCAACCAGCCGGTCAGGTCGCTGACGTTGCGCCATTTGATTTCGCCGGCTTTGCCCTCTTCGCTGGCAAGCAGGTGGTTTTCGTAGTCGATTTCTTTGAGCAGGCCGTTGATGAGTTCGCCCGCTTCACTGGTTTCGGCTTTGGCGCGGTAGCTGCCGAACATATCCATAAAGGCTTGCAGGTGTTGGCGGTTGGTATTGTTCAGCAAAGCAAGGGCTTCTTCGTTTTGCGCGGCTTCATACAGGCTGCATTCGTGTTCGTGCGCGTAGGTGTTGAGTTTGCCGAGCGTTACATCGCCGATGCCGCGTTTGGGCGTGGTAACAGCGCGCAGGAAGGCGGGATCGTCGTTGGGGTTGGCAAGCAGGCGCAAATAGGACAAAACATCTTTGATTTCGGCTTTGTCAAAAAAACTCTGCCCGCCGGAGAGTTGGTAGGGAACGCGCGCGCTGCGCAAGGCTTCTTCAAAAATCCGCGCCTGATGGTTGCCGCGGTATAACACGGCGAAATCGGCGTATTGGGTTTTATCGCCACCGACCAGCTTCTGCTTGACGATTTGGCTGACGACCCAGTCGGCTTCGTGTTGTTCATTTTGGCAGGCAACGACTTTGACGATTTCGCCTTCGCCGAACTGCGACCAAAGTTTTTTGGTGAACAGCTTGGGGTTGTTTTCGATGACTTTGTTGGCGATTTTGAGAATCCGTGCGGTGGAGCGGTAGTTTTGCTCCAGCTTGATGACTTTCATCTGCGGATAGTCTTCCTGCATTTTGCGCAGGTTTTCCATGTTTGCGCCGCGCCATGCGTAGATGGACTGGTCGTCGTCGCCGACGGCGGTAAACATGCCTTCCGCGCCGGTCAAGAGCTTCATCAGCGTAAATTGGCAGGTGTTGGTGTCCTGACATTCGTCAACCAACAGATAACGCAGCCGCCGCTGCCATTTGTTGCGCACTTCGCTGTTTTGCTGCAACAGCACGGCGGGCAGGCGGATTAAGTCGTCGAAGTCCACCGCCTGATAGCTTTGCAGGGTTTCCTGATAGCTCGCATACACGCGCGCGATTTGTTCTTCCCAAGCGTTGGAGGTCGTCTGAAGCACGTCTTCGGGCGTTTTCAAATCGTTTTTCCACAGGGAAATCTGATGCTGCGCTTTGAATAAGGCTTCTTTTCCCGTACCGCCCAAAAGTTCGCCGATGATTTTCGCGCTGTCGGTGGAATCGAGGATGGAGAAGTTTTTTTTGTAACCGATATGGTTCGCCTCTTCACGCAGAATCTTCATGCCTAAAGAGTGGAACGTGCAAATCGTCAGCCCGCGCGTTTGCGATTTGGGCAGCATTTTGGCAACGCGCTCCTGCATTTCCGTGGCGGCTTTGTTGGTGAAGGTAATCGCGGCGACGGTATGCGGCAGATAGCCGACGTTGACAATCAAATGTTTGATTTTTTGCGTAATCACGCCGGTTTTACCGCTGCCGGCGCCGGCAAGCACGAGCAGGGGGCCGCCGAGGTATTTGACGGCGGCTTGCTGTTGGGGGTTGAGTTTCATGGAAATGCAGACGAACCAAAAAGAGGCGCAGATTATAACAGGTCGTCTGAAAGCCCCAAACGACAATCCAACATATATAACAAAATCATCTTTATACCAAACAAACCATTCTTTCCTTTTTTCAGACGACCCCGTTAAAGTGGCAGCATCTTCTTTTTCCCTTCCGACCGACCATGTTACTACTCAAAACCCCCAGCGTACTGCCCGGCTTCAAAATCAGCCTCGGCCTGACCGTATTGTGCCTGTCGCTTCTGGTGGTTTTGCCGTTTGCGATGATGGCGGCGAAGGCGGCGGAAATCGGCTGGGGCGGCTTTTGGAATACGATTGCCGAGCCGAACGTGTTGGCGGCGGTATGGCTGAGTTTGCGGATGTCGTTTTATGCGATGCTGACCAATGTCGTGTTCGGCACGCTGGTGGCGTGGGTGTTGGTGCGCTATGAATTTCCTCTCAAGGGGCTGGTGAACGCGCTGGTCGATTTGCCGTTTGCGCTGCCGACGGCGGTTACGGGCATCGCGTTGGCGACCCTATATGCACCCAACGGTTGGATAGGCCGCTTTTTCGAGCCTTTGGGCATCAAAATCGCGTTTACGCCCGTCGGCATTTGGATTGCGCTGGTTGTCGTCAGCCTACCCTTTATCGTCCGCGCCGTGCAGCCGGTATTGGAGGAATTGTCGGGCGAATATGAGGAAGCGGCGGCGACTTTGGGCGCAAACCGCTTCACGACGTTCCGCCGCGTACTGCTGCCGGAAATCACGCCGGCGCTCTTAACCGGCGCGGGCATGATGTTCGCGCGGGCAACGGGGGAATACGGCTCGGTAATTTTTATCGCGGGCAACATTCCGATGGTTTCCGAAATCCTGCCGCTGATTATTACGGGCAAGCTGGAACAGTTCGACGTACAAGGCGCGTCGGCGGTGGCGTTGTTTATGCTGCTGGTTTCGTTTGTGATTTTGTTTGCGCTGAACGTGATGCAGTGGGCGTTGAGCAGGCGTTCGGAGGCGAAGGGTTGAGGAGTCGTCTGAAAATCTGAACTACGCTGTTGCCGTCATTCCCGCGCAGGCGGGAATCCACCGCACGGCAACAGAAAAACCAAAAATAAATAAGGCAGCCGAACTTTACCGATGGATTCCCGCCTGCGCGGGAATGACGGCAGCTAGACGCTTTTTACTCCCTTAATAAATAAAAGGTCGTCTGAAAACGAATCCGCCCCCAAAAACACAGTTTTTCAGACGACCTCCAAACATCTTAAAACCAACCAGAGAACACCACCGCCATGAAACCCTATTCCATCAATCCCAACCTGACCGAACCGCGCTGGCTGCGCGTGTTGCTGACCGCTGTCGCGCTGGGGTTCTTACTGCTGATGCTGGTCGTACCGCTTGTCGCCGTGTTTTACGAAGCGCTGAAAGGCGGTTGGGATTTGTACCTGCAATCCCTTACCGATCCCGAAGCGTGGGCGGCGATCAAGCTCACCCTGATTACCGCCGCGGTGGTCGTTCCCGTCAATGCCGTCTTGGGCGTGGCGATGGCGTGGCTGCTGACCCGTTTCGACTTCCGCGGCAAGCAGTTGCTGACCACCCTGCTCGATTTGCCGTTTTCCGTATCGCCCGTGGTTGCCGGTTTGATGTTCGTCTTATTGTTCGGCGCGCACACGGCATTGGGCGGCTGGCTGGAAGCGCAAGGCATACAGATTATCTTCGCCATCCCCGGCATTATTCTGGCAACGCTGTTTGTTACCTTCCCCTTTGTCGCGCGCGAAATCATCCCGCTGATGCAGGCACAGGGCGACAGCGAAGAACAGGCCGCCCTGATTCTCGGCGCAAGCGGCTGGCAGATGTTTTGGCGCGTTACCCTGCCCAACATCAAATGGGCGCTGCTCTACGGCATCATCCTCACCAACGCCCGCGCGATGGGCGAATTCGGCGCGGTCAGCGTGGTATCGGGACACATACGCGGCGAAACCAACACCATCCCGCTTTTGGTCGAAATCTTCTACAACGAATACAACTTCACCGGCGCATTCGCCCTCTCCGGCGTATTGGCACTTTTAGCACTGGCGACGCTGGCGGTGCAGAACATCATCACAAAATTACAAGATAAAAAACTCGCCGCCGCCGAAAGGAACGCAGCATGAGCATCACCATCCAAAACTTAAACAAACACTTCGGCAATTTCCACGCGCTGAAAAACATCAACCTCAACGTCCCCACCGGCAAACTCGTTTCCCTGCTCGGCCCTTCCGGCTGCGGCAAAACCACGCTCCTGCGCATCATTGCCGGACTGGAAAACGCCGACGGCGGCAATATCCTGTTTGACGGGCAAGACGTAACCGCCAAACACGTGCGCGAACGCAAAGTCGGTTTCGTGTTCCAACACTACGCCCTCTTCCGCCACATGAACGTGTTTGACAACGTCGCTTTCGGTTTGACCGTATTGCCCAAGTCCGAACGCCCGTCCAAAGAACAAATCCGCACCAAAGTCGAAGAATTGCTCAAACTCGTGCAGCTCTCCCACCTCGCCAAATCCTATCCGCACCAACTCTCCGGCGGCCAACGCCAACGCATCGCCCTCGCCCGCGCCCTCGCCGTCGAACCCAAACTCCTGCTCCTGGACGAACCCTTCGGCGCGCTGGATGCCAAAGTGCGCAAAGAATTGCGTACCTGGCTGCGCGACATCCATCACAACCTAGGCGTAACCAGCATTCTGGTGACGCACGACCAAGAAGAAGCCCTCGAAGTTTCCGACGAAATCGTCGTTATGAACCACGGTAAAATCGAACAAACCGGCAGCGCCGAAGCCATCTACTGCAAACCTGAAAACGCCTTCGTAACCGAATTTCTCGGCGAAACCGACGCCTTCGAAGGCAGAATCGAAAAAGGCATCTGGCACTACAACGGCTTTGCGTGGAAATTGGACGCGCACTACAAATGGCAGGAACAAACCGCCACCGGCTACATCCGCCCGCACGAATGGCAGATCGCCGCTGAAAACGAAACGCCGATGATCCGCGCCGAAATCGAAAAAATCCACGCCGTCGGCGCACTGACGCACGTTGTGGTGAAATACGGCAAACAGGACGTACATATCACGCTGGCAGGCAGCGACGCGTCAAGGCTGGACTTGTCTGTAGGGCGGGAATTGGCATTGGTGCCGAAACAGGTTTATGTGTTCTCACAGAACGAGTTGATTGAATATTCGATTTGATGGAGGAGAAAAGCAAAGGTCGTCTGAAAACAGGTTTTCAGACGACCTTTTATTGCACAAAGCTTTTATCCAAACGGCTTAGAATTTATATTCCACCTGACCGCGCAAGACGTTTACGTCTTGTTTAGTGGTGCCGGCAGTCGGGGTAACTTGTTTACCTGCCAGGTAAAAGCCTGATACTTTCCAATTTTTCCAAGGAATATAAGCTGCGCCGATTTGTACGCCTTGTACGTTTTTGCTGTAATCCTCGGCCGAAGATACACCCGAAAGTGCGCCGACTCTTCGGTAGTTCAGGAAGGCATCGTAGGAGTTGCGGACTTTCCAGTCGGCAAGTTTATAGCGGACTTCGGTGAACACGCCGTCGTTTTTGATTTTTTGTCCTGCGTCGTTATAAGCTTTGATGTTGGACTTGCTGACCGCCGCCATCCAACGCCAATCGTCGTTGAATTTAACATCCGTGCCGATTTCGCCGAAGACGGCATTTTTCTTCGTGCCGCGTACGTCTATGTCTTTCATGTAGCTGACGGTTGCACCGACGTTGATGTTTTCGTTAACCGGCAGGCTGCTTTGAATGGCGGCAAAATGTTTGCGGCGGCCGCCTATGCCCCATGCGTTGTCGTTGAGGCTACCGGTAAAGCGACCTGCGTAGATTTTGGTGGGCAGGATTTTGTTGTCAAAGAAGATTTCGCCGCCGGTTACTGCGGTATCCCAAACGCGGCCGTAGGAGGAGAATGCGCCGAATTTACCTGCACGGGCTTTGATGCCTTCGGTAATCGTACCTTCGACGTAGAGTTTGTTTACCGGAACATCGTGGTCGCCGTTGAATTTACCGGTTTTCAAGTCGATGTTGGGTTCGATTTGGGTAACCAGTTTCCAGTCTTTGTAAAGCTTGGCGCGCAACCAGAATTCGGCGTTGAAATTGGTGTTGGAGGCTTTGGGCGTGGGATTGGTGCTGCTGTTGTTGGCATTGATGTCTTTGGTGTCGGCACGGACGCGGAATGAGCCGTTTACAGTCAGCAAATCGTTGAAAATACTGATTTTGTCTTCGTCTTTGCGGATGACGCTGCCTGAATTGACGTAATCGCTTGTCGTCGCCAACGCGGCGGCATCGCGCTCAGCGTCGGCGGTTTCTGCAAATGCGAAAGATGATGCTGCCAAGGCAGCGCATACAACGGCAAAGTTTTTTTGGATGTTCATGCCAAGCTCCGATTGAGTAGTAAAAGGTATTTTTAATGAAAAATTCCCAATCAATATTTGTTAGGAATTTACTAATTTTTGTAATCGAATGGCTTCAATCCTATGAAAGACGGCACAACCCGTCAAGAAGATTTAGAGTATTATGCTTAATTCCAAACGCTGATTTTGACGCATATCAATAGAAAAAGGTCGTCTGAAAACTTCCGGCAGTATCCGTTCCGTTGTCAGACGACCTTTAGGGTTTTATTCAAGCTTTCGATCCGAACATGGTATCCAAGATTTCGCCCAATGCCGTGCGGCGGGCTTTGCGCGTTTCCACTGATAGCCGCCATTGTTCTTCATTTCCCCAAAAGACAAAGCGTTCGCGTGCGCGGGTGATGGCGGTGTAGAGCAGCGCGTTATTCAAGCCCGACAGCGCGTCATCTCCACCCTGCTCTATTTTCCCCGAAGGCGGCAGCAGCCAGACTTCCCGATATTCCGAACCTTGGCTTTTATGCACAGTCATGGCGAACGCGGAATCAAATTGCGGCAGGCGGCTGATGGCGATTTTTTTGAAACCGTCCGCATTCGGGAAATACGCAGCCAAGCCGTTTGCCGATTCCGCGTCGGGCATAATCAGCCCGATGTCGCCGTTAAACACTTCCAGCGTATAGTCGTTGCGCGCAATCATGATGATTTGCCCCGCAAACCACGGCGTATCGACGCCCGCCCGATGTTTACGTTGCAGATAACGGCAATATTCTTCGTTGAACGCATCCGCATCCTGCCGCCATGCCGCCAAAACAACCACATCCGCCGCGTGTCCGAACGCCAGCGCCACGTCGTTTTTATCGACTGCCTGCCAGAATTTTTCATGTTTGCGGTAAAGCAGCTCCGCCTGCTGTTTCAGACGACCCTCGAGGATTTCCAGCTCGTCAGGGAACAAGGCAAACTGCGCCCAACCTTCCCTGCTCTTGCCCGACACCACCGCCCTTGCCAAACAACCGATGCCACTGTCTGCGCCGAAACGGTGGCTGACCGTCAGTTGCGCGACATTTTGCGACAAAGCCGGCGGATTTTCTTCCACTGGGAAACCGTGTTCCGGCAGATAAATACTCAGCTGCTCCGCCGTGTCCTTATCCAAAACCGTTCGTCTCGACAACGCCGCCAATACCGCGCCGATGCCGACTGAAGGCAGTTGGAACTCGTCGCCCAAAAAAATCACGCGGCAGCCTGACGGAATCGCACGCAGCAAGTGAAGCAGCAAGGAAACATCCAGCATCGAAGCCTCATCCACCACCAACACATCCAAAGGCAGCGGACGGTTACCGTCAAACGCAGGCAGCATTTGCGGCGGGCGCAGTTTCAAAAGGCGGTGAACCGTCTGCCCTTCCAACGCGGACAAATGATTGCGCACCGCATCCGGCATCTCGAAACCGTCCACCGCCCGATGCAGCGCACGCGCCATATGCGCCGCCGCCTTGCCCGTCGGAGCCGCCAGCGCGATACGCGGCAGGCGCGTGGCAGAGTTGGTGCAAATCAGCCCCAAAAGTTTCGCCACCGTCGTCGTCTTGCCCGTACCCGGCCCGCCCGTAATCAGCATAAACGCCTGAAGCAAAGCAAGCCCCGCCGCATCCCGCTGCCCTTCGCTTCCTTTATCGGCAAACCAGCAAGACAAGTTTTGCGACGCACTCATCCAATCCACAGGCTCGACTTCCGCTTGCGCCAAACGCTTGATTTCAGCCGCCAAATCATGCTCGAGCTGCCACATCCGCCCCAAAAACAACTTTTTGCCCCGCAACACCAACGGCGATGCACCCTGCCCGACCGTCGGTGCCAATCCCGCCAATTCCTGCGCCTCGCCCTCATCCAGCCAAACAAACGAATGCCCGTTCTGCAAAGCCGTAAACAGCCGCAACACATACGGCGCCAGCACCGCAGCATCCTCCGGTACGCAACGCTCCAGCAAACGCCCCGCTGCTTGAGCGGCGGCAAGGTTCAAATCATCGGCAGTATTCTCAGCCATCATCGTTTCCCATATTGAAAAAAGGTCGTCTGAAAACTGTTTTTCAGACGGCCTTTCTTTTGTTGACCGCTATTTACCTTCATCCAGCAGGGATAAGGGCTGCTGTGCCTTGCGCAATTCTTCCACTTCGTCCAACAGGCGCATAATCAGGCCGAGCGCAGGAATGCCGGCATCGAAGTCGCGGCTCAGGCGCTGGGCGCGACGGATGCGGGCGAGTTGGAAGCCGCTGTACAAAGTTTGTTCCGGCCTGCCGTTTACGCTGATGATTTCTTCCTCTATCAGCTCCAGCAGCCAATCACGGCGGCAGCGGCTGGCAGCAAGGATTTCTTCGAAAGTCAGGGTAATGTCGGTGTGTTGCGTCATGGTTTGTCCTTTCAATTTGATGCGCTTTTGCCGTCAAAGTGGGCGGCAAGTTGCGCCCATGCGGCGCGGTCGGCTTCGCTTTCGGCCTTGGGAACGCTAATGCGGATGTTGAGGTATAAATCGCCCGCTTCTTTGGCCGGAATGCCTTTGCCTTTTAGGCGTATGCTTTTACCGTTTTGGCTGTTGGCGGGTAGGTTGACCTGCAAACGTCCGGCTGCGGTGGGAACGATGATTTTTCCGCCCAATACGGCTTCCCAAGGCTTGACGTCTATGGTCTGGTATACGTCTTTTTTGTTTTTAACGTATAAATCGGGTTTGTCGTGGAATTTGATTTTCAGATACAAATCGCCGTTTGCGCCGCCGTTGTAGCCGGGCAGACCCTGTCCCGCCAAACGGATTTGCTGGCCTTCGGTAATGCCTTTGGGGATTTTGACGTTGAGGGTTTTGGTCTGATAACCGACGCGACCGTATTCGTCCACGGTCGGTACGTTCAGATTCAGCGAACGCTCCGCGCCGACATAAGCGGCGTAAATATCGATACTCAGTTCGGCATGCTGGTCGTCGCCTTTAATCGGGCCGTCCGGCCTTGCGTGTGCATGTCTCTGACTGCGGCCGAAGCCGGAAAACAAATCTTCAAAATTGAAATCGCCCGCACCGAAAGGTTCGCCGCCGCGGTATTCGTAGTGGAAGCCGCCGGATTGCGCGCCGCCGAACGGATTGCCGCCTGCGCTGCGGTCGTAGGGATTGGCCAGCAATTCGTCGTATTCGGCACGCTTTTCACGGTCGGATAAGGTTTCGTAGGCGGTGTTAATTTCGGCGGTGCGCTCGGCGGCGTCAGGTTCTTTGCTGACGTCGGGATGGTATTTGCGTACCAGTTTGCGGTAGGCCTTTTTAATGGTGTCGGCGTCGGCGGTTTTGTCCACGCCGAGAATTTCGTAATAGGTTTTTTCTGCCATATCGTTCTTCCGTCTTTATCATGTTAATCATTATGCCGTATTTGCTATTTATAAGGGCGGAAGGCATAGATTCAATACTCTAGGCGCACAAATAAACGGTTAAGGCAGGTAAGCATCAAAAAGGTCGTCTGAAAACGGAAATCCGGTTTTCAGACGACCTGTATTATATAGTGAAATCAATCGGCAACAGTTACAAGGCGGAAGTTGTTCAAATCCCATAGCCGTTTGGACAGTTTTCAGGGATTTTAAAAGTCAACTGGAACATACAGGAGCGTTTCTATTCCGTAGTAGTCGGTTTTTTAAGCTTTTTGCCTAATGCCCTGCTCTTCAGTTATCAAAACCTCCGTATTTAGATACAGAAATTTCTAAAATACTGCCCCCTTTACGGTAACGCCGAGTTTGATTCGGTACTCCACCTTTACCCGGATAAATTCCTGTTCCCATTTCCATTCTAAAGTCGAAATGTTTCGGGTGGCGGGTAAATATTGCGTATTCACGAGATTCGATTTCCGACATTATGATTTTTTTGACTTTGCCCAACTTGGCTTCTGCATCTTTGATCTTCATGCCCGGATGTACCCCCGAAGCCGTGTGACAGGCGGGAGAATAGGTGCTCAAAGAATCAATTTTTCTATGGAGTTTTATAGGAGAATCAGGATTGTCGTCTCCATCTTGCAAAGCGATAACCATAACGTCTTTAGACAGCGTAATGGCAACATACGCCACACCTTCGGCATCACTTGTTCTCTCCATTTTCGCCTTCGGGAATTTCTGTTTTACCTGCTTTAAGTTCTGCCCTAATTTAATTCCTCCGATACTGTCTTTTTGAATCAAACATTCGGCAGCGGCCGGCATGGCAAAACCCAAAATCAACGCACTCATGATCCCGATTTTGTGCAACATGGTTACTTTCCTGTTTAATAAAAATAGGATATTAACATATCAATATATCTATATGGCAAGGATATCGTTTCAGACGACCTATTATTATTTTGCCAATATCAAATCTTTTGCTAAAAAAGTCGTCTGAAATCAGGGCATTCCCCATTTCAGACGGCCTTTTTACCTTATCGGCTGCAATGCCAAATCAACTTTCCGTCTTCGGATTCGGCAGCAAGAAATTCAATACAATCGCCAAAATGGCGCACAAACCGACGCCGGCAAAGCTCAACGTACCGACATGAACCGCCATGCCGCCGACGCCGACCGTCAAAACCGAGCTGACAATGACCAGATTTTTCGGCTGCATCAAATCCACTTTCGCATCCACCAGCGTTTTAATGCCCAAAGAAGCAATCGTACCGAACAAAAGCAGCATGATGCCGCCCATTACGGGCAGAGGAATGGAAGCGAGGAAAGCATTGAATTTGCCGAAAAACGCCATAGCGATGGCAAAAATCGCCGCCCAAGTCATAATGACCGGATTGCTGTTTTTCGTAATCATCACCGCACCCGTTACCTCGCCATAAGTCGTTACAGGCGGACCGCCGATCAAACCCGCCACACACACGCCCAAGCCGTCGCCCGCAAGCGTTTTATCCAAGCCTGGGTCTTTGGTGTAGTTGTTGCCCGTTACATTGCCGATGGCCATGATGCCGCCGATGTGTTCGATGGCGGGAGCGATGGCGACGGGCAGCATAAACAGCGCGGCCTGCCAGTTGACTTGCGGTGTTTCAAAATGTGGCACGGCAAACCACGGCGCAGCCGCGATGGTGGAGGTATCCACCAAACCCATGACCAAAGCCAAAATATAGCCCGCAGCCACGCCGATTAAAATCGGAACCAGTTTCATCATGCGGCTGCCGAAAACCGACACAACCACCGTAACGGCAAACGTAAAGCCCGACAAAATCAGCGCATCCGCATAGTCGATTACTTGCTTTCCGCCGGATTTACCCATTGCCATTTCACTTGCGGCTGCGGCGACAGACAAGCCGATGACCATAATCACAGGTCCGATAACCACGGGCGGCAACAGCCGGTTGACCGTAGCCAGCCCGCGCCATCTAATCAGCGCGGCAAACACAAAATACATAAAACCCGCCGCAAACAGCCCGAACATGGTCGAAGGCAGGCCCCATGTTTCGAGGGAGTAGATAATCGGCGCAATAAAGGCAAAAGAAGAGCCGAGGAAAATCGGTACTTTACGCTTGGTGACTATTTGAAAGAGCAGCGTACCGATGCCCGCACCTAAAAGTGCCAAAGAAGGATTCAGTTTGGTCAATAGCGGAACAAGCACCATCGCCCCGAACGCCACAAACAAAATCTGCGCGCCGGAAACCGCCAATTTAAGCTGGTTCATCAGAAAGCCTCGTCAAATCAATTCAAACGGCGGGAATTATACAGTTTCACCCCATAAATGAACATTAATTTACAAATAGTCCGTTAAATATACCAAACTTCTAAAAAATAAAACATGAACCGCCCTACCCTAATCATCTCAAACGGATAATCGTTTTTCTTCATAATGAAATAACCAATACGACAGCAAAACAATTTAAAAACGACGTTAACCCACGCTCCAATTAACATTTGAGGTCGTCTGAAACGCTTTTTCAGACGACCTCGGTTCTCATCATTAAACAATTATCTATATAATGCCTGCCTGATACGTTCTTTCAGACGACCTTCTACATTATTTCAGAAAGCCAAAATATGAATACCAAACAAAAAGTCATCGCCATAGACGGACCCAGCGCCTCAGGGAAAGGTACGGTCGCTTCCCGTGTCGCTCAGGCTTTGGGGTTCGCTTATATGGACTCCGGCGCGTTATACCGCCTGACCGCGCTGTATGCGAAGAAACGGGATGTGGAATGGAGCGATGAAGAGGCGGTTGCCGAGTTGGCGGAAAATCTGTCCGCCCGCTTTGAAGGGTCGCAGGTTTTTTTGGATGATGAAGACGTTTCGGGACAAATACGCAGCGAAGCAATCGGCATGGGCGCTTCTGCAGTGGCGCAGTTGCCGAAAGTGCGTGCCGCGCTTTTGCAGCGGCAGCGTGATTTTCTGACGGAAAAAGGTTTGGTCGCCGACGGTCGCGATATGGGTTCGGTTGTTTTCCCTGATGCGGCGTTGAAGGTTTTCCTGACTGCAGGTGCGAAAATACGGGCGGAACGCCGCGCCAAACAAATCGGCATTCCGTGCGAAGGCTTGGAATTTGAACGGATTTTGTCGGACATTGAAGCACGGGACGAAGCTGACCGCCGCCGCAGTGTCGCGCCCTTAAAGCAGCTCCCCGATGCCGAGCTTTTGGATACGAGCGGGCTGAGTATCGAAGAAGCTGTAAAAAAAGTGCTTGATTGGTATCATAAAGTTTAAAATTTAGGGTATAATCCCTGCGTTTTGTTTCAGACGACCTTTGGAGCATCCGAAGGTCGTCTGAAAATATTTATTTTCAAAGCCTGTCGCGCCAAGGGCGGCAGGCATTCTCCAACCTACCCCGCACCCCTTGGCGGTGTACCGAAAAGAGTATATATGACTATGGAAAATTTTGCCCAGCTGCTTGAAGAAAGCTTTACCCTGCAAGAGATGAACCCAGGTGAAGTGATTACTGCCGAAGTAGTCGGCATTGATCAAAACTTCGTCACTGTAAACGCAGGTCTGAAATCAGAATCTCTGATTGACGTTGCTGAATTCAAAAACGCTCAGGGCGAGATTGAAGTTAAAGTTGGCGATTTCGTTACCGTTACCATCGAATCTGTTGAAAACGGCTTCGGCGAAACCAAACTGTCCCGCGAAAAAGCCAAACGTGCTGCCGACTGGATCGCTTTGGAAGAAGCGATGGAAAACGGCGACATCCTGTCCGGCGTTATCAATGGCAAAGTCAAAGGCGGCCTGACCGTTATGATCAACAGCATCCGCGCATTCCTGCCGGGTTCTTTGGTTGACGTACGTCCCGTTAAAGACACTTCCCACTTTGAAGGCAAAGAAATCGAATTCAAAGTCATCAAACTGGACAAAAAACGCAACAACGTCGTGGTTTCCCGCCGCGCCGTTCTGGAAGCTACTTTGGGTGAAGAGCGCAAAGCCCTGCTGGAAAACCTGCAAGAAGGCTCTATCATCAAAGGTATCGTTAAAAACATCACCGACTACGGTGCGTTCGTTGACTTGGGCGGCATCGACGGTCTGTTGCACATCACCGACCTGGCATGGCGCCGTGTGAAACACCCAAGCGAAGTTTTGGAAGTCGGTCAAGAAGTTGAAGCCAAAGTCCTGAAATTCGACCAAGACAAACAACGCGTTTCTCTGGGTATGAAACAACTGGGCGAAGATCCTTGGAGCGGTCTGACCCGTCGTTACCCACAAGGTACCCGCCTGTTCGGTAAAGTATCCAACCTGACCGACTACGGTGCGTTCGTTGAAATCGAACAAGGCATTGAAGGTTTGGTACACGTTTCTGAAATGGACTGGACCAACAAAAACGTACACCCAAGCAAAGTCGTACAATTGGGCGACGAAGTTGAAGTAATGATCCTGGAAATCGACGAAGACCGCCGCCGTATCTCTTTGGGTATGAAACAATGTCAAGCCAATCCTTGGGAAGAATTCGCCGCCAACCACAACAAAGGCGACAAAATCTCCGGTGCGGTTAAATCCATTACTGACTTCGGTGTATTCGTAGGCCTGCCCGGCGGTATCGACGGTCTGGTTCACCTGTCTGACCTGTCTTGGACTGAAGCAGGCGAAGAAGCTGTACGCAAATACAAAAAAGGCGAGGAAGTTGAAGCCGTTGTATTGGCGATTGACGTTGACAAAGAGCGCATCTCTTTGGGCATCAAACAACTGGAAGGTGATCCTTTCGGTAACTTCATCAGCGTAAATGACAAAGGTTCTTTGGTTAAAGGTTCTGTGAAATCTGTTGACGCCAAAGGTGCCGTTGTTGCCCTGTCTGACGAAGTAGAAGGCTACCTGCCTGCTTCCGAATTCGCAGCCGACCGCGTTGAAGACCTGACCACCAAACTGAAAGAAGGTGATGAGGTTGAAGCTGTTATCGTAACCGTCGACCGCAAAAACCGCAGCATCCGCCTGTCTGTTAAAGCTAAAGACGCTAAAGAAAACCGTGAAGCCCTGAATTCAGTCAACGCTGCTGCAACCGCCAGCGCCGGTACTACCAGCCTCGGCGACTTGCTGAAAGCCAAACTGTCCGGCGACCAAGAATAAGGTTGCAGACATGACGAAGTCTGAATTAATGGTTCGTTTGGCAGAAGTTTTTGCCGAAAAAAACGGTAACCAATTGCTGGCAAAAGACGTCGAATACAGCGTAAAGGTTTTGGTTGACACCATGACCCGCTCGCTGGCTCGCGGTCAGCGTATTGAAATCCGTGGTTTCGGCAGCTTCGATTTGAACCATCGCCCGGCCCGTATCGGTCGCAACCCCAAAACCGGCGAACGTGTGGAAGTGCCTGAAAAACACGTCCCTCACTTCAAGCCCGGCAAGGAATTGCGTGAACGTGTGGACTTGGCTTTACAAGAAAATGCCAACTAAACCTGAGTAAACGAACGCCGCAGAAATGCGGCGTTTTTTGTTGCCTGAAAATATGGTTCTCTATTGTTTTCGGAATTTGGGGGGAATTTGTAATGGAAAATTCATAGGGTCGTCTGAAATCATCTATAATACGTTTCTTTTAATGATTGCCCGTTGATAAAACGTATAGTGGATTAACTTTAAATCAGGACAAGGCGACGAAGCCGCAGACAGTACAGATAGTACGGCAAGGCGAGGCAACGCCGTACTGGTTTAAAGTTAATCCACTATAATTGTCAAACCCAAAAACATAATAAAGGTCAGATATGAGTGATAGAGGTCAACTGTTTGTCGCCCCTCCGTTTGAAAACCACAGCCCGCTGACTTGGTATCAGGCGGCAGCCGAACAACCGAATTTCATCCGCGATGAAGCACAAGCGCGTGCGATTGAATATTTGGATCGTTTGTGGACGGAACTGATGATGTTCAAACGCAAACGCAACCGTTTTCTAGGACGCAGCCTGCGCTCCCCTCAAGTGCCGAAAGGTTTGTATTTTTATGGCGGCGTAGGTCGCGGCAAAAGTTTTTTGATGGACGCTTTTTTCGGCTGTTTGCCATACCGCCGCAAACGCCGTGTCCACTTTCATGCTTTTATGGCGGAAATCCACAGGCGTTTGAAAGACTTGAAAAGCGAAGCTAATCCCTTAAAGGCAGTAGCTGCCGAGATTGCCAAAGAGACCCGCGTATTGTGTTTTGACGAATTCCACGTCAGCGACATCGCAGATGCAATGATTCTTGGACGTCTGTTGGAAAACTTGTTGAGCGAAGGCGTAGTTTTGGTGGCGACGTCCAACTATGCCCCGTCCGAACTTTACCCTCAAGGTCAAAACAGAAGCAGTTTTCTGCCGACCATTGCGCTGATTGAATCCAGCCTGACCGTCTTAAATGTTGATGGCGGAGAAGACTACCGTCTGCGCACTTTACGTCCTGCCGAGATTTTCTTCGTTCCCAACAATGAAGAAAATGAGCAGAAATTGGCTGCTTTATTTAAAGAAATGGCGGGAATTGCCGAATTGAATCCCGGCATCAGCGTGATACACGGGCGCGAAATTCCGCACAAAGCCCAAGCCAACCGCGCCATTTGGTTCGATTTCCGCGCTTTATGTTTTGGACCGCGTTCGCAAGCGGATTACCTCTATTTGGCCGAACATTATGAAATGGTGTTCGTATCAGGATTGGAACGCCTTACTCCGCAGGAAAAAGCCGAAGCGCGCCGCCTTACTTGGCTGATTGACGTATTGTACGATTTCCGAGTAAAACTCTGTGCCACCAGCGCGGTAGGCGTAAACGATATTTATGTCGAAGGCGATTTCGCCGAAGAATTTACCCGCACTGC
Organism: Neisseria sicca; assembly: GCF_003044565.1. GTDB lineage: Bacteria > Pseudomonadota > Gammaproteobacteria > Burkholderiales > Neisseriaceae > Neisseria > Neisseria sicca_A. The sequence continues at coordinate 141,582 of NZ_POXG01000001.1, read as the reverse complement.
CAGCCGTATGGTGGAAATGCAATCGGAAGTTTATTTGGAACAGCCGCATCTGACGTTGAAAAAATAAGATTTAGGCAAAGAAAAAAAGAGTAGCTTTTCCCAAAGCAAACTGAAATTTGATAAAATAGCAGTTCATTTTCCTCAACCTCAGACTATTGCACAACGCAATGAAAACAAGGACATAATATGGCTATTGAGCGCACGATCTCCATCGTTAAACCCGATGCTGTAGGTAAAAATGTAATCGGCAAAATTTACAGCCGTTTTGAAGACAACGGACTGCGTATTGTCGCCGCCAAAATGAAGCACCTCAGCGTGCGCGAAGCCCAAGAGTTTTATGCTGTCCATAAAGAGCGTCCTTTTTACGACAGTTTGGTTGCCTTTATGACCAGCGGTCCTGTCATGATTCAGGTACTGGAAGGTGAAAATGCCGTTGCAAAAAACCGTGAGCTGATGGGCGCGACCAACCCTGCGGAAGCCGCTCCCGGTACGATACGTGCGGATTTTGCCGAATCTCTCAGCGTAAACGCCGTACATGGCTCTGACAGTCTGGAAAACGCAGCAATCGAGATTGCCTACTTCTTCAGCCAAAGCGAAATCTGCCCGCGTTAACGATAGATACCGTTCGAACGTCCGACCGGTTCGGGTGTTTGGACGGTTTTGTCGATATTGTTTGTCTCAATCTGTTTTCAGACGACCTTTCTAAAATGGAGGTCGTCTGAAAATATGATAGAAGGAGCTTGGAAATAAAAGCTGTTTGCTCAACAAGATTCAGGGCATGTTCAAACCCACTATGCAACGCCCTAATCCGCCGGATTTGCAAGATTTATCACGACAGCTTTTATTAAAAGCTTTACCAAGAAATAAACCACATGAAAACCAATCTGCTGAATTATGATTTAAACGGACTGACCCATCATTTTGCCGAAATGGGTGAAAAACCGTTTCGCGCCAAACAAGTCATGCGCTGGATCCACCAAGCCGGTGCGCAAAGTTTCGATGAAATGACCGATTTGGCAAAATCCCTACGCCTGAAACTCAACGAACAGGCAAGCGTGGATGTGCCCAAACTGATGATGGCGCAAGAATCCGCCGATGGGACGCGCAAATGGCTGTTGGATGTAGGAACGGGCAACGGCGTTGAAACGGTGTTTATTCCCGAAGCAGAACGCGGTACGTTGTGTATTTCCTCTCAAGTCGGCTGCGCATTGGAATGCACCTTCTGTTCTACCGGCCGCCAAGGTTTCAACCGTAATCTGACCGCTGCCGAAATCATTGGGCAACTGTGGTGGGCAAATAAAGCAATGGGCGTTACGCCGAAAAACGAACGCGTGATTTCCAATGTAGTCATGATGGGCATGGGCGAGCCAATGGCGAACTTTGATAATGTCGTTACTGCGCTGAGCATTATGCTGGACGATCATGGCTACGGCCTAAGCCGCCGCCGCGTTACCGTTTCCACATCAGGTATGGTGCCGCAAATGGACAGGCTGCGCGATGCGATGCCTGTTGCGCTGGCAGTATCCCTTCATGCTTCCAACGACGAAGTACGCGACCAAATTGTTCCGCTGAATAAAAAATATCCGTTGAAAGAGTTGATGGCGGCATGTCAACGCTATTTGGTCAAAGCACCAAGAGATTTCATTACTTTTGAATACGTTATGTTGGACGGAATCAATGACAAGGCGCAACATGCGCGCGAACTGATTGAGCTGGTAAAAGACGTACCGTGCAAATTCAATCTGATTCCGTTCAATCCCTTCCCAAATTCCGGCTACGAACGCTCTACCAATGAAAATATCCGCGTTTTCCGCGATATTTTGCAGCAGGCAGGATTCGTGGTAACCGTCCGCAAAACGCGTGGCGATGATATTGACGCAGCTTGCGGTCAATTGGCAGGACAAGTACAAGATAAAACACGCCGTCAACAAAAATGGCAGCAGATTTTGGTCGAACAACAGAGCTGATTATGAAACTGAACATTTGGCAACCCATTATTTTAACTTTGGTTTTGGGCGCATGCGCCGGCACAAAAGGTCCAAGCAGAGCGGAACGTGCGACACAGGTCGCCAATATCAAAACTCAGTTGGCTATCGAATACATGCGCGGGGGCGATTACCGTCAAGCAACGGTAAGCATTGAAGAGGCATTGAAAGCGGACAGCAGCAATGAAGATGCATGGCTGGTTCGCGCGCAAATCTATCAATATCTCAAAGTACGCGACAAGGCACAGGAAAGCTTCCAAAAAGCCCTATCCTTGAAGCCTGACAATGCGGAAATCAATAATAACTACGGCTGGTTCTTGTGCAGCGAGATGAACAATCCCGCCCAGTCCATCAGTTATTTTGACAAAGCCCTGGCCGATCCAACTTATCCTTCTCCATTTATCGCCAACCTCAACAAGGGTATTTGCAGCGCAAAGATGGGACAATATTCGCTCGCGGAGGCTTATCTTGAACGCTCGTTGGCCGCACAACCTCAATTCCCGCCTGCGTTTAAAGAATTGGCAAGAACCAAAATGCTGGCAGGCAATTTAAACGAAGCGGACTATTATTTCCGTCAATACCAAAGCAAAGTCGATGTCTTGCAGGCAGATGATTTGCTGCTGGGTTGGAAATTGGCGACTGCTTTGGGCAATAGCCAGGCAGCCTACGAATACGAAGCCCAGTTAAGGGCAAACTTCCCCTACTCGGAACAATTACAGGCAGTAACCACAGGTAAATAACTACATGGAAAATCAAAAGAAAAACGAATACGACATTCAAGCTGCCAAATCATTGGGTGATGAGCTGGGACAACTCAGACAAAAATCAGGTTGGGATATTGACGAAGTAGCACGACGGTTGAAACTGTCTGCCGAACAAATTGAAGCACTCGAAAAAGGAGACTATTCGTTCTTTTCAGGATTGGTCTTCGTTATGGGCTATCTGCGCTCTTATGCCCGCCTGTTGAAAATCGATGAAGCAACCATTACAGGTCGTCTGAAAGCCATTTCTGCGCCGGAAGAAGACCATGTCTATCTGGTGGATCGCAAACAAAATACCGGCTTGAACTACCAAGATGGTGAAAAAGTCGGTTTTCCCAAATGGGTTTTGGGTGCAGCAGCGCTCATCCTGCTTGGCGGCGGTATTTACGTTTGGCAAAGCAAGTCCAATCATGAAAACGAACAGCAAGTCGCGCAAAACAGCGATGCCGTGCGTAACAGTATGCAGACTCCGGACTTGAAAAAAGAAAATGTTGCCGTTTCCAATATGGCAGAAAACGGCAAACAAGAAGTCTCCTCCAATGTTGAAAAAGCAGCTTCCAGCGTTGCCGCGTCCGAAGCAGCGGCATCCGAACATGAAGTCAAAGTCGATTCAGACGAGCTTTGGATTAAAGTCCAATACCGAAGCAATCTGATTATTACAGACAAGAAAGGTACCATGATTTTCAGCCGGATCATTCCCGCAGGAAGCGAAAGGCGTTTTAAAGGCGGTGCGCCCTACAATGTCTGGATCGGTATTGCCACAGGCGCACAAGCCAATTATGGCGGGACAACCATCAATCTGGCAGAATACCGGGTTGCCGGTGAAAAATCCGCTTCCTTTGTAGCAGGAAAAAAATAAAGATGAACACCCCCAAACGCCGCCAAACCCATCAAGTGCAAATCGATCATCTCATCGTCGGTTCTGACGCACCCGTTGTCGTTCAGTCTATGACCAATACCGACACCGCAGATGCTAAAGCAACCGCTCTGCAAGTCAAAGAATTGAGCGATGCAGGCTCAGAAATGGTGCGCATTACCGTCAACAGTCCGGAAGCCGCATCCAAAGTTGCCGAAATCCGCCAGCGTTTGGACGACATGGGTTACACCACCCCGCTGATTGGCGACTTCCATTTCAATGGCGAACGTCTGTTGGCAGAATTTCCCGAGTGCGGCAAAGCCTTGTCCAAATACCGCATCAACCCCGGCAATGTCGGCAAAGGCGCAAAAGGTGATGAAAAATTTGCCTATATGATTCGAACTGCCGCCGAAAACGACAAAGCCGTCCGTATCGGCGTCAACTGGGGCTCTCTTGACCAAAGCCTCGCCAAGCGCATGATGGATGCCAATCTGGCGTCCTCATCGCCCAAACCGCCTGAAGAAATCATGAAAGAAGCCTTGATTATTTCGGCGTTGGAATCTGCTGAAAAAGCCGTCCGATTAGGTTTGCCTGAAAACAAAATCATCTTGTCGTGCAAGGTCAGCTCCGTTCAAGATTTGATTCAGGTTTACCGCGAGCTGGGCAGCCGCTGCCGATATCCGCTCCACTTAGGCTTGACGGAAGCAGGCATGGGTAGCAAAGGCATTGTCGCTTCTACTGCTGCCTTGGCCGTACTGCTTCAAGAAGGCATCGGCGACACCATCCGTATTTCACTCACCCCCGAACCCGGCAGCTCGCGTACTCAAGAAGTGATCGTTGGTCAAGAAATCCTGCAAACCATGGGACTGCGATCATTTACCCCAATGGTTACCGCCTGCCCCGGTTGCGGACGCACCACCAGTACAGTCTTCCAAGAGCTCGCCCAAGACGTACAAAATTACCTGCGCCAAAAAATGACCGTATGGCGAACTGTTTACCCCGGTGTGGAATCTTTAAACGTTGCCGTTATGGGCTGCGTTGTTAACGGACCGGGCGAAAGCAAACTGGCAGACATCGGCATCAGCCTGCCCGGAACCGGCGAAACTCCTGTTGCACCGGTTTATGTTGACGGAGAACGCAAAGTGACTTTAAAAGGCGACAACATCGCAGCCGAATTCTTGGAAATTGTCGAAGAATACGTCAAAACCAACTATTGCGAAGGCGGTGCCAAACGCAGTCAAAACCGTATCATCCCAATACAGTCCGCTTGATAGACATAAACAAAAAAGGTCGTCTGAAAACCATTTTCTTTGGTTTTCAGACGACCTTTTATATCAATAATATTCGGGGCAGTCAGATATATTGAACTGAAATAATGTCGTATTCACGAACGCCGCCGGGAGCTTGTACTTCGGCGACATCGCCTTCTTCTTTACCGATTAGGGCACGGGCGATGGGTGAGCCGACGTAGATTTTGCCTTCTTTGATGTCTGCTTCATCTTCGCCGACGATTTGATAGGTAACGTGTTCTTCGGTTTCTAAATCTTCCAGCGTTACGGTCGTGCCGAAGACGATTTTGCCTTCTGCGTGGATTTCGGCAGGATTGATGATGTGCGCCATGGATAATTTGTGTTCCAGCTCGGAAATACGGCCTTCAATGAAACCTTGTTTTTCTTTGGCGGCTTCATATTCGGCATTTTCAGACAAGTCGCCGTGCGAACGGGCTTCGGCGATGGCTTCGATGATTTCGGGACGGGCGACGCTTTTGAGGCGTTGCAATTCTTGTTTGAGCAATTCTGCGCCGCGTGCGGTCAATGGAATTTTTTGCATGGTTTGTCTTCTCCGCAAAAGCGTTTGGGCTGCTTTTGCCTGGTAAATACGCGGTAAACATAGTCCGCAAAATGAAAATAAAAATACAAGCCGCCTAAATTTCGGCGGCTTGTCTGTGTAAGAATGAATGGCGGTATTGTACCAAAATCAGGGGAAACTGCAACGGCAATCGGCTTTTCTCCTACTTTGGTGTGGTTTTAGTCCAAATGCTCGTTGCTTTGCGCTAAAACGGTACGGTTGCCGTTGGTTTCGGCAGGAGAAACGATGCCGTCTGCTTCCATTTGGTCAATCAGGCGGGCGGCGCGGTTGTAGCCGATGCGTAATTGACGCTGGATACCTGAGATACTGGCTTTGCGTGTTTTCAGAACAACGGAGACTGCCTCGTCATACATTGGGTCAACTTCGCCGTCGCTACTGCGGCTGATGCCCGGCAGATCGTCGGTTGTGCCGCTCATCAGAATATCGTCGATGTAATCCGGCTCGCCGAATTGTTTCAGATATTCGACCACGCGATGTACTTCGTCGTCTGAAGCGAACGCACCGTGAACACGTTGCGGATAGCCTGTTCCCGGTGGCAGGAACAGCATATCGCCCTGTCCGAGCAGGTTTTCCGCACCCATTTGGTCGAGAATCGTGCGGCTGTCGATTTTGCTGGACACTTGGAATGCGATGCGTGTCGGGATGTTGGCTTTAATCAGGCCTGTGATGACATCGACGCTGGGGCGTTGCGTGGCAAGAATCAAATGGATACCTGCCGCGCGGGCTTTTTGGGCGAGACGGGCAATCAGCTCTTCGATTTTCTTGCCTGCGGTCATCATCAGGTCGGCAAATTCGTCAACCACGACGACGATAAACGGCAGTTTTTCCAAAGGTTCGGGATTGTCGGGCGTCAGGCTGAACGGGTTGGCGATTTTTATGCCTTGCGCGGCGACCTCCATGATTTTTTGGTTGAAGCCAGCAAGGTTGCGCACGCCTACATGGCTCATCAGACGGTAGCGTTTTTCCATTTCGTTGACGCACCAGTTGAGCGCGTTGGCCGCCAGCTTCATATCGGTAACGACAGGCGCGAGCAGGTGCGGAATGCCTTCGTAAATGCTCAATTCCAGCATTTTCGGGTCAATCATAATCATACGCACGTCTTCAGGCGTCGCTTTGAAGAGCATGGACAGAATCATGGCGTTAACGCCGACCGATTTACCCGAACCAGTCGTACCGGCAACCAGCAAATGCGGCGCTTTGCCCAAGTCGGTAACGACGGGTTGACCGGTAATGTCTTGACCGAGCGCGAGTGTGAGCTTGGATTTGGATTCGGCAAACGCGGGCGAATTGAAAATTTCGCTCAGCCGTATCATTTGCCGTTTCGGGTTCGGCAGCTCCAAGCCCATGCAGGTTTTGCCGGGTATGGTTTCGACAACGCGGATAGAGGCAACGCCGAGCGAACGGGCGAGGTCTTTTTCGAGGTTCATAACCGAATTGCCGCGCACGCCGACATCAGGTTCGATTTCGTAACGCGTAATCACCGGACCGGAATAGGAATCCACGACTTTGACTTTGACTTTGAATTCCGCCAGCTTTTCTTCGATGGTGATGCTGTTGTTTAACAATTCTTCTTCGGTCTGCGTAGCGGCAGGGTCGAATTGGGGCGGGAGGAGCAGGTCTGTGGTTGGCAGAGGCTGCTTCAGGTCGTCTGAAAACTCGTAAAACGCTCCGGTATCCTCTTCCGAATCCTCATCAAAATCATCAGCAGCATAGCCCGTCGCAAAATCGGGACGATGTATCGGTTGATGATGTTCAAAAGCAGAAATTTCCGCATTTTCCGTATGGGTGGATTCAGTTTCAGCGTTTTGCTGCACATCTTTGCCTGCGATTTCATCTTCAGTTTCGGATTCGCTGATTAAATAATCATGAATCGAGCGGACAGGATTGTCGCTGACATGCGCGTTGACTTCAGAATGGAAAGCGGGAATTTCCAAGGCGGAACGTGTCATCTGCGGCTCAACGATTTCAGGCGCAACTGGCGGCGGCGTAAAGCTGGGTGGCGCAGGGATATCGATTGGCGCAGGGATAACGGTCGGCACTTCAGGCGGCTCGACTACGGTTGCCGTCGGAGCGGGCTGTCTTGAGATGTAGACCGCTTTTTCTTTTGGCGGAGCAACAGGTTCGGTGCGAATTGTTTTAGGCGGGAACAGCGGTTTACGCGCGACAGAAGGCGCAACCGTTTGTTCAGGCTGCGGATTGGCTTCCTCCGATAATTTCATCTGTGCGGCAGCAGATTGCTGCTTGCGCGCCAGTTTCTCCGCCGCCGCTTCAGCATGGCGAACCGTCCGTCTGCGGCTTGCAGGAATCAGGTTTGCCAAAATTTCATCATTTTGAATGATTTGCGGCTGGAAATCGCGCACAGGTGCAACCGCTGCGGCAAGGCGTTGGCGGGCTGCCGTACTTCTCGCCAATGTGTTTCGGATGTCCGTCACATCAATCTCTGCACGGCTATCCAGATTGTCAATGACAGGCAAAATAGCTTCGCGTTCGGCTGTACGCAGCGCGGTTTGTACAGTTTCGATATGCGGCGCACTGGCTTTGGGAATTTGAATGCCGTTGACGCCTGCCATGACGCGCTCGCGGGTTCGGCGCAGTACGGGATCGTTGAAATCGATAATCTGCAAACCTTTCATCGGCGTAACCGACGCGCGGATGAGCTGAATTGCCTCTTCATCGTCATTCCAATCCTCAGCAGGATGGTTTGCGGTCTGTTGCTCTTCCCATTCCTGTAACGCTGCTTCATTGAGCGAGCGGGTTGCTTCTTCCAGAGTAATTTCTTCAAAGCCTTCGTCTTTAACGATACGGGGAATATATTCAGGCTCTTCGGTTTCAACGAAAGGAACGATATATGGTGCATCTTTTCTTAAGGATGCGTGGTGTTGCCGGGTTTCGGATTGGTGAACAGGTTCTGTCTGCGCATTTTCAGACGACCTTTCGGCGTCGGTATCTTGATGATATTCCTGTTTTGCTTCTTGGCTTTCAAAGAAATCCGCTATATCTGGCATACCGGCTTCAGTTTCTTCGTTTTCGGCGTTTACCTGTTCTTCTGTTGATTGCTCTTGCTGCGGTGTGTAACGCGCTGCCATCAGGCGCAGACGTGCGATAGTTTTTCCGTATGCTGCTTTGGCATCTTCGGAAAATTGATGTGGAGAATCAGCGTCCTGATCGTGAGGAATATATGTGCCCTCTTGCATACCACGCTCTAAGCGTGCCAATTCGTGCTGCCAGTCGCGTTCTTGTTTTCTGTGCAGCCAAAATACGCCGCAAATGGCACACAATAAAATGATAATCAGCACAGTCCAAAACATTCGCTGTTTCCCTTGAAATAAACGGCAAAGGTCGTTATTTTAGCGTGTTTCAGCATTAAACAAAACAAGTCCGCCGCGAATTTCGTCTGCGGGGTATAATGCAGGTCGTCTGAATATTTACCCTCGGTCTGGTTTCGTATGAATTTTCAAGCCGCATGGTTCTCCAGTTCGACTTTAGCCGCTGCTTGGCTGCTGTTGTCCATTCTGCTTCTCGCTTGCGCGCGTCCGGCATGGCGATCCATGCAGAAACACCATTCCGCCTCCATCCTCTCTACCCTGATACTGACGACCGCATGGTGTCTGAATGCGATGACTGACGAAGGACAGCTTGCGCAAATGAGCTATCACCTGCTTGCCATGAATTTGGTTGCGCTGATGATTGGTGCGCCTGCTGCGTTATGGCTGGGTTCGGCTTTGCTCCTTCCTTATCTTTTGTTGTTCAACGGCGGCGACGGATATGCCTACCCTGTCAACGCCCTCGCCCTGCTCTTACCGCCGCTTATTGTCAATCAGCTCTCCCGTCGTTTGGTGAACCGTCTGCCCGCGAATATTTTTATCTTTATTTTTGTCAACGGATTCATCGCATCCGCCGTAGGCATGATGTTGACCGGACTGGTGTTGGTCAGCGTTTTGGATCTCAGCCATGCCTTTCCGACATCCGTACTTTGGACCACCGCCCTCCCCATTTTCATCCTGATCGCTTGGGCAGAAGCCTTTCTCAGCGGCATCACTACCGCTATTTTCATCGCACTCAGACCGCAATGGATCAATACTTTTGACGATAGGCGATATTTGAAATCCAGCAATAAAATTTGGTGAACGCTCAAGGGTCGTCTGAAAACCATTTTGCAGCGTTTAAGTCAACAAATTTGATTTTCAGACGACCTTTTCTCACATTATCCTTTTAAAATCAGCCATGCAAAAAACAGCCGATACTTTCCCGTATCGGCTGTTCCTGTTTACTGCTTAATCGATATCCACTTTATTGGTGTTTAGGCAGCTCTTTCAAAGTCAGCGGCTCTATGTACCAGATATCGCGGCAGTAGTCGGCGATGGAACGGTCGGATGAGAAGAAGCCCATGTTGGCGATGTTGATCAATGCGGATCTACGCCATGCGGCAACATCGCGGTAGTGTTCGTCCGCTTTGTATTGCGTGTCGATGTAGCTGCGGAAATCCGCCATCAGTTGATAGAAATCGCCGTAAGGTTGCAGGACGTCGTTGTAGCGGTTTGGTTCTTCGGGGGAGAACGTGCCGTTGCTGATTTGGTTGACGACGCGGCGCAGGTCGTTGTCGCGCTCGATGTAGCTTAACGGGTCGTAACCGTTGCGGCGGATTTCTTCCACTTGCTCGACGGTGTTACCAAAGATAAAGCAGTTATCTGCGCCGACTTTTTCCAGAATTTCAACGTTCGCGCCGTCCAGCGTACCCATGCAGAGCGCGCCGTTGAGGGCGAATTTCATGTTGCTGGTGCCCGATGCCTCCGTACCTGCCAGTGAGATTTGTTCGTGCAAATCGGCGGCGGGAATGATGATTTGGGCGAGGCTGACGCTGTAATTCGGAATATAGACGACTTTAATCAGGTCGCGGATGCGTTCGTCGTTATTGATGATTTTGGCAACGTCGTTAATCAGGCGGATGATTTTTTTCGCCATGTAGTAGGCGGATGCGGCTTTACCGGCAAAGATGAAGACGCGCGGCTGCCAGTCGAAATCCGGGTTTTCCAGGATTTTGTTGTAGCGGTCGACAATGTGCATCAAATTCAATGCTTGGCGTTTGTATTCATGGATGCGTTTGATTTGAATGTCAAACAGCGCGTCCGTGTTTACTTTGATGCCCAATTCGGTTTCGATGTACTTGGCGAGGCGTTCTTTGGCGGCTTTTTTCACTGCGCCGAATTCCGCCTGTACGCTTGCATCGTCAACTTTTTCATTAAGCTTGGTCAAGTTGTCCAAATGCAGACGCCAGTCTTGTTCGCCCAAGTGTTTGTCGAGGAAACGGGTCAATTCGGGGTTGGCGATGTTAATCCAGCGGCGCGGGGTTACGCCGTTGGTTACGTTGGTAAAGCGTTCAGGGAACACTTTGGCAAAGTCGGCGAAAATGGAAGTGGTCATCAGGTCGGAGTGGATTTTCGCCACGCCGTTGACTTTGTGCGAACCGATGACTGCCAGCCATGCCATGCGGACGCGGCGGCCGTGGGTCTCATCGATGATGGATACACGGCGGACGAAGTCGTCGTCGAAGTTGCCGATGGCGCGCAGGGCGTTCAGGAAGTAGGCGTTGATTTCAAAGATGATGTCCAAATGGCGCGGCAGCAGGCGGCCCATCAAATCGACCGGCCAAGTTTCCAAGGCTTCGCTCATCAGGGTGTGGTTGGTGTAAGAGAAAATCTTGCAGCACATATTCCATGCTTCGGTCCACGCAATACCTTCTTCGTCAATCAGGATACGCATCAGCTCGGGAATCGCCAGCACGGGGTGGGTGTCGTTCAGGTGGATGGCGACTTTGTCGGCAAGGTTTTTGATGCTGGGGAAACGGCATTTGTGGCGCGCCACGATGTCTTGTACGGATGCGGAAACTAAGAAATATTCCTGTTTCAGACGCAGTTCGCGGCCGCTGTCGGTAGAATCGTTCGGATAGAGGACGCGCGAGATGTTTTCGTCGCTATTTTGCGCGCGGACGGCGGATGCGTAATCGCCGCGGTTGAAGTCTGCCAAGTCGAAACGGTTGCCGGCGTGAGCCGTCCACAGGCGCAACGGGTTGGCGACGTCGCCGCCGTAGCCGGGGATGATTTCATCGTATGCCATCGCAGAAATCTCTTCGCTCGGATGCCATTCTTTTTTATCACCCATATTGATGACTTGTCCGCCGAAGCTGACGGCATATTGTTTGTTCGGACGGCCGATCTGCCATGCCAAATCTTGGTCGAGCCACAAATCGGGTTTTTCAACTTGCTGACCGTCCACGATTTCTTGCTTGAACATACCGTATTGATAGCGGATGCCGTAGCCCATGGCGGGAATACGCAAAGTGGCGAGCGAGTCGAGGAAGCAGGCAGCCAAGCGACCCAAACCACCGTTGCCCAAGCCGGGGTCTTGTTCTTGTTCGCAGACATCGGCGAACTCTTTGCCCAATTGTTTGAACGCCTCTTCAAATTCGGCATAAACGCCTTCGTTAATCAAAGCGTTGACGAAGGCGCGTCCCAACAGAAATTCCATGGAAAGGTAGTAAACCATGCGTTTGCCGTTGTCGATGTGGGCGCGGCGGGTTTGCAGGAAGTCTTCCGCAATCAGGTCGCGCGCGGCGAGCATGGCGGCGTTGAGCCATTGGTGTTCGGTCGCCTCTTTCGGATCGACGCCCAAAATGAAAATCAATTTATAGACGATGGACTTGCGGATGGTTTCGGCATCCGGTTTCGGCATGACGTAATCAAAACCTGAAATGGGTTGTTTTTTCTTAGCCATGATAGCCTTTCTCTGTTGAGGATGGGGTGATGAAGCGGGGGAATTTGTATCTTTTGACGGTCTGAGGTCGTCTGAAAAGCCGTATGCCTTTATGTTCCGTTAAGCAAGTCAATCAAGTAAATTTATTACTAATCTCCAGCATTATAACTGAGACATCATGAATAACAGGTTTATCCCTTAAAAACATCTCGCTAACTAAAAAGCATTATTTATCCGGCGATGCGTTTGTACGATGCAAAACCCAAATACCCATATGTTCGACTGTCAGCTTGCCATCTGTATTGTAATTAAACTTCTCAGATGGTACGCAAGAAAGCTGCCAACTTCCTTGAGGCAGGTTAAATATTTGTCGACTGCGTTTGGCGTTGATCAACAGCAGCCATTCATCGTCCAAGACAATCTGCATGGCTTTTGCGCTGCGATTGTGCCAGTAAAGTTCGCTCATCGGTTCGCCTTCCGCATTGAGCCAGCCGACGCGCTCTTTTTCCCACCAAACGTCATCGCCCAGTAACTTAATTTCTTGACGCAGGCGGATTAAATCGCGCGTATAGCCTTGCAATGTTTCGTCCGCCTGATGCCAATCCAGCCAAGTAATCGGGTTATCCTGACAATAGCTGTTGTTGTTGCCCTGTTGGCTGTTGCCGAACTCGTCGCCCGCCAGCAGCATGGGTGTACCGTTGGCAAGGAACAGCGAGGCAAGCAAGGCTTTGGCGGTGTAGGAGCGGTCTTCCAAAACCGCCACATCTTCGGTTTCGCCTTCGATGCCGTGGTTGTAGCTGATGTTTTCGTTATGCCCGTCGCGGTTGTCTTCGCCGTTGGCATGGTTGTGTTTTTCGTTGTAGCTGACCAAATCGCGCAGCGTAAAACCGTCGTGTGCGGTGATGAAATTGATGCTGGCGGAAGGATGGCGCCCGCTGTGGTTGAAAATATCAGACGACCCCGCCAGACGTTCGGCAAATGCGCCCAAATTGCCGCTTTCCCACACCCAAAATGCGCGCATATCGTCACGGAAACGTCCGTTCCACTCGGCAAAAGGCTGCGGGAAATTGCCCAAGTGATAGCCGCCTTCGCCGATGTCCCACGCCTCGACAATCAGTTTGCAGCGTGCCAACACGGGGTCTTGGTACACCACCTGAAAAAAGCGTCCGTAAGCCTGAAAATCCGGTTCCCGCCCCAATACCGTTCCCAAGTCGAAGCGGAAACCGTCCACATGAAATGTTTCCGCCCAATAACGCAGGCTGTCCGCCGCCCAACGGGTTACGTCGCGGCGGACGATGTTCAACGTATTGCCGCAGCCCGACCAATTTTCATAGCTGCCGTCGGGCTTCAGCCAATACCACAAAGCATTGTCTATACCGCGCTGGCACAGCATCGGACCTTTTTCATCCTGCTCGGCGGTATGGTTGTATACGACATCCAAAATCACCTCCAAACCTGCTTGGTGCAAGGTTTTGACGGCTTGTTTGAACTCTTCCGCCGCGCGTTCGGCATCGGCGGCATAAGACGGCTCGACGGCAAAATGGGAATAAGTGTTGTAGCCCCAATAATTGCTCAAGCCCATTTTTTGCAGGTGGTATTCGTCCAAATGCTGGTGTACCGGCAGCAGCTCGACGGCGGTCACGCCCAAAGTTTTCAAATAATCAATCACGCGCGAATCAGTCAGCGCTTGATACGTTCCCGCGTGTTCCAAATCTGGGAACTGCTTGGTAAACCCTTTAACATGGGCTTCATACACTACCGTCCTGCCCCACGGATGGTTCGGACGGCGCTCGTTGCCCCAATCAAAATCATCATCGCCCACCACCACGCTTTTGGGTGCCATCGCCGCATTGTCCCGCTCGTCTTCCGGACGAAACCACGCCATTTCCTCATCGTCCCGATAACTCGGTTTGCCGTCGATTTTTTTTGAATACGGGTCAATCAACAATTTGTTCGGATTGAAACACGAGCCACTCGGCGCATCAGCGCGTCCGTAAACACGAAAACCATACCGCTGCCCCGCCCCGACCCCCGGCACAAAGCCGTAAAACACCGACCCACGCCGCGAAGGCATTTCCAAACGGGTTTCTCCTCCCTTGTCAAAGAGACACAGCTCGACTTTTTCGGCATGGATGGAAAACAGCGCAAAATTCGCCCCTTCCTCGGTCAGCGACACGCCCATCGGATAAGGCGCACCTTCTTCAATGCGCCATGCTTTGGTTTTCATTTTGTTTGTCCTGATTTGATGGAAACGCGTTTGGCGGCGTTTCCAGATAGGTATTCTTTTTATAGTGGTGATGCTTAAAGGGAAAGAGGTCGTCTGAAAAGCAAAATCCCGTTTTCAGACGACCTCTTTTAGCCATAAACCTTTGTTTTCATATCAAGGCCGTCCGAATCCGTCAGATGCTAATTCGGCAACCTCACCGCCAGCTCGGCGGGCCATGCCCCTTTGTCGTCGGTTTTCACAAAACCGTTGCCCGTCAGCCCGCCTTTCAGCAGACGGTTGTATTTCACCGCCGTCTCACGCGGCACTTGCAATTTTACTTTAAACATCAGCTTCGCGCGTTCATCGACCGTTTCCACCGACTTGGGCGTAAACTGCGCATCCGTCGCGATGAATTTGATTTTGGCGGGGAACACCGCATCAATGCCGTCCAAACGGATACGCGCATCATCATTGACTTTCAGACGACTTATGCTGTCGGTCGGCAGGAAAATATTCATCGAAACATCGGCAGGATCCAGCAGGCTGACCACTTTCGAACCCGCTGCGACCACGTTGCCCGCTTCCGCAATGGTGTATTCCACCCTGCCCGCTATCGGTGCGCGGATATTCATATCATCGTTGGCGGATGTAGCCGATTTGACCGCCGCCCTCGCCTGTTCCACACCGGCGCGCGCTTCCGCTTGTGCGGCGGCACTTTGCGCCACCGTCGCCCGCGCTTCGTCCCGCGCCGCTTCAGCCGCCTTGACCGCCGCAACAGCGCGCTCATAATCCGCCTGACGCTTGGTAACTTCCGACTGCGACACCAGCTGGTCGGCAAGCAATTTGTGCGCATTGTCCAGCTCCATTTTCGCCACGCGCAGCTGCTGCCTGTTCGCGTCCACATTCGCCTGCGCGCGCGCAACCGTCTGTTTCATCTGCGCTTCGGCAGCTTTGGCGCGACCGACAGCCTCCTCTTGCCGCAATTCCGCCGCCCGCGCTTCTTCCAAACGGCTGTTGCTGGTTTCAGACGACAGCTCCGCCAGAATATCGCCCTCTTTCACATCTGCGCCCTCTTCCACCATTACCGCCTTCACCCGCCCCGGATACAGGCTCGCGACATCGATGCGGTTCAGCTCCAGCCGCCCGTTGGATTGCGCAATCCATGCAGGCAAAGTTTCTTTCTGGTTTTGAAGGACATACCACATACCGCCCGCAGCCAGCGCGACGGCAAGAGAAGCAATAACAGCTTTTTTCATATTGCGTTACACCTTAATCGTCAAAACGGACGCTCCTTAGAGCGGTAATGCGGAAACAGCGCGGCAAACGCCCAATCTATCCTTTGGTGGATGGACGAATCGGTCAGCAAATCTTCATGCCGCCCGTTCATCTCATCGGTCAGTATCCCCAGCATCCGATAGCGCGTGTTCATAATCATTGGCGAAATCACCGCACCGTTGAGAAACTCAAACTGATTCAACAATTCCAATTCCGGCACATCTTCCCTGCCGTTGCACGCTTTAATATGCCGAATCATCCCGTAGGCAAGCATCTTATGCTGCTTTTTCAACGCTTTGGTAATCAAATCGACGCCCTCTTCGCTGTCCAGCAGCATCCTGTGTATCCACACCAAATGCTCGCGTATCGTAACCGCCAGCCGCCAGACAATCTGATACAGCCGCTCCGTATCTTCGATATTTTGGGCAAAATCGAACGACACCCGCCCCAAAGCCCGATTGCTGTATTCGATCAACATCGCCTTCACAAATTCGTCTTTGTCGGCAAACATCCTGTTGAACGTTTCCAAATTAGAATTCAAATGCTCCGCGATCGCCTGCTCGGACAGCCGCTTGTAGCCGCATCTAGGATAAAAACAAATGCCTGCGGAAATAAATTGCGCACTGGTCACACCGTTCATTATCTTCACCTCATCTGCCTGTATTGTTGTCATAGGACAAATATCCAAGACCCAAATGAAACAAAAATCTTCTGAAATATCAGACCGCCTGCGGACGCTGCCGTCGTAAACCACGCCTCATCCCAAGCCGAGCCGATACAAATGCCAACCAACCGTTATTTTATCAAGCACGCAAAACGTCCCGATTCCGTCATCCGGTCTGTTTTTTTTATTTCACTATATAACAAACCGCCCCCGCCTTCAATGCAAGCCATCTTCCAATTATCATTAAAATCCGATAGTTAAATTGTTTTACGTCCAACAGGTCGTCTGAAAATACAGTTTCGGAAGATTCCTGAAAAATCATCGAAATAAATAGAAACCCTGCAAACCGAGAATTATGGAAAAGCAGTTTGGACGGTTTGCCGATATTCCGGCTCGCTCGAAAATCGCGTTGCAAACATTAACGAATGTGGAAATAAACCTTAACCGCTGCTCCAAAAAATTTCAGACGACCTCTTCATCTCAAAAGGTCGTCTGAAAAAGCAAAGCGGTTGGTTTGAACCTGTTTTTCTGCGTTCAAAAAAACAAGTTCAGTTCAAGATTACGCTTCGCCTTCTACTTTATCGGCGTCCTCTGTTCCACTGGCTTCAGCAGCTTTGTAGAGGTAAACCGTTGCCAGCGGCGGTACTTTGACGGTGAGCGAGTTGGATTTGCCGTGCGACCAGATTTCTTCGGTTTGCAAGGCTTGTCCGGCGGATACGCCGCTGCCGTTGTAGCCGGGGTCGTCTGAATTGAGGATTTCGCGGTATTCGCCGGCTTCGTTCACGCCGAAGCGGTAGCTGTCGTGGACGACGGGCGTGAAGTTGCTGATGACGATGACGCGGTTACCTTCGCGGTCGCGGCGTTCGAAGACGAAGACGGAATTGTTGCCGTCGTCGGCGACCAGCCATTCGAAGCCTTCCGGCCATTGGTCGAGCTGGTAAAGCGGCGCGGTGTCTTTATAGACGTGGTTCAAATCGCGTACGAAGTTTTGTACGCCTTTGTGCCAGCCGCCTTCTTGGTCGAGCAGGAACCAATCCAATCCTTCGTTGTAGTTCCACTCTCTGCCTTGCGCGAACTCGTTGCCCATAAACAAAAGTTTTTTGCCGGGGAAGCCGTACATGAAGCCGTAGTAGGCGCGCAGGTTGGCGAATTGCTGCCAGCAGTCGCCGGGCATCCGTCCGAGCAGCGAGCGTTTGCCGTGGACAACTTCGTCGTGCGAGAGCGGCAGGACGAAGTTTTCGCTGTATTGGTACATCATGCCGAAGGTCATTTTGTTGTGGTGGTATTTGCGGTTGATAGGGTCTTCCATCATGTAGCGCAAGGTGTCGTTCATCCAGCCCATATTCCATTTGTAACTGAAGTTCAAGCCTTCTTGACGGGTTACGTTGGCGAACGAGGTGGATTCTTCGGCGATTTCGGTGGCGGAGGGGACGACCTCTTTCAACATGGTGTTGGTATCGCGTAGAAAGGCGATGGCTTCGAGGTTTTCATGTCCGCCGTATTGGTTGGGTATCCACTCGCCGTCTTTGCGCGAGTAGTTGCGGTAAATCATGGAGGCGACGGCGTCCACGCGGATACCGTCGAAGCCGAAACGTTCTATCCAATACAGGGCATTGCCTTGCAGGAAGTTTTTGACTTCGTTCCTGCCGAAGTTGTAAATCAGGGTGTTCCAGTCTTGGTGGTAGCCTTCGCGCGGGTCGGCGTGTTCGTACAGCGCAGTGCCGTCAAACTTGGCAAGCCCGTGGTCGTCGGTCGGGAAGTGTCCGACCACCCAGTCGAGGATGACGCCGATACCTTCGTCGTGGGCAGCTTTAATCAGGGTGCGCAATTCGTCGGGCGAACCGAAACGGCTGGTCGGCGCATACAATCCGGTCGCCTGATAGCCCCACGAGCCGTCAAACGGGTATTCGGACACGGGCAGGAATTCGATATGGGTGAATCCCATGTCTTTGACGTATGCGACCAATTCTTTAGCGAGCTGTTCGTAAGTCAGCCAAAAGTTGTTTTCGGGATTGCGTTTCCATGAACCCAAATGCACTTCGTAAATGCTGATGGGCGCGTCAATGGCGTTGGCGCGGGCGCGGAAGTCGGGTGTATCCACTTTTTCCGGCAAACCGCGCACGACAGACGCCGTATTCGGACGCAACTCTGCGCCGAAGGCATACGGGTCGGTTTTTTGCCGCACATCGCCGTTGGCATCGCGGATTTCAAATTTGTAGAGGGCGTTCAGTTTCACAGCGGGGATAAAGATGTCCCAGATGCCGTTATCGCGGTGGAAACGCATGACGTGGCGGCGGCCGTCCCAGTGGTTGAATTCGCCGATGACGGACACGCGCTGCGCGTTCGGTGCCCATACGGCAAAGCTGACACCTTTTACGCCGTCCACTTCGGCAAAATGCGCGCCTAAAGTTTCATAAGGACGCAGGTGTTTGCCTTCCGCCAGCAACCAAGAATCCATGTCCTTCAAAGCAGAACCGAAGCGGTATGGGTCTTCTTCGCGCACAGGCTCGGCATCTTCGGCATAACGGACGTTCAAAGCGTAATCGGGCGCGCCTTCGGGCAGCACGGCAACGAAGAATCCGCGTTCA
This sequence comes from Neisseria sicca, assembly GCF_003044565.1. Lineage (GTDB taxonomy): Bacteria > Pseudomonadota > Gammaproteobacteria > Burkholderiales > Neisseriaceae > Neisseria > Neisseria sicca_A. The sequence continues at coordinate 122,628 of NZ_POXG01000001.1, read as the reverse complement.
TCGACTTTTTCAGACGACGTAATCAGTTCGCCGTTTTCACGGTTTACAATGTCCACACCCGAAGCGTTCGGAATCAGGGTTCGCACGACCTCGTCGCCTTCGGCAAGGCGGTGTCGTCCTAAATAGGCAAACAAATCGCTGTGGGTGGCAAGAAACAGGCTTTCGACCGTGTCGCGTTCGACTTGGTCAAGCTCGTGATAAGGCTTCATCCGGCTGTTTTTCTTCATGCGTACCTCTCCAATCATGGCAAGTTGGCCGCCCATCAGGCGGTTGTGGGGAAAATCTTCAAGCGCGACGGGCATTTTGCGCGCCCAGTTGGGATAACCCTCGGCAACACCCGGCACATTCAAGTTGTCGCTCATGCCCAGCAGGTTTTCTAGCTGCACCGCATATAGTTTGCTGCGGCTCATGGCGGCATATTTGTGTAAGGCGGTAAGCAGCGTTTCGTCGGTTTCAGACGACATCTCGGCATCAGGAGGCAGGCAGCCCGTATGTCTCAACTTATCGAACAAATCCGCTTTGTCGTGTTCACGCGCTTCCAAGGTCGTCTGAAAAGTTTCCGCATCGGGAATCGTACCCAAGCGGAACATCAAATCCAAATCCCTGCCCGTCCAATAGCCCGCTAAGGGCGCGACATCGTGTGTGCTGATCACCGTAATCGCCTGTTCTGGATATTCTTCGGGTAATTCAAAGCCGTGCCAGCCTTTGCTGAAATACACGACCTTATAAGAAAACACCTGATAACGGTTCAGCAAATAACGCGCTTGGTCGGGTACCGTCCCCAAATCCTCGCCGATAACGACGCATTGGTTCCGCCGGCTTTCCAAAGCCAGAATGGCAAACATTACATCCGCGTCGTAATGCACATACGCGCCAAAGTCCGCCGTCTCGCCCGCAACCCACCACCACAGACGGCACAAAGCCATCACATGATCGATGCGCAAGATGCCGTAAAGCCGCATATTTTCACGCAAAAGACGGACAAACTTCTCATAACCCGTGTGCTTCAACACCGTCGGATTGAGCGGCGGCAAATTCCAGTTTTGCCCCGTCGGGCTGAACGGATCGGGTGGCGCACCGACCGCCATATCCATGCAGTAGTCGGCGCGATTGAGCCAAGTGTCCGCGCTGCCGCGAGCTACGCCGACCGCCAAATCACCGTAAATGCCGAGCTTCACGCCGCGCGCCGCAGCCGCTTCATTCACTTCGCGCAACTGTTCCGCGCAAAGCCATTGCAGCCACATATAAAAACGGATTTCGCGGCGGTGTCCCTGTGCAAATCGTTGAACCGCCTCGCCATTCGGATCATGAAACTCCAACGGCCAAGAGAGCCAACCCACTTCGCCGGAACGGTTGTAATACTGATCCAACGCCTCAAACAAGCCGAAGCCTTCCAAAGCCTCGCTGTGTTCTTCAACAAAGGCGTCAAATGCCGCCCGCTCTTGTTTGGCGGCTTCGCATTCATCGTTTTCAAACGCATCAAATGCCTTCTGTAAAGCATCACGCTTAAACGCCCAAACCGCCGTATAAGCAACGGTTTCCGTAATCCGCAACGCCGCAATGCGCTGGCAGATATTCGGCTGCTTGAGCCAGTTTTTCAGCTTTTCGTTGTAGGAGAACGCACCAACCTTCTCCACATCCAGATAAATCGGATTGAGCCATTCGCGCGAAGACGGACTGTACGGGCTGGCAAAAGCAGGCTTGGCACTAAAAAGCGCGTGCAGCGGATTGATGCCGATAAAATCCAGTTGCTTATCCGCCGCAAACGCCATCAAATTCAGTAAATCGGTAAAATCCCCGATGCCCCAGTTCCGCTGCGAACGCAGGCTGTACAAATGCGTCGTCAGCCCGTTCATGCGCAAACCGTGTTCCAGCATTTTCGGCTGATAAACCGACTGCGGCGCAACCACCAGCCGTACCTTGCGGACAATGTCTTCTACTTCTGCAAACAATGTATAATAACCGCAAGCCAAAGCCGGCAGCGCCACCCAAAGCACACCGTTTTCGCCATGGTTCAACGCCAAAACCTGCCGTCCGCCCGCTTCGTCTTCCAAGCAAATTTCAGCCGCGCCATGGAACTCGGAAGGCAGTTGTAAAGATTCCCGACCGTTTTCATGCGCGACCAAAGTATCCGTATAAAGGTCGTCTGAAAAACCGTCCTGCTGCAAAGCCTTAATAATCCCTTCCAAAACCTCGGGCTTGGTCGCATGATAAATTCCACCGATGTCGTGGAAACCCAAATCAATACCCAAGCCCAGAGCCTGCTCTTCCAAATGTTCGCTCATGACACAATTCGCCTGTTTACAATAAACCGAATCTTAATATAAATAAGATTGAATGTTTCCCATAATTCAGAGAAAACAACCGTTCAGACCAAGATTTCCCTGCTTAGTTTGACTTATCCCAAAATTTTGGATGATGGCTCTAAAAGTATGCCGACGAAACAGCAGGGACATATTTCCGTTGGTTCAACAATCAGCATAGACATTTCCCTTTCCATATCTGATTCGCTTTTATTGATACTCAAATAAATTTTTACAGTAATTATTTATCAGGAAACTTTCACGCAAACCCAATGCAGCAGGCAATTTCTACCCGAAAAATCATTTAATTTGTACATTTCATATTTGAAATAAATTCTGAAACATTCGTTAACATAATTTTTTGAATTGCTACAGAAGTTTTAACTTGTAAATTCCATAAGATTAAAATAATATACAGAAAATTTCTTAACCAGCCCTTCTTTTCATCTGAGATTATCATATATGTTAAAACAAACTATTTTATTGACTGCTCTGATTGGTGCGCTTACCGGCTGTACTTACGGCCACATGCACTACTCACCATCCTATGAACAAGAAGCCACCATGCGTGCCGACTCACGCCGCGTTCAAGCTGACGAACGTGCAGAACGTGCAGAACGCCGCCGCGAGCGCCGTCAAGAAATGATGGATGAAGCCGATGCAATCAACCGCGCCAACCGCAACAACCGCATCTACATCCTCCACTAATAGCCGGCCCTTACGGATTATTTGATTTTTAATTTACATTTCAAACAGGTAACATTATGAAAAATAAAATCGCAGCCCTGCTCTTGGTTTCTTTCGTTATCACCGGTTGCTCCGCTCCCGGCGGTTCCGTAGGCGATTTGGCTATCGGTAGCGACTCCGCCGCCATCAAAGCAGGCCGCAACCGCGAATCTGCACAACTCTCCCGTGCCGAGCTGGAACAACACCGCCGTCAACGTACCAACGTTTCAGAAGAGCTGGCATTGGAACGTGAAAAACGCCAAGACAAACGTGACCAAGTCAACGGCGCAATGGGTACCGCAGCCAATGCAGTCGGCTTGATTGGCGGTATCGCAGGTACTGCCGCTTTGATCAAAGCTTGGTTCTAATTTAACAGGTATTCGTAAAAACGACCGGTACGGCGTATCGGTCGTTTTTCTTATTCTTGGCTTCAAACTCGTTCATCCTTATATAAATTCATAAACAAAACCCCAAAGGTCGTCTGAAAACCTCAAAACCAGTTTTCAGACGACCTTTATCTATTGAATACCATCAAGCCGCTTTGCGGTGGTAATGCCGTAGCGCGTGTTCTTTGCGCCGTCCGCTCGAGAAGGCGGATACGCGTTTCAGATAACCAATAACGCGGGTACCGTAGTCGATGTTGTGGCTGCCACAGGCGGAACAGGCGTGCAGGGTGCGTTTGTCGATGTGGCCGCATTCGTTGCAGATGGTGATGCGCACGTTCACGCAGAAGTAGTTGCAGCCGGTTTGTGCGGCGATGTCCAAGAGCGAGCGGTAGCCGGATTCTGGCAGGGCTTCGTCAAGGTTCAGGTGCAGCGCGGAGCCGCCGTCGAGCCAGTCCACCAGTTCTTTGCCGTGCAGCAGGAATTTGTCGAGCGCGTTGATTTCTTCGTCTTCGACGACGTAGAAATAGGAGTTGTAGCATTCGCGGCTGACTTGGTAGCCGTCGGCTTTGTCCCATTTGGCGTTTTTCACGCCGAGGTTTTCGGCGGGGACAAACTCGGTGTTGAACTTCACGCCGTAGTGTTTGCTGGCGGCTTGGTTGGCTTCGAATATGGTTTTCAGACGGCCTTGGACGAAGTTGATATAGTCGTCGTTGTAGCCGACCTTGATGCCTTGCGATTCGGCGGCTTCCGCCATGCCGTTGATGCCGATGGTGAGGAACTGTTTGTCCAACGTGATGAAGCCTGCATCGTAAACGGGCAGCATTCCGGCGGCTTGGTATTCTTCCATCAGTTTGCGGTAGGCGTATTGGTATTTGTGGATTTTGGCGACTTCGGCGGCAAGGTCGCGCCCGTCTTGCTCCAACCGGTTCATATTGATGGTGATGACGTTGATGGAACCGGTCGCTACACCGCCCGCACCGAGTGTATAGCTGAAGGTTCGGTCTTCGATGGCGTTTCGCAGACGGCAGCAGGAAGCCAACGAGTCGGGGTTGTCAGAAAGATAGACGAAGAAGGAATTGCCTTCCGCCAACTCTTTCGCCATTTCGCCGGCGAACACGGTGTCTTTGCATTTGCCGCCGTCGGTCAGCATCGCGGCGGTAACGACGGGGAAGGTCAAAACAGCTTTGGTGCGTTCCTGATTGAACCATTTGAGGAAGAAGTTTTGCAGCTTTGCCACGCTCGCCCACACCGGTTTGCTGAAATCGGGGAAGACGAAATCGCCGAACATCGCGTCGAAATAGTATTGATCGTAAACGGAAATATTCCAAAATACGCTCTGATAGCCCCGCGCGGCGGCGGGCTGGTTGATGCTGTACACCACCTGCTGCATGTGGTTGGCGATTTCTTTGCCGTGGGTTTCCAAATAATCGTCGCCGTAGTCTTTGCGGGCGAAGTAATCGAAATAGGTCAGAAATTCCACTGTCGCCACCGCGCCGGCAAACTGCGCGCTGATGGCAAACACAAGATTGATAAACGAGCCGCAAAACGATGCCAGATGCTGCGGCGCCTTAGATTCGCCGCCGAGTTTGCTTAACCCGTCGAGCAGGAAGGGATACAGCGTAACCGACACACAATAAGGCTTGAGGCTGGTTTCGTCGTGCACATAAATCTCGTGCGCCTCAATCTGGCGGATGTATTCGTCGGCAACGGATTGGTCGAAAATTTCGGCGATTTTGCGCGACATTTGGGCGCGGTTAATCTGCACGAAAAAGTCTTTCATAATTTCCGCTTCCATAGTGGCGATGTTTTTCTGGGTAACGTTGGCATTGGCGTCCATTTTCGAACCGTCCGCCGCGTTTTGCGCGCTGATGTAGTCATGCATGAATTGCAGTTTGCCGTTTAACTGTTCGGGATGCAGCCGAATCATGTTAATTCCTCCTGTGTGGGTTGGATAAAAAGCCTCAGGCCGTCTGAAAAGCGGCCGCCTGCGGCTGAATCGTAATCGGGATGATTTTGGGCGCGGGTTTGTCTTTGATAAACAAGCGGTTCAACACCTCGCCCGTACGCAAATCGATAAATTTCTGATTAGTTGTCGGGCTGTCCAAGCCGCCCAGCTCCATCTGCCAGCGGCCGGTTTTCAGATACGTCAGATAAGGCAGGATGCCGTCTGAAACCGCCTCCAGCTCCTCACGCTCCAAACCGGTGTACAAACAGGCTTTCAAACCCGCCTGCGTCACGATGCCCAACATTTTCTGCAAGGCTTTCGGCTGCCATTCCCCGCCCATAAACAACACGCAGCTAATCAGCCCGCGATAGCGTTTCAGACGACCTCTCAAATAATCCTCGGTCAATTCCGTGCCGATACCTTCTTTCCACGCATCGGCGCTATGGCAGCCTTTGCAGCGCAGCGGGCAGCCTGAAAACAGAAACGCCAGCGACACTTCGCCCGGCACTTCCTGCCATACAATTTGCTCGACTGTGAATTTCAACGCTGTCATGACTTACTACTCATAAATACAATATATGGTGCGAATTAAATCACAAGAACACAAGATATAGTATTTTTATTTAACAATGCAACAAACCGATATGATAGTTTTTAATAATCCTCTATATTAAAAATCCAAATCAAAACGCAGCTTAAATATAAAAAAGCCGTACTCGGGAAACATGCTTCACATTTCCCAATACGGCTGTTACGCCATCATGTTTTTTAAAATACACATCCTTTTCTTAGAGCACGACCTTGTTCGTATAGCGAAAAACCCAAAAAGATAAGCAAACTCCGTAATAACAAAAGCTATTAACAATCCCTTCCATCCCAATGACCAAAGGTCGTCTGAAAATCCTCTTCCCGGCTTTTCAGACGACCTTTCTCAATCTGAAACCCAAGCGAAAAGTGTTACAATAGCCGTTTTATTTTAGCCGCTTAAGGCAGTCCGACCATGTGCAACCACCATCATCAAAACGAGAGCAAAACTCCCCGTTCAGAAGCCTGCGACAACAACACCATCCGCATCCGCGGCGCACGCACGCATAATTTGAAAAACGTTGATTTGGACATTCCGCGCCACAAGCTGGTGGTGGTCACGGGGCTGTCGGGCAGCGGCAAGTCGTCGCTGGCGTTTGACACGCTCTATGCCGAAGGGCAGCGTCGTTATGTCGAAAGCCTGTCCGCCTATGCGCGGCAGTTTTTACAGATGATGGACAAACCCGACGTCGATTTGATCGAAGGTCTGTCGCCCGCGATTTCCATCGAGCAGAAATCCACCAGCCACAACCCACGTTCCACCGTCGGCACGGTTACGGAAATCCATGATTACCTGCGCCTTTTGTACGCCCGCGTCGGTACGCCGTATTGCCCCGAACACAATCTGCCGCTGTCCAGCCAAACCGTGTCGCAGATGGTCGATGCCGTGTTGAAGCTGCCGGAAGACACGCGCGTGATGATTCTGGCGCCGGCGGTGCGCGAGCGTAAGGGCGAATTTGTCGATTTCTTTGCCGACTTGCAGGCGCAGGGTTTTGCGCGCGTGCGCGTGGACGGCGAGGTCTATCAGTTGGACGAAGTACCGAAGCTGGAAAAAAACATCAAGCACAATATCGACGTGGTCATCGACCGCGTGAAAGTGAAGGCGGACATCAAGCAGCGGCTGGCGGAAAGTTTTGAAACCGCGCTGCGCCACGGCAACGAGCGCGCGCTGGCGATGGAAATGGACAGCGGCGAAGAGCATTGGTTTTCCGCGCGTTTCGCCTGCCCCGTGTGTTCGTACAGCCTGCCCGAATTAGAGCCGCGCCTTTTTTCGTTCAACAACCCGATGGGTTCCTGCCCGACTTGCGACGGCTTGGGCAACACCAATTTCTTCGACCCCGAAAAAGTGGTTGCCCATCCCGAATTATCGCTGGCAACGGGCGCGATTGACGGCTGGGACAAACGCAACCAGTTCTATTTCCAAATGATTCAATCGCTGGCGCGGCATTATGGTTTCGATGTGCAGGCTGCTTGGGAAACGCTACCTGAAAAAGTCAAAAAAGTCGTGCTGCACGGCTCGGGCAAAGAAGTCATTGATTTCACTTACCTGTCCGAACGCGGCACCACCTTCAACCGCAGCCACGCCTTCGAAGGCATCATTCCCAATCTCGAACGCCGCTACCGCGAAACCGACAGCGAAACCGTGCGCGAAAAACTGCGCGAATACCAAAACCACCGCGCCTGCCCGAGCTGCAGCGGCGCACGTTTGCGCAAAGAAGCGCGCTACGTTTACGTCAGCGGCGAACCGTTGCACGAAGTCTCCGCTTGGCCGTTGACCAAAACCCACCAATTCTTCGAAACGCTGGATTTGGACGGCAACAAAAAACAAATCGCCGAAAAAATCCTCAAAGAAATCACCGAACGGCTCGGCTTTTTGATTAACGTCGGGCTGGATTACCTGAATCTCTCTCGCTCCGCCGAAACCCTCTCCGGCGGCGAAGCCCAGCGCATCCGCCTCGCCAGCCAAATCGGCAGCGGCCTGACCGGCGTAATGTACGTTTTGGACGAACCCTCCATCGGCCTGCACCAGCGCGACAACGACCGCCTGCTCGCCACCCTCAAACGCCTGCGCGATTTGGGCAACAGCGTGATTGTGGTCGAACACGACGAAGACGCCATCCGCGAAGCCGATTTCGTCGTCGATATGGGTCCCGGCGCGGGCGAACACGGCGGCAACGTACTGATTGCCGACACGCCTGAAAACGTCGCCAAATGCGAAAAATCCGTGACCGGACAATACCTCAGCGGCAAAAAATCCATTGCCGTGCCGTCTGAACGCACGCCCGTCAATCCCGACCGAATGCTCGTCCTCAAAGGCGCGCGCGGCAACAACCTCAAAAACGTAACCCTCGAACTGCCGCTCGGTTTGATTACCTGCATAACCGGAGTATCCGGCAGCGGCAAATCCACCCTGATTAACGACACCCTCGCCAAAATCACCGCCCGCGAACTAAACCGCGCCCAAGAAGAACCCGCCCCATACGACGACATCCACGGCCTCGAACACCTCGACAAAGTCATCAACGTCGACCAATCCCCCATCGGTCGCACCCCGCGCTCCAACCCCGCCACCTACACCGGCCTGTTCACCCCCATCCGCGAACTCTTCGCCGGCGTGCCCCTCTCGCGCGAACGCGGCTACAACGTCGGCAGATTCTCCTTCAACGTCAAAGGCGGCCGCTGCGAAGCCTGCCAAGGCGACGGCGTGATTAAAGTCGAAATGCACTTCCTGCCCGATGTGTACGTCCCCTGCGAAGTCTGCCACGGCAAACGCTACAACCGCGAAACGCTCGAAATCCAATACAAAGGCAAAAACATCAGCCAAGTCCTTGACATGACCGTCGAAGAAGCCCGCGAATTTTTCGACGCCGTCCCCACCGTATCGCGCAAACTGCAAACCCTGATGGACGTAGGTCTGGGCTATATCCGCCTCGGCCAGTCCGCCACCACCCTCTCCGGCGGCGAAGCCCAGCGCGTCAAACTCGCCTTGGAACTCTCCAAACGCGACACCGGCAGAACGCTCTACATCCTCGACGAACCCACCACCGGCCTGCACTTCGCCGACATCGCCCTGCTGCTGGAAGTCATAGGTCGTCTGAAAGGCAAAGGCAACTCGATTGTGATTATCGAGCATAATCTGGATGTGATTAAAACCGCGGATTGGATTGTGGATTTGGGGCCGGAAGGTGGTGATGGCGGGGGGAGGATTATTGCTTCAGGTAGCCCTGAGCAGGTGGCGAAGGTTAAGGGGAGTTATACTGGGAAGTATTTGAAGGTTATCTTGTAATATATCAAAATTATTACCAAATTCGTATTTTCAAAATATTTAGGAGCTTGAAATGACAAAAAAGGTATTTATCAGTTATAGCCATAAAGACGAGGCATTCAAAAATGAATTGGAAAATCATTTATCCTCTTTAAAACGTCAGGGATTAATCGATATTTGGCATGATCGTTGTATCAATCCAGGGGAAGAGTGGAAAAGTTCAATTGATGACAATCTAAATACTAGTGATATTATTTTATTTTTAGTTAGTTCAGATTTTCTAGCATCTAATTACTGCATGGATATAGAAGCAAAACAAGCTATTAAACAGCATGAGGAACATAGATCAGTACTAGTACCAGTTGTTGTTAGATCTGTACGTTGGCACAATGAAATGTTTAGCAAGTTCCAAGCATTACCCAAGGACGCAAAGGCAATTTCATCTTATCCTGACCGGGACTCAGCATGGTGCGAAGTAGTTGATGGTATTGGAAAAATTCTGGAAAATTTAAAAAAAAAGAAACTGCACTAATAACACCAAATGAGGAAAAAATAAAAGGAGTGAATTTCTCATTTCTATTAGACATGAATAAAACAGATATTCAGTTATCCCACAGAAGAATTGATAATATAAATTTATCTGATATTTTTATATATCCTGATATTTCCACATTGTATCCAGAAAGTGAGAATGGTATTTTAAAATCAATAAAATCATCAAAGGATATTTTCCAATCTCCAAGTTTTTCAATTATATTTGGAGAGGAACAACAAGGAAAAACTAGTTTATTAAAACAGGAATATATTGATCTATGCAAGAGGGAAAAATTTCCCTTATATTTACATTCAAATGACATAAAAAGTTCAGATACTGAATCTATTATCTCAAAATTACTTGAAAAACAATATGATAATTTAACATACAAGGAATATATTAAATTAAATGATAACGTAATTTTAATTGATGACTTCCATCTATGTACACTAAATACAAAAGCTAAAGATAGACTTATAAAGTCGCTTCAAGATCATTTTTCATGGATTATTATTACTGCCAACGATTCATTCAAGTATATTGTACCTGATATTCAAAATTTAGATAATTTCAATCGTTATGAGCTTAAATTATTTGGATATCAGAGACGTGAAGATTTGATTAGAAAATGGGTATCGCTTGGTATTGAAGAATCAATTAGTGAAAGTGAATTATATAATAATGTTTGTGATATAAGTGAAAAATTAAAAGCAGTAATAAGTAATAATATTGTCCCATCCAAACCTATCTATTTGATTATATTTCTTCAAATGCAAGAAGCAGCTACCACTCAGAATTTAGAACTATCATCTTATGGACATTATTATCAGCATTTAATTTATCAGTCTTTTGAAAAAGTTAATATTGACAAGAAAAAGTATGACAAATATATGAATATTCTTTCCGAGTTAGCTTTCTATTTATATAAAGAAAAACATTCACTAGACGACAATAAATTAGAATCTTTTTTTAAGGAATATGAAAATAATTTCATTTTAGATAACCCTCAAGAAATTATTTATAATCTTGAAAAGTGTTCAATTCTTAAAAGATCTGATGAAGGCATATCTTTCAAATATCCTTATATATTCTATTTTTTTGTGGGTAAAAAAATCGCTGACTCTTTACATGATAATAATGATGATACAAAAGAAATATTTTTCAGAGTACTTGATAAACTATACAAAGAGGATAATGCTAATATATTAATATTTATTACTCATCATACAAAAAATCCTTGGGTTTTAGAGGAAATAAATAAATACTTACTTAGCCTATTCAATCAAAATGAACCTGCAAAATTAACACGAGCTGAACTAGGATTTATGTCTGAATTCATTTCTAAAATACCTGATTTAGTTATTGAACAACGAAATATTACGAATGAAAGAGATGAATACAATAAAAAGCTCGATAATTTTGAAGAAAGCAAAACTGAAAAAGATGATGATTTTGAAGATAATCTTTTATCAAATATTAATAAATCATTTAAAGCAATGGAAATTGCTGGGCAAATTATTAGGAATAGATATGCAACAATTAGAAAAAATGATTTAGAACATCTAGCTGAGCAAGGTATATCAACAGGTCTTCGTTTTTTACATTATTTCATAGAGCTTTCCGATAACTTTAAATCTGAAATTATTGATATGATACAAAAAACTTTGTTAGAGCATCCATCTTTAACAAATACAGAAATAGGTAAAAATGCAGAAAATATATATCTACAGATCACTTATGGTATTATTTATAGCGTCTTACAGAAAATAGCATCATCAATTGGATCTAAAGATGCATGGGAGATCTATAAAATATTAAAAAACAAGAATAAAACTCCTGCATATTCTCTAATTTATCAAGCCATAGATTTACGATTTAATAATAGAATTTTAGATATGCAAAATTTGAAGGAAACGTATAATGAAATTGAGACAAGCCCAGTATGCATTCGAATATTGAGAGAAATAGTAATTCAGCATACCTATATGTTTCCTGTAGATTTCAGGAAAAAACAACAATTATCGTCAATGCTTAACCTGGATATACAACAACAAACATTAATGGATAAAAATAAGCGTTCTAAAGGATAAGTACATTCACAAGCTGTAGCTTGATGCCAAGCAACCGCGTGTATACTGCACACACACACGGTTGCTTGATTGGCGGTTCTCCGTTTCAACTTTTAACTTTGTTAAAACCTTAAACAACAAACCATTCCTTCTCCAACGCTCAAACCAAAAACAAAAATCCTATGGCGTGTTATCGCAGAAACTTCATTGCCGGCGGCACATTCTTTTTCACCGTCAAACTCACCAACCCAAAATCGCGCCTGCTTGTCGAACATATCGACTTATTGCGTGCGGCTTATGTGGATGTGCAAAAACAATATCCCTTTGAAACCGTCGCCGTATGCGTACTGCCGAACCATATTCACGCCATTTGGACGCTGCCGCCCGACGATGCGGATTATTCCCTGCGCTGGCGGCTGATTAAAACCAAATTCTCCGCACATTTCCTTCGTGCCGAAAGCCTGTCTGCCAGCAAACAGCATAGCAGTTGCACCATCTATATGTTAAAAATGGCAAAGCTCTTCATTGAAGGTCGTCTGAAACTCGGTTTTCTTCAATTCGAAACCTTGTTTCAGACGACCTTTCGTTTCGCTTAAAGCATTTCTTATTATGCGGTATTTCATATAAAATACCGGTCTAAATGCCGTCTGAAACAAAGGTTGCTCAAGTCGATACCTTTATTTCAGACGGCCTGCCTTTCAAAATATCCCCTCTGAGGAACACTCCATGCCAGAATACCGCTCCAAAACCTCCACTCACGGCCGCAATATGGCGGGCGCACGCGCATTGTGGCGCGCCACCGGCGTGATGGAAACCGACTTCGGCAAGCCCATCATCGCCGTTGCCAACTCGTTCACCCAATTTGTCCCCGGACATGTCCATCTGCACAATATGGGCCAACTGGTTGCCCGCGAAATTGAAAAAGCCGGTGCAATCGCTAAAGAATTCAACACCATCGCCATCGACGACGGCATCGCCATGGGACACAGCGGTATGCTGTACTCTCTGCCTAGCCGCGATTTGATTGCCGACTCCATCGAATACATGGTCAACGCCCACTGTGCTGACGCGCTGGTGTGCATTTCCAACTGCGACAAAATCACCCCCGGAATGCTGATTGCCGCCATGCGCCTGAACATCCCGACTATCTTCGTTTCCGGTGGTCCGATGGAAGCGGGCAAGGTCATCGGCGTGGCAAACATTCAACCCGAACGCCGCTTGGACTTGATTGATGCCATGATTGAATCGGCGGACGACAATATCAGCAACCAACAGGTCGAAGAAGTTGAGCAAAACGCCTGCCCGACCTGCGGTTCCTGCTCCGGCATGTTCACCGCTAACTCCATGAACTGCCTGACCGAAGCGCTCGGCCTGTCCCTGCCTGGCAACGGCTCCTACCTCGCCACCCACGCCGGCCGCAAAGAATTGTTCCTCGAAGCAGGCCGCATGATTGTCGAAATCACCAAACGCTATTACGAGCAAGACGACGAAACCGTACTGCCGCGCAGCATCGCCACCAAAAAAGCGTTTGAAAATGCCATGACCATGGACATCGCCATGGGCGGCTCCACCAACACCATCCTGCATTTGCTCGCCGTCGCCAACGAAGCGGGCGTGGATTTCAAAATGGCCGACATCGACCGCTTAAGCCGCGTCGTCCCCTGCATCTGCAAAACCGCGCCCAACAACCACGACTACTACATGGAAGACGTGCACCGCGCCGGCGGCATCTTCGCCATCCTGAAAGAACTGGACAAAGCGGGCAAACTGCACACCGACGTGTACACCATCCACGCGCCGACGCTGAAAGACGCGATTGAACAATGGGACGTGACCAATCCCGAAAACACTCACGCCATCGAACGCTTCAAAGCCGCACCCGGCGGCGTGCGCACCACCCAAGCGTTCTCGCAAAACCGCATGTGGAAAACCCTCGACCTCGACCGCGAAAAAGGCTGCATCCGCAACGTCGAACACGCCTACTCGCAAGACGGCGGCTTGGCGGTACTTTTCGGCAACATCGCCGAGCGTGGCTGCGTGGTGAAAACCGCAGGCGTGGACGAGAGCATCCTCAAATTCACCGGCCGCGCCCGTGTGTTTGAAAGCCAAGAAGCCGCTGTCGAAGGCATTTTGGGCAACCAAATCGTCGCCGGCGACATCGTCATTATCCGCTACGAAGGCCCGAAAGGCGGCCCCGGTATGCAGGAAATGCTGTATCCGACTTCCTATCTGAAATCCAAAGGCCTCGGCAAAGCCTGCGCCTTGCTGACGGACGGACGCTTCTCCGGCGGCACATCAGGCCTCTCCATCGGCCACGCTTCACCCGAAGCGGCCGAAGGCGGCGCAATCGGCTTGGTGCACGAAGGTGACACGATTGAAATCGACATCCCAAACCGCAGCATTAATCTGAAAGTATCCGACGAAGAACTCGCAAAACGCCGCGCCGAAATGGAAGCGCGCGGCAGCAAAGCGTGGAAACCGGAAAACCGCGACCGTTACGTCTCCGCCGCCCTGCGTGCCTACGGCGCGATGGCGACTTCCGCCGACAAAGGCGCGGTACGCGACGTATCGCAAATCGAACGCTAAAGCAGTGCGGCAATAAAGGTTTTCAGACGACCATACGGTATCGTAGGTCGTCTGAAAATCTATTATCATTCCAACAATACCTAGAAAGGACGCTGAAATGATTGACACCCTGATTATCAATGCACATCCTGATCCACATTCTACTGCTTCCGCCACCAATCGCATGGTTGCCCACCTACTGACCAAAATGCCTGCAGGCAGCGTGCAAACGGTAAATTTGGCAGAAGCAGATATTCAGCCTTTGGATAAGGCAGTACTGGAAATGTTTACCGTTACCCTGTTTCAAGGGCAACAACCGAACGAGGAACAAGCTGCGCTACAGGCTAGGCTGATGTCGGTTGTGAACCAAGTCAAATCCGCCCGCCGTCTCGTTATCGCCTACCCTATGTATAACTTCGCCATTCCCGCCCTCCTGAAAGACTGGCTAGACAATCTGGTTATGCCCGGCGAAACCTTCCGCTACGGCGAAGACGGTACGCCGAAAGGTTTGATGGGCGAGCATAAGGTGCTGCTGTTGCAGGCCAGCGGCAGCGTTTATAGCGAAGGTCCGATGGCACAAATGGATTTCGCTTCAAGCTATTTGAAAACATTACTCGGCGGCTTCTTGGGCTTTGCCTCCGTGGATACCGTTTACGCCGAAGGTACGGCAGGCGACTGGGAAGCCGCAGTCCAACGCGCCTGTGCAAAAATCGATGACGTATACGACTCTTTCAACTCCTGACTATTTCAGCTAATCAAAGGTCGTCTGAAAGTTGTGTTTCAGACGACCTTTATACTTATACTGAGCAGTAGTCGGATTATTAAAGAAACAGTCTTTCAGACGACTTCAAAAAAAGTATTGAGGTCGTCTGAAAAGCAAAAACTGCGTGCGTGCTTTGAAACACAAATCCTATTTCAGAACCAAATGTTTGTGCGAGCTAGGACTTGCTGACACTTTATGCAAATATAGCTCGCATTTTAAAGATCATCCAACACTCGGATGCTATCCGTGTTCTTAGTAGTTAGTTTTTTTATATCAACTTCAAAAATACTAAGTTTCTTATTTTTAATTGTATAGTCGTACATTTTTTTGTGGGTTTTGTCAAAAACATACCCTGTGTATGAGTCGGCTATCTTTTGATGTTCAATAAAATCCGTGATAAATAAATTATCTTTTGATACATTTAACTCTATCAAAAGTTGTTTAAATATATCAGGAAATTCTATTGAAAAACTATGCGTTAACTCTTTTATATCCTGAATAAAAATATCATTTGGAATTTCATCCAATTCTATCGGCTTCATATTGGACTCCTTTAATTTTAAATAAATTTAAAAATATTAAATACTAACAGTGTCTACTCTTAATTGGGGTTATGATACGTCTCAGTATCCCTGCTCTTCTCGCTCCTTTCTCGCATCTACCACACATTGGTTTTGTAGCTCCAAGATATTGAATTTTAGCTCCTCTTTTTTTCGCCTCTCGTATAAGTTGACACCTAAGGGATCGATCCAAATCTGAATATTAGGCACAAACCCATAAAGATTCTCCCCACCCCACAACCCAATCGGGTCCTGATTTACAAACCGCCCAGCCTCCGCCTCGTAATAACGCATCAGGTTGTAATGCAGCCCCGTCTCTTCATCATAATACTGGTTTTGCAATCTGAACGGCTGATGCGCATCCTTATAAACCCGCCCGTCCTTTTTCAGACGGCCCCAAGCGGTGTATTCGCCGTACCACAACAGATTGCCGTGGATATCGGTCATCTCTTTCGGGATGCCGATTTGGTCGTTGTGGAAATAGGCGAGGTATTGCGCTTCGTCTTGATTGTTGCGGAAGACTTGGGCTAAAGGTTCGTAGCTGTCTTGGTCGGTGTAGATATAGGTGTAGTTTCCTTTGTAGGTGTACTCCTGGAGTAATCGCGTTCCGTCCCAGACGAAGTGGGTGCGTTTCGGGTCGGTACTCGTCCAGGCGAGTTTGTCTTTTCTTTCCTTACTCAGTCTTCGTCCGAACGGGTCGTAGGCGTATGTCTAGATTTCGGTATTGCCCGCTGCTTTTTTGATTTCGGCGCGGACGAGTTGGTTTTCTAAATCGTATTGGTAATATTGGTTTTCGCCATTGGGCAGCTGGCGGTAGATCAAATTGCCCAATGCGTCGTAGTTGTATTCGATGCCGTTGTATTCTTTGAGGCGGTTTCCGCTGGTAAGGTTGGGGTTGGCGGGGGATTTCAGACGACCTTGAGTTTGGGGGTCGTCTGAAATCGGAGCGGTCGTTTTGCCCTCTCCCCGACCCTCTCCCACGGGAGAGGGAGTAGATGTTGGAATGTCGAGGATGTTGTGGGCGGGGTCGAAGGCAAAGATTTCGCTGCGGCCGGTTTGGCTGTTGCGGGCTTCCTGAATACGTCCGATTTTGTCATAGATGTAATTGAGTACGCCGCTTCTTTGGTCGGCGCTTTGAATCAGGTTGC
This sequence comes from Neisseria sicca, assembly GCF_003044565.1. GTDB lineage: Bacteria > Pseudomonadota > Gammaproteobacteria > Burkholderiales > Neisseriaceae > Neisseria > Neisseria sicca_A. Next base: position 105,778 of record NZ_POXG01000001.1, on the reverse strand, counting down.
CGGCTTTGTCGTAGGCGTAGCGGCGGTTGACGGCGCCGCCGGCCAACGGGTTTTGTTTGCCGTGAAGCGTTTGTGTGCCGCTCCAGACGGTACGCTGGCTTTTCAGACGACCCATGGGGTCGTAGTCGTACAGGCTGCTGATGCTGCCCTGCGTCCTTTGGATTTCGCGATGCAGTTTGTCGCGTTCGATATCGGTGATGACTTCGCCGTCGAGGCTGATTTGGTGCAGGTGTCCGCTGCCGTAGTACAGGTAATCGATATGGCGGCCGTCGGGCAGGATGGTGCGGATGCGGTTGCCCAGCGGGTCGTATTGGTAGCCTACGGTGGCGCTTTGGCCGTTGTGGACGGTGGTTTCGCCGATGAGGCGGTCGAGTTCGTCGTAGGCAAGTTCGACGCTGCTGTGTTGGTTGCGGGCTTTGGTCAGGTTGCCGGTAATGGGGTCGTATTCAAAACGGGTGCGGCTGATGCCTTCGTCTTTGCTTTGCCCGTTTTTGTGGGACACTTTGCGGCTTTGTTTTTCGATCAGTTGGCCGAGGATGTTGCGTTTGAAGTGGTGGATGTGCCAAGTCTCGGGACGGTCTTTCAGACGGCCTTTATCGGTGCTTTGACCGTATTCGGTCTGTTGAACCAGCTGTCCGGCGGCATCGTAGCCGTAGGCGGTGATTTTGCCGTCCCAGCCGGTTTCTTGGATCAGGTTGTCGGTCGGGTCGTAATCGAGACGGTAGGTTTCGCCGTTTTCGTTGGTGAGGACGGTCAGACGGCGGGCTTTGTCGTAGGCGTAGGCGAAGGTATGGCCCAGCGCGTTGGTGCGTTTGAGCGGCAGTCCGTCCACCGCGAGTTCGTAGGCGGTTTTGGCACCGAGTCCGTCGATGTGGGCGGTTAGCCGGTTGAGGCGGTCGTATTCGAAGGTTTCGTGACTGCCGTCGGGATAATCGGTACGGACGGGGTTACCCGCTGCGTCGTAATGATGGCGGGTGGTATGGCCCAGCGCATCGGTAACGGTTTCGAGATCGCCGTATATCGCCGTATTCGGTGTAACCGAAACGGGTGGTTTCGCCGGTACAGTCGGTAAAGCAGACGAGCTGGTCGAGGGTGTCGTAGTGTAGGTGTCGGGTTTTGCCTAAGGCGTCGGTAATGGTTTCGGGCAACCATTGGGCATTGTAGCCGTAGCGGGTGGTGTAACCGGCGGGATTGGTGATGCTGACGAGGTTGCCGCGTCCGTCGTAATCGTAGGCGGTAATCCTGCCTGCGGGATCGTTGACGGCAACCGGCAGGTTGAGGGTTTCGTGGTAGTCGATTTGGGTGCTGCTGCCGTCCGGTGCGGTGATGGCGATGACGTTGCCTTCGGTATCGTAGAGATAGCGGGTTTCGCGTCCGAGGGGGTCGCGTTCTACGGTAATGCGGCCGTAGCTGTCGCGTTCGCTGTCGCTGCGTTGTCCGTCGGCGTCGATGCGGTAGACGAGTTCTTGGTTTTCATCGAAACCGTACACTTCCGTCCGCCCCAGTGCGTCGGTAACGACGGTATGGTCTTTGCGGTAGTCGAACGTCCATGCTTCGCCGAGGTTGTTGCTGCTTTTGAGCACTTTGCCGTCGGTGTCGTAACGGTCGTATTCGTAGCGGGATACCAGTCCGTCGGGCTGGCTGTGTTCGACCATGATGTGGTTGCGGTAGGCGAAACCGCGCAGTTTTTTGCCGTCGCGTCCGTAAACGGCGGTCAAATCGCCGTAGCCGTCGTAGTCGTAGCGCACCAGTTCCTTGCCGTTGAAGGTGACGGAGGTGAGGCGGTGCGCCGCCGTCGGGGGAGGCGATTTGGCAGAGGTCGTCTGAAAGTTGGTTTTCAGACGACCTCTATGTTAACTGCTAATAAGATTGTTAAAGAACAAATGATTCAGACGACCTCCAAGAAGATAGTGAGGTCGTCTGAAAAACAGAAAACGCACGCATACCGCACATACCCCACGTCAGAACTGAAGGTATCGTGCGGGCTACGGCTTGCTGACAATTTTATTGGGTCTTAACTCGACTTAATTTATTACTTTACCAACTAGTAATAGGCCTGTGCTTGTTTTTCCAAAAAGGTAATAAGGATTGATGGAAGAAATATATAGTGTCTATGTCATGCGTAATAGCAAGGCCTAAGTTAACAAAAACATACCCCAAATTTCTTTCAATGTATTCTTCACTTCTTATTAATTCATCCAGAGCATCTTGAGAAAATAAGTTTAGATTATTATAGAATATAGAATTATTTCTATTATTTATTACAACCTGAGTTAATTTATTCTCATCAAACCTAATTAAAATATTTTTATCAAATTCAATAATCTGCCTCTTTGAAATCTCTTTTGGAATATTAAAATTATTTTGCTGTGAAAATAATTGAGAGTCCATTCCAAATTTAAAACTTCCAACTGCTACATATGGGACAAAAGACAGATTATTAAGGTTTAATCTTTTCTTTTGCTGTTGATTCTCTATAATTTCTTTATACGTCAAGAGTGAATCTTTCTCATACTCTTTTTTTAAGCTGATATCATAAATTAGAACTTCATTAAATATCTTCTCATCCCAATTTATATACAAACTTAAACAATATTTTGGAAATATATAGAATGATTCATCTTCAACCAATGGATTTTCGCCCTCCAAGAAAGAAACAATATTCCTAAAAGATATAACCTTACCATTAATATCAAAAGAGTGCACCTCTCTAACAGATATTGTAATAAGTGTTGACTCTGCCAATTTTTTATGACTTCTATCAAACTCTAAAAAATATAAAGTATTATTGATTATTGATTCTGGCAAATCCTCCTTTTTTTTCCCTAACTGTATATTATCTAGAGAGTTTTTTCTAATTTTTAGCATTTTGTATACTTCCTTTTTAAACGTCTACCTTCTTTACGGTTAATGTATTCATTTTTAATAGCATAGTCAATCATTTCTATTAACCCCTGATTATATTTTTTTCCAAATTTTCGTTTAATATCCCGAATATCCATTTCCATAGCCTTCCCTACCTTACCCTTTCTAATTAATTCAGCTTGGTGACTTCGCCAACGATCGGCTTCTTTCCAACGTCCCCAACTCGCAGTTCCATTTAAGTTATCCTTAGTTTTTCTATGATCATTCGTCTCCATCCAAATGGAAGGAGCATTATCTCTTGAAATAGACCCACCCCCATTTTGTAATGCTTGAGATGCAGGCATATGATTTACTTCTCCACCCTTTCTAGATTTTCGTACAGCACTGTAAGAACCACCATCTATAGGAGTTAATCCTAGAGCATCAACCCAAATCTGCGAATTAGGCGCAAACCAATAAAGATTCGCCCCACCTAACAACCCAATCGGGTCCTGGTTCACAAACCGCCCAGCCTCAGGCTCGTAATAGCGCATCAGGTTGTAGTGCAGCCCCGTCTCTTCATCGAAGTATTGGTTCTGCAACCGGAACGGCTGATGCGCATCTTTATAAACCCGCTCGTCCTTTTTCAGACGACCCCAGGCGGTGTATTCGCCGTACCAGAGGAGATTGCCGTGGATGTCGGTCATCTCGCGCGGGATGCCGATTTGGTCGTTGTGGAAATAGGCAAGGTATTGCTTGCCGTCTTTGGCGTTGTCAAAGATTTGGGCTAAAGGTTCGTAGCTGTCTTGGTCGGTATAGATATAGGTGTAGCTGCCTTTGTAGGTGTACTCCTGAAGTAATCGCGTTCCGTCCCAGACGAAGTGGGTGCGTTTCGGGTCGGTGCTCGTCCAGGCGAGTTTGTCTTGGCGTTCTTTGGAAAGGCGTCTTCCGAACGGGTCGTAGGCGTATGTCCAGATTTCGGTATTGCCGGCGGGCTTTTTGATTTCGGCGCGGACGAGTTGGTTTTCGAGATCGTATTGGTAATATTGGTTTTCGCCGTCGGGAAGCTGGCGGTAGATCAGGTTGCCCAAGGCGTCGTAGGTGTATTCGATGCCGTTGTATTCTTTGAGGCGGTTGCCGCTGACAGGGTTAGGGTTGGCAGGTGATTTCAGACGACCTTGAGTTTTGGGGTCGTCTGAAATCGGGGCGGTCGTTTTGCCCCCTCCCCGACCCTCTCCCACGGGAGAGGGAGTAGATGTTGGAATGTCAAGGATGTTGTGGGCGGGGTCGAAGGCGAAGGTTTCGCTGCGGCCGGTTTGGCTGTTGCGGGCTTCCTGAATGCGTCCGATTTTGTCATAGATGTAATTGAGGACGCCGCTTCTTTGGTCGGCGCTTTGGATCAGGTTGCCGGCTTTGTCGTAGGCGTAGCGGCGGTTGACGGCGCCGCCGGCCAGCGGGTTTTGTTTGCCGCGGGGTGTTTGTGTGCCGCTCCAAACGGTACGCTGGCTTTTCAGACGACCCATGGGGTCGTAGTCGTACAGGCTGCTGATACTGCCCTGTGTCCTTTGGATTTCGCGGTGCAGTTTGTCGCGTTCGATGTCGGTTATGACTTCGCCGTCGAGGCTGATTTGGTGCAGGTGTCCGCTGCCGTAGTAAAGGTAATCGATATGGCGGCCGTCGGGCAGGATGGTGCGGATGCGGTTGCCCAACGGGTCGTATCGGTAGCCTACGGTGGCGCTTTGGCCGTTGTGGACGGTGGTTTCGCTGATGAGTCGGTCGAGTTCGTCGTAGGCGAGTTCGACGCTGCTGTGTTGGTTGCGGGCTTTGGTCAGGTTGCCGGTAACGGGGTCGTAGTCGAAACGGGTGCGGCTGATGCCTTCGTCTTTGCTTTGCCCGTTGCGGCCGGAGACTTTGCGGCTTTGTTTTTCGAGCAGTTGGCCGAGGATATTGCGTTTGAAATGGTGGATGTGCCAAGTCTCGGGACGGTTTTTCAGACGACCTTCATTATTGCTTTGACCGTATTCGGTCTGCTGAACCAGTTGTCCGGCGGCATCGTAGCCGTAGGCGGTGATTTTGCCGTCCCAGCCGGTTTCTTGGATCAGGTTGTCGGTCGGGTCGTAATCGAGACGGTAGGTTTCGCCGTTTTCGTTGGTGAGGACGGTCAGACGGCGGGCTTTGTCGTAGGCGTAGGCGAAGGTATGGCCCAGCGCGTTGGTGCGTTTGAGCGGCAGTCCGTCCACCGCGAGTTCGTAGGCGGTTTTGGCACCGAGTCCGTCGATGTGGGCGGTTAGCCGGTTGAGGCGGTCGTATTCGAAGGTTTCGTGACTGCCGTCGGGATAATCGGTACGGACGGGGTTACCCGCTGCGTCGTAATGATGGCGGGTGGTATGGCCCAGCGCATCGGTAACGGTTTCGAGATCGCCGTATATCGCCGTATTCGGTGTAACCGAAACGGGTGGTTTCGCCGGTACAGTCGGTAAAGCAGACGAGCTGGTCGAGGGTGTCGTAGTGTAGGTGTCGGGTTTTGCCTAAGGCGTCGGTAATGGTTTCGGGCAACCATTGGGCATTGTAGCCGTAGCGGGTGGTGTAACCGGCGGGATTGGTGATGCTGACGAGGTTGCCGCGTCCGTCGTAATCGTAGGCGGTAATCCTGCCTGCGGGATCGTTGACGGCAACCGGCAGGTTGAGGGTTTCGTGGTAGTCGATTTGGGTGCTGCTGCCGTCCGGTGCGGTGATGGCGATGACGTTGCCTTCGGTATCGTAGAGATAGCGGGTTTCGCGTCCGAGGGGGTCGCGTTCTACGGTAATGCGGCCGTAGCTGTCGCGTTCGCTGTCGCTGCGTTGTCCGTCGGCGTCGATGCGGTAGACGAGTTCTTGGTTTTCATCGAAACCGTACACTTCCGTCCGCCCCAGTGCGTCGGTAACGACGGTATGGTCTTTGCGGTAGTCGAACGTCCATGCTTCGCCGAGGTTGTTGCTGCTTTTGAGCACTTTGCCGTCGGTGTCGTAACGGTCGTATTCGTAGCGGGATACCAGTCCGTCGGGCTGGCTGTGTTCGACCATGATGTGGTTGCGGTAGGCGAAACCGCGCAGTTTTTTGCCGTCGCGTCCGTAAACGGCGGTCAAATCGCCGTAGCCGTCGTAGTCGTAGCGCACCAGTTCCTTGCCGTTGAAGGTGACGGAGGTGAGGCGGTTGACGTAGAAACGCTCGTCTTCGGAAACGAAGACGTCCCGTTCCCCGGCCGGATCAAAGTCGGGATCGTTGTCGTTCAGACGGATGGAGGAGAATACGGGTTGGAAGTGTCGGCCGCTGCCGTCGTAAATGCTGTGCGGCAGTCCGTTGTCGTCATAGCAGAGGCGGATATGGCGACCGTTTCGGTCGAGTTGGGCGACCAGTTGGTAAATGCCGCAGCCGGAATCGACTTCGGCAAACAGCAGCCGTGCGCCGCCGTCGGGGGAGGCGATTTGATAGAGGTCGTCTGAAATCTGTGAAAAGAAAATTTGTTCGTAAGGATCGAAATAGGCGTCATCCAGACCGTAGGGGTTTTCTTCGGCGGAAGCAGGTCTTGGTGCGGCTTCTTCTTCATATAAATCGTCTTCATCGTCGTCGGCTGCGGAATAAGGCTCGTCCGCTTCGTCGCTGATATCCGGCAACGGAATTTCCCTGCCCTGCTCATCAATATAAAGGAAACCGTCGGCAGTCCGGACAAGACGCATGGAGAACGGCAGCGACCAACCCTGCCCCAACCAGCCATTGCCTATTTGGTCGGAATAGTAGCTGCGCTGCCACACAAGGGGAAGCGGGGAGTCGAAGGCAAAGTCGGTCTCGGTATCATCAAATAGGACTTTGATACCGAGTACTGCGTTTACGGGGTTACCGATAGCAGCAGCGACCTTACAAGGAATACAGTGACCATGACCCGAGGTAACTATCCCACCATCAAAACCCATGCCCATACCGCCACTAAAACCACTGACCATTTTACGGGAAGGCGGCTTGGGGTCCGGCTGACCGGGTATCATGGACGCAAGGGAAACCAGTTCGGATATGGCATCAACTGCATCGGCTGCAGCAGAATCAGGCGCAACTATGGAAAGGGCAGTGGAAGCGACATCGGCAACCATCTCTATCACATCAACCGGTCCGGCTGCATTGGTCAGCGGCTCGGGTGGATTAGCAGAGCCTTGAGACACCATGGCTGGTGCGGCTGGTTTAGGAATGAGAACACCGAAAGTGTTACCGAAAGAGGCCATGCGCTTACTCCCTCCGTCGAGATTCTATTGCTTTTGAAATGAAAAACTTAAGATATTTAGAGACTTAAGACGCCAAGTCAAAATAATTCTGACTGTTTTGAAATAGCATTACAATAAAATTATAACAAATAACAAACTGTAAATACATTGTATCTTAAGACACTAAAATAACAATAAATGTTCCGTAAATATACTAAAATCATAAAGGATTTACCTTACTTATTCTTTTAACAAATAAAAAAATATATTAATACATAAACCAAAATTATGGTAAAGTATATATACGGCAGCCATATTGGATATGTTTGAGGCAAAGGCATAATCAATACCTTAAGTAACTTTATCTTTTGTTAATTTTACATTATATGATTGTTATTTATGCAGCAAATAGAAACCTACTTTTTCGGAAAGCTAAATCAATCTCGTGATTTTATTGTTTCTGAAAATCTCCAAGCTAACGATAAAAATTTTTGGGATGGATGGTTTGGTCGTTGCACCCACCAAGATAAGTTAATTCCATTTACCCGAAAGGCGCTTTTCGCATCTCGTATTTGGCTGTTTTGCGTTAAACTGCCTGCGAACATAACCTATACAGGTATAACAGCCCTTAGTTCGGACCAAACAGGTCGGCAATATCCTTTTGTATTATTTCAAAAGCCCTACCCCCCTTCCGAACAGTTAAAATCTATTAATTTTTTTTACAAAAATATAGATTTCTTTAACCAAACATTGACTAATGGCAAATGTGTTTTAAAAGATTGCTTAGATACAATTCACAAACCTACCAATCCACTATCTGAATCTTTCCTCATTTTTTTATCCAAAACAGATAACATCGGTAGCTTTTGGATGGAATGCGAAAGTGGTAACCATATAGAAAGAGACGGAGAGCCAACGTGCTCTCTGTTTAATAAAATATTTGGATTATAAGTAGATGAGTACATTTCCCCTATGGGCTGAACCAATTTCCGCCGACACCCCTGAAGGGGTAAATATTGAATACGATAGTCGCTTTTTAGAGCTTCAAAGCGCTGCCGAAGGGAAACCGGAAAGACAATATGGCGATACCATCATCCCTGCTGAAGAGCCTGATTGGGCAACAGTAGAGAAGCTGTGCAATCAATTGCTGGCTGAATCGAAAGACCTTCATGTTTTAGCCTATTACACACAGGCTCTTACCGCAAAACACGGGCTGGTTGGCTTTTGCGCCGGCTGCGAAGCCATCAAAACCAATGTGGATTTGTATTGGAAATCCCTATATCCCAAACTCGAAGATGAGGACGGCGAACCCGACCCGTTTTATCGAATCAATGCATTAAGTGCATTCACGACACTTGATGGCATCGCCAAAGAAGTATTTTCAGCTAAATTATTAGTAAACGGACTGACCCAACAGCCTATTACCGTTAAAGAAGCAGTTTCTGTCTTGCAAGGCAATGACCCTCAAAGTTATCCGGGCGGCAAAGAACGTTTGATGCTCGATATCAGGGTAAGTGCCGATACCGGTAAACCGGAATTGATTGCCTTAATCCAGGCATTAGACCATCTGAAAGATATTCAAAACACTTTCTCGACCCAGCTGCAAGACGAACACTCACTCAATTTTGAAGTGATTCAAAAACCGCTTACCCTGATCCACAAAGCCATCAATTACAACGATGGAAGTACCCCGCAGCTGCAACATACTGAACAAACAGAACAACCCGCTGAAATGCCCGTTTCAAGCGTTGTTCAAGAGCAATCGACCCTTCAAGAAGCGGATGCATGGCGTCGTCTGAATATCAAAAATCGGGCTGATGTCGATTTGGCTTTGGAAAAAATCTGCATTTACTTTGAAACGCTTGAACCCAGCCACCCTGCCCCGTTATTTATCCGTAGGGTACAGCGGCAAATGAATATGAACTTCTACGACATCATGAAAGATATCAGTCCTGAAAGCATTGCCAATCTGGAAGTTTTGATCGGGAAGCAGGACGAAGAAACGGGAACTTCCAACGAATAAGCTAGTCTATCCGCAATATTTAAAGTTCGTTTAAATAAACAACTTTTATCATTTAAAGGTCATTGAATATGTCACGAAACAAATCATCCGGACAAAAATTTATTGCCCGCAACCGGGCTCCTCGCGTACAGATTGAATACGATGTAGAACTTTACGGTTCTGAGAAAAAAATTGAGCTTCCATTCGTTATGGGCGTGATGGCGGATTTGGTAGGCAAACCTGTGGAGCCACTGCCCGAATTGGCCGAACGCAAATTTTTGGAAATTGACGTAGATAATTTCGATGAGCGTATGAAAGCCCTCAAACCCCGTGTAGCATTCAATGTAAAAAACACGCTTACTGGTGAAGGCAATCTGAATGTAGAGCTTGAATTGGAAAGCATGGATGATTTCTCTCCGGCAGCAATCGCCAAAAAAGTAGGTCCTTTAAATGAACTCCTACAAGCGCGCACAGAGCTTGCCAACCTGCTTTCATATATGGATGGTAAGAGTGGTGCTGAAGAATTAATCGGAAAAGTCTTGGGAGACAGCGAGCTGCTGAAAAGCCTTGCAGCTGCGCCTAAAGCGACTCCCAAAGACGAGCAGTAATTTCAGATGAAATCAATAAGGTGAGCGTGAATCATGACTGAAAAGCAATTAGATATCCAAGGGGATAGCGGCGCGAAAAGCGTATTTGCCGCAAATGAATTTGAACAGCTGCTGCAAAAAGAATTCAAACCCAAAACCGAAGAAGCTAAAAGCGCTGTAAATAATGCTGTGGCGACACTGGCCCAACAGGCCTTGCAAAATGCCATTACTATTTCAGACGACACTTATCAAACTATCGAAGCAATTATTGCTGAACTCGACAGAAAACTCTCCGAACAGATTAATCTGATTCTGCATCATGAAGATTTCCAAAAGCTGGAAGGCGAATGGCGCGGTCTGCATCATTTGGTTACAAACACCGAAACTGATACTTTGTTGAAAATCAAAGTATTGCCCATTTCTAAAAAAGAAGTTGCCCGCAACTTAAAACGCTTCAAAGGCACCGCGTGGGATCAAAGCCCCCTATTCAAACGTATTTATGAAGAAGAATACGGTCAATTTGGTGGCGAACCTTTTGGCTGTTTGATTGGCGACTACTATTTTGACCACTCTGCACCCGATGTAGAAATGCTCAATAGTCTTGAAAAAATTGCTGCCGCCGCACACTGCCCATTTATCGCCGGCGCATCCCCCAAACTGATGCAGATGGAATCTTGGCAAGAGTTGGCCAATCCTCGTGATTTGAGCAAAATTTTCCAAAATGCCGAATATGCCCCATGGCGCAGCCTGCGTGATTCCGAAGATTCGCGTTATATCGGTTTGGCTCTGCCACGTTTCTTATCCCGTCTGCCTTACGGTGCCACGACAAATCCTGTCGATGAGTTTGACTTTGAAGAAGAAACTGAAGGCGCGGATCACAACAAATACACATGGGCCAATGCGGCTTATGCAATGGCAGTAAATATTAACCGTTCATTCAAATATTATGGTTGGTGTACCTCAATCCGCGGCGTGGAATCCGGCGGTATCGTTGAAAACCTTCCCTGCCACACATTCCCGACGGATGACGGAGGCGTGGATATGAAATGTCCAACCGAAATCGCCATCAGCGACCGCCGCGAGGCCGAATTAGCAGCATTGGGATTCATGCCGTTGATTCACCGTAAAAATACCGACTTGGCCGCGTTTATTGGCGCTCAATCGCTGCATAAACCGTCTGAATATTATGATCCTGATGCTACCGCTAATGCCCGTTTGTCTGCGCGTCTGCCTTACCTGTTTGCGTGCTGTCGTTTCGCCCACTATCTGAAATGTATCGTACGCGACAAAGTCGGTTCATTCCGCGAGCGTGAAGACATGGAACGCTGGTTAAACGAATGGATTATGAATTATGTAGATGGAGACCCGATTAACTCCACTCAAGAAACAAAAGCCCGTAAACCGTTGGCCGCTGCTGAAGTCGTTGTGGAAGAAGTTGAAGACAATCCCGGATATTACACTTCCAAATTCTTCCTGCGTCCGCACTACCAACTCGAAGGTCTTACCGTTTCGTTGCGCTTAGTTTCCAAACTTCCTTCGGCTAAACAGGAATAGTCGGGTTTGGTTTATTTAGGTGGGCATACTCATGCCCTGTTGTTAAATCCCTTAATTTTTTAACCTTTTAACAAGGAGAGTAAAAACATGGCTATTGATATGTTCATGAAAGTTGAAGGTGTTAACGGCGAATCAAAGGATTCCAACCACAAAGACTGGACCAACATCGAAAGTTTTGACTGGGGTGCCGAGCAACCCGGTTCGATGACCAGTGGTGGTGGCGGTGGTGCAGGCAAAGTCAATTTCAATGACTTGACCGTAGTTGCCGCTATTGATAAAGCCGCTCCAACCATTCTGAAAAACTGTGCTACCGGTCAACACTTGAGCAAGGTAGAAATTTCCGTATGCAAAGCCGGTGGCGAGCAGATTGAATATTCGCGCACTACTTTGGAAGATGTCTTGGTAACCGGCGTGAAATTCATCGGCGTACAAGACAACGATGCGCTGAAAATGCGTTACTCATTCCAAGCTGCCAAAGTGAAAAACCAATATTGGGAACAAACCGATAAAGGTTCTAAAGGCGCTGAAGTTCAAATGGCCTTCAACATCAAAGAAAACAAATCCGCATAACCACTATGCGCATTTAACTGCAGAAGCCTGGCTTAAAAGGCGTTTTAAGTCAGGCTTTATTACAATAAATTTACTTTTCAGACGACCCCTGTCCTCCTGAAAAGTTAATCGGGTTTCAACTATTACACACTTTATACAAATAAATAAGGAGTTGCTGGGATGGATTTGAAGACTAAATTAACGGACATGATTGAGCTTGTACGTTCAAATCCTGACAATCAGGAACATCGTCTGGCATTGATTCAATATCTCTGTCTGAGTGCCAAATGGGAACAGGCTTTAAAGCAAATCGGACAATACCAAAAACTGTTTCCCGATACACAAAAGCCCCTGATACTCTACCTTATTGAAAATATTTCTGCCGAAATGCGCCGCCAAGCAGTTTTGGAAACACAGCAAAAACCTAAAACTCTGGAACAGCACGCAAGCAAACTCGATATTCTTCAAAAACAACTCTCTTTAGTTGCTCATGTTGCAGAGAAAAAAAACTCTGCCTTCACTGCCGACTACGAAGCCTTATCCAACTGTATCGACGGTACGCCGGCGCACATCACTTATCTTCTGGCAGATAAATCGGTTGCCGAAACCGACAGCAACTGGATTATGGATGGCGACGTACGTACTGCTTTTGTTTATGAATTCTTCTATCAAGGCCACTACTATTGGCAAACTTGGGACTCTATTGAAAGTATAGCTTTCAAAGCACCCAGCTCATTGCTCGACATCATCTGGAGGTCGTCTGAAATCAAATTTACCGACGGCGAATGTATCCAATGTACCAGTCCTGCCCGCTATGCTGTTTTGCCGGATGCAGAAACCGAATGGTCGGATATGTTGATGAACTGCTCGCAAACAGACTGGATAGAAGTAGCCAAACAGCTCTTTACAGGCATGGGTCAAAAAAACCTGTATACCGACAGCCATGATTTTGGTCTCTTGGATATTCGCAATATTAAATTCGGACAACAGCGTTAAACCTTATCCATCCTCTGACTATCGCAATCCATCATGTCGCAATTCAGAAACCAACTGCTGCCTTCTTTGTTTGACAGACTAACAGATGAAGAGCCGCGCAAAAAAAAAGAGGCACGCCCCGATCAGGTCATCAATCTTGACCAATATCGGCAGGCAGTGCTGCGCGATATTCTTTACCTACTGAATACCTGCAACATGCAAGCGGAGACCATGGAGAAAGATCTGCCTGTTAACGTGCGCTCGTCCACAATCAATTACGGCATTCCGCCCCTGTCGGGAGTGAATTTCTCCGACATAGAATGGCAGGATGTAGAACAAAATATCAAACAGGCCATCATCGATTTCGAACCACGCCTTGAAAGCAAAACCCTGCAAGTTATCGTGAATACCGTAGACGATGATGACGATGCTTTACACAACAAACTTATTATTGAAGTCAAAGGTTACCTGAAACTCAATCCTTATCCCAAAGAGTTCCTGCTGCGAACCAGTATGGATGTCGAGACCGGGTTGTTTGACTTGTTAGATGGGGGAAATAGGTCTTGAACAACAAATTATTGTCTTACTACAATAAAGAACTGACCTTCCTGAAGGAAATGGGCAGGGAATTTGCACAGCAATATCCCAAAATCGCCTCCCGATTGGCACTGGATACAACCGACATCCCCGACCCTTATGTCGAAAGATTATTGGAAGGTGTAAGCTTTCTCACTGCCCGCACCCAACTCAAGCTGGATGCGGAATATCCCCGTTTCGTACAAAGAATCTTGGAAGTCGTTTACCCCGACTTCATCAATCAGAAACCGGCGGCAGCTATTGTCAATTTGGAACCTACCGGTCAATACAACGCTGACGTGATCAATCTACTGGAACGTGGCAGAGTATTGCGCTCATTACCCATCGACGAATTCAAAGTAAGTTGCCCGTTTTCCGTAACTAAAACTACTGAAATCCTACCTTTACGCATAGAAAAAGCCAAATATACCGATTCGCTCGGCTATTTACCAAGTACGCTTCCCGCGCTCAAAGCATCTGCCGGGAAAAAAGTGCAATCTGCCTTGCGTTTGGACTTCTCACTCAGCGTACCTGGCGCATGTTCGGAAATGTTGCCGGATGAATTATCTGTGTTTTTAGGTACGGAACTTTCTAAGTCATCTGCACTGCTGTTTTTACTGGCCTCAGAATGCGTAGGCGTCGTTTGCCACAGTTATGAGAACCCCAAACAATGGTATTACCCGTTGTCCTCCAAACCGGAACATCGGGGATTTCGGGAAGATGAAGCCTTATCGTTTAATTTGGACAAATCCGTCAGTGCATTCCGGATTATGCAGGAATACGCGCGACTACCGGAAAAATTCCTGTTTGTTGCTCAAAAAGATATCAAACAGGCTGTCCGTCAGGCTGAGAATGACGGACATTTGCCCAAAGTACCCGAACATTTGGAAGAAATCGTAAACGATAAGGGTGTCAATAAAAAAATCATTACCTATCGCAAACGTTATTTCAGTCTTTCATTTTTATTCAGCAACAAAATACCCGAATTGACAGAATTGATCGGTGTAGAGGATTTTTCCGTCAATGCGGTACCTGTGGTAAACCTTTTCAGAAAAAAAAGCTCCCGCTTCCCTGTAAACATCCAAGACCAGGAACACCACGTTATCATCGACCGTACACAACCTTTAAATTATGAAATCTACGCCATCGAACAAGTAAAAGGTTTTGACACCAACAACCGTCAAACCGTTGTATTTTCGCCGATGTACAAAGCGCCGGATATAGGACTCTTCCCCGAAGCCCAAACTCAGCATGCTTATTTTTCAGCACGGCGTGCAGACAGAGTTCCATCGGAAAATTCTGTCAAAAATGGCTTCCGTTCTTCCTACTTAGGCAGCGAAGTATTTTTGTCTCTGGCCGACAATCGGGATTACGCCTTCAATTCCGGCATACAACATCTTTCCGTAGATGCTTGGTGTACCAGCAGGGATTTGCCACTGATGATGCCGCGCGACGGAGAGTCTGATTTCCTGATTGAAGGCTTCCTGCCGGTTAACTCTATCAAGCTGATTTCTAAGTTAACACGTCCTCAAGCGGCTGTGAGTGAGGATCGAACGCTTTGGTCGTTTTTAAACCAATTAAGCTTGAACTATCTGTCATTATTAAACATCGACCAAGAAGATGCACCCGTCACCTTAAAAGAGCTTTTAATGGTGTTTGTTTCTTCCGAAAATGATTTGCTGAAAAAACAGATTGAGTCGATTACACGTGTTGAGACCTCCACCGTGAACAAGGTAGTCCGTCATTACGGAGTTGCGGCGCCTGTTCGAGGCATCAAAATCACGATTACATTGGATGAAGCGCAATTGGGCGGTATCCATCCCTTCCTATTCGGATCGGTTTTAAACCATTACTTCCAACGTTTGGTGTCAATTAACTCATTCATACAGCTTCAAATTGACACGCTCCAACAAGGACACATGGCTACTTGGCCGACTGCTGTTGGAGAGAGGGTAATCGTATGAGTCCGGTTAACGCTCAAACAGATTTTGGCGACTCATTGGACGACACATGGGATGAAAAACTGACAGGCTTGTTAAACAAAGTCGCATCTCAGCCGTATAAATACGATTATTTTTCACTCTTGCGCCAGCTTGAGTCCGTCAAATTTGTTACCGGCGGAAAATTATTAGGCAAAGCCGTCAGCCCGAAAATGGAAAAAATAAGGATTCGCCAAGAGCCATCGCTTATTTTTGCTCCCCGCAACATCCAGTCGGTTGCCCTATCGCCGCGTTATGTGGAAATTTCCATCAACGGATTCGGTTTGTTCGGACCATCTGGTCCCCTGCCTTTGCATTTGACCGAATATGCCTATGAGCGCCAACACCAGCACGGCGACCGAACATGGACCGGTTTTGCCAATATGTTGCAACACCGTTTGGCTGTCTTGTTCTATCGGGCATGGGCCAACGCTCAAAGCATTACTTCTTTAGACAAAAATGCTGAAGACCGTTTTGGGAAATATATCGCTAGTTTCAATGGTCTGGATACACCGACCATACATAATAAAGGCTTAATCCACGAATTCGCTAAACGTTATTTTGCCGGTCTGCTGATGAAACAGAGTCGGTCGGCAGCCAGTCTTCAACAACTGCTTAACCGTTATTTCAAAGTCCCCGTTACCATTCAAACCAATGTCGGATATTGGGTTGAGATTTCGGAAGAAAAAACGCAAATCGGCATCATGGGTAACTATACGCTGGGAGATGGCTTGCTGCTGGGAGACAAGCTTTACGATGTTCAAAGTAAATTCCGCATCATCATTGGCCCACTTACCCTACCCGCTTACCGATCATTCTTTAAAGACGGCATCAACACCGCCCGCTTACGAGAGTGGGTAAGACTGTTTGCCGCAGATGAATATGAATGGGATATACAGCCTGTTTTAATGCAAAAAGAAGTACCGCTCATGGACTTAGGCGGACAAACACAACTCGGCTTAACAACTTGGCTGGGGAATGTTTCCCGTGATGCCGAAGACTTGATCGTCAGCAACCATTAAACAGCTTTTTCAGACGACCCCTTTGTCGGAAAAAACTTCTTTCAAACTATTTTTAGACATACTTGGAATAATTTAATTAAGGACACATTATGTCAAACATCAGCCGCAGCGTATTATTTGGCAAGTTGAATACTACCTTGTATAAAACTTTGGAAAATGCCTACACCTTCTGCCGTCTTCGTGAAAACAGCTACGTTGAGCTGGTTCACTGGCTTCATTCTCTGCTGCAAACCGAGAAAACCGACATCTTCTGTCTGATCAACAGTTTTAATTTAGACGAAGCCAGAGTCCGCAAAGATGTATTAACAGCAGTTGAAAAACTTCCAGCCGGCTCGACTGCTGTCATCGATTTTTCCGAACATATCCAAACCCTTGTTGAACAAACTTGGACATACAGTTCGCTCAAATTCGGCACTGACAAAATCCGTACTGCTCATATTTTCTACACCATTCTGGAAAATAAAACTTTGCAGAGCATTGTGGCCAATATTTCATCCGAGTTCCTCAAAATCAAACCTGAAACATTGGCAAACAATATCATCGCTATTACTGCAAACTCTGAAGAAAATCTTGATGTTACCCAAAACGCCTTATCTTCGGAGCCTAACGCTACCCACAAAGAAAGTGCCTTGGCCAAATACGGCAGCAATCTCACTGAAAAAGCTAAAAATGGCGAAATAGATCCCCTTACCGGTCGCGATGCCGAAATCAGGCAAATGATTGACATCCTGATGCGCCGCCGTCAAAACAATCCGATTCTGACAGGCGAAGCCGGTGTCGGTAAGACAGCCGTCGTCGAGGCATTGGCATTGCGTTTGGCTGCTGGAGATGTTCCGCCGGGATTGAAAGACGTTCAATTAATCCTGCTGGATATAGGTTTACTCAAAGCAGGTGCCAGCATCAGCGGAGAATTTGAATCACGCCTTAGAGCGGTTATGGACGAAGTGGAATCCAGCCCGACTCCCATTGTGCTCTTTATCGACGAAATCCATACCTTGATTGGTGCAGGTGGTGCAGCCGGCACTGGCGATGCAGCCAACCTGCTCAAACCTGCGCTGGCCCGTGGCAAACTGCGTACCATCGGCGCGACAACATGGGCAGAGTACAAAAAATACTTTGAAAAAGACCCTGCCTTAACCCGCCGTTTCCAAGTGGTACAAGTAGATGAGCCTGACGAAAACAAAGCCATCAACATGCTTAGGGCATTGAATGCTTCTTTGGAAAAACACCATAACGTGATTATTCTCGATGAAGCAATTCAGGCAGCCGTGAAGCTTTCCCACCGCTACATCCCTGCACGCCAACTTCCTGATAAAGCTGTCGGCTTAATTGATACTGCCTGCGCGCGAGTTGCAGTCAGCCAGCATGCTGTGCCCGGCAGCATCGAGTTTCTGCGCAAGAAATCCGAAGCATTAAAGCTTGAACAAGCAAATTTGGAACGTGAGAAAAAACTCAGTTTCGATTCTGAAACGCGGATAACCAATATCGGTAAAGAACTGACTGAAGTTGAAGGTCGTCTGAAAAAATTAGAAGACAGATGGAAATCTGAAGCAGACTTGGTTACTGAGCTGTTAGAAGTACGTGAACAAATCATGCAAGCGGAAGAAGGAACAGCTGAGAAAGAAACCAAGCAGCTGCATACCCGCCAAAAAGAGTTGGTTAACAAACTGAAAAAACTGCAAGGCATCCAACCGCTAGTTATGCCTTTAGTGGATAGCCGTACCGTTGCCGACGTTGTAGCTGACTGGACAGGTATTCCGGTTGGCAAAATGATGAAAGATGAAGTTGAGGCTGTCTTGCAACTTGCTGATACTTTAAATAAACGCATCATTGGTCAACGTCACGGTTTGGATGCAATCGCCCGTCGTATCCAAACATCACGTGCGAATCTGGATAACCCCAATAAACCTATCGGCGTTTTCATGTTGGCAGGTCCTTCCGGCGTGGGCAAAACCGAAACGGCATTGGCTCTGGCTGATACATTGTACGGCGGTGAACAAAACGTAATTACCATCAATATGAGCGAATATCAGGAAGCTCATACCGTATCCACCCTGAAAGGCGCGCCTCCGGGCTATGTCGGTTATGGTGAAGGCGGCGTACTGACAGAAGCCGTGCGACGCAAACCTTATAGCGTCATCTTGCTTGATGAAGTAGAGAAAGCACATCCGGATGTGCATGAAATCTTTTTCCAAGTATTCGACAAAGGCTGGATGGAAGATGGCGAAGGTCGTTATATCGATTTCAAAAATACCATCATTATCCTGACCACCAATGTGGGCACAGATTTGATTATGGATATGTGTGATGACCCTGAAATGCTACCTACTCCGGAAGGTTTAACCAAAGCCTTACGCGCCCCCATGCTGAAAACTTTCCCTGCCGCGCTATTAGGTCGTATGCAGGTGATTCCTTACTATCCGCTATCCGACGATATGCTCTCAAAAATTGTGGAATTGCAATTAGGCCGTATCGTAGATCGAATTAAAGATAACCACGGTATCGACCTGCACTACACGCCTGAAGTGCTAAAACTGATTACTTCGCGCTGCACAGAAGTTGAGTCAGGTGGTCGCATGATTGATGCGATTCTGACCAATACGGTTTTACCGCAAATTAGTCGGGAACTGCTTACTTGTGCAACTCAAGGTAAACAAGTTTTAAGCGTAAATATTGATGCAAGTAACCATGACTTTACTTATCAATATAAATATAAACCCCGCAAGAAAAATACTTTATAATTTTAGAAAATATTAAAAAAATTTAGTCTTTCTAATTAATTATAACGAACCTATTTATTTCTCTAGTAGTCATATATTGTATGGCTGATTGAAATATTTGTTGGCAGACGTAATCAATATTGATGGACTTGAAGGCAATTAAGATGCATAAACAACTAATAAAATATATATCATTCTTAATGATATCCTTAATGGTAAGCTCATGTGCTTCCGACCATAAACCCCCTAAAGAATCTGATGAGAGTGGGGAAAAAATTGATGTGCAAATCATAGTTTCTCCTGATGCGAATCCAAATATAGTTGGCCAACCTTCTCCCATCAGACTGGATTTATATCAATTGTCTTCTGATGGAGAGTTCAAAAAATCAAACTATTTTGAACTTACCAACAATGCCAAAGAAAATTTAGGTGAGAAGTTAATCCAGCAAAACCAATTCATGCTGCATCCTGATACGGTTACCATATTGCCGATTAAAATGGATTCCCACCTGAAATATCTGGGTGTAGTCGCAAGCTATCGAGATTTGGATAACAGTCAATGGCAATTGGTATTATTGAAACAGAAGAAACGATGGTATCACTTTGGTAAACATTATTTCTATGTAAACGTTGGCAAAAATAAATTAACCCAACTATCAAAATCAGAAATGAAGGATATGTTAAAAGAGTATAAAGAACGGCACCCTGACGATAAAAAAATTAAAGAAAATGGAAAAACGCGCAAATATGGTAGCGACCTTAGTAAAGGCGTTTTCCGTGAAGAAAAATAATAACTAAAAGATTAAGGATGAAGGAATGGCAATAGAAGCAAAAGTAGTCTGGTCAGAGGGTATCTTTATTACCCCTCAACATTTCCAGCAATTTGAACGTTATCTTGAATCCGGCCTACGCCAATTAGCCGTTTCTCAAGAGGGTCATTTTTGGGGATTCTCTTCGCTGGTATTAAATTCAGACGGCCTCAAACGAGGGGTAATCGGTATTAATGAAGCAGAAGGTGTTTTCCCCGATGGTTCTGTATTTTTGTTCTCTCAAAAACAACTCGAAAATTTGAGTCTAAAAGTTCCTGCAAATATTAAAGACACCAAAATCTGCCTAGCTGTTACTCTGCCTTCTTCTGTAAATAATGAGATTTATTTTCCAAATCAGGACTCCTCAGACTCATGTCGCTACAAAGCCTTTAATAAAACTCTAGCAGACACTACAAATACTGAATTAGATGGTCGTCAAGTAACACTGGCAGATCTTAATCCAATGTTGGTTTTAGAAAACGACTTAACCAGCGGTCAAACTGCCCTGCCCATTGCTCTCATCCGTTCCAGCTCTGCGGACTTTGAAATCATTCTAGACGAATCATATATTCCGCCTTGCCTCGGAAGCCAAAAGCAACAACACCTAAAAGCCTATATTTCAGAGATTTATGGTTTATTGATGCAAAAAAGCAATAGCTTGGCTAATGCTGTGAACGATCCTAATACCGGTGGCTCTGTTGAAGTTATGGACTTCATGATGCTTCAAACCATTAATCGATATTTGGCATATTTGCATCACGAAAATGAAGGCGCCCGACAAACGCACCCTGAACAATTATTTATTAACTTATCCAAACTATGTGCTGATTTGATGACCTTCCTGCCTTCTCGCAAAGTAGGTGACATCCCAGTATATGAGCATAATGATCTAGCCTCATGCTTCGGTAAATTATTTTTCAATCTGCGTAAATCATTATCCATCGTTCTTGAACAACGTGCGATCAGAATCCCGCTCGATATGCGTGACGAAGCCACTCGCGTTGCTCAAACACCAGACCAAAGTTTACTAGACAAAGCTTCATTTGTTCTTGCGATTAAAGCCGATATGCCGAACGAAGCATTGCGCCAAAAAATTCCTAGCGTAGTAAAAATAGGCACCGTGGAAAAAGTAAAAGAATTAGTTGCTTACCACCTTCCTGGAATCAGGGTGCACGCTTTATCTGTAGCACCAAGAGAATTGCCATACCACAGCGGTTATGTCTATTTTGAATTGGACAAAAAGCATGAGCTGTGGGATATGTTTGATACTTCATCAGGCATGGCCTTCCATTTAGCCGGTAATTTTCCGAATTTAGATGTTGAATTTTGGGCAATTAAGTCTTTAAGTTAATTTGGTTTAATTTGGAATTTCATTATGGATAACCAGAATAATGCTGCACACAGCATCGCAAATATTTATAACCCTTTGATTGAGGCAGCCAAACCGGTTTTTATCTTAGTCAATGCGATGCAGCAAACTACCAGTCAATTGTCTACCGACAGTTTGATCAACAAATTTTCTATACTAATCAATAATTTTGAAGAAAATGCTGAAAAAAACGGAGCAAGGTACGACGCCATCCAAGCTGCAAAGTACTGTCTATGTACATTCGTAGATGAATTAGCTGTTCGGGCGGGTTGGGCAGATGAAACTTGGTCCAAAAACAGCCTGTTAGTCTCTTTCTATGACGAAACATGGGGCGGAGAGCGTTTTTTTGAGATTATTCAAAATCTGAAGCAGGATCCGGATAAAAATATTGATTTATTAGAGTTCATGTACTTATGTTTACAATTCGGCTACAAAGGCAAATATCAAGTATTAAATAGTGGTGAACTCGAAATCGACAAAATTAAGAGAGATTTGCTTGCCTTAATTCACAGCAAACGGCCGGATCAAACCGCTGAGCTTTTCAAACACAATCCAATTATTACTAATACTATCCAACGAAAACAGAGGCTTACCATTCCTTTATGGGTAGTAGGTGTTTTAGGAGCTGTTGTCTTGGGAATAGGCTACTTTGCTATGCAATGGTCTTTAGGTAATGATTTTGATACGTCCAGTACAAAAGTCAACAATCTCAAACTTCCTCCTGTCACAGCCAAACAGCAAGAAACACAAGGCACCATTCGGTTACGGCCTTTATTGGAAAATGAAATCGCCAGAAAGCTAGTCTCTGTGGAAGACTTCCAAGACAGAAGTACGGTTACTATTTTAGGTGATGGTCTTTTTGAATCTGGTTCTGCGCAAATCCAAGACCAATATTACCCTGTCTTGGCTAGAGTCAGCCAAGCTCTAGACAGTGTAGAAGGGCAAATCGTCGTTACCGGATATACTGACGACAAACCTATTCAAAGCTTGAACTTCCCATCTAACTGGCATCTCTCGCAGGCTAGGGCAGATGCAGTAAAAGAAATTTTATTGAATTACATCAAAAATGGTGGAACACGTATTCGTTCTGAAGGACGTGGCTCGACCGATCCTGTTGCGCCAAATGATACTTTGGAAAATAGAGCCAAAAACCGAAGGGTTGAAATCACCCTATTCACAACTGGAACCGGTCCTAAACTGGGTAGCGCAGTGGAAGTAAAAACCAATACTTCCACTACTCAGCCAAGCAGTGATGTGAATACACATCAATAATCTGAAATTGGATTGATACGGAAAAACAAATATGAAAAAAATTCTTTATTTTCTAGGCTCCCGTTCTTTATGGGTAATGCTGGGTATCGCCGGTCTGATTATATTGGTATGGTTTATCGGCCCACTGATTTCCATAGGTGAAATTCGCCCCTTAGAAAGCAAGGTCATTCGCCTTGCTGTGTGCGCCGCCATTATCGGCATTTGGTTGGCTAAAGCTATATTTCGCCAATATCGTGAGTCACGCCGAAACGCTGCCTTACTGAAGGAAATCCGCGCAGCGCAAGAACCCATCTTGAAAAATGCAAGCGATGTTAGCTCAATGAGTCGTCAGTTTGCTGAAATGGATAAAGTACTGAAAAACGCTAAATTTTCCAGATCTAAAAATAGTTTATTGGCAAGATTGGAAGAGGGGCAATATCTTTATCAAATGCCGTGGTACGTTGTTTTAGGTGCTGCCGGTTCTGGTAAAACAACAGCATTAAAACGCTCTGGTCTCAACTTCCCTCTAGAAAGCACTTTAGGAACATCTGTAAGCGGCTTGGCAGGGACGCGCGATTGCGATTGGTTTTTATCCGATGAAATTGTACTTCTTGATACTGCAGGCAGATTGTCTTTACATGACAACCACAGCAATAAGGACTCCAGCGACTGGGAAGAATTTGTATCCCTACTGAAGCGCTACCGTCCCAAACAACCTATCAACGGTGTAGTAGTTACCGTAGGAGTCGACGACCTTTTAGGCGGTAAAACCAATATTACCGAAATTTCTGCAGAACTTCGCAAAAGGATCCACGAAATGCATACCAAATTAGGTATACATTTCCCTGTTTATCTTATGATAACCAAACTGGATTTGCTGCATGGTTTTGACAAATTCTTTGATCATCTGACGGAAGAACAAAGAAACCAATATTTGGGTATTTCTCTTTCTGATACCGAAGGAATGGAAACTCCAATTGCCACTGCTTCCAATGCTTTATCGGAAGTTGTTGATAAATTGCGCTCTTCTATGTTGGGTACCATCCATCAATTGGAATCTTCTGAAGATAAAGCAGCGGCTTTTGCTTTCCCTGAAGAATTTGAACGTCTTAATCAGGCGGTACTTTCTCTATTTAAAGAATTATCTAAATCTTCAAAATTTGAGCAACCTATCTCGTGGAGAGGTGTTTATTTCTCAAGTGGCACCCAAACGGGACAACATTTCAATCCCATCTTGGATGGCTTACAAAACGATTTCCAATTATCGAAAAAATACTTGGATTCGGATCGAACCAAAACTCAAAACAACGAGCGAAGCTTTTTCCTGCACAGACTGTTCTCTGATGTCATTCTTAGTGAAGCAAACCTGGCGGGAGAAAATAAATCTTGGTTTGTCAAAAAACAAATGCTCTATTGGTTAGGCATTGGAGCTATTGTCACCATAGTCGCCGCCTGCTTAGCCATGATGCTGAACAGTTATTCGAATAATCGCTCATATCTTGAGCAGGTTGGCGATAAAGCAACCAAACTGGGTCAAGAGGCGAAGAAATACACTGAAGCTCCCGACCTGCTTAAAGCAGTAACATTTGCAGAACATGTCAAAGATACGACCCGCAGTAGAGAGATTCCCGATCTGTCTTCTCCTCCCCTCAGCTATCGCATGGGTCTTTATCAAGGCGGGCAAATGGAAGACGTTGGGGAATCTGCCTACCGAAGAATCCTTCAAGACAACGTGATGCCTTTAATCAGCTTCAAATTAGATGAACTTCTGCGTACAACCAGCGGCTCAGACGGCATCAATGGTTACAATGCTTTAAAAGCTTATCTGATGATGTATGACAAAGAACATTTTGATGCCGCTTTTATGCAAAATTGGCTGATGACTAATTTGTCTAAAGCAGAATCTTCAGGTATGAGTGAGCAACAGAAAAAATCTCTTGAGAAAGCTTTAAACCAAATACTCTCCAAACAAAGCATTACTCCCAGCGTACCCTATGATGAAGAATTGGTAGAACGCCGTAGGCAGGAAATTGCCCAAAGAGATATTGCCACTATGGTACTGGAAGATACCATCAACACAGTTGCTCTCTCAGGCAAAGAAGGAATCACACCTGTTTCTTTTTCAAGTATGGGCGGTGTGCAAAGCCACTTATTGTTCCGTCGTAAAACTGGTGGAGCTTTAAAAGAGCCTATTAACTTCATTTATACCAAAGAGGCTTACATTACCAAAGTCTTACCTGCTATGGTTAAATCGGCAGAGCAATTTTTTAATGAAGACAACTGGGTATTAGGTAGTTATGCTTCTCAAAGCCAAAGTAAAGCTACTGTCCTTTCTGATGCTCAAAAGCTTTATTTCAGTAATTACATCAAAGCATGGAATAACTATTTGGCTGATTTGTCATTGGTCGTACCTAAATCATCACGAGAAAGCATTCAGATTGCCAAGCTTTTATCAGAGAAAAATTCTCCCTTGGTTAACATTATCAAAGGTATCAGTGATAACACAACGCTGACCATTGATAAAAAGATAACGGATAAAGCAGACAGTAAAATTGCCGAATGGTTAAATAGAGCAGGACTGTCAAAGCTTTTAGACGTTGAAGGAGAGGCCAATGTAAAAAATGAATTGGCTGCTTTAAAACTGGCCACTCCTGTTGATGATGCTTTTGCAGATTTCCATAGTTTAACTGAAACCACAAATGATCAACCTCCGGCAATTAACAGTGTTACTGAAGCCATTAATGATTTGTACGTTTATTTGGTTGCCGTTAATGTCGCAGTTGAAAAAGGCGTAGATTTACCTCCTGATGATCCGTTTGTGAAATACAAAGCTGAAGTAAACCGGCTTCCTATGCCCTTCCGCCCAATGCTAGACAGCTTTTCTGAGATTATTTTGAAAAACACCGACAAGATTGTCGATGAAAAGCTCATGTCTACCTTGGAAAAACAGTTGGCAACCGTAACGAACAGTTGCCAAGAGATACACC
Source organism: Neisseria sicca (assembly GCF_003044565.1). Classification (GTDB taxonomy): domain Bacteria; phylum Pseudomonadota; class Gammaproteobacteria; order Burkholderiales; family Neisseriaceae; genus Neisseria; species Neisseria sicca_A. The sequence continues at coordinate 80,321 of NZ_POXG01000001.1, read as the reverse complement.
AACAGGGTTACCCTTTTGACAGAGGTTCTGAAAACAATGTTGCCTTGGAAAGCTTCACCAACATATTTGGTCCAAACGGCATGTACAGCAAGTTTACCAATTTATCAGGTGAAGCCGCCGTATTGGCACGTTCAGAAAAACTGGAAACCTTGACTGCTAAAAACAGCGCATTTAAAGACCGTTTTTCCAGGCTGAACGACATAGCGGCAATCCGACAAGGATATTTTGACAAAGGCTCAGAAACACCCACTTTTGACTTTACAGTCAAAGTCTTGATTCTTGACTCCAGCTTGGAAAGTGTGAATGTTTCTTATGCAGGGAAAAGCTATGTATACAGTCACGGTCCAGTCAATCCTGCAACCTTTACTTGGCCTTCAAAAGAAGAAAACGCCTTGGCAAAAATAGATATTTCCTCCCCTCAAATCAATAGTGCGGGTATCAGTTCAACCGGACCATGGTCAATATTCCGCCTGATTGAAAAAGGGAAAATCATTCGCCAGACAGGAAACACTACCGTTGTCGAATACAATATCCAAGGCAAAACCGTTGTACTTGAATTTACTACTTCCACAGCCTTCAACCCCTTTAATTTAAATAAATTAAGGAATTTTCAGTGCGTTTGAAGGTCATAGTGAGGATGTAAGTAGGTCGTCTGAAATCACATATTCCAACAAGCTTCCGCCACAGCCCTATGTGTGATTGAAAAATAGAAAATCTGACGTTGAAGCGGAATTGGCTTTTAATGTAAACAAGGAATTTCCCGAAATGAATAGAACAGTCGTTGCTCATACACCTTTGGGATCACAACTATTATTCAAAAAAATGCTTGGAACCGAATTTGTTTCAAACCTTTTTGAGTTTAATATCACTTTAGTTTCCAAAGATTCCAATTTACAAGGCAAAGATATTATCGGTCAGCCAATAACATTGGAAATTGATACAGAAGCAGGCAGCCCGCGCTATCTGAACGGTTTGGTGACCGACTTCGGCTATATCGGTGAAGATGAAGACGAAGAAGACTATCATGCCTATACCTGCACAGCCCGTCCGTTTATGTGGTATCTCACCCAAAATACCGACAGCAGGGTATTCGTCGATAAGTCTGTTCTGGATATTACCAATGAAGTCTTGTCCCCGTTCGGATTCCCTTTCCAAGTAAAATGCCAAAAAAGCTATCGTACAAGGGGCTTTTGCGTCCAATATCAGGAAAACAGTTTTGACTTCTTGAGCCGCTTATTTGAACAGGAAGGCATTTACTATTATTTTACCCACAGCAACGGTTCGCACGAGCTGGTTATTGCTGATGATGTGGGTATTCTGGAAGCCATCCCTTCTCCTAATATTCCTTACCATTCCAAAAATACTGCGCCCGGTGCACCCAACATCGCCTATATCGATGTTTGGGAGGAACGTGATGCCCTGAAATCCAGCCAGTTCGTGACCCAAGAATACAATTATAAAAACGCCAAAGTCCCGATGAAGTCTTCTGATTCGGTTCACGACTTCAGTTCTGTTCCTATGGAACATTATGATTTTTATACCGGCTTTAGCGATGTTTCCGAAGCGCAAAATTACAGTCAGGTACGCAGTGAAGATCTGAAAAGCCAAACCAAGATCATTACCGGTTCGGGTACTGCATTGACGGTAGCTCCCGGTTATACATTTACCCTGAGTAAGCACCCGCACTCGTCATCCAATACCGAATACACCATTCTGAAAGCAGACTATGATTTTGAAGAAGCCGGCTATACTACCGGCGATCGTATCGGCAAATTCAGAATTTCATTCCGCGTATTGCCCAAATCCTACCCATACCGCCCTCCCCTTAAAACGCCAAAACCTAAAGTATTGGGCACACAAGCGGCGACGGTAACGGGCCCTGCCGGAGAAGAGGTTTATACCAACGAATATGGCGATATTAAAGTCCAATTCCATTGGGACCGCTACGGCAAAATGGATGAAAACAGCTCCAACTGGGTTCGGGTAACGCAAGGTTCTGCCGGCGCGGGATACGGTTCTATCAATACTCCGCGTATCGGTGAAGAAGTGTTGGTTGACTTCATCAACGGCGATGCCGACCGACCGATTGTATTGGGTCGCCTGTACAACAGCGCAATGTCGCCACCATGGGGCTTTCCTGCCGCAGCCAAACAATCCGGTATCAAAAGTAAGAGCTTTAATTCGCCGCTTGCCAACTTCAATGAACTGATGTTCAACGATACTGCCGGTTCCGAGATGGTCAATTTCCAAGCGCAAAAAGACCTGACCTCGCTGGTTAAAAATAACGAAACCCGCAACGTCAACAACGACCGCACCACCACGATCGGTAACAACGAAACCGTAACAGTAGTGGGCGATCGAGCGAAAACCGTCCAAAAAAACGAAACGGCTTCGATTACCCAAAACCGCACAAAATCGGTAGGTCAAAACGAGACCTCCAGCATTACCCAAAACCAAAGCATTAGTGTGGGTGATAACCAAAGTACCAGCGTAGGTAAAGACCAAAGTGTCAACGTGGGTAAAAACCGCAGCCGTTCTGTTGGCTTGAACGAAAAAGTAGGCATAGGTCAGAGCCAAGCGCTGACTGTCGGACAAGACCAGAACGTTGCTGTCGGCAAAAACCAAGCGCTGACCGTCGGTGCCAACCGCAACAAGACCATTGTTGCTAACGAAGTCAGCAGTATCGGCGGCAACAGACAGGAAACCGTCAGCCTAAACGGTATGAACAATGTTGGCATCGGTCAGATGACCAACATCGGTGCCGGTTATATGCTGAACGTCGGTGCAGGCTGGATGACCAATGTCGTCGGTGCAGAAATGCATAGCGTCGGCTTGGTGATGGGTCTCAACGCCGGTATGAACATCGGCCTCAACGCAGGTCGAAACATTACCCTGTCCGCAGGCAAGAAAATTACCATACAAGTTGGTAGTTCCATGATTTTGATTGATAAAAACAAAATCAGCATCGTCAGCAAAACGATCAAGATCGTCGGCACCAAAGTAGTGGATATCGACGGCAAAAAAGTCGATATCAACTAGAGAAGATACGCCATGTTTGAGTTGCAGAACTTTACCTGCTTTCATACGCAGCAGTTTAAAAACATCGACCAAACAGATCGGGCTTATGATGTAGTCGTCGCCAAAGTCAGCTACGAGTTTGAAATTGACCCGGAAACAGGAAAAACGGAGCTTGCGTTTGCCCGTAAGCAAACGCCGCTCACGTTTGCCGATACCTATTACGGCGATCCTTCGCGAACCTCGACTCAGTTTGAAAGCGACTTCAGCCTCTACAAGCCCAAAACCGACTTGGTTGTCAATGCCACCGCCTATGCACCCGACGATATTCCCTCTCGGCAATTTACCGTATCCGTAAGTATCGGCGACTACCAAAAAAGCCTAGCGCTTACCGGGGAACGTTACTGGGTGCGGGAGGCGGCAGGATGGTCTTTGAGCGAACCCGACCCCATCCTTTCGCTGCCTATCCGTTATGAATTTGCCTTTGGCGGCAGCGCAGTCGAAGACGACCACACAGGCTATCAGCAGAACGCCATCGGTATCGGCTACTATCCGAAAGCCGAACTCAAAAAAAACGGGTTCAAACGGACGCTGAAAGCACATCAGATCTACGACCCTGCACACCCCGTGCGCGATCCGTCCGATAAGGCCGCTCCCGAAGGTTTCGGCTTTATGCCCCGTTATTTCGCACTGCGCGCCCAACATACCGGCACTGCCGATGAGCAATGGATAGCCAACCGCGCCCCGCTACTGCCTAAAGATTTTTCTATGGCTTATTGGAACAGCGCCCATCCCTCGCTGCAACTTCCCCATCTGAAACCCAACCATATTTACGAACTAACCTTTACCGGCATGGTGCATTCCTTCCAAGCACCCAACCAACGTTTTACCGTTGATTTGCCGGTAGAAACCGTGTTCGTCCACGTCCATACGGCAACCAACTCGTCATTGTGCAAAGACATGGTATTGGACACCATCCTCGTCGATGTAGAACAACGCCGCATTGATTGCAGCTACCGTACTTCTTTTCCGGAAGAACTGGAAATTGCGGCATGTCAGCTCAGATTTATCGCCCGACACGAACGGGCAGACCAAATCGCAGCCGCCCAAGCTTGTCGGGATTCACAGGATGAATTTATCCCAATCCCACCATCTTTGGCAGCACACGCATAAACCACACATAGGTCGTCTGAAACTCTAAACCCTCATTCACCCAGCTTTCAGACGACCCCATCCCCTAACAGGAGCAAGCCGCCATGGCATTCAATAAAATCGCCCGCAAAGACAGTAGTTTCCGCGTCGTCTTTACCCTTCCTGATTTCTGTTGGCCGCCTCCTCCTGCTCCTCCTCAAGTCCCGCCCCTCCCCTTCCCGCTCTTCGCCGACTTGGGCGGCGCCAAGACGGTCGCCAAAGACGTGCGTCTCAATCGCAAACCCGCCTTCGTCTTCAAAGCCAGTAAAACCAACCGCACTACCGGCGATGAACCCGCCGTGCCCGGCCGCAAGGGCATACTTTCCCGTACCGCCACCAAACCAGCATGGCCGATGATACATTCTTCTTCGGTTAAAATCCGCAAACGCTACATCGTCCGTACCGGCGACGTGTTCTACATGAACAACAAGTTCAAAGGAAAACTAGGAAAAAAACCCTGTATTTCCTGCAAAGCCGCCGCCGCTGCCGGCCGGCCGGTCAATCCGATACACGGGTTGAAGTTTTTGGAGAGTGAAACCGACTTTGCTTTTGAAGGCATCCTGCCGCTGGTCTGGAGCCGCAGCTATTATTCCGACCAAGACGGTATCGGCTGGCTCGGCGAGGGCTGGAGCGTGCCGGGTTGCCAACGCATTATCCGCGATGCGGCGGGATTGGCCTATATCGACGATCAGGGTCGTTTGTTCCCGCTGCCGGAAGTCGATGAAGACGACGAAGAGCCGGTATTGTTCGAGAGCGAACAGATTTGGTTCAGCAAAAATCCGGACGGGCATTATGTCATTGCGTCGCTGGATGGTTTGATAGCGCTGCGCTTTGCACCTTTGGTGGTCGCGGAAGACGGTTCGGATAAAGATTCCACCCTCTTCCCGCTGGTCGCGGTGGAAGACGCCAACGGCAACCATCAGCGTTTCGTCTATCATCCGCTGACCGGTCTGCCGCAATACGTCATCGACGGCAACGGACGGGTATTCTCGCTGAACTTCGGCAATGTGGCCGATGAGCAGTCGCCTAGAATGCGGCTGCTGTCGGTATCGCTGTTGGAGGGTTTGCCCGCCTTCGGCGAAGCGGTCCGGGTCGGCAGTCCGCTGGTCCGCTACGAATACAACGGCAGCGGCGACCTGATCCGCGTCATCGGCCGCGACGGCAACGTCAAACGCAGCTTCGGCTATAAAAACAACCTGATGGTGTCGCACACGGATGCGGCAGGATTGGTATCGGAATACGAATACAACCATTACACCCCGACCGGCAAGGTGTTGCGCAACTGGACTTCTTTGGGCGAAGAATGGCGCTTTACCTATCACGACGGCTATACCGAGGTAACCGACGTATTAGGCCGTACCGAGCAATATCATTACGATTACAACAACGAGTTGACCAAACGGGTGTTTGCTGACGGCAGCACCGTATTGATGGAACGCGACGGTTTGGGCCGTCTGCTCAGCCACACCGATGCGATGGGGCGCGTTACCCGTTATCAGTACAGCAACGAGGGACAGATCGAAACCATCGTCCGTCCCGACGGCGCCATCCTGTATTTCGACTATGACGACTGCTACCGCCTGATCCGTAAAAGCGATGCGGAAGGCCGTTATGACGGCTATACCTACGACGAAGCGGGCAACCTGCTGACCCATACCGACCCGCTGAAACATACCACCCGTTTCGAATACGCCGACAACGGCCTGTTGCTGTCGGTAACCGATCCGAACGGCAGCAGCACCGCCTATCACTACAATGAAAACCGCCAGCCCGACCTCATTACCGACTGTTCCGGTTACGAAACCAAACTGGCCTACACCCCCGAAGGACAGCTGGCGCGTATTACCGATGCGCTGGGACAGCACACCGAATACCATTACGACGCCGACCAAAACCTTACCCTCGCCCTCTATCCCGACGGCAGCAAAGAAACCTTCGGCTACGATGCCGCAGGTCGTCTGAAAACCCATACCGACGGTGAAGGCCATACCACTTCCTACGAATACGGCCAAGACGGTCTGCCGACCCGACGCACCAATGCCTTGGGGCATACCTTCGGCTACCATTACGACAAAGCCCGCCGCTTAGTCGGCCTTACCAATGAAAACGGTGCGCGCTACCGCTTTGCCTACGACGTCCTCGACCGCCTGATTGCCGAAAGCGGCTTCGACCATAAGCTGACCGGCTACCGCTACAACGCCGGCAACGAACTGGTCGAGCAGCGCGAATTCGGCGACGACGCCTCCCTCGCCGCCAAACTGATGGCGCAACTGGGCGGACAACCCGTCCCCAAAAAAGACGCCGCCCCGCTTTCAGACGACCTCGACAGCCAAACCCCGCTGCGAGTTACCGAGTTCAAACGCGATGTATTGGGACGCTTAATCCACACCCTCGCCCGCGATAACGACAAGGTTCAGGAAACCGTTTACGGCTACGACCCGGACGGTAACCTCGTCCGCGCCGCCAACCGCCACAGCATCACCAGCTTCGACTACAACGAAAACGGCCAGCTCATCGCCCAGCACCAATGGAAAGTGCCGTCTAAAGAAGAGAACGCCCGAAACGGTTTGCCCGACACCGACTGGCGCGATGCGCAGTATGATATGCTGTACCTGCCCGTTACCGAAACCGTCCGCTACCACTACGACTTCAACGGCAACCGTACCGCCACCGTCCTGCCCGACGGCAGACAGATCAACTATCTGTATTACGGCAGCGGCCACCTGCACCAAATCGGCCTCGACGACGAAGTCATCACCGACATCGAACGCGATCAGCTGCACCGCGAAATCTTCCGCACACAAGGTAAACTCGCCAGCCGTTACGAACTCGATCCTTTAGGTCGTCTGAAACGGCAAATCGCCACCCTCAAGGACCTGACGGAAGGCGGTAAAGGCAAAACCAAAGTCGCAGCGGGTTATGGCCAAACCGCGGTCAAACGCAGCTACGGCTACGACCGCACCGGCAACCTGACCCACAGCACCGACCAGCGGACTGGGACGACCCATTTCGAGTACGACAAACTCGGTCGAATCACCAAAGCTGGCAGCGAACTGTTCGCCTTCGACCCCGCACACAATATCCTCGACATCCCGACGGAAAAGGTCAAACCATACCCTGCCCCCTCTCCCGTGGGAGAGGGTCGGGGAGAGGGCAAAATGACCGTGCCGCTTTCAGACGGTCGCTCCGCCGTCCCCGACAACCGCCTGAAAACCTACAACGGCACGACCTATTACTACGACGACCTCGGCAACCTGATCCACCGCGAGCTGGCCGACGGCGAAGTGCAGAACTATTTCTACGACCTGCATGACCAACTGGTTAAGGCCGAAATCTTCAAAAAAGATGGCACGAAAGAAACTTGGGCGTACACCTACGACGCCTTGGGCAGAAGGATAGGCAAAGGCCGTCTGAAAAACGAAGAAGTTTCAGAAACGTCATTCCCGCATGATTTAAGCGGGAACGGTCTCGACAACCAAACCCGCTTCGTTTGGGACGGCAGCCATCTCTTGCAGGAAATCCACCCGGATGGCAGATATACCTATATCTACACCGACCCAGACTCCTACGAGCCTTTAGCGCAAGTCCGAAACTGGACAACCGAAGACGGCGAAAGCTGCCAACAAACCCGCTACTTCCATTGCGACCAAATCGGCATCCCAAGAGAGATGACCGACAAAGACGGTAATTTACTGTGGTTTGGGGATTATTACGGTTGGGGTAAGCTGAAGAGCGAAACCAACATAACGGAAACAGCACATCAGCCTTTTAGGTTGCAGAACCAGTATGCCGACCGCGAGACGGGGCTGCATTACAACTTCTTCAGGTACTATGAGCCTGATGCCGGGCGGTTTGTAAATCAGGATAGGATTGGGTTGCTGGGTGGAGAGAATCTTTATCGGTTTGCAAAAAATACACAAGCATGGTTTGATTTACTAGGTTTATCTCCTACTCCTGGTGCATGCAATACCCCATGTTCTAGAGAAGACATTATTGAGTACACTAAACTTGAGGTAGGAAAACGTAAAAATGATATTAAAAGTATTGCCTCTGATGCGAGAGTTGGAATAAGAGGTAGTACCGCTTCAGGGAAAAGTAGTTATAAGGGTACGAACTGGAGTCCATCTTCAGATATTGATGCTTTTATTGCTACTGATATGCTAACAAAAGGAGCAATGGGAAAAGATTTGCCTAGTGAATTAAAGAATATAGAATCAGACATAAACAAAGCATTAAAAGAAAAATGCCCTAATAATGGAAAAGGAAATGACTTATTTTCATTTAAGGTTCAGAAATCACGATTCCCTGAAAATGCTCAGCGGTTTGCTGAGAAAATCATACTTATATTTTAAGGAAGAAATATAATGAATTTACCTTATAAACCACAAGATATTAGAAATTTTTTTGCTTATTCATATGAGTTTATTGATTGTCTTGATTTTATGAGAAACCCTTATGATATAATAGAAAATTATATAGAGTATGAAAAATTTATTATTGAAAGAATAAAAAATATTAGAATATTAGATAATTTTCATTTTGAATTATCTGATACTGACTCCTACGCTATACAAGCAATGTGGATACCACCTTTTGCTATTGTTGGTATTCTAGTAAATGGATTAATTCAGTTTGAAAATAAACAGGGAATTTATTTTTCAATTAATGAACAGGAACAGTGTGATTTAGATATTCAAACTGATAAACGCTGGACAATGGGTCTTGTACTGTTTCATGTAAAAAATATTAAAAGCGGAGAGTCTTTAATATTGTCTCCATTTCAATTATCTATTCCTGATTATGGACTTGAATGAAGTAGTCATAGTAGCTATCGCAAGGTCGTCTGAAATAACCTTCAGACGACCTTTCCCTATACGCTTACCCTTACCTGCTTCAACCACAACGGAAACGGCCAACTCATCGCCCAGCACCAATGGAAAGTGCCGTCCAAAGAAGAAAACGCCCAAAACGGCTTACCCGAAACCGACTGGCGCGATGCGCAGTATGATATGCTGTACCTGCCCGTTACCGAAACCGTCCGCTACCACTACGACTTCAACGGCAACCGTACCGCCACCGTCCTGCCCGACGGCAGACAAATCAACTATCTGTATTACGGCAGCGGCCACCTGCACCAAATCAGCCTCGACGACGAAGTCATCACCGACATCGAACGCGATCAGCTGCACCGTGAAATCTACCGCACACAGGGTAAGCTCGCCAGCCGTTACGAACTCGATCCCCTAGGTCGTCTGAAAAGACAAATCGCCACCCTCAACGACTTGACTGAGGGCGACAAAGGCAAAACCAAAGTCGCGGCAGGTTATGGCCAAACCGCCGTCAAACGCAGCTACGGCTACGACCGCACCGGCAACCTGACCCACAGCACCGACCAGCGGACGGGGACGACGCATTTCGAGTACGACAAACTGGGCAGGATTATCCAAGCGGGCAGCGAACTGTTCGCCTTCGACCCCGCGCACAATATCCTCGACATCCCGACGGAAAAGGTCAAACCATACCCTACCCCCTCTCCCGTGGGAGAGGGTCGGGGAGAGGGCAAAACGGCCGCGCCGCTTTCAGACGACCTCAATGCCGTCACCGACAACCGCCTGAAAACCTACAACGGCACGACCTGTTATTACGACGACCTCGGCAACCTCATCCACCGCGAATTGGCCGATGGCGAAGTGCAGAACTATTTCTACGACCTGCACGACCAACTGGTTAAAGCCGAAATCTTCAAAAAAGACGGCACGAAAGAAACTTGGGCGTACACCTACGATGCCTTGGGCAGAAGGATAGGCAAAGGTCGTCTGAAAAACGAAGAAGTTTCAGAAACGTCATTCCCTCATGATTTAAGCGGGAACGACCTCGAAAACCAAACCCGTTTCGTTTGGGACGGCAGCCATCTGCTGCAAGAAATCCACTCGGACGGTAGATATACCTATATCTACACCGACCCGGATTCCTACGAGCCTTTGGCGCAAGTCCGAAACTGGACAACCGAAGACGGCGAAAGCCGCCAACAGACCCACTACTTCCACTGCGATCAAATCGGCATCCCTAGGGAGATGACCGATAAGGATGGCAATTTGCTGTGGTTCGGCAACTACACCGGCTGGGGTCGTCTGAAAAACGAGACGAACGTAACGGGAACGACGCACCAGCCGTTCCGATTGCAGAACCAGTACGCCGACCGTGAGACGGGGCTGCATTACAACTTCTTCAGGTATTATGAGCCTGATGCCGGGCGGTTTGTGAATCAGGATCCGATTGGGTTGTGGAGTGGAGAGAATTTTTATCAGTTCGCACCTAATAACCATATTTGGATTGACCCCCTAGGTGTAAGCCTTCGAAAAGGGAAGCATGCTATTGAAAGACAGTTACAAGGTAGGAATGTTGGAAATGTAACGAATGATTTAATAAATGCAAGAGATGCAGATATTTTTGTTCAGCCAAGCGATGGTCGATATGTAATTAGGTGCAAAGGAAGCCGAGAGCATATTATCGAACCTGATGGAGAAGTGGTAACTACGATTAATAATAGACCCAAAGCAGCTCATCAACAAAGATTACGCGCAGGTAAAATTAGACGGGCAACTTTAGAAGAGATTTCTCATATTAAATCATTTGTTCAATAAGGAGATATCATGAAACTTTTCTCAGATGAAGAGCTTAAATCAGTAATTGAATTAGATATGTTGTTAGATGATTTTGTTTTAGAAAAAAAGAGTAATTACTTAAAAAAATTATTTGAATTTCCTAGTGGTGAATGGATTGAAATTAAATATTTTTTTGATCCTGATTATTATGCTTCAAATTATCAGAATTCACATATCTTCGTATGTTGGTTGCCAGATACTAACGGAGATTATGAGAACTATAGAATAATTATATTTTTTGATACTAATGATTTGGTATCACAAGTAATATCTTTCAATATGAAAACATTATGATCTAAAAATATATAAAATGTAAGAAAACTCCGAGTAGCCGTAGTTTGGGTCGAGACCTAATCAAACATCAAGGTCGTCTGAAATAACCTCCAGACGGCCTTTACCTATATCCCCCTTACCTGCTTCAACTACAACGAAAACGGCCAGCTCATCGCCCAGCACCAATGGAAAGCAAGCGTAGGTTGGGTCGAGACCCAACAACAAGCCGTAGCCCGCATGAAACCTCAAATTCCGCCGTAGCGTGGGTGCGGTAATCATGCTGTTTCTGCTTTTCAAACGACCTCGATCCTTTTTCGAGGTCGTCTGAACTATTTATTCTTTAACAATCTGAGCCAAAAGCTCCTACGAATACAGCCAAGACGGTTTGCCGATCCGACGCACCAATGCGCTGGGTCATACCTTTGGTTACCACTACGACAAAACCCGCCGCCTGGTCGGCCTTACCAATGAAAACGATGCGCGCTACCGCTTTGCCTACGACGTCCTCGACCGCCTGATTGCCGAAAGCGGTTTCGACCATAAGCTCACCGGCTACCGCTACAACGCCGGCAATGAGCTGGTCGAGCAGCACGAATTCGGCGACGACGCCTCCCTCGCCGCCAAACTGATGGCGCAGCTGGGCGGACAGCCCATCCCCAAAAAAGACGCCGCCCCGCTTTCAGACGACCTCGACAGCCAAACCCCGCTGCGGATTACCGAGTTCAAACGCGATAAATTGGGACGCTTAATCCACACCCTCGCCCGCGATAACGACAAGGTTCAGGAAACCGCTTACCAATACGACTTGGACGGCAACCTCGTCCGCGCCGCCAACCGCCATAACATCACCTGCTTCGACTACAACGAAAACGGCCAACTCATAGCCCAGCACCAATGGAAGGTGCCGAGCAAGGAAGAAAATGCCCGAAACGGCTTACCCGAAACCGACTGGCGCGATGCGCAGTACGACATGCTGTACCTGCCCGTTACCGAAACCGTCCGCTACCACTACGACTTCAACGGCAACCGTCCTGTCCGACAACAGACCAACAGTAAGGCGGAACGGATAATCCACACCTTGAAGGAGATGTAACATAGCAAGTTTCCATTTAGGGATTCGGAACACCGGCAAAAGGAGTTGTACCGCTTTGTGAATTTTTATAATATGGTAAAGCCTCATAAAAGCTTGAAGGATGATACGCCTTTTGAGGTCTTACAGACTTATTTTTCTCAACCTGTTGAGTAAACAACGTATTTTTTATTATAAGTAACATAATATGTTGAAATTATTTATCTCATCATTTTTAAACCTATTGTTTATTTTGTGCTTAACCAGAGAACTGAAAGGACTTATTAACCTCATTCTAAATATTTATAATGGAAATATCAGCAATTATATCTTAGGAATAGTAGAGATTTTATTATATTACTTATTAAGTTTAAGTATTGTTTTTCTATCAAAATACTTAGCATCATTGATAACAAAAAGCCAAACCATTAAATTATTATTATTTATTATAATTTGCTTGCTTTTAGATATAATAGCGTGCTTATTTATATTTAGATTCTTCTTTATAGCCTAATAGTAGCTGTAGATTAGTTCGAGACCCAACAAACACCAAGGTCGTCGAAAACCTTGAACTGCACTTTGTGAGCTCCCAGCCGCCAATTCACAGCCCCAAAGCCCCAGATGAGTTGATGGTGGGCGACTTAATGAAACAGATCGGCGAATATATGGACTACTACAACTAGGAGCGTTGCAGTTTGAAATTGAAAAAGCTGAATCCTGTCGCATACAGAACCCAGTTTGCACAGAGTACCTGAATAGGCTTTTATGTGTGTTCAAGATTTGGGGCGCAGTTCAATTTTCAGGCGACCTTTTGAACTATGGCAATCTAAAGGGATGTCATCGAAAGATAAATGGAAACTGACCGAAAAAGCTTTGCCTTCCCTTACTCTCTCGCAGATTTCAGTGCGGCAGGCATATTTTCAAAAAACTCAATCCAAAATCCGTTGTTCCGGCAAACGTCCTGCCCAATCACACGCAAACTGCCAAGCTGAGCGCCCCGAGCGGCTGCCGCGCATTTGCGCCCATTGCAATGCTGCCTTGTGTGCCGTTTCATCAAAATCCACATCGAAATCATTCAACCAATTTTGAACTGCCTGAAGGTAGTCGTTTTGATCAAACGGATAAAAACTCAACCACAAACCGAAACGGTCGGACAGGGAAATTTTTTCCTCAACGGCTTCTTTTTGATGGATTTCGCCGCGTATGCCCGTTGTCCCGCCGTTTTCATCCATATATTCAGGCATCAGGTGGCGCCGGTTGGAGGTTGCGTACACCAAGACGTTGCTGCATCTTTGCGACAAACCGCCGTCCAATGCGGTTTTCAGGGCTTTGTAGGTTTCATCGCCGGTTTCAAACGATAAATCGTCGCAGAATACGATGAATTTTTCAGGACGGTCTTTCAACAAGGAAAGCAGCGCTGGCAGGCTGACCAAATCGCTCTTATCGACCTCAATCAAGCGCAGCCCTTGTTCGGCATATTCGTGTAACAAGGCTTTGACCAACGAGGATTTACCCGTTCCGCGCGAACCGCTCATCAAAACATTATTCGCAGATCGGCCTGCCAAAAACTGTTCAGTATTGCGTTTCAGTTTTTCGGTTTGCGCCCCGACGGCAGCAAGACGGTCAAGCGGGAATGTATGCGGGTTCGGCAGGCTTTCCAAAATCCCTTTTTTACCGACACTGTGCCAACGGTATGCCAAAGCGTTCCAGTCGGTTTTACCGGGTTCTTCGGGCAACACCAAATCAAGACGGTTCAAAACGGAATAGGCTTTCTGCAAAAAGGCGGCGAGTTTCATATATATCCCTCTTGTCCTGATGTGGCAGGATTTTGCTGCGCCATCACGCGCATCACGGTATCGACAACGGCTTGGGTTTGCGGGTCGATTTCGATATTGATGACGTCGCCCTCTTTCCGACTGCCGAACAAGGTGCGCGTCAAAGTTTCCGGAATCAGATGGACATTGAATTCCGTTTCGGTAACGTCGCCTATGGTTAGGCTGCAACCGTCCAAGCCGACAAAGCCTTTGCTCAAAATATAGGGCTTGAGTTCGGGCGGCAGCGCAAACCATACCGTGCGGTTAAACTCGCTGTGCTCTATCCGAGTAATTCGCGTAGTCGTCATGATATGCCCGCTCATGACGTGTCCGCCGATTTCATCGCCGAAACGGGCGGCACGTTCGAGATTAACCGCATCTCCCGTTTTCAGACGACCCAAATTGGTCTTTTCCAAGGTTTCTTTCATCAAATCAAAGCTGACCGTATCGCCGTTGATTTGGGTAATGGTCAGGCAGCAGCCGTTGTTGGCGACGGATGCGCCGATTTGCAGATGCTCGGTCATCCCATCGGGCAGCTTGACGATATGGGTACGGAAATCGGCGGACGGTTCGCGGATGGCGATGATTTCGCCGACACCTTGGACGATACCTGTAAACATGGAAGATTCTCCAATCGGTTTATTTGATGCGTTTGAAAACCAAATCCCAAACGCCGTGCCCCAAGCGTTTGCCGCGGGCTTCAAATTTCGTTTCGGGACGGTAGTCGGGCGTAGGCGCGTAATCGGCGGCGGTATTTTGCAAATTGTCAAAACCGCTCAACACTTCCAGCATCTGCTGCGCGTATTCTTCCCAGTCGGTCGCCAGATGGATATAGCCGCCGACTCTCAACTTGGGCAGCAGTTTCTGCACAAACGGCGTTTGCACCAAGCGGCGTTTGTTATGGCGTTTTTTGTGCCAAGGGTCGGGAAAGAAAATGTGAATGCCGTCGAGCACGTCGTCTGAAAGCATATTTTCGACCACTTCGACCGCATCGTGCCGCATCACGCGGATATTGCCGATGCGTTCTTCTTCAATCAATTTCAGGATGTTGCCGACGCCGGGACCGTGCACATCAATCGCCAAAAAGTCGGTATCAGGCAGGCGCTTGGCGATTTCCACAGTCGCCACGCCCATACCAAAACCGATTTCCAAAACCTTGGGGCGGTCGCTGCCGAAACGCTGATTCAAGTCCAACACGGAATCTTGGTAATCGATGCCGAACTGCGGCCACATCGTATCAATGGCACGCTGCTGCGCCGCAGTCATATGCCCTTGACGCAACACAAAGCTGCGGATGGAGCGTTTGTGCCCTTCAGGAACGGTGGAATCCAGAGTTATTTCGTTCATAAATCATTTCTTGTATCTGATAAAACTGGGGAAAGGTCGTCTGAAAATCTACAGTATGGTTTCAGACGACCTCTGAATGTATGGGGTCAACCGTCAAACGGTTTGTTTTTATAGTCGATGAATAAGCATGAAACAAGCCACGGACAGTATCAATCCTGCCGAACTCGTTTGTTTGCTGTTTTAAAGCATGACTAAATGGCTGACTTGGAGCTTAGACACGCATTCTTGTTCATTCATTATATAGTGGATTAACTTTAAATCAGGACAAGGCGACGAAGCCGCAGACAGTACAGATAGTACGGAACCGATTCACTTGGTGCTTCAGCACCTTAGAGAATCGTTCTCTTTGAGCTAAGGCGAGGCAACGCCGTACTGGTTTAAAGTTAATCCACTATATCGTTAATGAAATCACTATCACTGACAATATGCTGTTTGACGAAAAGGTCGTCTGAAAAATTCAGACGACCTTTGACTGATAAATGCAGCGTCAGCAGTTTAATTCAACTGACTGAATACACTTATTTTTTCTTTTGAGCAGGCAGGTCGGTACAAGTACCCAGCGCCACTTCGGCGGCCATACCGATGGATTCGCCCAAGGTCGGGTGCGGGTGGATAGTTTTGCCGATATCTGCCGCGTCGCAGCCCATTTCGATTGCCAAGCAAACTTCGCCAATCATATCGCCACCATTCGGACCAACGATACCGCCGCCGATGATGCGGCCGGTTTCGGCATCAAAAATCAGCTTAGTGAAACCATTGTCGCAACCGTTGGCAATCGCACGGCCGGAAGCAGCCCATGGGAAATTGGCTTTGGTGATTTTGCGGCCGGAGGCTTTGGCAGACAACTCGGTTTCGCCAACCCAAGCCACTTCAGGAGAAGTGTAAGCAACGCCCGGAATCACGCGTGCGTCGAAGTAGGCTTTGTGGCCGGCACAGTTTTCAGCGGCAACGTGACCTTCGTGAACGGCTTTGTGTGCCAACATAGGCTGACCGACGATGTCGCCGATGGCGTAGATGTGCGGCACATTGGTACGCATTTGTTTGTCGACTTCGATGAAGCCGCGGTCGGTTACGGCAACACCTGCTTTTTCGGCGCTGATGAGTTTGCCATTAGGCGCACGACCAGCGGCAACCAATACGGCATCGTAGCGTTGCGGCTCTTTCGGCGCGTTCGCACCTTCGAAGGTAACGTAAACGCCGTCTTCTTTCGGCTCGACTGCAACGGTTTTGGTGTTGATCATGATGTTGTCAAAACGATATTCGTTTTGTTTTTGCCATACTTTTACCAAATCGCGGTCTGCACCTTGCATCAGGCCGTCCATCATTTCAACGACGTCAAGACGTGAACCCAGCGTGCTGTAAACCGTACCCATTTCGAGGCCGATGATACCGCCACCGATAATCAGCAGTTTGCCCGGTACTTCTTTCAGAGCCAAAGCGCCGCTGGAATCGATGATGCGCGGATCTTCAGGGATAAACGGCAACTTGGTTACGCGGCTGCCCGCTGCGATGATACAGTTTTTGAACGCAACGATTTTTTTCTCGCCGGTAGGCGTAGCTTGCTCGTACACGTCGCCGGTAGTCAACGACACTTCCAAGTGATGCGGATCCAAGAATTGACCATCGCCTTGGATAACATCCACTTTACGGCCTTTTGCCATGCCTGCCAAACCGGTAGTCAGGCGGGAAACCACGCCTTCTTTATAGCCGCGCAGCATGTCGATATCGAGTTCAGGCTCGGGGTATTTGATGCCGTTGGCAGCCAAGTGGCGCACTTCGTCGATAACGGCAGCGTTGTGCAACAAGGCTTTGGAAGGGATACAACCAACGTTCAAGCAAACGCCGCCCAAGGTTTTGTAACGCTCGACAATGGCAACTTTCAGACCTTCATCAGCTGCGGCAAATGCAGCGGAGTAACCGCCAGGACCGCCACCCAATACGACCACGTCGTACTCAGCATCGGCAGAACCGCCGAATTGCGCCGCTTGCGGTGCAGGAGCAGCAGCTTTGGGGGCTTCTTGCGCAGGGGCAGCAGCAGGTGCTTCGGCTTTAGGAGCGGCAGCCGCGCCTTCGGCTTCAACGACTACAATCAAACCGCCTTCGGAGATTTTGTCGCCGACTTTGACTTTAACTTCTTTGACCACGCCCGCAACTTCGGCAGGCACGTCCATCGTCGCTTTGTCGGTTTCCAAGGTAATCAGGGTATCATCAACGGCGATAGTGTCGCCTACGTTCACTTCAACCGCGATAATATCTACATTTTCGTGTCCGCCAATGTCGGGCACTTTCAATTCAACTAAGCTCATGTCTAATCTTTCTGAATGATATTCGGACTTCTGTTTTCAGACGACCTGTTGGATTGTTTGCCGAAGGTCGTCTGAAATACGCTCGGATTACAGGGTAATACGGCGGAAGTCTTTCAACAGGTTCGCCAGGAATACGGTAAAGCGCATACCGGCGGCACCGTCGATGACGCGGTGGTCGAAGGACAGGCTCAACGGACACATCAGGCGCGGAGCGAACTCTTTACCGTTCCAAACCGGTTTGATTTGGGATTTGCACACACCCAAAATAGCAACTTCAGGTGCGTTCACAATCGGAGTGAAGCCTGTACCGCCGATGCCGCCCAAGCTGGAAATGGTAAAGCAGGCGCCTTGCATTTCTTGCGGTTTGAGCTTGCCTTCGCGGGCTTTCTTAGACAATTCGGTCAGCTCTTGGCTGATTTCTTTCAGACCTTTTTGATCCACGTCTTTGATAACGGGAACAACCAAGCCGTTCGGCGTATCGGCTGCGAAACCGATGTTGAAGTAGTTTTTCAGAACCAGATTGTCGCCGTCCAAAGAAGCGTTGAATTCAGGGAAGGCTTTCAGCGCGGAAACGGAGGCTTTGATGATGAACGCCAATGGAGACAGTTTCACGCCTTCGCGTTCCCATTCTTTGTTCAGCTGTTTGCGGAATTCTTCCAACTCGGTCATGTCCGCTTCTTCGTGAACGGTAACGTGCGGGATGACTACCCAGTTGCGGGACAGGTTTTGACCGGAAATTTTCTTAATGCGGGACAATTCTTTAACTTCGACATTACCGAATTTGGAGAAGTCCACTTTAGGCCACGGCAGCAAGTCCAGACCGCCGCCCAAAGATGCGCCGGCAGCAGCAGGTTTCGCCGCACCGCCTTGCATTACGGATTTTACAAATGCTTTAATGTCGTCGCCCATGATACGGCCTTTCAAGCCGGTACCTTTGACTTGACCCAAATCCACGCCCAATTCGCGCGCCAGTTTGCGTGCGGAAGGACCCGCATGTGCTTTGGCGAAAGCGGCTTCGTCGATTTTGGCAGCGGCAGGTGCAGGAGCGACAACAGGAGCCGGAGCTGCGGCAGGCGCGGCAGCCGGAGCGGGTGCAGCTGCCGGTGCAGCGGTTTGAGCAGGAGCGGGAGCAGCGGCAGAACCGGCGGTTTCCACTTCGATAATGGCAGTACCTTCGGATACTTTGTCGCCGACTTTCAGGAATACGGCTTTAACGACACCGGCAGCAGTACAAGGTACGTCCATGGTCGCTTTGTCGGTTTCCAAAGTAATCAGCGTGTCGTCTTCGGCAACAGTGTCGCCAACTTTGACTTCAACGGCAATTACATCTACATCAGTATGACCACCAATATCAGGAACGGCTACTTGAACGGTTGCGCCGCCTGCGGGAGCGGCAGCGGGTGCAGCGGCTGGTGCAGGTTGTGTCTCAGCCGCAGGAGCCGGAGCGGCTTCAGCTGCGGCGGCACCGGTTTCAACGGTCAGAATCACGCCGCCTTCGGAGATTTTGTCACCGACTTTGACTTTCACTTCTTTGACTACGCCTGCTGCATCGGCAGGTACGTCCATAGTGGCTTTGTCGGTTTCCAGAGTAATCAGGGTGTCGTCAACGGCGATGGTGTCGCCCGCTTTGACTTCTACTGCGATGATATCGACGTTTTCATGACCGCCGATATCAGGTACTTTGATTTCTACGATACTCATTTGAGTTCCTTTGATGATTTCGGTTTGAGGTCGTCTGAAAAACTGTTTCAGACGACATCACTTATGTTTTCCGGCACGGATAACCATTTCCAGAGCAGCTTTTCTGCGCTTCGAAGCTTTTGTACAACTTGCGCCCGCTGCTTGGTAACTCAAGGTCTATCCGTTATGCAAACCGTCAACGTATTCTTGATTCAGACGACCCCGCAAGCAAATTTACTTTGAGGTCGTCTGAAAACAGAATTAACGTTTCCAGCTTGGAGCCACGTCGGCATTGATGCCGTATTTTTCGATGGCTTGCTGAACGGTTTCTTTGCTGACTTTGCCTTGTTCTGCCAATGCGCTCAATGCTGCCACGGCAACGTTGTAGCGGTCCACTTCGAAGAAGCGGCGCAGGTTGGCACGGCTGTCGGAGCGGCCGAAACCATCGGTACCCAAGACATGGTAGTCGTTCGGGATGTACGCGCGGATACGGTCGGCATAGCTGCGGATATAGTCAGTAGCGGCGATAACCGGACCGTCATGACCTTGCAGTTGTGAAGTAACGAAAGGCACTTTTTCAGCTTCCAGCGGATGCAGGCGGTTGAAACGTTCTGCTTCGATGGCATCGCGGTGCAACAGGTTGAAGGACGGGCAAGACCAAATGTCTGCTTCTACGCCGAAGTCAGCTTTCAACAATTCGGCACCGGCAATCACTTCTTGCAGGATGGTACCAGAGCCCATCAGTTGAACTTTCTTGTCGCCTTTGCCACCGGCTTTCAGCAAGTACATACCTTTCAGGATGTCTTGTTCCACACCTTCAGGCATATCCGGATGAGCGTAGTTCTCGTTCATCAGGGTGATGTAGTAGAACACGTCTTCGTTGTTGGCATACATACGGCGCAGACCGTCTTGTACGATAACGGCTACTTCATATTGGAAGGTCGGATCGTAAGAAACACAGTTCGGGATCAAATCAGCTTGAACGTGGCTGTGGCCGTCTTCGTGTTGCAGACCCTCACCGTTCAGCGTCGTACGGCCGGCAGTACCGCCCAGCAGGAAGCCGCGTGCGTGCATATCGCCGGCAGCCCATGCCAAGTCACCAATACGTTGGAAACCGAACATAGAGTAGTAAATGTAGAACGGAATCATCGCAAAGTCGCTGTTGGCGTAGCTGGTTGCAGCTGCGATCCAGTCAGCCATTGCGCCTGGTTCGTTAATACCTTCTTGCAAGATTTGACCGTCAACGGATTCTTTGTAGAACATCAGTTGGTCTTTGTCTTGCGGGGTGTATTGTTGACCTTTCGGGTTCCAAATACCGTATTGACGGAACATGCCTTCCATACCGAAGGTACGGCTTTCGTCGGGAACGATAGGTACGACGCGTTTGCCGATTTTTTTGTCTTTCAACAGAGTAGACAGAATGCGGACAAATGCCATAGTGGTAGAGAATTCACGATCACCGCTGGATTTCAGTTGAGCATCGAATGCGGACAACTCAGGCACTTCCAATACCTCTTTTGTCGGATGACGTTGAGGCAGGTAACCGCCCAAGGCTTCGCGGCGGGCGTGCAGGTATTTGTACTCTTCGCTGTCGGGAGCGAAAGTCAGGTAAGGCAGATCGCCGCTGTCGATTTGCTCGTCGGTAACAGGAATGTCAAAGCGGTCTCGGAATTGTTTCAGAGATGCTTTGTCCATTTTTTTGGCTTGGTGGGCAACGTTTTGACCTTCGCCGGATGCACCCATACCATAACCTTTAATGGTTTTCGCCAAAATTACGGTAGGTTTGCCATCTGCATGGTTAGCTGCGAGATCATAAGCATTGTACACTTTTTGAGGGTCGTGACCGCCGCGGTTCAATGCCCAGATTTGTTCATCTGTCATATCGGCAACCAATGCTTTCAATTCAGGCGTATTGAAGAAGTGTTCACGAACGTACGCGCCATCTTTGGATTTGTAAGTTTGGTAGTCGCCGTCCAAACATTCTTCCATGCGTTTGCGCAGGATACCGTCTTTGTCTTTTGCCAAGAGGCGGTCCCAACGGCGACCCCAGATGACTTTAACAACATTCCAGCCGGCACCGGCGAAGTTGCCTTCCAATTCTTGGATGATTTTGCCGTTACCGCGAACAGGACCGTCCAAGCGTTGCAGGTTACAGTTGATGACGAAAATCAGGTTGTCCAAACCTTCGCGTGCAGCAAGGGCGATGGCGCCTTGTGATTCAGGTTCGTCCATTTCGCCGTCGCCGCAGAATACCCATACTTTACGGCCTTTGGTTTTTGCCAAACCGCGGGATTCCAAGTATTTCAGGAAACGGGCTTGATAAATCGCCATAATCGGACCCAAACCCATGGATACAGTCGGGAACTGCCAGAAGTCAGGCAGCAAGTGCGGGTGCGGGTAAGAAGGCAGACCTTTTCCGTCCACTTCTTGGCGGAAATTGTCCAGCTGGTCTTCAGTCAGACGGCCTTCAACGAAAGCACGGGCGTAGATGCCTGGAGAAATGTGGCCTTGGAAGAATACCAAATCCCCTTCTTCACCTTCGCCCTTAGCTTTCCAGAAGTGGTTGAAGCCCACTTCGTACATGGTTGCTGAAGATTGGAAAGATGCGATATGACCACCCAGCTCCAAATCTTTTTTACCGGCGCGCAATACGATGGCGGCGGCGTTCCAGCGCACAAATGCGCGGATGCGGTGTTCGATGTTTTGGTCGCCCGGAATACCTTTTTCGTCTTCAACCGAAACGGTATTCAAATACGGAGTGGTTGTGCCGTGAGGCATACGAACGCCTTTGTCGCGGCTGTATTTAACCAGATGTTCCAACAGATATTGCGCGCGTTCGCTGCCTTCGTATTCGAGAACTGAGCTTAACGCATCCAACCACTCTTGGGTTTCAATCGGGTCAACATCGTGTAATTGGGTGGACATAGTATCTATCCTTATGTTGAGTGTTATTCAATGACGGAGGGTTATACCCCTAATGCTTTCGTTTGCGAAAATTGATGTACAAAAACGAAAATTCCTAAAATCAAATCAAACGTAAAACCACAATTACCCTAATATTATCAATCAATTAAAAACATAATTGAAAACAATGGGCGCAATGAGTCATTTATTTGAATTTATTTCGCTGCAAATCGTATCAGTAATTGGAATAACTGGCAAATTGCAATTTATAACATCGGTTTTATTCTGAACAATTGATATATGGATTTGATTGATTTTTGCTCGAATTTAAATAAAAACGAAAATTTATCATTAAATTATTTTCTAAAAACAACAAATAAGCACATTATCCATTGCCAACCGAATAGAAATACCTCATCAAATTTGTTAACAGTTAAATAAAATCAATTAGTTTCAGACGAGCCATTCTGTCAATGCAGCTTCTAAGCGTTTCAGACCTTCCGCCATATCTTCATCATTTAACAGTAGGCTGGGAGCGAAGCGCACGACGTCGACTCCGGCAACCAATACCATCAAGCCATGTTTCAATGCAGCGGCGGTAATTTCTGAAGCGCGGCCTTTGTATTTGTCCGCCAGCACGCAGCCGATGAGCAGCCCCATACCGCGTACTTCTTTAAACACGCCGGTTTTTTCGCCCAATTCCCGCAAGGTCGTCTGAAATTTTTGTCCTTGTTTTTCAACATGTGCCAAGGTTTCAGGTGCATTAATAATGTCGAACGCGCGACTGCCGACAGCACACGCCATCGGATTGCCGCCGAACGTAGAACCGTGCGTCCCCGACCCGAAGGTCGGAGCGATTTTGTCAGTGGTCAGAATCGCGCCGATGGGGAAGCCGCCACCTAATGCTTTGGCGGAACTGAGAATATCGGGCGTAATGCCGTAATGTTCGTAGGCGAACAGTTTACCCGTATGCCCCATACCGGTTTGCACTTCGTCTAAAATCAGCAATGCGCCGTGTTCGTCGCACAAACGGCGCGCAGCTTGCAGATATTCCTGCGTGGCAGGCAGGATGCCGCTTTCGCCTTGAATCGGCTCAATGATTACGGCGCAAGTGTTTTCGTTGATGGCAGCTTCCAATGCGGCAATATCATTGAACGGAACGTGGGTGATGCCTTGCGGCAGCGGCGCGTAGTCTTTGCTGTATTTGGGCTGACCGCCGACCGAGACGGTAAACAGCGTACGGCCGTGGAAGCTGTTGAGGCAGGAGATGATTTCGGTTTTCTGTCCGCCAAAATGATCGCGCCCGTATTTTCGTGCCAGTTTCAGCGCGGCTTCGTTGGCTTCCGCGCCGGAATTACAGAAAAACACTTTGTCGGCGAATGTATGCTCTACCAGCTTTTGCGCCAATTCCTGCGCGGGCTTGGTCGTGTAAATATTAGAAATGTGCCACAATTTTTGCGACTGCTCTGCCAGCGCGGCAACCAAATCGGGATGACAGTGTCCCAACGCATTGACCGCGATACCGCCCGACAAGTCGATATATTCACGACCTTCGATATCCCAGACACGGCTGCCGAGGGCGCGTTCGGGAATCATGGGGGCAAATGAAAAATTGGGGGTCAGGTAGTTTTGCATTCGGTTTCCTTTGCAGTTTAAGTCTGATGTATAGTCAATGAATGGCGTTGTTTCGTATGGTTTCGCCTGACATGGCATGAGACATTTCCTATCCAGATTGTTTTTGAACCGAAGACAACAACGCCGTTGCAGAGATTGAGTCAATTCGTCGATTATGCGCCGATTAAGACAATGTGTCATCCGCAGCCGGACCCAAATGTTTAGATCATGCAACCACCATCAACAAAGGTCGTCTGAAAACACAGATTTAATCTGCCAAACGTTTTCAGACGACCTTTTTGCGTAACATTCACGACAAATTTTAATTGGCCAATCAAAGTAAGGACTGTGCATCTCCATCCTTTGGTTTCAAATTGATTTCTGCCAAACATCTTTCCGCCGCCGCCAAACCCGACTGCACCGCAGCTTCCAACGTAGCCGGATAGCGCGGATGCAGGTAGTCGCCTGCGGGATAGATATTCCGCTGGTGCAGCCAAGCAAAATCGGGAGGTGCGGTATCTGGCGTACAGGCTGTGGTCGCGCGTTTTTCGGTAATAACGCGGACGGCTTCGGGTTCGTCCAAATAAGTGCAGATCCGTTTTACGTCGGCATGGACTTTCTCCGCCCATTCTTGGCTTTTGAACGCGCCAACATGATCGGAAACGCTGATGACGGCAGCGACTTCGTTTGTCGGCAAACCGAGTGCGCCGCGATACACCAGCCATTGAGCCGTACCATCGGCAAATCCGGTCAGCGGCGCGGGCAGATGGACGGGAACGGCATAGCGAAGATAGACGGTGGTGATTGAGTGGTATTGGAGATTTTGATAGGTCGTCTGAATATAGTCCGGAGTATCTTCAGGAAAAAGATGGACGGCATGATACGGCGCAGTCGCAACAATAACGGCATCAAAAGCCTCATCATTCACAACAACGCGTCCGTCAGGAAGGTTTTTCAGACGACCTACTCGGGTTTCAAGAAAGATGTCCGCCCCGAATTGCTTGAGTTTTGCCAACGCAGGCTCGGCGATAATTGCACCTAAATCGCGCTTGGGTAAAAGGTAGTCGCTACCGGATTTATCCGCCCATACGCCGTCGGACAAAACATTGCATAATACCCGCAAACTTGCGTGTTCCAACGGCGTATTGAGCGTGCCCCACACCAGCGGCTGCCAAAACTCTGCAACCAGCCTGCGTGGAACATTGTGCTGCCGCAGCCATTGAGCAACAGCCAAATCAGCGTGCTTGCCGCGTGCGTAACGCTGCAACGCCCCCATATCGGATAACAACCTGATTTTCAGCGAAAACGAAATATTTTTAGCACGCAATATGCCGGTCAAAATATGCAGCGGCGAAGGAAGATTGGTACCTTGAAACTGCAAACCTTCATACATATGCCATTGCAGGGGCAAACGGCAGAACGCGGCTTCAGGGTCGGCACCGATGTGTTCCATCAGCGCCAATACGCCGCGATACGCGCCGAGCAAAATATGCTGCCCATTGTCCAAAAAACTGAATCCGTCGGTATTTCCAGCCAAAGTACGCGCCCTACCACCAGCCTGCCGACCGGCTTCAAACACAGTAACATCGGCACGGCGCGCTAACGATATTGCGGCAGACAAACCTGCCCAACCTGCGCCGACGACGGCAATTTTCGGGCGAAGATGCGGAGTATTCATGGCTTAAATCCGAATAACCAGGTTTTCAGGGCAATACGCTTTTTTCGTGGCGAAGGAATGGCAATTTTATAAGTCAAGACGTTTTGCGCGCCGTCGAGATCGATTTCGTTCAGCAGCGCGTAATAAATCGCCGCCATCACCAACCCGACTTTTTGGGATTTTTTATCGGCGGCGGGCAAGAGCGACATCGCCTCGCGATAAGTCTCGCGGGCGCGTGAAACTTGAAAACGCATCAGTTTGGCAAAGTTATCCGTCGGCTTACATTGCATGATCACGCTTGCAGGTACGTCAAACCGCCGCATTTCCTCCATCGGCAGGTAAATCCGACCGTTTCTCGCATCCTCGCCAACATCACGAATAATGTTCGTCAGTTGCAGCGCAAGGCCCATCTTATCGGCGTATTCCAGCGTTCGGTCGTCTGAAAAACCCAAAATCCGCGCAATCAGGCAGCCGACGACGCCTGCGACGCGGTGGCAATACAGTTTCAACTCTTCAAAACTACCGTAACGCGCCTGAACCAAATCCATCTGCATTCCGTCGATTAAGGCTTCCAATTCATATTTCGGCAGCTTGAAGGTTTCCTTTATCTGCCTCAAAGCCTGATTGACCGGATGCTCCGGCATCACGCCGCCGAATACCTTGTCCAAATCGCCGCGCCACCAGTTCAACGTTGCCTGCGCCACATTCGGATCGGAACAATCATCGACCACATCGTCCAATTCGCGGCAAAAAGCATACAAAACCGTTATCGCATCCCGCTTTTCCTGCGGCAGGAAACGGAAGCCCGATAAAAAACTGGAGCGGCTTTCTTCTGCCTTCTGACGGCAATAATCAAGTCCTTGCACGGCGTGTCCTAAAAATATGGTTATGAAGGACGATTTTATCGGGATTTGGGGAATTGTGGCAATTTCAGACGACCTTTCATCCCTATATTGTTCAAATCGTCCATATTTGATTTACTTCATTTTTAAGACAAGTTAATATAGATAATCGACTCTCCTAATACCAATTATATTTTATAGTCATGAACATTACGTCTAAAACACTTATCCTAACCATCCTGCTTTCCATCTCAGGAATGCAGGCTTATGCGGCAAAACCACATTACACCCCACGTCACAATGTCTCTCAAAATAATGAAAACCAAGCCTTCCGATTGATGCAAGAAATGGCGAAACAGGGAGATACCCGTTCTCAACTTGACTTAGGCACTATGTACGCAAAAGGCATCGGTACGACACAGGATTACGAGCAGGCAAAATACTGGTTTGAAAAAGCAGCACACAGCGACAACGCCGAAGCACAATTCAATCTTGGAATCGTTTATTACGAAGGTGAAGGAACGGCACAAGACTATCGTCAAGCCAAATTTTGGTGGGAAAAGGCAGCCGAACAAGGCAATGCAGCAGCAGCGTTTAATTTAGGTATTCTGCACTATGCCGGTATAGGCATCCCACAAGATTATATACAGGCAAAAACTTGGTTTCACAAAGCAGCGGACCAAGGAGAAGACAGCGCACAATTTTACTTGGGTTTGATGTATTACTCGGGTGAAGGTGTAGCTCAAGACTATAAGCTTGCCAAGTCATGGTTTGAAAAAGCTGCCAAGAAAGGTAATGCTAAAGCGCAATATAATTTAGGCATCATGTTTGCCGAGGGACAAGGCGTTACCCAAAATTATCCCAAAGCGAAATATTGGTATAACAAAGCAGCAGAACAAGGGAACGCGAATGCTCAAAACAACTTGGGCGTTTTATACGAAAACGGACAAGGGGTAACCCAAAATGTTACCCAAGCAAAATCTTGGTTTGAAAAAGCCGCCGCCCAAGGCAATACGCTTGCACAACACGCCTTGGAATACATGACGCAGCAAAATCACAACTGAACCCGATATTTTGCCAATACACCATTACCGATAGATTAACCCTGTCCATTGAACAGCCATACTAGAGAAAGCTAAAAAATAAGGCATACGGTTACAACCATATGCCTTATTTTTCTTTTGATACAATCAATTGCAATATTTATTAATATCACCCTGATATTGCTTAATCAAATCATCACGATTGGCTGTACGCGCACTTTCCGCAAACTGACGGTTTACACGGGCAATCCGACAATTGTCTTCCTTATTTTGGCGGTTTGCTTCTTCAACCTTCTTATTCTGCTCCTCAACCTGCTTATTCTGCGCCAAAATTTTCTCGTTCAGCTTGGCTTGCTGTTCTGACAGTGTCCCTTCTTGGGCATTTTCTGGTTTGGCAACCGCAGGCGTCACATTACGAGTGCGAATATTCACAATATTCGAACGTTCCGGCTGCAAGCGGTTAGGGGTATCGGAGTAGCTGGTGCTGCCACTGCCGCTTTTCCATGTATAAACGTTATTTCCGGCCACTGCTCCGGCAGCATACAAAACGCCCACCAAAAATAAGGATAAAGATGATTTTTTCATATTGTTTTCATCGTAAACGTGTTTTCAGACGACCCTATTCTACTTGATTTTCAAAAATATGTCATATTAATTCAAAAATATGCGTTGCAATGGTGTCGTAAAAAAATAATCTCAAATTGCAAACAATCCGCTGTCAACAAATCTTAGCGGGTGTTATAATGCCGTGCATCTTGCACAAACTGAAAGACTGAGCATCATGCGTATCGTAGAAAAAGCCTATACTTTCGACGATGTTTTGTTGGTTCCTGCACATTCAACCGTGCTGCCACGAGACGTTAAACTTCAAACCAAGCTCACCCGCGAAATCACGCTCAACCTCCCCTTACTTTCCGCCGCGATGGACACCGTTACCGAAGCACGCCTCGCCATTTCCATGGCGCAGGAAGGTGGTATCGGCATTATCCATAAAAACATGACGCCCGAAATGCAGGCGCGTGCCGTTTCCAAAGTGAAACGCCATGAAAGCGGCGTGGTAAAAGACCCGGTAACGGTTGCCCCGACGACGCTCATCCGCGAAGTATTGGAAATGCGCGCGCAACGCAAACGCAAAATGTCCGGCCTGCCCGTCGTTGAAAACGGCAAAGTAGTAGGTATCGTTACCAACCGCGACCTGCGTTTTGAAAACCGCCTCGACCTGCCCGTTTCCGCCATCATGACCCCGCGCGAACGTTTGGTTACTGTCCCCGAAGGCACAAGCATCGACGAAGCGCGCGAACTGATGCACGAACATAAAGTTGAGCGCGTTTTGGTCTTGAACGAAAAAGACGAGCTTAAAGGCTTGATTACCGTAAAAGATATTTTGAAAACCACCGAGTTTCCAAACGCCAACAAAGACTCCGAAGGCCGTTTGCGTGTAGGCGCGGCAGTCGGCACTGGCGGTGACACTGAAGAGCGCGTAAAAGCATTGGTTGGAGCAGGAGTCGATGTCATCGTCGTCGATACTGCACATGGTCATAGCCAAGGCGTTATCGAACGCGTGAAATGGGTGAAAGAAACCTATCCGCACATTCAAGTCATCGGCGGTAATATCGCAACCGCCAAAGCCGCTTTGGATTTGGTCGCAGCAGGTGCAGATGCCGTCAAAGTCGGTATCGGTCCGGGTTCGATTTGCACCACCCGTATCGTTGCAGGCGTAGGCGTGCCGCAACTGACCGCCATTCACAATGTTGCCGAAGCCCTCAAAGGCACAGGCGTTCCACTGATTGCCGACGGCGGCATCCGCTTCTCCGGCGACATCGCCAAAGCCTTGGCAGCGGGCGCATACAGCGTCATGCTCGGCGGTATGTTTGCCGGTACGGAAGAAGCACCGGGCGAAATCGAACTCTACCAAGGCCGCTCGTACAAATCCTACCGCGGCATGGGTTCTCTGGGTGCAATGAGCCAAGGCTCCGCCGACCGCTACTTCCAAGACAAAACCGACAGCACCGACAAATACGTCCCCGAAGGTATCGAAGGCCGTGTTCCCTACAAAGGCCCGATTGTGAACATCATTCACCAACTGACCGGCGGTCTGCGTTCCAGCATGGGCTATTTGGGCTGCGCCAATATCGCAGAAATGCACGAGAAAGCGGAATTTGTAGAAATCACCTCTGCGGGCATGAGCGAATCACATGTTCACGACGTTCAGATTACTAAAGAAGCACCAAACTATCACCGCTGAGATCAAGTGAACAAAGGTCGTCTGAAAGTTTCAGACGACCTTAATTGCATCACATTCAAAAATTGTTATTCCACTTCAACTGGCTTGCCTTGCTTATCAATATAAAAAAATTCATCCTCACTATAATCTTCGTCTTTAAATATATTTTTCATATTAACAAGAGCCACACCATTTTGGAAATTATTGAAAGTACCAAATTTGAACGGTATGATTACTTTGCCGGTTCTATCTAAATAGCCGAATTTGCCGTTTAATTCTGCACCAATCAAACCTTCACTTAATGAACCTAGATACGTATATTTAAAAGGGATAACTACCTTTCCCTTTTTATCGATATAACCGTATTTATCATTTTGTGAAACCCTTGCCATACCATCCTCAAAATTATAAGCACTTTTATATCGCGCAGGAATTACCCACTGATTTCTTTTATCGATATAACCCCATTTATCAAGAATCTTAACAGCAGCTAAGCCTTCATTAAAATAAAAAGCTTCTTCATATTTTGGTGGAATAACCATCTCACCTTTTGTATTGATATAGCCATATTTATTTGTATCAACAGTAGCGACCGCAGCGAGTCCTTCACTGAATGGATCGGCTTTAACATATTGAAATGGGATGACAACTTTACCCTTTTTATCGATAAAGCCCCATTTGCCTTTTTGTTTGACAGGGGCAATGCCTTGTGAAAAATCACCAGGCATGTATTCGAATTTTAAAGGAATAACTTCTTTACCACTGGCATTGATATAACCGCATAAAATTTGATCTGATTTTCCTACGGTTTTACATACTGCTGCCAATCCTTCAGAAAAATCATAGGCATCATAATACTTAAGTGGAACAACAACCTTCCCTTGTCGATTAACAAAGCCATGCAAAAAAGGGTTCTTCTTGTTACCCGGCTTCACAACCCTAGACAAGCCTTCTTCATTAAGACAAAAAACCGTGCTGTAACCTTCTCTACCGGTCAATTTTGGTGCTTCGCAGGTATCAGCCAGTGCAATAGGCATATACACTGATGCAATGAAAGCGCCTAAAAATATTTTCTTCATACGGTAACCTTTTTAAAAATGATGTCTGAATTTTATAAAAAACCATATGACCTGTCCATATTCAAAAACAATTAGCTTACTTAAGATATTTTCAGACGACCTTTCCACCTAAAACAAAGCATTTGCAGCAAGCCTCCCTGCCCTAAAATCTCAAAAACTGTTAAAATGCGGGGCTGTTTAGGCGTATCTGGCTTTTTGTGCAAACTGATGTTGACGTGAAACAAACTTACAGTCGGTTTCATCGCGATTCTGGTATCGCTATCGTTATAATCGGTATTGATATGTTTTCAGCGGCGATCATAGGTCGTCTGAAATGTAACAAAGCTACTTTTTCTTTTTTATCCTCATTTGGAGAATATTCATGAGCGCAATCGTTGATATTTTTGCTCGCGAGATTTTGGATTCACGCGGCAACCCTACCGTAGAATGCGATGTATTGCTGGAGTCCGGCGTAATGGGCCGTGCCGCTGTACCGAGCGGTGCATCTACCGGTCAAAAAGAAGCTTTGGAACTTCGTGACGGCGACAAATCCCGTTACTTGGGTAAAGGCGTATTGAAAGCAGTCGAACACGTCAACAACCAAATTGCCCAAGCCCTGATCGGTATCGACGCTAACGAACAATCCTACATCGACAAAATCATGATCGAGCTGGACGGCACTGAAAACAAAGGCAATTTGGGTGCGAACGCTACTTTGGCGGTTTCTATGGCTGTTGCCCGCGCAGCTGCCGAAGATTCAGGCCTGCCGCTTTACCGTTACTTAGGCGGTGCCGGTCCTATGGCTTTGCCTGTTCCGATGATGAACGTTATCAACGGTGGCGAACATGCCAATAACAGCTTGAACATTCAAGAATTTATGATTATGCCTGTCGGCGCGAAATCTTTCCGCGAAGCCCTGCGCTGCGGTGCCGAAATTTTCCACGCGCTGAAAAAACTGTGCGACGGTAAAGGTTTCCCGACTACTGTCGGCGATGAAGGCGGTTTCGCACCTAACCTGAACAGCCACAAAGAAGCCCTGCAACTGATGGTTGAAGCAACCGAGGCCGCCGGCTACAAAGCGGGCGATGACGTATTGTTTGCTTTGGACTGCGCATCCAGCGAGTTCTACAAAGACGGCAAATACCACTTGGAAGCCGAAGGCCGTTCTTACACCAGCGCAGAATTTGCCGAATACCTTGAAGGCCTGGTTAACGAATTCCCGATTATCTCCATCGAAGACGGTATGGATGAAAACGACTGGGAAGGCTGGAAACTCCTTACCGAAAAACTCGGCAGCAAAGTACAACTGGTCGGCGACGACTTGTTCGTAACCAATCCGAAAATCCTTGCCCAAGGCATCGAAAAAGGCGTGGCAAACGCATTGCTGGTCAAAGTCAACCAAATCGGTACTTTGAGCGAAACCTTGCAAGCGGTTGACTTGGCAAAACGCAGCCGTTACGCCAGCGTAATGAGCCACCGTTCCGGCGAAACCGAAGACAGTACCATCGCCGACTTGGCAGTCGCTACCAACTGTATGCAGATCAAAACCGGTTCATTGAGCCGCTCCGACCGCATGGCGAAATACAACCAACTGCTGCGCATCGAGGAAGAATTGGCAGAAGCTGCCTACTACCCCGGCAAAGCCGCATTCTATCAACTGGGCAAATAAGAAAAGGTATTGATGTATGAAGTGGGTAACTGTTGTTTTATCCATCGCACTCGCTTACTGCCAATACAGCCTTTGGTTCGGAAAAGGCAGTATCGGGCATACGGAAGAATTGCAGGAACAACTTTCCGTGCAGGAGGAGAAAAACCAGACGCTCACTTTGCGCAACCAGTTCCTTGCTGCGGAAGTCGATGATTTGGCGAACGGTCAAGAAGCGATTTCTGAAATTGCCCGTGTGGAATTGGGTTACGTCCAAGACGGCGAAACCTATTACCGTTTTATCGAACGCAGCCGTTAATTGCCCTGATGGGAATAAAAGGTCGTCTGAAAAAGAGTGATTCCCAAATTTTAGGTCTCTATAAATAACTTTCAGACGTTTCGTACAAGCAGGCTTCTGTGTGCCACAGAAGCCGGCTTCTCTCATTCAAAAACGGCATCGTACTCATTGTCATCATCCTCCTGCTTTATCAATTCATCCACCCTATCCTGATACAAACATCCCACTCTCAACACAATAGAAAAAACCTTCCTAGATACAAATCTTTCTCTTGAGAAAAATATTGTGCTTCAAATCTAAATCCGCCCCCTATTCTTTTTCTAATATGCAGTTTCCAAACGCTTTTTGCGGTACAATACCGCCCTTAAATTTTTCCTTATTTCAAAGCACAAACCGCCATGTCCAAAAAAACCAAACAAGAATTAGAGAACAACAAACTCAACAAACGCCTGCGCCATGCCGTCGGCGATGCGATTAACGATTTCAACATGATAGAGCCGGGCGACAAAATCATGGTCTGCCTCTCCGGTGGCAAAGACAGCTACGCCCTCTTAGACATCCTGCGCCAACTCCAAGCCAGTGCGCCGATTGATTTTGAGCTGGTTGCCGTCAATCTCGACCAAAAACAGCCGGGCTTCCCCGAAGAAGTATTACCGACCTATCTTGAAAGCATAGGTGTACCGTATAAAATCGTCGAAGAAGATACCTACTCCACCGTCAAACGCGTGTTGGACGAAGGCAAAACGACTTGTTCGCTGTGCAGCCGCCTGCGCCGCGGCATCCTCTACCGCACCGCAAAAGAATTGGGCTGCACCAAAATCGCCTTGGGACACCACCGCGACGACATCCTCGCCACCATGTTCCTGAATATGTTTTACGGCGGCAAACTCAAAGCCATGCCGCCTAAATTGGTGAGCGACAACGGCGAACACATCGTCATCCGCCCGCTGGCGTATGTGAAAGAAAAAGATTTAATTAAATACGCCGAACTGAAGCAGTTCCCAATCATCCCGTGCAACCTCTGCGGCTCTCAGCCCAACCTGCAACGCCAAGTCATCGGCGATATGCTGCGAGATTGGGACAAACGTTTCCCCGGCCGCATTGAATCGATGTTCTCCGCCCTACAAAACGTCGTTCCTTCCCATCTTGCCGACCCCGAACTTTTCGATTTCGTCGGTTTGGAGCGCGGTCAAACCTTGAAACACGGCGGCGACTTGGCATTTGACAGCGAAAAAATGCCCGAACGCTACTCCGACGGCAGCGAAGAAGACGAGAGTGAAATCAAAATCACCCCGTCCAAACCTGAACGTAAAGTTATCAATATTCTGGCGAATAAGCCGAAAACTTGCGGTTTATAGCAGAATTTGTATTTTCAGATGACCTTTGAGACACCCCCAAGGTCGTCTGAATTTTTATATCTAAAATTCAACGTATTCGCTCGTTTGCATCAACCTAACCGTTTTCTAGAAATTTAGCATTATTCTTTCTTTTCCTGACAAGACATACAGAAACAATCCCAGTATATTTTTGCAATTGCTTTTGCTGTGAAACTACATAAAGCACAATTCGTTACAGATAACGACAAAAGGTCGTCTGAAAACCGATTTTCAGACGACCTTTTCGTTTTTCACTCATCAACATCAGAATACTATTAAATATCATTTCTTATTTTAAATTAATAAACAAAACAATAATATAATTTATTATATCTTTCCCAGTATTTTATTCCCCAATACAATCAACATCGTACCAAAAAAAGAAAAAATCTTTTAATGTCAAATAGATAGCGTTATTTATTTTCCCCAGCAACTTGTTCTCAAGGAAAGCCATCATGGCCAATACATTGCACTCTTTACCCAGCAACGCAGCAAATAATAAACCCGTCGTCCTTAAAGGAACGCCCCGTAATGACGTTTTACATGGCAGTCTCGGGCATACCACATTTTACGGCGGCTTGGGCAACGATATTTATTACAGTAAGAACGCAGGCGACACCATTGTTGAATATGCACATGAAGGCACCGATACGGTTTATGCCAGTACAAACTTTGCCTTACCAAACCACGTCGAAAACCTGACACTGGAAGGCGACGGCAACACCTTTGGATTTGGCAACAACTCCAACAATATTCTGACAGGCAACAAAGGCAACAACCGCTTGAGCGGCGGTAACGGAAGTGACAAGCTCTACGGTATGGACAGCAACGACCAACTGATAGGCGGCAATGATCGCGACTATCTTTACGGAGGTAACGGAGATGACTTTCTACAAGGCGACGAAGATGACGACCTGCTCGATGGCGGACACGGCGATGACAAATTATACGGCGGTAGTGGCGCAGACAGCATGAGCGGCAGACACGGAAATGATAGTTACTATGTAGATAATGTAAACGATACAGTTATCGAATATAGTGGAGAAGGTACCGATACCATTTACAGTAGCGTTTCCTACACTGCCCCAGCCAACGTCGAAAAATTAACACTGACAGGCGACAGCGACACCTCTGGATTTGGCAACGACTCTGATAACACACTGACGGGAAATAGCGGCAACAACCGCTTGAGCGGTGGTCGTGGAAGTGACTATCTCTACGGTATGGCCGGTGACGACCAGCTGATGGGCGATGATGGTATCGACCATCTTTACGGAGGTGATGGAGATGACGTTCTACAAGGAGGTGGAGAAACGGACTGGCTCTATGGTGGAAATAACAACGACCGGATCGAGGGCGGTAAAGACAATGACTGGCTCTATGGCGAATATGGTAACGACTGGCTCGAGGGCGGAGATGGCAGCGACAATCTCTGGGGCGGAGATGGCGATGACACTTTAGACGGTGGCAGTGGCGTAGACGGTATGAGCGGCGAAGATGGGGATGACATTTACTATGTAGATAATGTGGCCGATATCGTTTCCGAACGGGCTGGAGAAGGTAACGATACCATTTACAGTAGCGTTTCCTACGAGATAAAACACGGCTCTGCAGTTGAAAGCTTGATACTGACAGGCAATGGCAACCTCAACGGCTTCGGTAACTTTTTCAACAACACCCTGATAGGCAACAGCGGCAACAACCTCTTGGACGGTGGTTGGGGGGCAGACAAGCTCTACGGCATGGATGGTGACGACCTTCTGATCGGTGGTGATGATAACGACTCTCTTTACGGAGGTAGCGGAGATGACATTTTATATGGTGATCGAGACCACGACGTACTTGATGGTGGAAACGGTAACGATATTTTATACGGCGGCACCGATACAGACCGCATGAGCGGTGGGGACGGAAATGATGTCTATCATGTGGACAATGTAAATGACAAAGTTATCGAGCAACCGGGAGAAGGTACCGATACCGTTTACAGTAGCGTTTCCTACACCGTCTCAGCAAATGTTGAAAACCTGACTTTGACAGGCAGCAGCAACATCAACGGTATTGGCAACCATGGTGACAATGTCCTGACAGGCAACGACGGTCATAATCATTTGAGCGGTCATAACGGCAATGATTTCCTGTACGGCATGAGCGGCAACGACACACTGTCAGGCGGCAATGGAAATGACCACCTCAACGGTGGAGATGGTAATGACAGACTATTAGGTGGCAATGGACATGATTACCTCAACGGTGGAAACGGCGATGACTATCTTGCAGGAGGAACAGGTAGTAACACCATCATCACAGGTGCAGGCAGAGACACCATCGCCTTTACCCCATCAGATATCCATGATGGAAGCATAGATCGTGTACTCGACTTTGACCCTAATATGGACAAACTCGACCTATCTGCTATACGTCCGCTGTTGAGTGGCGGCAGCGAAAATTTGAGTTGGTCAGAGATGCTGTTTTACAGCTCTTATACTCACTCTTACCACAACTACGACAGTTCTTATCTCATCTTCGATTCAGTGGACAAAACTCTTGCTTATCATGCAGCAGGAACATTCAGTAATATTGTATTTGCCAAATTTGAGAGCAACCAAGAACTATGGTTGGGCCCATCCAATATCATCGGCTAAAGATTTGCTAAAAAGAACAGACCATTTAAAACGAATCTGCCTTTACTGGGAAACGACACATAAAGCATGATTCGTTACAGATAGCAACAAAAGGTCGTCTGAAAATCAGTTTTCAGGCGACCTTTTCGTTTTTTCACCCTCTCGACATTAAAATACTATTCAATATTATTTCATATTTTAAATTAATATAAAAAACAATAATATAAATTATTATATCTTTTGCATTATTTTATTTCTCGATACAATCAGCATCAAACATACAAGAAAAAACCTATAAATGTCAAATAGATATTTATATCTATTTTTTCCTAGCAACTTGTTCACAAGGAGAGCCATTATGGCCAATACATTGCACCCTTTATACTATAACGTAGCAAACAATGAATCCGTCGTCATTAAAGGCACGACCCGTGATGACGTTTTATATGGCAGTCTCGGACATACTGTATTCTACGGCGGCTTAGGCAACGATATTTATCACAGTAAAAACGCAGGTGACACTATCGTTGAATATGGATATGAAGGCAACGATACGGTTTATGCTGATACGGACTTTACCTTACCTACACACGTCGAAAACCTGACACTGACAGGCTACGGTAACCACTACGGTTTCGGTAACAACTCAAATAACACCCTAATAGGCAACAACGGTAACAACCGCTTAAGCGGTGGGCGTGGAAGTGACACGCTCCACGGCATGGACGGTAACGATCTGCTGATGGGCGGCGATGATCGCGACTATCTTTACGGAGGTAGCGGAAATGACGTTCTACAAGGCGGCGAAGGAAACGACCTGCTCGATGGCGGATACGGCAACGACACTTTAGACGGTGGCAGCGGTGCAGACAGCATGAGCGGCGGATATGGGGATGACATTTACTATGTAGACAATGTGAACGATACAGTTACCGAATGGTGGGGAGAAGGTACCGATACCATTTACAGCAGCGTTTCCTACACCGCCCCAACCAACGTTGAAAACCTGACGCTGACAGGCTACGACAACAACTACGGTTTCGGCAATAACTCAAATAATACCCTGACAGGCAACAGCGGTAACAACCGCTTAAGCGGTGGGCGCGGAAATGACACGCTCTACGGCATGGACGGTAACGATCTGCTGATGGGCGGCGATGATCGCGACTATCTTTACGGAGGTAGTGGAAATGACGTTCTACAAGGCGGCGAAGGAAACGACCTGCTCGATGGCGGATACGGCAACGACACTTTAGACGGTGGTAGCGGTGCAGACAGCATGAGCGGTGGATATGGGGATGACATTTACTATGTAGACAATGTGAACGATACCGTTACTGAAGGATGGTTTGAAGGGACCGATACCATTTACAGCAGCGTTTCCTACACCGCCCCAACCAACGTTGAAAACCTGACTTTGACAGGCAGCAACAACATCTTCGGTATTGGCAATTATGGCAACAATACCCTGACCGGCAACAGCGGACATAATCGCTTGAGTGGCGAAGACGGCAACGACACTCTATACGGCATGAGCGGCGATGACACACTGTCAGGCGGCAATGGATATGACTACCTCAATGGTGGAGACGGTGATGACTATCTTGCAGGTGGCTTAGGTAGCGACACCATCGTCACAGGTGCAGGCAGAGACACCGTCGCCTTTACTGCATCAGATATCCGTGACGGCAGCACAGATCGTTTGACAGACTTCAACCCTTATATGGACAAACTCGACCTGTCTGCTATGCGTTCATTATTGAGTGGCAACAATGCGAAGTTGAGCTGGTCAGAAATGTTCGTCAGCAACCCTTCTTATTACGATGCCGACCGCTCTTATCTCGTTTTTGATTCAGCGCAGCAAACTCTTGCTTATCGTGCGGCAGGTGCAAGCAGTAATACTGTATTTGCCAAATTCGATAGCGACCAAGCAGTATGGTTGAACGCATCCAATATCATCGGCTAAAGACCTGCATAAAAGAACTGACCATTTAAAACGAATCTGCCCCAAATAACAGATTCAAGACCAAACGCTATTGTTAACAAATTGTCCGTTCTCTCTAAGCTGATTCAATATAAAACGTCGTCTGAAAACTCAATTACAGGTTTCAGACGACGTTTTGGTTTCTAAGACCCGTGTTGTTGACATCTACAAGATCTTTCGTCGAATCAGAAGCTCTCCCTCAAACTCAAGTTTCAAATCCTAAATTGACATGGAAGAAAATTGATTTAAGCAGTTGCTTGAAACTATATTTACCAATCAATTTAAAAGGTCGTCTGAAAACCTAAGTTTCAGAGTAAAGTACATTGCGCCTATAAAAACTGCACCTTAGCGAATCTACTAAGGTGTGGTTTAATCCATTCTAAAGCCTAAAACATCATTTCAGACGACCTTCTGAGTAATGATTTCTTGAATAATCAAACAAAGTCTCAGGAAAGTATCAACTATTTTTCTCTACTTTTTATTTGAAACCGGTTCGCAACCTGTATTACCGTTTTTAGTGGTTAACTTGGCTTTGGCTGATTCAGCATCGGTACATCTGTAGGCATTGCCCAAACTGTCCATCCAGACGGAAAGTTTGTAATTCGTCCCACTTTTCGGGGTGGCGAAAAGATAATAAGCCCTGCTGTTTTTAGCGTCCTTATTTTTCATTTCACCGCTGAAGTCGTATTTAGCCGCAACTTCAGATGTAGCATGATATTTTTTAAAAAACCCTGTATCTCCTTCAATTTCATCTTTCATTTTAAGGGCAGGGTTTTTAACCAGTTTGGTTTTCAAGGAATTATTGATGATAACCAATTCAGCATGCGCCTGAGATTGATAGCCGCGTTCAATGTAATGGATATAGGAAGGGTAAGCGATGGTACTGAGGATGCCGATGATAGCAACGACAATCAACATCTCAACCAGCGTAAACCCTTGAAATTTAGTGATAGACGTATTCATGATTTTATCTATTTATTCATTAGCCACATAGGATTGCAGCATGACTACCGTATTTTCGTTTTTTCCCCATGCTTTAGCAGTGACGCGATAAATGGTACGGTTGTCGGTAGAATTGGTGCTTAGGTATTCGATGATGTAGCGGGGAGGTTTTTTAGCTCCGCTATTTTTATCAAGCGGATACTCTCTACCATTAACATTAATACATTCTGTTTCTTTCTTAGAATATGAATCAAGACATTCTGCATGCTTTCTTTTCCAAGCTTCTTCAACTTTACTCAGATCAGCCTCGCCTTTAACATCAATAATACCAGTTGGGGTAGTGTATTCTTTAACACTAAGTTGTTTAGCTCTACAAAGCCCCTTGGAACATTGATCATTAAAAATTTGAGTGCCTTCTTCAATAGAATAAATATCGTTTTCACCTTGACGCAATGCCGCTTCCGCAAGCGTCGTAGCAAACTTGTGGTCGGCATCGTTAGTACTGATTCGCTGCTCAGTGTTGTAGGATTGAGTTGCTGTAACGACAAGCAGGGCGATGACGATCATGATCATCAGGACGATGAATAATGCAAAGCCTTTTTGTGCAGAGGCTTTAGCAGGATGGTTTAGAGTAATCGGTCTGCGCATTTGTTTCCTCCGCGTACAGTTGCATTGATTTGATAGAGTTGAACTTTGTTTTCATCATTGCTTCCGCCAGCATTAATACTGCCGCTGTTCAACAAGAGTTCGATAGAGGCTGGGGCTTCATCACTAGACAGTGTCGAAGTATATTTAAACGTTTCATCTTTTGCCTTATCGTCCTCCTGCTTCTGAGCATTTCCGGCTGGAGTTGGGGTAGGTGCAGACGCAGATGCTGCTTCACTTTCCTCAAATGTTTCAGGACAGCCTTCGGTATAAAAGTAATGAATACTCATACTTTCAATTCCCTTAATCAGCAACTGCGGATTACTCCACTCACCTTTGTCTGTCAATTGGAAACGGTAAAGACCTTTTTGCCCACCTGCCGTACCCACAACATAGGCATTCACCTCATGTTTCATGATGGAGATATTGCCCGCTTGGGAGCTATCTGTCTTTAAAGCCGCTTTACTATCAGTAATTTCTTCTCCTGGTTTGGTAATGTTTGTGCAGCTGCTGGCCACTACTGTTGCCGCGTCTGGTGATGCGGTATCTATGCCGTATTGGAAAATCAGCGCCTTACTACTCGGTTTAAAGTCAGCCACACCTGAAAAATCTATTTGTCTGACGGCAGGAAGCATTTTTATTTTTCCACTACCTTTAAGCTTGAGAAAGTCTTTGGAGCCTGAGTCAGCGATAACGGCTTGGGCATCATAGGCCGACATATTGAAACAGCCGAAGTTTCCAGCCATACGGGCGTCACGTACGATCTGGTTAGATGCGTTACGCAAATCCTGCTGAACATTTAAACGCGCTGTGGCAGCAGTATTCAAGCTGCGTGCAGTGAAATAGCTGGAGCTGACTGCCAACAGGACTATCATGCTCAATGCGCTTGCCACAAGGAATTCGATCAGGCTGAAGCCTTGCATACCTGTTTTGACCGGAATGTGTGAGCGGTTTTTATTATTCATTATTTTTCCCTTACGCGTACTTGGTAGGTGTAAATGATGGAATCTTCATATGTTTTGACATCACTTGCTGCTTTACCGCCTTCCAAATCTTTAAGCCATAATACTTTGATAACGGTATCAGCACCTGCTTTTTTATCGCAATTTTCGTGAAAAGCACCGTCATAAGTAGGCTCCTTATTCAAACTATCTTGACATACTGAATAGTAGAACGCAGAGTCAGGAAGAGCTGCTTTCAGTTCGTCATGAAATTTACCAAGCTGTGCTTTAGCCAACTCTTCTTTTTTCATACTCTCTTTCAACGGCCCTTTTTTCAATGGTTCAGTAGAGGAATCACCGTATGTGGTGTAATAATCCTTATAATTCTTACACCACCCTCTACCATTCCTGCTATTGGTTGCTCCTTGTTTAGGGGTTGGGCATTCTACAAGCCTCGGATTAATCAACATCCCTTCCACCAAATTTTGAGTAAGTTGCGATACGATAGTCTGTCCTTCTGCTTCGCGCACGCTGGAAACGGTACGCAATTGAATGGCAAGCAAAGCGAGCACGCCGATTGCGAGGACAAACATGGCGACCAAAACTTCAATTAAAGTCATGCCTGATTGATATGGCTTAGAGGAACTTACCGATCTCGTTTTGACGAAACTCGATCCGTTCGTTTTCAGACGACCTTTTGTATGTAATGTCATGTATTTCATAGGATAGCGTTTTTTAGTTTTGTGATTCAGAATTTTGAGGTTCAGAATATTGGCAGAGAGGGCGTGAATCTGATTTGGCGCAGATTTCAACACGACCACTACTGTCAATAAGAACGATACTAGCACGAGATTTTCTAGTTTCTTCGGTCGTTGCAGCTTTATCAGTCATACTAATCTTGATATAACCATCTGAGTAGGTAAAATCAGTTTTTTTACTGGGTTTCTTGACGGAATAGCCAAAAGTACCATTCGGTTGAAATGCCCAAAAAACAGGCTGTGAATCAGAGTCTTTGCCTCCGAATTTGACATGATCAAATTGGTAGGTGACTTTATTCGCATCCTTAGCGTTCAAGACGATAGTGCGCAGGAAAATATCCGCCCTATCATCATTGTAGTTAACATCACCACTCTTATCAGCATAGGCCAAGATGCCACTTTGATTGTATTTGGTATCACATTTATTGTCTGGAACCCCGTTTTTTCTGATTTGCACGGGACAGACATAGACAGGGAGATTGAGGCGAACTGCTTCGGCTCGTGCGAAACGCAAGAGATTTGCCACCTGCTCTGCCTGACTGGCAGCGCGGCGGGAGGCAATCCATTCGCTCATATTAGGAAGGGCGATAGTGGCCATGATGGCGGTAATAGCAATCACGACCAACAATTCGATTAAGGTAAAACCTTTTTGTTGTGCGTACATGAGTAGTAAAAACGTCTAGAGTTAAGTAATGTGTTTTGTCATCCGGCTTAGAATGTTTTTATCGCCGGTAATTATGCGGTTTGGCTCATTCTAAACGATATTGGGATGAATTGCCTAATAAAATATGAAATTTGCTTGTTTTTTAGGCTGATTTGTCTCAATCTTCCATCAATGCGGATTCGGGTATGTAGGCTGCATTGTCGAATTTGGTAAATTGTCCCATCCAAGTGAGGAATACTTTCCCGACAGGACCGTTACGGTGTTTACCGATAATACATTCCGCGAGTCCTTTCATGGGCGATTCTTGGTTATAGTATTCATCACGGTACATAAACATAATCAGGTCAGCATCCTGCTCGATGGCACCGGATTCCCGCAAGTCGGACATCATTGGACGCTTGTCGGTACGTTGCTCTACGGTACGGCTCAACTGCGACAAGGCAATGACGGGAACTTGCAGCTCCTTCGCCAAGGCTTTGAGGGAGCGCGAAATTTCGCCGAGTTCTGAGGCGCGGTTGTCCGA
Source organism: Neisseria sicca (assembly GCF_003044565.1). Lineage (GTDB taxonomy): Bacteria > Pseudomonadota > Gammaproteobacteria > Burkholderiales > Neisseriaceae > Neisseria > Neisseria sicca_A. The sequence goes on along the minus strand of NZ_POXG01000001.1, from coordinate 37,219 downwards.
ACGTCCTGATCCTGCCATTAATTGCAGGTAGTCAATTACGATTAAGCCCAATTTTCCGTTGAACTGGCGTGCAAGGCGGCGGGCGCGGGCGCGCAGTTCAAGTGCGGTCAAGCCCGGTGTTTCGTCGATATACATAGGCGCATCGGAAAGCTTGACCACAGCCTCATTCAGACGACCCCAATGTTCATCTTCCAATCTGCCTGTTTTCAAAACGCTCTGATCAAGCCTACCCACCGAACCCAGCATACGCATCACCAGTTGCGCACCGCCCATCTCCATCGAAAATACGGCGACAGGCAACTTGCCCTCTACGGCAACGTGTTCGGCAATGTTGATCGAAAAGGCGGTTTTGCCCATAGACGGACGACCCGCCACGATAATCAAATCGCCAGGCTGGAGACCCGAGGTTTTTTTATCCAGATCGATAAATCCAGTCGACACGCCGGTAACTTCATCCGGATTATCGCGGGAATAGAGCATGTCGATGCGCTCGACCACTTCCTTCAAAAGCGCAGGCATTTCGAGAAAGCCCTGTTTGGATTTAGCTGTACTTTCCGCAATTTGGAACACTTTGTTTTCCGCTTCATCCAACAGCTGCCCGGCATCCCTGCCCTGCGGATTGTAGGCACTACGGGCAATTTCAGTTCCTACTTCAGCAAGCTGGCGCATGATGGAACGCTCACGCACGATTTCGGCGTAGCGGCGGATATTTGCAGCGGACGGCGTGTTTTGCGCCAAGGTAATCAGATAATTGAATCCACCCGCCGCCTCTAGTTCCTCATTGAGCTCCAAACTTTCCTGAACGGTAATCACGTCGGCAGGACGACTCTCGTTAATCAAGTTTGCAATGGCGCGGAAAATCAGGCGGTGTTCGTGTCGGTAGAAGTCTTCACCGGTGACCACATCAGCGATTCTGTCCCAAGCCGAATTTTCAAGCAAAAGACCGCCCAGAACGGATTGCTCCGCCTCCATAGAATGCGGCGGCAGCGACAACGCGCTGACTTCGCGGTCTTCAGACGACGTATCAGGATAATCGTTCATGGCAGTTGCTCTTAGGCTGAAATGGGAATCCGATATTATAGCGTAGTGGAAATCGGGTTGGCATTAGCTTTGTGCCAACTTAACTGCCATCAAGAAATAGATAGGTCGTCTGAAAATTTTCAGACGACCTTTTTGCTATAATTTCCCTTTTCCCCGAACTAGAAAACAGGTACAGGCGGCAATATGGAAGTCATCCAATACCCAAATTCCCCCTTCAAACTCCACCAACCCTTTCCTCCCGCAGGCGACCAGCCCACCGCCATTGCCGGCCTGCTCGAAGGGCTTTCAGACGGCCTGGCCTATCAAACCCTGCTCGGCGTAACCGGTTCGGGCAAAACCTACACCATGGCGAACGTCATCGCCCAAAGCGGCCGCCCCGCCATCATCATGGCGCACAACAAAACCCTTGCCGCCCAGCTCTACGCCGAAATGCGCGAGTTTTTCCCCGAAAACGCGGTGGAATATTTCGTCTCCTACTACGACTATTACCAACCCGAAGCCTATGTGCCCAGCCGCGATTTGTTCATCGAAAAAGACAGCGCAATCAACGAACACATCGAGCAGATGCGCCTTTCCGCTACCAAAAACCTGATGACGCGCGACGACGTAATTATCGTCGCCACCGTGTCCGCCATTTACGGTATCGGCGACCCGACCGAGTATCAACAAATGGTGTTGTCCGTCAAAGAAGGCGACACCATCGAGCAGCGCGACATCATCGCCACGCTCGTTTCCATGCAGTACGAACGCGGCGATTTGGACTTCAAACGCGGCAGCTTCCGCGTGCGCGGCGACGTGATTGACGTGTACCCCGCCGAAAGCTCCGAAAACGCCTTACGCATCAGCCTGTTTGACGACGAAATCGACCGCCTCGATATGTTCGACCCGCTTTCAGGCAGCCTTATCCAACGCGTCGGCCGCTACACCGTCTTCCCGTCCAGCCACTACGTTACCCCGCGCGACACCGTATTGCGCGCCTGCGAGTCCATCAAAGAAGAACTGCGCGAACGCATCGAATTTTTCGCCCGCGAACAACGCCCCGTCGAGCAACAACGCATCGAACAGCGCACCCGTTTCGACCTCGAAATGCTCTACGAAATGGGCTTCTGCAAAGGCATTGAAAACTACTCCCGCCACTTCTCCGGCAAAAAAGAAGGCGAACCGCCGCCCACGCTGATGGACTACCTGCCCGACAACGCCATCATGTTCATCGACGAAAGCCACGTTACCGTTACCCAAATCGGCGGCATGTACAAAGGCGACGCATCGCGCAAGCAAAACCTCGTCGATTACGGCTTCCGCCTACCCTCCGCCCGCGACAACCGCCCGCTCAAATTCCACGAATTTGAAAAAGTCATGCCGCAAACCGTCTTCGTTTCCGCCACTCCCGCCAAATACGAAGAAGAACACGCCGGACAAGTGGTCGAACAAGTCGTCCGCCCCACAGGACTGGTTGATCCCCAAATCATCATCCGCCCCGTCGCCACCCAAGTCGATGACTTAATGAGCGAAATCAACGACCGCATCCAAAAAGGCGAACGCGTACTCGTTACCACCCTCACCAAACGCATGGCGGAGCAACTCACCGACTATTACAGCGAACTCGGCATCAAAGTGCGCTACCTGCACAGCGACATCGACACCGTCGAGCGCGTTGAAATCATTAGAGATTTGCGGCTCGGCCTGTTTGACGTACTCGTCGGCATCAACCTCTTGCGCGAAGGCCTCGACATCCCCGAAGTCTCCCTCGTCGCCATCCTCGACGCCGACAAAGAAGGCTTCCTGCGCTCCCACCGCAGCCTGATTCAAACCATAGGCCGCGCCGCGCGTAACGTGAACGGCGTCGCCATCCTGTACGCTGACAAAATCACCGACTCCATGAAAGCCGCCATCGACGAAACCGAACGCCGCCGCGAAAAACAAATTAAATTCAATGAAGAACACGGCATCGTGCCACAGCAGATTAAAAAACAGGTCAAAGACATCATCGACGGCGTGTACCACGAAGAAGACGGCGGCAAAGGTCGTCTGAAAGGCAAAAACAAAGTTAAAGTCGGCGAGATTCACAACGAAGAAGACGCGATTAAAGAAATCGCCAAACTGGAAAAAGCCATGCAGCAGGCGGCCAGGGATTTGCAGTTTGAAGAAGCGGCTGTGTTAAGGGATAGGATTCGGGGGATTAAGGAGAACTTGTTGTTTGGAGCAGAGTAATATTTCAAATTTAGGTGATAAAAATGGATACAAAACTTTTAGAGACAATTTTTAAATATATTCAAGAAGGAAACTATAAAACAGCAGTGATAATGGTATTACTTCTAATAGTATTATCTGTTATCTTTAAGTTTAAAGATTTTTTAGAATACTGGTCTAATAAACAGAATTTTCGCCGAAGACTTTTAGAGGAAATTATTAATAAAATACAAAAACTAGAAATAAAAAATTTCCTAGAAGATGAATTAATTAGAGAATATTTTGTTCGTGTATTTAAATTTAATGCAGAAGTTATTTTTATAGAAAGATTAATTGAGTTTCATTCCTTTTTAAATGGAGAGTTTACTTTTAATCAAATTATAAAGAGTAGGAGATATATAAAATTCAAAGAAGGGAAACTTTCTATTAAGACTTCATTTGTTGATTGGGTAATAGATGCGCTAATATATTATGTAATTGCTTTTATATTATTCATATTCGCTGCATCGATAATATTTTTGTTGAATTTTGTATCTTGGCAATATAGTTTACGTGGATTTCTTTCATTTATTTCAGGAGTAGTCATTTTGATTTTCAGTGTATTGATACGGATCCAAGCAATCCCATACGAAAATGCAAAAAAATTACAACTTAAATTAGAACAATTCAATAATCAACAATTAGACTATCATATTTAATAAATGTATATAATAAACAAGCAAGCAAGCGTAGGTTGGGTCAAGACCCAACAAAACTGTTAAATTTCACAAAATGTTGGGTTTGCAACCCAACCTACATTTTGCTCAAGTGGCACATAATAAAAAGGTCGTCTGAAAACCGTGATTCTGTTTTCAGACGACCTTTGTTTCATTCCAAGCAACAAATATAATGGCTCGAAAACTTATTTCTTCCTGTTGGTTCAATACCCAACAAAGTCCATTTTAAAAAGAACCCTCCCATCATGACCTATCTGCAAGCCCTGCAAAAACTGCAATACTGGCTGACAAACAACCAAGCATCTCAAGCTAACCATCTAAATTTCAATGTACATCCCCTTTCAGCCGATAAATTGCAGGCGATACGCGAATATACGCAAAACAGGCTGCCTGAAAGCTATTATTTATTTTTACAGCAATGCGGCACGGGGAATTTTTTCTATTCGTGGTACACCAGCGTGATAGATCAAACGGCATCGCAAACACCCAAAATAGAAATCTACAACCTCGCCCAACTGCAAGAACAAAATCTCTATTACCAACAATTATTGCGCGAAGAACTTGACGACCTACTGCCTGACGAACAACCCGACATAGGCGAAATCTTTATCGTCGGCGCACATCACAGTATGGGAGATTGGTTCGGCTTCGACCTTTCCCGTGCCGAACCTAACTTCGATATTTTTATCCACGATGCCGCTAACCCCGCCACCTATGCCGAAGAAGCCGAATGGCGGCGATTTGAAGACTGGATCATTCGTTGCGTAGAAAGCGAGGGCGAAGATACACTCTAACTGGCGTAAATATCCGCTCTACGCTTGCCGCCCATGTTTTCCATACCTCCAAAGATGCCTTCGAGACTGTTTGACAATTATCTGAAACAGCCGTAAATCTGGTTCGAACACATACAACTACGATAAACGACCAAATTATTTTGATGAAACCCAAACAATACCGCCGCTTTTCCCTTCAAAAAGAAAAGACGACACGCATCAAACGCGTGTCTCCGCTCAGTCATGCCTATCGCGGCAGTATTGCCCATCTGATCCGCCTGTACCTACGGATTTGCCGCAATCCCTATCTGCATCTGCCGCGCGTACGCGCCAACCACACGCCGTGGCATTTTATCGAACTGGACGGTCATTTTTATTTGGATTTAGGACTGGGTTTGCCGGCTGGCTGCAGCGAATGGGACTTTACCCTTCAAACCTCCCAACTGCCCGCTTGCCTGCAACAGGGTGATGACGAGGCTGAAGGGCATTTCTGCGATATTCTGAAGGCAATGTTAATGATGTTTTACCTGCCCGTTTTTGCGCTCAATCAGTCTCAGTCCTGCGTATGCAACAAAACCGTGTTGCTTCCTGAGACCGCTAAACCTCCACAAAATGATGAACAACGCACCAATCTGATTCAAAATTTATTTTTTAACAGTCATATAATGGATGCCCGCCGCAGGTTGATACAAGACGGGGGAATTCTGTATTTTATATTGGACGAAGCCAATCCCACCAAACGCCGCCCGTTGCGCGAATTGATAGATGAAATAAACATTCGACCTCAAACAAGCGAACCGGACCGGCAAAAAATGCAGACTGTTATGGCGTTTTATCGCGAAATGTCCGATTTCCTGCAATCCGACCTACCGAAACAAATAAACGAAACAACCTAGAACATTAAGGTCGTCTGAAACCATGTATTACGAACTCCACCTTACTGCCACGCCGCAACCTTCCTCCGCCCTTCCCCGTTTTCAGACGACCTGTGCCGACTTGGGAGGCAAAGCCGTGCTAATCGAACTGCCCGAAGGCGCGTATCCTCAACAGCCGATGTTTTCTGCCGTGATACAGGCGGACGATTATCATGCTGTCCGGCAGTATGTGCATATGCTTGCCAACCGCTTCGCCGCGCAAGGCTTTACCATCGTGCGTGAAAAAATTGAAATTCCTGCCGATTGTGCCGCCCGTTTTCAGACGACCTATCCAAACGAAAAACCCTGTTATTTCGAATGGCACGGCAAGGTGCGCCATGAGGCTGAAGAATTACCTGCCCTGAATGTTTACTGCACCCGCAACCATGCCCACCTGTCGCGCAATACTTTACGCCACACGCCTGACCAACGGTTTATTACCGTACGCCATTCGGGTGATTACACGGAGTTTGTCCAGCGTGTAGAAAAGTTGTTGCACGGTCTGCCCGATTCGGTCTCACTGATCAAACAGCAATTTGAATATTGTGTGTATGATGGCAATTTGGATTTAGATAAAGGATGGACGCATTAAAAGAACTCTTCGGGTCGTCTGAATCCCCAATCTTCGACGAACAGCATGTCTAAGCCTTTGTCTTAATTTATAACTTACCCCCAAAATATCATGAATCCCATCGAACTCTACGCCCTTCAGTATCCCGACCTTTCCGAAACCCGACTGCTGGAACTTATCGCCCAAGAAGCATTTATCCGTCGCGCCGCCAGCTTGGATTTCCCCTTTATGCTCAAAGGCAGCCACGTTACGCGCCAATATTTTCCCAACCTTCAAATGCGTCTGCCTGCCGACTTGGATTATGTGATGTTGCCGCATAAAGAAGACTACCGTTCAGCCGAAAACAGTCTGAACAAATGGGCGCAAGCCGTAACCACCACTTATGCCTATGATAGCGTGACCTTCACACCATTCTCCCAAAATCCCTTTTGGCGCAACGTGGATTACGCCATGTAGGACGATTTCCCCACCACCAATACCGATTTGACCTGCACCATCAACGGCCAACGCGTAGAATTAAGTGTTGATGTATCGTTCAATCTGGATTTGCCCATCGAGCCCGACTACTACACCACATTCAATACCGCGATAGACCAGTTCACACTACCCTATTCCGTACCGCTCGCCCCGCAAATCGCATGGAAGCTGCATCAAACCCTCGTCCGTCCGCGCTTTAAGGACTTATATGACTTGAGTTATCTCGTTCAACACATTCAAGGCGACACCAATCTGATTGAACAAATATTAGAAATACTCGCCGCCGAATGCCGCCGCGACCGCATCCCGCTGGGAAACATACGCCGCCTGTTTTCGAGCAATCTGCGTGATATTTTCTGCCATTACGATACACGCCCCCCCTATATCAAAAACCTCCGCCAAGACTGGGACTACCAACGTAAAACAGATGAATTTTCCTATACCTGTCCGCAAATACCGCACGATTATCAAACCGTGTTTGAGCAATACGTACAAAGCTTGCGCGATGCGGGTCTGACGTTAGACAATCTTGTCTTGCCTCAATAAAATTCAGGTCGTCTGAAAATGATTTTCAGACGACCTTTTTACCATTTTCAACCCTATTGAGGCTGCACGTTGAAAGGCATATCGATTTTTTGCCATTGCGCGCTTTCGTAGTCGAGCGCGGCGGCGATTAGGGGGTGTTGTTCGAGCCAGTTTTGGCTGATGCGCAGGATGAAGCCTTTTCCGGTTTCGTCGGCGCGCAGTTGGGTTTGCGGCGGCAGATCCAAAGGTAGGCGGGCGCGGCAGAAGAGTGCGGCAAGGCGCAGGGAAAGGACGGCGTACCAAAGCATTTCGCTGCTGCCGACAATATCCGCCATTTTTTTCATGTCGCCGCGGTGTCCGATGACCAGTTGTGCGAGTATGGTTTGCTCTTTGCGGGAGAAGCCGGGCATATCGGCGTTTTCGAGGATATAGGCGGAGTGTTTGTGGTAGCCGGTATGGGCGATGTCGAGTCCGATTTCGTGCAGTCTGCCTGCCCAGCCGAGGTATTGTTGCCATTGGGCAAGGTCTTGGACGGTTACGTTTTTGGCGTGGCACAGGCTGTCCATAAAGGCTTGCGCGGTTTCGGCGACGCGTTTGGCTTGGTTGAGGCTGACGTGATAGCGGTTTTGGAACTCGGCGGTCGTCTGATCGCGCATGTCTTCGTTCAAACCGCGTCCAATCAGGTCGTAGAACACGCCGTCGCGCAAGGCGGCTTCGGTAACGGTCATTTTGGTGAGTTCGAGTTCTTCAAACGCTGCCATCATGACGGCCAGTCCACCGGCGAACACTTCCACACGCTCGGGCTTGAGGCTTTCGAATTTGGCTTTTTTGACGGAACCGGCTTCAATGATGCGGTCGGCGAGGTAGCGCATGCCTTTGTAGGTGATGTCGGCTTCTTGTGGCAGCTCGGCGGCGATGAGGTCGCGGATGGATTTGGCGGAGCCGGATGTGCCGATGGCGAAATCCCAGCCTGTGCGCTTCATCATTTTGCTGATGCGCTGGATTTCGTTGCGTGCGGCGGAGATTGCGGCTTGGAAATCTTTGGCGGTGATTTTGTTTTGGAAGAAACGCAGGCTGTAAGTGACGCAGCCTAAAGACAGGCTTTCGGTAGCGAGCGGGTGCAGGTCGGAACCGATAACAAATTCGGTTGAGCCGCCGCCGATGTCGATGACGAGCATTTTGTCGCCGTTGGGCGGAAGTGTGTGGACGACGCCGGTGTAAATAAGACGGGCTTCTTCGCGACCGGCGATGATTTCGATGGGGAAACCCAGTGCGGCTTCTGCTTTGGGCAGGAATTGGGTGATATTTTTTGCTACGCGGAAGGTGTTGGTCGCCACGACGCGCACTTGTTCGGGTTTGAACCCACGTAGCCGTTCGCCAAATTTTGCCAAACAGTCCAAGGCGCGTTCTTGGGATTCTTCGCTGAGGTTTTTATGTTCATCCAAACCGGCGGCAAAGCGCACCATTTGTTTGAAGGAATCAATGACTTTTAGTTGTCCGTTGTTGTTTTCGCAAACTTGGAGGCGGAAGCTGTTGGAACCTAAATCGACGGATGCCAGGACGTTGGTGGGCGTAGTGGTCATGAAGAGATACCGGTGGATAAACGAAGGTCTAATGTTACTCTGTCCCGCCGTTGATTGACAATATCGCAAATCAACTTTAAACCGCCGCAATTCTGCTTCAAGTCAATCCATTTATATTTATAAATGATGCACACTGCCTTTGATTCTGCACGGAGATATTCTTATAATATCCGTTTTGCAAACGTCAAAAGGTCGTCTGAAAACGAAAATAGGTTTTTCAGACGACCTTTAAACCGACCAAACGAATGACACTACACATGAAAACGGAAAACCTGATCCTCACACCCGAATCCCCGTCCCGCCGCCGCTTTTTACTGGCAGGCGGCGCATTGCTGCTCAGCCCTGCCGCTGCGCTCGCCGGCGCGCAACGTGAAGAAACGCTTGCCGACGATGTCGCTTCGGTCATGCGCAGCTCTATCAACAATGTCAATCCGCCGCGCCTCGTGTTCGCCGATCCAAACGAAGGCGAACGCTGGCTGGCGGCGATGTCCTCCCGCCTTGCCCGCTACGTTCCCGATGCCGCCGAACGCCGCCGCCTGCTGGTCAACATCCAATACGAAAGCAGCCGCGCGGGGTTGAATACCCAAGTGATTTTGGGTTTGATCGAAGTCGAGAGCGCATTCCGCCAATACGCCATCAGCGGCGTCGGCGCGCGCGGGCTGATGCAGGTCATGCCGTTTTGGAAAAACTATATCGGCAAACCTTCGCACAACCTGTTCGACATCCGCACCAACCTGCGCTACGGCTGCACCATCCTGCGCCACTACAACAATATTGAAAAAGGCAACATCGTCCGCGCTTTGGCGCGCTTCAACGGCAGCTTGGGCAGCAACAAATACCCCAACGCCGTCTTAGGCGCGTGGCGCAACCGTTGGCAGTGGGGTTGAGTCGCGGTTTATAGACGGCTGCGGTCTGTTCAAATGCAAACCCTTTTGAATCCTGTATAATCCGCACATCTATCAATTTCAAAATTTCAGACGACCTTTGAATCCTACGGGGTCGTCTGAAAAACCGTTTATGGCAAAAGACAACCGCATCCAAATGTTCCCGCACGAATGGCGTGCCAGCACCACCCTCTCCGGCGTTTACGCATTGCGTATGTTGGGGATGTTCTTGGTTCTCCCCGTTTTGTCCTTATATGCCGCCTCATTGCCCGGCGCGGAAAACAACAAAACTTTGGTCGGTCTGGCAATGGGCATTTACGGACTGACGCAGGCTTTGCTGCAACTGCCTTTGGGCATCGCCTCCGATAAATTCGGACGCAAAAAAACCATTTATGTCGGACTGATTGTCTTTGCCGCCGGCAGTTTTCTCGCCGCTGCCGCCAACTCATTGCCCATGCTGGTTGCCGCGCGCGCCATACAAGGGGCAGGCGCAGTCAGTGCGGCAGTTACCGCGCTGCTTGCCGACTTGACCCGAGACGGCGTGCGTACCCGCGCAATGGCGATGATAGGCTTAAGCATCGGCTTGACCTTTTCCGTCAGCCTTGTGGTCGCCCCGATGATTGCCGACATTATCGGCGTTCCCGGATTATTTATGCTGACCGGTATCCTGACCGTCATCAGCATAGGCGTTGTCGCTTGGATGACCCCCGATCCCGAAGTATCCAAGCTGCACGAAGACACACAGGCGCAGCCCTCGCGCATGGGCGAAGTGCTCCGCGACCGCCAGCTTCTCAATCTCGATTTCGGTATTTTCGCGCTGCACGCCGCACAAATGGCGTTGTTCACCGCCCTGCCTTTTGCCATGACGCAGCTCGGTTTGGAAAAAATCCAGCATTGGAAAGTCTATCTGCCCTCGACCATCGCAGGGCTGGTGATTATGATTCCCCTCATCATCATCGGCGAAACCCGCAACAAGCTCAAACAAGTCTTCATCCTCGGCATCGCCTGCATTGCCGCGGCGCAAATCGGCTTATTGTTCGGCATGCACTCGATTTGGCTGATTACCGCCTATCTGATTGTTTACTTTATCGGCTTCAACGTATTGGAAGCCAGCCTGCCGTCCATGGTGTCTAAGATTGCGCCATCCGATTTGAAAGGTACGGCGATGGGCGTTTACAATACCATGCAGTCCGTCGGGCTGTTTGTGGGCGGGGCAAGTGGCGGATGGCTGTTTCAACAATACGGCTTTGCAGGTGTTTTCACCTTTTGCAGCGTGTTGATGCTGCTATGGCTGGTCATCGCCATACTCGCGCCCGCGCCCAAACCCGTTAAAAACCTCAGCTATCCGGTCAGCCCCGCATGGCAGGAAAAACACGATTCGCTCTACCAAGCATTATCCCAAGTCGAAGGCGTCGAAAGCATCGCCTTCAGCGCAGACAAACAAACCATTTACATCAAGGCGTTGCAAAAAGGATTTGACCAAGAGGCCGCCGAAAACATCATCACAGGAGTTTAAAAAATGTCATTGAACAAAGTCATCCTTATCGGCCGTCTCGGTCGCGACCCCGAAGTCCGCTATATGCCTAATGGCGAAGCCGTCTGCAATTTCAGCGTCGCCACCAGCGAAACCTGGAACGACCGCAACGGCCAGCGCGTAGAGCGTACCGAATGGCACAACATCACCATGTACCGCCGCCTCGCCGAAATCGCCGGACAATACCTGAAAAAAGGCAGTCAAGTATATCTGGAAGGCCGCATTCAAAGCCGTAAATATCAAGGCAAAGACGGCATCGAACGTACCGCATACGACATTATCGCCAACGAAATGAAAATGCTCGGCGGCCGCAACGACAACAGCGGCGGCGCGCCTTACGACGACGGCGGTTACAGCCAAGGCGGCTACCAACAAGCACCGCAGCAACAATACCAAGCTGCCCCGCAAAACCAAGAGCCTCCCACAGCCCCCCGCCGCCAAGCTCCCACCGCACCGGCTGCTCCAGTTGAAGACATCGACGACGATATTCCGTTCTAAAACAGAATTGCATAAAAGGTCGTCTGAAAATCGGTTTTACCGGTTTTCAGACGACCTTTTTGCTGCGTGTCGCAAATCAGACATAACTTAGCTTGCACATACCCGTTTAAAAAATAAGCTTATCCCTTCCTGCTGAACCGCATGGTTGCAAACCGTTTGACAAAATCATCTCAAAAATATAATATTTATTATATATTATTTTTATTATATATCTTTATTTTTATATGAATCACTCTCAAACAAGGAGCAATTAAATGAAACGGAACTTAGGTACTTTGGATCGCACTCTCCGCATCGTCATTGGAGTAGCCTTAATCGCCGCCGCTGCGACAGGTCAAATCGGCTGGTGGGGTTGGTTGGGCATCATTCCGCTGGCTACCGCCTTGATAGGCAACTGCGCGTTGTACAGCTTATTGGGCATCAATACCTGCCACATCAGCAAAAAATAAAGAAGGCAAAATATGAGTAAAGAAGGACAACTTCCACGAATTACTCCTGCGGAAGCGGCAGCAAAAATCTGTGAAGGTGCGTTGGCAGTGGACATTCGCAGCCAAGCAGAATATCGGGGCGGACATATTGGTTGCGCATTATCCCTACCACCGGAGCGGCATCGCGATAAACTGTCGAAAATGCTGCCCCCTGTCTGATTTTTTATTGCTTGGGTGGCAAACGCACGGCGCAGGCAGAAGCAGCATTAGCGGAACTTGGTCGGGGACGCGAGTGCTACATTCTTGAAGGCGGTTTGCAGGCATGGAAAGCCGCAGGTCTCCCCATAATCGCCGAACACGCCGCACCGGACATCATGCGGCAGGTGCAAACCATCGCAGGCGGCTTGGTTCTGTTTGGCGTGTTGGCAGGTTCGCTGGTATCGCCTTGGTTTTATCTGATAGACGCAGTAGTCGGCGCAGGTCTGTTGACAGCCGGTTTAACCGGATTCTGCGGCATGGCACGACTGCTGGCTAAAATGCCATGGAACCGCTGAACAGAGGTCGTCTGAAAGTTGCCGCTGCGGCAGTTATGACTGATAATGGGACCTTCACATTTGCCGAAAAGGGCAAACCATGACCACTGCCGATAATCAACCGCCCTACGAAGAAGCCGCTGCCTTTCTTAAACTTCTGGCAAACCCCCATCGCCTCGCCGTACTATGTAAGCTGCACGAAAGACCGCACAATGTAACCGAACTGGCTGAATCATCCGGCCTGCCTCAAGCGGCGATGTCCAGCCAATTAGCCCTGTTGCGCGAGGCCAGGTTGGTGTCTTTTGAAGTAAACCACCGAGAGCGGCAATATTACATTGCCGATCCCCGAGTTAACGAGATGATACAGCTGCTATATTCCTTTTTCTGTGCAGGAAAAGATTGAAATGTGGTTGTACTGCCTTGGACAGACTATCCGGAAAAATTAGCCTAAAAGGTCGTCTGAAAATTTTTCAGACGACCTTTTGTTGTGTTTAGTAATTTAAAACGGCTAAATAGTATTTCAAAAGGCAATAGATATACTGACATAGAAGCCCATTTACTCCTGCCAAATAATCTCGTGTTTAGAACCATAAGTAATCTTCTTGATATTGTGTTCCAGAGCAATTTCTTTATCTAGCTTTCCTGAATATTCTGAACCTGCCAATTTTTGAAATAAAGTAATGTTCAACTCATCCTTGTGGGAAGTTGTTTTTATATCTGAAATGCCCATTGCGCTGTTACTCAACAAGCCTGTTAAGTGCGCCTGTCTATTACCCTTAGCTTTATTGACAATAATTTTGAAATTCCCAATATCGTCCAACTTGATTTCATCATTAGCGAAAAAGCAGCCGGACAATATCAAGCCGGTAATACCCAGCATAATTACTTTAACTTTCATTATCATTTCATCCTTAGATAAAGGCATCTTCTAATGTATCATCAAGATTACTATACACAACAATGCTGTTCCCTCAAAACAAATCTCCGTTGTCTAAATTGACAATGTACTACTTAAAATTTCTGTGCATGATGAACACGATGCGGTGATAATTTTCAGACGACCTATTCGATAACTTTACCTCTATTTACCCTACTTATTGACAACACCCCAATGAAAAAACATTTTTTAATAAACCCTTTAGATGTATAAACCTACAAAATATGATTTAATACTGTTTCTTACCCATTTGGATTAATTTTATAAAATATGGGTAACTCTTTTGCTGTATTGTTCCTGTTACTCAGAAAAAACAATAATGATATGGCTAGTTTCATTTTGTATTTTCAGGTTGTATATCTATCATCCACCTTACCGAAGGAACGATTATGCCTCAAATGAAATTTAAATTATGGTTGCCGGTGTTACTGGCTGCCGTTTTAGCAGCCTGTTCCCAATCGCATCAAGCAATGGAAGCACCGGCTGCTGCCAATTCAGCAATGCCGAGTCAGCGTGCTCACAAGGCAGAGAAATTAGGAACGCGCTGGGGTGATGAAGTCCAATCTTCTGTCCATTCCGTAGATTTACGCCGCGTCAGCCGTGAACCTTTGGCACAAAGCGTATTAAACTACTCATCCAAAGATTATCACGGTCGCAGCGTCAATTCGATTTCTTTAGCTTCAGGCAAAGTGGAGTTGTCCGTGCGCGGTGATGACGGCGACCTGTTGCCGATCTTCCGCGACAGAGGCAACTACTATCTGCGCGGTACAGACGGACAAGCATACCGTTTGGTCTATAAAAACAATAGCAACAAAACTTTGGAAATCGTCGCCAGCGTCGATGGTTTGGATGTAATTTCAGGCAAACAAGCCAGCAAATACGCCAGCGGTTATGTATTGCATCCCCATGGCTCTTTGGAAATCGAAGGTTTCCGCAAAAGCAGCAGCGCAGTGGCATCGTTTATTTTCAGCAGCCCTCGCGAATCTTATGCCGCCAACTCGGATAATGGCTCCATCCGCAATACAGGTGTAATCGGCACTGCAATTTTCGAACTGTACGACCCGAACCGCCGAACCAACGAACCTGAGGCGTTCCCTGCTGACAACGGATACGCCAAACCGCCTACCCGATAAAGTATTTAAGGTTAAAAAACGGTCTGCAAACCAAATCATACGGTTTCAGACCGTTTTTATAGTGGATTAAATTTAAATCAGGAGAAGGCGACGAAGCCGCAGACAGTACAGATAGTACGGCAAGGCGAGGCAACGCCGTACTGGTTTAAATTTAATCCACTATATATTTTTGCGGACACAATCAGAGTTAAAACGGCAATCCATCAATAAAGATAGACAACAATGTTCTGTCCCAATGTCCTGAATACAAAAGGTCGTCTGAAAACCGGTTCAACAGATTTTCAGACGACCTTTATGCTTCTGAGGCTTAATTCAACCTATTTTTTCAAAATATATTTGCGTACGGCGGCATTGTGTTCTTCCAGATTATGGCTGAACTGGCTCAAGCCGGTGCCGTCCATTTTGGAGACGAAATAGAGGTATTTTTCATTTGACGGGTGGGCTGCAGCCTCAAGGGCGGCTTTGCTCGGCAGGGCGATGGGGGTCGGGGTTAAGCCGCTGCGAGTGTAAGTGTTATACGGCGTATCGCGCTGGAGGTCGGCTTTGCGGATTTTGCCTTTATACGCGCTGCCCATACCGTAAATCACGGTCGGGTCGGTTTGCAGGCGCATGCCGATGTTGAGGCGGTTGACGAATACTGAAGCAACATGGGCGCGGTCGTCTTCGTGGGCGGTTTCTTTTTCAATCAGGCTCGCCATAATCAGCATTTCATACGGATTTTTGTAGGGCAATCCGCTTTCGCGATCTTCCCAAGCATCGTTCAGACGACGTTGCATGGTTTGATAAGCGGTTTGGTAGATTTGCAAATCGCTGCTGCCTGCGTCGATTTCATAGCTATCGGGGAAGAACTGGCCTTCAGGATTGCTGCTGAGCGCGTCGGGGGCAATTGCCTGCATGAGTTCTGAATCGCTCCAACCGCGTGTTTTGTGTTCGATGTCGGGCGTGTTGTCGATGATTTTACGCATCGTGGCAAAACGCGAACCTTCGACAATTTGAACGGTAACGGCATCGGGTCTGCCGCTGCGGATTTTCTGCAAAATGCCCCATGCGGAAATGTTGGAAGGGAGGCGGTATGAGCCTGCGTTGAGTTTATTGTGTGCGCCTATCATGTAGGCGGCTGCGACCAAAACGTGGCGGTTGTAAACGATTCCGTCTTCGGCAAGCGTACGGCTGACGGAAGAGATGCCTTGGTTTTTTGCGATTTTGATACGGTATGCTTTGCCGTTGTCTTTGGGAACGAACAGCAAGGCGGCGAACACGGCGGCAACGGCAACAAAAAATACCGCAAACCATTTCAACATTTTTTTCAGCATGGTAGGATTCTTGATTTGTGAACGTCGGGCGACAGTATAACTGAAATGCGCGCCCTCTTCCTCGGGCACCCGCCCGACGTATGTTTTTTCCGCCTCAGTGGTCGTCTGAAATAAAGGGTCGTCTGAATATGAATCTTCCATCCGAATGCAAAGACATTGACTGGCAACAAGGCTGGTGGCAGCCTGCGCGCCGCGCGTTTTCGCCGAGCTTCGAACCGCGGGCAGAATCAGAAAGCGTATCGCTGGTGGTTTTACACAATATTTCCCTGCCACCCTTCGAATATGGGACAGGCGCGGTGGAAAAACTGTTTACCAACCGCATCGACCCCGACGAACATCCGTTTTTCAGCGTCATCCACACCTTGCGCGTTTCCAGCCATTTTCTGATTACCCGCGACGGCGAAGCGGTACAGTTTGTTTCTTGCGACGATATGGCGTACCACGCGGGCGTGTCGTCGTTTCGCGGACGTGAAAAGTGCAATGCGTTTTCGGTCGGAATCGAATTGGAAGGCTGCGATTTCGAACCGTTTACCGAAGCGCAATATCAAACGCTGGAAACCCTGCTGCACGCGTTGGTCGGGCATTACCCTATCACCTCCGTTACCGGCCATCAAAACATCGCGCCCGACCGCAAAACCGACCCCGGCCACTTTTTCGACTGGCAAAGATTGCAGGCAGCAGGTTTCCCGGTTGTCCGTTAATCGCTCAAAAATGCCATATAGCATTTTTCAGACGACCTGGCCCGATTTTGGGCTATCATTCTCGGCATTTGCTGTCAGAAAAGTTTATTTTCGTTATAATCAAGCATCCATACGGGACAATCCGTGTCCGACTCCGACGAACTTACTCGCGGCAATACGATTCCGCATACGCCCAAAGGCAAACCACCCCGGGCAACGAAGACGGAATGCCGCTCTTACAAAAAAGTGATTACCCATGATTTTCATCGTCTTAGGCTTGGCAGTCATCCTTGCCGTCATCGCCTACAATATGTACCAAGAAAACCAATACCGCAAACAGGTGCGCGAGCAGTTCGGCCACTCCGACAAAGACGCGCTCCTGAACAGTAAAACCAGCCATGTGCGCGACGGTAAAGAATCCGGCGGCAAAGGCCTGTTCGTCAAAAAAGCGAACAAAGCCCAAGAAGCCGCGCTGCGCAATCTGCAAGAACAAGACGAAATCTTCGCCGCCAAAGCCAAACTCGCCAAACCTTCCGCCATCAAAACCGATGTCGAGTTGGCGATTGAAGACGACTTTACCGACGAGCCGGTACAGCATACCGTCATCGGGCTGAACAACGAAATCACCACCCAAGCCGCCAGCGACGAGCCGGTCAACCTGCCGTCCGCCGCCAACCAACCTTTGGTCAGCTTGGACGAATTGTCTCAAGTCGAATTGCCGTGGTTTGACCCGCGCTTCGACTACCTCGCCTACATCGCCCTCTCTGAAGCGCAAGAGCTGCACGCCCTGCCCCGCCTGTCCAACCGCCACCGTTTCCAAATCATCGGCTGCACCATGGACGACCGCTTCCAAGTTGCCGAACCGATTCCGAGCGTGTATTACCAAGGTTTCGTCGTCGGCCTGCAAGCAGTCAGCCGCAACGGTTTGGCAACCCAAGAAGAATTGCAACAGTTCAACCAACAGGTTGACACCTTCGCCCAACTGATGGGCGGCAAAGTCCTCCACACCGATTTGGCAGCGTTTACCGAAGTCGCGCAGGCATTGGATACCTTCTGCGCCCGCGTCGATCAAACCATCGCCATCCACTTGGTTTCACACAGCAACATCAGCGGCGTCGAACTGCGCGCTTCTGTTGAAAACCTCGGTTTCGTGTTGGGCGAAGACGGCGCATTCCACTACACCGGACAAACCGGCAGTCCGATGTTTGCCATCCACAGTCTCACAGGCGACGCGTTTACCAACGCCCTCTTGGACAACCAGTCCTACAAAGGCTTCAGTATGCTGCTCGACATCCCGCACGCGCCCGCCGGCGAAAAAACCTTCGACCTCTTCATGGACTTGGCGGTACGCCTCTCCGGTCAGTTGGGCTTGGATTTGGTCAACGACAAAATGGAAGAAGTTTCTACCCAATGGCTCAAAGACATTCGCAATTACGTCTTGGCGCGTCAGGAAGAAATGCTCAAAGTCGGCATCAAACCCGGCAGCAAACAAGCCCTGCGCCTGTTCTCCTAAAATCGAATGCAATCAAAGCGGATATGTCGTTACGGCATATCCGCTTTTTTTCGGGTAAAATTCAGCTGTTTTCAACCTATCATTTTCCAGACGACCTTTGCCCGTATCCTCCTGTATCAGACGAAGGTCGTCTGAAAACCCTCCTCCATGAATCAAACCGCACAACATATCCGCCAACTCACCGACCTCCTCAACCGCTACGCCTACGAATACTACACCCTCGACGCGCCCAGCGTACCCGATGCCGAATACGACAAATTATTCCGCGAACTCGAAGCGTTGGAACGAAACCATCCCGAGCTCAAACTGCCCGACAGCCCGACCCAGCGCGTCGGCGGCGAGCCTTTGGCGGGATTTGCCGAAGTGCGCCACGAAGTGCCGATGCTGTCGCTGACCAACGCCTTTTCCCCGCAAGGTGAAAACGGCGTGTTCGACCATGCCGAAATGTACGCTTTCGACCAACGCGTGCGCGACGGCTTGGACGGCGGCAATCCCGAATACGTTATCGAACCCAAATTCGACGGCCTCGCCATCAGCCTGCTTTACCGTGACGGCGTCTTGGTACAGGCGGCGACGCGCGGCGACGGCACAACGGGCGAAGACGTTACCCAAAACGTCAAAACCGTCGCCAACATCCCCCTGCGGCTGCACGGCGAAAATGTGCCCGAACTCATCGAAGTACGCGGCGAAGTGTTGATGCTCAAAGCCGATTTCGCCACCCTCAATAAACGTCAAGCCGAAAACGGGCAAAAACCCTTTGCCAATCCGCGCAACGCCGCCGCCGGCAGCCTGCGCCAACTCGATTCGCGTATTACCGCGCAACGCAAACTGCACTTTTTCCCCTACTCCGTCGCCCGTCAGCAAGGCGGTTTCATCGCGGAAGCACATATCCAAGAACTCACCTATTTCCAAGAACTCGGCTTCAGTCTGCCCAACGGTAATTTCGGTTGTTTCAAAAATATCGACGAAGTATTGGCGTTTTACGAACAAATGCAGCAAAAGCGCCCCGAACTGCCCTACGAAATCGACGGCATGGTGGTCAAAGTCAACAGCTTGGCGCAACAGCGCGAACTCGGCTTCATTTCCCGCGCGCCGCGCTGGGCGATTGCCCACAAATTCCCCGCCGAAGAAGCCCTGACCGTCGTCGAAGCCATAGACGTGCAAATCGGGCGTACCGGCGCCGTTACCCCCGTCGCCCGCCTGCAACCCGTATTCGTCGGCGGCGTAACCGTAACCAACGCCACCCTGCACAATCAGGACGAAGTATCGCGCAAAGACGTGCGCGTCGGCGATACCGTCGTCGTGCGCCGCGCCGGAGACGTTATTCCCGAAGTCGTGCGCGTGATTTTCGAACGCCGTCCGATGCAGGAAACCGCCGTTTCCAACGTTTCAGACGACCTCAAGCATCAGCAAGACGACCTGTTTGCCAAAACACCGTCCGCAAACCAAACTCAATCCGTTCCACTCCACAAGCCCTACCGCCTGCCGACCCATTGCCCCATCTGCCGCAGCGAAATCGAACGCGAAGAAGGCGAAGCCGTCGCCCGATGCAGCGGCGGCATGCTTTGTCAGGCGCAACGCGCACAGGGCTTAATCCACTTCGCCTCACGCAAAGCGATGGACATCGACGGACTCGGTCAAAAACAAATCGAGCAGCTTGTCGCCCAAGATCTCGTCCGCCACTTCGCTGACCTCTACCGCCTCGACATCCCGACCTTGCAAAAAATGAAGGAAACAGCGGATAAAGGGTCGTCTGAAAATGAAAACAGCGACGCCGAAACGGTTTCAGACGACCTGTCTGAACGCAACACCCAAACCGGCAAAAAACAGCCGACCAAGTGGGCGGAAAACATCCTCGCAGGCATAGAAGCCAGCAAAACGCCCGAACTCGCCCGCTTCCTGTTCGCGCTCGGCATCCGCCATGTCGGCGAACGCACCGCCAAAACGCTGGCGCAGGCATTCGGTTCGCTGGAACACGTCCGCCGCGCACCCGAACCCATCCTCGCCTGCCTGCCCGACATCGGAACCGTCGTCGCCCACTCCATCGCCCATTTCTTCGCCCAAGACGCGCAGCAGGCGATGATAGACGAGTTGCTCGCCGCAGGCGTTGCCCCGCAAACCCAAGCCGTTACCATCCCGCCCGCCCGCCACGCCGAGCCGCAACGCTGGATTGCCCGCCTGCCCGGTTTCAAAATCAGCGAAAACAAAGCCCAAGCCTTATGGGAACTCGCCGGCAAAAGCATAGAAGGTCTGCAAACCGACAAAGCCCTCCCCGCCGACTGGCAAGCATGGCGCAGCGAGACACAAAACGCCGCCCTGCTCGAAAACCTGAAAACCTTCTTTGCCCAAACGTCGTCTGAAAACCAAGAAGTAAGGATTTCAGACGACGTCAACGAAGCCGTAGCAGGCAAAACCTTTGTGTTAACCGGCACCCTGCCCACCCTCAAACGAGACCAAGCCCAAGCCTTGATCGAAGCCGCAGGCGGAAAAGTTTCCGGCAGCGTTTCCAAAAAAACCAACTACGTCGTCGCCGGAGAAGCCGCCGGCAGCAAGCTGGAAAAAGCCAATGCCTTGGGTGTGGCGGTATTGAGCGAAGAAGAACTTTTGGCGATGCTGGGTTAAGCATTTATTAAGAGCATTCAAAGAGATAACCAAGCTGGCTTACACAATCGTCCAAATCCTTGATTCGGTTTTCGACCGATTTTGGCAACTTATCGGAGAATGAACACTCTAAGTTCGTTGAACGCCTTTTAGATGCTGTTATTCGTTTGTCGTCGACAGCGTGGCAACCAAGTCAATCATATGCAACCGAGGTCGTCTGAAACCTCGATTCCACATTTAAATTGAAGGGAACTACATGAAACCGATTAAAAAAGCCGTTTTCCCCGTAGCCGGCATGGGTACGCGCTTTCTGCCCGCGACCAAAGCCAGCCCGAAAGAAATGCTGCCCATCGTCGACAAACCGTTGATTCAATACGCGGTAGAAGAAGCAGTAGAAGCAGGCTGTACCGAAATGGTGTTCATCACCGGCCGCAACAAACGCAGCATCGAAGACCATTTCGACAAAGCCTACGAGCTGGAAACCGAGCTGGAAATGCGTCAAAAAGACAAACTGCTGGAACACGTCAAAGACATCCTGCCTTCCAACATTACCTGCCTTTACATCCGTCAGGCCGAAGCTTTAGGTTTGGGACACGCCGTATTGTGCGCCCGCGCCGCAGTGGGCGACGAACCCTTCGCCGTCATTCTTGCCGACGACTTGATTGACGCGCCCAAAGGCGCGCTGAAGCAAATGGTCGATATCTACAATCAAAGCGGCAACAGCGTGTTAGGCGTGGAAACCGTCGATCCGTCGCAAACCGGCTCGTACGGCATTGTTGAAGTGGAAAAACTGAAAAGCTTTCAACGAATTACCAATATCGTTGAAAAACCGAAACCCGAAGAAGCGCCGTCCAACCTTGCCGTGGTCGGTCGTTATATTCTGACCCCTCACATTTTCAGCCTTTTGGAAAACCTGCCACGCGGCGCAGGCAATGAAATCCAACTGACCGACGGCATTGCCCGCCTGTTGGATCACGAGTTCGTCCTCGCCCATGCCTTCGACGGCAAACGCTACGACTGCGGCAGCAAACTGGGTTATCTCGAAGCCACTGTCGCCTACGGCTTGAAACATCCGGAAACCGGCGCGCAGTTCCGCGAACTGCTGAAACAATACATCCCCCAATAAAGCAAATGACAAAAGGTCGTCTGAAAGTTTCAGACGACCTTTTTGTATGGGATGCACGGCTTTCCATGTTAAAACCAAAATGCAATTTTTAAAGCGGCTGCGCCCGCAAATCTTCCGACGTATCGCAGCTGAAAAAAACATCTTCCGAACCAAAATGCACCGATCTCGCCCGTTGCTGATGCAGCCAGCCACTCAAGGTTTTCATCCCCGAATACAGATACGGGACGGTGCTTTGCAGGATTTGCGGGCGGATATACATCACGTTGTGATGCGGCGTGACCGGCGTTTCCACATAAAACGCGTTGCATAAAGGCGTGCGCTTGGAAACCGTTTCAAATTTTGCCACCAAATCTGCCGGCAGCGCGGGCATATTGCACGGTACCACCAACAGCCAATCCGCCGCCGCAATCTGCAAATCATTGGCAGCCGTACACAAAGCCGCTAGCGGTCCCAAATGCTGCCATTGACGCGAATCGGCAAAAATATGCGCACTACGGCGAGCATATTCCTCCAAATTCCGGTTGGCGCTGATGGCAATGTGTTCAACCTGTGGGCTTACCGCCTCAATAACATGATCAATCAAAGGCTTGTCACGCCACAACGCTAATCCTTTATCCGCCCCTCCCATTCGCTCACCTTGCCCGCCGGCCAATATCAATGCGAAGGTTTTCATTTTGGTAGTCCTTTGTGAAGTCTCTGGTTTTGTGTGCCCATACTGTTAATCGGCTGATTCTTATCTTTTTTAATTCATGGATGTTGTGTTTCGACCGATTCCCTGAGAAATCGGCATATCGCTCGAGGTCGTCTGAAAAGACGATTGCCCGCGATAAAATTCATATAAAGTGAATTTTATCATAACACGATTTTACATTAAAGCTAATCTCTTCTCATTTGCGCCAAATTCCTTTTCGGACAGGTTGTTTCCCCGCTTAAAGAATGATATGTTTATAACATTTGGCAACACAACGCCCTTCCTTTATTCCATGAGCTTACGAACCCTATTTTCAGGCGGCCTGAGCCTGTCCTCAAGATTAAAACTGCTGACTGTCTTATGGGTTGGTTCGGCTTTATTGTCCGTCATCCTGACCCTGATTTTATCGCTGAGGCTGGAAAACGCAGCCACCGTCATTGATGATGCCGCAAGCTTGAGAATGCAGGTTTACCGTTTGGCTTATATGGCAAGCGAACGCACCCCGCAAGCGCAAATCGACAACCAATTACGCGAATTTGAAGGAACACTCCTGCGCATTACCCAAAGCGATGCCATCTATCCCCTGATGCCTTCGGAAACACCGCCGGCCTATGGCCTGATCCAATCCATGCTCTTAATCGACTGGAAATCAAACATCCAACCCGCGTTGAAACGTTACCGCAGACCGACGCAGATCGAACTCTACCGCTTTGCCGGCAATATCGAATTGTTCTTACAGGCATTGGAAAACGCCAACGAAAAAAACACCTTATGGCTGCGCCGTTTCCAAATGGCGATGATGCTGATGATTTTTGTCGCCGCAGGTTTAATGATCGTATGGCACTACGCTTGGATTATCCGTCCACTTGAAACCCTGCGCGACGGTGTAGAAACCATCAGCCAAGGCAGATTCGGCGTACAAATCGATACCGAACAGATTCAAGAGTTTGCGCAAGTCAGCAAAGGCTTCAACCAAATGAGCAGTCGTCTGAAAGTCCTCTATACCGATTTGGAAGGACAAGTCGCCAGACAAACCCAAGACCTCGCCCGCCAAAACCGTGACCTGACCCTGCTCTACCAAACCACGCGAGACCTGCACCAAACCCTTACCCCGCGCGAAGCAGCAGAAGAATTCCTCGCACGGACCCTGCCAGCCGTTTCCGCAAGCGCAGGCAGCATCCGCCTTTTAGACAACGACCGCAAAAACACAAACCTAGTCGCCTCCATCGGTTTGTCCGAAGCAGAAGGCGACGATTCGGACACCGAACAAACCCAACCTGAAGAAGAAACACCCCTATTCAAACATACCGTCGTTTTCCCCATCACCTATCAAGAAGAAGAACTCGGCATCCTGACCCTATATTTTTCAGACGACCCCACACTTAACGACAACGACAACGAACTCCTGCGTACATTATGCGGTCAATTAGGTGTATCCATCGCCAGCAGCCGTCTCGAACAAGAGCGGCGCCTGCTTGCCGTACTCCAAGAGCGCAACCTGATTGCCCAAGGTTTGCACGACAGCATCGCCCAAGCATTGACCTTCCTCAATCTTCAAGTTCAAATGCTGGAAAGCGCGTTCCATGCCGACCAGAAAGAACAAGCCGAAGAAAACATCCGCTTCATCAAAGACGGCGTACAAGAATGTTACGAAGACGTGCGCGAACTTCTGCTGAACTTCCGGACCAAAATCAGCAACAAAGACTTCCCGGAAGCCGTAACCACCCTGCTGTCCAGGTTTAAACGCCAAACCAAAATCAATGTAGAAACAGTATGGCAGGACGACGGCCGCACACTAAACGATGACGAACAGCTGCAAATCATCTTCATCCTGCAAGAAAGCCTGTCCAACATCCGCAAACACGCCAAAGCCCAACACGTCAAAATCAGCATGCTCAACCAACAAAACTTTACCCTGAGCATCGAAGACGACGGTATCGGCTTTAACCCGCAACACCTGCACAAACTCTCCGGCGAACATGTCGGACTCGGCATCATGCAAGAGCGCGCGCGCCGCATCAATGCCAACCTAGACATCCAATCCCAGCCCGAACAAGGCACAACCGTTACCTTAACCTTACCGCAACACAAGAGAACGACCCATGACTATTAAAATCATCCTCATCGACGACCACACACTCTTCCGCAGCGGCATCAAAGCACTACTCTCACGCCAAAGCGATTTTGAAGTCATCGGCGAAGCTGCCGACGGCTTGTCCGGCGTCAAAATGGCGGAACAGCTCAAACCCGACGTCGTCTTACTCGACCTTGACATGCCCGTCATGAACGGACGCGAAGCACTGGCACAAATCTTGGGCGTCAACCCGAACCAAACCGTCATCATGCTGACCGTTTCCGAAGACAGCGACGACCTGACCGAATGCATGCGCATCGGCGCACGCGGCTTTTTGCTGAAAAACATCAACGCCGACTTCCTGCTCGATAGCATCCGCAAAGCCGTCGACGGCGACAACGTCTTCTCCCCCGAAATGACCACACGCCTCGTCCAGTCCCTGATTTCCCCGTCCGCACCGCGCACCGACCAAGCACTCGCCACCCTCACCCCGCGTGAACTCGAAATCCTTGGCTATCTCGCCGCCGGACACAGCAACAAAGTCATCGCCCGCCATCTGGACTTGGCAGAATCCACCGTCAAAGTCCACGTCCAAAACCTACTGCGCAAACTCAACCTCAGCAGCCGCGTCCAAGCCGCCGTTTACGCCGTCCAACACAAAGTCCCGCAACCTGAAATTAATTAAACAGCTCAAGATATCGATGCTAATGCGGTAAAAACAAAAAAGGTCGTCTGAAAACGGACATAGCAAATTTCGCTAAAACCATTTTCAGACGACCTTTCCCATCAAACAGGTGTAGAAATGAAGATACTGATTTATTCGGTTTTACTTCCCATTAGTTTACTTGTTCTATGTTGTCTCATTAATCTAATGCACTACAAAACATCCGCCTTATAGCTTATCAAACCCATCAGAATGATTTGGGCGAAAAATTGAAACGAAAGCAAGTTTCTTACAAAACAGACACAATTTAAGTTTTCAGACGACCTCCCACCCTAATCGAAGCCTGCATCCCAAAACACCGCTAACGATAAAAATAAAAAAGCCATCTAAAATGACGGCTTTTTTGTGTCTCATAACTGTCCCAGCGTGTTGTAAGTATATGTTTTATACGATTATAATGGTGCGACGGAGAGACTCGAATTAAATAATTAAGATATTGATATTTATAAATATAATTTTATGAATTTGGAAAAATACCCCCAAATACACCCCCATTTTGTCAAAGTCAAAATTTTTCAGGGGTAAGCATTACTCCACTTTAGCTGTTCGCCATCAGATTAGCGGCTGATATTCAGTTCCGCCGTTTTGCCTGTCTTAGCAAGCATGGTTAATAACGCATCTATCGTGAACTTGCTGATTTTGCCGTTTACCAAATCGGAAACACGGGGGCGGCTGGTGTTAAAGATTTCTGCCGCCTGTTCCTGTTTCAAGTTCTGCTCTTTTATCCATGCGCTGACGCTTTCGGCAAGCTGTAACTTGGTTCTGATAATCATATCGCTATGTGCCTTGAGTTTGGCGGCTTCGTCAGGCTGAAAACCCAAATCGGCAAAAACATTACCGCCTACCGGTGTAATATGCGTGGTTTTCGATGTCATTTTTCTATCTCCTGTATCAATGCCCTATATCGGCTCTTGATGATTGCTGTGTCTTTCGGGGCGGTTTTTTGGCTCTTCTTTTGGAAGCTGTGCAATACATAGACGGCTTTTTCAAACTTAGCCACATAAACCACTCTAAACGCCCCGTCGGGCAAACGTTTTCTAAGTTCCATAACCCCGCTGCCAAGACTAATCATCGGCTTGAAGTCTGTCGGCTCTAAGCCATTTTGGATTAATCCCAACTCATAGCCGAAATGCCTTACCGCTTCAATCGGAAAGGCTTTTAGGTCTTCTAGCGATGTATCACGCCATTCAATCGGCTTCTCTCTGTTCATGTATCAAATTTTATACAAATAAGCAGCAAGAGGCAAGAATAAAGAAAAAGCGTATATAGATAAAAAAAGTGGTGGTTACCGTGGTTACTGTGGTTACCGCGCTGCCAAAGCCTTATAAATCGGGGCTTTCGCGGTAACCACTTACAGAGCTTTACATGGTTACCGCTGGTTACCGCTATTTGATTTGGGGCATAAGTACATGAAAATAAAAGGGTAACCACTGGTAACCACTCGGTAACCTGTTAAATTAATGTAGGTGGTTACCGTTTTTTCTGTGTTTTTATATTTATATTCATATAGTTATAAATGTTAAGTTTTGTGGTAACCA
Source organism: Neisseria sicca (assembly GCF_003044565.1). Taxonomy (GTDB): domain Bacteria; phylum Pseudomonadota; class Gammaproteobacteria; order Burkholderiales; family Neisseriaceae; genus Neisseria; species Neisseria sicca_A. The sequence goes on along the minus strand of NZ_POXG01000001.1, from coordinate 10,222 downwards.
CGGTAACCACTTTATTTGTCTCGCGCATAGGGTTTTATCTGTCCACGCGTCTTGGTCTTCTTTTCCTTTTTATGGACTCGCAAAATTCGTTGTATGGCTCTCGCGCGTGCGCGCGCGTATTGGTATCGAAATTATTTATTCACTGCCTGCCTTTTTGGTAGATATGGCGTAAATAGGTCAAAATTGCGCTGTAAGCGAGTTTTGCTGTTTGGGTATGGGATTAGTATTGGGCAGGGGATGAATAGCCCTAATTCTCGAAAATTAGGGGCTTGCTGTTGATTTTATGGCGTATGGAATGGTTCGCCTGAAGTAATGGGCGCAAAAAAGCCCGCCTGTATCGGTCATAGCGGGCTGTCTTTCGGTCATTCGTCAATATCGGGCGGGGCTTCTCCCATCAAAACATAGAATCGTGCTGACGCGCCGTTGTATTTGCGCTGGTGTTGCCATCTGCCGTTGTTTGGTTTTTTCAGCCATTGCTCGGCGTGTAACACTTCGCAAACTTTCAGCTTGTCGAAGTTTTGGCAGATTTCTTCTTCAAATACAACAGGAATCAACCAATATTCAGTTATATGCCCTTCTTGTTTCCGATAGCCTGCGTGATTTTGGTTCACGGTTTGGCTGTTCCAGTCTGAAAAGCGCATGGACAAAGCGTAAACGTCCATAAATGCGGCTGCCTGCTCGATGATTCTACGGTCTTCGTGTTTCCCCGCTCCGTTGGCTTCCAGCCATTCGTCAAAGCATTGTTTCACGCCTGCCATGCCTACACCTACGGGCAAGCCGGTAACAGGGGCGGCAAGCTCCAAAGCGGCGGCGGCAAGGGCAAAGCGTTTCGCCACTCTTCGTGCCTGCCCTGACAATTCGGGGACGGTCTCCATAAATGCGATCATGCGCTCGTTTGCCTGTCGTTTGGCTTGCTCTAGGTCGTCTGAAAGCCGGCGGATGAACGCTCTGCCCGCTGCCCCGTGATATTGTTCGGCGGATTGGGCGATATGTTCGCTCAATAATGCCCCGCTCTCGAAGCCGTGCAAGGTGTCGTAAATGCCGTATCGGGCGGCGGCTCTGATACTGGGCAGACGGGCGGCTTGTCCTGCGTTCCAATCGCCTTTGTGGTGTTTCAGGATGGAATCGGGGGTCTTTTCGCCTGTGGAGAACATCATCACTTTCCAGCGGCTCAATGCGCGGTTTCCGCCCTGTTTTGCGCCCTGTACTTTGTTAATTCCGTTCATGACGCTGTAAACGGTGTCGCCGATGACGTGGGGGCTTGCCTGCCCGATTTCGTCCAACACCAGCAAGCCGTCATTGCGGGCGGCGGCGGTATTGGAAAAGCCTATTTTCGTGCCACTCCAAGACAACAGGCTGCCCGATGGTCTGCCCCATACGCTCAAGGCTGCTTTGGCGGCGGTGGTCTTGCCGTCGGATGAATCGCCCATCAGATGAAAACCGCCTGATTCTTCGCTCAACAGGGACAGCAAGGGGGCGGCAAAGGACGCGCCCAATGCTAGGCATAGGCGGCTGTTTCCCGCTGCGTATCGGGCGATATTTTGCCGCCAGTCGCCAAGCTCTCCGTTTGGTCGGTATGCCGCCGCTTGGCCGGTGTCGCCGTTGTAGATGACGGCGGGGGTTTTGCCGTCTGCCGTGATGGTTTCGCCGCTGGGCATGATGTAGGTGTCGCCGTGCCAGCCCGCGCGGTCGGTAATGGTAAAGGCGGTACGGCTGCCCTGTGTCTGCAAATAGTCTGCCAGCCGCTCCCTTTTTGCCCGCCCGCTCATGACGGTCAAGCCGTAACTCTGCAAACGCTGCCAGCCCTGAACCGTGCCGATTTCCGCTTGTGGGATGGCGGCGGTCTTGGTTTGGCGTGTGATTTTGTCCTGCCAGCGGATAACGCGGTAATACGCGCCGTCGTTGTCCTGCCCCGTGCCGATGATGTCGATAGGGTCGGAAAGCAATAGCGGCTCTGCTTCGATGGCTTCGCCGTCTTTACCTGTTCTGACGTTTATCCACCATACGCCCCGATGGTCGGTATCGAAGCGGGGGCGCGGGCGGTATGGTTCGATGTTGTCGATGTTGTAGTCTTCAATGGCTTTAGCATCTATAATTACGTTCGTTTTCATAGTGTAACGTCTCCATTTTGTTGGATAGGGTCGTCTGATTGGGCTTCAGACGACCTTTTTTCTTTCAGTTCGTCCAATGCGTCATAGCCTGGTGTGTCGCTCTGCCATATGCGCGCCTTGATGCCCTGCTTGATGGCTCGGACTGCCAAATCATGCGCGGCTTTGAAACCTACGGGGCGCGGCGTGTCGTTATCGGCAATAATCACGATTTCCTTTAGGTCGTCTGAAAGCCGGTATTTCGCCATGCTGTTTGCGCTCAAGGCGGCGGATAAGCCCCAGTCATGGGCTTGGAACAGTTTACGGGCGGCAAGGGCGGTTTCTATACCCTCTGCGATGACAAGCCGTCCGTTTTCAGGAATGGGAAACAAGTGAACCGCCATGCCTGAAATGCTGCCCTGTTTGCGGCTCTGCATTTTCTTGGCGGGCAAATCTTCGCCCGTTTCGGGGTGTTTGATTGCCAGCTTTCGATAATGCGGGGCGTGTAGTCCGTCCTCTCCACATGGCTTGTCATAGGTCGTCTGAAAATAGGTCATATGCAAGCCTTGAAGCTCACCGCCCGTATCGCGGATGGCGCAAACCATACAGGGGAAACGACCGATAAAAAGCGGCGTATCTTCGCCCCTAGTCCAATAATCCGCCCCTTTCAAAAAACGGATGTTTTCAGGTAATTGCGCCATGTCCAAACCGCGTGATTTCAAATACTGCACGGCGGGGGAATCGGCGGTTATCGGTTCTGCCCCGTCCCACAATGCGGCAAGTTTGCCGATGTGGTCTTTTTCGGGGCATAGTTGCGTCTGTGGGCGCGTGGGCGGTATCGGCAAGGGGTTTACCCCGCCCATGTTCAACACGCCCGCTACGGCGCGCAATGCTTCGTCAAAACCGCAATTCAGATAGTGCATTACCAAGCCGAAACCGTCGCCCGCGCCGTTGTGGTAATGGCTGCAAATGAATGTGCCGTTACCGTCCTTGTCGTCGTATCTGAAACGGTCTTTGCCCCCACACGCGGGGCAAGGCTGGTGTTTGTTTTTCAGGTATCGCGGGTCTATGCCTATGGCGGCGTGAATTTCCTGCCAGCGGTATTGCGCGGCGGCTTTGATGTCTTGATAGGTCGGCTTCATTGTTCTGCCTCCCCATATCTGTCCATCGCTTCACGCGCTATGGCTGCTACGGTATTAATCGCGGCTTTTCGGCTTGCTCCGTCGTTCACAATCAGCAAGACGGCGGTCAAAACGTCCACCGCTGCGATTGCCTTCTCTTTGCTGTTTAGCTGGTTTGCCAGCTTCTCCGTGATGGTCTTCATTGCCGCGCCTCCTCTGTTACAGGTTCTAAAACTACCCCCGCCATCGGGTCGGTCTCCCATATGGTCGGGGTTGCCGTGATTGCCTGCTCCGTTTCTGCATGGGCGGGCTGGTTACAGGCTCGGATTGCCAAAGCCGTCAACAACACCCAAAACACCAGCAAAGCGCGGTTGAAATAGCGGCGGAAACGGTCGTTTTTATCAGTCTGTTTCATGTTTTCATGTCCTCCATGCCCAGCGCACCAAAAATATCAAATATCGAAAAATCAAATACTTATGAAAACACTAGGGCGAAGTTTGCCTTATGCCGTCCAAAACGGGCGGCATAAAGGCGGGTGTTTTTCAGGGATTTAGCGGATTTGTTCGGCTGTCGTTACGCTGTAAGCAGCCCATGCTTTTAGGTCGTCTGAAAGTGAAGCAATAAACGACCGACAGGCGGCAACGGCGGCGGCGTGTGATGGATAGATACCCAAACGGCGGGCGGTACATGAATGAACGTCAATATCGGCTAAATACGCAGTCGGTTCGTGGACGACGGCGCAAAAGCCTTGTTCTGATGGGGATTGAACGTCTTGGATTTGGATAGAATTTGAAGATTGCATTTGAAATGCTCCTAACTGTTTGAGATTTGAGAAGCCCAAATAAGGGGGCGGTGCTCTCTCCTGCAGTTAGTCAGGCGTGGACGTTACCGTTACCACACACCGCCATAACTCGTGATAGGTCGTCTGAAATGTTAACGTTTAATAACATCGCAAACGCCCGTAAAAGAATTTTGGCGATAAAAAATCAGCGTTTACCCTGCTGATTTGGGCTAACTGTATTTGAGAGAGAACCAAGATTCTGATTCTCAAGGCTCGATTTGTCAAATGATTTTTGCATCAGGCGGCTAAATTTTTTTATCCACGATAATCATGGTTATTGCATACCCGATGCGTTCCGTATTTTCTCCAACGGTTCCGATGATGTCCTTAAGCGTGATTTCACTGTATGGCTTGTGAAAAAAATCTTCCATGACTTGCCTCATTTCATCGTCCGTTAACGGCGGGGTGTATTTTTCCTGTTTCGTGCTGACTTCCGCCTCTGCCTTGATTTCCGCCTTATCCACCAGCAAGCCCAGCATTTTTGCCTTGCCCATCGTTGCCGATACCGCCGCGCTGCTTTGCGGGGTAGGGGCTGCCAGTGCCGCCGCCCGTGCCTGTTCCAATTCGTGCAACAGGTCGCCCACCGTTACCGCGTGTCGTTGCCGCGCTTCTTCCTTTAAGCCGTCCACCATCGCGGAAATATCGGGGTTTTGAAGCAGCTTATAGGCTTCATTCGTTACCGTTTCGGGCTTCATGTTGTCGGTGTTGTAGATTTGCCGATATGCTGCGCTCGCATTGCCCGTTTCCACATACAGACGGGCAAACTGTTCTTGTTTCGGGGTCATGTCCTTAATCCTTTCAGAACGCCGCCCAATAGCGATTTTTCTGCCTTTGGGCGGCTGTTTGAGTGTTGCTATTTCAAATTGTCCAAAGCCGCTTCTTTTTCTTTCTCCATGTCTTCCAAGATGTCGAAAATAGCGTTTTCTTCTCCGCCTGTACCGTCCATCATGTTGAAGAAGCCCGGCAAACGTAAATCAATGATTCGATTTGGCAGGGATTGCCCGTAAGACGGGCAATCAACCCGCAAACCGTTTTCTTGTAGCTTCGTTTTCATCTCAACGGCGGCTTTACCGATCCCCACCAATTTCGCGGCGGCATTGGCATAGGCGCGCGCGGCTTCCAAATATTCGGGCAAGTGGGTTTCTTCTATATCGGCGATAAACAGCTCATATCGGGAAACGGACAATAAATTGCGAAGCTCTGAAATGCGGTTCAGATGTTGGAGGCGTTCATCAAAAAGGCTTTCCAGCAGTTCTTTTTGCGCTTCCAGCATATCGGCGGCGCGGTCTGCTTCTTCACGTTTGGCGGCAATCTCTGAATCAAGCCCTTTGGCTTCTTCGCTGTTTGTCGGTTTGCCCATTTTCAACAAATTTGCAAATATGCCTTTGCGTCTGTTTCGCAACCCTGCAAATTCATTGATCACCGCCTGCGCTTCTGTAACACCAGCTTCCGCCGCTTCAATTTGGGCGGTCAGTTCGCTGCATTTGTCCTCTTCTTCTTTCAGTAACTTTTGACGGGTCTCAAAAGTTGTCTTTGTATATTCGATATTCATTGTTAAAGCTCCTGATTTAATTGATTAATACGAACCGACCGCGTTTCACGGTTTCCCCGAATTGGTTTGTTACTTCTTCCATCACGGTAACGATGTCATGCCCCGCCCTGCGAAGCTCCATGATGCGCGTGTTGTAGCCCAATATCCCCATTTGGGTAAGCTCCCATGATGTAACGCTGCCCTGTTTCAATCGGGATAAAACGCGCTCTTTTTGGCTTGGCGTTTTTGCCTTGCCGTTGGTAGAATAGCTGCTCATGCTTAATAATCCTTTCCGCCGTCTGAATGTCCGTTCAGGCGGCATTTGTTTTGCGCCTGATAAATCAATTTGCCTGCTCTTCGCGTTTGGCTGCTAGTTTGCCGAGATACTCTTCAATCTCACTAGAAAGCCAGCCGGTAATATTTTCGGAAAGTTTGATAGGCTTAGGAAAATCAGGGCGGTGATGGCGGCTCTTAGGGTTTGCCCAATTCCAAATAGTCGCCCGTGAAACACCCATAACGCGGGCGGTATCGTTTACTCGTAATACAGTATTCATATGCTTTGCCTTTCTTAGTCGGGGTTATATGACAGGCAAAAATATAGCCGCCCATGTGGGCGGCTTCAGTACAATTAGACTTTTCCAAGTTTAATTAGACTTTTTCAGCTTGTTCGCTTCTGCAAATTTGGCTTTCAGATTGGCTTCAGATAATCCGTAACCTTCTGCTTCATTTGCCAAATATTCGATAATTCCAGCTTGGTTCTTATAGACTCCTTTGTCAATTAGCGTATCTTTCAGGGCTGATATGATGTTGAGTAACGATTTTTTGTCATTTACTTCTTTTACTTTCTTACCTTTAATTCTGTATGCCAATTCCTGACGCAGTATGGTTAAATCATCTTGTAAAATGCACAAATCATGCCTTTTTACTCTGATTACATTTTCAGGTTTGTCTATTTCTTCTCGTTTTGTTGGTTCGTCCTCTGATGAAATTTGAAATAGATTTCCTAGTAACTCATTCGGGATGAGGCAATACACTAATGTTTCAAGGTCTTTCCACTCAGAAGAAGATTCAGCATAGATTTTCCCCAGTTCTCCATGAATATCTATGACGGCTAATTTATCCACATGTTTTATTTCTATATATTCCGTTCCTCCCTCGAAACACATCGCATCAAATTGTGTCATAGGGATGAAGTCTCCTCCATATATTAAGTCTTCGGGTAATTCCGCATATTTCCCTTTTTCTTCTTCGTCATACGTCAAATCATAAAATGGTCTCTTTGCAAAATAATATTTACGTCCAATCCCATTTATATATAACTCAACTAAACCAATAGCCGCATAATGTATTAGGTCATTTGCTGTGTAGGTATCGTTAAACTCCCTACCTAACTTTTCTGCCGCTTCTTCAAGCGTGTAATATAGTCTCCAAGCCATTTTTACCTCTTATAAATTCCTATACTATTTTTCAGTCTTATAAAAAACACTCCGAAACTCGAAGTAGATATTTTCAGACGACCTCTAATCAGTCTTACCATCTCGGATCAGTTGCAATGCTTGGTTATACCGTTCCCGCAAAAAGTCGCTATACCATTGCATAAACTCTTTGCGCTCGTTCAGATAATCGGCGCGGTTGTAGGCGGCGCGGATTTTGTTGTTTTCAATGTGGGCAAGCTGCCGTTCTATCGCGTCAGGGTTGAAGCCTTGTTCATTCAAAACGCTGCTTGCAAGCGAGCGGAAACCATGCGGGGTGGCTATCCCGTAATAGCCCATGCTGTTGATGATTTTGCCCGCTGTATTTTCGCTAATGTAACCAGTTTTGGATTTAGGGCTTGGAAATAGAAAGGGTGTTTCGCCGGTTATGGCGTGTAGTTCGTTTAATAGCTCAATCGCCCAATCAGACAAGGGGATTGTGTGCTCTCGTGGCCGTTTCATACGATTAGCGGGAATCGTCCATGTTTTGCGCTTAAAGTCGATTTCCTGCCATTGGCCGCCGCGTATCTCTTTGTTTCGGGCAAAGCAAAGCATAATCAACATTACGCAAATTCTGTTTTGTTGCTCACAATCTGCCAGTATCAGGCGGCGGTAAAACTCCGGCAATTCTTCACGGGGTAGGGCGGGCATTCTTTTGCTTTCTGTTGGCTCTATATAGCCTTTCAGTAACGCGGCAGGGTTTCGGTCGGTCAATTCTTCATAACCGGCATAGGTAAACACCGCGCCTATCCATTGCCTGATTTTTTCGGCGGTTTCAGATACGCCCCGCTCTGTTACTTTATCCAATACGGCCTTTATCTCTTTTTTCCCGATTTTGTTTATAGGCGTTTCCCCAATAATAGGGAAAACATCTGTTTCAAAGTACCGCAAAACACGGGCGGCATGATTAGGCTTCCAGCTTTTGCGCTTGGTGGTTTTCTCATGCCATGCTTTGGTAACGTTGGCAAAGGTATTCAGTAAGGCCGTTTTGCGCTCCTGTTTGGCCTGTTGCTTCATTGCTGATGGGTCTTGCTCTTGTGCAATCATGCGGCGGGCGTTTTCGGCGGCTTGGCGGGCTTCTACCAGTGAAATGGTCGGATATTTCCCGATAGTGAGAGTTTTCTCTTTGCCATCTATACGGTATTTCAGGCGGAATACTTTTCCGCCCGCTGGGGTAACTTCAAGATACAGGCCGCCCCCGTCAAATAACTTGGCTTTCTTTCCAGTATCAGACGGCTTGGCGGCTTTGATTTGGCGGTCGTTCAGGGGCATTGGGGGTATGTTTTTAGGGGGTGTTGTCAGATTCCCCAAATCATACCCCCATATTTTGGTTTATTCAATTATACGGCATTGGAGGTATTTAGACACTTGGCAAGGGGGTTATTAGCCTGAAAGCCTTACCAGTATTGAATCTTGATTACTGCATTAGATTTGATTAGACAAAAAAATAACCCCTGAAAGGGGTTAGGTGGTGCGGACGGAGAGACTCGAACTCTCACACCTCTCGGCGCCAGAACCTAAATCTGGTGCGTCTACCAATTTCGCCACGTCCGCGTGATGAAACTGGGGATTATACACAAAGTATCCTGCTCTGCAAACAATCTTTGGCTTGAAATTGCTTTATTCCGACCGATATAATGGTAGGTCGGTTATCTGCCGGAACACACTAATATCAAAGAGGAACATCATGCCCGTTTTACTGATTCAGGATTTTTTACAGACACAGGGTTTGAAGCTGTCTTCAGACGACCTCCGTGTTGCTTATCTGACCGCGAAGACGGTGATGGATATGGGCAATGCTTCGATTGACCGCTCGGTTTTATGGCGTGAAGAAGACGGTTGGAAGCTGGCAGACCATATTGGAGAAACGTCGGAAAATGAAGTTTTGCTCAAACAGGTTTTCATGGCTCTGGATTCGGTATTCAGTCGCGCAACAGCCGTCAAAAGCGCGGCGGTTTACATCCACATTCCGAGTGAACCACATGCAAGGCTGGTTCGTATCTCGGCGCAAGGCGAGCCTTTGGAGAACCTGTTGGCGGTGCATGAAGAAAACGGTACGGTTTACCTTGCCTGCCGTACGGCGCAGAGCGGCTGGATGAATATTGCCAACGATATTGCCTATTGGCTTTCGCTGGACGAAATCCAAGGCGACAGGAATAAAGGCAGTGGAAGCCAGTTGTCCATTCCTGTCGCTACTCAAAACGGTACGGTTTTGGGCGTGGTCCATGCTGAATTTGCCGATAAAGATCAGGCCGATGAAGCAGCCCAAACGGATTGGTCGGCGCTGGCTTTGGCACTTGCCGAGCCGCTGAAAGCATTGGCAGGCATCGAAGACAAGGAAGAAGAACATGAATAATACCTTGAAATTCGTTGCCGCCTGCCGCCTGCCGACCGAATGGGGCGACTTCACTATGCACGGTTTTGAAGAGCCGAGCGGACAAGAACATATCGCTTTGACGATGGGCGATTTTTCAGACGACCTCCCTGTCCTGACCCGCATCCATTCCGAATGCTTGACCGGGGATGCGCTGTTTTCCAAAAAATGCGACTGCGGTCCGCAGCTTGAAGCGGCGATGAAAGCGGTTCAACAAGAAGGGCGCGGTGTCATCGTTTATTTGCGTCAAGAAGGGCGCGGTATCGGTTTAATCAACAAAATCCGTGCCTACCGGCTTCAAGACGAAGGGATGGATACGGTCGAAGCCAACCTTGCGCTCGGACTACCCGTTGATGCACGTGATTTTACGCTTGCCAAGCAAATCTACGACCATCTGAATATCCGCGCGGTCAAGCTGTTGACCAACAATCCCGAAAAAATTCAGACGTTGAAAGATGCAGGCATCAACGTCGTCGAACGTATTCCGCTCCATGTCGGCGAAAATGTGGAAAACGAACGGTATCTGCACACCAAAGCCGACAAACTGGGGCATATGATTTTTGATTGAGATAATACTAAACTTATTTATTATTTATATTCAAATAAATATATTTATCTTAAAACAAACGGCTTGCCCTAATAGAGGTTTTTTGGTTTAATCCGAAGTTCTCGGGTGATTAGCTCAGTTGGTAGAGCGTCTGCCTTACAAGCAGAATGTCGGCGGTTCGACTCCGTCATCACCCACCAAGTTTCCTTTCATTGTTGCAAAACAATGATGCGCGGTGGTAGCTCAGTT